>NZ_JHZF01000012.1 GCF_000688295.1 Pseudooceanicola nanhaiensis DSM 18065 | reverse complement strand
CCTCCCGCCGCCGATGCCGGATCCGCTGAGGTGAAGCCCCGCCGCAGGCCCCGGGTCTCCGACGAGACCCCGCGGGAGCGACGGGAACTCGACCCCGGCACCTGCTGTCCTGATTGCGGCGGTGACCTTCGCGTGGTCGGCGAGGACGTGAGCGAGCTTCTCGACATGGTCGCCGCGCAGATAAAGGTCATCGAGATCGCACGGGTGAAGAAGTCCTGCCGCCGCTGCGAGAGGATGGTGCAGCCCGCGGCGCCAAGCCGCCCGATTCCGGGCAGCATGGCCGGACCGGGCCTGTTGGCGCATGTGCTGGTCTCCAAGTTCGATGACCATGTCCCGCTCTATCGCCTCAACGAGATCTACGCGCGCATGGGAGCGGACGTGCCCGACAGCACACTGCTGGACTGGTGCGGCCGGGCGATGAAGGTGCTCGCGCCGATCATCGAGAGGATCGAGGCCGAAGTCATGGCGGCGCCCGTGCTGCATGCGGACGACACGCCAATCCGCGTCCTGGACCGCTCCCGTCGCGACCGCGGCCTCGGCAAGGGGGTCAAGCAGGGGCGGGTCTGGGCCTATGTCTCCGACCAGAGGCCCTGGGCCGGCACGGCGCCGCCAGGCGTGGTCTACCGCTTCTCGCCGGACCGGAAAGGCGAGCATCCGCGTCAGCACCTGCAAAACAGCAGCGGTATCCTTCAGGCGGACGCCTATGCAGGCTTTGGCCAGCTCTACGAGCGCCGCGCGGACGGCAGCAGCCAGTTCCGTGAGGCGGCCTGCTGGGCACATCTGCGGCGTGACTTTCACGATGTCTGGGAGGCCACGAAGTCCGAGATCGCGCGGGAGGCGCTCGACCGGATCGGGAAGCTCTACGATGTCGAACGGCGGATCGCCGGCCAACCCGCCGACCTACGCAAGGCCGCACGGGAGCAGCACTCCCGCCCCCAGGTCGACGCCTTCAAGGCATGGGCCGAGGCCCAGCTGGCGCGCATCCCAGGCAAGGGCGATCTCGCGAAGGCCTTCCGCTACGGGCTCTCCCGCTGGCCCTCATTCGAACTGTTCCTCGAGGATGGTCGCATCGGGATCGATAACAACCCGGCCGAGCGCGCCATGCGCCCGATCGGCGTTGGCCGCCGCAACTGGCTCTTCGCTGGCTCCGACAGCGGCGGGGAAACCCTCGCCCGGGCCATGACCCTGATCGAGACGGCGAAGATGAGCGGGCTGGACCCGCAAGCGTGGCTTGCTGATGTCCTCGACCGTATCCACGATCACAAGATCAACCGCCTCGACGAACTGCTCCCGTGGAACTGGAAGTCGTAGGATCAGGCGACGGTATCAACCGGCCGGTTACG
>NZ_JHZF01000011.1 GCF_000688295.1 Pseudooceanicola nanhaiensis DSM 18065 | reverse complement strand
ATCAAGGCGACCCAGAAGACGACCTGCACCGGCGTGGAAATGTTCCGCAAGCTGCTGGACCGCGGGGAAGCCGGCGACAACATCGGCGCGCTGCTGCGTGGCATCGACCGTGACGCGGTCGAGCGTGGCCAGGTACTCTGCAAGCCGGGCTCGGTGAAGCCGCACACGAAGTTCGAGGCCGAAGCCTACATCCTGACCAAGGACGAAGGTGGCCGCCACACGCCGTTCTTCGCGAACTACCGCCCGCAGTTCTACTTCCGGACCACCGACGTGACCGGGACCGTGCAGCTGGCCGAAGGCACCGAGATGGTCATGCCCGGGGACAACATCTCCTTCACCGTCGAGCTGATCGCCCCGATCGCGATGGAAGAGAAGCTCCGCTTCGCCATCCGTGAAGGCGGCCGCACCGTCGGTTCGGGCGTGGTCTCCAAGATCATCGAGTGATGGGTTCCGTGGCGGGGGCTTGACCTCCGCCGCCGCCTCGACTACGCGCCACGGCCTGTGCCGTGGCGCAGCACTTACGGGTTCGACGAGGGGGCGGGGTGGTCCTGCCTCCTCCTCTCAACTCCAACGCCGAAGAAGGCTGAATGACATGTCAGGTCAAACCATTCGCATCCGGCTGAAGGCATTCGATTACCGCGTCCTGGATTCCAGCACGCAGGAAATCGTCAACACGGCCAAGCGCACCGGCGCTCAGGTCCGTGGCCCGATCCCGCTGCCGAACAAGATCGAGAAGTTCACGGTTCTCCGTGGCCCTCACGTCGACAAGAAATCCCGCGACCAGTTCGAGATCCGCACCCACAAGCGGCTCCTGGACATCGTGGATCCGACCCCGCAGACGGTGGACGCGCTGATGAAGCTCGACCTCGCCGCCGGCGTGGATGTCGAGATCAAGGTTTAAGGAGGGTCCAACTGATGCTCCGTTCCGGTATCATCGCCAAGAAGGTGGGCATGACCCGCCTGTTCATGGAAGACGGGAAACAGATCCCGGTGACCGTGCTGCAGCTCGACGGCCTTCAGGTCATCGCGCAGCGCACCGCCGACGCGCACGGCTATTCGGCCGTTCAGCTCGGCGCCGGCACCGCGAAAGCCAAGCGCACCAGCCAGGCCATGCGTGGCCACTTCGCAGCCGCGAAGGTCGAGCCCAAGCGCAAGGTGGCAGAGTTCCGCGTCGACCCCGAGAACCTGATCGCCGTCGGTGAGGAAATCACCGCCGACCATTACTTCGAAGGCCAGTTCGTGGATGTCTCGGGCACCTCGATCGGTAAGGGCTTCGCCGGTGGCATGAAGCGCCACAACTTCGGCGGCCTGCGCGCCTCGCACGGTGTCTCGATCTCGCACCGGTCGCATGGTTCGACCGGTCAGTGTCAGGACCCGGGCAAGGTGTTCAAGGGCAAGAAGATGGCAGGCCACATGGGCGCCGTCCGTGTCACCACGCAGAACCTCCAGGTTGTGCGCACCGACAGCGAACGCGGCCTGATCATGGTCAAGGGCGCCGTCCCGGGCTCGAAGGGTGGCTGGGTCACGGTGAAGGACGCCGTGAAGAAGCCGTTCCCCGAGAACGCGATCCTGCCCGCCGCGCTGCGCTCGGCAGCCGAGGAGGCCCGCAAGGCCGCCGAGGAAGCTGCAGCCGCCGCTGAAGCCGAAGCCAAGGCCGCCGAAGAGGCAGCCGCAGCCGAACAGGCCGCTGCCGAAGAGGCAGCCCTGAAGGACGCGGAAGCCGACATCGCTGCCGACAAAGAGGGTGACGCTTCGGCCGAGCCCGAGAAGAAGGAAGGCGACGAATGAAACTCGACGTGATCAAACTGGACGGCGGCAAGGCCGGGTCGGTCGAGCTGACGGACGAGATCTTCGATCTCGAGCCGCGCGCCGACATCCTGCACCGTGTCGTCCGCTGGCAGCGCGCCCGCGCCCAGCAGGGGACCCACAAGGTCAAGACCCGCTCGGAAGTGAGCTACTCGACCAAGAAGATCTATCGCCAGAAGGGCACCGGCGGCGCACGCCACGGCTCCCGCAAGGCGCCGATCTTCCGCAAGGGTGGCATCTACAAGGGTCCGACCCCGCGCAGCCACGAGCACGATCTTCCCAAGAAGTTCCGTGCGCTCGGTCTCAAGCACGCCCTCTCCGCGAAAGCGAAGGCCGGCGCGCTGGTGATCATCGACGCGGCTGAATCCGAGGGCAAGACCGCCGCTCTGGCCAAGCAGGTCAGGGACCTGGGCTGGAAACGCGCCCTGATCATCGACGGTGCCGCCGTGAACGAGGGCTTCGCCCGCGCCGCGGCCAACATCGACGGTCTGGACGTCCTGCCGTCGATGGGCGCCAACGTCTATGACATCCTCAAGCGTGACACCCTGGTGATCACGAAGGCGGGTGTCGAAGCTCTGGAGGCTCGACTGAAATGAGCGCGAAGGCAGAACATTACGACGTGATCCGCAAGCCGGTCATCACCGAGAAGGCGACGATGGCTTCCGAAGCCAACGCCGTCGTCTTCGAAGTGTCGATGGCTGCGAACAAGCCGCAGATCAAGGAGGCCATCGAGGCGCTCTTCAATGTCAAGGTGAAGGCCGTGAACACGACCATCACCAAGGGCAAGCAGAAGCGCTTCCGGGGCATCATGGGTCGCCGCAACGACGTCAAGAAGGCCTACGTGACCCTCGAAGAGGGCAACACGATCGACGTGACCACCGGTCTCTGAGACCTTCTGGCAAGACCTTGATGGCCCCGGGACGTTCCCGGGGCCATCTGCATTGACCGCCGCTGACATCTCAGGGGCCCCTGAAGGAATGTGCCGGTGCCCGAGGGACCTGCAACCATCGTCTGGAACGAGGACGAGGCCTCGCGCCTTGCGCCGCAGCGGACGTTCCTGATCTTCGGGCTGCGCCGGGGCGGGACCACCTCGGTCGCGCTGGCGGCGCGCGAGCTCGGGCTCTACCTCGGCGAACAATATGCGGTGAACCTCGAGGACCAGGAGTTCCGCGAGTTCAAGGGCGTCGAGTCGATCCGCGCCACGATCGCGGCGCGCAATGCCGCGCATGACGTCTGGGGCTGGAAGCACCCGCAGCCGCTGCGCTACTTCGAGACGATCTACGACGATCTCAGGAATCCGCGGTTCATCTTCGTGACCCGGGACATGACCGCCACCGCGCTCGGCATCGCCAAGCGCGAGGTCATGACGGCGGATGCCGCGATCAACGATGTCGCGACCGTGCTGGGGCGCAATCTCGCGCTCCTGCGGCAGCTCAAGCGGCCGGCGCTCTTCGTGAGCTACGAGAAGCTTCTCCTGCGGCCCGAGGCGGTGATCCGCGAGTTGGCGGGCTTCCTCGGCATGGCCTGCGACGAGGCCACCTGCGCCCGGATCACGGGGCAGATCGTGCCGGGGCGCTACCAGCCGGAATCCCGCTACGGATGGCGCGGCAAACTGCGCGATACGGCGAGAATCTGGTTGACCTCCTGAAGGCGATGCAATAGGCGGCGACTCTCGAATTACAAGTTCGTTCGGCGGGCCGCGGCCCGCCGTTTCGCTGGAACCTTCGGGGTCCTACATCACCGGTCACCTTCGGGGGGCCATACATATAGGCGGGCCGGCCTGGCCGCACCCGCCGCTAGCAAACGGAAGACAGAAAGCATGGCACTCAAGTCGTACAAGCCGACGACGCCGGGCCAGCGCGGGCTGGTGCTGATCGACCGTTCGGAGCTGTACAAAGGACGCCCCGTCAAAGCCCTCACCCAGGGTCTGACGAAGTCGGGCGGCCGGAACAACACCGGACGAATCACGATGCGCCGCATGGGCGGCGGGGCGAAACGCCTCTATCGGATCGTTGATTTCAAACGCACCAAGTTCGACGTCGAAGGCGTCGTGATGCGGATCGAATATGACCCGAACCGCACCGCCTTCATCGCGCTGATCCAGTATACCGACGGCGAAAAGGCCTACATCCTCGCGCCCCAGCGTCTGGGCGTCGGCGACAAGGTCGTCTCGGCACAGCGGGCCGACATCAAGCCGGGCAACGCGATGCCGTTCTCGGGCATGCCGATCGGTACCATCGTCCACAACATCGAGCTGAAGCCCGGCAAGGGCGGCCAGATCGCACGCGCCGCGGGCACCTATGCCCAGTTCGTCGGTCGTGACGGCGGCTACGCGCAGATCCGGCTGTCCTCGGGCGAGCTGCGTCTCGTGCGCCAGGAATGCATGGCCACCGTCGGTGCCGTGTCGAACCCGGACAACTCGAACCAGAACATCGGCAAGGCCGGCCGCAACCGCCACAAGGGCATCCGCCCGAGCGTCCGCGGCGTCGTGATGAACCCGATCGACCACCCGCACGGCGGTGGTGAAGGTCGGACCTCGGGTGGTCGTCACCCGGTCACGCCCTGGGGCAAGCCGACCAAGGGTGCACGCACCCGCGACAAGAACAAGGCGTCCTCGCGGCTCATCATCCGCTCGCGTCACGCCAAGAAGAAAGGGCGCTGATCATGTCTCGCGCAGTATGGAAAGGCCCCTTCGTCGATGCCTACGTCCTGAAGAAGGCCGAGGCGTCCCGCGAATCCGGGCGCAACGAAGTCATCAAGATCTGGTCGCGCCGCTCGACGATCCTGCCCCAGTTCGTGGGCCTGACGTTTGGCGTCTACAACGGCCACAAGCACATCCCCGTCAATGTCACCGAGGACATGATCGGTCAGAAGTTCGGTGAGTACTCGCCGACTCGGACCTACTACGGTCATGCCGCGGACAAGAAAGCGAAGCGGAAATAAGCCATGAGCAAGGATAAGAATCCCCGCCGCGTGGCTGACAACGAAGCAATGGCGAAAGTCCGGATGCTTCGCACCAGCCCTCAGAAACTGAACCTGGTGGCTCAGCTGATCCGCGGCAAGAAGGTCGAGAAAGCGCTCAGCGATCTGACCTTCTCGAAGAAGCGCATCTCGGACGACGTGAAGAAGTGCCTTCAGTCGGCCATCGCCAATGCCGAGAACAACCACAACCTCGACGTCGATGAGCTCATCGTCGCAGAGGCCTATGTGGGCAAGAACCTCGTCATGAAGCGTGGTCGTCCCCGGGCGCGTGGCCGCTACGGCAAGATCATGAAACCGTTCAGCGAACTCACCATCAAGGTGCGTCAGATCGAGGAGCAAGCCTGATGGGTCAGAAAGTCAATCCGATCGGCATGCGGCTCCAGGTCAACCGCACCTGGGACAGCCGCTGGTACGCCGACAGCAAGGATTACGGCGATCTTCTTCTCGAAGACGTCCGCATCCGTGAGTTCATCAAGGAAGAGTGCAAGGCCGCCGGCGTTGCGCGTGTGATCATCGAGCGTCCGCACAAGAAGTGCCGCGTCACGATCCACACCGCCCGTCCGGGTGTCATCATCGGCAAGAAGGGCGCCGACATCGAGGTGCTTCGCAAGAAGATCGCCAAGATGACGGACAGCGAACTGCACCTGAACATCGTCGAAGTGCGCAAGCCCGAGATGGACGCGCAGCTCGTCGGTGAATCGATCGCACAGCAGCTCGAGCGCCGGGTTTCGTTCCGTCGCGCGATGAAGCGTGCGGTGCAGAACGCCATGCGCATGGGTGCCCTCGGCATCCGCGTCAACGTCGCGGGCCGCCTCGGCGGCGCCGAGATCGCGCGGACCGAATGGTATCGTGAGGGCCGCGTGCCGCTTCACACCCTGCGTGCCGATATCGATTACGCACATTCCGAAGCGACGACCCCCTACGGGATCATCGGCATCAAGGTCTGGATCTTCAAAGGCGAGATCATGGAACACGACCCGCAGGCTCGTGACCGTCGCGCCCAGGAAATCCAGGACGGTCCGGCGCCCCGCGGCGGCCGTGGCCGGTAAGGAGGAACCGAGATGCTTCAACCGAAACGAACGAAGTTCCGCAAGCAGTTCAAGGGCCGCATCCATGGTGAGGCCAAGGGCGGTTCGGACCTGAACTTCGGCCATTATGGCCTGAAATCCACCGAGCCGGAGCGGATCACCGCCCGGCAGATCGAGGCCGCACGTCGTGCCCTCACGCGTCACATGAAGCGTCAGGGCCGTGTCTGGATCCGGATCTTCCCGGATACCCCGGTGACCTCGAAACCCACCGAGGTTCGGATGGGTAAAGGTAAGGGTTCGGTCGATTACTGGGCCTGCAAGGTGAAACCGGGCCGGATCATGTTCGAGATCGACGGCGTCGCCGAGGACATCGCCCGCGAAGCGCTGCGCCTCGCGTCGATGAAACTGCCGGTCAAGACCCGGATCGTGGTCCGCGAGGACTGGTAACCGGCGGCGTCGCCGGGTGCGCGGCAGTCGCGTCTGCAAGCAGACGCGACGAGAGCGGCACCCGGTCGAGGTCACGGCTGACAATACCGAGAGGGCGGGGGAAACCCCGCCCTTTTCTCGTGCCGGGTGGCGCGTGTGAGCACGCACCCTGCAAAGATCCTACAGGCGCCGCTTGCGTAGAGGGGAGCGAGAAGGGCCGCGCCCTCCCTCGGGTGGGCGCGCCGACCCCCTTGGTCAGCGCCACATCGTCACGCTCACGCCGGTGGTTCGGTGCCAAGCGGCACCGATGCGCCCTCCCGGGGGGGAGGGAGGGCGCGGCCCGGCGTGCCGCCGGGCCAACCCCGGCTCGAACGGCGTGCCTCCACCTCTCCATTGGCCACCGCCGCCGATCCGCGCTATGTCGGCCCGGAACGTCACCGGAGCCTTCCCATGTCCGACATCAAGTCCCTCTTCGCCACCCGCCTCTACCGCGCCGCGCTGTCCGAACAGGGCGATCCGATCGACACGAACGAGCTTGAGGCTTCCTGCTATTCGATCGCCGAGGATGACGAGGCGGGTCAGCAATGGTGCGAGGAGAACGGCTATCCCGGCTACACCTCCTATGCCTCGCTCACCGACCTGGGCTGGCGCTTCCCGATCTTCGCCGACCTGATCGCGGTGCTGGACCGCCACGTGCAGGCCTTCGCCCGGGACCTGGAGTTCGATCTCGGCGACCGGGCGCTGAAGCTAGAGGACATCTGGATCAACATCCTGCCCGAGGGCGGCACCCACGGCTCGCACATCCATCCGCATTCGGTGATCTCGGGCACCACCTATGTCGCCATGCCCGAGGGCGCGAGCGCGCTCAAGCTCGAGGATCCGCGCCTGCCGATGATGATGGCCGCCCCGACGCGGCAGAAGGGCGCGCGCGAAGAACTGCGCAGCTTCGTCTATGTCGCGCCGAAGCCGGGCGAGGTGCTGCTCTGGGAAAGCTGGCTGCGCCACGAAGTGCCGATGAACCTGTCCGAGGAAGACCGCATCTCGGTCTCCTTCAACTATTCCTGGGGTTGAGATCATGTCCGACGTCGCCACCCGCCCGCTCTTCGACCTCGCGCTCGAGGTCGGCCCGCCCTTCGACCTGCGCCACCCGGACGGGACGGGGCGCTACGTCTTCCACGTCACCGGCGGCACGTTCCGGGGCGATCGGCTGGAGGGCAGGGTGCTGCCCGTCAGCGGCGACTGGGTCCGCGTGGAGCGCGGCCATGCCCGGATCGACGTCCGCCTGCTGATGGAGACGGGGGACGGGGCGCTGATCTACATGACCTATCGCGGCATCAACACGATCGGGCCGGAGCACCGGGCGAAGATGGCGGCGGGCGAAGCGCTCGACCCCGCGAGCTACTATTTCCGCACCGCCCCGATGTTCGAGACGGCGGACCCGCGCTACGACTGGCTGAACCGGGTCGTGGCCGTCGGGCTGGGCGAGCGCACGCCGACGGAGGTGCGCTACGCCGTGCACGAGCTTCTCTGAGCGGGGATCAGTCCGAGGGCACGAAGCCCACGTTGCCGATCGTCGTGTTGCGCCAGCGGTCGCGGTTCTTCAGCACGCCGTTCACGATGTAGAGGTCGCGGACCATGTAGCGGGTCACGGTCTGCTGCGCCGGGTCCTTGATGAGGATGAAATCCTCCTGCTCCAACGGCGTCTGCGGGCTGATCAGCTCGAAATACTCGGGATCGGATTGCTCGGCGAGCAGCGTCATCACCATCAGGATCTCGTCGTACTCGGTGATCCGGTCGTCGAGGAAATAGCAGATCGCCTCGGATCCCAGGAGCGCGGCGCCGACGGCGATGCCCACGGGCGCGGCCCCGGCAAGCGCGCCTGCGACGCTGGCGCCCGCCCCGGAGGAGCCCACCATCGTCGCGCCGGTGGCGACGTTGGTGAGGGTGAGCACGCCCGCATCCTTCAGCGGCTTGCTGGTGTCGCGGGCGAAATCCGCGGCCGCGGTGCCGGCGCTGCCGAGCACCGTGCTGAGGCGATAGTCGCAGATCGAGGCCAGTGAGGGGGTGGCCGTCGCGAGGAAGGCCGCGCAGAGCGCGCCGGTCCGGAGGGTCATTCGTCTCTCCAACGTCGGGGATGGGGGTGGGGGAGTCGCACGCCCGGATATCCCCCGGCCACGCCCGCGATTCAAGCCGTTGCGGGGAGAGTTGAGCGAAGTGTGATCGCCCCGCCGCGGCCTCCGGCGCGCCGCCGCCGCGGGGCGCGGGGCTCCGCCGGTCGCGCCCCGGTTGCAACCGGCGGCACGCACCACGATATGAGGGCAGGGCGCCGGCGCAGGTCCGGGGCCGGGATTAAAGGGTTGCCATCATGGGCCAAGCCATGTATCGGGCAGCCTCCACTACCAAACTCCGCCGGAATCAGGGTGACCCTGTAAGGGGCCTGCCGGTGATGTTGAAAAAGGATCATAGAGCATGAGCGCTCAAGAGCTTCGGGACAAGACCCCGGATCAGCTCCGCGAGGAGCTGGCATCGCTGAAGAAAGAGCAATTCAACCTGCGCTTTCAGCAGGCCACAGGCCAACTGGAAAACCCCGCACGGATGCGCGCAGCCCGCCGTCAGGCAGCCCGCGTGAAAACCATCCTGAACGAAAAAGCCAAAGCGGCCGCGGAGTAAGACCAGATGCCCAAACGTATCCTGCAAGGGGTCGTGACCAGCGACCAGAACGCCCAGACCGTCACCGTGTCGGTGGAACGCCGCTTCACGCACCCGGTTCTGAAGAAAACCATCCGTAAGTCCAAGAAATACCGGGCTCACGACGAGAACAACACCTTCAAGGTGGGTGACTCGGTCCGCATCCAGGAATGCGCGCCCAAGTCCAAGACGAAACGCTGGGAGGTGGTGGCCGAATAAGCCGCCTCTTCGCAGTTTTATCGAAACCCTGGGGGCCAAGAACCAGAACAGCCCCCAAAGGTCGGGAGAAACCACATGATCCAGATGCAGACCAATCTGGATGTCGCTGACAACTCCGGCGCTCGCCGGGTTCAGTGCATCAAGGTCCTGGGTGGTTCCAAGCGTAAATACGCAAGCGTGGGCGACATCATCGTCGTCTCCGTCAAGGAAGCCATCCCGCGCGGCCGCGTGAAGAAGGGGGACGTCCGCAAGGCCGTCGTCGTTCGCACCGCGAAAGAGGTCCGTCGCGAAGACGGCACCGCGATCCGCTTCGATCGCAACGCCGCCGTCATCCTGAACAACAACAACGAGCCGGTCGGCACCCGTATCTTCGGGCCGGTGGTTCGTGAGCTGCGCGCGAAGAACTTCATGAAGATCATCTCGCTCGCGCCGGAGGTGCTGTAATGGCTGCCAAACTCCGCAAGGGCGACAAGGTCGTCGTGCTCGCCGGCAAGGACAAGGGCAAGGAGGGTGAAATCACCTCCGTCGACCCGAAGACCGGCAAGGCCATCGTGTCGGGCATCAACATGGCCATCCGCCACACCAAGCAGAGCCAGACCAGCCAGGGTGGCCGCATCCCTCAGGCGATGCCGATCCAGCTGTCGAACCTGGCCCTGATCGACGCAAACGGCAAAGCGACCCGCGTCGGCTTCCGCATGGATGGCGACAAGAAGGTCCGTTTCGCCAAGACCACGGGGGACGCGATCGATGCTTGATACCGCAACCTACACCCCGCGCCTGCGCCAGCAGTTCCGCGACACGATCAAGGCCGCTCTGAAAGAAGAGTTCGGCTACAAGAACGACATGCAGATCCCGCGTCTGGACAAGATCGTCCTGAACATCGGCTGCGGTGCCGAAGCCGTGCGCGACAGCAAGAAGGCGAAGTCGGCCCAGGAAGACCTGACCGCCATCGCCGGCCAGAAGGCCGTCGTCACCAAGGCGAAGAAATCGATCGCGGGCTTCCGTGTCCGTGAAGAGATGCCGCTCGGCGCCAAGGTCACCCTGCGCGGCGACCGCATGTACGACTTCCTCGATCGCCTGATCACCGTCGCAATGCCCCGTATCCGCGACTTCCGCGGCGTCTCGGGCAAATCGTTCGACGGCCGTGGCAACTATGCCATGGGCATGAAGGAACACATCGTGTTCCCCGAGATCAACTTCGACAAGGTCGACGAGGTCTGGGGCCTGGACATCATCATCTGCACCACCGCAGGGACCGATGCCGAGGCGAAGTCGCTGCTGAAGCACTTCAACATGCCGTTCAACAGCTGATCGCGCCAAGGAGAGATTGATATGGCTAAAAAATCCATGATCGAGCGCGAAAAGAAACGCGAACGGCTGGTGAAGAAATACGCCGCCAAGCGTGAAGCGCTTAAAGAAATCGTCAATGACCAGTCGAAGCCGATGGAAGAGCGTTTCCGCGCCTCCATGAAGCTGGCCGAGCTGCCCCGCAACTCGTCCCCGACCCGTCTTCACAACCGCTGCCAGCTGACCGGCCGCCCGCACGCTTACTACCGTAAGCTCAAGGTGTCCCGGATCATGCTGCGGGAGCTTGGCTCGAACGGCCAGATCCCCGGCCTCGTGAAATCCAGCTGGTAAGGAGGGCAGAGATATGAACGATCCTATCGGCGATATGCTCACCCGCATCCGCAACAGCCAGCTGCGCGGCAAGTCCACCGTCTCCACGCCGGCCTCCAAGCTGCGCGCCTGGGTGCTGGACGTGCTGGCGGACGAAGGCTACATCCGCGGCTACGAGACGGGCACGGACAAGAACGGTCACCCGACCCTCGAGATCAGCCTGAAATACTTCGATGGCGCCCCCGTCATTCGCGAGGTCAAGCGGGTTTCGACCCCCGGCCGCCGCGTCTACATGAGCGTCAAGGACATCCCCTCGGTCCGTCAGGGCCTGGGCGTGTCGATTGTCAGCACGTCCAAGGGCGTGATGTCGGATGCAGCAGCCCGCTCCGCCAATGTCGGCGGTGAGGTGCTCTGCACGGTATTCTAAGGAGGGTCCTATGTCTCGTATTGGCAAGAAACCCGTCGAACTGCCGTCCGGCGTCTCCGCGTCCATGTCGGGCCAGACGGTGGAAGTCAAAGGGCCGAAAGGCTCCCACAGCTTCACCGCGACCGACGACGTCACGATCAAGATCGAGGACAACACCGTCACGGTCACGCCGCGCGGCAAGTCCAAGCGCGCGCTCCAGCAGTGGGGCATGAGCCGCACGATGGTCGCGAACATGGTCCAGGGCGTCTCGAGCGGCTTCAAGAAGGAGCTCGAGATCAACGGCGTGGGTTACCGGGCGCAGATGCAGGGCAACACCCTGAAGCTGAACCTCGGCTACTCGCACGATGTCGATTTCGAAGTGCCGGCGGGCGTCACCGTGACGACCCCGAAGCAGACCGAGATCGTGATCGAGGGATCCGACCCGCAACTCGTCGGCCAGGTCGCGGCAAACATCCGCGAATGGCGTGCGCCCGAGCCCTACAAGGGCAAGGGGATCAAGTACAAGGACGAGTACATCTTCCGCAAGGAAGGCAAGAAGAAGTAAGGACGGCGAACATGGCAAGCAGCAAACGTCAACTGTTCCTGAAGCGCCGCCTGCGCAACCGGAACAAGCTCCGCGCGGTGAACGCCGGCCGTCTTCGGCTGTCGGTGCACCGCTCCAACAAGAACATCAGCGCCCAGCTCATCGACGATGTGCAGGGGGTGACCGTGGCCGCGGCCTCCTCTCTCGAGAAGGACCTCGGCGTCGTCGGCAAGAACAACATCGAGGCCGCCCAGAAGGTGGGTGCCGCGATCGCCGAACGCGCCAAGAAAGCGGGCGTGGACGAAGCCTACTTCGACCGCGGCGGTTTCCTGTTCCACGGCAAGGTGAAGGCTCTGGCCGACGCCGCGCGTGAAGGCGGGCTGAAGATCTGAGTGGGCCGGTGCGTGCAGAGCGCGCACCCGACACCTGAACCTGCGGGGCGCGCGTGTGTATGGCGC
Source organism: Pseudooceanicola nanhaiensis DSM 18065 (assembly GCF_000688295.1). Lineage (GTDB taxonomy): Bacteria > Pseudomonadota > Alphaproteobacteria > Rhodobacterales > Rhodobacteraceae > Pseudooceanicola > Pseudooceanicola nanhaiensis. Next base: position 1,845,040 of record NZ_JHZF01000011.1, on the reverse strand, counting down.
GCGCTTCGTCTTCCGAGGGCACGCAACGTGCCCCGATGATCCGGGCGGCGCTTCGCCGCACCAAGGATCGGACAAACCGGGCGGCCACCGCCCATGATGTGAAAAGGAGAGCCAATGGCTCGTGATGACAACCGCCGGGACCGCCGCGACCGCGAGGAAGCCCCGGAATTTGCAGATCGCCTCGTCGCGATCAACCGTGTCTCCAAGACCGTCAAGGGTGGTAAGCGCTTCGGCTTCGCCGCTCTCGTCGTCGTCGGCGACCAGAAGGGCCGTGTCGGCTTCGGCAAGGGCAAGGCCAAGGAGGTCCCCGAGGCCATCCGCAAGGCGACCGAGCAGGCGAAGCGCCAGATGATCCGCGTGCCGCTGCGCGAGGGCCGCACCCTGCACCACGACATGGAAGGCCGCCACGGCGCCGGCCGCGTCGTGATGCGCACCGCACCGCACGGGACCGGGATCATCGCCGGTGGTCCGATGCGTGCCGTCTTCGAGATGCTGGGCGTGCACGACGTGGTCGCCAAGTCGATCGGGTCGCAGAACCCCTACAACATGATCCGCGCCACGCTGAACGGCCTCACCAAAGAGAGCTCGCCCCGCATGGTGGCTCAGCGCCGCGGCAAGAAAGTCGCCGACATCCTGCCCAAGCGTGAAGACGCGCCGGCGGAATCGTCGCAAGTGGCCGAGGAGGCCTGATCCAGATGGCAACCATCGTCGTGAAACAGATCGGCTCGCCGATCCGCCGCCCGCAGGTCCAGCGCCAGACCCTCATCGGTCTCGGCCTGAACAAGATGCACAAAACCCGCGAGTTGGAAGACACCCCGGCCGTGCGCGGCATGATCAAGAAGATCCCGCACCTGGTCGAGATCGTCGAGGAGAAGGCGTAAGCCTTCCCCGGCCAGACGGTCGATGAACGAACGCCCCCGGCTCAGGCCGGGGGCGTTTTTCGTTGTCGTGTGACGTGACCGATCACCGGACACCCAAGCGTCGCCTGCAGCGCGTCGACCAGTTCGTCCACCGTCTCGGTCGTGACGAAGAGCCCGCCGGTCTTCTCGGCGAGGCAGCGCGCGACGGTGCGTTCGGGCGTCGCGATCTCCTGCTCGGGGTTGTTCCAGGTCCAGAAATCGACCTCGACCCGGAAGCCGATGACATGGACTGTCAGCCACGGCGCCGCCTCCGCAAGCTGCGTGCCGAGCGCGCAGGGCCGGCCGCCGCAGGTCTCGTTCCCGTCGGTGACCACGACGATCACGCCGGGGCGTTCGCGCCAGGCAAGCGCATCGGCCGCCCGCTGCACTGCCCCTGCGAGCGGGGTCAGCCCGCCGGGCTCCAGGGCCTCCACCGCCGCGACGATGGCCGGCCCGGCGCCGGGTCTCGGCCCGAACCGGAGGTCGATGGCGCAGGCCTCCGCACCGGCGCCGTAGACCACGAGGCCGAGGCGCCGGTAGGGCGCGATGTCGGGGATCGCGCGGGCCACGGCGAGGCGCGCCTCCTCGATCCGGGTCGCGGCCGTGGCGTCCATCCCGATCTCGGACATCGAGTTCGATCCGTCGAAGACCAGCATCGCGTCCTCCGCGCAGGCCGCGTCGCGTGCCGGGGCAGGGGGCGCCACCGCGGTGGCCGCCAGGGCGAAGGCCGCAAGGCGGGCCGTCAGAATGGAATGGGGGCGGTGCATCCCCTGATGACACACCGCCCCCGTTCCGAAATCAATCGGGCTCTCGCCCTCAGGCCGCCTTGGGCCGCCGCGCCCGGTTCCGGTTGCGCTGCCCCGAGGGCTTGCCCTGCGACTTGGGTGCGCCGTGGCCCTGCGGCTTGCGTCCGCCGCCACCACCGCCGCCGCTCCGGCGCTGGCCGCCGGGCTTGCCACGACCGCCGCCGCCGCCGCCACGCTTCGCGGGCTTGATCTCTTCCGAGGGCGCCCAGGGCGTGCCGCCGGCGACCGGCAGCTGCCGGCCGATCAGCTTCTGGATGTCACGCAGTTCGCCCATCTCGGCTTCCGAGCAATAGGCGATCGCGGTGCCGTCCCGGCCCGCCCGCGCGGTCCGGCCGATGCGGTGGACGTAGTTGTCCGCGACGTTCGGCAGTTCCCAGTTGTAGACGTATCGCACCTCGGGGATGTCGATGCCGCGGGCGGCGACGTCGGTCGCGACCAGCACCTTCATCTCGCCTTCGCGGAACGCCTTCAGCGCACGGTCGCGCTGGCCCTGGCTCTTGTTGCCGTGGATCGAGGCGGCGGCGAAACCGGCCGAGACCAGCGTCTTCATCAGCCGTTCGGCCCCGTGCTTGGTGCGGGCGAAGACCAGCGCGGCCTCGTCCGGGTGCTTGCCGAGATGCTCGATCAGCAGCGCCGTCTTGCCGCCCTGCGAGATGAAGTGCACGCATTGGTCGATCTTCTCGACCGGCTTGCCCGGGGGCGCGGTTTCGACGCGGACCGGGTCCGTCAGGTAGGCGCTGGCGATCTCGTTCATCTGCTTCGGCATGGTGGCCGAGAACAGCATCGTCTGGCGCTCCTTCGGCAGCAGCGGCGCGATCTGGCGCAGCGCGTGGATGAAGCCGAGGTCGAGCATCTGGTCCGCCTCGTCGAGCACGAGGAAGCGGGTCTGGTCTAGCCGCACGGCCTTGCGGTCCAGGAGGTCGATCAGGCGGCCCGGGGTCGCGACCAGCAGGTCGGTGCCGCGCATGAGCCGGCTGACCTGCGCGTTGATCGAGCCGCCGCCGACGACGAGGCCGATGCGGACCGAGGTGCCCTCGGAATAGGCGCGCAGGTTGTCGAGGATCTGCTTGGCGAGCTCGCGGGTCGGCGCAAGGATCAGGCCGCGCACCGATTTCGCCTCGGGCTTGCCCTCCATGCGCATGATGGCGGAGAGCAGGGGCAGGCCGAAGGCCGCGGTCTTGCCGGTGCCGGTCTGGGCGAGGCCCATCACGTCGCGGCCGTTCATCGCGTGCGGGATGGCCTGTTTCTGGATCGGGGAGGGTTCGGTGATCCCGAGCCCGGTGAGGTTGATGGCGAGGCGGGACGGCAGTCCCAGCATGTCGAAGTCCAAAAGACGTCCTTTCGTGCGGACGGCAGGATGGCCGGCCGCTGACAAGCGGGCGCCCGGCGCGTTGCGGCCGGGGGCGTCACTCGTGGGTTGTGTCCGGAATTCGCCTTCGGGGCCGGATTGCCGCCGAAGCCGTCAGGACACCGGACCCCCGCGTGAATTGGGAACCTGTTGAGAAGATGTGCCGGCGTGGCCCCTTGGGGGCCGGGCTGATCTGCTCACGCGGCAGTATCGGCACGAAACCGCATATGGGGCCTCTGCCGCGCCGTGTCAATCCGGAAAGGGCGGGGCTCAGCCCCGGTGTGCCCCGTCGGCCAGGCTGCGCACGAAGTCGAGCACCTCGGCCACCGGCTTGCCGGTCGCGGCCTCGGCCACGATGGCGGAACCCACCACCGCGCCATCCGCGACGCCCGCGATCTGCTCGGCGCCCTCCGGCGTCTTGATGCCGAACCCCACGATGACCGGCAGGTCGGTGGCGGCCTTGATCCGCGCGACCTCGGGGGCGACGTCGGAGGCCTGCGCCTCGGCCGAGCCGGTGATGCCGGTGATCGAGACGTAATAGACGAAGCCGGAGGTGTTCTTCAGCACCGCCGGAAGCCGCTTGTCGTCGGTCGTGGGGGTCGCGAGGCGGATGAAATTCAGGCCCGCCGCCTGCGCGGGGATGCAGAGCTCGTCATCCTCCTCGGGCGGCAGGTCGACGACGATCAGCCCGTCGACGCCCGCCTTCGTCGCATCGGCGAGGAACCGGTCGACGCCGCGGTTGTAGATCGGGTTGTAGTAGCCCATCAGCACGATCGGCGTCTCGTTTCCGGCGGCGCGGAAGGCGGTGACCATGTCGAGCGTCTTCTGCAGCGTCATGCCGCCTTCGAGCGCGCGCTGGCCGGCAAGCTGGATCGTCGGCCCGTCGGCCATCGGGTCGGTGAAGGGCACGCCCAGCTCGATGATGTCGACCCCCGCGCCCGGCAGGCCCGCCAGCAGCTCGGAGGACCGTTCGATGTCCGGATCGCCCGCCATCACGTAGGCGACGAAGGCCTTGCGCTTCTCGGCCCGGAGCCGGGTGAACAGGTCGTCGATACGGCTCATCGGCCCCTCCGTCATGCAATCCGGGCCGGAGTGCCGCATCGGAGGGCAAAGATCAAGCGTCCGGGGCCTCGGAGGGCATGGCGGAGATCATCCAGTGGGTGCCGTAGCGATCGCGCACCATGCCGAAGGCGGGCGAGAAGAAGTTCGCCGCCATCTCCTGGATCACGTCGCCGTCCTGAAGGAGCGCGGCGAACCAGCGCTGCGCGGTTTCCACGTCCGGGGCCGATTGCATGACCGAGACCGCCTTCTGCGGATCGCCCTCGAGACCGGGCGGGAAATCCGAGGCCATCAGCTTGCCGTCGCCGATGGTGAGCTCTCCGTGGATCAGGTGCGGCACGGATGCCCAGTCGTCGGGCGCGTCCGGGGCGTCGCCGTAGCGCATGACCTGAAGGTCGGTGCCGCCGAAGACATCCCTGTAGAACGCGAGCGCCTCGCCGCATTCACCGTTCTGGAAGTGGAGATAGGGGATCGTCGGCATCACGCGGCCTCGGGCTCGTCTGCCATGATCATCCAGCGCGTGCCGTAGCGGTCGGTGAGCGAGCCGAAGGCGGGGGCGAAGAAGGTGGGCTCGAGCGGCATCCGGACCTCGCCGCCCTCGGCGAGCACGGCGAAGACCCGGTGCGCCTCTTCCAGCGTCGGGAAGGAAACCGAGATGTTGCAGCCCGCCATCGCCGGGGTTTCCGAGGTCATGTCGTCGCTGGCGTAGATCCACCCGGCGCCGACCTTCAGCGCGGCATGCATCACCGTCTCGTCCTCCATCGGCGGCATCCGGGAGCGGACCTCGGGCGGCATGGTGCCGACGGCGAGGATCTCGGGCTCCTCCGAGCCGAAGGTGGCGGCGTAGAAGCGCATGGCCTCGGCGCAGGTGCCGGGAAAGAAGAGGTAGACGATGGGTTGCATGGCGATATCCTCCGGTGCCACGCCGGGGACGGGCGCCGCGCCACAACCAGGGCAGCGGCTTTCTTGCTGGTCAAGGGGCATGGGGCCCGCGGGGCTTGACCGCGGCACCCCCCTCACCCTAGATGCGCGCGCAATTCCCCAACGTGTCGAGAGAGGTCTGCCATGGGTTTCAGAATGGGTATCGTCGGTCTGCCGAACGTCGGCAAGTCGACCCTGTTCAACGCGCTGACGAAGACCGCCGCGGCGCAGGCGGCGAACTTCCCGTTCTGCACCATCGAGCCCAACGTGGGCGAGGTGAACGTGCCGGACGCGCGGCTCGACACGCTGGCGGGGATCGCGAAATCGGCGAGCATCATCCCCACCCGGATGACCTTCGTCGACATCGCGGGGCTGGTGAAGGGCGCGTCCAAGGGCGAGGGCCTCGGCAACCAGTTCCTGGCCAACATCCGCGAGACCGACGCCATCGCCCACGTGCTGCGCTGCTTCGAGGACGGCGACATCACCCATGTGGAGGGGCGGGTCGATCCGGTCGCCGATGCCGAGGTGATCGAGACGGAACTCATGCTCTCGGACCTCGAGTCGATCGAGAAGCGCCGGGCGAACCTCGTCCGCAAGCTCAAGGGCAACGACAAGGAAGCGCAGCAGCAGGACCGGCTGCTCGCCGCCGCGCAGGCCGCGCTGGAAGAGGGCAACCCCGCCCGCACCGTCGCGGTCGATGCCGAGGACGCGAAGGCGTGGAAGGGGCTCCAGCTCATCACCACGAAGCCGGTGCTCTACGTGTGCAACGTGGCGGAAGAGGACGCGGCCAACGGCAACGCCTTCTCGGAGGCGGTCGCGAAGATGGCGGCGGAGCAGGGGGCGGGCCATGTCGTCATCTCGGCCCGGATCGAGGAGGAGATCAGCCAGCTCGACGCCGAGGAGGCCGAGATGTTCCTCTCCGAGATGGGGCTCGAGGAACCCGGCCTCGACCGGCTGATCCGCGCGGGCTACGAGCTTTTGCACCTCGAGACCTATTTCACCGTCGGCCCGAAGGAGGCGCGCGCCTGGACCATCCGCAAGGGCACGGCCGCGCCGCAGGCGGCCGGTGTGATCCATGGCGATTTCGAGAAGGGTTTCATCCGCGCCGAGACCATCGCCTACGAGGATTACGTCGCCGGCAAGGGCGAGCAGGGGGCGAAGGAAGCCGGCAAGATGCGGGCCGAGGGCAAGAGCTACATCGTCAAGGACGGCGATGTGATGCACTTCCTCTTCAACACCTGACGGGGGGCGCATGGCCGAAACGTCGACGGCCCGCCCCAAAAGGGACGGGCCGCACTGCCCGGGAAGACATTCCCGGGCACGGGTGGCAGGGACAGGGACAGCCACCCGGTAATCCGGATCGTTACCGGACCACGGTCACCACCTGGCGGTCAGCGTTCACCACGACCGGCACGCCGTTCAGGTAGACGTACTGGTAGTCGCTTTCCGGGATCGCCTGCAGCTGGACTTCCTGCGGGACGACGACGCCACGGACGACTTCACCCTGCACGTAGACCGGCTCGACCGGGTTCTGCTGCACGTAGGTCACGACCTTCTCTTCGTCGGCGGTCAGGGCGCCGGTGAACAGGCCGGCGCCGACCGCGGCCGCGATCGTGGCGGGGCCACCGGCGGCTGCGAGCGCCAGGATGCCGCCCATGGTGCCGCCTGCGAGCGCGCCGCCCACTTCGGCTTCCTTGTCCTCGACCTCGACGGTCTGGATCGAAAGCGCCTCACGGTTGTCGTAGACGACGACCGGGTCGGCTGCGCCTTCCATCGAGGCGTTCAGGTAGGCGCCGTAGGCCCAGCCTTCCTGACCTTCGTAGGAGACCTTGCACCACTGGCTGTTCGAAGCGCATTCCGAGACGGAGACCATGGCTTCGCCCGGGATCACGCTGATGATCTCGGCTGCCGGCCCGGGGCCTGCACGCAGGTTGAGGTCGGTGGTGGCGGTGGCATCGGTTGCCGCAAGCGCGGTCGTCGCGGTGAGCATGCCGATCGTGGAGGCGAAGGCGATACGTTTGAACATCGTTACATCCTTTCGTTAAGCCGATCCGGCGGACCATCCCGCCGTCGGTATGCCCCCACAACAGCCACCGAGCGGGTCAGTTCCGCGCCATTTCAGGGGCTTGGCGGAAAGCTGCGCATCACATTCAAGATATCGAAATAAGGTTTCCGGGCCGGAACCGAAACGCGATTGCGCCCTCGCCGAGGCTCTGCGCGGCATGGTTGAAGGATTGGTTTTCAGCTCACCCAAGGGGGCAGGCGCCCGCGTGGCATCCCTAGTCGCGCGCGCCCATCCCGCGCAGCGTCACGTCGAGATAGGCCTGCGCGGCGTCCTCTGCGGTCATGCCGCCGTCGGTCCGCATCCAGCGGGCGAGGTCGTTCACCGCCGAAAGCAGCATCCGCGTCACCAGCGTCGCGCTCACCTCGGAGCTCAGCAGCCCGCGGTCCATCGCGTCCTGGAACCGGTCCCGCAGCATGTGCTCGAATTCCCGCCGCATCCGGCCGATCCGCTCGCGCCGCTCGGGGTCGGTGATCGAATGGAAGCTGTGGCGGGCGGTGATCCAGCCGGTCCGGTCCGCATCCATCCGGCGGGCATGGGCGAGCACGAAGAGCCGCACCTGTTCCACCGGGTCGTCGGAGCCCGCGATCGCCTCGCGCATCGCCGCGTTCAGCCGGGTCATCCGTTCGGTCACGACGTGCTCGTAGAGCTCTTCCTTGTCCGAGAAATGGTAATAGAGCGCGGGCTTGGTCAGCCCCGCCGCATCCGCGATGTCCCGGATCGAGGTGCCGTCGAACCCGTTCCGGGCAAAGAGCCCCATGGCGATGCGCAGGATCTCGTCGCGGCGCGAGGCGCGCCCGCCGTTGCGTTCGGTCGTCTCGGTGGCGGTCGCCTGTCTGGGAACGTCCTGCATCGCGTCGGCCCTGCCTGCTGTGTTGTGCCGGGGTGCGCCGTCTCTACCCGGCCTCGCGCCGGGGTCAAGCCTCAGCCCGCCCCGGTCGCCGCGTCAGGCCGAGAGGTTCGACAGCCCCGCGCGGATCAGCCCGGTCAGGGCCGCCGTGCGCGGCGCCACCCGTTCGCGCGGACCCTCGATCGCGAGCACCAGCATGTCACCCGCCGCCCCGTGCCGGATCTGGCTGGCCACCGCCATCAGCCCGGGGCAGGACCCCGCGCCGACATAACCGCCCGAGCGCCGCCCCTCGGCGATCTCGGCGATCCGGGCGGCGATGTCGACGGGCGCCTCGTGCTCGGCCCGCTCGGCGTTGAGCCGGGTCAGGATGCGGCGGATCTGCAGGTCCTCCAGCATCGCCAGCAGGGCCGCCCCGGCGGCGCTGCGGGCAAGGTCGTGCTGGCAGCCGGCGGTGACGTGGGGGGGCTGCCCGGTCTCGTCGGCGACATAGATCACCTGCACCCGGTTGGCGTTCATCCGGGCCAGCAGGACGGTTTCCTGCGTGTGGCGCGAGAGCCCGTGCGCGAGGTTCACGATCGCGCCCTGCCGCACCAGCGAGGGATCGAGCCAGGCGCCCAGAAGCCCGGTGCGCCGGGTCAGGCGATAGGTCCGCTCCTGCCGGTCATGCTGGAGATAGCCCATCACCACCATGCTGCGCAGCAGGGCCGAGGTGCTGGACTGCGGGTAGTTCAGCGCATGGGCGATCTCGGAGATGCTGACCTCGCGCCGGACGTGGTCGAAATACTCGAGGATCTGGATGGTGCGCGCCGCGGATTTCACCACCTCGGCGGGCAGTTCGCTGCGGAAGGACGGCTGCGGAACGACCGCGCCCTCCATATGGCTGTGGGCTTCTGCGTGAATCATGTTCTCCTCCCGAAACGCGGCGCGGCCCCCGGACGGATCTCCTCCTGTCCCGCGCCGGGGTGGCACGGGTGCGATCCTGTCGACCGATGAGTCGCTGTAGCTGACTGAACGGTAGTTAAGTAATATTGTTCCGCAGCGTCAAGACGCCACCCACGCCGCTCTGCGGCATGGGCGGGCGGCTGCGGAAAAGCGCTCAGCCGTGGTCGGTCAGGCCGGCCTCGAAGCGGATCGGCGTGCCGTGCGGCGTGGCCAGCGCGGCGCGCTGCCAGGTCTCGGTCGTCTCGGCCAGAAGCGCCGGATCGGTCAGGCCGGTCCGTGTGGTCATCTCTTCCAGCGCGTCGAGCCAGGCGGCGTAATACTGCGCCATGTGCGCGGCCGAGGAGGCGCCGTCGGGCAGGGCTGTCGCGCCGTGCAGCCGGGTCGAGAGCGCCTCGGCCCAGTCGGTCCACGAGAAGACGCCCGCCGCATGGAGGGAGACGGTCATCGCGAAGGCCTTGGCCTGCCACGGCTCGGCGAACCAGGGCGCCGTCTCGCCATCGGTCACGCCGGGGATGCGGGGGGTGTCAGACGCGTTCAAGGTAGGGCTCCCATGCGTCGAACGTGACCTCGTCCGCCGGGTTCTCGGCGACCGCGCCCCAGAGCGTGCCGGCGTCGAAGACCACCGTATAAAGCCACTCCGCCGCCGCCCGGTCGCCCTTGGCGCTTTCGTCGGCGAAGGCGTGGAACCCCTGCACATGGGCGATGCGGCCGACCTTGTCGCGCGCATAGGCGGGCAGGCGGGTGTGACCGCGCGGCTGGAGGTTCTTCGTCCGCACCACGTCGCCCGGCCTGTAGACCGGTTCGCGCCCCTGCGGATCGCGGTCGACGGGACCGCCGCGGGCCAGCATCGGGCCGACCTCGGCGGCGGGGAGGCAGCGGTTCGGCGGCACCGTGTCGTTCCGGACCGGCCCGCCCGCCAGCTCGTCCTCCGTCACCAGCCCGCGCTCGGCCAGCAGCCGGGTCAGGGCGGCGAGCCAGATGCCGAAATAGCCGAGTTGGTGATATTCGAGCGGCGTCCGGTCCTCGCGGGCGAAGCGGCCTTCGTCGATCGTCCAGTGACCGCCGAAGCCTGCCGCCACAGTGATGGCCATGGCCCGCGCTTCCCAGCCTTCCGCCCCGGCGTGGTAATGGCCGTCATGCGCCGCGGGTGCGACCGGGCCGAATCCGTGGGCCCCGCCGATGTCGTGCGGGCCGTTCATGCGGCCTCCGGCGCCAGAGCGAGGCCGGTTCCGATCATGCTGTCGCGGGTCACGAGCCCCGCCAGCGCGTCGACGGACATCCCCTCGGTCCCGTCGGGGCGCATGGGGATCACGAGGTAGCGCATCTCGGCCGTCGAATCCCAGACCCGGACGGCGGTCTCCTCGGGCAGGGTCACGCCGAACTCGGCCAGAACCGCGCGGGGTTCGCGGACGGCGCGGGCGCGGTAGGGCATGGACTTGTACCACACGGGCGGCATGCCCAGCACCGACCAGGGGTAGCAGGAGCACAGGGTGCAGACGACCATGTTGTGCCGCTCGGGCGTGTTGAAGACGGCCATCATGTGCTCGCCCTGCCGCCCGGTGAAGCCCATCGAGCCGATGGCGGCGGTGGCGTCCCTCTCCAGCCAGTCGCGGAACTCGGGATCGGTCCAGGCGCGCGCGACCACGGCGGCGCCGTTCCGGGGGCCGACCCTGGTCTCGTAGGTCTCGATGATCTCGTCCAGCGCGGCGCTCTCGACGATGCCCTTCCGCGTGAGCAGGGTCTCCAGCGCCATGACGCGCGCGGTCATGTCGTCAAGCTCGCTGTGGTCATGGGGGTGATCGTGGGGCATCGGCGGGTCCTCCGGCTCTGTCCCACATGCCTAGCAAGCCGCGAGGGAGGCGTCCATCGCTCAGCCGCGGGCCATGAGGCGGGCAACCAGCTCCGGCAGCAGCCTGTCGAGGGCGAGGACCGCGCGCGACGGCCCCGGCGCGATGCGGGGGCGGCCCCGCTCGATGCCGTCGAGGATCGCCCGCGCCATCGTTTCGGGCGGCATCTTCGCCGCGCCGCGACCCGCGGTCATCTGCGTGTCGACCAGCGGCGGAAGCGCCTCGATCACGGTGATACCGCGCGGGCCGAGCTGGTGGCGCATCGAGCGGGTCAGGGAGGCCAGCCCGGCCTTGGAGGCGCAATAGACCGGGGCCGAGGGCTTGGGATGCCGGGCCAGCAGGGAGGTGACGTTCACCACCGTCGCCCCGCGCGGCAGCTGCGGGAGCAAGGCGCAGGTCAGGTGCAGCGGCGCGACGAGGTTCAGGGCGATCTCGCGCTCCGCCGCCGCCGGGTCGGGATCGGCAAGGTCGAGCGCCTGCTGGATGCCGGCGTTGTTCACCAGCGCATGCAGCGGCATGGTCACGGCGGCGGCAGCACGGGCGATCCCGTCGCGCCCTGCCAGATCGGCGGTGATCTGCGTGACGCCCGGCGCGGGCCGCGCCGCAAAATGGCGGGCGACGGCGATGACGGGGCGGCCGCGGGCGGCGCAGAGGGCGGTCAGCGCGGCGCCGATGCCGCGGCTGGCGCCGGTGACGAGGATGGGGTTCATGACGGTCTCCGGACAGGCGATGCCTCGGGGATAGGCCAGCCGGCCGCGGGCGGATTGAAGGATCGCGCCAATCCCGGGGCCCGTTCGAATTGGCGCGATTGTTCAATACCGATCGGCTAGGTTCGGGCATGGGACGCACGGGAGAGCCCGCATGGACGCCTTCGCCAGCACCGGACTTGTCAGCCTGATCCTCGCCGTCATGCGCGAGGCCGATCCCGCGCTGGTCGCGGGCCTGTCCCGTCCCGACCCGATGCGCGGCGCGGTCCTGCCCGAGGCGGTCAAGCGCGACCTCGTCGATGCGATCATGGCGCGGCACGGGCCGGGGCCGCTCCTGTCGATCGGCGCACATCTCGGCCGGGCCGACGAGATGCCGGTCGCCGCGGTGCTGCTGCGCTCGGCGGGGCCCGAGGTGCTCGCCGAGAAGTGGTCGCGGCTGGAGCGCTATCACCACGCGTCCCACCGGACGCGGATCGCGCTGCGGGACGGCTGGGAGTGCACGCGCTACAGCACCGGCGCTCCCGCCTCGGTCGGCGAGAACTGCCTGATCGCGGGACTGCTCCTGGGCCTTCTCCGCGGCATCGGTTGCCGGGAGTGTGCGCTGGTCATCGCGGGCCGCGCGGTGGCGGCCGGGGACCTGCCGCGGGCCGCTCTGCCGGCGGGCGAGACGCTGGAGCGCTTCGGCCTGCGCTGGAGCGGCATCGGCACGGGCGCCGCGCCCTCCGCTCCGGGCGCGCGGGATGTCGCGGATCGGCTCTCCGACCTGCTGGCAGCCGATCCCGGCCGCGGCTGGCGGATCGCGGCGGCCGCGCGCGCGCTCGGCCTGTCGCCCCGGTCGCTGCAACGGCAGCTGGGGCAGGCGGAGCGGACCTTCTCTGGCGTGCTGCGCCGCGCGCGGATGCGGGAGGCGACGCGGCTCCTGACCGGCAGCTCCGCCTCGCTCGCCGAGATCGGCTATTGCTGCGGCTACGCCGATCAGGCGCATTTCCAGCGCGACTTCCTGCGCGCGACCAACACGACGCCCGGCGCCTTCCGCCGGATCGCGGGTTGAGTCGTCCCGCGCCGCCCGTGGCGGTGCACGCGTGCCGGCGGGAGACGGCGACCGCCCGAGGCACGGCGCCCGGACCCGGTCCGGCAGGTGAGCGAAAACTCGCATGTTGCCAGAGGCTTGCGGCCCGGTCCTTGCCGGGACGTCTCCGCCCCGACGCCCGGCCGGGACTTTTCGGGCTTCCCTTTCGTCAGGATCCGGGGTATCGGGACCGCGGACTACATGCAGGAGGCATGCGAATGAAAACGCCAAGGATCCGTTATCGCGCCTGACAAGGGCCGGTCCTTGGTGAGGGTCGGCCATGTGCCACCCCCCGTTCGCATTCCCACATCTTCGCCCTACTGGAGGGCCGCATGTACCGCTTCTTCGAAAACCTCGTCGATCCTTTCACCCGCGTCCCCGACGGCACGCCGCCCGCCACGCTCTGGGCCTTTCTCGGGACCCAGATCGCGCCCTTCCGGCACCTCGTCGTCTGGATCGCGCTCTCCGGCCTGATCGTCGCCCTCATGGAGGGCGGGCTGATCTTCTACGGCGGGCGGCTCATCGACATGATGAACGCCTCGGGCGCGCAGGCGTTCTGGGACGATCACTGGCTCGAGGCCGTGCTCGTCGCGCTCTTCATCCTCGTGCTGCGGCCGGTCTTCATCGGGCTGAACGCGCTCTTTCTCGGGCAGACGCTGTCGTCGAACCTCTCCGAACAGGCGCGGTGGCGGGCGCACAAGCACATGCTCGGCCAGTCGGCCTCGTTCTTCCAGAACGATTTCGCGGGCCGACTGTCGAACCGGGTCATGCAGATGGGCCCGGCGGTGGAGGATTCGATCTACATGGCCTTCGAGGCCCTGTGGTTCGCCGCCGCCTACATGCTGGGCGCCGCGCTGATCCTCGGCGACGTGCATCCGCTGCTGATCGTGCCGCTCGGGATCTGGCTGGTGCTCTACCTCGGCTACACCTGGCGGATCGCGATCCGGACCGCGGATGCCTCGGAACGCCATTCCGACGCGCGGTCGCTCGCCACCGGCCGGGTGGTCGACGCCTATGCCAATATCGAGACGGTGAAGCTGTTTGCTCATGGCGCGAAGGAGGAGGCTTACGCCCTCTCCGCCATGAAGCGGCTGCGGCTCAGGTTCCAAAGGTTCATGCGGCTGATGACCGAGATGACCTTCGGTCTGAACGTGCTGAACGGCCTCTTGATCGTGGGCGTCGTGGCGCCCGCGGTCTGGCTCTGGACCACCGGCGCGGCGACGGTCGGACAGGTCTCGGCCGCGGTGGCGCTGACGATCCGGCTCAACGGGATGTCGGGCTGGATCATGTGGGTCGCGATCCGGCTCTTCGAACATGCCGGCGTGATCCGCGAGGGGCTGCGGTCCATCGCGGTGGAGCCGGGGGTCCGTGACGTGCCCGGCGCGCCTGCGCTGAGCCTTGGCAAGGGCGAGATCCGCTACGAACACGTGACGCACCATTACGGGCGCGGCTACGGCGGGCTGGACGATGTCAGCCTGACGATCCCGGCCGGGCAGAAGGTGGGCCTCGTCGGGCGCTCGGGCGCGGGCAAGTCGAGCCTCGTGAACCTGCTCCTGCGGTTCCGCGACGCCGAGGCCGGACGCATCCTGATCGACGGCCAGGACGTCAGCCGGGTCACGCAGGAATCGCTGCGCCGCCAGATCGGCATGGTCAGCCAGGACAGCTCGCTCCTGCACCGGTCGGTGCGGGCGAACATCCTCTACGGCCGTCCCGGCGCCACCGAGGCCCAGATGGTGCGCGCCGCCGAACGGGCCGAGGCGGCCGGGTTCATCGCGGACCTGCGCGACCCCAAGGGCCGCGCGGGCTATGACGCGCAGGTCGGCGAACGGGGCGTGAAGCTCTCGGGCGGGCAGCGGCAGCGGATCGCGCTGGCGCGGGTCATCCTGAAGGACGCGCCGATCCTGATCCTGGACGAGGCGACCTCGGCGCTCGACTCGGAGGTCGAGGCGTCGATCCAGGAGGCGCTCTATGGCGTGATGCAGGGCAAGACGGTGATCGCCATCGCGCACCGGCTGTCCACCATCGCGCAGATGGACCGGATCGTCGTGCTCGACCGGGGGCGGGTGGCCGAGGACGGCAGCCACGAGGCGCTGCTCGAGCGCGGCGGCATCTACGCCGAACTCTGGGCGCGGCAATCGGGCGGCTTCCTCGGCACCGACCTGCAACAGGGGGCGGCGGAATAGGCCGCCCCTTGACTTGAGACCCCCCGAGGCGCGGGATGGCGGGCAGGAGGTGCCCGCCATGCCAAATCCCCTCACCATCGCCATCACCGCCCCCGGCCAGATGGGCGCCGGCATCGGCGCCCGTCTCACCGCGCAGGGCTGCCGGGTCATCGTGCCGCTCGAGGATCGCTCGCAGGCCAGCCTCGACCGGGCGCGCAGGGCCGGGATGGTCCATGCCGGCTGGGACGAGCTGGGGCAGGCGGACATGATCCTGTCCATCGTCTCTCCGGAATACGCCGAGCGCACCGCCGAGCGCGTCGCCGCCGCCAACCCCGGGGCGCGGGCGATCTATGCCGAGCTCAACGCCATCACGCCCGAGCGCGCCCTGCGCATCCAGAAGATCGCCGAGGGCGCGGGTCTTGGCTTCACCGACGGCGGGATCATCGGCCCGCCGCCCTCGGACAGTGCCGACCCGGTGCTCTACCTCTCGGGCCCGGCCGCGGCCGAGGCTGCCGGGCTCCGGGCCTACGGTCTCAGGACGGAGGTGCTGCATGGCCCGGTGGGCGAGGCCTCGGCGCTGAAGCTCTCCTATGCCGGGATCACCAAGGGTCTGGCCGCGCTCGGCGCGACCATGATGCTCGCCGCGGCCCGCGCGGGCGTCGAAGAGCAGCTGATGGCCGAGCTCGGGGTCAGCCAGTCGGCGCTGGCGCAGGGGTTCTCCCGGTCGATCCCCGGCATGCTGCCGAAGTCCGGCCGCTGGGTCAGCGAGATGCACGAGATCGCCGATTTCATCGGCGCCGATTTCCCCGAGCACGGCATCTACCGCGGCGTGGCAGCTCTGTATGAACGGCTTTTCGATGCCCATCTCGCGGATGGCGAGGAGGCCGAAACGCTCCGGGATCTCGTCGGGCGCTGAGGCGTCACGAGACCGCGGCCGACGCTGGAAAAGACCCGCCGCCCCGTCCGGCCGATGTATCGCCCGGCGAGGCGTCCCCGGCGCGCGCATGGATCGCACGCGGCGGCGAGGGGCAGGGCGCCGCCCCCCTCACCCCTTGCCGGTGACCTTCGCCAGCGCCGGAAAGTACTCCGCCCCGAAGCCGGCCGCCTTCGACACGTCCAGCCGCGCCTTTGCCAGTTCCGCGCCGGGCGCCGCGATCCCGGCCTCGCGGGCGAGGTCGAGCGCGTAGCTCACGTCCTTCAGCGCGTAGTCGGTCGGGAAGGCGCCCTCCGGAAAATTGCCGGGCAGCATCGCCTTCATGCCGTGATTCCTGAGCGCGAAGCTGTCGGCCGAGCCCTTCGAGAGCACCCGGAACAGCAGCTCCGGGTCCATCCCGGCCGAGGTGCCGAGCGCCAGCGCCTCGGACAGCGCGACCACCGTCTCGAACAGCACCATGTTGTTGAGGATCTTCGCGACCTGTCCGCAGCCGAGCGGGCCGCAATGGGTCACCTCCTCGGCGGCATGGGCCAGCCAGTGTTCCACCCGGTGGAACTGCGCATCCGTCCCGCCCACCATGATCGACAGCGTGCCATCCTCGGCCGCGGCGCGGGTGCGGGCGACGGGCGCGTCGACCCATTCGATCCCGCGCCCCGCCAGGTCACCGGCGATCTCGCGCGTCAGGCCGACCGGCGCGGTGGTCATGTCGACGACCAGCAGCCCCGCCCGCCCGCGTTCGAGGATGCCGCCGGGGCCGCGGGCCACCGCGTCGAGCTGCGGACCGCCGGGCAGCGACAGGAACAGGATGTCGACCTCGGCCGCGAGCTCCCCGACCGAGCCCGCGGGCCGGGCGCCGTACTCCGCCAGCCGCTGCATCGGGGCGGGCGACAGGTCGAAGACCTGCGCCGTCGCTCCGGACTTCGTCACGATGTTGCGGCAGATGGGCTCTCCCATCACGCCGAGCCCCGCGAAACCGATCGTCTCCATGCGCACCTCCTCGCTGCTGCGCCGAGCTAGCCGGTCGCGGTCCGCGAAGGCAACAGGCGCCTCAGCGCTTTTCAGATGCGAGGTCGGCGAGGATCGGGCAATCGGGCCGCGCGTCGCCGTGGCAGGCCTCGACCAGCCCGCCGAGCGTGTCGCGCATCGCCTCCAGCTCGGCGATCTTGGTCTCGATCCGCGCGAGGTGGCCGAGCGCGATCTCGCGCACCTCGGCGGAGCTGCGGGCACGGTCGTCGTAGAGGGCGAGCAGCGCGCGACAATCCTCGATCGAGAAGCCGAGCGATCGTGCCCGCCCGAGGAAGGCCAGCGTATGGGTGTCGGTGTCCGAATAGTCGCGGTAGCCGTTGTCCTGCCGGGCGGGCGCGATCAACCCGATCGTCTCGTAATACCGGATGGTCTTGGCGGGCAGGCCGGTTCGCTCCGCGGCCTCCTTGATGTTCATGGCATCACCTCCGCATTCGTCACGACCGGTTCCGGCCGTGTCCCCGACATCGAGATCGGCGCCGGGATCAGCCGCAGCCGCAGCGCGTTGCCCAGCACGAAGAGCGAGGACAGCGCCATCGCGCCCGCCGCCAGCATGGGTGAGAGCATCCAGCCGAAGGCCGGGTAGAGCAGCCCCGCCGCGACCGGGATCAGCAGCACGTTGTAGCCGAAGGCCCAGACGAGGTTCTGCCGGATGTTGGCCATCACGCGGGCCGAGACCTCCTGCGCGGTCACCACGCCCAGCGGGTCGCCGGACATCAGCACCACGTCGGCGCTTTCGATGGCGACGTCGGTGCCGGTGCCGATGGCGATGCCCACCTCGGCCCGGGCGAGCGCCGGGGCGTCGTTGATCCCGTCGCCGACGAAGGCGACCGGGCCGTGGGTCAGGCGCAGGGCGTCGACCGCCTCGGGCTTGTCGCCCGGCAGCAGTTCGGCCCGGACCTCATCGACCCCGAGCGCCGCGCCGACCGCACGGCCGCTCGCCGCGGTATCGCCGGTGAGCAGCGCCACCCGGATGCCGCGGGCCCGCAGCGCCGAGACGGCCGCGGCGGCCGAGGGCTTCACCTCGTCCGCCACGCCGATCAGCGCCGCGATCTCGCCGTCGAGCGCGACGTAGACCGGCGTGCCGCCGCGCCCGGCGAGGTTCTCGGCGGCGAGCGACAGGGCCGAGGTGTCGATCCCCTCGCGCCGCATCATCCGGCTCGCGCCGATCAGCACCTCGCGCTCCCCGACGAGGGCCGAAAGGCCGAAACCGGGATCGGCGGTGATTTCGGTCGCCTCGGGCAGGTCGGTCACGCCCCGGCGCGCCGCCTCTTCTGCCACCGCGCGGGCCAGCGGGTGCTCGGACCCGGCCTCGGCCGCGGCCGCGAGGCGCAGGACCTCGGTGACGCCGATCCCGCCCGCGGTCGTCACGTCGGTCACGACCGGGCGCCCCTCGGTCAGGGTGCCGGTCTTGTCGAAGGCCACGACCTTCACGCCCTGCAGGGTCTGGAGCGCGTCGCCCCGGCGGAACAGCACGCCGAGCGCGGCGGCCCGGCCCGACCCCACGACGATCGAGGTGGGCGTGGCCAGCCCCATGGCGCAGGGGCAGGCGATGATGAGCACCGCGACGGCCGCGGTCAGGGCGGCGGGCAGGGAGGGGCCGAAGACGAGCCAGCCGAGGAAGGTGAGCGTCGCGGCGACCAGCACGGCCGGCACGAACCAGCGCGTCACCTGATCGACGAGCGACTGGATCGGCAGGCGGGTGGCCTGCGCGTCCTCCACCATGGCGACGATGCGGGCCAGCGCGGTGTCGCGGCCGACCTTCTCGGCCCGCAGGCGCAGGGCGCCGGTGCCGTTCACGGTGCCGCCGGTCACGGGCGCGCCCTCGGACTTGGCGACGGGGATCGGCTCCCCGGTCAACATGCTCTCGTCGATATGGCTCGCCCCGGACAGGACCACGCCGTCGACCGGCACCGTCTCGCCCGGGCGCAGGATCACCACGTCCCCGACCGCGACCGCATCGACCGCGATCTCCGAGACCGTGCCGTCGCGTTCCACCCGCGCGGTGCGCGGGCGCAGGCCGATGAGCTTGCGGATCGCGGCACCGGCGCGGCCCTTGGCGCGCGCTTCCAGCCAGCGGCCGAGCAGGATCAGCACCACGATCACGGCGGCGGATTCGAAATAGACCGCGCGTGCCGTCTCGGGCAGCAGGCCGGGCGCGAAGGTGACGACGGTGGAATAGCCCCATGCGGCCAGCGTGCCGATGGCGACGAGGGAGTTCATCTCGGGCGCGCGGCGCAGGAGCGCGGGCAGGCCGATGCGCAGGAACCGCAGCCCGGGTCCGAAGAGCACGGCCGAGGTCAGCAGGAACTGGATCACCCGCCAGCTCTGCATCCCGACCGTCTGTTCGATCCAGTGATGCAGGGGCGCGTAGAGGTGTCCGCCCATCTCGCCCAGGAAGACCGGCAGGGCGAGCAGTGCGGCGATCAGGGTGGCGCGCTTGAGCGCCTGCGCCTCGGTCGCCTTGCGGTCCTCGATCGGTGCCATCTCGTCCTTCGGCGCGGCGGGGTAGCCGGCGGCCGTGCTGGCGGCGGCGATGTCGGCGGGCAGGACCGCGCCCTCCAGATAGCGGACGGTGGCGGTTTCGGTCGCGACGTTCACCTCGGCCGAGACCACGCCCGGCAGCGCCTCCATCGCGCGCGACACGCGGCCCGCGCAGCCGGCACAGGACATGCCCTCGATGCCGAAGCGCGCCTCGGCGCGGCGGGCGGGGTAGCCGGCCCTGTCCAGCGCCTCGGCCAGCCCGGCCGGAGAGGCGGGGTCCGCGAAACTGACGCGCGCCGTCTCGGCGGCGAGGTTCACCCGCGCGCCGGTGACGCCCGGAACGGCCGCCAGGGCGCGTTCGGCGCGGCCCGCGCATCCGGCGCAGGTCATGTTGTCGATGTGAATGTCGAGGTCCTGCATGGGCACTCCTGAAGATCGCGCGAGTCGGAAAAACGGCGCTCGACGGCCCACATAGGGATTCCAGTGACTGGAAGGTCAAGACGGTCTGCCCATTTTTCCATTCGGAAACGGATGCCGGGTTAGGAATACCGGGGGGGAAGGCTTGCAATGCCCTTCCGATCTGGCGCAGGCTCGGTCGAAACGCGCCACAGGCGCCACCCCAACCTGCCCGAGGTATGCATGGCCGCTGAGCTGAGCCCTCCGTTTTTCGACGGACACAACGACACTGTTCTCAAGATTCTCATGGACAAGGCACGTGTCGCGGACATCGTTCAGGGCTACGACTCCGGCCATATCGACCTGCCGCGCGCCCGTGCCGGCGGGTTCGGCGGCGGCTTCTTCGCGATCTTCGTGCCAAGCCCGCGTGGCAGCGCCGACCGCATGGAGGAGGCGCAGCCCGGCGGCTACGACTTCCCGCTGCCGGAGATGCTCGACCAGGCCTACGCGCTCGACTTCGTGAACCGCGGCTTCGAGGTCTTCGCCGATCTCGAAAGCGCGGGCGCCATCACCATCTGCCGCAGCGCGGGCGAGGTGGGGGTCGCGCTCGACAGCGACCGGATGGCCGCGGTGATCCATATCGAGGGCGCCGAGGCGATCGGTCCCGACTGCGCCGAGCTCGAGGATTTCCATGCCCGGGGCCTCAGGTCGCTGGGCCCGGTCTGGTCGCGCCCGACGATCTTCGGGGAGGGGGTGCCGTTCCGCTATCCCTCGACCGGCGACATCGGCAACGGGCTGACAGAGGCCGGCAAGCGGCTGGTGAAGGAATGCAACCGGCTGAAGATCATGATCGACCTCAGCCACCTGAACGAGAAGGGGATGGACGACGTCGCCGCGCTGTCGGATGCGCCGCTGGTCGCCACCCATTCCAATGCCTACGAGATCTGTCCGCACGCCCGCAACCTGACCGACCGCCAGCTGCGCCAGATCGCCGAGAGCGACGGCATGGTCGGGATCAACCTCGCCTCGGGCTTCCTGCGCCCCGACGGCCGCATGGCGTCGGATTTCGGGCTTGACGTGCTGCTGCGTCACCTTGACCATCTGATCAATATCGTCGGCGAGGACCGGGTCGGGCTCGGCTCGGATTTCGACGGCGCGCTGGTGCCGAAGGACATCGGCGATTGTGCCGGCCTGCCCAATCTGCGGGCGGCGATGACGGATCACGGCGTCGATGCGGCGCTGATGACGAAATTGACCCACGGAAACTGGTTGCGCGTGATGCGCAAGACGTGGGGAGAGTGATCGGCGCAAAGCCGACGACGTACAACCAACTGGGAGACTACAGATGAAACACCTCCGAAGCCTGACCGCGATGGCGCTCGGCGCCGCCCTGCTCGGCTCCACCGCGCCGCTGTCGCTGGCCGCGACGCCCGACAACATGCTGGTGATCGCGAACCGCATCGACGACATGAAGACCTTCGACCCGGCCGAAAGCTTCGAATTCGCCGGCGCCGACGTGTCGCGCAACGTCTACGAGAAGCTCGTCAACTTCGACCCGATGGACCTCGAGGCCGGCTACCAACCGCAGGTCGCGGAAAGCTGGGAGCTGTCCGAGGACGGCAAGACCATCACCTTCACCATCGCCGACGGGCATGTCTTCTCGACCGGCAACCCGGTGACGGCCGAGGACGTGGCCTTCTCGCTCCAGCGCGCCGTGAAGCTGAACAAGACGCCGTCCTTCATCCTGACGCAGTTCGGCTTCACCCCCGAGAACGTGGAGGAGATGGTCAAGGTCACCGGCGAGAACACCGTCGAGGTGACGCTCGACAAGCCCTACGCGCTGTCCTTCGTGCTGAACTGCCTGACCGCCACCATCGGCGGCATCGTGGACAAGACCGCAGCGATGGAGAACGAGGTCGACGGCGACATGGGCAGCGAGTGGCTGCGCACCAACACCGCGGGCTCGGGCCCCTACAAGGTCGCCTCCTACAAGCCCAACGAAAGCGTCATGCTCGACCTCAACCCGAACTATCACGGCGAGACGCCGGCGATGGAGCGGGTCGTGGTCCAGCACATCCAGGAAAGCGCCACGCAGCGCCTGATGCTGGAACGCGGTGACATCGACGTGGCGCGGAACCTCTCGCCCGAGGATGTCGCGGGCCTCGACGGGGTCGAGGGCGTGAAGGTCGTCGACGAACTGCGCGGCCGCCTGATGTACTTCTCGGCCAACCAGAAGGTCGAGATGCTGGCCGATCCGAAGGTGCTCGAAGCGCTGAAATACGCGGTCGATTACCAGGGCATGGCCGACAGCTTCCTGACCGGCCAGTACACGGTCCACCAGGCGTTCCTGCCCAAGACCTTCCTCGGCGCGCTCGAGGATCAGCCCTATTCCTACGACATGGACAAGGCCAAGGCGGCGCTTGCCGAATCCGGCTTCCCGGACTGCGGCCCGATCAAGATCTCGGTGCGCGACGCGCAGGACCGCATGGACATCGGCCAGTCGCTGCAGAACACCTGGGGCCAGCTGGGCTGCGACGTCGAACTGATCGTCGGCACCGGGGCGCAGACGCTCGACCGCTACCGCGCGCGCGAGCACGACGTCTACCTCGGCGCCTGGGGCCCGGATTACCCGGACCCGAACACCAATGCCGCGACCTTCGCCGAGAACCCCGACAACTCGGACGAGGCGGGCAACACCGGCTACCTGACCTGGCGGAACGCCTGGGACATCCCCGAGATGTCGCAGAAGACGCAGGCCGCGGTGGTCGAGAACGACACCGAGAAGCGCGCCGAGATGTACCGCGAGATCCAGGCCGAGCATCAGCAGACCGGGCCCTTCGGCGTGATGTTCCAGCAGATCGAACAGAACGCCATGGACGAGAGCGTCGAGAATTTCGTCGCGGGTGGCGCAACGACAGCGGTGTCCTACTGGGTCATCACGAAGTAAGAGGCGCGGAATCGCGAATCTTCTCGAACGGGCGGCACGTGTCGCCCGTTTCAGCTTGGGACGGGTGCCTGGCGGTGTACACTCTGCCGATGACCGGTCCCGGCGCTGACCTCGGAGGCCCTCCATGACATCAACCGAAACGCACGCCCCGCGACGACAGATCATGCCGAAATGGCTGAAGCGGGTGCTCGGGACGGCGGCGACCATCTCGGTCACGCTGCTCGGCCTGCTCTTCGTCACCTTCATGATCGGCCGCGTCATGCCGATCGACCCGGTCCTCGCCGTGGTGGGCGAACGCGCCAGCCAGGCGCAATACGACGCGGTCTACCAGGAACTCGGGCTCGACAAGCCGCTGCTCGTGCAGTTCGGCATCTACATCACCGACGTGCTGCAGGGCGATTTCGGCCGCTCGATCCGCACCGGGATGCCGGTCTCCGACGACATCGCCCGCGTCTTCCCGGCCACGCTGGAACTGGCGACGCTCGGCACGCTGCTCGGCGTCTTCCTCGGCGTCCCGCTCGGCGTGATCGCGGCGGTCAAGCGGGGGTCCTGGATCGACCAGACGGCGCGGCTCGTGGGGCTGGTCGGCTACTCGATGCCGATCTTCTGGCTCGGCCTGATGGGGCTTCTAGTCTTCTACGGCATCCTCGGCTGGGTCGCGGGGCCGGGCCGTGTCGACATCTTCTACGACGGGATCGTCGAGCCGATCACCGGGATGCTGCTGCTCGACTCCGCGCTGCGGGGCGAATGGGACGTCTTCCGGAACGCCTTTTCCCACATCGTGCTGCCGGCCTGCCTGCTGGGCTATTTCAGCCTCGCCTACATCAGCCGGATGACGCGGAGCTTCATGCTCGAACAGCTCTCGTCCGAATACATCACCACCGCGCGGGTCAAGGGCCTGAGCGAATGGCACGTCATCTGGCGCCACGCCTTCCGCAACATCCGCATCCAGCTGATCACCGTGATCGCGCTGTCCTACGCCAACCTGCTGGAGGGCTCGGTCCTGACCGAGATCATCTTCGCCTGGCCCGGCATCGGCAGCTACATCACCGTCTCGCTGCTGGCCAACGACATGAACGCCGTGCTCGGCGGGACCGTCGTGATCGGCGTGATCTTCGTGGGTCTGAACCTGTTCTCGGACCTCCTCTACCGCTTCTTTGATCCGAGGTCGAAATGAGCACCGCGACCGAACCCTCCACCCTCAAGGCCTGGCTGCTGGCCGAGGAACCGACCTCGCGCCGGCAGGCGCGCGCCGCCTCCGTCTACCAGGGCTGGCTCACCATGCGTGGCAACACGCTGACGATGATCGGCCTCGGGATCCTGATCTTCCTGATCCTCTGCGCCATCTTCGCGCCGCTCCTGGCGACGGAGAATCCCTTCGCCCAGGACCTCGCGAACCGGCTGAAGCCGCCGGGGTGGGAGGGGCATATCTTCGGCACCGACTCGCTTGGCCGGGACATCTATTCCCGGCTGCTCTACGGCGCCCGGATCTCGATCTACATCGTGCTGCTGGTGGCCGCCGTCGCGCCGCTGGTCGGCCTGATGATCGGCACCATCGCGGGGTATGTCGGCGGCGTCACGGACACCGTCCTGATGCGCGCGACGGACATCTTCCTCGCCTTCCCGCGCCTCGTGCTGGCGCTGGCCTTCGTCGCCGCGCTCGGCGCGGGGATCGAGAACGCGGTGCTGGCCATCGCGCTGACCGCCTGGCCGCCCTATGCCCGGATCGCCCGGGCCGAGACGCTGACGATCCGCAACTCCGACTTCATCGCCGCCGTGCGCCTGCAGGGCGCGGGCCCGATCCGGATCATCGTCCGGCACATCTGGCCGCTCTGCATCTCGTCCCTGATCGTGCGGGTGACGCTCGACATGGCGGGGATCATCCTGACCGCCGCCGGTCTCGGCTTCCTCGGCCTCGGCGCGCAGCCGCCCAGCCCGGAATGGGGCGCGATGGTCGCGGAGGGGCGGAAGTACATCCTCGACTACTGGTGGGTGGCGACGATCCCGGGCCTCGCGATCTTCTCGCTGTCGCTGGCGTTCAACCTGATCGGCGACGGGCTGCGGGATGTCCTCGATCCGAAAGGGGGCGAATGATGGCATTGGCACTCCGCTCGATCCGTGTTGGCCTGGCCCCCGGCCAGGCCGCGCCCTCCCTCCCCCCCGGGAGGGCGCACTCTGACCGCCCGCACCGAACCACCGAGATGCAGCACGACGCCGCCATGCCGACCTCGAACCATGGCCGCCCACCCGAGGGAGGGCGCGGCCCTTCGCTCTCCAGCACGGAGGTCGCGGCATGACCGATACCCTGCTCGACGTCGAAAACCTCTGGGTGAAATTTCCGACCCGCTCCGGCGTCTTCGACGCCGTCCGCGGCATCTCCTTCACCCTGGGCCGCGAACGGCTCGGCATCGTCGGCGAATCCGGCTCGGGCAAGTCGATGACCGGCCGCGCCATCCTGCGCCTGATCCGCCCCCCCGGGAAGATCGAGGCCGACCGGCTGGTGATGACCGGCACCGACGTGCTGAAAGCCTCCGAGAAGCAGATGCGCTCACTTCGGGGCCACCATGCCTCGATGATCATGCAGGACCCCAAGTTCTCGCTGAACCCGGTGATGACCGTGGGCCAGCAGATCACCGAGGCCCTGATGACGCACGAGAAGGTCTCCACCAGGGTCGCCCGCCAGAAGGCGCTCGAGATGCTCGACGCGGTGGCGATCCGCAACCCCGAGCGGGTGCTCGACCTCTACCCGCACGAGGTCTCGGGCGGCATGGGCCAGCGCATCATGATCGCGATGATGCTGATCCCGGACCCCGAGATCCTGATCGCGGACGAGCCGACCTCGGCGCTCGACGTCTCGGTGCAGCTCCAGGTGCTCGAGATCATGAACAAGCTCGTGTCGGACCGCGGCATGGGGCTGATCTTCATCAGCCACGACCTGAACCTCGTGTCGAACTTCTGCGACCGGATCGTCATCATGTACGCCGGCCGCATCGTCGAGGTCTGCGAGGCCGGCCGGCTGCACGAGGCGCAGCATCCCTACACCCGCGGCCTGCTGAACGCGGTGCCCAACCTGCAATCCCCGCGCGACCGGCTGGAGGTGCTGAAACGCGACCCCGCCTGGCGCGAGGCCCCCTCCGTGAGTGCCCGCCTATGAGTGCCATCGAGATCAACGACCTCAACGTCTGGTTCGGCGAGGGTCCGGACCGCAACGACGCGGTGAAACACGTCTCCTTCTCGGTCCCCGAGGGCGAGAGCTTCGGCCTCGTCGGCGAAAGCGGGTCGGGCAAGTCCACCGTGCTGCGGGCGATCACCGGCCTCGTGCCCACATGGCAGGGCGGCATCCATGTGCAGGGCCGCCCGCTGGGGCGCAAGCGCGACAAGACGTTCTACAAGAACGTCCAGATGGTCTTCCAGGACCCCTATGCCTCGCTGCACCCGCGGATGACGGTGGACCAGGTCCTGTCCGAAGCGCTCCAGCTGCACGGCTTCAAGGAGATCGACTCGCGCATCGAGACGCTGCTGCGCGACGTCGGCCTCGGCCCGGGCTTCCGCTTCCGTTACCCGCACCAGCTCTCGGGCGGGCAGCGCCAGCGCGTCGCCATCGCCCGGGCGCTGGCGCCCGAGCCGAAGATCCTGCTGCTGGACGAGCCGACCTCGGCGCTCGACGTCTCGGTGCAGGCCGAGATCCTGAACCTGCTGACGGACCTCCGCGCCGAGCGGCACCTGACCTACGTGATGGTCAGCCACGACCTCGGCGTGGTGGGCCACATGTGCGGACAGGTCGCGGTCATGCAGCACGGCGAGATCGTCGAGGAACTGGGCGTCGCCGACATGCGCCAGCTCAAGGCAGAGCACGATTACACGCAGCACCTGCTGGACAGCTCGCTCCGTTCGATCCGCTGAGCCTGCGATCCCGGGATGCGCGTCATCTGCAACGTCGGGCACCTCGGGGCCATCGCCGGACAGACGCTTCCGTTTGAAGCGACGGACAATCCCCGCCCCCGCTTTCCTCTGGTTCATGTATCCTCGGGGGGAGTCGCGGGCCGCAAGGCCCGCGGCGGGGGGCAGACGGCCCCCCCCCGCCCCCGCCACCTGCGATCCCGCCCGAGGCTCTTGCCCGAACCCGCGTCGCGCCGCAGCATCCCGCGCATGACCGAGATCCCGCGCCGTGACCCGGCCCCCGCCATCCGCACCTACGTCGCCCCCCGCAGCCACCGCGTGGTCTCGGGCCCCGGCGCCGTCGCCAGGCTCGGAGAGCACCTCGACCGGATGGGCGCGCGGCGCGCCTTCATCCTGACCGGGCGCAGCGTGGGGCAGGGGCCCCTGCCGGAGCGGCTCCGCGCCGCGGCGCCCGACCGGATCGCCGGCGTCTTCGACGGCATTTCGGCCCATGACCCGCTCGACGACGTGGCCGCGGCGGTCGAGGCCGCGCGCGCCGCCGGGGCGGATGCCGTCGTCTCGCTCGGCGGCGGGGCGGTGATGGATGCGGGGAAGTTCGTGACCTACTGCCTCGGGATGGAGGTCGCGGGCATTGCAGAGATGCGCGCGCTGCTCACCCCGCCGATCCCCGCGCCGGGAGAGCGGCAGGCGATGCCCGCCCAGATCGCCATCCCGACCACCGCCTCGGCCGCCGAGTTCACCGGGGTGGCGGGCGTGCTCGACCGCGAGAGCGGGGCGAAACGGCGGATCGGGCATCCCCGGCTTCTGCCCGACGTCGTGATCCACGACCCCGAGGCCGTGCTGCCGACGCCGCCGGACCTCTGGCTCTCCTCCGCCATCCGCTCGCTCGATCACGCGGTCGAGGGGCTCTACGGCCCCCGCGCCACGCCCTATACCGACGGGCTGGGGCTCGAGGCGATCCGCCAGCTGCTGCACGGGCTTCCGGCCTGCCGGCGCGATCCGTCCGACCTTGCCGCCATTTCCGCGGTGCAGGCGGGCGCCTGGCTGTCGCTCTCCTGCGGGTCGAGCGCGGGGACCGGGCTGAGCCACGGCATCGGCTACCTGCTGGGCGGCACCTTCGGCGTGCCGCACGGGATCTGCTCCTGCATCACCCTGCACCACGTCGCCGCCTGGGTGGCCCCCGCCGCCGGGCCGGAGCTGGAGCGGGTCGCGCAGGCCCTGGGCGTGGAGGGCGCCGCCGCCGTGGGGCCCGCCATCGCGCGGCTCGTCACCGCGCTGGGCCAGCCGATCCGCGCGCGCGATGCGGGCGTGCCCTCGCGCGAGGCGCTCCTCGATCTCGCGCCGCAGGTCCTGACCCTGCCGCATGTCGCGGGCTCCCCGCGTCGGCCCGCGGACGAGGCCGACGCCCGCGCGCTGCTGGAGCGCATGTGGTGAAACGGAAAGGACCCGCCCCCGGCCGGGAACGGGTCCTGCATCCTGCCGGACGGCCCCTGAAGGCCGCCGCGGGTCACGATCCGGTGAAGGCCGGCGCGCGCTTCTCGACGAAGGCCTGCGCGGCCTCCTTGTGATCCGCCGTCTCGGTCGAGAGCGCGTGGTTCAGCGCCTCGCTGTCCAGCAGCTCGCCCATCGTCGCGCCGCGCTCGATCAGCCGGAAGTTCCGCTTCATCCGCCCGTAGGTCAGCGTCGGCCCCTCGGCGAGCTGTTCGCCCAGCTGGATCGCCTCTTCCAGCGCCGTGCCGGGATCGACCGCGCGGGTCATCAGGCCCATGCGTTCGGCCTCCTTGCCGGAGATGACGGGCGAGAGCATCCAGAACTCCCGCGCCTTCGCGACGCCGAGGATCTGCGAGGCGAGGAACGAGCCGCCGTAATCGCCCGAGAGCCCGACCTTGGCGAAGGCCGAGGTGATCTTGGCGCTGTCCGAGCAGATCCGGAAGTCGCAGGCCAGC
The DNA here is from genome assembly GCF_000688295.1 of Pseudooceanicola nanhaiensis DSM 18065. Lineage (GTDB taxonomy): Bacteria > Pseudomonadota > Alphaproteobacteria > Rhodobacterales > Rhodobacteraceae > Pseudooceanicola > Pseudooceanicola nanhaiensis. Next base: position 1,816,738 of record NZ_JHZF01000011.1, on the reverse strand, counting down.
GCGAGGCCGAGGCCCGCGCCCGCCGCCGCGCCCTCGACGGCGGCGATGGTGGGCTTCTCCATCTCGTGCAGGTTGCGGACCGCTTCCATCCGGCGCCGCAGGTCGGCCGCCTTCTGCTCCACCGTCCGTTTCTCGCCGCCCGCGGCCATGCCCTTCACGTCGCCACCGACGCAGAAATAGCCCTCGGCGCCGGTCAGGATCACGCAGCGGACCTCGGGGTCCTGCCGGTATTCGGCCATGATGTCGGCCAGCCCCTGCGTCATCTCGCTGTTCAGGGCGTTCTTCGCCTCGGGGCGGGTCATCGTCACGATGCGCAGGCGTCCCGGCGAGGAACTTGGTCGCCTGGTCGACGGGGTAGGGCACCCGCTCGACCGGGACCCGGCCCGCGCCGCGCTCGACCCGGGCGTTCGACTGCTGGGCGATGACCCGCGCGCCGGTCGCCTCGGCGATCTGCGCGGCCCGCCGCAGCGGTCCCTCGCGGAGCGCTGCGCCCGCCAGCATCAGGATCGGCTTGCCGCCCGCCTTCAGCGCCTTCACCGCCTCGTCCAGACGCCCGCCATCGACCCGCGAGGGCGCTCGGAGCTGCGCCTTGTGCACCGGCGTGTCGTCCGACAGCTCGCCCCAGGCGGCGTCGGCGGGCAGGATCAGCGTCGTCACGCCCGTGGGCGCATTCCGCGCCGCCGTGATCGCATCGGCGGTGGCGCGGCTCACGTCCTCGGCGCCCGCGCATCGGCGGACGTATTTCGACATCGGATGCGCGAGGCTCTCGATGTCGCTCGTCAGCGGCGCGTCGTTCGGCAGGTGGTAGCTCGCATGATCGCCCACCACGTTGACCATCGGCGTCGAGGCCCGCCGCGCGTTGTGCATGTTGGCGAGACCGTTGGCGAGGCCGGGCCCGGTGTGCAGCAGCGTCGCCGCCGGCACGCCCGCCATCCGCGCGTAGCCGTCCGCGGCCCCGGTCACCACGCCCTCGAAGAGCCCCAGCACGCAGCGCATGTTCTGCTTGCGGTCGAGCGCCGCGACGAAGTGCATTTCGGAGGTGCCCGGGTTGGCGAAGCAGACGTCCACGTCGTTCGCCAGCAGGGTATCGCAGAGCAGGTCGGCCCCGTTGGTCATCTTGGTACTCCCTTGATCCTTGCCCCCTGATTGCCGGAGCGTCGCGCCGGGGTCCAGAGCCTTCTCTGTCAGATATGTGAAAGGCCGGGTATGTGTCAGGCCGCGAGGGCGCAGAGGAGCGCGATCTCGCAGAGCTGCTGGGTCGCGCCCAGGACGTCCCCGGTCTGGCCGCCGATCTTCGCCTTCGCGAGCAGGGCCACCCCGGTCGCGACGAGGGCGACGAGCAGCACCGCGCCCAGCGTACCGCCGAGCCCGAGGCAGGGCAGCGCCACCAGCGCCGCGACCCCCGCGGCGGCCCAGGCCCGCGCCGCCCGCGGGCGGCCGACCGAACGGCTGAGCCCGTCGCCGCGGGCATGGGGCAGGGCGCGCATCACCATCGGCATCGCCGCCCGGCTGAGCGCCGCCACGGCGATCAGCGCCGCCCAGTGGCCGCCGCCCGCGAGGATCAGCGCCAGCGCCTGCCAGCGCGCGGCAAGCGACAGCGCCAACGCCACGACCCCGTAGGTCCCGATCCGGCTGTCCCGCATGATCTCGAGCCGCCGGGCGCGGGTCCAGCCGCCCCAGAAGCCGTCCGCCACATCCGCGAGCCCGTCCTCGTGCAGCGCCCCGGTCATCACCACAAGCGCCGCGAGCACCACCAGCGCCGCCAGCGGCGGGGGCAGGCCGAGCCAGAGCGCGACGGAACCGACGAGCGCCGCGAGCGCGCCCAGCACGGCCCCCGCCAGCGGGTAGGCCCAGGCGGTGCCGGCATGGGCCCGGGGCGCGGAGGCGAGCGGCAGCCGGCTGAGGAGCGCGAGCGCCGCCGCCACGTCGCCTGGACGCGGCGGGCGGTCGGTGTCGGTCTCTGCGGCGTCGGTCATCGCGCTTCCTGTCCTCGGGCGGTTCCGTTAGACACGGGCCCCGAGGCAAGAGCAATGGAGTTTCCATGACCGATATCCGCACCATTGACGACCTCCGCGCGGCCCTGGCGGGCGCGCCGGGGCCGAGCGAGGCCGCCACGCGAGGGGCGCAGGCGCGCAACGGTCAGCTGACCAAGCCGCCGGGCGCGCTCGGCCGGCTCGAGGCGCTCGCGATCTGGTACGCGGGCTGGCGCGACGATCCGCGGCCCTCGGTCACCGCCCCGCAGGTCATCGTCTTCGCCGGCAACCACGGGATCACCGCCCGCGGCGTCTCGGCCTTCCCGGCGGCCGTCACCGAGCAGATGGTGCAGAATTTCCAGGCCGGCGGCGCGGCGATCAACCAGCTCGCGACGCTGGCGGGGGCGCGGATGGACGTGCACGCCCTGTCGCTCGACACGCCCACGCGGGACTTCACCGAAGGCCCCGCGATGGACGGACCCGCCTTCCTCGCGGCCCTGCGCGCGGGGTGGGAGGCGGTCGATCCCGCAACGGACCTCCTCGTGGTGGGCGAGATGGGCATCGGCAACACGACCTCGGCGGCCGCCCTCGCGCAGGCGCTCTACGGCGGAGCGGCCGCCGACTGGGTCGGCCGCGGCACCGGCGTCGACGACGCGGGCCTCGCGCTGAAATCCGAGGTGGTCGCCGCAGGCGCCGCCCTCCACGCCGGGCAGGGCGACGGGCTCGAAACCCTGCGCCGCCTCGGCGGGCGCGAGATCGCGGCCATGGCGGGCGCCATCGCGCGGGCGCGTGTCGCAGGCATCCCGGTGATCCTCGACGGCTTCATCTGCTGCGCCGCCGCGGCCTGCCTCGCCGAAACCGCGCCCCGCGCCCTCGACCATTGCGTCGCGGGCCACGTGAGCGCCGAGGCGGGCCATGCCGCCCTCCTCGACCGCCTCGGCAAGGCGCCGCTCCTGTCGCTCGGCATGCGGCTCGGCGAAGGCTCCGGCGCCGCGCTGGCGATCCAGGTCTTCAAGGGCGCCGTCGCCTGCCATTCCGGCATGGCGACCTTCGCGGAGGCCGGCGTCTCGGAGGGCTGAGCCCGCGCCCCCGCGCCGTCTCCCCGTCTTCCTCTTGCCGGAAATATCCTCGGGGGGAGTCGGGACCGCAGGTCCCGGCGGGGGGCAGACAGCCCCCCTTCCGCACGCAGGAACGGGCGCCGCCCCCTGGGGGACGGCGCCCGCGATTCGACCTCCCGGAGAAAGGGATCAGTCTTCCAGCGCGTCCGCGCGCTTCTCCTCGATCAGCTTCAGCTCCTCCGACTTGCGCTTCAGGAACGTCTCCCCGTAGGCGTCGTTCTCCTCCTCGCCGATCACCTTCCTGGCGCGGGTGAAGACCTCGTCCTCCTCCTCGTCCATGTGGTGCTCGTAATCGTGCTTCAGCGTCTTGAACCGGGTGATCCAGCCGGGCGAGGCCATGTCCATCTCGCGCAGTTCCTCGAGGATCTCGTCCATCTCGGCGTGTTCGTGGACCGAGTGCCGGGCCGCGTCCTGGCCCCAGGTCTGCTGCAGGAGCTTGGAATAGAAGGTCTCCTCCTCGGCGGCGGAATGGCCCTTCACGTCGTTGTAGAAGGCCTCCCAGGCCTCCTTGCGCTCGTCGCTGGCGCCCTCGGTCTGCGCGATGCGCTCGAGCAGCGCGCGGTGGCGGTCGTGGTCTTGCTTGATGGCGTCGTAGATGGATGGCATCGGGCTGTCCTCTCGCAGGTGCTGACAGGGGATGAACACCCCCCTTGCCGCGCCGGTTCCGCCCGACGGCTCTTCCGGATCCCGGGACGCCGGGCTAGGCTCGCGCGGAGATGCAGGGAGACCCCATGGAAAACCGTCCCGTCGGAGAGATCGTGCAGGGCTGGCAGGCGCCGCCGCGCCCCGAGGCGCTGCGGCTCGAGGGCCACCATGCGCTGCTGGAGCCGATGCATGCCGACACGCATGCGGCGCTGATCTATGACGAGATGCAGGGCCTGGAGTGGATCTGGGACTACATGCCGAACGGTCCCTTCGGCAGCGCCGCGCAGTATCACCGCTGGATGCGGGAGGCCGAGGGCGGGACGGATCCGTATTTCCTCGCCATCAGGGACAAGGCGCAGGGGCTCTGGGCCGGGGTCGCCTCCTACCTCAGGATCACGCCCGAGCAGGGGGTGATCGAGGTCGGCAACATCGCGTTTTCCCCCGCGCTCCAGAAGACACGGGCAGCGACCGAGGCGATGGTGCTGATGATGGACTGGGCCTTCTCCGCGGGCTACCGGCGCTACGAGTGGAAGTGCAACGCCCTCAACATGCCCTCGCGCCGCGCGGCGCAGCGGCTGGGCTTCAGCTACGAGGGCATCTTCCGCCAGCACATGGTGGTCAAGGGCCGCAACCGCGACACTGCGTGGTTCGCGATCACCGACCGCGAATGGCCCGCCCTGAAGGAGGCCTTCGCGGTCTGGCTGTCCCCCTCGAACTTCGATGCGGAGGGCCGGCAGCGCGAGCGCCTGGGCGACCTGACGCGCCTCGTGCGCGTCGCCTCCGACCCCGCGCTCTGAGCGGGACCGATCCAGCGGAGCGCGGGCAAGCCCGCGCACGCGATTCATGGCGATTTGGCCCGAGGCCAAATCGCGTCTGCCTCCGGCGGGGATACATGGACCAGAGGAAGGCAGGGGGCGTGCCCGGTTTAGCCTGGTGGCGCCCTGCCTAGAGCGGGGAAGAGGCCGCCCAGTCCCAGTAGAGGTCATGCGCCTTACGGGTCACCGGGCCGACCTGGTAGGACGTGTCGTCGAAGGCGGTGACGGGCGTGACCTTCATCATGTTGCCCGACAGGAAGACCTCGTCCGCCTGTTCGAAATCGGCGAAGGACAGCACCGTCTCGTGCACCTCGTAGCCATCGGCCCGCAGGTTCGCGATGTGCCGCGCGCGGGTGATGCCGGCGAGGAAGGTGCCGTTGGCGATCGGGGTGAAGACCGCCCCGTCCCTGACCATGAAGACATTGGCGGTCGCGGTTTCGGCGACGTTGCCCATGGCGTCGGCCACCAGCGCGTTGCCGAAGCCCTTGGCCTTGGCCTCCATCAGCATCCGCGCGTTGTTGGGATAGAGGCAGCCGGCCTTCGCATTCGTGACCGCGCAGTCGAGCGTCGGGCGGCGGAACCGCGTCCGGGTCAGCGTCGTCGCGGCGTCGCGCGGGGCCAGCGGGATCTGTTCGAGGCTCACGCAGAAGCCGGTCGCGCCCTGTTTCGGGGCGACGCCCAGATCGCCGCCCTCGAGCGCCCAGTACATCGGCCGGATGTAGACGGCGGCGTCCTTCGGATAGGCGCGGAGCCCCTCGCGGACGATGGCGATCATCTCGTCGGTGGAGACGGTGGGCGTGATCATCAGCGCCTCGGCCGAGCGGTTCACCCGGGCGAGGTGGCGGTCGAGGTCGGGCACCAGCCCGTGCGCCATCCGGGCGCCGTCGAAGACCGTGGTGCCCAGCCAGGACCCGTGGTCCGCCGCCTTCATCACGGCCAGGTCGCCGTCGTGCCACTGGCCGTCGTGATAGGTGCGCAGGTTGGTGCCGGTCGCCATGGTCCGATTGCCCCCTCGGTCTGATCCTCTGGCCGCGGTTATGGCAGAGCCCCGGGGGGAAGGAAAGAAGGCCCGGCCCGGCGCGTCCGCCGGGCCGGGGCCAAAGGGCTTGGTGATGAAAAGGATGGTCCCGGGGGGGGAGGGAAAAGGGATTGGGATGAAAACCTAGCCGATCGGGCCGCCGTCGCGGCGGGTCACGGCGAAGACGCCGGAGCGGGGCAGGCCGCCACCGGGGAAGGTGGAGCCGCCTTCCTCGCCGGGATGCTGGATGCCCACGAACATGGTCCTGCGATCGGGCGAGATGCACAGACCCGTGACCTCGCATTCGCGCGGCCCGACGAGGAAGCGCCGGATCTCGCCTGTCACGGTATCGCCGGCCAGCATCTGGTTGTTGCCCTGTCCGGCGAAATCGCCCGCGTTCGAATAATTTCCGTCGGTCTGGATCCAGAGCAGGCCCGTGGTGTCGAAGGCCATGCCGTCGGGCGAGTTGAACATGTTCCCGGCGGTGATGTTCCCGGACCCGGCGAAGGCGTCGTCATGGACCTCCGGATTGCCGGCGAGGGCGAAGAGCGACCAGGTGAAACCGGTGGCGGCGTGGTCCTCGTCATCCGGACGGATGCGGAGGATCTGGCCGTATTCGTTGCCCGTCCGCGGGTTCGGGCCGTTCACCGGCGTCTCGTCGCCGCCGGCATTGGGTTTCAGCCCGCGGTTCCTGTTGTTGGTCAGCGCGACGAAGGCCTCGGGCCGGGCCGGGTTCACCGCGACCCATTCGGGGCGGTCCATCGTGGTCGCACCGACGGCGGATCCGGCCTGCCGCGTGTGGATCAGGATCTCGGCCGCCTCCATGCCGGTCGCCTCGGGGGTGAGCTCGACCCATTCGCCGGTCATGTCCTCGGCGAAGCGCGCGACGAAGAGGCGGCCGGTCTCGAGCAGGTCGGCATTGTCGCCGGTGGCGGAATGGACGCCGTCGGAGACGAAGCGGTAGAGGAATTCGCCCCGCTCGTCGTCGCCGAGATAGACCACCGCGTGGCCGTCGGGGGCGATGGTGCAGGCGGCGTTCTCGTGCTTGAACCGGCCGAGGGCGGTGCGCTTCTTCGGGCGCGCGGCCGGGTCGAACGGGTCGATCTCGACCACGTAGCCCGCGCGGTTGGGTTCGTTCGGATGGCGCGCGATGTCGAAGCGGGGGTCGATCTGCGCCCAGCCGTAGCCCCAGTCTTCGGCCGAGATGCCGTAGCGGGCGAGGTCGGGCGCGATCTCCTGCGCCGGATCGGAGGACGAGAAGTAGCCGTTGAAGTTCTCTTCGCAGGTCAGGTAGGTGCCCCAGGGCGTCTCGCCGTTGCCGCAATTGTTCCAGGTGCCGCGTGTCGTGCGGCCCTCCGGATCGGCCTCGGTCCGCAGCAGGGCATGGCCGGCCGCGGGGCCGGTGATGTCCATCTCGGTCTCGGGGGTGATGCGGCGGTTCAGCGGGCTGTCGGTGACGACCTCCCAGCCCTCGGCGCCCTGGCGGACCTCGAAGATCGAGACGCCATGCGCCATCATCCCCTTGCGGATGTCGTCCTCGCTGGGGGTCTCGGGCGCGGTCCAGAGCGTCTCGAGGTTGGTGTATTCGTTGTTCACCGCCATCACGTGCCGGCCGTCGCGCAGGAAGATGGACATGCCGTCGTTGTTGTCGCCGAAGGCGCGGGCCTGGGTATCGGCGGTGCCGCGGGTCTCGGGGTCGAAGGCGGGGGCGTCGGGGAAGAGGGGATCGCCCCAGAGCACGACCGGTTTCCAGTCGAAGCCCTCGGGCAGGGTGATCGTGTCGGCGGTGCTGGCCGCGATCCCCTCGAAACCGAAGCGGTCGGTGGCGGCAAGGGCGGCGCGGGTCAGGCCGGTGGTGCCCGCGACGAAGGCGCCGAGGCCGAAGCTCATCACGCCGAGGAAGCCGCGGCGCGACAGGGCGTTGCCGACCACCCGGTCGAAATCGGTTTCCTCGGGGCGGGGCGAGACCTTCTCGTCGAAGGCGTCGAAGGACAAGGGCTGGCGGGTCATGGCGGGCGTCTCCTGTGGCAGCGCGACAAGCCTAGGCCCGCAATGAATCGATTCTGTTACGGCGCTTCGTCTCGGGCGGCGGGCGCCTCGGCGAGCAGCGCCTCGAGATCGAGCGGCGCGTTGACCATCCTGAGCGCGCCGCTCTCGTCGCGGGGCCATTCCGCCTCGGGCCGGTCGCGGTAGAGCTCGACCCCGTTGCCATCCGGGTCGCGCAGGTAGAGCGCCTCGCTCACACCGTGATCGGCGGCGCCGTCGAGCGGGATGCCGGCGGCCAGGACGCGGGCCAGCGCATCGGCGAGCTGCGCGCGGTCCGGATAGAGGAACGCCGTATGGTAGAGCCCGGTATGGCCGCGCGGGGCCGGCGTGCCGCCCTTGCTCTCCCAGGTGTTCAGGCCGATGTGGTGGTGATAGCCGCCGGCGGAGAGGAAGGCGGCCTGGGGGCCGTATCTCTGCTGGAGCTCGAAGCCGAGCACGCCGGAGTAGAAGGCGATGGCGCGCTCGAGGTCGGCGACCTTCAGGTGGACGTGGCCGATGCGGGCCTCGGGGTGGACGGGCTGTGTCATGGGGCAGATCCTCCTGTCTGCGCCAAAGGTAGGCGCGGCGGGACCGGCGCGAAAGGAGGCTGCGCGCAGGGGAGATGTGCGGCCCTGCGGAGGGGGGCGGGACCGAACGGCGCGCGGGCAAGCCCGCGCACGTGATGCTGGGCGATCTGGCGGGGCCAGATCGCGGTCTGCCTCCGGCGGGAGTATTTCCGGAAAGATGAAGCGCGGGGGGGGGGGGGGGGGACCCCCCGCCGCCAGGGGCGGGGGCCTTCGAGCGGAGCGCGGCGCCTCAGCTCCGCAGCAGGCCGACGATCTCGTAGGTCTTCGCGAGGATCGGGGCGGCGATGTCGCGGGCGCGGGCGGCGCCGTCGCCGAGGATGCGGTCGATCTCGTCCGGCTGCTCCATCAGGCGCGACATCTCGGTCGAGATCGGCGCGAGCTTCTCGACCGCGAGGTCGGCGAGCATCGGCTTGAACTCGGAGAACTGCTTGCCGCCGACCTCGCGGAGCGCGCCCGCGAGGTCGGTGTCGGAGAGGGCGGCGTAGATGTTCACGAGGTTGCGGGCCTCGGCGCGGGCGGCGAGGCCCTCGGGCTCGGACGGCAGCGGCTCGGGGTCGGTGCGGGCCTTGCGGATCTTGTTGGCGATGGCGTCGGCGTCGTCGGTCAGGTTGATCCGCGCCATGTCGGAGGGGTCGGATTTCGACATCTTCCTGGTGCCGTCGCGCAGCGACATGACGCGCGTGGCCGCGCCCTCGATCACGGGCTCGGTGATCGGGAAGAAATCCACGCCGAAATCGTTGTTGAACTTGATCGCGATGTCGCGGGTCAGCTCGATATGCTGCTTCTGGTCCTCGCCCACGGGGACATGGGTCGCGTGGTAGACCAGGATGTCCGCGGCCATCAGCGAGGGGTAGGCGAGGAGGCCCAGCGAGGCGTTCTGCTGGTTCTTGCCCGCCTTGTCCTTCCACTGGGTCATCCGCTGCATCCAGCCCATCCGGGCGACGCAGTTGAAGATCCACGCCAGTTGCGTGTGTTCCGGCACCTGGCTCTGGTTGAACAGGATCGAGCGCGTCGGATCGAGCCCGGCGGCGAGGTATCCCGCGGCCAGTTCCCGGGTGTTGCGGCGCAGTGCGTCGGGCTCCTGCCAGACGGTCATCGCGTGCAGGTCGACCATGCAGTAGATCGTCTCGATCCCGTCGTTCTGCATGTCGACGAAGCGGCGGATGGCGCCCAGGTAATTGCCCAGCGTCAGCCCGCCCGAGGGCTGGACCCCGGAAAACACCCGGGGGGTGAAGCTCGTCTGTGTTTCGGACATGCTCACGTCTCTCCGCTCTCTGGATCTTGGCGTCCCGCTCGCTTACCCATGCCCGCATGAGGCGTCAAGCGACGGCGCCCGCACCGGCAGGAGGCAGAGCAGACCCATGGCGATCCCCGACCACGACATTCCGCGCGCGCCGCGGCCGGTGAACCCGCTGCCCTGGAGCGTGGTCCTGCTGTTCCTCGCCATCGCCGCGGTCGAGATCGTGCTCTCTCTCGGCGCGCGGGGGATCATCGGCGGCCCGGGGTCGGTCGGCTGGCGGCTCGAGGCGATCCGGAGCTACGGCTTCGTCTCGGCGGTGCTGCACTGGATGATGGAACAGGGCGTCTGGCCGCTGGAGCAGGTGATGCGCTTCGTGACCTATCCCTTCGTGCATGGCGCCTTCACCTCGGCCGCCTTCGCCTGCGTGATGCTGCTGGCGCTCGGCAAGTGGGTGGGCGAGGTCGCGGGCGCGTGGTCGGTGCTGATCACCTTCTTCCTCAGCTCCGTCCTGGGGGCGCTGGTCTACGGGCTCGTCACCAACGACGCCTATCCGCTGATCGGGGCCTTCCCGGGCATCTACGGTCTGATCGGCGTCTTCACCTGGCTGCTCTGGGTCCGGCTGAAGGCGAGCGGGGACAACGAATTCCGCGCCTTCACCCTGATCGGCGTGCTGATGGGCATCCAGCTGGTCTTCGGCCTGCTCTTCGGCGCGGCGAACACCTGGGTCGCGGACATCACCGGGGCGGTGGCGGGCTTCCTGGCGGCGCCGCTCCTGGTGCCGGGCGGGTGGAGCGCCTTCCTGCGGCGCATGCGGCGGGATTGAGGGGGCAGAGCCCGGCTCAGAACATCTCGGGCGGCAGGATCGGCAGGAACCGGGAGAAGCGGCGATTGCGGCGCTCGGGGTAGGGCAGCATGAAGCCGACGCGGTCCTCGGGCTTGCGCGCCGCGTTCTCCTCGGCCGCCCGGCGCCAGAGCGCGGCGCTGTGCGGATCGCCCTCCTCGTAATGCTCGTCGAGCCAGATCCGCGCGAGCCGGTCGCGCAGGCCCATCACGTCCTCGCGCCCGTGGAAGACGAGCGAGGCCTCGGTGTCCCACCTCATGGAGCGGCCATTGAGGTTGGCCGAACCGACGATGGCCGTGTGATCGTCGACGATCGTGACCTTGGCGTGCACATAGACCACGCGCCCGCCCCGGAGCGGCAGCGGATCGTTGGTCTGCGCCGGGCGCGGCTGCACCGGGGAGACGGTCGTCATCCGGTCGCCGAAGGCACGCTGGCAGATGTCGAGGCAGCGCATCTGGAGCGCCTGCGCATGCCGCATCTCGAACCCGGTGGCGCCCTGGAAGATCACCTCTTCGGGCTCGGTCGGCATCAGGAGGATCAGCTCGAGCTCGGGCCGTCGCTTCGCGGCCGCGGCCAGGCTGCGGGCCAGCGGCGCGTGGCGGAAGAACTGGCTTTCGATGTAGATCGACCTCTCGGCCTTCTCGAAGGCCGCGATGTGCTCTTCCTCGTGCTCGCGCAGCATCGTCTTGGCGCCCAGTTGCAGCGGCCGGCTGCCATCGCAGGAGATCGTCCGGATCACCCGGGGCGCGGGCGGGGCGGGCTTGCGGACGTGACCGGGATCGGGGACCGGGCTTTTCTCGGCCGTGAAGCAGGTGGCGTCGTCGTCGATCGCCCGTTGCCAGCAATGGGCGAAATGCGCGCGGATGTCCTGCGCGGGCGGACCCTCCACGTGGAGGCTGACGTCGTGCCATGTCTCCTCGGGGCTCTGGTCGTGGTCGGGCGTGTCCCAGCGTCGTTCGTCCACGTCGAGCCCGCCGATGATCGCCTCGCGCCCGTCCACCACCGCGAGTTTCTGGTGGAGCGTGACCGGGCGCAGATCCCAGTCTCCGCGCAGCGAACGGTGCTGGAAGGGGGTCAGGCTCTCGTCCGGGATGTCGCGCATCGAGTCGAGCCGCTTCCGGATCGGGAAGTGGAACACGTATTTCCAGACCGGGGCGGAGCGGCATTCGTGCAGCGCGCAGATCAGCTCGGCCCCGTCGGGCAGGCGCGATCCGAAGTTCCGGGCCGAGGCCCAGGCGGAGCGGTGCAGGTCGCCGGTGAAGATCGGGTCGAAATCGGCCAGCAGCATCCGCAGCTTCACGCCGCGCTCGGCGGTGTGCACCATGAGGTCGGCCCATGTCTTGAGGCCGAGCTCGAGCGCTCCCTCGCTGCGCAGGCGGGTGCGGGCGTCGAAGATGCGGAACGACAGGAACAGCTCCCTCTCGGCGCGCATGACCATGCGCTCGAGCGCCGGGAACATCTCCTCCGCGGTGATGAGAGGTTGGATTCGCGTCTCCTCGGCGCGCGCGTCCTGGCGCGGCCGGAGGGTTTCGGGCTCCTTCATCTCTGCACCGGGCATGTGCTGGTCCTGTCCTCGATCCACCGTGGACAACACGGAACAGCCGATCCGGTTTCATGACGGCGCGGAAGGCTCAGCCCCTGCGCATCGCCCGCCGCAGGTCCGACAGCCGGAACGCTCCGATCAGGTGGCCCACGCCGAAATATACCACGGCCCCCCATGTCACGAGAAGGCCAAGCGCGGCGAACCTGAGGCCGGCCAGCTGCAGCCAGGGGGTCAGAAGCCACCATGCGGGCAGAAGTGCCGCGCCCATGAGCAGCGCGGCGATGGTGATCCGCACGATCCGGCGGCGGAAGCGGTCATCGAAGCGCACGGCCTCGCCCATCGGACGGGCGCCGAAATGCAGCATCACCATCATCGTCCAGCCGGCGACCGTGGTGGCGAGCGCCGTGGCGATCCAGCCGATCACCGGGGCGAGCCCCACGGCGAGCACCGCGTTCACCGCCATCGCCCAGAGGGCGAAGCGGAACGGGGTCCGGGTATCGCTGCGCGCGAAATAGAGCGGCTGGAGGATCTTCTGCATCACGAAGGCGGGCAGGCCGAGGCCGTAGACCGCGACGGCCAGCGCGATGGCGCGGGTGTCCTCGGGGGTGATCGCGCCCCGTTCGAAGAGGACCGAGACCAGCGGCAGCGGGATGACGACCAGCGCGACGGCCGCGGGCATGGTCAGCATCAGCGACATCTCGGCCGCGCGCGAGAGCGCATCGCGCGAGCCCGCCACGTCCCCGGCCTTCAGCCGGCGCGACAGGTCGGGCAGCAGCACGATGCCGATGGCGATCCCCACGACGCCGAGCGGCAGCTGGTAGAGCCGGTCGGCGGCGAAGAGCCAGCCGACGGCGCGGTCGAAATAGGAGGCGACCTGCTGCCCGACGAGGAGGTTCACCTGCACCACGCCGCCCGCCAGCGCGGCGGGCACGGCGATGCGCAGAAGCTCCTTCAGCTCGGGCGTGAAGCGCGGGCGCTTGACCCGGATGCGCAGCCCGGCCCGGGCGGCGGCGCGCCAGACCAGCAGCATCTGGCCCACGCCCGCCAGCGGAATCGTCCAGATCAGCGCGGTCGCGACGTCGATCCCGCTCGCCACTGCGCCGACATACATGCCGCCGATGAGCATCACGTTCAGCAGCACCGGCGCGGCCGCCGCGGCGGCGAAGCGCCCGGTCGCGTTCAGCACGCCCGAGAGGAGGGCGGCGATCGAGATGAAGAGGATGTAGGGGAAGGTGATCCGCCCGTACTCGACCGAGAGGGCGAATTCCTCCTGTCCCGCGAACCCCGAGGCGAGCGCGAGGATCATCCACGGCATCGCGAGATGCGCGATGGCCGTCAACGCGATCAGCACCGTCGCCAGCCCCGAGAGCGCATCCGAGGCGAAGTCCTCGGCGTTCTCGCCCGCCTCGAACTTCTTGGCGAAGAGCGGCACGAAGGCGGTGTTGAACGCGCCTTCCGCGAAGAAGCGGCGGAACATGTTGGGCAGCCGGAAGGCCACGACGAAGGCCTGGTAGGCCGGTCCCGTCCCGAGATAGGCGAGGATCATGGCGTCCCGGACGAAGCCCAGGATGCGGCTGAGCATCGTCCAGCCGCCGACGGTCAGGAAGCCTGACACCAGCCGGATGGGCTTCACGATCTGGCCCTCTCCTGTCCCGCGGTGATCGCCTCGCGCAGGCGCGCGTCCAGCGTGCGCTGCTTCGAGAGCGAATGCAGTTTCAGCCCGAACATGTCCTTCACGTAGAACGTGTCCACCGCCTGCTCGCCATAGGTCGCGATCACGGCCGAGGCGATCTGCACATGGCTCGCCGCCAGCGTCCGGGCGAGGTCGAAGAGCAGGCCGGGCCGGTCACGGGTGTCGACCTCGATCAGGGTGTAGATGTCCGAGCCCTCGTTGTCGAAGGAGATCGCGGTCTTCACCTCGAAGGCGCGCTCCCGCTTCTTGATCTTGTCGCGCGATTTCATCTCGTCGCGGGCCACCACCTCGCCCTTCAGCGTCTTGTGGATCATCCGCGTCAGGCGGGGCAGGCGGTCGGCCTCGTAGGGATGGCCGTCGGCGTCCTGGATCCAGAAGGCCGAGGTCGCGTAGCCGTCCTTGGTCGTATAGCTCCGCGCGTCCACCACGTTCGCGCCCACGAGGGCCAGCGCGCCGGTCAGCCGGGCGAAGATGCCGGGGTGGTCCACCATGGCAAAGAGCGCGCGGGTCGCGTCGCGGTCCTCGTCCGGGTGCAGGTCGATCCGGATCTCGGCCGGGTCCAGATCGCGCAGCATGGTCGCGAAGATCTCCTGCGCGGTGATGTGCAGACCCTGCCAGTATGTCGGGTAATGCCGGTCGATCTCGCGTTCGAGGTCGGCCTCGGTCCAGTCGGGCAGGGCGGCGCGAAGGTCCTTGTGGGCGTCCTGCTCGCGCTTGACGCGGTTGATGTCCTCGAGCCCGTTCTCGAGCCCGTTCAGCGTCTGCCGGTAGAGCGCCCGCAGGAGCGCCGCCTTCCAGTTGTTCCAGGTGCCCGGACCCACGCCGCGGATGTCGCAGACCGTGAGCACCGTCAGCAGGTCGAGCCGTTCCCGCGTCTGCACCGCCTTGGCGAAGTCGCGCACGGTCCGGGGATCGGCCACGTCGCGCTTCTGCGCCATGTCGGACATCAGCAGGTGATAGCGCACCAGCCATTCGACGGTCGCGCATTCCTCGGGGCTCAGCCCGAGCCGCGGGGCCACCTTGCGGGCGATCCGGGCGCCGACGATGGAATGGTCCTCGTCCCGGCCCTTGCCGATGTCGTGCAGCAGAAGGGCCGTGTAGAGCACCCGCCGGTTCACCCCGTCCTTGAGGATGGTCGAGGCGATCGGCAGCTCTTCCTCGAGCTTGCCGTGCTCGATCAGGGCGAGGTGGCGGATGCACTGGATGGTATGCTCGTCCACCGTGTAATGGTGGTACATGTTGTATTGCATCATCGCCACGATGGGCTCGAACTCGGGGATGAAGGCGGCCAGCACGCCAAGCTCGTTCATCCGCCGCAGCGCGCGCTCCGGGTTGCCGTGGTTCAGGAGCAGCCCGAGGAACATTCCGGCCGCCTTCGGATCGTTGCGCATCCGGTCGTCGATGAGCTTCAGGTTCGCCGTGATCAGCCGCATCGCGTCCGGGTGGATCAGCATCCCGGTGCGCAGCGCCTCGTCGAAGATGCGCAGGATGTTCAGCCTGTCGTCGAGGAAGGTCGTGGGATCGGCCAGGGCCAGCCGGTTGCCGACCGCGACGAACTGCGCGCCGACCGTCCGGGGGCGGCGCTTGAAGATGCGTTCGAGCAGCGGCTCGCTCTTGACGTGGGCGGCCTCGAGCTTGGTCAGGAGGATCCGCGTGACCTCTCCGGTCGTGGTGGCGTGGCGGAAGTAATCCTGCATGAAATGCTCGACCGCCCTGCGGCCGCCGCGGTCGCGGTAGCCGAGGCGTTCGGCCACCTGCACCTGCAGGTCGAAGGTCAGCTGGTCCATCGCCCGGTCGGCGATCAGGTGGAGGTGGCAGCGCACCGCCCAGAGGAAGTTCTCGGCCTGCTGGAAGCGGCGGAACTCCTCGTCGGTGAAAAGCCCGAGGCGCACCAGCTCCGAGACCGACTGCACCCCGTGGACATATTTGGCGATCCAGTAGAGCGACTGCAGATCGCGCAGGCCGCCCTTGCCCTCCTTGACGTTGGGCTCGACGACGTAGCGCTGGCCGCCCTGCTTCTGGTGGCGCCTCAGCCGCTCGTCGAGCTTGGCCTCGATGAAATCGCTCTCGGTCCCCTTGAAGAGCCCGTTCCAGAGCTTCTTGCGCAGGGTCTCGGCCAGGCCGGCGTCGCCGCAGAGATAGCGGTGTTCGAGCAGGGCGGTGCGGATCGTGTAATCCTCGCCCGCGAGTTTCACGCAATCCCGGACGGTGCGGCTGGAATGGCCCACCTTCAGGTGCAGATCCCACAGGATGTAGAGCATCGATTCGATGAAGCCCTCGAGCCACGGGGTGATCTTTCCCTTGGCGAGGAACAGCAGGTCGACGTCGGAATAGGGCGCCATGGCGCCCCGGCCGTATCCGCCGACGGCGATCACGGCGAAATCGCTGGTGCCCGTCTCGGGGGCGACGTGATCCCGCACCGCCTCGACCGTGGTCAGAACGATGCAGTCGGTCAGCCAGGTATAGGCGCGGGTGGTCTGCTCGGCGGCGAAGGGGCGGGCGGTGAAGGCCTCGGCGATGGCGGCGCGGCCGGTCTCGTTCGCCTCCTGGAGCAGGGCGACGAGCCGCGCGCGGAAGCCTTCGCCCTCGGTCCGGGCGGCCTCGGCCACGGCGGCCCGCATTGCGGCGCGGTCGAAAATGACCTCGGCCGGGCAGATGAGGTCATCCGGCCCGGCCAGGGAAACGTCTGCAACACTCGGGGAGGTCAGAATCCGGCCCCTCCGAAACCACGCGGCGCGGGGTCGATGACCTGCACCCGCTGGTTCGCGATGGTCGCCACGGCAAGGCCGCGTTCGTTCGAGCCGTTGGGCAGCAGGCGGAAGACGCCGCCGGTGCCCTGGAAGCCCGCGCCCTGCGTCAGGTCGCGCGCGCCCAGTCCGCGGCCCTGCTTGGCCAGCGCGCCGACGGCCGCGATGCCGTCATAGGCGAGGCTGGCGATCGGGTGCGGCGCCGAGCCGTAGGCCGAGCCGTAGCGCGCGTTGAACTGCGCCGTGCGGTTCGGGTCGGGCAGGGCGAACCAGCCGCCCTGGACGCCCGGCAGCGCGAGGGTCTGAGCCGGGATGTCCCAGCGGGTCAGGCCGATGAACTGCGTGGTGGCGCTCGTCACGCCCTGTTCCGGCAGCATCTGGCTGAAGAGCGGCAGCGCGCCCGCGGTGTTGGCCGTCAGGTAGAGCGCATCCGCGCCCGCCGAATCGACCGCCGCCTTGATCTTGGGCACGGCGTTCACGACGCCCTGCTGCGAGAATTCGTGCGGCACCTCGGCGACGATCTGGCCGCCCGCGCCCTTCACGGCGCTGCGCAGCGCATTGGCCGCGGTCTGGCCCTGCACGTCGGTGGAATAGGCGATCACGGCGCGGTTCTTGCCCTGCCGCGCGGCATAGGAGGCAAGCCGGTCGGCGGTGTTCTCGAAGGTATGGCCCAGCACCCAGACATTGCCGCCGGCGATCGAGGCGTTGTTCGAGAAGGACAGCACGTTCACGCCGCCCTGCGCCGCGGCGAGGCCTGCCGCGTTCGCGTTGCCCGCGTAGACCGGGCCGAGGATGATCTTCGCGCCTTCGACAACCGCCTGGTTGGCGACCCGCTGCGCGGTCGCGGCATTGCCCTGGGTGTCGTAGACGCGCAGGTCGATCTCGACCCCGCCGAGGTCGTTCATGGCCAGCCGGGCGGCGTTCTCGAGGCTCCGTGCGAGCACCGCGTCCCCGGCCGCGCCGGATCCCTTGGGCACGAGCAGCGCGACCTGCACCGGCTGGCCGGGGTCGACCGCCGGCCCGCTCAATCCGCCCGCCATGTTGACCGGCGCACAGGCGGCGACGGCCGCCGCGGCGGCAAGACCTGCGATCAGGCGTTTGGGCGCCTTGCAGGCGGCTTTCAAAAGGGCGAACATGGCGTGCCTCCTTGCAATGTCGGGCCGCTCCCGGCCCGGCGGGCGCGGAGGCTCTGGCTCCGAGGCATGTATCTCAGCCGGACTATAGAGGGTTGAGAAGGGGAATCCAGCCGTGAATCCGGACGTCGAGAAACTGCCGGGCGGGCTCTACCTCGTCTCGGTCCCGATCGGCACGGCGCGGGACATCACCCTGCGCGCGCTCGATATTCTGGCCTCGGCCGAGGTGCTGGCGGCCGAGGACACCCGCTCGCTGCGCCGGCTGATGGAGATCCACGGCATCGCGCTCGGCGATCGTCCGCTGCTGGCCTATCACGATCACAACGGCGCCAGGGTCCGGCCGCGCATCCTGGCCGAACTCGAGGCCGGGCGCTCGGTGGCCTATGCCTCCGAGGCCGGCACGCCGCTGGTGGCGGACCCGGGCTTCACCCTGGCGCGCGCCGCGCGCGATGCAGGCCATGGCGTGACCGCCGCGCCGGGCGCGGTGGCGGCGGTGGTGGCCCTGACCCTCTCGGGCCTGCCGTCGGACCGGTTCCTCTTCGCCGGGTTCCTGCCGAACGCGAGCGGCAAGCGGAAGACGGCGATGCAGGGGCTGGCGGCGGTGCCGGCGACGCTGATCTTCTACGAATCGCCCAAGCGGGTGGCCGCGATGCTGCGCGACGCGGCCGAGGTGCTGGGCGCCGAGCGCCCGGCCGCGCTCTGCCGCGAGCTGACCAAGCGCTTCGAGGAGGTCCGCCGCGGCACGCTGGCCGAGCTGGCCGCAGGCTGCGAGGCCGATGCGCCGCGGGGCGAGATCGTGGTGCTGATCGGGGAGGGGGATTCATCGAATGTTAGCCTGGCTGATCTAGACACCGTCCTGCGCGAGGCTCTGGATAGCATGTCGGTCCGGGATGCGGCCGATCATGCGGTCGCCACGCTCGGCGCCAAACGGCGCGACGCCTACCAGCGCGCGCTGGACATGGATCGGGGCAAGTGACGCGCCCCGCAGGAGGGATGCGATGCGGCACTGGCCGGACGAACACATCTGCGGGGCGCCCGTCACGGCGCGCCGGCGGTCTCGCGGACGGATGGCCCATCTGGGCGGGGCGGCGGCCGAAGATCGTGTCGCGATGGAGTACGAACGCCGTGGCTACGCGCTCGCCGCCCGCCGTTGGCGTGGCCGCAGCGGCGAGATCGACCTGATCTTCCGGGACGGCGACGCGGTGATCTTCGTCGAGGTGAAGGCGGCGCGGGATTTCGACGCCGCGCTCTGCAGTCTCGGCCAGCGCCAGATCGGCCGCATCTGCCGGGCGGCCGAGGAATTCGTGGGCGGCGAACCGGGCGGCTCGCTGACCGAGATGCGCTTCGACATCGGGCTGGTCGACGCACGGGGCGACCTCCGGATCCTGGAAAACGCGCTCGCCGCCTGATCACCCGCCCCTTTCCGCCCGCCCGAGCGCCATTGCACCCCTCCGCCTTCTGCGTCATCAAGGACCGGCCTCGCAGCAGAGAAGGACGGGACAGCGATGAAGGTGGCCTTTCAGATGGACCCCATCCAGGGGGTGGATATCAACGCCGACAGCAGCTTCCGGCTGGCCGAGGAAGCGCAGGCGCGGGGTCACGAGCTGTGGTTCTACGGGCCGGATCAGCTCTCCTATCGTGAGGGCCGGGTCGTCGCGACCGCGCGCCCGATGGAGCTGCGCCGCGTCAAGGGCGACCACGTCACCTTGGGCGAGGCCCGGGACATCGACCTGGCCGAGATCGACGTCGTCTGGCTGCGCCAGGATCCGCCCTTCGACATGCACTACATCACGACGACGCACCTGCTCGACCGGGTCCATCCCAAGACGCTGGTGGTGAACGACCCGTTCTGGGTGCGCAACTGCCCCGAGAAGCTGCTGGTCCTGGATTTCCCGCAGCTCATGCCGCCCACCTCGGTCGCCCGCGACCTGGCCACCATCCGCGCCTTCAAGGCGAAGCACGGCGACATCATCCTCAAGCCGCTCTATGGCAACGGCGGGGCCGGGGTGTTCCGGCTGGACGAGAACGACCGCAACCTGTCCTCGCTCTACGAGCTCTTCACCAATTTCTCGCGTGAGCCGCTGATCGTGCAGAAATACCTCCCCGCCGTGACCAGGGGCGACAAGCGCGTCATCCTCGTCGACGGAGAACCGATCGGCGCCATCAACCGCGTGCCGGCCGAGGGCGAGACGCGGTCGAACATGCATGTCGGCGGCCGCCCCGAGAAGGTCGCCCTGACCGATCGCGACCGCGAGATCTGCGCCACCATCGGCCCGGTGCTGAAGGAGAAGGGGCAGGTTTTCGTCGGCATCGACGTGATCGGCGAGCACCTGACCGAGATCAACGTGACCTCGCCCACGGGCATCCAGGAGCTCGAGCGTTTCGACGGGATCAACGTCGCCGCGAAGATCTGGGAGGCGATCGAGGCGAAGCGGGTCTGAGCCCGCGCCTCAGCCCGGCATCGTCTCGGAGAGCGTGGTCAGCCGGAAGCTGATCGCCTCGGCCACGTGAACCCGCCGCACGGCGGTCGAGCCGTCGAGATCCGCGATCGTCCGCGCCACCCGCAGGACCCGGTGGTAGCCCCGGGCCGAGATGCCGAACTGCTCGGCCGAGCGCAGCAGAAGCGCCTTGCCCTCCGCATCCGGTGCCGCCAGCGTCTCGAGCGCGCGGCCCGCGAGATCGGCGTTCAGCCGCGTCCCGCCCGCGCCCGCGAACCGCTCCGCCTGCACCGCCCGCGCGGCGGCGACGCGGGCCGCGACCACCGGCGAGGGCTCGCCCCCCGGCGCGCGTCCGAGGTCCGAGAAGGCCACCGGCGGCACCTCCACGCGCAGGTCGAAACGGTCCATCAGCGGGCCGGAGATGCGGCCGAGGTAATCCGATCCGCAGCCCGGCGCGCGGGGGCAGGCCCGGGCGGCGTCGGGCAGGTAGCCGCAGCGGCAGGGGTTGGCGGCGGCGATCAGCAGGAAACGCGCCGGGTAGCGGACATGCGCATTGGCGCGGGAGACGACGATCTCTCCGGTCTCGATCGGCTGGCGCAGCGTCTCCAGCACCGCGCGGGGAAACTCGGGCAGTTCGTCGAGGAACAGCACGCCGTTGTGCGCCAGCGAGATCTCTCCGGGTTTCGATCCGCGCCCGCCACCCACGATGGCTGCCATCGAGGCGGTGTGATGCGGCTCCCGGAACGGGCGGCTGCGCGAGATGCCGCCGCGGGTCAGCAGGCCCGAGAGCGAGTGGATCATCGAGGTTTCGAGCGCCTCCTGCGCCGAGAGCGGCGGCAGGATCGTCGGCAGGCGGGCCGAGAGCATCGACTTTCCGCTGCCAGGCGTGCCGACGAGGAACAGATGATGCCGCCCCGCCGCCGCGATCTCGAGCGCGCGTTTCGCCCGCTCCTGTCCCTTCACATCCGTCAGGTCGAGCCCCGAGGCATCCATCCGCACCTCGCCCGGCTCGGCGGGGGCGATCACGCCCTGGCCGGTGAAATGGCCGACGAGCGCGGTGAGGGAGGGCGCGCCCAGCACCTCGGTCGCGCCGCTGAAGGCCGCCTCGGCCGAGGAGCCTTCGGGGCAGATCAGCCCGCGCTCCTGCTCGGCGGCCGCCATCGCGGCGGGCAGGGCGCCGAGCACCGGGACCAGCGTGCCGTCGAGCGACAGCTCGCCGAGCGCGAGGTAGCCTTCGGCGGCGTCGGGCGGGATGATCTCGATCGCCGCGAGCAGGGCCAGCGCGATCGGCAGGTCGAAATGGCTGCCCTCCTTCGGCAGGTCGGCGGGCGAGAGGTTCACGGTGATCCGGCGCGAGGGCAGCGCGACCCGCAGCGCGTTGAGCGCCGTCCGGACCCGGTCGCGCGCCTCGGACACGGCCTTGTCCGGCAGGCCGACGATGGAGAAGGCGGGCACGCCCGGGGTGACCGCGCATTGCACCTCGACCGGGCGGGGATCCACCCCCTCGAATGCGACGGTGTAGGCGCGTGCGATCATCCCGGTCCCCCTGCGGACAGGCTAGGCGCGTCTTGGTTGATTATTGGTTAACGCGCCCCGCCCCGCGCAGCGGCGCTCAGGGCCAGACCGGCATCCCCGCCAGCCCGGTCGTTTCGGGCAGATCGCAGATGATGTTCGCATTCTGCACGGCCTGTCCCGCCGCCCCCTTGCCGAGATTGTCGACGACGCCGAGTGCCATCACGAGGTCGCGCGCCGGATCGGCGGCGTAATGAACGAAGCAGAGGTTCGACCCCGCGGCCCATTTGGTCTGCGGGGGTGCGTCGCTCAGCCGGACGAAGGGCCGGTCGGCGTAGAAGGCGCGGGCGGCGTCGCGGCATTGCGCGGTGGTCGCCTGCCCGCGGCAATACATGGTGACCAGCAGCCCGCGGGTCATCGGCACGAGATGCGGCGTGAAGACGAGCCCCGCCGCGCTGCCGCCCGAGAGCAGGCCGATGGTCGTTTCCATCTCGGGCATGTGCACGTGTTTCAGCAGGCCGTAGGGCTGCAGGTTCTCGTTCGTGGTCGCATAGCCGAAGCCGTCGCCGCCACCGCGACCGGCGCCGGAGACGCCCGTCTTGGCGTCGATCACGATGGTGCCGGGGGCGATCAGCCCTTCCGTCAGCAGCGGCGCCAGCGCGGTCAGCGCCGCGGCGGGGAAGCAGCCGGGATTGGCGACGCGGCGCTGGCCCGCGATCCTCTCGGGCCAGACGTCGGCGAGGCCGTAGGCCCAGCCGTCGACATGCCGGTGGTCGCCGCCGATGTCGACGATCCTGACGCTCCCGGGCACCCGGGCCAGCGCCTCGGCCGAGGCCCCGGTGGGCAGCGAGGCGAAGAGAAGGTCGAGCTCAGGAAGCGCCTCGGGGTCCCATTTCTCGATCACGAGATCGGCGAGGCCGTGCGGCGCCCCGGGGAAACGGTCGGCAATACGACTGCCGGCGGTGCTGTCGCCTGCGGCATAGACCAGCTCGAACGCGGGATGGGCCGCGATCAGTCGGAGCGCCTCTCCACCGCCGAAGCCGCTGATGCCTACGATGCCGGTGCGAATGCTCATGGTCCTGTCCCGATGCTCTGCGGCCTGCCGCTCGGGCAGGCTGGCGTTGGATAAACGTCCGAGCGGATGGCGCAGCGGCGGGGGGATGTCAACCTGGCCCGCGCGCAGGCGGGCCGGGCCGGGATCGCGGACCCGGAGCGGTCGGACCGCTCCGGGGGCTGTCTCAATCGGGGAAGAAGACCTCGTCGTAATGATCCGCGATCTCCTGCGCGGTATAGGCATGGGTCGGCTCCCATCCCTTGGAGCGCATGACCTTCAGCTCGGCCACGCCCTGGCGCGCGACATGCATGAACTTGCCGGTCTGATCGCCGGAGAGGTCCGAGCACATGTAGAGCATGGCCTGCGCGATGGTGTCGGGCTGGCCGGTGACGGGGAAATCCTCGCCGCTCTCGGTCATCTCGCGGTAGCGCGGCAGGTCCGAAGTCATCCGGGTGAGCGCGCCGGGCGACATGCCCCAGACGCGGATGCCGTATTTCCGCCCCTCGATGGCGAGGTTCCGGGTCAGCCCCGCGATCCCCGCCTTGGCCGCGCCATAGTTGGTCTGGCCGAAGTTGCCGATCAGGCCCGATGTCGAGGTCGTGTTCACCACCACGCCGCCGCCGTTGTCGCGCATCCATTGCCAGACGGGTTTCGTGACGCAATAGGTGCCCTTGAGGTGGACCTTGATGACCGCGTCCCAGTTCGCCTCGGACCCCTTGTGGAACGTCTCGTCGCGCAGGATGCCCGCGTTGTTGATCAGGATGTCCACGCGGCCCCATTCGGCCATCGCCTGATCGAAGATCGACTGCCCGCCTTCCATGGTCGAGACATCGTCGCCGTTGGCGATCGCCTCGCCGCCCGCTGCCCTGATCTCGTCCACCACGGCCTGCGCCGCGCCGATGGAGCCGCCGGAGCCGTCACGCGCCCCGCCCAGGTCGTTGACGAGGACCTTCGCGCCCTCCTTTCCGAACAGTTTGGCATATGCCGCGCCGAGACCGTTGCCCGCCCCGGTGATGATCGTGACCTTGCCGTCGAGTAGTCCCATGTGTCCTCCTTGGGGGATAATCCGAATTGGTTGAGGAAGTGTTCAGCCGAGCTCGGTCAGCCCGTGTTTGACCACCGTCACGCCGCGGGCCTTCACACGGGCCTCGAAGCTGATGGTGCCGCCGTCGCGCCACATGTCGACGGTGATCGTCTCGCCCGGATAGACCGGGGACCGGAACTGCGCCGCGTGCCGGCGGAAGGCCGTCGGGTCCCAGTCGGCAAAGGTCGACAGGACCGCCCGGCAGGTGATCCCGTAGGTGCACATCCCGTGCAGGATCGGTTTGTCGAACCCCGCCTTGCGGCCGAATTCCGGGTCCGAATGCAGCGGGTTGCGGTCGCCCGCCAGCCGGAAGAGCAGCGCCTGCCCGTCGCGCGTCGGGATGTCCACCGAGAGGTCCGCGGCCCGGTCGGGTATGGCATGCGGCTCGGGCGCGCCGTCCTTCGGGCCGCCGAAATGGCCGTCGCCGCGGGCGAAGGTCATGCCGCGGATGGTGCAGACCTTCTCGCCGCTCTCGTCCCGCACGATCTGCTCGCGCTCGATGATCGCGCCCTTGTCGCCCTTGTCCCAGGCGCCCGTATAGGCGCTTTCTGCCGTCAGTTTCGCCGCGATCGGCAGCGGCTTGTGGAAGAGGATGTCGCGCGCCGCGTCCACCACCTTCACCCGGTCGATCGGGATCGCGGGCGGCCGGGAGAAATAGCCGAAGGTCGCGGCGAAGGTCGGGACCACCTTCAGCGTGGGGCTGCGTTCGGTCAGCCAGCCCTCGTTGACGAAGGCCAGCTCGTCCTCGTCCAGCGGGTCCTCTCCCATGCCGATGCCCAAGGCGTAGAGCATCACCTCGCGGTCGGTGTAGGAGCAATCGTCGCCGGTGGATTTCAGGCTCAGCAGGTCGGGATAGGGAACGCCCATCTGTCTCCTCCGTCAGTAATCGTGCATCCGGGCCCAGCGTTCGCACGCCTGCGCCGAATTGCCGAAGGTGGTTTCCAGGACGCGGCTCCGCTTGATGTAGAAGCCCGCGTCATACTGGTCGGTCATGCCGATCCCGCCGTGCAGCTGGATCATCTGGCGGGTCATCTTGTTCGAGACGTCGCCGACGAAGGCCTTGGCGAGCACCGCCGCCTCGGCCGCGCCCTCGCCGCCCGCGTCGATCTCGCGCACCGCGTGCTCGACCACGGAGCGGGCGAGCTGAAGCTCCATGAAAAGCTCCGCCATCCGGTGCTGGAGCGCCTGGAACTGGGCGAGGATCGTGTCGAACTGGCTGCGCGTCTTGAGATAGGCGAGCGTCGTGTCGAAGGCCTGCTGGCACATGCCGAGCATCTCGCAGGCGATGCCGACGCGGGCCACGTCGAGCACCTTTTCCAGCGGCGCATGGGCCTGGCCGACCGCGCCGAGGACGGCGTCCTTGCCGCCCCGGACGTTATCGAACGCGACCTTGGCGAAGCCGCGATGATCGAACGTCTTCAGGGGCGTGCGACTGACGCCGGAGGCATCCGCGGGCACGAGGAAGAGCGTCAGCCCTTCCGCCTCTCCGGCGGTGCCGGAGGTGCGGGCCAGCACCAGCATCGCGTCGGCGGCCATGCCCTCGATCACCTGCACCTTGGTGCCGCTCAGGGTGTATCCGTCGCCCGACGCCTCGGCCGTCATGGCGGTCTTCGCGGTGTCATGCCGGGTGCCCTCGTCGACCGCCAAGGTCAGCACCGCCGAACCGTCGGCGATCTTCGGCAGCCATTCGGCCTTCTGCGCCTCCGAGCCCATCTCCTTGAGCGCGGTCGCGGCGACCAGCCCGGAGATGAAGAGCGGCGAGGCGACGAGCTGCTTGCCCATCTCCTCCAGCACCAGCCCCATGCCGGTCACGCCGAAATCCGAACCGCCGTGATCCTCCGGCACCACGATCCCGGCCCAGCCCATCCGGGCGATCTCTTCCCAGAGGCCCGTGTCGAACACCTCGCCCGCATCCCGCGTCCTGCGGAAGGCCGAGACGGGCGCGCGGTCGGTGACCCAGTCGAGCGCCCCGTCGCGCAGCATCTGTTGTTCTTCGTTCAGGACAGCCATCGTTCCGCCCTCCCTTACTGGTGGTCGCGCATCCCGAGGATGCGCTTGGAGATGATGTTGGCCTGGATCTCGTAGGTCCCGCCGTAGATCGAATGCGCCTTGTTCTGGAGCATCTGCCGGGCCGAGTCGCGCTCGGTCTGGGTGTAGTCCTCGCCCTCCCAGCCGATGCCCCGGTGGCCCATGATCTCCATCAGCAGCTCGC
This sequence comes from Pseudooceanicola nanhaiensis DSM 18065, assembly GCF_000688295.1. Lineage (GTDB taxonomy): Bacteria > Pseudomonadota > Alphaproteobacteria > Rhodobacterales > Rhodobacteraceae > Pseudooceanicola > Pseudooceanicola nanhaiensis. The sequence continues at coordinate 1,791,060 of NZ_JHZF01000011.1, read as the reverse complement.
CCCTTGTCTGGAGCGCGATGGATCCCGCGTTCTTCAGCACCGAGGTCGCCTCGGACGGGCCGGTCTTCGCCTCCTCGGCCACCCGCTCCACCGTCAGGCGATGCGCGCGTTCCCACATCTGGTGGCGCACGATCCGGGCGCGCAGGTCGGGATCGTCGAGCCGGCCCTGCTCATCCGTGCCGACATATTCCTTGGCCACCACGTCGAGCGGGCGCAGCTCGCCCACCGTCATCTTCCGCGCGCCGATGCCCTCGCGTTCGAACTGCATCAGCCGCTTGGCGATGGTCCAGCCCTCGCGAAGCCCGCCGACGAGGTTCTCCTTCGGGACCTTCACGTCGGTGAAGAAGACCTCCGCGAAGGTCTGCTTGCCCGAGATCAGCGTGATCGGCCGGACCTCGACGCCGGGCGTCGCCATGTCGATCAGCAGGAACGAGATCCCCTCGTGCTTGTGGTCGTTCGAGGTCCGGACGAGGCAGAAGCACCATTGCGCGTGCATCGAGCCCGAGGTCCAGATCTTCTGCCCGTTGACGAGGTAATGATCGCCCTTGTCCTCGGCCTTCGTCTTGAGCGAGGCGAGGTCGGACCCCGCACCCGGTTCCGAATAGCCCTGGCACCAGACGATCTCGCCGCGGCAGACCGGCGGGATGTGACGCTGCTTCTGCGCCTCGGTGCCGTATTCCAGCAGGGTCGGGCCGAACATGGATTGCGCGATCCCGATCATCGGGGTGAAGGCGCCGATCTTCTCCATCTCGTCGCGCAGGATCGCGGCCTCCTGCCGCGTCAGCCCGCCGCCGCCGTATTCCGCGGGCCATGTCGGCGTGCCCCATCCCTTGTCGCCCATGGCCTTGCGCCAGGCGGCCCAATCCTCGCCCTCGGGGTAGCGGGGCGAGATGTCGAAATAGGCGTCGCCGCGGCCGGCGAGGCTTTTCGGGAAATTGCGCTCGAGCCATTCCCGTGCCTCCGCGCGGAAGGCCGAAAGCTGGCTGTCCTGGATATTCATCTGGTTGCCTCCCTGTCCGGTGCCGGGGCGGGGCCACGCTCCTCCCGCGAGGGCCCGTCCGGTCATGCGGGGAGTGTCGGACCGCGCATGCGTTCCGGCAATCCGGGATCGCGCGAAAACATGCATCTGGCACGGATCGCCCGGGGGCGGGGCGCCGCGGCGCCTACCAGCAGGCGGCGAGGACCCGGGACAGCCAGTCTTCCTCGCGTGCAAATTCGCGCTTCGGGTCGGCGTTGAAGTTCTTCAGCGCGCGCGCCAGCATCGGGGCGGCGCTGTCCTTCGGGATGCCCAGCTCGCGCAGCGTGACGGGCAGGCCGAGCGCGGCAAGATCCGCGCGGATCCGGTCGGCCAGCAGGGCAGGGAGGTCGCCCGCCCGCCGCGGCTTGAGCCCGAGCGCCGCCGCGATCGCCTGCATCGCCGCCGGGTCGCGGTGCCCGGTCTCGCGCAGCACGTTGGGGCCGAGCGCCGCGACGGCCACACCCTGCGCGACCTCGCCGTGGCGGTGGAAGAGCTCGGTCGAGAAGGCATAGCAGACCCGGCTGGCCCAGGTGTCGACCGTCCCCGCGCCATCGTCCGCGGCGCGGTTCATGAGCCAGGTGACGAGGCAGAGATCGGCGCGCACCGCGTCCCCGTCATCGCCCGCGGCCAGCGCCCGGCGGATGCGTTCCGAGATCGCGAAGACCTCGCGCCGGTTGAGGTCGGCCAGCGCCGTGGCGCGGAGGTAGCCCATGTCGAGCACCGCGCGCCACCAGGTCATCGCCGCGGTGGCCTTCAGCATCGCGACCGGAGCCGTCGCCAGCGCCTCGCGGTCCCAGAAGAGCGCGGCGGGGCGGGTCTTGGGATCGAAGAACTCCAGCCGCCGGGCGGGGGCCTTCGCGGGCGAGCCGCCGCGGTCCTGCGCGGTGGTGCCGATGGTGAGCGCGTTCAGGATCGGCAGCTTCGGCGCCATGAGGCGCGGGCTGATCGCCGGCCCGTCCTCGGGATATTGCGTGGCGAGCGCCTCGGGCGGGCCCTCTTCGGCCAGCAGGATCGCGGCGATCCGGGCAGCCTGCACCACGGTCCCGCCGCCAAGCGCGATCAGCCCGTCGGCCCCGGCCTCGCGCGCCATGGCCGCCGCGGCCTCCACGTCCTCGATCGGAGTGTCCTTGCGCACGCCGGGAAAGACCCCGGCCACGCGCCCGTCCGATGCCGCCTCGATCCGGTCGGGCAGGCCCGTGCCCTCGGCCACCGAGCGGCCGCAGAGCACAAGTGCGCGCGAGACGCCCGCGCGGACCAGTTCCTCGCCGATCCGGTCGAGCGCCCCGGTCCCGCTGTGGATCCGGCAGGGGCGGCTCACCACCCTGAAGTCGTGGCTGATTTCGCGTTCCATCTCGCTCCCCTTGCTTGCCCGCGCCGAGCCTAGAGCATGACATTCGGCGAGGCCAACCGCCGCCACGGATATGCGCAAGGACCGGCCGGCCCCCTCCGGCCGGCACCGGCCCCGACGCTCTGCCCAAAACTTCGCCCGGCGCGATCTCGGTCCGGCCCCGGCGGCCCGAGAGGCTTGACGCACGGGAAGTGCGCCGTCCAACATTCCGGCGGGGGATGCGGATGGCGTCAACCAACCTACACAAGGCGTGGCTAGAACTGCGCCGTACCCGACAGGAACGGAGCGAACCATGACGACACATACCAGAGCGCTGCTGATGTCAGCGGCAGCCAGCTGCCTGATGGCCGGCGCGGCGGCCGCCGAATGTCCGGCGGTGACCATGGCCGACATGGCCGGGGTCGAACCGGGAGAATTTCCGCAGCAATACGAGGTCTCGGCCTTCGAGAGCGCCGCGGGCTGCGAGATGACCTTCTCGGCCAACCCCGAAGCCGAGGCCCTCAATGCCGAGATCAAGGGCAACCCCGAGCTGCCGCCGCTTGAGGACCGCCTGCCGGCCGAGCCGCTGGTCGTCGTGCCCTACGAGTCGATCGGCACCTACGGCGGCACGCTCCGCGCGCTGTCGAACGCGACCGAGGCGGGGACCTCGGACTTCCTCTCGGTGCGCCATGTGAACCTCGTGCGCTACGCCGACGATCTGCAGACCATCGTGCCGAACGTCGCAAAATCGTGGGAGTGGAACGACGATTTCACCCAGCTGACCTTCAACCTGCGCGAAGGGCACAAGTGGTCGGACGGCGCGCCCTTCACCTCGGCCGACGTGAAATTCTGGTACGACAACCTCGCGCTCGATCCCAAGGTGATCGAGAAGCCGAAGGATTACGTGCTGGTCGCGGGCGAGCCGATGACCGTGGACACCCCGGACGAGACCACCGTGGTCTTCAACCTGCCCTCGCCGAAGCCCGGCCTGCTGGCGCATTTCGCGACGCATTTCGCGCAGGGCTTCCAGCCCAGGCATTTCCTCGGGCAGTATCACCCCGACATCAACCCCGACGCGGACACGGTGGCGCAGGAATGCGGCTTCGAGACCGGGCTCGCGGTGATCGCGGCCTATTACGGCAATTCCGACTGGACCGACACGCCGACGCCGATGCTCAACTCCCCGGACAAGGTCGACTGCCTGCCGAAGGGGACCTACCCGACGCTCGAGAGCCACATCTACGTCAGCGACACGACCGAGGGCCGCAAGCTGGTGGCGAACCCCTATTTCTTCATGGTCGACCCGACCGGCCAGCAACTGCCCTACATCAGCCGCCAGGACGAGCTCTACGCCAACGACAACGAGGTGCGGATCCTCAAGCTGGTCAACGGCGAGGCCGACTACAAGTCGCAATCGCTGACGCTGGGCTCCGCGCCGCTGCTGCTCGAGAGCCAGGAGAAGGGCGATTTCACCGTCCAGCTCAAGCCCACGATCGCGATGCCGACCTTCTCGTTCAACATGACGGCCGAGGACGAGGCGAAGCGCGAGGTCTTCGGCGACCTCGACTTCCGCAAGGCGATGTCGGTGGCGATCAACCGCGACGAGCTGAACGAGGTCTCGTTCTTCGGGCAGGGCGAGCCGAAGCAGTACATCGCCTTCTCGCCGACGCCCTCCTTCGTCGATCCGGAGCTGACCAAGCTCTACGCCGAATACGACCCCGAAGAGGCGAGGACCCTGCTCGACGGCATCGGCATGGAGGACACCGACGGTGACGGGTTCCGCGAGCTGCCGAACGGCGACAAGCTGGTCCTGAACATGCAGTTCGCGACGCAGGGGATCGGCGGAGAGGTGGTCGAGCTGGTCGCGCAATACTGGTCGGACGTCGGTATCCAGACCACCGTGAAGGAGGTCACCCCGGACGAGTACCGCTCGGCGCAATCCTCGAACCAGCTCGACGTCGGCATGTGGGAGAAGGGCCAGCCGGTCGCCATCGTGATGGGCAACAAGGAGCTCTTCGTGCCGCCGTTCGAGAACTACTTCGGCCACCGCACCGCGATGCTCTGGGCCGAATGGGTCGACAGCGACGGCGCCTCCGGCGTCGAGCCGCCGGAATGGGTCAAGACGATGATGTCCGACATCGACGCCTTCCAGGGCGCGGTGCCCGGCTCGGACGAACAGTCCGAGATCGGCGCGCGGCTGGCACAATCCATGGCCGAGAACCTGCCCTTCATCGGCACGGTGCAGGCGCCGAACGTGATCTATCACCGGAACGCGCTGAAGAACTTCGCCGAGTTCAAGACCCAATCCTACGAGTATTACCGGACGTTCCCGTACCTTCCGGCGCAATGGTATCTCTCGGAATGAACCCGTGACGCGGGCCGGGCTCGGGCCCGGCCTGCACCTTCTGCTCGGGTGATCCGCGCGGAGGGCACGGACCCCGGCAGGCCGGGCTCAAGCCCGGCCCGCCCCGCCCCGCGAAGGGCACCAGGACAAGCGCCGGAGAACCGGCCGGAACCGACAGGGACGACATGCTGCAATTCGCGAGATTCGCTGCGATCCGCGCCGCCATGGCGCTCTTCACGCTGCTGCTCGTGTCGCTCATCGTCTTCACGCTGATGGAGCTGGTGCCGGGCACCTGTGCCGAGCGCTACCTCGCCTTCAAGAACACCCAAGGGTCGGGCATCTCGATCGCCGACATCGAGGCCGAGGAACGGCGCCTGGGCCTCGACCGGCCCTTCATCGTGCGCTGGGGGAGCTGGGTCGGCGACGTCTTCCTGCGCGGCGAGTTCGGCGACAGCTGCATCCTGCGCCTCAACATCAACGATCTGCTGGGATCGAAATTCCTGATCTCGGCGGCGATCTGTTTCGCCTCGCTCTTCCTCGCCTATCTCATCGCGATACCCGTGGGGATACTGGCGGCCTCATCGAAATCGGCGCTGGTCAACGGCTCGCTGAGGTTCGTGAGCTACCTCGGCCTGGCGCTGCCGAACTTCCTGCTGGCGCTCATGGTGATGCTGGTCTCGACCATGGTGTTCGGGGACAGCATGACCGGGCTCTTCTCGGCCGAGTACCGGGACGCCCCGTGGTCTATGGCGAAGCTGCTCGACCTGCTGAGCCGGGCCTGGCTGCCGGTCTTCATCCTCGGCTGGTCGGCCACGGCCTTCGCGCTGCAGACCGTCCGGGCCCTGATGCTGGACGAGAACGGCAAGCTCTACGTGACGGCGGCGCAGGCGCGGGGGCTCTACGGGCGGCGGCTCAGGTGGCGCTACCCGGCGCGGCATGCGCTGGGGCCGATCATCAATTCCTTCGGGTTCGACCTGAACCGGATCTTCAACGAACTGCCCATCGTCGCGGCGATCCTGACGCTGACCGAGGCGGGCTCGCTCCTGCTCGACGCCCTGGCGCGGTCCAACGACCAGCAGCTGGCGGGGGCGATCATCTTCATGCTGACGGCGACCATCGTCGCGCTGAACTTCGTGACCGATATCGCGCTGGCGCTCATCGACCCGCGGGTCCGGAAGTCGGTGATGGGGGGATGAGGGTGGCTTGCGTGACGAACGTAGAACGGAGGGCCGCGTCCGACCCTGGGAGGGCGCATGCTTCATCTGAACATCGCGAGACAAGGTCGCTCGCAAGCCGGCGGTTCCGGGAAGGACGGCAAAGATGCGCCCTCCCGGGGGGAGGGGCGAGGACCATCACGGAAGCGCGCCGGTGGCGCGCTTCAGGTCCGAGCGCGCGAAGCGCCGGACCGGGCGCGGCCCGGCCTGCGGCCGGGCCATACGGCTCGAGCGTGAGTGCAATGTCCGACGGTCTCCGCGAGCCGGCCAAGAGAGGCGCCGACGCGCATACCCAGGGAGCCCGCCCATGACCTTCGGCACCAATGAAACCACCGGCCCCGACGTCGCCATCGTCGAGACCGAGGACGCCGTCGAGCGCCGCGCGCGGGAGGCCTATTTCACCGCCTCGCAGCGCCAGCTCATCTGGGCGCGCTTCCGGAAGAACACCTCGGCCATGGTCGCGGGCACGATCCTGATCTTCCTGATCCTGATCGGCGTCTTCGCGGACTTCCTGTCGCCCTACAATCCGACCGTCGCGGGCCGGGACAAGGATTACACCAACGGCGCGCCGCAGATCCCGATGTTCTGCGACGACAACGGCTGCTCCCTCCGCCCCTTCATCCACGGGGTGAAGCGCGAGCGGTCCCTCGCCACCAACTTCCGCTGGGTGACCACCGTCGATCCGGAGGACCGCCGCTACGTTCAGTTCTTCGTCGAGGGCTGGTCCTACGACGTCGGGCCCTTCCGCGCGAACACCCATCTCTTCGGCGTGGACGAGGGCTTCATCCACCTCTTCGGCACCGACGACGCCGGCAAGGACATCTTCTCGCGCACCCTCCACGCGATCTACACCTCGCTCGCGGTCGGCACCCTCGGCGTGCTCATCTCCTTCGTCATGGCCCTCGTCATCGGCGGCGTCGCGGGCTATTTCGGCGGCTGGATCGACGGGGCGATCCAGATGGTCACCGATGCCATAAGAACCATCCCGATCATCCCGCTCTTCATGGCGCTCGCCGCCTTCATCCCGCAGGAATGGTCGGCCGAGCAGCGGTTCTTCTTCATCACGGTGATCATCGGCTTCATCAACTGGCCGACGCTCGCGCGGCGGGTTCGCACCCACCTCCTGGTCGAGAGAAACCAGGAATACGTCCTCGCCGCCCAGCTCCAGGGCGCCTCCGCGGGCCATACGATCCGCAAGCACCTGCTGCCCAGTTTCACCAGCTACATCATCGTCGACCTGGTGATCTCCTTTCCCTACATCGTGCTGTCGGAAACCGCGCTCAGCTTCATCGGCCTCGGCCTGAAGGACCCGGTCAATTCGCTCGGCGTGATGCTCCAGAACACGACCTCGGCCGACGTGCTGCTGAACTACCAGTGGTACTTCATCCCGGTCTTCTTCTTCATCGCCCTCGTGATGGCCTTCGTCTATGTCGGCGATGGCCTGCGCGACGCCGCCGACCCCTACGGGACCGCCAGCAAATGAGCCTGATCTCCGTCCGCGACCTCGACATCCGCTTCCGCACCGACGAGGGGCTCATCACCGCCGTCGAGGACGTCTCCTTCGACATCGCCCCGGGCGAGGTGCTGGGCCTTGTCGGAGAGTCGGGCTCCGGCAAGTCCGTCACCGCGAAATCCCTCATGCGGCTGAACGGAGACAACACGGTCTATGGCCCGAAAAGCTCCATCAGGCTGACGGTGGACGGGAAAGGGATCGACGTCCTCGCCCTCAAGCGCCCCCGCGACATGGCGCCGGTCAGGGGCGGCGCGATCTCGATGATCTTCCAGGAGCCGATGGCCTCCTTCGCGCCGGCCCTGACCGTCGGCAAGCAGATGGTCGAGCAGCTCATGATCCACACCGACATGACGAAGGCGCAGGCGAAGGCCCATTCCATCGACATGCTCGACCGCGTCGGCATCCCGGCCCCGGACAGGCGCTTCGATCAATACGCCTTCGAGTTCTCCGGCGGCATGCGTCAGCGGGCGATGATCGCCATGGCGCTCTCGACCTCGCCGAAGCTCCTGATCGCGGACGAACCGACCACGGCGCTCGACGTCACGATCCAGGCGCAGGTGATCGACCTGATGAAGGACCTCGTGACCGAGTTCGGCATGGGCATCCTCTTCATCACCCACGACCTCGGCGTGATCGCCCAGACCGCCGACCGGGTCGCCGTCATGTACCTCGGCAAGATCATCGAGACCGGCACCGTCCGGCAGGTCATCCGCGACCCGCGCCACCCCTATACCAAGGGCCTGATCGACGCGCTGCCGAAGCTCGAGGATCTCGACGCCCCGCTCACGCCGGTGCCCGGAGACATCCCGTCCCCGCTCAACCGCCCCTCGGGATGCGTCTTCCACACCCGCTGCGCCATCGCGCGGCCCGGCCATTGCGACCGCGTGCCGCCCGCGCCCCGCTCGACGGGGCAGGGGCACAGGGTCGCCTGCCACTACGCCGAAGGCCTGCCCGTGGAGGAGCCCGCATGACCGATCCGCTGATCTCGGCCAGGGACCTGACCGTCTCGTATCCGCTCGGCCGCAGTTTCCTCGGCGAGAAGCATGTCCTGAACGCCGTCGACGGGGTGTCGCTCGACATATACCGCGGCCAGTTCTTCGGCCTCGTGGGCGAGAGCGGCTCGGGCAAGACCACCCTCGGCCGGGCGCTGCTGAAGGCCGCGCCGATCACCGCCGGCAACGTCGTCTACCGCGACGAGGAGAGGGGGTTCGACGTCCAGTCGATCAAGGGATCGGACCTCAAGGACTACCGCAAGCGCGCGCAGCTGATCTTTCAGGACCCCTACGCCGCGCTCTCCCCCCGGATGACCGTGCGCGACATCATCGCGGAGCCGCTCGAGGTGATGAAGCTCACGAGGAACCGCAAGGAGACGGACGAACGCGTTCGCGAGATCGCCGCGAAATGCCGGCTGAACCTCGAACACCTGCGCCGCTTCCCGCATGCCTTCTCGGGCGGGCAGCGGCAGCGGATCTCGATCGCCCGGGCGCTGGTCTCCGGCCCCCGCTTCGTGGTGGCGGACGAGAGTGTCGCGGCGCTCGACGTCTCGATCCAGGCGGATGTGCTGAACCTGCTGAAGCAGATCCAGCGGGACATGGGGATCGGCTTCCTCTTCATCTCCCACGACCTCTCGGTCGTCGCGCATGTCTGCGACCAGGTCGCGGTGATGTATCTCGGTCAGCTGGTCGAGACGGCGCCGACGCGGGCCCTCTTCGCACGGCCCCGCCATCCCTACACCTCGGCGCTCCTCTCGGCGATCCCGTCGCTCGATCCCGACGCGCCGAAGACCGCCGAGAAGCTCGAGGGAGAGATCCCGTCCCCCGCCGCGCCGCCCCCGGGCTGCAAGTTCCACACCCGCTGCCGCTTCGCGCAGGACCTCTGCCGCCGGAAGGTCCCTGCGCTGCGGGAACTCGCCCCCGGCCACAAGGCCGCCTGCCACTTCGCGGAGGAATTCGACTTCACCCGCGCCGCCGCCGCGCCCGTCCCGGCCTGATGTCAGCGCTCCAGAACGTAGCGGTTCGTCGGCGCGCCGTGCAGCGTGACCTCTCCGTCCGCGCGGAACCCGAGCTTCACCAGCACCCGTGCCGAGGCCGGGTTCGCCGCCCGGACAAGCCCGCGGATCCGCGTGGCATCCAGTTCCCCGAAACCATGCGCCACCGCCTGCGCCGCGATGGCCGAGGCGATGCCGCGGCCCCAGGCGTCGGGGTGGACATGGTAGGAGATGTTCAGATCAAGGCTGTCTTCGAGAACGGTCAGCCCGCCGAAACCGACGAGGACACCCCCGTCCGCGACCGCCCAGCGACCGAAGCCGTGCTCTTCCCAATGCGCCATGTCCCGCTCCAGCCGCAACCGGCTGAGCTCCGGCCCGTCGGGCGTCGGGTCGGGCCGGTGCGCCACCACCTCGGGCCGGGCGTAGAGGTCGGTCACGAAGCCGAGGTCCCCCATCCGGGGCCGGCGGAACTCAAGCGTCACGCCCATGCGAATTTGCCCATGCGGGCGCGCGGAAACTGAGGCATGGTGCCAGCCATGACATCCCAGACCCGCCCCGGCAACGTCCTTTTCATCACCCTCGACCAATGCGCCGCCTCGGTCCTGGACGGCCCGCTGGCCGCGCATGTCCCCACGCCCAACATCGACCGCCTCGCCGCCTCCGGCACCAGGTTCGAGAACCACTTCACCGTCACCGTGCCCTGCGGCCCGGCCCGCGCCTCGCTGCTGACCGGGCTCTACGCGATGAACCACCGGGCGATCCGCAACGGCACGCCGCTCGCCCGCCACCACGCGACCGTCGCGACCGAGGCCCGGAAGGCGGGCTACGAGCCGCTCCTCTTCGGCTATACCGACGTCGCCCCGGACCCCGAGGGCATGGACCCCGAGGATCCGGACCTCCACGTCTACGAAGGCGTCGCCCCGGGCTTCCGCGAGGTGGTCGAGATGCAGATGGAAGCGGGCCGCGAATGGCCCGCACATCTGCGCGCGAGGGGCTACGACGTGCACCTCCGCGCCGATGGCTGGCCCAGCTACTACGTGCCGGGCGGCAACGGCGGCCCGCGCGATCCGGCCATCTTCGCGGCCGAGGACAGCGACACCGCCTATCTCACCGACCGGACCCTCGTCGCGATGGACCTGCGCCGGGACTTCGGGCCCTGGTTCGCGCATCTCGCCTATATCCGCCCGCACCCGCCGCTCGTCGCCCCCGCGCCCTGGAACCGGCTGGTCGACCCCGCCACCCTGCCGGTGCCGGAACGCGGCGCCCCCGATCACCCCTTCGTCGCGGCCTGGCATGCGCGCCCGACCAACCGCTCGCTCTACCACGGCCACGACGGCGACAACCTCGGCCTGTCCGACGCCATGACCCGGGACCTCACGGCCGTCTACCTCGGCCTCCTCGCCGAGGTCGACCACCACCTCGGCCGCATCCTCGACTGGCTCGACCGGACGGGGCAGGCGGATCACACGCTGGTGGTGCTGACCGCCGACCACGGAGAGATGCTGGGCGCGAAGCGCATGTGGGGCAAGGAGACGGTCTTCGACCCTGCCTTCCACGTGCCCCTGATCCTCCGCGTCCCCGGCACGGCGGGCGACCGGCGCGTCACGGAGATCACCGAGAGCACCGACGTCACCCCCACCATCCTCGACTGGATCGGCCGCAAGGCGCCGCCGGCGATGGACGGCCGCTCGCTCCTTGCGTTCACCCGGGGCGACCCCCCGCAGGGTTGGCGCGACGCCGCTTTCGCCGAGGCCGATTTCGGCCACCCGAAGGAACCCACCCGCTTCATGGAGCACCTCTCCCTCACCGAGCATCAGGCCACCGCCGCGATCCTCCGCGAACACCGCTGGCGCTATGTCCATTTCGGCGGCGGCCTCCCCCCCATGCTCTTCGACCTCGCGGCCGACCCGCACGAGACCACCGACCTCGCCCGGGACCCGGCCTGTGCCGCCGAAGTCTCCCGCCTCCGCGCGAAACTCATCGACCGCATGACCGAACGCCGCGACCGCCGCCTCACCGGCCTCGCCCAGGGCGCATGACCCCCGTCTTCCTCTGGTCCATGTATCCTCGGGGGTGAATTGAGCCGCAGGCTCAAGAGGGGGCAGACAGCCCCCTCGACCCCGTCCACGAAGTGCCGCCGCGGCGGGCCTGCGCCGCAGGCCCCGCCCGCTACCGGTCCGACACCTGCCACCGCGGGTTGATCCACGGCGTCACGTTGGCCCGCGCGAGCGGCGCCTTGCCCAGCACGTGATCGGCCATCTTCTCGCCCACCATGATCGACGGCGCGTTGAGGTTCCCGTTGGGGATCAGCGGGAAGACCGAGCTGTCGGCCACGCGCAGGCCCTCCACCCCGATCACCCGTCCCTCCGGATCGACCACGGCCTCCGGATCCTCCGCGCGCCCCATCCGGCAGGTGCCGCAGGGGTGATAGGCGCTCTCCGCATGGTCGCGGATATGCGCGTCGAGCGCGGCGTCGTCCTGCGCCTGCGCGCCCGGCGAGATCTCGCGTCCCCGGAAGGCGTCGAAGGCAGGCTGGGCGAAGATCTCGCGTGTGACGCGGATGCAGTGCCGGAAATCCTCCCAGTCGCGGTCGTGGCTCATGTAGTTGAACCGGATCACCGGCGCCGCGGCCGGATCGGCGGAGCGCAGCGTGACCGCCCCGCGCGAGAGCGAGCGGTTGGGGCCCACATGCGCCTGGAACCCGTGCGCCTTGGCCGCCGCCTTGCCGTCGTAGCGCACGGCTATGGGGAGGAAGTGGAACTGGATGTCGGGATATTCCACCCCGGCCCGCGAGCGGATGAAGCCCGCGCTCTCGAACTGGTTCGATGCCCCGGGTCCGGATTTGAAGACCAGCCATTGCGCCCCGACCAGCGCCTTTCCCAAGAGGTTCCAGTGCTTGTAGAGCGTCACCGGCTGGCTGCATTCCTGCTGGATGTAGAGCTCCAGATGGTCCTGCAGGTTCCGCCCCACGCCGGGCCGGTCCGCCACCGGGGCGATCCCGTGCTCGCGCAGATGCGCCGCCGGGCCGATGCCCGAGAGCATCAGAAGCTTCGGCGAGTTGATGGAGGAGGCGGCGAGGATCACCTCCCGGCGTGCACGGATCACCTGCGTGGTCCCGCCGCGGCGGATCTCGATCCCCGTGGCGCGGCCCTCCTCGATCACGACGCGCGTGGCGAGGCCCTTGACCAGTGTGCAATTCGGCCGTTTCAGCGCCGGTTTGAGGTAGGCGCGCGCCGCGGACCAGCGGCGGCCCTTCCAGACCGTCTGCTCCATCGGGCCGAAGCCCTCCTGCTTCTCGCCGTTGTAATCACCGGTCAGTTCGAACCCGGCCTGCGATCCCGCGGTCACGAAGGCCGCGTGCAGCGGATTTTCCCGCGTGCCCCGGGTGACGTGCAGCGGCCCGTCCGTGCCGCGCCATTCCGGGTCGCCGCCGTGACCGCCGTCGTGCCAGGTCTCCATCCGCTTGAAGTAGGGCAGCACGTCCGCATAGGCCCAGCCCCGCGCGCCCATCTCCTCCCAGGTGTCGAAATCCCGGGCGTGTCCACGGACATAGACCATGCCGTTGATGCTGGAGGAGCCGCCGATCACCTTGCCGCGCGGGGTCGCCAGGCGACGCCCGCCCAGATGCGGCTCGGGCTCGGACCTGTAGCCCCAGTCATAGCGCGGCATGTTCATCGGGTAGGAGAGCGCGCCGGGCATCTGGATGAACGGCCCGGCGTCCGATCCGCCGAATTCCACGACGATCACCGAGTGCCGGCCGTCCTCGCTCAGCCGCGCGGCCATGGCGGACCCGGCCGAGCCGGAGCCGACGATGACGAAATCCGCCTCCATCAGAACGGGGCCTCGGTGTCGCCCATGCAGACGTAGACGCTTTTGGTCTGGGTGTAGTGATCGAGCGCCGCGCGGGCGTTCTCGCGCCCGACGCCCGAGAGCTTGTTGCCGCCGAACGGCGATTCCACCGGCGTCAGGTTGTAGGTGTTGATCCAGCAGGTCCCGGCCTGAAGCCTGGCGACAACCCTGTGGGCGCGCGTCAGGTCGCGGGTGAAGAGCCCGGCGGCCAGACCGAAATCCGTGTTGTTGGCGCGGTTTACGACCTCGTCCTCATCCTCGAAGGAGAAGAGGGACAGGACAGGGCCGAAGATCTCGTCGCGCGCGATGGACATCCCGTCGGTCACCCCGGCGAAGACCGTGGGCGCCACGAAGGGCCCCTCGGAGGTGCCGCCGCAGAGCAGTGCCGCCCCCTCGGACTTGCCCTTTTCGATCATCGCCAGAACCTTGTCGCGCTGCGTCTCCGAGACCATCGGGCCGATCGTCGTCTCGGGGTCGAGCGGATCCCCGAGCCTGGCGTTCGCGACCCGCGCGACCAGACGTTCGGCGAAGGCGTCATGGATCGACTTGTGCACGTAGACCCTTGTCCCGTTGGAACAAATCTGCCCCGACGAATAGAAGTTCGCGTTGATGGCCGCCGAGACCGCGTTCTCGATGTCGGCATCCTCGAAGACGATCAGCGGGGACTTTCCGCCCAGCTCCATCGTGACGTGACGGATGCCCTCGGCCGCCGCGGCATAGACCTTGCGGCCTGTCGGAACCGAACCTGTGAGCGACACCTTCGCGCAGCGCGGGTCCGAAACCAGCGCGGCGCCGACGCGGCCCGCGCCCTGCACCACGTTGAAGACGCCCGGAGGCGCACCGGCCTCGATCAGGATTTCCGCGAGTTTCAAGGCGCTTAGCGGCGTCTCTTCAGACGGCTTGAAGATCATCGCATTGCCCGCGGCGAGCGCCGGGGCTGCCTTCCAGCAGGCGATCTGGATGGGATAGTTCCACGCGCCGATGCCGACGCAGACCCCGAGCGGCTCGCGGCGGGTGTAGACCCAATCCTCGCCCAGCGGGATCATCTCGCCGTTCAGCGTCGCGGCGATGCCGCCGAAGAACTCCAGCGCATCGGCGCCCGAGGCCGCGTCCGCGACCAGCGTCTCCTGGATCGGCTTGCCGGTGTCGAGCGTCTCGAGCTCCGACAGCGCCGCGTTCCGCTCCCGCAGGAGATCCGCCGCCCGGCGCAGGACGCGGCCGCGCTCGACCGGGGCCATCGCGCCCCAGATCTTCTGCGCCGCGACCGCGGCCTCGAAGGCGGCGTCGATCTCGGCCTCGGTCGCCTCGCGGATCTCGGCGATGACCGAGCCGTCGTAGGGGTAGAGGTCCGGCCGGGCAGGGGCGGTGTCGTCGTGGCGATAGGTGCCGTCGATGAAATGCGATGCGGGGGGCTGGGCGCGCATGGGTCTTGTCCTTCCGTTCGGGCGCGGGCCTAGCCGCGCGCCTTCCGTTCCATCCAGAGGGCGAGGTAGTCGCAGACCAGGGCCTGCGAGGCGTCGCGGTCCGGGGCCACGTGCTGCAGCGCGTGGCGAATGTAGAAACCGTCGATCAGCGAGGCGAGGCCCTGGGCGACCTGTTCGGCCTCGGCATCGTCGAAGAGCTTGCGGAGATCGTGCATCAGGTTCGACTTCAGCCGCCGGGCATAGACCGAGAGCAGGCGCGCCACGTCCTCGGATTGCATCGCGCGGACGTAGAAGGTCAGCCAGGCGGCGACGACCTCCTTGTCGAACTGGCCCTCGGCGAAGCTGGCGGCGATGATCGCGCGGATCCGCGCCGCCGGGTCGTCGAGGTTCCTGAGCCGCAGCGTGACGGACGTGCCGAATTTGCGCAGGATGTGACGCATCGCGGCGAGGAAGATCTGGTCCTTGGAGCCGAAGTAGTGATGCGCCAGCGCCGAGGACATCCCGGCGCGCTTCGCGATCTGGCTCACGGTCACGTCGAGCGAGCCGGCCTCGCCGATCGCCTGGATCGTGGCCCGGATCATCGCTTCGCGCCGCAGAGGTTCCATTCCCACCTTTGGCATTTCAGGAATCTCCTCTAGGGTGGCGCCAATCCCCCTTTCCGCCAAGCGGTTGCAGGGAGCTCTGGTTTTTGATTAACTCATCAATCAATAAAAACGCAAGCCCCGACCGGGGCCTGCGACGGTGACAAACAAGGAGGAAGTCTCATGTTGAAGCGCAGCCTTGCGAGTGTTCTGGCCCTGATCATCGGGGCCGGCGGAGCGCTGGCCGATTGTGACGAGGTCGTCTTCTCGGATGTCGGCTGGACCGACATCACGGCGACGACGGCGGCCGCGAGCGTGATGCTCGACGCGCTCGGCTATGACACCGAGACCAAGGTGCTTTCGGTGCCGGTGACCTACACCGCGCTGTCGAAGGGCGACGTCGACGTGTTCCTCGGCAACTGGATGCCGACCATGGAGGCCGACATCGCGCCCTACCGCGACGACGGCTCGGTCGAGACGCTGAAGGCGAACCTCGAGGGCGCGAAATACACGCTCGCGGCCAACAAGGCGGCGGCCGACCTCGGGATCGCCAATTTCGCGGACATCGCGGCGCACAAGGACGCGCTCGAGGGCAAGATCTACGGGATCGAGCCGGGCAATGACGGCAACCGGCTGATCATGGACATGATCGGCCAGAACGCCTTCGAGCTCGAGGGGTTCGAAGTGGTCGAAAGCTCCGAACAGGGGATGCTGGCGCAGGTCAAGCGTGCGACCGAACGCGATGAGCCGGTGATCTTCCTCGGCTGGGAACCGCACCCGATGAATGCCAATTTCGACCTGACCTACCTGGAGGGCGGGGACGATTTCTTCGGTCCCGACCTGGGCGGCGCGACGGTCTATACCAACGTGCGCAAGGGCTATGTCGAGGAATGCCCGAACGTGGGCGCCTTCCTGAGCAACCTGAGCTTCTCGCTCGCCATGGAGAACGAGATCATGGGGGCGATCCTCGACGATGGCGCGGATCCGGAGGAGGCGGCCGAGGCCTGGCTGAAGGCCAATCCCGACGCCTGGAAGCCCTGGCTCGACGGCGTGACGACCCGGGACGGCGGCGACGCGGTCGCGGCCGTGACGGCAGAGCTCGAGTGACGGCACGGGACGCGGCGGGCGTTCCGCCGCGTCCCCGGCCCCCGGGACGGGCCGCCGGGCCCCGGCATCAGGACCGGACCCGCTTCAACGGACAAGACAGGGACGGGCGTGCATGCTGGAGTGGCTGACCGAGCACAAGATACCCGTCGGCCAGTGGGCCGGCGACTTCTTCGAATGGCTCGAGGAGACGTTCTCGTTCTTCTTCGACCTTCTCGCCGACACGCTCGACAGCGCGATCGACGGGCTGATGTGGCTGCTGCAGGCGCCCAATCCGCTGGTCATGATCGCGATCTTCGGCGCGCTGACCTGGGTGCTGCAGCGCAACTGGAAGACGGTCGCGCTGGTCGTCGTGGGGCTGCTCTTCATCATCAACCAGGGTTACTGGGAAGAGACGACCGAGAGCCTCACGCTGGTGATCTCGGCCTGCGTGGTCTGCATGGGGCTGGGCGTGCCGATCGGCATCCTCGCCGCGCACCGGCCGAAGCTCTATGCCTGGATGCAGCCGGTGCTCGACCTGATGCAGACGCTGCCGGCCTTCGTCTACCTGATCCCGGCCATCGTCTTCTTCGGCATCGGCATGGTGCCGGGCCTCTTCGCGACGGTGATCTTCGTGCTGCCGGCGCCGATCCGGCTGACCTATCTGGGGGTGTCCTCCACGCCGACGCCGCTGATGGAGGCCGCGCAGGCCTTCGGGGCGAGCCCGCAGCAGACGCTCTGGAAGGTGGAACTGCCCTACGCATTGCCGCAGATCATGGCCGGGCTGAACCAGACGATCATGCTCTCGCTCTCGATGGTGGTGATCGCCGCGCTCGTGGGCGCGGACGGGCTGGGCGTGCCGGTGGTCAGGGCGCTGAACTCGGTCAACACCGCGCTCGGGTTCGAGAGCGGCTTCGTCATCGTGGTCGTCGCGATCATCCTCGACCGGATGCTGCGGGTCGGGGGCAGGAAATGAGCGCCGTCGTCTTCGACAAGGTTTCCATCGTCTTCGGCTCGGACCCGGAAGAGGCGCTGCCGCTGATGGATCGCGGCAAGGACCGCAGCGAGATCCAGAGCGCCACCGGCCAGGTGCTGGGGGTTCACGATTGTTCGCTCTCGGTGGAGGAGGGCGAGATCCTCGTCCTCATGGGGCTTTCGGGGTCCGGCAAGTCGACGCTCCTCAGGGCGGTGAACGGGCTGAACCCGATCACCCGGGGCGCGGTCCGGGTGACGGATGGCGACTGGACCTGCACCCTGCCGCAGGACGGCGAGAAGGCGCTGAAGCAGCTGCGCCGCAAATCCGTGGCGATGGTGTTCCAGCAATTCGGCCTGCTGCCCTGGCGCAACGTGCGCGACAACGTCGCGCTCGGGCTGGAGCTTGCCGGGGTGGCGAAGGCCGAGCGGGTGAAGCGGGCGGACGAGAAGCTCGAGATGGTGGGGCTCACCGACTGGGCCGACCGGAAGGTGAGCGAGCTGTCGGGCGGGATGCAGCAGCGGGTCGGCCTCGCGCGGGCGTTTGCCACGGATGCGCCGATCCTGCTGATGGACGAACCCTTCTCCGCGCTGGACCCGCTGATCCGGACCCGGCTGCAGGACGAATTGCTGGAGCTGCAGGCGCGGCTCAGGCGGACGATCCTCTTCGTCAGCCACGATCTCGACGAGGCGTTCAAGATCGGCAACCGGATCGCGATCATGGAGGGCGGGCGGATCGTCCAGTGCGGCACGCCGGCCGAGATCATCGCCCATCCGGCGAACGATTACGTGGCGGAGTTCGTGGCCCACATGAACCCGCTGGGCGTGCTCCGGGCGCGTGACGTGATGCGTGCGGGCACGGCGCCCGAGGGCGCGCCGGCGCTCGATGCCGAGGCGCCGGTGACCGAGGCGATCGCGCTGATCTCGGGCGGGGCCGAGGTCGTGAGCGTGCGGGAGAACGGCGCGGAGATCGGCGTGATCGGGGCGGGCGAGGTGGTCGCGGCCCTCGGGTGATTGCGCCGCCCCCGGCGTCGCGACGGGGGCGCCCGAAGCGGGCATCGAGCCCGCTCCGGGCGCGGCCTCCGGCGGGGATATTTTCGGCAAGAGGAAGCAGGCGACCCCGCGCCCTGCCTCGGGCGGCGCGCGGGGCGGAGGGGGCTTTCGTTTCCTGTGCGGATCGGAAAGAGTGGCGCCGAAATCAGCAAGGAGCCCCCCATGTCCGTCACCCCCAAAGACCGCACCGGCGCGCGCGTGCTTGTCGACCAGCTTCTGGCCCAGGGCGTGGAGCGCGCCTCCTGCGTGCCGGGCGAGAGCTACCTCAGCGTGCTCGATGCGCTGATCGGATCGGGCGTCGACATGATCACCTGCCGGCAGGAGGGCGGGGCCTCGATGATGGCGGAGGCCTGGGGCAAGCTTTCGGGGCGGCCGGGGATCTGCTTCGTGACGCGGGGGCCGGGCGCGACCAATGCTGCGGCGGGGGTCCACGTGGCGGCGCAGGATTCGACGCCGATGATCCTGTTCGTCGGCCAGGTGGCGCGGGGCATGAAGCACCGCGAGGCGTTCCAGGAGCTTGATTACGGCGCGGTCTTCGGGACCATGGCGAAGTGGGTCGTCGAGATCGACGACGCCGCCCGGATTCCCGAACTGGTCGCCCGTGCCTTCCGCGTGGCGATGCAGGGCCGGCCCGGCCCGGTGGTGATCGCGCTGCCCGAGGACATGCTGGACGACGTGGTGCAGGTCGCCGACGCGCCGCGGGTGGAGCCGGTGGAGACCGCGCCTGCCGCGGGCGACGCCGCGGCGCTGGCGGAGTTGCTGGCCGGGGCCGAGCGGCCCTTCGCGATCTTCGGCGGCTCCCGCTGGGACGAGGCCGCCGTCGCCTCCTTCACCGGCCTCTGCGAGCGTTACGCCATCCCCTTCGCCGCGAGCTTCCGGCGCGCGGGCATGGTCCCCGCCCAGCATCCGAATTACGCCGGCGACCTGAGCCTCGGGGCGAATCCGGCGCTGGTGAAGGCGATCGGGGAGGCCGATCTGGTCCTCGTCATGGGCTCGCGGATGTCCGAGATCTCGTCCCAGAGCTACACGCTGCTGCCGATCCCGTCGGGCGCGCAGAAACTGGTGCATGTCCATGCCGATCCGGACGAGATCGGCCGGGTCTATCAGCCGGCCCTCGGGATCAGCGCCACGCCGAAGGGCATCGCGCCGGTGCTCGACGGGCTCTCGCCCGAGGCGCCGCGGCAGGGGGAATGGGTCTCGGCCGCGCGGGCGGCCTATCTCGACTGGTCGGAGGAGCCGCGGGAGAACCCCGGGGCGCTCCAGATGGGCAAGGTCCTGACCTGGATGCGGGACGCATTGCCCGACGACGCCATCCTGACCAACGGGGCGGGGAACTTCGCCGTCTGGCTGAACCGCTACTATCGCTTCACGCAGTTCAACACGCATCTCGCGCCGACATCGGGCTCGATGGGCTACGGCTTCCCGGCGGGTATCGCGGCGCAGCGGGCGCGGCCGGACCAGGTCGTGGTGAACCTCGCGGGCGACGGCGACTTCATGATGACCTCCCAGGAATTCGCCACCTGCGCGCATCACGGCATTCCGCTGATCGTCGTTCTGGTCGACAACGGCATGTACGGCACGATCCGGATGCACCAGGAGCGGGAATTCCCCGAACGGGTCTCCTCCACCTCGCTCACCAACCCCGATTTCGCGGCGCTGGCCGAGGCGCATGGCGGCTTCGGGCAACGGGTCGAGACGGCGGAGGATTTCCCGGCCGCCTTCGAGGCGGCGCGCGCCAGCGGCAAGCCCGCGATCCTGCACCTGATCCTCGATCCCGAGGCGCTGTCTCCGACCGCGACCATCGCCGGATTGCGCGCCCGGAAAGGCTGACGGCGACCGCCGCCCCTGCCGGGTCGGACGACCGCTTTGCATCCCGGGTCCCGAGAGGAGGGCCCGGGATGGCTCCGACGACAGGGCTCACGGCGGCGGAACGGCTTTGCGACCGCCACGGGCGATACCGCGACCGGCATGGACCGGCTCACCCGCGTGGCGGGGATGTCGGTCAGGGGCCCTTGCGCGCCTCGTCCTCGCGGCCGGCGCGATCCCCGCGGGCGGGCGGCAGGCGCCGCGCATGGCAGCAGGCGAATCGCGCGGGCGGAACGAGAAAGGCCGGGGCGCTCATCGCGTCCCGGCCTTCGTGTCTGCTGTCCCGACGGGACGGCGAAGGATCAGGCCTCGGCCTGGACCTTCATGATCTCTTTCTTCACTTTCAGCGCGGCGTCGGACAGCTCTGCGTCCTTCGCCTTGGCCAGGAACTTGTCCAGACCGCCGCGGTGATCGACGGTGCGCAGCGCGGAGGCGGAGATCCGGAGCTTGATGTTCCGGCCCAGAGCTTCCGAGCGCAGCGAAACGTCGTTCAGGTTCGGCAGGAACCGGCGACGGGTCTTGTTGTTCGCATGGCTGACATTGTTGCCCGTCATCGGGCCTTTTCCGGTCAGTTCGCAACGGCGCGACATGGTCTTTCCTCGATCGTCTAGCGGGCGGGTCGCGCCCTCGTCCAAATGAAACGGCGCCGCCCTCGCGCAGCGCCATCGAATTCCGTCCGCGCTCTCTATGGCCAATCGGGGGGGAGGTCAAGAGGCGACGGTCCGTAAACCCGATCCGGGAGACCGCCGCCCCCAGGGCCGGTGCAGGCCGGGAAACGGCCCCCCGCGCGGGAACGGGGGGCCTTCCCCTTGGCGACCCCGAGAAATCCCCAACAGGGCCGCCGAGTGCACGCTCGCATGAAATTGGTTAACAAACCGTTACCTTTTCAGGGGCAGCACAAATTGCAGGCCGAAGCCCGCGTTCAGTACCCCGCGCCGCGATCGACGAGGTGGAGGAAGGGTTCTCCCGCCTCGCCGCGCCGGATGTTTCGGGCCACGACCTCGGCCGCCGTCTCGGGCCGGGTCTCGGAGGCGACATGGGGGCTGACCGTGATCTTCGGATGCCGCCAGAACGGATGGTCGGCGGGCAGGGGCTCCTGCCGGAAGACATCGAGCGTGGCATGGCCCAGGTGGCCCGCGTCGAGCCCCGCCAGCAGCGCCTCGTCCTCGATCAGCGCGCCGCGGCCGGGGTTCACGATCACCGCGCCCTCCGGCAGGCGCGACAGCGCGTCGGCGTCGAGGATGTTCTCGGTGGCGCCGGTGAGCGGGAGCAGCAGCACGACGATCTGCGACCCGGCGAGCACGGTCTTCAGGCCCTCGGCGCCGTGGTGGCAGGTGATGCCGGGGATGTGCTTCTCGGTCCGGCTCCAGCCCGCGACGGGGAAGTTGAGCGCCGCGAGCGCCCCCGCGCAGGCCGCGCCCAGCTCACCGAGGCCCAGCACGCCCACGGGCCGGTTCCGGGCAAGCGGCGGCACGCTGGGGCGCCATTCGCCCGATTGCCGCGCCAGCACCTCGTCGATCCCGAGGTGGTGCCGCAGGACCTGTCCGGTGACCCATTCGACCATGCCTTCCTTCAGCCCCGAATCGACCATCCGGCAGAGCGGCTGGGTGAGGGTCCGGTTGCCGACGATTCCCTCGACCCCGGCCCAGAGGTTCAGCACCGCCTTTGTGCGGGTGTAGGGCGTGAAGTCCTGCAGGTCGGAGTTCGGCGCGTAGACGATGTAGTCGACCTCCTCCGCCGGCATCTCGGTGGCGAGGCGGTAGTCGGTGATGCCCTCCGCCTCGAGCGCGCGGTGCAGCGGGGCCTCGTATTGCGGCCAGCGGGCCTCGGTAGCGGCGAACAGGATATTCAGGGTCAACGGCGGCCTCTTGGTCGGTGGACATGGGCGCTCTGCACCAGCCCGAAGGCCGCGAGCAGCACCATCATCGCCGAGCCGCCGTAGCTGACCAGCGGCAGCGGCACGCCGACCACCGGCGCGAGGCCCATGACCATCGACATGTTGACCGCGAAGAACAGGAAGAATGTCGTCGCGATCCCCAGCGTCAGCAGGGACCCGTAGCGGCTGGCGTTGGTCAGCGCCGAGACGATGCAGAAGGCGATGATGAGCGCGTAGAGCGTGAGAAGGGAGATCCCGCCGATGAATCCGAATTCCTCGGCGAGGGTGGTGAAGATGAAGTCGGTGTGCTTCTCGGGCAGGAAGTTCAGCCGGGATTGCGTGCCCTGCATGAAGCCGCGTCCGGTCCAGCCGCCCGAGCCGAGGGCGATCTTCGACTGGGTGATGTGATAGCCCGCGCCCAGCGGGTCCGAGGAGGGATCGAGGAAGGTGTCGATCCGCCGGAACTGGTAATCCTTGAGAAGCTGCCAGTCGGTGCCGCGGCTCTTGAACACCGCGGTGACAAGGCCCACGCCGGCGGCGATGACGGCCGCGAAATAGGCCCAGTGGACGCCGGCGAAGAACATGATCGCGCCGCCCCCCGCCAGCAGCAGGATCGCGGTGCCGAGGTCCGGCTGCGCGAGCACGAGGTAAGTGGGCACGAGGATGATGATGACGGGCACCAGCACCCAGAGCGGATGCGAGACCTTCTTCACCGGCAGCCAGTCGTAATAGGCGGCCAGCAGCATCACCAGCGCCACCTTCATCAGCTCGGAGGGCTGGAGCCGGAAGAAGCCGAGGTCGATCCAGCGCTGTGCGCCCATGCCGATATGGCCGAAGAGCTCGACCGCCACGAGAAGCGCCAGCGAGCCGAGGTAGGCCACCCCCGAGACGTTGCGCCAGAACCAGAGCGGCACCATGGCGACGACGAGCATGCTGGCCATGCCGATGCCGAAGCGAACGATCTGCGGTTCGGCCCAGGGCGAGAACGATCCGCCCGCGACCGAGTAGAGCATCAGGAAGCCGACGCAGGCCACCGCGGTGAGCAGCAGCGCCAGCGGCCAGTTGATGTAGAGGATCTTGCGCCATCCGGTGGGGGTCCACTGGACGTTGTACTCGAGGTAGCTCATGCGCGGCTGCGCCCCCGTCCGTCCTCGGGCGGGCGCATCTCGCGCAGCTTCTCCTGCTGCGTCTGGATGCGGCCGTGGTCCTTGCGCGGATAGGCGTCGAGCGGCGGATCGTCGCCGAAGAGCGCCTGAAGGGTGATGTCCCGCGCGATCGGCGCGGCGGCGGTGGAGCCGCCCGAACCGTGTTCGACCACGATCGACACGGCGATCCGGGGATTGTCGTAGGGCGCGAAGTCGACGAAGAGCGCGTGGTCGCGCCGTTCCCAGGGAAGCTGGTCGTTCCGGAACACGCCGCGCGCCCGTTCGGCGGCGGTGATGTTGCGGACCTGACTGGTGCCGGTCTTGCCGGCCATGCGGAATTCCTTGGGCTCGATCCGGTTGGAATAGGCCGTGCCGCGCTGGCTGTTCGACACCTGGTACATCCCGTGGCGCACCAGCCGCAGGTGGTTCTCGTTGATCCCGAGGCTCGCGGCCTCGGCGATCTCCTGCTCGACCGTGTCGATCGACTTGATGAGCCGGGGCTTCACGTCGCGCCCGGTCGCGATCCGGGCGGTCATCACGGCCAGCTGCAACGGCGAGGCGAGCACGAAGCCCTGGCCGATGGCCGAGTTCACCGTGTCGCCGATCAGCCAGCTCTCGCCGCGCACCTCCTGTTTCCAGGCCTTCGTCGGCGTCAGCCCCTGCGCCACGGCCGACATCGGCAGATCGTGGCGGATGCCGATGCCCAGACGCTGGGCCATCTCGGTGATGCGCTCGATGCCCACCTCCATCGCCAGCTCGTAATAGAAGACGTCGCAGCTCTGCTGGAGCGACTTCTCGATGTTGACGTGGCCGTGCCCGCCGCCCTTCCAGCAGTGGAAGCGACGGCCGCTGACGGTCAGGTGGCCGGGGCAGTAATAGGTCTTGTCGGCGTTGACGACGCCGGCCTCGAGCCCGGCCAGCGCCACCACCATCTTGAAGGTGGAGCCCGGCGGATAGGTGCCCTGCACGGTCTTGTTGGCGAGCGGGCGGTACTTGTTCTCGGTCAGCGCCTTGTAATCGCCGACCGAGATCCCGCGGACGAAGAGGTTCGGATCGAAGCTGGGGGTGGAGGCGATGGCGAGGATGTCGCCGTTCCGCACGTCCATCACCACGGCCGCCGCGCTCTCGTCCGCCATCCGGGCCTGGGCGTAGTTCTGCAGCATGTGGTCGATGGTGAGCTGGAGGTTCGTCCCCTCGACACCCTCCTGCCGCGACAGCTCGCGCATGACGCGACCCGCGGCGTTCACCTCGACCCGGCGCGCGCCGGCCTTGCCGCGGAGCTCGTCCTCCATCTTCGCCTCGAGGCCCACCTTGCCGATCTGGAACCGCGGGATGCGCAGCACCTGGTCGGGGTCTTCCATCTTGGAGAGGTCGTAATCCGAGACCGGGCCGACATAGCCCACCACATGCGCGAAATCGTCGTGCAGGGGATAGTTCCGCGACAGCCCGACCTCGGGCGTGATGCCCGGCAGGGCGGGGGCGTTGATCGCCACGCGCGAGATGTCCTCCCAGCTCACCCGGTCGGCCAGCGTGATCGGCAGGAACGGGGCCGAGCGCTTCATCTCGGCCAGCGCCTTCTCCAGCTCGTCCGGGTCAAGCTGCACGAGGCGCGACAGGCGGCGGATGGTCTCGTCCACGTCATCGGCGTCCTCGCGGACCATGACGATCCGGTAGGCCTGTTCGTTATGCGCGATGATCCGGCCGTTGCGGTCGAAGATCTCGCCCCGCGCGGGCGGGATCAGACGGATGTTGACCCGGTTCTCCTCGGCCAGCAGGCGGAACTCGTCGGCCTGATCCACCTGCATGTAGCGCATCCTGGCGCCCAGCAGACCCATGAAGCCCACCATGCCGCCGCCCAGGATCAGGCCCCGGCGGGTGATGCGGCGGACGCTCTCGGCGGTGTCCTTCGGCGATCGCTTCACAGCCGGCCCCCCAATGCGCCGAGCGTGCCCGGCCGGTTCCGGCGCAGCCCGAAGAAGGCCATCAGGAACAGCACCGCGAGCGGATAGACCAGGACCGAGGCGACCAGCTGGATCAGGCTCAGCATGATCGGCGGCAGCGGCGCGAAGGTGATGGCGAGGATGACGCGGTAACCGATGATGACCGCCGTCATCGCGGCGGCGGCGGCCAGCCATTCGGCCGGGAAGGGCAGATCGCGCATCGCCCGGCCCTGACCCTTGAGCCATTCGCAGGCCAGCACCACGAGCGCCGCCATCAGGCCCGGCGGGCGCTGGAACATCAGATCGGCCAGGAACACCAGCAGCCCGATCGACAGGGCTGGGGCGTAATCCGGCCGCCGCAGCGTCCAGGCGCAGCAGAGCACCAGCAGAAGGTCCGGCCCGGTCCAGCGCCGCGGCGTGGTCTCGAGCGGCATCAGGCTGAAGACGATGATGGCGAGGCCGAGCGCGATGAAGGCCGCGCGCATGATCCAGCGCTTGGCGGGCGGTGTGGCGGTGACGGTCTCAGCCATTGCCCGCATCCTCCGCCGCCGCCGCGGTGTCCGGCGCGTCCAGCGCCTCGGCCTCTGCGTCGAGCGGCATGAACCGCGGCCCGACCAAGGCGCCCGGATCCTCGATACGTTCGGACCCGAGGTGCCGCAGCACGCGCAGGTATTCCAGCCGCTCGAAATCGGCCGCGAGCCGCACCCGCAGGCGCCCGCCCGGATCCTGCGCGACCTGTCCGATCAGCAGACCGGCCGGGAAGACCCCGCCGTCGCCCGAGGAGACGACGCGGTCGCCGGGCCGGACGAGGTCCGGATCCTCGAGGAACTCGATCGGCGGGACCGAGGAATTGTCACCCGCGAGGATCGCCCGCTGGTCCGAGGGCTGGATCGTCACCGGAACCCTGGAGGAGGTGTCGGTCAGCAGCAGCACGCGGCTGGTGCTGTCCCCCACGCCGGACATCCGCCCGACGAGGCCGATCCCGTCCATCGCCGCCCAGCCGTCGACGATCCCGTCGCGCGCGCCGACGTTCAGCAGCACCGACTGCCGGAACGGAGAGCCGCTGTCGGCCATCACCACGCCGGTGATGTAGGTCAGCCGCGGATCGAGCCGCACGTTGTTGAGGTCGAGAAGGCGGGCGTTCTCCTGCTCGAGCTGGAGCGCCGCCTCTTTCCACGCCTTCATCTGCTGCAACTCGCGCCGCAGCTCGCGGTTCTGTTCGTGGATCCGGTGGTAGGACTGGAAGTCCCGCAGGATGTTGACCGAGGCCGTGACCGGCGCCATCGCCCAGTCGAAGCCGGGCAGCACCTTGTCGACCACCTGCGCGCGGAACCGTTCGACCCGCGGGCTGTCGATCCGCCAGACCAGGAAGACCGCCAGCAGGCACAGCACGAGGACCCCGATCAGGAGACGCCTGAGCGGGGCGACGTAATCTTCGTCCTGTCCTCGATTCCGGGCCATCGAAACCCTTCGCTATGGAAATGGTGGCGCGCCGCCGGGGTGGACCGCCGGGCGCTCAGGACCTGCCGCCGAGTCTTCCCGGCTCAGCTGTCGTAGTCAATCGCGTGGCGGAGCTGTTTCTCGTATTCCAGAGCCTTGCCGGTTCCGAGAGCCACGCAATTCAAACTTTCGTCAGCGATCGAGACGGAAAGCCCCGTCTGCTCGCGCAGCGCGAGGTCGAGATCGCCCAGAAGCGCGCCGCCGCCGGTCAGCATGACGCCGCGGTCGACGATGTCGGCGGCGAGGTCCGGGGGGGTGGCTTCCAGCGCGGTCATCACCGCCTCGCAGATCTGCTGCACCGGCTCCGACAGCGCCTCGGCGACCTGCGCCTGCGTGATCTCGGTCTCTTTCGGGACGCCGTTCAGCAGGTCGCGGCCGCGGATATGCATCGACTGGCCGCGGCCGTCGTCGGGCATCCGCGCGGTGCCGATGGAGGTCTTGATCCGCTCGGCGGTGCTTTCGCCGACGAGGAGGTTCTGCTGGCGGCGGAGGTAGGAGACGATCGCCTCGTCCATCCGGTCACCGCCGACCCGCACCGAACGGGCATAGACGATGTCGCCAAGCGACAGGACCGCCACCTCGGTGGTGCCGCCGCCGATGTCCACGACCATGTTCCCGGTCGGGTCGGTGATCGGCATGCCGGCCCCGATGGCCGCGGCGATGGGTTCCGCGATCAGACCGGCGCGACGCGCGCCGGCGGACAGGACCGACTGGCGGATCGCGCGCTTTTCGACCGGGGTCGCGCCATGCGGCACGCAGACGATGATCTTCGGCTTCGAGAAGGTCGAGCGCTTGTGCACCTTGCGGATGAAATGCTTGATCATCTCTTCCGCGGTGTCGAAATCGGCGATCACGCCCTCGCGCATCGGGCGGATCGCCTCGATCGAGCCGGGGGTCCGGCCAAGCATCAGCTTGGCGTCCTCGCCCACGGCCAGCACCTTCTTGACGCCGTCCTTGACGTGGTAGGCGACAACCGAGGGTTCCGACAGGATGATGCCTTTGCCCTTCACGTAGACGAGCGTGTTCGCCGTTCCGAGGTCGATCGCCATGTCAGACGAGAAGAGCCCCGGCATCTTGTCGAAAATTCCCATTCCGTTTGTGTCCTGCCCCGATGAAACCATGCCCCAAGAGGCCCGCGACTCGTGCGCCACCGGCCGTCCGCCTTATAGGCTTGGGCTTTGTGTGGCGAAAGGGGGACAGGGTGGCAAATCAGCGTGATCCTGCCGGAAGGGGTCAGATTTGAAGAGTCTGCCGCTCTTCCGGGCAGGTCCGGATTGTTCGATATTGGAAGGCCCGGTCAGGCGCGGTTCGACAGCACGTCCTCGACCCATGCGGGGACGACCTCGCTCGCGGGCCCGCGCAGCTGGCGTGCAAAGCCCGAGGAGACGGCGCTGGCCTCGAGATTGATCTCGAGCGTGTCGGCGCCGCAAATGTCCGCAATCTGAACAAATCCGGCGGCCGGATAGACGTTCCCGGAGGTCCCGATCGCCACGAAAAGGTCGCAGCCGGAGAGGTGGGTTTCGATCTCGTCGAGGAAATAGGGCATCTCTCCGAACCACACGACATCGGGTCGCGTGGGCCCCGCCCCGCAGCTGGGGCAGGGGGTCTCGAGGTCCAGCTTCCGCTCGAACGGCCAGTCCCAGCGGAAGCCGCAGGCGTTGCAGAGCAGCCCGTCCAGCACGCCGTGCATGTGGATCACCCCGGCCGAGCCGCCGCGCTCGTGCAGCCGGTCCACGTTCTGCGTGACGATCACCACCTCGCCGCCGTACTCCGCC
Organism: Pseudooceanicola nanhaiensis DSM 18065; assembly: GCF_000688295.1. Classification (GTDB taxonomy): domain Bacteria; phylum Pseudomonadota; class Alphaproteobacteria; order Rhodobacterales; family Rhodobacteraceae; genus Pseudooceanicola; species Pseudooceanicola nanhaiensis. The sequence continues at coordinate 1,762,593 of NZ_JHZF01000011.1, read as the reverse complement.
TGAAGCCGGGCGAGCGCGTCATGCGCAGGGTTGGGCTGCACCTCGCGGTGCTTGCCGCGGCGCATGTTGTAGAAGTCGATCACCATCTGCGGGTCGCGGGCGAAGCCCTCGGGCGTCGCCACGTCCTCCACCCGCTTGCGCTCCCACAGGCCGCCCGCGCCGCGGAAGGTTCCCAGCCCGCTCTCGGCCGAGATCCCGGCGCCGGTGAGTATCACGATCTTGTCCATCGGGTCCCCCTGTCCCGGCCAGCAAAGCATGCACACCCGCCCTGAGGCCAGCCCCCGCGGCGCGACGGTGCGGGGGCGGAGGATCGCGGGCTGTTCAACCTGAACGTCGCGACGGATCCCTTGCGGGGATCGAGCGGCTCCGGCCTGCGGGGCGCGAGGCGCCGGCCCCGCCGTTCACCGACTGCGCCCCGGACACCGGGGCGAGCAAGGTCCCGCATCCCTGTTGCACGGGGATTGCGCGGGCGCCTTCGACCTCATCGAGGTCAGCGCCCGCGGATCGCCCGCGCGGGTCCGAACCTCAGGAGCAGGCCGCCGAGGCGGTGGCGCCGAATTGTTCGTACCGCTTCCAGAATTCGTCGTGGTACTGGGTTTTCGACATCCGCACATCCTGCGCCATCTGCGGTTCGGCGAAGAATTTCGCCGCCAGCCGCTGGTCCTGGCCGTTCAGCGTGATGTTCGCCACGGCCTGGATGCAGCCGCAGAGCGCGCGATTCCCGCCGCGTTCGCTCGACATGCAGGCGTTGTCGATCGGACCGGCATGGGCTGCCGAGAAGGTGGACATGAAAATGGCGGTGCCTGCCGCCGTGAAGACGCGTTTCATTGACTGGCCTCTTTGTCGTGCGGCGCTTTTCCGGCCGCATCGTTGCTTGCTCGTTCGCCGGGTCCGCCGGCCCCCCGCCCGTGCTTTCGCGCGGCCTGACGCAGGGTGGCCCGACTATGCCAAACCGGCCTGCCTGCCGCAAGGCCGCGATGCGGGGCGGGGCCATGAAAACAAGGGGCGTGACCTTCGTGCATGGGCGCGAAACGAGAACGGGCGCGGTGTGACCCGCGCCCGTTGCCGGCCCATGCGGCGGTCAGTGCTATTCGTACCAGGGACCCATCTTGACCTCGGTCCCCGCATCCGTATCGGCCAGGAGCCGGGCGAACTTCTCGGGGTCGCTGTCGCGGTAGTGGTAGGGATAGACGTAGCTCGGCGCGAATTCGGCCACGGCCGAGGCCGCCTGTTCCTCGGTCATCGTGTAGGGCAGGTTGAACGGCACGAAGGCCACGTCGATGTCGCTCAGCGCGCGCATCTCGGGGATGTCCTCGGTGTCGCCGGCGATGTAGACGCGCAGCCCGTCGAAATTCAGGATGTAGCCGTTGTCGCGGCCTTCCGGGTGATACTGGAGCCGCTCCTCGGTGATGTTGTAGGCCGGGATCGCCTCGATCCTCAGGCCGAGGACGGTGGTCTCCTCGCCGTTCGCGATCGAGGTGGCGCGCGCCTTGAGCCCGTCGGGCAGCATCTCGAACACCGCCGGGTTGGTCAGCAGCTGCGTGTTGGGGCCGACAAGGGCCGCGAGCGTGTCGGCGTTGTAATGATCGCCGTGCTCGTGGGTGATGAGGATCAGGTCGGGCTCCGGGAAATCGGCATAGGCCGAGGCGTCGCCGACCGGATCGTTGTAGATCGTGCCGACGGGGGTCTCCATCACGAAGGAGGCGTGGCTCACGGGGTGCACGGTCACCGGCCCCTCGGCGGCGTCGAACTGGTCGCCCGCCCCGGTCTGGGCCATGGCGGCATAGGGCAGGAAGACGGTCGCGCCGGTGACGGCGGTTCCGGTCAGCAGAAGGCGGCGGCGTGTGATCATCGGGCAGGCTCCTCGGTGGTCTGTCGCGGCAATGGTAGCCCGGTCGCGGGAATTGTCGCGCTCACGTTTCCGTAGGGTGAGATCCGCCCGGGCGGCTCAGTCGCCGTCCTGGCCCGGTCCGCCCTGGTCCTCGCGCCGGAGCGCCACGGCCAGCACGAGGCCGACAGCGATGCCCAGGCCGATGCCGGCGGACATGTTGCCCATGGCGACACCCAGTGCCGCCCCGATGGCGATGCCGATCGCCAGTGCCACGCCCATTGTCATCGCGCGACCCTCCCGTCCGGGCACTTACCCGCCAATGACCCGGCGTGCAAACCGCGTCGGCCATATCATGCCATCTTCCAAGGTCCCTGCGCCTCTGCTACATGCGCGCGCATGACCGACAGATCCCTCATCCGAAACTTCTCCATCGTCGCCCATATCGACCACGGGAAATCCACCCTGGCCGACCGGCTGATCCAGCTCACCGGCACCGTCGCCGAGCGCGACATGAAGGAGCAGCTCCTCGATGCCATGGATATCGAGCGCGAGCGGGGGATCACCATCAAGGCGAACACCGTCCGCATCGAATATCCGGCGAAGGACGGCAAGACCTATGTCCTGAACCTGATCGACACGCCCGGACACGTCGACTTCGCCTACGAGGTCTCGCGCTCCATGCAGGCGGTCGAGGGCTCGCTGCTCGTGGTCGACGCCACCCAGGGGGTCGAGGCGCAGACGCTCGCCAACGTCTACCAGGCGATCGACGCCGACCACGAGATCGTGCCGGTGCTGAACAAGATCGACCTGCCGGCGTCCGAGCCGCAGCGGGTCAAGGACCAGATCGAGGACGTGATCGGGATCGAGGCGCAGGACGCCATCGAGATCTCTGCCAAGACCGGCCTTGGCATCCCCGACGTGCTGGAGGCCATCGTCACCCGTCTGCCGGCGCCGCCCGAGGGCGATGCCGAGAAGCCGCTGAAGGCGATGCTGGTCGATTCGAAATACGACAGCTACCTCGGCGTCGTGGTCATCGTCCGCGTCATCGACGGCGTGCTGAAGAAGGGCCAGCGCATCCGCATGATGCGCACCGGCGGCGTCTACGAGATCGACCGGATCGGCGTCTACCGCCCGGCAATGACCGAGGTGAAGGAGCTGGGCCCGGGCGAGATCGGCTACATCACCGCCCAGATCAAGCAGGTCCGCGACACCCGCGTCGGCGACACGATCACCACCGAGAAGAAGGGGGTCGAGACCGCGCTCCCCGGCTTCAAGCCGTCGATCCCTGTGGTCTTCTGCGGCCTCTTCCCCGTCGACAGCTCGGAATTCGAGGACCTGCGCGACGCGATCGAGAAGCTGGCGCTGAACGACGCCTCCTTCACCTTCGAGATGGAGACCTCGGCCGCGCTCGGCTTCGGCTTCCGCTGCGGTTTCCTCGGCCTGCTGCACCTCGAGGTGATCCGCGACCGGATCGAGCGCGAGTACGACATCGACCTGATCACCACCGCGCCCTCGGTGATCTATCACCTCCACATGAAGGACGGCGAGGTCATCGACCTGCACAACCCCGCCGACATGCCCGACCCGACGCATATCGACCATATCGAGGAGCCGCGGATCAAGGCGACCATCATGGTGCCCGACGAATACCTCGGCGACGTGCTGAAGCTCTGCCAGGACCGCCGCGGCATCCAGATGGAGCTGACCTATGCGGGCAACCGCCCGCTTGTGGTCTACGATCTGCCGCTGAACGAAGTGGTGTTCGACTTCTACGACAGGCTGAAGAGCGTCACGAAAGGCTATGCGTCCTTCGACTACCAGCTGATCGGATATCGCGAGGACAACCTCGTGAAGATGCAGATCCTGGTGAACGACGAACCGGTCGACGCGCTCTCGATGATGGTCCACCGCGACCGGGCCGAGATGCGGGGCCGTGCGATGTGCGAGAAGCTCAAGGAGCTGATCCCCCGCCACATGTTCAAGATCCCGATCCAGGCGGCGATCGGCGGCAAGGTCATCGCGCGCGAGACCTTGGCGGCGCTGCGCAAGGACGTGACGGCGAAGTGCTACGGCGGGGACGCGACGCGGAAGCGGAAGCTGCTCGACAAGCAGAAGGCCGGCAAGAAGAAGATGCGCCAGTTCGGGAAGGTCGACATCCCGCAGGAGGCGTTCATCTCGGCGCTGAAGATGGACAGCTGAGCCGCAGGGGCGCAACGCGTCCGGCGAGCGTCACCGTGCAGATAGCTTGAGCCCCGGGTGTTGGGGGGAGGTCGTCGGCCCCCCCCGTCACGGAGTCGCGGGTGACGCGCCTTGTCCCACCCCCTCGCCACCCCGGCTCCCTGCACTAGGTCCCACTTCCTGCAACAAGGGAAAGCGACCTATGTCCGACCACATCTATCCGATCACCGAAGTCTACGGCTCGTCCGAGACCTCCATCGACGACGCGATCCAGAAGGCCGTCTCGGCCGCGTCCAAATCCGTCCGCAACATCGAATGGTTCGAGGTCACCCAGATCCGCGGCCATGTGGGCGAGGATGGCCAGGTCGCGCATTACCAGGTCGGCGTGAAACTGGGCTTCCGCCTCGAGCGCTGAGCCGCGACGGAAAACCGGCGGCGGCGCGTAGCAGGGGTCTGACAGGAAAGGACCCCGCCATGCCCGCCCGCTACTCCCGCACCCAGATCATCCTTCACTGGGCCGTCACCGGCCTGATCGCCGTCCAGTTCCTCGCCCATGACGGGATCGAGGCCGCCTGGCGCGCCTATGCCAGCACCGGGATCGCCGACCCGGGGGCCGGTGCGACCCTCCACATCGTCTTCGGCCGTGCTGGTGCTGGTGGTGTGGCGCCTGGCGGTCCGCGTCACCCATGGCGCGCCGCGCCGGAACGGGGGCCATCCGCTGGCCGCCCGCGCCGCCGGCATCGGGCACTGGGCGCTTTACGGCCTGATGCTGCTGGTCCCGTTCTCGGGCGCCGCGGGCTGGTTCCTCGGCGCCGCGGCGGCGGCGGAGGCGCACGAGGTGCTGAAGACGCTCCTCCTGGTTGTCATCCTCGGCCACATCGGCGCGACGCTCGTCCACCGGTTCTGGCTGCGCGACGGCGTGTCTGCGCGGATGCTGCCGGGCGGCTGAGCCCGGAACCCGCGCCGCCGGCGGGGCGTTGGTCAGGCCAGAAGGCCCGCAAAGGAGCATTGCGCCATGAAGACACGTCTCAGCTGGTTCACCACCACCCTAGCCGTCGCCTGCGTCGCCGGTGCGGCGCTCATCGCCTTCTTTGTCTTCGGGTATTACAGCCTCGGGGCGCTGCTCTGGTCGGCGGTCATCGGGCTCGCGCTCGGGGTGCCGCTCGGCCTCTGGGCGTCCAAGCGGATCAAGCGGCGCGACCCGGACTGGCCGCCGCAGGACGGTCTGCGGAAGGACGCACCGGCCGCGACACGCGGGCCGAACGGCCTCTGAAAGTTCAGCGCGGGGCTTCGCTCCGCGCCAGCCATTCCGAAACCGCGGCGACGAATTCCTTGGGCTTGTCCGCGTGAATCCAGTGCCCCGCGCCGGGGATGCCGACGAAACGCGCCTTGGGGAAGAGCGCGGTGATGGTGTCGCGGTCGTCACGGCCGACGTAATCGGAATTGCCGCCGGTCAGGAACAGCGTCGGCTTGCCGAACTGCCCCGTCACCTCGGGAAAGCCGATGATCTTCTCCATCTCCGCCCCCAGCACGTCGAGGTTGAGCCGCCAGCGCTTCTCCTTGAGATCGAGCGACTGGGTGAAGAAGCTGCAGAGCGCCGGATCGTCGAGGTGCCGGGCCAGCTGCGCATCCGCGTCCGAGCGCCGTTCGACCGCGTCGAGGTCCACCGCCCGCATCGCCGCGATCTTGTCGGACTGGCTGTGGCGGTAGGTGACCGGCGCGATGTCCGCGACGATCAGACGGGTCACCAGCTCGGGCCGGGTCAGGGCCAGAACCATGGCCGCCTTGCCGCCCATCGAATGGCCGAGCACATCGGCAGGCCCGACATCCTCCAGCACCTCGGCGAGGTCTCCGGCCATGTCCTCGTAGCTCTGGCTCGGCGCCCAGGGGCTTTGCCCGTGGTTGCGCATGTCCACGGTGAGCACCTGCCGCACGTCCGAGAGCCGCTTGGCGATGACGCTCCAGTTCCGCGCGGATCCGAAGAGCCCGTGGACGATCAGCAGCGGCGGTTCGGCGGTCGGCGCGCCATGCGGGATGGTGTTCAGCATGGCTCTTCGGTAGACCTGCGGCGTGACGGAGGCAAGGGGGCCTGTCAGGCATGGCGGAACTGGACATCGCGGCGAAGGCCAGACGGCTCGAGGAGCTTCTGGACCGGGGCTTCGGCACCGGCGAGAAGGGCCTGCGCCATGCGCTCAGGAAGGCCGGCCGGCGGCTGCCCCGCCGGATGCGCCGGGCAGGCGGCGCGGTGGCGGATGCGGATTACATGGCCGGTCATCCGAAGCTTTTCTGGCAGATCGACCGCAAGCGGGTCGCGCGCGAGGCGGAGATCCTCGAGGATTATCTGAAATCGGTGAACCCGAACAAGCGCCGGGTGGACCTGCTGCTGTCGATCCTGCGCAGCCTTGCGGTCAACTTCCTGATCCTCGGGCTTCTGATCTATGCGCTGGCCCGCTGGCGCGGTTGGATCTGAGCCAGGGCCCCGGGCGGCAGGCGCCGCGGAAGACCACCAGGACGGTCGCGAAGCTCACGAAGAAGAGCAGATACCAGGAGCCCAGCATGCCGAGGCGGACGGGCTCCCACGCCTTCTGACCGGCATAGACCCAGGTTCCGGTGAAGGTGCCGATGTTCTCGGCGATATAGAGCAGCCCCGCCACCAGGAGCGCCGCGCCCAGCATCGGGACGGAGCGGCGCCGGCCGCCCGCGGTCAGCGTCAGGCGGGTGCGGAAGAACAACAGCACGCTCGCCGCGAAGAGCGCCAGCCGGATGTCCGGCAGGAAGTGATGCGCGAAGAAATTCGCATAGATCCCGACGGCGAGCGCCACCACCAGCCCGAAGGGCGGGAAGGGGGCCAGCACGATGTCGAAGAGCCGGATCGAGCGCGCGATGTAGGAGCCGACGGCGGCATACATGAAGCCGGTGAAGAGCGGCACGTCGAAGAGCTTGATCACCCCCGCCTCCGGATAGGACCAGCTGCCGGCGGAGACCTTGAACCATTCCATCACCGTGCCGGTGAGGTGGAAGAGCAGGATCACCTTGAACTCGTCCCAGGTCTCGAGCCGGAAGGCCAGCATCGCGACCTGCGAGGCGACCGCGATCAGCACCAGCGCGTCGTAGCGGGTGAGCGCCCAGCCCTCCTGCCAGATCAGTTTCGTCCCGAGGATCGCCGCCAGCAGGATCACCGCGAAGAGCGCCGCCCAGAGCTGGTGGCCGAGGAAGCGGAAAAGCCCCGCCAGCGGGCGGGGCCCTGGTGCGTCTGTCGCGGCGTCGGTCATCATCCTGCCCTCGGAAGGGGGCGCTGCCCCCTACGGCCTGCGGCCTACCCCCGGAGTATTTTCGGAAAGATGAAGCGGAGGGACACCCCGGTCTTCATCTTTCCATCGGGCTCCGCCCGTTCGGGGCGGACACCGTCCGGCGGACGGTGTCCCGATCGCCTCTCACACTCCGGCCGGAGGCGGCCGCACCCCGGTCTCAGAGCCCCGGATAGAGCGGGAAGCGCCCGCAGAGCTCGGCCACCTCGGCCTTCACCTTGTCCTCGACGGAGGTGTTGCCGTCCTCGCCATTGGCGGCAAGCCCGTCAACGACCTCGACGATCCAGTCGGCGATCTGGCGGAACTCGGCCTCGCGGAAGCCGCGGGTGGTGCCGGCGGGGGTGCCGAGGCGGATGCCCGAGGTCACGAAGGGTTTCTCCGGATCGAAGGGCACGCCGTTCTTGTTGCAGGTGATGTGGGCGCGGCCGAGCGCGGCCTCGGCGGCCTTGCCGGTGACGCCCTTGGGGCGCAGGTCGGCGAGCATCAGGTGGTTGTCGGTGCCGCCCGAGACGATGTCGATCCCGCCCTTCATGAGCTGATCGGCCATCGCCTTGGCGTTGGCGACGACCTGCACCGCGTAATCCTGGAATTCGGGCTTCAGCGCCTCGCCGAAGGCCACGGCCTTGGCGGCGATCACATGCATCAGCGGCCCGCCCTGCAGGCCCGGGAAGACGGCGGAGTTCACCTTCTTGGCAATGTCCTCGTCATTCGTCAGGATCATCCCGCCGCGGGGGCCGCGGAGCGACTTGTGCGTGGTCGTGGTGCAGACATGGGCGTGGGGCAGGGGCGAGGGATGCGCGCCGCCCGCGACGAGGCCCGCGATATGGGCCATGTCGACCATCAGGTAGGCGCCGACCTCGTCCGCGATCTCGCGGAAGGCGGCCCAGTCCCAGATCCGGGAATAGGCGGTGCCGCCGGCGAGGATCAGCTTGGGCTTGTGCTCGCGCGCCTTGGCGCGGATGTCCTCCATGTCCAGCAGCTGGTCCTGCTGGCGCACCCCGTAGGAGACCACGTTGAACCACTTGCCCGACATGTTCACCGGCGAGCCGTGGGTCAGGTGACCGCCCGAGTTCAGGTCGAGCCCCATGAAGGTGTCGCCGGGTTTCAGGAGCGCCAGGAACACCGCCTGGTTCATCTGGGAGCCGGAGTTGGGCTGGACGTTGGCGAAGCCGCAGTTGAAGAGTTGCTTCGCCCGCTCGATCGCCAGCGTCTCGGCGATGTCGACGTACTGGCAGCCGCCGTAGTAGCGCTTGCCCGGGTAGCCCTCGGCGTATTTGTTGGTCAGGACCGAACCCTGCGCCTCGAGCACGGCGGCGGAGACGATGTTCTCCGAGGCGATCAGCTCGATCTCGTCGCGCTGGCGGCCGAGCTCCTTGCCGATGGTGTCGAAGATCTCCGGGTCGCGTTCCGCGAGCGGGCTGGAAAAGAAGCCGACATCCTTCATGGAATGATCCGTCCTTGTCAGTGGCGTTGGCGCTTCCTACCCGGATCCGCGGCGGCGCAAAAGGTCCGAACGCGACATAATGATCATGAAAAGCGGGTTCCGGCGCCCGAGGCTGGCGCCCGGAGAACGGATGTGGTTCTTTCGGAACCGATTGCGCTCTATGGGAAACGGGACCCCTTCATGGACATGAAGATCGCCTTCACGGCCGGTCGCAGCGACATGGCCCGGTCGGCCTGCGCCTCGCTGGTCGCGCGCTACGGCAACGCGCCCGAGGCCGAGGCGGAGGTGATCGTGGCGCTCGGCGGCGACGGGTTCATGCTCCACACGCTGCATCGCACGCAGGACCTGCCCGCGCCGGTCTACGGGATGAACCGGGGCACCGTGGGCTTCCTGATGAACGAATATGCCGAGGAGGGGCTGCTCGAGCGCCTCGCGCTGGCCGAGGAGGAAGTGGTGAACCCGCTCTCCATGAAGGCCACCAGCGCGGACGGGACGGAGCACCGGGCGCTCGCGATCAACGAGGTGTCGCTGCTGCGCGCCGGACCGCAGGCCGCCAAGCTCAGGATCAGCGTCGACGGCAAGGTGCGACTGGAGGAGCTCGTCTGCGACGGGGCGCTGCTGGCGACCCCCGCCGGGTCCACGGCCTACAATTACTCGGCGCATGGGCCGATCCTGCCGATCGGGGCGGACGTGCTGGCGCTGACGGCGATGGCCGCCTACCGGCCGCGCCGCTGGCGCGGCGCGCTGATCCCCAAGACCGCGCGGGTGCGCTTCGACGTGCTGGAACCCGACAAGCGCCCGGTCATGGCCGATGCCGACAGCCGCTCGGTCCGCGATGTGGTGGTCGTCGAGATCCGTTCGGAGCCCGCGATCTCGCACCGCATCCTTTTCGACCCGGGCCACGGTCTCGAGGAACGGCTGATTTCCGAACAATTCGTCTGACGTCCCTGACGCCGATGCGCGTCAGGAATTGGCTTGACATGAAGCGGGTTGATGTTGACTAGATCAATAATGACCGAGTCAACATCCCTCTCCCGCGCCGTCACCGAGGCCCGCCGCTTCACGCGGTTCTACACCAGCTACGCGGACGCCCTGTCGGACCGCATGCTCAAAAGCCCGTTCTCGCTGCCGCAGGCGCGGGTCCTGCACGAGATCGCCACCGGGCCGAAGGGCCAGCAGGCCGCCGACATGGCCCGCGCGCTCAGGATGGATGCGGGGCAGATCAGCCGCGTGCTGAAGGGGCTCGAAAGGGCCGGGCTGATCGTCCGGGCGCCGACGGAAGGCCATGCAAAGCGGCTCGGGATCACCCTGACATCCGAAGGCGAGGCGGCCTTTCAGGAGCTTGACCAGCGGGCGCAGACGCAGATGGGCGCCGCGCTGGATCGGCTCACCGGCGAGGACCGGACCCGCGTCATCCGGGCCATGCGGCTGATCACGCGCCTGCTGGGCGGGCGACCGCATCCGGCGGTCTCGGTCGAGCTGCGCGCGCCGGAGCCGGGCGACCTGGGCTGGGTCGTGTCGCGGCAATCGGCGCTTTACGCGGGCGAATACGGCTGGACCGCGGAATACGAGACGCTGGTGCTGAAGATCCTCGCGGAATTCGCCGCGACGCAGGACCCGGCGCGCGAACGCGGCTGGATCGCCGAGATCGACGGCACCCGGGTCGGCGCGGTCTTCGTTGTCAGGAAGGACGCGCAGACGGCACAGCTCCGGCTGCTCCACGTCGAACGGGCGGCGCGGGGGGCGGGGATCGGGTCCCGGCTGGTCGACGCGGTGCTGGCCTTCGCACGGGAGGCGGGCTACCGGCGCATCGAGCTCTGGACGAATGACGTGCTGGTCTCGGCCCGGCGCATCTATGTCCGGGCGGGATTCGAGCTGGTCGAGGAAGAGCCGCATCATTCCTTCGGGCACGACCTCGTGGGGCAGGTCTGGGCGCGGGAGCTCTGACGCCCGTTCCCTGCCGGACCGATCCGGATGGCTTGGGGAAAGCATAGGGATTTCGGCATGTTACGGCGCGATATCCGCCGCGCCAGGGGGAACCGGGGGCGGCCGTTTCGCGCCGATCAACCTTTGTCGATTTCGGAACCGCGCGGGCCGGGGGCGCGTTTCATCCTCGAAGCCGGGCGATAAGGCCCAGCTCTCTCAAGAGGAGAACCGATATGAATTGGGACCGCATCGAAGGCAACTGGAAACAGCTCAAGGGTCAGGCTCAGGAACACTGGGGCAAGCTGACCGAGGATGATCTGGACCGTGCCGAAGGCCGCCGTGAACAGCTCATCGGCCGTGTACAGGAACGTTACGGCGTCGCAAAAGACGAAGCCGAACGCCAGGTTGACGAGTTCGCCGGTCGCTTCTGACCGCGCGGATGGTTCAAGAGTGGCGGCGCCGGGAGACCCCCTCCGGCGCCGTCTTCATGTCCGGGGCCGCTAGCTCCTGGCGAAGCCGATGGTCTTCAGGGCCGCAGCGATCTCGTCCAGGATCGCCGGATCGTCGATCGTCGCGGGCATCTTGTACGCCTCGCCGTCCGCGATCTTCGCCATCGTCGCCCTGAGGATCTTTCCCGAACGCGTCTTTGGCAGGCGGTCCACCACGACCGCCGACTTGAAGGCCGCGACCGGGCCGATCTGATCCCGCACCATCGCGACGCATTCCTTCACGATGTCCTCGTGCGGCCGGTTCACCCCCTTGGTCAGGCAGACGAAGCCCACGGGCAGCTGACCCTTCAGCTCGTCATGCACGCCGATCACCGCCGTCTCGGCGACGTCCGGGTGGTTGGCCAGCACCTCCTCCATCGCGCCGGTCGACAACCGGTGACCCGCCACGTTGATGACATCGTCCGTGCGCGCCATGATGTAGAGATACCCGTCCTCGTCGATCATGCCCGCGTCCCCGGTCTCGTAGTAGCCTGGGAAGGTGTCGAGGTAGGACTTCCGGAACCGCGCTTCGGCATTCCACAGCGTGGGCAGCGTGCCCGGGGGCAGGGGCAGCTTCACCGCGATCGCGCCAAGCTCGCCGCGCGGCAGTTCCTTGCCGGCCTCGTCGAGGATGTGGATCTCGTAGCCCGGCATTGCCACGGAGGGCGAGCCGACCTTCACCGGCAGAAGCTCGATGCCGACCGGGTTCGCGGCGATCGGCCAGCCGGTCTCGGTCTGCCACCAATGGTCGATGACGGGCTTGTCGAGCATGCGCTTCGCCCAGTTGATCGTGTCCGGGTCGGCGCGCTCTCCGGCCAGGTAGACGATCTCGAGCTTGCTGAGGTCGTGTTTCCGGATGAATTCGCCCTGCGGATCCTCGCGCTTCACGGCGCGGAAGGCGGTCGGGGCGGTGAAGAAGCTGCGCACCCCGTGATCCGCCATGACCCGCCAGTAGGTGCCCGCGTCGGGGGTGCCGACGGGCTTGCCCTCGAACACGATGGACGTGTTGCCGTGGATCAGCGGCGCATAGCAGATGTAGCTGTGGCCGACGACCCAGCCGACGTCCGAGGCGGCCCAGAACACGTCGCCCGGATCGACGTTGTAGACGTTCTTCATCGACCAGTTCAGCGCCACGAGGTGGCCTGCGGTCGGCCGGATCACGCCCTTGGGCTGGCCCGTGGTGCCCGAGGTGTAGAGGATATAGGCCGGGTGGTTGCCCGCGACCGGGACACATTCGGCCGGCTCCACGCCGTACTGGAAGGCGTGCCAGTCGACGTCGCGGCCGGGCTCGAGCTCCGCGACCTCCTGTTCGCGCTGGAAGATCACGCAGAAATCGGGTTTGTGCGCCGCCTGCGCGATGGCCCCGTCGAGAAGCGGCTTGTAATGCACCACGCGCCCCGGCTCGACCCCGCAGGAGGCCGCGATGATCGCCCTGGGCTTGCAATCGTCGATCCGGACGGCCAGTTCATGGCTCGCGAACCCGCCGAAGACGACCGAATGGATCGCGCCGATCCGGGCACAGGCCAGCATCGCCTCGATCGCCTGCGGCACCATCGGCATGTAGATGATCACCCGGTCGCCCTTCTCGACGCCCCTGGCCCGCAGCGCGCCCGCCAGCAGGGCCACGCGGTTGCGCAGCTCGGCATAGGTGATCTTCTGCACCGTCCCGGTGACCGGGCTGTCATGGATCAGCGCGACCTGGGAGCCCCGCCCGTTCTCGACATGGCGGTCGACCGCGTTCCAGCAGGTGTTCACCTCGCCGTCGACATACCATTCATAGAGCGGCGCGTTTTCGTCCCAGAGCGCCTTCGAGGGCTTCTTCACCCAGTCGATCGCCTCGGCCTGCTCCATCCAGAACCCCTCGGGGTCCGATTGCCAGCGCCCGTAGACCTCTGCGTAGCTCATCGGGTGCTCCTCCTTCGCCGCATGATGATTGTGGGGGAGTTAGACGGGCATGGCGCCGGAAGACAAGGGGCGGGGTGCCCGAACGGATCGCGCCAGGGTGGAGCCCGGTGCGTCCCGGAGGGGCCGGGAGGATGCGCCGCGCGCGCGGATGCGCCCCCGGGGGAGGGCCGTCGGCCAACCGCCGCCGAGGCCGGGATCACGTCAATGTTTCACCGCAAATCGCGCTTGCGGAATCGGGGCTTCAGGAGCTTGGATTTACGTCAGGGACGGCATTCCGCCGCCCCTCTTGCCAAGGATCACGGCCATGGCCGACACCAAGAAGAAACCGTCGAAACCCGGCGAAAAGACCACCAAGAAGTGACCTGACACGGCGCGCCGCCGTCCCCAGAACGGCGGCGCGACACTCAGCCGTAATGCGCGACCGGCGTGCCCGCGATGGCCGCCATGTTCAGCAGGCCCCGCGCGGTGATCGAGTTGGTCACGATATGCGCCCGGTTGCCCATTCCCATCAGGATCGGCCCGACCTCGAGCCCGCCGCCCTTCATCTTGAGAATGTTCCGCACCCCCGAGGCCGCGTCCGCGTGGCCGAAGATCAGCACGTTGGCCGCGCCCTTCATCCGGTTGCCGGGCAGGACCGTCTCGCGCAGATCCGGATCGAGCGCGGTGTCCACGTTCATCTCGCCCTCGTAGCAGAAATCCCGCGGCGCGCTGTCGAGGATCGCGATGGCCTCGCGGATCCGCCGGGCGTGTTCGGTGTCCTGGTTGCCGAACTGCGAGCGCGAGCAGAGCGCGACGTTCGGGACCACCCCGAAGCGCTTCACGTGGCGCGCGGCGCCGATGGCGATCTCGGCCAGTTCCTCGGCCGAGGGTTCCGAATGCACATGCGTGTCGGCGAGGAAGAGCGGCCCGTCCTCGAGGATCATCAGCGAGAGGCCACCGACCGGCTTGTAGGTGTCCGCGCCGAGGATCTGCTCCACGTAGCCCAGGTGCCAGCGATATTCGCCGAAGGTGCCGCAGATCAGGCTGTCGGCCTCGCCGCGGTGGACCATGACGGCGCCGATGGCGGTGGTGTTCGTCCGCATGATCGCGCGGGCGGTGTCGGGGGTGACACCGCGCCGGGCCATGAGCTCGTGATAGGTGCCCCAGTAGTCGCGGTAGCGCGGGTCGTTCTCGGGGTTCACGATGTTGAAGTCGGTGTCGGGGCGGATCTTCAGCCCCGCGCGTTCGCAGCGGTGCTCGATCACCTCGGGACGGCCGATCAGGATCGGCGTCTCGGTGGTCTCCTCGATGATCGCCTGCGCGGCGCGGAGCACGCGTTCGTCCTCGCCCTCCGCGAAGACGATCCGGCGCGAGGCCGTGCGGGCGGCCTCGAACACCGGCCGCATGAGGAGCGCCGACTTGAAGACCGAGGAGCGGAGCTTCTCGCGATAGGCCTCGAGGTCCTCGAGCGGCCGCATCGCCACGCCCGAGTCCATCGCGGCCTTTGCCACGGCGGTCGAGACCACGGCCGAGAGGCGGGGATCGAAGGGTTTCGGGATCAGGTAGTCGGCCCCGAAGGTGAGCTGTTCGCCCTGGTAGGCCGCCGCCGCCTCGGCCGAGGTGGTGGCACGGGCCAGCGCGGCGATCCCCTCGATGCAGGCGATCTGCATCTCGTCGTTGATCTCGGTCGCGCCGACGTCGAGCGCGCCGCGGAAGATGAACGGGAAACACAGCACGTTGTTGACCTGGTTCGGGAAATCCGACCGGCCCGTCGCGATGATCGCATCCGGCGCCACGGCGCGGGCGGCGTCGGGCATGATCTCGGGCGTGGGGTTGGCGAGCGCGAAGATGATCGGGCGGGGGGCCATCCTGGCCACCATCTCGGGGCTCAGCACGTTCGGCCCCGAGAGCCCGAGGAACAGGTCCGCCCCGTCGATCACCTCGTCCAGTGTCCGCCTGTCGGAGGCCTGCGCGAAGAGCGCCTTCTGCGGGTTCATGTCGACCTCGCGGCCCTCGTGCACCAGCCCGTGGATATCGCAGAGCCAGACGTTCTCGCGCTTGACGCCGAGCTTCAGCAGCATGTTGAGGCAGGCGATCCCCGCCGCGCCGCCCCCGGTCGAGACGATCTTGATGTCCTCGAACGCCTTTCCGGCCACCCGCAGCGCATTGGTCGCCGCCGCGCCCACGACGATCGCGGTGCCGTGCTGGTCGTCGTGGAAGACGGGAATGTTCATCCGCTCGCGGCAGAGCTTCTCGACCACGAAGCAGTCGGGCGCCTTGATGTCCTCGAGGTTGATCGCCCCGAAGGTGGGCTCGAGCGCGCAGACGATGTCGGCGAGCCTTTCCGGGTCGGGTTCGTTCACCTCGATGTCGAAGCAGTCGATCCCGGCGAATTTCTTGAAGAGGACGGCCTTGCCCTCCATCACCGGCTTCGAGGCCAGCGCCCCGATGTTCCCGAGCCCCAGCACCGCCGTCCCGTTCGACACGACCGCCACGAGGTTGCCGCGCGCGGTGTAACGCGAGGCCGCGGTCTCGTCCTTGCCGATCTCGAGGCAGGCCTCGGCCACGCCGGGCGAATAGGCCAGGCTCAGGTCGCGCCCGTTGGCAAGCGGCTTGGTCGCGCGGATCTCCAGTTTCCCGGGCTTCGGGTTCTGGTGATAGGAAAGCGCGGGGCTGAGCTGGGACTCCTTGCCGTCGGACATGATCGCCTCTCTTGAAATGGATGGTTTAGCGTTAAACTATTTTCGCGACGCCGGAAAGGTGGCGCATTTGCATGGGTCGGACGGCCCCGGTGCGAGCCCTCCGCCACGGCGTGCTTGCACTCGGCACGCCGCTTGTCGAGAGTGTCGCGATGAAGGAACAGGGAGATGACGCCATGGATCTGCTGCAAGCCGCCAGGGATGTGCGGGAAAACGCCTATGCGCCCTATTCCAACTTCAAGGTGGGGGCGGCCGTCCGGGCCGCCTCGGGCGCGATCTACGCGGGCTGCAACGTCGAGAACGTGGCCTATCCCGAAGGCACCTGCGCCGAGGCCGGCGCCATCGCCGCCATGGTCGCGGCCGGCGAGACGGTCCTGACCGAGGTGCTGGTCATCGCCGACAGCCCCGCGCCGGTGCCGCCCTGCGGCGGGTGCCGCCAGAAGCTGGTGGAATTCGGCGGGCCGGAGGTCGTGCTCACCATGTGCACCACGGACGGCGCCACGCAAGAGATGACGCTGGCCGAGATCCTGCCGGGCCGTTTCGACGCCTCGCACATGGACCGCGCCTGATGGATGCACGCAGGATCATCGCCACGGTGCGGGACGGCGGCACGCCCTCGCACGAGGAGCTGGGCTGGTTCGCCGCCGGGCTCGCCGATGGCGGCGTGACCGACGCGCAGGCCGGGGCCTTCGCAATGGCGGTGCTGCTCAGGGGGCTTTCGGAAGAGGGGCGCGTGGCGCTCACGCTCGCCATGCGCGACAGCGGGCAGCGGCTGAGCTGGGATCTGCCGGGCCCGGCGCTCGACAAGCATTCGACCGGGGGGATCGGCGATTGCGTCAGCCTCGTCCTCGCCCCCGCGCTCGCCGCCTGCGGCGCCTATGTCCCGATGATCTCGGGCCGGGGCCTCGGCCACACCGGCGGCACGCTCGACAAGCTCGAATCGATCCCCGGCGTGACCACGCTGCTCGACGAGGCCCGCTTTCGGGACACCGTCGGAAAGGCCGGTTGCGCCATCGTCGCGGCCAGTGCCGCGATTGCCCCCGCCGACCGCCGTCTCTACGCCGTGCGCGACGTCTCGGCGACGGTCGAGAGCCTCGATCTGATCACCGCCTCGATCCTGTCGAAGAAGCTCGCGGCAGGGCTCGACGGGCTGGTGCTCGACGTGAAGACCGGCTCGGGCGCCTTCATGAAGTCCGAGGAGGACGCCCGCGGGCTGGCCGAGGCGCTTGTCTCCACCGCGAACGCCGCGGGCTGCCCGACGGCGGCGGTGCTCTCGGACATGAACCAGCCGCTGGTCCCGTCCCTTGGCAATGCGCTCGAGGTGGCCGAGGCGATGCGGGTCCTGACCGGCGCCGCCTCCGGCCCGCTGGCCGAGATCACCGCGGTGCTGGGCGGCGTCGTGCTGTGCGGCGGCGGACTGGCCCCGGACGTGGATACGGGGGCCGCGGCGGTGGCGAAGGCCATCGACTCGGGGGCCGCGGCGGAAGCCTTCGGCCGCATGATCGCCGCGCAGGGCGGACCGCTCGGCTTCGTCGAGGACTGGGCGCGGTTCCTGCCCGAGGCGACCGTGATCCGCGAGGTCGCCGCTCCGGCCGCGGGCTATGTCGCGGGCTTCGCGGGCGAGGCCCTGGGCCTGACGGTCGTGGGCCTCGGCGGCGGGCGTCAGGTGGAAAGCGACACGGTCGACCCCTCGGTCGGCATCTCCGACATCCTGCCCATGGGCGCCTGGGTCGAGAAGGGCCAGCCGCTCGCCCGCGTCCACGCGGCGCGCACCGATGGCGCCGACCGGGCGGTGGCCGAGGTGCAGGCGGCGGTGACGCTCTCCGACACCCGGCCCGAGGTGCCCCGGCTCATCCGTGACAGGATCGGCCCATGACGCGCGCCTTCCTGATCGTCATCGACAGCGTCGGCTGCGGCGGCGCCCCCGATGCGGACCGCTTCTTCAACGGCACCACGCCGGACACCGGGGCCAACACGCTCGCCCATATCGCGCAGGCCTGCGCGGCGGGAAAGGCGGAGGAGGGGCGCTCCGGTCCGCTCCGGCTGCCGGTGATGGACAGCCTCGGGCTCGGGGCGGCGATCCGGCTTGCCTCGGGCGATGCGACGCCGGGGCTCGCGGCGGAACCGCAGGGCCTCTGGGGCGCGGCATCCGAGGTCTCGCCCGGCAAGGACACGCCCTCGGGCCACTGGGAACTGGCGGGCGTGCCGGTGCCGTGGGACTGGACCTACTTCCCCGACAAGGAGAAGTCCTTCCCGCCCGACCTCGTCGCCGAAGCCGCCAGGGCCGCCGGCGCGGACGGCATCCTCGGCAATTGCCACGCGTCCGGAACGGTCATCGTGAACGAGCTGGGCGCAGAGCATGTCCGGACCGGGAAACCCATCTGCTACACCTCTGCCGACAGCGTCTTCCAGATCGCCTGCCACGAGGAAGCCTTTGGTCTGCAACGGCTTTATGACCTTTGCAAAGCGCTGGCCCCCACTTTGCATAACATGCGGGTCGGCCGGGTCATCGCCCGCCCCTTCGTGGGGGACGCGGCCTCCGGCTTCACCCGGACGACGAACCGCAAGGACTTTGCGCTCGCCCCGCCCAGCCCGACGCTCTGCGACTGGGTACAGGGCGCGGGGCGGACGGTGCATGGCGTGGGGAAAATCGGCGACATCTTCTCGATGCAGGGGATCGACGACGTGGTGAAGGGCTCGGACGCCGAGCTGATGAAGCATCTGAAGCGGCTGGTGGAGGAGGCGGAGGAGGGCTCTCTCACCTTCGCCAATTTCGTCGAGTTCGACAGCCTCTACGGCCACCGCCGCGACGTGTCGGGCTATGCCCGCGCGCTCGAATGGTTCGACCGGGAGCTCGGCACGATCCTGCCCCGCCTGCGCGCCGGCGACATGCTGGTCGTCACCGCCGACCACGGCAACGATCCGACATGGATCGGCACCGATCACACCCGCGAGCGCGTGCCCGTGCTGGTCGCGGGCAAGGGGGCGGGCGAGGCCGGCCTCGTCGCCTTCACCGATATCGCCGCGAGCGTCGCGGACCACCTGGGCGTCCCGCCCCAAGGCAAGGGGAGATCGTTCCTGTGAGCTGGAAAACCTATCCGAAAGTGGAGCTTCACCTGCACCACGAGGGCGCCGCCCCGCCGGCCTTCATCCGGGGGCTCGCGCAGGAGAAGAACGTCGACATCTCGAAGGTCTTCGACGAACGGGGCCATTACGCCTACGAGAACTTCGTGCATTTCCTGTCGGTCTACGAGGCCGCGACCTCGGTGCTTCGGACGCCCGAGGATTACGCCCGCCTGACCCGGGCCGTGCTGGAGGAGAGCGCGGCGCATGGCGTGGTCTATTCCGAGACCTTCCTTTCGCCCGATTTCTGCGGCGGCGGCGATGTCGAGGCCTGGCGCGAGTACCTGCACGCCATCGAGGAGGTCGCGGACGAGGCCGAGAAGACCCTCGGGATCACGCTGCGCGGCGTCATCACCTGCATCCGGCATTTCGGCCCCGAAAAGGCGCGCCCCATTGCGGTCTGCGCGGCCGAGACGAAGGGCGGTTTCATCACCGGCTTCGGCATCGCGGGCGACGAGGGCAAGGGCAAGCCCAGGGATTTCACCTGGGCCTTCGACTGCGCCCGCGAGGCGGGGCTGCACCTGACGGCGCATGCCGGCGAATGGGGCGGGCCGCAATCGGTGCGCGACGCGCTCACCGACCTGAAGGTCGAACGGATCGGCCATGGCGTCCGCGCCATCGAGGACCTCGCGCTGGTCGATGAACTGGCCGAAAAAGGCGTGACGCTCGAGGTCTGCCCGGGCTCGAACGTCACCCTCGGGCTCTACCCGAACTGGCGCAGGCACCCGATCGAGCAGCTCCGCGAGCGCGGCGTGAAAGTCACCGTCTCGACCGACGATCCGCCGTTCTTCCACACCACGATGACGCGCGAATTCGAGGAACTCGAACGCGCCTTCGGCTGGGACGCGGAGGTTTTCGGCGAAATCACCCGAACCGCCCTTGACGCGGCCTTCTGCGACGAGGACACCCGCGCAAGGATCGCCAAGAAGCTGGAGAGCGCAGAATGACCGAGCACCTGACCATCGTGAACCACCCGCTGGTCCAGCACAAGCTGTCGATCATGCGGAACAGGGAAACCTCGACCAAGTCCTTCCGCCAGCTCCTGCGCGAGATCTCTCTGCTGCTGGCCTACGAGGTCACCCGCGAGCTGCCGATGACGACGAAAACGGTCGACACGCCGCTCGAGCCGATGGACGCGCCCGTCCTCGACGGCAAGAAGCTGGCGCTGATCTCGATCCTGCGGGCGGGGAACGGGCTGCTCGACGGGGTGCTCGAACTGATCCCGGCGGCGCGCGTGGGCTTCGTCGGGCTCTACCGCGACGAACGCACGCTCCAGCCGATCCAGTATTACTTCAAGGTGCCCGAGGATCTGGGCGACCGGCTGGTGATCGCGCTCGACCCGATGCTGGCGACGGGGAATTCCTCGGCCGCGGCGGTGGACCTGCTGAAGGAGGCGGGCGCCAACAACATCCGCTTCATGTGCCTGCTCGCCGCGCCCGAGGGCGTGGCCCGGATGAAGGAGGCGCATCCCGACGTGCCGATCGTCACGGCCGCGCTGGATAGCCGTCTGAACGAAAAGGGCTACATCGTTCCCGGACTGGGCGACGCGGGCGACCGGATGTTCGGCACGAAGTGACCGGACCCGTTTACTCGGAGGATCCGCTCGGGCAAGGTTGACCGGATATGTCGGGGGAATTGCGATGAAGAGCAGATCACTTTGGGTCCTGGCCCTTGTCCTGGGGACGGCCGCGCAGGCGCAGAGCCCGGCCGAGATGCCACCGGCGGGCTATGCCGGCCAGCAATATGTCGACAGCGCAGGCTGCGTCTTTGCCCGCGCGCAGGTGAACGACGACGTGACCTGGGTGCCGCTGATCGGCCGTGACCGGGCGCCCGTCTGCAACCGGACGCCGACGCCGATCGAGGTGGACGAGGTGGTCGCCGTGCCCCCGGCCGAGACAGGGACCGAGACGACGCCCGAGCCCGTCCGCCCGGCGCCACCCCCCACGGTGGCGCGTGCCGAGCCCGAACCGCGCGATCCGAAATCCCCGCTGCCGATGGCCCAGGTCCCGAAACCCCGGACCACCGCGTCGAAGCCCGCTCGCTCCGCCGCCCTGCGCACGCCGTCGAGGACGGTCGTCGTGACGCGGGTGCCCGGCCCGCCCGCGGGCACGGTGCTGCGGAAGGAAGAGATCCCGCCCGGCGTCCGCGTCGTGCCGCGCCACGTCTACGAGAACAACCGCGGCACCCGCGTCCAGACCGCCGTGCCGCAGGGCTATCGCCCGGCCTTCACCGATGACCGCCTGAACCCGCGCCGGGCCGAGATGACCCGTTCGGGGATCTATTCGACCGAACGGCTCTGGACCAACACCGTCCCGCGCAAGCTGCGCCGGGGCGATGCAGGGCGCGACGGCGCGAGCTACCGGCCCGCGCCTGCGCCCGAGGTCTCGTCGAGCGGCAAGGCCGTGACGCGCTCCGGCACGCTGTCCTCGCGCTCCGCGCCGGCGGCGTCCGGGCACCGTTGGGTGCAGGTCGGCAGCTTCGGCGTGCCCGCGAATGCCGACAAGGCGGCGCGGCGGCTGAAGGCTGTGGGCCTGCCGGTGCGCTATGGCCGGCATCGGGGCGGGCAGGGGGAGCTGCGGGTCGTGCTGGCGGGGCCCTTCGCCTCCGGGGCCGAGGTGGCGCAGGCGCTCGATGCCGCCCGCCGCGCCGGTTTCTCCGACGCCTTCCCGCGCTGAGGCCTCAGCGCTCGCAGATCGCCTGAAGGCGCAGCCAGTCGGAATCGCTCAGTACCGGCTCGGTGGTGCCGCCGGCATGGGGGTCGGCCTCGATCAGGCCGACGGTGTCCTCGCCCGAGATGTCGCGCGCATAGGCGTAGGGCGAAGAGCGCACGCCCTGCGCCTCGAACCCCGAGAGCAGGACATTGTCGGCGACCGGCACCGGCGGTTCGGTGAGGATCGTGTGCGCATAGCTGTCGAGCGCGTCTTCGGGCAGCGCGCCGGTGGTCAGCAGCCGCACCGTCGCGGCGACGCCCGCCGCCTCCAGCACGTCGCCCAGCGGATCGCTCAGCCGGGCGCGGGCCTGTTCGGCGATGATGTAGCCCGCGACGACATCGGGATCCGAGGTGTCCTCGACCACCGACTGGTTCAGCAGGATGATGCCGCCGGGCAGATGCGCCGCGCCGCGCACCCCGTCGCGCATCACATGCAGTTCGGGCGGACCGCTGACGCCGGGCAGGCGCCGGGCCAGCCGGTCGAGCGCACGCTGCCCGTCACGGTCGGCGCAGGCCGGGCCGGTCACCTTGTGGAGCCGCTCCATCAGCGCCTCGCCGATCGCCTCGCGCTTGACCATGGGCACCACCGTGAGCGCATGCCGCGCCAGCGCGCCCGGCAGCCAGAAGACCGCCAGCGCGAGCGCCGCGACGAGCGTCGCTCCGATCAGCCCGAAGCGCAGCCGGCCCGGGCGCGGACGGCGCCCCTCGACCGCGCGGCGGACCCGCTCGATGGCGCGGATCATCTCCTGTTCGTCCTCGGGCAGCTCGAGCGTCTCGTCCTCGAGCCCGTCGGGGCTGTAGAGCGCGGGATGCGCCCCGGTGTCGAGCCGTTCGATGGCGGCCAGCGACCAATGGGCGAGCGGCCGGTCGTTCGCGTCGGTCAGGATCAGGGTGGCATCGCCGAGCGAGACCACGACCTCGCGCCGCTGCGCCTCGGCGCTTTCGCGCCACAGGCCGCGGGCCTCGAGCCGCTGGTATTCGTGGAGGGCTGTCACCTTGGATAGGGCCGATCTGCTCGTCGTTTTCCGGCAATGTATACCGGCTTTCCCGGGCGGGCAATTCGAGACGGTGCAGAGGCGGGCCGGGTTGCATCCCGGCCTGCGGAAGCTGTCGCGCACTCGGTCCGAAGAGGCCGGCCAGGCTCAAACCCGGGCCCCTTTCCGTCAGGCGCGGTGCAGGCAGGGCGGGGTCCACCCTGGCGCCGTCCCGAACCTGCGCCCCTCTCGGCGCGCCAACGTCCGCGGGCGGAACAGCCATCACCGCGTGCCATCGCACTCCGCCTTGCGCGGAGAGACGGCCCGGACACGCGACGCGCGACGTCCTAGAGCGTCCGCGCCTTCTGCCTGAGCTCGAACTTCTGGATCTTCCCCGTCGAGGTCTTCGGCAGCTCTTCGAACACCACCCGCTTCGGCGTCTTGAACCCGGCGAGCCGCTCGCGCGCATAGGCGATCAGCGCGTCTGCATCGCCTTCCCGACCGTCCTTCAGCTCGACGAAGGCACAGGGCACCTCGCCCCATTTCTCGTCGGGCTTCGCGACGACCGCGCAGAGCAGCACGTCCGGGTGGCCCATCAGCACGCTCTCCACCTCCACGGACGAGATGTTCTCGCCGCCCGAGATGATAATGTCCTTGGCCCGGTCCTGGATCTGGACATAGCCGTCCGGGTGCTGGATCGCGATGTCCCCGGAGTGGAAGTATCCCCCGGCAAAGGCCTCCTCGGTGGCGGCGGCGTTCTTGTAATAGCCCTTCATCACGCCATTGCCGCGGATCATGATCTCGCCCTGGGTCGCGCCGTCCATCGGCACCTGCGCCATGTCCTCGGCCTGCATCACGGTGATATGCTCGTAGGCCGGCATTGCCACGCCCTGCCGCGCCTTGATCGCCGCGCGGTCGTCGCCGGTGAGCGCGCCCCAGACATCGTCATCCCAGGTGCATTCGGTGGCGGGGCCGTAGGTCTCGGTCAGGCCGTAGACCTGCGTGACGTTGAACCCCATGGGCTCGATCGCGCGCAGGGTCGCGGGGGCGGGCGGGGCGCCGGCGGTGAAGACCTCGACCGTCTGGTCGAAGTCGCGCCGCTCGGTCTCCTTCGCGTTCACCAGCATGTTCAGCACGATGGGCGCGCCGCCGAAATGGGTCACGCCCTCGTCCGCGATGGCGTCGAACATCGGTTTCGCCGCGATGTCGCGCAGGCAGACCACGGTGCCGCCCAGAAGCGGGATCATCCAGGCGTGGCACCAGCCGTTGCAATGGAAGAGCGGCACGATCGTCATGTAGCGCGGATAGAGCACCATCCGCCAGGACAGCACCTGTCCCATGGCGTTCAGATGCGCGCCGCGGTGGTGATAGACCACGCCCTTCGGCCGCCCGGTCGTCCCGGAGGTGTAGTTGAGCGCGATGCTCTCCCATTCGTCCTCCGGCAGGATCCAGGCGAAATCCGGATCGCCGGTGGCCAGCAGGTCCTCGTAGCTCTGGTGATGGCCGTGTCCGTGCACGCCCGCGTGGTCGTCCGGGACCTCGATGATCACGGGGGCGGGGCCCTCCATCCGCTCGATCGCCTCGGCCACGGTCGGCAGGAATTGCGGATCGGCCATGATGACCTTCGCGCCGCCATGGTCGAGGATATAGGCCACGGTGTCCGGATCGAGCCGGGTGTTGATCGCGTTCAGCACCGCGCCGCAGGCGGGCACGCCGAAATGCGCCTCGACCTGCGGGGGCAGGTTCGGGATCATCGTCGCCACCACGTCGCCGGGCCGCACGCCCAGCTTCTCCAGCGCCGAGGCGAGGCGGGTCACCCGTTCGAGGTATTCGCGGTACGTCTTGCGGTGCGGCCCGTAGACCACCGCCAGCCGGTCCGGCCAGATCCGCGCGGCGCGGGTCAGGTTCGACAGCGGCGTCAGCGGCACGTGGTTTGCCGCGTTGCGCTCCAGCCCGGTTTCGTCAGCCAGCCATCCCATGTGGACCTCCCTTGCAAGCCGCACGATCCTGCCCCGCGTCCCGGGCGGCTGCAAGGGCTTGCCGGAGGCGGCGGCGCGGCTATGCTGCCGCGCATGATCCTGTCCCGCGGCCGGCGCTATCTGTTCATCCACATCCCCAAGACCGGCGGAACGGCGATGGCGCTGGCGCTCGAAGCGCGCGCGATGAAGGACGACATCATGCTGGGCGACACGCCCAAGGCCCTTAAACGGCGGGGAAAGGTGCCGCAGGGGGTGGCGCGCGGCCGGCTCTGGAAACACGCGACGCTTGCCGATCTTGAGGGGCTGGTGACCGCCCGGGACCTGCCGGATCTCTTCGTCTTCACGCTGGTCCGCAACCCGTGGGACCGGGCCGTGAGCTATTACCACTGGCTCCGCGCACAGAGCTTCGCGCATCCGGCGGTCGGCCGGGCCAGGGCGCTGCCTTTCGACGCCTTCCTCGCCGATCCGGCGACCCGCGCCGCGTTCCGGGCCAGCCCGGCGCGCAGCTATGTCACCGGCAGCGACGGGGTGGAGCGCTGCGATCTCTTCATCCGGCTCGAACATCTCGTGGAGGACGCAGCGCCCCTCTGCGATCATCTGGGCTTCCCGCTGGTTCTTCCGCGCGCCAATGCCTCGCGGCGGGGCAGGGACCACCGCGCCTATTACACGGAGGCGACCGCCGCGCTGGTGGCCGAGGATTGCGCCGAGGACATCCGCCGCTTCGGGTATGCCTTCTGACCGCACCGAGGCGCCGATTTCCCGCCCCGCCGGGCAAAATCCCGGCGCTTCGGGCCGTTTGTTCACCGCAAGTCAACGTTGCCCCAGAAAAGTCGCTTTGCTGGCCAAGGCGTGGCCCGATTCTCTGGCCAGATGATCCGGACCAGACGACAGCGGCAGAAGGCCGGGGAACGGGATAGATACATGCTGGATTACCGCAGCGACATTCGGGACGATGCCCAGACCGGTGAAACGGGGGTGATGTCGGGCCTGATCGAGGGCACGAAGGTCGCCACCGCCATCGGCTGGCAGCGGGTCGAGACCGTGACGGTCGGCGATCGTGTGCTGACCTTCGACCGCGGCCTGCGCGAGGTCCGTGCGATCCGCCGGGTGCCGCTCTGGACCGGCGCGGGCCATGTGCCGCGCCGCTTCCGCCCGCTCCACGTGCCGAAAGGCGCGATCGGCAACACCGAGGACATGATCGTCCTGCCGCGGCAGGGCCTGATGGTGGAAAGCGATGCGGCCGAAGAGGCGATCGGCGATCCCTTCCCGCTGGTCCGCGCCGAGGCGCTCGAAGGCGTCTGCGGCATCCGCCGGATGAACCATGCCTCGCCCTTCGAGGTCTTCGTGATGCAGTTCGACGAGGACGAGATCGTCTTCACCTCGACCGGAGCGCTCTGCGTCTGCGCGGCGGCGGGCGACATGATCCAGCGCCTCTACAGCGCGCAGGAGACGATCGCCTACCGCCTGCTCTCGGACGAGACCGACAGCCCCCTCATCGACGAGATCCGCTACGAGATCGCCGCCGCTGCGATGGCCGGCGACACCCGGGTCGCCCCGCAGCCCTACGCGGACAGCCGCGTCGCCTGAGTTCCCTCGGGCAGGTCCAGCAGTCGCAAGACACCGCGTCCCCGGCCGGGGCGCGGTGTCTTCGTTTGGGGGCCGGGCCTGGGCCAGCCCCTCCGCCCGGTCCCGAGGCAAGGAAAAGGGCGCGCCGCTTGCACGACGCGCCCCCTGGTGTCACCCGGCCGGCAGGGCCCGGATCACGCCGCCTTCGCGGCCTCCGGCCCGAAGCGGCCGTAGAAGGTCTCGCCCTTCTCGGCCATCTCGCGCAGGAGCTTCGGCGTGGCGAACCGCTCGCCGTAGGTCTCGGTGAGATGCTCGCAGCGTTTCACGGCTTCCTCCGCCCCGATGATGTCGAGCCAGGAGAAGGGCCCGCCGGACCAGGGCGCGAAGCCCCAGCCGAGGATCGCGCCGACGTCGCCCTCGCGGATGTCCTCCAGCACGCCTTCCTCCAGCGCGCGGACGGCCTCCAGCACCTGGGCGAACATCAGGCGGTTCTGCACCTCGTCGATCTCGGGCTGCGGGTCCTGATGCGGATATTTCGCCTCGAGGCCCGGCCAGAGACCCGTCCGCTTGCCCTTCTCGTCGTACTCGTAGAAGCCCGCGTTCGACTTCCGCCCCAGCCGGCCCTCGTCATGGAGCCAGAACATCAGCTCGTCCGTCGCCTTGGCATCGGTCGGGTAGGCATCGCCCATGGCCGCCTTCGTGGCCTTCGCGATCTTCACGGCGAGGTCGATCGAGGTCTCGTCGATCAGCTGCAGCGGGCCGACGGGCATCCCCAGCATCCGGGCGCAATTGTCGACCATCGCCGGCGCGACGCCCTCGGTCACCATTCGGGCGCCCTCGTTCAGGTAGGGGATGATGCAGCGGTTGGCGTAGAAGAACCGCGCGTCGTTCACCACGATCGGGGTCTTGCGGATCTGGCGCACGTAGTCGAGCGCCTTGGCCACGGCCCGGTCCCCGGTCTCCTTGCCCTTGATGATCTCCACCAGCAGCATCTTCTCGACCGGCGAGAAGAAGTGGATGCCGATGAACTGCTCGGGTCGCGCGGAAGCCTTGGCCAGCGCGGTGATCGGCAGGGTCGAGGTGTTCGAGGCGAAGATGCAGTCGGCGGGGATGACCGCCTCCACGTTCTTCGTCACCTCGGCCTTGACGCCCACGTCCTCGAACACCGCCTCGATGATGAGGTCGGCATCCTTGAGCGTGTCGTAATCGGTCGTCGCGGTGATCCGGCCGAGGATCTCGGCCTTCTTCTCGGGCGTGGTCTTGCCGCGCTTGATCCCCTTGTCGAGGAACGCCTCGGTATAGGCGCGGCCCTTGTCCGCGGCCTCCTGCTTCTGGTCGATCAGCACCACCTCGATCCCGGCCTGCGCCGAGACGAGCGCGATGCCCGCGCCCATCATGCCCGCGCCCATGACGCCCAGCTTCTTCACCCGCTGGTCGGGGGCCTCGGGCCGGTTCGCGCCTTTCTCCAGCGCTTCCTTGTTGAGGAAGAGCGACCGGATCATGGCCGAGGACGACGGGTTCATGATGACGGAGGTGAACCACCGCGCCTCGATCTTCAGGGCGGTGTCGAAGGGCACCTGCACGCCTTCATAGACCGCCGAGAGCAGGGCCTTCGGCGCCGGGAAGGCGCCCCAGGTCTCGCCGTTGATCATCGCATTGGCGCCGACGAAGGTCTGGAAGCCCGCCGGGTGGTAGGGGGCACCCCCGGGCAGCTTGTAGCCCTTCTCGTCCCAGGGCTTCACGAATTTCGGCTCCGAGAGCACCCATTCCTTCGCCGCGGCGACCGGATCGGCGACCACTTCGTCCACGATCCCGGCCTTCTGGGCCGCCTTCGGGTCCGACATCTTGGCCTGCAGCAGGTAGGGCGCCGCCATCATCACGCCGAGCTTGCGGACAAGCCGGGTGGTGCCGCCCGCGCCGGGGAAGATGCCCACCTGGATCTCGGGCAGGCCCAGCTTGGCCTTCGGATTGTCCGCCACGAAGATCCGGTGGCAGGCCAGCGGCAGTTCCAGCCCGATGCCCATGGCGGTGCCGGGCACGGCGGCGGCGATTGGCTTGCCGCCCTTGTTGGTCTTGGGCTCCATCCCCGCGCGCTCGATCTTGCGCAAGAGCTGGTGCAGGGTCATCACGCCCTCGAACACCGCCTCCGCCCCGCCGGTCTTCATGCCCGCGAGCACGTTGAGGTCCATGCCGCCCGCCATCGTCTCCTTGCCGGAGGTGATGACGATGCCCTTCACGGCCTCGTCCGCCAGCGCGTCGTCGACCAGGTCGGACAGTTCCTGTGCCCCGTCCATGGTCAGCACGTTCATGCTCTTGCCCGGCAGGTCCCAGGTGATCACCGCGACGCCGTCGGCGCCTTTTTCCATCGTGAAATCAGTCATGTCTCTGTCTCCTGTCCCCGTCTCACACGCGCTCGATGATCGTCGCCGCGCCCATGCCGGAGGCGACGCAGAGCGTGGCGAGGCCCACTTCCTTGTCCGAGCGCTCCAGCTCGTCCAGCAGGGTGCCGATGATGATCGCGCCGGAGGCGCCGAGCGGATGGCCCATGGCGATGGCGCCGCCGTTGACGTTCAGCTTGTCCATGTCGACGTCGAAGGCCTGCACGAAGCGCAGGACGACCGACGAAAACGCCTCGTTCACCTCGAAGAGGTCGATGTCGCCGATGCTCATCCCGGTCTCGCGCAGGATCTTCTCGGTCACCGGGACGGGGCCGGTGAGCATGATCGTCGGATCGGTACCGATCTTGGCGGTCGCCCGGATGCGCGCGCGCGGCTTCAGCCCGCGCGCCTCGCCGAATTCCTTCGAGCCGATCAGCACGGCGGCAGACCCGTCCACGATGCCGGAGGAGTTCCCCGCGTGGTGGATGTGGTTGATCCGCTCCATGTGCGGGTATTTCAGCTTCGCGACCTTGTCGAAGCCCGGCATCGTCTCGCCCATGTCCTTGAACGAGGGTTTCAGCGCGCCCAGGCCCTGCATGTCGGTGCCCGGGCGGATGAACTCGTCATAGGCGAGGATCGGCAGCCCGTTCACGTCGCGCACGGTGACGATGGACTTGCCGAAGCGGCCCTCGTCCCAGGCCTTCTTGGCGCGCTGCTGCGAGCGGACCGCGAAGGCGTCCGCATCGTCGCGCGAGATGCCGTATTGCGTGGCGATGATGTCGGCCGAGATCCCCTGCGGCACGAAGTAATCGTCGAGCGCCACGGTCGGGTCCACCGCCACCGCGGCCCCGTCCGAGCCCATGGGGACGCGGGACATCATCTCGATGCCGCCGGCGATATAGGCCTCGCCCGCGCCGCCGCGTATCTGGTTGGCGGCCAGGTTCACGGCCTCCATGCCCGACGCGCAGAAGCGGTTGATCGAGAGGCCGGGGATCGACTGGTCGAGATCGGAGGCCAGCACGGTCGTCCGCGCGAGGCAGCCGCCCTGTTCCATCGCCTGGGTGGCGTTGCCCCAGATCACGTCCTCGACGGCGTGGCCTTCGAGCGCGTTGCGCTCCTTGATCGCGTTCAGCATCTGCTTGCCGAGGGTGACGGCAGTCACCTCGTGCAGGCTTCCGTCCGGGCGGCCCTTGCCGCGCGGGGACCGCACGGCGTCGTAGATGTAGGCTTCGGTCATGTCAGCTCCTGTCAGTTTCAGAGCCCGCGGTCGGAAGGCCGACCGGGCATCAGGTCATAAGGGTGTTTCCATCCGTCGAGGCCCTCGATGTTCGAGAGCCAGCGGTCGATGTTGGGCCAGTCCTTCCGCTCGAAGCCGAAGGGCTCGGGGTAGAAGAGATAGCCGCAATTGGAGAAATCGGCGTTGGTGGGGGCGTCGCCCACGAGCCAGTCGCGGCCCTCGAGCCCGTTCTCCAGAACCTTGAAAGCGGCGCGGAGGCGGCCACCGAGGAAGCCGATGACTTCCTGCGGGCGCTTCTCCTCGGGCAGGAAGTTCATCAGGAACCGCTGGGTGCCGCATTGGCTCGACATCTTGTGGTTGTCGAAGAACATCCAGCGCATCACCTCGCGGGCCTCCTCCGGGGTGGCGCCGCCGAACCTGCCGGTCTTCTCGGTGATGTACATCTGGATGACGCCGGATTGCGACAGCACCACGTCGCCGTCCACCAGGACCGGCGCCTCTCCCATGGCGTTCATCCCGAGGTAGTCGGGCGTCTTGGTGCCGCCGTTGAAGAAATCGACCTTCACGGGCTCCCAGTCGAGGCCGGAGAGCGCGAGGGGCAGGGCGGCCTTGTAGGCATTGCCGCTCTCGCCGAAGCAGTGGAGTTGGATCGTCATGGGGTCCTCCCGGTGGTTGGGTGAGGGACCGGGGGTTTCACACCCCCGGACCCCCGTGGAGTATTTCTGGAAAGATGAAGGGGGATGATAACGTCGCCTTAACCTTCCACGTGTTTTGGTGTGCCCACGCCACAGGCAGGAGTGCCGATGGGCGCGAAAGGTGAAGCCCCGCGCTGCCCCGATCCGATTGCAACAGGGCGCGGCGGCGCGGGGTGGACGTGTCCCCCGCTTCATCTTTCCGGAAATACTCCCGCCGGAGGCGTCGGATCGGCGGGGTAGCCGCGACGCCCGGGCTTTGGAGCGCTGCGGTCGCCACGCTCACGACCTCCGCGCCTTCAGCTCGGAGCGGAAGAGCCGCATCCGGTGGGTCAGGTTGTCGGTGTCCGTCACGCTTTCGAAATTCTCGAAGAGGAAGGACAGCGCCTCGCCCTCGTCGAGCCCGTTGTCGCGGGCGAAACCCCTGAGGCGGCGGTAGCCGGCCTCGGTCATCGCGACGGGAAAGCGGCGGGTCATGCGGAAGCGTCTGGGCATCACTCCTCCGGGGCCTGGGTCGCGGCCGTGCACGTCGCCCCAGGCGCGGGGACCAAAGGTGCGGAACCCGCGGCACCGGGGCGGTGCAGGGCGCCACCCTGGCACATGGTCTGCGTCGCGGTGCGGTCGCGGAGCTCGGTGGCTGTCATGGCGTCTCCTCTCGGTGACGGGACGCCCGCGCATCCCCGCGCAGGCGTCCGTCCTTCCCGTGAGTGGGGCCGTCAGGCCCCCCTGTCGCTTGTGCGTGGCGCGGGGTTGATCCCCGGCTCAGAAGTTGGCCGCGTCGAGCGCCATCACCGTGTCGGCACCGGAGGAGATCCGGGCGAGGTGCATCGACGTCGCGGGCAGGCGCCGGGCCATGTAGTAGCGGCCGGTGGCGATCTTGGTCTCGTAGAAGGCGGCGTCGGGCGCGCCCTCCGCGAGCTTCACCTTGGCGGCGAGCGCCATCTTCGACCACATCAGCCCGAGGCAGACATGACCGAAGAGGTGCATGAAGTCATAGGAGCCCGCGAGCGCGTGGTTCGGGTTCTTCATGCCGTTCTGCATGAAGTACATCGCGGCTTCCTGCAGGTGCTTGGAGGCGGTCTTGAGCGGTTCGAGGAAAGCGGTGTCGAACTCCGCGTCGCCCGCGTTCTCCTTGCAGAAGGTCTTGACCATCTCGAAGAAGGCCATCGCCGGCTTGCCGCCATTGGCCGCGAGTTTCCGGCCCACGAGGTCGAGCGCCTGGACGCCGTTCGCACCCTCGTAGATCATCGCGATCCGCGCGTCCCGCGCGAATTGCGACATGCCGTGCTCCTCGATGTAGCCGTGGCCGCCATAGACCTGCTGGGCGAGGACGGCCATGTCGAAGCCCTCGTCGGTCAGGAAGCCCTTCAGCACGGGCGTCAGGAGCGAGATCATCCCCTCGGCCTCCGCGTCGCCCGCGCGATGCGAGCGGTCGATCATCTCGGCGCCCCAGAGCGCGAAGGCACGGCCGCCCTCGGCAAAGCTCTTCTGGTCCATCAGCGAACGCCGGATGTCCGGATGCACGATGATCGGATCGGCGGGGCCGTCCTTGTTCTCGGCCCCGGTGATCGCGCGGCCCTGCAGCCGGTCCTTCGCGTAGTCCAGCGCGTTCTGGTAGGCGGCTTCCGCCACCGCCAGACCCTGCATGCCGACGCCGAGCCGCGCTTCGTTCATCATGGTGAACATCGCGCGCATGCCCTTGTGCTCCTCGCCGAGGAGGTAGCCTTCGGCGCCGTCGTAGTTCATCACGCAGGTGGCATTGCCGTGGATGCCCATCTTCTCTTCGATGTTGCCCACCGAGACGCCGTTGCGGGCGCCGATCTGGCCCTCGTCGTCGACGAGGAACTTGGGCACGATGAAGAGCGAGACGCCCTTGATCCCCTCGGGGCCGCCGGGAATCTTCGCCAGCACGAGGTGGATGATGTTCTCGGACATGTCGTGCTCACCGGCCGAGATGAAGATCTTCTGGCCGGTGATCCTGTAGGTGCCGTTCTCCTGCGGTTCGGCCTTGGTCCGCATCATCCCGAGGTCCGTGCCGCATTGCGGCTCGGTCAGGTTCATCGTCCCGGTCCACTCGCAGGTGACCATCTTGGGCAGCCATTTCGCCTTCTGCGCATCCGTCCCGTGGGCGTGGATCGCGGAATAGGCGCCGTGGGTCAGACCCTGGTACATCGTGAAGGCCATGTTGGCGCCGGTGAAGAACTCTCCGGTCGCCGTGGCCAGGACATGGGGCATCCCCTGGCCGCCGTATTCGGGATCGCAGTCGAGCCCGGTCCAGCCGCCTTCGCGCATCTTGTCGAAGGCCGCCTTGAAGCCCGTGGGGGTGTAGACGACGCCGTTCTCGAGCCGGCAGCCTTCCCGGTCGCCGACCGCGTTCAGCGGTGCGAGCACCTCACCCGCGATCTTGCCGGCCTCTTCGAGGATGGCGCCGGTGAAATCGGCATCCAGCTCGTCGAAGCCCGGAACGTCGCTCTGCGACAGCTTCAGGACGTCGTGCAGGATGAACTGCATGTCCTTCACGGGTGCGGTATAGCTCGGCATGTCTTTCTCCCTAAAACTCGGAGGCAGGCCGGGTGGTTATTCGGCCGCCGTCTTGCTCTCGTTCAGCGAGGCGATGATCTTCGCGCCCCACTCCATCTGCTGTTCGAGTTCGGCGATGGCCGCGTCGAGTTCCTCGCGCTGCGTCTTCATGTCGGCGAGCCGCTGCTCTGCAACCCCGTAGGTCTGCTCGAGCTGGGTCTTCTGCTGGTCGCCGATGTAGTAGAGATCCAGCAGCTGCCGGATTTCCTCGAGGCTGAAACCGAAACGCTTGCCGCGCAGGATCAGCTTGAGTCGGGCCTGGTCGCGCCGGGTGAAGAGGCGCTTCTGGCCGATACGGATCGGGAACAGCAGTTCCTTTGCTTCATAGAAGCGGAGGGTGCGCGGCGTCACGTCGTAGGCGTCGCACATCTCGCGGATCGTCAGAGTTTCTTCGGTCATCGTTTACTCGTTCCTTCCGATATCACTTAACCAACCGGTCAATTTTTGGGCCGGACGGTCGCGAAATGGGACAGGCGACGGAGCGATACAATGGAAATTGACGTTTACGTAAGCGCAACGCCACGTCACTTTTTCGGTGACGTAAGATCAGTCAAGCGGACCCCACGTAACCGGCAATTTCCTTGCGTCCGTCTGTTGGAAACCTGTCCCCATTTTCCACGCATCCTCGTAGGCGCGTTTACGTGGGGGAATCAACCTATACGGACGGGATCCGAAGGTTTTTGGCGGTTTCGTTCCTGAGGTCTTTCAGTTCCTCGATCGCCTCGTCCAGCTGCCGCCGCTGTTCGAAGAGTTCGTCGAGCTGCCGGTCCGCCGCGCCGACCCATTCCCGCAGCTGCGCCTCGCTGCCGTGCTGGTCGTAGACCAGCAGCCACTGGCGGATGTCCTCGAGCGGGAAGCCGAACTTCCGGCCGCGCAGGATCAGCTTCATCCGCGCGATCTCGCGCCGGGAATAATAGCGGGAACGCCCGTCGCGCTCGGGCTGAAGCAGCTCGATGTATTCGTAGTAGCGGAGCGTGCGTGGGGTCACGTCGAACCTTGCGCACATCTCCTTGAAGGTCAGGCGGTCTTCGCTCATGCCGCGTATCTCTATTTGCCGCGGGAAGGGGTGAGGGGAAGGTAGGCATTTCGTGCGGGATCGGCAACCACCCCGCCTTGCATCCGCCCGGGGGAGAGGGTGTTATGCGGCGACGTTTGAAAGGCGGAACATGGACGAGGCCACCCGGCGCAGGATCGCGCAACAATTCATCGAGGCATTGCCGCATGCCCGCGCGCTCTCGATCCGGCTGGAAGAGATCGGCAGCGGCAGCGCGCGCATGGCGCTGCCCTACGACGCGCGGCTCGTCGGCGATCCCGAGACGGGCGTGCTGCACGGCGGCGCGGTCTCGACGCTGATGGACACCTGCTGCGGGGCGGCGGTGATGACGCATCCCGACGCGCCGCGCGTCACCGCGACGCTGGACCTGAGGATCGAATACATGCGCCCCGCCACGCCCGGCCAGACGATCACGGCCGAGGCGACCTGCCACCACATGACCCGCTCGGTCGCCTTCGTGCGGGCCGTCGCCTCGGACGGCGATCCGGACCGGCCCGTGGCCACCGCCTCGGGCGCCTTCACGGTGAGCGGCTGATGGCGCGCCGTCCCGAACCCGTGCAGGTGGTCAAGCAGCGCCGTGACGCTGCGCTCGACGCGCTGGTGGCCGGGGTGCCCTATATCCGGTTCCTCGGCATCCGGTTCGAGCGGCGCGGCGATGAGCTGACCGGCGTGCTGCCCTACCAGGACATGCTGATCGGAAATCCGGTGCTGCCGGCGCTGCATGGCGGCGTGACCTCGGCCTTCCTGGAGGTCACTGCGATCGTCGGGCTGAGCTGGTCGATGCTCTGGCCGCGCTTCGAAAGCGGCGAGATCGACGCGGTCGCGATGGCCGAGGGGCAGCTGCCACGGCTGCCGAAGACGGTGGACTTCACCGTGGACTACCTGCGCTCGGGCCTGCCGCGGGACGCCTATGCCCGCGCCGAGGTCACGCGGTCCGGCCGCCGCTACGCCAGCGTGCTGGTCGAAGCCTGGCAGGACAACCGCGGCCGCCCCTTCGCCCATGCCATGGGCCATTTCGTGATGCCCCCGCAGGAAGGCGACAGATGACCGAGACGACCCCGCCCGAGGCGCCGCCCGTCCTCGGCCATCGCCGCATCCTCAACATCGCCGTGCCGATCGTGCTCTCGAACGCCACCGTGCCGATCCTCGGCGCGGTCGATACCGGGGTGGTCGGCCAGCTGGGCCTGCCGGAACCGATCGGCGCGGTCGGGATCGGCGCCGTCATCCTGACCTCGATCTACTGGATCTTCGGCTTCCTCCGGATGGGGACGACGGGGCTGACCTCGCAGGCGCTCGGCTCGCGCAACACGCCCGAGGTCGCGGCGCTCCTCTCCCGCGCGCTGATCGTCGCCGGGGCCGGGGGGCTGGCGCTGATCCTGCTGCAGGTGCCGATCTTCGCCGCCGCGCTGATGCTCTCGCCCGCCTCTCCCGAGGTCGAGGCGATGGCCCGCAGCTACCTCGGCATCCGCATCTTCTCGGCCCCCTTCGCCATCGCGGTGTTCGGCATCACCGGCTGGCTCATCGCGCAGGAGCGCACCCGGGCGGTCCTCGTGATCCAGGTCGCGATGAACGGGGTGAACATCCTGCTCGACCTGTGGTTCGTGCTGGGCCTCGGCTGGGGCGTGGAGGGCGTGGCGCTGGCCACCGTGATCTCCGAGGTGCTGGGCGCGGGCGTCGGCCTCTGGTTCTGCCGCGACGCCTTCCGTAGCCACGGCTGGCGCGACCGGGCGCGGGTGTTCGACCCGGAGCGGCTGAAGCACATGGCGATGGTCAACGGCGACATCCTCATCCGCTCGCTCCTGCTGCTGTCGATCATGACCTCCTTCATGTTCCTCGGCGCGCGCTTCGGCGACGTGACGCTGGCCTCGAACCAGGTGCTTCTGCAGTTTCTCAACATCACCGCCCACGCCCTCGACGGGTTCGCCTTCGCGGCCGAGGCGCTGGTCGGCCACGCGCTCGGCGCGCGCGCCCGCCCGGTGCTGCGCCGCGCGGCGATCATGGTGTCAGGTTGGGGCGTGGCCACGTCGGTGCTCCTGTCGCTGGCCTTCCTGCTGTTCGGGGGCGCGATCATCGACACGATGACCACCGCGCCCGAGGTGCGCGAGACGGCCCGGCTCTACCTGCCGTGGATGGTGCTGACACCGCTCACCGGGATCGCCTGCTGGATGCTCGACGGCATCTTCATCGGCGCCACCCGGACCCGCGACATGCGCAACATGATGCTGCTCTCGGCGGTGATCTACTTCGCCTCGGCCGCGGCGCTGGTGCCGCTCTTTGGCAACCACGGGCTCTGGATCGCGATGCACATCTCGTTCATCGCCCGCGGCGTGACGCTCATGTGGAAATACCCCGCGCTCGAGGCGCAGGCGGATCTCTCCGACAGGCGGGCCGCGGCGTGAAACCTCTCCTCCTGGCCCTTGCCCTGCTGACCGCCACGCCGGCCGCACGGGCCGAAGGCTATCATTTCCTCGGCCACGGGCGGCTGGTGAACAACGATGTCTTCTGGGGCCGGCTCGACCGGTGGCAGACGGCCTCCATCGCCTCGAGCTATGTCTGGGGCCGGGATCGGGACGGCAGCCTGCCCGCCACGCCGGGCCGGTTGCTGGAATTCCGCTTCGAGGCGAAGATCATCGCGCCCGAGAACCTCGTGCGGCCCGCGCCGGGCGACCGGCCCTATGCCAACGCGCTCAGCTTCGGCCTGCACAGCCATTTCGAGCGGCGCGGGGCCGAGATGTCGCTCGGCGCCGATCTCGCGATCACCGGGGACCAGACCGGGCTCTACCGGGTGCAGGACGCGATCCATGACCTGATGGACATCGCGGGCCCGTCGGAACGCACCCGCGCGGCCGGGATCGGCAACGGCGTGCATCCGACCCTGTCCTTCGAGGCAGGGCGCAGCATCGGGATGGACGGCGCCACGCTGCGCCCCTTCGTCGAGGCGCGCCTCGGGGTCGAGACCTACCTGCGGGCCGGGGCGGACCTGACGATCGGCCGGGTGGGGCAGGGCGGGCTGCTGGTCCGCGACCCGGTCACCGGCCAGCGCTACCGCGCCATCGACGGCACGGCGCCCGGATATTCCTTCGTGATCGGCGCGGATCACGCGCTGGTGCACCAGAGCGCCTTCCTGCCCGCGCCCAACCGGCCGCTCGACCGCACGCGCATCCGGGCGGGGCTGCACTGGGACGGCTCCCGGGGCCGCGGCTTCTACGGGCTGACATGGCTCAGCCCGGAATTCGCGGGCCAGGACGAAGGGCAGATCGTGGGGTCGCTGCGGCTCGATTTCGACTTCTGACCGGCGGGTCGCCGGGGGCGCCGGAAACAGTTTCCATTGATTCGAGGTCTCTGTTACCTTCGGCGCAACAGGCGAGCCGGCAGAACCGGCCGAAAGGCAGAAGGCAGAGCACCATGACAACGGCCTATCTCGGCACGTTCGTCATCCCGTGGCGACAGACGGAGATCGACGGCCTCGCAGCCGCGCCGGTAGAGGCGCTGGCGGTCGGGGCCGCGTGGTCGTGGCACGGCGACACGGTCCGGGTCGATGGGCCGGGCCAGCTCCTCCAGCTTTCCCCGGGCGCCGAGGCGGTGGCGCTGCGGCGCCGGGCCGCCGCCAAGGCACGCCGGCTGGCGGGGCCTGCCGCGATGCGCCGCGACGCCCGGGCCGCGCCCGAGGAGGACAGCGCGCCCGACACCGGCTTCACCGTCACCAACGGCGCGCGCAGCTTCCGGGTGCTCGTCATTCCGCAGGGGGCGGGGCGCCCGCCGCTCCTCGGTTTCGAGGGGGAGGCGCCGCCGCGCGACACCGAGCTCTGGGTGGTCGAGGTGCGCGAGGATCCCCGCCGCGCCGCACGCGCGCGGCAGACGGCGGATCGCTCGGGCGTCATCTGCTTCACCCCCGGCACCCGCATCCGCACCCCCGGCGGTGCGGTTCCGGTCGAGACGCTGCGCCCGGGCCAGCTGGTTCAGACCCGGGACGCCGGTCCGCAGCCGGTGCTCTGGACCGGGGCGCGCCGGATGAGCGGGGCGCGCCTGCATGTCATGCCGTGGCTCAGGCCGATCCGCTTCCGCGCCGGCGCCTTCGGGATCGGCACGCCGGATGCCGACCTGCTCGTTTCCCCCGAACACCGGATGCTGGTGCGCGGCGCGGCGGCCCGCGCGCTCTTCAACGCGCCCGAGGTGCTGGTGGCGGCGGGCGATCTGGTTCGCGACGACGGCGCGATCGCGCGGGATACCGTTCTGCGCGAGGTCACCTACATTCACCTCCTGCTGCCCGCCCATGCGATCCTCTGGGCCAACGGCGTCGAGACCGAGAGCTTCCATCCGGCAAATGCCGCGCTCGACGCGCTGAGCCCGGCGGACCGGCGGCGCCTGCTGGTCAGCATGCCGGGCATCGCGCGGGACCCGTTCAGCTACGGCGGCTTCGCCCGGCGGAACCTGAGCGCGCCGGAAGCGGCGATCCTGCGCCACGAGGCCGCCTGAGCGCTCCGCCGCGGCAGGCGGCATGGGCTGTTGACTCTGCCCCGATCCCGGATATAAGCGCGCCTTCATTGGTGTTGGTGGCCCCCGCAAGGGGATGCCTGTCAGGGCTCGCCCAGAGGACAACGCCCTTCAACCGCCGCCCCCGCGCGGCACCCTTATGAAGGAGATCAGCCGTGACCAAACGCACGACTGCCAAGTACAAGATCGACCGTCGCATGGGCGAAAACATCTGGGGCCGCCCGAAGTCCCCGGTGAACCGCCGCGAATACGGCCCCGGCCAGCACGGCCAGCGCCGCAAGAACAAGATTTCCGACTTCGGCCTGCAGCTCCGCGCCAAGCAGAAGCTGAAAGGCTACTACGGCGACCTGACCGAGAAGCAGTTCCGCCGCATCTTCGCCGAAGCCGAGCGTGTGAAGGGCGACACCGGTGAGCTGCTCATCGGCCTGCTCGAGCGCCGCCTCGACGCCGTCGTCTACCGCGCCAAGTTCGTGCCGACCGTCTTCGCGGCGCGTCAGTTCGTGAACCACGGCCACGTTCTGGTGAACGGCAAGCGGGTGAACATCCCCTCCTACCGCGTGAAGGAAGGCGATGTCGTCGAAGTCCGCGAGAAGTCCAAGCAGAACGCCTCGGTGCTGGAGGCCGTGGGCCTTCCCGAGCGCGACGTGCCGGATTACCTCGAGGTCGACCATTCCAAGATGACCGCCACCTTCGTGCGCACCCCGGCCCTGTCGGACGTGCCCTACCCGGTGATCATGGAACCGCACCTCGTCATCGAATTCTACGCGCAGAACTAAGGTTCGCGCGAAACCGGATCGAAAGGGCCGCACCGCAGGGTGCGGCCCTTTTTCCTTGGGGCGGGTCGAGCATGCCCTAGGGCGTCGGGAGCGAGGGGTCCCCGACGGCGAAATCGGGCAGGCTGTCCTCGATCCAGCGCGCGAAGGCGAAGAGCCGCTCCGCCGCCTCGTGCCCGAGCGGTGTCAGCGTGTAATCCACGCGCGGCGGCACCTCTCCGTGATCCTGCCGCGTCACCAGCCCGAGCCGGACGAGGTTGCCGAGCGTCTCGGAGAGCATCCGTTCGCTGACCCCGTCGATGCGCCGCCGGATCTCGGCGAAGCGCAGCGTCTCGTCCCGGAGCGCGATCAGCACCAAGAGGCCCCAGCGACTGGTCATCTGCCGCAGCACCTCGCGCGAGGGGCAGCGGGACGACATCACGTCGGCCGGAAAGGGAAGGGCGGCGGGGCTCTGCGCCATGGCGGGCGGCTCCTCTCGTCGAAAGTTCTTCACTTACGGAAATGTAAGTACTTACGTTTCGTAAGCAAGAGGCCCATGTGTGCGGCAGACGGAAACCAGACCAAGGAGATTTCCATGACCATCGCAGTGACAGGCGCGACCGGACAACTCGGCCGCAAGGTGATCGCGGGCCTCAAGGCCAGGGGGTCGCAGGACGTGATCGCACTGGCCCGCAGCCCCGAGAAGGGCGCGGACCTCGGCATCTCCCTGCGCGAGGCGGATTACGACCGGCCCGAGACGCTGGGTCCGGCGCTTCAGGGCGTCGACACGCTGCTCCTGATCTCGTCCAGCGAGGTCGGCAAGCGCGCGGCCCAGCACGCCGCGATCATCGCGGCGGCGAAGGCCGCCGGGGTGGGGCGCGTGGTCTACACCTCGATCCTGAACGCCGATCACAACCCCATTTCGCTGGCCGAGGAGCATCGCGCGACCGAGGCCGCGCTGGCCGAAAGCGGCCTGACCGTGACCCTCCTGCGCAACGGCTGGTACACCGAGAACTACGCCTCCAACGCGCCGATGGCGGTGGCGCACAGCGCGGTGCTGGGCAGCGCGGGCGAGGGCCGGATCTCGGGCGCATCGCGCGACGATTACGCGGCGGCTGCTGTCGAGGTGCTGACCGGTCAGGGCCATGCGGGCCGGACCTATGAGCTGGCGGGCGACAGCGCCTTCACCCTGTCCGACCTCGCCGCGGAGATCGCGGCGCAATCCGGGGCCGACGTGGTCTACAAGGACCTGCCGGTCGCGGACTATGCGAAGGTGCTGGAGGGCGCCGGGCTCGCGCCGGGGCTCGCCGCCGCGATCGCCGGTTGGGACGCCGAGGTCGCGAAGGGCGCGCTGGAGAGCGACGATACCACGCTGTCGCGGCTGATCGGCCGCCCGACGACGCCGCTGGCGGAGGTCGTGAAGGCGGCGCTGGCGGGCTGAGCCTCAGCCGAGGCGGGCCACCGCGGCGGCGAGGTCGCCGCGGAAGGCCTCCGTCCCGCGCGCGC
Source organism: Pseudooceanicola nanhaiensis DSM 18065 (assembly GCF_000688295.1). Classification (GTDB taxonomy): domain Bacteria; phylum Pseudomonadota; class Alphaproteobacteria; order Rhodobacterales; family Rhodobacteraceae; genus Pseudooceanicola; species Pseudooceanicola nanhaiensis. The sequence goes on along the minus strand of NZ_JHZF01000011.1, from coordinate 1,721,790 downwards.
GGGCGTCCCGATCGGGCAGGCGCAGCAGGTAGGAGGGGTGGACGGTCAGCAGGACCGGACCGAACTCCGTCTCCTCGATCGTGCCGCGGCGGCTGAGGATGCCCGCGCGCTGGCCGGTCAGCGTCTCGGCGGCGGTGGCGCCCATGGCGAGGATGAGCTGCGGCTTCACCAGCGCGATCTCCTGCCGGATCCACCATTTCGCGTGCTCGACGTCGCCCCGGTCGGGCGCCTGGTGGATGCGCCGCTTGCCGCGCATGGTGTATTTGAAGCGCTTGACGGCATTGGTCACGTAGGCGGTGCTGCGGTCGAGCCCGGCCGCCCCGGCCTCCCGGTCGAAGAGCTGGCCCGCGGGGCCGACGAAGGGCCGCCCGGCGCGATCCTCCTCGTCGCCGGGCTGTTCGCCGACGATCATCAGGGATGCGGGCATCGGCCCCTCGCCGAGGACGATCCGGCCGTAGCCCGGGCGGGAGTCGCGGCTCTCTTCCTCGGCCCGGGCGCGCAGGTCGTCCAGGGTCACGGGGGTGAAACTCCGTTCCGCATGCAGCCGGTCGAGGATCCGGCCCGCCCGGACGGGGGGCAGCGAGGGCGCGGCCTCGGCCATCTCGCGCGCGCGCCGCTCGGCGGTGGCGAGAAGCTCGGGGATATGCCGCGTCTCGGGCATGTTCTTCCAGTATTTCCGCGGCATCTCGGAGGTCATCGCATGGACCTTCACCCGGGCCGGGTTGAAGATGTTGCGGAAATAGGTGCCCCAGAGCTCCTCGGCCGCGTCCTCGGGCAGGTCGGGGCGGGGCGCGCCTGCCTCGAAGGACAGCGTCCCGCTCTCGAACCGGGCGGTCACGTCGGGCGTGGCGATCACCCAGTCCATGTCGGCGAAGCGGCGGGTGAAGAAGGGCGCCGTCGGTTCGACCGTGTGGTGCGTGGGTTCGAACCAGGCGGCGAAGCGGCGGCGGTTGGTGTCGGTCTGCAGGTCGCGGAAGCGGACGAAGGCCTTCATCTTGTGGGCGCAGCGGTGCACGTTCTTCTCCATACCGCGCAGGCGGGCGAGGTCGGCATCGCCGCGGTCCTGCATCAGGGACGGCCGGTCGCGCAGGCGCCAGAGGAAGGCGTAGAGCCGGGCGAAGCGCTCGGGGTCGGCGTGCCAGCAGACGCTGTCGGCGAGGGCGACGAAGCCTTTCGGGACGGTGATCTGGCCTGCCGCCCGTGGTGCGGCCTCCGGCGCGGCGAAGAGGTCGCTCTGGGCGGGGGAGGCATAGGTCCAGAGCACGTCCTCGGGCGGGGTCCCGCGTGCGAGGAGCGTCCGGGCGGCGTCGCGCCAGGCTTGCGCGGTGTGGAGGCGGGGGAGGTCGATCGTGGGCATGGCGCTGATTGAGACCGGGGAGGGGGGCCGTCTGCCCCCCGTCGGGCCGGGGGCCCGACTCCCCCCGAGGATACATGGACCAGAGGAAAGCCGGGTCAGAAGAGGGAGAGCTGTTCGGGCGGCGGGGCGAAGCGGGCGCGCAGGTCGGCGGTGTCGGTGAGCTTGCCGGGGGACCAGTCGGCCAGGCTGATGAAGGGCCGGGCGTTCCTGAGGTTCGCGCCCATGCGTTTCAGGTCGTCCCAGCGGAGGGTGCGGTGGCGCCGCGTCGCGAGAATGCGCTGCACGGTCCTGGTGCCGAAGCCGGGCACGCGGAGGAGGAGCGGTTTCTCGGCCCGCTGCACCTCGACCGGGAAGAGGGCGCGATGTGCGAGGGCCCAGGCGAGCTTGGGGTCGACGGCGAGGTCCAGGTTGCCGTCCGGCGTGGCGGCGGTGATCTCGTCCGCCTCGAAGCCGTAGAATCGCATCAGCCAGTCGGCCTGGTAGAGGCGGTGCTCGCGCAGGAGCGGCGGCTGGATGAGCGGAAGCTTGGCCGAGGCGTCGGGGATCGGCGAGAAGGCGGAGTAATAGACGCGCTTCAGCCCGAAATCGCCGTAGAGCTTCGTCGAGGTCGTCAGGATCGTCGCGTCGTTCGAGCCGTCCGCGCCCACGATCATCTGGGTCGACTGGCCGGCAGGGGCGAAGCGGGGCGGGCGTTTGCCGGTGTGGCTGCGTTCCTTCGTGGCGGCGCGACGGGTCTTCACGTCGGCCATGGCGCCGCGGATCGTGGCGGGCGATTTCTCGGGCGCATAGGCGGCGACGGCGGCATCGGTGGGCAGCTCCACATTGACCGAGAGGCGGTCGGCGTAGAGGCCCGCCTGCTCGATCAGCTCGGGCGCGGCGTCGGGAATGGTCTTGAGGTGGATGTAGCCCTTGAACCCCTCGCGCTCGCGCAGGGTGCGGGCGATCCGGACCATGTCCTCCATCGTCCGGTCGGGCGACCGGATGATGCCGGAGGAGAGGAAGAGCCCCTCGATGTAGTTGCGGCGGTAGAATTCGATGGTGAGGTGGACGACCTCCTCGGGCGTGAACCTGGCACGTGGGGTGTTGGACGAGACCCGGTTCACGCAATAGGCGCAGTCGTAGATGCAGAAGTTCGTCATCAGGATCTTCAGCAGCGAGATGCAGCGCCCGTCGGGGGCGTAGGCATGGCAGATTCCCGAGCCCTCGGTCGAGCCGAGACCCCCCTTCGTGCTGTCCCGCCGGGAGGTTCCGGAGGAGGCACAGGAGGCGTCATAGCGCGCCGCGTCGGAGAGAATCGCGAGTTTGTCCTGAAGCGTCATGGGCATGATGTTCACATTATGTTCCGGATAACCCTTCGGCAAGCGGCATGCGGTCACGAAGCCGAGACCGGCGGAAAACGCCGATTCCCCTTGAGAAGCGGCCGGTGCTGCGGCATGGACCCCCGCGACGGTGGCACTAGGCTCTGGTGCCTGAGCCCGTGCCCGGTTCGGCAACCGAAGGAGAGATGACCCGAATGACCCATCCCGTTTACGCCCGCATCGACGGCCCCGTGATCCTGATCGGCTTCGGCTCCATCGGACGCGGCACGCTGCCGCTCATCGAACGGCATTTCGATTTCGACCGCGAGAAGCTGACGGTGATCGAGCCGAACCCGGCGCTCACCGAAGAGCTCGAGGCGCGGGTGCCGAACGTGGTGGCCGAGGCGCTGACGGAAGCGAATTACCGCGAGATACTCGGCGCGCTCTTCGAGCCGGGCACGGGCTTCGTGGTGAACCTGTCGGTCGACACGGGCTCGCTCGACCTGATGCGCTTCTGCCGGGAGAACGGGGTGCTCTACATCGACACGGTGGTGGAGCCCTGGGCGGGCTACTACTTCGGCACCGAGGACAATGCCGACCGGACGAACTACGCCCTGCGCCAGCGGGTGCGGGACGAGAAGGCCGCAAATCCCGGCGGCACGACCGCGGTGTCGTGCTGCGGGGCGAACCCGGGGATGGTGTCGTGGTTCGTGAAGGAGGCGCTCCTGAAGCTGGCCGAGGACACCGGGCGGGACGCCGCCATGCCCGCGGACCGGGCGGGCTGGGCGCGGCTCATGATGGATCTGGGCGTGAAGGGCGTGCACATCGCCGAGCGCGACACGCAGGTCCGCAAGGAACCGCGCGAGCCGGGGCATTTCGTCAACACCTGGTCGGTCGAGGGCTTCATCGCCGAGGGGTTCCAGCCGGCGGAGCTGGGCTGGGGCACCGCCGAGAAATGGATGCCGGACAATGCGCATGGCCACGATTTCGGCTGCCGGGCGGGGATCTGGCTGGAGCAGCCCGGTGCGGCCACGCGGATCCGGACGTGGTGCCCGACCCCGGGGCCGCAGTTCGGCTTCCTCGTGACCCATAACGAGGCGATCTCGATCGCGGATTACTACACCGTCGGCGCGCCGCAGAAGCCGGAGTTCCGGCCGACCTGCCATTATGCCTACCACCCCTGCGACGATGCGGTGCTCTCGCTGCACGAGATGTTCGGCTCGAACCAGATCCAGGACGTGCATCACATCCTCGATGTGGACGAGATCGAACCGGGCGGGATCGACGAGCTGGGCGTGCTGCTCTTCGGCCACGAGAAGAACGCGCTCTGGTACGGCTCGCGGCTGTCGAACGACGAGGCGAAGGCGCTGGCGCCCGATCAGAACGCGACCGGGTTGCAGGTGACCTCGGCCGTGCTCGCGGGGATGGTCTGGGCGCTCGAGAACCCGCAGGCCGGGATCGTCGAGACCGACGAGATGGACCACAAGCGGTGCCTCGAGGTGCAGCTGCCCTATCTCGGGCCGGTCGAGGGGCATTACACCGACTGGACGCCGCTCACCGACCGGCAGACGCAATTCCCCGAGGACCTCGACGAGGCCAATCCCTGGGCCTTCCGGAACGTGCTGGAGCGACTGGCCTAGCAGCGCTGCGGCGCGCCGGGCCCGGCCGTTCGCACCCGATGCTCATCATCGCGAAGATCACGGGCGACGGAGAGGGTGAAGAGGATCGACACCCGGCGGTGGAACTGCCGGACCGCGCGGTTCATCGCGCGGCCTCTCCGACGCGCGCCAGCACCGTCTGCAGGGCATCAAGGAACCGGGGCCAGCCCTGCGTCGCGCCGCCGACCGCGGCTGATCGGCCGCGACGCCGGTCTGCTCCATCTGCAGACGGGTGCCGGTGGCGGTCCCGGCCAGCCGCCACGCGGCGAAACGCCCGGCACCGGGACGCGCGGAGCCTATGGCCTAAGCCGCACCGCTTCGTTATGACGGGCGGACTTTACGGGGGTTCACCATGTCCAACCAGATCCCGACCCAGCCGGGCATCATGGAAATCGCGCTCTACGTGAGTGGAGAGGCCCGGATCGAGGGGCGCGACGAGGTGCTGAAGCTCTCGTCGAACGAGAACCATTACGGCTGCTCCGACAAGGCGCGCGACGCCTATCTGCGCGCGGCCGTGAACCTCCACCGCTATCCAAACACCGACCATGCCGCGCTGCGTGCCGCGATCGGAGAGATCCACCGGCTGGACCCCGACCGGATCATCTGCGGCGTCGGGTCGGACGAGGTCCTGCAGTTCATCACGCAGGCCTATGCCGGGCCGGGGGACGAGGTGATCACCACCGAGCACGGGTTCTCCATGTATCCGATCCTCGCCCATGCCGCCGGGGCCACGCCCGTCACCGTGCCAGAGGCCGAGCGCCGGATCGACGTGGAGGCGATTCTCGGCGCGGTGACCGACCGGACGCGGATCGTCTTCATCGCGAACCCCGCGAACCCGACGGGCACGATGCTGACCGAGGCAGAGCTCGAGCGGCTTGCCAGCGGCCTGCCGAAACACGTCCTGCTGGTGCATGACGGCGCCTATGCGGAATTCGCCGACGGGTTCGACGGCGGGGCGGGTCTGGTCGATGCCTATCCGAACGTGGTGATGACGCGGACATTCTCGAAGATCCACGGGCTCGGCGGGCTGCGCATCGGCTGGGGCTATGCCCGGCGCGAGGTGATCGACGTGCTCAACCGCCTGCGGCAGCCCTTCAACCTGAGCGAGGGCCAGATGGCCGCGGCCGAGGCCGCCGTGCGCGACGTGGAGTTCACCGCCCGCTGCCGCGAGGAGAACGCCCGCTGGCGGCACTGGCTGCGCAACGCGCTTGTCCAGATGGGCGTCGGGTGCGACGAGAGCTTTGCAAACTTCGTGCTCGCCCGGTTTGCAAACCCGGAAGAGGCCGACGCCTGCGACAAGGCGCTCAAGGAAAACGGGATCCTCGTGCGCAAGGTGGGCGGCTACGGCCTGCCCGATTGCCTGCGGATCACGGTGGGCGACGAAAGCGCCTGCCGCCGGGTCGTCCATGCCATCGGCACATTCAAGGGGGTGCGCTGATGGCGCAGGTATACGAGCGCGTCGCGCTGATCGGGCTGGGTCTGATCGCCTCGTCGATGTTCTGGTCGATCAAGCGCGGCGGGCTGGCCGGCGAGGTGACGGGCTATGCCCGCACCGAGGCCACGCGGGAGACCGCGCGCCGGATCGGGCTCTGCGACCGGGTCTGCGACACCGCGATCGAGGCGGTGGAGGGCGCGGACCTCGTGGTGCTCTGCGTGCCCGTGGGTGCCATGGGCGCGGTGGCCGAGGAGATCGCCCCGCACCTGAAGCCCGGCGCGACCGTGACCGACGTCGGCTCGGTCAAGGCCGCGGTCATCGAGGCGGTGCTGCCGCATATCCCCGAGGGCGTGCATTTCGTTCCCGCGCACCCGCTGGCGGGGACCGAGCATTCCGGTCCGACCTCGGGCTTCGCCGAGCTCTTCGACAACCGCTGGTGCCTGCTGGTGCCGGTGGAGGGCACCGACGAGGGCGCCACGGCCGCGCTCCGGGCGCTCTGGGAGGGGATGGGCGCCAATGTCGATGAGATGGATCCCGCTCATCACGACCTCGTTCTCGCCGTGACCTCGCACACCCCGCACCTGATCGCCTATACCATGGTAGGCGTGGCCGACGATCTGCGTCGGGTGACGGACAGCGAAGTCATCAAGTACTCCGCCGCCGGGTTCCGGGATTTCACCCGGATCGCGGCCTCCGACCCGACGATGTGGCGCGACGTGTTCCTCACCAACAAGGACGCGACGCTCGAGATCCTCGGCCGCTTCACCGAAGAACTCTTTGCCCTGCAACGGGCGATCAGAACGGGGGACGGAGACTTGCTGCACGATTACTTCACCCGCACACGGGCGATCCGGCGCGGGATCATCGACGCCGGCCAGGACACCGACGCGCCCGACTTCGGCCGGGGAGGCTCCCGGAAATGAGATGGCTGCCGCTGGTTCTGGTCTTCTCGACGGCCGGCGGCGCTCTCGCCGACGCCCCGTCCCGGTCGCTCCGCCCGCAGGCCCGCGCGGTGCAGGCCGAGGCCACGGTGGCCCGGCCCGCCCCCGCCGCCGCGGCCGAGGCACGCCCCGCCGAGCCGTCCGTGACCGGGGGGCTGCGGAGCGCCCTGCGACCAAAGGCGCGGGACGACGCGGGCATGGCCGAGCAGCTGGCCGCGGCCAGCGCCGCCGCGCAGGAGGCTGCCGCCCAGCCCAAGCCCCAGGCGCAGCCGCAAATTCAGCAAGAGGTCCAGACCGAACAGAAGCCCACGGTCCTCGACCTCCTGCGCGGGGCCGGCAAGCCGGCCGCCCCCAGCCGGACCGCGGCCGCCCCGCAGCGCGAGACCCGGCCCGAGGATCTCGGCGTGAAGCGCGAGGTCGAGAAGAAGCCGAACACGCTCCTCGCGCTTCTGCGCCCGCGCCAGCGAAGCCGCAACGTGGAGGACAACGCCAAGCGCGTCGGCGCCGCCAAGCGTGGCAAGATGGTCTGCGGGGTGGAGGACATCCAGGGCATCTCGATCGGCAATGTCTCGGGCAAGGGCGCCTGCGGGGTGCAGGACGCGGTCCGCATCTCCTCGGTCGCGGGGGTGTCGCTGTCGACCCATGCGGTGATGGATTGCACCACGGCCCGCGCGCTGAATGCCTGGGTGGCGCAGGCGGCCCGCCCGGCGATCGGCACCCTCGGCGGAGGCCTGTCGGAGCTGCGGGTCGCGGCACACTACGTCTGCCGGACGCGGAACAACCAGCGCGGCGCCAAGCTGTCGGAACACGGCCGGGGCCATGCAATCGACATCTCGGGCTTCAAGCTGCGGAACGGGCAGGAACTGAGCGTCCTGCGCGACTGGAGCGGCAACCACGCCAAGGTGATGCGGGCGATGCACAAGGCGGCCTGCGGTCCCTTCGGCACGGTGCTCGGTCCGAATGCCGACCGGTTCCACCGCGACCATTTCCACCTCGACACCGCGCGGTATCGCGCGGGCACCTACTGCCGCTGACCGCTACCTGAGCGCCATCACCGGGGCCTCGCCCAGGGGCACGGGGCCGAGGTACATGCCGCCGTCGCGGAAGGCGATGGTGGCGTTCAGCGTGTCGGCCCGGCCCGAGAGGCCCGCGACCAGCCCGAGCGCCTTCTCGGCAGAGGCGGCCACGCTCTCGGGCAGCGCGCCCGCCGCGACGGCGAGGTCGAGCATGTCGCGCCAGTTCTCGGCCTTGACCGCGATCTCGCCCGTCGGCGTGCCGGCCGCGTCGATGTCGAGCTCTCCGGTGGCCGAGAGCTTCAGCGCGCCCCATTCCGCCTCGGCCAGCCGCAGGCGGAGGTGGCGCGGCTGCGGGCGCCGCTGCTCGATCGCGTCGAGGTCCCAGGGCGCGTCGAACTTCACATCCGCATCCACATGCACCTTGTCCACCAGATCGGGCAGCGCCACGCCGCCGGACAGGCGCCCGAGCAGCGGGTCGGGCAGGGCCAGCCCCTCGGCCCGGAAGCCGAGGTGGTAATCGGTCTCGGACCCCGGCAGCAGCTCGGCCGCCAGGCGCAGCGAGTCGAGCGAGACGGTTTCGACGCCTTCGACCATCAGGTCGCTGCCCACGAGCGTCGCCCGTTGCAGCGGCAGCCGGGAGGAGGCGCCGAGCGTGAGGCTGGCCTTGGTGTCCGAGGTGGTCAGCGCAAGCCGTTCGTTCGGGGTGGCGATGGTGCTTTCCGGCGGGAAGACCGCGATCACGGAATTCGGCCGGTAGGACAGCGCGAGCAGCTGGAAGAACGGCGCCTCCCATGCCCAGCCCGTGGCGGGATCGGCGATGGCGAGGTCGGTGAAGGTCGTGTCGAACCGGTTCGGGAAGCCGCGCACGGAAAGATCGGCGTAATCGGCCTGCCAGCCGTCCTCGCGCCGGGCCTCGAACCAGCCCTCATAGGCCGATTTCAGGCCGTAGGACCCTATGAACCAGTAGCCCGACCATGCCGCGGCCGCGACGAGGATGACGATGAGCAGACGTTTCAAGCTGGCCCCCTGTTGATCGGCGCAGGTTTTTGATACCGGGGCAGATGACCCGTGCGGCGGCGAATACAAGGTCGCGCGGGGCACGGCCAGTGAAAGGATCGTTATGTCCCTGTGGGTCTTCGGCTACGGCTCTCTGATGTGGAACCCCGAATTCGAGGCGGCCGAGGCCGTGACCGCGACCCTGCCGGGGTATGCGCGCAGCTTCTGCATGAGCTCGATCCACCATCGCGGCAGCGTCGAGGAGCCCGGGCTGGTCCTCGCGCTCGATGCGCACCCCGGGGCCGAATGCCGCGGGCTGGCGCTGCGGATCCCCGACGCGGGCCGGGAGGAGATCCTCGCGGCGTTGCGGGAACGCGAGCTGATCTCGTCGGCCTATGTCGAACGCAGGCTGCCGGTGCGGCTCGACGACGGGCGCGAGGTCGAGGCGCTGGCCTATGTGGTCGATCGCGACCACGCGCAGTATTGCGGCGGGCTGAGCGAGGCCGAGCAGGCCCGCATCATCGCCCGCGCCCATGGCGGGCGGGGGCCGAACCGGGATTACCTGTGGTCGACCGCCGAACATCTGGACGTCCTCGGCATTGCCGATCCGGAATTGTCGCGGATCGCGCAGGCGGTGCGCCGGATCGTGGATAAGTCCTTGGCTTGATTGCGCCCAACCCGTAGGATCCGCGCGAACCCGGGGCCGCTCCTCGCGACGAAATCGGCCCGCAACACACCAGTTTCAGGACACGTCCCCTCCATGGACCAGCCGGACCGAGAGGCCCAGACGCAGTTTTCCCAGCCCATCCGGCAGATCATGTCGATGGTCCTCGTGCTCGCGTTGACCGGGCTCGGCGTGTTCCTCGCCGCGCCGCGCGTCCTGCCGGTCTTCATCGCGAACCCCTACCTGAACGGTTTCATCGCCTTCGTCTTCTTCATCGGCGTGATCTCCTGCTTCTGGCAGGTCGCGCAGCTGATCTCGTCGGTCCGCTGGATCGAGGCCTTCGCCGCCGACCGGATCGACGACGAGGGCGTGCATGCCCCCCGCCTGCTGACGCCGCTGGCGACGCTGCTCCGGTCGCGCTCGCGGCGGATGCAGATCTCGTCGACCTCGGCGGGCTCGATCCTCGAATCCGTCGCGATGCGGATCGACGAGGCGCGCGACATCACGCGCTACATCGTCAACCTGCTGATCTTCCTCGGGCTGCTCGGCACCTTCTACGGCCTCGCCACCACGGTCCCCGCCGTGGTCGACACGATCCGCAGCCTGGCGCCGCAGGACGGCGAGGGCGGGGTCGAGGTGTTCAACCGCCTGATGACCGGGCTCGAGGCGCAGCTCGGCGGCATGGGGGTGGCGTTTGCCTCGTCGCTCCTGGGGCTCGCGGGGTCGCTGGTCGTGGGGCTGCTGGAGCTCTTCGCGGGGCAGGGGCAGAACCGCTTCTACCGCGAACTCGAAGAGTGGATGTCGACGATCACCCGGGTCTCCTTCGCTTCCGACGCGGGCGAGATGGGCGGCGAGGCCGCGGCGCTCGCCGGGATGGTCGACCACATGGCCGAGCACATGAGCGGGCAGATGCAGGACCTGCAGACCCTCTTCGCCCAGTCCGACCGGAACCGGGCCACGCTGGACGAAAAAGTCGGCGCGCTGACCGACGCCATCGCCGTGCTGGCTGCGAGGATGGAGTCACAGGCGGAACAAAACGACGTGATACCCGCGCTCGAAAGGGTGGCCGACGGGCAGGAAAGGCTGTTGGATCATCTTGCCCGGCGCGAGACGGGCGAAGGGCTCGACGCCGAGAGCCGGATGCGGCTGCGCTCGATCGACGTGCAGATGCTGCGCATCCTCGAGGAAATCTCGGCCGGGCGGCAGGAAACCATGACCGAGCTGCGGACCGATCTCGCGGCTCTGGCCAAGGCGGTGCAGGCGTCGGCGCGGCGCCCCGGTTCCGTCACGGGCACAATGCGCCCCGCTCCGGTCCACAAGGCGGGCGGCGGCCAGGAGGGCTGATCCATGGCGCTGTCCCGGCGCTCCGGCAACCGTTTCCAGCACGCGATCTGGCCCGGCTTCGTTGACGCGATGACCGGGCTTCTGCTGGTGCTGATGTTCGTCCTGACGATCTTCATGGTCGTGCAGTTCGTGCTGAAGGAGACGATCACCGGGCAGGAGACCGAGCTCGACGAGCTCGGCTCGGAGCTGGCCGCGCTGGCGCAGGCGCTCGGGCTGGAACGCGACAGGTCGCAGCGGCTCGAAGGTGAGCTGGGCACGCTGAACGCGACGCTCGACCGGGCCGAGGACAGGGCGGCCTCGCAGGCCGAGGCGATCGCCGCGCTGACCGCCGAACGGGACGCCGCGGCGGCCGATCTGCGCAACGCCCGGGCCGCGATCAGCGATTACGAGGCGCAGGTGGCGGCGCTCCAGACCGAGAGGGACCGCACCGCGCAGGATCTGCGCACGGCCGAGGCCTCGATCACCGATTTCGAAAGCCAGGTCGCGGCGCTGCTCGCTGAACGCAACGACGCGCGCGACCAGGTGGCGGCGCTGGAGGAGACACGCGACGCGCTCGTATCGGACCGCGACGCGCTGCAGCTGGCGCTGTCGAAGGCCCGCGACGAGATCGACGCCGGCGCCGAGGAGGCGCGGCTTGCCGCCGCCCGGCGCGAGGCGCTCGAGGCGCTGATCGCGGACCTGCGGACCCGGAATGCGGAGGCGGGCACCGAGAATGCCGCGCTGTCCGAGCAGGTGGCCACGCTCGAGGCCGACCTGTCGGACGAGGAGAAGGCCCGCCTCGCCGAGGCCGCTGCGGCCCAAGCGCTGCGCGAACGGCTGCAGGGTGCCGAGGACGAGCTGACGGCGATGACGCTGGCGCTGGAAGAGCAGCGCAAGCGCGCCGAAGAGACGCTGACCCTGCTCGCCGCGGCCCAGGACACGAGCGACGACCTGACCGCGCAGCTGGCCGCCGCGCTGATGTCGCGCGACCAGGGCCGGAGCGAGGTCACCTCGCTCGGCGAGGACCTCGCCACCACCACCGCCGCGCTCGAGGAAAGCCGCGAAGCGCTGGCCGCGCGCGAGGCGGCGCTGGAAGAGGTCCGCACGGCGCTCGCCGCCGCGCAGGAGGCGGTGGCCGGCAAGGACGCGGCACTGGCCGAGGCGGGCGAGCGGGTCGCGGCGCTGGAAGGCGATCTGGACCGGACGCAGGCGCAGTTGCGCCGGGCCGAAAGCGGCCGGGGCGCGACGCTCTCGCAGCTCAATTCGGTCGAGGCGCAGCTGGCCGCGGCGCTGGCCGATGTCGAGGACCGCGATGCGAAGCTTGCCGAGCTGGAGGCGCGGCTCGGGGTGATCGAGGCCGCGCTGACCCGCGCGGGCGAGGCCCGCGAGGCGGCCGAGACCGAGCTGAACGCGCAGATCGCCGCCATCCGGACCGAGCGCGACGCGGCCCGCGAGGATGCGGCGCGCGCGCGGGCCGAGGTGGAGGACGCCCGGTCGCAGGCCCGCGCCGAGGTGGCCGCGCTGGAATCCCGGCTTGCGGACATGCAGCGCGAGGCCGAGCGGGCGGGCGATGCAGCGGGTTCGGCGCGGGCGGCGCTCGAGCGGGAGCTGAGCGACGCGCGGGCCGCCCTGGCCGCGGCCGAAGCGCGGGTCGAGGAAGAGCGCGCGGCAGGGGCCGCCCGGCTGGCGCAGGCCGAGGCGGCGACGCGGCAGGCCAACGCCCGGCTCGAGGGGCTGCGCGCCGACGTGGCGGCGGCCAGGGCGGCGACGGAGGAGAAGGCGTCGGAGCTGGACGCGGTCGAGGCGCGGATCGCGGCCATGGAGGCGGCGATCGCCCGCGCGGCGCAGACCCGCGAGGGGCTCGAGAAGCGGCTGGATGCGGCGATGGCCTCGGAGACCGCGGCCGATGCGCTGCGCCAGGACAAGGCCGCGCTGGAAGAAGACCTCGCGGCGGCCGAGGAGAGCGCCGCCCGGAACGCACGCCGCATCGCCGAGATGCAGCAGAAGCTGACCACGCTGGAAACCGCGCTGACCCGGGCCAGGGACGCGGTGACCAAGGCCGAGGCGGGCGCGGCGGAGCAGGTCGGCTCTCTCGAGCGGCAGCTGGCCGAGGCGCTGGCGGCGAAGGCCGCGGCCGAGGCGGGCGCGATGGACCGCGACGAGATTCAGAAGCAGCTGACCGCGGCGCTTGCCGCGAAGCTGAAGGCCGAGCAGCGGGCCGAAGAGCGGCTGAGCGAGAGCGAGCAGCGCGAGGTGCTGCTGAGGCAGGCGCAGAAGGAGCTGGACGCGACCGAGGCGAAATCGGCCGAGAGCCAGCGCCGCGCCGCCCTGCTGAACCAGCAGGTGGCCGCGCTGCGCTCACAGCTCGGCTCGCTCCAGGCGCTCCTGGACGACGCGAAGGAGCGGGACAAGGCCTCCAGGGTGCAGCTCGCCTCGCTCGGGCGCGACCTCAATGCGGCGCTCGCGCAGGCGGCGGCCGAACAGCGGCGCCGGGCCGAGCTGGAGGAGGCCGAGCGCAAGCGGCTGGAGGCCGAGAAGAAGGACCTCGAGAAATACCGCTCCGAGTTCTTCGGGCGGCTGCGTGACCTGATGAGCGACCGGGACGGGGTCAACGTGGTGGGCGACCGCTTCGTCTTCTCGTCCGAGGTGCTCTTCGCCCCGGGCGAGGCGCGGCTGTCGGCCGAGGGCCAGACCGAGATCGCCAAGGTCGCCCGGCTGATCGAGGAGATCGCGGCCGCGATCCCGCAGGGCATCGACTGGATCCTGCAGGTGGACGGTCACACAGACGACGTGCCGCTCATCCCGTCGGCCCAGTTCGCCGACAACTGGGAGCTCAGCCAGGCGCGGGCCCTCTCGGTCGTGCGCTACATGTCCGACGTGCTGGGCCTGCCGCCCGAGCGGCTGTCGGCCAACGGTTTCGGCCAGTACCAGCCGCTCGCCGAGGGCGACAGCCCGGAGGCCCGCGCGCAGAACCGGCGGATCGAGCTCAAGCTGACCGAGCGCTGATCACCTCACGATGACCGCGGTCTCGCGGCTGTCGTAGGGCCGCCCGTCGCGCAGCAGCGTGACGGTCCCCGCGTATCTGCCGGGCCGCAGCCCGCGCCGGATGCGCTTGCCGGCGGCGCGGAAATACTGCGCCTGCTGGCGGTCGATCCCGGCCTCGGTGCTCAGGTAGGTCGTGCCGTCGGGCTGGGTGATCGTCAGCCGCATCACGTCGCCGGGTCGGCTGCCATAGGCGAATCCCCAGATGACCAGTGCCGGTCCCTTCGCCCCGAGCGCGGGCGCGGCGGCGGTGCCGGCCTTGATCGCGGCATAGTCCGGCACCGCCTCGGCAAAGCCCGCGGCGATCAGGCCGCCGGACCGGTAGGGAAGGGTCGTCTCGAACAGGCTCTCGCCCGGCGCGCCGCATTGCCCGGGGGCGGCATCGGGGGCGAAGGGGTCGATCACGCGGCCCTCGTGGCGGACGGACAGGTGCAGGTGCGGGAACTGCGTCCGGCCCGACAGGCCGATGCGCCCGAGCCGCGTCCCGGCCTCGACCTCCTGACCCTCGCGGACCGCGACGGAGCCCTGCCGGAGGTGGCAATACTGCGTTTCCCAGCTGTCCGGGTGGGCGATGACGACGCCGTTGCCGCAATCCTGCCCGCCGAGATCCTCCGCCTCGGTATAGAGCACGTCCGCCATCCCGTCGCGCACCGCCCGCACCCGGCCCGGAGCGGCCGCCAGCACGCTCACGCCCGCCACCATCGCCGCGAGGTCGGGCAGGGCGAAATCCGTGCCCTTGTGGGTGTCGTAGCTGAGGGTCCCGCAGGCATGGTCGAGCGCGCCATCGGTCGGGTCGATGTCGACGTAGGACTGGATGTGGCAGGTCTCTCCCAACGTGCAATCGACGGGCAGGGCAAGGCGCGGGGGCTCTGCGGCGAGGGGGGAGGCGATCAGGACAAGGAGGAGCAGCAGGCGCATCGTGCGATTCCGAGGGGACGAGCGGTCCGCGTCATGAGAAAAGGGCGCCCCGGGGGGCGCCCTCTTGCCGTATCACTCCGCCGTCAGCAGGGGCGGCTTGTTGCCCGAGAGCCGCGGCCGGTCGGGTCCGTCGATCTGGAGGTCGATCTCGCCGTTCTTGACCGCGACGCGGACGACGCCGCCCTTGGTCAGCTTGCCGAAGAGCAGTTCCTCGGCGAGCGGCTTCTTGATGTTCTCCTGGATCACGCGGGCCAGGGGCCGGGCGCCCATCTTGTCGTCGTAGCCCTTTTCGGCCAGCCATTCGGCGGCGGGCTTCGTCAGCTCGATGGTCACGCCGCGGTCCAGAAGCTGGGCTTCCAGTTGCAGGACGAACTTCTCGACCACCTGCATGATGACCTCTTTCGGCAGCGGCGCGAAGGAGATCACGGCGTCCAGACGGTTCCGGAATTCGGGCGTGAAGGTCCGCTCGATGGCGGCGGTGTCCTCGCCCTCGCGCCGGTCGCGGCCGAAGCCGATGGCGGCCTTGGCCTGTTCCGTGGCGCCCGCGTTCGACGTCATGATGAGGATCACGTTGCGGAAGTTCACCGTCCGGCCGTTATGGTCGGTCAGTTTCCCGTGGTCCATCACCTGCAGCAGGATGTTGTAGACATCCGGATGCGCCTTCTCGATCTCGTCGAGCAGGAGCACGCAATGCGGATGCTGGTCCACGCCATCGGTGAGCAGGCCGCCCTGGTCGAAGCCGACATAGCCCGGAGGCGCGCCGATCAGGCGGGAGACCGCGTGTTTCTCCATGTATTCCGACATGTCGAAGCGCAGCAGTTCCACGCCGAGCGTGTCGGCGAGCTGGTTGGCGACCTCCGTCTTGCCGACACCGGTGGGGCCGGCGAAGAGGTAGTTGCCGATCGGCTTCTCGGGCTCGCGCAGGCCCGCGCGGGCCAGCTTGATGGCCGAGGCGAGGGCGTCGATGGCCTTGTCCTGCCCGAAGACCACCCGCTTGAGCGAGCCTTCCAGGTCCTTCAGCACCTCTGCATCGTCCTTCGAGACCGACTTGGGCGGGATGCGGGCGATCTTGGCCACCACGGCCTCGATCTCCTTCGCGCCGATGGTCTTGCGGCGCTTGCTTTCCGCGATCAGGTGCTGCGCGGCGCCGGCCTCGTCGATCACGTCGATGGCCTTGTCCGGCAGTTTCCGGTCGTTGATGTAGCGCGCCGACAGCTCCACGGCCGACTTGATCGCGTCGGCGGTGTACTTGACGCTGTGATGCTCCTCGAAATAGGGCTTGAGGCCCTTGAGGATCTTCACCGTGTCATCGACCGTCGGCTCGTTCACGTCGATCTTCTGGAACCGGCGGGAGAGCGCGCGGTCCTTCTCGAAATGCTGGCGGAACTCCTTGTAGGTGGTGGAGCCCATGCAGCGCAGCTTGCCGCCCTGAAGCGCGGGCTTCAGCAGGTTCGAGGCGTCCATCGCCCCGCCCGAGGTGGCGCCGGCGCCGATCACCGTGTGGATCTCGTCGATGAAGAGGACGGCGTCGGGGTGCTCCTCGAGCTCCGTCACCACGGCTTTCAGCCGCTCCTCGAAATCGCCGCGATAGCGGGTGCCGGCCAGCAGCGCGCCCATGTCGAGCGAGAAGATGGTGGTCTTCGACAGCACCTCGGGGGTCTCGCCGCTGATGATCTTGCGGGCGAGGCCTTCCGCGATGGCGGTCTTGCCGACGCCCGGGTCGCCCACGAGCAGCGGATTGTTCTTGCGGCGGCGGCAGAGCACCTGGATGCAGCGCTCGACCTCCTGGGCACGGCCGATCAGCGGGTCCACGTCGCCGTGGCGCGCCTTGGCGTTCAGGTCCACGCAATACTTGTCGAGCGCGCTTTCCTTGCCGTCGTGCTGTTCAGTCTGGGAGGTATTCGTGGCTTCCTCCTCGATCTCCGAGGCGCCCGATATGGGGCGGCTTTCGCCGAAGGCGGGGTTCTTCGCCACGCCATGGGCGATGAAGTTGACGGCATCGTAGCGGGTCATCTCCTGCTCCTGCAGGAAATAGGCCGCATTCGATTCACGTTCGGCGAAAATGGCCACCAGGACGTTCGCGCCGGTCACTTCGGTCCGGCCCGAGCTTTGCACGTGGATCGCGGCGCGCTGGATCACGCGCTGGAACGCGGCGGTCGGCACCGCTTCGGAGCCGTCCACGTCGGTGACGAGGTTGGAAAGATCGTCCTCGATGAATTCAACGAGGGTCTTGCGGAGGTCTTCGGTATCCACCGAACAGGCCTTCATCACCTTGGCCGCGTCCGGTTCGTCGATCAACGCCAGCAACAGGTGCTCCAGCGTCGCGAATTCGTGACGTCGCGCGTTCGCGAGTGCAAGCGCGGCGTGGATTGCCTGTTCCAGTGTCGTCGAGAATGAAGGCAACTGGGTGCTCCTTCTGAATTGGGTCGGAGCGGGGCGTGAGGGCCCCGGTCCCAACCATGGCCTCATAGTCTTAAAGTTTGGTCGATTGTGGCCACTCTTCAAGGACTATTTGAGATGTATCGTTCACATTTCCCGCGACCGATGCAGCGCCGCGTGTCTTTGCAGCAGTGCAGGGAGGTCCCGGAGGCTAGAAATTGTCCTTCCTGCGGCGCACTTCGGCAAAGACATCTGCGGCGGGCTGGTCGGGCATCCCGATGGCTTCGCGAAGTTCCGGAGTGTCGGCGCGGAGGAAGGGGTTGGTGAGGAGTTCCTCCGAGAGAACGGAAGGAACGGTGGCTTCGCCGGCGGCCCGTGCGGCCTCGACCGACTTCATGCGAGAGATATAGTCGGGATTTTCCGGTTCAATGGTGAGCGCGAACTTTCCGTTCGCGGTCGTGTATTCGTGGCCCGAGGCGATCACCGTCTCGGGCGGCAGCGCGGCGAGCTTCTGCAGGCTTTCCCACATCTGCGGCATCGTCCCCTCGAAGACACGCCCGCAGCCCCAGGCCATCAGGCTGTCGGCGGTGAAGGCGACGCGGCTTTCGGGGAAGTGGAAGGCAAGATGGCCGACGGTGTGGCCCGAGACGTCGATCACATGCCCGGTCTCGCCCGCGATCTCGAGCGTGTCGCCTTCCGCGACCGCGCGGTCGAGCTTCGGCAGGCGGTGCGCATCGGCCTTGCCGCCGGTAACCGGGGCCGGGTGCTTCGCCAGAACGCCCTCGAGCCCCTCGACATGGTCGGGGTGGTGGTGGGTGATCCAGATCTGGCTGAGCGTCCAGCCCCGCCGGTCGAGCTCGTCGAGGATCGGCTGCGCCTCGGGGATGTCGATCAGCGCGGTCTCTCCGCTGGCGGCATCGTGGAAGAGGTAGGCGTAATTGTCGCTCCGGCAGGGAATCGTCACGAGGTCCATGGGCATGGCAAAAGATCTCCGCATTGCTATTGTGTCCCATGCAAACCCATGCGCGGCGGAGGTGCAATGCATCAGGACGTGACCGACCTGCGGAACTTCTATTACCGGTCGATGCTGGGCCGGGCGGCCCAGCAGCATGTCCGGGACAGGATGCTGGGGCTCTGGCCCGAGGCGAAGGGCCAGACCGTGGCGGGCTTCGGCTTTGCCGCGCCCCTGCTGCGCCCCTACCTCGCGCAGGCCCGCCGGGTCGTCGCGCTGATGCCCGCGCCGCAGGGGGTGATGCCCTGGCCCGCGGGGATGCCCAATGTCAGCGTGCTCTGCGAAGAGACCATGTGGCCGATCGAGACCGGGCATGTCGACAAGCTGGTGGTGATGCACGGGCTGGAGGTCAGCGAGCAGCCGTCGAACCTTCTGGAGGAATGTTTCCGCGTGCTCGGCCCGGGGGGCAAGGCGCTCTTCGTGGTGCCGAACCGCTCCGGCCTCTGGGCGCGCTCGGACGGCACGCCCTTCGGCCACGGGCGGCCCTACAGCCAGAGCCAGCTCGAGGCGCAGCTCAAGCGGCACGCCTTCATCCCCGAGCGCCATGTCCACACGCTCTTCCAGCCGCCGTCGCCGCGGCGGTTCTGGCGCAAGACCGGCAACACCTGGGAGAAGCTGGGCCAGACCTTCGGGATGGTGATGGCCGGCGGCGTGCTGATGGTGGAGGCGACGAAGCGCGTGCAGCTGCCCTCGGGACCGGGGGTGAAGGCCCATGCGCCGAAGGGTCTGAAGGTGCTCGAGGGGCTGGGTGCGGGCAAGCCGGGAACCGCCCGGACGGCCGAGTGAGACCCCGGTCCGAGGCGGCCCCGGGGGGCCGTCACGGCACCCGTCATGTCACGGAACAGAATCGTCCGGCGCGGCGTTTCGAGGTGCGGTGGCGCTAACGGCGCGACCGAGTTTCGGGCACGTCGCGTCACCCCCAGCAAATCAGGGCGATGGCGTGCATGGAAAAGCCTTTATGGAAGGTTGCCCGCCCCGGAACCCTCTGCTACACCCACGCCGATTTTGTTGCTTTGAGCATCATCAAGGCTCCCTCGCCCCGGGGCCGCGTTCGCTTGCGCGCAGACCTGGGGCCCAAACGCGGAAGGGTGGACGTGTCCGAACCAGCTTCGATCTCATCCGGCATCGCCGCGCGCTATGCGACTGCCGTCTTCGACATCGCCAAGGGTGACAACGGGCTCGACGCCCTCGAACAGGATATCGACACGCTGGACGCGGCGCTGAAGGACAGCGCCGATTTCCGCGACCTGATCGGGTCTCCCGTCTATTCGCGCGATGCGCAGGGCAAGGCCGTGGCCGCGCTCGCCGACAAGATGGGCCTCTCCGGCACCATGAAGAACACGCTGGGGCTGATGGCCTCGAAACGGCGCCTCTTCGTGCTGCCGCAACTGGTGGCCGTGCTGCGCGAGAAGATCGCCGAGCACAAGGGCGAGGTGACCGCCGACGTGGTGAGCGCCAAGGCTCTGACCAAGACCCAGTCGGAAAAACTGTCCAAGACGCTGGCCGCCTCGGTCGGCAAGGACGTGAAGATCAATGCGACCGTCGATGAAAGCCTCATCGGCGGTCTTGTCGTCAAGGTGGGCTCTCGGATGATCGATACCTCGATCCGGTCGAAGCTCAATTCCCTCCAGAATGCTATGAAAGAGGTCGGATAAGATGGGTATCCAAGCAGCCGAAATCTCTGCGATCCTCAAGGACCAGATCAAGAACTTCGGTCAGGAAGCCGAAGTGGCCGAAGTCGGCCGGGTGCTCTCGGTCGGCGACGGTATCGCCCGCGTGCACGGGCTCGACAAGGTGCAGGCCGGTGAGATGGTCGAATTCCCCGGCGGTATCCGCGGGATGGCGCTCAACCTGGAAAGCGACAACGTCGGCGTCGTGATCTTCGGCTCCGACCGCGACATCAAGGAAGGCGATGTCGTCAAGCGGACCAACTCGATCGTGGACGTCCCCGTGGGTGACGGCATGCTCGGCCGCGTGGTCGACGGCCTCGGCAACCCGCTGGACGGCAAGGGCCCGATCGAAACCACCGAGCGTTCGCTCGCCGACGTGAAGGCGCCGGGCATCATCCCGCGCAAATCGGTGCACGAGCCGATGGCGACCGGCCTCAAGTCGATCGACGCCATGATCCCGATCGGCCGCGGCCAGCGTGAGCTGATCATCGGCGACCGTCAGACCGGCAAGACCGCCGTGGCGCTCGACGCGATCCTGAACCAGAAGAGCTACAACGAAGCGGCGGGCGACGACGAGAGCAAGAAGCTCTACTGCGTCTACGTCGCGATCGGCCAGAAGCGCTCCACCGTGGCGCAGCTGGTGAAGAAGCTCGAGGAAACCGGCGCGATGGCCTATTCCATCGTCGTCGCCGCAACCGCGTCCGACCCGGCGCCGATGCAGTACCTCGCGCCCTACACCGCGACCGCGATGGCGGAGTTCTTCCGCGACAACGGCCGCCACGCGCTGATCATCTACGATGACCTCTCCAAGCAGGCCGTGGCCTACCGCCAGATGTCCCTGCTGCTCCGCCGTCCGCCGGGGCGTGAAGCCTACCCGGGCGACGTTTTCTACCTCCACTCCCGCCTGCTGGAGCGTTCGGCGAAGCTGAACGAGGACTTCGGTTCGGGCTCGCTGACCGCGCTGCCGATCATCGAAACCCAGGGCGGCGACGTGTCGGCGTTCATTCCGACCAACGTGATCTCGATCACCGACGGCCAGATCTTCCTGGAAACCGAACTGTTCTACCAGGGCATCCGCCCGGCCGTGAACACCGGTCTGTCGGTCTCGCGCGTCGGTTCGTCGGCCCAGACCTCGGCCATGTCCTCGGTCGCCGGCCCGGTGAAACTGTCGCTCGCCCAGTACCGCGAGATGGCGGCCTTCGCCCAGTTCGGTTCGGACCTCGACGCCTCGACCCAGCGGTTGCTGAACCGGGGTGCGCGCCTGACCGAGCTGATGAAACAGCCGCAGTACTCGCCGCTGACCAACGCCGAGATCGTCGTTGTCATCTTCGCGGGCACCAACGGCTATCTCGACAAGCTGCCGGTGTCCGACGTGGCACGGTTCGAGCGTGACCTGCTGAGCTTCATGCGCAACAAGAAGTCCGACACCCTGGACTGGATCACCAACGAGGATCCGAAGATCAAGGGCGACGCCGCGGACAAGCTGAAGGCAGTGATCGACGAATTCGCAGCCGACTTCGCGTAAGAGGGGGGAGACATGCCCAACCTCAAGGACCTGAAAAACCGGATCGCGTCGGTCAAGTCGACCCGCAAGATCACCAAGGCCATGCAGA
Source organism: Pseudooceanicola nanhaiensis DSM 18065 (assembly GCF_000688295.1). GTDB lineage: Bacteria > Pseudomonadota > Alphaproteobacteria > Rhodobacterales > Rhodobacteraceae > Pseudooceanicola > Pseudooceanicola nanhaiensis. Next base: position 1,700,468 of record NZ_JHZF01000011.1, on the reverse strand, counting down.
TGGTGGCCGCCGCGAAACTGCGGCGGGCACAGGACGCGGCCGAGGCGGCCCGGCCCTATGCCGAACGCTTCAACGCGGTGATGGCGCAGCTCGCCGGTTCCGTTGGCGGGTCGGATTCCGCGCCGAAGCTGCTGAGCGGCACCGGCAAGGATGACGTGCACCTGCTGGTCGTGATGACGGCGGAACGCGGCCTCTGCGGCGGTTTCAACTCGTCCATCGTCAAGCTGGCCAAGTCGCATGCCGAGAAGCTGCGCGCGGCGGGCAAGACGGTGAAGATCCTCACGGTCGGCAAGAAGGGCCGCGAACAGCTGCGTCGCGATTACAGCGACCTGCTGATCGGCCATGTCGACCTGAGCGAGGTGAAGACGCTCGGCTATGCCAATGCGCAGGACATCGCCAAGGATCTGCTTTCCCGTTTCGACGCGGGCGAGTTCGACGTGGCGACGATCTTCTTCAACCGCTTCCAGTCGGTGATCAGCCAGATCCCGACGGCGCAGCAGGTGATCCCGGCGAAGTTCGAAGCCGAAGAGGGCGAAGGCGACGGCGCCTCGACCCTCTACGACTACGAACCTTCGGAAGAGGAAATCCTCGCCGACCTGCTGCCGCGGGGCGTGGCCACGCAGATCTTCGCGGCCCTGCTCGAGAACGGCGCATCCGAACAGGGTGCGCGGATGAGCGCGATGGACAACGCAACGCGGAACGCGGGCGACATGATCGACCGGCTGACGATCGAGTACAACCGCTCGCGCCAGGCCGTGATCACCAACGAGCTGATCGAAATCATTTCGGGCGCGGAAGCGCTCTGACCGAACCGGAGAAACACAGATGGCAAACGCAAAAGGCAAAGTGACCCAGGTCATCGGCGCCGTGGTCGACGTCCAGTTCGACGACCACCTGCCCGAGATCCTGAACGCGCTGACCACCGAAAACCAAGGCAAGAAGCTGGTTCTGGAAGTGGCGCAGCACCTTGGTGAGAACACCGTCCGCACCATCGCCATGGACGCGACCGAAGGTCTCGTCCGCGGCCAGGAAGTGATCGACACCGACGGCCCGATCAACGTGCCCGTGGGCAACGCGACGCTGGGCCGGATCCTGAACGTCGTCGGCGAGCCGGTGGACGAGAAGGGCCCGGTGAACGCATCGGAAACCCGCCCGATCCACGCCGAGGCGCCCGCGTTCTCGGAACAGTCGACCGAGTCGGAAATCCTCGTCACCGGCATCAAGGTGATCGACCTGCTCGCCCCCTACTCGAAGGGCGGCAAGATCGGCCTCTTCGGCGGTGCCGGCGTGGGCAAGACCGTTCTGATCATGGAACTGATCAACAACATCGCGAAGGTGCACTCGGGCTACTCCGTGTTCGCCGGCGTGGGCGAGCGGACCCGTGAGGGGAACGACCTCTACCACGAAATGATCGAATCCAACGTGATCAAGCCGGACAACCTGGAAGACTCCCAGGTGGCCCTGGTCTACGGCCAGATGAACGAGCCTCCGGGGGCGCGTGCCCGCGTGGCGCTGACCGGCCTGACGCTGGCCGAGCAGTTCCGCGACCAGTCCGGGACCGACGTTCTGTTCTTCGTCGACAACATCTTCCGCTTCACGCAGGCTGGTTCGGAAGTGTCCGCACTTCTCGGCCGTATCCCGTCCGCAGTGGGCTACCAGCCGACGCTGGCGACCGACATGGGCGCGATGCAGGAGCGGATCACCTCGACCAAGTCGGGCTCGATCACCTCGATCCAGGCCGTCTACGTTCCCGCGGACGACCTCACCGACCCGGCACCGGCAACCACCTTCGCCCACCTCGACGCAACGACCGTTCTGTCGCGCGCGATCTCCGAGCTCGGGATCTACCCGGCCGTGGACCCGCTCGACTCCTCGTCGCGCCTGATGGACCCGGCGGTTCTGGGCGAAGAGCACTACAAGGTCGCCCGCGACGTGCAGGGTATTCTCCAGCGCTACAAGTCGCTGCAGGACATCATCGCGATCCTCGGGATGGACGAACTGAGCGAAGACGACAAACTGACCGTGGCCCGCGCCCGGAAGATCCAGCGCTTCCTCAGCCAGCCCTTCGACGTGGCGAAGGTCTTCACCGGGTCCGACGGCGTGCAGGTGCCGCTCGAGGACACGATCTCGTCCTTCAAGGCGGTTGTGGCCGGTGAATACGACCACCTGCCGGAAGGTGCCTTCTACATGGTTGGCGGGATCGACGAAGTGAAAGCCAAAGCCGAGAAAATGGCAGCCGAAGCTGCGTAAGGGGCGATAGATGGCCGACAACATGAAATTCGACCTGGTGTCGCCGGAACGGAGCCTCGTCTCCGGCGAAGCCAGTGCGGTTCAGATCCCCGGCGCGGATGGCGACCTGACGGTGATGCAGGGGCATTCGCCGCTGATCACCACGCTCCGCCCGGGCGTGCTGACGGTCGAAGGTCCGGACGGCACGACGCAATACGCCGTGTCGGGCGGCTTCGCCGAGATCAGCGCCGAGGGCGTCTCGGTCCTGGCCGAACGCGCGCTGCCGCGCGACGAGATGACCCAGGAGGTCATCGAGGGCTGGGTGACGGAAGCTCACGAGGCGCACAAGAAGGCCCGCGAGTTCAACAACGAACCCGGTCCGGTGGACGACGCGGCGAAGCTGCTGTCGGACATGGTGGCGCTCGGCACGCATATCGGACTGGACCCGAAGCAGCCGAACCTCTGAGGTTCGGACCGCGCGAGATCGGAAGGCCCCGGGCGCTGCCCCGGGGCCTTTTCGCTTGGGCGGTGTCGAAAGGCGCGCGCCGCTGGCGCGCACACGATGTTTTGCGATCCGGCCGGAGGCCGGATCGCGGTTTGCCTCCGGCGGGGATACATGGACCAGAGGAAGGTGGGGGCAGAAAGCACGAGGGCCCCGCAGCGCCTGCGGAGCCCCCGGCAGGTCGGTATGTGCCCCCTCAGCCCATCATCAGGCCGGGCAGCCAGAGCGAGATCTGCGGATACCAGATCAGGGCCCACATGATGAAGAACTCGCAGACCAGGAACCAGCCGACGCCCTTGAAGATCGTGGCGAGCGGGACGGCGTCGCCCACGACGTTCTTCACGATATAGACGTTGAGCCCCACCGGTGGCGTGAGCAGGCCGATCTCGATCATCTTCACCACGATCACGCCGATCCAGATCAGGTTCACGTCGAGCGCGTCGAAGGCCGGCAGGAACACCGGCAGGGTCAGCAGCATCACGCCCAGAGGATCGAGGAACATGCCGAGGATCAGGTAGATGATCGCCAGCGCGATCACCAGCTGGAGCTCGTTCAGCTGCATGTCCGAGACGAGGTTCGCGATGTAGGTCGGCACCCCCGCCAGGGCGAGGAACCGGGTCAGCAGCACCGCCCCGATCGCGAGGAAGAAGAGCGAGGAGGTGGTCCGCAGCGCGTCCATCACCGCCCCCTTCAGGACCTCGAAGCTGCAGCGGCCCTGCACCAGCCCGATCAGGATCGCGAAGAGCGCGCCGAGCGCGCCGGCCTCGGTCGGCGTGGCGACGCCCGCGTAGATCGAGCCGATCACCCCCAGCACCAGCAGGGGCAGGGGCCAGACGTCGCGCAGCGCGCGCCAGCGGTCGGACCATGTCACGGTGATCGCCACCTTGGGCGCCAGCGAGGGCCAGATCGTGCAGCGGCCGACGATCATGATCGTGTAGGCGCCTGCGGTGATCAGGCCCGGGATCAGGCCCGCGATCAGCAGGCGTCCGACCGATTGCTCGGTGAAGAAGCCGTAGACCACGAAGGCGATCGAGGGCGGGATCAGCGCGCCGAGCGTGCCGGAGGCCGCCACGGTGCCGGTCGCCAGCGAGCGGTCGTAGCCGTAGCGCAGCATCTCGGGGATGGCGAGCCGGCCGACGGCGGCCGAGGTCGCGATCGAGGAGCCCGAGGCGGCGGCGAAGCCCGCGGCGGTGAAGTTGGTGGCCACCGCCAGCCCGCCGGGCAGGTTGTTGAGCCAGACCCGCGCCGCGGCATAGAGGCTGGAGGTCAGGCCGGTCTTGTAGGCGACCGCCCCCATGAGCAGGAACATCGGGATCGCCGAGAGCTCCCAGCTGGAGGCGAATTCGTGCGGCAGGCCGCCGATCATCGCGAAGGCCGCGCGCTCGTTGCGCACGATCATGATCCCGACGAGCGAGACCGAGCCGAGCGCGAAGGCGATCGGGACCCGTGCGGCCAGCAGGACGAGGATCGCCACGATGCCGAGAAAGCCGATTGTCAGTGGTTCCATGTGTAACTTCCCTTGTCCCGGCGCGCCTTTTTCGCGGCCACGTCCGGGCTCCTCCCTGAGTTCATTCTGCCGAACCGCCGCCCTTGCCGACGCCGAGGTTCCCGTCGTCGCCGCGGGTGTGGCTGGTCGCCCGTTCCGCATCGGCGATCGCCGCCTCGACCGCGGATTTCAGGCTGCGATCCGGCAGGACGTGCTCGCCGCGGGTCACGAAGACGAAGTTCTCGATCGCGTAGAGCACGAGGTAGATGCCCATCAGGAACGTGCCGATGGGATAGAACCAGCGCGCGCCCCAGACCGGGATGTCGAAGGTCGCGGTTTCCCAGACCTCGCCGATCTCGGTCTTGTGGAACGCCTCCTCGATCCCTTCCTTGAACAGGAAGAAGACGTAGACGGCGCCGATCACGCAGCCGAGCAGCTTGAAGAAGGCGATCTTGCGGGGCGGCAGGTGCTGGGTGAAGAGCTCCACCTCGAGCAGCTCGTGATCACGGGTCACGACCCCGAGGGGCAGGAAGACCAGCGCCACCATGTAATAGGCCGAGACGATTTCGAGCGTGGAGGGGATCGGTCTGTTCAGGAGATACTTGAGCGCGACGTCCAGCGAGACCTGCACCATCATCACGAAGAGGATGATGCCGCCGATCATGGCCACGAGGCCGGACACACGCGAGGCGACGGATTCGATCGCACGTAGCATGGGCTTAACCGTTGTTCTGGAATGGGGTCCGGGGCGCCGCGGGGCGCCCCGGTGCGCCGGTCAGATCTTCGAGAAGATCTCGTCCTGGAGCGCCTGCTGGTAGGCGGCCTTGTCGTCGCCGATCTCCTCCATCCTGGCGGTCCATTTCTCGACCAGCCCCTTGAAGGTGTTCAGCAGCTCCTCGGCATTCTCGATCCCGTCGGCCTCGGCTGCGGCGAGTGCCGTGTCATAGGCCTTGGCCTGCTGTTCGGCCCAGGCGTCCTTGAAGGCCTGGTCGCTTTCCTCGACGGTCCCGCCGTTCTCCTTCAGCCATTCCATCGCGGTCTCGTTGTCGTCGACATAGGCCCACATGATGTCCGCCACGGCCTGGGCCATGTTGTCCTTGAACGCCTGGCGCTGGTCGTCGGTCAGCTCGTTCCAGACGTCCTGGTTGATCGCCCAGTTCATGGTGCCGAAATAGGAGCCGAGCGCGTTCGACCAGACGCCCTTGGCGAAGTCCTTCAGGTTGTAGGTGTCGAGCCAGGCCGTCGCGCCGACCGCGCAGTCGATCTGGCCCCGCTGCATGGCCTCGTACATCTCGGCCGTGGTGATCGAGACGGGGGCCGCGCCGATCTCCTGCATGGCGACGCCGATGCCCGAGGTGGCGCGGATCTTGCGGCCCTGCAGGTCGGCGAGCGTCTTGATCGGCTCCTTGCAGATCACGTGGTAGGCGCCGGTGGCGGACCAGCTGAGGCCGACGACGTTGTTCTCTTCCAGCTCTTCCTTGCACTGCGGGCAGTTCAGGTGGTGGAATTCGTTCACCGCGGCGGCCATCACCTTCGGATCATCGCCGATCGCCAGCATCGACGAGATCATCGACGAGACCGGCAGGGAGGACTTCACGTAGATGTCGACCACCGAGGCGCTGTCGAGGATGCCGTTGCCGACATTGCCGAGCAGCTCCTTCGGGCCGCCCATGGCGCCGCCCGCGAAGGTCTCGAAGGTGATCTCGCCGTTGGTGGCCTCGGTGATCCGTTCCTGCGTGGGCTGGATGCCGTTCACGTTGGTGGTGTGGGTCGGCGAGGTATAGGCGCCGTAGGTCATTTCCAGCGCGAGGCCCGGGGTCGCGGTCAGCGACAGGGCGGCCAGCGCGGCGGCGGATGTCTTGCGAATGGTCATTGGTTCCTCCCTTGCAACCATGGTGCCCGCGTCAAGGTCTCCTCCCATAAGGCGCGGGCGGGGGCGATTGTTTGCCCTTGTATGGTGAGGCTAGGTGTTGACCGGCCAGTAAGCAACAGATTCCCGAAGCCGCCCATGTGGCTCACAGGTACGTGGAATAGGCGGGTTGGCTGCGGTCTGGGGTCTTACGGGCGGGTCAATGCCTGGTCGCGCAGGAACACGAAAGGGGCCGGCCCCGCCGGGGGCCGGTCCTCGAGCGGAAGGGCTGGCGCGTCAGATCTTGTCGTAGACCTCGCGCTGCAGCGCCTCGATATAGGCCGCCTTGTCGTCCCCGACCTCGGCCATGATACCGTTCCATTTGTCGACCAGCTTCTCGAACGTCCGGACGAGCTCCTCGGCGTTCTCGATGCCGCTCTCCTTGCCGACGCCGATCGTCGTCTCGTATTCCTCGGCGCGGAGCCGGGCGATCTCTGCCTTGAGCGCGTCGTCGAAGCTGTAGACCGCGCCGCCTGCCGCCTCGAGGTTCTTCAGCGCTTCCTCGCCCTCCGGTCCGTAGGCCCAGACGATGTCGGCGACCAGTTCGGCCATGTTGTCCTTGATGATCTGCTGGTTCGCCTCGCCGATCTCGTCCCAGACATCCTTGTTCATCACCCAGCTCATGATCCCGAAATACGAGCCGAGGCTGTCGCTCACGATCGAGCGCGAGAAGTCCTTGAGGTTGTAGGTGTCCAGCCAGGCGGCCGAGCCGGTGGCGCAATCCATCTGGCCGCGCTGCATCGCCTCGTACATCTCGGCCGTGGTGATCGAGACGGCCGTCGCGCCCAGCGATTGCATCGCGCGCCCCATGCCGCCGACGGCGCGGACCTTCTTGCCCTTGAGCTGGTCCATCGTGTGGACCTCGTCCTTGCAGATCAGGTGGTAGGTCCCGGTCGAGGAGAAGCCCATGGCGACGACGTTGTTCTTCTCGTGATCCTCCAGACAGGCGGGGCAGTTCAGCAGCTGGAATTCGTTCATCGCGCCAGCCATGGCGGCGGGATCCTCGCCCACGATCAGCATGCCCGAGACCAGCGAGGAATGAGGCAGGGACGCCTTGACGTAGATGTCCACCACGCCCGAGGCGTCGAGCACGCCGGACCCCGCGTTGCCGAGAAGCTCCTTCGGTCCGCCCATGGCGCCGCCGGTGAAGGCCTCCCACGTCATCTCGCCGTTCGATTGCTCTTCGAGCCGCTGCAGCAGGGGTTCGGACCCCGCGCGGAAGGTCGTCGAGGTGGGCGAGACATAGGTGCCGAAAGTGTATTCCTCGGCGCCGGCCTGCGGCGCGGCGGTGGCCAGCGCGGCGGCTGCGGTCATCGACAGCATGATGCGTTTCATGGTGGTCCTCCCAGACACGCGGGCCGGCACCGGCTGGCTGACGCTTCTCGGTGCGCCGACCCCGCGGCGCATGCGCCGCTTCATGACCCAGCGTAAACGGCGCGCGGCGCGGCTGGCAACGCTTCCGCGCCCCGGCCATTCCGGACGGGAGGGGATCACACATATGCGATACTTGCCCCTGCACGGGGCAGGCGCGGGTTCCGCTTGGCTCGGCCAGGGCGGGGCGGCATAGATGTGCGGATGAAGAAGCTCAGAAATCACCTGATCGGCGTCGACCAGGGCGAGGTGGCCATCGTCTCGGATTACGACGACGGTGGCGAGATGTGGACCGGCACCGGCCAGCGCGAGCGGCGTCGCCACGTCCGCTTCGCCGAAGCCTTCCGGACCGCGCCCGCAGTGCAGTGCACCGTCGCGATGTGGGACGTGGCCGATGGCACGAACCAGCGCGGCGATGTCGCGGCCGAGTCGGTGACGGGCGAGGGGTTCGAGCTGGTCTTCCGCACCTGGTCGGACACGCGCATCGCGCGGCTCAGGGTGCGCTGGATGGCGATCGGAGAGCTGGCCCACGCCGACGACTGGTCGGTCTGACGCGCGGGCCCGCGCCCCCCCTTGAAGTCCGGTCAGCCCTTGAAGAAGCCTTCGTAGATCGGCTCCAGCGTGTCGGTCTCGAACAGCGACGAGACCGAGGTGCCGTTCCAGATGTTCAGCGTCGCCTGGGCGAACATCGGCGCGGTCGGCAGGATTCGGATGTTCTCGCAGGCCTTCACCGCATCGGTGGCGGCGATCGAGTCGGTGATCACCAGCGATTTCATCACCGACTTGGAGACCCTTTCCACCGCGGGGCCGGAGAGGACACCGTGCGAGATATAGGCGTGCACCTCGGTCGCGCCCGAGGAGGTCAGCAGGTCCGCGGCCTTGCAGAGCGTGCCCGCCGTGTCGACCATGTCGTCCACGATGATGCATTTCTTGCCCGCGACCTCGCCGATCACGGTCATGTCGGCAACCTCGCCCGGCTTCTCGCGGCGCTTGTCGACGATGGCGAGGGGGGCGTCGATCCGCTTGGCGAGCTCCCGCGCCCGGGCCACGCCGCCCACGTCCGGAGAGACGACCATCAGGTCCGACATCGAGTCCCGGAACTGGTTCTTGATGTCGAGCGCGAAGATCGGGCTGGCGTAGAGGTTGTCGACGGGGATGTCGAAGAAGCCCTGGATCTGGGCCGCGTGCAGGTCCATCGTCAGCACCCGGGCGATGCCGGCCTCGACCAGCATGTTGGCGACCAGCTTGGCGCTGATCGGGGTCCGCGCCTTGGTGCGGCGGTCCTGCCGGGCATAGCCGAAATAGGGGATCACCGCGGTGACCCGCTGGGCCGAGGAGCGGCGCAGCGCGTCGGCGATGATCAGCAGCTCCATCAGGTTGTCGTTCGCGGGGTTCGAGGTCGACTGGATGATGAACATGTCCTCGCCGCGGACATTCTCGAACACCTCGACGAAGATCTCGCCGTCGTTGAACCGCTCCACCCTTGCGTTGACCAGATCGACGGTCATCCCCCGGTGCATCGACATCCGCCGCGCGATCGACGAGGCGAGCGGAAGGTTGGAATTGCCCGCGATGAGCTTGGGTTCGACGACGGTTGGCATGGCAGCAGGTTTCCCGGGGATTGGCGGAATCGTGACGTTGACACCGCTTACCACCCCGATACGGTCTTGCAAACATTGCCCGGGAAGGAAGCGCCGCCATGCCGCATATCGACTATTACTTCGTCACCGTATCGCCCTGGGCCTACCTCGCCGGGGACCGGCTGGAGGCGATGGCCGGCCGCCACGGCGCGACCGTGAGCTACAAGCCGGTCGATCTGGGCAAGGTCTTCGCGGCGACCGGGGGGCTCGCGCTCAAGGACCGGTCGCAGGCGCGCCAGGATTACCGGTTGCAGGAACTCGCCCGGGCGCAGGCCAAGACCGGGCTGCCGCTCAATATCCACCCGGCGCATTTCCCGACCAACCCGGCGCCCTCGTCCTACGCGATCATCGCGGCGCAGAAGGAAGGCGGCGAGGTCGGCAGGCTGGTGCAGGCCATCATGCGCTCCTGCTGGGCCGACGAGAAGAACATCGCCGAGGACGAGGTGATCCGCGCCTGTCTCGAGGAGGCCGGCTTCGATCCGTCGCTCGCCGACAGCGGTCTGCTGACCGGCGCCACGGTCTATGAAGAGAACACCGAGGCGGCGATCCGCGAGGGGGTCTTCGGCTCTCCGTTCTACGTCGTCGACAGCGGCCAGAAGTTCTGGGGCCAGGACCGGCTGGAGGATCTCGAGGCGCATCTGGCGGGCCGTCTCTGATGCCCGACGGTCTGTTCGGCGGGGTCGAGACCCATTGGCGCGAGATGGGGCAGGGGCCGCGGCCGGTGCTGGCGGTCCACTGCTCGCTCGCCCATGGCGGGGCGTGGGAGGGGCTGGCCGGAGAGGTCGGCGATCTGGCCACGATCCGGGCCTTCGACCTGCCGGGGCATGGCGGCTCGGCCGAATGGGACGGCGTGACGCCCTATCAGGACGTGGCCTGTTCGATGGCGCGCGACCTGATGGGCGAGGGGCCGGTTCACCTGCTGGGGCATTCCTTCGGCGCCACCGTGGCCCTTCGGCTGGCGGTCGAGGCCCCCGAGCGGGTCGCCTCGCTGACGCTGATCGAGACGGTCTTCTTCTCGATCGTGCGCGCGGACGCGCCCGAGACGCTCGAGGCGGACGGCACCGACCGGCCCTTCATGGCGGCGCTCGACGCCGGAGACCACGAGACCGCCGCCCGCCTGTTCCATGCCGAATGGGGCGACGGGCGGGTCTGGGACGAGATGACAGATCGCCAGAGAGCGGGTCTGACCCGGCGGATCCCCCTGATCGGCGCGGTCCAGCGCAGCAACAACGGCGATCCGGACGGGATGCTGGCGGAGCGCAAGCTCGAGCGTCTGCCCGTGCCCACGCTGCTGATCGAAGGCGCCGAGAGCCCGCCGCACATGGCGGTGATCCATGACGGGCTGGAGCGGCGCATCCCCGACACGACCCGCGCGGTGATCCCGGGCGCGGCGCACATGGCGCCGATCACGCATCCAGCGGACGTGGGTGCGGTGGTGCGCCGGTTCTGGGAAGGGGTCTGAGGCTCCCCGTCTTCACGTCTGGTCGCGCAGGTCTCAGCCCCGCGCGATCTCCACGAACCGGTCGATCTCGGCCTCCGGCAGGGCCCAGTCGCAGACGAACCGCGCGAGCAGCGGTCCGCCCTCGTCCCGCACCGCGGCCGGGGACGCGCCCCAGAGGTTGTAGGCCGCACCCGCCTCCATCAGGCGCCGGTGCATCTCCCGCGGCATTTCGGCGAAGAGCGCGTTCGCCTCGGGCGCATGCAGGAACGCCACGCCCTCGACCCCCGAAAGCCCCTCGGCCAGGCGCGCGCAACCGGCGTTCGCCGCGCGGGCATTCTCCAGCCAGAGCGCCTCCTCCAGGTAGGCCGCCATCTGCGCCGAGAGATACCGGTGCTTCGAGAAGAGATGCGCCCCGCGCTTGCGCCGCAGCTCGAACTCCCACGCCTTGGCCGGATCGAAGAAGATCACCGCCTCCACGCCCACGCAGCCGTTCTTGGTCCCGCCGAAGGACACCGCGTCCACCCCGGCCCGCCAGGTCATCTCGGCCGGCGTGCAGCCCAGGGCCGCCACCGCGTTCGAGAACCGCGCGCCGTCCATGTAGACCGGCTGCCCGAAGCCATGCGCGACCTCCGAGATCGCCGCCAGCTCGTCCAGCGTGTAGAGCCGCCCCAGCTCGGTCGATTGCGTCACCGTCACCGGCCCGCGCTGCGCGCCGTGCACGCCGCGGATCTCCTCGGCCTCCATCGCGGCCCGAAGCTCCGCGGCCGAGAACTTGTCCGCCTCGCCCACGAGCGTCAGCTTCGCCCCGCCCGAGAAGAACTCCGGCGCGTTGCACTCGTCCTCCTGCACATGCGCGACGCGCGCGCAGAAGACCGTCTGCCACGGCTGGCACAGCGTCGCGAGCGCCAGCGCATTCGCGGCCGTCCCGGTCGCCACGAGGTAGACCGCCGCCTCGGGCGCCTCGAAGAGCGCGCGCAGCTGCGCCGTCACCCCGTCCATCAGCGCGTCGGCTCCATAGCCCGGCGCATAGCCCGTATTGGCCGCGACCATCGCCTCCAGCACCTTCGGATGGGCGGGGCCGGCGTTGTCGGAACGGAATTGCATCAGGTGGGCTCCTCTATGATGTGGTCCTCCCAGTCGTCCTCCCCGACCTCGAATTCGGGCACGGTCATCCCGCGCATCGAGACGCCCGCGCGGTGCACGCTGTCGGGCGTGCCCGATATCAGCGGATGCCAGTCGTACAGCTTCCGCCCCTCGCGCAGGAGGCGATAGGCGCAGGTCTGCGGCAGCCAGTACATGTGCTTGTCGATGTCATGCGGGCGCAGCGAGATGCATTCCGGCACGAACTGGTGACGGATCGGGTATTGCGAGCACCGGCAGGTGTCGTCGTCGAAGAGCCGGCAGGCGACGCGGGTGAGGGCGACCTCCCCGGTCTCCTCGTCCTCGAGCTTGTTCATGCAGCACTTGCCGCAGCCGTCGCAGAGCGCCTCCCACTCCCGGGTCGTCATCCGGTCGAGCGGCGTGTCCTCCCAGTAGCCGGGCCGGAGCCCCGAACGGTCGATCGGATCGCGCTTCATTCCGCCGCCAGGATGTCGCGGGCGCGGGCGCAGTCGGCGTCCATCTGGGCGATCAGCTGCGCGCGCCAGTCGGCCCCGTCGAAGGTCATCTCGGGGCGGAGGTACTCGACCAGCGCGACCGAGATATGGGTGCCGTAGAGGTCACCCTGGAAGTCGAAGAGGAAGGTCTCGAGGTTCGGCACCTCGCCGTCGAACTGCGGCCGCAGCCCCAGCGAGGCGGCGCCGCGGTAGGTGCCCTTGTGCGGGCCCGAGAGCACGTCGACGAAGACGGCGTAGACCCCGAATTTCGGCCGGTGCAGCCCCTCGATCGACAGGTTCGCCGTGGGATAGCCCAGGTCGCGGCCGCGCTTCTCGCCGTGCTCGACGGGGCCGTCCATCCGGTGCCAGTGGCCCAGCATCGCGGCGGCCTCGCGCGGGCGCCCTTCCGAAAGCGCCTCGCGGATCGCGGTCGAGGAGACGCGCCCGGTCTCGCCCGCCACCAGCTCGGCCACGGTCACGCCGAAGCCCATCTCCGAGCCGAAGGCCCTGAGCGTCCCGGTGTCCCCCGCGCGGCCCTTGCCGAAGTGGAAATCCGCCCCGACGACGACATGGCGCAGACCCAGCCCCTCGACGATGACCCTGCGGGCGAAGGCCTCGGGCGAAAGCTCGGCCAGCGCGCGGTCGAAGTTCAGTTCGTAGAGCAGCTCGACGCCGATCTTCTCCAGCCGGTGCGCCCGCGCCTCGGACCCGGTCAGGCGGAAGGGCGGCGCGTCCGGGGCGAAGACCTCGCGCGGGTGCGGCTCGAAGGTCAGCACGCCGAGCGGCGCGCCGATCTCCGCCCCGGCTGTCCGCGCGAGGTCGATCACCGCCTGGTGGCCCAGGTGGACACCGTCGAAATTGCCGATGGCGGCGCTGGCGCCGCGGTCGGTGTCCGGGATGTGTTCAAAGTCGCGCAGGATCCGCATGGGCCGAAGGGGTATCGCCGGGCCGGGGGAGGCGCAAGGCCCCACGGGCCCGTTTCACCACCCGATGCGTGACACCCCGCGCCCGGGCCCCGGCTTCCTCTTGCCCGAAATATCCCCGCCGGAGGCATGTCGGCCGAAGGCCCCCCGAAACGGGGGGAATTCGGCCGGCATCGACCCGGGCGACGCCCTGCGGGCGGCGCAACCCGCTCCGGGGACGGATCAGTCGAACTTGCGCGACGGGGCCAGCACGGTCGCCTCGCCGATCAGGACCTTCTTGCCGTCGACCATGCAGCGGCAGTCGAGCTGCACGCGGCGCTTGGCGTGGTCGATGCCGATCACCTCGACCTCGGCCGTCACCATGTCGCCCGGCCGCACGGGGGCGAGGAACTTCAGCGTCTGGCCCATGTAGACCGTGCCATGGCCCGGAAGCTGTTCGCCGATCACGGCCGAGACCAGCCCGGCGGTCAGCATCCCGTGGGCGATCCGGCCCTCGAAGATCGTGTCCTGCGCATAGGCGTCGTCCAGGTGGACCGGGTTGCGGTCGGTGGAGACCTCGGCGAAAAGCTCGATGTCGCGGTCGGTCACGACCTTCCGGACATGGCGCGTCATGCCCATCTCGATGTCTTCGATACAGATCGTGCCGCGGGGCATGTTGTCCAGCATCGGGGCCCTCCCATCACCTGTGCGGGTAATATTCCGCACCATTTCACCGTTCATGAAGCAACTTAATTACTTCGCGGGCGCAGAAAATCAACCCCTAATCCCGCCTCACCGCAACTTGCCGATGGCATAGGTCGGCGAGGATTGCTCTTTCTCCAGGAAGGCTTGCAGCGCCTCGCGGTCCGGCTGCCGGGTCGTGCGCGTCTCCTCCGCGGCAAGGCCGCCGGTGATGAAGAGCGAATCGTAATCCTCACCGAGCGCGCCCGCGACGTCGGTGTGGATGCCGTCGCCGATGCAGAGGATGCCCTCGGCGGGGACCTCGCGCCCCAGCTCGGACAGCCGGCGCCGGGCGAGGTCGTAGATCGGCGGATGCGGCTTGCCGAAATAGAGGCTCTCGCCCCCCATGTCGGTATAGAGCGCGGCCACCGCGCCCGCGCACCATTCCCGGCGCTCGCCACGGTCCACCACGATGTCCGGATTCGCGCAGAGCAGCTTCAGCCCCTTCTGCTTGGCGAGCAGGAGCTGCGGGCGCAGCACCTCGGGGTTCTGCATCGGATCGAACGGACCGAGGCAGACGATCCCCTCGGCCTCGTCCAGCGGGACTTGGGTGATCTCGACCGGATCGTGCTGGAACTTCAGGGGCGCGAAGAAGCCCGTCTCCTCGGCCTCGCCCATGTAGAAGACCCGGCGCCCGACGACGCCCCGGTACATCGCGGCCCGCGCGCTGTCGCCCGAGGTCGCGATCACGTCCCAGGCGTCGCGCGCCACGCCGAAGCCGTCCAGCTGCAGCTCGACGCTGGCGCGCGGGCGGGGCGAGTTCGTGACCAGCACCACGGTCCCGCCGCCCCGGCGATAGGCCTGCAGCGCGGCGACGGCCTCGGGCAGGGCCGTGACCCCGTCATGCACGCAGCCCCAGAGGTCCACGAAGAGCGCGTCGTAACGGTCCGAGATCTCGGACAGGGCGGTGATGATCCGGGTCATGATGTCCCCTTGCTGGCGGCGTCGGTGTCGCGACGCATCAATGGCGCATCGGCCCGGCAAGGGCCAGAGACTTTCCTCCCCCGAACGCGCAGGGGCGCCCCCTTGCCGGACCCGCGATGCCGGAGCGGGGCGGCGCTCCGAAACAGGCTCTTGCCCCGCCGCCGGTTCCGGTCATCCTGTGCGCCGGAACGGATGGAGGATCGCATGGACCTGAAACTGGACGGCAAGCGCGCGCTGATCGCGGGCGGCAGCATGGGCATCGGCAAGGCCGTGGCCGGGCTTCTGGCGGAAGAGGGCGCCCATGTCGCCATCGTCGGCCGGGACGCGGCGCGGGCCCGCGCAGTGGCCGAGGACATCGCCGCGCGCCATCGCGTCACGGCGATCGCCAGCCCCTGCGACACCGGGCAGGATGCCTCGGTCAGCGCCATGGGCCGGGACGTGGCGGACAGGCTGGGCGGCATCGACATCGTGGTGAACTGCGCCGCCGAACCGGCGGGACAGGCGAGGCCCCCCTCGACCTCGGAGCTCGACCATGCCTATCTCGACCGGCACATGAACGTGAAGGTGATGGGCTACCTGCGGGTCGCGCAGGCGGCGATGCCGCACATGGTCCGGCAGGGCTGGGGGCGCATCATCTCGGTCTCGGGCACCGGGATGTACCGGCCGGGCGACACCGCGGGGGCCATCCGCAACGCCGGCGTCGTCGCGATGTCGAAGAACCTCGCGCATGACCTCGCCGGGACCGGCGTGACCACCAGCGTCGTGCATCCCGGCATGACCCGGACCGAGAAAGTGGACGCCATGCTGCAGGCCCGGGCCGAGGCCGCGGGCCACGGGTTCGAGGACGAGCTGGACCTGCTCGCCAAGGCGACCCTGAACGGGGTGCTGCCCGATGCGATGGACATGGCCCGGATCATCGCCTTCCTCGCCTCTCCGCTGTCGTCGGCGATCAACGGCGAGGTCATCACCGCCACCGGCGGCCGGCCCGGCGTGATCACCTACTGACGGGGCGGGCGGCGCGGCGCCGCAGCGCGGCCAGCCGCAGGTGCACCGCCGCGCCACCCGCGAAGCAGAGCATGGCGAAGAGCGTCAGCCCGGCCACCCCGAGCGCCCCGGTGGCGGCCAGCAGGACCGGCGTGCCCAGCGAATTGCCGAGGTTGCCGGATTGCGCGAGCGCGCCGTTCGCCTCGGCCCGCGCCTCGGGCGTGGGATTCAGCTCGGGCACGGCGGCGAAGCTCGATCCCTGCACCAGCCCCAGCGACGCGATGAGCGCAATGGCGAGCCAGGCGCTCCCGCCGCTCAGCCCGAAGGCCAGCGCGAGGGGCACGGCCAGCGCGAAGCCCGCCACGATGACCGGGATCGCCCCGAGCCGGGTAACCAGCGCCACGCCCAGCGTCATCGACACGACCATCCCCGCGAAGGGCATCGCCCCGGTGACGAGGCTCCGCGCGGCGGGATCGACGTAATCCGGCAGGATCGTCACCAGAGAGACATAGCCCAGCGTGTAGAAGAGCCAGCCCGCGGCGGGGGCGGCCACGAAGGGCGAGCGGTAGATCGTGCCGTGCTGGCGGAGGATGGCGCGCAGGCTCAGCCGCGGGCCCGCCGGCAGGCTGCGCTGGCGGGGCAGGGCGAAGACCAGGGCGACGGCCACCGCAGCGGTGACGGCGGCATGCAGCAGGATCAGCGCACCCGCGCCGTGGCGTTCGGCGAAGGGCTGGCCGAGCCAGGCGAGCAGCGCGAAGGAGACGCCGAAGAACGTGCTCCAGAGCGTCAGCGTGAAGACCGCGTGGCGCGGGGCCGAGATCTGGGCGATGAGCGTCGGCGCCGCCACCACTATGACGAGGTGGGACAGCCCCTCGGCCACCCGGCTCGCGATCATCAGGGGGAGGGCGGGCAGGGTCGACTGGAAGGCCGACATCGCCGCCCCGAAAAGCAGCGCGCCGATCAGCAGCCGCCGGAAGCCGAGCCGGGCCGTGACGAGCCCCGCCGCCAGCCCGAAGACGATGCCAAGCAGCCCGATCCCCGAGACGACGAAGCCCAGCGTGGCGCCCGCCTCCGGGTAGAGTGCGCGCAGCGCGGGGAAGAGGACGCTTGCCTTGCCGTATTGCGCCGCCGCGCAGAGACCGGCCGCGTAGAGCAGGAGGACGAGGCCGAAGCGGGTGCGGGTCGTATCGGGCATGCCGCCATTGGCGGGCCTTTCTGGCCGAGGTCAAGGGGGCGCACCGGCGGAAGGGCGCGCGTCCGCGGTGCGCGGGGGAACGAATGCCCGGGCTTCCCGGTTGAGGTGACGCGGCGTCGCATCACCCATTCCGTGACGCGGATCGCCGGGATTTTCAGTCTGAGAGGATACGCCATGCTCATCCGCATCGGCTTCGAGATCGCCCTGACGGCGCCCGCCCCGGTGCCCTCCATTGTCGCCCTTTCGACCCATCCGGACGCGCCCGGCCGCCTGATCGGCTCGGGCAAGCCGCGCAGCCCGGCCGGGCTCGGGATGACCGAAAGCTGGGACATCTTCGGCAACGTGAAGCACCGCCTGACCCTGCCGGCGGGCGAGACCCGGCTCTGGTCCGACTGTGCGGTCGAGCAGGACGGCTTGCCCGACGCGGTCGTTCCGGAGGCGGTGCAGCATCCGGTCGAGGATCTGCCGATGGCCGTGACCCAGTTCCTCAAGCCCTCGCGATATTGCGACAGCGATGCGCTGATGGATTTCGCCTGGGCGCAGTTCCCCGCGGGCCCGTCCGGCTGGGACCGGGTGCAGCGGATCTGCGATTTCGTGCACGGCCATATCCAGTTCGGCTATCACCACGGCCGCTCCGACCGCACCGCCAGCCAGGCGCTGGCCGAGGGGCGCGGGGTCTGCCGCGACTATGCCCATCTCGCCGTGGCGCTCTGCCGGGCGGTCAACATCCCCGCGCGCTATGCCAGCGGCTATCTCGGCGACATCGGCGTGCCCTATGCCGGGCCGGGTGATTTCTGCGCCTGGTTCGAGGCCTATATCGGCGGCCGCTGGTACACGTTCGACGCCCGCTACAACGTGCCCCGCATCGGCCGGGTGCTGATGGTGCGCGGCTTCGATGCGGGCGATGCGGCGATGATGACCTCGTTCGGGTCCAACCGCATGACCCTCTTCCGGGTCTGGTGCGAGGAAATGCCGGCGATGAGCGATGCGGAGGTCATGGACCAGCTGGAACGGCGGCCCGAGGCCGAGGCGCTCCTGAACCTCGACACCGCGGCCTGACCGGCGCGTCGCGGCGGAGCGCATTCGGCCGGCGCCGAGACCGGGGCGCCCGATGCGAAACGGGCGCCCGCCGGGCGCCCGCTGTCTCCGATCCGCGGAGCGTGGAAGGCTCAGACCTTCAGGGACGGGATGATCTGCTTCTTGCGGCTCATCACGCCGGGCAGGACCACGGTGTCGCCGTCAACCTGCGCGTCGAAGCTCTTTTCGGCCACGGTCTTCACCAGCTCGTTCGGGACCAGCAGCGTGGCCTCCTCGTTCAGGATGTCGACGACGAAGAGCAGCACCTGATCGACGCCGTCTTCCTGCGCGACGGTGCCCATGGTCTCCATCAGCGAGGCCTTGCGGTCGAGCACGATCTTCGGCGCCGTGGTCTCCAGCACCGAGACGCGGAACTTGGTGTCGCCGACGGCATATTCCTTGCTGTCCATCCGCAGCAACTCGGCATCCGAGAAGGCCGAGACGTCGGATTTCGCCTCGAACATCTCGGAGGCATAGGCGGAGAGGTCGATCCCCAGCTCCTTCGCAAGCGTCTCGGCCAGTGCCTTGTCCTGGTCCGTCGTGGTGGGCGAGCGGAATTCCAGCGTGTCCGACAGGATGCAGGACAGCATCAGCCCCTTGATCTGGTCGGTCATCCTGCTCTCGTTCGGGCCCATCAGGTTGTGCATGATGGTCGCGGTGCAGGCGAGCGGCTTGATCGTGATGTCGATCGGCGCCCGGGTCTCGAGCCCGCCGGCCAGCTTGTGGTGGTCGATGATCTGGATGATGTCCGCGTCCTTGATCGAGGCGGGCAGCTCGGCCGGGTTGTTGGTGTCGACGATCACGACCTTGTCGTCGGCGCTGACGTCCGAGATGATCTCGGGTTTCTCGACACCCCATTTCTGCAGGACGAAGGCGGCCTCGGTGTTGGGCTCGCCCAGCAGTTTCGCCTCCGCGGGCTGGCCGCGCACCTCGGAGAGATACCACGCCCAGATCAGCGGCGAGCCGGTGGAATCGGTGTCGGGAGATTTGTGGCCGAAAACCTTGATCGTCATGTCAGTCTTCCGTTGGTGAATGCAGAGTCGCGGGGGGTATACTGGCCGCCCCGCGCCTTGTCACCCGCCGGAGAGCTGCGAGAGGCCGAGCGCCACGATCAGGCCCAGCGTGATCGCGAGACCGGTGCCGAAATGGTCCTCGCGGAAGGCCTTCGGGAAGACCTCGGTCGCGAGCGAGGCGGTGACGGCCCCCGCGGCGAAGCAGCGGATCGCGGCCAGCCACGCGTCGGACACGCCCGCAAGCGCGAGGTTGCCCACGATCGCCGCCCCGGCCAGCAGCGCGGCGGTGCCGACCCAGAGCATCAGGATGCGGCGGCGCGACATGCCGCCCTCGGCCATGCCCTTCGCACCGCCCGCGGCCTCCGGCAGGTTCGACAGCAGGATGGACCCCGCCAGCGCCGCCACCTCGAGCCCCGAGGTGCCGATCAGCGCGACGCCGAGCGCGAGGTTCTCGGGCACCCCGTCGAAGGTGATGGCCAGCAGCAGGCCGCCGCCCTCGCTGCCCTCGGTCGATTTCTCGAGCTGGCGGTCGGCCGCGGTGAACAGTAGCGCACCGGCCGCGACGGACAGCGTCAGGAGCGGGAAGGACAGGCTTTCAAGCGCGGGCCGGATCAGCTCTTCCATCACCGACACGATCAGCGCACCCCCGGCGAGCGCGATCAGGAAGCCCTCGAGCGGGCGGGGCAGGGGCAGGTAGAGCCCCCAGATGGCGCCCGCGACGAGGGCGACGGATACGATGGCGACGACGAGGATCAGTGTCATGAGGGGTTTTGCGCCTTGTCTTCTGAAGGGTAGGAAGGGGTGAGGTCAGGCAGGACGGACATGGGCAAGGGCAGGGAAAGCGGGCTGTACGCTCCGGTGAAACGCTGGCTCGAGGCAAAGGGTTTCGAGGTAAAGGGCGAGGTCGGCCCCGCGGACGTGATGGCCATGCCGCCGGACGGCGGGGATCCGGTGCTGATCGAGCTCAAGACCGGGTTCACCCTGTCTCTCGTGCAGCAGGGTATCGCGCGGCTGGCGGTGTCGGATGCGGTCTACCTTGCGGTGCCCAAGCCGAAGAAGGGCCGCAAGGCGGTGGCGGCGGACGTCGCGCTCTGCCGGCGGCTGGGTCTCGGGCTGATCCACGTGCGCGCCGGCGACGGCTTCGTCGAGGTGCTCTGCGACCCCGGCCCCTATGTGCCGCGGAAATCGGCGCGCAAGAAGGGGCGGCTCCTGCGGGAATTCGCAAGACGGGTCGGGGATCCGAACGACGGGGGCGCGACTCGGCACGGGATCGTCACGAGTTACCGGCAGGACGCGCTGCGCTGCGCGCGCTACCTGGCCGAGACGGGGCCGGAGCGCGGCGCGGTGATCGCGAGGGCCGCGGGCGTCCCGGCGGCGACGCGGATCATGAGAGATGACCATTACGGATGGTTCCGGCGGGTCGAGCGCGGGGTCTATGACCTGTCCGAGGCCGGCCGTCGCGGGCTGGCCGACTGGGGCGACGCCTGAGCGAGGCCGTGCCCGGGCCTGGCGAGGCTCTTCTGCCGGTCCGGTCCGGGCCGCGTCTCTGCCCGGCCTTCGATGCGGCGCGGGACCGCGGCATGACGCGGCTCCGGGGCGACGCGGTTGAAGCCCGCTCTCCCTGCGGCCGGCGGTCAAGCCGGAGCGTCGGCCGCCTGCTGGTGCTGGACCAGCCGCCAACCGTCCCTGCCGCGCAGCCATGTCGAGGTGCAGAGCGCGGTATAGGGCGCGTCGCCGTCGCGCATCCCGGTGGCGCGGTAGCTCAGCACGGTGACGCCGTCGGTTTCGACCCGGTGCCGCCCGGCCATTTCGACCGATTGCCAGCGCGGCGCATCCTTGAGACTGTCGAGAACCGCATCGCCTTCGAGCACGCCGATCCCCGGAAACGCCATGAGACAGGCAGGGGCCATCCGGTTGCGAAACGCGTCGGTGCCGCCGGTCCAGAGAAGCTCTTCGATCGACCAGATGTCGTCGTGATGTGACATGACGTTCACCTCCTCCGGGACGACGCGCGAAAAACCCTTCGGTTCCACCGCAAATCGGCAATTTCCGGCTCAGAAAGGCAACTCACCTCTTGCGCGAATCCCGCGAAAACGCCATTTCGGAGGGGCAAGTTTGCGACCTTCGACTGCTGTGACGCTCCACCGGCGACAGGCTCGATTGCTTGGACGTGCCGGGCTGCCGCATCTCCGCGGGCAGCAAAAACGAAACAGGAGACTCACGCATGGCCACTGGCACCGTGAAATGGTTCAACGCCACCAAAGGCTACGGCTTCATCGCACCCGATGGCGGCGACAAGGACGTGTTCGTCCACATCAGCGCCGTCGAGCGCGCTGGCCTCACCACGCTGAAGGACGGCGCGAAGGTGACCTTCGACATCGAGGCAGGCCGCAACGGCCGCGAGTCGGCAGCCAACCTGCAGCTCGCCTGAGCCATCGGCAAGGCGCTGCGGCGCCACGGAATTCCGGCCCGGTCCCCCAGAGGGGGCCGGGCCTTTCATTTGGCCCCCCAAAAAGGGGGCCGGGCCTTTCACTTGGCCCCGGACCTGCGGGAGAGCGACAGCCGCCGCCGGCGCGCCCGGTCGGGCCGCATGGCACGCGCCAGCCTGCGGATGCGGATGGCGCGGTTCAGCTCTCCGCCGAAGATCAGGACCAGCGCCGCGAGATACATGAAGTAGAGCGCCGCGATGATCCCCGCGAGCCCGGCGTAATAGCTGGCGTAGGCCGCGAAACTCGTCAGGTAATAGGAAAAGGCCGAGGTCAGCACGGTCCAGCCGGCGACGGTGAAGACCACGCCTGGCCAGATGCTCGAGAACCGGGTCCGCCGCGCCGGCAGGAAGATATGCGCCGCGAAGAGCGAGAAGAGCAGGATGCCGCCGGCGGCCGGGTAGCGGATCAGGCTGATGGTGACCGACTCGGGCTCGAACCGCGGCATCAGCATGTGCAGCCACGATCCGGCGCGCGGCGCGAGGACGATCAGGTATCCCACGAGCACCAGCACCAGCCCCGCGAAGATCAGCATGGAGATCTGGAGCGCGTAGATCACGAGCACCGACCGCGTCTCGCGCACGCCGTAGGCGCGGTTCAGCCCGACGCGCACGCCGTCCACCCCGCCGATGGCGAACCACAGCGTCAGCAGGATCCCCGCCCCAAGCACCCCGCTGCGCTGCACGGTCATGACCTTGTGCACCTCGGAGACGATGGGATCGACCAGCGCCGGGGGCACGATCGCGATCAGGAAATCGGTCAGATCCTCGGCCATCGTCCGGTCGCCGATGAAGGCGGTCAGCGAGCTGGTGAAGATGAGGAACGGGAAGAGCGCCAGCAGCATCCGGAAGGCCACGTTGCCCGCCAGCCCGAAGGCGTCGTCGCTCCAGAGCCGCAGGATCGCCTCGTGCACCACCGCCCAGGCGACGCGCCAGCCGCTTCCGGTCAGCAGGTCCTCGGGGTTCGCGCTGACGATGCCGTGGGTCAGCACGGCATCCTTGACGGCTTGGTGGGGCTGCCTTTCGCTCATGAACGCGCCTGTGCAATCTCGGTTGCTGACAGGTAGGGTCATTTCCCCCGTTTGCCCAGCCGCAAGTGCCTGCGGGCGGGGCAGGGAGCGGCCCGGCCCTGGCCCTTTGCGGTCATCCGGCCCGCGCGAAGGCGAAGATCCGCGGGCCCGGGTTGCACCATCGGGGGCGATATGGTCCAACGCCCCCTCGGCTGTCGCGCTGTCCGCCGCGCTGCGGCGTCGCGCGCCCCGGATCAGCGAGATTTTCGCGATCTGCGTGCTTGACAGACCAGCCCGCCCTCCATAGCTATGCGCCGTTAGCACTCACCCCAGGGGAGTGATAACGGGCCCCGGCGCCTCGATGCGCCGCCGGGCCCACAAGGGAGAAACTTTGAGCCAAGGAGCCTCAGAGACATGGCATTCAAACCACTGCATGATCGCGTGCTGGTCCGTCGCGTCGAAAGCGAAGAGAAGACCAAGGGCGGGCTGATCATCCCCGACAGCGCAAAAGAGAAACCCGCCGAAGGCGAAGTCGTCTCCGTCGGCGCCGGTGCCCGCAAGGACAACGGCGAGCTGATCGAGATGGCCGTGAAGGCCGGCGACCGGATCCTGTTCGGCAAATGGTCGGGCACCGAGGTCACGATCGACGGCGAAGAGCTGCTGATCATGAAGGAAAGCGACATCCTGGGCATCACCGCCGCGGCCTGAGGCCAGCGCGCGTTTCCCGGATCATAACTGAACTCAATTCAGGAGAAGAACATGGCTAAGGACGTCAAGTTCAACACCGACGCACGCAACCGCATGCTGAAGGGTGTCAATATTCTCGCCGACGCAGTGAAGGTCACCCTCGGCCCCAAGGGCCGTAACGTGGTCCTCGACAAATCCTTCGGCGCCCCGCGCATCACGAAGGACGGCGTCTCGGTCGCCAAGGAAATCGAACTGGAAGACAAGTTCGAGAACATGGGCGCCCAGATGGTGAAGGAAGTCGCTTCCCGCACCAACGACGAGGCCGGCGACGGCACCACCACCGCGACCGTGCTCGCCCAGGCGATCGTGAAAGAGGGCATGAAGGCCGTTGCGGCCGGCATGAACCCGATGGACCTGAAGCGCGGCATCGACCTCGCCACCTCGAAAGTTGTCGAGCAGATCAAGTCGGCCGCCCGCGAAGTTAACGATTCCGCCGAAGTCGCACAGGTCGGCACGATCTCCGCAAACGGCGAAGCCTCGATCGGCAAGATGATCGCGGACGCGATGCAGAAGGTCGGCAACGAGGGTGTCATCACCGTCGAGGAAGCCAAGGGGATGGAGACCGAGGTCGAAGTCGTCGAAGGCATGCAGTTCGACCGTGGCTACCTGAGCCCCTACTTCGTCACCAACCCCGACAAGATGGTCGCGGAGCTGGAAGACTGCATGATCCTGCTGCACGAGAAGAAACTCTCGTCGCTGCAGCCGATGGTGCCGCTGCTCGAGCAGGTGATCCAGTCGCAGAAGCCGCTGCTGATCATCGCCGAGGACGTGGAAGGCGAAGCGCTCGCGACCCTCGTGGTCAACAAGCTGCGTGGCGGGCTGAAGATCGCCGCCGTGAAGGCACCGGGCTTCGGTGACCGCCGCAAGGCCATGCTGCAGGACATCGCGATCCTGACCGGCGGCCAGGTGATCTCGGAAGACCTCGGCATGAAGCTCGAGAACGTCGGCATGGAAATGCTCGGCACCGCGAAGAAAGTCTCGATCACCAAGGACGAGACCACGATCGTGGACGGCAACGGCGACAAGGCCGAGATCGAAGCGCGCGTGTCCCAGATCAACAAGCAGATCGAAGACACCACCTCCGATTACGACCGCGAGAAGCTGCAGGAACGCGTTGCCAAGCTGGCAGGCGGTGTGGCCGTCATCCGCGTCGGCGGCATGACCGAGATCGAAGTGAAAGAGCGCAAGGACCGTGTCGATGACGCGCTGAACGCGACCCGCGCGGCCGTTCAGGAAGGCATCGTCGTCGGCGGCGGCGTGGCCCTCGTGCAGGGTGCGAAGACGCTCGAAGGTCTGACGGGCGCAAACCCCGACCAGAACAACGGCATCGCCATCGTGCGCCGTGCGCTCGAAGCGCCGCTGCGCCAGATCGCCGAGAACGCCGGTGTCGACGGTTCGGTCGTCGCGGGCAAGATCCGCGAAAGCGAAGACCTGAAGTTCGGCTTCAACGCCCAGACCGAGGAATATGGCGACATGTTCAAGTTCGGCGTGATCGACCCCGCGAAGGTCGTCCGCACCGCGCTTGAGGACGCAGCCTCGATCGCCGGCCTGCTGATCACCACCGAAGCCATGGTCGCCGACAAGCCGGCGAAAGAAGGCCAGGGCGGCGGCATGCCCGACATGGGCGGCATGGGCGGCATGGGCGGCATGATGTAAGACGGCTCCGCTTCGGCGGAACCGGCCGGACGCCCGGCCACGACAGACAGGAAGGGCCCGCATCGCGCGGGCCCTTTTCTTTTGCCCGCACTGGTGGGGCGGGTTTTCCGGATTACCTTTCGGGCATCATTCCAACGAAATCCCCGCTCAAATCCTGGGCAAACTCCCCGACGGACCGGCCATGGCTGCGAAAAAGGATCCCTATGGCGGGCAAACCCGCGTCGCTTTGCTAGCCTCCTCCGGCGGGACCGATCCGCGGTCCCCGGAAGAGGTCGAGATGTTCCTGAGATTCGTTCTGCCCGAGGATCGCGAGGCCATCGCCGCGCTGCTGTCCGCGGCGTTTCCGACGTCGGAAGAAGCGCTGCTCGTCGGCCGGCTGCGCGACGCGGGCGACATGGTTGTGGAGCTCGTCGCGGTGATCGACGGCACGATACAGGGCTATGTCGGCTTCGCCCGGCACTACGCGCCGAAGGGCTGGGTCAGCCTCTCGCCGCTGGCCGTGGCGCGCAAGTACCGGCGGCGTGGGGTGGGCGGCGAGCTCGTGCGCTACGGGCTCGATTTCGTCCGCCGCCAGAAGGCCGAGGCGATCACCGTCCTGGGCGACGGCCGGTATTACCGCCGCTTCGGCTTCACCCACAAGGCGGCCGAGAACCTCACCTCGCCCTTCCCGGAGGAGCACACGCTGCTCTACCCGATTGCGCCCGGCAGCGCGGGGACCCGGGCAGAGCTGGTCTATGCCGACGCCTTCATGCGGTTCTGACTTCCTCTCGGCCCCCGGCTTGGCTAGGGGGGGGGCGATGCTGCCCGATTTCCATATCACCGGCGCCGAGGTGCTGCGCCCCGGCGGCCTGACCGACGCGCCGCTCGGCGTGGCGGGCGGGCGGCTGGCGGAGGGCGGGCCCGGCCGGGCTGTCGCCCTGCCGGGCTGGCGGGTGCTGCCCGGGATCGTCGACATCCACGGCGACGGGTTCGAGCGGCATCTCGCGCCGCGCCGGGGCGCGGTCAGCGACCTGCCTCGCGGGCTGGTGGCGCTGGAGGCGGAGCTTGCCGCGAACGGGATCACCACCGCCGTGCTGGCGCAGTTCTGGAGCTGGGAGGGCGGCATGCGCGGGCCGGAGTTCGCGCTGCGGATGCTGGAGGCGCTGGAGGCGGTCCGCGGGCGTTTCTCGACGACGCTCCTGGCGCAGCTCCGGGTCGAGACGCACCTGCTGGACGATTACCCGCGGATCGAGGCGGCGGTGGCGCGGTTCGGCGTGGGCTATGTCGTCTTCAACGACCACCTGCCGCATGCGGCCCTGGACAAGGGCAGGAAGGTGCCGCGGCTGACCGGGCAGGCGCTGAAATCCGGCCGCAGCCCCGAGGCGCACCTGGCCCTGATCGAGGCGCTCCATGCGCGCGGGGCGGAGGTGTCGGCGGCGGTCGCCGCGCTGGCGGGGCGGCTGGCGGCGCGTGGCGTGCGGCTCGGGAGCCATGACGACAGGGACGCGGCGACGCGCGAGGGCTGGCGCGCGCGGGGTGTGGCGATCTCGGAATTCCCCGAGACCTTCGAGGCGGTCCGGGCGGCGGCCGGGGCCGGCGCGCCGGTGGTGATGGGCGCGCCGAACGTGATGCGCGGCGGCTCGCATGCCGGGAAGATCCCGGCCGCGGAGGTGGTGCGGGAGGGGGGCTGCACGGCCCTGGCCTCCGACTATCACTACCCCGCGCCGCGGATCGCCGCGCTGGCCCTGGCCGATGAGATCGGGCTGGAGGCGGCCTGGGGGCTCGTCTCCTCGGGGCCCGCGGCGGTGCTGGGGCTAGAGGATCGCGGGCGGCTGGAGTCCGGGTTGCGCGCGGACCTGGTAATCGTGGACGCGGCAGGCGATGTCGGCGCGGTCATCGCGGGCGGCGAGATGCGGTATTGTTCCGGCGAGGTTGCGCAGGCGTTCATGGCGTGACCGAACGGCGCGCGGGCAAGCCCGCGCACGCGATGCCGTGCGATTTGGCCGGGGGCAAATCGCGGGGGTGCCTCCGGCGGGGATACATTGACCAGAGGAAGGCGGGGGTCAGCTGCTTTTGGCGGTGACGATGTTCGCGTGGCCCATCTTCCGGCCGGCCCGGGTCTCGGCCTTGCCGTAGAGGTGGAGCGCCGTGTCCGGCCGCCGGGCGAGCTCCGGCACGCGCTCCATGTCCTCCCCGATCAGGTTCTCCATGACCACGTCCGCGTGCCGGGCGCCGTCGCCGAGGGGCCAGCCCGCGACGGCGCGGATATGCTGTTCGAACTGGTCGACCACGCAGCCGTTCTGCGTCCAGTGGCCGGAATTGTGCACCCTTGGCGCGATCTCGTTGACGACGAGGCCGCCGGGGGTGACGAAGAGCTCGACGCCCAGCACGCCGACGTAGTCGAGCGCGTTCAGGATCTTCGACGCGATCAGCACCGCGTCCATCCGCATCGGGCCGGGGATCCCGGCGGGCACGGTGGTGCGGCGCAGGATGCCGTTGTCGTGGAGGTTTTCGCCCGGATCGAAACAGGCCACGTCGCCGTCGGCGTTCCGGGCGGCGATCACGCTGATCTCCCTGGAGAAATCGACGAAGCCCTCGAGGATCGCGGGGGCCCCGTTCATCGCGGCGCGGGCCGCCTCGGCGTCGGCCGGGGTCGAGAGACGCGCCTGGCCCTTGCCGTCGTAGCCGAGGCGGCGCGTCTTGAGGATCGCGGGCGTGCCGATCCCGTCGAGGGCCACCGTCATCGAGGCGGCGTCGGTCACGTCGGCGAAGGGCGCCGTCGCGAGGCCGAGGTCGCGCAGGAAGCTTTTCTCGGTCAGCCGGTCCTGGGAGACGCGCAGCGCCTCGCGCCCGGGGCGGATCGGGCGCAGGTCCTCGAGCAGGTCGAGGGCCGAGGTGGGGATGTTCTCGAATTCGTAGGTGATGACGTCCACGCTCCGGGCAAAGGCGCGGAGCGCCGCCTCGTCCTCGTAGGAGGCCGTGGTGCAGGCATGGGCCACCTCCGCGGCGGGCGGGTTGGCGCCGGGCTCGTAGATGTGGCAGCGGAGCCCCAGCCGGGAGGCCGCGACCGAGAGCATCCGGCCGAGCTGGCCGCCGCCGAGGATGCCGATGGTGCGGACCTCACTCATCGAGCGGCACCTCCGGGATCGAGGCCGAGAGCGCCTCGCGCCAGGCGTCGAGGCGGATGGCGAGTTCGGTGTCATTGGTGGCGAGGATCGCGGCGGCCATGAGGCCCGCGTTCGCCGCCCCCGCGCTTCCGATGGCCATGGTGGCGACCGGGTAGCCCCTGGGCATCTGGACGATGGAATAGAGGCTGTCGACGCCGGAGAGCGCCCGCGTCTGCACCGGCACGCCGATCACCGGCACGCGGGTCTTCGACGCCATCATGCCGGGCAGGTGCGCCGCGCCGCCGGCGCCGGCGATGATCACCTTCAGACCGCGGCCCGCGGCCTCCTTCCCGTAGGACCAGAGCCGGTCCGGCGTCCGGTGGGCGGAGACGATGCGGGTCTCGTAGCCCACGCCGAGTTCGTCGAGGATATGGGCGGCCTCCTTCATCGTGGGCCAGTCGGACTGGCTTCCCATGATGATGCCAACGCTCACGTCTGCCATGACAAATCCCCTGCTGCCGCGTCACCCCCTCATAGCGGATGGCGCGGCGGGTGCAACGTTCAGGCGATGATGTCGGGGGTCAGCCGGTCCTCGATCCGGGCGATGAGGTCCTTGAGCCGCAGTTTCTGCTTCTTGAGCCGCTGCATGGTCAGCGCATCGGCCATGCCGCGTTCCTGCATCGCGTGGATCGCCTCGTCGAGGTCGCGGTGCTGCTGGCGGAAGACCTCGAGCTCCACGCGCAGGACCTCGTCCGTCTTCATCGAGATGTCGGATTGGGCGTTCATGATCTGGCGTGGTCCGTCCGGTGGCGTGTCGCGCCGAGGATACAGCGCCCGGGCCGTCCGGGGAAGCCCTTCGCACCCCTTGCACGCGGCGTCGCCGGCCCCCATATTTCGGTGCAAGGGGTCGCCGGAACGGGGCCCGCGAGACGGTCGCTTGTGAAGGGCATGTCGATGACGAAACTGACTCTGGGGTCCCACCCCTATCTCCTGGGCTTCGAGCAGCTGGAACGGCTGATGGAGCGCAATGCCAAGAACGGCAACGAGGGCTACCCGCCCTTCAACATCGAACAGACATCCGACAATTCCTATCGCATCACCCTGGCCGTGGCCGGGTTCGGCGAGGACGATCTCTCGATCACGGTGGAGGACCGCCAGCTCGTGATCCGCGGACGCCAGTCCGAGGATATGGGCGAGCGCGTGTTCCTGCACAGGGGCATCGCGGCCCGCCAGTTCCAGCGCAGCTTCGTGCTGGCGGAAGGGGTGGACGTCGGCGAAGCGACCATGGAAAACGGCCTGTTGCACGTGGATCTGAACCGGGCGGAGCCCGAACGCGTTATACAGACGATCAGGATCAGGAAGGACTGAGCGATATGGATACCCAATACGATGTGACCGAAGGTGAAGGCCGGATCGTCTATATCCGTCCCGTCGCCGTCGAAAGCCTCCCCGAGGAGGTTCAGGAACAGGCCATGGGCGCGGAGACGATCTATGCCGTCCATGCCGAGGATGGCGAGCGGCTGGCCCTCGTGAAGGACCGCCACCTTGCCTTCGTGCTGGCGCGCCAGAACGATTTCGCACCCGTCGCGGTGCACTGAACGACCACGGGCGGGGCCGGTCCGGCGTTGACACGGCCCCGTGCCCGACCCATCCCTTGGCCGTCACGGCCGGGAGGGTCCAGATGAAATCCTATCAATTCGACTGGGTGGACGCGTTCACCGAGACCCCCATGGGCGGGAACCCCTGCGTCGTGGTCCACGGCGCCGGGGCAATGTCCGAAACCGACCGCATCGCGCTTGTGCGCGAGACGCGGCTGTCGGAATGCGCCTATCTCGTGCCCTCCGACAGGGCCGATTTCGGGGCGCGTTACTATCTTCCCTCTGGCCCGAT
Source organism: Pseudooceanicola nanhaiensis DSM 18065 (assembly GCF_000688295.1). Taxonomy (GTDB): domain Bacteria; phylum Pseudomonadota; class Alphaproteobacteria; order Rhodobacterales; family Rhodobacteraceae; genus Pseudooceanicola; species Pseudooceanicola nanhaiensis. Next base: position 1,670,585 of record NZ_JHZF01000011.1, on the reverse strand, counting down.
TCCGATGGCCGGGCATCCGACCGTCGCGACCGTCGCCTCGCTGCTCGACCGCGGCATGGTCCGCACGGAGCAGGGGCGCGCGGCCTTCACGCTCGAGGTCGGCTCCGGCGTCCTGCCGATCGAGGTGACGGACCGCCCCGGCCGTCCCCCGCTTGTGACGATGACGCAGGCACGGCCGCGCTTCGGCAAGGTTCATGACCGCGCGCGCCTCGCGGGCTTCTACGGCCTCGGGCCGGAGGATGTGCTGGACGATCCGCAGACGGTCTCCACCGGTTCCGCCTTCTGCATCCTGGCGCTGAAGGACCCTGCGGCGCTGGAACGGGCGCGGCCGGACCTCGCCGCGATCGAGGCCTTCCTGGACGATCCCGCGACCGATTGCCGGATGATCTTTCTGACCACCCCCGCGGGGGTCACGCCCGCGGGCCGGACCGCCTCGCGCCTCTTCATGCGGCCGGGCGGGCCGGTCGAGGACCCGTTCACCGGCTCCGCCACCGGCTGCATGGCGGCCTATCTCTGGGCGCGGGGCCATCTGGACACGCCGGCCTTCATCGCCGAGCAGGGGCACTGGATGGACCGCCCCGGGCAGGCGCAGGTCGAGGTGCTGGGCCCGCGTGACGACATCTCGGGCGTGAAGGTCGGCGGGGCGGGGGTGGTGCTGATGCGCGGCACGCTGTCGCTGGGCGCCGGGGGCTAGACGCGCCCGCGCGCATTTCAAGACTTTGCCTCGGGGCCCATACCCGCTTCAATGCCCACACCCCGAACGCAGCAATGCCGGGCCCCTGGCCATGCCGGGGCCCTGGCGCAAGGAAGGCCGATGACCATGCTCTCCGATCAATGGCTCCTGACGATCGCGCTCGTCGTGCTGGCGGTGATCCTGCTGCCCTCGATGATCGTCATCACCAGCCAGCAGAACGTCAAGCTGATCGAGACCTTCGGCCGGTTCACCTCGGTCCGGCAGGCGGGGCTCTCGATCAAGCTGCCGTGGCCGATCCAGACCGCGACCGACAATTTCTCGCTCCGCGTGCGCGAGATCGCCGAGGACGTGGGGGTGAAGAGCCTCGACAACGCCTTCGTCGTCGTGCCGATCCGGGTGCAGTTCGCGGTGCGCCCGGGCGGCGAGGCCGACGCCTTCTACCGGCTCGAGGATCCGGACGCGCAGATCCGCTCCTACGTGGTGAACCAGGTCCGCTCGACCGCCTCGGGCATGACCTTCGACGACCTCTTCCGCTCGCGCGACGCCTTCGAGACGGATGTCGAGACCACGCTCGCCCAGCGGATGAGCGAGTTCGGTTTCAAGATCGAGAACGTGCTGGTGGACGATCCCCAGCCCTCGCGCGAATTACGCGAAGCCTTCGACCGGGTGATCGCCGCACAGCGGCTGAAGGAGGCCGCGACCAACGAGGGCGAGGCGCTCCGGATCAAGCAGGTCGCCGCCGCGCAGGCCGAGGGCGAATCGCTCCGGATCAAGGGCGAGGCCTATGCCGCCTTCCGCGGCATCATCGCCGAGGGCAATGCCGAGGCGCTGAAGAAGTTCACCGAGAAGACCGGCCTGACCGAGAAGGACGGGCTCGATTTCTTCATCTCCGTCAACGAGATGGAGGCAGTCACCAATGCGGCGGAGGCGGGCGGCAGCGTCGTCTTCGTGGCCGGCTCTGCGCGCGACGGGATCGAGCCCGCGCTTCTCGGCACGCTGGCGCAGGGGCCACGGAAGGGCTGACAGGGACCGGGGCCCGTGCGGCGGCCCTGTCGCAGACCGACCCCCGCCGGACATGGCAACGCCCCCGCGGTGCTCCGCGGGGGCGATTTTCTTTCATCGGCGGTTCGGCTCAATGCGCCGCGATCAGGCCCATGCTCTCGAGCTTCAGGATCACCTGGTGCGCACAATTGTCGACGTCGGTGCCTTCGGTCTCGACCCTGAGCTCGGGGTTTTCGGGCACGTCGTAGGGGTCGGAGATCCCGGTGAATTCCTTGATCTTGCCTTCCCGCGCCAGCTTGTAGAGCCCCTTGCGGTCGCGCCGTTCGCATTCCTCGATCGAGGTCGCGACGTGGATCTCGAGGAACGCGCCGAACTGTTCGACATCCTCACGCACCGCCCGGCGGGTGGCCGCGTAGGGCGCGATCGGGGCGCAGATGGCGATGCCGCCGTTCTTCGTGATCTCCGAGGCGACATAGCCGATGCGCCGGATGTTGAGGTCGCGGTGCTCCTTCGAGAAGCCCAGCTCGGAGCTGAGGTTCTTCCGCACGATGTCCCCGTCGAGCAGCGTCACCGGGCGGCCGCCCATCTCCATCAGCTTGACCATGAGCGCGTTGGCGATGGTCGACTTGCCCGAACCCGAGAAGCCGGTGAAGAACACCGTGAAGCCCTGCTGCGAGCGCGGCGGACGGGTCTTGCGCAGCTCGGCCACGACCTCGGGGAAGGAGAACCATTCCGGGATCTCCAGCCCCTCGGCCAGACGGCGGCGCAGCTCGGTCCCCGAGATGTTCAGGATGGTCACGTCGTCCTTGTCGAGGATCTCGTCGCTGGGCTCGTATTGCGCGCGTTCCTGCACGAAGACCATGTGTTTGAACGGCACCATCTCGATGCCCATCTCGGCCTCGTGCTGCTTGAACAGCTCCTGCGCATCGTAGGGGCCGTAGAAATCCTCGCCCTGCGAATTGGCGCCCGGGCCCGCGTGATCGCGGCCGACGATGAAATGGGTACAGCCGTAGTTCTTGCGGATCAGCCCGTGCCAGACCGCCTCGCGCGGGCCGGCCATGCGCATCGCCAGCGGCAGGAGCGACATGGAGGTCGTGGAGCCCGGGTACTTGTCCAGCACCGCCTCGTAGCAGCGGACGCGGGTGAAGTGATCGACGTCGCCCGGTTTCGTCATGCCGACGACCGGGTGGATCAGCAGGTTGGCCTGCGCTTCCTTCGCGGCGCGGAAGGTCAGTTCCTGGTGGGCGCGGTGCAGCGGGTTGCGGGTCTGGAAGGCCACCACGCGGCGCCAGCCGAGCTTGCGGAAATAGGCGCGCAGCTCGTTCGGCGTGTCGCGGCGGGCGCGGAAGTCGTAATGCACCGGCTGCTGGATCCCGGTGACGGGGCCGCCGAGATAGACCTTGCCGGCCGTGTTGTGCAGGTAGTTGACCGCCGGGTGTGCCTGGTCGTCGGCGCCGAAGACCTTCTCGGCCTCGTTCGACTTGTCGGGCGTCCAGCGGTCGGTGACGGTCATGGTCCCGAGGATCACGCCCTCCTGGTCGCGCAGCGCGATGTCCTGGCCCAGTTCGAGGCTCTCGGCGAATTTCTCGGAGACGTCGAGCGTGATCGGCATCGGCCAGAGCGTGCCGTCCGCAAGGCGCATGTTCTCGACGACGCCGTTGTAATCCTCTTCCGACAGGAAGCCCTTGAGCGGGTTGAAGCCGCCGTTCATCAGCAGTTCGAGGTCGCAGATCTGGCGCGGGGACAGGTCCCACGAGGTCAGCTCGGCCGCCTCGACCTTCAGCTTCTGGGCGCTGTCGTACGAGACGAACAGCTCGGGGATGGGCGCAAGGTTGGATTGCATCAATGAGCTCCTGTACTTGAGAGGGACGAGGTCGCTGACGGACCCTGTGAGTTCCGCGTGCAGCGCCGCGTATTCCGAGAATTTCCGGGCGAGGAAGGTCTTGATCAGCCGGGCCTTCGCCTCGGCGCCCCGGTCGGTCAGCGCGTAGGAGACGCGTTGGCGCCGGTCGGCGCTGTCGCGGGCCTTCACCGCGATCAGGCCGGCCTCGGTGGCCGCGCGCAGCTGGGCGTTCAACCGCCCGAGCGAGATGTTCAGCGCCTCGGCCGTCGCCCGCTGCGGGGCGTCCGGCGTCTTCTCCACCTGCCGCAGCAGGCGGAAGAGCTGGTCATCCTCCGGCAGCGTCGATTGGGTGGGGTGGGCGTTCATCGTCGGCGACTCAAAGTGTGTTCAGTTCTGAACGTATCTCACTCTTCGCAGATGCAGAAAACCCCGAAACGCGCCGGGATCGGAAAAATCCGCAGGATCATGCCGAGGGTGAGCTGTCCGAGCTGCAACAGAATCAGAAGGCCCGGACCTTCCGGTCCGGGCCTTTCCGTGTGTCTGCGATCCGGGTCCGCCGGTCAGTCGGCCGTTTCGGCCGCCGCCTCGCCCTCGGGGGCGCCGTAGCCGAGCGGCAGGGTCGTGTCGCCCTCGGCCAGCCCGTGCTCGGCCAGGAAACGCTCGGCGTCGAGGGCGGCCATGCAGCCCATCCCGGCCGAGGTCACGGCCTGCCGGTACTTGTGGTCGGTCAGGTCGCCTGCGGCGAAGACGCCGGGCACCGAGGTTTCGGTCGAGCCGTCCTTCACCTTCACGTAGGCGCCGTGGTGCAGCTCCAGCTGGTCCTTCACCAGTTCCGAGGCCGGCGCATGGCCGATCGCGATGAAGACGCCCTTCGCGGGGATCTCCTTCACCTCGCCGGTGTCGACATGCTTAACGCGCACCGCCGTGACGCCCTTGGGATTGTCTTCGCCCACGACTTCCTCGAGCACGTGGTGCCAGAGCGGTTCGATCTTGGGGTTCTTCATCATCCGGTCCACGAGGATACGCTCGGCCCGCAATTCGTCGCGGCGGTGGATCAGGGTGACCTTGGAGGCGAAGTTGGTCAGGAACAGCGCTTCCTCGACGGCGGTGTTGCCGCCGCCGATCACGACGATCTCCTGTCCGCGGTAGAAGAAGCCGTCGCAGGTCGCGCAGGCCGAGACGCCGAAGCCCTTGAAGGCCTCCTCGCTCTCGAGCCCCAGCCACTTGGCGCGCGCCCCCGTGGCGAGGATGACCGCGTCGGCGACGTACTCGGTCCCGCTGTCGGCCTTCGCGACGAAGGGCCGTTTCGACAGGTCGAGATCGGTGATGTAGTCCGGGACCACCTTGCAGCCCATGGCCTTGGCGTGGGCTTCCATCCGCACCATCAGGTCGGGGCCCTGCACCTCGGTGTCGCCGGGCCAGTTCTCGACCTCGGTCGTGGTGGTGAGCTGGCCACCGGGTTCGATCCCCTGGACGAGGATCGGATCGAGCATGGCGCGCGCGGCATAGACACCGGCGGTGTAGCCTGCGGGGCCGGAGCCGATGATCAGAACCTTGGTGCGACGCGTTTCGGACATGGCTGCCTCCGGATGTGGTGGTCCGTTGCATATAGAGATTTCGATGCGGGGAGTGAAGGGCAGGCGGAGGGCAGGGGGCATGTCCTGGCCGCAGGGCTCCCGCACCGGGGTCTGCCCGGAGAAAGGGCGGCGAGGGGCGCGTTCGGTGAATTGCGCAGGAAGAAAATTGCGAGGGGTTGAAACAATCTTGCGCCGAGAACGGGCGCTGCTATAAGAATCGCAAAATCCCGTGGAGGTTGCGATGGCCGTTGGCCGACTTGATCCGATCGACAGGAAAATCCTGGCCGAACTGCAGGCGGATGGCCGCATGACCAATGTCGAGCTGGCCCGGCGGGTCGGCATCTCGGCCCCGCCCTGCCTGCGCCGCGTCCGCACGCTCGAGGAGCAGGGCTACATCCGGGGTTACCACGCCGATGTCGACATCCGCGAGCTGGGATTCGAGGTGCAGGTCTTCGCCATGGTCGGCCTGCAGAGCCAGGCCGAGGCCGACCTTTCGGCCTTCGAGAAGCGCTGCCGCGCCTGGCCGCTGGTCCGGGAATGCCACATGCTGAACGGCGAGGTGGATTTCATCCTGAAATGCGTCGCCCCGGACCTGTCGACCTTCCAGACCTTCCTGACCGAACAGCTCACCGCCGCCGAGAACGTGGCCAGCGTGAAGACCTCGCTCGTCATCCGCAACGCCAAGGACGAGCCGGGCGTGCCCTTCGACGTGCTCGAGGAGCGGCTGAACCGCACGGCCTGAGCCCGGCAAAGGGCCGACCCCGCCCGGGAGGAGAGGGCGGGATCGTCGGGCCGCAGGGCGAGGGGCCCTCAGGCGGCGTCGAGGCGCATCAGCGATTGCAGCGTCATGCGGGGATGGGCGAGCAGCCCGAAATCCCGCAGCGCGGTGATGTGCGGGAACAGCGACAGGAAGAGCGCCAGCTTGTTCGGTCCCATGCCATCGGCGATGTGATAGCCCGGATGGAAGCTTTCCACCGGCAGGCCGTTCGCCTGGATCGTTGCATGCTGCGCGAGGCAGAGGTGGAAGACCTCGATCGACGAGGGCGGGGTGATCTCGAAGACCGTGTCGCCGTCGGTGAACTCGGTGAAGGGCGTGTAGACGCGGCCGCGCACATCGTCATCACGCAGCACGTCCGGGAAGTGGAGCACGCGCGCGCCGGGCCCGACCATCAGGTCGCCCGCAGGGCGCGACAGGCCGAAGCGGTCGGGGCTGACGCGGATCATCCGCACCTGCGCCGGGTCCGCGACGGGCGCATGGGGCACCATCATCATGGAGCCGATCCAGAGCACCTCCTGCAGGCCGTTCTCGGCCGTCTCGACCTTCATGCCGGGACGCAGGTCCTCGATGGCGCAGGGCCCGGTTTCGGTCGTGATCAGCACGCCGCGCGGAAACGCGTTGAAGGCGCTCTCGAACTCCGTGGTCGCGGGGGCCATGTGTTCGGTGATCTTCTCGCGCCCGGCATCGTCGAGGCGCGCAACAGTGTAACGGCGCAGAAGCGGCCCGCGGCGCTTTGCCGTTTCGAGTGTAGACTCAAGTAGTTCCTGCCCAAGGGCACGAGGTGTCATCGTCATGTGAATACCCGTCAGCTGGGTGTCACATCCGCGCTGGCCCCCACCAGCAACGACAGACGGACAGTCGGTCGAAAGTGGAGACAATAAGCCGAAAAAGCGGCGCTAAGTCAAAGAAAAGGAGGCATTGTGGCGGCAATGTGGCTCAATGTGGCGAGGTCCGCCGGTTCGTTTCCGATGCCCGGGAAATTCGACACAAAGTAGCCGTAATTGGCCTCAATTTAGCCACAAACACGCCGAATCAGAGACACGTGTAAGGCGAGGATGCGAGGGGTGGCGCCGCGACCTCAGGCCGAGCGGCGCTGCGTCTCGAGCTTGGTGTCGCGGTTCTCGGGGCGGCGGTAGCCGCGCTGGAACGGAAGGCGGGTCTGCTCGGTCCTGGCGGTGGCGATCACCGATTTCATCCATCGTTTCTGCGTCTTCTGCATGGCCTGTCCTTTCGCTCGGGGGCCGGCACCCTTGACCGGCGCCTTCCCGCAGGATCGCCCGGCAATGGGGCGGGCAGAGGGCGGAAACGGACAGATTTGCGTAAAACAGGAAGGCGGGCGCCGCGGCGGCCCGACGTCCGCAGATCGCGGGTTTTCGCAGGAAATCGGCGGATTCCCCCGGAAATGGGGCGAAAGCGTGGTGCTCGCGTGCCGGGTCAGAGCCGGATGGCCGAAATCAGGCGCCCGTAATCCGCCTCTCCGTGATGCGTCGCCCGGCGGTAGGAGAAGAAGCGGTCCGGATCGGAATAGGTGCAGTGCCGGATCCATTCGGCATGGCCCACCCCCGCGGCCCGCAGCCGATGCAGCCCGTAGCCGGGCAGGTCGAAATGATAGCGGTCTCCGTCGCCGTTCGCGAAGAACCGCGCGTTGCCCTGATCCTCGGCCATGAAATCGTCCATGAACTCCGGCCCGACCTCATAGGCGCTCTGGCTGATCGCCGGCCCGATCACCGCCGCGATGTTCTCGCGCCGCGCGCCGAGGGCCTCCATCGCCTCCACCGTCGCTTCGAGCACCCCGTCGAGCGCGCCGCGCCAGCCCGCATGGGCCGCGCCGATGACGCCGGCCTCCGCATCGGCGAAGAGCACCGGCTGGCAATCGGCGGTCAGCACCGACAGGACGAGGCCCGGCCGGTCGGTCACGATGCCGTCGGCCTGGACCGGCGGCGCGTCGGGATCGGCCACCACGGCACGGGCGGAATGGACCTGATGGATGCCGCAGAGCGCATCCGGCTCGGCCTCCATCGCGCCCGCGACCCGCGCCCGGTTGATCGCCACGATCTCGGACTGGTCCGACGAGGCGCGGCCGCAGTTCAGCCCGGAAAAGATGCCCGAGGAGGCGCCGCCGCGACGGGTGAAGAAGCCATGCCGGAGCGGGCTGAGCGAATCGGAGGTCAGGATTTCCAAGGTCATTCCCGGTGTCCCGCGGCTTCGAGCCCCGGTGGAGGGCCGGCCGTATGCGGATGGAAGGCGAGCACTTTGAACAGCGAACCCATTTCGGCGGGGTGGGTCAAGCGGCGATGTGCAGCAATGTGGGACGCGAGGCGCTCGCCGTCCAGCCCCGCGGCCAGCCGCTCGGCCCGCCCGGTGATGCCGAGCCGCTCGAGGAACACCCCCTGCGGCGTCAGCAGCGAATGGGCCGAGGGCGTGGCTGCGGCGATCGGTTCGAAGTCCACATGCGCGGTCAGGTCCGCCGCGCCCGGGGTCTCGAGCGGATCCGCGCTGCCATGGGCCCGCATCGCCTGGAACGTGTCGCCCTGGGACCGCCAGTCGCCGTAATCCACGATCAGCGCCGCGCCGCCGTGGGCCTCGATCCGCGTGCCGATGGTCCGGGCGATTGCGGGCGCCGCGGGGCAGAGCTCCACGATGTCGCCGTCGGCCGTATCCTCGAGCCGCGCGGCCAGGGCGGCGAGCGGCGCGAGCGGTCCGAGACCGAAGCGCAGCGCCTCGCCCTCGGCCGCCACCACCGTCTCGCGCCAGGCGCCGCCGTCGCGGCGGAACTGACGGATCGGCAGCGCGTCGAAGAACTCGTTCGCCACGAGGAGGAGCGGCATCTCCGGCAGGTCCTCGACGCGGTCGATCCAGACCGGCGCGGCCCCTGCCAGCGTCTCGGCCTGCCGCTTGCGCAGGGCGGGGGACGCCTCGAGCAGATGCACCTGCGCCGCGTCCCGGAACCCGGGCACCCGCGCGGTCGCCCGCAGGATGTCCGCCATCAGCGTGCCCCGACCGGGCCCCAGCTCGGCCAGCGCGAAGGGCGCGGGCGCCCCCTGGTCAAGCCAGCTCTGCGCCAGGCAAAGCCCCAGCATCTCGCCGAACATCTGGCTGATCTCGGGCGCGGTGACGAAATCCCCGGCGGCACCCAGCGGATCGCGCGTGGTGTAGTAGCCATGCGACGGATTGAGCAGGCATTCCGCCATGTATTCCGACAGCGGCAGCGGCCCTTCCACGGCGATCCGCCGCAGCAGGTGGTCGCGCAGGCTCATGCCCGCGGCCGCCGTGTGGCGATCACCACGAGCGTCAGCCCCACGACGATCATCGGCAGCGACAGGAGCTGTCCCATGCTCAGGCCGAAGGTGCCGGCGATCTGGACCACGTGGCCGTCTGGGTTGGCCTGGGTGATGAACTGGGCATCCGCCACCCGGACGAATTCGACGATGAAGCGCGCGAGCCCGTAGCCCGCGAAGAAGATCCCCGTCACCAGCCACGGCCGTTTCAGCGCCCCGAAACGCCAGACCGCCATGATCAGGATCGCACCCAGCAGCAGCCCTTCCAGCCCCGCCTCGTAAAGCTGCGAGGGGTGGCGCGCGCAGGGCCCCGCGACGCCCGGGCAATCCTGCGCCGCGGGGCCGGGGAAGATCACGCCCCAGGGCAGGTCGGTCGGACGCCCCCAGAGCTCGTTGTTGATGAAGTTGGCAATCCGCCCCAGCAACAGGCCGGCCGGCGTGCCGAGCGCCATCGCGTCGGCCGTGGACGCCAGCGGCACCCCCTTCGCACGGCACCACAGGTAGACCGCGACGCAGACCCCGAGGAAGCCGCCATGGAAGGCCATGCCGCCCTGCCAGAGCATCACGATCTCGGCGGGATGCGCGAGGTAGTATTCCGGCTGGTAGACCAGCGTATAGATCAGCCGCCCGCCGACGATGATCCCGATCACGATCCAGAAGACGAGGTCCTCGAGCTGATCGCGCGTCATCGGCGGCGTATCGCCGGGCCAGAGCGTCGGACGGGCCAGCGCGCGGCGCACAAGCCAGTAGCCCAGCACGATCCCCGCGATATAGGCCAGCGCATACCAGCGCAGCGCGAAATCGAAGCCGAGAAGGGAGATCGAGAAGATCTCCGGCGAGATGTCGGGGTAGGGGATCGCGGCCTTCATGGCGGCATCTGTGCCGGGGGCCGCGGGGAAGTCAACCTTGCCGCTGCCGGGCGTTGTCCCCATATAGGGGGAAACCTGAACACGGAGTGACGGATGCAGACCCGTTCGAAATTCTTCGACGACATGTCGCAGCTGATGACCAACGCCATGGGCGTCGCCCAGGGCGCGAAGGACGAGGCCGAGACGGCCTTCAACTCGATGATCGACCGCTGGCTGGCGGACCGCAACCTCGTCACGCGCGAGGAGTTCGATGCGGTGCGCGCCATGGCCCAGAAGGCGCGCGAGGAGAACGCCGCGCTCGAGGCGCGCATCGCCGCGCTGGAAGCGAAGCTCGAGTGATCCTGAGGCGGGGCCGGCCGTGACGGCCGGCCCCGTCCTGCCTTCAACCGAACCTTTACTTCTGACGCGGTAAGGTCCTCCGGCAACTGGCCCGGAGGGTTACGCCCGTGTTCAAGTCCTTGATGTCGCGGCTGTCGCTGCGGCTCCTCGCGTTCGGCATCATCGGGACGACCCTGCTCGCCTCGCTGCTTCTGGTTGTGACCTTCCTCTTCATCCAGCGACAGGTGGCCTTGTCGCAAAAGAACGCGGTCCGGCTGGCAGAGCTTGCCAATCCGCTCGACCCGGCGATCAACAGCCTGGTGGCCGCGCTCGGCTATGGCGGGATGATCCATGCCTACAAGAACGCCGAGCTGCGCGGTGGCGCCGCGTTCCCCGAAGAGGCGAGCCGCCGGATCGGCGCGGCGCTGGCAGCGCTGGACGAGATCCTGTTTCTCGACCAGCGCAGCCGCGACGACGTCGCCGTCATCCGCCGCACGCTGGCCGCCTATGAAGCGAACAACACCAAGGTCGAATTCCTCCGCGCCATCGGCACCACGCCCGAGGTGCTTGCCGCTGCGACCGCGATCGACGACGCCCCGGCGATCGCCGCGCTGAACTCCATCTTCTCGCGCCGCGTCGCCGGCGACGAGGCCAGCAAGACCGGCATCGTGCGCAGCCTGCGCCTGGCGCTCGGCTACGGGGGCGCGGTCCACGCGTTCAAGGATTACATCCTCTACAAGCAGCCCGAGATGGCCGACCGTGCGGAAGCGGGGCTGGCCCGCGCCGCGCAGGAGATAGACCGCTATCGGAGCCTGGATATCAGCGCCGGTGAATTCGCGGCCCTGCGTGACATCTCGGGCGTCGTCGAGGCCTATCGCGACGGGCTCGCCAAGGTGCGCGAGATGGTGGAAGAGGGCGCCGACGCCGAGGCGATCGATGCCGCGGTCGGGGTGGACGATGCGCCGGCCGTCCGCGGGTTCGGCGTGCTGGACCGTGCGCTTCTGCTGAACGTCGAGGAATCCGCCGAGGCGCTCGATGCGGAGCTGCATCGCGTCAACCTCATCGCCATGGCGGTCACGGGGCTCGTGCTCTTTGCCGGGCTGGCCATTTCGGCCCTCGTGGGCGTGATCCTCAATGCCGCCGCCGTGCGCCCTGCCGCGATGATCGCCTCGGGAATGAAGCGCCTGACCGATGGCGAGACGGATGTCGATTTCTCCCGCCAGATCGGCGAGACGGAGATCGGCATCATCGCGGGCGTGGCCGCACAATTCGGCGAGACGCTCCGCCACAACGAGAAGCTGCGCGCCGAGTCGGAGGCGCAGGCCAGGGAACAGCAGGCGATGGCCGCCGAACAGGCGCGCCTGCTCGAGGACCAGAAGGCGCTGGAGGCCCGGATGCGCCGCGATGGCGAGGCGCTGGCGGCGCGGCAGGCGCAGCAGGACGACCTGCAGCGCCGCATCGCCGAGGCCGTTTCGGCCGCCAGCGCCGGGGATTTCTCGGTCCGGATCGACCGCGACTACGGGGTCGAGGACCTGGATCGTCTGGCCCGCCACTTCAACCACCTGCTCGCCAGCGTCGCCCGCGGGGTCGCGGCGGTCTCGGCCGTGACCCAGGAAATGGCCCGCGGCGACTTCACCGTCCGGATGGCTGGCGATTTCGAAGGGGATTTCGCGCGCCTCCAGGACGGTTTCAACGAGGCGCTGGTAGAGATCGGGCGCCTCGTGGAAGAGGTGATGGGCAATGCCACCAGCATCGATTCCGAAGCCGCGGCGATCGCCGCCGCCTCCGCGGATCTCTCGCGCCGGACCGAAACCCAGGCCGCCACGCTCGAGGAGACCGCCGCCGCCGTCACCGAACTCACGGCCTCGGTGAAATCGGTGGCCGAGAATTCGCAAGAGGCGCGCGGCATGGCGAACCGCGCGGGCGAGGTGGCCGACGAGAGCGGAGAGGTGGTCGACAGTGCGGTTGCGGCGATGGACCGGATCGTGGCCTCCTCGTCAAAGATCTCCAAGGTGACGGCGCTGATCGACGACATCGCCTTCCAGACCAACCTCCTGGCCCTCAATGCCGGGGTCGAGGCGGCCCGCGCGGGCGAATCCGGCCGTGGCTTCGCCGTCGTGGCCACCGAGGTGCGGGCGCTGGCCCACCGCTCCTCGGACGCCGCGAAAGAGATCAACGGGCTGATCGCCACCTCCGAGAACGAGATCGGCGCGGGGGCCGAAAAGATCAGCCGGGCGGGCGATTCCATCCGCGAGATCGCCTCCTATGTGACCCGGCTGCGGGACGCGATCGATTCCGTGGCCAGCGCCACCTCGGAGCAATCCATTTCCCTCCAGGAGGTGAACGCGGCGATGCTGCAACTGGACAACGTCACCCAGCAGAACGTCGCCATGTTCGAGGAGACCACGGCCTCGACCGCGGCCCTGCGCAAGCGCTCGGCCGAACTGGTCGAGGCGGGGTCCCGCTTCCGGATCATCGAAGGCGCCGGGTGGACGGAAGACGACGAGAGCGACTGGCACGAAGCAGGCGACGACCGCGCGGTGGGGTAACTGACGGGACCCGGGCGCGGGGCTGCCAGTTCGCCCGGGCGCGGGGCTGCCCGGTTCGCCCGGCCTCGCACCGTTCCCGGTCACCTACCCACGCCGGAGCGACTGCAGGATGTGCCGCATCCCGTGGTATCCACAAGTTATTGCGGTTTTCCACAACAAATTGCTTTACAGAGGTCGAAACTGGTCCCACCATATTTTGTAGGAACTCGGGGAAATCCCTCCGATTTCTAGAGCAGGCACCTAGCGCTTGGGGGCCGTGGCCCTCTCCCGCGCTACGTAACAAAGAGGTGGCGCCGTGGCACTTTCCGAGCAGTACATCCAGGATGAGATCCATCCGATCGACATCGTCGAGACCTTGGCCGAGGACCGCGACTGGGATTTCGACCGGATCGGCGAGGACCAGATCGCGATGGCGGTCGAGGGGCAGTGGCGCACCTATTCGATCACCCTGGCCTGGTCCGCCTATGACGAAACGCTCCGCATGGTCTGCACCTTCGAGATGGAGCCCCCCGAGGATCAGTTCCCGCGGATCTACGAGCTGCTGAACCACATCAACGACCAGTGCTGGGCCGGCAGCTTCACCTGGTGGGGCGAGCAGAAGCTGATGGTCTACCGCTACGGCCTCGTCCTGGCCGGCGGCCAGTTCGCCTGCCCCGAGCAGATCGACACGCTGATCAACGCCGCCGTGCTGAGCTGCGAACGCTACTACCCGGCGTTCCAGCTGACCGCCTGGAGCGACCGCGATCCCGCCAGCGCGCTTCAGGTCGCCATTGCAGAGGCCTACGGCCGCGCGTAAGTCTTGCCCCCGTCACGAGTGAGGCAGGGGGCAGAGATGGCATTCGAAGAGATCACCCGCCGCGGCCTGGTGCTGCTGGGCTGCGGCAAGATGGGCGGCGCGATGCTGGCGGGCTGGCTGGCGCGGGGACTGTCGCCCGAGGCGGTGCATGTCGTCGACCCGAAGCCTTCGGACTGGCTGCAATCGACCGGCGTGCACCTGAACGGCGTGCTGCCCGAGGACCCGGCGGTCGCGCTGATCGCCGTCAAGCCGCAGATGATGGGCGAGGCGCTGCCGGCGCTCAGGGCCATGTCGGGCGGCCGGACGCTCTTTGTCTCGATCGCGGCGGGCACGACGATCGCCCGGTTCGAGGCGGAATTCGGCGCGCAGAGCCCGATCGTCCGTGCGATGCCCAACACCCCGGCAGCCGTCGGGCGCGGCATCACCGCGATCGTCGGCAACGGGGCGAGCAGCGCGGCGCATCTCGACGCGGCCGAGACGCTCCTGAGCGCGGTCGGGCAGGTCGTCCGGTTGGAGGACGAAAGCCAGATGGACGCGGTGACCGGCGTCTCGGGCTCGGGCCCGGCCTATGTCTTCCACATGATCGAGACGCTGGCGCAGGCGGGCGCGGCGCAGGGGCTGCCCCCGGAGCTCGCCCTGCAACTCGCCAAGGCGACGGTCGCGGGGGCGGGGGCGCTTGCCGAGGCCTCGGAGGAGGACCCGGGCCAGCTGCGTGTCAATGTCACGAGCCCGAACGGCACGACGCAGGCCGCGCTCGAGGTGCTGATGGATGCCGAAACGGGCTTTCCCTCCCTGCTCGACCGGGCGGTGGCCGCAGCGGTGAAACGATCGAAGGAGCTGGCCGATGGCTGAGATCACGTTCGACGATTTCCTCAAGGTCGACATCCGCGCCGGCCGGGTGGTCCGGGCCGAACCGTTCCCCGAGGCGCGCAAGCCCGCGATCAAGCTCTGGGTGGATTACGGACCCGAGATCGGCGTGAAGAAGAGCTCGGCCCAGATCACCGTGCATTACACCCCCGAGACGCTGGTCGGCCGGATGGTGATGGGCGTGGTGAACTTCCCGCCGCGCCAGATCGGCCCCTTCATGTCCGAGGCGCTGGTGCTGGGGTTCGCCGACGCGGAGGGCGCCATCGTGCTGAGCGCGCCGGACCGCGACGTGGCGCCTGGGGAGCGGCTGCAGTGACCCGGGTCCTGATCACCCGCCCGCTGCCGGACCGCGTGCTGGCCGAGGCCGAGAGGCATTTCGAGATCGAGGTGCGCGACACCAACCAGCCGATGAAGCGCTCGCAGCTGCGGGCCGCGCTGGTGCTGCACGACGGGGTGCTGGCCACGCTGGGGGACAATTTCGACCAGCAGGCCTTTGCCGAGTTCAACGCCCCGCGCTGCAAGATCATCGCCAACTTCGGCGTGGGCTACAATCACATCGACGCCGCCGCGGCCCGCAGGGCGGGGATCGCCGTGTCGAACACGCCGGGCGCGGTGACCGATGCCACGGCGGACGTGGCGATGACGCTGATCCTGTCGACCGCGCGCCGGGCGGGGGAGGGCGAGCGCCTCGTCCGGTCCGGCCTGTGGGAAGGCTGGCACCCGACGCAGATGCTGGGGATGCATGTCACCGGCCGCAAGGTGGGCATCGTCGGCATGGGCCGGATCGGGCAGGCCATCGCGCGGCGCTGCCATTTCGGTTTCGGGATGGAGGTGATCTATGCCAACCGCTCGGAGAAACCGGTCGATTTCCCGGCGCAGCAGGTGAGCCTGCAGACCCTGGCCTCCGAGGCGGAGATCGTCGTGACAGCCGTGCCGGGCGGGGCCGAGACGCGGCACATACTGGGCGCCGAGTTCCTTGCGGCGATGCGCCCCGGCGCGATCTTCGTGAATATCTCGCGTGGCGACGTGGTGGACGAGGCGGCGCTGATCGCGGCCCTGCAGTCGGGCGCGCTGCGGGGCGCGGGGCTCGACGTCTACGAGAACGAGCCCGTGGTGCCCGAGGTGCTGCGTCGCATGGAGAACGTGACGCTGCTGCCGCATCTGGGGACCGCCGCGCTGGAAGTGCGCGAGGCCATGGGGCTGATGGCGGTCGAGACCCTGCGCGCCTTCTTTGCGGGCGAGGAGCCGCCGAACCTCGTCAACTGAGCTACTGGATGTCGATCTGGTCGAAGACCGGTTCGAGGAAGGCATCGTCGAGCGAGCGGAGCACATAGGCCCCCGCGCCCCGAAGGCCGGTCCTGGTGCCGGAGGCGCTCTGGAGCCGGGAGAACTGCCCGGCCAGATGGATGTAGCGGTCGTGCCCGAAGCGGTCGTCGGTCGCGACGGCCGACATGTCCACCAGCTCGACATTGCCGAGGGTCGCCACATCGGCGACCCGTGGGTCGGTCACGCCGAGCGAGCCCAGCCGGACCCGTCCGCCCGAGATGGTGGAGGAGATCGCCAGGGCACGGTCGCCCGGCGCCGTCAGCACGGCGACGGGATTGCGCAGCGGCCCGATCGCGCGCATCGTCCGCGCGAAGAGCGCCACGTCGATGTCGGGCGAGGCAAGCACCGTCTCGAGCCGGTCGAGCACGCCGCGGCGCCCCGACAGGCTGAGCGTGCGCAGCGCCTCGACGATCAGGAAGCCGCCCATGCTGTGGCCGAAGACCATAACGTTGTCGCGGTTGCGACGGGTCAGTTCGATCATCAGCTCGGCCAGCGGGTCGCGGGAGAAGAGCGCGCCCTGCCGGTCGCCGACGTAATCGAGCGGCGATCCCTCGGAGGGCCACGAGAAGAGGATCGGCGCCCCGGTGTATCCGGCGCTGGCGGTCAGCTGGGCGAGGCGGAAGACCCCTTCGGAATGGGTCGTGTTGAACCCGTGCACGAAGACGCCCGGCTCCTGCGCCCGGTTGCGGGAGACGGCGCGGTAGAAGGCCTCGCGCTCCATGAGGCCGCTGTCCGAGACGAAGTAATCCTTCGCGGGATCGGGCGAGACCGGGTCGAAGGTCAGTTTCGTGCCGCCGTGGTCGGGCGGAACCGACACGTCGTAGAAGCCGTATCGGGTGACGAAAGAGGGCTCGGACCGGAAGGCATCCCGCGCGGCACGGGTGGTGACCACGTAGATGCGGTGCACCCGCGCCGGATCGGGCGGCGTGGCGGCGGGATTGAGCGCCTCGGGTCCGGGCCGGGGAGAACAGGCGGCGGCCAGCATCAGGAGCGCCAGCGCGGCGCGCCGGGTCCAGCTCGATCCTCGGGTCGTGGTCCGCGCCATGCAATTCGCCTTTTCTGCCCCGCTTCGAGTAATGCCGTCGGCCGGGCGCGCGGGTCAAGCCTCGGGGCTGTCGCCGGTTTCCTCGCGCCAGTGGCGGCGGCAGAGCGAGACGTAGGTCTCGTTCCCGCCGATCTGGACCTGGTCCCCGGTGGTCATCGCGCGCCCGTCGGCGCCGCGGCGGACGACCATCGTGGCCTTGCGCCCGCAATGGCAGATCGTGCGGACCTCGCGCATCTCGTCGGCGAGCGCCAGAAGCGTGGCCGAACCCTCGAAGAGATGGCCCAGGAAATCGACCCGCAGCCCGTAGCACATCACCGGCAGGTTCAGGTCGTCGACCGCCCGCGCCAGTTGCCACACCTGCCGTTCGGTGAGGAACTGCGCCTCGTCGATGAAGACGCAGGCGCAGGGCCCTTGGGCGAGCCGCGCCTCGATCCGGGCGAAGAGGTCGGTGTCGCCGTCGAAGGTGTCGGCGCTCTGGCCGATGCCGATCCGGCTGGCGATCCGCCCCGCGCCCGCCCGGTCGTCGAGCCGCGCGGTCAGCAGGTAGGTCTGCATTCCCCGCTCGACGTAGTTGTGCGACGCCTGCAGCAGCACCGTCGACTTGCCGGCGTTCATCGTGGAATAGTGGAAGTAGAGCTTGGCCATGCGCGCCTTGTGCGGAGAGGGCGGTGCGGTCCGGAGGGGCGCCGCGCGGGTCGGTGCCCCGCGCGGCCCGCAGGTCAGATACCGGGCACGAAGGGCACGTCGCAGGCCGCGAGGGCCAGCAGGGATGCGAGCGCGGCGGCGCGCAGGAAAATGGTGCTCATGTCGGTCCCTCCGGGATTGGTCAGCTGTCCTGCAGCGAGATCACGCCGATCTCGCCTTCCTGGCGGGCCTCGATGGCCAGCACGGCCGCCTGCGCCCCCGCGGCGGTGGTGAAGTAGGGGATCTTGTCATAGAGCGCGACCGAGCGGATTTCCCGGCTGTCCTCGATCGACTGCGCGTTCTCGGTGGTGTTGAACACCAGCGCGATGGTCCCGTCCTTCAGCTGGTCGACGATGTTCGGCCGGCCCTCGTAGACCTTGTTGACCCGCTCGCAGGCGATGTCCGCGGCCTTCAGCCAGTCCATCGTGCCCTGCGTCGCGACAAGGGTGAAGCCCTGGTCCGCCAGGGTCTTCGCGGCCTTCAGCATCAGCTCCGTCTTGTCCGCGTCCTTGATCGAGATGAAGACGCGGCCCTCCGACGGCAGGTCCACCCCGGCGCCGAGCTGGGCCTTCAGGAAGGCCCGCGCGAAGCTGAGGTCGTAGCCCATCACCTCGCCGGTCGAGCGCATTTCGGGGCCGAGCAGCGTGTCGACGCCCGGGAAACGGGCGAAAGGCAGAACGGCCTCCTTCACGGCGAAACCGTCGAGGTTCGGGTCCACCAGGTCGAAGGCGCCGAGCTTCTCGCCCGCCATGACCCGCGCGGCGATCGAGGCGATCGGCGAGTTCACGGCCTTGGCCACGAAGGGCACGGTCCGGGAGGCGCGCGGGTTCACCTCGATCAGGTAGATGTCCTTGCCCTTGACCGCGAACTGCACGTTCATCAGGCCGACGACGCCGAGCTCGAGCGCGAGGGCCTTCGTCTGGACGGCGATCTCGGCCACGATGTCGTCGGGCAGCGACCAGGGCGGCAGCGAGCAGGCGCTGTCGCCGGAATGGACGCCCGCCTCTTCGATGTGCTGCATGATGCCCGCGACATGCACGGTCTCTCCGTCGCAGAGCGCGTCGACGTCCACCTCGATGGCGTTCGAGAGATAGCTGTCGAGCAGCACCGGGCTGTCGCCCGAGACCACCACGGCGTCACGGATGTAGCGCTTCAGCCCTTCCATCTCGCGCACGATCTCCATCGCGCGGCCGCCCAGCACGTAGGAGGGGCGGATGACCAGCGGGAAGCCGATCTCGGCCGCGATCTCGATGGCTTCGAGGTCGGAATGCGCGATGCCGTTCTTCGGCTGCTTGAGGCCCAGCCGGTTCACCAGGTCCTGGAACCGCTCGCGGTCCTCGGCCAGGTCGATGGCGTCGGGCGTGGTGCCGAGGATCGGGATGCCCTCGGCCTCCAGCGCGTTCGCCAGTTTCAGCGGCGTCTGGCCGCCGAACTGGACGATCACGCCGTGGAGCGTGCCGTTCGACTGCTCGACGCGGAGGATCTCCATCACGTGTTCGAAGGTCAGCGGCTCGAAGTAGAGCCGGTCCGAGGTGTCGTAATCGGTGGAAACCGTCTCGGGGTTGCAGTTGACCATGATGGTCTCGTAGCCCGCGTCGGTCAGCGCGAAGCAGGCGTGGCAGCAGCAATAGTCGAACTCGATCCCCTGGCCGATCCGGTTCGGACCGCCGCCCAGGATGACGACCTTCTTGCGGTCGGTCGGGCGCGCCTCGTCCTCCACCTCGCCCATCACCGGGGCCTCGTAGGTGGAATACATGTAGGGCGTCTGCGCCTCGAACTCGGCGCCGCAGGTGTCGATCCGCTTGAAGACCGCGTTCACCCCGAGGTTCCGGCGGGCGCGGCGGACGTTGCCCTCGTCCCGCGCGGCAAGCTTGGCCAGCCGCGCGTCCGAGAAGCCCAGCATCTTGAGCCGCCGCAGCCCGTGTTCGGTGACGGGCAGGCCGTTCTTGGCGACCTCGGCCTCGACATCCACGATCTCGCGGATGCGGGCGAGGAACCAGGGATCATAGGCGGTGGCGGCGCCGATCTCGATGTCGGTCAGCCCGTGGCGCATCGCCTGTGCGATCACGCGGATCCGGTCGGGGGTCTGGAGCGACAGGGCCTTGATGACGGCGGCCTTGTCCGGCGCACCCTCGATTTCGATCTCGTCGAAGCCGGTCAGGCCGGTTTCCATCGAGGCCAGCGCCTTCTGCATCGACTCGTGGAAGCTGCGCCCGATGGCCATGACCTCGCCCACCGATTTCATCGCGGTGGTCAGGTGCGGCTTGGAGCCGGGGAACTTCTCGAAGGCGAAGCGCGGGATCTTGGTGACGACGTAGTCGATGGTCGGCTCGAAGCTCGCCGGCGTGACCTTGGTGATGTCGTTGTCGAGCTCGTCCAGCGTGTAGCCCACGGCAAGCTTCGCGGCGATCTTGGCGATCGGGAAGCCGGTCGCCTTCGACGCGAGCGCCGAGGAGCGGGACACCCGGGGGTTCATCTCGATCACGACCATCCGGCCGTCCTCGGGGTTGATCGCCCACTGGACGTTCGAGCCGCCGGTCTCCACCCCGATCTCGCGCAGCACGGCGATGGAGCCGTTCCGCATCGCCTGGTATTCCTTGTCGGTCAGGGTCAGGGCAGGGGCCACGGTGATCGAGTCGCCGGTGTGCACGCCCATCGGATCGACGTTCTCGATCGAGCAGACGATGATCGCGTTGTCCGCCTTGTCGCGGACCACCTCCATCTCGAATTCCTTCCAGCCGAGGAGGGATTCATCGACGAGGATCTGCCCCACCGGAGAGGCTTCCATCCCGGACCGGCAGTAATGCTCGTAATCGTCGCGGTTGTAGGCCACGCCGCCGCCGGTGCCGCCCAGCGTGAAGGCGGGCCGGATGATCGCGGGCAGCCCGATGTGCTCCAGCGCTTCCATCGCGTCCTTCAGGCCCGCGCGGATGTCGAACTTGCCGTTCTCCATCTTCGGCGCGGTGACGATGGTCGCCTTGGGGTTTTCCAGCCCGATCCGGTCCATCGCCTCGCGGAAGAGCTTGCGGTCCTCCGCCATCTCGATGGCGTCCTTGTTGGCGCCGATCAGCTCGACCCCGAACTTCTCGAGCACGCCCATCTCGTCGAGCTTGAGCGAGGTGTTCAGCCCGGTCTGCCCGCCCATGGTGGGCAGCAGCGCGTCGGGGCGTTCCTTCTCGATGATCTTGGCGACGATCTCGGGGGTGATCGGTTCGATGTAGGTGGCGTCGGCCAGCCCCGGGTCGGTCATGATCGTGGCCGGGTTCGAGTTCACCAGGATGACGCGGTAGCCTTCCTCGCGCAGCGCCTTGCAGGCCTGTGCCCCGGAGTAATCGAATTCGCAGGCCTGCCCGATGACGATGGGCCCTGCGCCGATGATCATGATGGAGTTGATATCGGTTCTTTTAGGCATGAGTCCCCCGGGCGCGCAAATTGCTGCGGGGTTATACGCACCGGGGTCCGGTGTGCAAGGGGTCGATCAAGCCCATGTGACCGCTGCCGCCAGGGGAAGGCAGGCCCCGGGCCGCGCGGGGGCGGCCCGGGAAGGCGCGTTACTGAAGGAAGCGCCGGCTCGAGACGTTCACCACGATGCCCTCGGCCGTCAGCACCGGGCGCGTGCGGAACTTCAGGCAGCGATCCGGGGTGCAGATCATGTCGCGGGCGACGCGGTTGACCACGCCCAGCACGACACCGTCACGGCTGATGAGGTCACGGCCGACCAGCGAGGGGCCGGAGCCGCCGTTCGTCTGACCGCCGCCCGCCGTCTGCGTGCCGCCGCCGGCGCTGCTGCCGCCGCTGCCGGTCGATCCGCCCGTGGTCCCGGTGGTGCCGGAGCCCGTGCCGCCGCCGATCGTGCCGCCGACGTTGACATCCGCGACGGAACCGCCTCCCACGGTGGCACCCACGCCGACATCCGCGACCGAGCCGCCGCCGACCGTGGCGCCCACGCCGACATCCGCGACCGAGCCGCCGCCGCCGACCGTGGCGCCCACGCTGGCGTCTGCGACCGAGCCATTGCCGACCGACGCGTCCACGCTGGCGTCCGCGACGGAGCCATTGCCGACCGACGCGTCCACGCTGGCGTCCGCGACCGAGCCGTCGCCCACGCTCGCGTCCACACCGGCATCCGCGACCGAGCCGCCACTGCCGACCGAGGCGTCGACGCCGACATCGGCCACCGAGCCGCCCCCGATCGATGCGTCCACGCCGAGCCCGGCCACGGAACCGCCCCCGATCGAAACGTCGGCGCCAAGCCCGACCTGCCCCCTGGCGGTCGTCGCGAAGGCGGCCGCCATCATCATCGAAATCGTCATAACGTGCATGCGTGTCATTGGAGTCCTCTCCCTTCGACGCCCCCACCCGGGTCTGCACTGTCTGTGCGCATAGACACGACAGCCTGGCCGTGTGGGTTTCACGTCGCGGATCGCTTTTTGGTTGATCCTGTCAACCATGCCGATATCTCGTGCACGCCGCGGGAGAGCTTCAATACATGTAGTCGCGTGACAGCGGGACGGCGTCCTGCCGGCGTGCGATCTGTATCTGGTAGACGACCTGGAAATCGTGCCGGAACGTCATCTCGCTGGCCAGGAGGTAATATCGCCACATCCGGCAGAAGCGGTCGTCGTAGAGCGCGCGGGCCTCGTCCTGCCGGGCCATGAAGCGGTCGTACCAATGGCGCAGGGTGGTGGCATAATGCAGGCGCCAGACCTCGATGTCGGTGGTCCAGAGCCGCGTCTTCTCGACCGCCGTGGCGATCTCGGACAGGGCGGGGACGTAGCCGCCCGGGAAGATGTACTTGCGGATGAAGGGGCTGGTGACGCCGGGCGGTGTCTCGCGCCCGATGGTATGGATCAGCGCGACCCCGTCCGGATCCAGCAACCGTTCGACGGTCCGGAAATATTCGAGGAAATGCGGCGCGCCGACATGCTCGAACATCCCGACCGAGACGATGCGGTCGAAGCTCTCGGACAGGGTGCGGTAATCGGTCAGCCGGAAGTCCACCCGGTCGGACAGCCCGGCGGCCTCCGCCCGTTTCACCGCGACCGCGTGCTGCTCCTTCGAGAGCGTCACGCCCACGACCCTGGCGCCGTGCTCCCTGGCCAGCGTCAGCGCCATGCCGCCCCAGCCGCAGCCGATGTCGAGCACCCTCATCCCCGGTTTCAGGAGCAGCTTCTTCGCGATATGCGCCTTCTTCGCCGCCTGCGCCTCGTCCAGCGTCATGCCGGGGCGCGGGAAGTAGGCGCAGGAATACTGCCGGTCCTCGTCGAGGAAGAGATCGTAGAGCGCGCCCGACAGATCGTAGTGATGCGCCACGTTCTGCTGCGCGCGCCCGATCGGGTTGTGCTGCGCAAGCCGGCGCATTGCCCGCCGCGACAGGGCCAGCGGCGCCTGCCACCACGCACTGCGCCGTTGCGAGAGGTTCACCAGGATCATCTCGAAGAAGGCGTGCAGATCGTCGCCGTCGATGGTGAGGCGTTCGTCCATGTAGGCCTCGCTCACCGCGAGGTCGGGGTTCAGGACCACCTTGCGCGGCAGGTCCTCGTCCAGAAGCCGCACGGTGACCCAAGGCGCCCCGGTGCCGCTGCCGAAGTCATGGGCGCGTCCGTCGGGCATCACGACGGTCAGCCGCCCCGCATGAACAACCTGCTTCAGAAAATCGAGTAATAGTCTTTCCCACATAATGTCACCACCAGGGGGTCGGAATGGCTTCAGGCTACAACCTGCTGAACCTGAAAGAAAATACAGAACCTCTGTGCAAAATGGTCAACCCCGGGGGACGGTCCGTGCACGGGTGTGGCGCAATTCCCGCGGCGGGCCCGCGGGGAAAGGCCCTTGCCGCCTTGACTTTGGGCCTCATGCAAGGTGTATCGGCGCTCACCTGAACACTGACCCTTCGAGGGAGCGCCATGCACGCCTACCGCAGCCATACCTGCGCCGACCTGAACAAATCCAACGTGGGCGAGACCGTCCGTCTCTCCGGCTGGGTGCATCGGGTCCGAGATCACGGCGGGGTGCTCTTCATCGACCTGCGCGACCATTACGGGATGACGCAGGTGCTCTGCGACAGCGACAGCCCGGTGTTTGCCGAGGTCGAGAAGCTGCGCTCGGAATGGTGCATCCGGATCGACGGCATCGTGAAGGCGCGCGACGAGAGCCTCGTGAACGCGAAGCTCCCGACCGGCGAGATCGAGGTCTACATCCGCGACATGGAGGTCCTCGGCTCGGCGAAAGAGCTGCCGCTGATGGTCTTCGGCGACCAGGAATACCCCGAGGAGACGCGGCTGCGCTATCGCTACCTCGACCTCCGCCGCGAGGTGATGCAGCGCAACATGGTGCTCCGCTCGGACGTCGTGGCCTCGATGCGCAAACGCATGTGGGACAAGGGCTTCCGCGAGTTCCAGACGCCGATCATCACCGCCTCCTCGCCCGAGGGCGCGCGCGACTTCCTCGTGCCGTCGCGGCTGCATCCCGGCAAGTTCTACGCGCTGCCGCAGGCGCCGCAGCAGTTCAAGCAGCTGCTGATGGTCTCGGGCTTCGACAAGTATTTCCAGATCGCGCCCTGCTTCCGCGACGAGGACCCGCGCGCCGACCGCTCGCCCACCGACTTCTACCAGCTCGACCTCGAGATGAGCTTCGTCACCCAGCAGGACGTCTTCGACACGATCGCGCCGGTGCTGGGCGGGGTGTTCGAGGAGTTCGGCGGCGGCAGGAAGGTCGACGCGCCGGCCGAGTGGCCGCAGATCTCCTATGCCGACGCGGCGCTGAAATACGGCTCTGACAAGCCGGACCTGCGCAACCCGATCGAGATGCAGGTGGTGTCCGAGCATTTCGCGGGCTCGGGCTTCGCGATCTTCGCCAAGCTGCTGGAGCAGGAGGGGACCGAGATCCGCGCGATCCCGGCGCCCACGGGCGGGAGCCGCAAGTTCTGCGACCGGATGAACAGCTTCGCGCAGCAGCAGGGGCTGCCCGGGATGGGCTATATCTTCTGGCGTGAGACCGACGGCCAGATGGAGGCCGCGGGCCCGCTGGCCAAGAACATCGGCCCCGAGCGGACGGAAGCCATCCGCCAGCAGCTCGGCCTCGGCGTCGGCGACGCGGCCTTCTTCCTGGGCGGCAAGCCCAAGTCCTTCGAGGCCGTCGCGGGCCGCGCCCGCAACGTCATCGGCGAAGAGCTCGGCCTGACCGACAAGGACCGCTTCGCCTTTGCCTGGATCGTCGATTTCCCGATCTACGAGAAGGACGACGAGACCGGCAAGATCGACTTCGAACACAACCCCTTCTCCATGCCGCAGGGCGGGATGGAGGCGCTGGAGGGCGATCCGCTGAAGGTGAAGGGCTTCCAGTACGACCTCGCCTGCAACGGCTACGAGATTGTCTCGGGCGCGATCCGGAACCACAAGCCCGAGATCATGTTCAAGGCCTTCGAGATCGCGGGCTACCCGAAGGAAGAAGTGACCAAGCGCTTCGGCGGCATGGTCAATGCCTTCCAGTACGGCGCGCCCCCGCACGGCGGCTGCGCGGCCGGGGTGGACCGGATCGTCATGCTGCTGGCGGACGAGGACAACCTGCGCGACGTCATGCTCTTCCCGATGAACCAGCGGGCCGAGGACCTGATGATGGGTGCGCCGTCGGAACCGACCTCGGATCAGCTCATGGAATTGTCCCTGCGCGTGATCCCGCAGGAGTGACGCTCGCGGGGTGGGGCCGGTGGCCGCCACCCCGCTCGCGTAAAAAGTGTGTCTCGCAGGACACTTCTTCCCCTGATTTCAACGCATTGACCCAGGGTCTGCACCTGTTTTGCCGCATTTCCGCCGCGCTTGGTCCTATCCTCGGGCCATGCTTTACGCGGATCTCATCAGGCACAGGGCCCTCCGGCGGCGGCGCATCGCGGCGCGGGCGCGCGGGGTGCTGCTGGCGATGGCGCTGATCGGGTTCGGCATCGCCTTCGGCTCGGGTCTCAAGCTGCCGCTGCCCGCCGCGCTGCTGCATCACGCCGCCGCGCCCGCACAGCATCTCGTGCAGGGGCCGGCCTCGCATGTGCGCGACGGCGACACGATCGAGGTGCGGGGCATTCCGATCCGGATCGGCAACCTCGACTGCGCCGAGCGCGACACCGATGCGGGGCGCGAGGCGACGTGGCGGATGGTCGAACTTGTGCAGCACGGCCCGCTCCTCTGCCGGCTCGCCGGGCGAGGGTCGATGGACCGCGAGATCGGCACCTGCGCGCTTCCCGACGGCCATGACATCGGCGAGATCCTGATCGCCGAGGGCACCTGCAAACGCTGGTCCGGCTGATCCCGCAGGTTCCGGGTCGCCGCCCGGCAGGGCGGGGCGTAGCTCTCGTGGGACACCCACGGAGACACCGCGATGACCTTCCAGATCCACGCCCTCGACGACACCCCCTTCCGTCCCTACTACGATCTCACCGACGAAGACCTCGCCGCCCGCGGCGCCCGCCGCGTCGTGGCCGAGGCCCATCCCGGCTACCCTTGCCGGGTGAGCCTCGCCGAGGCGGAAGTGGGCGACCGGCTGATCCTGCTGCACCACGAATACCAGCCCGCGCTTTCGCCCTATCGCGGGTCCCATGCGATCTTCGTCCGGGAACACGCCGAACAGGCCCATCCCGCGCCGGGCGAGGTGCCGTTCTCGCTGACGTCGCGGCTGCTGTCGGTCCGGGCCTTCGATGCAGATGACATGATGATCGACGCCGAGGTGCTGGAGGGGGAGGGGCTGTCCGCGCTGCTCGAGACCTGGTTCGAGCGGGCGGAGGTGGCCTATGTCCATATGCACAATGCGCGCCGCGGCTGCTATGCCGCGCGGGCGACGCGCGCGGGCTGAACCCGCCCCGGGGGTTGCACTCCCCCCTCGGCCCGTGCGAGACGCGCGCCCGCACGCAACCGAGCCGAGGAGGGGACATGTCCCTCACCATCCGCCGCAACCGGGAGCGCGACCTGGAGCCGCTCTCCCGCCTGCTGACCGACGAGGGCGAGCTGACCCTCGTGAATCCGAACGCCGGGTTTCCGTTCGATCCGCTGGAATGGAACGAGAAATGGCTGGGCGATCTGCATGACGAGAGCTTCTACATCCTCGATGCCGCGGGCAACGAGGTGGGCTTCTTCGCGCTCCGCGTCGGGGCCGGGCCCGAGATCCGGCACCTGACCTACGTCTTCGTCGCCGAGGAGGCGCGCGGCGGCGCGGGCGCGGTCATGGCGGACTTCGTCGAGACGGCGGCCCGGGACCTGGGCGCGCTGACGATCACGCTGAAATGCGAGCTCGACAACGCCCCCGCGCTCAATGCCTATCTCTCGGCCGGCTACGAGGAGCTGTCGCGCCGCGACGGGATGGCGACGATGCGGCTGGATCTCGACGGCGGGCTTGCCTAGGACGCTCAGGCGGGACCCCGAAGGGGGGCGCCGCCGGAGAGAGACATGTTCGACACCCTGACCGACCTCGGCTTCGATCTTGCCGCGACCAACCATGCCGAGGCCATCCTGACCCAGGACTTCCCCGGTGAGCTGGCCGAGCTCGAGGCGATTCTCGCCGGGTTCCGCATCTCGATGCCCGAGCTCGTGGGCGGCGGGGGCGGAGAGAGCGGCCAGACCCAGCGTCTGCGGCGCGCGCTCGACCGGTCCGGCTGGCGGAAACACAATTTCGCGGTCCAGACCATCGTCGACGGCGTGGTGCGGGAGGCGATCAGCCACGAGATCGACCACGTGAAACGCGGCGGGGCCGGGGTGCTGGCGCTGGAGATCGAATGGAACAACAAGGATCCGTTCTTCGACCGGGACCTCGAGAACTTCCAGCGGCTGCATGCGCAATCGGCGATCTCGCTGGGGGTGATCGTGACCCGCGGCGCCTCGATGCAGGAGGGGTTCCGGGAGCGGATCACCGATTGGCTCCGGGCGCATGACCTGTCGTCGGAGGGCGATCTCGAGCGGCTCGGCATCGGGGACCGGACGGCGCGGCAGAAGGCCAAGGTGGCCGCCCAGGTCGCGCGCGGGGTGCCCTTCCACGAGGCCTTCGCCGGTTTCTTCGTGCAGGACAAGTTCGGCCCCTCGACGACGCATTGGGCCAAGCTGGAGGATCGCGTGCGGCGCGGGGTGGGAAACCCCTGTCCGCTGGTGCTGATCGGAATGCCGCTCGGGATCCTCTCGGACCTGGCGCCGGAGGGCGAGGCGGAGGCGCGGTTGCTCTGAGCGGGGTCCGATCCGGCGGAAGGCCGCTGGCGCGGCCTGCATTATCCATTTTCCGGGAGGGGGGGCGCTGCCCCCGTCGGGCCGTTGGCCCGACTCCCCCGGGATATTTGGGGCAAGAGGAAGCGGGGGCCCTATTCGGCGGCGACGGAGGAATTGTAGCTGTAGGTCTTCCAGCCGGGCTTGTAATCGGCGTCGGCCTGGTTGCCCCAGACGGTCCAGCCTTCGCGGATGCCGCGGCCGAAGAGTTCGAGGTAGGGGCCCCAGGAGCAGCTCTCGATCAGCTCGTATTGTTCGTCGGGCTTGCGGGAATGTTCCCGCTTTCGGGTCTGGAGCATGTTGACCTGGCGCCGGCCGGCGTCGAGCGTGCGGGCGTTCCTGCCGCGGGTGCCGAAGAGCAGGAGCTCTGTCACGTTGCGGAAGTAGAAGCCCACGCCGCGCCCGTCCGAGCCGCCGTCCTTGCGGATCTTGTGCCAGACGATGTTCGACTTGTAGTCGAATCCCCAGGCGTTCAGCACCTGCAGACCCTCGGGCAGGAGCGCGTTCGGCACCCACATGTAGCAATGCGCCCGGTCCTCGAGGTGGTCGGCGACCGGCAGCGCGCAGATCTCCTCGAGCGTCATGGTGGGATAGCGCGAGAGGCGCTTGTGCTCGGGCGCGACCTTGCCGGTGCGGTTGGTGAAGCGCCACGGCGGGTCCGCCATCACGGTGCCGAAGCGGGCACCGTCGAGGAATTTGCGCAGGTCTTGCGAAGGGGAGCCAGTCATATCCAACATATAGCTTGAGCCCCGCCTGCCTGTCCATGAAAAGCCTTGCGAACATAGCGCGAACAAGGGCCCGATGGCAAGGGGATCAGGCGACGTCCCTGTCGTGGGCGGCGAGCTGGGCGAGGAGCGCGGCCTCGAGATCCTTCTCGAGCTCGCGGGAGCGGGCGATGTATTCCTCGTTCTTGTGGGCCGGGAGGTCGGGGTCCCAGAGCTCGGCCAGTTCGCGCATCGTGTGGCGGTCGTGGTGGTAGAAGGTGTCCTGCGCCTCGGCGGCCTCGTATTCGGTGAGGCCCACGTTTTCCAGCACGTAGCGCCCGGCCCGGAGCGAGCTGTCGAACATCTCGCGCACGATGTCGTCGGCGCCGGCGCGGTAGAGCTGGTAGACATGGGTCCGGTCGCGGGCGCGGGCGACGATATGCAGGTCCGGGCGCAGCTTGCGGGCATATTCCACCAGCCGCGTCGTGGCGTCGTGGTCGTCCATCGCCGCGACCAGCACGCGGGCCCTGGCGATCCCGGCGGCGCGCAGGATGTCGGGGCGCGAGGGGTCGCCGAAATAGCCCTTCATCCCGAAGCGGCGCATCACCTCGATCGTCGCGGGGTCGTGGTCCAGCACCACGGTCTTGAAGCCGGAGGAGACCACCAGCCGGTTCACGATCTGCCCGAAGCGGCCGATGCCCGCGATGATGACCGGGCCGTTTTCCTCGATCTCGTCGGGGTCGCGGTCATAGCCCGCGTCGGTCAGCCTGCGCGAGATCAGGTCGTAGAGGATGAAGCCCAGGGGCGTGAGCAGCATGGTGACGGCGATCGCGAGCAGGACCGTCTGGCTGAGCGTCGCGTCGAGCACCCCGGTCTTGCGCGAGAAGGAGACGAGCACGAAGCCGAATTCGCCGGCCTGGGCCAGCGACAGGGTGAAGAGCGCGAGGTTGTGGCCGCGCAGCTTGAACATGCGCCCCAGCCCGTAGAGCACCACGGCCTTCGCCAGCATCACCGCCACCGCCATGCCGATGATCAGCCCGGGATCGCGGAACAGGATGGTGAAGTTGATGCCCGCGCCGACGGTGATGAAGAAGAGCCCGAGCAGCAGGCCCTTGAACGGTTCGAGGTCGGTCTCGAGCTCGTGGCGGAATTCGGAGTTGGCGAGCACGACCCCTGCGAGGAAGGCGCCGAGCGCGGGCGACAGGCCGACGAGCATCATCAGGAAGGCGATCCCCACGACGATGAGGAGCGAGACGGCGGTGTACATCTCGCGCAGGCGCGCGCCGTGGATGAAGCGGAAGAGCGGGCCGGTCAGGTAGACGCCGGCGAGGATGACGACCCCGACCGCGCCGAGGGTCACGAGGGTCACGCCCCAGCCGGGCAGGCCCTCGACGATCGACATGGTCGCGTGGTGCTCCTCGGCCACCGTGCCGATGGAGCCGTCGGGGTGGATCACCGCCGCCGCACCGACCGCGAGCAG
Organism: Pseudooceanicola nanhaiensis DSM 18065; assembly: GCF_000688295.1. GTDB lineage: Bacteria > Pseudomonadota > Alphaproteobacteria > Rhodobacterales > Rhodobacteraceae > Pseudooceanicola > Pseudooceanicola nanhaiensis. Next base: position 1,640,543 of record NZ_JHZF01000011.1, on the reverse strand, counting down.
CGGCAGCAGCGCGAGGATCGGGATCACCGCGATGTCCTGCGTCAGCAGGACCGAGAAGGCGGAGCGGCCGCCCTGGGTCTGCATCAGCCCCTTCTCGGAGAGCGTCTGGAGCACGATGGCGGTGGAGGAGAGCGCGAAGACCAGCCCGACCGCGATCGCCGTCTGCCACGGGATCCAGATCGTCGCGACCGCGGCGACGGCGAGCGTGGTCAGCAGGAGCTGGAGCCCGCCCAGCCCGATCAGCCTGTGCCGCATGTCCCAGAGCGCGCGGGGCTCGAGCTCGAGTCCGATGATGAAGAGCATCATCACCACGCCGAATTCGGCGAAATGCTGGAGATCCTCGGTCTCGTTCCCGACGAGTCCCAGCACCGGGCCGATCACGATCCCCGCCAGCAGGTAGCCCAGCACCGATCCCAGCCCGAGCCGGGCCGCGATCGGCACGGCCACCACCGCCGCCATGAGATAGATCGTCGCCTGGAAGAGGAATCCGTCCATGAATCGTCCGCTCTGGAAGTCGCTTCGAGCCTAACACGCCCCCCCGCCCTTACCAGCGGGAATGGCCCGGGGCGAGGGGCTGTCGCGCCCCGTGGTCAACGCCTTGGCTGCGTCACGCCGATCCGGCCGCCAGCCGGTCCGCCATCGGCTTGAGCGCGGCATAGAGGACCGAGTGGATGGGCGTCGGCACGCCGAATTTTTCGCCCAGGCGGACGACATCGCCGCTGAGGTATTCGTGCTCGAGCGGCTTGCCCCGGTTGAGGTCGTCGAGCATCGAGGCGTGCATGTCGTAGGGCAGCTTCTCGACGAAGTCCCAGTTTTCGGCGATCACGCTCTCGGGCAGGTCCGGCACGGCGGCGCGGCCGACGTGGTAGGCCTCGGCGGTGGCGTCGTAGAAGAGCCTGGCCGAGACCGGGTTCTCGCGCAGCGGGCCGATGTCCATGCGGGTGAGCGTGGTCATCGAGGCCAGCGCGCTCTGACCCACGAACTTGGACCACAGCTCGTGCATGATGTTGTCCGAGACGATGGGCGTGGTGCCGGAGGCCGCCATCGCCTCGGCAAGGCGCCGGCAGCGGTCGGAGGGGTTGCCGTCGACCTCGCCGAAGATCAGCCGGTCGAGCATGGCGGTGTGGCGGATCACGCCGGGCTCCGCGATCTCGCCGGGCGTGCGGGCGACACCGGGGACGACATGCCCGGGCCCGACGATGGCGCCAAGCCGTTCCCAGGCGGAAATGCCGTTCTGGCAGGTGACGATCAGCGTGTCGGGGCCGATCATCGGCCTGATGGCTGCGGCCGCGGTTTCGACGTCGCCGTTCTTGACCATGAACAGGATGACGTCGCAGGGGCCGACCTCTGCCGGATCGTCGGTGGCCAGGACATTTGGCAGGACCGCGTCGCCCTTCGGGCTGAGGATGCGCAGCCCCTGCGCCTTCATCGCCGCCAGATGCGCGCCGCGGGCGATCATCCAGACCTCGTGCCCGTCCGCCGCCAGCCTGCCGCCGAAGAACCCTCCGAGCGCGCCCGCGCCCATCACGCCGATTTTCATCTCAGACCCTCCGTTTTCGGCCATCTTGGTCGGTGGGGCGGAGCGTGTCCATGCTCAGAGCGGCAGAGGCGCGTCCTGCTTGCACTGGTCCATCACGATCTGGCTCTGCACCCGTGTCACCACGTCATGGGCCAGAAGCACGTCGTGGATCAGGGTGTGCAGCGCCCGGAGGTCGGCGCAATAGACACGGAGCAGGTAATCGGCCTCTCCGGTCAGCGTCCAGGCCGAGACGATCTCGGGCCGGGTGGTCACGAGCCTTGCGAAGGCCCTGGAATGCTCGGGCCCGTGGGTGCGGAGCTGGACCTGCACGAAGGCCTGGATGGCGAGACCGAGGCGTTCGGGATCGAGCCGCGCGCGGTAGTTCTGGATATAGCCCTCGGCCTCAAGTCGCTGCCGCCGGCGGCCGGCCTGCGAGGGCGAGAGGTTCAGCCGCTCGCCCAGCTCCTGCGCCGTGAGATGCGCGTCCTGCTGGAGGGCGGAGAGAAGTTTCTTGTCGGTCTCGTCGATCATGCGTGGTGTCCGCGCTGTCCGGGGTTTCCGCGCGGGGTCTGCGCGCGGTTCTGCGAGCATCACGCAAGAGCGCGCGGATTTCCAGACGGCCCGGGGCAGACCCACGCCGATGCCGCGCCGCCCCGTCCGCCGGAGGCCGCGCCCCGACGTCGCGCCTTAACGTGCTGGCAATCCATCTGGTCCCGCCGGGGCGAATCCCGGTATAACCGCGCAATGGCACTGCCCCCCGGATTCCTGGATGAACTGCGTACCCGCACCTCGCTGGCCCAGGTGGCCGGGCGGAAGGTCATGTGGGACATGCGCAAGTCCAACCAGGCCAAGGGCGACTGGTGGGCGCCTTGCCCCTTCCACCAGGAAAAAAGCGCGTCATTCCACGTGGATGACAAGAAGGGCTTCTATTACTGCTTCGGCTGTCACGCGAAGGGGGACATCTTCTCCTTCGTGCGCGAGACCGAGAATGTCGAGTTCATGGAGGCGGTCGAGATCCTCGCCCGCGACGCCGGCATGCAGATCCCCGCGCGCGATCCCCGGGCGCAGGAACGGGTGGACCGCGGCAAGCAGCTCGTCGAAGTGATGGAGGCGGCGCTGCGCCATTACCGGATGCAGCTCGGCACCGGGGCGGCGGCGGGGGCGCGGGAGTATCTCGAACGTCGCGGGCTCGACCGCAAGGCGCTCGACCGGTTCGAGATCGGCTTCGCACCGGATGTCCGCCAGGGGGCCTTCCAGGCGCTGACCGGGCAGGGGATCGAGCCGAAGCTCATCATCGAGGCCGGGATCTGTGCCGTGCCCGATGGCGGCGGCACGCCCTATGACCGGTTCCGCGGCCGGATCATGTTCCCGATCCGGGACGCCCGCGGCCGCTGCATCGCCTTCGGCGGCCGGGCGATGGACCCCAATGCCAAGGCGAAATACTACAATTCCCCCGAGACGCCGCTCTTCGACAAGAGCCGCTCGGTCTACAACCTCGGCCCCGCGCGCGAGGCCGCCGGCAAGGGCGCCCCGCTGATCCTGGCCGAGGGCTACATGGACGTGATCGCGCTCAGCGAGGCGGGATTCGGCGGGGCCGTGGCGCCTCTGGGGACGGCGGTGACGCCCGACCAGCTCCAGATGCTCTGGCGCGTGGCGCCCGAGCCGGTGGTCTGCCTCGACGGTGACGCGGCGGGGCTGCGGGCCGCCTACCGGGTGATCGACCTCGCCATGCCGCTGCTCGAGGCCGGGCGTTCCCTGCGCTTCGCGCTGATGCCCGAGGGCAAGGACCCGGACGACCTGATCCGCGCGGAGGGCGCGCAGGCGATGCAGAAGGTGCTCGACGGCGCGATGCCCATGGTCGACCTGCTCTGGCGGCAGGAGACGGAAGGCAAGAGCTTCGACAGCCCCGAACGGCGCGCGGCGCTCGACAAGGCGCTGGCCGACCGCACCGGGCTGATCCGCGATCCGGGGCTCAGGCGGCATTACGACGATGCGCTGAAGGACCTGAAATGGCAGCTCTTCCGGCGCAAGCCAAAGGCCCAGGGGCAGGGCCAGCGGCGCGAGTGGCAGCCGGGCCGCAAGGGCGCGACCTTCATCGCGCCCTCGATGCCGACCACGCGCAACTCGCGTCTCGTGAAGGCCGGGGCGGGGGCCGAGGACCACCTGCGCGAGGCCGTGATCCTGGCCGCGCTGATCTCGACCCCCGAGGTTTTCGGCGAATTCGAAAGCCAGCTCGAACGGCTCGAATGCCGCGACACGCTGCACGGGACCATCCTGCACACGCTGCTCGCCTATGGCCACGACGGGGCCGAGACAATTCGAAGCGAAATTTCCCGTATCGTCGGGGAGGCGGCGCTTGAAAGCCTGCTCTCCGACCCCCATGTGGCGCTCACCCCCCCGGTAAGACGTCCCGGAGATGCCGAGGCCGCGCGACTCTGCCTGGCCGAGGAGCTGGCCAAGCTGCAATCGTCCCGGGGGCTCGCCGCCGAGATCGCCGAGGCCGAGGACGAGATGCTCGGGCAGGCGGACGAGGCCGTGACATGGCGCCTGTCCCAGGCGACCCGCGCGCGCCATTCGGTGGGGCAGGGATTCGGGGAGGACAAGGCCGAATACGACACGGGCGAGAACGGCGCCCGAATCAACCGTGCCGAGAGAGAGGCCCTCGACAGCCTTCTCGAGGCGATTCGTTTTTCCAAATCGCGCAAATAGGCCGCGCATGGTTAGGAAAGACCAAAAGATAACAGGGTAAACGGGTGTGCCAGCCAAAGAATCGCGCTATTGATTCGGGTCAACCGAATTGATTCGCGCCCCGGCACTATCCGGCACCTGAGCAGGAGCTTCTCGCATGGCCGCCAAGGACACCGACGACACCCCGCAGACCGACGAATCCGAAGCCGAGGTCTCGCTCGACATGAGCCAGACCCGGGTGAAGAAGATGATCTCGGAAGCGCGGGAGAAGGGGTTCATCACCTACGACCAGCTGAACCAGGTCCTTCCCCCGGACCAGGTGTCCTCGGAGCAGATCGAGGACGTGATGTCGATGCTCTCCGAGATGGGCATCAACATCATCGAGGACGAGGAAGCCGAGGAAGAGGAAGGCAAATCCACCGCCGTGGTCGAGACGAACTCGAACCGCGACGTGGCCGTCTCCTCGGGCGGGAACGAGAAGCTCGACCGCACGGACGATCCGGTCCGGATGTACCTGCGCGAGATGGGCTCGGTCGAACTGCTCAGCCGCGAGGGCGAGATCGCCATCGCCAAGCGGATCGAGGCCGGCCGGAACACGATGATCGCCGGGCTCTGCGAAAGCCCGCTGACCTTCCAGGCGATCACCATCTGGCGGGACGAACTTCTGAGCGAAGACATCCTGTTGCGCGACGTCATTGATCTTGAGACGACGTTCGGCAACACGATGGGAGACGAGGAAGAGCCGGTCGTCGCGGCCAATGTCTCGACCGCGCCCAAGCGGGAATCGAACGAGCCCGAACTCGACGCCGACGGCAATCCGATCAACCGCGATGACGACGAGGACGAGGACGAGCAGGCGAACATGTCGCTCGCCGCGATGGAAGCCGCGCTGAAGCCCCGGGTTCTGGAGACGCTCGACCGGATCGCCAACGATTACGTTCTGCTCTCCGAGCTGCAGGACAGCCGGATCAGCGCCACGCTGAACGAGGACGGGTCCTTCTCCGAGAAGGAAGAGGCGCGCTACCAGAAACTTCGCTCTGAAATCGTGAAGTTGGTGAACGAACTTCACCTGCACAACAACCGTATCGAGGCGCTGATCGACCAGCTCTACGGCATCAACCGCCGGATCATGTCGATCGACAGCGCGATGGTGAAGCTGGCCGACCAGGCCCGGATCAACCGCCGGGAATTCGTCGACGAATACCGCGGCCACGAGCTTGACCCCAACTGGCTCGACCGGATGGGCGAGAAGCCGGGCCGCGGCTGGCAGATGTTCATCGAACGCTCGACCTCCAAGGTCGAGGAGCTGCGTGCCGACATGGCGCAGGTCGGCCAGTATGTCGGCCTCGACATCACCGAGTTCCGGCGCATCGTCCAGCAGGTCCAGAAGGGCGAGAAGGAGGCCCGGCAGGCCAAGAAGGAAATGGTGGAAGCGAACCTTCGCCTCGTCATCTCCATCGCCAAGAAATACACAAACCGCGGCCTGCAATTCCTTGATCTCATTCAGGAAGGCAACATCGGCCTGATGAAGGCCGTGGACAAGTTCGAATACCGTCGCGGTTACAAGTTCTCGACATATGCGACCTGGTGGATCCGTCAGGCCATCACCCGCTCGATCGCCGACCAGGCGCGGACGATCCGTATCCCGGTCCACATGATCGAGACGATCAACAAGCTGGTCCGCACCGGTCGCCAGATGCTCCACGAGATCGGCCGCGAGCCGACGCCGGAGGAGCTGGCCGAAAAGCTGCAGATGCCGCTCGAGAAGGTCCGCAAGGTGATGAAGATCGCCAAGGAGCCGATCTCGCTCGAAACCCCGATCGGGGACGAGGAAGACAGCCAGCTCGGCGATTTCATCGAGGACAAGAACGCGATCCTGCCGCTCGACTCGGCCATTCAGGAGAACCTGAAGGAGACGACGACCCGCGTGCTGGCCTCGCTCACCCCGCGCGAGGAGCGGGTTCTGCGGATGCGCTTCGGCATCGGCATGAACACCGACCACACGCTGGAAGAGGTGGGCCAGCAGTTCAGCGTGACCCGCGAGCGGATCCGCCAGATCGAGGCCAAGGCGCTGCGCAAGCTCAAGCACCCGAGCCGGTCGCGCAAGCTGCGGTCGTTCCTCGACCAGTAAGCCGCTTCCGCGCCGCTCGGGCCGGTCCTCAGGCCCTCACGACAGACACCCGCAGTCGGCGCCCCGGCTGCGGGTGATTCGTTTCCGGGAGAGGCGATAGCGCATCATCCCGCGGGTCTTGCCGGAGGCGGGACCGGGGTGCGGCCTCTCAGGCTCCGGGGGGATGTCTTTCCGCGACAGGGGTGGGGCCCGAGCGTGTCGCTTTTGCGCCGCCTGCCGCCCTGGCGGCGCGAGCCGGATGGCACCCGGCCCCCCAATCCGAAGCGTTTTTGCATCACCCGTCCGGGGTATGGATTCCCCGACTATCTGACGTCGCGGCCGCGGGTGTAAATTGATCGTGTACGAAGGCCGCGGGCGAAACTCCGTCCGGACCTTCGACGTTGCTTCTCCGATTTCAAGGAGGATTCGGAATGCGCCGCGCCGCTGTGCTGGTTCTTGCCCTGATGACCGCGACCGCCTCGGCGGCCTGGGCTGCCTATTCGTCCCTGCCGATGGACGATCTGCTGCGTCCCGACATGACGATGCCGTCCGGCACCATCACGATCACCGTGCCCGCGGAAGATCTGTCCCGCTGCATCGCGACGCTGGTGCAGGTCATGCAGATGCCGGTGGAGCCGGAGCTCGTGACCGGCATTTCCGTCTCCATGCCGGAAGCTCCGTCGGTCCGCTGCGCCGCCGAGTGATCCGTGACGGCGAAAAATCGCCTTTTCGTAAACATGTCATGGAACCTATCGATGTGAGGTGCGTTATGCCTTCCGCATCAAGGGGGGACATCCATGCCACGCACCATCCCAGGAACCGCCCGTTTCGCCGCGACGAGCCTTCTCGCCGCGTCAGTACTCTTGGTCGGCCTTCCCCTCGCGGCCGAGGAGGCAGGCGACGAGATGACGCTGGGCTCCCTCATCCCGACCGATGCGATCCGGATCGAGGTCGCCCCGGGCAGCCTCAACGAATGCGCCCCGCTGATGTCCTGGGCCTTCAACCTGCCGTCCGAGTCGGCGGGCTTCGGGCCGTTCCTGCCCGGCGTGCCCGTCGGCTACGGGCCGACCTGCGCGGTGATCCCGCAGACCGCCCCCGCGAGCTATTCGCTGACCGGGACCGAGTGACAGGGTCGCTGCCGGCCGGCGTCGACAGGCGTCTCGGCGCGGAAGCCGCATGTCCCAGACCGAATTCACCATAAACACCGAAGGTCCGGGGCTCTACGAGTTCACCGGCGAGGTGCGTGACTGGCTCTCGGGGCAGGGCACCGGCCTGCTGACGCTTTTCGTGCGCCACACATCGGCCTCGCTCCTGATCCAGGAGAATGCGGACCCCGAGGTTCGGACGGACCTCACGGAATTCCTGCATCGGCTCGTTCCGCCTTCGGACGACCCCTCGATGCGCTACCTCACCCACACCTACGAGGGGCCGGACGACATGCCCGCCCATATCAAGGCCGCTTTGCTGCCGGTGTCGCTGGCGATCCCCGTGTCGGACGGGCGGCCCGTGCTGGGCACGTGGCAGGGGATTTACATTGTCGAACATCGGCTTGCCCCGCACACCCGACGTGTCGCGGCACATTTCGTCGGGTGAATTCTGCTCTACCCAAAACCATGTGGAGCCCCTATAGTGGCTGTGGACAAGTGGGGCGCGACCCCACGGACAGGTAAGAAAACAAGGGAACAGGGCGATGCGCTGTCCGTTTTGCGGCAATGTCGATACGCAGGTGAAGGATTCTCGGCCGGCGGAGGACCATGTCTCGATCCGGCGGCGGCGGTTCTGCCCTGCCTGCGGCGGGCGGTTCACCACCTATGAACGGGTGCAGCTGCGCGATCTCGTGGTCATCAAGTCGAACGGACGGCGCGAGGATTTCGACCGCGACAAGCTCGAGCGTTCGATCCGCATCGCCCTGCAGAAGCGCCCGATCGAGCCGGAGCGGATGGACCAGATGATCTCCGGGATCGTGCGCCGGCTCGAGAGCATGGGCGAGACGGACATTCCCTCGAAGACCATCGGCGAGATCGTCATGGAAAGCCTCGCCCGGATCGACACGGTCGCCTACGTGCGCTTCGCCTCCGTCTACAAGAACTTCCAGGCCGCGGACGATTTCGACAAGTTCGTCAGCGAGTTGCGCCCGACGGCCAAGGCGGCCGAGCGCGAGGAATAGGCCCCGGCATGTCCGGGGCCGCCATCGACATCCGATACATGAAGCTGGCCCTGTCGCTCGGGCGGCGGGGCATGGGCCAGGTCTGGCCCAACCCGGCCGTGGGCTGCGTCATTGTGCGTGACGGCCGCGTGGTCGGCCGCGGCTGGACCCAGCCCCGCGGGCGCCCGCATGCCGAGGTGGAGGCGCTGGCCCGCGCCGGCGCGGCGGCGCGCGGCGCGACCGCCTACGTGACGCTGGAACCCTGCGCCCATCACGGCAAGACCCCGCCCTGTGCCGACGCGCTGGTCAAGGCCGGGGTGGGCCGGGTCGTCGCGGCGCTGGAGGACACCGACCCCCGGGTGGCCGGGCAGGGGTTCGCAAGGCTGCGCGCCGCGGGGATCGAGGTGGTCACCGGCGTCTGCGCGGAGGAGGCCGCCCGGGATCACGCCGGGTTCTTCCACCGGACCGACCTCGGCCGGCCCTTCGTGACGCTCAAGCTTGCCTCGAGCTTTGACGGCCGGATCGCGACGGCGAGCGGCGAAAGCCAGTGGATCACCGGTCCCGGCGCGCGGCGCCTGGTGCATGCGATGCGGATGCGCCACGACGCCGTGATGGTGGGGGCGGGCACGGCGCGGGCCGATGACCCTGCGCTGACCGTGCGCGACATGGGGGTCGCGCGGCAGCCGGTCCGGGTGGTGGTCTCGCGCCACCTCGACCTGCCGCTGATGTCGGGACTGGCGCGGACGGCGCGGCAGGTGCCGGTCTGGCTCTGCCACGGACCCGACGTCGACCGCGAGAAGCTGCGGACATGGGAGGATCTTGGCGCGAAGCTCATCGCCTGCCGCCTCGTGGGGCGGAGCCTCGACGCCGCCTCGGTGCTCGAGGGGCTGGGAACGGCCGGGCTGACACGTGTCTTCTGCGAAGGCGGCGGGGCGCTTGCGGCTTCGCTCCTGCAGGCCGACCTCGTCGACGAACTGGTCGGCATGACCGCCGGCGTCGTGCTGGGGGCCGAGGGGCGGCCCGCGATCGGCGCCCTCGGGATCGGACGGCTGGCCGAGGCGCCGCGGTTCCGGTTGCGCGACGTCAGGACATCGGGGCCGGACCTCGTGCATGTCTGGGAAAAGGGCGAATAGGCCCGAACCCGCGGCCGAGGACCGAGCACCTCAGCCCCGTGCCACCACCAGCCGCTCCAGCCCGTGGAAATGGTAGAGATCCGCGTAGCGCGGCATCTCGGTCAGCCTCAGCCCGGGGCAGCGTGCGAAGAGCTTCGGCAGCGCCACCTGCATCTCCAGCCGCGCCAGCGGCGCACCGACGCAGAAATGCGCGCCGGCGCCGAAGCTCGTGTTCGTCTTGACCGGACGGGAGGGATCGAAGACCTCCGGATCCTCCCAGACCTGCGGGTCGCGGTTCGCGGCGCCAAGCAGAAGCGCGATCCGGTCGCCGCGCCGGAAGGGGCGGCCCATGACGTCGAGATCCTCGTAGATCCAGCGGGTGAACATGTGCAGCGGCGGGTCGTGGCGGAGGATCTCCTCCACCGTGGCCTCGACCCGGTCGGGCGTCAGCACCTCCGCTCCCATCCCGTGCTCGAGCAGCGTCTTCACGCCGTTGCCCGTCGCGTGCACCGTCGCCTCGTGGCCCGCGTTCAGCAGCAGGATGCAGGTCGAGATCAGCTCGTCGGTCGAGAGCCGCTCGCCGTCCTCCTCGGCCGCGATCAGCTGGGTGATGAGGTCGTCGGCGGGGCGCGTGCGGCGCTCCTCGACATAGCCGCGCAGGAACGCGGCGAAATCCGAGGCCGCCTGGCAGGCCGCCGCCTCGATCTCCGGGGTCCGCCGGGCCTGGTACATCGCGACCATGGCGTTCGACCATCCGAGCAGGTCGTCGGCCATGCTCTCGGGCACGCCGAGCAGACGGGTGATCACGATCACCGGGATCCGGTTGGCATAGGCCGGGATCAGGTCGAAGGGCCCTTCGGGGAAATCGTCGATGAGCGTGTCGCAGAGCGCCGCGATCTCGGGGCCGAGCCCGGCGATCCGGCGCGAGGTGAAGGCCTGCAGCACCAGCCGCCGCAGCCGGGTGTGCCGGGGCGCCTCGAGCTCCAGCATCGAATGGGCCTCGACCTCGTAGAAGGCGCGCAGCCGCTCGGGGATCACGGGCGCGCATTCCGGCGGCGCCTCGCGGCCCATCCGGCGGTCCTTCAGGCAATGCGCCACGGCGGCATGCGAGAAGGCGGCGGTCATGCCGTACTCCTCCCAATGATGCAGCGGCCCCTCGGCGCGGGCGGCGGCGTAGAACGGGTAGGGGTCCTGCACGAAGGCGGGATCGGTCGGGGATTGGCGAAGCGTGCTCATGCCCGCCTTCTGTGCCGACGGCCTTCCCAAGGCAAGGGGCGGCACGTAGATTGCCGGGATGATGAAGGCAACCGGCATCCGGCGCGGCCTCGGGCTGCTTGCGGTGGTCGTCGCGGTGGCGGCGATCGCGGCGGGCGTGCTGCGCTATGGCTACATGCAGGCGCTGGACGGGCTCTCGCAACGGGGCGAGGCCGACCTTGCGCTGGCCTCGGACCGGCTGACCGGGCAGGTCCAGCGCTACCGCGACCTCGCGGTCCTGATGGCGACGCATCCCGCCCTCGACGCGCCCGGGACGGGCGAGGCGGACGCGGTCCTGCTGCATGCGGCGGACCGGACCAGCGTGCTCAACATCCTCTCGGTCGACATGAGCGGCGAGGTCCGGGCCGCGGCCCATTCACCGCAACCCGCGGCGGTGGCCGAGCTTCTGGCCTCGGATTTCTTCCACCGCGCGGGCGAGGGGGCGCTCGGCTTCGGGCACGGGATCGATCCGGGGCTCGGCACGCGCGCCTTCTACATCGCCGCGCCCCGCTTCCGCGAGGACGGCGGCGTGCAGGGCGCGCTGATCGTGGCGGTGGACGTGGAGGCGCTGGAACGCGAATGGCGCGGCGACCGGCCGGCGGTCTTCTTCGTGGACGACGCGGGCGAGGTCTTCATCTCGAACCGCTCCGAGATCCTGCTCTGGCAGCGGGCGGACGTGGGCCTCGCCCCCGCCGTGGGCCCGGCCCCCGGGTTCCGCCGCGCGATGATGGAGGGGCACGAGCTCTGGGTGACGGATTGGGGGCCCTACCTGCCGAAGACGGGGCTGCACCTCGTGCAGGATCTGCCCCAGATCGGGATGCGGGCCGAGGCGCTGGTGGACGTCGCACCCGCCCGGCGGCTGGCGGGGCTGCAGGCAGCGGTCGTGGCCCTCGTGGGGCTCGCGGTGGCGGCGATCCTCTTCTGGCTTGTCGAGCGGCGGCAGGTGCTGGCGCAGGCCAATGCGACTCTGGAAAGCCGGGTCGCGGCGCGGACGGCCGAGCTTTCGGGGGCCAACATCGCCCTGCGCCGCGAGGTCGCGGAGCGGCAGGAGGCGGAAGCCGCGCTGAAGAAGGCGCAGGCCGATCTGGTGCAGGCCGGGAAGATGTCGGCGCTCGGGCAGATGTCGGCCGGGATCTCGCACGAGCTGAACCAGCCGCTGATGGCGATTTCCCAGTTTGCCGAGAACGGTGCGGTCCTGCTCGAGCGCGGCAAGACCGAGGCCGCCGAGGGCAACCTGCGCCGGATCGCCGAGCTGGCCGGCCGCATGGGCCGGATCATCCGGAACCTGCGCGCCTTCGCCCGGCAGGAGAACGAGCCGGTGCGCCGGATCGACGTGGTGGCCGTCGTGGAGAGCGCGCTCGAGATGACCGAGGCGCGGCTGGCCAAGGACGGGATCGCGGTCGACTGGACCCCGCCGGCTCAGGCGGTCTGGGCCATGGGCGGCGAGGTGCGGCTGGGGCAGGTGCTGGTGAACCTCATCTCGAACGCGGCGGACGCGATGGCGGGACAGACGGAGAAACGGCTCGTGGTCCGCGTGGAGGAGGGGGCGGGCACCGTGATCCGCGTGCGCGACACCGGGCCGGGCATCGAGGCGCCGGAGAAGATCTTCGATCCGTTCTATTCCACGAAGGAGGTTGGCGCCTCCGAGGGGATGGGGCTCGGCCTGTCGATCTCCTACGGCATGGTGCAGAGCTTCGGCGGCGCGATCCGGGGCCGCAACGCCATCGAGGGCGGGGCGGAGTTCTCGGTCGAGCTGGAGCCATGGCGCGGGGAGCAAGCGGCGTGAGCACGATTTGCCCTTCCATGGATTGGCGCGCCAACATCGCCACCCGCGCCCGCCCGGGCCCATGGCCCGGGCAGCGCCTGCCTGCCCCCCGGCAGGCGCTTTCGCGCCCGCTCAGGCAGGCGCTGCCCTCTGTCGGACTCGGGCCGGTGCAGCTGGAGGGCCAGAAATGATCCGCCGCGTCCTCCTCGTCGACGACGACGCCGCCGTGCGCGAGGCGCTCGGCCAGACGCTGGAACTCGCCGACCTGACCCCGCAGCGCGCGGGCTCCTTCATCGAGGCGAAGGACCACATCGCGCCCGGTTTCGAGGGCGTGATCCTGTCCGACATCCGCATGCCCGGGCGCGACGGCTTCCACCTGCTGAGCTACACCCAGGAGGTCGATCCCGAACTGCCGGTGATCCTGCTGACCGGCGAGGGCGACATTCCGATGGCCGTCGAGGCGATGAAGCAGGGCGCCTTCGGCTTCCTCGAGAAACCCTGCGCGAGCGCCGACCTGATGCCCGTGATCGAACGCGCGCTGAAGACCCGGGCGCTGGTGCTCGAGAACCGGCGCCTGAAGGCGCAGCTTGAAACCGGGGACCCGGCGGCGCGGCTGATCTTCGGTTCCTCCGAGATGTCCGAGCGGCTGCGCGAGCAGGTCCGCCGCGCCGGGGCCGCGCGGGCCGAGGTGCTGATCACCGGGGCGCCGGGGGCGGGGATCTCGAAGGTGGCCGAGGTCGTGCACCTGATGTCCGCCGCCGCCCGCCGACCCTTCGTCAAGCGGCCCGCAGCCGGTCTGACGCGCGAGAGCTTCGAGGCCGCCTGTCACGAGGCGGAGGGCGGGGCGCTCTTCCTCGACGAGGTGGCGGCGATGCCGCGCGACACGCAGTTCGCGGTGACCGAGTGGCTGGAGCAGGGCGGCGGCACGCGGCTGATCGCGGGCACCTCCACCGATCTCGCCCCGAAGCTCGAGGCGGGAGAGTTCAGCCCGGACCTCTTCTACCGGCTCGACGTGATGCGCGTGCGGATCCCCGCGCTGTCCGAGCGGCCCGAGGATATCCCCGTCATGTTCCGGCAGTACGTCGCGCAGGCGGCGGAACAGGCGGGCCTGCCGGCCCCCGAGATCACCGAGGAGGTGGTCGCTAGGCTGATGGCGCGCGACTGGCCCGGCAACGCCCGCGCCCTGATGAGCGAGGCGATGCGCTTCGTGCTGGGCATGAACGCGCCCGAAGCCGGCGACGCCGAGGGGGATCTGGGTCTCGCCGAACAGATGGCGCAAGTCGAACGCTCGCTGCTGGCGGCCGCGCTGCGCCGCCACGAAGGGCACGCCAGCGCTGCGGCTCTTTCCCTGAAACTGCCGCGCAAGACCTTCTACGACAAGCTCGCCCGCTACGGGCTCAGGCCCGACGACTTCAGATAGTGTGCGGAATTCCGCACACTGCCTGCCGCCCGCGTGCGGGATCCCGCACGGCCTGGTCTGCGGCATTCGCGGGAGTGTCATTCAAGCTATTGATAATATTGGGGTGATATGGATTCTTCACCATCCTCTTTCACCCGCTTGTGACGATTTCCGGCATCGGCATATTTCCTCCCAAGGGTAACTGCCCTCAGATTCGACTGACCCATTGGGAGGAGACACCGATGAAATTCCTGACCACCGCCGCGACGGCCCTGGCCCTGTCCGTGACCGCGCATGTGGCTGCGGCCGACACCGCGGGCTGCGACGACGGCGAGACCGTCATCAAATTCGCCCACGTCACCAACACCGACAAGCATCCCAAGGGCATCGCCGCCGAGATGCTGAAGGAGCGCGTGAACGAGGAGATGGAAGGCAAGGCCTGCATGGAGGTCTATCCGAACTCCACCCTCTACAACGACGACCAGGTGCTCGAGGCGATGCTGCAGGGCGACGTCCAGCTGGCCGCCCCGTCGCTGTCGAAGTTCGAGACCTTCACCAAGCAGTTCCGCCTCTTCGACCTGCCGTTCATGTTCAAGAACATCGAGGCCGTGGATGCCTTCCAGCAATCCGACGCCGGGCAGGCGATGCTCGATTCGATGCAGAAGCGCGGCCTGCAGGGCCTGGCCTACTGGCACAACGGCATGAAGCAGATGTCGGCCAACAAGCCGCTCATCATGCCCGAGGACGCACAGGGCCTGAAGTTCCGCGTGCAGCCGTCCGACGTGCTGGTGGCGCAGATGGAAGCAATCGGCGGCTCGCCGCAGAAGATGGCCTTCTCGGAAGTCTACGGCGCGCTCCAGCAGGGTGTCGTGGACGGGCAGGAGAACACCTGGTCCAACATCTACGGCCAGAAGTTCTTCGAGGTGCAGGACGGCACCACCGAGACCAACCACGGCGTGATCGACTACCTCGTCGTCGCCTCGGTCGACTGGCTGGACAGCCTCGATGAAGATGTCCGCGACCAGTTCACGACCATCCTGAACGAGGTCAGCCAAGAGCGGAACGCCGCGGTCAACGAGGTCGACATGGAAGCCCGTCAGGCGATCCTGGATGCCGGCGCCGAGATCCGCGAACTGGACGCCGACCAGCGCCAGGCATGGGTCGACGCGATGAAGCCGGTCTGGGAGCAGTTCACCGCCGACGTCGGCCAGGAGAACATCGACGCGGCCCAGGCCATCAACGCCGGTCTCTGATCGGCGCCAGCGGTCGCAAACGCCATGAGGGGGCGCGGGACAGAAGAAGCCCGCGCCCCCACGTGCAACCGCCGCCCCGTCTGCCGTGGCACGCAGGTGTCGCGCAGGCGGGCGCTTGGAAAGGTCTGGACTTTCAACAGGGGGGAGGCCGATGCATCCGGCTCCGGGACATAGACTTGTCGATCGCGTCGAGGAGGCGCTGATCGCGTTCATTCTGGGCGCCATGGCGCTCATCACCTTCGCCAACGTGGTGGCGCGCTACGTGTTCAACTCGAACATCCTCTGGGCGCTGGAAACCACGGTCTTCCTGTTCGGCTGGATGGTGCTGCTCGGCGCGTCCTATTGCGTGAAGAAGAGCGCCCATCTGGGCGTCGACGTGGTGGTCGAGATGGTGAGCCTGAGCGCCCGCCGCCTGCTGGCGCTGGTCGCGGTGGCGGTCTGCATCGCCTACAGCTTCCTGCTCCTGAAGGGCGCCTGGGATTATTGGGCAAACTTCGCCAACCTGCCGCAGACGCTCGGCCGCTGGTTCCCGCTGGGCTTCGAGGAGAACTTCCGTCCGAAAGCCTGGTACGAGGTGAACGACATCCCGAACCCCGCCATGCTGAACTTCCTCGAAACGCTTATGAACGACGGCGATCCCTACGAGAAGCTGCCGCGCTTCATTCCCTACGCGGTGCTGCCGCTCTCGATGGCGCTGCTGCTCTACCGCTTCGTGCAGGCCGCGATCCTGATCTGGAAAGGGCGGCTCGACCGTCTGGTCGCCAGCCACGAGGTCGAGGACGAGCTGGCCGAGGTCCGCGCGCAGCGCGGCGAGGAGGTCTGAATCATGGACGTGCTCATCCTTTTCGTCATGGTCGTGGGCCTGATGCTGATCGGCGTGCCGATCGCCGTCTCGCTCGGCTTCTCGTCGATCCTGTTCCTGCTGTGGTTCTCGGACACCTCGCTCGCCTCCATCGCGCAGACGCTGATGCAGGCCTTCGTGGGCCATTACACGCTGCTCGCGATCCCGTTCTTCATCCTCGCCTCGTCCTTCATGTCGACGGGCGGCGTGGCCAAGCGGATCATCCGCTTCTCCATCGCCTGCGTCGGCCACCTGCGCGGCGGTCTCGCCATCGCGGGCGTCTTCGCCTGCATGATCTTCGCCGCGCTCTCGGGCTCCTCGCCCGCGACGGTCGTCGCCATCGGCTCCATCGTCATCGCGGCGATGACCCAGGCGGGCTACACCAAGGACTTCGCGGCGGGCGTCATCTGCAACGCGGGCACGCTCGGGATCCTGATCCCGCCGTCGATCGTGATGGTCGTCTACGCCACCGCCACCGACGTCTCGGTCGGGCGGATGTTCCTCGGCGGCGTGATCCCCGGCCTCATGGCGGGCACGATGCTGATGCTCGCGATCTGGATCATGGCACGGGTCCGCAACATGCCCGCGGGCGACTGGCTGGGCTGGGGCGAGATCTGGGCCTCGTTCCGCGACGCCTTCTGGGGGCTGATGCTGATCGTCATCATCATGGTCGGCATCTACGGCATCCCCGGCATCACCGGCGCGATCTTCACCCCGACCGAGGCCGCGGCCGTCGCCTCCATCTATGCCTTCATCGCGGCGGTCTTCATCTACCGCGACATGGGCCCGCTCAGCAGCCAGGGCGAGGGGAAGAACAGCACGCTCCTGCACAGGCCGCAGGCCCTGCTGACGGCCTTCTGGCACGAGGACACCCGCCGCACGCTCTTCGAGGCGGGCAAGCTGACGGTCACGCTGATGTTCGTGATCGCCAATGCGCTGATCCTGAAGCACGTGCTGACCGACGAGCAGATCCCCCAGAAGGTGGCCGAGGCAATGCTTTCGGCCGGCTTCGGCAAGGTGATGTTCCTGATCGTGGTGAACGTGATCCTGCTGATCGGCGGCCAGTTCATGGAGCCCTCGGGCCTTCTGGTCATCGTCGCGCCGCTGGTCTTCCCGATCGCCATCGAGCTCGGGGTCGATCCGATCCACCTCGGGATCATCATGGTGGTGAACATGGAGATCGGGATGATCACGCCGCCGGTGGGTCTGAACCTCTTCGTCACCTCCGGCGTGGCGGGGATGTCGATGATGCGGGTCGTGAAGGCGGCGCTGCCGTTCCTCGGCGTGCTCTTCGTCTTCCTGATCATGGTGACCTACATCCCGATCCTCAGCACCTGGCTGCCGACGCTGATGATGGGGCCCGAGATCATCACCCGATAGTGAAACGACCGGCAAGGGCGCCCCGCAAGGCGCCCTTGCCGCATCTGCGGCTGCGCCTGCCCCCTGCGGGCCTTCCGCCTCTGGACGCGCGGCGCCCCATTTCCTATATGTTCGCTCAGGTAAGCAGCGAGTTCCCGATGACCCACAGCCCCGAGCCCATGGAAGGTGCGCCGCTGATTGCGCCCTCCTCGACGGATCACCCGCTCTACGACGACGTGGTCGAAGCGTGCCGCAGCGTCTATGACCCGGAGATTCCGGTGAACATCTACGACCTGGGCCTGATCTACACGATCGACATCTCGCCGGAGAGCGACGTGAAGGTGATCATGACCCTGACCGCGCCCGGCTGCCCGGTCGCCGGCGAGATGCCCGGCTGGGTCATGGAAGCCGTGGGCGGCGTGCAGGGCGTGAAGACCGTCGATGTCGACATGACCTTCGATCCGCCCTGGGGCATGGACATGATGTCCGACGAGGCCCGGCTCGAACTCGGCTTCATGTGATCCCTTCCTGACGCAAGCGTTTTGGCTTGCTTTTCTGCAAGGCAAGCGCTAATGCTTGCCTTATGCGGTTTGCCGTTCTCACAGGCGATTTCGTCGACAGCACCGATCTCGCGCCCGCGACGCTCGACGCGGCGATGGCGGAGCTTGCCTCGGCCGCCGCGGATGTGGCGGGCTGGCGCGCGGAGGCCCCGGTCGCCGCGCATTTCGCGCGACGCGGCGGGGACGGCTGGCAGGTGGCGCTGGATCGCCCGGCGCTCTGGCTGCGCCTGTCGCTCTATCTGCGCGCCCGCCTGAGACAGGCGGCCCGCGAGAGCGCACCGACCCGCATCGCCATCGCCACGGGGCAGGGGGCCTTGCCCGACGACAATGATCCGAACGCCGCCCATGGCGCTGCCTTCACCGCCTCGGGCCGCCTGCTCGAGGCGCTGCCCGCCGCGCTGCTCATGTCCCATGCTGGAGGGGGGGCCGAGACGGCGGCCGCCGTCCTGGCCGACACGCTCAGCCAGGGCTGGACCCGGACCCAGGCGCGGACGCTCTGCGCGCTCCTGCCGCCCGCGCCGCCCACCCATGCCGAGGTCGCGGAGCGGCTGGGCGTCAGCCGGCAGGCGGTCGACCAGTCCGCCCGTGCGGCGGGTCTGCCGGCCCTGACGGCCGCGATGAGCGCAATCGAGGAGGCGGGGCGATGAAGCAAGTCCAGAAGCTTGCCAACATGCAATGCAAGCCCGAAGGCTTGCCTGAGGGGCGCCCATGACCGAGACCTTCATCGCGCTGCTGCTGGGTCACGTCCTGGGCGATTACGTCCTGCAGAGCACAGGGATGGTCGCGCGGAAGCGCCGGGTGACGGTGCTGCTCCTGCACGTGGCGATCGTCGGCCTCGCGAGCCTCGCGGCGCTGGGGGGCGCGCCCCTGCTGGTGCTGGCCGTCATCCTCGCCCATCTCGCCATCGACGCGGTGAAGACCTACCTCGCGCCCGAGACGCTCATCGCCTACCTGCTGGACCAGGCGGCGCATGTGGCGGTGATCGCGGCAGCCGCGTATCTCGTGCCGGGGGCCTTTGCCGCCGGGCTCTGGGCCGGGGCGCCCGACCTGGTGGTGCAGATGGCGGTCGCGGTGATCGGCCTGATCGTCGCCACGCTCGCGGGTGGGCCGGCGGTCGGGCTGCTGATGAAGCCCTACGACATCCCGGACCTGCCCGACGGGTTGCCCAACGGGGGCCGCATGATCGGGCTGCTGGAACGGGCGCTGATCGTGCTTATGGTGCTGGTCGACCAGCCTGCCGCCATCGGCTTCCTGATCGCCGCGAAATCCATCCTGCGGTTCGACATGGCCTCCGAAAGCCGTGCGGCCGGCGAATACGTCATCATCGGCACGCTCGCCTCCTTTGCATGGGCGCTCGTCGCGGCCTTCGCGACGGACTATGCGCTGACGCTGCTCTAGTCGGGGAACCGGGTCGGATGGACCGCGTTTAGACGGATGATCCCGCGCGCGATTCGGTCATACGCCCGCCTCATCGCGGTATTCGCCGCCCTCTGGCTGGCGGCGCTTGCGCCCGTGCGCGCGCAGGAGGGCGGCGGTTCCCCCAACTGGTACAAGATCGACGAGCTCAATGCCGGGCTGCCCCGGGCCGCGCCGGACGTGCTGCGCGACACGCCGCAGGCCACGATGGAGAGTTTCCTCGCCCTGACGAAGGCCGGCAATTACGAGGCCGCCGCGCATCTCATGGACCTGGGCAAGATCCCCCGTGAACGGCAGGCCGGCGCCGGGGCGGAGCTGGCCCGGATGCTCGAGACGATCATCGAGCGCCGGGTCGTCGTCGACTGGTTCTCGCTGCCCGACGTGCCCGATGCGGTCGAGGCGAACCCCTCGTCCGACGACCCCTTCGCGGCGCAGCCCCGGCGGTCCATCCGTCTGTGGATCGTCGACCTCGACAACCGGCCCGTTTCGATCCGCCTCAACCGCGTGAAGCCCGAGGACGGGGAGCCGGTCTGGGTCTTCTCGCGCCAGTCGGTCGAGAACCTGCCCGCGCTCTACGGCATCTACGGGCCGTCCAAGCTGGAACGCATGCTGCCCGCCTGGATGCAGGACGAGGCGCTCTGGGGCCTTCGCACATGGGAAATGATCGCGCTGCCGCTCTTCATCGCGGCCATCATCGCCGTGGCCTGGGCCCTTCATCACGCGCTGACGATCGTCGCGCGCCGGCAGAAGGGCGAATTCGCCACGATGATGTTCCGCGCCCTGCGCCGGCCGCTGACCATCTTCACCGTGACCTTCCTCGCCGGCATGGTCACGACGCATGTCTTCGTCTTCTCGGGCCGGATCTCGGCGGTGCTCTCGCCGCTCATCATCATCGGCTACGTGCTGGCGGCGATGGTACTGCTGATGAACGTGGTCGATACGCTGCTCGACCGGCTCGTCGTGAAGAACGACGAGGACCTGTCCTCGAAGGAGCAGGAACAGCGCCGCGGCCTCGCCACCCAGGTGACCGCGTGGCGGCGCGCGCTGATCGTCATCATCTTCATCGCCGGGACCGGTTTCGTCTTTGCCTCGGCCAACGTGTTCCGCACGCTCGGCTTCTCGCTGCTCGGGACGGCAGGGATCATCACGGTGGTTCTTGGCTTCGCGGGCCGCGACGTGCTGTCGAACATCCTGAGTTCCATGCAGATCGCGCTGAACCAGTCGGCCCGGATCGGCGACACGATCCTGTTCCGCGATTACTGGTGCGTGGTCGAGCGGATCAACTTCACCTATGTTCAGCTGCGTGTCTGGGACCGCACCCGGCTGATGGTCCCGGTGCGCGAATTCGTGGCCGAGCCCTTCGAGAACTGGACCGCGATGACGCCCGAGCTGCACCGCGTCATCAAGCTCCGCCTCGGCCACGCCGCGGATGTCGAGCGGCTGCGCGAGACGTTCTACGCCATCGCGCTGGATGCGGACGAGGGCGACATGGCGGATGACACCGACATGCTCTGCGTGCGCGTGACCGACCAGGACGCGATCGGTATCGAGGTCTGGTTCATCCTGCCCTGCAACGATGCCAACACCGCCTGGACCTATGCCTGCCGCGTCCGGGAGCGCCTGATGGCCGAGATCACCCGGTGGGACCGGGAAGAGACCGGCGGGCCGCGCTACCTGCCCGACATTTCAATCAGCGAGGCCGCCTGACCCCGGCTTGAGAGCGGCGGCCATGGGCCCTATATTGGGAACCAAGGCAAAGGAGTCCCAGACATGTTCGGCATTCCCGGCAAACAGGCCGTTTCGATGACCCCGGCGGCGGCGAAGCAGATTTCCAGGCTTATGACCCGCGACGGGTCCGAGGGGCTGCGCATCGGCGTCAAGAAGGGCGGCTGCGCGGGCATGGAATACACGATGGAATACGTGGCCGAGGTCGATCCCCATGACGAGGTGGTCGAGCAGGACGGGGCCCGCGTGATGATCGCGCCGATGGCGCAGATGTTCCTGTTCGGGACCGAGATCGATTACGAGACCTCGCTGCTGGAAAGCGGCTTCAAGTTCAAGAATCCGAACGTGGCCGAGGCCTGCGGCTGCGGCGAATCCATCAAGTTCAACGAGGCCTGAGGCCTTGGCCGTCGACCCCGAGTTCGTCGAGCACGTGCTCGACCTGTTCTTGGGGCTGGGGCCGCTGCGCACGGGGCGCATGTTCTCGGGCGTCGCGGTCTATGCCGAGGAGGACGCGATGTTCGCGATGATCTCCTCGTCCCAGACCGTCTACATGAAATCCGATGCGGCCACCCTCCCGGCCTTTGAGGCCGCGGGGGCCGAGCCCTTCACCTACACGCGCAGCTCGGGCGAGCGGCAGGTGACCTCGCTCATGAGCCTGCCCGAAAGCGCGATGGACGACGCGTCCGAAGCGCTGGACTGGGCGCGCCTCTCGATGGGCCCGGCGCGGGCAGCGGCCGCGAAGAAGCGGGCGGAGAAGGCGCGCAAGGCCGCGCGGAAGGCCGCGAAGGCCTGACCGGCCTTGACGCCCGGGCCCCGCTCGGAAATGGATGGGTCCGGTCTGACGAAGGGAGAGGCGATGCGGCGGAAACTTGCGGCGGGAAACTGGAAGATGAACGGGCTGCGCGCGGGCCTCTCGGAGATGGAGGCGCTGGCGCAGCGGCATCCCGATCCCCGCGTCGACATCCTGCTGTGCCCGCCCGCCACGCTGATCGCCCCCGCGGCGCAGGCGCTTTCGGGCAGCCGCATCGCGCTTGGCGGGCAGGATTGCCATGCCGAGACCTCGGGCGCCTACACCGGCGATCTTTCGGCCGGGATGCTGCTGGATGCGGGCGCGGGCGCGGTGATCCTTGGCCATTCCGAACGGCGTGCGCTGCATCGCGAGACCTCGGAAGAGGTGCGCGTGAAGGCCCGTACGGCGCAGGCGGCCGGTCTGACGACGGTGATCTGCCTCGGCGAAAGCGCCTTCCAGCGCGAGGCGACCAACACCCTCGACATCATCGGCGCCCAGCTGTCGCTGTCGGTGCCGGACGGCTCGACCGGGGTGAACCTCGTCGTGGCCTATGAACCGGTCTGGGCCATCGGGTCGGGCAAGACGCCGACCCCGGGCGAGATCGGCGAGGTCCACACCTTCATCCGCGCGCGGCTGGAAAGCCGGTTCGGCCCCGGCGTCGGGCGCTCGGTGCGGCTGCTCTACGGCGGTTCGGTCAAGGGCGACAACGCGGCCGAGATCTTTGCGATTCCGGATGTGGATGGCGCGCTGGTCGGCGGCGCGAGCCTGACGGCCGCCGATTTCTCGCCCATCGTGGAGGCGCTGGAGGAGGCCTGAGCCTCAGCCCTTGTCCGCGAACTTGCCCCGGCTCTCCTGCGCGATGCGGTCGGGGTCCATGAAATGCCCCAGCATGGTGACGCCCGATACGGCGTAGGCCTCGGCCAGCGGCAGGTGCATCTGCGCGTTCAGCGTGGCGATGCCGCGCTGGACCGGCCCCGCGTTGCGCCCGGCGAGGCGGCGGGCGAAATCGGCGGTCTCCTGCGCGAGGCGGTCCGCCGGCAGGACCCGGTTCACCAGCCCGGCAGAGAGCGCCCAGTCCGCGTCGAAGACATCGCCCGACAGCAGCAGCTCCATCAGGTGCTTGCGCGACAGGGCGCGCGACACCGCCACCGCGGGGGTGGAGCAGAACCCGCCATTGTTCACGCCCGGCAGCTGGAAGCGCGCCGCCTCGGACACGAAGGCCAGATCGCAGGAGGCCACCATCTGGAGGCCCGCGGCGGTGGCGATCCCCTCCACCATGGCGATGGTGGGCTTGGGCGCCTCGGCCAGCGTGGTCATCATCGCGGCGCAGGCATCGAACAGCTCCTGCAGGAAGGCCTGGCCGTGATCCGCGTCGGCGCGGTGGTGCGAGATCTCCTTCAGGTCGTGGCCGGCGCAGAAGATCGGTCCCGGCCCGTGGATCACGATGACCTTCACCGCCGCGTCGGCGATCGCCGCATCGAGCGCGGCCTTGAGCGTGCCGATCATGGTCAGCGACAGCGGATGCGCCTTGCCGCCGCCCAGCGTCAGGGTCAGGACACCGTCCTCGAGCGCGCTGCCCAGGAATTCCGGCTGCTGGATGGTCATCGTGTCTCCTCCTTCGTCAGTCGCGCGAGTGTGCGCCCGCCGGGCGGGGAGGGCAAGCACTTGCCATATGTGTATCCGGTTGCCTTTTGTGCACGCCGGAACTGCCGGCCCGCCGCCCGGTTCATCAGTGGCGCCTGCCGGATGGGTGGGCGCGCACCGGAAACCCAGAAAGGATGCGGAGCGATGAAGGACCTTGAAGGACTGTTCAAACATTTCGTGAAGGACATCTACTATGCCGAGAAGCAGGTGCTGAAGACCCTGCCGAAGATGGCCCGCAAGGCCACGTCGGAGGACCTGCGCGAGGCGTTCGAGCATCACCGCGAAGAGACCGAGGGCCATATCGAGACCCTCGAGAAGGTGTTCGAACTGCTGGGCCTGAAGCCGCGCGGCGTGACCTGCGAGGCGATCGACGGGATCCTCGAGGAAGGCAAGGAGATCATGGAAGAGGCCGAGGCGGGCGAGGCCCGGGATGCCGGCATGATCGCCGCGGCGCAAGCCGTCGAGCATTACGAGATCACCCGCTACGGCACGATGATCGCCTGGGCGAAGACGCTCGGCATGACCGAGGCCGCCGACCTGCTGCAGAAGACGCTCGACCAGGAATACGTGGCCGACGACAAGCTGACGCAGCTCGCCGAGGGCACGCTGAACCGCGAAGCCGCCTGAGACCGCGGCAGCACGCCGGGTCACCTGCGGGGATCGTTTGCGCGGCCGCGAGGATGGCGCTAAAGGCGGTGGCATGACCACCGCCTTTTCCTTTGCGCTGAACGCCACCGACGGCTCTGCCCGCACGGGCGTGATCCGGACGCCGCGCGGCGAGATCCGCACCCCCGCCTTCATGCCCGTCGGCACCGCCGCCACGGTGAAGGCGATGATGCCCGAAAGCGTGGCCGCCACCGGCGCCGACATCCTGCTGGGCAACACCTATCACCTGATGCTGCGCCCCGGTGCGGAACGGATCGACCGGCTGGGCGGGCTGCACCGCTTCATGAACTGGGACAAGCCGATCCTCACCGACTCGGGCGGCTTCCAGGTGATGAGCCTTGCAGACCTGCGCAAGCTGACCGAGGACGGCGTGACCTTCCGCTCGCATGTCGACGGTTCGAAGCATTTCCTCAGCCCCGAGACCTCGATGGAGATCCAGCGCCTGCTCGGCTCGGACATCGTGATGTGCTTCGACGAATGCCCGGCGCTTCCGGCCGACGAGGCCCGCGTGGCCGAGTCGATGCGCCTGTCGATGAGGTGGGCGGCCCGTTCGCGCGAGGCCTTCGGCGACCGGCCGGGCCATGCGCTCTTCGGCATCCAGCAGGGCGGCGTGACCGAGGCGCTGCGCGGCGAGAGCGCCGAGGCGCTGAAGGCCATCGGCTTCGACGGCTACGCGATCGGCGGCCTCGCGGTCGGGGAGGGGCAGGAGGCGATGTTCGGCGTGCTCGACTACGCGCCCGCGATGCTGCCCGAGGACAAGCCGCGCTACCTGATGGGCGTCGGCAAGCCCGACGACATCGTCGGTGCGGTGAAGCGCGGCGTCGACATGATGGATTGCGTGCTGCCCTCGCGCTCCGGCCGGACCGGGCAGGCCTGGACCCGGCGCGGACAGGTCAACCTCAAGAACGCGCGCCATGCCGACGATCCGCGCCCGCTGGACGAGGACTGCACCTGTCCCACGTGCCGGAACTATTCGCGCGCCTACCTGCACCACGTGTTCCGCGCGGGCGAGATGATCTCGGGCATGCTGCTCACCTGGCACAACCTGCATTACTTCCAGGAGATCATGCAGGGCATGCGCGAGGCCATTGCCGCGGGGCGCTTCGATACCTGGGAGGCCGGGTTCCATGCCACCCGGGCCGAGGGCGACATTCCGCTCTTGTGATGTTTTCCGGAACCGGCGGCGCAGGTCGGGCATTTCTCTGCCAAGCACAGGGAAGGCTCGAGCATGAAAGACTGGAAGTCCGCCGGCACACGTCTGAAATCCGCACTCTCTGCCTCTGCCCGGGGGATCGGCCGGTTCCCGGCGCGGCGCGCGGCGGCCTGGGCCGGCGTGACGGTCATCGCCCTCGGGGCGGGCGCGACGGCGCTCTGGGTGCTCACCCGCCCGACGCTGGACGATGTGGTCGCCTCCGCCGAAGCCCGGCCCCGGTATCAGGACAGCGCGGGCGCGCCGCTCCTGATGGCGCGGGGCGTGACCTCCTCGGGGACCTCGCTCAAGGAGATGGCGCCGCTTCTGCCGCAGGCCGTGATCGCGCTGGAGGATCGCCGGTTCCGCGATCATGGCGGCGTCGATCTGCGCTCGATCGCGCGGGCGCTGGCCGTGAACACCGTCTCGGGCGGCATCGTCGAGGGCGGCAGCACGATCACGCAGCAGCTCATCAAGACCTCCTACCTGAGCCCCGAGAAGAGCTATGCCCGCAAGCTGCACGAGGCGCTGCTGGCCCGGCAGATGGAGGCGCGCTATTCCAAGGACGAGATCCTCGAGCGCTATCTGAACACCGTCTATCTCGGCAACGGGGTGCACGGGGTGGCGGACGCGGCGCAGCTCTACTTCGGCAAATCCGCCGCGGAGCTCTCGCTGGCCGAAAGCGCGATCCTCGCGGCGATCATCCGGGCGCCGTCCGAGATCAATCCGTTCAACAATTCCGACGCGCTGCGTGACCGCGCGACGCTGGTGGTGACGCTGATGCAGCAGCAGGGGCTGGTCGAGGCGGACGCCGCCGACGATGCGCGGATCGCGCTGGCGACCATGCGCTTCCATCGCCGCAGCCCGGCCTACGGCGGCTGGTTCGCCGACTGGGTGCAGCCGGAGACGGCCGAGATCGCCGGACGGATCGACGGGGCGGTCACGGTGCGGACCACGCTCGATCCCGCGCTGCAGGCACGCGCCGAGGCGTCGGTGAACGCGGTGCTCGAGGGCTCGACGATGGAGGCGGCGCTGGTCGCGCTGCGCCCCGACGGTTCGGTCGCCGCGATGGTGGGCGGGCGCGATTACGCCACCAGCCAGTTCAACCGTGCCACGGACGCCGTGCGCCAGCCCGGCTCGACCTTCAAGACGATCGTCTATCTCGCCGCGCTTGAGGCGGGATACGGGCCCGACACCCTGCTGCCCGATCGGCCCCTCGACATCGACGGCTACGCGCCCGAGAATTTCGGCGGCCGCTTCCATGGCGACGTGACAATGCGCGAGGCCTTCGCGGACTCCTACAACGCCGCCGCCGTGCAGCTTGCGATGGACATCGGCATCGACCGGGTGGCCGAGGCCGCCCGCGCGCTCGGGATCGAGGCGGAGCTGAGCGAGACGCCCGCCCTGTCCCTGGGCGCCTCGGGCATGTCGCTGATGGACATTACCGAAGCCTATGCCGCCATCGCGACGGGCCGCGCGCCGGTCGAGGCGCACGGGGTCGAGGGGCTCGCGCTGTCGAGCGCCACGATCCGCCCGCTCGACCGTCAGCTGCCGGAGCCCTCGGGCCTCGCCGCGCGGCTGCTCTCGCATCGTGGCGAGATGACCGAGATGCTGCGCGCCGTGGTGACGGAGGGCACCGGCGAGGCGGTCGGCGCGGTTCCGGGCGCGGTCGGCAAGACCGGCACCAGCCAGTCCTTCCGCGATGCGCTCTTCGTCGGCTGGGACGAGGACCTCATCGTCGGGGTCTGGGTCGGCAACGACGACAACAGCCCGATGGACGAAGTGACCGGCGGCAGTCTTCCGGCCGAGATCTGGGCCCGGTTCCAGGCCGGGGAGGCGCCCGCCTCGGAGGAGATCCTCGTGGAGGACACGCCCCGGGCGGAGGATCCTGTCGAAACCGTGATCGTCAGTGAGGGCCTGCCCGGGAGCACGGCGGTCGAGCGCGAGGAGGCGGGCGGGGCGAAGTTCCAGACCGTGACCTCGCGGCCGGGCACCGATCCGCGCCCCGACCGGGACGCGGTCCGGCAGCTTCTGAACAGCGCGGTGGAGCAGAAGCTGACGGTGGGCGAGCTGTCCCGCGTCCTGCGCTCGAAGGCGCGCGGCGAGGAAAGCGCGTCGAACACCTGCAACGTGCAGGCCTGTTCGCGCTTCTACCGCTCGTTCCGGGCCTCGGACTGCACCTTCCAGCCCTACGGCAACCGCCCGCGGGAGGTGTGCACGCGGTAGGCCCCGGCGCGCCGGCGGCAGGCCGGGGAGGGGGGCTGTCTGCCCCCCGCCGCGGCCCTCCGGGCCGCGACTCCCCCCGAGGATACATGGACCAGAGGAAGAGCTGTGCGACCGTCCCCGATTGCCGCGTGTTCCCCCCAAATGCAGGCATTCGGCGCTTGCCTCGTCCCGGCGCTTGCAGGCATGTTGGGGCACACGAGGTTGAATCCGGGTCGCAGGCACCCCAGATTTACTCTCCATAAACCGGAGGAGGCCAGAGCCGCCGCAATCGGGGCCGGAGCCTTCTGCCAGAGCCAAGGATAGAGCATGACCCAATCCCTCAACCCGTCTTATCCCGTGCTCCCCCTGCGGGATATCGTGGTCTTCCCCCACATGATCGTCCCGCTCTTCGTGGGCCGCGACAAGTCGGTGCGCGCGCTCGAGGAAGTGATGTCGGACAACCGGCAGATCCTGCTGTCGAGCCAGATCGACCCGGCCGAGGACGATCCCACCGACGAGGGCATCTACCGCACCGGCGTGCTGGCCAATGTGCTGCAACTTCTGAAGCTGCCCGATGGCACCGTGAAGGTGCTGGTCGAGGGCCAGGCGCGCGTGCGCATCCTCGAGTTCATCGAGAACCCCGAGTATTTCGAGGCGAGCGCCGAGCTGATGGAGGAAGTCCCGGGTGACGCGGCCACGACCCAGGCGCTGCTGCGCTCGGTCGGCGCGGAATTCGAGCGCTACGCCAAGGTCAAGAAGAACATCCCCGAGGAGGCGCTCGGCGCGGTGTCCGAGACCACCGAGCCCGCGAAGCTCGCCGACCTCGTGTCGGGCCATCTCGGCATCGAGGTGGACCAGAAGCAGGACCTGCTGGAGACGCTCAGCATCAGCGAGCGGCTGGAGAAGGTCTATGGCCTGATGCAGGGCGAGATGTCGGTGCTGCAGGTCGAGAAGAAGATCAAGACGCGCGTGAAGTCCCAGATGGAGCGGACGCAGCGCGAATATTACCTGAATGAGCAGATGAAGGCCATTCAGAAGGAGCTGGGCGACGGCGAGGACGGCCAGAACGAGGTCGCCGAGCTGGAGGCCCGCGTGGCCGAGACCAAGCTCTCGAAGGAGGCCCGCGAAAAGGCCGATGCCGAGATCAAGAAGCTCAAGAACATGAGCCCGATGAGCGCCGAGGCGACCGTCGTGCGCAATTACCTCGACTGGATGCTGTCGATCCCGTGGGGCACGAAATCCCGCGTGAAGAAGGACCTGTCCAAGGCCGAGGAGGTGCTGGACGCCGATCACTACGGCCTCGAGAAGGTCAAGGAGCGGATCGTCGAATACCTGGCCGTGCAGCAGCGCAGCCAGAAGCTGAAGGGGCCGATCCTGTGCCTCGTCGGCCCTCCGGGCGTCGGCAAGACCTCTCTGGGCAAGTCCGTGGCCAAGGCGACGGGGCGCGAGTTCATCCGCATCAGCCTTGGTGGCGTGCGTGACGAATCCGAGATCCGCGGCCACCGCCGGACCTACATCGGCTCCATGCCCGGCAAGATCATCCAGGCGCTGAAGAAGGCGAAGACGACGAACCCGCTGATCCTCCTGGACGAGATCGACAAGATGGGCCAGGACTTCCGGGGCGACCCGGCGTCGGCGATGCTCGAGGTGCTCGATCCCGAACAGAACGGCACCTTCGTGGACCATTACCTCGAGGTGGAATACGACCTCTCGAACGTGATGTTCCTGACCACGGCGAACTCCTACAACATGCCGGGGCCGCTGCTGGACCGGATGGAGATCATTTCGCTGGCCGGCTACACCGAGGACGAGAAGCGCGAGATCGCCAAGCAGCACCTCGTGGCCAAGCAGGTCAAGAACCACGGCCTGAAGAAGGGCGAGTTCGAGATCACCGACGAGGCGCTGAACGAGATGATCCGCCGCTACACCCGCGAGGCGGGGGTGCGGAACCTCGAGCGCGAGATCGCCAAGCTGGCGCGGAAGGCCGTGACGCAGATCGTCAAGAAGGAGAAGGACAAGGTCCGGATCACCGAGGACAACCTCGACGAATACCTCGGCGTGAAGAAATTCCGCTATGGTCTCGCCGAGAAGGAGGACCAGATCGGTGTCGTCACCGGGCTGGCCTGGACCTCCGTGGGCGGCGACCTCCTCCAGATCGAGGCGCTGCGCCTGCCGGGCAAGGGCCGGATGAAGACGACCGGGAAGCTGGGCGACGTGATGAAGGAATCGATCGACGCGGCGGCCTCCTACGTCCGGTCCGTCGCGCCGTCGATCGGGGTGAAACCCCCGCGCCTCGACGCCTGGGACATCCACGTGCACGTGCCGGACGGGGCGACCCCGAAGGACGGGCCGTCGGCCGGTCTCGCCATGGTCACCTCCATCGTGTCGGTGCTGACGCAGATCCCCGTCCGCAAGGACATCGCCATGACCGGGGAGGTCTCTCTCCGCGGGAACGCGATGCCGATCGGCGGGCTGAAGGAGAAGCTGCTCGCGGCGCTCCGGGGCGGGATCACCACGGTGTTCATCCCCGAGGAGAACGAGAAGGACCTCTCGGAGATCCCGGACAACGTGAAGCAGGGGCTCAAGATCATCCCCGTGACCCACGTGCGCCAGGTGCTCGAACAGGCGCTGGTGCGCCAGCCCGAGGCCGTGGACTGGGACGAGGCGGCCGAGGAAGCCGCAGCGGCGGCGGCCCTGGCGAAGGACAAGGGCGGCAGCTCCGAGACCGTCGCGCACTGAGCGTGACATGATGTGAAACGACAGCGGCGCGCCCTTCCGGGCGCGCCGTTTTCGTTTGGCGGGTTTCGCTTGGCGGCCCGGGCGCGCCCCGCCGCCGGAGCGCGCTACCCCTCCCGCCCCAGCCCGCGCGCCACCGGCAGCGCCAGGAGCGCCACCAGAGCCGCCCCGCCCCAGAGCGCCCAGACGGCGGCCGGACCCGTGCCCCCCTCCAGCGCCGGGACCAGACCGGTGGCGGTCGCGAGCCAGCCGAAGAGCCCCGCGCCGACGGCGAAGCCCGTCGTCTGCACCGTGGGCATGAACGAGGCCGTGCGGGATTTTTCGGCCTCGGGCGTCGCCTCCATCACCCGCTCGTTCGCGGGGCCCCAGCTGAAGCCGAAGGCGCAGCCCGACAGCGCGTGGCCGAGGATCACCAGCGGCAGGACGCCCGTCGTCAGCCCGAGCGCGATCAGCAGGGCGCCCGCCGCCTGGAAGCCCGGCGCCACGGCGAGGAGCCTCCGCCGTGCCACGGTCGAGACGCGGGCCACGGTGAAGGCCGAGCCGGACCAGAACAGGGCCATGGTGACGACGATCCATCCCGTCCAGATCGGCGACAGGCCCCAGACCGCCCGGAGCGCCAGCGCGAGGAAGACGGTGGAGACCGCCTGCGCCACCGGCATCAGGAACATGATCCAGGTCCCGCGCCCGACGAGGCTGCGCGAGAAGGCCTCGCGCGGGAAGAACCGTTCGGCCTGCCGCGCGTCGACCCGGAGGGCGAGCGCCACCAGCGCAAGGCCGAGGGGCAGGCCCAGCACTGCCACCTGCTGCCCGGGAAGCGCGGTCGGCAGGGCGAGCAGGGCGACCCCGGCCAGGCAGATCGCCACCGGGCGCAGGGCGACCACGCGGCGCGTCGCGCTCTGGGCATCCCGGGCGCGGGCCGGCAGGACGAAGACCGCCGTCACGAGGAACAGGAGCGCCAGCGGCAGCCCGACGAGCATTGCGGCCCGCCACGAGAGCGCCTCGGTCGCGTAGCCGCCGGTCAGCGGTCCGAGCGCGGCGGCCGAGGCCCAGACCACCGCCTCGATCGAGAATACCCGGGCGACCAGCCGGGCCGCGAACAGCTCCGGGATCAGCGAATAGCAGAGCGCGGCGATCACCCCGTCCGAGATGCCCTGCAGGAACCGGCCGAGGGCGAAGACGAAGGGCAGGGGCGCCGCGGCGGTCAGGGCCATGCCGGCGAGGAAGACCGCGGCCGCCCCGAGCGCGGTGGCCCGTGCCCCGAACAGGCCGCGGAGATGGGCCGACAGGACGCCGCCCGCGACGATGCCGATGAAGAAGAGCGCATAGGCCAGCGGCAGCATGGCGAGGCTGCCGAGCGCGTCGAAGGCCACCGGGATCGACGCCGCGATCGACAGGTCGTTGAAGGCATGCATCCCGATGCCGGTCGAGATGACGATCACCGGGCCGCGGTATTCCGGGGACAGGAGGCCGCGGTCGCGGGGCGCAGGGGCGTTCGGCATGGCGTGGTCGGGCGCGATCATGAAGGTCTCCGATTCTGAACCTGCCCGGCACCATGCGAGCTCAAGCGCACTTGAGGTCAAGCCCGCAATGCCGGCGCCGGATGCCGCGCGCCCTTGACCGCCGGGCGGTGGTGACACTGCGTCGCCCGGGACATTTCCTGCCGCTGAAGGTGAAAGAGGCGCTTGCAGAGCGCGGCGAGGGAGGCTAGATAGCCCTCCGTTGGGTGATTAGCTCAGTGGTAGAGCGCTTCGTTCACATCGAAGATGTCAGGGGTTCAAATCCCTTATCACCCACCATTTTCCCAACCTCTTGCGCGTTCCTGCGAAGTGTTCCCGGTTCCCTGAACCCAAGGCTTGCCTTCAGTTTCATGAAGACGGGCACGTTGACCGCATCCTGCATGTGCTCTGGCAGATATGGCCCCAACGTCGAAAATGTCACAGCGGTATTGCTGTGCCCGGAAACCTGGCTGACCTTCTCCAGCGCTACGCCGCTCGCCGGCATCGTGACCGCCGCCGTGTGCCGCAGGTCCAGCATGCGCGCGCCGCTGATGCAGCCTATATGACGGCTGCGTCAGATTTCACCACAGAATCGATCTCCTGCGCCAGGTCGATGACCTGCGGTCGGTAGGGCTGAACGTCACCCGCTGCCACGCGGGCGGCCAGACCGTCGACGAAGGCGCCAGGGTCTGCGACGTCAAGACCCTCGAAATCCTTGATGTGGTATCGCCACCATTCCGAATGCTGCAGTTTCGCAATGACCTCCGGATCGAAGCGATACCGGATGACTTTGGCGGGATTGCCGCCCACGATTGCGTAAGGCGGCACATCCTTCACTACGACCGCGCCGGCTGCCACGACAGCCCCGTTGCCGATGCTCAGGCCGTTCCGTATCAGGACATTCTGGCCGATCCAGACATCGTTGCCGATCTCGACGGGCCCCCGGTCAGGGGTGAATGGTGCGATCGCCGGAGCCGCTCCGCAGTCCTGCTTGATGCGCCGCTCGTAATAGTCTCGGTAGGTGAAGGGATGCGTGCTGACGTGTTCGATCGGGTGATCGCCTGCCATTATGGAGACAGACCAAGAGATGGAACAGTAGCGGCCGATGCGGTTCGGAGGGAAGATCCGCGACTGGTTGAAAGAAAAGGCCCCCATGGAAACGAAGACGCCCTTGCACATCGCCGAATACGGCTCGACCAGGGCTTGCCGTTGAATGGTCAGACGCTCCCCCGGCTTGTGCACGCCGGCAATCCTCAATGGGTGGGACAAAAATATGTTATTCTCGACGAAGAAGGCTTCTATGGCCGGGCTGAACTCGAATGTGTAGGGGTAGCGCAGCATCAAGCGACCTGTTCCCGCGCGTTGGAAATCGCCCAGAGCGCGGCCGCGGTGATCGCAAATGTGAGGCGGGACGCGGTAACGATCTCCTCAGCATGGGCTTGAGGCGCGACCCACGCCCAGAAGCCAGGGTCCTCACCAGATCCGGCGCCCCATTCGAAGCCCTCCGGTATGAGCAACAGCGCATCTTCAATCAGCTCCAACGGTCGGATCGCGCGGTCGGAAAGGCAGGCGATGCGCCGCTGTAGGTCAGTGTCGATTGTTTCGAGGCGAGCGACCGTGGCCGCAATGGTGTTCAGATCTTCGGTCGTCACGGCGTTGTCCTTCAATTCTTCCGGACAAGGTACATATTCAATTTGAAGATTAACAGAGGCGAGGGAGCCTGACGCGTCAAGCTGCGGCAGAGGCTACGCGGCTTCGTTCACATCGAAGATGTCAGGGGTTCAAATCCCTTATCACCCACCACTTCCTTCCTTCCGATCGCATCTCGCGCCGCTTCGCCCGGCTGGCCTTGCCCGCGTCCTCGGGCGACCCGCCTCGACGCCCGTGCGGCAACCATTTCGGAAATGGTTGCCCCGGCGCCACGGTCTTCCGCAAAACCGATGCGGGACCTCGTCAATCCGGGGTTAATCCGGCATCCCACGCTCAGCTTTCCGAGTGTTCGGGAATTCAAGGGGTACGAGTTGAAACGGTCCGAGTGTTTGGTCCGGTGCGATGCTGGCGCACCGGATATCGGCGTGGCGCGCGAGGCGATGGTGGAAGCCTATTACGCGCTCGCCGACGCCTATGTTCAGGTTTCCGCAAGGGGGACTGCCGCGGATGTGCCGCGGGCGTCTCCGTGTCTCGGGCTCTCGAGATTCGAGGAGGCGCTGCGTGGCGCTGCCCGCACGCTGGCGGCCCATGCCGGCGGGGACGTCGCGCAGGACACGTGGCTGCGGACCGTCCTGTCCCGGGTCGACGACCTGCGGGGGGTCCGCACCACGGGCCTGACCGAGGTGCATGCCCGCTCCCTCTACCAGCTGAAGCAGTCGATCGATCAGGTGACCGGCAATTAGACGCGCGGCACCGGACGGCGGCGCCCTTCGCGGCCCGGGCCGGTCGTCGGGGTTGAAACCCTCCCGCCGATCCTTGAAACAGGGGAGAAGCTAGCGAGGCGCTCCCTGATGTCCGATGCCCGATCGCCGTTCTGGGCCAAGCTCAACGGCCTGATCCAGCAGATCTATCCCGACCACGCCGCCGAGGAGCTGGGCCCCCGCCTTGTCGAGGCCTTCTGGCCCGAGGGTGCGACGATGCGCAAGCGGGGCCGGGTGCCCGGCAACCGGCAATGGTCGGAGCGCGATGCGCTCTGCATCACCTACGGCAATTCCATCGTGGACGGGCAGCACAAGCCGCTCGACCTGCTGCGGGACTTCCTGCACAGCCATTTCGTCGGCACGATCAACGGCGTGCATATCCTGCCGTTCTTCCCCTATACCTCGGACGACGGCTTCGCGGTGACGGATTACCGGGCGGTGAACCCGGTGCTGGGCGACTGGGCCGACATCTCGCGCATCGGGTCGGAATTCCTGCTGATGTCGGACCTCGTGCTGAACCACGTCTCGTCGCAGTCGAACTGGTTCGCCTCCTACCGGCAGGGGCACGCGCCCTACGACGGGTTCTTCTTCGAGGCCTCGCCCGAGGACGACCTGTCCGAGGTGGTGCGCCCGCGCACCCATCCGCTGCTGCGCGAGGTCGAGACCAGCCGGGGCACGCGCCATGTCTGGTGCACCTTCAGCCACGACCAGGTGGACCTCGACTTCCGCAACCCGGAGGTGCTGCTGGAATTCCTGCGGATCATGCGGCTGCACATGGACAACGGCGTGCGGATCGTGCGGCTCGACGCCGTGGCCTTCCTCTGGAAGGAGGTCGGCACCAGGTCGATCCACATGCCGCAGACCCATGCCATCGTCCGCCTGATGCGGCATTTCGCGGATTACGCGGCCGAACCGCTGATCCTGCTGACCGAGACCAACGTGCCCAATGCCGAGAACCTCTCGTATTTCGGCAACCGGAACGAGGCGCATGCGGTCTACAACTTCTCGCTGCCCCCGCTGGTGCTGCACGCGATGCTCGCGGGCACGGCGAAGCGCCTGATCCGCTGGCAGGGCGGGATGCCGCCCGCGCAGCTCGGATGCGCGTACCTGAACTTCACCGCGAGCCATGACGGGATCGGGATGCGGCCGGCGGAGGGGATCCTCTCGGGTGAGGACACCGGCAAGGTCATCGACGCGGTGCGCAGCTTCGGCGGCGAGGTTTCGATGCGGGCGCTGCCGGGGGGCGGGCAATCGCCCTATGAGCTGAACATCACCTGGTTCGAGGCGATGAAGGGGACCTTCGCCGGCGAGGACGGCCACCAGGTCGCGCGGTTCCTCGCCAGCCAGACGCTGGTGATGGCGCTGGAGGGGATCCCCGCCTTCTACATCCACGCGCTGCTGGCCACGCCCAATGACCGCGAGGCGGTCGAGAAGACCGGCCACAACCGCGCCATCAACCGGCACCGCTGGGATTACGGACGGCTGCAGGCGCTGCTGGAGGACCCGGAGAGCGACCAGCACGTGGTCCTGCAGGAGATGCTGCGCCGGATCGGCATCCGGCGCCGTCAGCGCGCGTTCCATCCGAATGCGACGCAGTTCACCCTGCAGCTCGACGAGCGGGTCTTCGGGCTCTGGCGCCAGAGCCTCGACCGGGACCAGTCGATCTTCGCGCTGCACAACGTGAGTGCCGAGACGGTCGAGATCGACCCGCTGGCGATCAACCTGATCGAGGGCGAGGAATGGGTGGACCTGCTCAGCGGGGAGCGGGTCGAGCCGTCGGGCGGCCCGATCGGCTTCGCGCCCTACCAGTGCCGCTGGATCACGAACAGGGGGTGAGGCCCGTCCAGGAAACGCTCCGGTGGAGCGTTTCAGGGCCGAACGCGCGGAGCGCCGCCCACCTCGGAAACGCTCCGGTGGAGCGTTTCAGGGCCGAACGCGCGGAGCGCCGGGCAGATTTCGCCCGCCGGGGGCGGGCGAAGCCTCCGGCGGGAGTATTTCCGGAAAGATGAAGATCGGGGCTAGTCCCCGAGGGCGATGCCTTCGCGTCGGGGATCGGCGCCGCCGGTGAGGGTCTCGCCGATGGCGATGGCGTGCAGGCCCGAGTTCAGCTCGCGCGCCGCGGCCTCGAAGCCGAGGTTCGTCAGTTGCGTGACCATGGCCCCGGCGTCGGCGCCCTCCTCGACATCGAAGGTGCCGAAGCGGTTGACCATGTGCGGCATCGCGACGGCCTGCTGCACGTCCATCCCCCAGTCCACATGCGCGATGATGGCCTGCGCGACGTAGCCGATGATCCGGCTGCCGCCCGGTGAGCCGATGACGAGCCTTGGCGCGCCGTCCTGCATCACGATGGTGGGCGCCATCGAGGAGCGCGGGCGCTTGCCGGGCTCCACCCGGTTGGCGATCGCTCGGCCCTCGTCATGGGTCGAGAAGGAGAAGTCCGTCAGCTCGTTGTTCAGCAGGAACCCCCGGACGAAGAGGCGCGAGCCGAAGCCGTTCTCGATCGTCGTGGTCATCGAGAGCGCGTTGCCGTCCGCGTCGACGATGGAGATGTGGGAGGTCGAGGGCAGCTCGATCGCGTCGTCATCGCCCCAGAGCATCGCGTGGTCCCATTCGGGCGCGCCCGGGCCGACCTCGGTCAGGGCCATGTCGGTGTCGAGGAGCTTTGCGCGTCCGGCGAGATAGGCGGGCGCCACCAGCCCTTCGGTGGGCATCGGGACGTAATCGCTGTCGGCCATGTAGCGGCCGCGGTCGGCGAAGGCGAGGCGGGAGGCGTCCCCGATCAGGCGCCAGGCCTCGGGATCGTCCGGACCGAGCCCGGCGAGGTCGTAGCTGTCGAGCATGCCGAGGATCTGTCCGACCGTCAGCGCGCCGGAGGAGGGCGGGCCCATGCCGCAGATCTCGTGGGCGCGGTACGGGGCGCAGACGGCCGGGCGCTCCTTCACCTGGTAGAGCGCGAGGTCGAGGGTGGAGAGGACGCCCGGGTTGCCGTCCGCCCCGCGGACGCGCGCGACGATGTCCTCGGCAATGGGCCCGGTGTAGAAGGCGTCCGCCCCCCTGGCGGCGATCTGGCGGAGGGTGTCGGCATAGGCCGGGTTGGTCAGCCGGTCTCCGGCGGCGATCGCCGTGCCCTCTGGGAAGAAATAGGCGGCCGTCTCGGGGAAGCGCTGGAGCCGCTCGGGATCCTCGGCCACGAGCGCGGCGAGGCGCGGGGAGACGGTGAAGCCATCCTCCGCCAGCGTGATGGCGTCGGCAAAGAGGCTGCCCCAGTTGGCGCGGCCCCAGCGACGGTGGGCCTCCTCCTGCAGGCGTGGTGTGCCCGGCGTGCCGACGGAGCGGCCGCCGACCACGGCATCGAAGAAGCCGAGCGGCTGGCCGCTCCCGTCCTGGAAGAGCTGCGGGGTGGCGTCCAGGGGCGCCGTCTCGCGTCCGTCGAGCGTGGTCAGCGCCCCGCTCTCCGCGTCGTACCAGACCAGGAAGGCGCCGCCGCCGAGGCCGGAGCTCTGCGGTTCGACCAGTCCCAGCACGCTCTGCACGGCGATCATCGCGTCGGCGGCGCTGCCACCGGCCTCCAGCACCTTCGCGCCCGCTTCCACCGCCAGCGGGTTGGCGGCGGCGATCATCCACTCCTGTGCCTCGCTCGGCCTGCCCTGCGCCTTGGCGTCGAGCGCGGCCTGCACGCGGTCCGGCAGGGCGGCAAAGCCGGTCTCTGCGGTCCCGGCGGCCTCGGGGGCCACGCTGTCCGCCGCCTGCTGGGCGTGCAGCGGCGCGGCGAGGATGAGGGAGAGCGCGAGGGGCGCGAAGCGGGATGTCATGGGGGCCTCCTGTCCGGGCGGGTCGGGATGCCCGCCGCTCCGGTCAGCCTAGCCGGAAGGCCTGCCGCAACGGAAGCCCGCGCGGGTCTCGGGCGGCGGACCGCCGAAACCGCTCAGATGCCGTATTCCCGCAGGTCGGCCGCCACGGCCTTCAGCATGTCGGCCATCAGGTCGGGATCGGCGGAATGCACGCGGTTCCATGTGGGGATGAAGGGCGTCTCGGCCGGGTTGTCGAGGAACACGTGCCCGGCGGCGATGATGTTCTCGGCGAACATCTCGATCGCCGCCTCTTCCTGGTGCCGGTCGACATAGAGCCCGTTCATCCGTGCATCGTTGTAATAGCTGTCGAGCAGGTCGAGCGCGGAGCGGTAGTAGGTGGCCTTGAGCGTGCGGAAGACCTCTTCGTTGAACACGGTCCCGTCGGCGGCGAGCTTGCGGAACACCGCCTTGCAGATGTCGATCGACATCCGGCTGAGGCCCTTCGACTTGTCCTCGGGCGACAGCTCCTGGTGCTTGTGGTCATAGGCGTCCGAGATCTCGACCTGGCAGACCGACTTGGGCGCGAGGTTGCGCCAGGCTTCGGAGAGCACCCCGATCTCGAGCCCCCAGTCCGAGGGGATCCGCAGGTCGGGCAGGATCGAGGTCCGCATCGCGAATTCGCCCGAGAGCGGATAACGGAAGGCGCGCAGGAAATCGAGGTAGTCGCGGTCCCCGATCACCCGCTTCAGGGCGATCAGCAGGGGCGAGACCAGCATCCGGCTGACCCGCCCGTTGATCTTGCCGCTGCCGATGCGGGCGTAATAGCCCTTGGCCACCTGGTAGGGGAAATTCGGGTTCGCCACCGGGTAGACGAGGCGCGAGAGCATCTCGCGGTCGTAGGTGACGATGTCGCAATCGTGGATCGCCACCACCGCCGTATCGGCGCAGGCGATCAGGAATCCGAGGCAGGACCAGACGTTCTTTCCCTTGCCGGGCTCGTTCGGCGCGAGGCCCAGATCGTTGAGCCGCCGCTGGATCTCGAGCATCCGGGGGCTGTCGTTCCAGATCACGACGTGGTTCTGCGGCAGGACCGAGAAGAAATCGCGCGCGTGGCGGTACTGCGCCTCGTCGGCGCGGTCGAGGCCGATGATGATGCGGTGCAGGTAGGGGACCTGCGCCAGTTCCTTGAGGATGTTGGGCAGCGCCTCGCCCTCGAGCTCGGAATAGAGCGAGGGCAGGATGAGGGAAATCTTGCGGGTGTTGGCGAAGGTGACGAGCTCCCTGGTGAGATCCTCGTCGGTGGTGGTGCGGAGATTGTGGATCGTCGCGATATTGCCGTTCTGATGAAAGTCCGCCACCGATATCCCCTTCTAATCGCCGCTGCGGGCTGTCAATTCGGAAACTAGCCTGAGGATCATCTCGTTCCAACCCGCGGGACCCGGTTTCGTGCTCCGCCGGATGCGTCCTGCCCGTTCTCCCGCCAGAACCGGCAGTTCGCTCCCGTGCGGGTTCGCCACGATGACCCCGTGATCCGCGGCATTCAGCATCTCGACATCGTTCGGCGCATCTCCGAGCGCCACCGCAGGCGGGGGCGCGCCGCCGAGGGCGTAGCCCTCCAGCACCTCCGCCATGCGATCGGCCTTCGTGCCGCCGAAGGAGAGCGTCAGGAACCGGCCGCCCAGCCGGGCGCTGACGCCCTCGGCCTCGAGCTGGGCGAGGAAGCGGCTCCTGAGCTCGGCCGGGCCGGTCCAGACGCCGGGCTCGGAGAAGCCGCGCTGCCGGGCGAGGCGCGCGTCCTCGGGGGGCAGCCCGGTGCGCTCGGCGACCTCGTCCGCGCTCCAGTCGCCGAAGCCCTCGAAATGCCGGCGCAGGCCCGGCGGCATCGCGTCGAGGATGCGCCGGAGCCGCAGATAGGCCGCGTTGCTGGTGTCGGGCGCCGTGCCTGGCGGCAGGATCCCGGCGCCGTTCTCGACGATGGCGGGGCAGTGGGTCAGCCGCAACTGTTCGCGCAAGGGTGCGATCTCGGGCGCCGTCTTGGACGAGGCGAGCACGACGGGCACCCCATGCGCCCGGAGCTTGGCCAGCGCCGGCAGCGCCGCGGTCCAGGTGTAGTCCTCGTGGTCCAGCAGGGTCCCGTCGAGATCGGAGAAGACGACGAACGGCGGCGTGCTCATGTACCCCTTGCCCCCCGCGCGGGCTTTGCGATAGACGGACGCGCACGGGTGATTAGCTCAGTTGGTAGAGCGCTTCGTTTACACCGAAGATGTCGGGGGTTCGAGTCCCTCATCACCCACCATCCAAGCCGAACGACACCTTGATGGCGCGGGGGCGAGACCTTTGGCCCGCAGCGTGAATGGCGAAAATCCCGCCGCGCCCGGCCGGCGCAGCGGAAAGATGTCTCACCCGTCGGTCTTGGTTTCGGGCTCTGCCGTGCAGGAATTGGCATAGGTCATCACGGGCCATTCGGACTGGCGCAGCGCGGTCTTCTTGACCCAGCCGGATTGCGCGCCGAAGCGGGCGCGGCACCAGACGCCGTCCGAGGCGGTGGTGCAGTAATTCACCTTCAGGCAGGTGCCTTCGTTCAGCACGCCGATCACCGGCGCGTCGTTGCGCGGCTGGTTGCGGACGTTCAGCTTCACCAGGACACCGACGCTCGAGAAGGCGCCGTCGTCGCCGGTCATCTCGGGGGCCTGCAGGTCGGCCTTCTCGGCGCAGGTCGAGGTGAAGCCCGAATAGACGCAGCGGTGCTTGCGGATCGCGGCGGCCAGCGCCGCGGTGTCCTGGTTGCCCGCGCCGCGTTCGGCGATCACCGCGCGGCTGCCGTCGCCCAGATCGCCCGTCACCCGGAGCTGGTTGCCGCCAAGCTGCGCGATCGTCGTGCCCTCGGCATCGAGGAGCTGGAGCTGGCCTTCCTCGATATGCCATTTCGTCAGGGCCGACAGCGGCGCGGTGCAGCTTTCGGCCTTGGCCACGTATCGCTTGGGGTCGCCGGCACCTTCGGTGCCCAGCTGAAGGCCGCAGGGCTCGGGCCCCGAGGAATAGGCATTGTCGAAGACGTACCACTGGCCGGAGAACGCCTTGACGAAGGCCTCCGCGGATTGCGCCCGGGCCGCGGAGACGCCCGCGACGCAGAGAGTCAGGGCCAGGGCGGCCATCAGGGTGCGTCGGGTCTTGGTCATTGTGTCCTCGGTGTCGTCCTTGAGCGTGTCTTAGTCGTCCAGACCGGGGCCGAGGCGGAGGGTGGCCTCCGCGTCGAGCCGGCCCGCGGTCAGCACCTGCATGGCGATGTCGAGCCGGGCATCGGGCCCGGCGTTGAAGGTGGTGCGCCCGATCTGCTCGCGGCTGCCGGAGCGGACCGAGACGGTCCGGCCCTGCGAGGTCGACATGTTGCCCCCCGAACCGCTGCGGCGGATGGTGAGCCGGGCCTCGACCTCGCCCTCGCCGGTGCCGAGGACCTCGCCGCTGATCTCGTAGCCCGACTCGGTCGGGGTCACGTTGATCACGGGCAGGGCGGTGCCGGCCGAAACGGCGGCGGGAAAGAGAAGGGCGGACAATAGGGCAAGCAGCCTTGTCACGGCGGCGGCCGTCAGTTGCGGGTCTGCGTGATGCTGACGGTGCCGCCGTTCGACACCACGGTCGGCAGCGTCGCCGTGCTGAGGTTGTTGCCGACCTGGGTGTAGGTCACATTGGCGCCCGTCACCTGCAGGCCGAAGGTGTTGTTGTTGCCTTCCTGGGACAGCGCGCCGCTGGCGCCATTGCCGGTGACCGAGACCTCGCCGAAGTTGCCGTTGCCGATCTGGGTCAGGCTGCCGAAGGCGCCCACGCCCGCCACGTCCACCGAACCGTCGTTGCCGAAGCCGTCCTGGCGCAGCAGGACCGAGGCCAGCGCGCCCACGCTGAGCGTCGCGCTGTTGACGTCGGCGGCGCTGCCGGAAACGACGGGATTGTTCTGCAGCAGGGCGACGGAGCCGCCGTCACCGGTGACGGTCACGGTCGCCGCGTTGCCGAAGCCGGTCTGCTGCGCGGGCGTGGTGCCCTGCGCGTCGCCGGCCACGACGGAGTTGCTGGCGTTCTGCTGGTCGACGAAAAGAGTGTTGCCGATGCCTCCGCTGGAGGACTCCTGGATGATGAAAAGGGTGTTGTCGTTACCGGCGAACGCCGGGCTTCCAAAAACGACCGCAGCAGCCAGAGCCGCCGCACCGGTCTTGCGCATTGAAATCATTGCGTGCGTCCTCAATTGTATGGGGACGGCTTACCACGACGACTGCGAGATTGCCAAAGTATTTCCGGTGCCGACCTGCCGAAATTGAGCGACATTGCCCATGCCTACCTGCATCACGGCCGCGGCATTATTGGAGCCGGAAATGAAGCCGGAAACGCTGTTTTGCGAGCCGGTCTGCAAGACGCTGAAAAGGTTCGAGGTTCCGAAGACCTCGAGCCGCGCGACGTTGCCGTTTCCGGTCTGTTCGATGTTGCCGGGTTCAAGAAAGCCCGAGAACAACTCTGGCGTGCGCCATTCCCCGCCGAGGCCGCCGTTGCTTTCTCCCTCGATCGTGATCGAGACGCTGTTTCCGGACATTGTGGCGGGCTGCATGATCTCGAGCACGTTTCCCAATCCGCCGTCGTTCAGCGCCAGGGTGTTGTCGAAGCTCGGGTTCGCGAGGGCTGCGGTTCCAAGCGCGACATGCGCGACGGCGGCGAGGGCGATCTGCCTGAAGGTCATCGGTCTGACTCCTTTTGCAACCCCGAGGGGCGCTTTCGAGTCGGACGATGGGCAGACAGCGTGGCAGGATTGTGGTTCGGATCGGATAATTTCGGACCCAT
Organism: Pseudooceanicola nanhaiensis DSM 18065; assembly: GCF_000688295.1. Lineage (GTDB taxonomy): Bacteria > Pseudomonadota > Alphaproteobacteria > Rhodobacterales > Rhodobacteraceae > Pseudooceanicola > Pseudooceanicola nanhaiensis. The sequence continues at coordinate 1,597,644 of NZ_JHZF01000011.1, read as the reverse complement.
GCCGCGCTCATTTTGCGGCCTCGACGGCGCGGGGGGCTCAGTGTTTCCGGCCTGGAAAAGGAAAGGGGGCTCGCGCCCCCTTTGTTCGTTCCGGCCGTGGCGCGGTGTCTTACCCCAGGACCTCTTCGTCCCCGGCCGCGGGGGGCGCGGGCGGCGCGCTTTCCTTGGGTTCGGGCGGAAGCTGGCGCACCGTGGTGCGGCGCGCGGCGGGCCGCGCCCGCGGGTGGGTCTGGGTGATGTAGGCGGCTCCGGCCGTCATCGGCGGCAGGACGCTCTGCGCCGTCGCCGGGATCGCGCCGCTGTACTTCTCGTTCCGGTATTCGGCGATCAGCTTGGCGCCCGCGGCGGGGTTGGCGAATTTCCAGATCCCCAGCTCGGCGCCTTCGATCACCAGCGAATAGACGGCCTTCTCGATCGCCTGCTGCACGGCGATCTGCTTCGGCTCGTTGGTGGTGGTGCCGGCCTCGATCTCGAGCAGTTCGTCCAGCATGATGTAGCGGAACACGCTGCCGCGGATCGAGGAGGAGGCGATGGATTTCTGCGCCATCACGGTCGCCAGCACCTCGCCGGTATCGGTCGACACGGCGCGCAGGCTGACGGTGACGGTGTCGAGCACCCACTGGCCGTCCGCGCCGATCCCGAGATAGCGCGCCCCGGCGCCGCCGGTCTGCACGTTGGTGTCATAGCCGACGATCCCGCCCTGCAGCAGGATACCGGCATGCAGCAGCGGCTTCAGCGCGGAGGGATCGACGTTTTCCTCGCCACGGTACTGGCGGCGCATCTCGGTCACGATCTGGCGTTCGCGCACGAGGTCCTGCAGCCCGGAGCGGTCGAGGACCGAGAACCAGCGGCGTTCGCCGGCATCCTGCAGGGCCTTGATCAGCATGGCAGAGCCGCCCTGCGTCACGGCGCGGGACAGCGACTGCACGTTGTCGCGTTCCTTGTACTGGCCGGTGAGGTCCGGGTAGTCGTAGACCGCGATGTTGATCCGCCCGGTCGGCGCGGGCAGGGACCGCAGCGCGCGGTTCTGGGTGGTCACGGTCACAAGCGTCGGATCGACGGTGTCGAAATAGCTCGATTGCATGTCGGCGCAGCCGGCGGTCGCAAGCAGGGCTGCGGCAATCGCCGCTTTCCTGGCCAAATGGGTCGGGAAAGGCAATTTCATGATATGTCCTGTCTTCGCCTGTAATTCTCGAAGAGCGATCGTTGCGATGCCGCTCAGCTGTTGGTGACCAGTTGGGGCACCACGATCTCGGTCACCGTGCCGTCGATCGAATCGGTGATGACGAGCCGGATCGATTCGAGCGTGCGGTCGAAGGCGACGGTCGTCGTGCCGAAGGTCACCGTGCCGCTGTCCTGCGGGTTGTCGCCGAAGATCGCCGAGGTCACCTGGCCTGCAAGGGCCGACAGGAGCCGGCCTTCGAGCTGGCGCACGAAGAGCTCGGCATCGGTCGTCTCGCTCCCGCCGGTGCCGCCGGTCGAGCCGGTGCCGTCGTTCGCATCGCTCGCGGTCGCGTCCCGCTGCGCGTTGGCGATGCCCAGAAGATGCGATGCATTCAGAGGGTTGCCCCCGAAGGACGGGTTGATCGGCGTGTAGACGAGATCGCCGGCAAATGCCGAAGTGGAGGTCAACATGATGGCGCTGAAATAAATTGTCGAAGCTCTCATTAGGTTTCCGTTCCCACGACCGTCCCTGCCAGAGTGGGCCGCGACGTCGTCCCCTGTGATTGAATATGCGAACTAACTGACACGTCGTGTGCCGATGGCGCGAGGCAGAATCAACCGCACCCGCTTCATTCTAATCGATTGTGGCTTGGATGCATGATGTTCGGGCGCCGGTCAACGCAGGATTCGCGCTGCGTGATGGTGATTCGGAGAACGCCGGCGCGGTCTCTCGTAAGGCAGCGCAACCGCAGGTGTATTATTAATGAAGTGTGACGGCATTTGGGCGACCTGACCGAACGTTGCCGCACTGGGTCCGGAATGGAAACGGTCCCAAAAACAACTTGTAAACAAAAGGTTAACGGTCGCCGATTGTCCGGAAGTCATGAGAACACGTCTGGCGTGCAAACATCCTTCTTGTTTATGCCACGTTTTCGCCCCATTGTCTGCCCGCATAAGGGAACGGAGTGAAGGTTTAGATCGACTAATTTGCATATAACGGCGAAGCGGCCCGGAATTTGAATGCCGCCAGCAGAACCGTAAAGACATTAAGGCAATCGGATAAGGACGCGAAACGCGCCTCCTTGTTTCAACCTGAATGACGCGGATCGGCGAGAGCCGGATCGCGCACGGCTTTCTGCGTCGTCGCTGGCTGCATTGTCTGATCCGGCACTCTTTTCCATCGAAATCGAATTTGCGGTCCATGCCCTAAGGCAGCGGGTGCGGCCGGAGACCGGAAGGCACATGTCATGAAGCTCGCGACCAGATTGCTCTCGGCAACCGCCCTGGCCATCTTGCCGGCTTCCGCGCTTTACGCGGCGGACGACAACGTGGCCCACATCGACCAGATCGGCGCCGACAATGCCGCGCTCATCGACCAGGTCGGCGCGCGCAATAGGGTGGGTCTCGAAGACGACGCGGCGCTGCAGAACGGCTATTACAACGCGCTCACCGTCCGCCAGACCGGCGCCGACAACCGGGTCGGCACCGAGGGGGACGGGCTCGAGCAGAACGGCCAGCTGGCCAGCCCCTCGGTCCACAACATCATCACGATCGAGCAGAGCTCGAGCGAGAACATCGTGGGCGAGGTTCTCCAGAGCGCGCTCGGCGCCATCCCGGGCGAGGCGAACCGCCTGATCGTCCTGCAGGAAGGCGACAAGGGCAACCGGGTCTCGGTGGTCTACCAGATCCAGGAAAACGCGATGCCGGGCCAGATCGCCGACATCACGCAATCCGGCGAAGGCAACAGGATCGCGCTCCTGCGGCAGCGCTCGATCTCGTCCAAGCAGGACGGCGAGAACACGATCACAGCCCGTTTCTCGGGTGATTTCAACGGCCTGCGCGCACTGACCGGCCCCGCGCTGATCAGCGGCGTCCCGGATGCCGCGCTGATCCAGGATACCGGGGCGAACGGGCTGGGCGCGAACGGCAACCAGATCGACGTCGCGGTGACGGGCGGCTTCAACGGCTTCGGCATTTACCAGGGCGGCGAGCTGAACTCGGTCGGCCTGATCACCATCACGGGCGACAGCAACGAGCTCGGCATCCGGCAGGACGGCTACGAGAACGACCTGACCACCTCGGTCATCTCGGGCGACCAGAACCGCATCGGGATCGACCAGATGGGGACCAACCGCGCGTTCCTCGACCTGGTCGGCCAGAGCGACGACAACGACATCCTCGGCATCCAGATCGGCACCAACGACCTGCGCTTCTACGTCGAGGGCGACCGCAACCGCGCGTCGGCCAAGCAGGACTACGACAGCGGCATGGGCGGCGGGAACGCGGCCGAGTTCCGCGTGATCGGGTCCGACAACGTTTTCGACCTCCTGCAGGAGGGGACGAACACCGCGACCTTCACCGTCGAGGGCGACTTCAACAACAATTCCGGCGCCATTCTCGCCGGGGATGCCGCGATCGGCGGTCTCGTGGCCGGGGTTATCCGGCAGGTCGGGACCGGCAATGCGATCGAGGCGACGATCACGGGTGACGCCAACCTTCTGGCGGCCCTGCAGACAGGAGCTTCCAATACTTTCGTAGCAGTTATTTCAGGCAAATCGAACCAGGCCGCTCTTGTTCAGGACGGCACGCTCAACACCGCCTACCTGGCGCAGACAGGCAACGGAAACATCGCCGGCATCATCCAGTAACCGCCAGGCGCATCTCCGGATCTATTTAATCAGGGACGAACTACCATGAAACTGAAGCACATCCTTCGTGCGACCGTGTCCAGCGTTGCGCTGCTCGGCGCCTCCGGCGCGATCGCCGGCTCGAACAACGACGCCCTCCTCGACCAGGACGGCAACAACAACACGGCCGCCATCACCCAGAACCTGGGTTCCGGGAACGCTGCGACGCTGACCCAGAGCGGGGACCGCAACGATGCGGACATCGAGCAGACGAGCAACTCGAACCTCGTTGGCGACGCACGCCAGACCGGCAAGGCCGGCGCGGGAGCGACCCAGAACATCCTGGATGTGACCCAGAGCGGCGGTGACGGCAACGTCGTGCGCGACACCGTTCAGACCAACACCAATTCCAACGGTGCGGCGAACGCGGTCACGATCGTGCAATCGGGCAGCGGCAACGTGCTGGGCCAGGTCAACGGCGCGGCCACCGATGCGATCAAGCAGCGTGGCTATGGCAACTCGATCGACGTCAGCCAATCCGGCTCGGGCAACGGCTCCAACGGCGCGACCGGCGCCGGCTTCGGAACCGGTGCGTTCTCGGGTGCAGCTTCGGCCAACGTGGGTGTCGACCAGGCAGCCGTGCGCCAGAACGGCAAGCGCAACTCGGCCGAGTACGCGGCCAGCGGCGACGAAAACCTTTTCGGCATCGACCAGGACGGCGATGACAACAAGGCCAAGATGACCGTCTACGGCGATCGCAACGAGACCGCGCTGTCCCAGAACGGCGACGGGAACACGGCGTCCGACTACGTTAACGGGGACGACAACGTCATCGGCACGACCCAGGACGGCGACAGCAACATCGCATCCAGCAGTGCGACCGGCAACGGTAACGCGCTTTCAACCTCGCAGAATGGCAATGCGAACGAGTCGTACAACATCGTCACTGGTGACGGGAACGACGTGACTGTCGATCAGGAGCCCGGGACTGCCTACTTCTTGGGCATTTTCCCATATGCTGATGGCGGGGACGACAACCTGTCCAAGGTCAACATCCGCGGCGACGACAACGCTGTCGGTGTATCCCAGGCATACAACGACAACATTTCCGAAGTGGAAATCGATGGCGGCAACCGCAACGATGTCGATGTCGAACAACGCGGCACCGCAAACGGCGGCAACGACTCCGACGTCCGGATCTCGGCTGGCATTTTCAGCCGGAGCAACGACAACGACGTGAATGTCACGCAGGATGGTGAAAACACCTCAGATGTCGGTATCGTCGGTGACGACAACAACGTCGATGTCCTTCAGGACAACCGTCTGACCGCCTACGTCGGCACCGAGAACGTTTCGACCGTCGATATTCTCGGCAGCAGCAACGACGTCGATGTGGACCAGACGACGGACAACACCTCCGACGTCGACATTCTCGGCGTCCGGAACGACGTGGAGGTGACGCAGCTCGGCACCAACGACTCCGATGTCGACATCCTCGGCTACCGGAACCTCGTGTCGGTCACGCAGGAAGGCAACCACAGCTCGACCGTGTCGATCGACGGTTTCCTCAGCGGCGACGACAACACCGTCACGGTCAGCCAGGGCAACATCCTGTCCAGCGTCTTCGGTCAGAGCAATGACTCGCTGGTCGACATCTACGGCGATGACAACACCGTCACCGTCACCCAGGATGGCGGCAACACCTCGACCGTGACCATCTCGGGCAGCTGGCTCTCGGGCGGCGGCGACGGTAACGTTCTGAACATCGACCAGTCCGGCGCCAACACGCTGACCGCGTCGATCTACGGCGACAACAACAACGCATCGGGCGCCTTCGGCGGCGACGCAGCCTTCGCGGCAGCCGGTTCTCTGAACCCGGGCGACATGTTCCAGGCTGGCAGGGGCAACAGCATCTCGCTGACCGTCGGCAGTGCCTCGGAATCGGACGGCAACCTGTTCGCCTTCAGCCAGAGCGGGTCGGGCAACACGATCGAAGGGTCGATCTCGGGCGGGAACTACAACCAGGCCGTGGTCACCCAGGTTGGCGCGAACAACCTCACGAACTTCGTGCAGGTCGGCAGCTTCAACAACCTGGGCGTCGTCCAGTAAGACGGAAGGTCCTTGCGGACATCGGAGCGCCACCCCCTCGGGGGTGGCGTTTTCCGTTTGGGCTCAGCCGTGTTCGGCGCGCAGGATCTTCGCGCCCTCGGCCATCGCACGCATCTTGCCGAAGGCCACGTCGCGGGGCAGGTATTTCAGCCCGCAATCCGGGGCGATCACCACCTTGTCGGCGTCGACATGGGGCAGGGCGCGGCGGATCCTCTGGGCGACGACCTCGCCCGTCTCGATCGTCATGTCCGACAGGTCGAGCACGCCCACCATGATCGTCTTGCCGCGCAGCTCTTCCAGCACCGAGGTGTCGAGATTGGCCTGCGCCGTCTCGATGCTGATCTGGTCGCAGGTGCAATCCTTCATCTGCGGCAGGAAGGAATAGCCCTCGGGGCGCTCCTTCGTCAGCGCCGCGTAGCCGAAGCAGATATGCACCGCGGTCGTGCCTGCCGCGCCCTCGAGCGCCTTGTTCAGCGCCTCGATGCCGTAATCCATCGCGATGTCCGGCTTGCCCTGCAGCCAGGGCTCGTCCAGCTGGACGATGTCGGCGCCGGCGGCGAAGAGCTCGGCCATCTCCTCCTTCACCGCCTGCGCGTAATCCATCGCGGCGTCGGCGGTCGAGGCGTAGTGATCGTTCTGCGCCTGCAGGCTCATGGTGAAGGGGCCGGGCAGGGTGATCTTCACCTTCCGGTCGGTATGGGCGCGCAGGAACTTCAGGTCCTCGACTTCGACCGCGCGGGCGCGGCGGATCGGGCCGGTGATGCGCGGCACGGGGACCGGCGCGCCGGAACGGGTCATGACGGTGCCGTAATTGTCGAGGTCCAGCCCGTCGAGCGCGGTGGCGAAGCGGTTGGAATAGCTCTCGCGCCGGATCTCGCCGTCGGTGAGGATGTCGAGCCCCGCCTCCTCCTGTTCGCGGATCGCGACGCGGGTCGCGTCGTCCTGCGCCTCCGAGAGGAACGGTTCGGGGATGCGCCAGAGCTCCTTCGCGCGGGTCCGGGGCGGGAACTGGCCCTTGAGCTTCTCGCGGTCGATCAGCCAGTCGGGCTGGCAATAGCTGCCGACGAGGGTGGTGGGGAAGAGCATAATCTGGCCTTTCTGGTTGGCGCGGCCGGGATGGCCGCGCCGGAGGTGGGTGTCACATGTCGGGCTGGCCCGGGATCGAACGCAGGTAGAGCACCAGCGCGTCGAGGTCTTCGGCGGTCATCCGGGCGAGGTAGCCGTAGGGCATCGGCGGCAGCATGTCGGACCCGTCGGGCCGCTTGCCCTGGGTGATCATGGCCTCCACCTCGGCGTCGGAATACGCCGCCAGCCCGTCCGGGTGGTTCGTCAGGTTGGGCGCGGTCGAGGTGCCCCACGGCCCGTGGAACTCCGCACCCCCGCGCGCGAAGCCCTCGCCCCAGTCCGGGCCCTGCGGGGTCAGCGGCGAATGGCATTCCATGCAATGGCCAAGCGACGAGAGGTATTCGCCGTAACCGGCCGTCACCCCCTCGGCAGGAGCCGAGACGGTTTCGAGCGGCGGCCCGTAGGCGGGGGGCAGGGGGATGTTGTACCGCGAGGCGCCGGCGTCGTTCTCGACCGCGGGCACCGTGCGCAGGTAGGCCACGATCGACGCGAGGTCGTCGTCCGAGATCGCGCGGTAGGCCTTGAAGGGCATCGGCGGGCCGATGATCGTGCCGTCCGGCCGGACGCCTTCCCGGATCGCGGTGGCAAGCTCCGCGTCGCTCCATTCCGCGATGCGGCTGGCGGGGGTGATGTTGGGCGCGACGGCCGTCATCAAATCCGACTCCTCGACCAGCCGGCCCGAGAGCGCCTGGTCCCGGACCGGGCCCTGCGGCCCGAGGGGGGTGTGGCAATTGCCGCAACCCATGATCGAATTGACGAGGTAGTCTCCACGCTCCACCGAGGGAGCGGCCATGGCTGTGGCCGTCGAAACGGCCAGCGCCGCGATGGCGCAGGCTGTGGACTTCATCTGATCTCCTCCAACAGACAGAACCGCGGCAACAGCGCCGCGGCTCCGCTTACCTTACGTCATTCGAAGAGATTCCGGTCAATGCCCGCCTTCTCGAAGATGTAGTCGCGGCTCGCCGCAAGCTCGCGGCCCAGCTTGGCCATGTCGTGCCCGAGCAGCTGCCCCTGCCACTTGCGGATCTGGCCCGCCACCATCACCGTGTCGACGTTCGAACGGTCCATCAGCGTCACCACCGCGCCAGCCGCGTTGTTCAGCGGCGCCACGTTGATCGCCTCGGCATCGAGCATCAGGATGTCCGCGTCCTTGCCCGGCGTCAGCGACCCGGTCTGGCGGTCGAGGCGCAGACCCTTCGCCCCCTCGATCGTGGCGTGCCGGATGACCTCGGCGCAGCGCAGGAGCTTGGGGTGGTCTTCCTCGCCGTTCAGCGCCCGCTCGTTCGCCCGCATCCGCTGGAGCGTCAGCATCCCGCGCATCTGGGTGAAGAAATCGGCCGACATGGTGCATTCCACATCCGACGACAGCGAGACGCCCATCCCGAGGTCCAGCGCCTTCTGGATCGGCGGCTCGCCGTGGCGCATGTGCATCTCGATCGGGACCGAGAGCGAGACATGGGCGCCCGCATCGGCCGCGGCCTTCCAGGCGTCGTCGGTCATCCCGGTCATGTGGATGAAGATGTTGTCGGGCCCGAAGACGCCTTTCCTGGCCAGCTCGTCGAAGGTCGGGGTCATGCCGAAGGTGGTCACGACGTGCAAAGCCACCTGCAGGTCGAGATCGCGGCCGATCTTCCACGCCTCCTCGTAGCCCTCGATGTAGATCTCCCCGCCCATCACCATGGTGAGAAGCTGGTCGTCGGAGGCGAAGTATTTCTCCCGGATGCGCTTTGCGCCGCCCGGGTATTCCTTGCCGTCCCACCACCCTTCGAAATAGCCGAAGACACCGCGGCGTCCGGCGTCGCGCAGGCCCTCGATCGCAGCCTCGGAATGTTCGGCGGAATGGTGGATCTGGCTCACGTCCATCACCGTCGTCACGCCCGCGTCGAGCTGGGCGAGACCGCCGTAGAGTTCGTTGATGTAGACGTCCTCGGGCCGGTAGTGCTGCGAGAAGTTCAGCAGCATGGATTCATAGTAGTTCCGCGCGTTCTCGGGCTTGCCGTCGTTGACCACGATGGCGTCGGCCAGAGACGAGCGCAGGCCGGTCTCGAACTGGTGGTGGTGGGTGTCGATGAAGCCGGGCATCACGATCTTGCCCGAGGCGTCGATCACGTGGGCGTCCGTGGCGTCGATGCTGGCGGCGACCTCGCGGATCTTCTCACCCTCGATCAGCACATCGCCCGTCTCGAAGTTGCCCACCTCGTCGTCCATCGAGAGGATCACGCCGCCCTTGAGCAGGATCCGCGTGCCCTTCTGGCCCGAGAGCTCGGGCAGGGGGGCGGCGCTGATCTTGGTGCGGACGGCCTCCGCCGCGGCGGAACCGGACCCGGTCTCGGGCGTCCGCAGCAGCGGACTCGCCTCCGGACAGAGTGCGCGTGGGGTTGCGGGGCTGCAAAGTCTGCACATGGGTGTCTCCTCCTCCCAGAGTTTCCCTTTTCCTATCCGCCGAGCACCGCCCTCAGGGTCGGGTAGCGGGTCAGCTGATGCGCGATATGGGACGCGGCCTGCTGCAGTTCGGGCAGGCGCTCCGCGATCAGCTGGTCGGGGGTCACCATGCCGGTGTAGCCCGAGGTGTTGAGCGCCGCGACCGTGCTCCCGTCGGCCGCCCGGATCGGAACCGCGAGCGCGGTGATGCCGTAATCGAGCTGGTCCACCGTGGTGGCATAGCCGTTGCGCCGCGCGGTCATGATCTCGGCCCGGAGCGCCTGTGGGTTGGTGCAGGTCTTCGAGGTCAGCGGCTTCGGGTCGTAGCTCGCCAGATAGGCGTCGATTTCCGCGTCGGGCAGCGCGGCAAGCAGCACGCGGCCCATCGAGGTCGCATAGGCCGGATACCGCGCGCCCGCCACGGCGGCCGCGCGCCGGGCGCGCTGGACGGAGCGGTGCGCGACATAGATCACCTCGTGCCCGTCGAGCGTGCCGACCGACGAGGCGTCGCCGAACTTCTCGACGATCCCCTGCACGTCCTCCTGCAGGATCTCGTCGATCCGGGCCGAGAAGTAGAAGGCCGAGCCGAGCGCCATCAGCTTCGGCTTCAGGTGGAACCGCTTCTCGCGCCGGCCGATGTAGCCGAGCGTTTCCAGCGTCATCAGCGAGCGGCGCGCGGCGGCGGGCGAGAGGCCGACCTTCCGCGAGACCTCCGAGAGCGTCATCTCGGGGGTCTCGGCGTCGAAGGCCTCGAGGATGGCGATGCCTTTCGCCAGCGCCTCGACGAACTCCGCCGGTTTCTCGCGTGCCTCTCCCAAGGGTCAGCTCGCCGGGGCGAGGATGAAGTCGTAGGTGCAGACCGCGTCGGGTGTCTTGTCGAGCTTGTAGCCGAGCGCGTCGATGTCCTTGGCCGGCGCGATCTTCGCCAGGAGCGACTTCCGCACCCCGAAGACCGCGTCGTTGTCGACGTATTCGGTGTTCTCGAAGAAGATCTCGGTGGTGATCGCGTTCATCCCCGGGTGCCGCACGATGTAATGCAGGTGCGCCGGCCGCCAGGCATGACGGTCGCCCGCCCGCAGCAGCACCCCGACGGGGCCGTCATAGGGCACCGTGTAGGGTTTCGGCAGCACGGTCGTGTAGTAATAGCGGCCCTGATCGTCGGCCTCGAAGATCGCGCGCAGGTCGAACTTGTCCTGGCCCGACGCCTGTTCCTGGATCGGATAGGTGCCGGCCGAATCCGCCTGCCAGGTGTCGAGGACCGCGCCGGGCAGCGGGTTCTTCAGCGTGTCCATGACGCGGCCGTGGACCAGCACCGTCACCCCGTCGCGCCCGTCCGAGATGTCCGAGCCGAGCGCCTTGCGCGGCGCGTTGTCCAGGTAGAACGGCCCGAGGTTGGAGCCTTCGGTCGCGCCGCCCTTGGTGTTGATCATGTCGACCAGCGCCGAGAACCCGAGGACGTCCGAAAGCAGGATGAACTCATGCCGTTCGGGCGTCGAGATCTGCCCGCAATCGTACAGGAAATTCAGCACGCCCATCCACTCTTCGTGGGTCAGGTTATGCTCGCGGGTATAGTCGTGCAGGTGCTCGATGAGCCCGTGCAGCAGCGTCTCGAACCGGCTGCCCGGCTCGGTCTTGAACGTATCCTTCACCGCCTGCGTGATGGTGAACTGGTTGATATCACGCATGGTTTCCCTCCCTGATCCCTGCGCTGCCGCGGCACCCGCGACAATTCCTCTTGACGGGACGCTACGCTGCTCTCTACTTTTCGACAAGAGGAAAAAGTTTCGCACAGCGAAAAGTCTGGGAGGACCTCATGCGGATCGGCAAACAGGATCAAGCGTACACCGCCATCGCGACCTCGGATGCCGAGAGCATCACGGTCCGCGGCTACGACCTCTGCGACGAGCTGATCGGCAGGATCGGCTTCACGGATTATCTCTGGCTGCTGGTGCTGGGCGAAAAGCCCGACGAGACGCAGCGCCAGGTGCTCGACGCCTGCCTCGTGGCGATTGCCGAACACGGGCTGGTGCCTTCCGTCCAGGCCGCGCGGATGACGCTCGCGGCAGGGCCGGAGGCGTGGCAGGGCGCGATGGCGGCGGGGCTCCTCGGAATGGGCAGCGTGGTCGCCGGCAGCACCGAGAGCGCCGGGCGGTATCTGGCCGAGGTGCTGGCGAAGGCCGAGGCTGACGGGACCGACGTGGAATCAGCGGCCATCGCGAGCCTCAAGGACCACAAGGCGCAGCGCCGGAAGGTGGCGGGTCTGGGCCATCCGCAACATTCGGGCGGCGATCCGCGCGCGGACCGGCTGCTCGCCATCGCCGACGAGCTGGGCGTCTCGGGCAAGTATGTCGAGACGCTGCGGATCCTCGACAAGCACGCGACCGACATCATCGAGCGCCCGCTGCCGATCAACGTCTCGGGCGCGATCCCGGCGGTGATCCTCGACGCGGGCTGGCCGCTCGACGCGCTGAAGGCGGTGCCGCTGGTGGCGCGCGCGGCGGGGCTCTCTGCGCATCTCTTCGAGGAGGCGACGCGCTCCATCGGCTTCATCATGTCGAACGTGGGGGACGAGGCGATCTCCTACGACGGCAAGATCTCCTCCAGGGCGAAGGCGGCCGAGTAAGATGCCGAAACCCCTCAGCCATATCCGTGTCGTCGAGCTTGGCACCTACATCACCGGACCGGCCGCGGGGATGCACCTTGCCGATCTGGGCGCCGAGGTCATCAAGGTCGAGCGCCCCGGCACCGGCGATCCGTTCCGCGCCTTCAAGGGCGGGCTCTATTCGCCGCATTACCAGACCTACAACCGGAACAAGCGCTCCATCGCGCTCGATACCAAGGACCCCGAGGACCTTGCCACCTTCCACGCGCTGATCGCGACGGCCGACGTCTTCATCCAGAACTTCCGCCCGGGCGTGGCCGAGAAGCTGGGGGCAGGGGAGGAGGAGCTGCGCAAGCACCGCCCCGACCTGATCTATTGCGCGATCTCGGGCTTCGGCCCCTCCGGCCCCGCCCGCGACCGCCCCGCCTACGACACCGTGGCGCAGGCGGCGAGCGGCTATCTCCGCCTGCTGACCCCGCCCGAAAACCCGCGCGTCATCGGCCCCGCCATCGCGGATTCCGTCACCGGGCAATACGCGGCGATGGCCTGCCTCGCGGCGCTGATGGAGCGGACGCAGACCGGCGAGGGCCGCCGCATCGACATCTCGATGCTCGAGGCGATGTGCCATTTCAACCTCGACAGCTTCACCCACTACTATTCCGTGGGCGAGGTCATGGGCCCGCTCTCGCGGCCCGTGGTGTCGCAATCCTACACCTTCGAATGCGCCGACGGGAAATGGATCGCGATCCACATGTCCTCGCCCACGAAATTCTGGGAGGGGCTGCTGGCCGCGACCGGGCAGGAGCAGCTGAACGACGATCCCCGCTTCAACGAGCGGCTGGAACGCATCCGGCATCAGGACGAGCTGATCGGGATCTTCACCCCGGTCTTCCGCGAGAAGAGCCGCGACGCATGGTGTGACCTGCTGGAGGAGCACGAGGTCCCCTATTCGCCGGCCTACGATTCCGACGAGGCGCTGGAGGACCCGCAGGCGCAGCACCTGAAGATCAAGGTGGAGGCGCCCTCGCGCGAGCTCGGGACCTTCACGACCGTGCGGCCGCCCTACAATTTCGACGGGAAACCGGAACTGGACGTGACCGCTCCGCCGGTGCTTGATGAACACGGAGACGATATCCGCGCCGAGCTGGCGCGGAAAAAGGTCGGCTAGAGACCGACACGAAGCGGCCGGGGGAGGCCGCGCTTAGGGAGGAAGACAATGAAGATCATTCAAGGCGCGCTTTTCGGCGCGATGCTGGCCGTCCCTGTCCACGCGCAGGAGACGATCAACCTCACCGTGGCCTCGAGCCATCCGACCGTCGTGCCCTGGGTCGGCATGATCCAGACGCATTTCATGGCCAAGACCGACGAGATCCTGGCCGAGACCGGGACCTACAAGATCGACTGGAACGAGGCGTTCGGCGGGCAGCTATACAAGGCGAACGCCACGCTGTCGTCGGTCGAGGAAGGCGTGACCGACGTGGGCTGGGTCTTCTCGTTCCTCGAACAGGCGAAACTGCCGCTGAGCCAGGGGTCCTCGAACGCGCCCTTCGCGACGTCGAATCCGCCGGTCCTGCTCGACGTGATGGAGGATCTGCTTGAGACCAACGAGGCCTTCCGCGAGGAGTGGGAGAGCCATAACCTCAAGGTCCTCGGACTCACCGCCACCGACCTCTACGACTTCTACCTGAAGGAACCGATCGAGGGGATCTCGGATCTCGACGGCCGCAAGATCTCGGCCCCGGGCGTGCTCGGCAACTGGCTGCGCGGGACCGGGGCGAACGCGGTGGATGGCTCGCTGACCTCCTACTACACCGACGTGCAGACCGGGGTGTCGGATGGCGTCCTGTCGCTCGCGCTCGGCGCGCTGCCGATCAAGCTCTACGAGGTCGCGCCCTATATCGCGCGCTTCGACGGGGGCGCGGTCTTCTCGGGCGCGGTTGCGATCAACCGCGACAGCTGGGACGCGCTGCCCGAAGAGGTGCAGAACGCGATGGTCGAGGCCGGGAAGTACTACACCGAGAGCCACGGACAGGACCTTGTCGACCGGCACGAGATGGCGCTGAACAAGATGGTCGAGCTTGGCGCCGAGATCATCGAGATGCCGGACGGCGAGACCGAGAAATGGGTCGGCATGCTGCCCGACGTGGCCGGTGACTGGGCGGCCCCGCTGGAAGAGCGCGGGATCCCCGCGAAGGCCTTCCTTGCCGATTACATGGAAGGGCTCCGGGCCGCGGGCGAAACCCCGGCGCGGGACTGGGACAAGTAAGGCCCATCCCTTGGACGCGCAGAACACAGACGCCGCCCTCCCCGCGACGGGGAGGGCGGACGAGCCGGCGCCGCTGCGCGCATGGCACCGGCTGGTCGAGACCTTCGCCGCCGTCGGCACCGTCCTGATCGGTGTCCTGATGCTCATCATCTGCGCCGACATCCTGGCGCGGAACATCTGGGGGGCCTCGCTGCCGCTGGTCTCGGAAGGCGGCGCGCTGCTGGTCGTGACCCTCGTCGCGCTGCAACTGGGCGCGACCGTGCGGGCCGGGCGGCTGGCCCGGACCGAGGTCTTCATCCTGCCCTTCACCGAACGCCACCCCCGCGCGGGTGCCGCGCTCGAGGGGCTGTTCGACCTGACCGGCGCCGTGGTTCTGGGCATGATCGCATGGGCCAGCCTCCGGGTCATCGAAAAGGATCTGAACGCGGCCGAGTTCATCGGCATCACCGGCATCGCGACCCTGCCGACCTGGCCCTTCCGGGCGCTGATCCTGGCCGGCTTCGCGGTGGCCGCCGTCGAATTCGCGGTCCGCCTGATCGGCGCCTTCCGCAGCATGGGAGGCCGCGCATGAGCCCGTTCGAGATCGGCGGCGGGGCGGTCATGCTGCTCGTCGCGCTCATCCTCATCGGGATGCCCATCGGGATCGGGATGCTCGCCGTCTCGGTCGGCGCCGTCGCGCTGCTGCGGAACGAGACCGTCGCGATCCGGATGATGACGCAGGTCGCCAACGACAGCCTCGAGGAATACCTCTTCGCGGTCGTCCCGCTCTTCGTGCTGATGGGGCTGCTGGTGACCGTCTCGGGGGTGGGCAAGGACACGTTCGACGTGTTCCAGAAGCTCCTGAAGCGGGTGACCGCGGGCCTCGGCGTCGCCACCGTCTTCGCCAACGCGGTCTTCGCGGCGATCACCGGCATCTCCATCGCCTCGGCCACCGTCTTCAGCCGGATCGCGGTGCCCGAGATGCGCCGCCACGGATACACCAACCGCTTCGCGACGGGCGTCGTCGCGGGCTCCTCGGTGCTGGGCATGCTGATCCCGCCCTCGCTGCTGATGATCGTCTATGCCGTGCTGGCCGAGCAATCCGTGGGCCGGATGTTCCTTGCGGGTGTCGGCCCGGGCCTCGTGCTCGCGCTGGCCTTCACGCTCACGATCTGGATCCTCGCCACCACGCGGAAGAGCTTCGTCTTCGAGCGGACCGACGACGCCACCGGCTACGACGACATCCGCGGCCGCGACGTGCTCCGCAAGTCGATCCCGATCCTCGCCCTTGTCACCGTGGTGCTCGGCGGGCTCTACGGCGGCTTCCTGAACCCGACCGAGGCGGGCGCGGCCGGCGCCTTCGGCGCGCTCGTCATCGCGCTCATGCGGCGGTCCCTCGACCGGGTCACCTTCTGGCGGATCCTCGTCGAGACCGGGCTCATCACCGTCTCGGTCCTGTTCCTGATCCTCGCGGCGACCTTCTTCAGCCGGATGCTGGCCCTGACCGGCGTCCCCCGCGAGCTGGCCGAGTTCTTCCTGTCGGACCGGATCGGCCCCTACGGATTCCTCTGCGTCTTCATCCTGCTGATCATCGCGCTCGGCTGCCTGATCGATTCGATCTCGATCATGCTGATCGTCCTGCCGATCGCGCTGCCCGTGGCGGACGCGGCGGGCTTCGACCTGATCTGGTTCGGCGTCATCACCGTCATCGCGACCGAAATCGGCCTGCTGACCCCGCCCTTCGGCCTCTCGGTCTACACGATCAAGTCGGCGATGGACGACCCCACGCTCCGGGTGGGCGAGATCTTCCGCGGCGCGGTGCCTTTCATCCTCGCGATGCTTGCGACGCTGGCCGTGATCATCCTATTCCCCTCGATAGCCACCTGGCTTGCCCGTATCTGAGGACACCCCATGCCCCAACTCCTGATGATCCCCGGAAGCCTGCGCGAGGCCTCCTCGTCCCGCGCCACCGTGCGCGCCATGGAGGCGCGGATCGGCGACCGGGCCAGCTGCGTCACCGCCGACGTGGGCCGCCTGCCGCATTACAACGCCGACACCACCGATGACCCGGCGGTGGCCGCGTTCATCGCGCAGGTCGAGGCGGCGGACGGCGTGGTCTTCGTGACGCCGGAATACAATTACTCCATCCCCGGCGTGCTGAAGAACGCGATCGACTGGGCCTCGCGCCCCGCCTATGCCTCGGTCTTCAAGGGCAAGCCCTGCTTCGTGGTCACGACCTCGGGCGGGGTGATGGGCGGCGTGCGCGCGCAGGCGCACCTGAAATACGTCCTGAACGGGATGCTCGCCCGGGTGCATATCGGCAAGGAGATCATCGTCGGGCAGGCCAATGCCAAGGTGAAGGACGGCCGGCTCGCGGACGAGGCGGTGCTCGATTTCATCGAGGAGGAGATGACCGGCTTCCTCGCCGGCCTCTGACCGGCGGCAGGGCGGGGGGCAAATCTCTCTGCACTTCTGCAGGAATGCGCGCCGCGCTTGCCCGGATGGCGCGGCCCGCGGAAAGCTGTCCCGGACCACCTACCAGAGAGAGGACCGCCATGACCCTGGACCCCCGGATCGAGACCACGCCCCCGACCGCCCTTGGCGAAACCCTGGGCTTCCGGCGCGACGTGGAGGTCGGCGCGGGCCGGGCGGTGCAGGAATACGAGGCCGGGATGCACATGTGCCATTCCGGCGGCATCGTGCAGGGCGGTTTCGTGACCGCCTGGATCGACGCGGCGATGGCCCGGGCGGTCCGCTCGCTCGGGATGGAGGACGTGGTTCCGCTGACGCTCGAGATCAAGGTCAGCTACTTCGCCCCCGCGCGCCCCGGCACGCTGCTGGCCGAGGCCTGGATCGAACGCTCTGGCCGCACGACATGCTTCGCCGAGGGCCAGCTGAAGACCGTCGACGGCCAGGTCCTCGCGAAGTCGAGCTCGACCATCCGCCTGGGCTCGATGGCCCGCGCCCGCGCCGGGTCGGAAAAGGCGCTGACGGGCAAGGGCTGAGCCGACGGGCCCGCCACGTTCCAGACCTGCGATGTCGGAGGGGGAAGTGGTGGGCGACCCTGGAATCGAACCAGGCATGGGTCTCCCCGGCGGAGTTACAGTCCGCTGCCGCACCTTGCAGCTCGTCGCCCCGATCGGCCGGAGCGAAGAGCCCCGCGGATCGTGAGGCGCTGAATACTTGCGGCCCCGCGGAGGGTCAACAGGAAAATCCGACCTTGACGCATGGGCCTTGCGCCGTCGCCGCGGGGGTGCCACATGCGGGGGATCAGCCGGATGGATACGCGATGAAGAAGCCGAAATGGGTGGTCGAGAAGGAGCGGTCGAAAAAGGTCGCGAGCGCGGAGACCGTGTGGCTCTTCGGTCTGCACGCCGTGCGCGATGCGCTGGAGAACCCGGCCCGCGAGAAGCTGCGCCTGATCGTCACCAAGAACGCCGCCGACAAGCTGGCCGAGGCGATCGCCGCGGGCGGGATCGAGCCCGAGATGGCGGATCCGCGCAAGTTCACCGCACCGCTCGATCCCGGCTCGGTGCACCAGGGCGCGGCGCTCGAGGTGAAGCCGCTCGACTGGGGCACGGTGGCCGACCGTTGCCTCGGGGACGGGAAGAACCCGCCGCTGGTGGTGCTGCTCGACCGGGTGACCGACCCGCACAACGTGGGCGCCATCCTGCGCTCGGCCGAGGTGTTCGGGGCGCTCGCCGTCATCGGCATGCGTCACCACGCGGCGCCCGAGACCGGGGCGCTCGCCAAGACCGCGAGCGGCGCGCTGGAACGGCAGCCCTATCTCAGGGTCCGCAACCTCGCCGACACGCTGGAAGAGCTGAAGGGCATGGGCTATCTCGCGCTCGGTCTCGACGGCGAGGCGGATCAGACGGTGGGCGAGGCGCTCTCCGGGCAGGGCGGCCGGGCGGTGGCGCTGGTGCTTGGTGCCGAGGGGCCGGGGCTGCGCGAGCGCACGCGCGAGACCTGCGATGCGCTGGTGAAGATCCCCGCCGCGGGCGATTTCGGATCGCTCAACGTGTCGAACGCGGCGGCGGTGGCGCTCTACGCGACGCGCACGTCGGCGTGATCGGGCGCGACTCCCCATTCACATTCGTTTTACAAGGTCTTCCTAGGCTGCCCCGCACTCCTAAGTGAGTAAGCGAGGCGCCGATCCGGAACATCAGCGCTTCTATCACTGTCCCTCGTTCCGTGACTGCGCCCGGGTTGCCGGGCGCTTTTTTTTTTGGCGCTCCGTCCGGCGGATTTCCCTTGCCGCACCCGGCGCCGCGGCTAGTCTCGGCGACATGAGCGAAATCTATTCAGACGCCTTCCTGCGCGACGTGCTGGGCCGGACCCGGGTCATCGCGGTCGTGGGCGTGTCCCCGAACGAGACCCGCCCGAGCTACTACGTGGCCCGCTACCTCGGGCTCAAGGGGTTCCGGGTGATCCCGGTCAATCCCGTCCATGCCGGCAAGGTCCTGCTGGGAGAGACCGTCCGCGCCGACCTCTCCGAGATCGACGCGCCCGTCGACATGGTGGACATCTTCCGCCGGTCCGAACACGTGCCCGAAGTGGTCGACGAGGCGCTGGAGGCCTTCCCGGAGCTCAGGACGATCTGGATGCAGATCGGCGTCGAGCATGCCGAGGCGGCCGAGAAGGCGCGCGCGCGGGGGGTCGACGTCATCATGAACCGTTGCCCGAAGATCGAGTACCAGCGGCTGTTCGGCGAACTGAGGATGGGCGGCTTCAACACCGGCATCGTGTCCTCCCGGCTCTGACCGCCTGCCGCCCGGCCTATTCCGCGGCGATCGCCCCGCCGGTGGCGGCGAGGAAGCGGTCGGCCACGGCGCCCGACAGATGCGCGATGCGCCCGCCCGAGATCGTCGCCTCGACGCAATGCGTGGCGGGGTCGATCACGGTGAGATCCGCGCGCAGGCCGGGCTCCAGCCGGCCCCTGTCGGCCAGGCGCAGAATCCGGGCGGGCGTCTCCGAGATCATCGCCCAGGCCCGCGGCAGGTCCATGATCCCGTCCTGCACCAGCCGGAACGCGGCGGCCGCAAGCGCGGGGTAGTGGTAATCCGAGACCAGCGCATCGCAGAGCCCGTCGGCGATCAGGTCGACGGCCGCGATGTTGCCCGCCTGCGACCCGCCGCGCACCACGTTCGGCGCGCCCATCAGGACCGGGTCGCCGACCGCCTTGGCCAGCGCGGCCGCGGCGCGCGAGGTGGGGAATTCGCAGATCTTCGCGCCGATCATCGAATAGCGCTCCCGCGTCTCGCCATCGCAATCGTCATGGCTGCCGTAGATCACCCCGAGGGCGTCGAAACGGTCGGCCAGGCGGCAGAGGTGGCGGGGCACGTCGCGGGCCTGCCGCCGGGCGGCGGTGGCGGTCGCAAGGTGCATCTCGACGCTGCGCCCGGCGCGCGCGGCCCAGTTCGCGAAGACGGCGGGCCGGGTCGAGGCGGTGACGAAGGCCTCGTCCAGATGGTCGTTGAAGACGACGTAGTCGATGCCATGCGCGGCGATGGCGGCGAGAAGCGCGTCGCCGGTGCCCACGGTATGCGTCTCGCAGCGGATCTGCACCCGCAGGTCGGTCAGCATCCGCGCCCGGTAGCCTTCGAGCGCGGCCAGCAGGGCGCAGGCAAACTCGGGCCCGCGCATGCCGCCCTCCCATGACCAGCCCTGGGCCATCCACGCGGTGGTCACGCCGTTGGCGGCGGCGTCGCGGTCGGTGGCGACCAGCGCGCTCTGCAGCGGGAAGGGGGCCGAGGGGCGGGGCGCGATGTTGCGTTCGAAGGCGTCGCCGTGCAGGTCGATGATCCCCGGCAGGACGAGGTATCCGCTCAGGTCGACCTCGGGCAGCAGGGGGTGGTCGGTCAGGCGCCCGCCGGCCAGCCCGATCGGGCGGCACTGCAGGCGTCCGTCGCGCAACGTCTCGGCGCCGGTCAGGCGCAGGGCGGGCAGGGTGCGATGCATGGGATCTGCTCCTCGGTCTGGGCCTGTGGATAACCTGAATATGTATCGCCGCCGTGACAGGGCGGTTTAACCCTCGTGAAATCCGCGTTCACCCGGCATCCAGAACCAGCGTCACACGGTCGCCCGCGAACCAGGTGTGGCCGTATTCGACCGGGCGGCCGTCGCTGTCCACGTTGATCCCGACCGTGCGCAGAATCGGATCGCCCTCGCGCAGCCTGAGATGGAGCGCCTGTGTCGCCGTCGCCTGCTTCGCGGTGAGCCGGGTCGAGGCGCGGATGAAGTCGCCGACACCGTAATGCGCCAGCGCCGCCGAGACCGAGCCGCTCTCGGCCAGCAGCGACAGGAGTTCGGGAAAGCGCTCCGCCGGAAAGACCGACCGGAAGAGCGCCATCGGCTGGCCGTCCGCCAGCGACCGCCCCTCGCTGACATGGACCGGCGCGCCGGGCGGCAGGTGCAGCGCCTCGGCCTCGCGCGGGGCGGCGGCCCGGGTCTCGCCCGACAGGATCTCGCGGCTCGGAAGCCGTCCGGCGGCGCGCAGGTTCTGGTGGAAGCGGACCCGCCGCCCGATCGGATAATCGGTGGGCGCCTGCGTGACGAAGACGCCGGCACCGCGGCGGGCATGGGTCAGGCCCTGCGCGGCCATCTCGCCCAGGGCACGCCGCACGGTGTGGCGGTTGACGCCGAACCGGGCCGAAAGCTCGGCCTCCGTGGGCAGCTTGTCGCCCGGCGCATAGCGGCCCTCGGCGATGTCCGCGGTCAGCGCCTGCGCGATGGAGCGCCAGAGCGGTGTCTTCTTCGCTCCGGCAGGTGCCTCCGTCCCTGTCATGAAATCTTCACTCCCCTGGGCCTTGTGCGACTCGGCGGTTGTCGCTATGGATTTGTCTAGTTGTATAGTAAAATAGACAAATCCGCAAGGTGTCGCATGACCGAGCTCTCCCCCGACCAGACCGACCGCAAGGCGTGGATGTCGCTGCTGGCCAAGGCGCCGGCGGCCGAGCTCTTCCGCCTGTGGGAGGCGCACGGCGCCGCACCGGCCTTCCGCTGGCTGCGCGCGCCCGAGGTGGGCGCGGTGATGGTCCGCGGCCGCGCGGGCGCCGTCGGCGCGCCCTTCAACCTCGGCGAGATGAGCGTCACGCGCTGCTCTCTCCGGCTCGAGGATGGCGCGGTCGGGCACGCCTATGTGCAGGGGCGCGACAAGGAGAAGGCCCGGATCGCCGCGCTGGTCGATGCGCTGATGCAGACGGGCGGGGCCGCGGCCCTGCGCGCCGCCGTGCTGGATCCGCTGGAGGCCGGGTTGGCCGACAGGGCCAGGGCGCGGGCGGCCAAGGCCGCGGCGACCAGGGTCGAATTCTTCACCATGGTGCGGGGAGAGAACGCATGACCGGGACGGATGTGCTGGAAGGCGGCTTCGCCGATGCGGCGGTCGAGGCATCCCACGCCTTCCGCGCCGCGATGAACGCGATGGCCCGGCCGGGGCGGGTCCACGACATCGGCGGGGGCAGGGCGCCCGCGCCGGTCTCGGGCGCTGCGGCCTCGCTGCTGCTGACGCTCTGCGACCGCGAGACGCCGCTGCACCTTGCCGGGGCGCATGACTGCGCCGCGGTGCGCGACTGGATCGCCTTCCACCTCGGCAGCCCGCTGGTCGGGCGCGGCGACGCGATGTTCGCCCTGGGGACCTGGGAGGCGCTCGGCGCGCTCACCGACTACCCGCAGGGCGAGCCGGAATATCCCGACCGTTCGGCCACGCTGATCGTCGAGGTGGAGGCCCTCTCCAACCAAGGCGCGCGGCTGACCGGCCCGGGGGTGAAGGACGAGGCCTTCCTCGATCTTCCGGACGTCGAGGCGTTCCGCCGCAATGCCGCGCTCTTCCCGCTCGGCGTCGATTGCTATTTCACCCAGGCGGGCCGCATCGCCGCCCTGCCGCGCAGCACGAGGATCGGCTGATGTATGTCGCGGTGAAGGGTGGCGAGCGCGCCATCGAGAACGCCCACGACTGGCTGGCCGAGGAGCGGCGGGGGGATGTCTCCGTCGCCGAGCTGACGGTCGCGCAGATCCGCGAACAGCTCGCCCTCGCGGTCAACCGGGTGATGGCCGAGGGCTCGCTCTACGATCCCGACCTCGCCGCATTGGCGATCAAGCAGTCCCGCGGCGACCTGATCGAGGCGATCTTCCTGATCCGCGCCTACCGCACGACCTTGCCCCGGCTGGGGCTCTCCGAGCCCGTGGACACCGGCGCCATGGCCGTCGACCGCCGCGTCTCGGCCACGTTCAAGGATCTGCCCGGCGGGCAGGTGCTGGGGCCGACCTTCGATTATACGCACCGCCTGCTGGACTTCGCGCTCGCCGCCGAGGGGCTGGAGCCGGCGGCGGCGCCCGAGGGCACGCCGCGCGAGGAGCCGGTTCCGCACGTCACCGAATTCCTCGACCGGGAGGGGCTGATCCAGCCCGAGGCGGAGAGCGACGCGACGCCGCCGGACCTCACCCGCGAGCCGCTGAAGCTGCCGGCCGGGCGTCCGCTGCGGTTGCAGGCGCTGAGCCGGGGGGACGAGGGCTTCGTGCTCGGCATGGCCTATTCGACGCAGCGCGGCTATGGCCGCAACCACCCCTTCGTGGGCGAGCTGCGGATCGGCAAGGTCGCGGTCGAGATGGAGGTGCCCGAGCTCGGCTTCGCGGTCGAGATCGGAGAGGTCACCGTCACCGAATGCGAGACGGTCAACCAGTTCACCGGCTCGAAGACCGAACCGCCCCAGTTCACAAGGGGTTACGGGCTGGTCTTCGGGCAGACCGAGCGCAAGGCGATCTCCATGGCGCTGGTCGACCGGGCCCTCCGTTGGGCGGAACTGGGCGAGGACAATGTGGGCGCCCCCGCGCAGGACGAGGAATTCGTTCTCTACCACAGTGACAACATCCAGGCGTCGGGCTTCCTCGAGCACATAAAACTCCCGCATTACGTGGACTTCCAGTCCGAACTTGAACTGATACGCAAGCTCCGCCGCGAGGCCGGGCAGGCCACCCGGCAGGAAGCCGCGGAATGAGCCTCGGCGTCTTCCTCATCGTCCTTCTCGCCGCCGCCCTTCACGCAGGCTGGAACGCGCTGGTGAAAAGCGGGGCCGACAAGGTCTCCGCGATGACGGCGGTGGTGCTGGGACAGGGGCTCTTCGGCCTCGTCGCGCTCGCCTTCGCGCCGTTCCCGGCCTGGGAGGCCTGGCCGTGGTTCCTCGGCGGCGTGGCGCTGCACGCGGGCTACCAGCTGTTCCTCGTCTCGGCCTACCGGATCGGAGACCTCACGCAGGTCTACCCGATCGCGCGGGGCGTCTCGCCGCTGCTCGTCGCGGGCGCAAGCGTCCTTTTCCTCGGCGAGCATTACGGAGAGGTCCAGACGCTCGGCATCCTCCTGATCGCCATCGGCATCGGCTCGATCAGCCTCGTCCGGCGCGCGGACGGCATCTTCCAGGGCAAGGCGGCGGTCCTGGCGCTCTGCACCGGCGGCTTCATCGCGGCCTATTCGCTGAACGACGGCATCGGCGCGCGGGTGGCGGGCACCGGCCTCGGCTTCTACGCCGCGCTCGCGGTGGTCGAGGGGCTGGTCTTTCCGGGCCTCGTCGCGATCGCCGCGCCGCAGGCCTTCCGCAGGGCACTCCGCCTGAAACGCGAGATCCTGATCGGGGGCGGCGCCAGCTTCGCGGCCTACGCGCTCGTCGTCCATGCCTTCACGCTGGCCCCGATCGCGCTGGTCACGGCGCTGCGCGAGACCTCGATCATCTTCGCGCTGCTGATCGGCGTGGGCGTGCTGCACGAGCGCCTCAGCCTCGCCAAGGTCGCCTCGACCGTGACCACCGTGCTGGGCGCGGCGCTGCTGAAACTCTCGAAGGGGGCGGGCGGGTGAGCGCGCTAGCTGTCCCCGTCGCCATGCGGATCGTCCGGCGGCCGCTGGTTCAGACGCGACTTCCGCGCGGGGCCGAGCCGCCCCGACAGGACCAGGACCAGCGCCACGACGAAGACCGCCACGATCACGAAACCCATCTCCGCACTCCCGTTTCCCGGCCCGGAGGCCATCATGTCCGACTATAACTTCGCCTATCTCGACGAACAGACCAAGCGGATGATCCGCCGGGCCATCCTGAAGGGCCTCGCGATCCCCGGCTACCAGGTGCCCTTCGCGAGCCGCGAGATGCCGATGCCCTACGGCTGGGGCACGGGCGGGGTCCAGGTTTCGGCCGCGACGCTGACGCCAGATGACACGCTGAAGGTCATCGACCAGGGGGCCGATGATACGACCAACGCGGTCTCGATCAGAAAGTTCTTCGAAAAGACGGCCAAGGTGGCCGTCACCGAGCGGACGGCGGAGGCGACGATCATCCAGACCCGCCACCGGATCCCCGAAGAGGACCTGACCGAGGATCAGATCCTCGTCTACCAGGTGCCGATCCCCGAGCCGCTGCGGTTCCTGGAGCCGTCCGAGGTCGAAACCCGGAAGATGCACGCCCTCGAGGAATACGGGCTGATGCACGTGAAGCTCTACGAGGACATCGCGCGGCACGGCGAGATCTCCACCGCCTACGCCTACCCGGTGAAGGTCGAGGACCGCTACGTCATGGACCCCTCGCCGATCCCGAAGTTCGACAACCCCAAGCTCGAGATGGCGGGGATCCAGCTTTTCGGCGCGGGCCGCGAACAGCGGATCTACGCGCTGCCGCCCTATACCAGGGTCGTGTCGCTCGATTTCGAGGATCACCCGTTCGAACGCACCCGGGCGCAGGAGGATTGCGGGCTCTGCGGCGCCGGGGACAGCTATCTCGACGAGGTCATCATGGATGACGCGGGCGCCCGGATGTTCGTCTGCTCCGACACCGATTACTGCCGCGCGCGGCGCGAGGCCGGGCACAGGGGTGCCATGGCCGGGGAAGGGGAGGCCTTCGCATGAAGGACATGAGCGTTCAGGACCGGCCGCTGCTGCGGGTCGAGGGGCTGACGAAGTTCTACGGCGGCCGGATCGGCTGCGAGGGCGTGGGCTTCGACCTCTGGCCGGGCGAGGTGATGGGGATCGTGGGTGAGAGCGGGTCGGGCAAGACGACCCTGCTCAACTGCCTCGCGGGGCATCTGGCACCCGATGCGGGCCGGGTGCTCTTCGATCTCGACGGTGAGGCCGTGGACACCGTGACGATGAGCGAGCCGGCCCGGCGGAAGCTCGGCCGGACCGACTGGGCCTTCGTGCACCAGCACGCCGCCGACGGGCTGCGGATGAATGTCAGCGCCGGGGGCAACGTGGGCGAGCGGCTGATGGCCGTGGGCGCCCGGCATTACGGCGACATCCGCGCAAGTGCGCTCGACTGGATCGAGCGGGTGGAGATCCCGGGCGACCGGATCGACGACCGGCCGACGGCCTTCTCGGGCGGCATGCGCCAGCGGCTCCAGATCGCGCGGAACCTCGTGACCGGGCCGCGGCTCGTGTTCATGGACGAACCGACCGGCGGCCTCGATGTCAGCGTGCAGGCGCGGCTGCTCGATCTCCTGCGCGGGCTGGTCCGCGAGATGGGGCTCTCGGCGATCATCGTCACCCATGACCTCGCCGTGGTGCGGCTGCTCGCGGACCGGCTGATGGTGATGAAGGACGGCCATGTGGTCGAGACCGGGCTCACCGACCAGGTGCTCGACGATCCGCAGCACGGCTACACGCAACTCCTCGTCAGCTCCGTGCTGCAGGTGTGAAGGGGACAGTGACATGATCCGTATCGAGAACCTCTCCAAGACCTTCACGCTCCACAACCAGGGAAGCGCGGTGATCCCGGTGATGGCGAAGGCCCATCTCTCGGTCGCGCCGGGCGAATGCGTGGCGCTCACCGGCTCCAGCGGGGCGGGCAAGTCCACGCTGATGCGGATGATCTACGGCAATTACCTCGCCGCCGCCGGGTCGATCCATATCGGCGAGACCGACATCGTCACCGCCACCCCGCGCGAGATCCTGCGGCTCAGGCGGCACACGCTCGGCTATGTCTCGCAGTTCCTGCGTGTCGTGCCCCGCGTGCCGACCCGCGAGGTGGTGGCCGAGCCGCTGCTCGTGACCGGCACGGGCCGGCAGGACGCCTTCGCACGCGCCGAGAGCCTGCTCGCGCGGCTGAACATCCCCGAGCGGCTCTGGTCGCTCAGCCCGACGACCTTCTCGGGCGGCGAACAGCAGCGGGTCAACATCGCGCGCGGCTTCGCCTACGACTACCCGGCGCTGCTTCTGGACGAGCCGACCGCGAGCCTCGACGCGCAGAACCGCGAGACGGTGCTGCGGCTGATCGAGGAGGCCAGGGACCGCGGCGCCGCCATCGTCGGCATCTTCCACGACGAGGCCGCGCGCGAGAGGCTCTGCGACCGCGAGGTCGACGTGACCGCCTTCCGCCCGGAGCGCGCGGCATGAGCGGACGGCTGATCGCGGTGGTCGGGCCCTCGGGGGTCGGCAAGGACAGCGTGATGGCCGCGCTGGTGGCCGCCGCGCCCGGGATCGCGCCGGTGCGGCGGGTCATCACCCGGCCGGAGGAGGCGGGCGGCGAGGACTTCGAGGGCGTGACCGAGCAGACCTTCGCGGCCCGCGAGCGGCAGGGCGCCTTCGCGCTCTCCTGGCAGGCGCACGGGCTCTCCTACGGCATCCCGCGCCCGGTCGAGGCGGTGCTGGCACAGGGCCGCGACGCGGTTGTGAACCTCTCCCGCGCGGTCCTGCCGGAGGCGGCGGCCCGTTTCCCCGGGCTGGTGGTCTTCCAGCTCACCGCGGATCCCGGGACGCTCGCCCGCCGCCTCGCGGCGCGGGGCCGGGAGGACCCTGACGAGATCGCCCGCCGTCTGGCCCGGGCCGATCACGCCATGCCCGCAGGCATCGCGGCGATCCCCGTCGACAACACCGGATCGCTCGACGCGACCGTCGCCGAGATCCTCTCCCACCTCCAGCCCGCGAAGGTCTGACCCATGCCCAAGGACACAAGCCACGCCGAGACGATCCTCGGGAACGCCCGGATGGTGCTCGCCGACGAGGTGGTGACGGGCCATCTGGTGATCCGCGATGGACATATCGCCGAGATCGGCACCGGCGCGCTGCCCGCGGGGGCCGAGGATTGCGAGGGCGATTTCCTCTGCGCCGGGCTGATCGAGCTTCACACCGACAATATCGAGCGCCACATCACCCCGCGTCCCAAGGTGGCCTGGCCGCACCACGCCGCCATCGTCGCCCATGACGCGGAGCTTGCGGGCTGCGGCATCTCCACCGTTTTCGACGCGATCCGTGTCGGCTCCATCGTGTCGAATGCCGGTGTGGGCTATCGCCGCTACGCGCGCTCGATGGCGGACGAGATCCTCGCCATGCGGGCGGCGGGCGCCCTGAAGATCAGCCACCACCTGCATCTCAGGGCCGAGACCTGCTCCGAGACGCTGCTCGAGGAGCTGGCGGAGTTCGGCGCGCAGGACCGGGTGGGTATCGTCAGCCTGATGGACCACACGCCCGGGCAGCGGCAATTCACTGACATCTCGAAGTTCGAGACCTACGTGCGCTCGAAGCACGGCATCGGGAAGGAGGCGTTCGACGATTACGTCGTCTTCCTCGCGGGCCTCTACGAGCGTTTCGGCGCGCGCCACGAGGCGGGCGCCGTCTCCGCCGCCCGTCGCTTCGGCGCGGTGCTGGCGAGCCACGACGACAGCACGGCGGATCAGGTCGCGGTATCGCATGGCCACGGCGCACGGCTGGCGGAGTTTCCGACCACGATCGAGGCAGCGGCCGCCTGCCGGGAGGCGGGGATCGCGGTGATCATGGGCGCGCCCAACGTGGTGCGGGGCGGCTCGCATTCGGGCAATGTCTCGGCGATGGACCTCGCGGAGCGCGATCTGCTCGACATCCTGTCCTCGGATTACGTGCCGGGCGCGCTGCTGCTCGCCGCGGTGCAGCTCGGAGAGGCCTGGGACGACATGGCTCGCGGGCTCGGCACGGTCACTCGGGCGCCGGCGCGGGCCACGGGGCTCGACGACCGCGGCGAGATCGCGGAAGGGCTGCGGGCGGACCTGCTGCGGTTCCGGCTGGTGAGCAACGTGCCGGTGACGCGCGGCCTCTGGGTCCAGGGCGCGCGCGTGGCCTGACCTGACGGAGCGCCTGCGGCGCATTCTATCCATTTGTTGCTGACGAGGGGGGCTTTGCCCCCCTCGAGCTCCCCCCAGGATACATTGACCAGAGGAAAGGGGAGACCCGCGCTTCTGCTTTCCTCTGGTCAATGTATCCCGGGGGAGTCGGGCCGGAGGCCCGGCGGGGGCAGAGCCCCCTGTCCAAGCGCCGCTATTTGTATCGCCGTCGGGCATCGAAGGCAGATCAAGCCCCGAGCAGCAGCGTCGCGCAGGCGGTGGCACTGCAACTGACAGAGGGTCCGGACCCCCGTCACGCGCTCAGGAAGAGCGCGCCTGCCGTTTCCGCTCGTGCGGGTCGAGGTAGCGCTTGCGCAGGCGGATCGCGTTCGGGGTGACCTCGACCAGCTCGTCGTCGTTGATGTAGGCGATGGCCTCTTCGAGCGTCAGCGTGATGGGCGTCGTCAGGCGGACCGCCTCGTCGGTGCCGGACGCGCGGACGTTGGTCAGCTTCTTGCCCTTGAGCGGGTTCACCTCGAGGTCGTTCTCGCGCGAATGCTCGCCGATGATCATGCCGGTGTAGACCGGGGCCTGGGCGCCGAGGAACATCCTGCCGCGATCCTCGAGGTTCCAGAGCGCGTAGGCCACGGCCTCGCCGTTCTCCATCGAGATCAGCACGCCCGCGCGGCGGCCGGGGATCGACCCCTTGTGGGGCGCCCAGCCGTGGAACACGCGGTTCAGCACGCCGGTGCCGCGGGTGTCGGTCAGGAATTCGCCGTGGTAGCCGATCAGGCCGCGCGAGGGGACATGGGCGACGATGCGGGTCTTGCCGGCGCCGGCCGGTTTCATCTCGACCAGCTCGCCCTTGCGCGCGCCGGTGATCTTCTCGATCACCGCGCCGGAATATTCGTCGTCGACGTCGATGGTGGCCTCCTCGATGGGCTCCATCGTCTCGCCGTCGATCTCCTTCATGATCACCTGCGGGCGCGAGATCGAGAGCTCGAAACCCTCGCGGCGCATGTTCTCGATCAGCACGCCCATCTGGAGCTCGCCGCGGCCCGAGACCTCGAAGGCCTCGCCGCCGGGGGTGTCCTTGATCTTGATGGCGACGTTGGTCTCGGCTTCCTTCATCAGCCGCTCGCGGATGACGCGGGACTGGACCTTCTTGCCGTCGCGGCCCGCAAGCGGGCTGTCGTTGATGCCGAAGGTCACGGTGATGGTCGGCGGGTCGATCGGCTGGGCTTCCAGCGGCTCGTCCACGGCCAGCGCGCAGATCGTGTCGGCCACCGTCGCCTTCGACATGCCGGCGATCGAGACGATGTCGCCGGCCGAGGCTTCCTCGATGTCCTGCTGGCCGAGGCCGCGGAAGGCGGTGATCTTGGTCACGCGGAACTGTTCGATCTTCTGGCCGATGCGCGAGAGCGCCTGCACCGTGGCGCCGACCTTGAGGCGGCCGGACTCGACCCGGCCGGTCAGGATGCGGCCGACGAAGGGATCCGCGCCGAGCGTGGTGGCGAGCATCCGGAAATCGTCGTCGATGTGTTTCAGCTGCTTCGGCTTCGGCACGTGGTTGACGATCAGCTGGAACAGCGCCGAGAGATCCTTGCGCGGGCCGTCGAGCTCGGCATCCGCCCAGCCGGAACGGCCCGAGGCGTACATGTGGGGGAAGTCGAGCTGGTCGTCATCGGCACCGAGGTTGGCGAAGAGGTCGAAACATTCGTCGAGCGCGCGGTCGGGTTCGGCATCCGGCTTGTCGACCTTGTTCAGCACCACGATGGGCCGCAGGCCGAGGGCGAGCGCCTTGGAGGTCACGAACTTGGTCTGCGGCATCGGCCCCTCGGCCGCGTCGACCAGCAGGACCACGCCGTCGACCATCGAGAGGATCCGCTCGACCTCGCCGCCGAAATCGGCGTGGCCGGGGGTGTCGACGATGTTGATCCGCGTGCCCTTCCATTCGACGCTCGTCGCCTTGGCGAGGATGGTGATCCCGCGCTCGCGTTCGAGGTCGTTGCTGTCCATCGCGCGTTCGGCCACGGCCTGGTTGGCGCGGAAGGCGCCGGATTGTTTCAGCAGCTCGTCCACGAGTGTCGTCTTGCCGTGGTCGACGTGGGCGATGATGGCGATGTTGCGCAGGTCCATGGAGCTCTCTTTCGGGATTTCGCGCCCGCCTATACTGCATCTGCAGAAAAAGCCAGAGCCAAACACCTGTCCCGCGCGCCTGAGCGCCGCGTCACGACGGGTGCGAGAGCGCGGGGCGTGCGGCCTGATTGCATGCTAATGTCATGTTTTTGCCCGAAAGACTGCCCGACGGGCGGCAGGATTCTGCTTGCATCCACGGGGGCGTCGGATAGCTTACCCCCTCAAGCGGCCGGGGAGAGGTCGCAAGCAGGGAGACTATCATGACAACTTTCGTGACCAGGGCCGCCGCCACGGCCGTCATCTTCGGCATCGCCGCCCCGGCGATGGCCACCGAATGGAACGCCTCCGTCTGGGGCAAGCGCCGCGAATTCACCGAGCATGTCGAGAAGATCGCCGAGCTGGTGAAGGAAAAGACCGACGGCGAATTCACCATCAACGTCAGCTACGGCGGCCTCTCCAAGCCGACCGAGAACCTCGACGGGATCTCCATCGGGGCCTTCGAGATGGCACAGATCTGCGCCGGCTACCACGAGGACAAGAACCCGACGCTGACCGCGGCGGAGCTGCCGTTCCTCGGCGTGAAGAACCTCCGCGAGGAAGTGGCGATCAGCGATGCGCTCTACGCGCACCCGGCCGTGCAGAAGGACCTCGAGCGCTGGAACGCGCAGCTGCTGATGTCCTCGCCGATGCCGCAGTACAACCTCGTCGGCCGGGGTGATCCGCGTTCGACCGTGGACGCCTTCAACGGCATGCGTGTCCGCGCGACGGGCGGTCTGGGCGACGCGTTCAAGGCGGTCGGCGCCGTGCCGACCTCGGTCGCCTCGAACGAGGCCTACAACGCGATGGAATCGGGCGTGGTCGACACGGTCGCCTTCGCGCCGCACGCGCACCTGTCGTTCCGCACCATCGACCAGGCCGACTGGTGGACCGAGAACCTGAACCCCGGCACGGTCAACTGCCCGATCGTCGTGAACAAGGACGCCTACGCGGCCCTGTCCGACGCGGAGCGCGAGGCGCTGGAAGGGTCGGTCGACGAGGCCATCGACTACTACATCGAGACCTACGGCAAGCTGATGGAACGCTGGGAAGACGTCCTCGAGGAGAAGAACATCCAGAAGGTCGAGTTCTCCGAAGAGGAGCTCGCCAAGTTCCGGGACGCCACCCAGGGGATCCAGGACGAATGGATCGCCAAGATGGATGCGCAGGGCATCCCGGGCCAGGAGCTGCTGACCACGATCAAGGACGCGCTGGAAGAAGAGCGCGCGTCCAACTGATCTCAGGGCCCGGCAGACGTGCTGCCGGGTCCCACCACATCACGCATGCAGGCGGCGGGGGTCGGAACGGGCCCCTACCGCCTGCTCTCGTAAAGAAGTCGGGTAACAGGGGGACACCGCATGGCGGGATCGCTATCCGTCCTGTCGGACGAGAGCCTGCTCAGCAGGATCGACCGGCGGTTGTATGGTCTTGAAAAGGTGATGGCCTTCGTGGCCGGGGCCGCGGTGCTGGGGCTGATGTTCCTCGCCGTCATTTCGGTCGGGGGGCGCAACCTCTTCAACGCGCCGCTGCCGGGCTATGTCGACTGGATGGAGCTGACGATGCCGCTCATCGCCTTCCTCGGCATCTCCTACGCGATGCGGGACGGCGGGCACATCCGGATGGACATCCTGATCGGCCAGCTGCGGGGCCGCCCGCTCTGGGCGGCGGAATTCGTCACCACGCTGGTGACGCTCGCGCTGATCGCCCTGCTGATCTGGGGAAGCTGGGCGCATTTCGACCGCAGCTTCGACTGCGCGCGTCCGCTCTGCTCGGCCGACAGCACGATCGACATCGGCATGCCGCTCTGGCCCGCCAAGATCATCGTGCCGATCTGCTTCTCGGTTCTCGCCCTGCGCCTCGTGCTCCAGCTCTGGGGCTATGCAAGGGCCTTCGCGGAGGGCACCGATCAGCCGATCGCCGTGCCGCTGGTGAAGAGCGCGGCGGAACTGGCCGCGGAAGAGGCCGAACACGTTCAGGGCGCGGATGACGGGGAGACCACGCGATGACACCCATCGAGATCGGTCTCTGGACCACCGGCTTCCTCTTCGTCCTCGTGCTGCTCGGCATGCGCGTGGCCTTCGCGGCGGGTGTCGCGGGGCTCGTCGGCCTCGTCTGGATCTTCTGGGCCAAGTTCGGCTACGCGCCCGACCGCTTCATGCAGGCGATCACCGTCGCGGTGAAGACGGCGGGGCAGGTGCCCCATTCCAAGATCGCGAGCCAGGAGCTGTCGCTGATCCCGACCTTCATCCTGATCGGCTATCTCGCCTATTACGCCGGGCTCACGAAGGCGCTGTTCGAGGCCGCCAAACGCTGGGTCGGCTGGCTGCCGGGCGGCATGGCGGTGGCCACCGTCTTCGCGACGGCCGGTTTCGCGGCCGTCTCGGGCGCGAGCGTGGCGACCTCGGCGGTCTTCGCGCGCATCGCCATCCCCGAGATGCTGAAGGTCGGCTACGACAAGCGCTTCGCGGCGGGCGTCGTGGCGGCGGGCGGCACGCTCGCCTCGCTGATCCCGCCCTCGGCGATCCTCGTGATCTACGCGATCATCGTCGAACAGGACGTCGGCAAGCTGCTGCTCGCGGGCTTCATCCCGGGCGCCTTCTCGGCGGTGGTCTACGCGAGCCTCATCGTCATCCTCGCGATGGTGATGCCCAGGTTCGGCCCGCCCGTCGGCGGCTTCACATGGGGCGAGCGCTTCGCCTCGCTGCCCAAGGCGCTGCCGATCTTCTTCGTGATCTTCATCATCATCTTCTTCGTCTACAACCCGTTCGGCGGCGATCCCTTCGGCACGCCGACCGAGGGCGGGGCGCTCGGCGCGGCGGTGGTCTTCGTGATGGCGCTGGTGCACGGGATGAAGTGGCACCAGCTGAAGGACGCGCTTCTCGAGACGGCGAAACTCGCCACGATGATCTTCACGATCATCTGGGGGGTGCTGATCTATGTCCGCTTCCTTGGCTTCGCGGACCTGCCGGGGGCGTTCTCGGACTGGATCACCTCGCTCGAGCATTCGCCGATGATCACGCTGATCATGATCCTGCTGGCCTACGCGGTGCTCGGCATGTTCATGGATGCGATCGGGATGCTGCTCTTGACCCTGCCGGTGGTCTACCCGGCGGTGATGGCGCTGAACGGGGGCGAGTTCGTCTCGGCCGCGGATTCGGCCTTCGGGATGTCGGGGCCGATGTGCGCGATCTGGTTCGGGATCCTCGTGGTGAAGATGGCGGAGTTCTGTCTCATCACCCCGCCGATCGGGCTGAACTGCTTCGTGGTGGCGGGCGTGCGGCCGGACCTGTCCGTGCAGGACGTGTTCCGGGGCGTGACGCCCTTCTTCATCGCGGACGCGATCACCATCGCCCTTCTGGTGGCCTTCCCGCAGATCGTGCTCTGGCTGCCCTCGATGGCCTGAGACAGGGGCCCGGGCCGATGACGGCCCGGGCCACGCCGGTTCAGCGCGGGCCGGGGGGTGTGGGCTCCTCCGCCGGTCCGGTGCCGGTCAGCCCGTGCGGGGTCTTGTCCCAGTAGAACGGCACGACCAGCAGCTCGAACAGCGCCTTGTAGGCCGCGATCCACGCCATCGGATAATAGAGCAGGAGCATCGGCACCCACGGCCAGAGATGTCGGTGCCGGGGGGCCCGGGTGGCGATCATGCAATAGGTCGCCTCTCCGATCGCCGACAACGCGAAGAGCAGCCCGAAAAGCGTGATCGCGGCGTCCGGCACGATGTCGGGGAAGGGCCGGACCAGACCGAGCGCGACCAGCCAGAAACAGCCGAGCAGCGGGCCCAGCACGTATTGCATGAGCGCCGTGACGAAATGTGCCTGCATGCCGATGAAGGCGAGCGGCCCCAGCCGGCGCCAGAGCGCCCGGGGGCGGCGCATCTGGACCATGTAGGTGACCATGTAGCCCTTCAGCCAGCGCGACCTCTGGCGAATCCACGGCACCGCGCGGCTGATCGCCTCTTCGCCGGTCGTGCTGTCGATGACCTCGGTCCGCCAGCCGTAGCGCGCGAGGCGGAGCCCGAGATCGGCATCCTCGGTCACGTTGTGCGCATCCCAGGCGCCGACGGCCTCGAGCGCGGCGCGGCGCACGAAGAGCGTCGTTCCGCCAAGCGGCACCGGCAGGCCGAGCCGCGCCATGCCGCGCAGGTAGAGCCGGAACCAGGTGTTGTATTCGAGGGTGAAGCAGCGCGCGATCCAGCCGTCCCGCGGGTTGTAGTAATCAAGCGCCCCCTGCAGGCAGGCGAGCCGGCCCGGGGCCGAAGCGAAACGGGCGGCGACCGCGAGCAGCTGGTCGGGCGCCGGCGCGTCCTCGGCGTCGTAGACCCCGATGATCTCGCCCCGGCAGAAATCGAGCGCGTAGTTCATCGCCCGCGGCTTGGTCCTCGGCTGGCCCTCGGGGACCGTCACGATCCGCACCCAGGGGGGCAGCTCGGTCCGGTTCAGCACCTCGGCGGTCAGGGCGTCGCTTTCCTCGAGCACCAGAAGCACCTCGAGCCGCCCGCGCGGGTAATCCAGCCGCTGCAGCCGGCGGACCAGCGTGCCGGCGATGTCCTTTTCGCGGAAGAGCGGCACGAGGATCGAGATCACCGGCAGGTCGGTGACGGCGGGCACCTCGGGCGGCGCCGCGCCGCCGGGTGCGCGGAGGCAGGCGATCATGGCGAGGGTCTTGAAGGTGAAGGCCAGGCACAGCGTCGCCGCCGCCAGCACCAGCAGCGCGAGGAAGGCCGCCCCGGGTGCAAGCGCGGCAACCGACATGCCGGCAAGCGCGGCCAGCCCCAGCACCACCTTGAGGCGCCGGGTCGGGACGTAGCCGCGGAAGCTGTCCTGCGACCGGGGGCGGGCAGACATCCGGCGGGTGAGGGCGGCGCGGTGCGTGGCGGCGAGGTGGTCCTGAACCTCGGCCAGCGACGCGAGCACGACACGGGCCGGCGGCAGCCCCGCGGGCAGGTAGAGATCAGGGTCGGCGGCAACCTCGGGCCGGGCGGTGGCAAGGACGATCCCGTCCTCCTCCCGCAGCCACGGGACCATCGCGTGGCGCAGGCAGAGCGCCGCGGGCAGCAGGTCGGACAGCGCCGGGTCCGGTGGCCAGAGGGCGAGCGACACGCGCGGCGCGCCGATCCTGCGCGCCAGGATCTCGAGCGCCTGATCCTCGGTCAGCCGACCGGACCCGACCATCTCGTCGAAGAGCGCGGAGGGCAGGGGGGCGGTCCGCCCTGCGGTCCCGGCCGGCAGCACGAAGGGCGCCGCCGCCTCGGCCAGTGCGCGGGGCGCGGCCCTAGCGGCCTCGTGTGAAAAGAAACTGCGGCTTTCGGCGGATGACATCATGCCCCCAGGCGTGTGAACGGCTCGGGGCGACCTTGTCGAAGGAAGGTATACGTTGGACTAATGACGTCCTAACAAAGCGTTAACCGCCGCAGAAGGCGGTTAACGCTTATGAAGGTAGACAGGCTCAGGCGGCGTCCATCGAGGCGACGAAACGCTCGAAGAGGTAGAAGCTGTCCTGCGGGCCCGGGCTCGCCTCGGGGTGATACTGCACCGAGAAGACGGGCCGGTCGGTCATCCGGATGCCGCAGTTCGACCCGTCGAAGAGCGAGACATGGGTCTCCATCACGCCCGCGGGCAGGGTCTGGCTGTCCACCGCGAAACCGTGGTTCATCGAGGTGATCTCGACCTTGCCGGTCTCGATGTCCTTGACGGGATGGTTCGCGCCGTGATGGCCGTGGTTCATCTTGACCGTGGTCGCGCCAAGGGCCAGCGCCAGCATCTGGTGGCCGAGGCAGATGCCGAAGACCGGCAGGTCGGCGCGCTTTTCGAGCACCTCGCGGATCATCGGCACGGCATAGGCCCCCGTGGCCGCCGGATCGCCCGGGCCGTTCGACAGGAACACGCCCGCGGGATCATGCGCCAGGATCTCCTCGGCGGTGGCCGAGGCGGGCAGGACGGTCACGTCGCAGCCCGCGGAGGCAAGGCAGCGCAGGATGTTGCGCTTGGCGCCGTAGTCGATCGCGACGACCTTGTGGCGCGCGTTCTCCTGCCGGGCATAGCCCTGCGGCCAGGCCCATCTCATCTCGTCCCAGCGGTAGCTCTGGGCGCAGGTCACGTCGCGTGCGAGGTCCTTGCCGACGAGGCCCGGGAAGGCGCGGGCGCGTGCGACCATGGCGGCGATGTCGAAATTGCCTTCGGGGTCATGGGCCAGCGCCGCGTGGGGCGCGCCCTGCTGGCGGATCGCCCGCGTCAGGCGCCGGGTGTCGACGCCGCCGATGGCGATGCGCCCGCGCGAGGCGAGCCAGTCCGAGAGCTCACCGGCCGAGCGCCAGTTCGAGGGCTCGGTCGGGTCCCACTTCACCACCATGCCGTCGGCGACCGGGTCCGCCGTCTCGTCGTCCTCGGGGTTCACGCCCACGTTGCCGACATGGGGGAAGGTGAAGGTGACGATCTGGCCCGCGTAGGAGGGATCGGTCATGATCTCCTGGTAGCCGGTCATCGCCGTGTTGAAGCACAGCTCGGCCTGGGTCTCTCCGGTTGCCCCGAAACCCTTGCCGTAGAAGATCGTGCCATCGGCGAGGGCGAGGCAGGCGGTCGGTTTCTGTCCGTGGGAGAGCGGCATGGGTCGAGTCCTTCCGGCTGGCAAATTGGCGTGTACCTAAGCCCGGCAGGTGCGGGGGTCAAGGCCGCAGCGGTCACATGTCGCTGCGATGCGGCACGTGCAGTCTTCCGTTCGGGAACGGTTGTTTCGGGCCGCGCGTTTGGGTACAAGACGCTCTTATCATTTCAGTCCAGGGGATGGGACCGATGGAACTCCGCAACCGGGTCAACGTGGCTCTGAAGGAAGCGATGAAAGAGCGCGCGGCCGACCGGCTGAGCACGCTGCGGCTGATCAATGCCGCGATCAAGGACAAGGACATCGAGGCGCGCGGCGAGGGCCGCGAGGACGGCGTGGGCGAAGCCGAGGTGCTGGCCATTCTCGGCAAGATGGTCAAGCAGCGTCAGGAAAGCGCCCGGGTCTACGAAGAGGGCGGCCGGATCGACCTGGCCGAGCGGGAACTGGGCGAGATCAAGGTGATCGAGGAATTCCTGCCGCGGCAGCTGAACGAGGCGGAAGTCGACAGGGCGGTCAAAGAGGCCATTGCCGAAACCGGCGCCGACAGCATCCGCGACATGGGCCGGGTGATGGGCGCGCTGAAGTCGAAATATACCGGGCAGATGGATTTCGGCGCCGTCGGACCGCAGATCAAGAGCCGTCTCTGCGCCGGCTGAACCGGCTTTCGGCCGGGCCCTCCGGCCCGGCGCGCCGGCCGTGACGGTCAAAGCTCCGCGCGGGCCGTCATGGTGACGACGCTGTCCGCCCGGCGCCGGACCCGCAGGTCGAGGACATCGTCCTCCCGCCGCGCCTCCACCTTCACGTCATATCCCACGGTCAGCGGAGAGAGCCCGCGGTAGCGGAAGAATCGCGCCTGCCGCCCGAGGATCCGGGCCGCGAGGTTCTGCATCCAGACCGCCTGCATCGGGCCGTGCACGACGAGCCCGTCGTAGCCTTCGACCCCGCGGGCGTAATCGCCGTCGTAATGGATGCGGTGCCCGTTGAAGGTGAGCGCCGAGTAGCGGAACAGCATCACCGGGTCGGGGCTCACGGTCCAGCTGTCGACCACGTCCCAGTCGGCCGCCTGCGGCGGCTCGGGGGCGGGACGGTCGGGCGAGGGGTCCTCGCGGTAGACGAGGTCCTGCCGTTCGCGGATCCGCACCGCGCCGCCGACGGAATAGGCGTGGTCGACCTCGACGAAGCCGAGGTTGCCGGACCGGCCCTGCTTGAATTTCACGTCCCGCACGGTCGAGGTCTTGGTGACCTGGTCGCCGGGATGCAGCGGGCCCACCACCTCGACCTCGCCCCCGGCCCACATCCGGCGGGGCAGGGGCAGCTTCGGCAGGAAGATCCCCGTCTGCGGATGCCCGTCGCGGCCCAGCCTCGCGGGCTCGAGCGTCTCGGGCGAGAGGCACCAGTGGAAGCCGGGCGGCACCTCGCCGGGGCCGAGCAGGTCCGGCATGGTGGCGCGGAATTCCTCGAGCAGGCGCGGCGTGACCACGTCCTCGCGTTCGAAACTGCGTCCGATCCAGTCGTCGTATTCGGCCATCGCGTCACCTCCCTTTGTCCCATGCTTAGCGCCGGGCGCGCCGCGCGGCCAGACCCCGACCGCGGCCGGGCCCCGGGGCCTGCGACAAAATCCCCCCGCCTCACGGGTTTGTAGTGCGTCCGCTCTGCGCTACAACTCCTTCCGACGCGCGCTATTCCCATCCGGAGGACCAGCCCATGACGCTCAGACCCGCCCTTGCCGCCCTGACGTGCCTTGCCCTAGCCACACCCGCCCTCGCCGAGGGCGACCCCGAGAAGGGCGAGAAGGAATTCGCCAAGTGCCGCAGCTGCCACATGATCGAATCCGAGAGCGAGACGATCGTGAAAGGCGGCAAGACCGGCCCGAACCTCTGCGGCGTGATCGGCCGCACCGCGGGCACTCTGGACGGCTTCACCTACGGCGACGACATCGTCGCGGCGGGCAAGAGCGGGCTCGTGTGGAACGCGGAGAACCTCGCGGTCTACATCGAGGATCCGAAGGCCTTCCTCGCCGACCACCTCGACAAGAAGGCGGCCCGCTCGAAGATGACCTTCAAGATGCGCAAGCATTCCGAGGATGTCGCGGCCTATCTCGCGACGGAGGCGATCGGCGCCGCACCGGACGCGACGGACTGAGCCTCTCGGACCTGACGGGACACGCCCGGCCAGAGTGCCGGGCGTTTCGCGTTCAGGCGTCGCTTTCCAGGAGGCGGAGCAGGGCGCTTTCGCTCCGGCTGAGGCCCCGGCGGGGCTGGTAGAGGCGGGGTGCCTCCCCGGTCCCGGCCAGGCTGATCACGCGGGGATGGATGTAGGAGGTCCGCGCGACGGTCGGCGTGTTGGCAAGCCGCGCCGCCGCGGCCTCGGTCATCGCGCCCAGGGTGCCGTCGGGATTGGCCAGGTGCGCCTCGAAGGCGGCGAGGCTGCCGGCCCATGTGCGGAAGGTCTTGGCGGTGAACCCCTCGGACCCGCCGATCTCGGCCAGGTAGGCGTTCAGCCCGTCCGAACCGACGCGCCGCACCCCGCCATCCGCGGCGATCCAGGTGAAGAGCTCGGCCCCCGGCAGATCGCGCGCGGTCTGGAGCGCCCGCATCAGCCGCTTGCACCGGATCACGCGCCGCTCCTGCTTGCCCCCCTTGGCGATGTAGCTCAGCCGGAGCACGCCCTGGTGCAGC
Organism: Pseudooceanicola nanhaiensis DSM 18065; assembly: GCF_000688295.1. Lineage (GTDB taxonomy): Bacteria > Pseudomonadota > Alphaproteobacteria > Rhodobacterales > Rhodobacteraceae > Pseudooceanicola > Pseudooceanicola nanhaiensis. The sequence continues at coordinate 1,557,855 of NZ_JHZF01000011.1, read as the reverse complement.
CGCAGGTGGCGCCGGGTGAGGGTGGTCGCGCCGTAACTGCCGTTCTCGGCGGTATAGGCCGGATGGCCGACGCGGATCGCCAGCCGGTCGATCAGGAAGAGCGCGGCGGCCAGCGCGAAGCGCTCGTCGCCCGGGGCCGCGCGCAGGTCGTCCGCGACGCGGTCGCGGATCCCCGGCAGGGCCTTGCCGAAATCGGCCAGCCCCTCGAATTTCACCACCGAGCGGGCGGCGTGCCAATCGGGGTGATAGCGGTATTGCTTGCGCGCCCGGGCGTCGAAACCCGTGGCCATGAGGTGGCCGTTGTGGCGTGGCGACATCCAGACCTTCTCGTAGGCCGGGGGGACGGCCATCGCGGCCAGCCGCCTGCGCTCCGCGCGGTCGTCGATGGTGGTGCCGTCGGGCGCCGTGTAGGTGAACCCCCGCCCGCAGCGCCTGCGCGCGATCCCGGGTCGGCTGTCAGGGTAGAAGACGAGGGGCATGGCTGTTTCCCGGGGGCTGCCTTCAGGCGCGGTCGACTTCGGAGGAAAGCTTCAGCACCTCGCTGCCGTCGTCCTGGCGGATCAGGAGCGCAGGGTTGTCGCGGGTGCCGTTGCGGGTGATCTCGGACCCGTCGAGGGTGCGCGTCACCTTGCGGTCGAAGGTCTCGGAGACCTTGCCCTCGGCGGTGCCCTGGCCCCATTTCCACTTCACCTGCGTGCCCTTCTGCATCGCCTGCCCTCCCGTTGACGTGAAGGAAGAACCGCGAAAGGATGGCAAGGTTCCCCCACCTCACCTCGTGGCGCGGCGTGAGGTGCGACACATTTCCTTGATCTGCGTCAATTCCATCCATTGCGAGGAACGGGAGGACATTCTAGAAGAGCCATAATTCGGGCGGCGCGACTCCTTCGCTCTGTCCATGGAAGGACACCAACAGGAGGCGAGCATGGCGGACGCAGCCATTCACGGCCACGATCACCATGACGAACGCGGGTTCTTCACCCGCTGGTTCATGTCGACCAACCACAAGGATATCGGGATCCTCTATCTGATCGTTTCGGCGGTCGTGGGCCTGATTTCCGTCTGCTTCACCGTGTACATGCGGCTGGAGCTGATGCACCCGGGCGTGCAGTACATGTGCATGGAAGGGGCGCGTTTCCTCGCCTCGGATGCGCCCTGCACCCCGAACGGACACCTCTGGAACGTGATGATCACCTATCACGGCGTCCTGATGATGTTCTTCGTCGTGATCCCCGCGCTCTTCGGCGGCTTCGGCAACTACTTCATGCCGCTGCAGATCGGCGCGCCGGACATGGCGTTCCCGCGGATGAACAACCTGTCCTTCTGGCTCTACTGCTCGGGCACGGCGCTTGGCGTCGCCTCGCTGCTGGCGCCGGGGGGTGACGGGCAGCTCGGCTCGGGCGTGGGCTGGGTGCTCTACCCGCCGCTCTCGACGACCGAAGGCGGCATGTCCATGGACCTCGCCATCTTCGCGGTCCACGTCTCGGGCGCCTCGTCGATCCTGGGGGCGATCAACATGATCACCACCTTCCTGAACATGCGCGCCCCGGGCATGACGCTCTTCAAGGTGCCGCTGTTCGCCTGGTCGATCTTCGTCACCGCGTGGCTGATCCTTCTGGCCCTGCCGGTCCTTGCAGGCGCGATCACCATGCTGCTGACCGACCGGAACTTCGGGACGACCTTCTTCGACCCGGCCGGTGGCGGTGACCCGATCCTCTACCAGCACATCCTGTGGTTCTTCGGCCACCCGGAAGTCTACATCATCATCCTGCCCGGCTTCGGCATCATCAGCCACGTGATCGCGACCTTCTCGAAGAAACCGATCTTCGGCTACCTGCCCATGGTGCTTGCCATCATCGCGATCGGCCTTCTCGGCTTCGTCGTCTGGGCGCACCACATGTACACCGTGGGCATGTCGCTGACGCAGCAGTCCTACTTCATGATGGCCACCATGGTCATCGCGGTCCCGACCGGCGTGAAGGTGTTCAGCTGGATCGCGACGATGTGGGGCGGCTCGGTCGAGTTCAAGACGCCGATGCTCTGGGCCTTCGGCTTCCTGTTCCTCTTCACCGTGGGCGGCGTGACCGGCGTGGTCCTGAGCCAGGCCGGCATCGACCGCGCCTATCACGACACCTACTACGTCGTGGCGCACTTCCACTACGTGATGTCGCTGGGCGCCGTCTTCGCCATCTTCGCCGGGGTCTACTTCTACTTCGGCAAGATGACCGGCCGGATGTATCCGGAATGGGCGGGCAAGCTGCACTTCTGGGCGATGTTCATCGGTGCCAACCTGACCTTCTTCCCCCAGCACTTCCTGGGCCGTCAGGGGATGCCCCGCCGCTACATCGACTACCCGGAGGCCTTCGCCACCTGGAACTTCGTGTCCTCGATGGGTGCGTTCCTCTCCTTCGCCTCGTTCATCTTCTTCTTCGGCGTGATGTTCTATTCGCTGCGGAAGGGTGCGAAGGTGACCGAGAACAACTACTGGAACGAATACGCCGACACGCTGGAGTGGACGCTGCCCTCTCCGCCGCCGGAGCACACCTTCGAGATCCTTCCGAAGCGGGAGGACTGGGACAAGACCCACGCGCATTGAGCGTGGGCTGACCCCGAGACAACCCAAGGGGCCCCGGCGCGGATCGTGCCGGGGCCCTTCGCATTCCCCCAGACCCGGTCCCGACGTGAGCACGCTCCTCCTCTCCCAATCCGCCACCGGTGCCGCCCCGCTTCTCCGGACGGTCTGGCTGCTCGGCCTGCCGCTGGCCGGCGGGCTCTGGGCGGCGGTCCGGGCGCCGCACCTCGGGGCGGCGATGCTCTTCGGCGGCGGCGCCGCGGCGCTGCTGCCGGCCGCCATGCTCGAGACCGCGCTGCCGGTGGTCCTGACCCATGCGCCGGGCGGCGGCAGCCATGTGAGCACCTTCTTCTGGCAGGGCCTCCTCGGCCTCGTCGTCGCGGGGCTGGCCGCCGCGCTGGCGCTGCTTCTCCACCGCCGGGCCGAGGCGGGCGTGGCGCTTCCGCAGGCGGTGCTGGCGCTGCTCTTCGCGGCCTTCTACGCGGCGGTGATCGTGCCAAGGCATACCGCCGTGGCCGATGCGCTGATGCCGGGCGTCGGCGGCGCGGCGGACCCGCTCGCGCCGCTGACGGCCCTCGCGCCCGCCGCGCCCTGGATCGCCGCCGGCGCGCTTGCCGCGGCCTGGGCGGTCGCGCTGGCCACCGGACGGACCGGCTGAGCCGATGCCCTACGAATGGAGCGACAGCCGCCGTCACCTGACGCTCTGGCCGTACCGGTCACTGCCGCGGAACGGCTTTGCCGCGGTGATCGGCCTGTTCTTCCTGCTGGCGATGATCCCGCTCTTCGGGTTGCTCGGCACCGTGCTGCTCTGGGGCCTCTTGCCCTTCGGGCTGGGGGCGCTCGCGGCGCTCTGGTTCGGGCTCAGGCTGAGTTACCGCTCGGGCGAGGTGGTCGAGACGCTGTCGATCAGCCCCGAGCGCACGCGCCTGCTGCGGCGCAACCCGGACGGGTCCGAGCAATCCTGGGAATGCAACACCTACTGGGCCCGGGTCGAGATGCACCTGAAGGGCGGCCCGGTGCCGTATTACGTCACGCTGAACGGCAACGGCCGCCGGGTCGAGATCGGCGCCTTCCTGTCCGAGGACGAGCGCCGCGCCCTGCATGGGGAACTGGCCTCGGAACTGGCGGCGCAGCGCAGCTGAGCGGTCAGGGGGCGGGGGGTGGCGCCTCGCCGAAGACCTCTCCGAACGTCCGGCGCAGGGCCACGTCGAGGTCCTCCATCGTCACCGGCAGTCCGAGGTCGACCAGGCTCGTCACGCCGTGGCCGGTGATGCCGCAGGGCACGATGCCGTCGAAATGCGACAGGTCCGGTTCCACGTTGATCGAGATCCCGTGGAAGCTGATCCACTTCCTCAGCCGGATGCCGATCGCCGCGATCTTGTCCTCGCGCGGGGTGCCGTCGGGCAGGGGGGGCTTGTCGGGACGGGCGACCCAGACCCCGACGCGGCCCTCGCGGATCTCGCCCGTCAGGTTGAATTCGTCGAGCGTCGCGATCACCCATGCCTCGAGCTGTTCGACGAAGCGCCGCACGTCGCGGCCGCGGCGGCCCACGTCGAGCATCACGTAGATCACCCGCTGGCCGGGCCCGTGGTAGGTGTACTGCCCGCCCCGCCGCGCCTCGTGGACCGGGAAGCGCCCGGGGTCGGTCAGGTCCTCGCGCCGGGCCGAGGTGCCTGCGGTGTAGAGCGGCGGATGCTCGAGCAGCCAGATCGCCTCGGGCGCCTGGCCGGCGGCGATCGCGGCGACGCGCGCCTCCATCGCCTCGAGCGCCGCCTCGTAGGACACGAGGCCGGGCGAGACGATCCATTCGGGCCCGGGACCGGCAAAATCGGGCAGAGCGGCCAAAGGTGTCGCCACGTCAAGCATCTTTCGGTATTCTGGCTTCATTCAGTTCATACATAAGGGGCCAATTCCATGTTCTCCAGATCCATTAAGGCTGCCCTCGTGGCGGCGATGTGCCTTGCCGGACCCGTTCCGGCGGCGGCGAGCGAGCTCGGCGCGGCGATCGTCGGCGGCATCATCGGCGGGGCCATCGTGCACGGCGCGAACAAGCCCAAGAAGCGCTATTACAAGAGCACCAGCAGCCGCCGCACCTCGGGCGTGAGCAGCGCGCAGCGTGAAGAGAACCGCATGACGCAGACCGCGCTCAACTATTTCGGCTTCAATGCCGGCGGCGCCGACGGCGTCATGGGCTCGCGCTCCCGCGCGGCCGTCTCGCAATACCAGGCGCATATGGGATGGCCCGCCACCGGGCACATCCAGTCGCACGAGCGCGAGATGCTCCATTCCTTCTACAGCCGCGCGCAGGTCGGCGGACCCGAGGTCGTCAAGGCGATGCAGCGCAACCCGCAGGGCGTGCGCGGCCTGCTGACCGCCTGGCGCGACGAGAGGATGGGCATCACCGGTTCCCGCTCCGGCACCGGCTATGCCGGGCTGCCGATGGAGGTCTCGGACGTGGTGGACGAGATCGCCGACAGTTCGGAGCCCTCGGCCGAGCAGCTGCTCCAGCGCGCGGGCTTCATCCAGATGGCGGATCTGAACGCGGACGGGCGCAACGATTACGTCATCGACACGTCGGTCACCGGGTCGAGCTTCTGGTGCGGACAGAGCCAATGCGCGGTGATGGTCTTTGCCAGCGGTCCGAACGGCTATGCCCGCAACGATTTCCGCTACGCCCGCAACGCCCAGCTGACCAATACGGCCAGCCCGGCGATGTTCCAGTGCCACCAGGCGGTCTGCTCGATGGATGATCCGGGCTCGGGCGGCGATGTCCAGATGGCGGCCGCTCCGGCGCCCGCGCCCTCGGTGCCGATCGCACCGCCCGTCGCGGCGACCCCGGCGCCCGCCACCTCGCTCGCCGCGCTGCCGATGGCGGGGGCCGCCCCGGCGGACCAGCCTTCGCTCGCCAGCTATTGCAGCAAGGTGAGCCTGCTGACCACCTCGAACGGCGGCTATGTCACCGCGGCCAGCATGACCGACCCCGACCTCGCGCTGTCCGAGCAGTTCTGCCTGACCCGCACCTATGCCATCGCGCAGGGTGAGGAGATGGTGAAGGCGGTCCAGGGCATGACCGAGGCGCAGGTCGAGGCGCAATGCGACAGCTTCGGTCCGGCGCTCGCGCCCTATATCGAGATGCTCTCGGACACGCCCGCCGCGCAGGTCGTGCCGCAGGTGCAGAAGTTCGTGCTGGGCGCGAACATGACCGTGGAGCAGCTGCAGGGCACCGGGGCGATCTGTCTCTACACCGGCTACCGGCGTGACAAGATGGACGTGGCGCTCGGCGCCGCGCTCCTGCTGACGGGGGCAGGGCAGACGCCCTATGCCGAGCTCGTCGGCCATCACCTGGTGCAGGGATTCGGCGTCGAACGCTCCGACGCGCAGGCCGAGGGCTGGTACGAGCTGGCGCTCTCGGCGCTCGATGGCGGCGCGACCCCGGTCTTCGTGCCGGGCCAGCCCGAACGGGCCGAGCTGCTGCGTGCCGCGCTCTCGGGCGAGAGCGCCGGGCTGACGCCGGTGCCCGCGCCGCAGACCACCGCGTTGCCCTCGTTTTCTTTGAAATGATGCGGGGTTAGGGCGGTTTTCATCGCCTCAGGAGGCCGGTCCCCCGGGGCCGGCTTCCGTCGTTCACGGGTGCCGTGGCGAAAATCGAAAATCTTCATTCTGCCCTCTTCACATCCCTGTTCGGGGCAGCTATACGCCCCTTCACCAAGTCACGTGCGGTCGTGGCGGAATTGGTAGACGCGCAGCGTTGAGGTCGCTGTGGGGTAACTCCCGTGGAAGTTCGAGTCTTCTCGACCGCACCATTCACTCCCCCCGAGACGGGGCGTGATCCCTTCCTGAAATCGCGATGAATCGGCGTCCGGCCATCCGGTCCGAGAGCTGATCGAGCCTGTCCGGGCCCGTCGGGCAACGGGCCTTTGCTGCAGCACGCCTTGTGCGAAGGCCGCATTTGCCCTTCCGGGTAAGGTGGGGCCGGCGGCCGATCTCCCCGTCAGAACGCTGTCCCCAGCAACATGCCGTCGCGGCCTGCATGACGCTGAACGCAAACTCGGCGGGATTCGTAGGTCCGGTATGGTCGCAGGTTAATCCGTGATGGTGTCACGCTTGCTGCGACGCGGCATGCTGGCGGCGTTCCGCAGGGCGGAACAGGCCTCGCGAGAAGCATGCCGCGAGTGACCGGGAGAGGGCAAAAGCCCACGAAACAAGCCACATTGGCCAACCGCGCCCCATTCCGCCATCCGGAATCGCCACGGATGTGAATTGCAGGGCCGGTCACGCGAAGTTGCGCCCGGCCAGAGACCCGTCGTTCAAAACTTCGAATAATGGGTATTCACAAGCACCCGGTTTCAGTTAACACTTGAACAGCCCGAACGAGGAGCGGGCAAGAAAAAACGGGAGGAAAACACATGCGGACATTCCGTATGCCACAGGGCCGTTTCGCGGCGACGCTCGCCGGCGCGACGCTCGGTGCCATCGCGGTTGCCGGTGCAGCTGCTCATGCTCAGGAAGTGAAGAAGGGCGGCACGCTCAACGTTGCCATCGAGACCGACGTGCGGGGCTTCGACACCGTGGACGGCGGCGTTCTCGGCCAGACCGGCGAGATCGTCATGCGCACCATGGTCGAGCCGCTGCTCGGCTGGAACACCCAGACCAACGAGCCCGAGCCGATGCTGGCGACCGAATGGTCGTCGAGCGACGATCAGACGGTCTGGACCTTCAAGCTGCGCGAAGGGGTCAAGTTCCACGACGGCACAGATTTCGATGCCGAGGACGTGGCGGCCCATTACAACCGGATCCTCGATCCCGAGAACAAGTCGTCCTCGCGGTCCTTCATCTCGTCCATCGACAAGGTGGTCGCGGTCGATCCGCTGACGGTGGAGTTCCACCTGGCCCATCCGTGGATGGCGCTGCTGCCCTACCTCGCGACCACCTCGATGAGCGGGCCGATCCCGCCGAGCGAGCATGTCGCGTCCGGCGAGATGAACCGCAACCCGGTCGGCACCGGCCCGTTCAAGTTCGTCGACTGGTCCTCGGGCGACCGGATCGTCGTCGAGAAATGGGATGGCTACCGCGACGCGGACGAGATCAACCTCGACAAGATCAATTTCCGCATCCTGCCGGACACCCAGACCCGCTATGCCTCGCTCAAGTCGGGCGAAGTGGACCTGATCTGGACCGACCGCGGCCCCACGATCATCGAGGCGCAGAACGATCCCGACCTCGTCACCCTGACGACCGAGGGCGCGGGCGCGGCGGTCAACCTGATGAACGGCAAGAAGGAGCCGCTGTCGAACCCGACGCTGCGCAAGGCGCTGGCCCATGCCTGGAACCAGGACGCGCTGGTGAAGATATCCTGGCAGAACACCCGGCCCGCGGTGACGCACCCGCTGGGGCAGGTGAAGGATTGCGGCGAGGCGAACTACCGCGCCTTCGACGTGGCCAAGGCCAAGGAATACGTCGCGCAATATCTGGAAGAGACGGGCCAGTCCGAAGTGCCCGAGATCGTCATGATCCACACCACGACCCCGCGCGGGCGTGAACTGGGCGAGATCTTCCAGCAGACGGCGAAGGCGGCGGGCATCACGCTCACGCTCGAACCTGTGGACCAGTCGACGCTGGTGGCGCGGACCTTCAAGGGCGATTTCGACGTGACCGGCTGGCGGATCGCCGACGGCGCCGACATGGGCCCGCAGCTCTACGCCTATACGAAGATCGGATCGTCCTACAACCTGACCGGCTTCAACAACGAAGAGCTCGACAAGCTGGCCGACGAGATGCGCGTCGCGACCACGGTGGAGGACCGCCTGAACAAGCAGTGCGAGATGGTCTCCATGATCAACGACGACGGCAGCATCCTGTGGCGGGGCGGCGGGCGCTACTACGTGTTCACCAATCCCAAGGTGAAGAACGTCCCGCCGCCCTATCGCGGGGCCGTTGACGTCACCCGCGCCTGGATCGACGAGTGATCTGACACGCCTTCCGGCGGGGTTTACGCACCCCGCCGGAGGGACCGGAACCCGCCGCGTCGTGCCCTGGGAACGGGCGGGGCGGGGCGGTCTCCGGCGGGGGCGGCCTCTCGGCGAAAAGGCGCGTACCCGTATGTGGCGGATGGTGTCTTCTTCTATGCAGCACAACCTCCGCGTTTCTAACCTCGACCGTGACAGGCCCCGCATCCGGAGGAGGACCGGACCGGACGCCGAGCACGGGATCGAGGGCTGAGGGCCTCCGGCCCGGCAAAGACACAAGCACCGCCAAGGGGAGAAGCGATGCACTACCTGTTCCGACGGTTCCAGCGATTGTTCATCGTGATGATCGTGGTCACATTCGTCACCTTCCTGCTCGTGAACATCCTGCCGGGCGACGTCGCCTACGAGATGGCCGGCATGGACAGTTCCGAAGCCGAGGTCGAGGCGATCCGCGAGGAGATGGGGCTCAACCGTCCCGTGCTCATCCGCTATGCCGAATGGGTCGGCGGCATCTTCACCGGCGATTGGGGCCGGTCCTTCATCAACAAGGAGGACGTCTGGCACGCCATCATGCAGCGCTTCCCGGTGTCGTTCGAGCTGATGATCCTGGCGCAGGCGATCGCGCTTGCCATGGCGATCCCGGCGGGCATGCTCTCGGCCTATCGACCGAACGGGCGGGGGGACCGGATCATCGGGGCCATCGCCTTTGCCTCCGTCTCGATGCCCTCGTTCATGACGGCGATCCTGCTGATCTACTTCTTCTCCCTCCATCTCGGCTGGCTGCCGGCCACCGGCTACGAGCCGCTGTCCGAGGGGCTCTGGGCGAATCTCAAGCCGATGATCCTGCCCGCGCTCAGCCTCGCGCTGGTGGAATGGACCATCCTGATGCGGACGCTCCGGGTCGAGATGATCTCGGTCCTGCAGGAGAACTACATCGCGCTGGCCCGGGCCAAGGGGATGTCGAACCGGCGCATCCTGTGGGTCCACGCGCTCAGGCCCTCGAGCTTCTCGATGATCACGCTCCTCGGCCTGCAGGTCGCGCGCCTGCTGGGCGGGACGATCATCATCGAGCAGATCTTCGGCATCCCCGGGGTGGGGCGGCTCCTGATCCATGCCGTCTACACCCGCGACTTCATCGTCATCCAGGGCTGCGTGACCTTCTTCGCGCTGGCCTTCGTGACGGCCAACTTCCTCGTGGACATCGCCTATGCATGGCTCGATCCGCGGGTTCGGACGCGAGGCGCCCATGGCTGACATCTCTCACTCCAACGCCGCTTCCGCAGGTGCCGCCAATGCCGGGACCGAGGTGCAGGACAAGCACGCCGCGGCCATCGCGCTGCACAAGCGGCGCACCAGGTTCGGGCTTTTGTTCTGGATCCCGCTCGGCTGGCTGATCATCGTGGCCGTGGCCGCCATCGGCGCGCCCTTCTGGGGCCTTCCCGCCCCGGACGAGATCGACTGGGCCTACCTCCAGTCGCCGCCGAGCGAGGCGCACTGGCTGGGCACCGACGTGCTGGGCCGCGACCTCCTGAGCCGCATCATCTGGGGCGCGCGCGTCTCGCTCACCGTCGGTTTCGCGGCCCCCGCGATCGGGGTCGGCGCCGGCCTGATCCTCGGCATGGCCGCGGGCTATTACCGGGGCTGGGTCGACGAGGTGGTGGGCATCGCCATCGACTCCTGGCTGGCCATTCCGGGTCTCGTCGTCCTGCTGCTCTTCGCGGTGATCTTCGGCGGCTCGCTCTTCATGGTCTGCTTCTCGCTCGGGCTGCTGTTCATCCCGACCGCGGCGCGGATCACCCGGGCGGCGACGCTGAACTACGCGGGGCGCGAATTCGTGCTGGCGGCCCGCGCGCTCGGGGCCTCGGACTTCCGGATCCTGTCGAAGGAGGTCTTCCCGAACATCATCTGGCCGCTCATCGCCTTCATCCTGATCGACATCCCGATCGCCATCGTGATCGAGGGCTCGCTCTCCTTCCTCGGCCTTTCGGTCAAGGCCCCGACACCGTCCTGGGGCGGGATCATCGCCGAGGGCCGCGAGCACCTGAGCACGGCGCCCTGGATCTCGCTCTACCCGACGCTGGTGATGTTCGTGACCGTGCTGAGCTTCAACCTTGTGGGCGACGCGATCCGCCGCCGTCTCGCGGATGTCCGCGAAGGCGCGATCTGAGGAGGAGGACCCGATGGGCGAGACAATTCTCGAAGTGACCAACCAGCGCACCGCCTTCGCGACGGGGCGGGGCCTCCTGCAGGCGGTCGACGGCGTGAGCTTCACGCTGGAACGCGGCAAGATCCTCGGCGTGGTGGGCGAATCCGGTTCCGGCAAGTCGGTGCTCTCGCGCTCGATCATGCGCCTTCTGCCCGGGACCGCGGTGACCGGGCCGGGCAGCCGCGTGGTGCTGAACGGCCAGGACCTGATGCAGATGTCCGAAGGCGAGCTGCGCCGGCTGCGCGGGCCGCAGATGGCGATCGTCTTCCAGGACCCGATGACCGCGCTCAACCCGGTGCTGACCATCGGCAAGCAGATCTCCGAGGTGCTGACCTTCCACCTGAAGATGGGCAAGCGCGATGCCCGCAGGAAGGCGGTGGAGCTGCTCAGGGCCGTGGGCCTGCCGCAGCCGGACGTGCGCGTCGACCAGTATCCGCACCAGCTCTCGGGCGGGATGCGCCAGCGGGTGGCCATCGCCATCGCCATCGCCTGCGAGCCGGACCTGCTGATCGCGGACGAGCCCACCACAGCGCTCGACGTGACCGTGCAGGCCGAGATCCTCGACCTGCTGCAACGCATGGTGCGCGAGCGGAACATGGCGATGGTCCTGATCACCCACGACATGGGCGTGGTCGCGGGCCGCTGCGACGAGGTCGCGGTGATGTATGCCGGCCGCATCGTCGAGAAGGCCCCGGTGACCGAGCTCTTCCGCAACACCGCGATGCCCTACACGGCCGCGCTCTTCGCCTCGATCCCGCGGGTCACCGATCCGCCGCACCGCAAGCTCGATGCCATCGAGGGCCGGCCCCCCGATCTCATCAACCCGCCGCCGGGCTGCCCCTTCGCGCCCCGCTGCCGCTTCGCCGAAGAGGCCTGCCGCCGCACCGTGCCCGAGCTCGAGGGCACCGCGACGCACCAATGGGCCTGCATCAAACCGCTGAACAGGGAGGTGGCCGCATGAACGCCCCGACCGGCAAGATCGACGCCTTCCTGAGCATCGAGAACCTGACGGTGGAATATCCCCTGAGCCGCAAGGCCAAGGTCCACGCGGTCACCGATTTCACGGCGCATGTGAGACGGGGCGAGACTTTGGGCCTGGTGGGAGAATCGGGCTGCGGGAAGTCCTCGGCCGCACGGGCGGTGATGCAGCTGCCGCGGCCCACCCGGGGCTCCGTGCGGCTCGACGGCAAGGAGCTGACGGGGCTGAAGGGGCGCGAGCTGCAGGCCGCGCGCCGCCGGTTCCAGATGATCTTCCAGGACCCGATCGCCTCGCTCAACCCGCGTCAGACCATCCGCGACATCGTCGCGGCCCCGCTCGAGATCGCGGGGATCGGCACCAGGGCGGAGCATGCCGCCCGCGTGGCCGAGATGCTCGACCTCGTCGGCATCAACCCCGATCAGGCGATGGAGCGCCGCCCGCATGAATTCTCGGGCGGGCAGTGCCAGCGGATCTCGATCGCGCGCGCGCTGATCCTGAAGCCGGAGCTTCTGGTCTGCGACGAGGCGGTCTCGGCCCTCGACGTCTCGGTCCAGGCGCAGGTGCTGAACCTGCTCGAGCGGCTCAAGGGCGAGTTCGGGCTGACCATGCTCTTCATCAGCCACGACCTCGCGGTGGTGAAGCACGTGTCGGACCGGGTGGCCGTGATGTATCTCGGCAAGCTCTGCGAACTGGCCCCGGCCGAGACGATCTACCGGCATCCGGTGCATCCCTACACCCGCACGCTTCTGGCCGCGGTGCCGGAACCGGACCCGGAGGCGCTGCGCGACCGGGTGGAGCTGATCCCGGGCGAATTGCCGTCGCCGGTGAACCCGCCCTCGGGCTGCCCCTTCCGCACCCGCTGTCCCTATGCGACCGAGCGTTGCGCGGCGGAGGTGCCGGAGATCCGCGAGATCGCCCCGGGCCACACGATCGCCTGCCACCACCCGCTTCTGAACTAGGGCAGGTCCCCCCTTCCTCTTGCCATAAATATCCCCGCCGGAGGCAACGGCGCTGCCGGGCTCGATGCCCGGCAGCGGCGTCCCCCGCGCGACGCCGGAGGCGGCGCAACCCGGCGGAGTTTGCGCCGTCCGATGGACGTCGCCCGGGGGTCGCGGAGAAAGGGCATCGAGCCCTTTCTCCGCGATGCCTCCGGCGGGGATATTTATGGCAAGAGGAAGCAGGGGCGGGGTTTGCCGTCACAAAGACCTTGCAACCATGGCCGCAATGACGGACCAACCGGTCACTATCTGACCGGAGACGCCACAATGACCGAAGCCACCCCGGACCGCGCGCCAGAGGGCGAAGACGAGCTGACCCCCATCCTCGACGTGGAGCCGATCGAGGAGGATTACTTCCGCGGCATCGCCACGCCCGACGGCAAGGGTCGCAGCTTCGGCGGACAGGTGATCGCGCAGGCCCTGTCGGCCGCCACCCGCACGGTCGAGGCCGACCGCCCGGCCCATTCGCTGCATGCCTATTTCATGCGTCCCGGCGATGCGACGAAGCCCGTGCTCTACCGGGTCGAGCGCGATCGCGACGGCGGCAGCTTCAACACCCGCCGGATCGTCGCGGTGCAGAACGGCAAGCCGATCCTGAACATGGCCTGCTCCTTCCACGTGGAGGAGGCGGGACTCGAATTCCAGGACGAGATGCCGGACGTGCCGGGCCCCGAGGGCCTGATGAACGAGACCGAGCTGGCCCAGAAGTACCGCGACAACCTGCACCCCATGCACCACAAGTTCCTCACCAAGCGGCGCCCCATCGAGGTGCGGCCCTGCGAGGACCGGCCGCCCTTCGTCGAGACCGGCCCGGTCGTCCGGCAGGCGGCCTGGATGCGGACGCAGAACGCGTTGCCCGACGATCCGCACCTGCACCGTGCGGCGCTGGCCTATACCTCGGACCTCGGGCTGATCGGGGCGGCGCTGAACCGGGCGGGCATGGGCTTCGGACGGCCCGACATGATGGTGGCGAGCCTCGATCACACGCTCTGGCTGCACGGCGCATTCCGGATGGACGAATGGCTGCTCTACGAGATGAACGCGCCCTGGGCGGGCGGGGCGCGCGGCTTCACGCGCGGGCGGATCTTCACGCGGGACGGACGGCTGGTGGCCGACGTGGCGCAGGAAGGGCTGATCCGGCAGATCACGCCGAAGGCGTGATCCGTCGGGACTGAGTGCGGCGGCCCGAGGGGGCCGCCGCCGCGCGGTTCAGGCCGCAGCGCGCCGGGTCGCGGTCTCGATCCCGTCGGCGAGGCGTTCGTAGAGCTCGGGCGGGATGTTGTGCCCCATCCCGTCGATCTCGATCAGTTCGGCCCCGGGGATGTTGGCGGCCGTGTCCCGCCCGCCCTCGATCGGCACCAGCGGATCCTGGATGCCGTGGATCACCGTGGCGGGCATCGTCAGCTTCTGCAGATGCGGCCGCCGGTCGTAGGTGGCGAGGATCGCGGCATATTGCCGGGCGAAGCCCGTGGGATGGAAGGAGCGGTCGAGGTCGATCTCGATGCCCTTCCGGATCAGCGCCTCGTCCTGCGGCCATGCCGGGCTGCCGATGACGCGCGCGGTGTTCACCATCGCGGCCATGTAGGCCTCGCGGTCCTCGTTCGGATCGGGGCGCGGGGCGGTCAGTGCGGCCATCGCCTCCTTCGTGCCGCCGGGGATCTCGGGATTGCCGGTGTTCGACATGATGGAGATGAGCGAGAGCACCTTCTCCGGGTGCTCGATGGCAACGAGCTGGGCGATCATGCCGCCCATCGAGAAGCCGCAGACATGGGCATTGTCGATGCCGAGATGATCGAGCAGCGCGGCGCAGTCGGCGGCCATGTCGGAAAGCTGATAGGGCAGGTCGGCCTGGCGCCCCTCCTTCTTCGCGCGGGTCGCTGCCTGAAAGTCCGGTATGCCGGCTTCGGTGAACTTCTGGCTCAGCCCGATGTCGCGGTTGTCCATCTTCACCACGCGGTAGCCCCGGGCCGTGAGGATGTCGACGAAGGCCTGCGGGTAGCGCGTGCTCTGGGTGCCGACGCCGGTGATCAGCAGCAGCGCCTGGCCCTCCTTCGCGCCGTGGTCTTCGTAATATATGGTGATCCCGTTGACCTGAGCTTCGGCCATGGCCCGTCCTCCCTGTTGCGGCGCGTCGATCCTATCCCGGTTGCCGGGCGATGCAAGCGCGGTTCACGTACCGGGCAGAGGCGGTTTTCCGTTTCATTTCCGGTCCCGCCGGTGTATCCCGGTTTCAGTTTTCGAATTATGGGTATGCTGAGATGCCGCAAGCGGATTACGACGTCCTGATCATCGGTGCCGGGCTTTCGGGGATCGGGGTGGCCCGATATCTGAAGACGGAATGCCCCGGCAAGCGCTTCGCGATCCTGGAGGGGCGTGCGCGCATGGGCGGCACCTGGGACCTTTTCCGCTATCCGGGGATCCGGTCGGACAGCGACATGCACACGATGGGATATGCCTTCAAGCCGTGGAAACATGCCAAGGCGATCTCGGAGGGGCACCTGATCCGCGGCTATATCGAGGAGACCGCGCGGGAGAACGGGCTCGATCCGCTGATCCGCTACGACCACCAGGTGCGCCGTGCCGAATACGACAGCGCCGCGGCCCTCTGGCGCCTGACCTGCGCGACCCCGGAGGGCGAGGTGGCGCTCACGACGCGGTTCCTGTTCCTCGCCTCGGGCTATTACAAGTACGACGAGGGCTACCTGCCGGAGATCGCAGGCATGGAGGATTTCGCGGGGCAGATGATCCATCCCCAGTTCTGGCCCGAAGACTACGACCCCGCCGGGCGGCGGATCGCGGTCATCGGATCGGGGGCCACCGCGGTCACCCTGACGCCCACGCTGGCCGAGACGGCGGCGCAGG
The DNA here is from genome assembly GCF_000688295.1 of Pseudooceanicola nanhaiensis DSM 18065. Classification (GTDB taxonomy): domain Bacteria; phylum Pseudomonadota; class Alphaproteobacteria; order Rhodobacterales; family Rhodobacteraceae; genus Pseudooceanicola; species Pseudooceanicola nanhaiensis. The sequence goes on along the minus strand of NZ_JHZF01000011.1, from coordinate 1,542,275 downwards.
TCATCCAGGTGCAGCGCTCGCCCACCTATGTGGTCAACCGACCCTCGAAGGACCGGATCGGCAACGTGCTGAAGCGGATGATCCCCGGGCGCGCGGGATATTCCCTGGCGCGCTGGCGGATCATCCTTGCAGGCCAGATGCGGCGCAAGCGGATGGCGAAGGACATCCGCGCGACCAAGCGGATGATGGTCGGCGCGATCGGCAAGGAGCTGGAGGGCAAGGTCCCCGAGTGGGAAAAGCATTTCACCCCCGGCTACTGGCCCGGCCAGCAGCGGATCTGCGTGGTGCCGGACGGCGATTTCTTCGAGGCGCTCAAGGGCGGCCGCGCCGAGATGGTGACGGGCGAGATCGAGCGCATCCTGCCCGAGGGGATCCGGATGAAGGACGGCCGCCTGCTGGAGGTCGACACGATCGTCACGGCGACGGGGCTGGTGCTGGATTACTTCGGCGGCATAGAGGTCAGCGTGGACGGCCAGCGGGTGGAGCCCGGCAAGCAGCTGATCTTCAAGGGCTTCATGTATTCGAACGTGCCGAACCTGCTCTATTTCCGGGGCTACACCAACGCGTCCTGGACGCTGAAGGTGGACCTTGTCGCGGAATACGCCTGCCGCCTGCTGCGCTACATGGACCGCAAGGGCTTCGTGCAGGTGACGCCGAAGGCCACGTCGGAGGATTTCGCCCAGATCAACACCTCGATCAGCTTCACCTCGGGCTATTTCCTGCGGGTGATGCACCGGCTGCCGAAACATGGCCAGAGCTTCCCGTGGATCCACAAGCAGGATTACATGTGGGACCGAAAGACCCTGCGCCGCGGCGACGTGGCGGACGGGACGCTGAGCTTCTCGGCCGAAGGCGAGGCCGTGCCGTTTCCGCCCGAACAGCAGGCCGGCACCGCCGCAGAGATCGCCGCGGAATGAGGGATCAGCGCGGGGCGAAAAGTCCGTGGGCGATCGGATGGGCGTAGAGCGCGACCGCCTCGGAGCGGCTCGGCTGCTCGGCGGCCCAGAGCCGCATGTCATGGGCCGAGTTGATCAGCCCGGTCACCCACTGGCTCGCGATCAGCGGGTCGAGCGGGCGGATCGAGCCCTCCTCGATCCCGTCCGAGATCATCCCGGCGAAGCGCGTCGCCATCCGGTCCGACCGCGCCAGCACGATGCGGCGCAGATCGGTCGGCAGCGCCTGCAGCGCGGTGATCCGGACCAGCGGGAAGCTCGCGTCGAACTGGATGTCGAGCAGGTCGCCCAGCACCGCCGCGAGCCGGTCGCGATGCGTGCCCGGCAGGTTGATGGCACGGCGCTGCGCCTGGCTGAACCGGCCATAGCTGCGCTGGAAGCATTCGAGGACGAGATCGTCCTTGCCCTGCAGGTGATGGTAGAAACTGCCCTTCGAGACGTTCAGCTCACCCGCGATCCGCTCGACCGAGGCGCCGCGGTAGCCGCGTTCGTTGATCAGCCGGGTGGCGACGCGCAGATAGGTCTCGGGCGTGATCTCGGCGTCCTCGGGCACCGGGTCCCGCGGCGGCGCCGCGACCTTCCAACCCGTCCCTTCGGGCAGGATGCCGTGGTCGAACAGCTGCATCAGCTTGCGCCCGATCCGCTCGTAATCCCCGACGGAATACTTGGCGAGCCAGGCGCGCGACCAGAACAGGCTGTCCAGCAGGATATGGGCCCGGGCCCGGTTCAGCGGGTCCGCGGCATCGCCGAAAAGCCGGGCCGCCCCGCGGGCGATGCGGTGGACATAGGCCTCGGTCAGCCGGGCGCGCTGCGGGTCCTCCATCGCGCGCATGTCCGACAGGATCGTCATCGGCCGCGCCTGGCCGAGCCGCGCGGTCCCGGCCTGCACGAGGTAGGCCTTGAGGAACTGCCGCACCCGCGCCTCGGGCGTCGGCTGCGCCTGCGCTTCGTCCAGCAGGCTCGCCAGCATGTCGATTGTCCGCTCGATGGCGGCGGCGGCCAGCAGCTCCTTGCGCTTGAAGTAATAGGTGACCGAGGTGGTGTTGAGCCCCACGGCCTCGGCCACCGCCACGAAGGTGAGCCCCTTCAGCCCGCGTTCGTTGATCAGCGTGGCCGCGGCGTCGAGGATCAGGTCGCGCTTCTGCCGGAAGCGCGGCGACTGGTCCGATGCGGGGGGCTGGCCGAGCGGCGCGAGAGTATCCATCGTCACTGAATACCAAGCCGCGTCGCGGCTGTCACCGGCGCAGTGCCGGACCACAGGGAGGACAAGATGACAGGCATCACGATAGATTTGGGCGGCACCGGCGCCATCGTCACGGGCGCGGCCTCGGGGATCGGACGGGCGACCGCGCAGCTCCTGGCCGAGGCCGGGGCGCAGGTGCTCTGCTGCGACATGGCCGAGGGCGTCGCGCAGGTGGCCGAGGCGATCCGCGCGGCGGGCGGCCAGGCGCGGCACATGGTGATGGATGCGGGCCGCGAAGCCGACGTGATCGCGGCCGTGGAGGAGGCCGAGACGACCTTCGGCTCGCTCGGCATCTTCCATGCCAACGCCGGGATCACCGGCGGCGCGCTCAACCAGCCGCTCTTCGACGCGACGCCCGAGATCTGGGCCGAGGTGCTGCGCGTGAACCTGATCGGCCCGTTCCTTGCGGTGAAGCACGCGGCGCCCGTGATGCGCCGGCAGGGCGGCGGCTCCATCGTGCTGACGGCCTCGGTCGCGGGCATGCGCGCCAATGCGGGCCCGCCGCATTACTCGGCCTCGAAGGCGGGGGTGATCAACCTCGCGCAGACGGCCTCCTACCAGCTCACCGGGACGGGCGTGCGGGTCAACGCGATCTGCCCCGGCCTGATCGAGACCGAGATGACGCGCCCGCTCTACGATTACGCCCGGGCGACCAACTCGGCGCCGCGGCTCGGCCAGATGACGCCCCTCCAGCGCGGCGGCGAACCCGAGGAGATCGCGGCCGCCGTCCTCTGGCTCTGCTCGCCGCTCGCCTCCTACGTGGACGGGCAGGCGGTGCCGGTCTGCGGCGGGCTCTCGGCGAGCCACCCGTTCGGGCAGCGGGTCGACCGCGAGACGATGATGAAGACCATCGCCGAGATGAAGGCGAAGGAGGCGGCCGGCGGCTGAGCCCCGCGACTTCCCTCTGGCGGCCCGAGCCCCGACGCGGCATTCATGCCGGGACGAGGGCCGACAGGGGGACAAAATGCTGATTTCCGAAAGCAACTGGGGCGAGATCGAGCGCTACCTCGAGACCGACGACCGCTGCGTCCTGCCTCTGGGATGCACCGAGCAGCATGCGCAGCTGAGCCTCGCGACCGACTCGATCCTCGCCGAACGGGTCGGGCGCGACGCGGCCGCGCCGCTCGGCGTGCCGGTCTTCCCGGCGGTGGCCTATGGGCTCACACCTTATTTCATGGCCTATCCCGGCACCGTGACGCTGCGGCTCGCGACCTATGCCGCGCTGGTGCGCGACATTCTCGACAGCCTCTACGCGACGGGCTTCCGCCGGGTGCTGATCGTGAACGGCCATGGCGGCAACACCCCCGTGCAGCCGGTGACGATGGAATGGATGCAGGCCAACCCGGGCGCCCGCTGCCGCTTCCACGACTGGTGGCGCGCGCCGAAGACCTGGGCCTGCGTGCAGGAGATCGACCCGGTCGCGAGCCACGCGAGCTGGATGGAGAACTTCCCCTGGACCCGGCTGGCAGGGCGGGAGATGCCCTCCGGGCAGAAGCCCTTCGTGGCCTTCGACCGGCTGCGCGACCGCAATGCCGAAGGCGTCCGCGCGCTGATCGGGGACGGCAATTACGGCGGGCTCTACCAACGGCCCGAGGAAGACACCGACCGTCTCTGGGACGTGGCGGTCAAGGAAACCCGGGCGCTGCTCGAAGGGGAATGGGAGTAACGACATGCCCTACGCACTCGCGATCCACGGCGGCGCCGGGACGATCCTGAAATCCGCGATGACCCCCGAGAAGGAGGCGGCCTATCACGCAGCCCTCGCCCGCGCGCTCGAGGCCGGAGAGGCGGTGCTGCGCGAGGGCGGCGCGGCGCTCGACGCGGTGACGGCCGCGGTCTGCGCGCTGGAGGACGAGCCGCTCTTCAACGCCGGGCGCGGCGCGGTCTTCACCAGCGAGGGCAGACAGGAGATGGACGCCTGCATCATGGACGGGCGCGACCGTGCCGCCGGTGCCGTCGCGGGCATCTTCGGCCCCCGCAACCCGATCCGCGCCGCCCGCGCGGTGATGGAGCGCACGCCGCATGTCTGCCTGATCGGCCCGATGGCGCTGCAGGTCGCGCAGGAGGCCGGACTGCCCTTCGAGGCGGAGGCGTATTTCTTCACCCAGTCCCGCTGGGACGCGCTGCAGGACACGCTCGCGATGCGCGCGCGGGGCGAGGAGAGCGACGATCCGGCCCGCCGCCATGGCACCGTGGGCGCGGTGGCGCGCGACCGGGACGGGAACCTCGCCGCCGCGACCTCGACCGGCGGGATGACGGCGAAGCTGCCGGGCCGCGTCGGCGACACGCCGATCCCCGGCGCGGGCTGCTTCGCCGACAACGCCACCTGCGCCGTCTCGGGCACCGGCCACGGCGAGGTGTTCATCCGCTACACCGCCGGGGCCGAGATCGCCGCCCGGATGCGCCACGCGGGCGAGACGCTCGATCAGGCGGCGCGCCACGTGGTGATGGAGGATCTGGGCCGCAACGACGGCTCGGGCGGGGTGATCGCGGTCGACCGGGACGGCACCCTGGCGCTGCCCTTCAACTGCGAGGGCATGTACCGCGCCAGCGTGCGCGAAGGCGCGGCACCCGAGACCGCGATCTACCGCTGATCGGCGTGCGCGGGACTTTCCGCTTTCCACTTGCGGCGCGAGGCCCCAGTCTGGCCGCCGGCAGCAGGACGGGGACCATGACACGGGAACGGATCGACACGCTCGTCGTCGGAGCAGGGCAGGCGGGGATCGCCATGAGCGAGCACCTGAGCGAGATGCAGATCCCGCACCTCGTGTTCGAACGCGACCGGGTGGCCGAGGCGTGGCACTCGAAACGCTGGGACTCGCTCGTGGCGAACGGCCCGGCATGGCATGACCGGTTCCCCAACCTCGCCTTCGACGACGTCCATCCCGATGCCTTCCCGCCGAAGGCACGGATGGCGCGCTATTTCGAGGATTACGCGCGGATGATCGACGCGCCGATCCGCACCGGGGTCGAGGTGACGCGCGTGCGCCGCTGCGACGGGCGGCCCGGCTTCCGGGTCGAGACCTCGGCGGGCGAGATCGAGGCGCAGCGCGTCGTCGCGGCGACCGGCCCGTTCCAAGTCCCTTCCATCCCCGCGATCGTGCCCGACGGGGCGGGGGTGACGCAGCTCCATTCCTCGTCCTACCGCAGCCCGGAGGCGCTGCCCGAGGGGGCGGTCCTGGTGGTCGGCGGCGGCGCCTCGGGCTGCCAGATCGCGGAGGAGCTCTGTCTTGCCGGGCGCGAGGTCTACCTGTCGATCGGCGAGCATTACCGCCCGCCGCGCGCCTATCGCGAGCGCGATTACGTCTGGTGGCTGGGCGTGCTTGGCAAGTGGGACGAGATCACGACCACGCCGAAGAAGAAGCACGTGGCCTTTGCGGTGAGCGGCTACGACGGCGGGCGCACGGTCGATTTCCGCCGGCTCGGCCACATGGGGATCACCGTTCTCGGCATGACCGAGGGCTGGGACGAGGGCGTGCTGCGGATCGCGGACGACCTCGGCCGGAACCTGCAGGAGGGCGACCGCGCCTATCTCGAGGTGCTGCGCGAGGCCGACGACTATGTCGCCCGCACCGGCATCGACCTGCCGCCCGAGCCCGCGGCCTGGGAGATCACGCCCGATCCGGATTGCGTCACGACCCCGATCCGGCAGCTCGACCTCGCGCAAGCCGGGATCGGCACGATCATCTGGGCCACGGGCTTCCGCTTCGATTTCGGCTGGCTGCAGGTCGGCGCCTTTCACGAGGACGGCACGCCGTGGCACAAGCGCGGCATCTCGGCCGAGCCGGGGATCTACTTCCTCGGCCTGCCGGACCTGACCAACCGGGCCTCGTCGTTCATCTACGGCTGCTGGTATGACGCGAAGTACATCGCGACCCACATCGGGGTGCAGCGCAATTACCAGGCCTACGAAAAGAGCTGAAACCCAACCACGGGAAGGACCCGATCCATGGCGCATTACCGTCACCGCAGGTTCAACACCCGCGACACCTATCCCGAGCAGAAGCTCGACAACGACCTCGCGCAGGCCGTGGTCGCCCGGGGCGGCACGACGATCTTCCTGCGCGGCCAGTGCCCGCAGGACCTCGACACCGCCGAGAGCATCTCCAGCAGCGACCCGGTGGCGCAGACCCACAAGGTGATGGCCAACATCCGTCAGCTGGTCGAGGAATGCGGCGGCCGGATGGAGCACGTGACGAAGCTGGTGGTCTACCTGACCGACGTGCGCCACCGCGAGGCGGTCTATCGCACGATGGGCGATTACATCAGGGGCGTGCACCCGGTCTGCACCGGGCTCGTCGTGGTGGCGCTCGCGCGGCCCGAATGGCTGGTCGAGATCGACGCCACCGCGGTGATCCCGGACGGGGACGCGGCGTGAGCCGCCCGAAACCGCCGGGCTGCGGCCCGGCATCCGCTGACCGGAGGTGACATGACCTTTTCCATCACGGGCCGCTGTTCGACGACCGGCATGTTCGGGGTGGCGATCTCGTCCTCCTCGCCCGCCGTGGCCGCGCGCTGCGCCTTCGCGCGCGCCGGAGTCGGGGCGGTCGCGACGCAGAACGTGACCGATCCGCGGCTCGGGCCGCAGGCGCTCGACCTCATGGAACGGGGCGCGACGGCCGAGGAGGCTCTGGCGATCCTGGCGCGGACCGGCGCGCATATGGACTGGCGGCAGGTTCTGGCCGTCGGCACCGCGGGCGCGCCCGCGATCCTGTCGGGCGCGCAGGTGCTGGGCCTCTGGGCCGAGGCGCGCTGTCCCGACGCCGCCGCGGCGGGCAACCTGCTGGCCGACGCGGGCGTGCCCGGGGCCATGACCGACCACTTCCACACTGCCGCCGGCCACCTCGGCGCGCGCCTTCTGGGCGCCCTGCGCGCCGGGCTCGATGCCGGGGGAGAGGCCGGGCCGGTCCATTCTGCGGGCCTCCTGCTGGTCGACAGCCAGAGCTGGCCGCTGGCCGAGCTGCGCATCGACTGGACCGAGGATTGCCCGATCTCGGCGCTCGAGGCCGCCTGGGCGGTCTACGAGCCCCAGATGGAGGATTATGTGACCCGTGCCCTCGACCCCCGCGCGGCGCCCTCCTACGGTGTGCCCGGGAACGAGTGACGGGGAGGGTCAGCCCCCGCGCGCGGCCTTCTCGGCGATGCCCGAGGTGCCTTCGCGCCGGGCCAGTTCGGCCTCGACCTCGGCCAGCGTCACGTCGCGGGCCGCGAGCATGACGAGCAGGTGGTAGAGCACGTCCGCCGCCTCCGAGGTCAGCCGCTCGCGGTCGCCCTTCACCGCCTCGACGATGGCCTCGATCGCCTCTTCGCCGAATTTCTCGGCGCATTTCTCCGGCCCCTTGGAGAGCAGCTTCGCGGTCCACGAACTGTCCGGATCGGCGCCGCGGCGGGCCATCACGGTGGCCGCAAGGTCGTGCAGCGTGCTCATGTCAGCCTCATCGGGATACCGGCCGCGGCCATGTGCGCCTTGGCCTCGGCGATGGTGTGATCGCCGAAATGGAAGATCGAGGCGGCGAGCACGGCCGAGGCATGGCCCTCGGTGATCCCCTCGACCAGGTGGTCGAGCGTGCCGACGCCTCCGCTCGCGATGACCGGCACCGGCACCGCGTCCGAGATCGCGCGCGTCAGCGGCAGGTTGAAGCCCGCGCGCGTTCCGTCGCGGTCCATCGAGGTCAGCAGGATCTCTCCGGCGCCCTTTTCCGCCATCTTCACGGCGAATTCGACGGCGTCGATGCCCGTCGGCTTCCGCCCGCCGTGGGTGAAGCACTCCCACTTGCCCGGCGCCACGGTCTTCGCGTCGATCGCCACCACGATGCATTGCGCGCCGAAATGGTCCGCGGCCGCGGCCACCACGTCGGGATTGGCCAGCGCGGCGGAGTTGAAGCTGACCTTGTCCGCCCCGGCGAGCAGCAGGTTGCGCACGTCCTGCACCGTCCGCACGCCGCCGCCGACCGTCAGCGGCACATAGCAGCTTTCGGCGGTGCGGGTGACGACCTCGAACATCGTGCCGCGGTTCTCGTGCGTGGCGTGGATGTCGAGGAAGCAGATCTCGTCCGCGCCCGCCGCGTCATAGGCGCGGGCGGCGTCCACCGGGTCGCCCGCGTCGCGCAGGTCGACGAAGTTCACGCCTTTCACGACGCGGCCGTCGGCCACGTCCAGGCAGGGGATGATGCGGGTCTTCAGCATGTCCGTCTCATAGGCGAGCGCGTGCCGGCCGTAAAGCGGCGGCGGAACCGGGGCAGGGGGGACGGGTTGGTTTCCTGCAACGGAAAGGAAAGGTCTTGAAGGAAGTCATCGTCCTGATCGCGTTTGTCGTCAGTATTCTCGCCGCCAACATGTTCCCCGGCACGCCGGGCCATCCGCCCGAACCCCACAATGTCGCCGAAGCGGCGCCGTCGCCGCTGGACGGGCCCGGCTGAGGCTCAGCCCCGCCGCCGGATCAGGTCGCGCAGGCCCATCACCCCGAGGATGATCACGAGGATGAAGGCCACGGGCAGCGTCAGCAGCATGAACCAGCCCGAGACGAAAAGCGTCGAGAGCGTTTCGCCGTAATCGACGCCGTTCACGACGCAGGGGTTCGAGAACCCTTCGTGCAACGTGCAGCCGTTCCATTGGGCGAACCAGCTCGAGGCCACCACCGCCACGAGCGGCAGGAAACAGACCGCGAGCGCTGTCAGCAGGACCGCGCGGGTCGCCCGTTTCACCCTTTCAGAGCCTGAAGCGCCGCGCCGAGATCGAGCGCGCCGTCATAGAGCGCCCGCCCCGAAATCGCGCCGTTCAGCTCCGCGCCGCAGTCGCGCAGCGCGATCAGGTCATCGAGCGAGGAGACCCCGCCGCTCGCGATCACGGGGATCGCCACCGCGCGCGCCAGGGCCGCGGTCGCTTCGATGTTCGGGCCCTTCATCGCCCCGTCGCGCATGATGTCGGTGTAGATGATCGCTGCGACGCCCGCGTCCTCGAAACTGCGGGCAAGCTCGGTGACCTCGACATTCGTTTCCTCGGCCCAGCCCCGGGTCGCGACCCTTCCGTTGCGGGCGTCGATGCCGACCGCCACCTTGCCCGGAAAGGCCGCTGCGGCCTCGCGCACGAGCGCAGGGTTCTCGACCGCGACCGTGCCGAGGATGACCCGCGCCAGCCCCTTGTCCAGCCAGGCCTCGATGGTCTTCATGTCCCGGATGCCGCCGCCGAGCTGGGCGGGCACCCGCGTTTCGGCCAGGATCGCCTCGACCGCCGCCGCGTTGACCGGTGCGCCGGCGAAGGCGCCGTTCAGGTCCACGAGGTGCAGCCATTCGCAGCCCGCCGCCACGAAGGCCCGCGCCTGCGCGGCCGGGTCGTCGTTGAAGACCGTGGCCTTGTCCATCTCGCCGTGCAGCAGCCGGACGGCTTGCCCGTCCTTGAGGTCGATGGCGGGGTAGAGGATCATGGCGCGCTCCGGTCTTTTCGGGATGGCGGGGCTGTCGCATGACGTGACGCAATTTGCAATCGGACTTGTCCGGGCGCCGTTCCCCCGCAACACTCGGCCCGCACGAGTCACGGGAGGACCCCTCATGCTGAAACGCCTCGCCGCCGCCGCGGCGCTTGCCCTCACTGCCGGCGCGGCCTCTGCCGATCCCGTCGAGGGCATGTGGAAGACCGAAGTCGACGACGGCGCCTATGCGATCGTCCGGATGGCGCCCTGCGGTGCGAAGATCTGCGGCACCATCGCCCGGACCTTCAATTCCGGTGGCGAATACAAAAGCCCGAGCATCGGCAAGGCCCTGGTCTGGGACATGGAGCCCCAGGGCGGCGGCGCCTATGCCAACGGCAAGATCTGGCGACCGTCGAACGACAAGGTCTACAAGTCCAAGATGCAGATGTCGGGCGACAATCTGAAGGTCTCGGGCTGCATCGGTCCGATCTGCCTCGGGCAGAACTGGACCCGGGCCCGGTGATCGGCTGAGAGTGCGGGGACGGGCTCAGGCCCGGCCCGCATCGCCTGATCCGCGTCTTTCCGGGTGGGTGTCCGCCGTCACGGTGTCCAGGCGAGGAAATTCGCGATCAGCCTGAGGCCGGTCTGCTGGCTCTTCTCCGGGTGGAACTGGGTGCCGATCATCGTGTCCCGCCCGACGATCGCGGTGATCGGCGCGCCGTACTCCGCATGGGCCAGAAGCTGGGTCCGGTCGCTCACGCGCATGTGGTAGGAATGCACGAAGTAGGCGTGCTGCCCGGTCTCGATCCCGTCAAGAACCGGGTGCGGCTGGTCCACGACCAGATCGTTCCAACCCATGTGCGGCACCTTCAGCGCCGGGTCGGCGGGCCGGATCCGCTCGACCTCTCCGTCGATCCAGCCGAGGCCCGCCGTCTCGTGGTATTCGTGGCCGATGCGCGCCATCAGCTGCATGCCGACGCAGATGCCGAGGAAGGGCCGGGCCTTGACCTCGACCGCCTCCTTCAGCGCGTCGAAGAGGTTCTCGCGCCCCTTCAGCGCCGCACAGCAGGCCGGGAAGGCGCCATCGCCCGGCAGGACGATCCGGTCGGCGCGGGCGACATCCTCGGCCCGGTCCGAGACGATCACCTCACCGCCGCCGGTCTCCCGCGCCATGCGCTGGAAGGCCTTTTCGGCCGAGTGCAGGTTGCCGCTTTCGTAGTCGATCAGGACGGTCAGCATCGGCTCAGAGCGCGCCCTTGGTCGAGGGGATCGCGTCGGCCTTGCGCGCGTCGGTCTCGACCGCCTCGCGCAGGGCGCGTGCGACGGCCTTGAACGCCGCTTCGGCGATGTGGTGGGAGTTGAAGCCGTGCAAGGCGTCCACGTGCAGCGTGATGCCGCCGTGGGTGCTGAGCGCCTGGAAGAATTCGCGCACCAGCTCGGTGTCGAAGGTCCCGATCTTGGGCATCGGCAGCTCGACGTTCCACACGAGGTAGGGCCGGCCGGAAAGGTCGAGCGCCGCCCGCACCAGCGCGTCGTCCATCGGCAGCAGGCAGGCGCCGTAGCGCCGGATGCCGCGCTTGTCGCCGAGCGCCTGCGCCAGAGCCTGCCCGATCGCGATGCCGGTGTCCTCGACCGAATGGTGGTCGTCGATGTGCAGGTCCCCGTCGCATCGCACCTGCATGTCGATCAGCGAATGACGGGCGAGCTGGTCGAGCATGTGGTCGAAGAACCCCACGCCGGTGCGGTTGTCATACTGCCCGGTGCCGTCGAGGTCGATGCGGACCGTGATCTCGGTCTCCGCCGTCTTCCGCGTGATCTCTGCCTTGCGCATGGTGCCTCCGACGCCGCTGACGGGGGCCTTATAGGAGGCGGGCCGCCGGGAGCCAAGGGAGCGCTGCGCTTTTGGTGCACCCTGATGCAGGGTGGACAACGGAACGGGGCTGGCGCGGGTGAGGCTTGTCTTCTTCTGTCGATGCTCCATCCGCAGTCGTGGTTCCGCGGAGCACTGGGAGACGGGTATCTTGCTTTCGGCGTTTGGCGATTGGCTCTCCGCGCTTTTCCCGGTTCCAAGTTCCAAGTTCCAAGTTCCAAGTTCCAAGTTCCAAGTTCCAAGTTCCAAGTTCCAAGTTCCCGGTTCCAAGTTCCCAGTTCCCACAGCCCTCAGCCCTCAGCCTTGAGCGCTTTGCGCCGTGCCCCTTGCTCATCGCTCTGCGCTTCGGTTTCTGCCCGCGGCGCTGCACGACCGTTATTGACGCGCCTGCTCCCATTCGGGCGATGACGTCGGATTTCGCCCGTCCGGGTCACGACCCCGCCTGCGGTCCCGAGGCATCGCTTCGCATCGTCTCGATCTGCAGCCTGCTCTCCCACTTCCATCGGTGCCTGCCGTTACGCCGCGTCGAACCTGGTCCGCCCTCCACTGCCTTCCGGCAACGTCTTCCGTTGCGGCCTGCTGTCTTCACATCCTCAATTGACCAAATCCTCCCCTTGCGGCAGGTGGATCGAAACGCACAGTCCACGGCCCGCGCGAACGTGCTCTAGGCCGATGACCCCGCCCGCCGCCTCGACGATCTTGCGGGCCAGCGCGAGCCCCACTCCGCTGCCCTCGCATGCGTCCCGTGGCCTGAGCGTGGTGAGAAGCTCGAACGCCTTCTCGCGGTACTCTTCCGCGATGCCCGGCCCGTCGTCCTCGATCCGGATGCGCGCGTCAGGTTCGGAGGAGCTTACGATCCGCACGTGACCTTCGGGACGATCGCGATGCTTGACCGCGTTCTCCAGCAGCGCGGAGAAGAGCCGCGTGGCGTCCTCGTGCGGCAACGTGACAGCACCTTCCGCCTGATCCAGATCGAGTTCTACCGTGTCCGGCGGGCTCAGAGCCTTCCAGCAGCGCTCCGCTATGCTGCGGATGTCTTCCGTCACGGGCGGGCTGGAGAGCCTGCCGACACGCGAGAATTCCCGCAGGTCTATCAGCATCCGATCGCCCCGCAGCGCCTGGGTCGTCAGCATCTCCAGATGGGCATATACTTCCGCCGGCACCTCCGCGTTGTTCAGGTCCTCGGCGATCCAGACCGGGATCGTCTTGAGCGCCCGGAAGCAGGCGCGCAGATCATGGGTTATGAGATACAGATATGTCTCGAAGCTGTCCTCCGCACCGCCTGCCTTTTCAAGGTGACCCGCATCCGCCGTCATCGTCGCGTCCTCCGCCGGGAAGGACTAGGTCGAAAGGTCTCAACACGACGTAAAGACCGTCGGCAGGCTGCTCCGAATTTTAGACAATTCGGTCTCACCTGAGGCGCGTCCGTTAACGTCCGGCTCACCGCTCGCCCCCTAGTGTCCTTTCAAACGACAGGAACCACCGCGGCAAGGAGGCTGAGATGATCCCGACGGCACAGGAATGCACGCCGCGCCGCGGCGCCTTGTTCCATCCGCTGGAGATGCCGCACACGCCGGACGACCCGGTCGAAGTGCTGCTGCTCGAAGATTCGCGTTTCGATGCGGCGACACTGGAACGCGAGTTCGGCCGCACGGATCTGAAGGTGAATGTGACGGTGACGGAGGACCTGACGGCTTACAGCGTGGCCATCAGGGAGCGCCGTTTTGACGTCGTGTTGCTGGATTACGTGATCCCGGACGGCGACGGGCTCGCCGCCTGCGCGCTTCTGAGCGGGACGCCGCGGAATGCGGATGTGCCGAGAGTCATGATCTCGAACGAGGTTCGCCACGACATGGCAGTCGCAGCGCTCAAGTCGGGCTGCCTCGATTGCCTGCCGAAAGAGAGCCTGGGCCCCGACATGCTGCGCGATCTCTTGATCCGCGCCGTGGGCGCCCGGCCACGCTGGACTCCACATCTGCTGAATGAAATCCGCACGCTGGTCCGGGAAGAACTGGCATCTGCCAGCGTGCCGGTCGACCTGTCGCAGGTACAGTTCGCGCTCGCAGCCATCGGCATAACGGCGCCAACAGGGCACAAGTCGGACTGGGGGTCGATTTTCCAGGAAGAGGAGACTGCCTTTGTCTTTCGAAAGCAAACTCACTGAATCGGACGGTGCACGATGAGCGCGCTCGCCCTGTCCCAAATGCCGGCAGTGGAAACGCCGAAGGCCGACTCGCTGACCTGCGCGGTCGTCGATGACAGCCTGATCGACCGCTACCTCATCTGTCACGCGCTGAAGGAAGTGTTCGACGACAGCGTCACCATCGAATTCGCCACTGCGACGGAGGCGCGCCGATACTTCGAAGCCGGCGCCGTGGACGTGATCCTTGCCGATCGCATCCTGCCGGACGGCGATGGCGCGGATTTCGCACTCTCCCCGCCCGAGGGCGCGGCCGTGCTCCTCCTCTCCGGAGAGGATTGCGGAGACATCGCCGACCGCCTCGGGGCGACCGGTCGATCCCGCTTCCTGCACAAGGACGACCTCAGCGGCGCGCGGCTTGCCGAGGAATTGGCGGTTTTGTTGAAGGCCCGCAAGGAGGCGGGGTCCGAACAGCAATCCGCGTCGAGGCCGTCGGAACCAGGCCATACGCTGTCGCCCGTCACCCGGGGACTGCGATTGCTTCGAACCGTCCGGGCGAGCAAGGACCGGGCCGGTCAGCCGGAAATGGCAGAGCTGCTGACGGAGGTCGAGCGCATCCTGATCGAACTCAAGCCTCGGGAGCACTGAAGATGGCGAGCGGGTTCGCTTGCCGACTCCGGGGTGGCCCGGGGACGTGGCGCCCTCGCACGGACAGGAGACCCTAGGCGTGGGTCACTTCGCCTTCGCTCTGCCGGCGGACGCGGCAAGTGATCCGGCATGTTCTGCCTTCTCCGCCGGTTGGCAGAACGACCTCGGTTTCGAACTCGGTGCCATCGGACATGGCGGCCTCGAAGCGCTTCGCCTGCGAGCTCCGGTCTTTCTTGGGCAATGGCGGGAGCATCTCATCGAGCGTAGGCTCATGACCGGTCCGCTCAGGCCCGAGAAGGTTGCGGAGGTTCCGGCTCGAGACCATCCGACCCCTGCTGCGATTCAGGGAAAAGAACGCCGACCCGGTGCCCTCCTGCGCCAGGTCGACCGGGTGCAGCAGCTCGGTGCCGACCTACCGGTCCCTTTCGGCGAAGACGCCGATCAGGGCTACCGGCCGGCCGGTGGCGTCGAGCTGCGCCGTGCCCCGGGCCTCCACATGGGCCAGCCGCCCATCCTCGCGCCTTATGCGCAGGCGGAAGGTGAAGGGCTCCCGCGTCGCGATGGCGTTTTCCATCGCCCTGTTCACCACCTGCAAATCCTCTGGAAGGTAATATCCGAGGGCTTCATCCAGTGTCGGCATGCCCTTTTCACGGGGCCGGCCGTGGATCGCGAAGACCCGCTCGGACCAGGCAACCTCGTTCGTCGCCAGGTTCAACTTCCAATGGCCAACGCCCGCCATTGCCTCGACCATCTGCATCTTCGCGATCAGTTCCTCGCTGTCGATCTCGGAAATGACGATGGTCACGCCGCGCAGGTCCCGGGCCTCGTTGAAGTAGGGCATCGAGCGGAGGGAGACGAAGGTGCTGCCGGCCTGAAAGTGCATGACCTTCGCCTCACGCGACTGGAAGGTCTCGGAGGCGATCTGGACCAGAGACGGATAGCCTTCGGGCACCTGGCATTGCGACAGGTGCATCCTTTCGAGGCCCTCGGTGATCTGGAACCTCTCGCGCGCATGGGCCGAACTGCGCGAAATCTGCAGCGCATTGTCGATGACGAGGATGGAAAGCGGGGCGGTCTGGAGCACGGATTCAAGGTCCTGCCGCACGCCTTCCAGCTCCGATGCGTTGATCTGGAGCTCCTCGTTGACCGTCAGAAGCTCTTCGTTGGAGCTCTGCAGTTCCTCGTTGGAGGTCTCGAGTTCCTCGTTTGTCGCCTGCAGGTCCTCGTTCGTCGATTGCAGCTCCTCGTTCAGCGATTGCTGCTCCTCGTTGGAGGTTTGCAGTTCCTCGATCGTCTGCTGCAGCGCCTCGCGGGTGGAGGCCACGTCGGCCTCGAGCTGGCGCAGCTGCGACAGGTCGGCCGGCTCGGCCGCGGCCTCGGCCTCCGCGGGGTCGATGTTCAACGTGTGGATCGCGAGGAGCGTATAACTCTCGCCACCCTCGGACAGCTTGATCGGGAAGGCCTCGAGGTAGGCGTGGGTCTGGTCCGGGCCGGGCATCTCGTGCCGCGCGCCGCGCCGCCGTTCCCGCCGCTTCAGGGCGACGGAGCACAGGCTTGGCGCCTCTTCCCGAAGCGGGCTCTTGAGAAGCGAAAGCGACAGGTCGAGGCGGGACTCCTCGTGCAGCTCCACGAAGGCGGAGATGTTGCCGAAGACCCGGATGATGTCGTGAGCGCCGGTCACAAGCATGGCGTTCGTGCCGATGGACCGGGCCAGCCCCTCGAACATTTCCTTGTGGATGTTGGTCGAGGGTTGCGGCGGCTTCTGATGCTGACGGGTCGCGCCAAGCCAGCGGGGCGGCGAGAGCTGGAACTCCCCGATGCGGGAGGCAACGCCCTTCCGCGCGAGGCTGCGCTTGCGGAAGATGCGGTTCCGGTCCGACACGATCTCGTAATCCATCTGCATCGGCCCGATCGTTTCGGAGGTGCCGAGGAACAGCAGGCCGCGCGGGTTCAGCGCGTAATGGATGCGGTTCAGCACGCGCTCCTGCAGCTTCGGCTTGAAGTAGATCAGCAGGTTGCGCAGCGACACGAGGTCGATGTTGATGAAGGGCGGGTCCTGAAAGACGTTGTGGTGCGAGAAGAGGATCAGCTGCTTGAGACCCTGCTTCACGGTCACCTTCGTGCCGTCGCGATCGAAGTACCGGTCGAGCAGGGAGGGCGGGATATCGTCGACGGCGGAGGACGGGTAGATGCCGCGCCGGCCGATCCTGAGGGCGGATTCGTCGATGTCCGTGGCGAAGATCTGGATCTGGCGCTCGCCGAGCGCATCGAGCCCGCCGAAGGCCTCGGCGATCAGGATGGCGATGGAATAGGCCTCTTCGCCGGTGGCGCAGCCGGCGACCCAGACGCGCATCGTCTCGCCCTCGGGGCGGTTGTCGATGAAGGCGCGAAGCTCGATCCCCAGCCGTTCGAACTGGTTGGGATCGCGGAAGAAACGGGTGACGGAGATCAGCAGGTCGGCATAGAGCGCGTCGACCTCGGCCGCGTTGTTCCGGCAATGCTTCACGTATTCCTCGTAGCCCGACATGCCGAGCGCGGTCATGCGCCGCTGGATGCGGCGCTGGACGGTGTTGTCCTTGTATTCGCGGAAATCGACCTGCGTGCGGGCGAGGAGGATCTGCAGAAGCTCGGACCGCTCGCCGGGCATTTCATCCAGCTTCTGAAGCGAAGACAGGTCGCGCGGGTGCGCCATGATCTTCTTCAGATGCTCGCCGATCTGTTCGGGCGAGAGCACGAGGTCGATGCATCCGGTCTCGACCGCGGAGGCGGGCATGCCGTCGTATTTCGCCGTGGACTGGTCCTGGGCCAGCGTGATCCCGCCGGCCTCGCGCACGGCCTGCACACCGTAGGACCCGTCGGAGCCGGTGCCGGACAGCACGATGGCGATGCAGCGCTCGCCGATCTCGTCGGCAAGGGAATAGAACAGGCGGTCGGCGGAAGGCTTGGGGCTGCCGGGCCGCCCCGCCGGTTCCGAGAGCCGGAGCATCCCCTGCTGGAAGATGACGTCCTTGTTGGGCGGCGTGACGTAGATCGTGTCGGGCGCGGGCACGGTGTCGGCGCTCAGCTCCTCCACCGGAAGCTCGGTTTCGCGTGCCACGAGGACGGACATCAGGCTCTTGTGGGAGGGCGACATATGCTGCGCGATGACATAGCTCGCGCCCGTCTTCCGGGGCAGGGCGTGGACCAGGGCGGTAATCGCCTCGAGCCCGCCGGCGGAGGCGGTGATGCCGATGATCCACGGCGTATTCGTGTCGTCCTTCATGACCTCTCCCGCGCGCTCACTGCGCCTTGCCGAACTCTCCGAGGTCCAGAACGGGGGAGGCGTCCAGCCCGTCGGCATCCAGCATCGCCGCCACGCGTTCGAGCGACGCGACGATCATCGCCTGTTCCCAATCCTCCAGGGCCTCGAAATTCTTCACATAGCGTTGCTGCAACGGATCCGGCGCATCGTCGACCGCCTCGGTCCCGCGCGGCGTGATGCAGACGTTGGTCTGCCGGCGGTCGGTTTCGGACCGCCTGCGCTCGACCAGCTGCCGTTCGACCAGCTTGTTGATGAGCGCCGTCATGGTGGCCTGGGTCACGCCCATCCGGTTGGCGATGGCCGTGGGCGTGGCATGCCCGTTCTCCGCGATGATCTGGAGGACGCGGAACTGCACGGCCGTCATCCCGGCCTCTTTCGCAAGGCGGCGGCCGTAGAGCTCGGTCGCCCGCAGGATGCGGCGCAGGGCGATCAGGGAGATGTCTGTGCGGTCCATGCGCGATCCATGAGAATGTTCCCATCCTCATACGGCGCGCGCATGTCCTGTTCAACAAGATCCGTACCCTGTGCTGGCTCAGGACCTGCGTGACACTAAGTGGTTAACGAACCGTTAACAAACAAAAAGCTAAACAAATTCAGTGAAATTTGCTTCCGGGGAAGAAAATTGCTTAGCCTGTTGAAATACACTTGGTTGAGACTATACTTAGTAAGGCGAAGCAATAAGGAGGCACCGAGAGCCGTGCATACAGTCAAATCCACAGAGAAAGGCCCGAAGCCGATCCTGCGGAAGCCGAATGGAGAAGACGGCTCTTCCGTGTGGGAACTTATCCGCGAGTGCAAGCCGCTGGACGAGAACTCCATGTATTGCAACCTGATCCAGTGCGATCATTTCGGTGAGACCTGCGTGCTTGCCGAGCTTGATGGCGATGTGGTCGGCTGGGTCTCGGGCCATGTCGTTCCCGACGAACCCGACACCGTCTTCGTGTGGCAGGTCGCCGTTTCCGAAAAGGCGCGCGGCCTCGGCCTTGGCACCCGCATGCTGTCCACGCTTCTCGCGCGCGACGCCTGCGACCAGGTCACGAAGCTGAAGACCACGATCACCAAGGACAACGAGGCCTCTTGGGCCCTCTTCCGCCGCTTCGCCGAGAAGCGGGGCGGAACTTTGTCCAGTGAAGCGCATTTCAAGAAGGATGACCATTTCGATGGAAAGCATTCCACCGAACACATGGTCACCATCCGCTTCGCGGAACCGCTGAAACGAGCTGCCTGAGCTGGGCGGGGTCCCCGGAACCTCCGGGGGCCATTGCTCGGGCCCGTTGCGAAATCAAACCGAAGGAAAATGTTATGTCGACTGACACGTCAGCCGAACCGAATATCTTTGAACGTCGTGAAAGCGAAGCGCGCTCCTACTGCCGCTCCTTCCCGACCACTTTCACCAAGGCGCAGGGTTCGGTCATGACCGACGCCGAGGGGAACGAGTACATCGATTTCCTCGCCGGCTGCTCCTCGCTGAACTACGGCCACAACGACCCGGACATGAAGGCGGCGCTGATCGAGCACATCTCGAACGATGGCATCGCCCATGGTCTGGACATGTACACCGCCGAAAAGGCGAAATTCCTCGAGGCGTTCGAGACGCACATCCTCGAGCCGCGCGGCATGGACTACAAGATCATGATGACCGGCCCGACCGGCACCAACGCCGTCGAGGCGGCGATGAAGCTCGCCCGCAAGATCACCGGCCGGAAGAACATCATCGCCTTCACCAACGGCTTCCACGGCATGACCATGGGCGCGCTGTCGCTGACCGGCAACGCCGGCAAGCGCGGCGGGGCCGGCGGCGGCCATCTGGGCGACGTCACCCATCTGCCCTACGACAAGTCGCTGGGCGACACCGACACGCTGGAGCTGATCGAGGCGATGCTCGAGAACGGCTCCTCGGGCGTGGACGCGCCGGCGGCCTTCATCTTCGAGCCGATCCAGGGCGAGGGCGGTCTGAACGCCGCGTCCAAGGAGTGGATGGAAGGGGTCGCACGGCTGGCCAAGAAGCACGGCGCCATGCTGATCGTCGACGACATCCAGTCGGGCATCGGCCGGACCGGCACCTATTTCGGCTTCGAACATACCGAGATCGAACCCGACATGATCACCCAGGCGAAATCGCTTTCGGGCTTCGGGCTGCCCTTCGCGGCGCTCCTGATCAAGCGCGAGCATGACATCTGGAAGCCGGCCGAACACAACGGCACCTTCCGGGGCAACACCCATGCCTTCGTTACCGGCCGCGTCGCGATCGAGAAGTTCTGGGCCGACGACAGCTTCCAGAAGGAGCTGGCCGAGAAGGACGCGCTGATGAAGAAGCGCCTGACCGAGATCTCCGAGATCGTTCCGGGCTCCAGGCTGAAGGGCCGCGGCCTGATGCGGGGCGTGGATGTCGGTTCCGGCGACCTTGCCGGCGAGATTTGCGCGAAATGCTTCGAGAACGGGCTTATCATCGAGACGTCGGGCGCCGACGACGAGGTGGTGAAGGTGCTCTGCGCGCTGACGATCCCGACCGAGACCCTGAACAAGGGCTTCGACATCCTCTTCTCGGCCGTGCGCGACTGCGTGCCCGCCGAACAACCCATGGCAGCGGAGTAACAAAATGATTGTCAGAGATTTCGACGATATCGTGGCGAATGAGAAGGACCGCGTGGTCTCGGATGCCAAGTGGACCTCCGTGCGGATGCTGCTGGCCGGCGACGGCATGGGTTTCAGCTTCCACATCACCTTCCTCGAGGAAGGTTCGGAGCACACGTTCCACTACAAGAACCACTTCGAGAGCGTCTATTGCATGAAGGGCAAGGGCCGGATCACCGACCTTGCTACCGGCGAGACGCACGAGATCAAGCCCGGCACCATGTATGCGCTGAACGAGCATGACAAGCACACGCTCGTCGCCGACGAGGAACTGGTCATGGCCTGCTGCTTCAACCCGCCCGTGAGCGGTGACGAGGTGCACCAGGAAGACGGTTCCTACGCCGCGCCGGTTGCCGAAAACGCCTGACCATTCCCAAGAGGAGCGCCGGGGGAGAGCCCCGGCGCAACGAAATTGACACAGTCAAATCATACCGTCGAAAAGATCGGCGGCACATCGATGTCGCGCCTGAACGAACTCCTCGGCACGCTCTTCATCGGCGACCGGAAGGGGCAGGCGCTCTACAACCGCATCTTCGTGGTCTCCGCTTTCGGCGGGATCACCAACCTGCTGCTCGAGCACAAGAAGACCGGGGAACCGGGCGTCTATGCGCTCTTTGCCAATGCCGAGAACGATCAGGGCTGGTCCAACGGGCTGAACCGGGTCTCCGAGGCGATGAAGGAGGCGCATCGCGAGGTGCTGGAGCATCCGGCCGACGTCAGCGACGCGGACGATTTCGTGCGCGACCGGCTTGATGGGGCGCGCAACTGCCTGATCGACCTGCAGCGCCTGTGCTCCTACGGCCACTTCCGCCTGAGCGAGCACATGCAGATCATCCGCGAGCTTCTCTCGGGGCTGGGCGAGGCGCATTCCGCCTTCGTCACCACGCTCATGCTGAAGCGGGCCGGGGTGGACGCGCGGTTCATCGACCTGTCCGGCTGGCGCGACGACCGCGAGCTCGACCTGCGCGAGCGGATCCAGACGGCGCTGAAGGACGTGGACGTGAGCCGCGAGATGCCCATCGTCACGGGCTACGCGCAATGCGTGGAAGGGCTGATGCAGGAATACGACCGCGGCTATTCCGAGGTCACCTTCTCGCGCATCGCCTCCCACACCAAGGCGCGCGAGGCGATCATCCACAAGGAGTTCCACCTGAGCTCCGCGGACCCGAACCTCGTGGGCGACCATGTGCGGAAGCTGGGCCACACCAACTACGACGTGGCCGACCAGCTGTCGAACATGGGGATGGAGGCGATCCACCCGAAGGCCGCGAAGACGCTGCGCCAGTCGGAGATCCCGCTGCGCGTGACCAACGCCTTCGAGCCGGAGGACCCGGGCACGCTGATCGACGACCAGCCGGCCGAGAGCCCGGCGGCCGAGATCGTCTGCGGCCTCGATGTCTATGCGCTCGAACTGTTCGAACAGGACATGGTGGGCGTGAAGGGCTATGACGCCTCGACGCTCGACGTGCTGAAGCGCCACAAGGTCCGGATCGTGTCGAAGTCCTCGAACGCGAACACGATCACCCACTACGTCGACGCGTCGCTCAAGACGATGAAACGGGTGGAGCGCGATCTGGAGGAGATCTATCCGAACGCCGATCTCTCCGTCCGCGCGCTGGCCATCGCGTCGGTCTTCGGGCGCGACATGCGTGGCCTGCGGGTTCTGACCCGCGGTCTGGAGGCGCTGGAAACCGCCGAGATCGAGGTCGAGGCGCTGCACCAGACCACACGTTCGGTCGACGTGCAGTTCGTCGTCGGCCGCGACGACCGGGACCGTGCGATCAAGGCGCTGCACGACGCGGTCGTGGCCGCGCCCCCGTCGGCGAAAGAGACACAGGCGGCAGCCTGACCGCCCTCGGGCCGCTGTCTTTGTGCCGCCCCCGCAGCCTTCGGTGCGGGGGCGGCGTCGTATCCGGGCGCGTGATCAGGTGACGCTCTTCAGCATTGCGTCGACCTTCGCCCCCGAGACCGAGTTCTTCAGCAGCGAGAAGCTGCCTTCCTCCAGCATTTCCTCGGCCGCCTCGATCAGCGCCCGGTGCGTGACCCGCGCGAGCGAACCGCCGAGCGACAGCCGCGCCACGCCGATCCGGGCGAAATCCTCGCGCGTGTAGCTCGCGAACGGGCCCGAGACGAGCGCGTTCACCGGCGCCGTGGTCTCGCGGCAGATGCGTTCGAGATCCTCGAAGGAGGGCGGCAGGGGGGCATAGAGGCAATCGGCCCCGGCGGCCTCGAAGGCCTTCAGCCGTCTCAGCGCCTCGTCGGTGTCGTAGCTGCCCTGCAGGATCCCGTCGGCCCGGGCGACCAGCACGAAATCACGCGGCAACGCCCTCGCGGCGGCCACCGCGGCCGCGATCCGTTCGACGGCGAGGTCGAAGGCGTAGGCGCCGGAGCCGGGCAGGGCGGTGTCCTCGATCGAGATGCCGGCAAGCCCGGCCTCGGCCGCGAGGCGCACGGTCTCGGCGCAGGTGTCGGGGTCGTCGCCGAACCCGTTCTCGAAATCGCCCGAGACGGGCAGGGGCGTGGCCGCCACCAGCGCCTCGGCATGGGCGAGCGCCTGATCGCGGGTCGTGCCGCCGTCGGGCGCACCCAGGGTGAAGGCGAAGGCCGAGGAGGAGGTCGCCAGCGCCTGTGCGCCGAGCGCCGCCAGCACCTTCGCGGAGCCGAGGTCCCAGGCGTTGCAGAGCACGAAGGGCTTGCCCTTCTGGTGAAGCGCGCGGAAGGCGGGGCCGGGATCGTGCATGGGAAGTCCTCCGTAGGGTGTCGCCCTGCAGGCTGCGGTCGGGTCGGCGCTCGGGCAAGTGAAAAACGCCGGCCCGGGGGGCGGGGCGGGAAAGCGTCATGTGCATGGACGTGACCCTGCCCGATTGGCGCGCGGTGATCGCCGACGGTCACGGCGATGCGGATGCGCCGGCCGCCATGCTGCGGGAGGCGGGGCGGCCGGGTGCCGAGGCGGTGGTTTCCCCGAGCGATCGCTTCGGCGGCCCGACCCGCCGGGGGGCGCTGCCCCCCGGACCCCCCGGAGTATTTCCGGAAAGATGAAGAGGCAGGGGCGCGGGGCCTTTTCCCCGCCGGGAGGGGTCGGCGCGCCTGTCGCGGATCCTGCGCCTGCCGGAGGGTCAAATCAAGTCTTGGCAGGGCGGCGCTTTCGGTCTATGCCAGCCTGCATGAAGACGACCTGCATCATCATCTGCTGCATCATTACCTGCTGACATCGTCAAGCGGGCCGTCTCCTTCGTAATCTCCCAGGATATGTCGACCGGCCCGCGGTGAAACCGCGCGAGGATCCGACATGGCCGAGATCAGGCTGACCAATACGCTGACCCGGACGAAGGAGGTGTTCACCCCCATCGATCCGAAGAACGTGCGCATGTATGTCTGCGGGCCGACGGTCTATGACCGGGCGCATCTGGGCAACGCGCGGCCCGTGGTGGTCTTCGACGTGCTCTACCGGCTGCTGCGGCATGTCCATGGCGCCGAGCACGTGACCTACGTGCGGAATTTCACCGACGTGGACGACAAGATCAACGCGCGCGCGGCGCGGGACGGACGCGACATCCGCGCCATCACCGACGAGACCATCGGCTGGTATCACGAGGACATGGACGCCCTCGGCACCCTGCGGCCGGATGTCGAGCCCCGGGCGACGGAGCACATCGGCCAGATGATCGCGATGATCGAGGGGCTGGTGGCGGCGGGCCATGCCTACGAGGCGGAGGGGCACGTGCTCTTCGCCGTGGAGAGCTATGCGGGCTACGGCCGGCTCTCGGGCCGTTCGGTCGAGGACATGATCGCAGGCGCCCGGGTCGAGGTCGCGCCCTACAAGCGCAATCCGATGGATTTCGTCCTGTGGAAGCCTTCGACGGAGGACCTGCCGGGCTGGGAGAGCCCCTGGGGCCGGGGGCGCCCGGGCTGGCATATCGAGTGCTCGGCCATGGCGAAGGAGCTTCTGGGCGAGAGCTTCGACATCCACGGCGGCGGCAACGACCTGATGTTCCCGCACCACGAGAACGAGATCGCGCAGAGCTGCTGCGCGGCGCCGGGGGCGGGCTTCGCGCGGGTCTGGCTGCACAACGAGATGCTGCAGGTCGAGGGGAAGAAGATGTCCAAGTCGCTGGGCAACTTCTTCACCGTGCGGGATCTGCTGGACCGGGGCGTGCCGGGCGAGGTGATCCGCTTCGTGTTCCTCGGCACGCATTACCGCAAGCCGATGGACTGGACGGAGAGGAAGGCCGGAGAGGCCGAGGCGGTGCTGCGGAAGTGGCGCGGGATGGTCTCGGGTGTCGAGGCAGGTGCAGTGCCTGAGGCGGTGCTCGCGGCCGTGGCCGACGATCTGAACACCGCCGGGGCGGTGGCGGAGATGCACCGGCTGGCGGCCGAAGGCGACGTGGCCGGGCTCAAGGCGGCGGGGGCGTTCCTCGGGTTGCTGACGGAAGAGATCGGGGCCTGGGCCGAGGGTCCGGCGGTCGATCTCTCGGGGCTGGAGGCCGAGTTGGCGGCGGCGCGCGAGGCGGCGATGGCGTCCAAGGATTTCTCCCGCGTGGACGAGATGAAGGCGGCGCTCGTTGCCGCCGGGGTCGAGGTCCGGATGAGCAAGGCCGGGGTGGAACTGATCCCCGGACCGGGCTTCGATCCGGCGAAGCTGGAGGGGGTGTCGGAATGATGGTTCGGGCCGATAGCGGGCTGAAGCCCGGCCGGATGAGGATCGCTCTGGACGGAGCAGGCGGCGAGGTGAACCCCGTCGTGCCCGGCGTGCCGCCGGGCGGTGCGGCTCAAGCCGGGCGCGATTTCCTCACGGGAGGTCGGCAGGACAGTGAATGGCGCGTGGACCCGCGCCCCGCGTGCCGCGTATCGGATCGGGAGCAGGTCGCATGACGGAACGCCTCTATCTCTACGACACCACGCTGCGGGACGGGCAGCAGACCCAGGGGGTCTCCTTCTCCACGCCCGAGAAGTTCCGGATCGCGGCGGCGCTCGACCGGCTCGGCGTCGACTACGTGGAGGGCGGCTGGCCCGGCGCGAACCCCACCGACAGCGCCTTCTTCGAACAGGCGCCGGAGCTGAAGGCCACGCTGGCGGCCTTCGGCATGACCAAGCGGGCAGGCCGCTCGGCCGAGAATGACGACGTGCTGGCGGCGGTGCTGAACGCGAACACGCCGGCCGTCTGCATCGTCGGCAAGACCCACGATTTCCACGTCGAGAAGGCGCTGGAGATCACGCTCGACGAGAATGTCGCCAATATCCGCGAGAGCATCGCGCACCTCGTGGCGCAGGGCCGCGAGGCGCTGTTCGACGCGGAGCATTTCTTCGACGGCTGGAAGGCGAACCGGGACTACGCGCTGGACTGCATCCGGGCGGCGCATGAGGCCGGGGCCCGCTGGGTCGTGCTCTGCGACACCAACGGCGGCACGCTGCCGGTGGAGATCGGGCGGATCGTGGCGGAGGTGATCGCGGCCGGGATCCCGGGCTACCGGCTGGGCATCCACACGCATAACGACACGGCCAACGCGGTCGCGGGCTCCCTGGCGGCGGTCGATGCGGGGGCGCGGCAGATCCAGGGAACGCTGAACGGCCTCGGGGAACGCTGCGGCAATGCCAACCTCGTCACGCTGATCCCGACGCTCTTGCTGAAGGAGCCCTATGCGAGCCTCTACGAGACCG
This sequence comes from Pseudooceanicola nanhaiensis DSM 18065, assembly GCF_000688295.1. Taxonomy (GTDB): domain Bacteria; phylum Pseudomonadota; class Alphaproteobacteria; order Rhodobacterales; family Rhodobacteraceae; genus Pseudooceanicola; species Pseudooceanicola nanhaiensis. The sequence goes on along the minus strand of NZ_JHZF01000011.1, from coordinate 1,516,420 downwards.
GCGTCAGCCACGCGGCGCTGCGCGAGCTCACCACGATCTCGCGCCAGCTCGACGACATCCTGAACCGCGTGCCGACCAAGCAGGCGCCCTTCGTCGGGGCCTCGGCCTTCGCGCACAAGGCGGGGCTGCATGCCTCCGCGATCCTGAAGGCGCCGGAGACCTACGAGCATGTCGACCCGGCCCTGGTCGGGAACGAGCGGGTGATCCCGATGTCGAACCAGGCCGGGCAGTCGAACCTGCGGCGGCGGCTGGCGGAGGCGGGGATCGAGGTCGAGAAGGGCGATCCCGCGCTCGGCCGGATGCTGGCCGAGGTGAAGGAGCGCGAGGACCGCGGCTACACCTACGACAGCGCGCAGGCCTCCTTCGAGCTGCTCGCCCGGGAGGAGCTGGGCGTGATGCCGCGCTTCTTCGAGGTCGAGCGCTACCGGGTGACGATCGAGCGGCGGCGCAACGCGGCGGGCAAGCGGATCTCGCTCTCCGAGGCGGTGGTGGTGATCGAGGTGGACGGCGAGCGGCGGATGTCGGTCTCGGAAAGCGTCGATGCGGACGGGTCGGACCGCGGTCCGGTGAACGCGCTGGCCAAGGCGCTGGCCAAGGACCTCGGCCCGCTGCAGGAGGCGATCGAGGACATGCACCTCGTCGACTTCAAGGTGCGGATCACCCAGGGCGGGACCGAGGCGGTGACCCGGGTCATCATCGACAGCGAGGACGCCTCGGGGCGGCGCTGGTCGACCGTCGGGGTCTCGCCCAACATCGTGGACGCGAGCTTCGAGGCGCTGACGGATGCGATCCGCTGGAAGCTCCTGCGCGAGACGGGCGCGGCGCGGCGGACCGCCTGACAGGGGACGGCGCGTGCCGGGCCCGTGCCGCAGCGTCACGGCGCGGGCGGCGCGGATAGGGCTGGCGGCGGGGCAGGGCGCCGGGGCAAGCAGGGGAAAATCCCCGATGGAGACTCCCATGGCCCGGATAGATTTCACCGTTCCCCACGACCTCGACCAGCCCGAGGCGCGCCGCCGGATCGAGGCCGGCCTGCCGAAGCTCGAAGCCGCGATCCCGGGCGGGGCGGAGGTTACCTCGGACTGGCAGGACCAGGAGCGGATGGTGCTGACGATCCGCGTGATGGGCCAGACGATCGTGGTGGACGGCGCGGTGACCGGATCCGAGGTACGGGGCGAGACCAAGGTGCCGATGATGCTGTCGATGATGGCCGGTCAGATCCGGGACATGGTCACGGAGAGCATCTCGCGAATGCTGGCGAAACCCGCGGCGGGGTGAGCGCCGGGCGAGAGGCGTCCGGGGGGACGAGTCTCGGGTCCGAACCGGCGGGGCCCAGGCGGCGTGGTTGGCCGGATGAGGCGGAAAGACCTCGGCCTGATGTGGCACAGAGGTCATCCGGCCTTCGCCGGAGAAGCCGGGCGGGGCGTGATGCGCCCGGTCGAGCGGACGCGCAAAGGGTCGCGCCCTCCCTCGGGTGGGCGGTCTGACCTCCGGGGTCTGCGGAAGGCGGACGCATCCGATAAGCCGGTTCGGTGCTCCACGGCACCGATGTGCCCTCCCGGGGGGGAGGGAGGGCGCGGCCCGGCGTGCCGCCGGGCCAATTCGGTTCGAACGGAGTGCCGGTCAGGCGGGCGGGGTCCTGGCCGCTCGGCTGAGGCCCGGCATCACCCCTGGCGTCCGTTGCCTTACGCCGCCTTCGACTTCAGAGCCTCTTCCGGGGGCACGTAGGCGTAGCCGAGATCCTCGGCCACGGCGCGGTAGGTCACCTGTCCGGCATGCACGTTGAGCCCCGCCCGAAGGTGCGGCTCCCGTGTCAGTGCAACCGGGAGCCCGTGGTCGGCCAGCGCCAGCGCATGCGGCAGCGTCGCGTTGTTGAGCGCGTAGGTCGAAGTCCGGGCCACCCCGCCGGGCATGTTGGCCACGCAGTAATGCACGATCCCCTCCTCGGTGAAGGTCGGCTGGTCGTGGGTCGTGGGCCGCGAGGTCGCGAAACAGCCGCCCTGGTCGATCGCCACGTCGACCACGACCGAGCCCGGCGCCATGCTCCGGAGCATCTCGCGCGTGACGAGCTTCGGTGCCGCAGCCCCGGGGATCAGCACCGCACCGATGACGAGATCGGCTGCGGCCACCGCCTCGGCAAGCACCGTGCCGGTGGAATAGAGCGTGCGGATGCGGCCGTTGTAATGGTGGTCGATACGCTCCAGCACCTCGGCCGAGCGGTCGAGGACCGTCACCTCGGCCCCGAGCCCCACGGCCATCTGCGCCGCGTTGAACCCCACGACGCCGCCGCCGACGATCACGACGCGCCCCGGCGCCACGCCGGGCACGCCGCCAAGCAGCACGCCGCGTCCGCCGTGCACCTTCTCGAGCGCCGTCGCACCGGCCTGCACCGCCATGCGGCCCGCGACCTGGCTCATCGGTTTCAGCAGCGGCAGCCCGCCGCCCGGGCCGGTCACCGTCTCGTAGGCCACGCAGCTCGCGCCGCTCTCGACCAGCTCGCGGGTCTGGTCCGGGTCGGCGGCGAGGTGGAGATAGGTGTAGAGGATCTGGCCCGACCGCAGCATCGCACGCTCTGCCGCCTGCGGCTCCTTCACCTTCACGATCATCTCGGCCTCGGCGAAGACGGTCTGCGCATCGGGGGCGATGGTCGCCCCGGCATCCTCGTAGGCCATGTCCTCGGCGCCGATCCCCGCGCCCGCGCCGGTTTCGATCTGCACGGAATGGCCGTGTCGCACCAGCTCCGCGGTGCTTTCGGGGGTGAGACCGACACGGTATTCGTGGGTCTTGATCTCTTTCGGGCAGCCGATGCGCATGGGTCCTCTCCGGTTGGCTCGCTGCGCCAAGCGTGACACGGGTTCCGGGGAAGGTGCGTGCAAAGCGCGGCGCGAATTGGCGATCGGGCGGGAGGGTCGAGCTCGATTCGGCGGTTTGACGGCGGAATAGTGCGCTGCACCGCCGCATCGCGCGAGATTCTCCCGCCAGTGGTGTCGCGCGCCACGGCTGGCGCCGGTTTGGCCTGACACCGCCGCCCGCATTCGCTATGTCGGGACAGGATCCGCCCCAAGGAGGCCGCGCCATGAAGTTCATCGTCATCCTGCTGATCGTGGCGCTAATTCTGGCCCCGATACCCTATGTCCTGATCTGGACCCAGGCGCCGCAGGGCAGGGCGCTCGCCGCCAGCGACCTCGATTTCGACAGCATCCTGGGCCAGGCCGCGGCCGAGCCTCTGCCTGAAGAGCTGGTCGAGATGCGCGACGGCACGCCGCTGCGCGTGCGGCACGTTGAGGCCGAGGGCAAGCCGCTGCTCGTCCTGCTGCACGGCTCCGGTTGGTACAGCGCGCAGTTCGACACCCTGATCCGCAGTCTCGAGGGCCGGGCCGAGATCGTCGCGCCCGACCTGCGCGGCCATGGGGCCAACCCGGAACGCCGCGGCGATGTCGACTACGTCGGCCAGCTCGAGGACGACGTGGCCGACCTGATCGACTTCTACGCCGAGCCCGGCCAGAAGGTCGTTCTGGCGGGCCATTCCTCGGGCGGCGGGCTGGCGGTTCGCTTCGCCGGCGGCGCACATGGCGACAAGATCGACCGCGCGGTGCTGCTCGCGCCGTTCCTGAAATACGACGCCCCGACCACCCGGCCCAATTCCGGCGGCTGGGCGCATCCGCTGAGCCGTCGTATCATCGCGATCTCGATCCTGAACCAGCTCGGCATCACCTCCCAGAACGACAAGATCGTCATCGAGTTCTCCTTCCCCGAGAAGGTCCTCGACGGGCCCGAAGGCGACAAGGCGACCACCGCCTATACCTACCGGATGAACACCTCCTTCGCGCCGCGTTCGGACTACCTTGCCGACGTGGCGGCGCTGCCGGACTTCCTGCTGGTGGCGGGCGAGAACGACCAGGCCTTCGTGGCCGAGGGCTACGAGCCGCTGATGTCCGACGTCACCGACCGGGGCAGCTACATGATCGTGCCCGGTGCCGGCCATCTCGACCTTGTCGACCGGCCCGAGACGTCCGAGGCGATCTCCGGGGTGCTGGATGGCCTCTGAGTTCGACGACGACCTCACCGCCTGCGCGGCGCTGGTCGAAAAGGCCGATCCCCTCCGCTTCCGCGCCGCGATGGCGGCCCCGGTGGCGGCGCGGCATGTCCTCTTCCCGCTCTACGCCTTCAACGTCGAGGTCGCGCGCGCGCCCTGGGTCACGGGCGAGCCGATGATCGCGGAGATGCGCCTGCAATGGTGGCGCGACGCGCTGGAGGAAATCGCGGCGGGCGGGCCGGTCAGGCGGCACGAGGTGGTGACGCCGCTCGCCCGGGTGCTTGAGCCGGCGGATGCCCGGGTGCTCGACGCGCTGGTCGAGGCACGGCGGGCGGATATCGAGACGACGCCCTTCGAGGATACCGAGGATCTGCTGGGCTACCTCGACCGGACCGCGGCCGGTCTGCTCTGGGTGGCCGCCCGGCGCCTGGGCGCGGGGCCCGGGGCCGAGGCGCGTGTGCGCTCGGCCGGGGTGGCGCAGGGCCTCGCCAGCTGGTTCCGGGCGATCCCGGCGCTGGAGGCCGCGGGCAAGCACCCGCTGCCGGACGGGCGGCCCGAGACCGTGGCGGAACTCGCCCGCGGCGGGCTGGCCCGGCTGCGTCAGGGCCGTTCGGACCGCTCCGGCATCCCCGCGGCAGCGATGCTCGCGCTGGCGGGGACGGGGCATGTGCTGAAACGGGCCGCCTCGGATCCCGGTGCCGTGGCGCGCGGCGAACTCGATCCGAGCCCGTTCCGCGAACGCATCGAACTGGCCGCGCGGGCGGCCACGGGGCGCTGGTAGCGCGGGCCCTGGCTCAGGCGGTCACGTCGCGCGGTCGCATCACCAGCCAGATCAGCGCGCCGCCCGCCAGCACGAGGAAGGGCACCATGGCGAGGTTCACCGCCGCCCAGCCCGCCTGCGGCGAGCCGCCCGAGCAGTTCATCAGCCCGCCCGAGGCGAGCGAGGCCACGGTCACGCCGCCGAAGACGATCAGGTCGTTGAGCCCCTGCACCCGGCCGCGCTCCTCGGGCCGGTGCGAGCCGGCGAGCATCGTGGTCGCGCCGATGAAGCCGAAGTTCCAGCCGATGCCGAGCAGCACGAGCGCGCCGAAGAAGTTCATCAGGTCCACGCCCTGCAGCGCCACCGCGCCGGCGCCGGCGAGGATGACCAGGCCGAGCGCCATGATCTTCTCGACCCCGAACCGGTTGATGAGATGGCCGGTGAAGAAGGACGGCACGAACATCGCGAGCACATGGCTCGAGACCACGTCGGCGGCGTTCGACTTCTCGAACCCGCAGCCGACCACCGCCAGCGGGGTCGAGGTCATCACGAGGTTCATCAGCGCGTAGCTGACCATGCCGACGATCACCGCCACGCCGATGCGTGGGGTGGCCAGCAGCTCGCGCCGGGACCGGCCGCGGGGCGCGTCATGGGCAGGGATCGGCGGGCGCGGAATGTCGAGCCCCAGGAAAAGGAACGAGCCCAGCACGTTGACCGCGATCACCGCGATATAGGTGCCGAGGAAGGGCACCACCATCGCGTCAGCCGTCACCTTGACGATCTGCGGCCCGATCAGCGCCGAGGCCAGCCCGCCCGCCAGCACGTAGGAAATCGCCTTGGGCCGGAAGGTCTCGGAGGCCGTGTCGGCCGCGGCAAAGCGGTAGAACCCGTGCGCGGACATGTAGATGCCGGTGCAGAAGCTGCCGAGCAGGAAGATCGGGAAGGATTGCGTGAGCAGCCCGTAGGCGCCCACGATGCCGCCCACCGTGCCCCCGGTGGCGCCCAGCCAGAATCCTGCACGGCGGCCGTACCGCTGCATCACCGCCGACATCGGCGTCGCCGTCAGCATCGAGCCCAGCACGATCAGCGAGATCGGCAGCGTCGCGAAACAGGGGTTGGAGGCGAGCGATTGGCCCGCGAGCCCGCCGATGGTGAAGATCATCGGCATCTGGGAGCCGAGGACCGCCTGCGCGAGCACGAGAACGAACACGTTTCTCTTCGCGCGCGAATCGTCGGTCATGGCTGGCTCCCTCACTCGTGAGGAGTGCCGTATCGAACAGGCGTTTCGTTCGCAAGCGCACATTCGGCCGCGCCATGTGCGTGTGCGCGCAGATCAGGGAAAGGCGTCGATCACATGCGCGAAAGAGCCGGTGACGTGGGTTTTGCGCAGACCCATGGGGGCAAGCGGCGTGCCCTCGGCGTCTTCGGCCTCGTAGAGCGGCGGTCCCTCGGCGCGCAGCGTCGTCGCGTAGTGGAACTCGTGCGCGGCCAGGTGGCCGGGGAAGGGGCCGCCCCGGGCGTGCAGCCGGCGATAGCCCAGATGCAGACGGCGGGCGGCAAAGGAGGTTTCGAGCGGCAGAAGACCCGCCATGCGATGCGCCACGCCCTCCGCGTCGATCAGGGCCTCGCCCAGAACCATGTAGCCGCCGCATTCGCCGTGCACGGGCGCCGTTCCGGCATGGCGGCGCAGCGTCTCGAGGAACCGCCTGTTCCCTGCGAGCCGGCCCGCGTGCAGTTCAGGATATCCCCCGGGCAGGAAGACGAGGTCCGCGTCCGGAACCGGATCGTCGGCCAGGGGCGAGAAGGCCAGGATCTCGGCCCCCTGCGCCCGCCAGTCCTCCAGCATGTGCGGATAGGCAAAGGCGAAGGCCGCGTCGCGCGCCAGCGCGATCCGCTGCGCGGGCGGGGCGAGACGTGTCGGCGCATCGGCCGCCGGGAGCGGGCGGGCCAGCGCGGCGAGGGCACCTAGGTCGAGGCTTTCGGCCAGCCGGTCCGCGGCCCGGTCGAGGAAGGCGTCGAGATCGGCACGCTCCCCCGCCTGCACCAGGCCGAGGTGGCGCGAGGGCATCGCCAGACCCTTGTCCCGGCGCAGGGCCGCCAGCACCGGCAGTCCGGTCGGGGCGAGCGCCCGGCGCAGCATCGCCTCGTGGCGCGGGGACCCCACGTTGTTCAGGATCACGCCCGATATGCAAACCGCGGGGTCGTGGTTTGCAAATCCGCTGCAAAGCGGCGCGATCGACTGCGCCATCCGGCCGGCATCGACCACCAGCACCACGGGCAGGCGCAGCATGCGGGCGAGGTCGGCGACCGCCCCCCGGCCGTCCGGCGGTGCCCCGTCGAACAGCCCCATGGCGCCCTCGATCAGCAGCAGCCCGTCGCCCGCGGCGAGCGCGGCGATCCGTTCGGGCGACATCGCCCAGGCGTCGAGGTTCAGGCAGGGCGCCCCGCAGGCGGCCTCGTGAAACCGGGGATCGATGTAATCCGGGCCCGATTTCGCTCCGCGCACGACGACGCCCTGCCGCGAGAGCAGCCTCAGCAAAGCCAGCGTGACGGTGGTCTTGCCCGCGCCCGAGGACGGCGCGGCGAGGATCAGCCCGGTCATGAGACCTCGGCCGGGCGTCCCCTTCCGAGCGGGTCCAGGTCGCGCGGCGCCTCGCCTTGCGCCAGCGCCTGCCAGTCGAGCACCTGCCGCATCAGAACGGACCGGCCGACGCAGAGGATCGCCGGCGGCTCCAGCCCGGCCGCCGCGATGTCCGCGGCCATCCGGCCGAGCGTCGTCTCGAGCACCCGCTCCTCGGGCGTGGTGGCCGAGCAGACCACCGCGCAGGGCTCGTCCGCCGGGCGCCCCGCGTCCAGCAGCGAGGCGGCGATCTGCTCCACGTGCTTCATGCCCATGTAGATCACCAGCACCTGGCTGCCCTTCGCGATCGCATGCCAGTCGAGCGATTGCGGCGTCTCGCCGGACTGGTCATGCCCGGTGACGAAGGTGACCGACTGGTTCACGTCGCGATGCGTGACGGGGATCCCGGCATAGGCCAGCCCGCCGATGCCCGCGCTGATGCCCGGGATGATCCGGACGTTCACCCCGTGCTGGATCAGCGTCTGGGCCTCTTCGCCGCCGCGCCCGAAGACGAAGGGATCGCCGCCCTTCAGCCGCAGCACCCGCTTGCCCGCACGGGCCAAGTCCACGAGCCGCAGAGAGATGTCGCGCTGTTTCGACGAGGGCTTACCGCCGCGCTTGCCGGCATAGATGTGCTCGGCCTGCGGCGCCCAGTCGAGGATCGCCTTCTGGACCAGCGCGTCGTAGATCACCACGTCGGCCTGCCGCAGCCCGTTCACCGCGTGCAGCGTCAGCAGCCCCGGATCGCCCGGGCCTGCGCCGCAGAGCCAGACCCATCCGGGCTCCAGTGTCGGCCAGCCGGCCGGAAGAGGGGGCAGCGATTCGCTCATGCGCCACTATATGCGCATCGCCCGACCCGGGGGAAAGTCCGCTGCCCCGCGAAAGGGATACCCTCCCCGCCGGGGCGTGGCCGGCGGATCACTGTTCGCCCCCCGGGCCCGTTGCAGGAACGCGGTTCGGGGCCGCTCCCCCGCCTTCATCTTTCCGAAAATACTCCCGCCGGAGGCGGCGAAACCTCTGGCCAGCGGAACGCCCGGGTCTATGCTCCGCCCGATGAGCCGAAAACCCGAAGGCACCCTTCGCCGTGGCTGGACCACCGGCGCCTGCGCCACCGCCGCCCTGCGCGCGGCGCTGATGGTGCTCTGGGGCGAGGGGCGGCCGGACCGGGTGCGGATCACCCTGCCGCGCGGCGAGCGGCCGGTTTTCGCGGTGGCAGATCTGCGCGAGGGCCCCGGCTGGGCCGAGGCGGGCGTGATCAAGGACGCGGGCGACGATCCGGACGTGACCCATGGCGCGCTGATCCGGGTGCGGGCCGAGCCTTCGGCGGGCGGCGTGGTCTTCGCGGCCGGTGAGGGGGTCGGCACGGTGACGAAGCCGGGCCTGCCGGTGCCGGTCGGCGAGCCCGCCATAAACCCGGTGCCGCGTCAGATGATGCGCGGGACGGTGGAGGAGATGGCCGCGCGGCTTGGGCAGGTGCCGGACGTGCGGGTGACGATCTCGGTCCCGGAGGGCGCGGCGCTGGCGGCCAGGACGTGGAACCCCCGGCTGGGGATCGTCGGCGGGCTCTCGATCCTCGGCACGACCGGCATCGTGCGCCCGTTCTCCTGCGCCGCCTGGATCGCCTCGATCCACCGCGGCGTCGACGTGGCGCGGGCGGACGGGTTGACCCATGTCGCGGGCTGCACCGGGGCGACCTCGGAACGGGTGGTCCAGGGGCTCCTGGGCCTGCCGGACCACGCGATGCTCGACATGGGCGATTTCGCGGGCGGGATGCTGAAATACATCGCCGCGCATCCGGTGGAGCGGGTCACCCTGGGCGGCGGGCTCGGCAAGCTGACAAAGTTCGCGCAGGGCGCGTCGGACCTGCATTCGGGGCGGAGCCAGGTGGATTTCGCGGATCTCGCGGCGCGCTTCGGACGGGCGGAGGTCGCCGCGGCCAACACGACCGCGGAGGTGCTCGGGATGGTCGGCGCGGCCTATCCGGAATGGGTGGCCGAGGCGGCGCGGGCGCAGATGGCGGCCCGGCTGGGAGCAGGTATCGCGGCGGAGGTGGTGGTGATCGACCGCGCCGGCACGATCCTGGCGCGGGCATGATCCTCGTGCTTGCCGGCACGGCGGAGGCGCGGGCGCTCTGCGAGGCGATGGCAGCGGCCGGGATCGCCGGGGTCGCGTCGCTCAGCGGGGCGGTGGCGGCACCGGCGGAGCTGGCGCTGCCGGTGCGGATCGGCGGGTTCGGCGGGGAGGCGGGGTTCCGGGACTACCTCGCGGCTCAGGGGATCACCGGCGTGGTGGATGCGACCCATCCCTTCGCGGCGCGGATCACCGAGCGCACGTCGCGGGTTTGCAAGGAGCTGGGACTCCCACTTTGCCTCATCGCGCGGGCTTCCTGGGCGGCAGGGCCGGGTGACGAGTGGGTCGAGGTGACGGACCCCGAGGCGCTCGGCCGCGTGATCCCGCGCGGGGCGCGGGTGCTGCTGACCGTGGGGCGCAAGGAGATCGCGCGGTATCATGGCCTGAAGGGGCGGGAGGTCCTGGTGCGCAGCATCGAGCCGGTGGACGACCTGCCCGAGGGCTGGCGGAGCGTGACCGCGCGGCCGCCTTTCACGGCAGAGGACGAGGCGGCCTTCTTCGCGCTGACGGGCATCGGCTGGCTGGTGACGAAGAACGCGGGCGGCGGCGGCACGGGCAAGCTGGAGGCGGCCCGGGCGGCGGGGGTGCGCGTGGCGATGATCTCGCGGCCCGCATTGCCGGAGGGCGTGACGATCGTCGAGACCGTCGAGGCGGCGATGGAGTGGGTGCGGGGCCGATGAGCAGGGCGGGGGACCATGGCGTCCGGCGCCCGGGAGGGACGCCGTGACCGGTCGGATCATCGAAACGCCGGAGGATGTGGCGGAGGGCGCGGCATGGCTGGCCGCGCGGGATGCGGGCATGGCCCGCGCCTTCGCGCGCTGCGGGGTGCCGCCCTTGCGGCGCCGGGCGGACGGGTTCGGGACGCTGTTGCAGGCCGTCGTGGGCCAGCAGGTCTCGACCGCCTCGGCGGCCGCCATATGGGCGCGGATGGAGGCGGCGGGGCTGGTGGTTTCGGACGCGGTCGCGGCGGCCAGCGAAGAGGAGCTGCGGGCCGTGGGGCTGTCGCGCCCCAAGATGCGCTATGCGCGGGGCATCGCGGGGGCGGGGCTGGATTTCCAGGCGCTGCGCGACCTGCCCGACGCGGAGGTGCTGGCACGGCTGGTCGCGCTGCCGGGGATCGGGCCCTGGACGGCGGAGATCTATGCGCTGACCGCGCTCGGGCGGGCCGACGTCTTTCCGCCGGGGGATCTGGCCTTGCAGGAGGCGGCGCGGATGCTCTACGGCTTGGAGGCTCGGCCGAACGCGGCCGAATTGCGGAACATGGCGCTCGGCTGGAGCCCCTGGCGGGCGGTCGCGGCGCGGCTGCTCTGGGCCTGGTACCGGGCGGAGAAATCTCGGGAGGGGATCGCATGACGAGGGTGCTGAACGCGGGACGCAAGGAGCCGGTTTCGGGAGAAACCCGCTCGGTCGTGGTCTTTCTGCATGGCTATGGCGCGAACGGGGCGGACCTCCTGGGCATCGCCGACGTGCTGGGCGAGCACATGCCCGACACGCTCTTCGTGGCGCCCGATGCGCCCGAACAGGTGCCGGGTGCGCCCTTCGGCTTCCAGTGGTTCCCGATCCCCTGGATGGACGGATCCTCGCAGGAGGCGGCGGAGGAGGGGCAGCGGCAGGCGGTGGAGGATCTGAACGCCTTCCTCGACGCTCTGATGGTGGACGAGGACGTGCTGCCGGAGCAGGTGGTGCTCTTCGGCTTCTCGCAGGGCACGATGATGGCGCTGCACGTGGCGCCGCGGCGCGAGGACCCGTTGGCGGGGGTGGTGGCCTTCTCGGGGCGGCTGCTCGACCCCGAAAGCCTGGCCGACGACGTGGTCAGCCGGATGCCGGTGCTGCTGGTGCATGGCGACGCGGACGAGGTGGTGCCGCCGCAATCCTTGCCGGCGGCGGCCGAGGCGCTGCAGGGCGCGGGGTTCAAGGAGGTCTTCGCCCACGTGATGAAGGGGACCGGACACGGGATCGCGCCGGACGGGCTGTCGGTGGCGCTGGCCTTCATGCGGGACAAGCTGTCGCTCTGAGGTCTGGCGCCGGGCGGGGCCCGTCGCCACGGGACCGTCCGGCCCGGGCATCGAGCCCGGCCCGGCCGGCGGGGGGCTGTCTGCCCCCCTGGCCCCCCGAGGATACGGGACCAGAGGAAGGGGGCAGGGGCCACGGTTCTGAAATGGCGCGGGCGGGTCTTTCGGGGCGGCACGCGGCGTGGCAGGGTCGACCCCGACATCCGGGAGGAGAGGCGCATGATCATCGTCACGGGCACCATGGAGGTGCCGGAAGAGCATATCGAGAAGGCCAGGGAGAATTTCCGGCTGGCAGAAGAGGCGACCGCGCAGGAGCCGGGCTGCCTGACCTACAGGTTCTTCCAGAGCGTTTCGGAGCCGACCCTGTTCCGCGTCTACGAGGAATGGGAGGACAAGGCGGCGCTGAAGGCCCATGCCGCGCATGAGAACATGGCCGCGCATCGCGAGCGGATGGCGCCGCTGGGTCTGGGCAACCGGAAGATCCAGTTGGTCGAGCCGGAACGGATCCGCGACCTCGGCTGAGCGCCGGAGGTGAGCGTGAAGGGGGGGCGCGGCGGGCCGCGCCCTTCCTGTCTGGCGCGTCAGGCCTCGGGAAACCAGAGCCGCGGCTCGGCGATCTCGAGCGAGTTGTCGGCCGGATCGCGGAAATAGATCGACCGGGCGCCGTTCGGCCAGTGGAAATCGGCCTCGATCGGCACGCCCGCGGCCTGAAGCCGATCGCACCAGGCCGAGACGCCCTGCGCCTCGGCCGACAGGCAGAGGTGGCCCGGCCCCTCGGCGCCGTGCGGCGGGACCGGGATGTCGGGATTCGACGGGCCTTCGCGGGTGCGGGCGGGGTTGAAGATCAGCACCACGCTGCTGCCCGCCCGGAAGAAGACGTGTCGGTCGCCCACGCGGGCGATCCGCTCCATCCCGAGCACGCCGCCGTAGAAGGCCTCGGCCGCGTCGAGATCCTCGGCATAGAGCGCGGCCTCGAGCACCGCGGGGAAGCCGGGCGCGGCCGGCAGGTCGTCGTGTTCCATGCCAAGAGAGGTAGGTCCGGACGGGGGGCGGGCAATCCCCGGTCCCCCGGGGCCTGTGGACAATGTCATCCGCGCGTTACGCAGGCGCTCTATGGCTTTTGTGGGCTTCTGTATATCGTGGGGCTTGTGCGGTTCAGGCCGCGATATATAGTGAATCACGTCAGGGCGGCAGGCCCGCCCCGAGGCCGGACCGAAGCGAGACGGGCAGAGGATGACTTCCATGGACGGAGATTTCAGGACCGAATTCGTGCGAGACCCGGTGGCGCTCAGAAAGCACCCCGCGCTGGTCCTCAACGCGGATTACCGGCCGCTCTCCTACTACCCGCTCAGCCTCTGGCCCTGGCAGGAAGCGGTGAAGGCGGCCTGGCTCAACCGGGTGGACATCGTGGCCGAATACGACACCATCGTCCGAAGCCCGAGTACCAGCATCAGGATACCCTCGGTGGTGGTGCTGAAAGATTACGTCAAACCTCAGAAGCGCGTGGCCTTCACGCGCTTCAATCTTTTTCTGAGGGACGAATTCTGCTGCCAGTACTGCGGATCGCGCGGGGAGCTGACCTTCGATCACGTGGTGCCGCGGGCGAGCGGCGGGATCACCTCGTGGGAGAACGTGGTCGCGGCCTGCGCGCCCTGCAACCTGCGCAAGGGCTCGAAGAGCCTCGTGCGCGCCGGGATGCACCTGCGCAAGCCGCCGCGGATGCCGGGGGCGGAGGAGCTGCGCAATCTCGGGCGGAAGTTCCCGCCCAACCACCTGCACGACAGCTGGCTCGATTTCCTCTACTGGGATGCCGAGCTCGAGGCCTGACGGCGCGGTTCGCGACCGGCGACCCCCCGGACATGGAAAAGCCCGCGAGCGATCTCGCGGGCTTTGGTGTGACGGGCCGGCGGGGCAGGGGCCCCGGAGGGCTCAGGACTGTGCGGAGGTGGCCGGCGCGGGGGCAGGTTTCGCCCCGGGCTTGTTGCCGCTCAGCGGGTCTTCCTGGCGCTGGACGGAGCCCTCGAAATGGGCGCCGCTCTCTATGGCGATGGTCTTGTGGATGATGTCGCCCTCGACGCGCGCGGTGGAGGTCAGGCGGACCTTGAGGCCGCGGACCCGGCCCACGATGCGGCCGTTGATCACGACGTCATCGGCGGTCACCTCGCCCTTGACGGTGGCGCCTTCGCCGACGGTCAGGAGGTGGGCGCGGATATCACCCTCGACGGTGCCCTCGATCTGGATGTCGCCGGTCGTCTTGACGTTGCCGGTGATGTGCAGGTCCGAGGACAGGACGGACGCCGGCGGTTTCGCCTTGGGGGCCGCGGGCTTGTAGTCGCCGGAGGACGAGGGCGTTGCCGGCTTGGGCGCATCTGCCTTCATGGGTGCTGCGGTCTCGTTGTCCTTGGGACCGGGCTCGTTGATCTTGCTCTTAGAAAACATCTCTGGAGGCCTTGATGTAAGTCATGGGGTTCACAGCCTGACCGCCGACGCGCACTTCGTAGTGCACGTGCGGGCCTGTCACACGTCCTGATGCCCCCATATCACCGATCCGGTCCCCGCGCGAGACCCTTTCCCCGACCTTCACGCCAATGCGAGACATGTGGCCATAGCGGGTTTCGATGCCGAACTCGTGCCGGATCTTGACGAGGCGGCCGTAGCCCGACTGCCAGCCGGCATAGGTCACGACGCCGTCGCCGGTGGCGTAGAGGGGGGTGCCGACGGGCCCGGCGAAATCCACGCCCGCGTGCATCCGGCGGCCGCCGGTCTTCGGGTCGCGGCGGTAGCCGAAGCCCGAGGTGAAGCGGTAGGACGCCTTGACCGGCACCGCGAAGGGGGCCTTCTCGGCGGCGATCCGGTACATGTTCAGCCGGTCGAGCTGGTTCAGGATCCGGTTCGCGCGCGAGGCGTCGGGAGAGGTGGCCTCGCCCATGGTCGACAGCGAGATCGGGGTCAGCGGGCCGCCCTGGCCGGAATAGCCGCGCCGCACCTGGTTGATCAGGTTGTCGGTGTTCATGCCGGCCGCCTTGAACATCTTGTCGAGCGGCGCGACCGAAACGGTCATCGCCTCTTCGAGCTGGCGGAAGATGGCGTCGTTCTGGTCGCGCAGCAGCGCGAGCTCGGTCGCCATCTCGTCGGCCTGCAGCAGGGCTTCCTGCGCGTTGGCCTCGATCTGGTCGCGCTCGTCGGCGGTGTCGGCCAGCGCGCTGGTCAGGAAGTCGAGCGTGCCGTCGCTGCCGGTGCCCGCGGCGCCGGGCGCGGTGCCGGTCTCGTCCAGCGCCAGCCTGGCCTGGCCCAGCTCGTCCCGCGCGTTGTCGCGTTCCTTCATGGTCCGGCGCAGGGTGGCCTGGATCACGCCGATGCCGGTCTCGAGCTCGCGCCGCCGGGTCTCGGAGGCGAGAAGTTCGGACTGCATGGTGGAAATCCGGCTGAGCGCCGAGTTGAACCGTTCCTGCGCGGCCAGCGCCTCTTCGGCGCGGGAATCGCGTTCCTCGGCCATCGCGTTCAGGCGTTCCTGATAGACCTGCTGGTCGCGGCGGGCCTGATCCCGGAAGTTGCCGGCGCCGATGCTGTCCATCAGCAGCACGGCGGTCGCGATGATCGACCAGGCGACCAGTGCGCTGCCGCCCGCGAGGGCAGCGAGCTGGACGCCGGGCCGCAGACGGATGAACCGCGTGTCCGTGTCTGATTTCAGAAAGAGCCGGCGTTCCGGCAGATGCCGTTCGAGAAAGGCATGCAATTTCGGCTTGAGTGTCCTGCTCACTGGCGCCCTGTCCCCTTGTTTCCCATCCCCTTGGCCCCTTCGGTTCCCCAACCGGAGGCCCTGAAACCTGTTACCGACCCCTCCCTGACGTATCAAGGCATTTGGCCGGAAGGCCCCCCGGGGCCGCAGAAACCTGCCGGTATTGGCGAGAATCCGCTTATGTCCAGACGCTTAGAGGGCCTTTCCCGGCGCATCGGGAGGCGTGGGGGCGGCGCGGGCGGGGGACAATCCTGTCCCTAGGGCAACCGCTGCGGGGCAGCAGAAGGCCCGGCGTCCGCATCGGGAACGCCGGGCCTGATGTCTCCGGCACGGGCGGCAGAACCGCCTTTCTCAGGTCAGTTCGCGGGCCGCGGCCAGCACCTCGTCGACATGGCCGTCCACCTTCACCTTGCGCCAGACCTGCGCGATGTCGCCGCGCGCGTCGATCAGGAAGGTCGCGCGTTCCACGCCCATGAAGGTCTTGCCGTACATCTTCTTCTCGCCCCAGACGCCGTAGCTTTCGCAGACGTCGCCGTCTGCGTCGGACAGCAGGATGATCTCGAGCGCATGCTTGTCGCGGAACTTGTCGTGCGACTCAACGCTGTCCTTCGACACGCCCAGAACCGTGACGCCGGCGGTCTGGAATTCTGCCGCAGCGGCGGTGAAATCCTTGCCCTCCGTCGTGCAGCCCGGGGTGTCGTCGCGCGGATAGAAGTAGAGAACGACGGGATGTCCGCGGAAATCGGTGAGCGAGATCTTGCCGCCACCATCACGCGGAAGGGTGAATTCAGGAGCTTTTTCCCCGGTTTCGGGCATGGAAAGACCTTTCTCTGCCTGTTTTGTGAGTTCCAATTTAACCCGCGGCAGCCGAGAATACACCCCGCACCGTGAGGCAGGTTGCAGAAGAAGGACAGGGCCGCAAAGGCCGGTGGATGACGAAGACCGACGAGCCAGGATCTGACCGCCAGACGGCGGAGCAGGCCGCGCCGCCGCGGCGACGTGCGCACAGACATGTGCTGCGCGCCCTCGTTCTGACGGTCGGGGCGCTCCTGGCCTTCACGCTCATGACCCTCGGCCTCACCGTGATGATGATGGCGCATGAGCGTCCGCTTTACGCCCCCGCCTGGCTCAAGCAGAAGATCGAGGCGCGGCTGGACGAGACGCTGCATGGGCTTGCGGTGGATTTCGACGACATCGGCCTCGTGGTCGACGAGGCCTGGCGGCCCCGGGTCCAGCTCAGCGGGCTCGAGGTGCAGCGCGCGGGGTCCGACGCGCGGCTGGCGCTTTCGACCATCGAGGGGACGCTGGCGGTCGGCCCGCTGCTGCGCGGGAAGGTCCGGCCGGATACGCTCTACCTGTCGGGCGCGCAGATGCGGCTCTACCGCGATGCGGAGGGCGGGTTCGACCTCGCACTCGGAGAGGGCGGCGCGGCCCGGAACGCGGGCACCCTGCCGCGACGGGTGTCGGGCAACGACCTCGGCACGCTCTCGGACGAGATCGAGGCGCTGCTCGACCTGCCCGACCTGCGCGAATTGACCCGGATCGAGGCGACGGCGCTGACCCTGCGCTACGAGGACGCCCGCTCCGACCGCGCCTGGACGGTCGACGGTGGCCGCGCGGTGCTGGAGCGCCGTGGCAATGACCTGCAGCTGCGCGGCGATTTCGCACTGCTCGGCGGGCGGGCCTGGGCGAGCACCCTGTCGGTGAGCTACGCCAGCCGGATCGGCGACAAGGCCGCGAGCTTCGCCATGTCGTTCGAGGACATGGCGGCCGAGGACCTTTCGACCCAGAGCGCCGCACTGGCCTGGCTCGAGGTGATCGACGCCCCGGCCTCGGGCGCGCTCCGCGCCACGGTCGACAGCGGCGGGCGCCTCGGCCCGCTGAATGCCACGCTCCAGATCGGCGAGGGGGTGCTGCGGCCCGACGGCGGATCGACCCCGATCCCGTTCCGGTCCGCGCAGAGCTATTTCACCTACGACCCCGTCGCGCAGGCGCTGACGCTCAACGAGTTCCGGGTCGACAGCGATTACCTGAGCGCCCGCGCCGAGGGCGCGCTGCATCTCTACGGAACCGCGCGCGGGCGTCCGCGCGAGATGGTCGGCCAGCTCAGGATGACCGAATTCTCGGCCCAGCCCGGCGACATGATCCCGGACCCCGTGGCCTTCTCCGACGTGCGCGCCGACCTGCGGCTCAGGCTCGATCCCTTCGCGCTGACGATCGGGCAGATCTCGCTCTCGAACGGCTCGGAGGAGCTCTCGCTCAACGGCGAGGTCACCGCAGGGCCGAAGGGGTGGGACGTCAGCGCCGAAGGCGCGATGACCCGGCTCTCCACCGCCGAGCTGCTCCAGCTCTGGCCGCGGACGCTGGCGGTCAAGACGCGGGAATGGATGGAGAAATACGTCGCGCAGGGCGCGCTCGAGAACATCCAGCTGGGCCTGCGCCTGACCGAGGGAACCCGGCCGGACCTCTACCTCGGGTTCGAGTTCAGCGAGGCCGAGATGGTGCTCGTGAAGGGCCTGCCGCCGGCGAAGGAGATGCGCGGCCACGCCTCGCTCTTCCGGAACCGCTTCGTCGCCGCGGCCGAGGGCGGTCACGTCACCGCCCCGCAGGGGGGCCGCGTCGATCTGGCGGGGACCGTCTTCATCGTGCCCGACACCACGATCAAGCCCGCCCCGGCCGAGGTCGAGCTCAGGACCGACGGCACGATCACCGCCACGCTCTCGCTGCTCGACCAGGAGCCGTTCCGCTTCCTGGCCAAGGCGGGCCGGCCGGTGACGCTGGCCGACGGGCGTGTCCGGCTCGACGGCCGCATGGCCTTTCCGCTCAAGAAGGGCCGCACGCCCGACGAATACGACGTGGTGGTGGACGGCACGATCACCGATCTGCGCAGCGACGTGCTGGTGCCCGGCCGCCGCCTCTCCGCGCAGCAGGTCGAGATGCGGCTGGCCGACAACCTGCTCTCGTTCGAGGGCGGCGCGCAGATCGGCGCGGTGCCCGTCGGCGGCCGGTTCGAGACGCAGCTCGGGCCGAAGGGCGACGGCTCGGCCCGGATCGACGGCTGGGTCGAGCTCTCCGAGCGGTTCATCGACGAGTTCCGGATCGGCGTGCCGCCGGGCAGCCTGCAGGGGCAGGGCCGCGCGCGGATCGCGTTGGACCTGCAGAAGGGCCAGGCGCCCGGCTTCCGGCTGAGCACGGATTTCGCGGGTGTCGGCCTGCGCATCGCGGCGCTCGACTGGTCGCTGCCCCGCGCCGCGCGCGGCCAGCTCACGGTGGAGGGCGCCTTCGGCAAACCGGCGCGCATCGACCGTCTGGCGATCGACGCGCCCGGGCTGACCGCCGCGGGCAGCCTGACCCTGTCCGACAGCGGCGGCATGGCGGAAGCGCGGTTCGACCGGGTGCAGGTCGGCGGATGGTTCGACGGCCCCGTCACCCTGACCGGCCGCGGCAAGGGTCGCAGCCCCGCGGTTGCCGTGACCGGCGGCACCGTCGACATGCGCCGCGCCAAGCTTGGCGGCGGCGGCGGGCAGGGGGGGCCGGTCACGCTCGCCCTCGACCGGCTGCAGATCTCGGACACGATCGCGCTCGAGGGCTTCCGCGGCCGCTTCGACACCGGCGGCGGGATGAACGGCACCTTCACTGCCAACGTGAACGGCCGCGCCGCGATCTCCGGCACGGTGGTGCCAAGGAACGGCCGCAGCGCGCTGCGTGTCACCTCGGCCGACGCGGGCGGCGTGCTGGCGGCGACCGGTCTGCTCAAGCAGGCGCGGGAGGGGGCGCTCGACCTCACGCTCCTGCCTGTCGGACCGGCAGGCATCTACGACGGCACGCTCCGCGTCTCGGGCCTGCGCATCCACGAGGCGCCGGCCATGGCCGCGCTGCTCAACGCGATCTCGGTCGTGGGCCTCGTCGAACAGC
Source organism: Pseudooceanicola nanhaiensis DSM 18065 (assembly GCF_000688295.1). Classification (GTDB taxonomy): domain Bacteria; phylum Pseudomonadota; class Alphaproteobacteria; order Rhodobacterales; family Rhodobacteraceae; genus Pseudooceanicola; species Pseudooceanicola nanhaiensis. The sequence continues at coordinate 1,497,211 of NZ_JHZF01000011.1, read as the reverse complement.
TCGCCGGGCGGGGGATCGTCTTCAACGACGTCGACGCGAAGTTCCGCCTGACCCCGCAGCAGGTCATCGTCACGCAGTCCAGCGCGGTCGGCGCCTCCCTCGGGATCTCGATGGACGGGGTCTACGATGTCCGGCGCAAGCTGATGGACATGCAGGGGGTCGTCTCGCCCGTCTACATGCTGAACGGCATCGGCTCGCTGCTGACCCGCAAGGGAGAGGGGCTCTTCGGCTTCAACTACACCCTGCGAGGGCCCTCCGCCGCGCCGCAGGTCTCGGTGAACCCGCTGTCGCTGTTGACACCCGGCATGTTCCGCGAGATTTTCCGCCGCCCGCCCCCGAGGATCAGCCAGGCGCCGACGCAGTGAAACTTTCCGATTTCGATTTCGACCTGCCCGAGCGGCTGATCGCCACCCGGCCCGCGCGGCCGCGCTCCTCCGCGCGACTGCTGGTGGCCGAGGGCGATACCTTCACCGACGCGATCGTCCGCGACCTTGCCGACTGGCTCCGCCCCGGCGACCGGCTGGTGCTGAACGACACGGCCGTGATCCCGGCCCGGCTCTCGGGCCTGCGCCACCGCCAGGGGGCCGAGGGCAAAACCGCCGCCCGGATGGAGGTCACCCTGCTCGAACCCCGCGCCGACGGCACCTGGGCGAGCCTCCTGAAGCCGCTGAAGAAGATCCGCGAGGGCGAGGAGATCGTCTTCTCCGACCGCCTCACCGCCACGCTCACCGCCAGGGAAGAGGGTCAGGCCCGCCTCGCCTTCAACCTGACGGGGGCGGATTTCGACGCCGCGCTCGCCGAGGCCGGCGAGATGCCGCTGCCGCCCTACATCGCCGCGAAACGCGCCGCCGATGCGCAGGACCGCGAGGATTACCAGACCGTGTGGGCCGAGCGCCCGGGCGCCGTCGCCGCCCCGACCGCCTCGCTGCATTTCGACGACGACCTGCTGGCCCGGATCGCCGCCCGGGGCGTCGCGACCACCCGCGTCACGCTCCACGTCGGCGCGGGCACCTTCCTGCCGGTGAAGGTCGAGGACGTCACCACCCACCGGATGCATGCCGAATGGGGCGAGGTGACCGAAGCCGCCGCCGCCGAGATCGCCGCGACCAGGGCCGCCGGCGGCCGCATCATCCCCGTCGGCACCACCGCGCTGCGCCTGATCGAGAGCGCGGCCCGCTCGGGCACCATCGGGCCCTGGCGCGGCGAGACCGACATCTTCATCTACCCGGGCTTCACCTTCCACGTGACCGATGCGCTGATGACGAACTTCCACCTGCCCCGATCGACGCTCCTCATGCTGGTCTCGGCCCTGATGGGGCAGGAGAGGATGAAGCGCGTCTACGCCCATGCGGTGGCCGGGGATTACCGCTTCTTCTCCTACGGCGACGCCTCGCTCCTCATCCCCGGCTGAGCGGACCCGCCCCTTCCTCTGGTCATGTATCCCGGGGTGAATTGAGCCGCAGGCTCAAGAGGGGCGGAGCCCCTGATCAATAGACCGTAATGTGCCGCCCCCGGGCGGCACTCCGCCGGATCGGCGGGTTGTATTTCTCCGGGGCGGATGTCAGCACCGCGTCAAAGGCGGCATCGCGAGTCGCAATCTGACCCGACACCGGCCCTTGATCGTGGCCAACCTGACCAAGGAAGAGGGAACGGAGAATGCTGCAGGTTCTCGGATCCGCCTGGGCGTTGCTGCTCGGGCTCATGCTGCTGATGGTCGGCAACGGCATTCAGGGCACGCTGCTCGGCGTGCGCGGCGAGATCGAGGGCTTCTCGACCTTCCAGATGTCCATCGTCATGTCGGCCTATTTCGTCGGCTTCCTCGGCGGCTCCCGCATGGCGCCCGAGATGATCCGCCGCGTGGGTCACGTCCGCGTCTTCGCGGCGCTCGGCTCCTTCATCTCGGCGGTGCTGATCCTCTACCCGACCTTCGCCAACCCCTGGGCCTGGACGATCGAGCGGGTGATCATCGGCTTCTGCTTCTCGGGCGTCTACGTCACCGCGGAAAGCTGGCTCAACAACGCCGCCACGAACGAGAACCGCGGCAAGGCGCTCTCGCTCTACATGATCGTGCAGATGGTGGGCATCGTCGCGGCGCAGGGGCTGCTGCTGGTGGCCGATCCCGGCGGGTTCGTCCTCTTCGTCATCCCCTCGGTGCTCGTCTCGATCGCCTTCGCCCCAATCCTTCTGTCGATCATGCCGACGCCCGCCTTCGAATCGACCAAGCCCTTGTCGCTCAAGGCGCTCTACGGCATCTCGCCGCTCTCCTGCATCGGGGTCTTCCTGCTGGGCGGGGCCTTCTCGGCGCAGTTCGGCATGGCCGCCGTCTATGGCTCCGAGGCGGGCTTCACCCTGCCGCAGATCTCGCTCTTCATCGCTCTCTTCTACGTCGGCGCCACGGTCGCGCAATATCCGCTGGGCTGGCTGTCGGACCGGATGGACCGCCGCGTCCTGATCATGTGCGTGGCCGCCATCGGCGCGGTCGGCGCCGTCATCGGCGCGGCCTTCGGGGGATATTACGCGATGATCCTCGTCGCCGCGGTGATCGTGGGCGGGATGTCGAACCCGCTCTATTCGCTGCTGATCTCCTACGCCAACGACTTCATCGGGCCCGAGGACATGGCCGCGGCCTCGGGCGGGATGATCTTCCTGAACGGGCTGGGTGCGGTCTCGGGTCCGCTGATCGCGGGCTGGGCCATCGGCGTCTTCGGCCCGTCGGGCTTCTGGATCTTCATCGCCGTGCTGCTGTCCGCCATGGCGCTCTACGCCGCCTACCGGATGACGCAGCGCCCCGCGCCGTCGGTCGAGGAGACGACGAGCTACGCGCCGGTGTCGATGTCGGCCTCTCCTGTCGCGGTCGAGGCCGCGCAGGAATGGGCGCAGGAGCAGGCGGATGAGCAGCAAGGTGCCGTTTAGGCAACGATCTGCGGAAAAATCCGCCTGTCGCGGGCTGTTAGCGACGAAGGTAGGGAAGTCCGGAATGGATCGGATGTGAAACTTATGTAAATTGGCGGGAAGTTTTGCCTCGGGAGGAAGGAGTAACCCCATGGTGACGCCGGAGGACATTCTCGCGTTCTGGCTCGACGAGGTCGGGCCCGAGGGGTGGTATCAGCCGCCCGCGGGGCTGGACGATACGATCAGGGACAGGTTCGGAGCGGCGTGGCAGGCGGCCAGCGAAGGCGCCTATGGCCTTTGGCTGACCCATCCGTCTGGCGCGCTGGCCTACATCATCCTGATGGACCAGTTCCCGCGCAACATGTTCCGCGGCAGCGGCGAGGCCTTCGCCTCGGACCGGGTGGCGCTGGCCGCGGCCAAGGTCGCGGTGGAGCGCAAGTGGGACCTGAAGATCGACCCGCCCGCGCGTCAGTTCTTCTACCTTCCGATGATGCATTCCGAATGCCTGTCGGACCAGGAACGCTGCGTCCGCCTGATGAAGGAGCGGATGCCCGAGGCCGGGGACAACCTGCTGCACGCCAAGGCGCATCGCGAGGTGATCCGCCGCTTCGGCCGCTTCCCCTATCGGAACGAGGCGCTGAACCGCACGGTCACGCCGCCCGAGAAGGCCTATCTCGACGCGGGCGGCTACGGCAGCACGGTCCGGGGCCTGCAGGAAGCCGTCGGCTGAGCATCCCGCGCCGTGGCGCGGAGGAGGGGCGGCGGATCATCCGCCGCCTTTCGCATGTCCCCGGGCAGGGAAATGCGAGCTTGATTGCCGGTCCGGAATAAATAGTTTAACGTCAAACTATCCTGAAACGGAGGGCTCTCATGGCGACCGGCAATTTCGACATGATCGTGATCGGGGCGGGTCCCGGCGGCTACGTGGCGGCGATCCGGGCGGCGCAGCTCGGCCTCAGGGTCTGCGTGGTCGAACGCGAGAACCTCGGCGGCATCTGCCTGAACTGGGGCTGCATCCCGACGAAGGCGCTGCTCCGGTCCTCCGAGGTCTTCCACCTGATGGAGCGGGCCAAGGATTACGGGCTTTCGGCCGACAAGATCGGCTATGACCTCGACGCGGTGGTGAAGCGCTCCCGCGGGGTGGCCAGGCAGATGGAGGGCGGCGTGAAGCACCTCCTGAAGAAGAACAAGGTCGAGGTCGTGATGGGCGAGGCGACCCTGCCCGCCAGGGGCAAGGTCTCGGTCAAGACCGAGAAGGGGACCGAGGAGCTGAGCGCAAAGCACATCGTGCTCGCAACCGGCGCCCGCGCGCGGGAGCTGCCGGGGCTCGAGGCCGACGGCGATCTGGTCTGGACCTATCGCCACGCGCTCGTCCCTTCACGGATGCCGAAGAAGTTGCTGGTCATCGGCTCGGGCGCCATCGGGATCGAATTCGCGAGCTTCTACAACACGCTCGGCGCCGAGACGACCGTGGTCGAGGTGATGGACCAGATCCTGCCCGTGGAGGACAGGGACATCGCGGCTCTGGCGAAGAAGCAGTTCGTCAAGCAGGGCATGAAGATCATGGAGAAGGCGACGGTCAAGAAGCTCGATCGCGCCAAGGGCAAGGTCACGGCCCATGTCGAGACCGGCGGCAAGGTCGAGAAGCTGGAGTTCGACACCGTGATCTCGGCCGTCGGCATCGTCGGCAACACTGAGGGGCTGGGGCTGGAGGAGCTGGGCGTGAAGGTCGACCGGACCCATGTGGTTGTCGACGAATACTGCCGCACCGGGGTCGAGGGGCTCTATGCCATCGGCGACATCGCCGGCGCGCCGTGGCTTGCGCACAAGGCCAGCCACGAGGGCGTCATGGTGGCCGAACTGGCCGCCGGTGGCCATCCGCATCCCGTCCGGCCCGAGAGCATCGCGGGCTGCACCTATTGCCAGCCGCAGGTGGCAAGCGTCGGGCTGACCGAGGCGAAGGCGAAGGAGGCCGGCTACGAGATCCGCGTCGGCAAGTTTCCCTTCATCGGCAACGGCAAGGCGGTGGCTCTGGGCGAGCCGGAGGGGCTGGTGAAGACCGTCTTCGACGCGAAGACCGGCGAGCTTCTGGGTGCCCACATGGTCGGCGCCGAGGTGACCGAGCTGATCCAGGGCTTCGTGGTGGGCCGCCAGCTCGAGACCACGGAAGAGGACCTGATGAACACGGTCTTCCCGCACCCGACGCTGAGCGAGATGATGCACGAAAGCGTGCTCGCGGCCTACGACCGGGTCATCCACATCTGAGGGGCGCCTTGGTGGCCAGCGTCAACCGAATCGTCATGAACAAGGCCGCGCGGATCGGCATCCGCGCGCTCGGGCCCGAGACGCTGGATGCCTGCGAGATCTCGGGCAAATGGGGCCGCCAGTTCGGATTCCGAAGCTACGAGGCCTTCCATTTTCCCGAACACGACATCTGCGCGGGCCCCTTCCTCGACGCCGAGGGCGCGCCCAGGCAATTCGACCTGATCATCGCGAACCAGGTCTGGGAACACCTCGACCGGCCCTATGGCGCGCTCGGCAACGTGCTGAAGATGCTCAGGAAAGGCGGGCATTTCTTCATCGCCGTGCCGTTCTACATCCCCTACCACGGGGCGCCCGTCGACTGCTCGCGCTGGTCCGCGCGCGGCCTGCGCAACCTGCTGATCGAGGGCGGCTTCCCCGAGGCGGGGATCGCGGCGGACGAATGGGGCAACCGCCACGCGGCGGCCCGGAACCTCGAGCCGAAATGGCCGCCCGAATATGACGAGGCGTCCGACCGGCTTGAGAACGAGCCGGGATTTCCTATCTGTAGTTGGGCCTTCGCACGGAACCTCTGACCGCGATTGCTGCAATGCCGCGTTGTTTTGGCAGGAAGCTGACAGCAGAAGCGAATGTTTTCGCTTTGTTCTCACTTTCCGGTTGGATCGCAGGGCGGCTTCCACTATTTCTTAACCCATTGCGGATCCGGGGTGGCCATGGCTGAGCTCAAGCACATCGAAGTGCGCGGCGCGCGCGAGCATAATCTCAAGAACATCGACGTGGACATTCCCCGCGATGAGCTTGTCGTCATCACCGGGCTCTCGGGCTCGGGCAAGTCCTCGCTCGCCTTCGACACGATCTATGCGGAGGGGCAGCGGCGCTATGTCGAGAGCCTCTCGGCCTATGCCCGCCAGTTCCTCGACATGATGGAGAAGCCGGACGTCGACCATATCTCGGGTCTCTCGCCCGCGATCTCGATCGAGCAGAAGACGACCTCGAAGAACCCGCGGTCGACGGTCGGGACGGTCACCGAGATCTACGACTACCTCCGCCTGCTCTTCGCCCGTGCCGGGACGCCCTATTCCCCCGCAACCGGCCTGCCCATCGAGGCGCAGCAGGTGCAGGACATGGTCGACCGCGTCATGGCGATGGAGGAGGGGACCCGCGCCTACCTTCTCGCGCCGATGATCCGCGACCGGAAGGGGGAATACCGCAAGGAATTCGCAGAGCTCCGCAAGCAGGGCTTCCAGCGGGTGAAGGTGGACGGCGCCTTCTACGAGCTGGACGAGCCGCCGACGCTGGACAAGAAGTTCCGCCATGACATCGACGTGGTGGTCGACCGGATCGTCGTGCGCGAGGGGATGGAGACCCGGCTGGCGGATTCGTTCCGCACCGCGCTCGACCTCGCCGACGGGATCGCGGTGCTGGAAACCGCGCCGGCCGAGGGCGATCCGGAGCGGTTCACCTTCTCCGAGAACTTCGCCTGCCCGGTGAGCGGCTTCACCATCCCCGAGATCGAACCGCGGCTCTTCTCGTTCAACGCCCCCTTCGGCGCCTGCCCGGAATGCGACGGGCTGGGCGTGGAGCTTTTCTTCGACGAGCGCCTCGTGGTGCCCGACGCGGCGCTGCGCATCGCGGATGGTGCGCTCGCGCCCTGGCGGAAGGGGAAGTCGCCCTATTTCCTCCAGACGATCGAGGCCATCGCCAAGCATTACGAATTCGACCCCAAGACCAGGTGGAAGGACCTGCCGGCCCATGTGCAACAGGTCTTCCTGCACGGCTCGGGCGATGAGGAGATCCTCTTCCGCTACGACGAGGGCGGCCGCGTCTACCAGGTGTCGCGCAGCTTCGAGGGGGTGATCCCCAACATGGAGCGGCGCTATCGCGAGACGGATTCGAACTGGGTCCGGGAGGAATTCGAGCGTTACCAGAACAACCGGCCCTGCCACGCCTGCAACGGCTACCGGCTGAAGGACGAGGCGCTGGCGGTGCAGATCGGCCCCGCGAAGGACCGCGAGGGCCGGATGCATATCGGGCAGGTCGTGCAGCTGTCGATCCGCGAGGCGCTCGACTGGATCGAGACCGCGCCGGAGCACCTGAGCCAGCAGAAGAACGAGATCGCCCGCGCGATCCTGAAGGAGATCCGCGAGCGGCTCGGCTTCCTGAACAACGTGGGGCTCGAATACCTGACCCTGTCGCGCGCCTCCGGGACCCTTTCGGGCGGCGAGAGCCAGCGGATCCGGCTGGCCTCCCAGATCGGCTCGGGGCTGACGGGCGTGCTCTACGTGCTGGACGAACCCTCGATCGGTCTGCACCAGCGGGACAACGGGCGGCTGCTCCAGACGCTGAAGAACCTGCGCGACCAGGGCAACACCGTGATCGTCGTCGAACACGACGAGGAGGCGATCCGCGAGGCGGATTACGTCTTCGACATCGGTCCGGGGGCAGGGGTCCACGGCGGCCAGGTCATCGCGCACGGCAAGCCCGGCGAGATCGCGGCGGACCCGAAGAGTCTGACGGGCCAATACCTTGCCGGAACGCGGGAGATCGCGGTGCCGGACAAGCGCCGGAAGGGGAACAAGAAGAAGATCACCGTGGTGAAGGCCAACGGGAACAACCTGCACGACGTGACCGCCGACTTCCCGCTGGGCAAGTTCGTCTGCGTGACGGGCGTCTCGGGCGGCGGCAAGTCGACGCTGACCATCGAGACCCTGTTCAAGACGGCCTCCATGCGGCTCAACGGCGCGCGGCAGACGCCCGCGCCCTGCGAGACGATCAAGGGGCTGGAACATCTCGACAAGGTCATCGACATCGACCAGCGGCCGATCGGGCGGACCCCGCGGTCGAACCCCGCGACCTATACCGGCGCCTTCACCCCGATCCGCGACTGGTTCGCCGGCCTGCCCGAGGCGAAGGCGCGCGGCTACAAGCCCGGGCGCTTCAGCTTCAACGTGAAGGGCGGCCGCTGCGAGGCCTGCCAGGGCGACGGCGTCATCAAGATCGAGATGCACTTCCTGCCGGACGTCTATGTCACCTGCGAGACCTGCCACGGCGCGCGCTACAACCGCGAGACGCTGGAGGTGAAGTTCAAGGGCAAGTCCATCGCGGATGTCCTTGATATGACGGTGGAAGACGCGCAGGAGTTCTTTGCCGCCGTGCCCTCGATCCGCGAGAAGATGGATGCGCTGGTCCGCGTCGGGCTCGGCTACATCAAGGTCGGCCAGCAGGCGACCACGCTCTCGGGCGGGGAGGCGCAGCGGGTGAAGCTGTCGAAGGAGCTGTCGAAACGCTCCACCGGCCGGACGCTCTACATCCTCGACGAACCGACCACGGGTCTGCATTTCGAGGACGTGCGCAAGCTTCTCGAGGTGCTGCACGAGCTGGTGGACCAGGGGAACTCCGTCGTGGTGATCGAGCACAATCTCGACGTCATCAAGACCGCCGATCACCTGATCGACATCGGCCCCGAAGGCGGCGACGGAGGCGGCAGGATCGTCGCCACCGGCACGCCCGAGGAGGTGGCCGAGGTCGAGGCCTCGCACACCGGGCGCTATCTGAAGCCGATGCTCAAATCGGCCAAGGTGGCGGCGGAATGATGCCTGCGGCCCGGTGAACCGCCGGGCCGGGTTCCGCGTTGAGGGATGAACCTGAACGGAGGAACGACATCATGGTGGGACGTATGGTGAAACGAATCGCGCTTGGCGTGCTCGTCACCGTCATCGCGCGACAGGTGGCCGGGGCGCTCAGCGGCAACCGGCCCGGCAGATTGCCGGCCAATTCGGCGAAAGGCGATAACCTGCGGATCCGCGATGCGGGCCGCGACGAGATGCGGGATCCGCCCCGCAGATGGGATCGCGTGGACGAGGAAAACGACGAGAGCTTCCCCGCCAGCGATCCGCCGGCGAACTACTGACAGGGTCAGTAGCGCACCGGCATATGGTCGTTCACCCGGTCGATGACTGTCCGGGTGAACATGTCGGCCCGGTAGATCTCGTAACCGACACGGAAATAGGTCCAGCCGTCGCGCGGCGCCGGCAGGCGGTAGCGGGAGCGGTTGAACAGAACCGTGACCCCGTCGGGCAACCTGTCGCCGGGCGACAGAACCGGCGCGTCGGGAATGGTCTTCACGCCCTGTGCCTTGCGGAAATGGCCGGAGAGGGAGCCCCCTCCGGCCATGTCGCGGTCATCCGCGGCGCCGAAGCCGCTTCCCGCCGTCACGCAGCGCGCCTCGCCGACCTGCATCCTGCAGGCGGCCCGGGACGCGGTCGCGCCGACAGCGAAGGCCGTCAGCGCGACCCCGAGGATGATCCATCGCCTGTGACGACTCATCCGCCGAGGATCGCCGACACCAGCCCGACCAGCGCGAGCACCTGGTTGGTTTCGCGGTCCACGCGGATCACGTAATCGTCGGCGCGGTAATAGGTCCCGTAGGGGTCGAGCCCGTAGCGGCCCGGATCCCGGATGAGCACCACGTTGTCGTAATCGACGATCCGGTCGCCGACCCGATACCGGTAGTCGTCGGCGCGGGTGTCCTTCTTGGCGAGCCCGGGCGGACGGCAGCCGTTGCCCTTCTTCGCAAGGCCCGGCGGGCAGAACGAGGCCTCGGACTGGCCGTGGCCCTTGAACTTGTGCCCCTTGCCCTTTCCGCCGGGGTCGGCGAGGGCCGGGGTAGCGATGACGGCAAGGGCCGCGATCGCGAGTGCTGGACGCATCTTCATGTCGATCTCCTGCTCATGTCCACTCGGTGTGACTTTTCACGCATTCAACGACAGGCATCCATAGCAGGTTCCCTCGGCCTTCGGCGGGATTCAGCCACGTCCCCGTTTTTCGAACCGCGGCAGCATGGCGCTGAAATCGCGCCCCGCGCCGTCCTCCTGTTCGACGAAGCGCGCGTAGAGCTCCATTGCCGCCTGGCCCATGGGGGTGTCCGCATCCGCCGTCTCGGCCGCCTGCTGCGACAGGCGCAGGTCCTTGAGCATCAGGTCGGCGGCGAAGCCCGGCTTGTAGCCGTTGTCAGCCGGCGATTGCGGACCGATGCCGGGGGCGGGGCAGTAGGCGTTCATCGACCACGAATAGCCCGAGGAGGTCGAGACCACGTCGAACATCGCCTGCCGGTCGAGCCCCAGCTTGTCGGCCAGCGCGAAGGCCTCGCAGGTCACGATCATCGTCGCGCCGAGGATCATGTTGTTGCAGATCTTCGCCGCCTGCCCGTTGCCCGAGGGGCCGCAATGCACGGCCTTCTGGCCCATGATGTCGAAGAGCGGCTTCGCCTTGGCGAAGGCCGCGTCCGAGCCGCCCACCATGAAGGTGAGCGTGCCGCCCTGCGCGCCGCCGATGCCGCCCGAGACAGGGGCGTCAAGCGGCAGGAGCCCAGCCTTTTCAGCGGCATCCGCGACGGACCTCGCGCTCTCCACGTCGACGGTGGAGCAGTCGAGGAAGACGCTGCCGGTGTGCATGGCGGGGATGACGTCCTCTGCCACCGCCCGCAGGATCGCGCCGTTCGGCAGCATCGTGATCACCACGTCCCGCCCGGCGGCCGCCTCGGCGGCCGAGGCGGCGCGGGTGACGCCCTCGATCTCGACATCCGCGGTGTCGAAACCGGTGACCGCGTGGCCCGCCTTTGCAAGGTTGGCGGACATCGGGCCGCCCATGTTGCCGAGGCCGATGAATCCGATCTGCATGAAGTGTCCTCCCTAAATGCCTGTCTCAGAAGGCGAGCTCGTCGTGGCCGAGCGGTGCGAGCATCGCCTCCGCCTCGGAGTGCAGGCTCTCAAGCCGGTGTTTCCACTGCGGGTTGCGGTCCCGGTCGATGATCTGCGCGCGGATCCCCTCGAGGAAATCGCCGTGCTCCATCGCCCGCGCGGTGAAACGGTATTCCAGCCTCAGCGCCTCGCGGATCCCCGCGGCCGAGCGGCGAAGCTCGGCCAGAAGCTCGAGCGTCGCGGCCATCGAGATCGGCGAGTTGCGGCGGAGCGCCTTCAACGCGCTCAGTGCGAAATCGGAGCCGTCCGCCTCGAGCGCCGCGACGATGGCGGGCAGGTCGGGCTGGCCGAAGATCGCGTCGATGCGGTCCTGCCGCTCGGCCAGGGCCGCCTCGGGCGCGATGATCGCGGCCGTCTGGATGGCGGAAAGATCGCCTGTCTCGACCAGCGCGGTCTTCAGCGCCTCCCAGCCCTCCTCGGGAATGTAGGTATCCGCGAAACCGGCCCGGATCGCATCGGCCCCGCCCATGCGGTCCGTGGTGAGCCCGAGGTATTCGCCCAGCCGCCCGGGCGCGCGGGCCAGCAGCAGGGAACCGCCCACGTCCGGCACCAGCCCGATGCCGCATTCCGGCATGGCAATGCGGGTGCTGTCGCCGACGATCCGGTGCGAGGCATGGCAGCCGAGGCCGACCCCGCCGCCCATGACGAAGCCCTGCAGGAAGGCGACGATGGGCTTGCGATACTCCGCGAGCCGCGCGTTCATCCGGTATTCATCGCGCCAGAAGGTGCGTCCGTAGTCGTAATCCCCCGCACGGCCCTTGTCGTAGAGCGTCTGGATGTCGCCGCCGGCGCAGAAGGCCTTTTCGCCCTCCGCGTCCATCATCACGAAGGCCACGCCCGGATCTCCCGCCCAGTCGTTCAGGGCGGCGTCCACGGCCATCGCCATCTCGTAGGACAGCGCGTTCAGCGCCTTGGGCCGGGTGAGGGTGATCCGCCCGGCGGGGCCCTCACGGCGGATATGGATGTGGTCGCTCATCGGGCCGCCAGCATATGGCGGGCGGTGATCAGGCGCATGATCTCGTTGGTGCCTTCGAGGATCTCGTGGACCCGGAGGTCACGCACCAGTTTCTCGATCCCGTAGTCCGCAAGGTAGCCGTAGCCGCCGTGGAGCTGGAGGCACTGGTTGACGATCCGGCTCCCGGCCTCGGTGACGAATTTCTTGGCCATGGCGCAGAACTTGGTGGCATCCGGCGCGCCGCTGTCGAGCTTCCATGCCGCCTGCCGCAGGAAGGTGCGGGCGGCCTGCAGCTCGATCTCCATGTCGGCGAGGCGGAACTGCAGCGCCTGGAACTGGTCGATGCTCTGCCCGAAGGCCTTGCGCTCGCCCATGTAATCCAGCGTTGCGTCGAGCGCCGCCTGCGCGGCCCCGAGCGAGCAGGCCGAGATGTTGAGCCGCCCGCCGTCGAGCCCCATCATCGCATAAGTGAAACCCTTGCCCTCTTCACCGATCAGGTTGCCCGCAGAAATGTCGCAATTGTCAAACTGGACCTGGCGCGTCGGCTGGCTCCGCCAGCCCATCTTGTCCTCGAGCCCGCCGAACGACAGCCCCCCGGTGCCGTCCTCGACGTAGAGCGTCGAGACGCCCTTGGGCCCCGCGTCGCCGGTCCGCGCCATCACCACGTAGGCGTCGGAATATCCGCCGCCCGAGATGAAGGCCTTGGTGCCGTTCAGCCGGTAGCCCTCGTTCGTCCGCTCGGCGCGCGTCTTCAGCGCGGCGGCGTCCGAGCCCGAGCCGGGTTCCGTCAGGCAATAGGAGAGCACCGTCTCCATGGTGAGCACCCTGGGCATCACCCGGCCCCGCAGCTCGTCGCTCGCGAAGCTGTCGAGCATCCGCGCGCACATGTTGTGGATCGACAGGAACGCCGCGACCGAGGGGCAGGCCATCGACAAGGCCTCGAAGACCAGTGTCGCGTCGAGCCGCGTCAGCCCCGCGCCGCCGTGCTCCTCCGAGACGTAGAGCCCGCCGAAGCCCAGTTCGCCGACCTGCGGCCAAAGCTCCTTCGGAATGTTGCCCTCGCGCTCCCAGGTGCGGGCATTGGGGGCGATCTTCTCCTGCCCAAAGGAGTAGGCCATGTCGAAGATGGCCTCCTGTTCCTCGTTCAACGCGAAATCCATCGCGATCCTCCTCCTCCTCCGGGAAAGGGTGGGCCGGGTTCGGACCCGGCCCGCCCCCGTGCGTCAGTCCATCGGCTTGAAGTGGAACTCCCCGCCTTCCTTGAGGCCCGAGGGCCAGCGGGCGGTGACGGTCTTGGTCCGGGTGTAGAACCGGAAACTGTCCGTGCCGTGCTGGTTCAGGTCGCCGAAGACCGATTTCTTCCAGCCGCCGAAGGTGTGATAGGCCAGCGGCACCGGGATCGGGACGTTCACGCCGACCATGCCGATGTTGATCCGGCTCGCGAAGTCGCGGGCGGTGTCGCCGTCGCGGGTGAAGATCGCGGTGCCGTTGCCGTATTCATGATCCATCGCGAGGCCGAGCGCCTCTTCGTAGGAGCCCGCGCGCACGGTCGTGAGGACCGGGCCGAAGATCTCCTTGCGGTAGATGTCCATGTCGGGCGTCACCTTGTCGAAGAGGTGCGGGCCGACGAAGAAGCCGTCCTCGTAGCCCTGGAGCTTGAAGTCGCGCCCGTCGACCACCAGCTCGGCGCCCTGGTCGACACCGGATTGCACGAGCTTGAGGATGTTCTCCTTCGCGGCGGCGGTGACGACGGGGCCGTAGTCCACGTCGTTGCCGGCGGTATAGGGGCCGACCTTCAGCTTCTCGATCCGCGGCACCAGCTTCTCGATCAGCCGGTCCGCGGTTTCCTCGCCCACGGGCACGGCGACCGAGATCGCCATGCAGCGTTCGCCCGCGGCGCCATAGCCCGCGCCGACCAGCGCGTCGGCGGCCTGGTCCATGTCGGCGTCCGGCATGATGATCATGTGGTTCTTCGCGCCACCAAAGCACTGGACGCGCTTTCCGGCCGCGCAGCCGCGGGAATAGATGTATTCCGCGATCGGGGTGGAGCCCACGAAGCCGATCGACTGGATCACCGGGTGGTCGAGCAGGGCATCGACCGCCTCCTTGTCGCCGTTGACGACCTGCAGCACGCCCTTCGGCAGGCCCGCTTCCTCGAGCAGTTCGACCAGCATCAGCGGCACCGAGGGATCACGTTCTGAGGGCTTCAGGATGAAGGCGTTGCCACAGGCGAGCGCCGGGGCGAACATCCACATCGGGATCATGGCGGGGAAGTTGAACGGCGTGATGCCCGCACAGACGCCGAGCGGCTGGCGCATGGAGTACATGTCGATGCCCGGACCCGCACCGTCGGTGTATTCGCCCTTCAGCAGGTGCGGCGCGCCGATGCAGAACTCGACCACCTCGAGGCCCCGCTGCACATCGCCTGCCGCATCCGGCAGGGTCTTTCCGTGCTCGCGCGACAGCGCCTCGGCCAGCTTGTCCATGTCGCGGTTCAGCAGGTCCACGAACTTCATCAGCACCCGCGCCCGGCGCTGCGGGTTCATCGCCGCCCATTCGGGCTGGGCCTGCGCCGCGATCTCGACGGCGGTTCCGATCTCGTCGGCAGAGGCCAGCGGCACCTTCGCCTGCACTTCGCCCGTGGCGGGGTTCATGACGTCGGCGAAGCGGCCGGACGCCCCCTTCACATGGGCGCCGTCGATGTAATGGCTGAGTTCCTGCATGGCATCCTCCGTTCAGGTTGGCGCCATCCTAGGCTTGCATATTCCGGGCCGGAAGGGGAAAGCTGGCAAAAGCGCTTTGCAAAAACGCAAAGGGAAGGGGCCGTTGCACTGGGATGATCTGAAGATTTTCCTCGCCGTCGCGCGGGAGGAGAGCCTGTCCGGGGCCGGCAAGCGCCTCAAGCTCGACCCCGCCACCGCGGGCCGCCGCATCGCGCGGCTGGAGGAGGAGCTGGGCGCGACGCTCTTCGCCAAGTCGCCGCAGGGCTATGCTCCGACCGAGGCCGGCCAGCGCCTGCTGCCCCACGCGGAACTGGCCGAACAGGCGATTTTCTCGGCCGAGGAGGACATCCGCGGCCAGTCGGGCCAGCTCTCCGGCCAGATCCGGCTGGGCGCGCCGGACGGGGTGGCGAACTTCCTGCTGCCGCAGGTCTGCAGCGCCATCGTGGAGCGGAACCCCGACCTCGACGTGCAGATCGTCGCGCTGCCGCGGCTCTTCAACCTGTCACGGCGCGAGGCGGACATGGCGATCACCGTCTCGCCGCCGACCGCGGGTCGGCTGACGGTGCAGAAGGTCAGCGACTACCGGCTGCACCTCGCCGCCTCGCAGCGCTATCTCGACCGCGCGCCGCCGATCGAGAGAACGGCCGACCTGCGCGGCCACCGGATGATCGGCTACATCCCCGACATGATCTTCGACAAGGAGCTCGACTACCTCGGAGAGCTGGGCATCGACCGGGTCTCGCTCGCCTCCAACTCGGTCGCGGTGCAGTTCAACTGGATCCGGCAGGGCGGGGGGCTGGGCATCGTCCACGATTTCGCGCTGCCCTCGGCCAAGGGGGTGCGCAAGGTGCTGGAGGGGGCGATCTCGCTCACCCGGACGTTCTATCTGGTGCGCCATGTCGACGACACGCGGCTCGAGCGGATGAACCGTTTCGCGACGGCGCTGACGGATGGACTCCGGCGCGAAATCGCGAGGTTGGAGGGAGTTGCTTGACAGATTGTCGCAGGTGGGTGAGCCTGAGATCTCCGGTGGGAGGAGCCGGAATCCCTAGGGAGACACTGCCATGCTGGTCCAACAGATCCTGAGTTCCAAAAGCAGCGACACCGTCGTGACCGCGTCCCCCGGGACGTCGATAACCGAGGTGCTGGGGCTCTTGTCAGAGCACAGGATCGGCGGCGTGGTGGTGTCTTCCGACGGAACCCGCATCGACGGCATCCTGTCCGAGCGCGACATCGTCCGGGCGCTGGCCGCCCGCGGGCCGTCCTGCCTCGAGCAGCAGGCCTCGGCACTGATGACGCCGGACCCGGTCTGCTGCGCGCGGGACGACACCGCCGACAGCGTGCTGGAGCGCATGACCGAGGGGCGGTTCCGCCACATGCCGGTGGTGCAGGACGGCAAGCTGGCCGGGATCGTGACCATCGGCGACGTCGTGAAGGCCCGGCTGAGCGAGCTGTCCTTCGAGAAGACGGCGCTCGAAGGCATGATCATGGGCCACTAGGCCAGCCGATTTCGCGCATGTGAACCGCCCCCGGGGGGCCTTGCATTCCGTCATGCAATATTGTTGCGTGCCGCGAAGTCACATCTTGCGGAGACAGCCATGCGCATCGGCCTCTATCCCGGCACCTTCGATCCGATCACCCTCGGGCATATCGACATCATCCGCCGCGGGGCCGCACTGGTCGACCGGCTGGTCATCGGGGTGGCGATCAACCGCGACAAGGGTCCGCTCTTCGACCTCGAGGAACGGGTGGAGATGATCGAATCCGTCTGCGCCAAGCTGTCGGAGGAGACCGGGACCGAGATCGTCGCCCATCCCTTCGAGAACCTCCTGATCCACTGCGCCCATGACGTCGGCGCCCAGATCATCGTGCGCGGCCTGCGCGCGGTGGCCGATTTCGAATACGAATACCAGATGGTCGGGATGAACCGCGTGCTCGACCGCAACGTCGAGACGGTCTTCCTGATGGCCGAGGCGAAGCACCAGGCGATCGCCTCGAAACTGGTCAAGGAAATCGCGCGTCTCGACGGCGACGTCTCGAGCTTCGTCACGCCCGAGGTGCGCGAGCGTCTGCTCGCAAAGCTCGGCAAAGCCTGAGGATCAGCTCAGCGCCCGGCTCGCGCGGCGGATGAACGCCGCGCTTTCCTTGGGCCGGGTGACCGGCAGCATGTGGCCCGCGCCCTCCACCAGTTCCAGACCGATCTGGGGATGCCGCGCCACCAGGCGGCCGCCGTGGTAGCCGTGATCGAGGATGCGGTCCTCGGTCCCGTAGAGGATGCGCACCGGCACCCGCAGGTTGGCATATTGGCGCGCCATGGCGGGCAGGTCGGTGCCCGATCCCGCGAAATCCCGGCTGGTCTCGATGAAATGCGAGGGGCGGAGCGACAGCAGCCCGCCGCCCTTCACGAGGTAATCGTCCGGCACCGGCTCCGGCCCGAAGATCAGCTCGACCACCGGCTCGGGCCGGCGGATCATCGTGGGCACGGCGAAGGTCCAGCCCACGAAGCGCCGCAGCAGGTCGGAGGAGATGGCGAGCCCCGCGAAGGCCTCGGAATACTCCTCGACCGGCAGCGTCAGGGGCGCGAGCAGCGCCAGCCCCCGGATCGGCACCCGCCCGCGCAGCGCCAGGCCGAGCGCGATCGCGCCGCCCAGCGAATGGCCCACGACGAGCGGGCGGTCGAGCCTGAGCTTGGTGATCGCCTCCTCGACCATCGCGGCCTGTGCCCCGACGGTGGTGGAGCAGGGCCATTTGCGTGTCGAATACCCCATCCCGGGCCGGTCGATCACCGTCACCCGGTGATCCCGCGCGAGGTCGTCCAGAAGCCCGGTGTCGAAATTGCCCATCTGGCCGCCGAGCCCGTGAATCATCAGAATGTCCGGGCCGGAGCCGCAGGTCAGGTAATGCAGCTTGCCGCAGGAGAGCTGCAGGAAGGCCCCGCGCGGCGGCACGACCTTTTCCACCTCGATCTTCTTCGCGAGGCTGTAGATCGCGAGGCCGCCCAGCAGGAGGACGGCAAGGCCGATGGCGACAAGCAGGGCAATCGTGACGGTGTCCATGCCGGGCACTTCCTTCCACTCGGGCCGGCAGGGCGCGCGGCCCCGACATGGTTATCGCCAGAAGGCCATCCATTCAATCATGTCGGCGAATTTCCGGGCGAGAAACAGGGTGTTGCTCCAGTCGAAGAGCAAGGCGTCGGCGCCGAGGAACAGGGCGACGGCAAGCCCGATGGCGATGGCGATCTGGTTGGTCATGCTCTGCCCGGTCCGAGGTGCCTCCCGGCTATGCCCGAGCGGCGGGGGCCGATCAAGCCCGGGCCTCAGCCCGGCAGCTTGCCCATCACCGCCGCCACGTCCGCCATCCGGCAGGAGAAGCCCCATTCGTTGTCGTACCAGGCGAGCACGCGGACCATGGTGCCGTCCATCACCCGGGTCTGATCCGTCGCGAAGGTGGCCGAGGCCGGCATGTGGTTGAAATCGGACGAGACGAGCTTGTCCTCCGTCACGTCCAGCACGCCCTTGAGCGGACCCGCGGCCGCGGCGCGGATGGCGGCGTTGATCTCCTCGGCATCGGTGGCGCGCGCCGCCTCGAAGGTCAGGTCGATGCAGGAGACGTTGGGCGTCGGCACCCGGATCGCCACGCCGTCGAGCCTGCCGTCGAGCTCCGGCAGGACCAGCCCAACGGCCCGCGCCGCGCCGGTCGAGGTCGGGATCATCGACAGCGCCGCGGCCCGCGCGCGGTAGAGGTCCTTGTGCCCGGTGTCGAGCGTGGGCTGGTCGCCGGTGTAGGAATGCACCGTGGTCATGAAGCCCCTGGTGATACCCACGGCCTCGTGCAGCACCTTGGCCACGGGGGCGAGGCAGTTCGTCGTGCAGGAGGCGTTCGAGACGACGCGGTCCTCGGCCCTGAGCGTCGCCTCGTTCACCCCGAAGACGACCGTCCGGTCCGCACCCTTGCCGGGGGCCGAGATCAGGACACGGCCCGCACCGGTCTCGAGGTGCCGCGCGGCCTTGTCCCGCTCGGTGAAGATGCCGGTGCATTCCAGCACGATGTCGACGTCCTTCCACGGCAGGGCCGCCTGGTCGCGCTCCGCGGTCACCCGGATCGGGCCGCGGCCGACGTCGATGCCGCCGTCCGAGACGGTCACCTCGGCCGGGAAGCGCCCGTGCACGCTGTCGTAGCGCAGCAGGTGCGCGTTGGTCTCGACCGGCTGAAGATCGTTGATCGCCACGACCTCGAGGTCGCGGCGGTCCTGTTCGACGATGGCGCGCAGCACGTTGCGCCCGATGCGTCCGAATCCGTTGATGGCGAGGGTGGTGGTCATGGCGCGGTCCTCCCGACGGTCAGGTTAGCGCTAACAATCTCCGCGGGAGCATACGCCGCGCCGTCCAAAGGTCAACCACGACGCGCACACGCGGAAGTGAGGCGTCGCAGGCGCCGCGGCGCTTGATAGGGGGGCGGGGCGGTGCATCCTCCTGTGGATGACAGATCTCCGCCCATGGACCCGCCGCGCCGCGCTTGGCGGCGGCCTCGCCGCAGCCGGCCTCGCCACCACGCCGATCCGCGCCCGATCCTCGGGCTGGGGGCAGGTGGCGGAGGCCGCCCGCCGTCTCGACCAGCTGCACGCCATCCTCGTCGCACAGGGCGGAGAGACCGTCCTGGCCGAGGCGCCGCGCGGCCCCGGGCTCGACCGCGCGGCCAATGTGAAATCGGTCTCCAAGACCATCGTCGCGTTGCTCACCGGCATCGCCATCGACCGCGGCGCGATCCCGGGCGTCAGGGCGCGGCTCGGCGAGATCGCGCCGCGGCTGATCCCGCAAGGGGCCGACCCGCGCGTGGCCGCGCTCACGGTCGAGGACCTCGTGACCATGCGCGCGGGGCTGGAGCGGACCTCGGGCCCGAACTACGGCGCCTGGGTCGCGAGCGGGAACTGGGTCGCCGATGCGCTCTCGCGCGACTTCGTGGCCGAGCCGGGCGGGCGGATGCTCTATTCCACCGGCTCGTTCCACGTGCTCGGCGCCGCTCTCTCGGCGGCGACCGGCCGCTCCCTGCTCGACCTGGCCCGGGACTGGCTGGCCGATCCGCTCGACATCGCCATCCCGCCCTGGACCCGCGATCCCCAGGGGCGCTACATGGGCGGGAACGAGATGGCGCTCTCACCCCGCGCGCTCCTCCGGATCGGAGAGATGGTGCGGCAGGACGGCGTGTGGAACGGCACCCGGGTGGTCGGTGCCGACTGGCTCTCCCGCAGCTTCGAGCCGCGCGCGCGCTCGCCCTGGTCGGGTCTCGGCTACGGCTACGGCTGGTTCCTCGGCGGCCAGGGCGCCGACCGTTTCGCGCTGGCCCGCGGCTACGGCGGCCAGATCCTCTGCGTCGTGCCGGGCCGCGCGATCACGGTGGCCATCACCTCCGATCCGACACGCCCCGCCCGCTCCGAAGGCTATTTCGGCGACCTGATGGACCTCATCCGAGGCCCCGTCCTCGCCGCCGCCTGATCCCGGCCAGCTTCCTCTTGCCAAAAATATCCCGGGGGAGTCGCCGCAGGCGACGGGGGCAGCGCCCCCGTCAACGCGCGCAAAGCAAAACGCCCCGCCGGCAGGGGCGGGGCGTCTCGACCTGCCGCGCGGCAGGAGATCAGTGGATCAGCCGGCCCATGGCCGCGGCCACGTCGGCCATCCGGCAGGAGAAGGCCCATTCGTTGTCGTACCACGCCAGCACGCGGACGAGCCGCTTGCCGGTGACCTTGGTCTGGTCCGGGGCGAAGATCGAGCTGTGCTCGGTGTGGCAGAAATCGACCGAGACCTTGGGCTCGGGATCGTAGGCCATGACCGCGCCCATGTGGCCGGCGACCGCCTCGCGGACGACCTCGTTCACGTCGGCCTCGGTCACGTCCTTCATGGCGACGAAGGTCAGGTCCACGGCCGAGACGTTGGGCGTCGGCACCCGGATGGCGGAGCCGTCGAGCCGGCCCTTCATCTCGGGCAGCACCTCGCCGAGCGCCTTGGCGGCGCCGGTCGAGGTCGGGATCATCGACATCGCGGCGGCGCGGGCGCGGTAGAGATCGCCGTGCCGCCGGTCCAGCGTCGGCTGGTCGCCGGTGTAGGAATGGATCGTCGTCATGATGCCGCTCTCGATCCCGATGCCCTCGTGCAGGACCTTGGCAAGCGGGGCGAGGCAGTTCGTCGTGCAGGACCCGTTCGAGATCATCGTGTCGGTCGATTGCAGCGCGCGGTGGTTCACGCCGTAGACGACGGTCTTCTGCACGTTCTTTGCGGGCGCGGAGATCAGCACCTTCTTGGCGCCGCGCTCGAGGTGGACCTTCGCCTTCTCGCCGTCGTTGAACTTGCCGGTGCATTCCAGCACGACGTCGACGCCGGACCAGTCGAGCTCGGCCGGATCGTAGGTCGAGAAGACCTCCATCGGCCCGCGGCCCAGGTCCATGGTGTTGCCCTCGGTCTTCACGGTGCCGCCGAAGCGGCCGTGCACGCTGTCGTAGCGCAGCAGATGCGCGTTCGTCTCGATCGGGCCGGTGGCGTTCAGCTTGACGACCTGCACGTCGTTGCGGGCGCTCTCCGCGATATGCGCCAGCGTGCAGCGGCCGATGCGGCCAAAGCCATTGATGCCAATCGTGACGGTCATTGGGGCAGCTCCTGAATGGGATTTCGAGAGGTCTATAGCCGGGAAATAGGGCAAAAAGGAAGGCTGATAAGGCCCGAATATCAATGTGTTAGCGATAACTTCCGGGAGGGCCCCCGATGGTGGCGCTAACCCCTCCGCCGCAGCCCGCGCGAGATGCGGCGCACCCGCCCCGTGTCGGGCGGGTGATTCACCCCCGTCGAGGGCCGGAGCGGCTCAGCGGACGCGGTTGCGGAGCCCTTCGGCGCCCTGCGTTTCCCACGCCTCGAGGTTGCCCGCGACGATCGGGGCGGCCTGCTGCGGATAGCGGTCCGAGGCGCCGCCGATATGCGGGGTGACGATGACGTTCTCCATGTCCCAGAACGGGCTCTCGCCCGGCAGCGGCTCCACGTCGAAGACGTCGAGGCCGGCGCCCGCGATGGTGCCGTCCGAAAGTGCTGCGATCAGCGCGGCCTCGTCCACCACCGGGCCACGGCCCATGGAGACGAGATACCCGTCCGGCCCGAGCGCCCTGAGCACCTCCGCGTTGACGATGCCGCGGCTGCGGTCGGTCAGGGGGGCGAGGACGCAGAGGAAATCCGCCTCGGCCGCCGCCTCGGCAAGCCGGTCGTAGGGGTAGATGCGGGCGACGCCGTCCATCTCGCTCCGCCCGTCCGAGACGCCGGTGATCTCCATCCCGAAGGGCAGGGCGCGGGCGATCAGCTCTTCCGCGATGGCGCCCAGCCCGAGGATGCAGAGCCGCTTGCCGACCAGCGTGGTGACCTTCGTCCGTTTCCATGCGTGCTTCGCCTGGTTCTCGAGCGTTTTCCGCAGGTTGCGGGGCAGGGCCAGCATCAGGAGGATGGCCAGTTCGGTCATCTGCGGCCCGTGTGCGCCCGAGAGGGAGGTCAGCGGCACATCCGGCAGCCCCTCGACCCGCTGGATGTGGTCGGTCCCGGCCGAGAGCGCCTGGATCCACTTCAGTTTCGGCATCGCCGCGATGAGCTCGGGCTTGAAGGAGCTGCCCATGGTGATGAGCACCTCGGCCTCGCCCGCGAGCGGGATCGCTTCGTCGGCGGTGTCCGCCGCAGAGATCTGCGCGTCGGGCCTCAGCGCCTTGATCGCATCGGCGAAGCTCTGGGCATTGGGGGCGATGAGAAGGGCTTTGACGGGCATGGTGCATCCTGTTGTCGCGAATCCGCGCCATCCTAGGCGCAGGGACGCCGGGGTCCAGATCAGGCCCGCCCTCCGCAGGAACGAAATGGCCGGACCCGCGGGCCCGGCCTGTTCCCTGGGCTCAGCTGTCGCCGCCGGTCGAGATCCGCAGGAGCTGCCCGTCCTCGAAATCGGTCAGCACCAGCAGCGAGCCGTCGTCGTCCACCGCGATGTCGCGGACGCGGCCCACGTCGCGGGCGAGCCGCTCCTCGGCGACCACCTTGCCGTCCTCCATCTCGAGCCGGACGATCCCGCCCGGGTAGAGCGAGGAGATCAGCAGGTCGCCGTTCCAGTCCGCGAACATCTCGCCGTCATAGGCGAGCATCCCGGCCGGCGCGATCACCGGGTCCCAGAAATAGACCGGCTGTTCCATCCCCTCCTGTTGCGCCTCGCCGGAGCCGACGGGATTGCCGGAATATTGCTCGCCATAGGAGATGACCGGCCAGCCATAGTTCTTCCCGGCCTCGGTCAGGTTCAGCTCGTCGCCGCCCTTGGGGCCGTGTTCGATGGTCCAGAGCGTGTCATCCATCATCAGCGCGCCCTGGATGTTGCGGTGGCCGTAGCTGAAGATCGTGTCGATGGCACTGTCGTCGCCGACGAAGGGATTGTCCTCGGGCGCCTCGCCGTCGAGCGTGATCCGCACGACCTTGCCGAAGGTGGTGCCGAGGTCCTGCGCCAGCTGCCGGTTCTCCTGCGTGAAATGCTCGCCCGTGGTGACGAAGGCGTGGCCGTTCCCGTCGAAGAGGATGCGCGAGCCGAAGTGCATCGGCGCGTCCACCGCGGGCTCCTGCACGAAGATGTCGGTGACGTCGGTCAGTTCAGTCATGTCCTCGTTCAGCCGGCCCTTGGCCGCGGCGGTGACGACGCCGCCCTCGACGGGCTTCGCGTAGGTCCAGAAGACCATGCGGTCATTGGCGAAATCGGGCCCGAGCGCCACGTCGAGCAGCCCGCCCTGTTCGCGGGCGTCGACCTCGGGCAGGCCGCCGATCGGGTCGGAGAGCGTGCCGTCCGCCGAGACATGGCGCAGCCGCCCTTCGCGTTCGGTCACGAGGTAGCCGCCGCCGTCGGGCAGCACCTCGATCCCCCAGGGATGGACCAGGCCGCCGACGATCGTCTCGCGCTCGGTCTCGATCCCGGAGGAGACGAGCTCGGCGCGGAACTGGCTGTCTTCGGCGGGGGCGAGGTCGGTGTTGCGTTCGCCCCATGTGAAGGTGGCGTCCTGCTGGGCGAGCGCCGGCATCGCGACGAGGGCGGTGGCGCCCGCGAGCAGGGTCAGGGTGCGTCTGGTCATGAATTCATCCTCCTGTTGGGTATCAGGAAGACAAACGCCCGCGCGAGGGCGGGCGTTCATTCACGGTTTCATCAGGCACGGTTTCATCAGGCGCGTGCTCAGAGCAGCGACTTGACCTTCGCGGCCACGGCTTCGGCGGTGATGCCGAAGTGCTCGTAGAGGACCTCGGCCGGGGCGGAGGCGCCGAAGCTGTCCATGCCGACGAAGCCCGCCTTGGCCTCGCGCCCGCGCTCGCCGCAGAGCCAGCGGTCCCAGCCCATGCGGACGCCCGCCTCGACCGCGACGCGGACGGGGCCCGCGGGCAGGACGCGGCGGCGGACGGCGTCGTCCTGCGCCTCGAAGAGCTCCCAGCAGGGCATGGAGACGACGCGGGTGCCGATGCCCTCGGCCTGCAGCAGGTCACGGGCGGCCATGGCGATCTCGACCTCGGAACCGGTGGCCATCAGGATCGCCTGCCGCTTGCCCTCGGCGTCGGCCAGGACATAGGCGCCCTGGGCGACCATGTTCTTCGTCTTGTGCTCTTTCCGCACGGTGGCGACGTTCTGACGGGTCAGCGACAGCACCGAGGGCGTGTCCTGCTGCGTCAGCGCGATCTCCCATGCCTCGGCGGTCTCGACCGTGTCGGCGGGGCGGAAGACCAGCATGTTCGGCGTCGCGCGCAGCATCGCCACATGTTCGACCGGCTGGTGCGTGGGGCCGTCCTCGCCCAGGCCGATGCTGTCGTGGGTCATCACGTAGACCACCGGCTGCTTCATCAGCGCCGAGAGCCGCATCGCGGGGCGGGCGTAATCGGTGAAGCACATGAAGGTGCCGGAATAGGGCCGGACCCCGCCGTGCAGCGCCATGCCGTTCATCGCCGCGGCCATGCCGTGTTCGCGGATGCCCCAGTGCACGAAGCGGCCCGCGCGGTTGTCGATGTCGAAGACGCCCAGATCGCCGGTCTTGGTGTTGTTCGAGCCGGTCAGGTCGGCCGAGCCGCCCACGGTTTCGGGCATGATCGGGTTCACCACCTCGAGCACCATCTCGGAGCTCTTCCGGGTGGCGACCTTGGGCGCGCTTTCCGAGACCTGCTTCTTCAGCGCACGGATCACCGACGAGAGCTTCTTCGGCGCCTCGCCTGCCATGATCCGGTGAATCTCGCCCTGCCGCCGTTCGGAGACGGACGAGAACCGCTCTTCCCAGGCGAAGCGCGCCTCGGCGCCGCGGCGGCCGGCCTCTTCCCATTTCGACTTGATCTCGCCCGGGATCTCGAAGGCGGGGGCGGTCCAGCCATAGACCTGCCGCGTGTCCTCGATCAGCTTCGGATCGGTCAGCGCGCCGTGGCCCTTGGAGGTGTCCTGCGCCGAGGAGCCGATCGCGATATGCGTCTTGCAGGCGATCATCGACGGCTTCTTGGAGCCCTTGGCCGCGGTGATGGCCGCGTCGATCGCCTCGGGGTCGTGGCCGTCGATTTCCTGCACGTGCCAGCCGGAGGCCTTGAAGCGCATCACCTGGTCGGTGCGGTCGGCGAGGTCGACCTTGCCGTCGATGGTGATCGAGTTGTTGTCCCAGAAGACGATCAGCTTCGACAGCTGGTGGCGGCCGGCAAGCCCGATCGCCTCCTGGCTGACGCCCTCCATCAGGCAGCCGTCGCCCGCGATGACATAGGTGTGGTGGTCGAAGACCCGCTTGCCGTAGCGCGCCCGCAGCATTTCCTCGGCCATGGCGAAGCCCACGGAATTCGCGATGCCCTGACCCAGCGGGCCGGTGGTCGTCTCGATCCCCTGGGCGAGGAAGTTCTCGGGGTGGCCCGCGGTGCGCGCGCCGAGCTGGCGGAAGTTTTTCAGCTCCTCGATCGGGAACTGCTCGTAGCCCGTCAGGTGCAGGAGCGAATAGACCAGCATGGAGCCGTGGCCCGCGGAGAGGATGAAGCGGTCGCGGTCGATCCAGTTCGGCGCCGCGGCGTCGAACTTCATGTGCTTGGTGAACAGCACCGTGGCGACGTCGGCCATGCCCATGGGCATCCCGGAATGCCCGGAATTGGCGGCGGCGACGGCGTCAAGCGTCAGCACGCGGATGGCGGTGGCCATGTCCCAGTGTTCGGGGTGGGCGTTGCGCAGGGCGGCGATGTCCATGGGGCGCGATCCTTGAGGTTTCTGGCAGCGGCAGTTGGGCCGCTCTTACCAGCCGGGCCCGGAATATCAAGGGCGCGCGCCGGGGGGCGGGCGGGAAACGGCGGGTCGGGGAACGCGGGGGCGATTGGATTGGGAAAGGTGAAACCATTGGTTAGACTGACACTTGTCGCAACGCCGGGCCGATTCGGTCCGGGCGCCTCCGCGGTGCGCGCGACGAAACGGAACAAGGGGAGCATGGCATGAACGACAGCGAGGCCCGTCTCGACGAGTTGCAGCGCCGGCTGACCGCGGCGCTCGACCGCATCGGACTGGGGATCGACGGCCTGGCAGCGGCGGGGCCCGAGGCGTCCGGCGCCGATCCGGACCGGATCGCGGCGCTGGAACAGGCGCTGGACGAAGAGCGGCTGGCCAATGCCCAGTTGCAGGAGCGCATCGCGACGCTGAAGGCCCGCCAGGACGAGGCCGCGGCCGGCGCGGACGAGGCGGCCGCCGGCCAGAAGGCCGCCATGGCGCAGCTCGACCGGGACCTGCAGCGGATGCGCATGGCGAACGAACAGCTGCGCGAAAGCAACCGTGCGCTGCGGCAGGCCAATGCAGAGGGCATCGGCGACGCGACGCTGGTCAACGACGGGCTGGCGGCCGAGCTCGAGGCGCTGCGCGCGGCCCACGCCGCGGACCGCAGCGAGGCCGAGGCGATCGTCGCGGCGCTGGCGCCCATGGTGCGCAACCAGGCGGGCGCGCCCGCGGAAGGAGACATCTGATGCCCGAGGTCGAGATCACCATCGGCGGCCGCCAGTTCGAGGTCGCCTGCGCCGAGGGCGAGGAACATTACCTCGTCGCCGCCGCCAAGATGCTGGACACCGAGGCCTCGGTCCTGACCGAGCAGATCGGCCGGCTGCCCGAGGCGCGGATGCTCCTGATGGCGGGCCTGATGCTGGCCGACCGCACCGCGGGGCTGGAAGACCGGCTGCGCGAGGCGGACGGCGAGATGGCCAAGGTCAAGGGCGAGCTGGAGACGCTGAAGGCCGCCCCCGCGCCCGAGCCGAAGCGCGTCGAGGTGCCCGTGGTGCCGGCGCGCGTCACCGACACGCTGGCGGAACTCGCCGCGCGGGCGGAAAGCATCGCCGACGAGGTCGAGAAGAAGGCGGGGTAGGGCGGCGCGGCCGGCCGGACGCCCGGCTCTGGCGCGGCATCTCCACAGGAGCAGCCGCACCGGCCTTCCGCAAATGAAAGAGCCGGGCTCCGCGGGACCCGGCTCCTTTCTTCTCGCCCCAGGAGGGCCTCAGGCGTTCGCCGCCCGGATCTTCTCGGCCGCGTCCTTGTCGTAGGCGATGCCGTTCGCCTCGAACAGCTGGTCGAGCTCGCCCGACAGCGTCATCTCGGTGATGATGTCGCAGCCGCCGACGAATTCGCCCTTCACGTAGAGCTGCGGGATCGTCGGCCAGTCCGAGTATTCCTTGATGCCCTGCCGGAGCTCTTCGTCCGCCAGCACGTTCACGTCGGCGAAGGTGACGCCCATGTAGTTGAGCACGCCCGCGACGCGGCTGGAGAACCCGCATTGCGGCATCTCCTTGGTGCCCTTCATGTAGAGCACCACGTCATTGGCTTTCACGGTCTCGTCGATCGAGGTCTTCACGTCGGTCATGTCGTTTCCTTTCCCCGCGTCACGGCGCCCGGGTGGTGAGCGCGAGCGCGTGCAATTCGCTGTGGGCCCCGTCCATGTGCCCCTTGAGCGCGGCATAGACGGCACGTTGCTGCTGGACGCGGTTCATGCCCCGGAAGCTTTCGTCGACGACCTCGGCCGAGAAGTGCCGGCCGTCCGCGCCCTCGACGGTGATCTGCGCGTTCGGAAAGCTTTCCCGGAGGAGGTCTTCGATTTCGTTGGCCTGGATGGGCATGGGCGTGTCCGGTATCTGTGTCTTCTGTCTGAACCTAGGTTCGCGGCGGGCGCGATGCAAGCAGCCGCCGCGGGGCGCGGGACCGCTCAGCCGAAGGTGGCGCCGAAGCTGGTCCGGTAGATCTCGGCCAGGTCCGCCAGCGGCGCCTCGCTCGACCCGAAGCGGACCGACGTGCCGTGGAAGCGGCCCACGGTGCGGATCGGAACGCCCGCGCGGCCGGCCTCGATCATCAGCGCCTCGGCGTGGTCGAAGTTGCAGGCGATCAGGTAGCGCGCCTGGTCCTCGCCGAACAGCTGCGCGGTGTCGGTCTCGTCGATCTGCACCCCGGTGCCGCCGGCTTCGGCCAGTTCGAAGGCCGCCATGGCAAGGCCGCCGTCCGAGAGGTCGGTGCAGGCGCGGATATGGGCACGGTTGGCACGGATGAAATCGCCGTTGCGCTTCTCGGCGGCAAGGTCGACCGGCGGGGCGTCGCCCTCGACCCGGTTGTAGACCTCGGCCAGCAGGGCCGACTGGCCCAGGTGCCCGGCCGTCTCGCCGACCAGGAGAGCGACGTGGCCCTCCCGCGCGGAGCCGGTGATCGCGGTGCTGCCGTCCTCGATCAGGCCGACCGCGGCGATGGTGGGGGTGGGCAGGATCGCCTGGCCGTCGGTCTCGTTGTAGAGCGAGACGTTGCCCGAGACGATCGGCATGTCGAGCGCCGCGACCGCCTCGCCGATGCCTTTGATGGCGCCGACGAACTGGCCCATGATCTCGGGCTTCTCGGGGTTGCCGAAATTCAGGTTGTCGGTGGAGGCGAGCGGCAGCGCACCGACGGCGGTCAGGTTGCGGTAGGCCTCGGCCACCGCCTGCTTGCCGCCCTCGACCGGGTTCGCCTTCACATAGCGGGGCGTCACGTCCGAGGTGAAGGCCAGCGCCTTCGGCGTGCCATGCACCCGCACGATCCCGGCGCCGAGGCCCGGGGTGCGCATCGTGTCGGCCATCACCATCGTGTCGTATTGTTCATAGACCCATTGCTTCGACGCGTAGTTCGGCGAGGCGAGCAGCGCCTTCAAACCGTCGATCGGATCGACGCCCGGGACGTCCGCAAGCGGCTCGGCCGCCGCAGTGGGCTCGTGCGGGCGGTCGTATTCGGGCGCGTTGCCCGAGAGCGCGCGAAGCGGCAGGTCGGCGCGGACCTCGCCCTTGTGCAGGATGAGGAAGCGGTCCTCGGGGATCGTCTCGCCGACGATGGCGAAGTCGAGGTCCCACTTGTCGAAGACCGCGCGCGCCTCGGCCTCCTTCTCGGGCTTCAGCACCATGAGCATCCGCTCCTGGCTCTCCGAGAGCATCATCTCGTAGGCGGTCATCCCCTCCTCGCGGCAGGGCACGTCGTCGAGGTTCAGCCGGATGCCGAGCTCGCCCTTGTCGCCCATCTCGACCGCCGAACAGGTGAGGCCCGCGGCCCCCATGTCCTGGATCGAGATCACGGCGCCGGTCTGCATCAGCTCGAGGCAGGCCTCCATCAGGCGCTTTTCGGTGAAGGGGTCGCCGACCTGCACGGTCGGGCGCTTCTCCTCGATGGTCTCGTCGAACTCGGCCGAGGCCATGGTTGCCCCGCCGACGCCGTCGCGGCCTGTCTTGGCGCCGAGATAGACGACGGGCATGCCGACGCCGGAGGCGGCGGAGTAGAAGATCTTGTCCGCATCCGCGAGACCTGCCGCGAAGGCGTTGACCAGGCAGTTGCCGTTGTAGGCCGGGTCGAACCTCACCTCTCCGCCCACGGTCGGCACGCCGAAGCAGTTGCCGTAGCCGCCGACACCCTCGACCACGCCATGCACCAGCTGCCGCGTCTTCGGATGGTCAGGCGCGCCGAAGCTGAGCGAGTTCATCGCGGCGATCGGCCGCGCGCCCATGGTGAAGACGTCGCGCAGGATGCCGCCCACGCCGGTCGCCGCGCCCTGATAGGGTTCGATGTAGGAGGGGTGGTTGTGGCTCTCCATCTTGAAGACCACCGCCTGGCCGTCGCCGATGTCGACCACGCCCGCGTTCTCGCCGGGGCCGCAGATCACCTGCGGGCCGGTGGTCGGCAGGGTGCGGAGCCATCTCTTGGAGGATTTGTACGAGCAATGCTCGTTCCACATCGCCGAGAAGATGCCGAGCTCGGTGAAGGTCGGTTCCCGGTTCAGGATGCGCAGGATCTCGGCATATTCGTCCGGCTTGATCCCGTGGGCCTCGATGAGGTCGGTGGTGATCTCAGGATCCTGCATGTGTCTTCCCCTGGCAGCTGTCGGCGCCTCCTTACGACATGGTGGATTGAGGGGGAAGGGGGGCGGAGGGAGACGCACATGCAGAAAGGGCCGGAGCGTGATGCTCCGGCCCCTCTGTGCGTCATGTCAGGCTGGTTCAGCCGTCCGAACCGCTTGCGTCCGAACCCGGCTCGGTGCCGACCTTCGATGCCATCTCGGTTTCGAACTCGACCTTGGTGTAGGGCAGCTGGATGCCTTCCATCTCGCCCACGTCCGAGGACATGGCGACGAGGAAGGAGTCGGTGTCGAGGCCGAGCTTCTCGTCCAGCATCACGTTGGCATAGCTCATGCCGTTGCCGTCGTTGTAGACACCTTCGATGGTGCCGAGCGGCGTGCCGTCGATGGTCGTGACCGGCTTGCCGACCCAGGGGCTCGACGGGTCCATCATGGTGTCGTCGAGGGTCATGGCGATGGAATCGACGGTTTCGACGGCGAAGCTGTCCGGCCCGGCTGCCGATGCCACGGTGTCTTCGGCCGGTGCGCCAGCGCGCACGTTGCCGGCGCCGCTTTCGTCGACTTTCTGGGTCTCGGCGTTGATCGAGGTGCTTTCGTCACCCTGCACAACCTCTTCGGCAGGCGTGCCGGAGCGGTCGATTTCGCTTTCCTGGGCGGCCAGCGGCGAGGCGAGAAGTGCAAGGGCGGAAACGGATGCGAGAATTGTCTTATGGGTCATTTTCGGTGTCCTTTCGTCAATCGCGTCGCGTCAGCGACATTGAATGGACAATGCAGAGTGCGGGATTTGGTTCCGCGGATATCTGCCCGGCAGGCGCGCGGAATGACTTAAGGGTTGATCGCGGGAAAAAGTGATCCGGAAGAGGATCTCGTGCGTGTGGTTCCTCACGCGGGTGGGCGGGACGTCCTTGTCCGGATACCGCGCGCTAAGAGAGCTCCAGCAGCTCGATGCGATTGCCGAACGGGTCATCGACGTAGATCCGGCTGATCCCCGGCAGGTCCACGTCCTTGCGATGGGCGACGCCGCGGCTGGAGAGGTGATCGATCGCGTCCTTGAGCGAGACCACCCGGAACGCCGGGTGCGCCTTCCGGGCGGGAGCGAATGGTGTCTCCACGCCGAGATGCACCTCGACCCCGTCACGCGCGAACCAGGCGCCGCCCCGGCCATTCAGGATTTCTGGCTTCGCGATCTCCTCCAACCCGAGGGTGCCGACGTAGAATGCACGCGCCCTCTCTTCGCCGGCTTCGGGCATGGCGAGTTGGACGTGATGAATGGACGCAATCATCTGATCCTCCTGTCTGCATGCCATCGTATACAGGGTAAGAGGCGAGGGCAAGGCTGGCGCCCTGAACAGCTTCGACGGCCCGACACCGGGGTCCGGAGGCTGAGGAGCTTGCGCTTGGACACCAAGGTGAGATCGGGCTGCAGAGGGCGCGGAATTCGCGGCCCGGCGGGCAAAGCCACAAAAAAAATGGCCGGGGCTAGCCCGGCCAAGTCCAACAGGGAGGTATGAAGATGATGAGCCGTTAAGCGTCATCACCGTCATGCGCTCAATTAAGTGCCGGAATTGAATCGTTCAAGAAAGAACTCGCCGCGAGGGCATCATGGCGGCCATGCGTTGCCGACATGCCTCATCAGGTTGCACCCATCGGATCCTGCTCGCCTCTTTCGCGAATCCGGCGGCGGTGTGCGATCACCTCTTCCTGCACGAAATCCCGGAACGCCGTTATCCGCTTGGAATGGCGGAGTTCTTCGGGGAAGGCGAGGAAGACCGGCACCTCGACGGATTCCACGTCCGGCAGCACGCGTTCCAGCTGGGCGAAATCCTCGATCAGGTAATCGGGCAGCACGCCGATGCCGAGGTTCGAGATCACGCCCTGCAGCACGCCGAAATAGTTGTTCACCGTCAGGAGCGAGCGCACGTCGTTGCCCAGGAGGCGCGCCACCAGACCGGCCCCCGCCGCCACCTGCGGCGCGTTCGGATTCTGGCAGATCAGCCGGTGGCTCGAGATGTCCTCGATCCTCTCGGGCGTGCCGTGCTCGCGCAGGTACTCCGGGCTTGCATAGCAGCGCATGCGCACGGACATCAGCCGCTTGCGGATCAGGTCGGCCTGGCTGGGCTCCTTCATCCGGATCGCCACGTCGGCCTCGCGCATCGGCAGGTCGAGCACGCGCTCTTCCAGCATCAGGTCGATCTTCAGGTCGGGATAGCGCTCGTAGAGCTTGGACAGGCGCGGGGCGAGCCAGAGCGAGCCGAAGCCGGTCGTGGTCGTCACGCGCAGCTCGCCGAAGACCTCTTCCTCGCTGTCCTTGATCCGCGCCGTCGCGGTGTCGAGACGCTTGGCCATGGCCCGGGTCGCGTCGAAGAGAAGCTCGCCCTGTTCGGTGAGAATCAGCCCGCGCGCGTGCCGGTGGAACAGGGTCGCGTTCAGCGATTCCTCCAGCGCCCGGATCTGGCGCGACACCGCCGATTGCGACAGGTGCAGCGTGTCACCGGCATGGGTGAGGCTGCCCGCATCCGCGACGGCGTGAAAGATTCTGAGCTTGTCCCAATCCATCCGCGTAACTTTCCGGCTCTTGATGCCCTCTGAAGTTTAGTGATGCGCCGTGTAACCAATTCATTGCGACACGGGTAGGTATTTCTGAGATTTCGGTTGGTAGGTCACAGTTTGTGACCTATTGTTGCGTTATATTAAGGCAAGGTACTACCCAGGAGGAGGAACGTATGACTGCCCCCCGGATCTCGCTGGACGACCGCTTCGACCTTACCAGGTCGCCGGTCCTTCTGAACGGCACCCAGGCGCTGGTCAGGCTCATGCTCACCCAGAAGGAGAGGGACCGGCAGGCCGGGCTGAACACCGCCGGCTACGTCACGGGCTATCGCGGCTCGCCCCTCGGCGCGGTGGACATGCAGATGAACCGCGCGGCGAAATGGCTCGCTGCGGCGGACGTGAAATTCCACGAAGGGCTGAACGAGGATCTCGCCGCGACCGCACTCTGGGGCTCGCAGCAGGCGGAATTGCGCGGGGAGGGCAAGTTCGACGGCGTCTTCGGCCTCTGGTACGGCAAGGGCCCCGGCGTGGACCGCTCGGGCGACGTGATGCGGCATGCGAACATGGCGGGCACCTCGAAGCACGGCGGCGTGCTGATGGCCATGGGGGACGATCACACCGGCGAAAGCTCCACGGTGCTGCACCAGTCGGAATGGGCGCTGGTTGATGCCTACATGCCCGTCGTCTCGCCTGCCGGCGTGCAGGAGATCCTCGACTACGGCGTCTACGGCTACGCGCTGTCGCGGTTCTCGGGCCTGTGGGTGGGGCTCAAGACGATGAAGGACACGGTCGAGGCGACATCGGTCGTCGATGGTGATCCGCATCGGATGCAATTCGTCACCCCCGACTTCCCGATGCCCGAGGGCGGGCTGAACATCCGGCTCGGCGACACGCCGCATGCGCAGGAAGCGCGGATGATCGACTACAAGCGCTTCGCGGCCGAGGCGTTCAGCCGCGCGAACGGCATCGACAAGCGGGTCTGGGGCAAGCCGGGCGCACGGATCGGCTTCGTCTCGGCGGGCAAGAACTGGCTCGACCTGATGCATGCGCTGTCGCTGCTCGGCATCGACGAGGCCGAGGCGGAACGGCTGGGGATCACCACCTACAAGGTCGGGCAGGTCTTCCCGCTCGACATGCAGGGCTTCCACGACTGGGCCGAGGGGCTCGACCTGATCGTCGTGGTCGAGGAGAAGCGCAAGCTGATCGAGATCCAGATCAAGGAATCGATCTTCGACGACCGCCAGGGCCGCCGCGTCTATGGCTGGTACAAGGGCGGGGCAGGCGGGATGCACCGCGACGAGCTGTTCCCGACCCGCGGCGCGCTCGACCCGGTCTGGATCGCCGAGAAGCTCGGCGGCATCCTGATCGAGGAGGGGCGCGACACCGACCGGATCAAGGCGGGGCTCACGGCGCTGGCCGAGGCCCGGCGCAACGACAATGTCGAAGAGATCGCCGCCCGGCTGCCCTATTACTGCTCGGGCTGCCCGCACAACACCTCGACCAAGGTGCCCGAGGGATCGCGCGCCTACGCGGGGATCGGCTGCCACTACATGGTCCAGTGGATGGACCGGAACACCGAGGGCTTCACCCACATGGGCGCCGAGGGCGCGAACTGGATCGGCGAGGCGCCGTTCTCCAGGACCGGCCACGTGTTCCAGAACCTCGGCGACGGGACCTACAACCATTCGGGCGTGCAGGCGATCCGCGCCGCGCTCGCGAGCGACGTGAACATCACCTACAAGATCCTGTTCAACGACGCCGTCGCCATGACCGGCGGGCAGAAGAACGAGGGGGGCCTGACCCCCGACCGCATCGCGCGCGAGCTCGACGCCATGGGGGTGAAGACGATCTCCGTCGTCTACGACGAGAAGGAGGAGCCGCGGCGCGAGGATTTCCCCGGCTCCGTCGGCTGGCGCCCGCGCGCCGAGATGCCGGAGGTGCAGAAGGAGATGCGCGAGGTCGAAGGCGTCTCGGTCATCCTCTACGTCCAGACCTGCGCGGCCGAGAAGCGCCGCCGCCGCAAGCGCGGCAAGTTCCCCGATCCGGACCGCCGCGTCTTCATCAACACCGACGTCTGCGAGGGCTGCGGCGATTGCGGGGTGCAGTCGAACTGCGTCTCCATCGTGCCCGTGGAAACCGAGCTGGGGCGCAAGCGGGCGATCGACCAGAGCTCGTGCAACAAGGATTATTCCTGCCTCAAGGGCTTCTGCCCCTCCTTCGTGACCATCGAGGGCGCCGAGGTGAAGAAGGACACCGAGGAAGCCGCGAAGATCGACCTGCCCGACCTGCCGGAGCCCGAGCTGCCCGTGATCGACGGCACCTTCAACGTGGTCATCACCGGCGTCGGCGGCACGGGCGTCGTGACCATCGGCGCGGTGCTGGCGCAGGCCGCGCAATGCGACGGCAAGGGCGCGGGCATGATGGAGATGGCGGGCCTCGCCCAGAAGGGCGGCGCGGTGCATATCCACGTCCGCCTTGCCGAGCGGCCCGAGGACATCAACGCGATCCGCGTCGCCACCGGCGAGGCCGATACGCTGATCGGCGGCGACCTGGTGGTGAGCGCCGGGGCCAAGACGCTGGGCCTGACGAAGACCGGGCGGACCGGGGCCGTGGTGAACAGCCACGAGATCATCACCGGCGATTTCACCCGCAACACCGAATTCGCGCTGCCCGCCGACCGGCTGGAGATGCAGCTTCGCGCGCGGCTCCAGGACCGGCTCGCCCTGCTCGATGCGAGCGATCTGGCGCGGGTGACGATGGGCGACTCGATCTTCTCCAACATGATGATCTTCGGCGCTGCCTGGCAGATGGGCTTCCTGCCGCTCACGAAGGAGGCGATCTTCGAGGCCATCCGCCTGAACGGCGCGGCGGTCGAGAAGAACCAGCGCGCCTTCGAACTGGGTCGCTGGGCCATGGTCCACCCCGAGGAGGCGCGCGCGCTGCTCGCCCCGAAGGTGGTGGTCGCGAAGCCGAAGAGCCTCGACGAGAAGATCGCCTTCCGCGAGGCGCATCTGGTCGACTACCAGAACAAGGCGCTCTCCACGCGCTACCGCAGACTGGTGGACAGCGTGCAGGACCCGCGCCTGAAGGAGGCGGTGGCCAAGGGCTATCACAAGCTGCTGAGCTACAAGGACGAATACGAGGTCGCGCGGCTCCACCGCGAGACACGCGCGAAGGCCGAGGAGCAGTTCGGCGGCGATTTCACCATGAAGTACCACATGGCGCCCCCGGTCTTCGAGAAACCCGGCCCCGACGGGCGCCCCGCCAAGCGCGAGTTCGGGCCCTGGATGGGGACGGCGCTGAACATCCTAGCCAACTTCAAGGGCCTGCGCGGCACCGCGTTCGACCCCTTCGGCCGGACCGAGGAGCGGAAGATGGAGCGCGCGCTGATCGCCCAATACGAGAGGGACATGGCCGAGGTGCTGCCGCATGTCACCGACGAGACGCTGGAGACCGCCGTCTCGCTGGCCGAACTGCCGCTCACGATCCGCGGCTTCGGCCCGGTGAAGATGAAGAACGCGGAACGGGCCGAAAAGTCCCGCGAGGCGCTGCTGGCCACCTACCGCGCCGGCGGGCCCGGGGTGCAGCAGGCGGCGGAATAGGCGTCACGCCCCTGTCACGGTCACGGTCTAGCAAGCCCTTGCAGGCTTGAATGGCGGCTCGGGGGTCTCCCCGGGTCGCCGCGCTCACGGACATGACAGCACCCACCCTCACGCCCCGGCATATCGCCCGGGACATCTCCTATTCCCACTCCGGCGCCACGCGTCTCGCGCGCGGCGTTATCCGCGTTCTCGAGAACGTCACCGGCCGCCCCGGCCTGATCCGGCGCGCCGCGGGCTACGAGGCCGAGGTGGCCTCGGGCCGCGACTTCTGGTCGGTGATGACGGATCGCTACGGCCTCAGCCTCGACATCCGGGGCGGTGCGCTTGCCAACATCCCGCACGAGGGCCCGCTGGTGATGATCGCGAACCACCCCTACGGCATCCTCGACGGGCTGATGATGGGTCACATCCTGCAGGAGACCCGGGGCGATTTCCGCATCCTCGCCAACCACGTCTTCCGCAGGTCCGAGGACCTGAACCGGATCATCCTGCCGATCGATTTTTCCGGGACGAAGGCGGCGCAGGCCGAGAATATCGCCACCCGCCGCACCGCGCTCGACTACCTCTCGAAAGGTGGCGCCATCGGCGTCTTCCCGGGCGGCACCGTCTCGACCGCGATCCGCCCCTTCGGCCAGCCCATGGACCCGGGCTGGCGCGGCTTCACTGCCAGGATGATCGCCAAAAGCGGGGCGACCGTCGTGCCTGTCTTCTTCGAGGGCACCAATTCGCGGCTCTTCCAGCTCGCCTCCCACGCCCATTACACGCTCCGCCTCGGGCTCCTCCTGAAGGAGTTCCGCGCCCGCATCGGCTCCCCCGTCGGGGTCGTGATCGGCGATCCCGTCCCGCGGGCGGAGATCGAGGCGCGGCAGCGCGACCCGCGGGCATTGATGGAGTTTCTCCGCCGCTCCACCTACGCGCTGTCGCCGGAACCGCTGAAATCGCTGGATCACGGCTTCGAATTCGAGGAAAAGCACCGGATAACCCGCACCTGAGCGGGAGAGCCGGAGGCAGTGATGGCAGTTGGTATCTTCGACAGCGGCATCGGCGGGCTGACCGTTCTGGACGCGGTGGCAAAACGGATGCCCGACCTGCCGCTGGTCTATTTCGGCGACAACGCGCATGCGCCCTACGGCGTGCGCGATGCCGACGACATCTACGAGCTGACCACGGCCGCCGTCGCGAAGATGTTCGACCACGGCTGCGACCTGGTCATCATCGCCTGCAACACCGCCTCGGCCGCCGCGCTCCGCCGGATGCAGGAGGGCTGGGTGCCGCAGGGCAAGCGCGTGCTCGGCGTCTTCGTCCCGCTGATCGAGGCGATGACCGAACGCCAGTGGGGCGACAATTCCCCGCCGCGCGAGGTGGCCGTCGAACATGTCGCGCTCTTCGCCACTCCGGCCACCGTCGCCTCCCGCGCCTTCCAGCGCGAACTGGCGTTCCGCGCCATCGGCGTGGACGTGGAGGCGCAGGCCTGCGGCGGCGTGGTCGACGCGATCGAGGAGGGGGACATGATCCTCGCCGAGGCACTCGTCCGCTCCCATGTCGACGCGCTGAAGCGCAAGATGCCCAAGCCCCAGGCGGCGGTGCTGGGCTGCACCCATTATCCGCTGTTGCAGGACATCTTCCAGGATGCGCTCGGTCCGGACGTCACCGTCTATTCGCAGGCGAACCTCGTCGCCGCCTCGCTCGACGATTACCTCAAGCGTCACCCCGCGATGTTGGGGGCCGAGACCGGGTCGATGTTCCTGACCACCGGCGATCCGGCCCGCGTCTCGCAGAGGGCGACCCAGTTCCTGCGGCGAAAGATCACCTTCGCGCCAGCCTGAATGGATCTGGATCAAGGCGTTGCCTATCTAGGGTGCTAATCTGCGCCCGAAGGGAGAATCGACTTGGCCGGCATGAAGGGACTGAAGAAGAAGCGCCGCATCCAGATCATCGCGATCGCCGCGGTGGCGCTGGTCGTGTCGACGGCGCTCGTGGGCTACGCGATGCGCGACGGGATCAACTTCTTCCGCTCGCCCACCCAGGTGCTGGCCGCACCGCCGTCCGAGGCCGAGGTCTTCCGCATCGGCGGGCTGGTCGAGGAGGGCTCCCTCGTGCGGGGACAGGGCGAGACGGTGCGCTTCAACGTGACCGATGGCGGCGCGGTCGTGCCGGTGAGCTATCGCGGCGTCCTGCCCGATCTCTTCGAGGAGAACCAGGGCATGGTGGGCACCGGCCGCTACGTGAACGGCACCTTCGAAGCCTCTGAAATCCTTGCCAAGCACGACGAGACCTACATGCCGAAAGAGGTGGTCGACGCGCTGAAGGAACAGGGCGTCTACCAGGCACCGGACGGCGAGGACAGCTGACGTTAACCCTGGGAGAGGACGCTTGGCCCATCGAACAGGAGGGCCGGGCCATGTCCCAGAACGTCAGGCAGATTGCCGAAGACATCCTGCGCCGGGAAGGCGGATACGTGAACGACCCGGGCGATCCGGGCGGCGCCACGAATTTCGGCGTCACGGTGCACACGATGCGGCGGCTGGGGCTCGACCTCGACGGCGACGGTGACGTGGATGCGGCCGACGTGCGGCGCCTGACGCGGGAACAGGCGCTGTCGATCTTCCTCGAGCATTACTACCACCGCCCGAGGGTCGCGGAGCTGCCCGACGCGCTGCAGGCCTCGGTCTTCGACATGTACGTCAACGCCGGCGGCAATGCGGTGAAGATCCTCCAGCGGCTGCTCGGCCGGATGGGGTTTCCGGTCGGCGTCGACGGCGCCATCGGCCCGCAGACGATCCGCGCCGCGCAGGCCGCCGCCGGGGCGGCGCCCGCGCATCTTGCCGATGCCTACGGGATCGCCCGGCGGAACTACTACTTCGAGCTCGCCGACCGTCGGCCGGCCAGCCGCAAATATGCGCGGAGCCGCGCGGGCGGGAAGGGGGGCTGGATCACGCGGGCCGAGGAGTTCATCTCGCCGCGCTACCACCTCTCCGCGGCCGCCTTCGCCGAGCGGGTGTCGGCATGGGGATGATCGCAGGTCTCCTGAGCGCCATCTTCGGCGACGGCCGCAACCTGATCCGCGAGACGGCCGAGGTGTTCCGCGAGAATGCCGAGGCGGGCGCGGTGCGCGACCTCGACCGGCAGTCGGCGGCGCTGCGGCAATTCGCAGCCGAGTTCCAGCCCCGCCGCGGTCTCTTCGACGCGCTGATCGACGGGCTGAACCGCCTGCCGCGGCCGCTGCTGGCGCTCGGGACGATCGGGCTGATGGTCTCGGCCATGGTGGATCCGGTGTGGTTCGGCGAGCGGATGATGGGCCTCGCCCTCGTGCCCGAGGCGCTCTGGTGGCTGATGGGTGCGGTGGTCAGCTTCTACTTCGGCGCCCGCCACCAGCTGAAGGGCCAGCAGTTCCAGCGCGAGATCGCCGAGACCCTGGCGCGCAGCCCGGCTGCGGAACCGGCGCCCGGCCTCGAGGCCCGCTCGGAGGCCCATTCGGAGGCCCATTCGGAGGCCGAGCCGAACCCGGCGCTCGATGACTGGCGTTTCTCCCGCTGAAGCGCCGGCGCCTCTGCTTTCCTCCGGTCAGGGTATCCCGGGGTCGCCGTCGGTGCGCCATCGGTCCGAGCGCCGATGGCGACGGGCAGCGCCCCGGTCCGCACAGCCCGAAAGCGCCCCCCTCCGCGACAATGTGATCCGCCCCCGCACGGCTTTTCGATTGGAGCACCCGGCCCCACCAACTATAACCGGCCCATGTTTGCCGAACTCGGACATTTCGCCCTCATCCTGGCCTTCGCCGTCGCGATCCTCCAGGCCGTCGTGCCGCTCTACGGGGCCGCGAAACGCAACGCGGGACTCATGGCGCTGGCCGAGCCCGCGGCCAATGCGCAATTCCTGCTGATCGCCTTCTCCTTCGCGGCGCTCATGCATGCCTTCATCACCTCGGACTTCTCGCTGAGCCTGGTGACCGGCAATTCCCATTCGCTGAAGCCGCTCCTCTACAAGATCACCGGGGTCTGGGGGAACCACGAGGGCTCCATGCTGCTCTGGTCGCTGATCGTGGCCCTCTTCGGAGCGGCGGTGGCGTGGTTCGGACACCAGCTTCCCGAGACGCTGAAGGCCCGCGTGATCGCGGTGCAGGGGATGATCGGCGCGGCCTTCCTGGCCTTCCTGCTCTTCACCTCGAACCCCTTCCTGCGCCTCGCGGTGCCGCCGCTCGACGGCAACGACCTGAACCCGCTGCTGCAGGACCCCGGGCTCGCCTTCCACCCGCCGTTCCTCTATCTCGGCTACGTCGGGCTCTCGATGTCCTTCTCCTTCGCCGTCGCCGCCCTGATCGAAGGCCGCGTCGACGCCGCCTGGGGTCGCTGGGTCCGCCCCTGGACGCTGGCCGCCTGGATGTTCCTGACCGTCGGCATCGCGCTCGGCTCCTGGTGGGCCTATTACGAGCTCGGCTGGGGCGGCTTCTGGTTCTGGGACCCGGTCGAGAACGCCTCCTTCATGCCCTGGCTCATCGCGGCGGCGCTCCTGCATTCGGCGATCGTGGTCGAGAAGCGCGAGGCCCTGAAGGCCTGGACGATCCTGCTCGCCATCATCGCCTTCGGCTTCTCGCTGACCGGGGCCTTCATCACCCGATCGGGCATCATCACCAGCGTGCATGCCTTCGCGAACGATCCCGAGCGCGGGGTCTTCCTGCTGCTGATCCTCGCGGTCTTCATGGGCGGCGCGCTGACGCTCTTCACCTTCCGGGCCGAGTCGCTCGCCTCCCGCGGGGTCTTCTCGCTGGTGAGCCGGGAATCCGCGCTGGTGCTGAACAACCTGCTCCTGGCGGTCGCGGCCTTCGTGGTCTTCATCGGCACGGTCTGGCCGCTGGTGATCGAGCTCGCCTCGGACAACGCCACCTGGGACCTGACGCTCTTCACGATACCGAACCCGTTCTACGCGGTCGGGCTCTTCGACCAGCCGCGCAAGCTTTCGGTCGGGGCGCCGTTCTTCGACCTCGCCTTCACGCCCTTCATGGTGATCCTGGCCCTCGTGCTGCCGATCGGCGCCATGCTGCCGTGGAAACGCGCCAAGCTGGGGCGGATCCTGCGCCAGCTCTGGCCCGCAGCGGCGCTCGCGCTGGCGGTCCTGCTGCTGGCCTGGGCGATGCAGACGGGCCGCTCCGCGCTCGGGCCCGTGGGGCTTGGGCTGGGCACCTGGCTCGTCGCTGGCGCGGTGCGGGACCTGTGGTCGCGCACGGGCCGCGGGACCGGCCGGCTTGGCCGGCTCCGGCGGCTGCCGCGGGCGGATTGGGGCAAGGCCACGGCCCATGCGGGGCTCGGCATCACCATGGCCGGGATCGCGGCGATGACGGCGTGGCAGGTCGAGGACATCCTCGTGGTGCAGGAGGGCGACAGTTTCGAACTGGCCGGCTACACCGTGACGCTCGACGGCGTGAGCGAGGTGGAGGGGCCGAACTATCGTTCCACCGTGGGCGAGGTGACGCTGTCCAAGGACGGAGACGAGATCGCGCAGATGCGGCCCGAGAAGCGGTTCTACCCGGTGGCGCGGATGCCGACGACCGAGGCCGCGCTCGACAACGGGTTCCTGCGCGACATCTACGTCGTGATCGGCGATCCGCAGGACGGCGGGGGCTGGGCGATGCGGAGCTATTACAAGCCGCTCGCCAACTGGATCTGGGGCGGCGCCATCCTCATGGCGCTCGGCGGCGCGCTGAGCCTGTCGGACCGCCGCTTCCGGGTGGCGGCCGGGGCACGGAAGGCGCCCGTGGCCGGGGTGCCGGCGGAATGAGGGGGCTCCGGGCCAGGGTGCGTGGGGCCATTCAGCCGCGCGCGTGGATCCTGGTGCTGTGCCTGGCCGTCGCGGCGGTGACGACGCCGGCCGTGGCGGTCCAGCCCGACGAGATCATGCAGGACCCGGCGCTCGAGGCGCGGGCGCGGGAGATCTCCAAGGGGCTCCGCTGCCTCGTCTGCCGGAACGAGAACATCGACGACAGCAACGCCGACCTCGCGCGCGACCTGCGGCTGCTGGTCCGCGAACGGCTTTCGGCGGGGGACAGCGATGCCGAGGTGGTGGATTACATCACCGAGCGCTACGGCGAATACGTCCTGCTGAAACCCCTCACCGGCGGGGCGAACTGGCTGCTCTGGGCCGCCGGTCCCCTGCTGCTGCTCGGCGGCGCGGGGCTGGCCATCGTCTACATCCGCCGCCGCGGCCGGGCGAGCGTCGCGGCCGAGGGCGCGCTGTCTCCGGAAGAGCAGGCGCGGCTCGACGAAATCCTGAAGGACTGACGGAGGGTTTCGCTTTCCGTCCCCCGCAAAAGCGGTTTGACTGCGCGGCAACACGCCATCCGCAGGGAGTTCGACATGGAATACCAGACCATCACGCTGGAGAGCGCCGAGGGCATCGCAACCGTGACGCTGAACCGGGGCGAGGTGATGAACGCGCTCAACGGCCAGATGCGGGCCGAGATCACCCACGCCGTGACCGAGGCCGGGCAGAACGCGCGCGTCGTCGTGATCACCGGCTCGGGCCGCGCCTTCTGCTCGGGACAGGACCTGAGCGACCGCGCCTCGGTCGCCAACCCCGACCTCGAACGCACGCTGCGCGACGAATACCTGCCGATGCTGCGCGCGATCGCGAACTGCCCGGTGCCGACGATCAGCGCCGTGAACGGGGCCGCGGCCGGCGCGGGCGCCAACCTCGCGCTGGCCGCCGACGTGGTGATCGCCGCGGAAAGCGCGTACTTCCTGCAGGCCTTCGCGCGCATCGGCCTGATCCCCGACGCCGGCGGCACCTGGACCCTGCCGCGCACCATGGGCATGGCCAAGGCGCTTGGCGCCGCGCTCTTCGCCGACAAGATCACCGCGCGGCAGGCGGATGATTGGGGCATGATCTGGGAAGCGGTGCCCGACTCCGATTTCGAAGCGACATGGAAGGCCCGCGCCGCCCACCTCGCCGGCGGGCCGACCCAGGCCTACCGTCTCGCGAAGGAGGCAATTCGCGCCTCCTGGGACAACGATTTCGAAAGCCAGCTCAACCTCGAAGGCAAGTCGCAGGGGGCCTGCGGCCAGAGCCGCGATTTCCAGGAGGGCGTGGTCGCCTTCATGGAGAAACGCCCCGCCAGGTTCGAGGGCCGCTGAGGGCGGGACCGGAAGACCGCCCCCGCCCGCTCACGCGTGCGGGACGGCCTCAAGATGCGCCCGGCACGCTTATGCGTGCGGGACGGCCTCAAGATGCGCCCGGCACGCTCATGCGTGCGGGACGACCCCCCGCAGGCCGATCTCGGAGAGGCTGAGGCGCGATCCGCGGCCGCGGACCTCGAGCACGAGGCGGTCGTTGGCGA
The DNA here is from genome assembly GCF_000688295.1 of Pseudooceanicola nanhaiensis DSM 18065. Taxonomy (GTDB): domain Bacteria; phylum Pseudomonadota; class Alphaproteobacteria; order Rhodobacterales; family Rhodobacteraceae; genus Pseudooceanicola; species Pseudooceanicola nanhaiensis. The sequence continues at coordinate 1,453,771 of NZ_JHZF01000011.1, read as the reverse complement.
AGAGCGTGCTCCGGCCCGGGGCATGTTCCAGCCGCAGGTCCGGAACGGGCAGGGCGCGGTCGTATTCCAGCACCAGCATGTCGCCCTCCCGGCGGGTCCGTTCGAGATCGGTGACCACGACATGGTCCCCGGCCGGTGCGCTCCGCCTGCACAGGGCCGCAAGCCGGGCGGGCATCGTGGGCCCCGGGTCCTCCGGCCGGGCCGTCGACGGCTCCGCGCCTTCCGCCCCTGTCGCGTCGGTCACGTCGAACGTCACGACGGAAGCGAGCGCAATGAGCGCGAAAAGGGCAATGAGCATTCGGAAATCCCGGGAGTCGAAATCGGCAATGGCGGCACTCTAGCGGAGGCAATCGACCCTGCAAGCCCTGCCGAGCGAGCGTTCAGCTCCATGCGACAAGGGCCGCGTGCGCGCCGGATTGTCGCCGCTGTCGGAACGCCCCTGCGGATCGAATGAAGAAGGGGGCGCCACTGGCGCCCCCTTTCGGTCCCTCGGTCCTGTCCGGACGCCTCAGCGGTTTTCCACGTCCACGTAGTCGCGCTGCGACGGGCCGGTGTAGAGCTGGCGCGGACGGCCGATCTTCATCGCCGGATCCTCGATCATCTCTTTCCACTGGCTGACCCAGCCGACGGTGCGGGACACCGCGAAGATCGGGGTGAACATCGAGGTCGGGAAGCCCATGGCCTCGAGGATGATGCCCGAATAGAAGTCCACGTTCGGGAAGAGCTTGCGGTCGACGAAGTAATCGTCTGCCAGCGCCTGCTTCTCGACTTCCTTGGCCACGGCGAGGATCGGGTTGTTCTCCACCCCCAGCAGGTCGAGCACCTCGTCCGCGGATTGCTTCATCACCTTCGCGCGCGGGTCGAAGTTCTTGTAGACCCGGTGGCCGAAGCCCATCAGGCGGAACGGATCGTCCTTGTCCTTGGCACGGGCCAGCATCTCGGGGATGCGGTCCGGGGTGCCGATTTCCTTCAGGCTTTCGAGCGCCGCCTGGTTCGCGCCACCATGCGCCGGGCCCCAGAGGCAGGCGATGCCGGCCGCGATGCAGGCAAAGGGGTTCGCGCCCGAGGAGGAGGCCAGCCGCACCGTGGAGGTGGAGGCGTTCTGCTCGTGATCGGCATGCAGGGTGAAGATCCGGTCCATCGCGCGCGAGAGGATCGGGTTCACCTGGTAATCCTCGGCCGGCACGCTGAAGCACATCCGCAGGAAGTTGCCCGCGAAGTCCAGATCGTTGCGCGGATACACGAAGGGCTGGCCGATCGAGTACTTGTAGGCCATCGCCGCGATCGTCGGCATCTTCGCGATCAGGCGGATCGAGGCGACCTCGCGGTGCCAGGGATCATGGATGTCGGTCGAATCGTGGTAGAAGGCCGACATCGCGCCGACCACGCCGGTCATGATCGCCATCGGGTGCGCGTCCCGGCGGAAGCCGGTGAAGAACCGGTGCATCTGCTCGTGCACCATGGTGTGGTTGGTCACCCGGCTCTCGAAATCCTCGAGCTGGGCCGCGGTCGGCAGTTCCCCGTAGAGCAGCAGGTAGCAGACCTCGAGGAAGTGCGATTTCTCGGCCAGCTGGTCAATCGGGTAGCCGCGGTGCAGCAGGATGCCTTCCTCGCCGTCGATATAGGTGATCGCGCTGTCGCAGGACGCCGTGGACGTGAAGCCGGGGTCATAGGTGAAGACGTCGGCCTGGCCATAGAGCTTGCGCACGTCGACGACGTCGGGGCCTTCGGTCGGCGAAAGGATCGGCAGGTCGTAGCTCTCGTTCCCGATGGAGAGCGTTGCCTTTTTGTTCGTGTCTGCCATGTCGTACCTTCCTCTGTTCCCGCGCCGGCCGGGGCTGGCGCCTTTCCATATGTGACCGCGTCTTGCGAGGCGGTTAATCTCGGGCGCGGCGGCTCAGGCTTCCGCGGCCTCGGTGATCCGGGCCAGCGTTTCCTCCCGGCCCAGGACGATCATCATGTCGAATACGCTTGGAGTTGCGGAACGTCCCGCGAGCGCGGCGCGCAACGGCGCTGCCAGCTTGCCGAATTTGGTTTCCCGCGCTTCGGCAAACCCATTCAGAACGCCCTCCAGTTCATCACGCGACCAGCTAGCATTTTGCAGGTGCGGCGTCAATTCCATGAACAAAGCACGCGTTTGATCGTCGAGCGATTTCGCCGATTTCTCGTCCGGTTCGATGGGCCGCTCCGCAGTGGCGAAATGCGCCTTTTCAAGCAGTTCCGGGAACGTCTTCGCGCGTTCCTTGAGAAACGGCATCGCGGCCGAGACACGCTCCCGCGCGACACCCTCCAGCGCCGGCTGATCCGTGACGGCGAGGAAGCCGTCGAGTTCGTGCAGCAGTGCGGCGTCGTCGCTGGCGGCGATGTGCTGGCCGCAGAGGTTCTCGAGTTTCTTGAAATCGAAGCGGGCGGCGGATTTCCCGATTCCCTCCAGCCCGAACCATTCCTGCGCCTGCGCGTCGGTGAAGAATTCGTCGTCCCCGTGGCTCCAGCCGAGCCGTGCGAGGTAGTTGCGCATACCGGCCGCCGGGTAGCCCATGGCGCGGTATTCCTCGACCCCGAGCGCCCCGTGGCGTTTCGAGAGCTTCTTGCCGTCCGGCCCGTGGATCAGCGGGATATGCGCCCAGACCGGCACGTCCCAGCCCATGGCGTGGTAGATCTGCATCTGCCGCGCGGCATTGTTCAGATGGTCGTCGCCCCGGATCACGTGGGTCACGCCCATGTCGTGATCGTCCACCACCACCGCCAGCATGTAGACCGGCGAGCCGTCCGAGCGCAGCAGCACCATGTCGTCGAGCTGGTCGTTGCGGATCGTCACGTCGCCCTGCACCCGGTCGGCGATCACCGTGGCGCCCTCCTGCGGGGCCTTCAGGCGGATCACGAAAGGCGCGTCGGGGTAGGTGGCGGGATCGGCCTCGCGCCAGGGCGAGCGGAAGAGGGTCGACCGGCCCTCGGCCTTGGCCTGATCGCGGAAGGCCGCGATCTCCTCCTGCGTCGAGAAGCACTTGTAGGCGTGGCCCTTCGCCAGCATCTCCATCGCCACCGCGTGGTGACGCTCTGCGCCGGCCGCCTGGCTCACCACGTCGCCGTCATGGTCGAGCCCCAGCCATGCCATCCCGTCGAGGATCGCCTGCGTCGCCTCGGGCGTGGAGCGCGCCTTGTCCGTGTCCTCGATCCGCAGCAGGAACCGCCCCCCGCGGCCACGGGCGAAGAGCCAGTTGAAGAGCGCCGTGCGCGCGCCGCCGATGTGCAGGTATCCCGTGGGGGACGGGGCGAAGCGGGTGACGATCTGTTCGCTCATGCGCGGACTCCGGACCTCCGGAGGGCGCGGGCCCCGCGCCGCCCCGGTTTGACTATCTCGATTAACCAGTTGCTAACCACGCGCGGGCTAGCGTCGGCGCCTGTCTATCGACGCCTTGAGGGGGTGACAAGTGCTGCGCCTGGCCGGGGCCATGGCCGCCGTGCTGGCGGCGCAGAGGGGGCATCTCTTCCCCTGGGCTCCGGTCGCCTTCGGCATCGGGATCGGGGTCTATTTCTGGCTGCCGTCGGAGCCCCGGGCCGGGATGCTGGCCGCGCTCGGCGGCGTGTTCGTCCTCGCCACCCTGCTGGCGCTGAGGGTCCGGGGCCTGGTGCAGCCCGTCCTCTGGGCGCTCGCGCTCGCGTCGCTCGGCGTCCTGGCCGGGGCCGGGCGCACGGCGCTGGTGGCGGGGCCGGTGCAGGGCTGGCGCTATTACGGGCCGGTCGAGGGGCGGATCGTGGGGATCGACCGCTCGGCCTCGGACGTGCCGCGGCTGACGCTGGACCGGGTGCGGCTGGCCGAGGTCGCGCCTGAGGACACGCCGCGCCGCGTGCGGATCGCGCTGCACGGGGACCAGCGCTGGATCGACCCGCGCCCCGGCGCCACGGTGATCGCCACCGCGCATCTCTCGCCGCCGGGCGGACCGGTCGAGCCCGGCGGCTTCGACTTCCGCCGCCACGCCTGGTTCCTGAAGCTCGGCGCCGTCGGCTACACCCGCGTGCCGGTGCTGGACCTGGCCCCGCCCACGCCCGGAGAGACCCGGCTCTTCCGCGCCCGGATGGCGGTGGCCGACCGCGTCCGCGCCGCCCTGCCGGGACAGACCGGCGATTTCGCCGCCGCCCTGATGACCGGCGACAGGTCCGGCATCGGAGAGGAGGTCTCGGCCCGCCTGCGCGCCTCGAACCTCGCGCATCTGCTGGCGATCTCGGGGCTGCACATGGGGCTTCTGGCCGGCTTCGTCTTCGGCGCCGTCCGGCTGTTGCTGGCGCTCTGGCCCTGGGCGGCGCTGCGCTGGCCGCTGCACAAGATCGCCGCCCTCGCGGCGCTCGGGGCGGCGGGGGCCTATCTCGCGCTCTCGGGCGGCAATGTCGCGACGGAACGGGCCTTCGTCATGGTCGCCGTGGCGCTCGCCGCGTTGCTGGCCGACCGCCGGGCGCTGAGCCTGCGGGCCGTGGCGCTGGCCGCGCTGATCGTGCTGGCACTGCGGCCCGAGGCCTTGCTGGGTCCGGGATTCCAGATGTCCTTCGCGGCGACGGTCGCGCTGGTCGCGGTCTTCGGCGCGCTCCGGGAGCGCGAGGGCAGGCGGGCGCCGCGCTGGCTCGCCCCGGTGCTGGCGGTGGTGATCTCCTCGGCCGTGGCGGGGGCGGCCACGGCGCCGGTGGCGGCGGCGCATTTCAACATCCACGCCCGGCTGGGGCTGATCGCGAACCTGACAGCCGTGCCGGTGATGGGCGTGCTCGTCATGCCCGCGGCGGTGGTCGCGGCGCTGCTGATGCCGCTCGGGCTGGAGGCGATCGCGCTGACGGTGATGGGGCTGGGGCTCGACTGGATCCTCTTCGTCGCCTCCCGGGTGGCGGAGAGCCCGCTGGCCCTCAGCTACATTCCCGCGCCGCCGCCCGAGGTGCTGCCGATGATGGCCTTCGGGGGGCTGATGCTCTGCCTCTGGCAGGGGCGGCTGCGGCTGGCGGGCATCGGACCGCTCGCCGTGGCGCTCGTCCTCTGGCACGGCGCCGAGCGGCCGAGGGTGCTGGTGGCCGAAACCGGCGGGCTCGTGGGCGTGATGACGGCGGAGGGGCGGGCGCTGTCCCGCGCGCGCGGCGCGGGCTTCATCGCGGACCAATGGCTCGAGAACGACGGCGACCCGGTCCCGCAGGAGGTCGCGGCCGCGCGCTGGCAGCTGGTGCCGCCGGACCTCGTCCGCCATGTGACGGGGCGGAAGACGGTGGCGGGCCTGACATCCTGCGAGGGTGCCGCGCTGCTGGTCACCAACGCCCCGGCGCCCGAGCTCGACGGTTGCCTCGTCCTCGACAGCGACCGGCTGGCACGCTCGGGCGCGCTGGCGATGAAGACCGACGGCAAGGTTTGGGGCCTGTTCGGCACCGCGCCAAGCGGACGGGGCCGCCCCTGGTCGGGAGCGGCCCCTGGACTTTCGGACGATGCGGCGTCCGGTCAGTAGGTGCGGATCAGCCCGACGAGCCGGCCCTGCACCTTGACCATGTGAGAGGGCAGCACCCGCGTTTCGTAGGCCGGGTTCGCGGCGACCAGCTCGATCTTGTCGCCGCGCCGGAAGAAGCGTTTCAGCGTCGCCTCCTGGTCCTGCACCAGCGCCACGACGATGTCGCCGTTGTCGGCGGTCGAGGTTTCACGCACCACCACGACGTCGCCGTCGTTGATCCCGGCGTCGATCATCGAATCGCCGCGCACTTCGAGCGCGTAATGCTCGCCGCGTCCCGAGAGCATCGAGCCCGGCACCGCCACGTGATGCGAGACCTGGGCGATCGCCTCGATCGGGACACCGGCGGCGATCCGGCCCATCACCGGCAGCTCCATCGCATCGACCGCGACACCCTGCGCGCGGCCGGGGCGGTCCGCCGGATCGGGGGCGCCGCCCTCGATCACCCGGGCGGTGTGCACGGCGGCGTCGCCGCCCAGGCTTTCGGGCAGTTTCACGATCTCGATCGCGCGGGCGCGGTGCGCCAGACGGCGGATGAAGCCGCGTTCCTCGAGCGCCGTGATCAGCCGGTGGATGCCGGACTTGGAGCGCAGGTCCAGCGCCTCCTTCATCTCGTCGAAGGACGGCGGCACGCCGTCGCGCTGCACCCGTTTATGAATGAATTCAAGTAGATCTAGCTGCTTCTTGGTCAGCATGGCCGGCGTCCCACATTTTGTCCATTTTGTTTTGTTCTACACATGTTCCCGATTTGTGTCAACGTCGCCGCCGCCCCCGCGTGCGACCACTGGTCATTGCCACGGTTTAGGCGCATAGGAGTCGCGCGCAGGGCATCCGGCCCGGGAGGCGTTTCTTGAACTTCGTCGTCTTTATCAACGGCGCTGTGGTCTCGGTGATGGGGGCGGTCATGCTGCTTGTCGCCGTGCTCTTCGCGGACACGCGCACGATCTTTCTCGAATCCGCCTTCGTGGCGATCCCGCTCGGGGCCATGGTCTGCCTGACCCAGGTGAACCGGCTCTTCCCGGTGCATCGTCTGCACACCTTCCTGCTGACCGCCACCGTCTGGATCACCGGGGCGAGCGTGGGGGCGCTGCCGCTCTGGCTGTGGCAGCTCACGTTCACCGACGCCTTCTTCGAGGCGATGTCGGGGATCACCACCACCGGCTCGACCGTGATGGCCGGGCTCGACACCACGGCGCACGGGATCCTGCTGTGGCGGGCGCTGCTGCAATGGATCGGCGGGGTCGGCTTCGTGGTGACGGGGATCGCCTTCCTGCCGATGCTGCGGGTCGGGGGGATGCAGCTCTTCCGCACCGAAAGCTCGGACACGGGCGACAAGGAGATGGCGAGCGCCGCCCGTTTCGCCGTTGCGACCTTCTGGGTCTACCTCGGGCTGACGGCGATCTGCGCGCTGGCCTACCTGGGCGGCGGCATGACCCCGTTCGAGGCCATCGCGCATGCGCTCACCACCCTGTCGACCGGGGGATATTCGACCTCGGACGCCTCGTTCGGCCATTTCGAGAGCTACTACCTGCAATGGGCCGGCACGCTCTTCATGCTCGCGGGGGGGCTGCCCTTCGCCTGGTACATCCGGGTCCTGCGCGGCGGCCGGGTCCGGAGCGAGCAGGTCCGCACGCTCCTCACGTTCCTCGTCGCCGTGATCCTCCTGCTGACCTTCTGGCTGGTGCTGACCGACGGCATGGCGCCGTTCCGGGCGCTCACCCTCGTGGCCTTTAACGTGATCTCGGTGGTCACCACGACCGGCTTCGCGACCACCGACTACACCACCTGGGGCGGCTTCGCGATCGCCGTCTTCGTCACGCTGACCATCGCGGGGGGCTGCACCGGCTCGACCGCGGGCGGGGCGAAGACGATGCGCTGGATCATCTTCTGGCTGGCGCTCCGGGCCTATGTGCAGCGCATCTTCATGCCGCATTCGCTCAGGGCCATCCGCTACGAGGGGCGCACCGTCGCGCCCGACGTGGTCGACGGGGTGATCGTGTTCTTCACGCTCTACGTGCTGACCATCGCGGTGCTGGCGGTGCTGCTGGCCTTCTACGGGCTCGACACCGACACCGCCTTCAGCGGCGCGCTGACCGCGGTGACGAACGTGGGCCCGGGCGTCGGCACGATCATCGGACCCGCGGGCAATTTCGCGACCCTGCCGGAGGGCGCGAAATGGCTTCTCGCCTTCGGCATGTATGTCGGGCGGCTCGAGCTGATGACGGTCTTCGTCCTCTTCACCCCGGCCTTCTGGCGCGCCTGGGCCTGAGCGCTCAGATGTGCAGGCAGGCGACGGTCTCGCCCGCCGCGGCGGCGGGCGCGTCCGGCGGGCGCACGAGGAAGGTGTCCGCACGGGACAGGACCGACAGGAGCGCGCTGTCCTGGGACGAGAAGGGGCGGATCCCCTCGGGCGTCATCTCGGCGCGCATGTAGTGGGTGCGCGGCCCGTTCGCGGCCAGGGGCGCGGCCAGCCGGGCGGAGGCGGTCTCGAGCGCGCGGGCGGGCAGGCCCAGCATGGCCCGGATGACCGGGCGCAGGAAGACATGGCCGCAGACCATGGCCGAGACGGGGTTGCCCGGCAGGCCGATCATCGGCACGCCGCCGAGCTTGCCGGCCATCAGCGGCTTGCCCGGCCGCATCGCGACCTTCCAGAAGGCACGGTCGAGCCCGAGGTCGGCGGCCACCTTGCCGACTAGGTCGTGATCGCCCACCGAGGCGCCGCCGATGGTGACGATCAGGTCCGCGCTCCCGGCCAGTTCGAAGGCCATGCGCAGGCTCGCCTCGGTGTCCCGCGCGGCGGGCAGGATGCGGGCCTCGGCCCCCTCGGCGTCGAGCAGCGCCTTCAGCCCGAAGGTGTTCGAGGCGACGATCTGGTCCGGCCCCGGCGTCTCTCCCGGCATCACCAGCTCGTCCCCGGTCGAGATCAGGGCGACCGCGGGACGGCGCGTGACGGTGAGCACGGGGTGGTTCATCGAGGCCGCCAGCGCCACGTCCGCGGGCGTCAGGCGCCGCGGCGCGGCGATCCGGTCGCCGATGCGGAAATCGCCGCCCGCGGGGCGGATGTGCGGCCCCTCGTCGAGCCCCTCGGTGAGGGTGATCATGTCGCCCGCGGCCTCGACGTCTTCCTGGATCACCACGCGGTCCGCGCCCTCGGGCACCGGCGCCCCGGTGAAGATCCGGACCGCCTCCCCGGGCGAGACCCGTCCCGCGAACCGCGCGCCCGCGGCCGACTCGCCGATCACCCGGAAGCGCGCGCCGGGGCGCGCCTCGGCCGCGATCACGGCATACCCGTCCATGGCCGAGCCGGCGAAGGGCGGCTGGTCGCGGCGCGCGATCACGTCCTCGGCCAGCACCCGCCCGTTGGCCCGGGTCAGCGCCACCTGTTCGGTCCCGAGGGGCGAGACGAGGCCGAACAGCCCGGAAAGCGCCGCCTCGACCGAGATCATCGCGGGGCGGCCTCGTAGCGGCCCGACTTGCCGCCGTCCTTCACGAGCACCCGGATCCCGCCGATCTCCATCGCGCGATCCGCCGCCTTGCACATGTCATAGACCGTGAGCGCGGCGGTCGAGACCGCGGTCAGCGCCTCCATCTCGACGCCGGTCTGGCCGGTGGTCTTCACCGTCGCCTCGATCCGGACGCCGGGCAGGGCGGGGTCGGGCGTCAGCTCCACGGCGACCTTCGTCACCGGCAGCGGATGGCAGAGCGGGATCAGGTCCGGGGTCTTCTTCGCCCCCATGATCCCCGCCAGCCGGGCCACGCCCAGCACGTCGCCCTTCCTGGCCCTTCCGTCCTCGATCAGCGCGAGCGTCTCGCGCTCCATCTTCACCCATCCCCCGGCCACGGCCACCCGCGCGGTCACGTCCTTGTCCGAGACGTCGACCATGTGCGCATCGCCCTTGCCGTCGAAATGGGTCAGCGGCATCAGAAGCTGCCCCCGCCCATGCCGGGCTGCGTGCCCACGCCGGAGAGCAGCGCCTTGGTCGCCGCCGCCACGTCCTCCTGCCGCATCAGGCTTTCGCCGATCAGGAAGCAGCGCGCGCCGTAGCGGGCGAGGTCGGCCAGATCCTCGGGAGTCGAAAGCCCGCTCTCGGAGACGATGATCTTGTCCTCTGCCGCCATCCGGGCCAGCCGCTTAGTCACGTCGAGCGAGGTCTCGAAGGTGTGCAGGTCGCGGTTGTTGATGCCCAGCAGGTGGCTCTTCAGCTGGGCCGCGCGCTCCATCTCGGCCTCGTCGTGGACCTCGACCAGCACGTCCATGTTCCAGTCCATCGCCGCCGCCTCAAGCTCGGCCGCCTGGGTGTCATCGAGCGAGGCCATGATCAGCAGGATGCAATCGGCCCCGAGCGCGCGGGCCTCGGCGACCTGGTAGGGGTCGTAGATGAAATCCTTGCGCAGGACCGGCAGCTCGCAGGCCTCGCGCGCCTGCGACAGGAATTCCTTCGCCCCCTGGAACGACGGCGTGTCGGTCAGCACCGACAGGCAGGCCGCGCCGCCCTCGGCATAGGCCGCGGCCAGCGTCGCGGGGTCGAAATCCTCGCGGATCAGCCCCTTGGAGGGAGAGGCCTTCTTGACCTCGGCGATCAGCCCGTAGCCCCGGATCGAGGCTTCGTGCAGGGCCTGCCGGAAGGGGCGGACGGCGGGCGCGGCGCGGGCCTCCTCCTCGACCACTTCGAGCGGCTTTGCCTGCTTGTCCGCGGCGACCTCCTCGAGCTTGTAGGCCTTGATGCGGTCCAGAACGGTTTCGGTCATGTCGCCTCCGCTTGCGCCCAGTGGATCGGCGCTTCCCCCCTTGCTGTAAGCCACTTGTTCACCGATGAAAATGGTCGCGACCCGAAAAACCCCCGACGGGCCGAGAGCGGGGAGGGATGCGCGCTGGCGAGCACGAGGTGGTCCGGCCCGGTGATCCACGGCCGGAAGGATTGCGCATGCCCGCCCCAGAGCAGGAAGGCCCGCGGCCGGTCCGACAGGCGCTCCAGCACCTGCCGCGTCAGCCGGTCCCAGCCCAGCTTCGCATGGCCCCCCGCACTTCCCGCCGGAACCGAGAGCGCGGTGTTCAGCAGCAGCACCCCCTGCCGCGCCCAGAAGCGCAGGTCGGCGCTGTCCGGGGCGGCGCCGATGTCGGCCTGCATCTCCTTGTAGATGTTCGTCAGCGACCGGGGCAGGGGGCGCACATCCGCCTCGGCCGAGAAGGCCAGCCCGTGCGCATGGCCCGGCGTCGGGTAGGGGTCCTGTCCGAGGATCACCGCCCGCACCGCGCCCGGCTGCGCCGCCTCGAGCGCCGCGAACCGCAGGTGGTCCGGCGGCAGGATGACCCGGTCCTCGGCGGCGAGCCGGTCGCGGATCGCGGGCCAGTCGGTGTCGAAGAAGGGCAGCGCACGCCATGCGCCGAGCGCGTCGGGCAGGCCGTCGGGGGCCATCGCTCAGGCCGCGGCCGAGGTGATCCGCGCCAGCGCCGTCACCTTCTCGCGCGCGCTGCCGCTGTCGATGCTCTCGGCGGCCAGCGCCACGCCTTCCTTCAGATCGCCCGCCCGGTCGGCCACCACCAGCGCCGCGGCGGCGTTCAGCAGCACCGCGTCGCGATAGGCGCCGGGCGCGCCGTCCAGCAGCGCCGAAAGCGCGCGGGCGTTCTGCTCGGGCGCGCCGCCGACGATCTGATCGAAGGGATGTTCCGGCAGGCCGAAATCCTCGGGATGGACCTCGACCTCGCGGACGGTGCCGTCGGTCTCGAGCGCGGCCACCCAGCTCACCCCGGTGATGGTCAGCTCGTCCGTCCCGTCCGAGCCGTGCACCAGCCACGCCCGTTCCGAGCCGAGCTGGCCCAGCGTCTCGGCCATCGGCCGGATCATCGCGCGGGAGAACGCGCCGGTGAGCTGCCGCTTCACCCCGGCGGGGTTCGTGAGGGGCCCGAGGATGTTGAAGATCGTCCGCGTCGCAAGCTCTGTCCGGGTGGGCATCACGTGGCCCATGGCGGGGTGATGCATCGGCGCCATCATGAAGGCGATGCCGGTCTCGGCCAGCGCCGCCTCGACCACCTTCGGCCCGACCATCACGTTGATCCCGAGCTGAGAGAGCGCATCCGCGGCCCCGCTCTTCGACGACAGGTTCCGGTTGCCGTGCTTGGCCACGGCGACGCCCGCGCCCGCGACGACGAAGGCCGCGGCGGTCGAGATGTTCAGCGTGCCCTTGCCGTCGCCGCCGGTGCCGACGATGTCCATCGCGCCGGCGGGCGCCGTCACCCGCCTGCAGCGCGCCCGCATCGAGGCGGCGGCGGCGGCGATCTCGTCGACGCTCTCGCCCCGCGTGCGCAGCGCCATCAGCAGCCCGCCGATCTGGCTGGGGGTCGCGGCGCCCTCGAACAGGATGTCGAAGGCCGCGCGGGCCTCGTCCCGGGTCAGCGGGCGGTCGGCTGCGGCGGCGATCAGGGGCTTGATGGCATCGCTCATGTCGGCTTTCTGATCCTTCCTGATCGGATTTGACACCGCGTGGGGTGCGAATGTGCTAGGCCCCTGTGCAGTGGCCCATCTTGTGGTAAGCTGCGCCCGCGGCGCAAGCCCCGGTGGGCTGCGTCCTAAATGCTCCGAGCGGCGCGCCTGCGTCAAGGGCGGTCCGGGGCGCAAGCGGGTCATCAGGGACCGGGCCGGGAGCAGCCGGTACAGAAAGACGAGGCACGAGGCGTGAGCAGGGGATTCTTTACGGGCATATTCTGGGGGCTGGTCATCACCTTCCTCCTGATCGCGGTGGTGTCGCTGAACGGCCGCCTGCCGGGCAACATCCCGCCCGAGGCGGGCTCGGCCGAGGTGCCCGCGGGGTCCCAGTTCAACGGCGCCCGCGAGGATGCGCCCGCGGTTCTGCCGGGCCGGTCCGAGGCCACCAAGGTGCCCGAGGCGGCCAGCCTCGCCGCGCCGGACGCCGACGGGCTCGACACGATCGACAGCGCGGCCACCACGCCCGCCGCACGGCCCGAGACCGGCGGCCCGGAAAGCACGCTCGTCGCCACGCCGCCCGAGGCCGCGGCCTCGGACGCGCCCGCGGCGGGTGGCGCCGACAGCGCGCCGGTGACGACCGGCCCCGCCGATCCGGTGCCGGCCGCGCCGGGGACCGAGGCGCTGCCCGATCCCGCCACCCGCCCCGCCGCGCCGCCCGCGCCCGAGGTGGCCGCCGTCGCCGCGCCGGAGGCGCCCGAGGACGAGAGCGGCGCGGCGGGCGGCTTCCCCTCGCAGGACCTGATGGCCGCCGCCGAGGCGCCGCGCCCGCGGCCGCCCGGGCCGGATGCGGCGGTGCAGGTGCCCGCCGCCGCCGAGCGGGGCGGCTTGCCCGCGACCGACACCGGCTCGGTCCGGCCCGAGGCGCCGGAGGCACCCGCCGCCCCGCGCGCCGAGGCCGACGAGGCCATGCCGGAGACGCCCGCGCCCGAGACCGCCGCCCCCGACGCGGCCGCGGCCGACCGGGCCGAGGCGCCCGCGGAGGAGGCGGACCCGCCCGCCGCCCCGGGCAACCCGGTGGCCCCCGAGGCCGGGACCGAGACGGCCGCCACCGCGGCGCCCGCGGAGGAAGAGGCGAGCGCGCTGCCCGGGCGGCAGGCCGGCACGCTGACCGAGCGCGACGGTGGGCGCGACGGGGGGCGCGACGGGGGGCGGCGTCTGCCCGGCATCGGATCGCAGACCGGGAGTGCGGCGACTGCCGCGGCGGAGGCGGAGGCGTCTTCACCCGCCGAGGATGCGGACCTTCCGCCGATCAGGCGCTATGCCGCGCCCTTCGAGAACCCCGAGGGCCGGCCGCTGATGTCCATCGTTCTGATGGACGCCGGCGCGGGGTCGGTCCCACGCGAGAGCCTCACCGAATTTCCCTTCCCGGTGACGATCGCGCTCGACCCCGCGCGGCCCGGCGCGGCCGAGGCGATGCGCACCTACCGTGACGCGGGGCTCGAGGTGATGCTGCTGGCCGGGCTCGGCGCCGGGGCCGAGGCGCGCGATCTGGAAACCGCCTACGAGAGCTGGCGCACGACCCTGCCCGAGGCGGTGGCGGTGATGGAGACGCCGGGTCTCGGCCTGCAGGAGAGCAAGGCGGTGGCCGAACACCTCGGCCCGATGCTGTCCGCGACGGGGCAGGGGCTGGTGCTGTTCCCGAACGGCTTCGACACGGCGCGCAAGCTGGCCGCCAAGGCAGGCGTTCCGGCCGCGACGGTGTTCCGCGATTTCGATGCCGAGGGTCAGGACGAGGCGGTCATCCGCCGCTTCCTCGACCATGCCGCCTTCCGCGCGCGCCAGTCGGACGGGGTCATCATGGTCGGACGGCTGCGGCCCGAGACGGTGCAGGCGCTGGCCTCCTGGGGGCTGCAGGATCGCGCCGGGCAGGTCGCCCTGGCGCCGGTCTCGGCCCTGCTGCTGGCGGGGCAGGCGGGGGGCTGACCGCTCTGCCGCACGGGTCCGATCCAGCGGAGCGGCCCTGCGGGCCGCACGAGATGTCTTGCGATCCGGCCGGGGGCCGGATCGCGGCTGCCTCCGGCGGGGATATTTCCGGCAAGAGGAAGCGGGCCGGGGGAATGCCAAGGGGGGCGCGGATCACCGCGCCCCCCTGTCCGTTTCCAGTGTGCCGCGAAGGGCTTACCGGAAGTTCGCGTGGACCGCGTTGATCGCCGATTGGTCGAGGCGCACGCCCGCGCGGTTGCGGATGTCGGTGGCGAAGGCGTTGAAGAGGTCCTGGCCGACGTTCTGGGCGACGGAGTCCTTCAGGCCTTCGCGCAGCTCCGCGGTGGCCGGGTCGTCGAGATCGGGCGCGAGGATGTCGTCGAGCCGGACGATCTGGACCGCGCCGAAGCCCTCGGTCACCAGCAGCTCGCCCTTGTCCATCCCGAAGACCCGTTCGACGAAATCGCCGCCGGTGCCCAGCACGTTGCCGCTCCGGGTCACGCCATCCTCGGTCTTCGTGTCCAGGCCGAGGCTTTCGAATGTCGCGGATTCGGCCAGCTGGTCGCGGTAGGTCTCGGCCCTGGCGCGCAGCACCGCCAGCGTCTCCTGCGTTTCCCAGCTTGCCCGGACCCGGCTGCGGACGTCCTCGAACGGGGCGGGCTCGGCGGGTTCGGTGCCTTCGAGGCGCATCGCGAAGATGCCGCCGTCGTCGAGCATCTCGAGCTCGGGGTAATCGCCCTCGGCCAGCGCCTCGGCGGTGGCGTCGAAACCGTCATAGGCGGCGATGCCTTCCTTCAGGCCCTCGTACCAGTCGATCGTGCCGAGCTCCATCTCGGTGTCCTCGGCCAGCTCCTCGAGCGTCGCGCCCCCGGCCAGCATGTCCTCGACGGGCTCCATCCTGGTTTCCACGGCGCGGCGGGCCTGGCCGGTGGCGAGCTCCTCGCGGAGGATCTCCATGGCGTCGGCCTTGTCGGTGGTCTGCGCCGGGAAGATGCCGTTGACGCGGAAGAGCGCGGGGCCGAGGTCGGTCGGCAGCGGGCCGACGACGTCGCCGCTGGCGGCGCCGAAGACCTCTTCGCCCGCGCGGCCCAGCTGGGATTGCGTCACGTCGCCCATGTCGATGTCCGACAGCGAGAGGCCGCGCTGTTCGACCAGCGTCTCGAAGTCGATCTCGCCGGTCTCGATGCGCTCCCTCGCCGCCGTGGCCGCGTCCTCGTCCGAGAAGACCAGCCGTTCGACCAGCCGGCGCTCGGGACGTTCGAATTCGTCGCGGCGATCCTCGTAGGTCTGGTCCAGCAGCGCCTGGTCCACCTCCATCGTGTCGAGCAGCATGTCCGGGGTCAGCAGGGCATAGGTGATGCGCTTGCGCTCGGGGATCATGTAGCGGTCGATGTTCTCGTCGTAGAAGGTCTTCAGCTCCTCCTCGGACGGGTCGGGGATCGGGGCGTCGAGGTTCGATTCATCGAGCCGCGCCCAGGTGATCCGGCGGCGCTCACCGAGGTAGTCGAGCAGCGTGTCGGCATAGGTGTCGGGCACCGCATTGCCGGAGGCGACGGCACCCTGCAGGATCGAGCGGGCGGTCTCTTCGCGCAGGCTGGTCTCGAACCGGGCCTCGGTCAGGCCGGCGCGGTCCAGCGCGAACTTGTAGGCCTCGCGGTCGAAACTGCCGTTCATGCCCTGGAAGGCGGGGATGTCGCGGATCTGCTCGGCGACGGTCTGGTCGCCCACCGAGATGCCGAGCTCGTCGGTCTCGTGGTCGAAGGCCCGGGCGGTGATGACCTGCGAGAGCGTCTGGTCCACGAGCCCCAGGCTCTGGGCCTGGTCGAAGGAGAGCGACTGGCCGGTCTGCGCCTCGATCGCGCGGATCTGTTCCTGCAGCGCGCGGGCGTAGGTCTCGACCGGGATGTCCTTGGTCCCGACCGCGCCGACGTTCTGCACCGAGCCCGAGAAATTGGTCACGCCGAAGCCGCCCAGCCCGAGAATGAGCAGCAGCAGGATCACCCAGATCGCCATCTGGCCCGCCGTCTTGCCCTTCTTTTTCGGCTCCTTGTCCGCCGCCATGCCTGCTCCCCCGTGGTTGTGCGCTGTGCTTGTCTGCCGGTTGGCGATGTCTAATGCGCCAGGGGGCCTGCGACAAGGGGCGGGGCGGGACAATCGCGTGAGCGCCCGCGGGGGGCATGCCCGGTGCGCGGGCGCGTCAGGCGCGGGTCAGGCGGAGACCGCCGCGAGCCGGGCGATCAGCGTCCGGATGCCGGTCGCGTCCACGTTGGCGAAGGCGACGCGAAGCTGGCGGCGGCCGGCGGGATCGTCGGGCGGGGTAAACATCGTGCCGGGCAGCACCAGCACGCCGGCCTCCGACACCAGGCGCTGCGCGAGCGCGTCGGAGGGGAGGTCCAACGGGTGCTCGAGATAGGCGAAATAGGCGCCGCAGCCGAGGAGCTTCCAGCCCTGCGCCGCGAGCGGGGCGAAGCCCGTCTCGATGGCGGCGCGGCGGGCGAGGATCTCGGCCCGTTCGCCGGCCAGCCACGGGCCGAGGTGGCGCATCCCCCAGAGGGCGGCGAACTGGCCGAGCTGGGCGGGGCAGATGGTGACGGTGTCGAGGAACTTCTCGACCTCGGCCAGGCGGTCGCGGCCGGTGACCATGGCGCCGACGCGGTGGCCGGTCAGGCGGTAGGCCTTGGAGAAGGAATAGAGCTGGATCAGCGTCTCCTCCCAGCCGGGGCGGGTGAAGAGGTCATGCGGCGCCCGGTCGGAGGAATGGAAATCGCGGTAGGTCTCGTCGAGGATCAGCGCGATGCCGGCATCGCGGCAGAGCGCGTAGAAGGCGGCGATGGTCTCGGGCGGGTATTCCACCCCGCCGGGGTTGTTGGGCGAGACCAGCACGATGGCGCGGGTGCGCGGCGTCAGCAGGGCCGCGGCGGTGGCGGCGTCGGGGATCAGGCCGGGACCCGCGGGCAGCGGGACCGCCACGGCGCCGGCCATGTCGAGCCACATCTTGTGGTTGAAGTACCACGGCGTCGGCAGCATGACCTCGTCGCCCTCGGCGGTGAGCGTCTCGATCGCCGCGCAGAAGGCCTCGTTGCAGCCGGAGGTGATGGCGACCTGTTCGGCGCGCACCGCGCCGTGGTAGGCGGCGGACCATTGCGCGGCGATCTCGGCGCGCAGCTCGGGCAGGCCGAGGACGGGTCCGTAGAGATGGGCCTGGGGTACCTCCATGACGAGGCGGGCCATCTCCTGCCGCAGCGGTTCGGGCGGCGGGTCCACCGGCGCGGCCTGGGAGACGTTGATCAGCGGGCGGTCGGCGGAGAAGGTGACGCCCTCGAGCCAGCGGCGGGCCTCCATCACGGGCGGCGGGAAGGTGGTCGCGGTGCGGCTGGTCATCGTTGCTCCGGGCGTCGGGTGTCTATGTCGCCTCGGTATTACGTGGGTATGGCGGCGGTGCAAAGGGGGCGCGTCGGGGAGAGGGTCCGAAGGGACGGCGTCGGGCGCGCAGGGGCGGCGGCCCGGGGCGGGGGGGGCGCCGGGCCGGGCCCGTCGCGCTGGTGAGCCCCTGTCCGGGCATCGAGCCCGGACAGGGGCTTGCCTCCGGCGGGGATATTTTCGGCAAGAGGAAGCAGGGGAGCTGCGCGTCGGTCGGTGACCCGGGGTGGCGATGGGGTGGGCAAGCTTGGCGGACGGGGCGATGTCGGTCAGGGCGCCGGACAGGATGGGTGGGGCCTGCGTGTCCTGCGGCCACGGCGCGCCGGGAGGGGATACCTAACCGAATGGCTAACTTTTCGTTGACGGTCGGCTCCCGTCCGGGATAGTTAGCTGTATGGCTAGCAATCTCGACCGATATTACGCCGCCCTGTCCGATCCCACCCGGCGTGCCGTCGTGGCGCGGCTCATGACCGGACCCGCGCCTGTCTCGGAACTTCACGCGCCACACGACATGTCGCTGCCGTCCTTCCTCAAGCATCTCGGCAAGCTCGAATCCGCCGGGCTGATCCGGTCCGAGAAGGCGGGCCGCGTCAGGACGGTGCATATCGAGGCGGTCGCGATCTCCGAGGCCGAGGCCTGGCTGAAGCAGCAGCGCCGCATCTGGGAGGGACGGCTCGACCGGCTGTCCGCTCTTGCCGAAACCATGGAAAGGGAAGACAGGAATGGCTGAGTACGAGACCGTGACCCTGGAGCGCGACATCGCCTGCGCGCCCGAGCGTCTTTTCCACGTCATGACCGACCGCGACCTGCGGCAGGCATGGTCGGCGCCGGATGACGAGAGCGTCGTCATCATCGATACGTTCGATTGCCGGCCCGGGGGGCGTGAGGAGACCCGCTGCGGGCCGAAGGAGGCGCCGGAGTTCAACACGGTCGGCGTCTTCCACGTCGTGACGCCCGGGTTCCTGTCCTTCACCGAGACGCTGGTCGTCGGCGGCCGGACGATGTCCATCGCGCTCTGCAGCCACGAGATCGCGGAGAGCGGGGCGGGGAGCCGGCTGCGGGTCACGCTCCAGATCACGAGCCTCGCGGGGGCGGATCTGTTCGACGATTATCGCGGGGGATGGTCCGCCGCGCTCGACAATCTCGCGGCGCTGGCCGCCGGCCCGCGCCCGTCCTGAGCAAGGCCTGGGCCGGGCCGGTGGCGCGGCCCAAGCCTCAATCCGAGCCGCGGTAGGGCTTCACGTATTGCATCGCCATGTCCCAGGGGAAGAAGATCCAGGTGTCCTGGCTTACCTCGGTGATGAAGGTGTCGACCTGCGGGCGGCCCTGCGGCTTGGCGTAGACGGTGGCGAAATGGGCCTTCGGGTAATGCGCGCGGATCAGCTCCAGCGTCTTTCCGCTGTCGACGAGGTCGTCGACGATCAGGATGCCGGTGCCGTCGCCCATCATCTCCTGGTCCGGCGCCTTGAGAACCTGCGCGTCCATCTGCGCCTGGTGGTTGTAGCTCTTCACCGAGATCGTATCGACCACGCGGATGTCGAGCTCGCGCGCGACGATCATCGCGGGGGCCATGCCGCCGCGGGTCACCGCGACCACCGCGCGCCATGCGCCGTCGTCGGGGCCGTGCCCGTCCAGCCGCCAGGCCAGCGCGCGGCTGTCGCGGTGGATCTGGTCCCAGGAGATGTGGAAGCCCTTTTCGTGGGGAAGTCGGTCGGTCATCTGTCTATCCCAGTGCGATCTTGAGGCCGAAGAGCGTGAGGAGCCCGGCAAAGCCCCGGTCCACGGCGGATTTGAGACGGGCATAGCCGCGCCGCGCCCGCTCGGTCGAGAACAGGCGTGCGACGAGGATATACCACAGCGTCTCGTTGACGAAGACGGCGGCGACGATGGCCGCCAGCCAGAGCAGCGGCGTGCCCGGCGGCACCAGCCCGGCGAAGATCGCGCCGAAGAAGACGGCGGTCTTGGGGTTGGTGGCGAAGGTCAGCACGCCGAAGCGGTAGGCCTGGGCGAAGCGCATCGGCGGCGTGTCGGTGTCCGGGCCTTCGAGCGGCTCCTTCGCATGGCGCCACATGGCGATGGCGATCCAGATGAGGAAGGCGGCGCCGACGAGCTTCAGCCCGAGAAAGAGCGCCGGGACGAGCTGGAAGAGCAGCGCGAGGCCGGCGAGCGCGGCGAGGGCCCAGAGCGCGGCGCCGGTGCCGAAGCCGAGGGCCAGCGCCACGGCCGCACGGAATCCGTCGCGGGCGGCGACGCGCAGGCAGACGACGAAGGAGGGGCCTGGGCTCGCCGCGGCGGCGAGGTGGATGGCGACGATGGAGAGGAATGCGGCGAGGGTCATCGGGCCGGAGAGGGGGCGCGGGCGGTTACTCCCCGCTGCCGCCCTTGTGGATGTCCGGCGCGTCGACGGCCTTCATGCCGACGACGTGGTAGCCGCTGTCGACATGCAGCGTCTCGCCCGTGGTGCCCGAGCCGAGATCGGAGAGCAGGAACAGCGCGGCCTTGCCGACCTCTTCCTGCGTCACGTTGCGGCGCAGCGGGGAGTTCAGCTCGTTCCACTTCAGGATGTAGCGGAAATCGCCGATGCCCGAGGCGGCCAGCGTCTTGATCGGCCCGGCCGAGATCGCGTTGACCCGGATGTTGTCCTTGCCGAGATCCTCGGCGAGGTACATGACCGAGGCCTCGAGGGCGGCCTTGGCGACGCCCATGACGTTGTAATGCGGCATCACCTGCTCGGCGCCGTAATAGGTCAGCGTCAGCATGGAGCCGCCGTCGGTCATCAGCTTCTCGGCCCGCTGCGCGACGGCCGTGAAGGAATAGACCGAGACGTCCATGGTCATCTTGAAATTGTCGCGCGAGGTGTCGACGTAGCGGCCGCGCAGCTCGTTCTTGTCGGAGAAGCCGATCGCGTGGACGAGGAAATCGAGCCGGCCCCAGGCTTCCTCGACACCCTTGAAGCAGGCGTCGATGCTCTCTTCCGAGCCCACGTCGCAGTCGAAGAGCTGGGTCACGCCCAGGCTCGCGGCCAGCGGTTCGACCCGTTTCTTGAAATTGTCGCCCATGTAGGAGAAGGCGAGCTCGGCGCCCGCGTCGGCGCAGGCCTGCGCGATTCCCCAGGCAATGGACTTGTCGTTGGCGACGCCCATGATGAGCCCGCGTTTGCCTGCCAGAAGGTTGTTTGACATCTCGCGCACTCCGCCTGATCTTCCTGTCCGTTCAAATCCTTTAGGCGATTGGCCGAGGGGCATCAAGGGCAGGGCGGAAAGGGACGACATGGCCGACCGGGACGGGATATTCGCGGGCGACGACCCGTTCGCGATCGCGCGGCACTGGCTGGCGGAGGCGGAGAAGTCGGAACTCAACGACCCGAACGCCATCGCGCTGGCCACGGTCGACGCCGACGGGCTGCCGAATGCCCGCATGGTGCTGCTGAAGGAGATCGAGGACGATGCCTTCGTCTTCTACACCAACTACGGCAGCGTGAAGGCGCAGGAGATCACCCAGGGCGGCAAGGCGGCCTTCGTCATGCACTGGAAGAGCCTGCGCCGGCAGATCCGCGTCCGCGGGATCGTCACCCGGGAAGAGGGCGAGAAGGCCGATGCCTATTACGCCTCGCGCTCGCTGAAGTCGCGGCTCGGGGCCTGGGCCTCGGACCAGTCGCAGCCTCTCGCCTCGCGCACGGCCCTGATGGCCGAGGTGGCCAAGGTCACCGCGGCGAAGGGTCCGAACCCGCCCAGGCCGCCGTTCTGGGGCGGATTCCGGCTGCGCCCGGTCGAGCTGGAATTCTGGGCGGATGGCGCCTTCCGGCTGCACGACCGGTTCCGCTGGACGCGCGAGAGCGAAACTTCGGACTGGACAGTCACGAGATTGAATCCATGATGGGGACATAATTCCGGCCCCGGGCGGTTTAAGCTTGTGGGCGATAAGCGTATTGAGCTTGACCACCATTCGGTTCCCTAGGATGGTCCATTTGCGGCGGCCGGCCATTGGATTAAGGAAGTTTTTTGATCGTGCTGAACAGGCAGAGCGCAGAAAGGGTGAACGGAATCGTCAAATGGTTCGATCCGGCCCGGGCCTTCGGGTTCGTCGTGTCGGACGACGGCGGACCGGACATCTTGTTGCACGGCAATGTGCTGAGGAATTACGGACAGAGCACCGTGGCCGACGGCGCGCGCGTGGAGATCGCCATCCAGCGCACCGAACGCGGGGTGCAGGCCATCGAGGTGTTTTCGATCCAGCCGCCCGCACCGACCGACGGGGCGCTGCTCGAGGATTTCGAGAGCGTCGACCAGGAGGAACTGCGCAATACCCCGCTGCGCCCGGCGCGGGTGAAGTGGTTCGACAAGGCCAAGGGCTTCGGTTTCGCGAATGTCTTCGGCTGGGAAGAGGATGTCTTCGTCCATATCGAGGTGCTGCGCGCCTCCGGCCTGGCCGACCTCGTGTCGGGCGAGGCGGTGTCGCTGCGTGCGATCAAGGGACGGCGCGGGCTCATGGCGGCCGAGATCCGGCACTGGGACCAGGCGCTGTCCGACGAGAGCGCGGTGCGGATGTCGTGAGGATCGGGCTTGTCGCAGCGCTGCTCCTGTCGCTCGCCGGGCTGCCGGTCCAGGCGGCCTGCCGCGCCGACGCGGTGGAACTGAAGGGCGACTGGGGGTCGGCCCGGTTCAGGGTCGATCTGGCCGAGACGCCCGAGGCGCGCGCCCGCGGCCTGATGTTCGTCGAGGAGATGGCACCGGGGGCGGGGATGCTCTTCGTCTACGAGCGTCCGCAGCCGCGCGTGGGGTTCTGGATGAAGAACACGCTCATCCCGCTCGACATGGTCTTCATGGACGAGACGGGGACCGTGCAGAAGGTCCAGGTGATGGCGCAGCCCCATGACGAGACCCTGCTCGACGGCGGCGAGGGCATTCAATACGTGCTCGAGGTCAACGGCGGCATCGCCCGCGACCTGGGCATCGGGCCGGGCACGGTGCTGCGCCACCCGGCGATCGACCCGGACAAGGCCGCCTGGGGCTGTTAGTGCTTTTCAATCGGCGCGCTGCGGAGTAAGCAGCGCATCGGTCCGGGGCGTAGCGCAGTCTGGTAGCGCACCTGTTTTGGGTACAGGGGGTCGTGAGTTCGAATCTCGCCGCCCCGACCACTTTCCGACATCTCCGACGAGGCACGCCCGCAGGCGGCGCGGGGCGGGCTCTGACGGGCTGGCGTCCACGGCCGAGGGGGCAGGGCGGTCCTCGGGCCGCGGCCGAGCCTGCCGTTGGTCTTGTGTTTGATTCGGCTGTTTTCCGCTAGATGTAGTGTTCATGGCGGTTTTATCCACATCCTGTTGATGAAAGCGCCCGGTCTTCGGCCGGAAATCCGAGCGGGGATCGGCGTCTTCGCGGCCGGCGGTGATGCTTGTGTCACCTCAGCCACACTCCGCCCCGCGCCACAGAGGCGCCTCCTTCCCAAGAAAAACAGGCGATTGGCGCAGGCCGGGTTGCCCACCGATTCCCCAACGTTAGCGTCAAGTCAAAAAACACCACAAAATGTAGTTTGATCATGTTGACCGAAGGGCGGATTTAGCCTTCATTAGTACGGGCCGACGGGGCGCACACCAAATGTAGTGGCCAATAATACGCGGCAGGGACAGTACCAAGACCAATACCTCAGGTCCGGGACAACCGGCCGGCGGCGGCATCCTTCACGCCGCGGATACCCCCTGTCTGCCCCGCGTCGGCACGAACGAACATCCGGCCCGGCCAACCGCCGGGACAGGCGGCGGGCCGGAGACAAAAGCGACCACGGGATCAGAGGCTGTTTCGAAATGAAGATCGAACGTAAATTCACCAAGGCCGGGCAGGACGCCTACGCGGACCTGGACTTCATCACCACGGTCTCCGAGATCCGGAACCCCGACGGCACGATCGTCTTCCGCAACGACTCCGTGGAGGTCCCGGCGAAGTGGAGCCAGGTGGCCTCCGACGTGATCGCGCAGAAATACTTCCGCAAGGCCGGCGTGCCGGTGAAACTGAAGAAGGTCCGCGAGAAGGACGTGCCGGAATTCCTGTGGCGCTCGGTCCCGGCGTCCAGGACCACCGAGACGGCAGGCGAGACCTCTTCCAAGCAGGTCTTCGACCGGCTGGCGGGTGCCTGGGCCTACTGGGGCTGGAAGGGCGGCTACTTCACCACCGAGGAAGACGCCCGCGCCTATTACGACGAGATGCGCTTCATGCTGGCGACCCAGAAGGGCGCGCCGAACAGCCCTCAGTGGTTCAACACCGGCCTGCACTGGGCCTACGGCATCGACGGCCCCTCCCAGGGTCACTACTACGTGGATTTCAAGACCGGTGAACTGACCAAGTCGGCCTCGGCCTACGAGCACCCCCAGCCCCATGCCTGCTTCATCCAGTCGGTCGCCGACGACCTGGTGGGTGATGGCGGCATCATGGATCTCTGGGTGCGCGAGGCGCGGCTCTTCAAGTACGGGTCCGGCACCGGCACCAACTTTTCGTCGCTCCGTGCGGAGGGCGAGAAGCTGTCGGGCGGCGGCAAGTCGTCCGGTCTGATGGGCTTCCTGAAGATCGGCGACAGGGCGGCGGGCGCGATCAAGTCGGGCGGGACGACCCGGCGGGCCGCAAAGATGGTGATCGTGGACGCCGACCACCCCGACATCGAGGAATACATCAATTGGAAGGTGAAGGAGGAACAGAAGGTCGCCTCCATCGTCGCCGGCTCCAAGATGCACGAGCGGCAGCTGAACGAGATCTTCGCGGCGATCCGCGCCTTCGACGGCTCGGAGGAGGGCGCCTACGACCCCGCCGAGAACCCGGGCCTCAAGAAGGCCGTGCGGGACGCGAAGAAATGCGCGATCCCCGAGACCTACATCAAGCGGGTGCTGGATTACGCGAAGCAGGGCTATGCCTCGATCGAGTTCCCGACCTATGACACCGACTGGGATTCGGAGGCCTATGCCACCGTCTCGGGCCAGAACTCGAACAACTCGGTCCGCGTCACCGACGCCTTCCTGAAGGCCGTCGAGGATGACGCCCCCTGGGAACTGATCCGCCGGACCGACGGCAAGGTCGCCCGGACCGTCTCGGCCCGCGAATTGTGGGAGAAGATCGGCCATGCCGCCTGGGCCTGTGCCGATCCGGGGATCCAGTACCACGACACCGTCAACGCCTGGCACACCTGCCCGGAAGACGGCGCGATCCGGGGCTCGAACCCCTGCTCGGAATACATGTTCCTCGACGACACGGCCTGCAACCTCGCCTCGATGAACCTGCTGACCTTCCTGAAGGACGGCGTCTTCCAGGCCGAGGACTACATCCACGCCACCCGTCTCTGGACCGTGACGCTCGAGATCAGCGTGACCATGGCGCAGTTCCCCTCGAAGGAGATCGCGCAGCTCTCCTACGACTTCCGGACGCTGGGCCTTGGCTATGCGAACATCGGCGGGCTGCTGATGAACATGGGCTACGGCTACGACTCGCCCGAGGGCCGCGCCCTCTGCGGTGCGCTGACGGCGATCATGACCGGCGTCTCCTACGCCACCTCGGCCGAGATGGCCGGTGAGCTGGGCGCCTTCTCGGGCTATGCACGCAATGCCGAGCACATGCTGCGGGTGATGCGGAACCACCGCAACGCGGCCTATGGCAACGCGGAGGGCTACGAGAAGCTCGCGATCACCCCGGTGCCGCTCGATCACGGCAACTGCCCGGACGAGACGCTGGTGCAGCTCGCCATGTCCGCCTGGGACGAGGCGCTGGCGCTCGGCGAGAAGCACGGCTACCGCAACGCGCAGTCGACCGTGATCGCGCCGACCGGGACCATCGGCCTCGTCATGGATTGCGACACCACCGGGATCGAGCCGGACTTCGCGCTGGTGAAATTCAAGAAGCTCGCCGGCGGCGGCTACTGGAAGATCATCAACCGCTCCGTGCCCGCGGCGCTCGAGAACCTCGGCTATGGCTCGACCCAGATCGACGACATCATCGCCTACGCGGTCGGCCATGGCACGCTGGCCGACGCGCCGGGCCTGAACCACGCGGCCCTCGTCGGTCACGGCTTCGGAGCGGCGGAACTGGAGAAGGTGGAAGGCGCGCTCGCCTCGGCCTTCGACATCCGCTTCGTCTTCAACCAGTGGACGCTGGGCGAGGAATTCTGCACCAGGACCCTCGGCATCCCGGCGGCCAAGCTGAACGACCCGACCTTCGACCTGCTGAAACATCTCGGCTTCTCGAAGCGCGACGTGGAGGCGGCCAACGATTACGTCTGCGGGACGATGACGCTCGAAGGCGCGCCGCATCTCAGGGACGAGCACCTGAAGGTCTTCGACTGCGCCAACCCCTGCGGGAAGAAGGGCAAGCGCTACCTCTCGGTCAACGCGCATATCGACATGATGGCGGCGGCCCAGAGCTTCATCTCGGGCGCGATCTCGAAGACGATCAACATGCCGAACGACGCCACGATCGAGGATTGCCAGGCGGCCTATGAACGCTCCTGGAAGATGGGCGTGAAGGCCAACGCGCTCTACCGGGACGGCTCGAAGCTTTCGCAGCCACTCGCCGCGGCGCTGGTCGAGGATGACGACGAGGCGGCCGAGATCCTCGAAAGCGGCACCAGCCACGAGAAGGCGGCGGTGCTGGCCGAGAAGATCGTCGAGAAGATCGTCGTGAAGGAAATGGTCCGCTCGCACCGCGAGAAGATGCCGGAGCGCCGGAAGGGTTATACCCAGAAGGCGATGGTCGGCGGCCACAAGGTCTACCTGCGGACCGGCGAATACTCGGACGGGACGCTCGGCGAGATCTTCATCGACATGCACAAGGAAGGCGCAGGCTTCCGGGCGATGATGAACAACTTCGCCATCGCGGTCTCGGTCGGGC
Source organism: Pseudooceanicola nanhaiensis DSM 18065 (assembly GCF_000688295.1). GTDB lineage: Bacteria > Pseudomonadota > Alphaproteobacteria > Rhodobacterales > Rhodobacteraceae > Pseudooceanicola > Pseudooceanicola nanhaiensis. Next base: position 1,427,611 of record NZ_JHZF01000011.1, on the reverse strand, counting down.
TTCAGTACGGGGTGCCGCTTGAGGAATTCGTCGACGCCTTCACCTTCACCAAGTTCGAACCCGCCGGGATGGTGCAGGGGAACGACTCGATCAAGAACGCGACCTCGATCCTCGACTACATCTTCCGCGAACTCGCCGTGTCCTACCTCGACCGGACGGACCTCGCGCATGTGAAGCCGGAGGGGGCCTCCTTCGACTCGATCGGGCAGGGGGATGCGGCCGAGGGTGTCTCGAACGTGTCGGAGCTGAGCGACAGCGCGGCCCGCGCCTCGCTGGACGTGCTGAAGCAGATCAGCTCGACCGGGTATCTGCGCAAGCGGCTGCCGCAGGAGCTGGTGGTGCTGCAGGGCGGCCAGTCGGCGGGCGCGGTGGCGCTCGGCGGGTCGGACCCGGTGGCGGCGCTGCAGACATTGGTGCCCCAGGTGGTGAAATCCGGCGGCGGGTCGTCCACGGCGATGGCCTCGGGCACCGTCGGGATGGACGCGCGGGTCAAGGCGAAGATGCAGGGCTACGAGGGCGAAAGCTGCGGCGATTGCGGCAACTTCACCCTGGTGCGGAACGGCACCTGCATGAAGTGCAACACCTGCGGCGCGACGAGCGGCTGCAGCTGACAGAGGTCGCGGGGGGCGGCAGCCTCGCCCCCCGGCAATACGGATCGGGCCGCAGGCGGAAACCCGGGCAGCGATGGAACGACGGGTCCGGTTCGAGACTGGAGGGGCGCCGAGAGGCGCCCCCTTTTTTTCCTGAGGCGCGATCCCGGTACGCGGGGTGAACTCCGCCGGTCCGGGCCGTAGGCCGGGCTTGAGCCCGGCTTGACCCTCACCCCCGCCGGGCCGCCGCGATCCAGAAGCCGACCAGCACCAGCGAGGCCACCATGTTCCAGCTCGCCATCGAGAGGCCCAGCATCTGCCACGCCACCTCGTCGCACATCACGACGTTCACCGGCCCGTCGGTCGACAGCAGGTCCGAGCCTTTCAGTCCGCCCAGACCCGGGCCGGCGCCGCTACAGGAGGTCGGGCCCTCCCACCATCCACGTTCGACGCCCGTGTGGTAGAGCCCCACACCCGCCGTCGCCAGCGCCGCGAGCGCGCCCAGCCAGGCCAGCGTCCGCCCGCCCAGCCAGAGCGCGAGGACACCGATCGCCACCGCCAGCGCATGCGGATAGCGCTGCCAGTAGCACAGCTTGCAGGGGGCCAGGCCGCCCAGATACTGGAACGCCAGCGCGCCGAGCAGCAGGGCCGCGGAACCGCCGGCGGCGATCAGGACATGGGAACGGTAACTCACAGGAACCTCGCCAGGTAGAAGCCCCCGAGAAGGAGCACGAAGAAGACGAGGGTGACAAGACCGAGCCGCCTCTCGATGAAGTCACGAATGGGTGCGCCGAACTGGTAGAGCAGCGCCGCCACCACGAAGAACCGCAGCGCCCGCGCCAGCACCGCCGTCAGAACGAAAAGCGGAAGCGGCATCGCGGTGACGCCCGACATGATCGTGATGACCTTGAACGGGAAGGGCGTGACGCCCGCGCCCAGCACCGCCCAGAAGCCCGCGTCGTTGAAGCGAACGGCGAATTCGGCCATCGCGGCCTCCTTGCCGAGCGACTGCAGGATCGGCAGGCCGATCGTCTCGAAGGCGAACATGCCGATGGCATAGCCGAGCAGCCCGCCGAGCACCGAGGCCACCGTCGCAACCAGGGCGATCAGCCAGGCGCGCGTGGGCCGGGCGAGGATCATCGGCACCATCATCACGTCCGGCGGGATCGGGAAGAAGGAGCTCTCGACGAAGGCCACGAGCGCCAGCACCCAAAGCGCGCGCGGATGGTCTGCCATCCGCATCGTCCAGTCGTAGAGTCTGTGCAGCATGCCCGTCCGTCCCGCCTCGTGCCCGCCTTGTGCGGCGCTTCGCGGTCCGAGGTCAAGCGCTGCGCACAGGCGATTCCCCCTTTCACCGCCGGGGCCGATTGGGTAATGCTTCCCGCGGTTGCCCAAGTGGCGGAATGGTAGACGCAGGGGATTCAAAATCCCCCGGCCGTGAGGTCTTGTCGGTTCGAGTCCGACCTTGGGTACCAAGATTTTCCGCAATGTTTTCAAAGTGGTTTAGGTGCCGTTTTGGCAGACTCGTCATAAAGACGAGTAGGTCACGTCAGATGACATTTTCGGACATTTTTCGCGTGATTTCGGGGCAAAATCGGACGTTCGCGTGACTCGTTTCCGACGAAAAGGAGGTCTGTCACTCGCAGGGGAAGGCTTCGGCCCACGCCCGCGCGATAATCCCCATGGCGTTCATGTGCCACTCTTCCGGATGGGCGTTGACGTAATTCTTTGCGACAGCAAATAGCTGCCCGTTCGTCACGTTCTCGCTTGTGCAGGAGCGGGCAGTGATGAAATCACCTTCGGCACCAATGTAGAGCGCCATCATGTCTTCGCTGTACCCGTTTGCGGACATGGCATCCATCGCCGCAAGCATGTAGCCCATGCAAAGCCCGTCAAACCCGCGGTCGTTGTCGCTGCACCAGCGTTGGAATTCCATGCCATCGGCTGCACTGGCGGTGTGAGGAGCAATGGCAATCGCCAGTGTTCCGAATACGATGCTGGACACGACAAGACGTTTCACTGGTGACGCTCCCGCTTAATCTACCGAGACTTTGCACGTGGTTCACCCTGACGGCAAACTGGAAACTCCCTCTACGATTTGGCTGTGCTGTCGCGGCTATATCGCCCGGTTCAGCGCCAGTGCTGTCAGATCGATCGGCGCGTCATCGTCGGTGTCGAAGAAGTGGGCGTACACGTCCATCGTGAAGGACGGGGAGTGATGCCCTAGCAGCTTCGACAGTTTGAGGATGGGAATCCCGGCCCCCTTTCAGTACCTGACCAAAAGGCCCTCAGAGCGGCTGACGCGGAGGACGAAGGATAACGAAGAACACGATTGACGGAGAGAACGGCTTGGGGCAGCTTGACCCGGCTGAACTATATGCTGCGGACGTCCACAACTTTTCGTGGTTTTCGCCTCGCCCATATCTTGACTGAGCAATTCCAGATACCGATGATGATTGCATGACGTATGGCGCGGATGCGCCGCCAAGGCTGGTACCCAAGGCGGCGCGGACGCTCCGTATATCCGCAACCCATCTGGATGGGCCGTCTGCGGAAGGTCGGTTTGTATATCCGGACCTTAGGGTTTTCGGAAACGGCAAGTCAAGGCGGTCTATCGCTCTCAAGAAAAGAGGTCGCCTAAATGGCTACTTGCTACATTACCTATGATGCGCATCGACAGCGTGACTACCAACAACTCTACTTAGCGATGGATGCCTGCGGCGGCGTGCGCCTAGCGGAAAGTGTATGGGGTTTGACGATTGACGCGTCCCCCGTCAGCATTCGGGATTGGGTTAGCAACCTACTGGACGGAGACGACACTGTCGAAGTCTTCCAGATTTGGCCTTTTCCATCTTGGGCGACGAGAAACGCTTCTGCTAGCGCGGTAAACTGGCTTTCAGATCACGTCGCCATCCGGGAACTCCCTCGGGGCTAAACTCAATTAAAAGACGGGTGGAGTCATGAGACGCTGCCCGTCTCGTTTTGACTGACCACCGGGCGCGCCGCGCCGCCGCATTGGAGGACGAGTGACCGCGAAAACTCATGACTCGAAGGATAAGCGTCGCTTTCGCGTGACCTGATGACCGCGAAAATACCCGTTTGGCGCGATATAAATAAAGGAATCTGTAACTTTAGGGGTCGGAGATTCAAAATCCCCCGGCCGTGAGGTCTTGTCGGTTCGAGTCCGACCTTGGGTACCAGGGCTTCCCAGCGATAGCGACGTCCGCTCGCCAGATGCCGGACGCCCCTCGGCCCCGCCCGGCGCGGGGAGACTTTCCGCAATCGCAGGAACATTCGCCCCGCCGGTCCGGTTTTGCGGAAAGACAGCTTGGCGCGCCGTGCCGCGCCGCATCCCTTTTCCAGACCGAAGGACCCAGCGATGACACAGTATTCAGACGACCGCGTGCAGGACCAGCAACCCGGACTGGAGCACGAGATGGACCCCAGGCCCGACTATGCGCCGCGCTATCCCGGTTCGGGCCGGATGGAGGGCAAGGTCGCGCTCATCACCGGCGGCGATTCCGGGATCGGGCGGGCGACGGCGGTGCTCTATGCGCGCGAGGGCGCGCGGGTGGCGATCCTCTACAAGGACGAGGACCGCGATGCGGAGGACACGCTCGAGGCAATCCGGGCCGAGGGGTCCGAGGGGATCGCGATCCGCGGCGACGTCGGCGACCGCGCCCTCTGCCTGAGCGCGGTGGCCGAGACGGTGGAGCGGTTCGGCAAGCTGGACGTGCTGGTCAACAACGCGGCCGAGCAGCACGCGCAGGACCGGTTCGAGGATGTCTCGGAGGACCAGATGGAGGCCACGTTCCGCACCAATATCTTCGGCCAGATGTTCATGGTGCAGGCCGCGTTGCCGCATCTGAAGGAAGGGGCCGCGATCATCGGCGTGACCTCGGTGACGGCCTATCGCGGGCAGGACCTGCTGATCGATTACTCGGCCACCAAGGGGGCGATCCTGTCCTTCGTGCGCGCCATGGCCAGCAAGCTGGCGGATCGGGGGATCCGGGTGAACGGAGTCGCGCCGGGCCCGATCTGGACGCCGCTGATCCCGGCGTCGTTCCCGCCCGACAAGGTCGAGGATTTCGGCAAGAGCAGCACGATGGGGCGCCCCGGCCAGCCGAACGAGGTCGCGCCGTCGCTGCTGTTTCTCGCCTGCGACGACAGCTCGTTCATGACCGGCCACGTGCTGCACCCGGACGGCGGCGCGGCGGTGGCGGATTGATCCGCCCGTCGCGGCCTCAGGGCAGCTCGAAGACCTGCGCCACGTAGCGCGGGTCGCGGCGTTCGCCCAGGGGGCGGGCGCGCCTGCGGCGGGCCAGCGCGCCGGCGAAATGCGCCTGCGCCTCGGCGCCGTCCAGCTCGGTCTCGGTCTCGCCGAGATAGCTCGCCATCAGCACCGTGCCCCCGGGCGAAAGGCTTTCGGCCACGCGGCGGGCCAGCCGGTCCAGCGCATCCGCGTCGAAGAAATAGAGCACTTCGGAAAGCACGATCAGGTCGAAGGTGCCCTCGGGCCAGTCCCCGGGCAGGTGCGCGACACGGAACTCCGCATTCGGAATGTCGCGGGCGCGGGCGCGTTCCACCGCCTGCGCCGCCACGTCCAGCCCGAGGAAGCGCGTGCAGCGCTCGGCCAGCATCGCGCTGAGAACCCCGATCGAACATCCGATCTCGAGCCCGGAGGCGAAGCGTCCTTCGGGCAGCAGGGCGAGGCAGGCGGCGTATTTCTCGGCCTCGTAGCCGCTCGTCTCGTAGTGCCACGGGTCGGGGCTGTCGGCGTAGAGCCGGTCGAAATGGCGGGGATCGGTGCTCATGTCGGGATGAAGATCTCGTCGGTCTCGACGAAATGGCGCGCGAGCTCGGGCGCCATCATGAACCCCTCGGGGTCGTCGTCGATCAGCCGCGTCATCTGCGAGACATGCGCCGCCACGGCCCGGGCCTTGAGGGCGCGCCAGGGCGCGGAGGGGAAGCGGCAGAGCCTGTCGGGCAGGGGCCAGCGGGTTTCCACACGGCCCCAGACCGGGCAGCCGAACAGCGCAATGCCGTGCCGCGCGGAGAGCCAGCGGCCGAGCTCCCAGGTTCTCAGGTGGTCGGGATGCGGGTCGCCGCCCCAGGTCGTCCAGATCGCGGTGACTTCAGAGAGCGGGCCAAGCCGGTCCGAGACGGCGGCGAAGTCCGCCTCGGTCTCGGGCGCGGCGAGGTCGGTGTAGCCCAGCCATGTCATCGCATCCGCCCGCCCGGTGAGGATCTCCACCGCGGCCTCGACCTCGGCGCGGCGCAGCGCCGCGAGCCGTTCGGGCGGGTGGCTGGCCGAGGCGCGGTGCGAGCGGGACCCGTCCGTCACCACCGCGACGCTGACGGCGCGCCCGGAGGCGGCCGCCGCGGCGATGGCGGCGCCGCAGGCCAGCGACTCGTCGTCGGGATGCGGCGCCAGCACGAGGACGCCGCCGGGGCCCGCGATGTCGTCGAGCGTCACCTCGGGGGCGGTTTCGCCTGCGGTGACCAGCGGCGAACGTGCCGTCGCGAGTGCCGTCATGTCGTCCCCCATATCTCGCCGACCGGGGCGGGCGCGTCGCAGATCGCGCGGCCGGTCCGTTCGAGCTTTCCGTCCAGATTGGCCTGCCGCAGGAAGAATCCCAGATCGCGGCGGACCCGTTCGACCGTGGCGCCCGTGGCAAAGGACCGCGTGCCGAGCGCCCGGTCGGCCAGCGCGATGCCGCGCAGGCAGGCCTCCTCCACCTGTTCGCGGGCGGCGAGGGAGAGCGCCACGGCGGTCTCTCCGGCGCCTGTTGCGGCACTGGCCTCGGCGGCGGCCTCGACCATGAGCCGCGCGGCGTGTGTCATGGCCACGAGGCGGGCCAGCCGGTGCAGCTGCGCCTCGCTTGCCTTCGCGATGGCCGCCTGCCGCACCGCCTCGGCGATCGCCTCCAGACCGCCGACGTGCAGCGCGGCATAGCGCCAGACGCCGCCCTCGAAATGCGGCTCGCGCTCGTAATCGCCGGGGGCGCCCAATGGGTCGCCCCTCAGCCCGTCCAGCCGGAAACTGCCCGAGGCGGTGGCCCGCATCCCGCTGGTCTGCCAGCCCGAGGCATCGGCGCGCGCCGGGTCGGTGGCGTCGATCAGCACGAGCTGCGTGCCGCCCTCGGCAGGGACGGTGACGATGGCGGTGCCGACGATCCCCAGTCCCGAGGCGAAGCGCTTGCCGCCCGCCAGCACGAACCGGGCGCTGTCCCGTTCGGCGATGCGGGCGGGGGGATCGCCATCCGCGCCCCAGACGCCGAGCAGGGGGCCGGAGGCACGATGCCGTTCGCGCTGCTCCGCGGTGCCGTAGAGCCGGATCAGGGCGAGCGCGTTCATGTGCCCCTCGGCCAGCCGCCCGACCGAGAGGTTCGCGCGCCCGATGCGGCGCAGCAGGGTGGCCGCGGCGACGGGGGCGTCGGGGCGCGACAGGGCGTCGAGGTGGCCTGTGTCGCGCAGATCCGCCATGTCCTCCGCGAGATCGCGGCGTCCCGCGTCGGCCTCGGCCGCGCGCGCGGCGATCCGCGCCATCACCGCCTCGGTGTCCATGTCGGGCGTGATCTGGGCCAGCCGGGTCATTCTGCCGCCATCCCGGGCGTCGTCGCGCTTTCCAGCGCCTCGACCGCCGCATGCAGGGCCGGCAGTTCGGCCTGCAGCTCGGACAGGCGCATCCGGCGCCGGGCGAGAAGCGGCTCCGCCGCCTCGGCCCGGAGCCACGCAGCGGCGAAGGCGGCGGGATCATGCCTGCAGGCGCTGCGGATCTGGCCCCGGATCCGCGCCCGCAGGAGCGTGGCGCGCGCCGGTTCGAAAAGACCGTCGACCAGCGGGTCGGCCTCGGTCGTGCGACTGCGAAGGGTGTCGGCCATGCCGCCCGTCACCCGGCCCGTCATGCGGCACGAGGTGATGACCCGGGGCGCCGTCGCATGGCGGACACGCCAGCCCCGCGCCTCGGCCCGCGCGGCAAAGGCGCGGTCCTCGCTCGAGGGCAGGGGCGGGAAGCCGCCCACGTCGCGGTAGAGCGCGGGCCGGAAGGCGAGGCTCGCCCCCGCCGCGTTCAGATGCGCGGGCGCGGGATCGTGCGGGACCGGATCGAGCAGCGCCATGGCCCGGCGGGTGAGCGCCTCGTATTCGCCCTCCACCGCGCCGCGCCGGCCGATGATCTCGGGCAGGCGCGCGCCTTCTTCCGGGTCGGGCTCGACCAGGCCGCAGATCAGGTCGGCCCGGCGCAGCTCGGCCAGGTTGGCGCTGATCCAGTCCGGCGCCACGCGCGAATCCGCATCCGTCGTCGCGATCATGCCGTCCGGCGCGACCCGCGAGAGCGCGGCCTGCGCCGCCTGCCGACGGGCCCAGCCGACCCCGCCCTCGGGCGGTTCCGGATGGTCCAGCAGCAGGCCCGGCACGTCGCCGCGCGCGAACCAGTCGCGCGCGAGCCGTAGCGTCGCATCGCGCGAGCCGTTGACGATCAGCACGATGCCGCCGCGCCCGGACACTGCCGCGGCGGCCGCATCGAGGCAGGCGAGGATGCGGTCCTCCTCGTTCCGGGCCGGGATGGTCACGGCGGCCTGCCAGCCGCCCTGACCGCCGAAATCGAAGCGCTCGGTCCCGCTCATGCCAGCCGGTCCCAGAAGCGCAGCCCGGCGCAGGCCTCGACGAAGGACGCCGCACCGCTGTCGTCCAGCGAGAAGACCCCGCCATCGGGCTCTTCCGGCACCGCCTTCGGCCAGAACGCCGCGGCCGCAGGCGCGGTCAGGGCGATGAACTTGCCATGCGCGAAGGCGTCGGCAAGGAAGGTCCGCGCCGGGTGCATCCCGGCCAGCATCGCCGCGCCGTCCTCGCTCGCGAGCACCGCCACCGCGTCGTAGAGGACCGAGGGCGCGCCGTCGATCTTCTCGTCCGCCTCGATCCGGCGACCGCGGTTGGTCTCGACCCCGCCGACCGCCTTGGCGATCACGACGACCTGTGCGCCAGCCTCCGTGGCGGCCTTCTTCAGCGCGTCGAAATGCTTCCCGTCGATGCCGTCCGTGACGAGAATGCCGAGCTTCCGGCCCTCGAACGTCCCGGGCGGCTGCGCAAGGATGCTGAGCGCGGGCGATGGTTCGGTCTCCACCACCGGTTTCGCGGGAGTGGCGGCCTCGGGCATGTCGGTGAGGCCGAGCCCGGTCGCGACCTCCTCGGCCAGACCCGCGTCGATGTTCAGCAGGTGCGACACGACACGCGCCCGGATCTCGGGGATCTCGCATTTCGACAGCTCGAAGACGAGCGCGTTGGCGATATTGGCCTGCTCGATCGCCGTCTGGCTGATGTAGAACTGCCGCGCCTGGCTGTAGTGATCGGCGAAGCTCTCGGCCCGGATGCGCCGCTTGGCGCCGCCCTCTTCCGCCGGGTAGGAGGTGAAGCCCGTCTCGGGGTTCTCCCGCGGGCCGAGCCCGTGGCTGTTCGGCTCGTAATTCGCCCGCCCGACCGGGTTGTGCATCGCCATGTGCCCGTCCTGCTGGAAGTGATGGAACGGGCAGCGCGGCGCGTTGACGGGGATGTGGTTGAAGTTGGGCCCGCCGAGCCGCTTGAGCTGCGTGTCGAGGTAGGAGAAGTTCCGCCCCTGCAGCAGGGGATCGTTGGAATGGTCGATCCCGGGGACGATGTTGCCGGTCTGGAAGGCGACCTGTTCGGTCTCGGCGAAGAAGTTGTCGACCACCCGGTCGAGCACCAGCCGCCCGACGATCCGGACCGGGACGTCCTCTTCGGGGATCAGCTTGGTCGCATCGAGCACGTCGAAGGGGAAGCTGTCGGCGAAGGCGTCGTCGAAGACCTGGACGCCCAGCTCCCACTCCGGGAAGTCGCCCATCTGGATCGCGTCCCAGAGGTCGCGGCGGTGGAAATCGGGATCGGCGCCGTTGATCTTGACGGCCTCGTCCCAGAGCACCGATTGCAGGCCCAGCTTGGGCTTCCAGTGGAACTTCACGAAGGTCGATTTCCCCGCGCCGTCCACCAGCCGGAAGGTGTGCACGCCGAAGCCTTCCATGAAGCGGAAGCTGCGGGGGATGGTGCGGTCGGACATGATCCACATCACCATGTGCATCGATTCGGGCATCAGCGAGATGAAGTCCCAGAAATTGTCATGCGCCGTCTGCGCCTGCGGGAAGCCGCGGTCGGGCTCCTGCTTGGCGGCGTGGATCAGGTCGGGAAACTTCATCGCGTCCTGGATGAAGAAGACCGGGATGTTGTTGCCGACGAGGTCCCAGTTGCCCTCCTTGGTGTAGAACTTCACCGCGAAGCCGCGCACGTCGCGGGCCAGGTCGGCCGAGCCCTTGTTGCCCGCCACGGTCGAGAAGCGGACGAAGACCTCGGTCTTCTCGCCCTTGCGCTGGAAGAGGTCCGCGCGGGTCAGGTCCGAGAGCGGGTCCGTCAGCTCGAAATAGCCGCGTGCGCCGTAGCCGCGGGCATGCACGACCCGCTCGGGGATGCGCTCGTGGTCGAAATGGAAGATCTTCTCGCGGAAGACCTGATCCTCCAGAAGATGCGGCCCCCGGTCGCCGACCTTCAGGGTGTTCTGATCGTCCGAGACGGGCATGCCGACCTGCGTCGTCATCGTCTCGTGCGGGCCGCCCGCGGTCTGGTGGGTCTCTCCGCCGGTTCCGTGGTCGGTGCGGGTGTCGTCCTTGGCCATGGGTCGTTCCTCCTGTCAGCTGGCCCGACGCATGTCGGGGGTGGCATGGGTTGCAGTGTCGGAAAGCAGGTCGCGCCAGGCCGCGATGACGGCGTCGGCGCGGAATTCGGCGCGGCCCGCGACAGGCGGCGGCCGGAGCCGCCAGCGCGCGATGCGGCCCGCGATCTGCCGCGGGTCGGTCGCGTCGATCAATTGCCCGGGATCGCTCGCCACCTCGTCGTTGGCGCCGAGCCCGCGGTGCAGCAGGGCGGGGCAGCCGAGGGCGTTCGCCTCGGCGATCACCAGGCCGAAGGTCTCGACGAAGCGGGTCTGCGGGTAGAAGAGGCAGAGCGCCCGCCGCATCCGCTGGTGCAGCGCCTCGGGCGCGAGCCGGCCGAGGTGCAGCACGCCCGGCGGCGGCGGCCCGGCGTTCCAGCGCAGGTAGCCCGGGTCGGCCACCGCCAGCCGCAGGCCGGGGATCCGCGCGCGCAGGGCCGAAAAGGCGCGATAGACCTCGTCCAGCCCCTTGTGCGGCGACGAGGCGAAGAGCAGCAGGTTCGGGTCGCGCGGGGTGTCGTCCGGGCGCAGCGCCGGGTCGATCGGGTTGGCCACGTGCCGGATGACGGGCTGCGGATGCGGCAGGAAGGCGCGGAGCTGCCGTGCATGGCTGGCCGAGACGCAGACGACCTCGATCCCGGCCGCGTGCAGGGCGCCCGCCATGCCGCGATTGTGCCGGCCGGGCACCACGTGCAGCCACAGCAGGATGCGCGCACCGGGATGGCGGCGGCGCAGGATCAGCGCCACCTTCCACGCGTTGATGACGAGGATCGTCCCGGGCGCCCCCGGCAGGCCGTCGCGCGGCACGACGGGCATGTAGCGCACGCCGTTGACCACGGACGGGGCGCGCCGGGCGCATTGGAAGACCGTCACGCCGCCCAGCCCCTCGGCCACGCGCACAACGGTCGCCTCGGTCCCGCCCAGCCCGGCGAGGCTCTCGCTGCGGCCCGAGTAGGCGTGCGGGGCCAGCGGGTCGACGATGGCGGTCGCGGCGCTCATGCGGCGGCCTCCGGCCGGGGCAGGAGCTCCGACGGAATGGCGAGCGGGCCGGGATTGGTGAGCGCGGCGATCTCGACCCCGGAGAGGTCGATCGGCACCGGGGCGACCTCGCGCGTGGCCAGCCAGTGCTGGACGGTGCCCCAGACGCGGTCCCGGTCGGACCGGCGCCGCGGGCTGTCGTAATCCGTTGCCTGCGCGAGCGTCAGGGAATCCGCGGTCTCGATCTTGGTCAGCAGGATCTCGGGGATCAGCCAGATGACCTCTCCGGCCATGATCAGACGGTTGCGGAATTCGCGGTCCTCCTCGATGCAATCCGCAAAGCCGCCCAGCCGGTCGAATACGGACCGGTGGAAGAGGCCCGAGTTCACATGCGTCCAGTCCCCCGGCACCCCGGCGGACATCTGGAGGTTGGGGAAGAAGTCGTCGACCAGCGACAGGCTGCGCCGGATCTCGACCCGGGCGCCGTCGGGCAGGATGAGCTCGTGATGGGTCAGCACCGCGCCGACCTGCAGCCGCGTCCCCGGCCGCTGGCCCGCGAGGGACCAGTTCAGGCAGGGATGCGCCTCGACGTCGTGGCGCGTCAGCGCGCGGACCTGACGCAGGACCTTGTCGCGGTGCGGGATGTCGTCGGAATCGTGGAAGGTCACCGCCTCGGACCGGCTGAGCGCGATCCCGACGTTCTTGGCCTGCGCCGTGCCGACGTTGCGCCCCAGCCGGAGGCAGGAGACCCGCGGGTGATCCGCGTAGCCCGCCAGCACCGAAGGGGTCGCGTCGGTCGAGGCGTCGTCGACCACCAGCACATGGGTGTCGGCATGGGACTGGCCGAGGGCGGCATCGACGGCCTGCGCGATGCACTGGGCCCGGTTGTAGGTCGGGATGACGATGGTGACGCTCGGCGGCATGGCTGTTCCTTATCCGATGGCGCGTTGACGATAGGTGGCGAGGGCCCGGCACGGGGCGGGGGCACAGGCGAGCGGCAGCGCCAGCAGCGCGGCCCCCGCCTGGGCGAGCGGCGGGCCGGCCGGGTGCAGGAGCATCAGCAGGCCGAGCGCCCCCGGCACCGTCAGTTCGGCGCGCAGCCAGGCGGGCGCGGTCCGCGTTCCGGCGGCCTTCGGAGTGCGCCGGAAGCCGCCGGCGCAGCGCGCCAGCCCGTCCAGCGTGCCGCGGGCCGAGGCGGGCAGCAGGGCGATCCGCGTGGCGATGGCCGAAAGCGTGTCGCCCCGGCGCGCCGGCCCGGCCGCCGCCTGCATGGCGAGCGGCAGGACCGCCCCGAGCAGGATCAGCCCGAGCGCGAGGCCGCAGAAGGCCATGGCGAGCCCGGTGGCCGCATCGGGGCCCGCAACGAGGCCGCGCAGCCAGCCGCCCGTCATGAGCGCCGCGACCGGCAGGCCGAAATTGCCCCAGGCCGTCAGCTGCGCCAGCGTGTGCAGCGCCGTGCGGCGGGGCAGGCCCGAGAGCGCGCGCAGGCAGGCGACGTTGCCCGCCGCCCAGCGATAGCGCTGTTTGGAAAGACCGTCGAAATCCAGCGGCAGCAGGCCCCGCCCGCCGATGCGGGTGTCGAGCCGTCCGTTGAAGCCCGCGCCGCGCAGCCGCAGGCCAAGCTCGGCATCCTCGGTCAGCGTCGCGCCCGACCAGCCGCCGACACGTTCCAGCGCCTGCCGGTCGATCACGCTGAGCGTGCCGGTCAGCAGCATCGCGTTGGCGCCGTCGGCCGCCCGGGCATGGCGGGTGAAGTAATCCGACAGCTCCAGGACCACGCCTCCGGCGTCCTCTCCGTCGCGATAGGCCTGCGGGAACTGCACGAAATCGGGCCCGGCGCCTCCGAGCGCCTGCGCCGCTGCGGCCAGGAAATCGGGCTCGGCGCGGTAGTCGGCGTCGATCACGACGACATGGGTGGCACGCGGATCGGTCAGGCCGAGCGCGATGTTCAGCGCCCCCGCCTTGGCGCCGGTGACGCCCTCCCGGTGGTGGAACCGGAACCGCGGCCCGGCGGCCTTGCACCACGCGGCGACCGGCGTCCAGACCGCGGGGTCGGGGGTGTTGTTGTCGAGCACGATGATCTCGAATCCGGGCGCGCCCCGCTGGTCGCGCAGCGCCGCGAGCGTGTCGCAGACCAGCTCCGGCGGCTCGTCATGGGTGGCGACATGGACCGAGAAGAAGGGAGGCCCGCCGCGGCCGCCAGGGACGGGCGGCGCAGGCGGCAGCGGCATGGCGCCGACGGTCCAGAGGTTCAGCCCCGTGACCACCGTCTGGGCCGCCAGCAGCGCGGCGCCCGCGCAGATCGCCGCAACTGGCAGACCGCCGCCGACGAGGGCCAAACCGGCAACCGGTGCGGTTCGGTGAAGGGCAGCATGCATCTCGGGTGACCTCTTGCGCGACCGGGGGCCGGAGGGGGAATGTGGAGCGGCGTCTCAGGGGTGGGGCGGCAGAGGCGCACAACCTGCGGCTCGAGGTGCCCCGCACTTCGGGCGGCGGTCCCGGTCGGCAAGCCGCCGGGAGGTCCCGCACGCCGGCTGTCGGCAGGCGTGCGGGGGATGTCGGCAGGCGGACCTGCCATCACGTCGTTCGGGGAAACCCCGGTCAGGCGTCGCGGTCCGAGGGTTTGGACTTGGCCTCTTTCTCGGCCGCGGACTTGATCCGCTTTCCGGCCTCGGAGACTTCATCCTTCACCGCATCGGCGACACCGGACGCGGCCGCATCGGCCTCCGCGCCCTTCTCCTCGACGATCTTGCGGGTCTCGTCGAGCGCGGCCCGGCCGACCCTTTCGGCCTTGTCGAGTTCCTCGAGGTAGACCCGTTCGGCCTCGTCCATGAGGTCGTCGGAATATCCGCCGAACAGTTCGTCCTCCTTCCGGGTGGAGGGCAGGGCAGCCGCCAGGGCCGCACCCGCGGCGATCGCCAGCGCACCGGCGATCAGGGGATTGTCCTCGAACATCCCGACCGCGGTCTCCCGGCCGGCCTTCCAGTTGCGGCCGGCGCTTTCCGACATCTTCTGGCGCGCCAGCACCGCGCGGCGGCGGGCGGCGATCACACGCTCCCGCGCCTCGGTGCCGAGCGCCTCCGTCCCGTGGGCCAGCCGCTCGCGCATGCGCCGCGCGCTCTCGGCTCCGGAATGCGCCGCCGCCGCGGCGCCGTCACGCACCGAAGCCGCGCCATCGGCCACACTGGACCCGGCCGCACTCACGCCGCCGGCCACCTTGCCGGCCCCGGACGAGACGCCGCCGGCCACCTTGCCGGCCCCCGACGAGACGCTGCCCGCCGCCGCGCTGGCACCGGATCGCGCCCGGTCCGTCATGGAGGGGCCGTCGTCCGCATCGCCGTCGCCGCCGGGCACGTTCGCCCGCGCGCCGATCGGATAGCCGTAGTATTCCGCGACGTCTTCCTCTTCCTCGATATACCAGTCGGGATAGGCGCCCGCAGCCGAGGGCGGCTGCGTCGGACGGCGCCGGAACGCCGGCTCGGCCGGTGCCCGCGACGTGGCGGGGCGATCGGCGTAGGAGCGGCCGAAGATCATCCAGGCCAGGCCGATCCCCGTGATGGCGAGGCCAACCGGGTTCTGCTTGGCGGATTCGCTGACGGCATGGCCCAGGTCGCCGCCGTGGGTGCGGGCGGTGCGGACCGCCTCGGCCACGAGCGTTTCCGGGCTGAACCGGTCCTGCAGCGTGTTGATCGTGCGGACGAGGTCGGCGCGATCTCGTTCGATCTCGCGCTCGATTTCGTTCGGTGTGCGGTGATCATTCGCCATGGGTCGCAGCTCCTTTCAGGGCATCAGCGTCGCGCTTCACGTTTTCCACCGATCGGGTGGGCGCCAGGCTCGAGAGTTTCAGGTCGGAAATGCCCTTGTGCATCATGGCCCAGGCCACGAGCGCAAAGCCGACACCGACGATCAGGGCGGACCAGGCGGGGTCGAGCCCGAGTTCCGTCAGACCCGCGGCCAGGGCGGCGGCGAGCACGTTCAGCGCGGTGATGAGCAGCACGATGGCCACCACGATCAGCCCGAGGGCCGTCCCGGCGCGGCGCAGGTTCTGGTCCACCTCGGCGCGGGCGAGGTCGATCTCGAGCCGCACGAGCGAGGTGGCGTGCCGCAGCAGGTCGCCCAGCAGTTTGGGAGAGGAGTTCGGATTCACGTCGCTCATGGCTTGGTCCTTTCGGTGGAGGTGCCCGGACGGGTCGGGGACGTACCGGGCGTGGTGCCAGCGGTGCCGCCGGCCGTGGTGCCAGCGGTCCCGCCGGGGGTGCTGCCGGGGCCGGTCGGCGCGCCCGTCGGGCTCTGGCCCGGGGTGCCGGGCGCGGTGGACGTGGGCATCGGGCGCGGTGCGGTCGAGCCGGCGCCGGCCGGCGTGCCTGCCGGGCCGCGGGCCGTCGAACCGGGGGCGGGCGCAGGATCAGGCGCGCCGTGGCCTTCGTCGTGCTCGATCGGGCGCCGGCGCTGCGAGGCCTTCGCAAGCCGCATGCCCGCGAAGCCCAGAAGGGCCGCGCCGCCGAGGAAGGCGGCGGGGTTGCGGCGTCCGAATGTATTCACCTCTTCCAGCAATTCGCCGAGGTCGCGGCCCCGGACATGGCTGGAGAATTCCTCCATCGCGTTCGCGGCCGAGGTCACCAGCTGTTCCTGGGGCGACCCCCGTCGGAGTTTGCCCGAGGCGCTGCGAAGCGCTTCCCCGAACTCGCCCACCTCACCGGCCAGCGTGTCGCGTGTGTCGCCCGCGCGGCGGGAGACCTCTTCTTCCACGTTATCGCGAAAGCTCTGTGCCTCTTCGGATGCGGCGGATTTCGCCTCGTCGGCGGCCTTTCGGGCCTCGTCTGCGGCCGAAGTGCCTTCTCTGTGGTCGGGCATGCCCACCTCCTCATGACAGGAACGTTGAGGGATGATCCAAGAGCCGCCTTGCACACAGGTGCGTAACGGCCATTTGATCGACCCCGGATGCAGCCTAAACCCGTCGTTTACCTTCTTGTTCCAAGGTTAACTTTTCTCACGTCATTAAATTTGAACGGGGGTCAGCCGGCATTGGCCCAAGGCTCGGCGGAATCACGCGCGGCCGTTTCAGGTCAGTTGACCTGCCTTGATTCGGCCAGAATTGGGCGCGGAGGACGCGTCATTGTTCTCGAAAAACGCTCATTGCCGGAAAAAAGCGGGATTGGTTCGTGCCGTAAAACAGATGTTTGCGGCCGCTTCACATTTGTCCCGCCCAATTGTGTCGCGTCGAAATCGGGCGGCATCGTTTCCCTGGGCGAAACTGCTTTGGCGGCCCTCGGTGTCAAAACATTTCAAATGGTCAATATAATAAGGCGATATCTGCCACACACGCCATGCGAGTGTTCACGTACAGGAAACCTGCCTCATCCATAGGTTGTTGAAGTGGGGCCGAATTGTGGCAGATGATGCGCTCTCGTGACCTTACTTTGCCACCTTTTGGTCTTTTTCCGCTTTGTCTGCCGCATTTCCGTCGGTAAACCGATGGTGCCCGACTGGGGGGCGAAGACTGCTGGCCACGGGGGCGGCCATCCGAAGATGAGGCATCCGGAGCGATGCGAGACCTGCCGATCGGTCAGGTGACCTGTTCCAGCCGGAACCGGGCCTGAACACGATTGCCCGAAGGACCCCGTGTCCCGAAGGCCCGGCCGCGCAGAGCCGCTCGACGGTACCTCATCCTGGGAGACAACGATCCGGCGTCGCGGAAGCGGGCCGGGGCCGCAACAACCAAGGAACCGCCGGGTTCTGAAGGCACAAAGGGTAACTGAAATGACGTTCTACTTCAGCAAGTACTTCGGCAAGGGTTCCGACTGTGGTCCTGACGACAAGGATCCGACCGTGAGCGACGGCATTGTCTCCGGCACCACCGGGGCCGACACGATGGGCCAGGGCTATGTGGACAAGGATGGCGACCAGATCGACGGCACCGACGGCGATGACGACACGGTCGATGCCGGGGCGGGCGACGACACGATCCATTCGCTGAACGGCAACGACACGGTCTATGCCGGGTCGGGCGACGACAGCGTGGACGGCGGCGCCGGGAACGACGTCATCTACGGCGACGGCACGCTGGGCACGACCGACGAGGCGCCCCGCGAAGTCTTCGAATGGGACAAGCTGCCCGACCCGAACGGCGCCGATCCGATCGACAACAACGACCCGCTGGGCGGCGTGCTCTCGCAGGACACCGGCAATGTGAACGTCACCTTCGAGACGATCGAGACCAAGCACACCCCGCTGACCCGCTTCGCCACCGACGAACAGAACGTTGACGGCATCGATGCCGGCAACCTGGGTCCGGTCGACACGATGTCCTCGGGTGAATCCCGCATGACCGAGGACCACGAGAAGGCCACCTACAAGTGGAGCTTCGACAAGCCGGTCACCGATGTGTCGTTCCGCATCAACGACATCGACCAGAACTCGAAGATCACGATCCATGCCTTCGATGCCGACGGCCAGCCGACCGAGATCTGCGTCGAGCTCGGCGGGGACATCAACGGCCACGACGTGAACGGCGCGGACGGCAACGTCATGTTCGAAGCCAACGGCCGCGTCGATCTGGACAAGGACGCCGCCTCCACCTCGGCGCTCGTGACCATGCCCGCGAACGTGGCGTATTTCACGATCACGCACGAGCAGAACGGCTGGCACATCTCCGAAGTCAACATCACCGACATCTACTTCACCCCGACCGTCTTCGACGGCGAGGACACCACCCCGGGCAACGACACGCTGCACGGCGGCGAGGGTGACGACGTCATCCATGGCGGCGGTGGCGACGATTCGATCACCGGCGGAGACGGGTCCGATACGGTTCACGGCGACGACGGCGACGACAAGATCGACACCTCCGGCAAGAGCCCGGCCTTCGACAACCCGCTGCCCGTCTTCACCGAGGACGCGGACAAGGAAGACGATCGTGACTACGTCGACGGCGGCGCCGGCAACGACACGATCACCACCGGCGACGACCGCGACACGATCTACGGCGGCGCGGGCGAGGACAGCATCAACGGCGGCATCGACGACGACTGGATCGACGCGGGCGACGGCAACGATTACATCAACGACGATCAGGGCTCCGACACGATCTACGGCGGCGAGGGCAACGACACCATCATCGCCGGCATCGACGTCTTCTCGGATTACGAGGGCGACGATCCGAACGCGGTGCGGCTCGGCTACGGCTCGGACCCGGTCAAGGACGACAACAAGGACTGGGTCGACGGCGGCGCGGGCAACGACGTCATCATGACCGGCGACGATGCCGACACGATCTACGGCGGCACCGGCAACGACACGATCCACGCGGGCATCGACGACGATCTCGTCGAAGGCGGCGAGGGCGACGACGTCATCACCGGCGGCCACGGCTCCGACACGATCCACGGCGGCGCGGGCAACGACCACATCAACGCCGGCGACCCGGACCTTCAGTGGGGCTATGGCGACGACGCCACCGAGGCGCATCCCGACAACGGCCGCGACCTCGTGCACGGCGGCGACGGCAACGACACGATCCTCGGCGAGGACGATGCCGACACGCTCTACGGCGACGCGGGCAATGACGAGCTGCACGGCGGTCTCGACGCCGACGAGCTGTATGGCGGCGAAGGCCACGACAGCATCCAGGGCGACGAGGGCAACGACACGATCGACGGCGGCGCCGGTGTCGACCACCTCGAAGGCGGCGACGACCGCGACCTGTTCCTCGTCGGCAGCGCCGAGGAAGGCGCGGGCGATTATGTCCACGGCAACGCGGGCGGCGACGACTGGGACACGCTGGACCTGAGCGCGGTCGGCAAGGGCAACTTCCGGCTGGTCAACGTCCGTGACGACGACGACGGCGACCGTCCGTCGAACGGGATCGACGGCACCGTCGAATTCCTCGACGGCGAGGGCAAGGTCACCGGCTCGCTCGACTTCTACAACATCGAGCAGATCGTGCCCTGCTTCACCCCCGGCTCGCTGATCGCGACGCCCAAGGGCGAACGCAAGGTCGAGGAGCTCTCGGTCGGCGACCGGATCATCACCCGCGACAACGGCATCCAGGAGATCCGCTGGATGGGTGCGAAGCCGATCGACGGTCGTGTCCTGGCGGCGAACGATCACCTGAAGCCGGTGCTGATCCAGAAGGGTGCGCTCGGCCACGGTCTGCCCGAACGTGACATGCTGGTCTCGCCGAACCACCGGGTCCTGGTGAACAACGAGAAGACGATGCTCTACTTCGAGGAGCGCGAGGTTCTCGTGGCCGCCAAGCACCTGACCGGCCTGCCGGGGGTGGACGTGGTGAACGCGATGCACACCACCTACATCCACTTCATGTTCGACCGCCACGAAGTGGTCCTGTCGGACGGCGCATGGACCGAGAGCTTCCAGCCCGGCGAATTGTCGCTGGAAGGTGTCGGCAACGCGCAGCGGAACGAGATCTACGAACTCTTCCCCGAGCTGAAGACCTCGAACGGCATCCGCGACTACCACGCGGCACGCCGGACGCTGAAGAAACACGAAGCACGGCTTCTGGCCGAGTGATGCAGCGCTGCCGGGTCCTGTCGGACCCGGCGGACCCCCCGGCCAAGACTAGCGGGGGCTGAGCTTGGCCAAGCCTTCAGGGCACGATCCGGAACAGGTCCGGCGCTTTGCGTCCGGGCCGCATCCAGCCGGGTCGTGCCCTGATTGTATTTCGGCAGGACGCTTGCCCGGCACGGCGTGCGGGTCTACCTCTGGCCGAGGTGGACGACCACCCCCGCACCGGGTACAGCACGATCAGGACGGCCTGACATACACGTCGGAGCGCGTCATGCCCTGGGTCTGTCTTCTTCTCGCCGGTCTTCTCGAAATCGTCTGGGCCTTCAGCATGAAACAATCGCAGGGGTTCACGCGGCTGTTTCCCACGGCCATCACCTTCCTCACCATGATCGGCAGTTTCGCCCTGCTCTCCGTCGCGATGCAGCGCCTGCCGCTCGGCACGGCCTACGCGATCTGGACGGGGATCGGCGCGCTCGGCGC
The DNA here is from genome assembly GCF_000688295.1 of Pseudooceanicola nanhaiensis DSM 18065. Taxonomy (GTDB): domain Bacteria; phylum Pseudomonadota; class Alphaproteobacteria; order Rhodobacterales; family Rhodobacteraceae; genus Pseudooceanicola; species Pseudooceanicola nanhaiensis. The sequence goes on along the minus strand of NZ_JHZF01000011.1, from coordinate 1,407,319 downwards.
GTTTGTCGTGGGGATTGTCGTGCTGGGCGATCCGGTCACGCCGGCCCGTCTGGCCGCCGCGGCGCTGATCCTTGCGGGGCTGGTGCTGATGAAGCTCTCGGCCTGAGCCGCCCTGCGGGTCACTCGGCCCCTTCGCGCCAGGCCGCCCATTCCTCGGGGCTGTCGAGGTCGGTCAGCGCGTGCCGGCCGGGCAGGGGAAAGAGCCGGATCCGCGCGCGATGGCGCACCAGCACCTCGCGCGCGCCGGTATCGCCGGAAAGGCCCGAGAGCTCTTCGAACAGATCGGCGGGGAAGATCACCGGATGGCCGGGCGTGCCATCCTCCGCCGCGCCGCGCAGGATCTCGCCCGGCTCCCAGTGGGCGATCATCGCGGAGATGTCGGCGCCGTCGATCTCGGGCATGTCGCCCGGCAGGATCATCACGCCCCGGGTGCCGGCAGCCAGCGCGGCGACGCCCGCCCGGATCGAGGCGGCCATGCCCTCTGCGGCGTCGCGCACCTGGACGCGGGCGACCGGCATGTCCTTCAGGACCGAGCCGCGGGGATGGGGGAAGGGGGGCAGGGTGACCACGACCGGCTGCCCGGTCCGCAGCGCCCGCGCGGCCTGAAGCGCCAGCAGCGGCTGGCCGCCGACCTCTTCCAGGAGCTTGTCGCCGCCGCGCATCCGCGACGCGGCGCCCGCACCGAGGATCAGGATCGCCAGGCTCACGCGTCGAGCTCCACCCAGACCGGCACGTGGTCCGAGGGCTTGTCGCGGCCACGCACCTCCTTGTCGATGCCGCACTCGACCAGCAGGTCGGCGCATTGCGGCGTCAGCAGGAAATGGTCGATGCGGATGCCGTTGTTCCGTTCCCAGGAATTGCGCTGGTAATCCCAGAAGGAATAATGCCCCGGCCCCTGCACCCGCACGCGGAAGGCGTCGGTGTAACCGAGGTTCAGGATCCGGCGGAACGCCTCGCGCGTCTGCGGCAGGAACAGCGCGTCCTCGACCCAGGCCTCGGGCTTCGCCGCGTCCTCGGCCTGCGGGATGACGTTGTAATCCCCGGCCATCAGCGCCGGTTCCTCGGCTTTCAGCAGCGCCTCGGCCCGCGCCCTGAGCCGCTCCATCCACGCGAGCTTGTAATCGTATTTGGGGCCCGGCGCGGGGTTCCCGTTCGGCAGGTAGAGCCCGCAGACCCGCACCGCCGTCCGTTCGCCCATGACCGTGGCCTCGATCCAGCGGGCCTGTTCGTCCTCGTCGTCGCCGGGCAGGCCGCGGGTCACGTCCTCGAGCGGCAGTTTCGACAGGATCGCCACCCCGTTGAAGCTCTTCTGGCCATGCGTCTCGACGATCCAGCCCAGGTCCTCGAAGACCTCGCGCGGGAAATTCTCGTCCACCGACTTGATCTCCTGCAGCACCACGACATCGGGCTCCGCCTCTTCCAGCCACGCCGGAAGAGCCTCGATCCGGGCCTTGATGCCGTTGATGTTGAATGTCGCGATCTTCATGGGCGCCTCCTGATCCCCGACTCATCCCCGAATCCGTCGGCACAGACAAGGGCAGCCGGAGAATCGTCCTGACGCGCTTCCGCACCCCGATCTTTCGCCACGAGTCACGGGTCCGCGTCAGGCGGGCGAGAGGGACGTATCGCTATGGCGTCAGAAATCCTTCGCGCAAGAGTTGTTTTCAAGCGCGTTAACACATTTTTTGGACACCGGAAAAGCCCCGCAGTTCCAGTGGTTTACCCATCGTGAGCCACGGGCGTTTCGAAATCAACCGGAGGGTCGACCGATAATTCCCGTTTGTGGCCCGCGGGCTCCGTGCCAGCGTTTTGGCATCAACGCAACCTGGAAGGACACGGAAATGACTGCTCTTCGCAAAGCCCGCTTCACCCCCGAAAACCGCGCCAAGGCCGAGGCCAGCCTGCTCGACGGCGACGCGGTCGAGATGTTCTCCTCGGGCTCCGCCCCGGTTGCATCGGGCGAGCTGCTGACCGGCGACGTGACCGGCCTCTTCTCCTCCGGCTCGGCCCCCGCCGCCTCGGCCTCCCTGGTGGGTGATGCGGTCGAGATGTTCTCCTCGGGCAGCGCCCCGAGGGCCACCGCCTCCATCGCAGGTGACGCGGTCGAGATGTTCTCCTCGGGCAGCGCCCCGACGGCCACCGCCTCCATCGCAGGCGATGCGGTCGAGATGTTCTCCTCGGGCTCCGCTCCGGCGAAGAGCGAGCAGATCGAGGGCGACGCGACCCACATGTTCTCGTCGGGCTCGTAAGCCGATCCCAGGTGCGGAGATGGGCGGTCAGGCAAGCGCCCGGTATTCAAGGAGAAACCCGAGATGACCAACGTTGTTCACCTGACCTTCCCCTCCCGCGCCCGGGGCCGGGCCGACCGCCTGGCCGCTCTGACGGCGAGCTTCGCCGCCGACCGCCGCAGCCAGGACGATGTCTTCTGGCTGAAGGAAAACGCCGAGCTGCTGAACATCTTCGAGAGCACCGGCGCCGGGCCCGACGACCGGGCCCTCGCGGCCTATGCCGCCTTCTACGACAAGGTCGAGAAACGCCTCGCCTTCTTCCCGCAATACTACCGCTTCCTGCTCTCGATGACGCTCGATCTCGAGGACCTCGGAATGCCTGGCGACAAGGGAGAGGCGCTCGTCCACTGGGCGTCGCAGCAGGGCCTGGCCGAGGCCGAGATCTCCGACCTCCAGCGCGCCGAGGCCCGCCGCCTGATGTGCCGCCGCGGCTGCGATCTGGCCGACCCGGGTCTGACCGACCGGCTGCTGCACTTCATCGCCCGCCCCGCCACCTTCGCGATGCCGAACAAGAAGGCCGCCTACGAGCTGACCCACACGATCTTCTACCTGACCGAATACGGCCGCCAGCCCTTCGATTTCGGGCCCGAGATCGCGCGCAGCCTGGCCTATGGCGGCACGCTCGCCTACCTCGACCGCAACGCCGACCTGCTGGCCGAGATCTGCGTGGCCCTGCGCTTCGCCGCATGCCCCGTGCCGATGATCTGGGACGAATGGCTGTCCGGGCACACCGCGGGTTTCGTCACCGCGGAAGGCGACCGCGCGGCGCCCGCCCGCGACGATTATCACGAATTCCTCGTCTGCAACTGGTCCCGCGCCCTTGCCGGAGCCGAGAGCTTCGCCGCGCCGCTGCCCTTCGGCCCCATGAGCTTCCATTCCGCCCGGCCCGGCGCCACGCCGCTGCGCCAGATGTCGCAGCTGATGCTCGATCTCGACGACGCGCGCTCGGGCGACTGGCACGTCATGCGCGGCACCGTCGAACATGCGCTCGACGCGGAGGCGCGCGACGTCCTTCAGGAGGCCGAGGCGGCCTGCCCGGATTTCGACGGCTTCTTCGCGGGCTTCGCCCGGGCCGGGCAGGCGATGCCGCTGAGGATGCCGGCATGAGGGCCGCCGTGATCCGAAGCGCCGCGCTGACCGGGACCCTGCTGGTGCTCGTCTACACGCTGCTGATCTCTTCCGCGGATGCGATCACCAAGCTGCTGGCCGGCGGATACGCCGCGCCGCAGCTCTATTTCGTCTCGGGCCTGCTCGTCGTCGGCATGGCGCTGACCGCCGACCGGGTGAAATCCGGGCCCCGGCAGGGGCTCCGCACCAGCTGTCCGCGGGCGATGGCCGTCCGGTCCGTGGCGACCGTCGTCTCGGTCACCTGCTATTTCTACGCCTTCCGCCTTCTGCCCTTCGCGGAGGTCTTCGTCTTCATCGGCCTCGTGCCGCTGCTCGCGGGCCTGCTCTCCGGCCCGATCCTCGGCGAACACGTGCGCGCGCCGGCCTGGTTCGCGCTCGGCGCGGGCTTCGTCGGCGTGCTGTGCCTCTTCCCCGAAGGGCTGCACGGGATCGGCACCGGCCACGCGATCGCCTTCGCGGCCAGCGCCACGGGCACGCTGTCGATGGTGGTGTCGCGCTACATCGGGCGGCACGAGGCGAACACGCTGGCGCAGGTCTTCTACCCGAACCTCTCGCTCGCGCTCGTCATGGGGCTGGCGCTGCCCTTCGTCTGGAAAGCGATGCCGCTCACCGATTTCGGCTGGGCCGTGGCCTATGCGGGCGTGCTCTTCGCGGGCCGCTGGATCCTCGTGATCGCGCTCTCGAAGCTCGCGGCCTACGCGGTGACGCCGCTGATGAACCTGCAGTTCGTCTGGATGGTGATCCTGGGCGCGGTCTTCTTCGGAGAGGTGCCGGGCGGGCACATCTACCTCGGCGTCGCCATCGTCATCGCCTCGGGCACCTATCTCGTCTACGAGCGTATCGCGGCCGACCGGCGGGTCACGCGGCCCGCGGTCATCCCGGCGGAATGACCTTCGCGTGATGCGTGAGGATCGCCCCGCAAGGGGCGGATACTACATGGAAAAGCTGGTGCCGCAACCGCAGGAGCTGGTGGCGTTCGGGTTCTCGATCACGAAACGCGCGCCGATCAGCTCCTCGGTGAAGTCGATGGTCGCGCCGGCCAGGAACGGCAGCGAGACGCTGTCCACCACCACCTTCTGACCCTCGCCCTCGAGCACCAGATCGTCCTCGGCCACCTCGTCGAGCTTGATCTCGTACTGGAAGCCCGAGCAGCCGCCGCCCTCGACGGCCACGCGGAGCGCCTTGCCATCCGCACCCGCTCCGATCTCGGCCAGGCGTTCGAAGGCGCGCGGGGTGACGTTGGGGGGCAGGTTCATCGGGCAGGCTCCTGAAGCGGCGCTTTGCATGTCATGGACCTGCAATATAAGAGCGTCACGAATGAGCGACAAGGAGGGGCGGCGAAGCCCCCGGGGATGTGACGATGCGCGCGACCTATGCAAGCCGGCCGGAAGAGGCGCGGGGACGGCTGGTGCCGGAAGAGGAAAGCACCTTCCGCTCCTGCTTCCAGAGGGACCGGGACCGGATCATCCACGCCTCCGCCTTCCGGCGGCTGAAGCACAAGACGCAGGTCTTCGTGGAACACGAGGGCGATTACTACCGCACCCGGCTGACCCATTCGATCGAGGTGGGGCAGGTGGCCCGGACCGTGGCGGGGGCCCTGGGGCTGGACCTCGAACTCACCGAAGCCGTGGCGCTGGCCCATGACCTCGGCCACCCGCCCTTCGGTCATACGGGCGAGGACGCGCTCGAGGCGCTGATGGCGCCCTACGGCGGGTTCGACCACAACGCGCAGGCGATCCGGATCGTCACCCGTCTGGAGCGTCACTACGCCGAATGGGACGGGCTGAACCTGACCTGGGAAACGCTCGAGGGCATCGCCAAGCACAACGGCCCGGTGACGGAGCCCGTCCCCTATGCGCTGGCCGAATACAACGCGCGCCACGATCTGGAGCTTTCCACCCATGCCTCCGCCGAGGCGCAGGTGGCCGCGCTCTCGGACGACATCGCCTACAACAACCATGACCTGCATGACGGGCTCCGGGCCGAGCTCTTCTCGACCGACGAGCTGGCCGAGCTGCCGATCCTCGATCGCTGCTTCGCCGAGGTCGACCGTCGCTATCCCGGCCTGAACTATTACCGCCGCCGGCACGAGGCGCTCCGGCGCTTCTTCGGGGTGCTGGTCTCGGACGTGATCGACGTCTCCCGCGCCAATCTCCGAGCGCTCGATCCGAAAAGCGTCACGGATGTGCGCCACGCCGGCCGGATGATGGTGCAGTTCTCGCCCGGCATCTGGAAGGACCTGAAGATCATCCGCGAGTTCCTCTTCCACCGCATGTACCGCGCCCCCGAGGTGGTGGCGGTGCGCGAGAAGGTGACCCAGGTGGTGCGCGACCTCTTCCCCTTCTTCATGGCGCACCCGGCGGAACTGCCGAAGCAATGGCGCAAGGACGTGGAGGACATCGCGGGCGACGAGACCGCGCTCGCCCGGATCGTCTGCGATTACATCTCCGGCATGACCGACCGCTTCGCGCTGCAGGAACACGGTCGCCTGATGGGCTTCGACGCGCTCGGCCCCCTGCGCGGGTCCGGCCCGGGGCGCGCGCGGCTGGACTAGGGCGGCAGGCGGAAGACCGGACCGGTCGCCTGCTTCCTCTTGCCGGAAATATCCCGGGGGAGTCGGGCCGCAGGCCCGGCGGGGGCAGCGCCCCCGGCAACGTCATCCATGGAGCGCCTTGTTGACCTTGCAGGGCGAAGTGGTAAACCGCGCGGGCCGACAAGGACCAATGCACATGAACCTTTTTTCCGAGATCCGCAGCCTGGTGGTCGACGCCCTGGCCGCCATGGAGGCCGCGGGCGAGCTGCCGTCCGGCCTCGACACCGCCAATGTGACGGTGGAGCCGCCCCGCGATGCGCTGCATGGCGACATGGCCACCAATGCCGCGATGGTGCTGGCGAAACCCGCCGGGGCGAAGCCGCGCGACATCGCCGAGACGCTTGCACGCCGGCTGGCCGAGGACCCGCGGATCGAGACCGCCGAGGTCGCCGGCCCCGGCTTCATCAACCTGCGGCTCGCCGCCACCGTCTGGCAGGGGATCGTCTCCCGGATCATCGGCGAGGGCGCGGCTTTCGGCCGGTCGGACATGGGCGCCGGGCAGAAGGTGAACGTGGAGTATGTCTCGGCCAATCCGACAGGCCCGCTCCACGTCGGCCACACCCGGGGCGCCGTCTTCGGCGACGCGCTGGCGAGCCTGCTGGACTACGCGGGCCATGACGTCACCCGCGAATATTACATCAACGACGGCGGCGCGCAGGTCGACGTGCTGGCGCGGTCGGTCTACCTCCGTTACCTCGAGGCGCATGGCAAGGAGGTCGAGTTCGCCGACGGCACCTATCCGGGCGACTACCTGATCGCGGTCGGCGAGGCGCTGAAGGAGAAGGTCGGCGACGCCTATCTCGGCCAGGGCGAGGAGGTCTGGCTTTCGGACGTCCGCGACTTCGCCACCGCGAAGATGATGGAGCTGATCCGCGAGGATCTGGCGCTGCTCGGCGTGAGGATGGATGTCTTCTTCTCCGAGAAATCGCTCTACGGCACCGGCCGGATCGAGGCGGCGCTGGCCGATCTCGAGGCGAAGGGCCTGATCTACGAGGGCGTGCTGGAGCCGCCGAAGGGCAAGACCCCCGAGGATTGGGAACCGCGGGAGCAGACGCTCTTCAAATCCACCGAGCACGGCGACGACGTCGACCGGCCGGTCAAGAAATCCGACGGCGCCTGGACCTATTTCGCCCCCGACATCGCCTATCACTACGACAAGGTGACCCGCGGCTTCGATCAGCTGATCGACGTCTTCGGCGCCGATCACGGCGGCTACGTGAAGCGGATGAAGGCGGCCGTTTCGGCGCTCTCGGGCGGCCGGGTGCCGCTCGACATCAAGCTCACGCAGCTCGTGAAGCTCTTCAAGAACGGCGAGCCCTTCAAGATGTCGAAGCGGGCCGGGACCTTCATCACGCTCCGCGACGTGGTGGACGAGGTGGGCGCCGACGTGACCCGTTTCGTCATGCTGACCCGCAAGAACGACGCGCCGCTCGATTTCGATTTCGACAAGGTGATGGAGCAGAGCCGCGAGAACCCGGTCTTCTACGTGCAATATGCCCATGCCCGGGTCGCCTCGGTCCTGCGCAAGGCGGCGGAGGCGGGGATCGAGCCCTCCGACGCGGCGCTTCAGGGCGCCGATCTGAGCGGGCTGACCCACGAGGCCGAGCTGACCCTGGCGAAGAAGCTCGCCGAATGGCCACGGCTGGTCGAGATCGCCGCGCGGACCCATGAACCGCACCGGATCGCCTTCTATCTCAACGAGCTGGCCAGCGATTTCCACGCGCTCTGGAATCGCGGGAACGAGGAGACGCAGCTGCGCTTCCTGCAGGAGGGCGACGCCGCCGCCACATTGGCGAAAATCGCCCTGCCGCGCGCGACCGCCGTTGTCATTTCGGCCGGTCTTGGTATTCTGGGGGTCACTCCGGCGCAAGAGATGCGATAAATCGCGCCATCGCCGGGGGGAGCAGGACGTCAGAAACAGACCGAACCGAATCCGGGGGTGACCCTCCGGCGAGCGAGGCGACATGGCACAGATGCAGGCAGACCACCGCGACGCGGCGGAGGACATGGGGATCCCGGTAGGACGACTGATCAACGGGGCGGCAGCCGCGCTGTCGCTGACGCTGCTCGTCGGCGTGGGGGTCTGGGGCTACAGGACCGTCATGCGCGACGTGTCCGGCGTGCCGGTGATCCGCGCTGCGGCCGGCGAGATGCGGGTCCGGCCCGAGGTGCCCGGCGGCACCCCGGCCGCGCACCAGGGTCTTGCGGTGAACGCCGTGGCAGCCGAGGGCACCGCGGCCCGCGTGCCCGACCAGGTGACGCTCGCCCCGCGCGGGGCGGACCTGACCGAGGAGGACGTGGCCGAGGCGATCCTGAAAGCGCCGCCCGAACCCGAGGTGCAGGTGGCCGAGGCGCCCCCCGCGCTGGACGAGGTGCCCGCGGAGCCTGCCGTCGACGACGAGGGCAACGCCACCGACGCCGGGATCCGTGCGCTGGCGGCGAGCCTTGCCTCGGGCGCGCGCAGCTTCACCGCCGAGGCCACGGACGAGGACCTGCCGCAGCCCGAGACCGCCGTGGCACGCGCCGGGGACAGCGGGGCGCAGCCGCTGCGTCCGCGCCAGCGGCCCGCTGCGCTGAAGGCCGCCTTCGCCGGCATCAGCTCGGGCGGTCTGCCGACGGCTGCCGCCGTGCAGGGCGGTCCGATCACCTCGACCCGCGGGGCCTTCGAGGTGAATGACATCGATCCCAACACGATCCAGGCCGGCACCCGCCTCGCGCAGCTCGGCGCCTACGATTCCGAAGAGGACGCCCGCAAGGACTGGCTCCGCCTCAATGCGAATTTCGAGGATTACATGGAGGGCAAGGACCGCGTGATCCAGAAGGCCTCCTCCGGCGGGCGGACCTTCTACCGCCTGCGCGCCATGGGCTTCAGCGACCTCTCCGACGCGCGCCGCTTCTGCGCGGCCTTCGTGGCGCAGGATGCGGAATGCATCCCGGTCGTGACGCGGTAGGATGGCGTTCGGGGCCACGATCCTCGACGCGGAGGGCCTGGCGCTCACCGCGGACGAGAGGGCGCTCTTCCGTGACGCCGATCCCTTCGGCTTCATCCTCTTCTCTCGCAACATCGACACGCCGGACCAGGTCCGCGCGCTCACGTCCGAGATGCGCGAGGCCGTCGGCCGCGACGTGCCGATCCTGATCGACCAGGAGGGCGGCCGGGTCCAGCGCCTCCGCGCGCCGCACTGGCGCGAGTGGCTGGCCCCCTTGGATCACGTCGAACGGGCAGGGGCCAAGGCCGAGACCGCGATGTACCTGCGCTACCGCATCATCGCGGAAGAGCTGCGGCTCGTCGGCGTGGATGCCAACTGCGCCCCGCTCGTCGATGTCGCCACCGACGAAACCCACCCCTTCCTGCGCAACCGCTGCTACGGCACCGACCCCGAGGAGGTCGCCGCCATCGGCCGCGCCGTGGCGCAGGCCCATCTCGACGGCGGCGTCTTGCCGGTCGTCAAGCACATCCCCGGCCATGGCCGCGCGGTCAGCGACAGCCACATGGAGCTGCCCGTCGTGAACGTCTCGCCCCTCGACTGGGCGACCTCCGACGCGGTGCCCTTCCGGGAACTGAACGACCTGCCGCTCGGGATGACCGCCCACATCACCTTCCCGGCCTGGGGCGAGAAACCCGCCACCCTGCATCCCGGCATGATCGAGGCGATCCGCAAGGACCTTGGCTTCGACGGGCTCCTGATGACCGACGACATTTCGATGAAGGCGCTTTCGGGCGCGCCTGCCGACATCGCGCGGGAAAGCCTTGCCGCGGGCTGCGACGTGGTCCTGCTCTGCAACGCCGATTTCGCCACGCGTGAGGCGGTGGCCGAGGCGTCGGGCCGCATGTCCGAAGCCGCCCAGACCCGCGCCGAACGGGCGATGGCCGCACGTCACGCGCCCGATTCCATTGACATCGACGCCCTGGACGCGAAGCTGGAGGCGCTTCTGAACGGCGGGTGACATGGCGGACGACGATTTCGAGGAAGACAAGCTGTCGGTGGCCGACCGCCTCGCCGCCGAGGCGCTGATCGTCGATGTCGAGGGCTACGAGGGGCCGCTCGACCTGCTGCTGACCATGGCGCGGACGCAGAAGGTCGACCTGATGAAGGTCTCCGTCCTCGAGCTTGCCAAGCAATACCTGACCTTCGTCGAGAAGGCCCGGGCGCTGCGGATCGAGCTCGCCGCCGATTACCTCGTCATGGCCGCCTGGCTCGCCTTTCTGAAGTCGCGCCTGCTGCTGCCCCCCGACCCGGAGGAGGAGGGCCCGTCGGGCGAGGAACTGGCGGCGCATCTGGCCTTCCAGCTCGAACGCCTCGCCGCGATGCGGGACGTGGCGGCCCGGCTGATGGCGCGCGACCAGCTCGGCCGCGACTTCTTCAAGCGCGGGATCACCGAGGACGTCACCCGCGTGCGCAAGGTGACCTATACCGCGACGCTGCTCGATCTGATGCAGGGCTATGCCCGCATCCGCACCAAGGACGAATTCCGCCCCTTCGTGATGGACCGCGAGCATATCCACACGATGGAGCAATCGCTCGAGCGGATGCGCAAGCTGATCGGCTTCGCGGGGAAGTGGACCGACATCGCGACCTACCTGCCCGAGGGCTGGACGGTGGACCGGATGGCCCGCCGATCCGCCCATGCGGCGACCTTCGCGGCGGCGCTCCAGCTTGCGAAGGAGGGGCTGGTGGAGGTCCGCCAGTCCGAAACCTACGCGCCGATCGAGCTGCGCCGGAAGGACCGGCCGCAGGAATGACTTGCGCATCCGGGGCGATCCGCCCAGAGAGCCAGAAACCAGACGTGGACCCGACGTGACAGAGACGCCGAACAACGACGCCGCGAACGACGACGGCCCGATCCGCGACACGCTCTTCGAGGCGCCGCCCGAGGCCGAGCAGGAGCGCATGGTCGAGGCCATCCTCTTCGCCTCCGCCGAGCCCGTGACCGTGGCCGACCTGAACGCCCGGATGCCGCATGGCGCCGACGGCGCGGCGGCCGTGCAGGCGCTCCGGCGGCGCTACGAGGGGCGGGGGGTCAACGTGGTCCGCATCGGCGACGCCTGGGCGATCCGGACCGCGCCGGACCTCGGCTTCCTGATGCAGAAGGAAACGGTCGAGACCCGCAAGCTGTCGCGCGCCGCAATCGAGACGCTGGCGATCATCGCCTATCACCAGCCGGTCACCCGGGCCGAGATCGAGGAAATCCGCGGCGTCTCGGTCTCGCGCGGGACGGTCGATCAGCTGCTCGAGCTTGAATGGATCCGCTTCGGGCGCCGCAAGATGACGCCGGGCCGCCCGGTGACCTTCGTGGTGACCGAGCAGTTCCTTGACCATTTCGGGCTGGAAGCCACCCGCGACCTGCCGGGGCTGAAAGAACTGCGCGCCGCCGGGCTGCTGGACAACCGGCCGCCGCCGGGCACCGCGCCCGAGACCGAGGAGGGGGCCGACGACGACAGCCAGTCGGACATGTTCCGCCCGCCGCTCGATCCGGAGGTCGAGGACGAGAGCGGGCCGGAAGACGGCGCGTAACGCACGCATATGGCGCGTTTCCGTCAGGCCCGCCGCGGCAGCGCGGCCTCCACGGCCCCCGCCAGCGCGATCACCGCCGACATCCCGGCACAGGCGACCAGCCCGCCCGCCTCGTAGGGGCCCCGGAACACCATCGCGCCCACGGTCACCCCCACATAGGTCGCCGCCGAGTTCAGCCCCATGATCGCCCCCCGCTGCCGTGCATCCAGCGCCGCGAGCCGCGAGACGACGAAGTTCAGCCCCGCATGCTGCGCGATGCCCCAGCACAGCGCGAGGATGAGAAGCGCCGCGTAAGTCGCTCCGCTCAGGGCCATTCCCGCATAGACGGCCACCAGGCCGCCGAATGCCAGCGTCCCCGTGAGCCTCTGCGGCAGGCGCGCCAGCGGACGGTCGAGGAACAGGGACAGCCCGAAGCCCGCCCCGTAGACCAGCGTCACGTAGCCCGCCCCGTCCGATCCCCGGCCGAGGGAGTCGCCCACATGCGCCCCGAGAAAGGCATAGGTGCCGTAGAAGCTGAGCATCAGGGTGAAGGCCGCGAAGAGCCCGCGGCCGATCCCGGGCACCCGGAGGGCGGTCAGCGGCGAGGTCGGGGCACCGCCCCGCGCGGCCTCGATCGGGGTGAGGCGCAGGGCGATCCGGACGGCCAATGCGAGGGTCAGGAACAGCCCGTAAACCGTTCGCCACCCGAGGTATTCCGCGATGAACCCCGCACCTGCCACGCCTGCGGTGAGCGCCAGCACCCAGCCCGAGAGGACCAGTCCGACCGCGCGGCTCTCCTCTCCGGGCTTCGCCATCTGCGGCGCAAGCCCGTAGATCGCGGGAAGCGCCATGCCCGCGCCGATCCCGCAGAGCGCCTGCGCCCCGATCAGCCACCAGAGCCCGGGCGCCAACATCGTCAGCACCAGCCCGACGATCTGGATGTTGAGCGCCTGTCCCAGGGCCCGGTCCGCCCCGATCACGTCGGCCCTCGGCGCGAGGAAAAGCGCGGATCCCATTGTCGCGAAACCGAAAGCCGCCGTCGCCTGCACCGCATGCGCCGGGTCGGTGCCAAGGTCCCGGCCTACGGTGCTGACGATGGGCGCGAGCGCCATCGAGACCGCGCCCACCACCGAGACGGCGGCGGTCAGAAGGACCAGCGGGCGGTTCATGGACGGATCAACTCAGCCCTCTACGGCCTTGAAATGCTTGGCGAGCTTCAGTCCCTGGCCCTGGTAGTTCGACGCGATCCCGGTGCCGTAGAGCGTCTCGGGCCGCTCCTCCATCCGCTCGTAGATCAGCCGGCCGACGACCTGCCCGTGCTCCAGCACGAAGGGCGCCTCGTGGCAGCGCACCTCGAGCACGCCGCGCGATCCTGCGCCGCCCGCCTCGGCCCAGCCGAAGCCCGGGTCGAAGAAGCCCGCGTAATGCACCCGGAACTCGCCCACCATGGCGAGGTAGGGCGCCATCTCGGCGGCGTGGTCGGGCGGGATGCAGACGGCCTCGCGGCTCACGAGGATGTAGAAGGCGCCGGGGTCGAGGATGATCTGGCCGTCGGAGGTGCGGATCTCCTCCCAATAGGCCTTCGGGTCGTAATGGCCGATGTTGTCGAGGTCGATGATCCCGGTATGCGGCTTCGCGCGGAAGCCCACGAGGTCACCTGACGCGGGCCGCAGGTCGACCGAGAAGCCCAGCCCCTCGTCAATCACCGCCTCGCCATCGACCAGCGGGACCTCCGCATGGAGCGCCCTGAGCGCCGCATCATCCAGCACCGCCGCGCCATCCCGGAAGCGGATCTGGTTGAGCCGCATGCCCGGCCGGACGAGAACCGAGAAGGACCGCGGGCAGATCTCGGCATAGAGCGGCCCTTCGTAGCCCTCGGGGATCCGGTCGAACTCCACCCCTTCGTCGGTGATCACGCGGGTCAGCAGGTCGAGCCGCCCGGTGGAGCTTTTGGCGTTGCAGACGGCCTCGACCCCGGTCGGCAGGGCGAGGCTCTCCATCAATGGCACGACGTAGACGCAGCCCTTTTCCAGCACCGCGCCGCCGCCCAATTCGAAGCGGTGCATCTCGAATTCCGCCAGCCGGCTGGCCACGCTCCGCCCCTCTCCGGCAAGGAAGGAGGCGCGCACCCGCCAGGCCCGCGTGCCGAGCCGCAGATCGAGGCTCGCAGGCTGGATCTGCGCCTCGGTCACCGATTGGGTCGCGCGGATCTCTCCGGCCTCGATCATCGTCTTCAACCGCTGGCTGGCGCAAATCCCGGTCATCGTCTTCCCCAAGGCCGCCCGTCCGACGGGCCGATCGGCCGGAGACTAAGGCCATCGCACATAGATGAAAAGTGGCCGCGGGGCCGGGGGGCGGCGTGGACTTCGACCGAAGCCCACGTAGGATCGCCCCCGAACCACGGGAACGAGGACAGCCGATGAGCATCAAGAGGAAGGCCTGCATCGCGGGCATCTACGAATACCCATTGCGAAAATGCCCCGACCAGTCGATCTGGCAGCTGCACGCCGCCGTCGCGGACGGCGCGCTGAAGGACGCGGGGCTGAGCTGGGAGGACGTGGACGGCTATTTCTGCGGCGGCGACGCGCCGGGCGGGGCGATGGCGATGGCCGATTACCTCGGGCTCACCAACCAGCTGACGCATTACGACACGACCGACACCGGCGGGTCCTCCTACGTGATGCACGTGGGCAAGATGGCCGAGGCGATCGTGATGGGCAAATGCAAGGTCGCGCTCTGCACGCTGGCCGGCAAGCCGCGCACCGCGCCGCCGACGCCGCGGGTGCCCGGCGCCGAACAGGGGTTCGAAGGGGGCTACAACGGCACGCCGCCGAACCTGTATGCGCTGGCCGCGCGGCGGCACATGCACGAATACGGCACGACGAGCGAACAGCTTGCCTGGATCAAGGTCGCGGCCTCGACCCATGCGCAATACAACCCGCATGCGATGCTGCAGGACGTGGTGACGGTCGAGGACGTGGTGAATTCGCCGATGATCGCCGATCCGCTGCACATGTTCGACTGCTGCGTGGTCTCCGAGGGCGGTGGCGCCTTCATCATGACGACGCCCGAGATCGCGAAGTCGCTCGGCAAGCCGATCGTGAACGTGCTCTCGGCGGCGCAGTTCCTGAAGGGGCAGGCGGGGGGCCACGGGATGGACCTGACGACCTCGGGCCTCGCGGTGTCCGGGCCGAAGGCGCTGGAGCTCGCGGGTGTCACCGTCGACGACATCAAGTACGCCTCGATCTACGACAGCTTCACCATCACCGTGCTGATGCAGCTCGAGGACATGGGCTTCTGCAAGAAGGGCGAGGGCGGCAAGTTCGTCCAGGACGGCAACCTGATCTCGGGCCAGGGGCGGCTGCCCTTCAACACCGACGGCGGCGGGCTCTGCAACAACCACCCCGTGAACCGGGGCGGCATGACCAAGGTGCTGGAGGCCGTCCGCCAGCTGCGCGGCGAGGCGCACGAGAAGGTGCAGGTGCCGAACTGCGACATCGCCCTCGTGACCGGCATCGGGGGGACGCTGACCGTCCGCCACGGGTCCGCAGCAGCAATTCTGGAGCGTGGATAAATGACCGAGATGATTCACAAGTACCCCAAGGTCGCCAAGAACGAAGAGACCAAGCCCTTCTGGGACGCCGCGCAGGAGGGCAGGTTCCTCGTCCGCCGCTGCCCCGCCTGCAAGGAGATCCACTGGTATCCGCGCACGCTCTGCCCGCTCTGCCACAAGGCCGAGACCGAGTGGGAAGAGCATTCCGGCGAGGGCGAGATCTACACCTGGACCGTGATGCGCAAATCGCCGACCGGGCCCTTCGCGCTTGGCTACGTGAAGCTCGACGGCGGACCGCATGTCTACGTCCGCTTCCGGGACGGCGTGACCGAGGGGCTCGAGATCGGCAAGCGGACCCGGATGGTCTTCGACAGGATCAGTGACGAGGACGTCTACCTCTTCGCCGATCTGGCCTGACCTTACTCGCCTTAAGGTGTATCAGCGCCCGCCACCTTGCAAGGATGGCGGGCGTTCTGCATTCTGTTTGCAGCGTTTCCCTCATGCCCCCCGGAGGTTTGCCATGCTCACACTCGACACATCCGACACCCCCCTCCTGCGGATCACCGCGGGCGGCGAGGTCACCCGCGAGGAGGTGCGCCGGTTCTACGAGGAGTTCGAGGCGGCGCTCGACATCGCGGGCCGCGCCGGGCTGCTGGTCGACCTGAGCGGATTCGAGGACATCGAGCCCCGGGCGATGCTCGAGGACATGGTGAAGGAATTCGGCCTGCTGGACGACCTCGCCAGGATGCCGCGCTGCGCGGTGGTGACGGGCAACCGGACGATCGCCGGGATGATCCGCTACACCGCGCCGCTTATTCCCCGGATGGATATGCAGGCCTTCCCGCCCGAGGAGGGCGCGGCGGCCGAGGCCTGGGCACGCGATCTTCCGCCGCCCCGGCCGGGGCGCAAGGATCTTCCGGGGCTCACCATGCTGGACAGTGGCTCGCCCGACGTGCTGGCCTTCGAGGTCGAGGGCTATATCGACGACGACCACATCGACCGGATCACCGCCCCGTTCCGGGCGCGGCTGGAGCAGGGCGGGCGGTTCAATGCGCTGGCCCGGATCAAGCGGTTCGGCGGCTTCGATCCCGAGATCCTCTTCGACAAGTCCCTGCTGGGCATGAAGTGGGACGCGGTGCACGCGCTGCACCGCTATGCCGTCGTCACCGATTCCGGCTGGGTCGGGCCCTTCGCGGGCATCGCGCGGATGGTGTCGGATGTCGATGTGAAGGTCTTCCCGACCTCGGCCGAAGAGACGGCCTGGGCCTGGGTCAAGGAGCCGATCCCGAAGGAGGCGCCGTCCACCGCGATGTGAAGAGGTGCTGGCAGCGTGTTTTATGGTCGGGCTAGCAGGACTCGAACCTGCGACCTTCCGTCCCCCAGACGGACGCGCTACCAGGCTGCGCTATAGCCCGACGTGACGGGGTAGGTATCAAATCTGAGCGCGGGGGCAAGAGGCAAAATCGCCTTTCGCGCAGAAGGGCGCGCCGCCACAGCCGGCGTCAGCCCGCGTCGCTCTTGCGCGCCCAGGCCTGCAGGGTCCGCAGCAGTTCGGCGGCACGCGGGGCCGTGTCGGCCGGAAGCGGGGCGTCGCGTCGCGTCACCAGCTCCAGAAGGCCCGGTGCGGGGGCGAAGCTGTCGTCGGCCGGGTCGGCGGGCACATCGACCACCCGGGCGCGCGGCGATGGCGCAGGGGCCGGCTCTGCGGGCGCGGGCGGGGTGGCCTCCATCTCTGCGGGGGGCATGTCCGGCTCCGGGGCCTCGCCGGCCGGGAGGGCCGTTTCCGGCTGGTCCGGGCGGCCGATGTCCTGGTCGTGGTCGAAGAGGGGGCCGGGGGCGATCTCCGCCACATCCTCGGAGATGCCTTCGTGATCGGCCCCGGCCTCGATCTCGGTGGAGATGAGGGGCTTGTCCTCCGCGGCGCCGGGCGCAGGGACGGGCGTGCCTGCGTCCGGGTCGCGCCCGGTCGTCGCGGTCTCGGCTTCGGAGCCGGTCCGGAGGGGGTCGCTTGCAGCACCCTCTGGCCCGGTCGGCGCGGGCTTCGGCGTGGCCCGGGACGGGGCGCGGCGCGCGGGCTCGGATTGCGGGCTGCGGAAGGGGACCACGGTGGGCGTCTCGTCCTCGGGCTCCACGCCTTCGGCCATCGGCGCGTCCGGGCCGTCGTCGAGGCTCACGCGCTTCGCACAGAGCCCGGCGACGTGTCCGACACCGCGTTCGCGCAGAAGCTTCTGCACGCCCTTGATGGTCATGCCCTCTTCATGCAGCAACTGCTTGATGCCGCCCAGAAGCTCCATGTCGCCCGGACGGTAATAGCGCCGCCCGCCCGCGCGCTTCACCGGCTTCACCTGGGTGAACTTGCTCTCCCAGAAACGCAGCACGTGGGCAGGCGTCTCAAGCCATTCGGCGACTTCGCTGATGGTCCGGAACGCGTCTGCGGATTTCGCCATCTGGCTGCCTTACTTCTTGTTACCTTCGGCAACCCGCTCTTTCATCATGTGAGACGGGCGGAAGGTGAGGACGCGGCGCGGGTTGATCGGCACCTCGGTCCCCGTCTTCGGGTTCCGGCCCATGCGGGCCGCCTTGTCGCGCACCGAGAAGGTGCCGAAGGAGGAGATCTTCACCTGTTCGCCGCGCACCAGCGCGTCGGACATGTGCGTGAGAACGGATTCGACCAGCTGCGCGGATTCGTTGCGCGACAGGCCAACTTCCCGGAACACGGCTTCGCTCAGATCCATCCGGGTCAGCGTCTTTCCACTCATGATTGTCCCTCGCCTTTTCAGGGTCAGGATATGCTCCGGCGAAAAAGCGAGTCAATAACGGGGACTTGGAAAGCGCAGTTGAAGCGGCGTTAACTCGCTTACCACCGCAGGACGACGGCGCCCCAGGCGAGCCCGCCGCCGATCGCCTCGGCCACCAGAAGCTGCCCGGGGCGGATCTTGCCCTCGGACACGGCGACCGAAAGGGCCAGCGGAATCGACGCGGCCGAGGTGTTGCCGTGATCCTGCACGGTCACGACGACCTTCTCCATCGGCACATCGAGCTTCTTCGCCGTGCCCTGGATGATCCGGATGTTGGCCTGGTGCGGCACGATCCAGTCGACGTCGTCATGGCCGAGCCCGGCCTTGCCGAGCGCGGCGTCCGCCGTCGCGGCCAGCTTGGCGACCGCCTGCCGGAACAGGGGGTTGCCCTGCATCCTCAACTTGCCCGCCGTGCCCGAGGTCGAGACCCCGCCGTCGACATAGAGCATCTCGCGGTAGCGCCCGTCCGAGTTCAGGTCGGTGGCCAGCACCCCGCGGTCCGAGGCATTGCCGGAGCCCGAACGCGCCTCGAGCACCAGCGCGCCCGCGCCGTCGCCGAAGAGCACGCAGGTCGAGCGGTCTTCCCAGTCCATGATGCGGCTGAAGGTCTCGGCCCCGATCACGAGGATGCGCTGCGCCTGGCCCGAGACGATCATCGCGTTGGCGGTCGAGAGGGCGTAGATGAAGCCCGCGCAGACCGCCTGGATGTCGAAACCGAAGCCGCGGGTCATCCCGAGCTCGTTCTGCACCATCGTGGCGACCGAGGGGAAGGTGAGGTCCGGCGTCGAGGTGGCGACGATCACGGCGTCGATGTCGTCGGCGGTGATCCCGGCGCTGTCGAGCGCCGCGCGCGAGGCGTGGGCGGCCATCCGGGACGTCGTCTCGCCCTCGGCGGCGAAGTGCCGGCGTTCGATGCCGGAGCGTGTCCGAATCCATTCGTCGGATGTGTCGAGGAACTCCTCGAACCAGGAATTTTCTACAACTCGTTCCGGTAGATAGTGCCCGATACCCGTCGCAACCGCGCGCGTCGTCATTCAGTTCCGCTCCCCTGCCTCTCGGCATCCTGTGTCAGGGAGGGAGAGGATGCAACCCGCGCAGCGAGCTTGTCACCAAAGCCTGAACGCGCGAGCTGGAATGCAAGTTTGACCGCGGCCGAAACGCCGGTGGCATCGGCCGATCCGTGGCTTTTCACCACCGTCCCGTTGAGCCCGAGGAACACCCCGCCGTTCACCCGCCGCGGGTCGATCCGCTTCTGCAGACGCCGCATCGAGGTCAGCGACAAGAGCGCCGAGATGCGGGAGAGGGGGGAATAGGTGAAGGCTTCCTTCAGCAGGTCGCCGATCAGGCTGGCCGTGCCCTCGCCGGTCTTCAGCGCCACGTTGCCGGTGAAACCGTCGGTCACGATGACGTCGCAGCGGTCGCCCGGGATGTCCCCGCCCTCGACGAAGCCGACGAAGTCGAAATTGCCTTCCGGCGCCGCCTGTTCGATCAGCTCGTCCGCCGCCTTGAGCTCGGCCCGGCCCTTGTGCTCTTCCGTGCCGACATTCAGCAGGCCGACGCGCGGCCGTTCGATATGCAGGCCGTTGCGGGCATAGGAGGCGCCCATCAGGGCGTATTGCAGCAGGTCGCGCTCGTCGGCGCGGATGTCGGCGCCCACGTCCAGCATCACGTTGAAGCCATGCGCATTGCGCGAGGGCCAGAGGATCGCGATGGCGGGGCGGTTCACGCCCGGCAGCTTGCGCAGGCGCAGCATCGACATCGCCATCAGCGCGCCGGTGTTCCCGCAGGAGACGCAGACCGTCGCCTCGCCCGAGCGCACCGATTCCAGCGCGGACCACATCGAGGTGTCCTTGCCGTGGCGCACCACCTGGCTGGGCTTGTCGTCCATGGTGACGACCCCGTGCGCGTCGCGAATCTCGATCCGATCGGCCAGCCATTGGCGGCGGCCGATCAGCTTCTCGAGCTCGGCGCGGGGGCCGTGCAGCAGGATGTGGATGTCGGGGTTCTTCTTGACGGATTCCGCGATGCCGGCCACCACCGCGGCCGGTCCACGGTCCCCGCCCATGGCGTCGACCGAAATGACAATGCGCCCCGTGACCGGGGCGCTGTCGGTATTCAGACCCGTCATGCGGAATCCCGCCAGACGCGCGTCAGGCCGCGTCTTCGTCCAGATCGATCTCGTCGGCCTGGGCGACGACTTCGCGGTCGGCGTAGTGGCCGCAGGCACCGCAGACGTGGTGCGGACGCTTCAGCTCGCCGCAGTTCGGGCACTCGTTCGGGTTTCCGGCGACGAGGGCGTCGTGGGCGCGGCGGTTGTTGCGGCGCGACTTGGAAACTTTGTTCTGTTGGACAGCCATGTCACAACCTCAGTTTGATCTGTGGGCCGCAGCCCGGTTTCTTGTTCCGGGCCTTTCGGCCCGCATATCCATCGCGAGGCTCTTAGTCTGACCAAGGCCCCGGCTTCAACCCCAATTGCGGATGAGGGCGCGAAAATACTTCCGACGCCTGCGGATGCAAGCGATTCGTTGGTGCCTCAGCCCTCGCCGCCCAGCTTGTCCTTCAGCGCCTTGAGCCCGGCGAAGGGTTTCACGTCCTCGTCGGTCATCGGCGCGGTGCCAGGCGCGGCGAAGTTCGCCTGTTCGAGCTCGGCCTCGGAGGCGCGGGGATAGAGGGGCAGGGCCAGGGCCAGCGCCTCGGTCATCACGGCGAAGGGGTCGATGCGGTCCGAAAGCGGCTCGACGCTCTCGTCCTCGGGCATTTCCATCTCTTCCGGCATGTCGGTGCTGTTGCGCAGCTCGGGCATGTAGCGGCGCTCCACCGGCTCCTCGATCCGCGTGCTCACGGGCACCAGCGTCACGACGCAGGGCTGCACCACGGTGGCGCCCAGATGGCCGCTCAGCCGCCAGCCGCGGGCCCCTTCGGGCGAGACCTCGCCGACGAAGGAGACCTTGCGCAGGTCCTTCAGTCCGAGCTCGTCGCGCAGCGCCTCGACCGTGTCGGGTTGCGGCCGCAGCTCGAAGGCCGTCGGACGCGCCGTGGACATGTCGGCGATGCGGAGGGGTTTCTGCGCGGGGTCGGCCATGCCGCGATCTTCCTTTCTTGAACCGGTTGGCAGGGTTATGTAAGCCAGATAGAGCGCCGGAACGGGCGGAACAAGAGGGTGACGATGTCGGGCATGACGAAGAGATTTGCGCTCACCGCGGCGGCAGCGGTCCTGGCGGTCGGCGTGGCGTGCTCTCCGATCTACCAGGATCACGGCTATGTTCCGCTCGAGCGGGAGCTCCGGACGGTTCAGGTCGGCGCCGACACCCGCGAGACGGTGAAGGAGAAGCTGGGCGATCCCTCGACCGGCGGCGTGGTCAGCGACGGCGATTATTACTGGGTGCGCTCGCGGATGCGGACCATCGGCCCGGCCAAGCCCGAGGTGATCGAACGCGAGGTCGTGGCGGTCAGCTTCGACAGCGCCGGCCGTGTGGCCAATGTGGAGCGCTTCGGCCTCGAACAGGGCCGCGTGGTGCCGATCTCGCGCCGGGTGACCTCGTCCTCGACCGCGAACAAGGGCTTCCTGCGCCAGCTTCTGGGCAATCTCGGACGGTTCAACGCCGGGGACTTCATCGGCGGCTGATCCCGGCACGCGTGGCGAATCGGGCACGCAAAGCGCGGATTGCGCGCGGGCTTCATCGGCGCGTCATATCTTGCGGCTGTTCTGGCGCGGTACATATTCCCCAACGGGACCGACGCGAGGAAGGCCGATGCTCACGCTCACCAAGGGCCGCTACACCGCGCGCTTCGCCGAAACCTCCGCCGATGTCGAGGCGGCGCAGCGGCTGCGCACCCTGAGCTTCCTGGGCGATCCCGGCGCGCCGCTCGACGCCGACGCCTTCGATGCGGTCTGCGATCACGTGCTCGTCGAGGATACGCGCGACGGCACGCTGGTCTGCTGCTTCCGGATGCTGCCGCTCGCGGCGGGGCACGAGATCGACCGCTCCTATTCCGCGCAGTTCTACGAGCTCTCTGCTCTGCGCAGCTTCGAGGGCCGGATGGTCGAGATGGGGCGCTTCTGCATCCATCCCGCGCATCGCGACGGCGACATCCTCCGCGTCGCTTGGGCGGCGATGACGCGCTACGTGGACGACACCGGGGTCGAGATGCTGTTCGGCTGCTCCTCCTTCCACGGCACCGACGCCGCGCGCTACCACGACGCCTTCGCCATGCTGAAAGAGCGCCATCTCGCACCCAGGCGCTGGCTGCCGCGGGTGAAGGCGCCCCGGGTCTTCCGCTACGCGCAGGCGCTGCGGCGGGCGCCCGATGCGAAGCGCGCCATGCTGGGCATGCCGCCGCTGCTGCGGACCTACCTGCTGATGGGTGGATGGGTCAGCGATCACGCAGTGGTGGACACGCAGCTGAACACGCTGCACGTCTTCACGGGGCTGGAGATCGGGTCGATCCCGGCGGCACGCAAGCGGCTGTTGCGGGCGACGGCGGGGTAGGGCGGGCGAGGCTCTCGCAGAGCGCGGCGGGGCGCTGCGGCGAGCCGGGCCGCGTCGTGGCGAAACGGCAGGTTGGAGGGATCGGGCCGGGCATGAGCCCGGCCCCATCCCGTCAGGTCGCGACCTTGAGTTGCGCCTTGGACGCGCCGGAATTGGCGTCGATGAAATCGAGCACCAGCGGCCGGATGTTGTTCCGCCAGGACTTGCCCGCGAAGATACCGTAATGGCCGGCGCCCGGCTCCAGGTGGCTGGCCTTCTTCGCGTCCGGCAGGCCGGTGAGCAGGTCGAGCGCGGCGAGGCACTGGCCCGGTGCCGAGATGTCGTCGTTCTCGCCCTCGACCACCTTCACGGCGACGCGGGTGATCTTGCCGATGTCGACCTTGCGGCCGTCGACGACGAATTCGTTCTTCGCGATCTCGAGGTCCTTGAACACCCGCTCGACGGTCGAGAGGTAGAATTCTGCCGTCATGTCCATCGTGGCGAGGTATTCGTCGTAGAAATGGTTGTGCCGGTCGTTGTCCGAGGCCTCGCCCTGCGCGGTGCGCATGATCTGGTCGCTGAAGGCCTGCGCGTGGGTGTCGAGGTTCATCGCGATGAACGAGGTGAGCTGCAGAAGGCCCGGATAGACCCGCCGCCCGACGCCCGCGTATTTGAAGCCGACCTGCTGGATCGCGGTCTCTTCGAGATGGCCCATGGTGACGCGGTTGCCGAAATCGGTCACTTCCGTCGGCGTGGCGTCCGGGTCGATCGGCCCGCCGATCAGCGTCAGCGTCCGGGGCTGCGCATCGGGATCGACCTCGGCGAGGTAGGCGGTCGCGGCCAGCACCAGCGGCGCGGGCTGGCAGACGGCGATCACGTTGATGTCCGGCCCGAGGTGTTTCATGAAATCCACGCAGTAGAGCGTGTAATCCTCGATATCGAACTTGCCCTTGGACACCGGAATGTCGCGGGCGTTGTGCCAGTCGGTGATGTAGACCTCGGCGTCCGGCAGCAGCGACTGCACGGTCGAGCGCAGCAGCGTGGCGTAATGGCCCGACATCGGCGCGACCAGCAGGATCTTGCGCAGCTTCTCTTCGCGGCCCTGCACGTTGAAATGGATCAGGTCGCCGAAGGGGCGCTCGATCACCTTCTCGACGCTGACCACGTGGTCGCGGCCGTCGTTGCAGGGCACGGCGTTCAGACCCCAGTCAGGCTTGACCACCATGCGCTTGAAGGACCGTTCGGTCACCTCGCCCCAGGCGGCCATCCATTGCAGGCCGGGGTTCGGGACCATGGCAAATGCCGGGTATGAGGCAAAGGCCTGCGCCGAGGCGCCCAACCACTGGTTGGTGTTGCGCATCGTCTCCATAAGATCGTAGGTTGCCATAAAGCGCATGGGCGTCTCCTTTCGGGTTCGGGCGAGCTCGGCTCATCCGTCGCATGCCTCCCCGAAGGCGACGTCAGCGATGCTGCACAGCAGCAATCTAGGGGGGATTCGTGACGATGACAACTCGGGACAAGGGTGAAGGTAAAGGTGGCCCCGAAACCGAGCACGTGGAACGGCTCAATGAAAATCTCGCGCGGGTCGAGGATTTGTCGCAACGCCTCGTCGCCGCGATCTCGCGCCGGAGCGCGGCGCGGCCCGAGCTGAACGCCCCCGATCCGGAGGTGTTTTCCCGCGCCGTCGGCGCGTACTGGCAGGAGATGATGCAGAACCCGGCCAAGATATTCGAGCACCAGTTCGAATATTGGGGCAAGTCGGTGAAGCATTACCTCGAGGTCCAGCAGACGCTGGCGAAGGGCACGCTGGCCGCCCCGCCGGACGAGACGCCGGACGACCCGCGCTTTTCGAACCCGCTGTGGAAGACGCACCCCTATTTCAACTTCATCAAGCAGCAGTACATGCTGAACGCGGCCGCCATCACGCAGGCGGTGGAGGATGCCGAGGGGCTCGACGAGGTCGAGCGCCGGCGGCTGAAGTACTTCTCGCGCCAGATCGTTGACATGATGGCGCCCACGAATTTCCTTGCCACCAACCCGGATGCGCTGGAGCGCGCGGCCGAAACCGAAGGGCAAAGTCTCATCGACGGGCTCGAGAACCTGGTGCGCGACATCGAGGCGAACGACGGCGAGCTTCTGGTGCGGCTGTCGGACGTGAACGCCTTCCGGCTGGGCGAGAACATCGCGACCGCGCCGGGCGAGGTGGTCTATCGCAACCACATGATGGAGATCATCCAGTACGCTCCCGCCACCGAGAAGGTGCACGCGGTCCCGCTGATCATCTTCCCGCCCTGGATCAACAAGTTCTACATTCTCGACCTGAAGCAGCAGAATTCGCTGATCCGCTGGATCACCGAACAGGGCTTCACGCTCTTCGTCGTCTCCTGGGTGAATCCGGACGCGAGCTACCGCGAGACCGGGCTCGAGGATTACATCGAGGACGGTTTCCTCGCCGCGATCCGCGAGGTGAAGGAGATCACCGGCCAGACACAGGTGAACGTCGTGGGCTACTGCATCGGCGGCACCACGCTGGCGCTGACGCTCTCGCTGATGAAGAAACGCGGCGACACCTCGGTGAAGTCGGCGACCTTCTTCACCGCGCTGACGGATTTCTCGGACCAGGGGGAATTCACGCCCTTCCTGCAGAACGACTTCATCGACGGGATCGAGGCCGAGGTGGCCGAACGCGGCTACCTGCGGTCCCACATCATGGCGCGGACCTTCTCGTTCCTGCGCTCGAACGACCTGATCTATCGGCCCGCCATCCGCAGCTACATGATGGGCGAGGCGCCGCCAGCGTTCGACCTGCTGTTCTGGAACGGGGACGGGACGAACCTGCCCGGCCGCATGGCGGTCCAGTACCTGCGCGACCTCTGCCAGGCGAACCGCTTCACCACCGAGGGTCTGCCGATGCTGGACGAGGTGCTGCACGTCGCGGACATCGACCTGCCGGTCTTCGCGGTGACCTGCCAGAACGACCACATCGCCGCGTGGAAGGATTGCTACCGGGGGATGCGGCTCACCCGGACGAAGGACATGACCTTCGTGGTCTCGGAAAGCGGGCATATCGCCGGGATCGTGAACCCGCCCTCGAAGAAGAAATACGGGCATTACACCAACCCCGACATAAGCGGTGACGCCGGGGCCTGGTTCGAGGCGGCGGAGTTCACGGAAGGCTCGTGGTGGCCCCGCTGGGGCAAGTGGCTGGCCAAGCGCTCCGGCAGGAAGGTGGCGGCCCGCGAACCGGGCGACGCGACTCACCCGGCCCTCGCGCCGGCGCCCGGAACTTACGTTAGGTCGGCCTGACCCTTCACAGGCCGCCCGCTATCCGGCGGATTTTGCTGCTTTTTGCTGCGCTGCAGAAAAAATCCTTGAAATGCTGCGCTGCAGCATGCATATTCCATTGCGAGACAAGAGATACCCTGGCCCGATTGGCGCAGGGGAGTGTGATAAAAAGGATTCAAGGCAATGGCAAATACCCAAGACTTCACCGCCATGATGAAAGACATGATGGGCGCCTTCCCCGTGGACACGTCCGCGTTCGAGGATGCCTTCAAGACCCATGCGACCCTCGGCGAGAAGCTGTCGGGCGTCTACCTGGAAGCCGCCGACAAGTCGGCCGAGATCTCCAGCAAGTGGACCAAGGACACCCTCTCGAAGGTCTCCGACCTGACGAAGGCCAAGAAAGAGCCGGCCGACTACGCCAAGGCGATGACCGATTTCGCATCGGCCTACGCCGAGATGTCGGCCGAGCACATGGCCGCCTTCGCCGAGATCGCGAAGAAGATGCAGTCGGAAACCATGGAACTCATGATGACCGCCGGAAAAGACATGTCGGACGACGCGTCGGCCGCCGTCAAGAAGGCCACGAAGGACGCGACCGCCGCGACCAAGAAGGCCGCAGCGAAGTAATCGCGCAATCTGCACCCCTCATGCTCCTCCCTTTTCCCGGGGTGCGGTAGGATTGGGCGGGCTCCGGCCCGCCCTCTTCTGTCGACGTAACGAGTGCCCGGAGGGCATCGACGGCCGCGCGGACCCGCTCCGCGTGGCCGTTGTTCTGTCTGCACCTCGCCGGCGCAGGGGCCTGGATGCAGCCGCAGCGAGTGCGCGGAGGGCACGCTACCCTTCCGTATGGTTCCGGGGGGCCAGCACATTGATTTCTTTTCTTTTGTAATAGCCTGTCCTACGCTTCGCCGCAGTGCTGCAATGCGGAGGATGCGCCATGGCCGAGACCGAACAACCGCTGCTGATCAAGCGTTACGCGTCGCGCCGGCTCTACAACACCGAGACCTCCGACTACGTGACGCTCGAGGACATCGCCTCGTTCATCCGGGAGGGGCGCGAGGTGCAGATCGTGGATCTGAAGTCCGGCGACGACCTGACCCGGCAATACCTGCTCCAGATCATCGCCGAACACGAGGGCCGGGGAGAGAACGTGCTGCCGCTGGCGGTGCTGACCGACCTCGTGCGGAGCTACACGACCTCGGCCTCGACCGTGGTGCCGCAGTTCCTGCAGATGTCCTTCGACATGCTGCGCGACGGCCAGTCCAAGATGATGGAGAACATGTCGACCATGAACCCGATGGCCAAGATGCCCGGGTTCGAGGCGATGCAGGCCCAGCAGGAAGCCTTCCTGAAGGCGATGACCGGCGGATTCTCGGGCAACTGGAGCGGGCCGGGTCGCGAGGATGACGACCGGCCGCGGGGGAAATCCGGCGACAAGGGCGAGGACCTCGAATCCATCAAGGCCGAGCTCGCGAAGCTGCAGAAGAAACTCTCCGACCTCGACGGCTGAGCCGTGGCCGGCGCAGCGGGACCGGCGCGCATCACCCTCTGGGGCATCGAGGTCTTCGTGGCCACCGCCGAGGAACGGTCGATCTCGGCCGCGGCGCGCAGGCTCGGGGCCTCGCCCTCGGCGGTGTCGCAGCAACTCACCAACCTCGAGGCGGCGCTCGGCGCGACGCTGCTGCTGCGCAGCGCCCGGCCGGTGGTGCTGACCTCGGCCGGAGAGGCGTTCCGACGCCGGGCCGAAGCCATCCTGAACGAGGCCGCCCAGGCCCGGACCGAGGTGCAGGGGACGGAGCATGCGCCGCTCGGGCGGCTGCGGCTCGGGATGATCGACGATCTCGAGGCCGACATCACGCCGCCGCTGCTCACCCGGCTGGCGGAGCGGTTGCCGGGCTGCCAGTTCCTGCTCGAGACCAACGCCAGCCATGTGCTCTACGACCAGCTCGACGCGCAGGCGCTCGACCTGATCGTCGCGGCCGAGATGGGGCCGGCGCAGAGCTGGGCCGAGGTCCATCCGCTCTGGTCCGAGGATTTCCTCGTCGCGGTCCGGGCGGGCGAGGTGGACGCGGACGGCGACCTGCTGGCCCAGCTCCGCGACCGGCCGCTGGTCCATTACACCACGCGCCACCACATGGGGCGGCTGGTGCAGACGCACCTCGTCCGGCTGAACCTGACGCTGGCGCACCGGTTCGAGCTCGACAGCTACCACGCGCTGCTCGCCATGGTCGGGCAGGGGGAGGGCTGGACGATCCTGCCGCCGCTGGCCCTGATGCGGGCGCGGCGGCTGCTGCCCGGCCTCGACATCCTGCCGCTGCCGTTCGAACGGCTCTCGCGCCGGATCGTGCTGTCCGCGCGTGCCGGACAGCTCGGAGAGCTGCCCTCGCTGGTCGCGGAGGAAACGCGGGAGCTGCTGGACCGGCTGGTCCTGGGGCCGGCCGGAGAGGCCTATCCCAGCCTGAAGGGCAAGGTGACGCTGCTCTAGGTGCCGAAGCGGGGCTGCCGGCCCATGACGTCTTCGGCCGCGCCCAGGATGGCGTCGGCGATCACGTCGAGCTCGGCCAGAGTCAGCCGCGCGGGCAGGCGGGTGTCGCAGGCCTTCATCAGCATCGCGCGCGTCTTCGGCAGATCCGGCGCGGGCCCGAGGAATTCCCAGTTCCAGAACGTCCGCGCGTTGTCGGCGGACAGTCCGAAGACCTGCACCTTGACGCCCCGGGCGGCGGCCGCGTCCTGGAAGGCGATGGTCTCGTCCGTGCCGAAGCCCACGAGGTTGAACTGAAGCGAATCCGGCGCGCGCTCCTCCGGGGCCAGCTTCCCGGGCACCTCGAGGAAGGGCGAGCGGTTCAGCCGCGCGGCGACATGGTCGTGGTTGCGACGCCCGTCGCGGACCCGGCGGGCGACCTCGGGCAGCTGCGACCGGGCGATCACCGCCGACAGGTTCGACAGCCGCGTGTTGTAGAGCGGCAGGCGGTTCTGCCAGCGGGCGAAGGCCTCGTCGAGCGCGGGGGAATTGTCGCCATGCGGGCGCGCATGTTTCTTCCAGTTGTGCTCGTAGGCGCCGGACATGATGACAGCGCGGGCGATGAGCTCGGGATCGTCGGTGACGAGGATCCCGCCCTCGCCCGAATTGACCAGCTTGTAGCTCTGGAACGAGAAGCAGCCGATCCGGCCCAGCGTGCCGATCGTCTTGCCGTGCCAGGTGGTCCCCAGCGAATGCGCCGCGTCCTCGATCACCGGAAGGCCCGCCGCCTCGGAGAGCGCCATGATCGCGTCCATGTCCGAGGTATGTCCGCGCATGTGGCTGATCAGGACCGCGTCGGCGCCGGGGAGCCTGGCGGCGAAATCCTCCATGTCGATGCGGTAATTGTCGCCCACCTCGACGAGGACCGGCGTGCAATCGGCATGGACCACCGACGACGGGACGGCGGCGAAGGTGAAGGCCGGGATCAGCACCCGCGCCCCCCGCGGCAGGTCGAGCGCCTTCAGCGACAGGAAGAGCGCGGCCGAGCAGGAGGCGACGGCCAGCGCGTATTTTGCGCCCAGCATCTCGGCGAAATCGCGTTCCAGCAGGGTGACGGGCGCGTCACCGGGCGCCGTGTAGCGAAAGAGGTCGCCCGAATGGAGAAGCCGCTCGACCTCGGCCCGGGCGGCTTCGGGGATCGGCTCGGCGTCGTAGACGTTCGGCGGAAGGGGCATTGTTCGGACTTCCTGAACTGCTCTTTCCGGTTTTCTAAACGATGAGGGACTGAACGCAAAATGAATTCACTCCGTCGAAGGTGTCCTCGACCGGGATCGCCGGGGCGGGGGCGGCATCAGGCAGAACGGCGGCGCGCACCCTGCGGCCCCCCTGTGCCTCCGGAACGCGCCCGGGCCGGCCCCTTCAGACCCCCAGCCGGTCCCTGAGCGCGAACCACGTCATCGCAAGCACCAGCAGCGGCGTCCGCAGCGCCGGACCGCCCGGGAAGCGCGGCGTCGGCATGCGGGCCATCGTGTCGAACCCCTCGGCCTCGCCGCGGATCGCCTGCGCCATCAGGAACCCGGCGTGGGTCGCTGTCCCGACCCCGTGGCCCGAATATCCCGAGGCCGAGAGCACGTTCGGCGCCAGCCGCGCGAATTGCGGCAGCCGCTTCATCGTGATCGCCAGCGTCCCGCCCCAGGCGTAGTCGATTCGCACGTCCTTCAGATGCGGAAACACCTCGGTCATCGGCTTGCGGACCTTGGCGGCGATGTCGGCCGGGAAGCGGTAGCCATAGCTTTCGCCGCCACCGAAGAGCAGGCGCCTGTCGTGGCTCAGCCGGAAGTAGTTCACGACGAACTTGTCGTCCGCCACCGCCACGTCGCGGGTGAGGACCTTCGCAGCCTCCTCCCCGAGCGGCTCCGTCGCCGCGACGAAATTGTTGATCGGCATGACCCGCGCCGCGACCCGGCCGTCCAGCGCACCGAGATAGCCGTTGCAGCCCAGCACGAGGTGCCGTGCCCGGACCCGTCCGCCCGCGGTGTGCACCACGACCTCGGCGCCCTCGTCGATCCGCTCGACCCGGGAGCCCTCGTGGATCACCGCACCGGCCCCCGCGGCAGCCCGCGCCAGGCCGAGCGCGAAGGCCAGCGGGTGCAGGTGCCCCGCGCCCATGTCGAGCACCCCGCCGCGGTATGCGGGCGAGGGGCAGAGCGCGCGACAGGCCGCCTCGTCCAGCAGCTCGATATGCGGATAGGCATAGCGCGCCTGAAGATGGGCGGCGTAATCGTGGAGGTGATGCACCTCGCCCTCCGAGCCGGCGGTCCAGGCGACGCCGGGCTTGAGGTGGCACTCGATCCCGTGGCGGTCGACCAGGCCCTTGACGCAGGCCTTGGCCTCTTCGCCGAGCGCCCAGAGCTTGGCCGCGTCCTCCGGCCCGACGATCTTCTCCAGCGCCATCTGGTCCTGCCGCTGGCCCGAGCCGAGCTGCCCGCCGTTCCGGCCCGAGGCGCCGAAGCCGACGCGCTGCGCCTCGAGCAGCACGACCGAGAGCCCGGCCTCCGCCAGGTGCAGCGCGGCCGACAGCCCGGTGTAGCCGCCGCCGACCACGCAGACATCCGCCGTGGTCTCTCCCGACAGCGCGGGGAAGGGCGGCAGCAGCCCGGTCGTCGCGGCGTACCACGACGGCGGATAGGTTCCGGGCCGGTCGTTCGCGTCGAGCAGGTTCATACGTTCATAAGCAGGTGTTCGCGCTCCCACGGAGAGATCACGCCGAGGAATTCCTCGTACTCGGTCCGCTTCACGATGGAATAGACCCGGCAGAACTCCGGCCCCAGCACCTCGGCCAGCGCGCCCGCCTCGTCGAAGACGTTCAGCGCCTCGCCCAGCGTGCGGGGGAAGTCGCCTTCGCCCTCGTAGGCGTCGCCGCGGAACTGCTTGTCGGCCCGCTCCTCGCGCATCAGCCCGAGGTAGCCCGCCGCGAGCGAGGCCGCGATCCCGAGGTAGGGGTTGCAGTCCATGCCCGCCACGCGGTTCTCGATCCGGCGCGCCTCGGGCTCCGAGATCGGCACCCGGATGCCCGTGGTGCGGTTGTCGCGCCCCCATTCGAGGTTGATGGGCGCCGCATGGTCCTTCACGTAGCGCCGGTAGGAGTTCACGTAGGGCGCCAAGAGCGGGATCGCCTCGGGCAGGTGATGCTGAAGCCCGCCGATGAAGGTGTAGAAGGCATCCGTCTCGCCGCCCTGCGGGCCGGTGAAGATGTTCTTGCCGGTCTCCACGTCCAGCACGGAATGGTGGATGTGCATCGCGCTGCCGGGTTCGTCGGCGATCGGTTTCGCCATGAAGGTGGCGAAGCAATCGTGCCGCAGCGCCGCCTCGCGGATCAGCCGCTTGAAGTAGAAGACCTCGTCGGCGAGCTTCACCGGGCTGCCGTGCCGCAGGTTGATCTCCAGCTGGCCGGCGCCGCCCTCCTGGGTGATGCCGTCGATCTCGAAGCCCTGCGCCTCGGCGAAATCGTAGATGTCGTCGATGACCGGGCCGAATTCGTCGACCGCGGTCATCGAATAGGCCTGCCGCGCGGCGGCGGGACGGCCCGAGCGGCCCATCATCGGCTCGATCGGCTTTGCCGGGTCGAGGTTGCGGGCCACGAGGTAGAATTCCATCTCGGGCGCCACGACGGGTTTCCAGCCCTGTTCCTCGTAGAGCTGCACGACGCGCTTGAGCACGTTGCGCGGCGCGAAGGGGATCGGGTTGCCCTTCCGGTCGAAGGCGTCATGGATCACCTGCAGCGTCCAGTCCCCGGTCCAGGGCGCCGCGGTGGCGGTGGACATGTCGGGGCGCAGGATCATGTCGGGCTCGATGAAGCCTTCCTCGCCCGCGGCCTCGCCCCAGTCGCCGGTGATCGTCTGGAAGAAGATCGAGTTCGGCAGGTGGAAATGCTTCTGCCGCGCGAATTTCGAGGCGGGCACCGCCTTGCCCCGGGCGATGCCCGGCAGGTCGGCGATGACGCATTCGACCTCGTCCAGGCGGCGGTTCTCGAGGTAGAGCCGGGCGGATTCGGGCAGGCTGTCGGTCCAGTCGCTCATGCCGGTTCCCCCCGGAAGACCTTGGCGAAGCGATCGGCCATCGCCTGCTGGGCCGTGGCCTCGCCGAGCGTGCCCGTCGCGGTGTCGAGCAGATCCTGCGGCACGACGCCGGGCCCGCGCTCGGCGATCAGCCCGCCGATGAAATCGCCGCCGTATTCGGGATGCGGCTGGACGGTGAAGATGCGCCCGCCATAGGACAGCGCGGCGTAGCGGCAGAAGTCCGACTCGCCGACGACCTCGGCCTCGGGCGGAAGCTCCGTCACCTGGTCCTGGTGCCAGGCGTTGAGCGGCAGCTCCTCGCCCTCGATGCGGTAGATCTTGCGGCCGACGGACCAGCCGCCGGGATGTTTGGCGACCTTGCCGCCGAGCGCCTGCGCGATGATCTGGTGCCCGAAGCAGACGCCGACCAGCGGCACGCCCGCGGCATGGATCTTGCGGATGAGCGCCTCGAGCGGCGGGATCCAGGGGTGGTCCTCGTAGGCGCCGTGTTTCGAGCCGGTGATCAGCCAGCCATCGCATTCGAGAGGATCTTCCGGGACCGTCCCGCCCTCCACGTCGTAGGAGACGAAGTCGAAACCCCGTCCGGCCAGGAGCCGTGCGAACATTTCATCGTAATCGCCCATCTCCTCCAGGGATGGAGGGACATGGCCGGTCTGCAATATGCCGATTTTCATGGATCACCGTTGGTTGGTGCCCGGACCCTAGAGGAGCCCGCCGGGACCGGCAAGGGCGCGGGGCGCCCGCAGCCTGCCGGCCGTCGCGGAAGCCCCCCGGGGGGGCGGCGCCCGCGTGCCCCGGTAGCGGGCTGCGCGAGATTCAGGTTTCACCTGCCGGGGGGCTTCGATAAGAGGGGCGCGGGTTTTCTCCGAGAAGGACTGGATCATGGCCAATGTAGTCGTCGTCGGCGCCCAGTGGGGCGATGAGGGCAAGGGCAAGATCGTCGACTGGCTCAGCGAGCGGGCGGATATCATCTGCCGCTTCCAGGGCGGCCACAATGCCGGCCACACGCTGGTCATCGACGGCGCCGTCTTCAAGCTGAACGCACTGCCCTCGGGCGTGGTCCGCGGCGGCAAGCTGTCGGTGATCGGCAACGGCGTGGTGCTCGATCCGTGGCACCTGGTGCAGGAGATCGCGACGATCCGCGAGCAGGGGGTTGAGATCACACCCGAGACGCTGATGATCGCCGAGAACACGCCGCTGATCCTGCCGATCCACGGCGAGCTCGACCGCGCGCGCGAAAGCGCGAACAACGTCGCCAAGATCGGCACCACGGGCCGCGGCATCGGGCCGGCCTACGAGGACAAGGTCGGGCGCCGCTCGGTCCGGGTGGCGGACCTCGCCGACGACGCGACGCTCGAGGCGCGGGTGGACCGCGCGCTGGTGCATCACAATGCGCTCAGGAACGGGCTGGGGCTCGAGGCGGTGGACCGCGACGCGCTGATCGCGAAGCTGCGCGAGATCGCGCCGCAGATCCTGCGCTTCGCCGCGCCGGTCTGGAAGGTGCTGAACGAGCAGCGCAAGGCCGGCAAGCGGATCCTCTTCGAGGGGGCGCAGGGCGCGCTGCTGGACATCGACTTCGGCACCTATCCTTATGTCACCTCGTCCAACGTGATCGCGGGGCAGGCGGCGACCGGCGTGGGGATCGGGCCGGGCTCGGTCGATTTCGTGCTGGGGATCGTGAAGGCCTACACGACGCGGGTCGGCGAGGGGCCGTTCCCGTCCGAGCTGCATGACGCGGACGGCCAGCGCCTCGGCGAGCGGGGGCGCGAGTTCGGCACCGTCACGGGACGCAAGCGCCGCTGCGGCTGGTTCGACGCGGCGCTCCTGCGGCAGACCTGCGCGACCTCCGGCGTGAACGGGATCGCGCTGACGAAGCTCGACGTGCTGGACGGGTTCGAGACGCTGAAGATCTGCGTGGGCTACGATCTGGACGGCGAACGGCTCGACTACCTGCCGACCGCCGCCGACCGGCAGGCCCGCTGCAAGCCGATCTACGAGGAGATGCCCGGCTGGTCCGAGTCGACCGAGGGCGCGCGGAGCTGGGCGGAACTGCCCGCCAATGCGATCAAGTACGTCCGCCGGGTGGAAGAGCTGATCGAATGCCCGGTGGCGATGCTCTCGACATCGCCCGAGCGGGAGGACACGATCCTCGTGACGGACCCGTTCGCGGATTGATCGGTGTGGCGCGGGCCGGGGCCCGCGCGACGGCGGGGCGACAGCCCCCGTCGCCATTGTCGCCCGGACCAATGGCGCGACATTGACGACCCGCCCGGCCTATGTCCGGAACAATGAAGGGGAAGAGCCATGGCCATGTCCTACAAGTCGCGCCGCCGCTGGTCGCTGGTGATCCTGCTGATCGGGCTGCCGATCTACATCGTCGCGGCGGTCAGCATCGTGAACATGCTCGAGCGGCCGAGCCTGCTGGTCGAGCTCGCGATCTACGTCGGTCTGGGCCTGCTCTGGGCGCTGCCGTTCAAGGCGGTGTTCAAGGGCGTCGGCCGGGCCGACCCGGACGCCCCGGACGAGGACGAGGGCGCCTGAGGCCCGGGCGCTCCCGGGGACAGGCATCTGAAATCGCGCACCGCCCTGCGCCCGGAGGCTACCATGTCCTGGCCGGACGGCGTAGAAAGCATGTGACTTTCACGTAATCGGGCCCGCCCTTCATGGCCTTTCGCGCCGCGACCACACCGCCTCATATCACCACGCTTGTCATGCTGACCGGCACCTCGGTGCTGACGCTCAACATGTTCCTGCCCTCGCTCGCCCACATGGCCGAGGATTTCGAGGTCGATTACGGCGTCATGAGCCTGGCCATCGGCGGCTACCTGGCGATCTCGGCCGTGGTGCAGGTCATCATCGGGCCGCTCTCCGATCGCTACGGGCGGCGGCCGCTCGTGCTCGTCGGCATGCTGGTCTTCTTCCTCGCCTCGCTGCTCTGCGCGGTGACCGAGAGCTTCGAGTGGTTCCTCGTCGGGCGGCTGATGCAGACCGCTTCGGCGACGGGGATGGCGCTCAGCCGTGCGGCGATCCGGGACCAGTACGACGAACGCGACTCGGCGGCGAAGCTGGCCCTGATCTCGACCCTGATGGCGGTGGCGCCGATGATGGGCCCGATGCTGGGCGGTTTCCTCGACGCCGTGTTCGGCTGGCGCGCGAACTTCCTGCTCTACGCGCTGATGGGTGCGGTGCTTTTCGTGCTCTGCTGGGTGGACGCGGGCGAGACTCACCACAACCGGTCCACCAGCTTCGGCGCGCAGTTCCGGGAATATCCCGCGCTCGTCGGCTCGCGCCGCTTCTGGGGCTACGCGGTCTGCGTCGCGCTCTCGGTCTCGACCTTCCACATCTTCGTCACCGCGGCGCCGCTGATCGCGCCCGCCGCCTTCGGGATGGGCACGGCCGAACTGGGGATGTGGATGGGCTCTATCACGCTGGGCTTCATGATCGGCACGTTGATTTCGACCCGGGTCTCGCGCCGGGCCGAGCTGACCAGCATGATGATCGCGGGGCGGCTGCTTGCCGTGGTGGGGATCAGCGCGGGCGGGCTGCTGATCTGGGCCGGGCTGGTCCACGAATATGTCTTCTTCGGCGCGATGATCCTGTCGGGGATGGGCAACGGCCTGACCTCGCCCAATGCGACGGCGGGCGCGGTCTCGGTCCGGCCGCATCTCGCGGGGAGCGCCTCGGGCCTGTCCTCCGCGCTGATCGTCGGCATGGGCGCGGTGACCACGACGCTGACCGGCGCGCTCGTGACCGAGGAGAACGGCCTGCTGCTGGTCCCGGGCCTCATGGTCGCGGCGAGCGTGCTCGGGCTGCTCGCCGCGCTCTACGTGCGCCGGGTGAACCGGCAGGAGGCCGCGCTGGCCGCCGCCCGGGCAGAGGCCTGCGCCCAGGCCGCGGAATAGCCGCGCCTAGCAGCCGTCGGTGATGTAGTTCCACGCGCTCACGTCCCGCACCACCGGCGAGCGGCTGGTGAAGGGGATCTCCGTGTCCGTGATCACCGCACGCGCGCCGCAATAGAGCTGCTGGCAGGCGCCCTCGGGGCTGGCCGAGAGGCGGAAGGCCGTGTCGGTCAGGGTGACGGTCACGGTGCAGCCCTCGGTCCGGTTCACGAAGGCCTCGCCCTCCCGCGTGGCCTCGAGCGGGCCGGTCCCGCAGGAATGCCCGTTCGAAAGGAAGGTCGCATAGCTGATGGTGGCGCCGTCCCCGGAGGGGGCGAAGCCGAAGCCGGTCGCGGCATCCGGGCAATAGGCGCCGGAGCGGTCGTCCGCGCCCTGCGCGATCGCCGGGGCACCGCTTCCCGGAATGGCAAGGCCCGGACCGCCCGCCGTGCCACCGCCGGAAGGCGTCGCGAAGCCGCCGACGCCGCCCGACCCGCCGCCGCCCGGAGGCCGGGGCGCGCCGGTCAGCTCGGCCAGGCGCGTGCGCATCTGCTCCGACAGGCAGTCCATATCGGCCCCGCAGAGGTTCCGCTCTCCGATCCAGGCGCGCTGGCGGTCCTTGACCCCCGGCCGGTCGCGCGCCGCGCGGTAGGCGTCGGCCAGCGAGACGTCGAGCCGGGCGAGGGCATCGCTGTCGCAGATCGCGAATTCCGTGGGGGTGGAGGCGCGGGAACAGTCGAAGCTCGGCGTCGCGGCATGGGCCGGCGCGGCGAAAAGGAGGAGGGCGAAGGCGGAAGGTCGCATGGCAAATGTCCCGGGGAATGGAAAAGAGGCAATGCCGAAAAGCCTAGCAGGGATGCCGGACGGGTAAAGGGGCAAGGACCGCGAGGCCGCGACCAGGGTCTCCGGAACGCGACAGGCCGGGCGTCTGCCCGGCCTGTGTGAGGCGTCCCGGTGGCAAAGGCCGTCAGCCCAGCTCGGCGAGCCGGGCGATGGCGGCCTCGATCTGGGCGGCCTCGCCCTGCCGCGCGGCGAGGTTGGCCTTCGCCTCCTCGACCACCTCTTCCGGCGCGCTTTCGGCGAACTTGGGGTTCTTCAGCCGGCCCTCGAGCCCGCCGATCTCCTTGCCGAGCTTCTGGAGGGTCTTCTCCAGCCGGGCCCGTTCCTCGGCCACGTCGATCACGCCTTCCAGCGGAATGCCGAAGGTCGCGCCCTCGGCGGGGATGGTGATCGAGCCCTTGGGGAAGCTCTGCACCTGCGTCAGGCTGTCGATCCGGGCGAGGCGTCTGATCAGCGTCTCGTTCCCGGCCCAGGCGCCGGCGGCCGCCTCGCTCATGCCGGTGGTCACGAGCGGAAGCTGGAGCCCGGCGGGGACATGGACCTGCGCCCGGGCCGAGCGGATGTCCTCGATCAGCGCGATGACCCAGGTCATCTCGGCATCGGCGGTGGCATCCGCGAGCTCGGCGGCGGAGTACTCCGGCCAGTCGGCGTGGATCAGCATCTTCGACCGGGTGCCGGTGGTCTGCCAGAGCTCCTCGGTGATGAAGGGCATGATCGGATGCAGCATGATCAGGCACTGGTCGAGCACCCAGCCCATGACGGCGCGGGTCTCGTCGCGCTCGGGGGCCTCCTCGGTCAGCAGCGGCTTGGAGAACTCCACGTACCAGTCGCAGACCTTGTTCCAGACGAAGCGGTAGAGCGCCGCCGCCGCGTCGTCGAAGCGGTAGGCGGCGAGCGCCGCATCGACCTCCTCGCGGACGCGGGCGGTCTCGCCCAGGATCCAGCGGTTCACGGTGGCCGAGGCCTGCGGGACCGTCGCGGCGGGCGCGCCCGCCTCGTAGACGCCGTTCATCTCGGCGAAGCGGGTGGCGTTCCAGAGCTTCGTGCCGAAGTTCCGGTAGCCCGCGATCCGCTGCATGTCGAGCTTCAGCACCCCGCCGAGCGAGGCCATGGCCGCGTTGGTGAAGCGCAGCGCGTCGGCGCCGTATTCGTCGATGATCTCGAGCGGATCGACCACGTTGCCGAGCGACTTGGACATCTTCTTGCCCTTGGCGTCGCGGACGAGGCCGTGGAGGTAGACGTCGTGGAACGGGACCTCGTCGACGACGGCGAGCTGCATCATCATCATCCGGGCGACCCAGAAGAAGAGAATGTCCTGCCCGGTGACGAGGACGGAGGTCGGGAAGTACCTTTCCAGCGCGTCCGTCTTCTCGGGCCAGCCGAGCGTGCCGATCGGCCAGAGGCCCGAGGAGAACCAGGTGTCGAGCACGTCCGGGTCGCGGAAGACCGGCACCGAGTAGGGCGCCTGCGCCTGCCGGATCGCACCCTCGTTGGCGGTCTGGTGGGCGGCGAGGTCGTCGCGCAGGATGGCGACGGCCTCCTGCTCGGTCTCGACCACGCGGAAATCGGCGTCCTCGCCGTGATGGGCGCGCAGCTTGTCGAGCGCCTCGGCCTCGGTTGCGGCGCAGACCGACATCCAGTCGTCGCCCGCCGGATCGGGCGCGTACCACACCGGCACCTGATGCCCCCACCAGAGCTGGCGCGAGATGCACCAGGGCTCGATGTTCTCGAGCCAGTGGTAATAGGTCCGTTCGCCGCTCTCGGGCATGATCCGGACGCGGCCCTCGCGGACCGCATCCAGCGCGGGGCCGACGATCTTGGCGGCATCGACGAACCACTGGTCGGTGAGCATCGGCTCGATGACGACCTTCGAGCGGTCGCCGAAGGGCTGCATGATGGGCTTGGCCTCGATCAGCGGCACGAGGTTCTGGGCCTCGTCCCGGGCCTCGCCGCCTTCCTCGGGCTCGAGCGGCGCCTTGGTGGCCGCCTTGCCGAGACGCGGGTCGGTGGCCTCGGTCATGACCGCGAGGCCTTCCGAGGTGATCTGCTCGACCACGCGCTTGCGGGCCTCGAACCGGTCGAGCCCGCGCAGGTCGTCGGGGACGAGGTTGACGGCATCGGCCTCGGCCTCGGTCAGCGTGCGCTCGCCCTTCGCGACCTCCATGGCGATGCCCGCCGCCTCCGCATAGGGGGCGCCGTCGTCGCGCATGGTGGCGGTGGTGTCCATCAGGCGGTACATCGGGATGCCGCCGCGGCTTGCCACCTGGTAGTCGTTGAAATCATGCGCGCCGGTGATCTTCACCGCGCCCGAGCCGAAGGTGGGGTCGGGATATTCGTCGGTGATGATCGGGATCAGGCGGCGATGCTCCTTCGGACCCACCGGGATCTCGCAGAGCTTGCCGACGATCGAGGCGTACCGCTCATCCGACGGGTGGACCGCCACCGCGCCGTCGCCCAGCATCGTCTCGGGCCGGGTGGTGGCGATGGAGATGTAATCGCGCTCTTCCTCGAAGAGCACGTTGCCGTCCTCGTCCTTTTCCACGTAGGTGTAGGTCGCGCCGCCCGCGAGCGGATACTTGAAGTGCCACATGTGGCCCGCGACCTCGACATTCTCGACCTCGAGGTCCGAGATCGCGGTCTCGAAATGCGGGTCCCAGTTCACCAGCCGCTTGCCGCGGTAGATCAGGCCCTTGTCGTACATGTCGACGAAGACCTTGATGACGGCGTCGTGGAAGTTCTGCTTCGAGGGCTCGGGATCGCCCGGTGCGCCGCCCATGGTGAAGGCCTCGCGCGACCAGTCGGCCGAGGCGCCGAGGCGCTTCAGCTGGCCGATGATCGTGCCGCGGCTCTTCACCTTCTGCTGCCAGACCCGTTCGAGGAACGCCGGACGGCCCATCTCGGTCCGCGAGGGCTCCTGGTTGGCGGCCATCTCGCGTTCCGTCACCATCTGGGTGGCGATCCCCGCGTGGTCGGTGCCGGGCTGCCAGAGCGTGTCGTAACCCTGCATCCGCTTCCAGCGGATCAGGATGTCCTGCAGCGTGTTGTTGAAGGCATGGCCCATGTGGAGAGAGCCCGTCACGTTCGGCGGCGGGATCATGATCGAGAAGGCGGGCTTGCCGGGCTTCGCGTTGGCGCCCGCGGCAAAGGCACCGGCCTCGTCCCAGGCCCGGTAGATGCGGTCTTCGGCCTCGGCGGCGTCGAAGGTTTTGTCCATCGCCATGTCGCGTCTCTCCTTTGGTCCGCGCTCGAATATCGAAACGGGGGGGGAAGGGAAAGGGGGACAGGCGGCGCGGCCCGCGTTTGGCGCGTGACAAGGGTGCACAACTATGAGTAGAGTTGATCGACTCGCGACACACCCCTCCCGTCGCGGGGCGCCGACCGCGTGGCACCACCTTGTGCCGGACCTGTCGCAGATGCGCGGGCCCGCCCGGACGGAACGTGCCGGTCCACGCGGAACGCGAGCGTGCGCCCCATCCCCACGGGCGTGCTACGACGTGCCTGCCGCGCATGGCTCCCTGGCGGTGGCACGCGTGCCGCGTCGCCCAAACCCCTGGCGGCGCGGCACTCCTACCAGACGACCGGGTGGGTCTCGCCGGTCTGCACCTGCACGAAGCCCTCGGGCGCATGCTCGGACGGGGCGACGAGGTTCCAGCGCCACGGCGAGCAGGTCAGCGTCGCGAAGGCGAGGCGCTCGGGGAAGCCCGGGGCCCAACGGGGGTGGTAGCTCTCCTCGAACATCCAGTCGACCTTTTCGCCCGCCGCGTAGAGCGCGGCCATGTCGGCGGCGAGCGCCTCGGCCGGGCGGGCGGTCATCAGGCCCGCGATCTCGTAGGAGACGGTGGCGCTGACCTCGCCCCGGTGGACGAGGACCCAGCCGCCGTTCATCTCCGCGCAGGTGTTGACCGCGAGCGCCATGGCGGCATCCGAGGAGCCGGCGCACCAGATGTTATGCTTGTCATGCGCCATGGAGCAGCAGAGCGCGGTGTCGGGATCGCGCGGGCCGCAGCCCAGCCAGAACATCTTCGAGACCGAGGCGGTGCCGGAATAGCGGTCGACGATGGCGAACTTGGTGATGTTGCGGGTGGCGTCGCGCTGGACCTGGCCGTTCTCGACCGGCAGCTCGAAGGTCAGGAAGTCGTCGGTCCAGTGGAAAGGGCGGATGACGGCGGCCTGCATCGTCTCGCGGCCCTCTGCGGCGGGGATGGCGAAATCCTCGGCCCCGAGCGCGCGCCCGATGTTCACCGTCTGCCGCGCCCAGTCGGGCCAGTCGATCCGCGGCACGTCGAGAAGGTATTGCTTGCCCGTGGAGGCGTGGCGCCCGTCGGCCCAGACCTCGGCGATCTCGAAGCGCTCCACGTCCGACAGCAGCACGATGTCCGCGAACCGCCCCGGCGCGAGGGAGCCGACCCAGGGCGTCAGCCGCATGTGCCGCGCCGGGTTGATCGTGGCAAGCTGGATCGCCGTCTCGGGCGGCAGGCCCGCGTCGATCGCCATGCGGACGTTGCGGTCCGTGGCACCCGTCGCCAGCACCTCCTGCGCCGGCCGGTCGTCGGTGGCGAGCGCCACCTGGCTCCAGTCCTTCAGGCCCCGTTCCAGCAGCCCCGCCACGATCTCGGGCCCGGTGTGGATGCGGATCTCGACGAAGAGGCCGGATTGCAGCTTGTCGAAGGCCTCCTCGGCGGTCCAGGCCTCGTGGTCCGAACTGATGCCGGAGGCGGCGAAGGCGTTGATGTTGGGCAGATCCCGGA
Organism: Pseudooceanicola nanhaiensis DSM 18065; assembly: GCF_000688295.1. Classification (GTDB taxonomy): domain Bacteria; phylum Pseudomonadota; class Alphaproteobacteria; order Rhodobacterales; family Rhodobacteraceae; genus Pseudooceanicola; species Pseudooceanicola nanhaiensis. The sequence continues at coordinate 1,365,704 of NZ_JHZF01000011.1, read as the reverse complement.
TGCCCGCCGCGTGGCCCTCGACCACGGCGCGTGCGTTCCAGGTCGCTTCGATCATCGACCAGAGCCGGGGATGGGCCGGGTTGTCGCGGTCGCGGACGGCGGGCCAGTCCATCACCTCGTCAAGCCCCGCGGTCATCAGGCTTTCGCCCAGGAACCGGGTCTGGTCGACCCCATCAAGATGCGCGCCATGCTCCCACGCGGTCGGCGGGACGGCCGAGCCGGGCAGGGGGAAGATCTTCAGCGGCGAGCCGGCGCGGCGGGGGGCGAGCCAGAAGTCGAGCGTCCGGTCCGGCACGACGTTGGAGAATTCGTGGCTCGCCTCGCAGGTCCAGGTGTTGCCGCGCGGGATGACGAGCGCGGCCTCGTATTCGGGCGTGACGTGCGAGCTCTCGATATGCTTGTGCACCTCGCCGAGGCCCGGGACGGCGGCGAGGCCGGGCTTCTCGACGGTCTCGGTCGCGGTGCCGGGGAAGGTGCCGCGCGGGCCGACATAGGCGATGCGGCCCTGCAGGATCGCGATCTCGACATCCTCGCGCCAGAGGGCGGAGTTCGTGTCCAGCAGCCGCCCGACCCGCATCAGCAGGTCGGCGGGGCGGCGGCCGAGCGCCACGTCGATCAGGTCGCGGCGGATCGCGGCCTCGGAGGCGGCGGTGATCTCGGTCATGTCCAGCCCTCTTGCGTCTGCGTCAGGATCGGCGTGGCGAAGGCGCCGACCACGGGGGTTGCGCCCACCTTCTCCCGCCAGCCTTCGCCCTGAAGCATCGCGGCGCCGATGGCAACCGGCGTGACGCCGACCCGCTCCATCAGGCGCAGGGTCGCGGCGATGGAGGCCCCGGACGAGAGCACGTCATCGACGACCGCGACCCGGGCGCCCTCCAGCAGGGGGAGCATCCGCGGGTCGGCGTAGAGGCGCTTGCCGCCGCCGGGCGTGGTGATGGACCGCAGCGCGACCGAGAGGTCCTCGTCGTACCAGAACTTCCGGCTGGTCCCGAGCGGCACCATGCGGCTGTGGCCCAGGCGGCGGGCCACGGCCTCGGCCAGGGTCAGGCCAAGGGTGGGGACGCCCGCGATCACCTCGGGCGCATGGGGGCGGAGCCCCTCCGCCACGGCGTCGGCGAGGGCATCGAGGACGGCGAAGCTCGCCTGGTTGACGATCAGCGAGGCGACGCCGCGCCCGTCCGCGAGGGTGCGGATCGGCAGGAGGATCCGGTGCGCGCCGAAGGGGACGGCGAAGGTCTCACCATCAGGCTGGACGCCCGGGGTCAGGTCGTCGTGGAGGTGTTGCCAGACGTCGGTCCTCATCGGCGGCGGCCTCCGGCCCGGAGGGCCGCGGCGCGGCCCTGTGCGGCACCGCCTAGCACGCCAGACCTTCGGCCAGCCGGGCGCGGAGGCCGTCGGCATCGACGCCCATGGCCACGCTGATCGGGTGCGGGCCCTCGATCAGGGCGCCGTCGTGGTCGACCCGGAGGTGGCGGGTCTCGATCGTGAAGAGCTCGGGATGAAGCGCGCAGAGCGGGACGCAGGGGTCGTGGAGCGGGCGGCTCTCGGACCCCTTCGCCTGGTGCTCGGTCTGGACGAAATAGGCGTCGATCAGGGCGGCGGAGGCCTCGGCGGGGGCCTTGGCCGTCGCGCGGAGGGTCTCGAGATAGGCCGCGTCGGCCCGGAACCTGCGGGTGGCGTCGAGCGGTATGAGCGTCAGGTCGAGGCCTGCGTGCAGCACGATGGCCGCGGCCTCGGGGTCGTGGGCGAGGTTGAACTCGGCGCGGCCCATGTTGCCGGGCTCGTCCACCGCGCCGCCCATGGCGATCACGCGGCGGATCCGGGCCGCGGCCCCGGGGTGCTGCGTCACAAGGTTCGCGATGTTGGTCAGGGGCGCGAGGCAGAGAAGGTCGATGGTCTTTTCGGGCGCCGCGGTCAGCGTGCGGGCGAGGTAGGCGACGGCGTCCTCCGCCTCGGGCGCTCGCGCGGCGTCGGGGAAGGCGACACCGCCGAGGCCGTCATTGCCGTGAATGCCGAGCTCGGGGCGCGGCGCGCGGCCGAGCGGCGCCTTGGCGCCGGGATGGACAGGGGTGGGCATGCCCGCGAGCGCGGCGATGCGGCCCGCATTGGCGGTCGTGACCGAGAGGCCGATGTTGCCCGCCACGGTGGTCATCGCGGCGATCTCGAGCCCCGGGTGGCGGAGCGCATAGAGGATGGCGATGGCGTCGTCGATGCCGGGGTCGGTGTCGATGATGGCGGGCATGTCAGGCTCCGGTGTCGATGTCGTGCATGCGGGCCCTGAACCGGTCCGCGATCTGGAGGGCGTCGGCGAGGGTCTTGTCCGCCTCCAGCGTGGTGACCGCGCGGTCCTCCATCAGCCAGCGGCCCGCGACCATGGTGCCGGTCACGTCCGAGGGCATCGTGGCGAAGGTGAGCATCGCATAGATGTCGTAGATCGGATGCAGCCGGGGATCGGCGAGCGAGATGCGGATCAGGTCCGCCTGCTTGCCGGGCTCGAGCGAGCCGATGCGGTCGGCCATCCCCAGCGTCGCCGCGCCTTCGATGGTGGCCATGCGGATCACGTCCGTGCAGGGCAGCGCCCCCCGGGTGTTCTGCGCGATCTTCTGGAACATCGCCGCGGGGGCGAACTGGGAGAAGAGGTCGAGCGTGTTGCCCGACATCGGCCCGTCCGTCGCGATCCCGACCTTCACGCCGCGCGCGCGCAGTTCGGTGACCGGCGCGATCCCGCGCCCGGCCTTGCCGTTGGATCGCGCGTTGTGGGCCACATGGGCGCCGCGCTCGGCGATCAGGTCCATGTCGGATTCGCTCGGGTACATCACATGCGCCGCCACCAGCCGGGGGTTCAGCAGCCCCGCGCGGTCGGTCAGTTCCACCGTGGTCGCGCCGTGTTTCGCGGCCCAGTCCAGTTCCGCCTGCGTCTCGGCGAGGTGCATCTGCACCGGCAGCTCGGGATGCGCCCCGGACCATTCCGCCACCCGCGCCATGACCTCGATCCCGGTCGAATAGGGCGCATGGGGCGCGGCAGAGGCGGTGATGCGGGGGTGGTCGCGATACATATCCGCCAGCGCGTCGAGCCGGGCGAAGCCCTCGTCCATCGACTCGTGATCGGGGGCGGCGAAATCCGCCAGCGTCTGGCCCACGACCCCGCGCATCCCCGACCGGTCGAGCACCGCGCCGATCCGGTCCTCGAAGTAATACATGTCGGCCACGGTGGTGACGCCGCCCCGGATCATCTCCAGAGCCGCCAGCGCCGCCCCGATCTCGACGACCTCGGCCGTCACCAGGGCCCGCTCCAGCGGCAGGATGTAGCGGAAGAGCCGGTCGTCCACGTCCTCGCCCAAGCCTCGGAAGAGCGTCATCGGCATGTGGCAATGCGGGTTGACCATGCCGGGCATCACCAGATCCCCGCCCATGTCCTGCTGCCGCCCCTCGGGCGGCGCGCCATCCCCGAGGGCGGCGATCCGGTCGCCCTCCAGCGCGATCCAGCCGCGCGCGTGCTCGGTCAGCCCCGCATCCATCGTCAGGATGCGGGCATTGGTGAGGATCAGGCGCTCAGCAGGCAGCATTGTTCCGGCTGGGGGATGAGGACGGCATTGGCGCCGCTGTCGAAGGGCTGGGCGAGGGGGCCGTTGGCCTTCACCTCGCCGGCGGGGGTCTCGCACTGGTACTGGTAGGCGCGGCCGAGATAGGTCCTGAGCCCGAGCGTCGTGGGGATCCCGTCGCCTGCGGCCGAGACGAGAAGCCCCTCGGGCCGGGCGGCGAGGATGAAGTCCCTGGACGGCACGGTGAAGTGCGACTTGGGCAGCTCGATGCTCGTGCCGCCCGCCATCTCGGCGCGCACGGCGTCTCCGGCCTCCGAGACGGCCGTCATCGGGATCATGTTCTCGAAGCCCACGAAATCCGCCACGAAAGCGTTGGCGGGCCGGGAATAGAGCACCTCGGGCGTGTCGAGCTGCATGATCTGGCCCGCGTTCATGATCGCCACGCGGTCGGAGATCGAGAACGCCTCCTCCTGGTCATGCGTCACGTAGAGCGCGGTCGTGCCGTTCGCCTGCTGAAGCCGCCGGATCTCGACCCGCATGTCCACCCGGAGCTTCGCGTCGAGGTTCGAGAGCGGCTCGTCGAACATCAGGAGCGGCGGCTCGATCACCAGCGCGCGCGCCAGCGCCACCCGCTGCCGCTGCCCGCCCGAGAGGTTCGCCGGATGCCGGTCGGCGAAGGCCGAGAGCCCGACGCGCTCGATCATCGCATCGGCGCGCCGCGTCCGTTCGGCCCCGCCGATGCCGCGCTGCTTCAGCCCGAAGGCCACGTTCTCGCGCACCGTCAGGTGCGGGAAGAGCGCGTAGGTCTGGAACACCAGCCCGATGTTGCGCGCATGCGCCGGCAGCCGCGTCAGGTCGCGGTCGCCCAGCTTGATCGTGCCGGTGGTGGGCTCGAGGAACCCCGCCACCAGCCGCAGCGTCGTCGTCTTGCCGCATCCGGATGCGCCGAGCAGCGAGACCAGCTCGCCTTCGCCCACGTGCAGGTTCAGGTCTTCCAGCACCTTCGTGCTGCCGTAATGGGCGGTGATGTCGGAGAGGGAGAGGGAAACGGTCATCGGGTCATTTCGTCAGGAAGGTCAGGCCGAGGGTGCGCTCCACGATGGCCATGACGCCGACGGTCACGAACATGAGCAGCACCGAGACGGCGGCGATGGTGGGATCGAAGAACTGCTCCATATGGGCCAGCAGCTGGATGGGCAGGGTCGAGACGCCGGGCCCGGTCAGGAAGATCGAGATCGAGACGTCGTTGAGCGAGGTGATGAAGGCGAGGATGAAGCCCGCGATGATCCCCGCCCGGACATTGGGCAGCACCACGAGGAAGAAGGCCTTCCAGCGCGGGCAGCCGAGCGAGACGGCGGCTTCCTCGATCGAGAAGTCGAAGGCGTTGAGGGACGCGCCGACCACGCGCACGCAATAGGGCAGGACCAGCAGCGCATGGCCCACGAAGAGCGCCGCCATGATCGGGAAGTCCGCCCCGATGGCCACCGATTTCATCAGCGAGAAGCCCAGCACGATCTCGGGGATCAGGATCGGCAGCACGTAGATGTTGCCGAGGAAGGCCGGCAGCTGCACCCGGTAGCGCGCCATCGCGTAGGCCGCCGGGATGCCGATCGCCATCGAGAGCGCGGTGCCGCCGACGGCGAGGATGAAGCTCGTCACCATGGTGCGGCGGAAGGCCGAGATCTCGAAGATGTTCTCGTACCATTTCAGGCTCAGCCCCTCGGGGGGGAAGGTCAGGTACGAGGTCTCGGACAGCGAGGTGCCGATGATGATGACCAGCGGCCCGATCAGGAAGGCGAAGGTGAGCGCGGCGAAGGCGATAAGCAGGGGGTGTGTCTTCTGTCGCATCAGCCGGCCACCGGGTTCAGGCGCCGCGCCATCTTCGACATGACGAGCACGGTGGTCAGCGTCACGACGACCATGATCGCGGCGATGGTCGAGGCGCCGACCCAGTCGAAGGTGACCATGGCGCGCTGATAGAGGAACGTCCCCATCATCATCTGCCGCTCGCCGCCCAGAAGCTGGGGCGTCGCGTAGGAGGTGAAGGAGCCGGTGAAGACCAGCACCGAACCGACGATCAGCCCGGGCACCGCCATCGGCAGGACGACCTGCCGGAAGGCCGCGGCGGGCGTGGCGCCGAGCGATGCGGCGGCATCGGTCAGGTCCTCGGGGATGCCCTCGAGCACGCCGACGAGGGTCAGGATCATCAGCGGCACGAAGAGGTAGATCATCGCGATGATCACCGAGAACTCGGTGTAGAGCATCTGGAGCGGGGTCTCGATGATCCCGAGCGCGAGCAGGGTGTCGTTGAGGATCCCCTCCTTGCCGAGGATGATGAGCCAGGCGAAGGAGCGGACGACGACGCCGGTCAGCAGCGGGAAGACCGCCGCGATGATCAGAAGCGATTTCGCCCGGGGCGGCGCCTTGGCGACCACCCAGGCCGTGAGGAAACCGACGACGAGCGAGACGGCGGTGGTGATCAGCGCCACCTCCATCGTCCGCCACAGGACGGTCATCCGGAAGCGCGATTCGAAGAAGGCGGCATATTGCGAGAACGGGCCCGCGGGATCGCCGAAGGTCGTGGCCAGCGTCGAGGCCACCGGCAGGCCGAGGAAGAGGAAGACGAGGAGGAGGGCAGGGGCGGACAGGGCCCAGGCGCGCAGGCGGGGCATAGGGACTTTCACTTGCTGCGACGGGGCGCGCCCTGAAGACGCGCCCCGGCTCGGATCACATGCCGAAGATTTCGTTCCAGCGGTCGATCCAGTCGGTCTTCGCCGCGTTCATCTTCGCATAATCCATCGTGTTGAGCGCGTCGATCTCGTCCTGGCCATAGGTCCACATGGCGGCCTGCTCGTCGGTGAGCTCCACCTTCGTGTTGACCGGCGCATCGACACCCTGTTCGGCTTCCTTCTGCTGCACCTCCTGCGAGAGCACGAAGTCGATGAACTGGTAGGCAAGCTCCACGTTCTCGGCGCCGGTCGGGATGTTGAGCGTGTTCAGAACGGCGATGTCGCCATCCTCGAGCTCCGCCCATTCCATCGTCGGCACGGCTTCCTTCAGCGAGGACAGCGTGAAGTCCTGCGTCATCGTCACGGCGATCTCACCGGTGGAGGCGAGGTTCACCATCTCCGACCCGGTGTTGTAGTTCTTCACCACATTCGGCTTGATCTTCTCGATCTGGGCGAAGGCCGCGTCGGCATCCTCGTAGGCGTCGACACCGGCCACGTCACCGGCCTGCACGACGAACATCGGGCCCGCGGTGGTGGTGATGTTCGGCAGCGAGATCGAGGAGGCGAGGTCCTCGCGCCACAGGTCTTCCCACTTGGTGATCGGCTCGACCTTCGCGCTGTCATAGACGATGCCGATCCGGCCGACGGTGTAGGCCGGGCCGTAGCCGCCCTGCGGATCGCGGGCGATCTCGTAGATCTCGTCGATGTTTTCCAGCTTCGAGCGGTCGATCTTCTGGAAGACGCCGTCCTCGATCCCGATCTGCGAATAGGCGTCGGTCAGGAAGATCACGTCCACGCCCTTGCCGCCGCGTGCGGTCAGCTTGCCGAGGCGGTCGGCGTTGTTGCCGGTCTCGAATTCGACGTCGCAGCCGCACATCTCCTTGAAGGGCTGGATGAGGTTGGCGTCGAGCTTGTCGCCGTTGTAGCCCCACCAGGAGACGACGAGCGTCTCGGCCGAGGCGGTGCCGGCGGAGGCCGCGAGGGCGAGAGCGGAGATGGAAAGCAGTTTTTTCATGTCACGGAACCTGTCTGTCGGAGCGAGTCGGCTTGTGCCGCCCTGATATGCCCCCAAGTGGGGGGCGGAAACCCGAACACGTCAAGACATGCCCGCTTTTGCGTCGGTGCGGACGATGTGCCGCGGATTTGGGCGCCGCGACCGGGCCGGCGTGGCGCCCGGGCTTCATCTTTCCGGGACGGCGCCTTGCCTCTCCGTCCGCGCCGGCCGCGATCCGGCCCCGGGCCGGATCGCCATGTATCCCGTGCGCGGGCTCTGCCCGCGCGCCGCTGGATCAGACCGCCTCGAGGTAGACCAGCCAGCGTTCCTCCTGCGGGATCGTGTCGAGCCGGGCCTTCTCCTGCCGCTTGGTGCGGCAGAAATGCTCGATCAGCTCGGCGGGCAGGATGCGGGCGATCAGCGGATCGCTCTCGAACAGGTCGATCGCCGTTTCCCAGTCCGACGCCAGCCCCGGCAGGTCGAGTGCATAGGCATTGCCGGTGATCGGCGCGGGCGGCTCCATCTTCTCCTCGATCCCGGCCAGCGCCGCGCCGAGGATGACCGCGAGCGCGAGGTAGGGGTTGTTGTCGCCGCAGGCCACACGGTGCTCGATCCGGCGCGCCCGGGGCGAGCCGCCGGGGATGCGGATCGCGGCCGTCCGGTTCTCGTAGGCCCAGCAGGCCCCGATCGGCGCATGCGCCCCGGGCACGATCCGGTCGTAGGAGGGCCCGTGCGGCGCGAAGACCAGCGTCGAGGGCGCCATCCCGGCCAGACAGCCGGCGACGGCGTGGCGCAGCAGCTCCGTCCCCTCGGGTCCGCCGTTGTCGAAGATGTTGTTGCCCTCCGCATCCAGCACCGAGAAATGCACGTGCATCCCGTTGCCCGCCTCTTCCGCGAAGGGTTTCGCCATGAAGGTCGCGGCCATCCCGTGCTTGCGCGCGAGCCCCTTGACCAGCGCCTTGAAGAGCACCGCGTCATCGGCCGCGGCCATGGCGTCACGATGGGTCATGTTGATCTCGAACTGGCCGAGACCGGCCTCCGAGATCGCGCTCTCGGCGGGGATGTCCATCGCCTCGCAGGCCTCGTAGAGCTCGGTGAAATAGGCGTCGAAGGCGTCGAGCTGGCGGATCGAGAGGATCGCATGCCCGCCGAGCGGCCGCCCCGAGACCGGGTTCACCGGGGGCGTCAGGCTCTCGCCGCTGTCGTCGACGAGGTAGAATTCCATCTCGGCCGCCGCCTCGACCCGCCAGCCGCGGGCGGCGTAGCGGTCGAGCACCGCGGCCAGCGCATGGCGCGGATCGCCGAGGAAGGGCTCGCCGCTCTCGTGATACATCCACATCGGCACAAGCGCGGCGGGGCTGCCGAGCCACGGCATCGGCACGGGCCCGTGTTCGGTGGGATAGAGCACGCCGTCCGCGTCCCCGGTCTCGAACAACAGCGGGCTGTCCTTGATGTCGGCGCCCCAGACATCGACGTTCAGGACCGAGAGCGGCATCCGGACCGTGCCCTCGGCGAGTTTCGAGAACTGGCCGGCGGGCAGGCGCTTGCCGCGGAGCTGGCCGTTGAGGTCGCAGGCGGCGACGCGGAAGGTCGGATAGCCTTCGAAATCCATACGTTGGGCTCTTGCTTTGTTGCAGGTCGCGGCAGATTGGCCCGGCGCGTGCCGCCGAGGCAAGAGGGCCGTGGCGGCATCGCGACGAAAGCCGCGCCCGGCCCCCGCGCCGGATGGCCGCCGGCTCAGCCGCCGAGCGGCAGGCGCTCGATCAGGTGGAAGCGGTCCGCCGCATCCGCGCCGACGAGCGCCAGCGCCCCGATCCGGAAGGGCGCGGGCAGGTGCGGCGTCAGGTGGGGGGCAATCGCCTTGGCCGTGGCGTCGAGCGCCTCGGGAGCGAGGCGTCCCGACAGCGTCATGTGGAAGCGGAAGTCCTGCATGACGTAGGGATAGCCCCAGCGGAGGAGGTTTTCCTCCTGCCGCGGTGTCAGCCCGCGGGCCCGGCGCCGCGCCAGTTCGGCCTCGGGCGCGGGCGCCCGGAAATCATCGAGCCCCTCGACACAGGCCGCCGCCAGTGACGAGAGCGCCTCGGTCCCGCCCGCGGGCGTCAGGGCCAGGAAATGGCCCAGCCGGGCGAGCGTGAGCCCCTCGAGCTCCACCGGGGCGAGCCGTGCGCAGAGCGCGCGCGCCTCGGCCAGGAGCCCCTCGGCGCTGCGCCCTTCAGAAAGGCGGAAGGGCGGCTTGATCGTGCCGTGAAAGCCGTATTTCCGCGGGGTCGCGGTGATCTCTGCCGCGGGTTCGGGCAGTCCGGCGATGTCGGGATGTGCAACCGCGCGCCCTTCCGCCACGTCCCAGCCAAGCCAGGCCGCGCCGAAATCTGCCAGCGGACCCGGCGGGCAGAGGTAATAGAGGGCGAAGCGGCGGTGATCCTGCATGTCTGTCTCCCCGGGGCGCTACGGGATCGCATAGCGGGGGGGCGGTGACAAGGTGATGACAATGCGCGGGACAATTCCCGGCCCCGCCCTTGCAGCCCCTCATATGCGTGACTAAGACTCTGCAAGGAACTGGCCGCGCGTGGTCAGAAGGCAGCATGGGCAGGTCGACAATGAAAGATCCGGCAGAATTCTACATGAACAACCTCGTTCCCATGGTGGTCGAACAGACCAGCCGCGGGGAACGGGCCTACGACATCTTCTCGCGCCTCCTGAAGGAGCGGATCATCTTCCTTTCGGGCCCCGTGCATGACGGCATGTCCAGCCTGATCGTCGCGCAGCTTCTGCACCTCGAGGCGGAGAACCCGTCGAAGGAGATCTCGATGTACATCAACTCGCCGGGCGGCGTGGTGACGTCGGGCCTGTCGATCTACGACACGATGCAGTACATCAAGCCCAAGGTCTCGACCCTGGTGATCGGGCAGGCGGCCTCGATGGGCTCGCTCCTGCTGACCGCCGGCGAGAAGGGGATGCGGTTCTCGCTGCCCAACAGCCGGATCATGGTCCACCAGCCCTCGGGCGGCTACCAGGGCCAGGCGACGGACATCATGATCCACGCCGAAGAGACGCTGAAACTCAAGAAACGCCTGAACGAGATCTACGTCCGCCACACCGGACAGGACCTCGAAACGGTGGAAAAGGCGCTGGAACGCGATAACTTCATGTCGCCGGAAGACGCGAAGGAATGGGGTCTGATCGACGAGATCGTCGAAAGCCGTGTCAAACCCGACGGGACTGAGGCATAACGGCGAAACCTCACGGCAAGGTTTGTGAGGCATTTTTGACATTGTGATGCCCGGGGGGCTGCCCTAGTCTGTGGGGAAACGCAGCGAAGGGTGGGCCTCCGGACAGCCGGAGCAGCCCGGAACCGGGCAAAAGGTGCGAAATGGCGAACAATTCGGGTAGCGACAGCAAGAACACGCTCTATTGCAGCTTCTGCGGCAAGAGCCAGCACGAAGTGCGCAAGCTGATCGCGGGTCCGACCGTGTTCATCTGCGACGAATGCGTCGAACTCTGCATGGACATCATCCGGGAGGAGACGAAATCCTCCGGCCTGAAAAGCTCGGACGGCGTGCCCACGCCGCTCGAGATCTGCCAGGTCCTCGATGATTACGTCATCGGGCAGATGAAGGCGAAGCGGGTGCTCTCGGTCGCCGTGCACAACCATTACAAGCGTCTGAACCACGCCGGGAAGTCCTCGGACATCGAGCTGGCGAAGTCGAACATCCTGCTGATCGGCCCCACGGGCTGCGGCAAGACGCTGCTGGCCCAGACGCTGGCGCGGATCCTCGACGTGCCGTTCACCATGGCGGACGCCACCACGCTGACCGAAGCCGGTTACGTGGGCGAGGATGTCGAGAACATCATCCTGAAGCTTCTCCAATCCTCGGAATACAACGTCGAACGGGCGCAGCGCGGCATCGTCTATATCGACGAGGTCGACAAGATCACCCGCAAGTCGGAAAATCCCTCGATCACCCGTGACGTGTCGGGCGAGGGCGTGCAGCAGGCGCTGCTGAAGCTGATGGAAGGCACCGTGGCCTCCGTTCCGCCCCAGGGCGGCCGGAAGCATCCGCAGCAGGAATTCCTGCAGGTGGACACGACGAACATCCTCTTCATCTGCGGCGGCGCCTTCGCCGGTCTCGACAAGATCATCTCGCAGCGCGGCAAGGGCTCGGCCATGGGCTTCGGCGCCGATGTGCGCGACGTGGACGCCCGCGGCGTGGGCGAGGTCTTCAAGGACCTCGAACCCGAGGACCTGCTGAAATTCGGGCTGATCCCGGAATTCGTCGGCCGTCTGCCCGTCATCGCGACGCTCGAGGACCTCGACGAGGACGCGCTCGTCACCATCCTGACCGAGCCGAAGAACGCCCTGGTGAAGCAGTACCAGCGCCTGTTCGAGCTCGAGGATGCCAAGCTCTCCTTCACCGACGATGCGCTCACCGCCATCGCGAAGAAGGCGATCGAGCGGAAGACCGGCGCCCGTGGCCTGCGCTCCATCCTCGAGGACATCCTGCTCGACACGATGTTCGACCTGCCGGGCATGGACAACGTGGAAGAGGTCGTCGTGAACGAGGAGGCGGTCTATTCCGATGCATCGCCGCTGATGATCTATGCGGACAGCAAGAAGGAAGGCGCCAGCGCCGGTTGATGTCGGATGAAAACCGGCGTCGCCACCTCCCGCACTGACCGCCTGGCGTCCAAGTACCTGCGCCTGGCCAAATATGCCGTGGTCAGCCCGATGATCGGGCTGATCGTGCGCTATTCCAGCTTCCTAGACGGGGCGAACGGCGCGCCGCCGGCCACGCTGAACTACGGCGCGGACGGCGATTTCATCAAGCAGGGCGACACCATCGTCGCCGCGATCGGGCGGGACGTGCCGCTGGATGACACGACCCGGGTGCTGGACATCGGCTGCGGCATCGGGCGCATCGCCACCGCCTTCGCGCGGCAGAACCGGATCGGGCTCTACCGCGGCTTCGACGTGGTGCGCTACGGCATCCTCTGGTGCCGCAAGGCGATCCGCGACCCGCGCTACCGCTTCGACTACGCCAATATCCGGAACGATTTCTACAATCCCTTCGGCGCCGTGGAGCCCGAGGATTACACCTTCCCCTACGAGGACCGGAGCTTCGACCTCGCGGTCGCGATCTCGGTCTTCACGCACCTGCCCGAATCCCAGACCCGCCGCTATTTCGCCGAGGCGATGCGCTGCCTCGACACCGGGGGCAGGGCGTATTTCACGACCTTCCTGGCCGAGAACCGGCAGCCCGGCGCGCGCTTTTCGCTGGCGCATTCGATCGGCGAGGCGCTGGTGGAACGGCTCGAGGAACCCGACCTCGCCGTGGGCTATTCGCGCGCCTTCTGGGAACGGCTGGCGGCCGAGCACGACGCGGTGATCGAGACGGTCCATGACGGCAGCTGGTCGGGCCGCAAGGGGCTGCGCGATTTCCAGGACGTTCTGATCTTCAGGAAAACCGGATGAGCGAAAGACGCACCATCACCAGCGGCTCCCCGTTCGAGGCGCGGATCGGCTATGCCCGGGCCGTCGTGCTCGACGGGTGGGTCTTCGTCGCGGGCACCGTGGGCACCGACCCCGCGACCGGCAAACCGCCCGCGGACGTGGTCGGCCAGTGCCGCTGCGCGCTCGACACCATGGGACGCGCGCTGGCCGAGGCGGGCGCGAGCTTCGCCGATGTCGTGCGGGTCACCTACATCCTGCCCGACCGGACCGAGTTCGAACCCTGCTGGCCGCTCCTTGCCGAAACCTTCGGCGCCAATCCGCCCGCCGCGACCATGATCGAGGCGGGGCTGATCGACCCGGTCTACCGGATCGAGATCGAGGTCACGGCGCGTCTGCCCCTCTCACCCGGTCGCAGCCTCTGAGGGCTGGACCTTCGCCCCCCGATACGCCATATCGGGGGCAGCCAAGTCCGGAGGTCCATATGGGCATTCTCAGCAGCATTCTTCGCGGTGTCACCTGGTGGAACGGGTCCACCCTGAACACGCAGTTCTACACCTCGCGCAAGGGCGTGAAGGTGGGCGAGGACGATCAGGGGAATGTCTTCTACCGGACGCAGGACGGCAAGAAACGCTGGGTGATCTTCAACGGCGAGGCCGAGGCGAGCCGGGTCAGCCCCGACTGGCATGGCTGGCTGCACCACACCTTTGACGAACCCCCGACCGAACGGCCGCTGACCCGCAAGCCGTGGGAGAAGCCGCATACCGAGAACCTGACGGGCACGCCGCTGGCCTATGCGCCGACCGGCTCGATCCGCCGCCCGGATCCGGCGCCGCGTTCGGATTACGAGGCATGGCAGCCCGAGTAAGGCAGACCCTTGGCGGAAAACTCCACTGAAGTCCTCGTCGGTGGCGCCGTTCTGGCGCTGGCCGTCGGATTCGGCATCTATGCCGCGCAGGTCGCGGGGATCTCCGGGGGCGGGTCGGGCTATCCGCTGATCGCCTCGTTCCGCTCGGCCGAGGGCATCCAGGTCGGCACGGACGTGCGCCTCGCCGGCGTGAAGGTCGGCAGCGTCACGGGCGTCGACCTCGACACCGAGACCTACCGCGCCGTGACCACCTTCACCGTGCAGGACGGCGTGCAGGTGCCCGACGACAGCGCGGTGCTGGTCAGTTCCGAGGGCCTGCTCGGCGGCAATTTCATCGAGATCTCGCCCGGCGGCTCACCTTTCTACCTCGCCCCTGGGGACGAGGTCGTGGACACGCAGGGCGCGGTTAGCCTGATCTCGCTTCTGCTGAAATACGTATCCGGAGGAAGCGGCCAATGATCCGTGCAGCACTGCTGGCGATGGCGCTCGCGATCCCCGGAGGGACGGCGGCGGCCCAGGTCAGCCTTCAGGACGATGTCGAGGGCGCGACCACCGAAGAGAAGCGCGTCACCCCGGCGCCCGGCGCGCGGCTGAAGGCGCTCGACAAGATCAACGGGGACGTCTCGGAATTCGACATGGCCTCCGGCTCCTCGGTCCGGATCGGCAAGCTGATCGTGGAATTGCGGGAATGCCGCTATCCCGAGGGCGATCCCGAGGGCGACGCCTATGCCTACCTGATGATCACCGAGCCGGGCAAATCGCCCGAGCCGATCTTTTCCGGCTGGATGGTCGCCTCGTCGCCCGCGCTGAACGCGCTGGACCATTTCCGCTACGACATCTGGGTGCTGCGCTGCAGGACCTCCTGAGGATCGCGCGGCACCGGCGGGGCGGTGAAATCCGCAGGCCGCCGCACGGCGTCCCGCAGCAGGGCCTGATACTGCGCGCGTGAGATCTCGACCGCGCCGAGCGAGGCGAGATGCGGCGTCAGGAACTGGGTGTCGAACAGGGTGAAGCCGGCCGCATTCAGCCGCTGCACCAGCCAGGCCAGCGCGATCTTCGAGGCGTCCCTGCGCTGCGAGAACATGCTTTCCCCGAAGAACGCCGCGCCGTAGGCCACGCCGTAGACCCCGCCGATCAGCCGGCCCTCGTGGCTGATCTCGAGCGAATGGGCATGGCCCATCTCGTGCAGCTCCTGGTAGAGCCGGGCGATCTCGGCGTTGATCCAGGTCTCGTCGCGATCGGCGCAGGCATCGACCACACCCGCGAAGTCCCGGTTCACGGTGACCTCGTAATCCATCCGCCGGATCGCGCGGGCAAGCGAGCGGGAGATCCGGAACCCGTCCAGCGGGAAGATGCCGCGGCGGCGCGGATCGACCCAGAAGAGCTCGGGGTCGTCGCGGCTTTCGGCCATCGGGAAGACGCCCACGCTGTAGGCGTGGAGCAGCAGTTCCGGCGACAGTCCCTCGGTGTCCTTCATGGTGCGCGCAGAGTGCCACGCGGCCCGGCGATTGGCGAGGGGCTGCGTGGGCGGTCCCGGCGGATGTGCCGCCCCAAGCTCAGGTCGCGGATCCCGGATCCGGCTCTTCCAGCCAGTCGCGCAGGATCGCTTCCACCTGGGCCGTCTTCTGGTGGATGACCCAGTGATCCGCGTCCGGCACCTCGACCCGGGTGAGGGTGTCGCACCATGCCTCGAGCCCCTCGGTCGCCTCGGGCAGCAGGGCCTTGTCGCCCATCCCCCAGATCAGCAGATGCGGCATGCTCACCCGGAAGCCTTCGACGGGGACGGGCTGGCGGTCCGTCGGCTCGCCGGGCTCGGGAACGGGCAGGTTGGTGGCGCGATACCAGTTGACCATCCCGGTCAGCCGGCCGGGGCGGGACCATTCGGCCACGTATTCCTCGCGCTTGTCGGGCGTCATCCAGGACATGTCCATGCCCTCGGCGAAGAGGCCGAGGAGCGAGGCGAAGCCGTTCGCGGCCAGCCGGTCCTCGGAGCCCTCGCTGCGCAGGTAGCGCATGTATTGCGAGGCCCGGCGCTGCGCGCCGTCGCGGATCATCGCCGCGGACATCGGGCCGGGGTGCACGCCGTTCAGGATCACCAGCCGCTCCACCAGGTCGGGCCGTCCGATCGCCAGCGCATAGGCGACCGAGGCGCCCCAGTCATGGCCGATGACCGTCACCCGTCCGCCGAGATGCTCGGCCAGCGCGGCCATGTCGCCCGCCAGCTCGGAAATGCGATAGGCCTCGACCTCGGGGGGCGCCCAGCTCTGGCCATAGCCGCGCTGGTCGGGGGCGACGCAGCGCCAGGTGTCCGACAGCCGCTCGGCCAGTTCGGCCCAGGCGCCGCCGAACTCGGGGAAGCCGTGCAGCATCAGCAGGACCGGCGCGTCCCGGTTGCCCCATTCCCGCAGGTGGAACGCCTGTCCCCCCAGCGTCACCGTCCGGCTTTCCATCGCGCCCTCCATGCGTGAAGCCGGGCCGCGCGACGGCGGCCCGGCCCCAGATGAGCAGCGATCTCAGCGGATCGCAACAGGGTTGATGATCATCTGCACCGCCCCGCGCACCCGCGCCTGTCCGAGCACGAACATGAATTCGTAGGTCTCGTCGGCGGCCAGCTCCTCGGTCACCATGTTCTCGAGGATGTAGATGCCGTTCTTGGCCAGCAGGATCTGGTGCACCTCGAAGACGCCGACGCCCTCCTCGAAGGGCAGGACCTCGAGCCCCCAGGTGTCGGCGCCGACCGCCATCACCCCGATCTCGGCCAGGTATTCCGCGCCGGTCTTGCCCAGCCCCGGCTCGACCGAGCCATAGCGCTCGGCGTCCCGCGTCTCTTCCTTCAGAAGGTCGAGCCAGCCGGAATGGAACAGCACCACATCGCCCTCGCGGATCTCGGTGCCCTGCGCCTCGGCGGCGGCGATGATGTCCTCGCGCGTGTAGGCCGTGCCCTCGCTCAGCATCGGCTCGCCGAAATGCTTGGCCATGTCCAGCAGCACGCCGCGGGCCACGAGCGGCGGGACCTTCTCGATCCCGAGCTTCGTCAGCCCGTCGCCCATCACGAAGTCCGAATCCTCGAACCCGTTGTAATAGGTGTGATCGACCCCGATATGGCCCAGCCCGTCGATCTGCGAGCCGATGCCGAGCCAGCCCATGAAGATGTCGTCGTTGTAGGTCGTCATCGTCTCGCCAAGGCCCGAGCTGTTGACCTGTCCCGGCTGCAGCACCGCGATCGACATGGAGCGGGGCGCGAAGGCCGGCACGTCGCGGTCGAGCGTCAGGCCGAGCGCGTAGACCTTGCCCTCCGTCACCAGCGCGGCGGCGGCCCTGGTGGCCTCCGGGCTCATGCGGTTGGCGGCGCCGATCTCGTCCTCGGGGCCCCACTGGCTCTCGGTCCAGCTCATGTCCGCCGCGGCGGTGTCCTGCGCGACGGCCCCGCCGGCCGCGCACATCATCACGAGCCCGGCCAGTGCCGGTGCGATCAATCTTGTCATGGTTTGTCTCCTCCCTGGGTGCGGCGCCTGTCACATTCCGGCCGCGCAGCGGGAGCGTAGAATGCAACCTGACGTAAAGTCACGCCGCGATGCAGCGGCACGGGAACGGACCGGGGCGGGCAGGTTCGGCGAAAGGTCGCGCAGCGCATTTGCCGCCTAGCCAGCCGCGGTCCGAGCGGCTAATTCCAAGCCATGGACCGCCTGCTTCCCGCGCTGTTTGCCATCCTGCTGCCCCTCGGCGCGCAGGCGCATCCGCATATCTTCGTAGACACCGCCCTTGCGCTGGTGACCGACGCGGCGGGCCGCCCCGCGGGGGTCGAGGTCACCTGGCGCTACGACGAATTCTATTCGCTCCTGATCTTCGAGGACATGGGGCTCGACGGCGATTACGACGGCACCCTGACCGAGGCGGAGCTGGCCCGGCTCACCGGGTTCGACATGCAGTGGGTCGACGGCTACGCGGGCGATCTCTATGTCAGCGCCGCCTCGGGGCCGGTGACGCTCGGCCCGCCCGAGCCGCGCGGCACGGCGGTGAGCGGGGGGCGGATCGAGACCCGGCATTTCCGTCCCTTCGCCGAAGCCGCGCCGCCGGATCTGGTGCTGCGGGCCTATGATCCGACCTATTACACCGCCTACGACCTGACCGGCGGCGTCACGGCGCCCGAGGGCTGCGCGGCGGTGATCGAGGACCCGGATCTCGAGGCCGCCCGGAAACGCGTCGAGGAAGAGCTCGACGGGCGCCCGCCCACGATCGACGACTTCCCCGAGGTGGGCGAGGCCTTCGCGCAGACCGTCACGATTCACTGCGGAGCTGCTCAATGAGCGATCACTCCATGCCCCGCCCGCGTGTGGCGCTCTGGGCCTGGGTGCCGGTGACGCTCTTCGCCGCTCTGGCGCTCTGGCTCTTTGCCTTCGGCGGCATGGAGACGATCACCCTGCGCGCGATGGAGGGCCAGCGTTCGGCGCAGAACGCGCTCGCGGGCGGGCTGCGCGGCGTGAAGGCCGGGCAGGCGGGCGCGGTGCTGGGGCTGATGGCGATCTGCTTCACCTACGGCTTCTTCCACGCGGCAGGCCCCGGCCACGGCAAGGTGCTGATCGGCGGCATGGGGCTCGCCGGGCGCGGCACGGCGCGGCGGCTGGCCTGGCTCGCGCTCCTGTCGAGCCTCGGGCAGGCGGTCACCGCCGTCCTGCTGGTCGGGGCGGGTATCCTGCTGCTCGGCTGGGGCCGCGAACAGCTCACCGGCGCGGCCGAGGCGCTTTTCGCGCCCGTCTCCTGGGCAGCGATCGGA
Source organism: Pseudooceanicola nanhaiensis DSM 18065 (assembly GCF_000688295.1). GTDB lineage: Bacteria > Pseudomonadota > Alphaproteobacteria > Rhodobacterales > Rhodobacteraceae > Pseudooceanicola > Pseudooceanicola nanhaiensis. Next base: position 1,347,351 of record NZ_JHZF01000011.1, on the reverse strand, counting down.
CTGATCGGCCTCTGGCTGATCCTGCGCGCGACGCGCCGCCTGCGCCGGATCGGGCGGCCCGTGCCGGCCGGGCATCACGACCACGACCACCACCACGACTGCGGGCACGATCACGGCCCCGGCGTCGAGGCGGTGGAGCGGGTGACGTCGTTCCGCGAGGGCGCGCTCCTGGTGCTTGCCATCGCGATCCGTCCCTGCACCGGGGCGCTGTTCCTGCTGATCATCACCCATGCCATGGGGCTCTTCGGCACCGGGGTCGTCGGCACATTCGCCATGGCGCTCGGGACGGCCAGCATCACGATCCTCGTCGCGCTGCTCTCGGCCCATGCCCACGGGGCGGCGATGGCCCGCGTCTCGGACCTCGCGACCTCCGACACCGTGGCGCGCACCACGGCGCTGATCGAAGGCGCCGCCGGCGCGCTGATCGCTGCCGTGGCGCTCGGCCTGCTCCTGCCGCTGCTCTGAGGGCGCGGCCGCGGGGCCGGGGCACAGAAGGCCCCGCCACCTGTGCATGGGGCGCCCGGCTTCCGCCTTGCCGCCCCGCCGTCCCGGCCCTAAAGCCCCTGCCATGACCGCCCGGATGACATACGGCGCCCATGTGAAGGCGATTCTCGCGCTCGGCCTGCCGCTGATCGGCAGCCACGTGGCGCAGTTCGCCGTGCAGATGACGGACACCTTCATGCTGGGCTGGTACGACGTGCGCGTGCTGGCGGGCGAGGTGCTGGGCGGAACGCTCTTCTTCATCCTGTTCATCGCGGGCTCGGGCTTCGCATGGGCGGTCTCGCCGCTGGTCGCCAGTGCCGAGGGGGCGGGCGACACGACCACCGCGCGGCGTGTCACCCGGATGAGCCTCTGGATCTCGGCGCTCTATGCCTGTGCGACGCTGCCCTTGCTGCTGAATGCCGACACGATCCTGCTGGCGCTCGGGCAGGAGCCCGAGCTGGCGCGGATCGCGGACGACTACCTGTCGATCACCGCCTGGGCGATCTTCCCGGCGCTCGGGGTGATGGTGCTGAAAAGCCATCTCTCCGCGCTCGAGCGCACGCGCGTCGTCTTCTGGGTGACGATCCTCGCTGTGCTGGTGAACGGGCTCGGCAATTACATGTTCATCTTCGGCCACTGGGGCGCGCCCGAGATGGGGGTGCGCGGCGCCGCCGTCGCGACCGTCATGGTGCACACCGTCTCGCTGCTCGCGCTGGTGGTCTACACCGAGACCGCGACGCCCGAACACGAGCTGTTCCGCCGCTTCTGGCGCCCGGACCGGGAGGCCTTCGGCACCGTCTTCCGCCTCGGCTGGCCGATCGGGATCACCACGGTGGCCGAGGTCGGGCTGTTCGCCATGTCGTCGCTGATGATGGGCTGGATCGGGCCGCTGCACCTTGCCGCCCACGGGATCGCGATCCAGGTCGCCTCGGTCGTGTTCATGATCCATCTGGGGCTGTCGAATACCGCCACGATCCGCGCCGGCCGCGCGATCGGGCGGGGCGACGCGCAGGGGCTGCGCGACGGGGCTCTGGTGGTCACGGCGCTGTCGGGCCTTGCCGCGCTCGTCACGATCGCGATCATCGTCGCCATTCCCGGGCCGCTCATCGGGCTCTTCGTGGACCCGGCCGACCCGGACCGCCCCCGGGTGATCGAGATCGGCACCGTCCTGCTCTACGCCGCGGCGCTCTTCCAGCTGGTCGACGCGGCGCAGGTGATGGCGCTCGGCCTGCTGCGCGGGGTGCAGGACACGCGCGTCCCGATGATCTACGCGGCGATCTCCTACTGGCTGATCGGCGTGCCCTGTTCCTATGTCCTGGGCTTCGTGCTGGGCTGGGAAGGCCCGGGCATCTGGCTTGGCCTCGCCGCCGGGCTCGCCGCGGCGTCCGTCTTCATGATGACGCGGTTCTGGCACAACACGCTGCCGGCCGCGCTCAGGGCCTGACGATCAGGCCCGTCGCCCTCGGATCGTCGATCCGTTCGGCCAGCAGGATCGAGACCGGGCGCGTCGCCGGGAAGGCATGCAGCACGATGGCGAGGCTCGCGGTCATCGGCACCGCGAGGATCGCGCCCGGGATCCCCCAGATCGCGCCCCAGACCGCCAGGGCGCAGACCACGACGATCGGGCTCTGGTTCAGCTGCCGCCCGATCACCTGCGGCTCGATGATGTTGCCGACGAGGATCTGCGCCACGGTCATCACCGCGGCCAGCAGGAGCGTCGTGCCCAGCTCTCCGAACTGCACGACCGAAAGCAGGACGGGGAAGGCCACCGCCACGATCGAGCCGACATAGGGGATGTAGTTGAACAGCCCGATCATCAGCGCCCAGAAGAGGGCGAAATCCAGCTCGAAGCTCCGCATGATGACATAGGAGATCACGGCGATGAGCACGTTGATGCAGGTCTTGACCAGCAGGTAGCGGCTGACCCGTTCGCGCACGCTGGCCAGCGCCTCGAAGGAGCGTTCGGCATTGTTCCGGTCGCGCATGGCGACCGCGAGCTTCTCGGCCAGGCTCTGCCGTTCGGACAGCAGGAAGATGGTGAAGACCATGGTGATCAGCACCGCCACCCCGGTCGAGGTCAGCGCGCCCAGCACCGAGAGCGCAAGCTGGCGCAGGTCGATCTCGTCGATCGTCGCCTCCCGGATCGCCTGCCAGGCCTCGCCGCTCTCGATGTGGAAATAGGCCGCGATCCGCGAGACGATGTCGCGCAGGTTCTCTTCATAGGCCGGGGTGCGCAGGACAATGTCGTCCACCGTGGAGGCGACGACGGCGTAGAGCAGCAGCACCACGAGGGCGAAGGCCGCGAGAAGCCCGAGGCGCAGAGCGAAGGCCGGCAGTCGGCCGATGAGCGGCAGGCGCGACAGCGCCTCGGTCGCGGCGTGGATCATCAGCGCGAGGATGGTCGCCGAGGCGAGCGGCAGCAGGATGAACTTGCCGATGACCAGCAGCCAGCCGAGCGCCAGCACCAGCACCACGGCGAGCACGAAATTCAGAAAAGGCGCGTCCTTCACCATCCGTCTCCGCGGCACGGGCATCTTCCGGGGACTGTAGGACGGCAGGTGGTGCCGGTCGAGTGCGGCGTTTCGCGCGCGCGGCGGTTCAGCCCATCCCGCGCTCGCGCATCAGCCGGTCCGCCTTCTTGCGGACGAGCACCGTGCGCAGGTCGTGCATCGCCATCAGCAGCGTGTCGGTGATCTCGGCCAGCTGGTCGTCGCTGGCCTTGCCCTGCGCCCAATGGGCGGTCTGGTTCAGATGGTCCACCGTGCGCCGGATGTCGTCGATGTCGCGCGCGGCCAGCTCGGCCTGCCGGGCGGTCATCCAGTCGCGGATCGCGGCCAGGTCGGCCTCGGAGAGCGGCCGGTCCCCGTGCGGCTTGATCTCGCCGTTGCGGATGTTGACGACGGCGATCTGGTCCATCTCGATCCGCCGCATCCGGTCCTCGGTGTCGACGCGGAAGACGAAGGCGCCGTTCTCGCGGGTGCGGAAGAAATAGGGGGGCAGGTCGGATGCCATGGGAACTCCGGGCGTGACGTTTGCGGCCGGTGTAGCAGGGCAGGGACCATGCAGGCTACCGGGGGCGGTGCATTTCGCGCGGACCGTCTCGGAACGGGCACGGCCCGACCCGGGGGGTCACAGCGCCGCCGCCTCCCGCGCGAGATCCTCGATCGCCCTCCAGTCGCCCGCCGCGATCAGCTTTTCCGGGCAGACCCAGGACCCGCCGACACAGGCGATGTTGTCGAGCGCGAGGTACTCGCCGGCGTTCCCGGGCGTGACGCCGCCCGTCGGGCAGAAGAGGATGCCGGGGATCGGCGCGCCGATGCCCTTGATCGCCCTTGCCCCGCCCGAGGCCTCGGCCGGGAAGAATTTCTGCACCCGGTAGCCGCGTTCCAGGAGCGCCATCGCCTCGGACGCGGTCGCGGCACCCGGCAGCATCGGCAGCCCGGCCTGTTCCGCCGCGGTCAGCAGCCTGTCGGTCGCCCCGGGCGAGACCCCGAAGGTGGCCCCCGCCGCAACCGCCTGGCTCACCTGCTCCGGCGTCAGGAGGGAGCCCACGCCCACGTATCCGCCCGCGACGCCCGCCATGGCGCGGATCGCGTCCAGCGCGGCCCCGGTGCGGAGCGTGACCTCGAGCACCGGAAGCCCGCCCGCGACCAGCGCCTCGGCGAGGGGTTTCGCATCCTTCGCGTCGTGGATGGTGATGACCGGGATCACCGGGGCGAGGCGGCAGAGGCGCTCGGTTTCCGTGCTGGCGGTGTCGGGTGTCATGGGGTGGATGCCTCCGGCGGGAGTATTTCTGGAAAGATGAAGGGGGGTCAGACCACGTTCGAGGCGCCCGCGGTGGCGGGGCCGGCGTAGCGGCGGAAATTCTCGAAAAGCTCGCGGCCGATGCCGAAACCGTTGGCGGAAAGATCGGGCAGGCGCGCCTCGCGGGTCTCCAGATCGACGGGCGTGGTGAGCGTGCCCTCGACCGCATCGACGCGGACGATGTCGCCGTCCCGCAGCTTCGCCAGCGGGCCGCCGTCCGCCGCCTCGGGGGCGACGTGGATGCAGGCGGGGACCTTTCCGCTGGCGCCCGACATGCGACCGTCCGTCACCAGCGCCACGCGGATGCCGCGGTCGAGCAGCACCGCCAGCGTGGGCGTGAGCGAATGGAGCTCGGGCATGCCGTTGGCCTTCGGGCCCTGGAAGCGGACGACGACGACGGTGTCCGAGGTGAACTCTCCCGCCTTGAAGGCGGCCTTCACGGACGCCTGGTCCTCGAAGATGCGGCAGGGGGCCTCGATCACGTGGTAGTCGGGCTTCACGGCCGAGACCTTCATGATCCCGTCGCCGAGATTGCCCCGCAGGCGCTTGAGCCCGCCGGTTGCCTGGAAGGGATCGGTGGCGGGGCGCACGATCTTGTCGTTCTGGGAGACGCCGGCGCCGGGTTTCCAGGTCACGCGGCCGCCCTCGACGAAGGGCTCCTCGGTGTAGCGGTGCAGGCCGTCGCCCGCCACGGTCTTGACGTCGTCATGGAGGAGACCCGCCGAGAGCAGTTCCCCGATCAGGTAGCCGAGGCCCCCCGCCGCGTGGAAATGGTTCACGTCGGCGAGGCCGTTCGGGTAGACCTTCGCCAGCTGCGGCGTGGCCTGGGAGATCTCGTCGAAATCCTCGGTGGCGAGCTGGATGCCCGCGGCCCGCGCCATCGCCGGCATGTGCAGGACGAGGTTCGTGGAGCCCCCCGTCGCCATCAGCCCGACCATGCCGTTCACGAAGGCCTTCTCGTCCAGCACCTCGCCCGCCGGGCGGTAGTCGTTGCCGAGCGCGGTGATCTCAAGCGCGCGCTCGGTCCCCGCGACGGTCAGCGCGTCGCGGAGCGGCGTGTTCGGGTTCACGAAGGAGGCACCCGGCAGGTGCAGCCCCATGAACTCCATCAGCATCTGGTTCGAATTCGCGGTGCCGTAGAAGGTGCAGGTGCCGGGGGAATGGTAGGAGGCCATCTCGGCCTCCATCAGCTCGGCGCGGCCGATCTCTCCGGCGGCGAAGAGCTGGCGGACGCGGGCCTTCTCGTCGTTGGGCAGACCCGACGGCATCGGCCCCGCGGGCAGGAAGATCGCGGGGATATGGCCGAAGGTCGCGGCCGCCATCACCAGCCCCGGCACGATCTTGTCGCAGACGCCCAGATAGAGCGCCGCGTCGTAGCAATTGTGCGAGAGCGCGATCCCCGCGGCCATGGCGATCACGTCGCGGGAGAAGAGCGAGAGCTCCATGCCCGGCTCGCCCTGCGTGACCCCGTCGCACATGGCGGGCACGCCGCCCGCGACCTGCGCGGTGGCGCCCTGCGCCCGGGCCGCATCGCGGATGATGCCGGGGAAGCGTTCGAACGGCTGATGCGCGGAGAGCATGTCGTTGTAGGCCGTCACGATCCCGATATTCGGCGCGCGGCCCCTGGCCAGCGCCTCCTGGTCCTGCGGCAGGCCGGCGTAGGCATGGGCCTGTCCGCCGCAGCTCAGGTGCGCGCGGGTTGGGCCCTTGTCGGCAGCGGCGCGCAGCCGGGCGAGGTAGGGGTCCCGCGTCGGGCGCGAGCGCTCGACGATCCGCTCGGTGACGGCGGCGATGGTCGGGTTGAGGCTCATGGCGTCTCTCCTGTTCCTTGGCCGCATCCTATCAGGCGGTGTTAGCGATAACAACGCACGCGGCGCGGCCCGGCCGCCGGGCCGGTTTCAGGTCTGTTCCGGCGTGCGGGTGCTGACCTTGCAGGGAACGCCGGTCCTGTCGTGGGTGATCCATTCGCCGACCGGCCCTCCGTTCTCGACATCGCCGGAGCGCATCCCCGTGCGGTCCAGCCGGGCCCGTTCCCGGTCATCCGTCGGGACCCCGTCGCCTGGCCATGCAGGAAAGCTAGTCCTGCGGCGGGGGCGAGGCAAGGCGGCGCGCCGGGCCTTCCAAGCCCATGGAAAGCGGAGTAGAGGGGGGCATGAGCACCGACCTTCCCGTGATCCGCCTGAAACCAAAGGCCAACGCCCGCGCCATCCGCCACGGTGCGCCCTGGGTCTATGACAACGAGGTGGTCACCGACCGCCGCACGAAGAACATCGCGCCGGGGTCGGTGGCCGTGCTGGAGGACGAGGAGCGCCAGCCGCTGGCCCTCGTCGGAGTGAACCCGAACTCGCGGATCTTCGCCCGCGTGCTCGACCGCGCCGATGCGGGCGCGCCTGACACGGCGTGGTTCGCGGAGCGGATCGGCAAGGCGCTCGGCCTGCGCGAGCGGCTCTTCGATGCGCCCTTCTACCGGCTGATCCATGCCGAGGCGGACGGCCTGCCTGGCGTGGTGATCGACCGGTTCGGCGACACCTGCGTGGTGCAGCCGAACGCCGCTTGGGCCGAGGTCCTGCTGGACGAGATGGTCGCGGCGCTGGTCGAGGTGACGGGCTGCGCCAATGTGCTGAAGAGCGCGAGCGGGCGGGCGCGGGGTCTGGAAGGGCTCGACGATCAGGACGCGGTTCTGACGGGCGCAGCACCCGAGACGCCGGTGGCGGTGCCGATGAACGGGGCGACCTACATGGCCGACCTGACCGGCGGACAGAAGACCGGGCTGTTCTACGACCAGCGCCCGAACCATGCCTTCGCGCAGCGGCTGGTCGCGGGCGCGCGCGTGCTCGACGTCTTCTCCCATGTCGGCGGCTTCGGGCTGGCGGCGCTTGCGGCGGGGGCGGAAAGCGCGCTCTGCGTGGACGGCTCGCAACCGGCGCTCGACCTCGCGGCGCAGGGGGCGGAGGCGCAGGGCGTCTCGGAGCGATTCTCGGTGCGGAAGGGCGATGCCTTCGACGTGATGACGAAGCTCGCCGAAGAGGGCGAGACCTTCGACGTGGTGATCTGCGACCCGCCCGCCTTCGCGCCGTCCAAACAGGCGCTCGAGGCGGGGCTGCGGGCGTATGAACGGGTGGCGCAACGGGCGTCGGCGCTGGTGCGCGAGGGCGGGTATCTCGGCCTCTGCTCCTGCTCGCACGCGGCGGATCTGTCGAAGTTCCGCCAGGCCTCGACCCGGGGAATCGGCCGGGCGGGGCGGCGGGGCACGCTGATCCACACGGGCTTTGCCGGGCCGGACCACCCGATGCACCCGCAGCTGGCCGAGAGCGGCTATCTCAAGGCGCTGTTCTACCGGCTATGAGGGCGCTGCTCGACGCCTGCGTCATCTACCCGACGGTGATGCGCGAGATGCTCCTGGGCGTCGCGCGCGAGGGGCTTTTCGAGCCGCTCTGGTCGGCGCGAATCCTCGAGGAATGGGCGCTGGCGGCGGCCAGGCTGGGCCCGGGCGGCGAGGCGCTGGCGCGGGGCGAGATCGCGATGGCCGAGGCGGCCTTTCCGCGTGCCTCGGTCCGGCTCCAGCCCGGGCAGGAGGCGCGATTCTGGCTGCCGGACCCGGCCGACATCCATGTGCTGGCAGCGGCGGTCGTGGGGCACGCGGATGTCATCGTGACGATGAATGCGAAGGATTTTCCGCAGAACATCCTTGGCGACGAGGGGCTCTCCCGCGCTGACCCGGACAATTTCCTGCTGGGCTTCCTGCAGGCGCATCCCGCGCCGGTGGAGAAGGTCGCAACCGCCGTCCTGGACGAAGCAAGGCGCCTGTCGGGCGAGCCCTGGACGATGCGCGGCCTGATGAAGAAGGCGCGGCTGCCGCGGCTCGGCAAGGCGCTGTCCTAGGGGCGCTGTCGTGGGGGCGATGTCGCTTTTGCTTGCAGGGTGGCGCAAACGGGCCCAACCGGCTCCTGCCGACCCGCTATGACACTCGCCAACGGGCCGATTGCGTTTCGGCCCCATGCGGAAAGGGCGGATGCATGAACGAGGCAGTCGAACGGCGCAGGACACGGGGCGGCGGCGGGGCCGCACGCCGGGCCGAACGCACCACGATGCGGATCGAGACCGCGCGCTTCATCGAGCGCAACATTCCCAACATGGAGCTTCTGAACGAGGAGACGCTCCAGATCATCGAGCACAACGCCGAGACGGTGCTGGAGGAGATCGGGGTCAATTTCGTGAACAACCCCGCCGCGCTGGACCGCTGGCGCGAGGCCGGGGCCGAGGTGACGGGCGAACGGGTCCGCATTCCCCGCGGCCTGGCCCGCGAGCTCTGCAAGACGGCGCCGTCGAAATTCACCCAGCATGCCCGTAATCCCGAGAAATCGGTCGAGATCGGCGGCAAGTCCCTTGTCCTCGCTCCGGTCTACGGGCCGCCCTTCGTGCGCGAAGGCAGCTCCCGCCGTTACGCGACGATGACGGATTTCGAGAAATTCGTGAAGCTCGGCTACATGTCGAAATGGCTGCACCATTCCGGCGGGACGGTCTGCGAACCGACCGACGTGCCGGTGAACAAGCGCCACCTCGACATGCTGCTGGCGCACATGACCCTGTCGGACAAGCCCTTCATGGGATCCGTCACCGAACCGGCCCGGGCGCAGGATTCGGTCGACATGTGCAAGATCCTCTTCGGCGAGGGCTTCGTGGCCGAGAACACGGTGATGACCTCGCTGGTCAACATCAACTCGCCGCTGACCTTCGACGACACGATGATGGGCGCCCTTGAGGTCTATGCCGCCAACATGCAGGCCGCGATCATCTCGCCCTTCATCGTCGGCGGCGCGATGGCGCCGGTCTCGGTCACCGGGACCTTGACGCAGGTGCTGGCCGAGGTGCTGGCGGGCGTGGCCTATTCCCAGCTCGTCCGGAAGGGCGCGCCGGTGATCTTCGGCGCCTTCGTGACCTCGATCGACATGAACTCCGGCGCGCCCACCTTCGGCACGCCCGAGGCTTCGCAGATCCTCTACGGCGCGGGCCAGCTCGCCCGGCGTCTGAACCTGCCCTTCCGCTCGGGCGGCGGGCTCTGCGGGTCGAAACTGCCCGACGCGCAGGCGGCCTATGAAACCGCCAACACGCTGAACGCGGCGCTTCTGGGGGGCGTGAACTTCATGCTCCATGCCTGCGGCTGGCTGGAGGGGGGGCTCGTGTCCTCCTTCGAGAAGTTCGTGATGGACGCGGACCAGCTGGGCGCGCTGCACAAGATGGCCGAGGGCGTGGCGAACGACGAGAACGCGCAGGCGATGGACGCCCTGCGCGAGGTGGGGCCCGGCGGCCACTACCTTGGCTGCGCGCACACCCAGGCGAACTTCAAGCAGGCCTTCTGGCGGACCGAGGTGCTGGATTACAAGCCCTTCGAGACCTGGGAGGAAGAGGGCGCGCGGGATACCCAGATGCTGGCCTCGGCGCGCGTCGACAAGCTTCTGGGCAATTACACCCAGCCCGAGATGGACCCGGGCGTCGCCGAGGCGCTGGCGGCCTATGTCGCCCGCCGCAAGGCCGAGATGCCCGACGCCTTCGTCTGAGGCGGCCTAGGACCGATCCAACGCGGGCGCCCGCACCGGCGCCCGCGTTTCCATGAGCAGCGCGGCCTCGCCCAGCACGGCGATCATCGTATCGACATGGCGGGCGGGGGAATAGCCCGCGTCGCCCGCGCGCCGGCCTTCGTCCTGCCAGCTCTCGATCTCGATCAGGCGGACCAGCGCCTCTGCCGGGCCGGGCAGGGGTCCGATCCCGAAATAGCGGCGCAGCCGCCGGTCGCGCCGGTACTCCGGGGCTCCGATCCGCGCCGCCTGCATCAGCAGCGTCGGGCGCCGCAGCGCGGCCAGCCGTGTCAGCACATCCTGCATGTGATCCTCCGTTTCGGCCCCGCATCGGAGCCCGCCCGGAAGATGGCACACAGCCTGTGGGTGTTGCGCGAGACGCCTGGCGGCGCACGCTGCGTTTGGAGAAGTTTATCTTTTGAGAACAATGATGTCTCAAAGCGTTAACTGTTAACGTTTGAGAAACTTGTTCCCGCATAGGCTGTATAGGCTTCTGGGGATAAAAACACGGGCCGGACAACGGCCGGGGGAAAAGGACCATTGAACATGCCGGGTAATGCCTCGGCCAATCCGGGGTCCGGGACGGTGCCGTCCTGGGTGCCGGACGCCGCGATACGCTATCTCGCCCATACCGAGGAGGGCCGGTCGATCCGCGCGCTCGCTCGGATGAGCGGCTGCCATGCCTCGACTGTCCTGCGACAGATCAGGCGCGTGGAGAACCTGCGCGACGATCTTCTGGTGGACGAGGCCCTGCGGGGCCTCGGCCGGACCGCGTTCCGCCGCGCCCGTCACAGCGATGAGGAGCCAGAAGCGATGACCCTGCAACAACCGGTGGACGACGGCACCCTGCCGAACGCTGCGGAACTCAGGCGCGAGGCGCGGCGCGTGCTGCGCCGGCTCTGCGAGCCGGGGGCAGTGCTGGCGGTCGCGCCGGACATGGAGAAGGCCGTCGTGGTGCGCGATACGGCCGCCGGAACGGTCGAACGGCTCGCCGTGCTGGACCGGTCGGTGGCGCAGGCGATGGCGCTGAAGGACTGGATCCATTGCGCGGCGCCGGGCCGCGTCTCGCGCTACGCGATCACCGCCGCGGGCCGGGCCGAGCTGAACCGCCTTCTGGTCCAGGCCGAGGGCGGGGCAGGCCGCGGTCCCGGCATGGCCGAGGACGCCGCCGGCTTCGTGCATGTCAGCGATGCGCTCTGCGGCTCCCGCGACGACGAGGAGGACGATGCGGCCGCCGACCGCCGCCGCATCCGCTACGGCGCCCCCGACACGCCGCTCGCCATGCTCTCACGGCGGCGGGACCGGAACGGGCAGCCCTTCCTGGACGATGCGCTGGTGCGGGCGGGCGAACGGCTCGCGGAGGATTTCGAGCTGGCCCAGATGGGCGGGCGGACGGCGCAGAACTGGGACGGGTTCCTGACCGCCGGCACCGCGACCACCGCTGCGCCCGGGCATGCGCGCGGCGCCGAGGCGGCGCGCGACCGGGTGGCCGGCGCGCTGCGCGATCTCGGGCCGGGGCTGGGCGACGTGGTGCTGCGCTGCTGCTGCTACCAGCAGGGGCTCGAGACCGCCGAGCAGACGCTGGGCTGGTCCGCGCGCTCCGGCAAGATCGTGCTGCGCATCGCGCTCCAGCGGCTGCGGCGGCATTACGACGAGCTGGGCGATGCGGGCGGGATGATCGGCTGACCGGGGGCGCCGGGCAGCAGCGATAGCGACAGCTTGCGGAGGCGCCCGTTTCCGATAATCTGCGCCTATGGCAGTCACCTTCCGGCAACTCACCTACTTCAAGGCGCTGGCCGAACAGCAGAACTTCGGCCGCGCCGCCGAGACGGTACATGTCTCGCAGCCCGCGCTCTCGGCCCAGATTCGCGAGCTCGAGCTGACCCTCGGCGCGCCGCTGATCGAACGCCAGCCGCGCCGGGCGCTGCTGACGCCCTTCGGACGGCGCATGCTGGTCCATGCCGAGGCGATCCTGTCCGGCGTCGCCCAGATGGAGGAGGAGGCGCGCTGGCGCGAGGGCCTCGCCGGGCGGCTCTCGCTGGGGATCATCCCGACCGTCGCGCCCTACATCCTGCCCGGCGCGCTGGCGGCGCTGCGCGCGCGCGACCTGTCGCTCGACGTGCAGGTGAGCGAGGGCAAGACGCACCGGTTGCTGGGCGAACTGGCTTCGGGCCGGATCGATGCCGCCCTCATGGCCCTGCCCGCCGAGGGGAAGGGGCTGGTGGCCGCGCCGCTGTTCGAGGACCGCTTCCTGCTGGCCGGCACCGCCGCGCGCCTCGCCTCGCTGGGCGAACGGAGCGAGGCGCTGCGGCCCACCGAGATCGAACCGGGCCAGCTTCTCCTGCTCGAGGACGGGCATTGCCTGACGGACCAGGCGCTCGAGGTCTGCGGCCGGGGGCGGGGGCATGCCCAGATCAACATGGGCGCCTCGTCGCTCAGCACCCTGTCGCGACTGGTGGCGGCGGGATTCGGCCTGACGCTCCTGCCCGAGATCGCGCTGTCGGTCGAACGGATGGCGGCGCCGGGGCTGTCGGTGATGCGCTTCGCCACCCCCGAACCGGCCCGGCAGATCGGCCTCGTCCGGCGCTCGGGCAGCCGCGACGACGGCTGGTTCGAGACGCTCGCCGGGGTTCTGGCCGAGGCGGGGGACGGGATCGTGCAGGGCTGCCGCGCCGAGGTTCCCGTGGTCGCGGGGGTCTGAGCGGCCGCCCCGCGGCGGGTGCGAGACCTGCATGCCGGGCAAGGCCGCCCTGACCGGGTGGCGCTTGTGTTGCGCCCCGCCTATGTTAAACGCAGACGGACACGGCACCGGAGGCGGACAATGCGCGACCTCAAGATACCCGAGCAACGGCATCCCGAGAAGGCTCATCGGCCGGACAATGCCCAGCCCAAGAAACCCTCGTGGATCCGGGTGAAGGCGCCGACGTCGAAGGGGTATTTCGACACCCGCGAGATCATGCGCGAGCATCGCCTCTCGACCGTGTGCGAAGAGGCCGGCTGCCCGAACGTCGGCGAATGCTGGAGCCAGGGCCACGCCACCATGATGATCATGGGCGAGGTCTGCACCCGGGCCTGCACCTTCTGCAACATCGCCACCGGCAAGCCGCCCGAGGCGCTCGACGTGTTCGAACCGGGCCGGGTCGCGGACGCGGTGGCGAAGCTGGGGCTGAACCACGTGGTCATCACCTCGGTCGACCGCGACGACATCGATGACGGCGGGGCGGAGCACTTCGCCCAGACCATCCGCGCGATCCGTCACCGCGCGCCGGGCACCACGATCGAGATCCTGACGCCGGATTTCATCCGCTGCGGGCCGGAGGCGCTGGAGAAGGTCGTCGAGGCGAAGCCGGACGTCTTCAACCACAACCTCGAGACCGTGCCGGGCCTTTATCCCGAGGTGCGGCCGGGGGCGCGGTATTTCCATTCGCTGCGGCTGCTGCAGCGGGTGAAGGAGCTCGACCCCTCGATGTTCACCAAGTCGGGCATCATGGTGGGGCTGGGCGAGGAGCGTCAGCAGGTCGTGCAGGTGATGGACGACATGCGCGCGGCCGACATCGATTTCCTGACCATCGGCCAGTACCTCCAGCCGACGCCGAAGCACCACGCGGTTGCGGCCTTCGTGACGCCCGAGGAATTCGCGGGCTACGAGAAGGCGGCCTATGGCAAGGGCTTCCTGATGGTCTCGGCCACGCCGCTCACGCGGTCCTCCTACCACGCCGGCGACGATTTCGCGCGGCTCCGCGAGAACCGGCTGAAACGGCTCGGGCTGGGGGCGTGAGGCGGGGCCGGGCGCGATCCCGGCCTGCATCTCCTGACCGAAAAGCCTGACCCGGGGCAGGTGCAGCCCGCCCTGGGCGGATGACCGGACCCGAGCCCATGCCGTTTCGCCGGCCTACCGCGTCAGCACGAGCGCGCCATTCTCGATCTCGATCTTCGAGAAATTCTGCAGATAGGCCATGCCCATCAGCGAGCCGGGCATCTTCCCCTCACTGACGAAGGCGCGGAAGTTCCGGTCGGTCACCGGCCCGAGGCTGATGCTGTCGAGCCGCACCGGCGCGATCCGGACCGTGCCGTTCGCGGTGGCGGCCTGCCCGAAATAGGTCAGGCCGGACAGGTCGATCCCTGCCGCTTCGGCATCCTCGTGGCTGAGCACCAGATCGGTCGCCCCGGTGTCCACGATCATCCTGAGCGGCGCGCCGTTGACCTCGGCCGTGACATAGTAATGCCCGTCGGGCGACCTCGGCACCTCGATCACGCCGTTCTGCACGCGCTGCACCGGCGCGATGGTGCGGCGGATGTCGCCCCAGAGCCCGATGGCCGCCACCACGCCCAGAAAGATCAGCGCCCAGAGCGCCGCGTGCTGGAGCATCACCCCCATCCGTCCGCGGTAGCGCACGATCGTGTAGCCGCCGATCGCCGCGCCGAGCAGCACGAGGTAGACGAGGCTGCCGAAGTCGTAAGATGTCATCGCATCCCTCCCGTTGCCCTTCATATAGGAGGGCCGGGCGGCGGCGGCGAGGTGTCAGTCGGCCATTCCGAAGGCCCGCAGCCCGTCCAGCACGAACTGCACCGACAGCGCCGCAAGCAACATCCCGAGCAGCCGTGTCACCACGTTGATGCCGACCCGGCCGAGCAGCCGCTCCAGCAGGCCCGCGGTCAGGAAGAGCGCGAAGACCACCAGCAGGACCGCCACGGTGACGCCGATGGTGCTGAGGATCCCCGGCAGCCCGGGATCGCGGCCCGCCAGCAGGATCACCGTCGCGATCGCACCGGGCCCCGCGATCAGGGGAATGGCGAGCGGAAAGACCGAAGGGTCGTCGCCGTCCTCCTCCTCGTCGGCCTTGTCCTCGCGCCGCTTGGTGCGGCGTTCGAACAGCATGTCGAGCGCGGTGAGGAACAGGAGGATCCCGCCCGCGATCCGGAAGGCCGGCATCGAGATGCCGACGAACCCCAGCACCGCCTCGCCGAAGATGGTGAAGAGCGACAGGATGAAGAGCGCGACGAGGCAGGCACGGATCCCGACCGCGCGGCGGTGGCTCTGCGGATCGCCCTGGGTCAGCGCCGCGAAGAGCGGCGTGAGCCCGATCGGGTCGATGATCACGAAGAGCGCGACGAAGGCGGTTATCAGGTCCGAGGCATCCATCGGATCCATTGAACACGGATCCTCCCGCGGGGAAAGGCCCGGTGCGCGGGCCGGCCCGTCAGCCGCCCAGCACCCGCCAGCCGATGTCGCGGCGGCAGAACCCCTCGGGCCAGTCGATCGCGTCGATCATCGCATAGGCCCTCTCGCGCGCCTCGGAAAGGCTGGGGCCGCGGGCGGTGGCGTTCAGCACGCGCCCGCCGCTGGCCAGGATCCGGCCCTTGTCGGCGATGGTGCCGGCGTGGAAGCACATCTCGAACGAGCTTTCGACCAGCTCGTCCAGCCCCCGGATCTCGGTGCCCTTCTCGTAGGCGCCGGGATAGCCTTCGGCCGCCATCACCACGGTGATCGCGTGGTCCTCGGCCCAGTTCACCTTCATCTCCGCAAGCCGCCCTTCGGCCGCCGCGTGGATGAGATCGAGCGCCTGGGCCCCGAGGCGCAGCATCAGCACCTGGCATTCGGGATCGCCGAAGCGGACGTTGTATTCGACCAGCCGGGGCTCTCCGTCCTCGATCATCAGCCCGACGTAGAGCACCCCCTGGTAGGGCGTCCCGCGGCGGACCATCTCGGCCAGCGTCGGCTTCACGATCCGCTCCATCGTCTTCGCGGCGACCTCGTCCGAAAGCACCGGGGCAGGGGAATAGGCCCCCATGCCGCCGGTATTCGGCCCCGCATCGCCGTCGAAGGCGCGCTTGTGGTCCTGCGCCGTGCCGATCGGCAGCGCCGTCTCGCCGTCGCAGAGCACGAAGAACGAGGCCTCCTCGCCGGTCATGAACGCCTCGATCACCACCTCGGCCCCGGCCGCGCCGAATTCGCCCGAGAACATGTCGTCCACGGCCGCGAGCGCGGTCTCGAGGTCCATCGCGACGATCACGCCCTTGCCGGCGGCCAGACCGTCGGCCTTGATGACGATGGGCGCGCCCTCGCGCTCCACATGGGCGCGGGCGGCGGCGGCGTCGGTGAAGCGGGCATAGGCGGCCGTTGGGGCGCCCGCGGCATCGCAGATTTCCTTGGTGAAGGCCTTGGAGGCCTCGAGCCGCGCGGCCGCCTTCGATGGGCCGAAGACGAGGATCCCCGCGGCGCGCAGATCGTCGGCCACGCCCGCGGCAAGCGGCGCCTCGGGCCCGACGATCACGAGGTCGATGGCGTTGTCGCCCGCGAATTCCGTCACCGCGGTGCCATCGAGGATGTCGAGCCGGGCACATTCCGCGATGGCGGCGATCCCCGCATTGCCCGGCGCGACGATCAGCTTGTCGCATTTCGGGTTCTGCATCGTGGCCCAGGCCAGCGCATGCTCGCGGCCGCCGCCGCCGAGGATCAGGATGTTCATGGATCGCCCTTCCGTCGTTTGGCGCGGTTTAGCCGCGCGGCCGGGGCAGGGCAAGCGCGCGGGCGGCGCGGGCGCGGCCGGCGCGGCGGCATGTGACGAATGCCCGCGCCGCGCTATCTCGTCCCGGGATAGCCGAAGGAGCTTCCGATGCCACTCTCCCCCTCCCGCCTGCGCGGCCTCTGCGGTGCCGTCGTCCTGTTCCTCGCGGCCGGGGCCGCCCTCGCCGGCGGGATGCCGGCCCCGGCCGGGCCCGCGCCCGCCGCCCCAGGGCCCGGCATCCTGGCCGTGGCGGGCACCGCCGAGGCGCTCCGCCCCGTGGCGAGCCGCCGCGCGGAGGGAGAGATCGTGCTGCGCTATCCCAACGGCTGCTTCCTGCTCTACACCGACGAGGGCGCGCTGATCGGCGAGGGGGCGGCCTGCCTGCGCGTCCAGACCGAGGGCGCCGAGGCCGCGATCCGCCCCTATCTCGCCGCCCGTCCGGCCCTGCCCGACAGCTCCGCCGCGGCCTATGCCGGCACCGGCAAGGTCGGCGCGTCGCCGGTCAACGGGCAGCTCGTCCGCACCCGTTCGGGCGGCTACACGCTGCGGATCGCGGGCGGCGAGGGGGTCTGCACCGGCACCCTCCGCGTCGAACCGGACGCGACGCGCGCGCAGCGCATCCCGATCTCGTGCAACACCGGGGTCCGCGGCACCGCCTACGTGATCCGCGATCCCTGGGGCATCAAGGTCTCGCTCATGCTCACCAACGGGCTCGGCGGGCTTGTCCGCCTGATCTGACGCGCCCGATCCTGCCCGGCAGGGCTGGAGGCCCGCGCCGCGCTTCTCTATGCTTGGTCCCGGAGCAGCAAGGGGACGCCAGGGTGGAGCTTTTCGAGGACGACGCACAGGGCAACACGCCGGAATTCACCGTCTCGGACATCACCGGCGCGGTAAAGCGGCTGATCGAGGGCGAGTTCTCCCACGTCCGCGTCCGCGGCGAGGTCGGCCGTGTCGTCGTCGCCCGCACCGGGCACATGTATTTCGACCTGAAGGACGACCGCTCGGTGATCGCCTGCGTCTCCTGGAAGGGGCAGGTGTCGAAGTTCCGCCACAAGCCCGAGGAAGGCATGGAGGTCATCGTCACCGGGCGGATGACCACCTTCGGGCCGCAATCCAAGTACCAGCTCAACGTCGAATCGGTCGAACCCGCGGGGGCGGGCGCCCTGATGGCGATGCTCGAGGCGCGGAAGAAGAAGCTCGAGGCCGAGGGGCTCTTCGCGACCGGACGCAAGCGCCCGCTGCCCTTCCTGCCCGAGGTCATCGGCGTCGTGACCTCGCCCTCGGGCGCGGTGATCCGCGACATCCTCCACCGGCTGCGCGACCGCTTCCCCCGGAAGGTGCTGATCTGGCCCGTCGCGGTGCAGGGCCAGAACTGCGCGCCCGAGGTGGTCCGCGCGATCGAGGGTTTCAACCGCTTCACCCCGGGCGGCGCGCTGCCGCGGCCCGACCTGCTGATCGTCGCCCGGGGCGGCGGCTCGATCGAGGACCTCTGGGGCTTCAACGAGGAAAGCGTCGCCCGCGCCGCCGCGGCCTCCGACATTCCCCTGATCTCGGCCGTGGGGCACGAGACGGACACCACGCTGATCGATTACGTCTCGGATTACCGTGCGCCCACGCCCACGGGCGCGGCCGAGCGCGCCGTGCCGGTCCGGGTCGAGCTGATGGCCTGGCTCGAGGGCACCGCCGGCCGCCTGATCCGGGCCGAGACCCAGATGGTGACCCTGCGCGGCCAGCGCCTCCGCGATCTCGCCCGCGCGCTCCCCCGGCCGGAGACGCTCCTCGACGGTCCGCGCCAGAGGCTCGATGTCTGGTCCGACCGCCTTCCCGCCGCGCTCAAGGGCGGCGTCCAGCGCCGCCGGGTCCTGCTCTCGGAGGTGTCGGGCAGTCTCCGCCCCGGCGTGCTCCGCGCCCGGATCGACCGCGCGCAGGACCGGCTCGAGGACCGCGCCGGGCGTCTCGTCCCGGGCCTCGCCCGCGCGCGCCAGCGCAAGGAGGAGGCGCTCGCCGCCACCGCCCGCCGCCTCCGGGTCGAGCCGATCTCGCAGGACATTGCCCGCAAGCGCCGCGAACTCGACCGCCACGCCGCCCGCCTCAAGGCGCTTGGCGAGGCCCGCATCGCCAGGGCGCAGGACCGGCTCGACGCGACCGACCGCCTGTTGCGGTCCCTGGGCTACGAGGCCACCCTCGAACGCGGCTACGCCGTGGTCCGCGACACCGCGGGACACCTGCTCACCCGCAGGACCGAGGCCGAGGCCGCGGGCGCCCTCGAGATCCAGTTCGCCGACGGCCGCCTCAGGATCGGCGGCACCGCGCCGTCGCGGGCGAAATCCACCGACAAGCCGGAGCAGGGCTCGCTCTTCTGAGCCACCCCCTGCCTTCCTCTGGTCCATGTATCCCGGGGGAGTCGCCCGCAGGGCGACGGGGGCAGAGCCCCCAACCATGCTTTGCCGCCTTCCGGCGGCGGGGGGCAGAGCCCCCGTGCAATCCTCTGCCGCCCTCCGGCGGCGGGGGGCAGAGCCCCCGTGCCATCCTCTACCGCCCTCCGGCGGCGGGGGGCAGAGCCCCCGTGCCATCCTCTGCCGCCCTCCGGCGGCGGGGCGGCGATGCGATCCGCCGCCAGAGGTCAGACGCCCACCTCGGGCCCCTTGCACATCATCTCGTCGGTGGAATTCTCGACCTCGTAGAGCTCGGTCCGGCCCGGGTCGTTCTCGAACCGTGCGACGAGGCCGCCGGCCCCGAGGTAGAAGCTCCAGCATTGCGGCTCGCCGGGCGTGTCCTCGTAGACGAAGCAGATCAGCCCGCCGGCTTCCTCGTACCAGCGGCCCTCCTTGCAATTGCCGTCCAGGAAGGACCAGCGCACCCGCCGGTCGTCCATGTATTTCTCGACCCCGTAGGCCGCCCCGTCGGCCCCGTAATAGAAGGTCTTGCCGCGGGAATAGCTGTCGAACTCGGCCCCCGACATCGGGCCGTCGAGCGCCATCAGCGGGCTTGCCGCGCAGAGAAGGAGGAAGGTCGCGATCCGTTTCATGGCGCGATCATGGCGCATGCGCGCGCCGGATTCCAATGACAAAAGCCGTGAGGATCACTCGGCCGGGTCGCCGTAGAGACCGGGGTAGCCCGGCGCGACCTCGTCGGGGGCCCAGTCCGGCAGCCGGCGGTCCATCACCCGCCGCCAGAGCCGCGGGACAAGCGCGATGCAGGCCATGATCGGCAGCGCATAGGGCAGGATCGGCATCGTGTCGCGGTCGAGCTGGAGCGCGGGGAAGGGGCGCATCGGATGCATGTGGTGGTCCGAATGGCGCGGCGCGTTGAGCATGGAGGCGCCGGTCATCGCGTGCGGCGAGTTCCAGGAATGCTGCGGCCCCACCGGTTCGTAACGTCCGTCCTCCAGCCGCGCGCGTTCCAGCCCGTAATGCTGCACGTAATCCGACAGCAGGACCTGCGCCTGCGCCATGCCGCACATCCCGAGGAGCGCGACGATCCCGGATCCCCCCGCCAGCGCCCAGGCCAGCGCGATCATGGCCGCCGCGCCCAGCACGTAGCCGATGTAGGGATTGGCGAGGGCCGGGCGTCCCGCGCGGCGCAGGTCCGCCCGCTCGGCGGCGAGACCGGCGCGGAAACTGCCGATCCAGGCGCGGGGCGCGTAGCGCCAGAAGCCTTCGCCGGGCCGCGCGGTCGCGGGATCGAGCGGCGTGGCGACGTGGCGGTGGTGGACCTTGGGATGGGCCGAGGCGTGGTGTCCGAAGAGCAGCGAGGTATAGACCAGCCGCCCGAGCTTGCGCGCCTCGCGCTCGGGGCTGTGGACGAGCTCGTGCGCGTTCGGATGGCCGACCTGTCCGAACCACGTGGCGAAGGCCAGGCCCGCCACCACCGCGTCCATGCCGTCCGCGCCGGTCGGCCCGCCGATCCAGTAGAGCGCGGCGGCCATCATCCACAGATGCGCGATCCCGAGGAACTGGCTCAGCCCCTTGGAGGCGGGAAACTCCGCCTGCGGGTTGCGGTTGCGCCAGGCCCGCGGGACGAGCTTGTCCATCACGGCGGTGAAGACGGTCAGGTAGAGCAGCGCGACCCAGTCCCAGGGCCCGCCCAGGCAGGCCGCCATCAGAAGCAGCGGCAGCGGCATGAGCGATGCCACGGTGAATGCGGCCATGAACCTGATCCTTTTGCCTGTTTCTGCCCGGTTTGCCCCGGATCCGTCAATGCCGGGCGAATCCGGACAATTTCGGGCGCAAAGGCGAAGATCTCGCGGCAGGGCGGGAACTGCGGCGGGCCGGGTGGCCTTCCATCCCGGACCATTCCGCACTAGGTGAATTGCACTGACATAGGAGAAGCCTGCAATGGCGTTTTTCTCGAAACTCAAGGACCGCCTCTTCAAGTCCTCCTCGAAGATCGAGGAGGGACTCGACGCGATCGTGGAAGAGGGCGGCAGCGCCGATCCGGAGACGCCCGGCACGCCCGGCCCCGACATCACGCCCCCGGCCGAGCCCGATCCGGTCCCGCAGCCCCCCGATCCCCAGCCCGAGCCCGAACCGACGCCGGTTCCGCCCGCGCCCGAGCCCGATCCCGCGCCGCGCCCGGACGAGGTGCCGCCGAACGATCCCGGCCCGACCCCCGGCCCGGACATTCCCGCGCCGGGCCCCGAGGAGGTCCCGGCCTCGCCGCCCGACTTCGTGCCGGCCCCCGCCCCGCAGGAGGCGCCCGCGCCCGATCTGCCGCAGGAGATCCCGACCGGCACCCCGAACGAGATCCCGACGAACCCGGGCAATCCGGGCCGGACCACCGGCTTCCTCGGCCGGCTCTTCGGCCGCGAGGAGGCGCCGGCCCGCGCGCCCGCCGCCCCCGTCGTGCGCCGGGCGCTCGACGACGACATGGTGGAGCAGCTCGAGGAGCTGCTCATCGCGGCGGACATGGGCGTGGACACCGCGCTCCGCGTGACCTCGAACCTCGCCGAGGGGCGGATGGGGCGCCGGATGTCGGTGGCCGAGATCAAGGGCCTGCTGGCCGCGGAGATCTCGCGCATCATGGAGCCCGTGGCGCGGCCGATGCCGCTCTATCCCAGGAAGCCGCAGGTGGTGCTGGTGGTGGGCGTGAACGGCTCGGGCAAGACCACGACCATCGGCAAGCTCGCCTCGCAGTTCAACGCTGCCGGCAAGAAGGTCATCATCGCCGCGGGCGACACGTTCCGGGCCGCGGCGGTCGAACAGCTCCAGGTCTGGGGCGATCGCGCCGGCGTGCCGGTGATGAAGGCCGATCAGGGGACCGACCCGGCGAGCCTCGCCTTCGACGCGATGACCCGCGCCGAAGCCGAGGGCGCCGACCTCCTGATGATCGACACGGCCGGGCGCCTGCAGAACCGTCAGGACCTGATGGAGGAGCTGGCCAAGATCGTCCGGGTGATCCGCAAGAAGGACCCCTCGGCCCCGCACAACACCCTGCTGGTGCTCGATGCCACCACCGGCCAGAACGCGCTGAGCCAGGTGGAGACCTTCCGCAAGCTCGCCGATGTCTCGGGCCTCGTGATGACCAAGCTCGACGGGACCGCCAAGGGCGGCGTCCTGGTGGCGCTGGCAGACAAGTTCGGCCTGCCGATCCACGCCATCGGGGTTGGCGAGCAGATCGACGACCTCGCCCCCTTCGACCCCGAGGATTTCGCCCGCGCGCTCACCGGCGCCGAGGCCTGACGTGACCCCCGCCTCGCGCTGTGACACGCCGGGGCCCGCCGGCCGCAGGGCCCGCCCGGCATGATCCGGGCAGGCGCGCGTCAGCCGTCGTCCGGGCGCCCCACCTCGAGCGCCTTGAAGATCCGCAGCACCGTCAGCCCGAGCACGGTCGCCACCACCGCGAGGCCGAGGTGCCCGAGGCCGCAGGCCACGCCGACCGCCCCGGCCAGCCACATCCCGGCGCCGGTGGTCAGCCCCTTCACGTCGCCGCCGCGGGTGAAGATCGTGCCCGCGGCCAGGAAGGCGACGCCCGCGGTGACCGCCTCGATCAGGCGGATGGGATCCTTGCGGATGCTGTCGTCGTCCCCGATCGGCGAGAGCATTATCGCCAGCGTGATCAGCCCGAAGAGACAGGCCGCCAGGGAGATCATGACATGCGTCCGCAGGCCGGCGTGCTTCTGGCTCGATTCGCGCTCCCAGCCGATCATGCCGCCCAGCACGATGCCCACGGCCAGTCTCAGGACCACGATGCCCCAGCCGTGCCCCGGTATCGGCGGGGCGGTGAATTCACGTATCAGTTCGTCCATGTGTGCCTCGTTTTCATGGCTAACGCATTCTGACCGCGGGGGTTTCCGCCTGTCGCGGGGGCTGGCGACATGAGCGAGGCGATTCGCGCCCTCGAGGGGACGGCGGCGGGCCATCAGCTGGCTCTCGTCCTCGCCCTGACGGCGGCCCTCCTGCACGCCTTCCTCGGCGCGATCCAGAAGGGCCGGGTCGATCCGTGGCTGTCGCGCGGGGCGATCGACGCGGCCTTCATCGTGCTGACGCTGCCGATCGCGCTCTTCCTCGTGCCGCTGCCGCAGGGCCGGGAATGGGCGCTGGTGATCGGCACCATGCCCTTCATGTTCGCCTACAAGTGGCTGCTGGCGCTGGCCTATACCCGGGCGGCCTATACCGTGGTCTACCCGGTGGTCCGCGGCTCGGGCCCGTTCTTCACCGTGATCGGGGCCTGGCTGCTGATCGGCGAGACCTTCACGCCGATGCAATGGGCCGGGGTGGGGATCCTGATGGGCGGCATCCTGGGCCTTGCGGTCTACAACCTGCGCCACGTCTCGGTGGGGCGCGACCGGCTGGTCCCGGCGCTCTGGCTGGCGGTGGCGACGGGCCTTGCCACCGCCGCCTACACGACCTGGGGCGCCTATGCGATCCGCGGGACCGAGGACCCCTTCACCTATCTCGCGTGGTTCTTCGTCCTCTGCGCCGTGGACATGCCGCTGATCGCCGCCTGGCGCTGGAAGGCCACCCCCTACAAGCCGCCGCTGCGCGATCTCGTGCGGCTCGGCGTCACGGGCGCGGTGATCGGCTGGGGCTCCTTCGGCACGGTCATGCTGGCGACGCGGCTCGACAAGGTGGGGGAGGCGGCTGTATTGCGCGAGACCTCGACCGTCTTTGCCGCATTGATCGGCTGGCTGGTCCTGAAGGAGAGTGTGGGTCCGCGCCGGGTGGCGCTGATGGTGATGATCGCGTTCGGCGCGGTCGTGGTGGAGCTTGGAGGCTGAGCATGAACAACCCGAAGACCCTGCCGGGATGGGTGAAACCCGCGCTGGAACTGGGCCCGATCGTCGCCTTCTTCGCCGCCTATCTGCTGCTGAAGGACCGCACCTTCATCATCGGCGGGCGCGAGTACGAGGGCTTCATCGTCGTGACCGCGGGCTTCATCCCGCTGATCCTGATCTGCACCGGCATCCTGTGGCGCCTGACGGGCAAGCTGTCGAAGATGCAGATCGTGACGGCGGTGCTGATCACGGTCTTCGGCGGGCTCTCGGTCTGGCTGAACGACGACCGGTTCTTCAAGATGAAGCCCACGCTGATCTACCTGATCTTCGGCGGGCTGCTCGGCATCGGCCTGCTCAGGGGGCAGAGCTGGCTGAAGCTGGTGATGGAAGAGGCCGTGCCGCTGGATGACGCGGGCTGGATGAAGCTGACGAAGCGGGTCTGCGCCTTCTTCCTGATCCTCGCCGCGCTGAACGAGCTGGTCTGGCGCACCCAGAGCACCGAGGCCTGGGTCTGGTTCAAGACCTTCGGCCTGACCGCCGCGCTCTTCGCCTTCTTCATGACGCAGGGCAAGCTGTTCCAGGAGCACGGGATCGAGAAGAAGGAAGACGGCGGGGCCTGAGCGCAGGCCCCGCCTTCCGCGGTCCGCTCAGCCCTTCTGGCCGAAGAGGATGCTCTGGGACTCCTTGCCCCGCGGCGCGTTCCGCTTGTCGATATGGAGCTGCTGGCCGGTCTGGACCGCCGGGCGCCCGCCCACGAGATCGAGCCAGCGGCGCAGGTTCGGCTTGTCGCCGAGGTCCTGCTCCTGCTTTTCCCAGAGCATCGCCCAGGGCCAGATCGCCATGTCGGCGATCGAGTAGAAGTCCCCCGCCACGTATTCGTTCTCCGCGAGCTGCGTGTCGAGCACCCGGTGCAGGCGCGAGACCTCGTTGCGGTAGCGGTCCTTGGCGTAGGGCAGGTCGTTCGGTGGGTCCATGTTCGGCGCATAGGCGAGGAAGTGATGCGCCTGACCGGCCATCGGGCCGAGGCCGCCCATCTGCCACATCAGCCACTGGTCCACGGCGATCCGGTCCCGCTGGGTCGGGCCGCAGAAGGTGCCGGTCTTGCGGGCGAGGTATTGCAGGATGGCGCCGGATTCGAAGATCGAGATCGGCCTGCCGTCCGGGCCTTGCGGATCGGTGATCGCGGGCATCCGGTTGTTGGGCGATATCTTCAGGAAGGCAGGGTCGAACTGGTCGCCCTTGCCGATGTTCACGAGGGTCACGTTGTAGGGCAGGCCCATCTCCTCGAGGCAGATGGAGACCTTCCATCCGTTCGGGGTGGGCCAGTAATAGAGCTCTATCGGATCGGCCATGTCTGTCCTCCTCTGCGCGGTCATCATGGCGCATTCCCCGCCACTGGCAAGGACCACCCGGCGACGCCGCGGCGCCGCGGGCCGGGGCCGGGGGCGGGCAGGGCGGCGCGCAGCGCGGCGGGGCTGGGCCCCTCGGTGTCCAGCAGAAGCGCGCGGTAGAGGTCGAAGACGCCCGGCCGCAGGTAGCTCGACCAGTGGCAGACGCGGCGGTCGGGCGGCGCGACGGGATGACCGAGCCGGGCGAGCGCGGTCAGCGTCGCCGCATCGTCCAGCCGCAGCGTCGCCAGCCCCGGAAGCCCGGCCCGCCCGAGCGCCCGGTCCCGCCAGCCGAAGGGGATCGCCGCCTCGAGCAGGCGGTCGAACACCAGGTTCTCGCCGCTCGTGACGGCCAGCAGTTCGGCCGCGCGCCCGGCGGGGCTGGCGAGCCGGGCCGCGGCGGGGCCTGCGAACTCGGCGGGCGACAGCAGGACCGCGCGGTCGAGATCGCCCGCCGTCAGATGCGGCAGGGCCGAGAGCACCACCCGCGCGCCCAGCGAATGCGCGATCGCGCGCACCGGCCGGTGCGGCGCGATCCGGCGCAGACGCAGGATCAGCGCGGCCAGCGCCGCGCCGGCTGCCTCGGCCCCGTGGTAGGCGGGCCCGATGCGGAAGCCCGACCGCCAGCCGAAGGCGATGCCGAGCGGTCCGCCCGTGCCGCTCAGGCCCAGACCCCGCGGCCAGCTGAGCGCGCGGGGATTGCGCGGCGTGAGCCGGCAGGACAGGATGTGATCGTGCGGGCAATGCTCCGGATGGCCCGGGTCGAACTTGAAACCGTGCACCATCACCACGATGGGAGCATGTCCGTCCAGCGCCGCCGTCAGCACCGGTGTGAGCGGCGCAGGACTGTCATGCAGTGAAAGACCCGCCGAGCCCGCATTGATCCTCAGAACCGCCATCTCGGGCCCCATTCCGCAGCATCTGGGGGCAACTTGGCCGGGGCCTGCAAAATATAGGTGAATGCACCGTGACAGCCTGGTGACGATGCGCTTGGGACACGGGCCCGCGCGCCACCGGATCGGCCTTGACGCCCCAAGGCGGCTTGCCCTATCTGGCGGCGTGGCGATTTGTTACCGGATTGCGGGCCACGTTAAACACTCCGCTAAAGAGGTCATCGAACGGGACCCCCATTCGCGTGACCTGCGTCTGGGGGTTTTTGTTTGGGCGGAAGGCCCGGGAGAGGCTGACATGAGCGACAACTGGAAAAAGCGCACCCAACTGGTGCATGGCGGCATCCGCCGGTCCCAATACGGCGAGGTGAGCGAGGCGATCTTCCTCACCCAGGGCTTCGTCTACGACACGGCCGAGGCCGCCGAGGCGCGGTTCATCGAGACCGGGCCCGACGAATTCATCTATGCCCGCTACGGCAATCCCACCGTGCGGATGTTCGAGAACCGCATGGCGCAGGTCATCGGCTACGAGGACGGGTTCGCCTGCGCCTCGGGCATGGCGGCCGTGAACGGTGCGCTGATGGCGCTGCTGAAGGGCGGCGACAGGGTCGTGGCCTCCCGCGCGCTCTTCGGCTCGTGCCTCTATGTCCTGGAACAGGTGCTGGCGCGCTTCGGGGTCGAGATCACGCTGGTCGACGGCACCGACAACGCCGCCTGGGACGCGGCGATCACCGAGGGCACGACGCTCGTCTTCCTCGAAGGCATCTCGAACCCGACGCTCGAGGTCGTGGACCTGCGCCACGTCTGCGAGCGCGCCCATGCGGTCGGTGCGCTGGTGGTGGTCGACGACGCCATGGCGACACCGGTCTTCGCCTATTCGAAGCAATGCGGCGCGGACCTCTGCGTGGTGTCGACGACCAAGCACGTGGACGGGCAGGGGCGGATGCTGGGCGGCATCATCTGCGGCTCGCAGGAGCTGATCCGCGGCCCCATCGAGACCTACGTGAAGCACACCGGCGGCGCGATGAACCCGTTCGCCGCGTGGACGCACCTGAAATCGCTCGACACGCTGGATTTGCGCGTCCGCGCACAGGCCGCCGGCGCCTTGCAGATCGCCGAATGGCTCGAAACGCATCCCAAGGTGGGAAAGGTGCGCTACCCGCAGCTGCCGAGCCACCCGCAGCACGCCGTCGCGATGACGCAGTCACCCTCGGGCGGGACGGTCATCGCCTTCGACGTGAACGGCGGCAAGGAGGCCTGTTTCCGCTTCTTCAACGCATTGGAACTCTTCACCATTTCCAACAACTTCGCCGATGCGAAGTCGATCGTCACCCATCCCGCGACGACCACGCACCAGCGACTGCCGCAGGATCAGAAGGACGTGCTGGGCATCGGGCCGGGTCTCGTGCGGCTCTCGGTCGGGCTCGAGGACGTCACCGACCTGATCGCGGACCTGGAACAGGCGCTCGACCAGGCCTGAGCTGATCCGGCGCGTCGCTTCCGGCGTATGACGTATCGGAATTGGAAAACCCGGGCCCGAGTGATTATATCAGGCTCGGGTCCGAGGAAGGGACGGTCGATGAACATTCACCAGAAGGACATGGCGCAGCGGCCCGACAGCCAGCAGGCGCGCGAGGCGCTGGACCGGCTCAGGCTCTGGGCCGAAACGGCCAGCGATGCCGAGATCGTGGCGCTCGATGCCGCGGTGGCGCGGCTGCTGCCGAACGACGACGGCTACCCGACGCTCTCGCGCGAGTATCCCCATCAGTTCAGGGCGGATGCCGCCTATCGCGCCTCTCTGCCCGATCTCCAGAACGGCCCCGCCTCGCTGATCCGCGGCGCGCGGCTGCCGCTCCAGCATGTCGGCATCTCGAACTTCCGCCTGCCGATCCGCTTCCGCACCCGCGCCGGGGGCGAGATGACGCTGGAAAGCTCGGTCACCGGGACGGTCAGCCTTGAGGCCGACAAGAAGGGCATCAACATGTCCCGCATCATGCGGAGCTTCTATGCCCACGCCGAGAAGACCTTTTCGTTCAGCGTGATCGAAGCGGCGCTCGACGATTACAAGACCGACCTTCAAAGCCTCGACGCACGGATCCAGATGCGCTTCTCCTACCCGGTGCGGCGCGAAAGCCTGCGCTCCGGGCTCGAGGGCTACCAGTATTACGACATCGCGCTCGAACTGGTGGAGCAGGCGGGCGAGCGTCTGAAGATCGTGCATCTCGACTATGTCTATTCCTCCACATGCCCGTGCTCGCTGGAGCTGTCGGAACACGCCCGCCGCACCCGCGGGCAGCTTGCGACGCCGCATTCGCAGCGCTCCGTCGCGCGGCTCTCGGCGGTTCTGAAGCCGGGCGACCGGGTCTGGTTCGAGGACCTGATCGACATGGCGCGGGCCGCTGTCCCGACCGAGACGCAGGTGATGGTCAAGCGCGAGGACGAACAGGCCTTCGCGGAACTGAACGCCGCCAATCCGATCTTCGTGGAGGACGCCGCGCGGCTCTTCTCCGAACAGCTCTCGGACGATCCGAGGATCGGCGATTTCCGCGTCGTGGCCAGCCACCAGGAGAGCCTGCATTCTCATGATGCCGTCTCGATCCTGACGGAAGGGCCGACCTTCGCCTCCCAGAGCCTCGACCCCAAGCTCTTCGCCACGCTGCATCATCCGGGCTAGTCCCGGGCAGCGATGAAATTTCAGGCAAACGCCTGTTTCCGCCGCGTCCCCGAAAGGGCGCGGCGTTTCTTTTGCCTCCCCCTCGGGCCGAGAATCCGCCTAGTCTCGATCCGACGGAGGATTCTGACATCAACGCCGCTGCCCAAGACCTGACCCGGCCCGCTCTGCCGCGCCAGCCCCGCGCGCAGGGAGAGCTTGTCCTGTCGGCGCGCCTGCGCGGCGGGCAGAGCCGGATCGGTGCGCTGCGCCAGCAGGGCTCGCTCAAGGCGCTGTTTCCGCACGGCTCGGGCGCCGCCCTGAAGGCCGTGTTCCTGAACACCGGCGGCGGCGTGACCGGGGGCGACCGCTTCTCGCTCCGGGCCGAGGCCGAACCGGGCGCAAGCCTGACGCTCACCAGCCAGGCGGCGGAACGCATCTACCGCGCGCAGCCGGGAGAGGTCGGGCGGGTCGCGACGCGTCTGGCGGCGGGCGCGGGGGCGACGCTGCACTGGCTGCCGCAGGAGACCATCGTCTTCGAAGGCGCCGCGCTGGAACGCCGGATCGATGCCGAGCTTGACGAGACCGCGAGCTTCCTTGCCGTGGAGCCGCTGATCTTCGGCCGCGCCGCGATGAACGAACGGGTCCACGACGCCCGGCTCGAGGACCGCTGGCGCATCCGGCGGGGCGGGGAGCTGGTCTTTGCAGACACCCTGCGAATGGACGGCGATATCGATGCGCTGCTCTGCCGGCCGGGCGTTGCGGATGGCGCGCGGGCCATGGCCTCGCTGCTCCTCGTCCGGCCCCACGCCGGGGACATGGCGGCCCCTCTGCGCGCGGCGATCGGCCCGCAGGGGGCTTGCAGCGAGATCCGCCCCGGTGTTCTCTTTGCCCGGATACTGGCCGAGGACGGCTTTGCGCTCAGGCGCAGCCTGATCCCGGCGATCCGCCTGCTCGCGGGCGGCGACATACCAAGACCGTGGATGCTCTGACATGCAATTGACGCCGAGAGAAAAAGACAAGCTGCTGATTTCGATGGCCGCCGAGGTGGCCCGGAAGCGGCTCGCCCGGGGGGTGAAGCTGAACCACCCCGAAGCCATCGCGCTGATCACCGACGCGGTGGTCGAGGGCGCGCGCGACGGGCGTTCGGTCGCCGACATGATGGAGGCGGGCGCGCAGGTCATCACGGCCGAGCAATGCATGGAGGGTGTCCCCGAGATGATCCACGAGGTCCAGGTCGAGGCGACATTCCCGGACGGGACCAAGCTGGTCACCGTTCATAATCCGATACGGTAGGAAGGGGGCGCAAGATGCTCGAACACCTCAGAGAACTGGCGATCCGACTGGGCCTGCTCCCGGCCCCGGTGCGCCGTCCCGTCCCGGTCAGGGTGGAGGCGAAGCGCCGTGATCCCTGGTGAGCTTTTCCCGGCCGAGGGCACGCTGGAGCTGAACGCGGGCCGCGAGGCGATCACGCTCATGGTCGCCAATACCGGCGACCGTCCGGTGCAGGTCGGCTCGCATT
Source organism: Pseudooceanicola nanhaiensis DSM 18065 (assembly GCF_000688295.1). Lineage (GTDB taxonomy): Bacteria > Pseudomonadota > Alphaproteobacteria > Rhodobacterales > Rhodobacteraceae > Pseudooceanicola > Pseudooceanicola nanhaiensis. Next base: position 1,317,313 of record NZ_JHZF01000011.1, on the reverse strand, counting down.
ACCACTTCGCCGAGGCGAACCCGGCGCTCGATTTCGACCGGGTCGCGGCGCGGGGCATGCGGCTCGACATCGCGGCGGGCACCGCGGTCCGGTTCGAGCCGGGCCAGCGGCGCGAGGTGCAGCTGATCCCGGTCTCGGGCGCGCGCCGCATCTATGGCTTCAACCAGGCGGTGATGGGCGAGCTCTGAGCCCCGGCCGCCGCGAGGAAAGGCAAAGCGTTGACCGACCACGACACCTTTGCCGCGCTGCCCGCGCGGATGATCCGGTTCTACGGCGTGCTGGCCGAGCGCCAGATCCGGCTGGCGACCGAGATGACGCGCATGATGATGCAGCCGAACCCGTTCCTGCTGGCCTGCGTCGGGCTCGAACTGGAGCGGCCCGCACCGAAGCGCACGACCCGCATCCGGCCCGCACCGAAGCCGCACGCCTCTCGTCCCGGGCCGCGCGCCAGGCCGAAGCTGGTTTCCGACACGCCCCGGCCCGTGACGCCCGAGGCGGCACGCCCCGCGCTTGCCCAGGCCGGCAAGCGGGCCCGCCGCAAGCCCTCCAAGCCCCCGGCCATGCCCGGCACCCCGGACTGACCAGAGCGACGACTTCCAACAGGACTGACCCCCCATGCCCACCCATATCTCCCGCGCCGATTACGCTGCGATGTTCGGCCCGACGACCGGCGACCGCCTGCGTCTGGCCGACACCGACCTCATCATCGAGGTCGAACGCGACCTGACCGCCGAACGCGCGGCCATGGGCGGGCGCAGCACGAACGGTCCGCTCTACGGCGAAGAGGTGAAATTCGGCGGCGGCAAGGTGATCCGCGACGGCATGGGGCAGAGCCAGGCCACCCGCGCCGACGGCGCCGTGGACACGGTCATCACCAATGCGCTGATCGTCGACCACACCGGCATCTACAAGGCCGACGTGGGCCTGCGCGACGGGCGCATCCACAAGATCGGCAAGGCCGGCAACCCGGACACCCAGCCGGGCGTCGACATCGTCGTGGGCCCCGGGTCCGAGGTGATCGCGGGCGAGGGCAGGATCCTCACGGCCGGCGGTTTCGACAGCCACATCCACTTCATCTGCCCCCAGCAGATCGAGGATGCGCTCCATTCCGGCCTGACCACGATGCTCGGCGGCGGGACCGGCCCCGCGCATGGGACGCTCGCGACCACCGTGACGCCGGGGCCGTGGCACCTTGGCCGGATGCTGCAGGCGGCGGATGCCTTCCCGATGAACCTCGCCTTCGCGGGCAAGGGCAACGCCTCGCTTCCGGCGGCGCTCGAGGAGCAGATCAAGGCCGGTGCCTGCGCGCTCAAGCTGCACGAGGACTGGGGCACGACCCCCGGCGCCATCGATTGCTGCCTGTCGGTCGCCGACGATTACGACGTGCAGGTGATGATCCACACCGACACGCTGAACGAGAGCGGCTTCGTCGAGAACACCGTGAAGGCGATGAAGGGCCGCACCATCCACGCCTTCCACACGGAAGGAGCGGGCGGCGGCCATGCGCCCGACATCATCAGGATCTGCGGCGAGGAGCATGTCCTGCCGTCCTCGACCAACCCGACCCGGCCCTTCACCGTCAACACGCTGGACGAGCATCTCGACATGCTCATGGTCTGCCACCACCTCGACAAGTCGATCCCCGAGGACGTGGCCTTCGCCGAAAGCCGCATCCGGCGCGAGACCATCGCCGCCGAGGACATCCTGCACGACATGGGCGCCTTCTCGATCATCGCGAGCGACTCCCAGGCCATGGGCCGCGTCGGCGAGGTGCTGATCCGCACCTGGCAGACCGCCGACAAGATGAAGAAGCAGCGCGGGCGCCTGCCGGAAGAGCAGGGCGACAATGACAATTTCCGGGTCCGCCGCTACATCGCGAAATACACGATCAACCCGGCCATCGCGCATGGGCTGTCGCACCAGATCGGCTCCATCGAGGAGGGCAAGCGCGCCGACCTCGTGCTCTGGAACCCGGCCTTCTTCGGCGTGAAGCCCGAGATGGTGCTGATCGGCGGGTCGATCGTCTGCGCCCAGATGGGTGACCCGAACGCCTCGATCCCGACGCCGCAACCGGTCTACACGCGACCCATGTTCGGCGCCTATGGACGCGCGGTCGAGAACTCCGCCGTGACCTTCGTTTCTGCGGCTGCACAGGCCGAGGGGATCGGCGCCTCGCTGGGCCTCGCGAAGCAGACGGTGGCGGTTCTGAACACCCGCAACATCGGCAAGCGGGACCTGATCCTCAACAGCGCGACGCCGGAAATCGAAGTGAATCCCGAGACCTACGAGGTGCGGGCCGACGGAGAGCTGCTGACCTGCGAGCCCGCGGGCGAGCTGCCGATGGCGCAGCGCTACTTCCTGTTCTGAGACCTGCCATGACCGCTTCTTCACAAACTGCCCGGATTTTCGCCGCATTGCAGCATGCGCATGGCGGGGTTTCCCCATTGTCGGTGGTTAGGGAAGCCTCGCTGACTTATCTTGAGTGCCAAGGGAGACGCGAACACAGACCGAACGAGGTTTCCAATGGCACACGCATCCACGATTTCCAACGCATCCGGCCTCCGCGCCCGCTTCGACAACTTCCTCGCCGGGCTCGGCCGGGGCTTCAACGCCTATGTCGAAAGCCGCTCGCGCATCAGCCAGATCCACCAGCTGAACGCGCTTTCGGACGACGAGCTGGCAAAGCGCGGCATCAAGCGCGAAGAGATCCCGGCCCACGTCTTCCGCGACCTCTTCTACATCTGATCCCGGATGCGACCCCGGGGGCGGCGCGATGAGCGCCGCTCCCCCGATCCCCGCCCGCGAGATCCTGCGCGCAGGCCACGGCCGCGATGCCGATGACAGCGTGCGGCTCGATTACGACGCGCGCTTCCTGCGCCGCAAGGTGCTGGCGACGACCTCCGGCGCGCGGGTGCTGGTGGATCTCGACCAGACCGTTTCGCTCGACGAGGGCGACGCGCTGGTCTGCGAGGACGGGCGCCTCGTCACGGTCGAAGCCGCGCCCGAGCCACTGACCGAGGTGACGGGCCCCGACCTGCCGCGCCTTGCCTGGCATATCGGCAACCGCCACACCCCCTGCGAGATCAGCGCCGACGCGCTCCGCATCCGCGCCGACCGGGTGATGGAGGACATGCTCCACCGCCTCGGTGCCAGCGTGACGGCCGTGACAGCGCCCTTCCGTCCCGAGGGCGGCGCCTACGGACAGGGCCGCACCCATGGCCACAGCCATGGCGAGGCCGAGGGCGGGCCGCATCGCCACCAATCCCACGCGCATGACCACGGGCACGGGCATGGCCACGACCATGACCACCACCACTGACCCCGCGCTGATCCTGCACCAATGGCTCTCGCCCGCCTTCCCGGTGGGCGCCTTCGCATGGTCGCACGGCCTCGAATGGGAGGTCCACGCCGCCCGTGTCCATGATGCCGCCAGCTTCGCAGACTGGCTCGATACGGTCCTGGCCCACGGGTCGGGGCGCAACGACGCGATCCTGCTCGCCGCCGCCTACCGGGCCGAGGGCAGGGCGCTCGAGGAGATCGCCGCATTGGCCGCCGCGCTCGCCCCCTCCGCCGAGCGGAGGGAAGAGACGCTCTCCCAGGGCCGCGCCTTCGCCGCCACCGCCGCCGCCCTGCACGACATCGCCCTGCCTCGGGCGGCCTACCCGGTGGTCGTCGGACGCGCGGCGCGGCTCATGGACCTGCCGCTCTCGCTGACGCTGCGCCTCTTCCTGCAGGCCTTCGCCGCCAACCTGACCTCCGCCGCCATCCGCCTCGTCCCGCTCGGCCAGACCGAGGGCCAGCGCGTGCTTGCCCTTGCGTCGCCCGCGATCGAACGCCTTGCACGGGAGGCGGAGCCGGGCGATGCTGAAGGGATCGGGGGTGCGGTGCCGATGATCGATCTTGCGTCGATGCGGCACGAAAGTCAGGGGACACGTCTGTTCCGGTCATGAGTGATTTCTTCAAGCTGGCACATCTCTACCGAGGGTCGTGGTTCGCCCGCGCCACGAGCACCACGTCGATCGCACGCCTGGGCACCGACCCGGTGCCGATCCTGCCGGACCGCGAGGCCGGCGCCTTCGACTGGCAGGCCGAGAGCGGCCCGACCTACGAGGCGCGGGCCGAGGAGGGCGGCGCCGATTGGTGGATGGGCGAGGACCACGAGGGCTGGCGCAGCGCGCTCGCTCCGGGGCGGATCGTCTGGGTGCGGCAGGTGATGCCGGACGGGCGCGACGACCCGCGGGCGACGGAAAGCAAGGGCCTCTGGCGCATCGGCACCTCGGAGATCGGCCCCGGCCGGATGCATCTGCAACTGATCGAACGGATCGGAGACGTCACATGAGCCAATCCCCGAACGGCCCCCTGCGGATCGGCCTCGGCGGCCCCGTGGGTGCGGGCAAGACGACCCTCACCGCCGCCCTCGCGCGGGCGTTGCGCGACAGCCATTCGATCGCGGTGGTGACGAACGACATCTACACGCAGGAGGACGCCGAGGCGCTGGTGCGGATGCAGGCGCTGTCGGCCGACCGGATCATGGGGGTCGAGACCGGGGGCTGCCCGCACACGGCGATCCGCGAGGACGCCTCGATCAACCTCGACGCCATCGCGCAGCTCAACGCGCGGTTCCCGGGTCTCGACCTCGTGCTGGTGGAATCGGGGGGCGACAACCTCTCGGCCACCTTCTCGCCGGAACTCGCCGACATGACGATCTACGTGATCGACGTCGCCGCCGGAGAGGAGATCCCCCGCAAGGGCGGGCCTGCGATCACCCGCTCCGACATCCTCGTCATCAACAAGACCGACCTCGCGCCCCATGTCGGCGCCGACCTCTCGGTCATGGAGCGTGACGCGCGCGCCCAGAGGGCGGGCCGGCCCTTCGTCTTCACCAACCTGAAGACGGGCGAGGGCGTGCCCGAGATCCTCCGCCTGATCGAGGAGATCGGCGGCCTCTCTCTCCAGCCCGCCTGACCCCGCTTTCCTCTGGTCCATGTATCCTCGGGGGGGGACTGGCCGTCAGGCCAGTCGGGGGGCAGACAGCCCCCCTCCGCCGCCAGCCAAGGGCACCGCCGCTTGACAGACGCTCACCCCCCGGCCAAGCCTGCCGTTCATGTTTGACCTGCGCCCCGTCGGATATGTCATCGGGCTGCTGACCGCCGTTCTCGGCGTCACCATGCTGCTGCCGATGGCGGTGGACCTGGCCGAGGGCCGGGGCGAATGGCATGTCTTCCTCGAGGCGGCCATCATCACCATTCTCTGCGGCGGCATCACGGCGCTCTCCTGTGCCAACGGGGTGCCCGAGGGGCTGACGATCCAGCAGACCTTCCTGCTCACCTCGCTGGTCTGGGTCGTGCTGCCGCTTTTCGGGGCGATTCCCTTCGTGCTGGGGGCCACCGACGCGCGGATCGTCGACGCCTTCTTCGAGGCGATGTCGGGCCTGACCACCACCGGCTCCACCGTCTTCGTGGGGCTCGACACCCTGCCGCGCGGGATCCTGCTCTGGCGCGGCATCCTGCAATGGCTGGGGGGCATCGGGATCATCGTCGTCGCCATGGTCTTCCTGCCCGAGCTCCGGGTCGGCGGGATGCAGATCTTCCGCTCCGAGGCCTTCGAGACCATGGGGAAGATCCTGCCGCGGGCGGGGGCGATCGCGGCGCAGATCTCGGTCATCTACGTCGGGCTGACGCTGGCCTGCGCGATCTGCTACTTCGCGCTCGGCATGGGGGCCTTCGACGCGACGGTGCATGCGCTGACGACGGTCTCGACGGGCGGGTTCTCGACCCGGGACGCCTCTTTCGGGGCCTTCTCGGGGCCGATGGAATACGTGGCCTCGCTCTTCATGATCCTCGCGGCGCTGCCCTTCGTGCGCTACGTGCAGATGCTGAACGGCAGCCACGGAGCGATCTTCCGCGACAGCCAGGCGCGGGCCTTCCTCTGGACCATCGGGGTGCTCGTCGCGGTGGTCTTCGTGGCGCTTCTGCACATCTTCCCGCACCATTGGGAGAAGAGCCTGCGCGAGGCGCTCTTCAACATCACCTCGATCATCACCGGCACCGGATATGCCAGCGTGGACTACATGTCCTGGGGCGCCTTCGTGATCACGATCTTCTTCTTCATCGGGCTGATCGGGGGCTGCGCGGGCTCCACCGCCTGTTCGGTGAAGATCTTCCGATACCAGATCCTCTTCGCCTCGATCCGCGCGCAGACCCGCCGGATCCACGCCCCCCACGCGATCGTCACGGCGCGCTACGACGGGCGGCCGATCGCGGAGGATGTGCTGTCCTCGGTGATGACCTTCTTCGTCTTCTTCGTGGTGACGCTGGGGGTGCTCTCGGTGCTGCTGGCGATGACCGGGCTCGACTTCGTCACCGCGCTCTCGGGGGCGGCGACGGCGCTGGCCAACATCGGGCCGGGCCTGGGCGACACGATCGGCCCGGCGGGGAATTTCGCGCCGCTGAACGATGCCGCGAAATGGCTGCTGGCGATCGCGATGTTCATCGGGCGGCTGGAGCTGATGGTGGTCTATGCCATCCTGACGGTGAATTTCTGGCGCGCCTGAGTTGCGCCGGGCTGCGCCCGTCGCGACGGAGGGGGGCGCTGCCCCCCTCTTGCACGGGCAGGCCCGTGCAATTCACCCCCCGGGATACGGGACCAGGGGAAAGCGGGTCAGCCTTCGAGCTTCGTGAGATCGGCGGCCTTCAGGCAGGTCTCGCGGATCGTGTGCAGCATGTTGAGCCGGTTGCGGCGGACGACCTGGTTGTCGGCGTTCACCTGGACGGCCTCGAAGAAGGCGTCGATCGGGGCGCGGAGGGCGGCCATGGCGGTCATGGCGGCGGAGAAGTCCTCCGCTTCCACGGCGGCGTCGATCTGCGGCCTGGCGGTCTCGAGCGCGTCGAAGAGGGCGCGTTCCTCGTCGGTCTCGGCGAACTTCCGGTCGGCGCCGAACTCGTAGGCGACGCCGTCCTTCTGCTCGGCCTGGGTGAGGATGTTGTTGGCGCGCTTGTAGCCCTGGACGAGGTTCTCGCCGTCGGAGGTCGCGAGGAAGGCGGAGAGCGCCTCGGCGCGTTTCACCAGCAGCGTGAGATCGTCATTGCCGGGCATGGCGAGGCAGGCGTCGATCACGTCGTGGCGGATCCCGGCGTCGCGGAGGTGGACCTTGAGGCGGTCGTGGAGGAAGGCGAGGAGGTCGGCCCTGATATCAACGGAATCATCCGTGATCTTGCTTTCCTGTTCCGAGGGGGCGTCCGCTATCCGGTCGGCGATCGCTTTATTATCGGCTTCGGTTAGATCATGTGAGGCTTTCACTATCCTAAAGTGATCGGCAAGAGCGGTTTCGTCTATGGGCGGCAGCGCCGTCTCGCGTCGAACATTTTGTTTGTCAATCAGATTGCCGAGATGCAGGCGAAGAGCGTTGTTCTGCACCAACCGGATCACCCCAAGCGCCGCGCGCCGCAGCGCGTAGGGGTCCTTCGACCCGGTCGGCTTCTCGTCGATCGCCCAGAACCCCGTCAGCGTGTCGAGCTTGTCGGCCAGCGCCACGGCGACCGAGACGGGCGCTTCCGGCACGTCATCCGAAGGCCCGAGCGGCGAGTAATGTTCCTCGCAGGCGGCGGCGATCTCGGGCGCCAGCCCGGCGGCCTCGCTGTAGTAGCGGCCCATGAGGCCCTGTAGTTCGGGGAATTCGTAGACCATCTCGGACGACAGGTCGGCCTTGGCGACGCGGGCGGCCTGCGCCGCCATGTCGGGGTCGGCGCCGACATGGGGGGCGATCTCGCGGGCGAGCGCCGCGATGCGGCGGATGCGGTCGGCCTGGGAGCCGAGCTTGGCGTGGAAGGTCACGTTCTCGAGCTGGTCGAGCCAGGGCTGCATCTTCTCGGCCCTGGCCACCCGCAGGTCGTTTTCCCAGAAGAACTTCGCGTCCGACAGCCGCGCGGCGAGGACCTTGCGGTTGCCCGCCAGAACGGTCGCGCCGTTGTCCGCGGTCTCGCGGTTGGCGACGGTGACGAAGCGTTCGATGCGCCCCGTGCTCGGGTTCTTCACCGAGAAGAACTTCTGGTGCTCCTTCATCGAGGTCTGCAGCACCTCGGGCGGCAGGTCGAGGAAGTCGGCCCCGATCTCGCCCATGAGCACGACGGGCCATTCGACGAGGCCCGCGACCTCGGAGAGCAGGCCCCTGTCCTCGACGACCTCGAGCCCGGCGGCAAAGGCGGCGTTGGTGGCGTCGTTCCAGATGTGATCGGCGCGCTCGGCGGCATCCAGCACGACATGGGCGCGCTTGAGCTTCGCGGCGTAATCCTCGAAACCGGTTACGGAAAAGCGGGCTGGGGCCATGAAGCGATGGCCGCGGGTGCTGTCACCGGCGGTGATGCCGTCGATGTCGAGCGGGACCACCTCGGAACCGGCCTCGGTGGTCATGAGGCAGAGGATCGAATGCAGCGGGCGGACCCAGCGGAGGGTGCCGGTGCCCCATCTCATCGACTTGGGCCAGGGGAAAGTGCGGATCGTGGTTTCGAGCACCTCGGCCACGATCTCGGCGGCCGGGCGGCCCTGCTTCTCGATCACGGCGAAGAAGAAGGTGCCCTTCTTCTCCTCGCGCTCGGTCAGCTGGTCGCGGGTCAGGCCCGCGCCGCGCAGGAAGCCCTCGACCGCCTTCTCGGGCGCGTCCGTGCGGGGGCCGCGGCGTTCCTCGCGGGTGGTGGGGCTTTCGGCCAAGAGGCCCTCGAGCGCGAGGGTCAGGCGGCGCGGCGTGTGGAAGGCCTGCGCGCCGGCATAGGTGAGACCCGCCTCGACGAGACCGTCGGTGACGCGCTTCTTCAGCGCCTCGGCCGCGTCGGCCTGCATCCGGGCCGGGATTTCCTCGGAGAAGAGTTCGATCAGAAGATCGGGCATGTCCTGTCACCGTCGCGCAACGGCGGCCCCGGTGGGGGGCCGCCTTCCTTGCGTGGGTGATTAGCGGTGATGGGCACGAGGGTCCAGAGGGGCAGGGCATTTCGCCCCCCGAGACGGCCGCCTGCCTCAGGGCATCCGGGCGGCGGCGCGGCGCGCCTCGCCCTCGGCCCGGGACTTGGCCTTCGAGGCGAGCGTGGTCACGCTGTCGCCCGCCACGCGGGGCACCACGCGGTAGATCGCCTCGACGAAGCAGTAGAGCGCGAAGCCGAGCATGCCGAGGCCGAGAAGGCCCAGCAGGATGCGGCCGAAGGGCTGGGCGCGCACCGTATCGAACGCCGCGCCGATGCCGCCGGCCTGTCCGGGGTCGGTGTTCTGGCCGGCGTAGAAGAGGAAGGTGCCGATCAGCACGATGACGATCCCGTGGGCGACGAGGCCGGCCTTGATCGCCGGGTCCAGCTTCTCCGTCGTGGAGGTGCCGCGGAGGTGTTCCTTGTACTTCTCCGCATAGGCCTTGTAGCCGTAGTAGATGCCCGCACCCATGGTGATCACGCCGAGGATCATCATGATGATCGCACCGCCCTCCATGGCCAGCACCCGGGAGGCGAGGCTCTGGGTCCCGCCGCCGTCACCCGAGCCCGAGCTGTCGCCCATGGCCATGCGGATCGTGCCGACGCCGAGCGCGGCGTGGATCAGGCCGGTGACCGTCTGGCCGGTCCGGGCGACGATGCCCTTCATGTCGGTGCCGTAATTCTCGAGGTCCATCCAGGCGTCGATCAGCCGCCAGACGGCATAGGCGAAGAGCCCGATGGCGATGATCCAGAGCGCGGCATAGCCCCAGGGTTCGCCCTTGAGGGTCTGGAGCGCGCCCGTGGTGCCCTCGGCGCTGCCGCCGCGCCAGGCGGCCAGCACGGCGAGCCCGCCGACGATGATGTAAACGACCCCGCGCGCGGAATATCCGAAGCGCATCACGGGCACGACCCATCCGGGGGCCTGTTCATTGGACATGGGATGATCTCCTCTTTGGGAGAAGAGCGCGTGACTCGCGTCAAAGTTCCCGTATCGGGCGAAATCGGTTTCGCCGGAGAGCTGCGATCAGGGCTTGAAGGCGGGGTCGTAGCCCTCGGGCGCGGGCGGGCAGCCCTCGGGGGCGGGGTTGCCGTCGAAGACGACCTCGCCGCAGGCATTGATCTGGTTCCAGGCCACGCCGCGGCCGTCGTCGAAGACGGCGACGACGCGGTCGATGCCGTAATGGACCTCCGCCACCGAGAGGTAGGACCGGGCCGATCCGTCCTCGAGCGCCGCGCCGACCTCGGCGGCATCGAAGCAGTCGAACCAAGAGGGCGCGACCAGCGGATCGGCGTCGGGGTAGGGCTCGTAGGCGGCGAGGTCGGGGGTGCCCATCTCGGTGGTGAAGCAGGCGCGGTAGCGGATCGGCGAACTGTCGGCGTCGATGGCGCGGAAATCGTCGTGGGCGATCGGTTCGGGCTCTTCGGCGCCGAGCGGGGTCAGCACCACGTCCGAGGCGCCGCGCGGCGCGATCTCGTCGTAGAAGGCGTAGACCTGCAGGTAGTAGATCGCGCCGCCCGTCAGCAGGGCGGCCACGACGATGAGGATGACGAAGAGGCGCCCGATGTTCACGCCGCCGTCTCCTCCGTCCAGCCGCCCGCCCGGGTGGTCACGAAGGCGTCGGCGCATTTCTTGGCGAGCGTCCGGACCCGGCCGATATAGGCCTGCCGTTCGGTGACCGAGATCACGCCGCGCGCGTCGAGCAGGTTGAACATGTGGCTGGCCTTGATGCACTGGTCATAGGCCGGATGCGCCATGACAATGCGCTTGCCGGTCTTCGGATCGACGGTGTCCTGCGCCAGGATCGCCTCGCACTCGGCCTCGGCCTCCTCGAAATGCCTCAGCAGCACCTCGGTGTTGGCCACGTCGAAATTCCAGCGGGAATATTCCTCTTCGGTCTGGCGGAAGACATCGCCATAGCTCAGCGCGATCGGCGCCTGCGGGTCGTTGTAGGGCATGTCCATCACGTGATCGATGCCCAGCACGTACATCGCCAGCCGCTCGAGCCCGTAGGTCAGCTCGCCCGACACGGGGTGGCAATCATGGCCGCCGACCTGCTGGAAATAGGTGAACTGCGAGACTTCCATCCCGTCGCACCAGACCTCCCAGCCGAGGCCCCAGGCGCCCAGCGTCGGGCTTTCCCAATCGTCCTCGACGAAGCGGATGTCGTGCATCTCCATGTCGATGCCGATGGCCGCGAGGGAGCCGAGGTAGAGCTCCTGCAGATCCGGCGGGCTCGGTTTGATGAGCACCTGGTACTGGTAGTAATGCTGCAGCCGGTTCGGGTTCTCGCCGTAGCGCCCGTCGGTCGGACGGCGGGAGGGTTGGACATAGGCCGCGGCCCAGGGGTTCGAGCCCAGCGAGCGCAGGGTGGTGGCGGGGTGGAAGGTGCCGGCGCCGACTTCCATGTCGTAGGGCTGCATGATCGCGCAGCCCTGCGCGGCCCAGTAGGACTGGAGCCTGAGGATGATCTCCTGGAAGCTTTTCGGTTTACTCGTCTCGGCCATCTCGTTCCTCGCCCGAAGCATCGGCGACTGCCTATGCGTTGCAGGGGTCAGCGTCAACAAATGGGGTGTCGCACCCGCACATTTCGGATGCGGCTGCCGCGGGATTTGATAAAACGGGTCAACCGAGCAAGAAAAGACAGACAGAGGCATTCCCCATGCATCGCATTCTCCTTTCGCTCGTTCTGGCGGTGACGCTTCTGGGACGGCCCGCCGTCGCCCAGGAGAACGTCTGGGTCCAGATCGAGGCGCAACCCACGCTGTCCGAGGCGCAGCGGGCCATCCGGCTTTACGCGCAGCGCCTGCAGGACGTGAACGGCTTCTCGCTGGACGGTGGCTGGTATGCCATCGCGCTCGGCCCCTATTCCCGCGACGACGCGGGCGAGGTGCTCCGGGTGCTTCGGAGCGAGGGCGCGATCCCGCGGGATGCCTATATCGCCTTCTCCTCGGCCTATCGCCAGCAGTTCTATCCCGTGGGCGCGGCACTGAACGATCCCGTGACGGCGACGGCCACGGAGCAGCCGGAGGTCGAGACGACGACCCTTCCGGCGCAGGGCAGCGAGCCTGGCGAAGAGCCGGCCGCCGAACCCGAGGCGACGGCGGCGGCCGAGGCCGAGCCCGAACGCCCCGCCATCCCCGACGAGAGCCCGGCCGAGGCGCGCCGCAGCGAGTCGCTGCTGAGCCGCGAGGAGCGGATGCAGCTGCAGGTGATGCTGCAATGGGCGGGCTTCTACGACGCCGGCATCGACGGTGCCTTCGGGCGCGGGACGCGCAGCTCGATGGCCGATTGGCAGCAGGCCAACGGGTTCGAGCCGACCGGCGTCCTGACGAGCTACCAGCGCAACCAGCTCGAGACGCAGTACAATTCGGTTCTCGACGGGCTCGGGGTGAAGCTGGTGCGTGACGACAAGGCCGGGATCGAGATCAAGATGCCGACCGAGGTGGTCGCCCTGAAGGATTACGAGGCGCCGTTTGCGCATTACGATGCCTCGACCGACCTGCCGGCGCGGGTGATCCTGGTCTCGCAGGAGGGCGACCGCAACACGCTCCGCGGCCTCTACGAGATCATGCAGACGCTCGAGATCGTGCCCGAACAGGGCGAGCGCCAGCGCCGCGACACCGCCTTCACCATCGAGGGCCGGAACTCCCGGATCGTGTCGCACACCGAGGTGTCGCTCGACGGCGGGGTCATCAAGGGCTTCACGCTGGTCTGGCCGGTCGACGACGAGGAGCGCCGGACCCGGTTGCTCGATGCCATGCAGACGAGCTTCCGCACCCTCCCGGCCGTCCTTCCGGCCTCGGCCGGGCTGGACGAGGGGCAGAGCGTCGATCTGGTCTCCGGGCTGCAGGTGCGCCGTCCTGTCAAGTCGCGCTCGGGCTTCTATGTCGACGGGCAGGGCACCGTGGTGACCGTGGCCGAGGCGGTGAATGCCTGCGGCCGGGTCACCATCGACCACGACATCGAGGCGCAGGTCCTCAGCAGCGATGCAGACACCGGCCTGGCCGTGCTGCGCCCGACGGGGCAGGTGGCACCGATCGCGGCGGCGACCTTCTCGGGGGGCGTGCCGCGGCTGAAATCGGACGTGGCGGTCGCCGGCTATCCCTACGAGGGCGTGCTGAACGCCCCCACGCTGACCTTCGGCCAGCTCGCCGACCTGCGCGGTCTGAACGGCGAGGAAAACGTCCGCCGCCTTGCGCTGGCCGCGCAGGCGGGTGACGCGGGCGGTCCGGTCTTCGATGCCGGCGGCGCGGTTCTGGGCGTGCTCCTGCCGCCCGTCGAGAGCGCGCAGAAACTGCCCGAGGACGTGAGCTTCGCTGTCGACGCCGGCGCCGTGCGGCAGGCGCTGAGCGCGGCGGGCGTGGAGGCGGCCACCGGCGAGGGCGGCAGCGCCCTCGACCCCGAGGACCTGATCCGCATCGCCGAAAGCATGACCGTGCTGGTGAGCTGCTGGGACTGACGAGCGCTCTGCGCCTCCCGCGTCCGGGTGACGCAGGGGGCGCACACTTTGGGTCACCGTCCAATCGACGCTTGCGCCATGAGGCGCGGGGCGTATTGTTCGGCAATTCCTGAAAGGGTGCCGCAGTGCAGCAGAAGCCGTCCGAACCCGCCCTCATCACGCCGACCGCGGAGATCGCGGTGGCGACGCATGGCGGCCGGGCGAAGTGTCTTCAGCGCCTCGTCCGGCTCGACGTGCCGGTGCCGCGCACGGTGGCCCTGTCGTTCCGCGAAGTGAAGGGGATCGCCCAGGGCGAGATGCCCGACATGGCGAAGCTGCTCGAACCCTTCGGAGAGACCCCGCTGGTCTGCGTCCGGCCCTCGTCCGAGGATCCGGACTGGGGCGGGCCGAGCGCGATCCTGAACATCGGGCTCAACGATCGCTCCTTTGTCGAGCTGCGCGACAGTATCGGCGCCGAGGCCGCGACGCGGCTCTACCTGCGCTTCGTGCAGGCCTATTCGATCAATGTCGCCCGGCTCGATCCCGACATGTTCGACGACATCGACCTTGCCGGGCAGGAGGGGCTCTCGGCCGCGCTGAGGGCCTACGAGGAAGAGACCGACGAACCCTTCCCGCAGGACCCCGCCGTGCAGCTCGCGGCCGTGCTCAGGTCGATGGCGCGCGCATGGGAGGGGACGACCGCCCGGCTGCTGCGCCAGGCCAAGGGCGCGCCCGCGGATGCGGGGCTGGGGCTCGTGGTGCAGGAGATGGCGCTCGGGCTGGGGCAGGGGGAATGCGGCTCGGGCGTGATCCAGCTGGTCAGCTCGGCCACCGGCAAGCCCGCGATCACCGGACGCTACCGCAGCCAGAGCCAGGGCCGCGAGGCGCTCAGCAGCGAGGCCGGGTCGGTGTTCCTCGCCAGGGACCCGCGCGGCCCCTCGCTCGAGGATCAGGCGCCCGAGGCCTTTGCCCAGCTGATCGAATACACCCGGATGATGCGCGTGCGCCTGCGCGAAGAGATGCAGACCGAATTCACGGTCGAGAACGGCAAGGTCCACGTGCTCGACGGCGTCCGCATCCGGCGCTCGTCCCGCGCGGCGGTGCAGATCGCCGTTGCGCTGGCGCAGGAGGGGATCATCCCGAAGGAAGAGGCGCTGCTCAGGGTCGAGCCGCGGGCGCTGAACGAGATGCTGCACCGGCAGGTGGACCCCGACGCGCCCCGCGACGTGGTGGGCCGCGGCATCGCCGCCAGTCCCGGTGCCGCCTGCGGGCGCATCGTCTTCTCGGCCGAGGCCGCGCAGGCCGCCGCCGCGCGCGACGAGCCCTGCGTTCTGGTCCGGCGCGAGACCACGCCCGAGGACATCCGCGGCATGCATGCCGCCGCCGCCGTGCTCACCGAGCGGGGGGGCATCACCTCGCACGCCGCGGTGATCGGGCGTGGGCTCGGGCTGCCCTGCGTGGTCGGGGCCTCGGACATGAAGTTCTCGGTCTCCAAGCAGCGGCTGACGGCGCCCGACGGCCGGGTCTTCAAGGCGGGCGACATCATCACCGTGGACGGCACCTCGGGCCAGATCCTCGCGGGCGATCCGCCGCTGCTCGAGGCGATCCAGGACGAGGCCTTCCAGTCGCTGATGACCTGGGCCGACGAGGTCCGCGACATCGGCATCCGGGCCAATGCCGACACGCCGGCGGATGCCCAGACGGCACGCAACTTCAACGCGCAGGGCATCGGGCTCTGCCGGACCGAGCACATGTTCTTCGACGTGGACCGGCTCACCGTGATGCGCGAGATGATCTTCGCCGACGGCGAGGCCGACCGCCGTGCCGCGCTCGACCGGCTGCTGCCGATGCAGCGGGGCGATTTCATCGAGCTTTTCCGCATCATGCAGGGCCAGCCGGTCTGCATCCGGCTCTTCGATCCGCCGCTGCATGAATTCCTGCCCTCCGACAGCGCGGGGATCCGCGAACTGGCCGAGGCGCTGGACCTGCCGCGCTCCGACGTCGAGCGCCGGGTCGAGGCGCTTTCGGAATACAACCCCATGCTGGGCATGCGGGGTGTCAGGCTCGGCGTGACCGTGCCCGAGATCTACGAGATGCAGGCCCGCGCGATCTTCGAGGCGACCGTCGCCGCTTCGCGCGAAGGGGCCCCGGTGGTGCCCGAGATCATGATCCCGCTGGTGAGCGCGCGTCGCGAGGTCGAACTGGTCAAGACCCGCATCGACGCCATTGCGGCTGCCGTGCGGAACGAACGCGGCAGCGATTTCACCTACCGGCTGGGCGTGATGGTCGAGACGCCGCGCGCGGCGCTCAGGGCGGGCGAGATCGCGCCCTTCACCGCCTTCCTGTCCTTCGGGACGAACGACCTCACCCAGATGACCTATGGCCTGTCGCGGGACGACGCGGGACGCTTCATGTCGGACTACGTGAAGAAGGGGGTCTTCCCCGAGGATCCCTTCCACATGCTCGACATCGACGGGGTGGGCGAGCTGTTGCAGATCGGCGCCACACGGGGCCGCGCCGCACGGAAGGATCTTGTCCTTTCGGTGTGCGGGGAACACGGTGGAAATCCCGAATCGATCGCCTTCTGCAGGCGCGCCGGGTTCGATTATGTCAGCTGCTCACCCTTCCGGGTGCCGGTCGCACGGCTTGCGGCGGCGCAGCTTGCCGTACGGGACAGACTGGATCCCGAAAATTAAAATTCCGCAAATTCAATGTGATAGTGAATCGCATCGGCGGAATCTCGCAAGAAGCCCTAAAGCATGGAACCCGCCCGGGTGGACCCGTTGGCGAAACTTCGTTAGCCGTCGTCCCCGGTCGCTCATTGGGGGAGCGTCTGGGAAGGGACAGTAATCGGCTATGCGGATCATCAATGCGATGCTCATCCTGTGCGCGCTCACAGGAATCGCGCGTGCAGAGACGCCTCTGGATGCAACTTTGAGGCAAGAGAGTAAAGGGCTCAGTGCCCTCTCCGAAGGGACTCTGGACGCTCTGTTGCAGACACCCATCGACAACCGTCTGGAGATGGGCACACCGATCGTGGAATACTCGCGGCAATGGCTCGCGCGGCAGCCCCGCGCGTCCGGCGACGACCAATGGGCCTGCCTCGCAGAAGCGCTCTATTTCGAGGCGCGTGGCGAGACTGTGAAGGGCCAATTCGCCGTCGCCGAGGTCATCCTGAACCGTGTGGAAAGCCCGGCCTTCCCGAATTCGATCTGCGGCGTTATCCACCAGGGCACCGGCAAGAAATACGCCTGCCAGTTCACCTACACCTGCGACGGGGTCGAGGAAGTGATCCGCGAGCCGCGCGCCTACCAGCGCGTCGCCAAGGTCGCCGCCGCGATGCTGGCCGGTGCGCCGCGCGCGCTGACCGACGGGGCCACCTATTACCACACGACCCACGTGAAGCCCCGCTGGGCGAACCGCTTCGCCAAGACCGCCTCCATCGGGGTGCACGAGTTCTACCGCAAGCACACCCAGGTCACCTCGAACTGAGCTCCCGGCCGGCCGCAAATCGCGGCTGGCCTGCCGCTTCCGGGCCTGATAGCCCGGTGCCCGTGTGACAAGAGGCGGGGACCATCCGAGTGAGGCGGGCATGAGCGATCGCATTAGTCAGGCCTTCGGCCACCCGCTGGCACGGGCCGTGGCGCTCTCGGGCGACGACCCGCTCGACCGGATCTCGGTGCGCGATCACGTCACCGAGGTCGAGATCGGCGCCTTTCAGAGCGAACGGGGCGCGACCCAGCGACTGCGCTTCAACATCGTCGTCGAGGTGGCGCGCAGCGACGCGCCGGCCGAGGACGACGTCGACCGCATCCTCTCCTACGACAAGGTGACCGAGGCCATCGCGACCGAGCTGCACGCCGAGCGGCTCAACCTGCTCGAGACGCTGGCGGAGCGGATCGCGCTTCGGGTTCTGCATGAGCCGCTGGCCGTAAGGGTCTATGTCCGCATCGAGAAACTGGACCGGGGTCCCGGCGCGCTCGGCGTCGAGATCGTGCGGTCGCGCGACGATGCGCCCCTGGCGGCCGAAGAGGCGTACGAGGAGGGGCTGCACCCGGTGGTCGTGCATCTCGGGCCCGAGGCGGTGGTGTCGCCGGAGCTGACGGGCTGGCTCGACCGGCTCGCGGCGGGCGGCGCGCCCGTCATCCTGACGCTGGGCCTGCCGGACGGCGCGCGGCCGCGCAGCGCGGCGCGGCTTGCGCAGCGGCGGATCGACCTGCTGGCGATCGAGCAGAACGCATGGGTTCTGGCGGGGCGCGACGCGCGCTGCGTGGTGGTGAACACCCGGACGGAACTCGACTGGGCGATGAAGCACGGGCAGATCTCGGTCTGGGCGCCCTCGAAGATCGTGCTCGATGCGGTCGAGGGGCCGGGGGCCGCCGTCCACGACCCGGTGGCGCTGGCCGCATGGTTCGCCGGGCTGATGGATGCGCGCGAACTGGTGGTCGTTGGCGCCGAGCCGCCCAAGGCGCCGGTGCCGGTGCGCGCCGCCGCCGTCGAGGCCGGGCCTTGAGCCGGGCCTTCCCGCGGGCGCAGACCGGCCTGCCGCGGCCCCGGGACGCGCTGCCCCTCGCGGGCAGCCGGGCGGTCTGGTGGCGGGAGATGGCGGCCGGAGAGGCGCTCCGCGCGCCCGATGCGCAGGAACGGGCCGCGTTCTCGGCCGCACCTGCCGAGATCTGCGGCCTGACGCTCGACCGCCCGCGCATCATGGGCATCCTCAACGTCACGCCCGACAGCTTCTCGGACGGCGGGCGCCACTTCGCCCACGAGGACGCCGTGGCTCGCGCCCGCAGCATGGCGGCGGAGGCCGACATCCTCGACATCGGCGGCGAGAGCACCCGGCCCGGCGCGCGCGAGGTGCCCGTGGCCGAGGAGATCGCCCGCACGGCCCCTGTGATCCGCGCGATCCGGGAGGCGGGCATCGGGACGCCCATCTCGATCGACACGCGGAAGGCGGCGGTGGCGGCGGCGGCGCTCGACGCGGGCGCGGACATGGTGAACGACGTGACGGCCCTGCGGTTCGACCCGGAGATGGCGGCGCTGGTCGCCGAGCGCGACGTGCCGGTCTGCCTGATGCATTCGGTCGCCGACCCCGAGACCATGCAGCAGCACGCCCGCTACGACGACGTGGTGGCCGAGGTCCATGACCATCTTGCCGAACGCATGGAGGCCGCGGCCTCGGCGGGCATCGCGCCGTCGCGGATGATCGTCGATCCGGGCATCGGCTTCGGCAAGGTGCTGGCCCACAACATCGCCCTCCTGCAGGCGCTGAGCCTCTTTCACGGGCTCGGCGCGCCCCTCCTGCTCGGTGCCTCGCGCAAGCGGTTCATCGGCACGCTCGGCGGCGCCGAGGATGCGGCGGCGCGGATGCCCGGATCGCTCGCCGTGGCCTTGCACGGGGCGGCGCAGGGGGTGCATATCCTGCGGGTGCACGACACGGCCGAGACGCGACAGGCCCTCGGGCTGTGGTCGGCACTGGCGGGACAGGAAGAAGGAGTGGCCCATGGGGCGTGATCTGTTCGGAACCGACGGGGTGCGGGGCCTTGCCAACACCCATCCGATGACCGCCGACACGGCGCTCCGGATCGGCGCCGCCGCCGGGCGCTATTTCCGGCGCGACCGCGGGCGGGCGCACCGGGTGGTGATCGGCAAGGACACGCGGCTTTCGGGCTACATGTTCGAGAACGCGCTGACCGCGGGGCTGACCTCGACCGGGATGAACGTCCTGCTGCTCGGCCCCGTGCCGACGCCCGCCGTGGGGCTGCTGACGGTCTCGATGCGGGCCGATCTGGGGGTGATGATCTCGGCCAGCCACAACCCGGCCGAGGACAACGGGATCAAGTTCTTCGGCCCCGACGGCTTCAAGCTGTCGGACGCCGCCGAGGAAGAGATCGAGCGCATGGTCGCCGAGGGCGTGGAGCCGGCGCAGGCCGGCAACATCGGCCGTGCCAAGCGCATCGACGAGGGCCGCTTCCGCTACATGGAGCGGCTGAAAGCGACGCTGCCGCACGGGATGCGGCTGGACGGGGTGAAGGTCGTCGTGGACTGCGCCCACGGGGCCGCCTACCGGACGGCGCCCGACCTGCTGTGGGAGCTCGGCGCCGATGTCGTGCCGCTCGGGACCGCGCCCAACGGGTCGAACATCAACGACAAGTGCGGCTCGACCCACCCCGATGCCTGCGCGGCGGCGGTGGTGGCCCATGGCGCGGACCTCGGCATCTGCCTCGACGGGGACGCGGACCGGGTGATCCTGATCGACGAGACCGGCCGCGTGGCCGACGGCGACCAGGTGATGGCGCTGCTCGCTTCGCGCTGGTCCGAGGAGGGGCACCTGAAGGGCGGCGCGCTGGTGGCGACGGTGATGTCGAACCTCGGCCTCGAACAGTTCCTGCGGGCGCGCGGGCTGCGGCTGGAGCGGACCAAGGTCGGCGACCGCTACGTGGTCGAACGGATGCGCGAGGGCGGCTTCAACCTGGGCGGCGAGCAGTCCGGTCATATCGTGATGACCGATTACGCCACCACCGGCGACGGGCTGATGGCCGCGCTGCAATTCATCGTGGCGATGGTGAAGACCGGCAAGCCCGCCTCGGCGCTTGCCGCGCAGTTCGACCCGGTGCCGCAGATGCTGGAGAACGTGCGCTATGCCGCGGGCAGCGATCCCCTGGGGGCCGAGGCGGTGCGACAGGCCATCGCCGCGGGCGAGCGGCGCCTGGCGGCGAACGGGCGGCTGGTGATCCGGAAGTCCGGCACCGAGCCGCTGATCCGCGTGATGGCGGAATGCGAGGACGAGGGGCTGATGCGGGAGGTCGTCTCGGGAATCGTCGCGGAAGTCGAAGCGGCGGGCGGTTGATCCTGCCGCCGGCACCCTCGGACCCCTCGTCTGCTTCCGGATGCCGGCCGATGGTCCCGAAATGTCCCGGCCGCGGACGAGCCGCCATCCCGAGCTGCCGGAACGGGCGGGGCTCCCGAGCACGCAGCGCCCGCGGAAAAGGGCCTGGTGCCGGCGGAACGATGCGGCGCGCGGCAATTGCGCGGCGGGGCGCCGCGAGACGCTCGGGATCCCCGTGACGCCAAGCGAAAGGGGCGGCGCCCTGCGGCACCGCCCCCTCGACTGACATCCCGCAGGGATCAGTTCTTTTCCTTGTCGACCATCTTGCCGGCCGAGATCCAGGGCATCATCGCCCGGAGCTTCTCGCCCACCTGTTCGATCTGGTGCTCGTCGTTCAGGCGGCGCGTGCCCTTGAAGTAGGGCTGGCCTGCGGCGTTCTCCTGCATGAAGTCCCGCACGAACTTGCCGGTCTGGATGTCGCGCAGAACCGCCTTCATCCGGGCCTTGGTCTCGTCGTAGGGCAGGATGCGGGGGCCGGAGACGTATTCGCCGTATTCGGCGGTGTTCGAGATCGAGTAGTTCATGTTCGCGATGCCGCCCTCGTAGATCAGGTCCACGATCAGCTTCACCTCGTGCAGGCACTCGAAATAGGCCATCTCGGGCGCGTAGCCGGCTTCCACCAGCGTCTCGAAGCCCATGCGGATCAGCTCGACGAGGCCGCCGCAGAGCACGGCCTGCTCGCCGAAGAGGTCGGTCTCGCATTCCTCGCGGAAGTTGGTCTCGATGATCCCCGAACGGCCGCCGCCGATGGCGGAGCAATAGGAGAGGCCGATCTCGAGCGCGCGGCCCGAGGCGTCGTTGTTCACGGCCACGAGGCAGGGCACGCCGCCGCCCTTGGTGTATTCGCCGCGCACGGTGTGGCCGGGGCCCTTCGGCGCCATCATGATGACGTCGACGCCGGGCTTCGGCTCGATCAGGCCGAAATGCACGTTCAGGCCATGGGCAAAGGCGATCGCCGCGCCCTCGCGCAGGTTGTCGTGGACGTGCTCCTTGTAGGTCGCGGCCTGCAGCTCGTCGGGCATGGTGAACATGATCAGGTCGCACCAGGCGGCGGCCTCGCTGATGCCCATGACCTTCAGGCCCTCGGCTTCGGCCTTCTTGGCGGAGGGCGAGCCGTCGCGGAGCGCGATGACGAGGTTCTTGGCACCGCTGTCGCGCAGGTTCAGGGCGTGGGCATGGCCCTGGCTGCCATAGCCCAGGATCGCCACCTTCATGTCCTTGATCAGGTTGATGTCGCAATCGCGATCATAATAGACACGCATGTCTCTCTTCCTTCCTTGTTATGGTGCGCAGCATAGGAGCTGCGGGCGAAACCGGGTTGCAAATATTGCCGGTTTGCGGTCATTTGCGAGAAATCTATTCGCCATGAGCGCTCTGCCCGAAAATACCATGCTCGACGACAGCGACCGCCGCATCCTGCGGCACCTCCAGGCCGATCCGACCGCCAGCGCGGCGGAGCTGGCCGAGCGCGCCGGCCTCAACCCCGCCACCTGCTGGCGCCGGATGGAGAAGCTGCGCGAGGCGGGCGTGATCCGCGGCATCCGCTCCGACATAAACTGGCGCGCGCTCGGCTACGAGGTGGAGGTCTCGCTCAGGATCACCCTCGACAAGACCGCCGCCCGCGCCTTCGACGACTTCACGGAGGCCGCGCGCAAGGTGCCCGAGGTGCTCGAGATCCAGACCTTCCTCGGGCAGGTCGACGTCCGGCTCGGGGTGATCGCCCGCGACATGCTCCATTACAAGGAGATCTACCGCGACCGCATCCTGACCCTCCCGCATATCCTCGACATCGAGGCGCTGATGCACATCGCCCGGCTGAAGGACGAGGAGGCGCTGCCGATATGATCGCGCTTGACGAAACCGACCGGAAGCTCCTCCGCCTCATGGCCGAGGACGCGGGCGCGGGCGCGGGTGCCCTCGGCCGGAAGATCGGCCTGTCCCAGCCCGCCACCTGGCGCCGGATGAAACGGCTGGAGGAGGCGGGCGCCATCCGCCGCCGCCGCGCCGATCTCGACCTCGCGAAGCTCGGCTTCGGGGTGACGGTCTTTCTCGGCGTGAAGATCGCCACCCGCGGCCGCGTCTCGGTCGAGGATTTCGAACGCGCGGTCTCGGCCATCCCCGAGGTGCAATCGGTCGAGCATATCCTCGGGCTCTACGACTACCGCCTGAGGGTGACGGCGCGCGACATCGCCGATTTCGAGCGGGTGCTCAGGCGCAGGATCATGACGCTGCCCGGGGTGGCGAGCGTCGATGCGAACGTGCTGCTCTCGGAGGAACGCCTGCCGGGTCCGCTTGGCTGAGACCCGGGGGCCTTGCCCCCGGACCCCCAGGATATTTGTGGCAAGAGGAAGTTTGGGGCGCCGTCCCGGTTTCCGCTTCTTGTCGTGCGGGGCGAATGGCGATGCCGGTCCCCTCGGCAAGAACGGAGGAACGGCGCCGGGGGCGCCTCCGGCTCAGGCCCCGCCGCGGGCGCCGAGGCCCATCTGCATGAGCATCCGCCGGACCGGGGCCGCGCCGTAGAGCGCCGAGAGACCCGCCGCGCGGAGGTCGCGCAGGGGCTGGGCGTGGACCTGGCTCGCCCGGTTCAGCATGTCGATGCCGGTGGCGCGGATCGCCACCTCCGTGTGCCGCGCGCGGTGATAGGCGTCGAGCACCTCCGCGGCGCCGGGATCGTCGCGCGCCGCCACCGCGAGGTCGCGCAGCGCGCGCAGATCGCCCAGCGACATGTTCAGCCCCTGCGCCCCGATCGGCGGCACCACATGCGCCGCCTCGGCGATCAGCGCAAGGCGTTGGCCCGACATCCGCTCGGCCACCTGGGTGACGATCGGCCAGACCGCGCGCGGGGTTTCCAGCCGCAACGGCCCGAAGAGCCCGCAGGAGCGCTCCATCAGCGCCGCCTCGAAGGGCGCAGGCTCGAGCGCCGCGAGGCGCAGCGCCTCGGCCCCGTCCTCCATCCAGACCACGGCCGAGGCGGGGCGGCCGTCGCGGTCGGGCAGGGGCACCAGCGTGAAGGGCCCGCCCGAGCGGTGGATCTCGGTCGAGACATTCTCGTGCGGGATCGGATGCGTCACCGCGAAGGCCAGCGCCTTCTGGCCGTAGCGCGTCACCTTCACCCCGATCCCCGCCGCCTCGCGCATCGGCGAGCCGCGACCGTCGGCGGCGATGACGAGCTTCGTGCGGACCTTGCTGCCGTCGGAAAGCGTCACCCGCGCCTCGCGGTCCCGGGTGAAGAGCCCGGCCGTGCCGGTGCCCGGGCGGAATTCGACAGTCTCCAGCGCCGCGATGCGGGCGACCATCTCGCGCCGCAGGAGCCAGTTGGGCAGGTTCCAGCCGAAGGGCAGGTCGCCGATCTCGGAGGCGGCGAAGTCGCGGACCTGCCGCGCCTCGGCGCGTTCGCCGCCGGCATCGACGATCCGCATGATCCGGAGCGCCGCGGCATGGGGTGCCAGTGCTTCCCAGAGCCCGGCCTCCTCGAGCAGGCCGCGGGCGGGCTGGAGGAAGGCCGTGGTGCGCTGGTCGGCGCCCGCGGCCGCGCCGTCCGTCACCGGCGGCGCGGGGTCGAGGCAGAGCACCCGGAAGCCTTCGGTCCCGAAGAGGCAGGCCGCGGTCAGCCCGGCGACGCCGCCGCCCGAGATCACGATGTCGTAGTCGAATGTCATCCGGCGTCTCCCTTGTCCGGGCCTCTCACGCGGCGGACCATGTCCCGGGCGGCGGCCCGGGGCAAGTCGTCCTCAGCCGCCGACCGTGATCATGAGCAGCACGACGAAGATCACCGGCGTCGCCGCCACCGCGGTCAAGCCGAGCGCGACAAGGCCCCAGGTCTTCACCGCGAGCACCAGCAGCGTCACGACGATCAGCAGGAAATACCAGATATTGCCGTGGAAATCGCGGGCAAGGTCACGGGCGAACCAGCCAAGCACGGGCAGGCGGTAGAACAGGCCGCGGGGGGCGTCGGGGGTGGCATGGGTCATGGTGGGCTCCGGTCCGGGGATACGGGCCTCCAGATAGGGGCGGACCGGGCGCGCGGCAAAGCGTCGGAATGCCGCGCGGCAGACTGTCAGACGATGCGGCGGAGGAAGGCGCCCAGGTCGTCGGTATGGTGATGGATGTGCTCCGCGGGCGCGGCCTCTGGCGCCACGTGCACGGTCCGCAGCCCCATCTCGTGCGGCGCGGCGAGGTTGCGCGCGTCGTCCTCGAACATCGCGGCGGCGCCCGGCGTCAGCCCGTCGAGGCCGAAGACGATGTCATAGGCCGCGCGGTCGGGCTTGGGCTGGAAGTTCGCGTGCTCGACCCCGTAGATCGCGTCGAAGAGCCCTTCGAGCCCGCGCGCCGCGACCACCCGTTCGGCATAGGGCGCGCAGCCGTTGGTGTAGACGATCTTGCGGCCGGGCAGGGCGCGGATGCCCTCGGCCAGCGCCGCGTCGCGCTCCAGATGCGTCAGGTCGATCTCGTGCACCCGGTCGAGGTAGGGCCCCGGCTCCACCCCGTGCAGCCGCATCAGCCCGGCCAGCGTCGTGCCGTGGTCGCGCCAGTATTCGTGGCGCAGGCGGTTCGCCTCTTCCTGCCCGACGCCGAGCGCCTCCATCACGAAATCGGTCATCCGCACCTCGATCTGGTCGAAGAGCCGGGCCTCGGGCGGATAGAGCGTGTTGTCGAGATCGAAGACCCATGTCGTGACATGGGAAAACAGCGGCACGAGGTCGATGGCGAGGGGGGCGTTGGTCATGGCCGCAAGCTATGCCCCGCGGGGCGAGGGGGCAAGCGGCGCCTTGCCGGGGGGCGGCCCGCGCGGCTAGGGTCGCGCAAACGAACGGAAAAAGGAATGCCGGCCTCATGAAGACCCCGCCGAAAGACGCCTATTCGCTGATTCTCGAGGCGATCGACACGGGGCTCTACAAGCCCGGCGACCGGCTGGTGGAGAGCGAGCTGGCCGAGCGCTTCGGGGTCTCGCGCACGCCGATCCGCGAGGCGCTCCAGCGGCTCGAGACGCAGTCGCTGCTGGCCCGCGACGGGCGTTCGCTGATCGTCGCCTCGCTCGATCACAACCAGCTCGCCGAGCTCTATGTCGTGCGTTCCGAGCTCGAGGCGCTGGCGGCCCGGCTCGCCGCGCGTCACGCGACCGAGGAGGAGGTCCGCGTGCTGACCGACATGGTGGAGGCGGACCGCGCCCATCTCGGCGATCCGGGCGCGCTGTCCCGCGCGAACCGGCGGTTCCACAAGCAGATCCACCTCGCCTCGCACAATCGGTTCCTGGTCCAGCAGCTGGACCTCGTGCACCGCTCCATGGCGCTCCTGGCGACCACGTCGCTTGCCGCGCGCGGCCGGGACGAGGTGGCGCTGGCCGAACACGGCGCCATCGTCGATGCGATCCGCGACCGCGACGAGGGCCGGGCGGGAGAGATGCTGCGCAAGCACATCAGCCAGGCCTTCGTGACCCGGCTGAAGCTCGATTCGGAAACCGCCGCGACCGAGTGATCGCGCCGCCGGTCCGGGGCACGGTCTCAGCGGCGGCGTCGGACGGTCGGCACACGCGACGGCGACAGCGCGTATTGCGCCTCGGGGTGGGGCGGGCGGCCGTGGGTGCGGCTCCAGAAGGCGGGGCCGCCGAGCCTGAGGAAGAGCGGCAGGGCCAGCACGATGCCCGCCACGAAGCCGCCCGCATGGGCAAGGTAGGCGACGCCCCCCACGTCCGGATCGGCGCCGAAGCTGTTGAAGACCTGCAGCGCGAACCAGACGCCCAGCATCAGCCAGGCGGGGATCGGGATGATCCGGAAGAAGACGATGATGATGACCAGCACGTCGACCTTCGCCCTGGGGAACAGGAGGAAATATCCGCCCATCACCCCCGCGATGGCACCCGAGGCGCCGACGACGGGAACGTAGGTGCCGGGGGCGGAGAGGTATTGCGCGAGCCCGGCGGCAATCCCTGCGGCGAGGTAGAAGGCGAGGAAGGGCAGGTGGCCCATCTCGTCCTCGAGGTTGTCGCCGAAGATCCACAGGAACAGCATGTTGAAGGCGATGTGCAGGAAGCCGCCATGCAGGAACATGGAGCTCAGCAGCGTGAGATAGCCGTCGCCCGCCGAAAGCCGGGCGGGAATCATCGCCCATTCGGCATAGAATTCGTTGATCGCCGCCAGATCCGTCTGCAGCGGCAACGTCAGCAGGAAGACCGCGACGTTCGCCAGGATCAGGGCGTAGGTGACGAGGGGCCTTCGCCCTGACGGGTTGTGATCGCGCAGCGGAAACATGCGCAGACGCTAGGCGAAAGCCCCGGGGCGTCAAGCGAATTGGGCGCGGTCAGGACATCCCTCCGAGCAATGCGGCATTGCCACCGGCCGCCGTCGTGTCGACGCAGAGATGGCGCTCGTGCAGGACGTGGCCGGTGTCGGGGCGCCCGGTCACCAGCGGGACGAGCGGTCCTGTCCGCGCGGCGAGCGCCTGGTCGAGGGCGCGCGCGGTATCCGAATTGCCCCACCACAGGACGCTCGAGAGGGTCGGCAGTTCGGTGAGCGCCTCCGGTGCGACCGGCCCTTCGGCCCGCCAGGCGACGCCGCCGAGCGCCTCGACCGCGCGGGCCTGGGCCGCGACGGTCGAGGCCCCCGGGCCGAGGCAGAGCACGCCCGGGCGGGGCAGGGTGCTCAGCACGTTGCTCTCGCCCGTGGGGCCGGGCAGCGGCAGGCGCCCCGTGACGCCCTCGGGCAGGTTGGGCGGCGCGGGAAGCCTGCGCGGCGCGTCTGTCTCCCAGCCGGTCGCCGCGGGGGCGGAATGGCGCTGGAACCGGGTCAGGTAATGCGGCCCGCCCGCCTTGGGACCGGTGCCGGACAGGCCCTCGCCGCCGAAGGGCTGCGATCCGACGATGGCGCCGATCTGGTTGCGGTTGACGTAGATGTTGCCGGTGCGGATGCGCTCGGCCACGTGCTGGACCCGGTCGTCGATCCGGGTCTGCAGCCCGAAGGTCAGCCCGTAGCCCGTGGCATTGACCGCCTCGACCACGGCGTCGAGCTCGTTCGCCCGGAAGGTCGCGACGTGCAGCACCGGGCCGAAGACCTCGCGGTCCAGATCCGCGATGCCCGGGACGCGGATCAGCGCGGGAGCCGAGAAGGACCCGGCCCCCGGAACCGCGATCCGGTGCAGCAGCCGCCCCTCGGCCTCGGCCTTCGCGACATGCGCGTCGATATCGGCCTGCGCCTCGGCGTCGATCACCGGCCCCAGGTCGGAGGAGAGCTGCCAGGGATCGCCCGGGGTCAGCGCGTCCATCGCGCCCTTCAGCATGGTCAGGATCGTGTCCGAAACCTCCTCCTGCACGTAGAGGCAGCGCAGCGCCGAGCAGCGCTGCCCGGCCGACTGGAAGGCCGATTCCACCACCGCCTGCACCGCCTGTTCCGGCAGCGCCGTGCTGTCGACGATCATCGCGTTGAGCCCGCCGGTTTCGGCGATCAGCGGCGCGCCGGGGGCGAGCGACCCGGCCATCGCGCGGCGGATCGCCCGCGCCGTGTCGGTCGATCCGGTGAAGGCCACCCCGCCGACCCGCGGGTCCGAGGTCAGCGCCGCCCCGGTCTTCCCGTCGCCCGGCAGGGACTGGAGCGCGCTGCGCGGCACGCCCGCCTCGTGCAGGAGCGCCACGGCGAGGTCCGCGATCAGCGGCGTCTGCTCGGCCGGTTTCGCCAGCACCGCGTTGCCCGCCGCCAGCGCGGCCGAGACCTGCCCGGTGAAGATCGCCAGCGGGAAGTTCCAGGGCGAGATGCAGGTGAAGGTGCCGACGCCCTCGCCCTCGGGCGCGTTGGCGCCGTAGTAGCGCAGGAAATCGACCGCCTCGCGGATCTCGGCCACTGCGTCGGGCAGGGTCTTGCCGGCCTCCCGGGCGAGCAGGGCGAAGATCTCGCCGTAATGCTCTTCGTAGAGGTCGGCGGCCCGGGAGAGGACGGCGCCCCGCTCGGCGGGTGTCGCATCCCAGGGCCGCGCGGCGTTCAGCGCGGCCTCGACCGCGCCGGGCGTTGCCCAGGCGACGCTGCCTGTCGCCGATCCGTCAGCCGGGGAGGTCACCGGGCGCTCCGGCCCGGGCGCCGCGTCGTCGGCGAGGCGGGGCACCGCGCGCCAGCGGGTCTCGCGGAACGGCGCCCGGGCGGCGTCGATCGCGGCGAGGGTGGGCGCATGGGTCAGATCCCAGCCGCGCGAGTTCGGACGCTCGGGCAGGAAGAGCTCCGGCCCCGTCGGCAGGGTCGGCAGCTCCGCCTCGAGCGCGGCGAAGGGATCGCCCACGACCTCCTCTGGCGGGATCTCCTCGTTGACGATCCGGTTCACGAAAGAGGAATTCGCCCCGTTCTCGAGAAGCCGCCGGACGAGATAGGCCAGCAGGTCCCGGTGCGCGCCCACGGGGGCATAGATGCGATGCCGGGTCTCCTGCGCCTCATGCACCATGTCGTGCAGCGCCTCGCCCATGCCGTGCAGGCGCTGGAATTCCCAGGCCTCGCGCGGGACGCCTTCGGCCATGTGCAGGACCGCCGCCATCGTATGGGCGTTGTGGGTGGCGAATTGCGGATAGATCCGGTCCGTCATCCCGAGCAGTTTCCGGGCATTGGCGAGATAGGAGATATCCGTCGCCGGTTTCGAGGTGAAGACCGGGAAACCGTCCAGCCCCGCCACCTGCGCCCGCTTGATCTCGGTGTCCCAGTAGGCGCCCTTCACCAGCCGGACCATGATCCGCCGGTCGAGCCGCTCCGCCAGCCCGTGCAGCCAGTCGAGCACGAAGCCGGCCCGCGGCCCGTAGGCCTGCACCACCACGCCGAACCCGTCCCAACCGTCGAGCGAGGGATCGGCCAGCACCGCCTCGATCACGTCGAGCGAGAGCGAGAGGCGGTCGGCCTCCTCCGCGTCGATGTTGAGCCCCATGCCGGCCGCCTTCGCCTGTTGCGCGAGGGTCAGGAGGCGGGGGGCGAGGACCTCCATCACCGCGTCATGGTGCGCGACCTCGTAGCGCGGGAAGAGCGCCGAGAGCTTGACCGAGATGCCGGGATTGTCCCGCACGTCCCGTGACGTGCAGGCCGACGCTATGGCGTCGATCGCGTCGGCATAGGCCTTGGCGTAGCGCTTCGCGTCGGGCTCGGTCCGGGCGGCCTCGCCCAGCATGTCGTAGGAATAGGTGTAGCCCTTCGCCTCCATGCCCGCGGCGCGTTTCATCGCGGCGCGGATGTCCTCGCCCAGCACGAACTGGCGCCCCATGACCTTCATCGCCTGGCCGACCGCGCGGCGGATCACCGGCTCCCCGAGCCTGCGGATCGCGCCGCGCAGGTGCCCCGCAGGCCCCGGCGCCGCGTCGCGCAGCACCCGGCCCGTCAGCATCAGGCCCCAGGTGGAGGCATTGACCAGCGGCGAGGACGCCTTGCCGAGGTGCTTCGCCCAGTCCGACGGTGCGATCTTGTCCTCGATCAGCGCGTCGATTGTGTCGGCGTCGGGCACCCGGAGCAGCGCCTCGGCCAGGCACATCAGCGCCACGCCCTCCTCGGTCGAGAGGCCGTATTCCGCAAGGAAGGTCTCCATCAGCCCCGGCCGGGCCTCGGAGCGCAGGGCGCGGACGAGCCTGACCGCATGGTCCCCGATCGCGCGCCGGTCGTCGGGCGAGAGACCCGCGGCTGCGGCCAGCTGCGGCACCATTGCGGGCCCGTCGTGGATCGCATCGTCGATCCGGGTGCGAAGGTCTCGGGGAGCGCGGGACAGCGGGGCCTGCATGGGAATCTCCTGTTCTTTCGGACAGAATATCAGCTATCACGAAGGACGATGGCCCGATCCCGGGGCATCTCAAGCACCATTGACCTTATTTCGGGGGCAGACACGTGACGGATGATCCGCAGGGGCCGGCAGAGCTCGACCGGCACGATCGCGCGATCCTCTCGGTGCTCGCGGCCGAGGGGCGGCTGCCGGTGGCGGATGTCGCCCGGCGCATCGGGCTGTCGAAATCGCCGACGCAGGCCCGGCTGAAGCGGCTGGAGGCGGAGGGCGTGATCACCGGCTACCGCGCCCAGATCGACGCGATCCGGCTGGGGCTGGACCACGTGGCCTTCGTGGAGGTGCGTCTGCGCGACACCTCCGAGACCTCGCTCGCGGCGTTCAACGCGGCCGTGTCCAAGGTGCCAGAGATCGAGCAAGCCCATATGATTGCCGGGAATTTCGACTACCTGCTGAAGGTCCGCACCGCCTCGATGAGCGATTACCGCCGGGTGCTGGCCGAGGCGATCTCGACCCTGCCGAACGTGGCGGGCACTTCCACCTTCGTCGCGATGGAGGCGGTGAAGGACGAGGTGGTTTCAGGATTGTGATCCGCCCGCCGCCGGCGTGAACTTGATTTTAACTGACGTAGGGGCAGGCTTGGGGCATGCGACTGATGATGGTCCTTCTCCTGGCGTTCGCGCCTCCCGCCCTGGCCAGGGAGTGTCCGGTTCCCGCCGATCATTCGGCGCGGATTTCGGCGCTCCTCGAACAGGTGCGGGAGGCCGACACCGCGCAGGAGGCGCAGCCGATCACCAATGCCATGTGGGAACTGTGGTCCCAGGCGCCGGACGAGGCCGCCCAGGCGGTGCTCGACCGCGGGATGGCCAAGCGCGCCGGGTTCGACCTGCTGGGCGCGATCGCGGATTTCGACCGGCTGATCGCCTATTGCCCGACCTATGCCGAAGGCTACAACCAGCGCGCCTTCGCCCGCTTCATCCGGGGCGATTATCCGCAGGCGCTGGCGGATCTCGACCGGGCCATCGACCTGAACCCCCGGCATGTCGCCGCGATGGCCGGGCGCGCGCTGACGCTCATGGGGCTCGGCCAGGTGGAGGAGGGGCAGGCCGCCCTGCGTGCCGCGCTCGCGCTGCACCCCTGGTTGCCCGAACGCCGCATGCTGATCGATCCGGGAGAGGACCTGTGATCGCGCCTTTTCCCCGACCGAGCCTTCCGATAACGTCCGCCGGACCTGCCCGCGTGGTGGAATGGTAGACACAGGGGACTTAAAATCCCTAGGCCTTGTGCCGTGCCGGTTCGAGTCCGGCCGCGGGTACCATAGCAAGTACATTGCCCATACTTAACTGCCGAAAGTGCCCCACGAAATAGTAGCGTGGGGCACTTTACCATTCCAGCCCCCTGAGAGCGTCCATCGCATCGGCGCTCAGAATCCGCCGCTGCGCGCTCTCTGTGTAGATCGCGGTTGTGGCCGCCTTCGAATGGCTGAGGATCGCCCCAACCTGCTTGTCCGAGCACCCGGCCTCGCTGAGCAGGGTGGCCATGGCTTTGCGCACGCCGTGCGAGGATCGCTCCTCGAGCCCCGCCTGATCGCACCAGCGGCGCACCCGTGTTCTGAGCGTCTCGGAATTCTTGAAGGGCCGGCCGCGCTCATTGAGGATGTAGGCCTCCCCCTGAACCGTCATGCCGCGCGTGGCGCGGAGGAGGGGCGGAAGGATAGGCAGGGAGACCTTTCTGGAGCCCTTCTTCCCTGGTTGCCATTCGAGCCAGACCTGGCCAGCGTCCGCCACCTCGTGCTTGCGGCCAAGCCATATGGCATCGCCGATGCGCGTTCCCGTAAACATCAGCAGAGTGAGGTAGAGGTGCGCCATTGTTCCGGGCGGATGGCGCTCGCGATACTTCCGGAGGTCGTCCGCCGTCCACGGTTTCGCGCCGCCCTTGCCCCGATGAATCTTGGCGATGCCGGCGAGAGGGTTGGCTTCCAGCAAACCGAGTTCGATGGCGAAGGCGTACATTGAACGGGCGGCCTTCATCATGTTGTCGGCCTCGGCCGGAGTGGCGGCCATCGCGTTTCGGACCCGAATGAAGGCATCGGTGGGCATGTCCAGGTGCAGGTCACTGTAGGCATCGCCGTCAGCATCGGAGAACCGACAAAGACGGGTCAGCAGGCTCCGGCGCTGCTTCAGCGTCAGCGGGGAAGCGTTGCCGCCCGCGACCAGGCGCTCGAGGTAGGCGAGATACTCGTGCCGGAGCCAGCCGAGACTCTTTTCAGCGCCGGTGCTCTTCTCCTCGGCCCACTTCTGCCCGGCGCGCGCGGCCCAGTAGTGGTTCAGGAAATTGTGGTGCTCTGGGCCGACCGGAATGGTCGTCTTCTTGCGCTTGTCGCCCTCTTTCCGGACGATGTTTCTGACGTTGCCAGAGGGCAAACGCTCTTGATACCAGCCCGGAAAATCGTGCTTCACGCTCTCAGCCTGCATTGTAACGCTTAGGCTCTCCACGTTGCTGGGTTTCGGACTTGCTGTCCACCGGGCAGGTGATCTCGATTGACCCGTCGGGGCCGACACGTACTCCCGCCACGACGAGACCACACGCCTTCGCCGCCTCGACGGCGCGCGTGATCTCTGCCTTGGTGAAGCGCGCTTTGCCCATTGTCAGTATTCCATCGACCGATCGGTTGAGGTCAGCTTTGAGATCATAACGTGTCCTCCACGCCGAACCGGGGGAAGGGGATCATGGTCATACCAGCACCCAGACGACGATGCCGATCACGCCCAACCAGAACGCGGCGGAGGCGTATAGAAGCCAGCGGGGCAACGCGAGGGCGGGCCGATCATCCATCGTCTCGCTCCGTCATCCGGGCGCCGACGAAGATCAGCAGCTGGTCGGCGTGGTCGTCGCAGAGGTCGGCCGAGAACTCGCTGAAGGTGACCTCGATGTCGTCGGTCTCGAAGGTCGGGACCGAGTGCCACGTGTCGAACTTCAGCGTTCGCCGCCTGGCCGTTTCCCCGCACCCGGGGTGGTCGCAGATGATGCTCATGACCAGGGCTCCCGCGGCAGAGACACCGGTGCGCTGGCGGGTACGCCCGATGTCGTGGAGAGGTAGGGCACGTCCACGACGCGGATGTCCGGCCGGTCGCGGCGCGTGCGCGCGGCAGAGCAGGTCCGGCATCCGCAGTGATCCGGATCGTGCATATGGTGCCAGCAGACGCCGGCGAGGCTGTTCAGGTGGACCCCTTCGGTGCAGCCCGGCGCGCGGAAATTGTGAGAGCGGCGCATCAGGACATCCCCAAGGCTTCTTTGTACATTTCGAGCACCGCCTCTTCCTCGGCGATGTCGTCCTTGTCGCGCTTGCGCAGCGCGATGACCTTGCGCATGACCTTGGTGTCGTAGCCGCGGGCCTTTGCCTCCGCCATGACTTCCTTCTGCTGGTCGGTCAGGTCCTTCTTCTCGGCGTCTAGTCGCTCGATCCGCTCGATGAAGCTGCGGAGCTCGTTGGCGGTGACCCGGTAGGCCGCATCCTTCACCTCCTCGTCGGCGGGGGTGTTTTTCATGGGCGTCTTGATCTGTGCGTTCATGCTTGGGAATCCTCGGGTCAGGTTGCCCCCGCGGGGCACGATGGGATGCTGCCGCCGCGGGGGATCCGCACCATTGCGGAGGGTGAGGGCTCAGAAGAGCCCGTGGTCGAGCAATCGGTCGGTCGGTCGGAAGACGTCGGTGCAGGTCAGCACCACGAAATCGGCGTTGGTCTTAGCGGCCATGTCGATCGCCGCGCGCTTGGCCGAGAGGTAGCTCTGGTAGAGCTGTTTCGGCTCGGGCTTGGCATTCGGATGCGTCGGCTTCCGGCAGATCATCCAGAACGTCTCTTCGGGGAGCGCCTTCACTGGGGGGCCTCTACAGTCATCGCCCGGGTCGAGGCGATCTCGGCCATCTGCGGCCCTGAGTTCCCGGCGACCGCGATCGCAAAGATCCCGGCGACCGACCAGCCAAAGGCGAGGGCGAAGGCCTTCATGCCGCCAACCCCTCTTCTTCCTGAAGCGCGCGCTCCATGCGAAGCACGGTCGCGATCCAGTGCCGGATCGCGCTCTCGGCCGTGTCGCCGGACTGCGATATGCCGAAGAGCGAAACCTCGACATCGTGCGGTCCCCAGCTGTTCTGGGAGGGCAGGACGAAGGTCCCGCCGGATTGCACGGCAGCGGCCTCGACGGCCTCAAAGCGGGCTGCCGGATCGAGTGTCTCGAGCGCGGCCGCGAAGGCGAGGCGATGAGCTCGGATGCAGGGGATCACGTTCATGCCGCATCGCCCCCCGTCGGATCGGCGCCGCGGCCGATCATGGCGCGGACCTTTGAGAGTGCGCTGAGGCGGTAAGGTTCGATCTGCTCCGCCACGTGCGAGCCGCCCCAAGGCAGCGGGATCACGTCGCAGGGTGTCGTCTCATCGACCGTCATCAGGTGCGAGGGGATGAGGCGCTCCGCGGCCTCGCGGCTGATCGGATGGCCCTGCACTTCCTTCAGTCGGAACCAGGCATCCTGCACGTTCCACGGGTAAGCGACAGCGCGGGCCGGGTCGCAGACCGCCGCGCGGGCGCTGTCGAGGGAGAGGTTCGGCTGGGCGAGGTGGTCTCGCATGGTGGTGCCTCCATCGGGTGTCGATGAGGGCAAATATCCGTTTGACGTATCATTCTGTCAATACGTAAAACGTATAAAGCACAAACCGACGCCAGCTAGCGTCAGGCCGTGGTAGAGGCGGTGGAGTGCGAACAGGAAGGGATTGGGTTCAAATGGGGGAGTATCGACGGCAGATTTGGGCCGCACTTCAATATCTTGAGGATGGCTGCGAGGAATCAGCTATTTCTGATCGCCGCCGAGAAGCGTCAGAAGCGCGGCTTGCCGTTCGGGCGAGGCTTCTCGAAAGCCTTGAAGAAGCCGCTGCTCCAGCTCGGGAAGGCCGAAGAGTTCGACCACGCTGACGTCGAGAGCGTCTGCGATATTTCGTGCAACTGCCAGGGAGGGGTTGTTGACCCCTTTTTCAATCCTGGAGATCGTTGCTTGCTTCACGCCGACCTTGTGGGCGAGTTCCGCCTGGGACATGCGCTTCGACTTACGGATCTGGTAAAGGTTCTTCATGCGCGACTTATGATCGGGTCTGGTTCACTGGAACAGACCTCCATGCGTATAAATATTCGCGTGGCGTATTGACTGATTTAATACGTCGTGAGTATATCGACGCATGTTGCGTCTCGCCGAATATCTCCGCTCTGCCGAACTGACCCAAGCTGCATTCGCAGAGAGGGTGGGTGTGAAGCAGCCCACCGTCCACCGCTGGCTCAAGGGTGAAGCCCGGCCAAGCTGGAGGGTGGCCGAAAGGATTGCCGTGACCACCGGTGGCGCGGTCCCGGTTGCGGCATGGGCCGAACAGCCCGACGAGAGCGCCGCATGACCCGGACCTGTTCAGTGGAACCTCTTCTGCTCTGCCTGCTCAACCAGGGTGCGGACGTTATGGGTCTGCAGCTGGCCGACCTCAGTATAGAATTCCGCTTCCCCAAAGTGCAGCGCGCCATCGGCGATGATGACGTCGCGCAGAGCCTCGGCCAGGCGCTTGAACCTGACGCTGTCCATTCGTCTCACATTGGCGAGGTGCGTCGGCAGCGACTTTCGCGTCGGGTGCATCTTTCGGATGAGCACGGTCATCGCGTCAAGTTCATCAAGGCCGACCCCAGTCCCCGTGACGAGGTGATCGACTTCGTCCTCGACCCAGCGGCAGATCACATCGAGTTCCTCGGGATGAAAATCGTTGTCGGCAGTGGCGGCGAGCACAAGAAGGGAGAGCGGCGCGCGCAGCATCTCCCGCATCTCCCTGGCCGCGATGACGGCCGAGGATACCGGCGTCGGACCGGGCTCCCGCGGCGCCAGATAGTCGGCGGTCTCAACCGGCGCCAGCGCCTCAAGGTCCACCAGCAGGATGTCTCGAAAGAAGGTGCTGGTTTCGATGATCTCGCCGTCATCGTGGTTGATGAAGCAATCGATCCGATCGCACCGAAAGGCTCGGAAGGCCTTCTTCTCGTGGCAGATGGCATGCAAGACGGGCCCGTTCGGGCCGACGACGATCGCGCGCAACGTGATCCGTCGGCGGCTGTGCCGCCCCTTCCCGTCGATGTAGTCGATCAGGGTGAAGACCTCTTCCAGAGCGATGCGTCCGTCCTCGTCCGGGGTCTCCATTTCAGGCTCGTCGGGCGTCACTGGGTCCGGCGGCATCACCTGCTTCCGGTCCTGAAACACCGGTGCGGGTGGAACGTCACTCGCTTCTGTTGCGGCGCGGTCGATCAGCCAATTCAGCAGTCTCATCATCTCCCCCAGGTTGGCTCTGGTAGGAGCATGACGCGATTCCGCGTCACCTGCCAAGACGAAAGGGACGCCGCCTGATGTCTCTTCAACCTCCTTTTTCGCCCGCGGCATCCCTCTCATGCCTCCACACTGCCACCCCGCCGATTAACGGCAAAGGAAACGAGGTTTCCGCATGACGCGCCCATATGATGGTCCCGCGATCCGCGCGCTCTTCCGCCAGCTTGTCGACGACTTCGGCGGCGTGGAGGCGTCGGCGTCCTTCCTGCGCAGCACGAAGGGAACCATCTCGAAGGAGATGGCGGGTCACATGCAGATCCCGGTCGAGCATTGGGCCGCGCTGGAGGATGAGCTCGAACACTGGCCCATCACCAGCCTGCTGCACGGCCGGCGCGAGGGCAGGGGCGCCCAAGGCGAGGTCGAAAAGCTCGCCGCCCGAGTGATGGCGGAGAACGGTGACGTGGCGAATGCCATCCTGCGCCTGCTCACCGCCGGCGACCGCACTGGGGCGATTAAGGAGCTGAGCGAAGCCATCGCGGCCGACCAGCGTCTGCTGGAGCATTTGCAGGCCGAAGGGATGACCGAATGATCCCCGCCACACACTCACGGAATGCCGCCTGCCTGTGCGGCACTGCCGGGCTGCGCCATGGGGATTCGCGCGGCCCACTAGCGCGGGGGGCGATGAGGGGCACGTCCTCCGCGCGTTTTGATCGATCAGCGCGGCGAGGATCTCGGTCCTCCTCAGGGCCGTACTGCAAGGGGTGCGCGGCTGCCGGTAACGCGAGTGCCACCCCGCTCCTCCCTGGCGGGACGCGTCTCCTTCTCCCTGCGCGTCCCGCCATCCGTGGGAGCATTCCATGCAGATGATCGCCCCGGTCTTCCATCCGCGTGCGCGAACGTCTCCGGAGGTCGAGGCCATGACGGCGGCCGCCATGAAGCGGCTCGCGTGGGCCGAGGGGCATCGCCCGGGGGAGATCGCGCTCGCCAGCCGGTTCAAACCGCTGACGGATGTCGAGGCAGGCTATGTGCGCTTGGCGCAGCAAAGGCTCCTCAGCGGCGGAAACGTCCATGCGATCGCGCGTGAGATGGGTATCTATCCGAAACGCCTCGCAGGGCTTCTCACGAGGGGCGGGGTCGCTCGTGACGGGTCGGAGGTCAGTCGATGAGCCAGAACCGCTCCCCGGCCGTCATGCAACAGCGTCACGAGGCGCTCGACAGCCTCGACGACTTCCCGACGCCGCCCTGGGCGACCCGCGCGCTCTGTGAGCAGCTCGTCGCCCGGGGACACCATCTGCACCTGCAGCACGTCTGGGAACCCGCCTGCAACCGCATGCACATGGTCCGGCCGCTCGGTGAGTATTTCGACCGCGTGCACGCGACCGACGTGCACGACTATGGCGATCCGCGACAGGACGGCGTGATCGACTTCCTGATCGACTGGGGCGCCGATGCGCCCGACGTCGACTGGGTGATCACCAACCCGCCATTCCGTCTCGCCGCCGACTTCATCCGGCATGCCCTTCGCTTCGCCCGCGTGGGCGTCGCGGTTTTCGTCCGTTCGGCCTTCGTCGAGGGGCAGGGACGCTACGTGGACCTCTTCCGCGATCGTCCAGAGGCCATCGTGATGCCCTTCGTGGAGCGCGTGGCGCTCTGGAAGGGGGTCCTGCTGGACCCGGACATCAAGGTCTGGCGGGACGGTCGGGAGAGCAACCCGACCAGCGCGACGGCCTATTCCTGGCTCGTCTGGACGCATGGCTCGGAGGTCTCCGAGCACTGCCGCATCCCGCCCTGTCGCCAGCGTCTCACTCGGCCGGGTGACTACCCGCCCGTTCCTGATCACCTAAAAGCACCGGAGGGCTCCCTGCTGTGACCCGTGCCGAAACCCTGTTCCTCGCATGCTGCGATGTCCTGGCCCATCACCGGGGCAGCGCGGCCGATCCGATCATCCGGGCTCATGTCGAGGCCTTGGCCGAGGTTCTGCCAGAGATCTCCGACCCCGGGCCCGGCCCGGAAATCGCCGGCACCACGCTGCGCTCAATCGCCGAACGGATGGTGAGCGGTGGCCCGCTGTGCCTGCCCGAGGTCCAGCACTTCCTGCGCATGCTCCTCGAGGATGACGCCATAGGGCGCGCCCGGGCGGCATACGAGGCGTGGGGCGCCGAGATCGTGTCCGAAGAGCCGATACCCGCCGCCTGAGCGCCCGCAGAGGCGCCAGCGGCCAACCAGAGGCGGCGCAACAGCCGCAAGCGGTCCGAGGCAGGGCCGCGACCCCGAAGGCAACGTGCGCCTGTCGGTTTCCGGCGGCGCAACAGGCATGGAATGAAGGTATGAGCCACAAGGCCACGAACTGGCTAGCTGCACTGGATGCAGAGGACCTGACCAACAGCGAGTTCCGGGTGCTCTTCCACCTGTGCGACTGCCACAACCCGTCGCAAGGCTGCTTCCCGACACAGGCCTACCTGATTGACGCGACGGGCGTCTCGAACGGCACGCTGAACAATGCCCTGCGCGGGCTCGAGGCGAAGGGCCTTTTGCGCCGTGAGCGCCACTGGGACGGCAAGACGCACAAGCAGTTGCCGACCCATTACGTTCTCGGTTGCGACGCGGTCCAGGAAAAGAAACCGGCTCCAAAAACTGGAGACGGGGGGCCCAAGAAGCCGACTCCAAAAAATGGAGACGGGGCCGACTCCAATTTTGATGGCGTCCCGTCTCCAAATTCGACCACGTCCCGTCTCCAGCCCACTGGAGAGGTAACCTGTAAGGAACCAGTAAATAACCTTCCGAGCTCCCGGGCAGCGGCCTGTTTCGACGAAAAGGTCCGTGTCGCAGCCCGGTACTGGGCCGGCGAGATCAGGGGTGGGCGGTTCATACCGGCCAACGCCATTAGCTCAACCGTCGCCGCCTGCATGATCCTTGAGGGATTGATCACCCGAGAAGAGGCCGAAGCCGTGGGCATCGGGGATGCGGCCTGATTGCTGAGAATGGGGATGGCTATGACCGAAGAACAGACCACCATCGAGACCAAGCGAGACCGGGTGCGGCGCCTGCTGATCACCCCGGCGCAGGAACGGGGCATGCGGTTCCGGAAGGGCACCTCGGACGAGGACCAGCGCAAGCACCTCGACCGGCTCTGCGACGAGCTGGCGTACCTGAGCGATCGGACGCTCGATGCGCTGCGCGAGTGGGTGACCACCCACGGCGAGGGCTCCGAGCGGACGTTCTGGCCGACGCACACCTCGATCGTCTCGACCGCCGAGGCCTATGAGCCGCGACCGCTCGAGGAGACCCCCGGCGTGGCGGGCTGGTTCCGCTCTCGAGCGGGCGAAGCGGCGCTCGCCGAAAATCGCCTCATCGCCGAGTTCCTGTGGTGGGAGCGCAAGAAGCGCCCGCCGCTGAGCGCACACGAGCGCAAGCTGGTCGCGGACCGGGCGGCCTCGATCGCGTCGGAGCGGGCTCGGACCGAGGACAAGCTTAACCGGGGCGTCGCGCCGCTGCAGCCCGACCTCGAACAGCTCGAGTACTGGAAGTCGATCGAAGAGCGGGCGCTGCGCCTGGTGCGTGATGGTGCCGCCGCGCGGGCCGAAGGGCAGGCAGCGTGAGGGGCGACGTGATCTGGGTTGATCCGGCTGGTCGCGCGCGGCTCGACTGCCCGTGGCCTGGCGATGCCGCTGCGTCCCGCAAGGCGAATGCGCGCGCGGCCTATGCCAGCGTCATGTCGGGCGCCGCCGTCCCATTCGAGTGCGGCTCCGACATTGTCGCGGCTCCCGCTCGTGGTGGCACGAAGGTCTTCACGCCGCGCGCAGTGACCATGACGGCCTCCGGGCCGCGCTCGCGCCCTGACGGATATGCCGGCCGTCGGGCAATGCAGATGGCGGATGCCTTCGACGTGATGACCGAGCAAGCCCAGAGACGCCACGCCGCTGTCGTGGCGAAGGCTAGAAGGGAATGGGAGAAGGGGCTGCGCGACAAGGAGTTCCGGGCGCCACCGTTCGTGCCGCCGTTCACCGTCGGCCAGGTCGTGATCGGCCGGGAGTATGCAGCCTTGGTGGAGCGCTGTGCCGCCTCGGGCGTGAAATGCGCCTCTCTCGAGGCGTTGCGCAGCGCGGCCTCCGGTGGCGGTGACCGTGAGGTAGCGATCCTTCGGGACTTCCAGCGCCTCAGGGTGTTCGAGCGTCGGATCGGCAACGGGTTGGCGAAGGAGGTCCGGCGTCTGCGACCCGGCAAGCCGAAGAGCTCAACGGAGGCCGCCGCCAAAAGGGCTCTGATTGAGCGGCAGCGGAAGGCGATCCTGGCGCAGACGCTGGTCGACAGCGTGTGTGTCGGGGAAATGTCGCTGACTGAGGTGCTAGAGGCTCATGGCTGGGCGTCCGACCACAAGGCCAGGTCGGCTCTTCGCCACGCTCTGTGCTCGGCGTTGGACCGTATGCGGGGGTTCGATCTCGCGCGCCCGCAAAATGTGGGTTGACAGTTAGCCTCACCGGATCTTAGAGATCTGTCATCATCACGAAATGCGCCCGGAGCGGAGACCCCGCTGCCGGGCTTTCTCATGTCCGCCTGCCGGGGAGAGGTCCGACGTGCCACATTGGGCCGCTCGATCGCCGGTCGGCTGGCTGTGTCCGGGTGGAGCAGCGGTAGCTCGCGTGGCTCATAACCACGAGGTCGGCGGTTCGATCCCGTCCCCGGCAACCAATACCCAGAGCGCGCCCGCCGACAAGCGCGATGACAGATGGCCAGCTGCAGCGGCGGGGGCGGCTGGCCGATCTATTGTGAGGTCGATGGATGCTGAAAGCGCGGTGGTATCCGGATGGCCTGATGGGTTGGGTGCTCCTTCACCGGCGGCTCGCGCTGAAGGTCTACCTTCATCGGTTCATGTTCGGCGTCGACATTGACCGGATCACCCTCTGCGTGTTCGTCGGCCCGTTCGTCTTGGTGTTCTACCTGGCCGACCAGCAGGACAACGGCTGATCATGGGAAAGCTGGCAGGCCGCGGCCTACCCAACAGGCTGGGCCGTGCGCCCGCACGGCTGCGCTCGCCCGCTCCTTCGGCTGAACGCGAGGGCGGCGCGCGCCGCTCGCGTGACTGGCTGAATACGGCACGGTGGCAGCGCCTGCGCCTCAAGGTGCTCGAGCGCGACGGCTACGTCTGCCAGCAGACTGGCGTTGCGCTGGTCGGCAAGCACCCGGCTCCCGACAGCCCGGTGGTCGATCACAAGGTCCCGCACCGCGGCAACCCTGATCTCTTCTGGGACGAGGGGAACCTGCAGGCGGTCAGCAAGCTCTGGCACGACCGGGTGAAGCAGGGCCTCGAGAAACGCGGCGAGGTCTGAGCGGCCCGGCGGCAGGGGGGGTGGGTGAAAGTCCGGAATGCGTCCGAGCCCCAGACCCGCGCCCCCTTCATTCGGAGATTTTTTTTGGCTGAGCATGAAGATTCGTTCGAGATCGACTTCTGGGGCAACCGTACCTTCAGCCGCAAAGGTAAGCGCGGTCGGCCGCCCTTCGAGCGCACCGAAGAAAACGCACGCAAAGTCAGTATGTTACTGGCAATGGGTTGGAACAATGCGCGGGTTGCTCGCTGCATCATCGATCCTCGGACCGGGAAACACATCTCCGAGCCGACGCT
The DNA here is from genome assembly GCF_000688295.1 of Pseudooceanicola nanhaiensis DSM 18065. Taxonomy (GTDB): domain Bacteria; phylum Pseudomonadota; class Alphaproteobacteria; order Rhodobacterales; family Rhodobacteraceae; genus Pseudooceanicola; species Pseudooceanicola nanhaiensis. The sequence continues at coordinate 1,275,356 of NZ_JHZF01000011.1, read as the reverse complement.
GAAGCGGTATTTTAGATCTGAGCTGCAGGAGCGCGACTTCGCCCGTGACAGGCTGATCGCCCGTCAGCTCGAGGTCGCCGCGGTGGCGGCATTCGAAAACGGCAATGTCGGCGCGATGCGCTTCTTCAACCAGCTTGTCGAGAAGAACGATCTGATGCGCGCCGAAGATCGGATCGGTCGCCCCGATCGGCAAGATGAGGCGAAGGAAGAGAAGCTCGGGAAGAAGGAGACCAGTGCCCGGGCGGCCGAGGAAGCGGACGCACTGCTGATGGCCGAACTCGAACTCGAGGCTTCGGGTGACAAGCGCCACTGAGGCCGCGCCGCGGTTCGCCTGCCCAGACTGGTGGGCCAAGATCAAGGCCGGCGAAACGCCCATGGCGGACGTGCCGATCAACGAGGCGAAGGCGGCAAAGGCTCTGGCGTTCTTCAACCGCCTGCGCCTGCCGGACGTGCCAGGCAACCCGACGATGAAGGAGGCCTGCGGTCAGTGGTTCAAGGACATCCTCGTCGCCTTCCTGGCAGGCGAGGACCCGGAGACGATGGAGCGCCTCGTCTGGGAATGCCTGTGCATGGTGCCGAAGAAGAACAGCAAGTCGACCTACACGGCGGCCCTGGGACTGACGGCGCTCTACATGTGCGAGATTCCGAACGCGCAGATGCTGCTGATCGGGCCGTCGCAGAACATCTCGGCGCGGTGCTTCGACCAGGCGCAGGGCATGATCCGGTTGGATGACAACCTGAAGCTCATCTTCAAGGTGCAGGATCACCTGAAGACGATCACCCGGCGCAAGACGATGACGACGCTCGAGGTGAAGACCTTCGACACCTCGATCCTCACCGGCGAGATCCCGGTGATGACGATCATCGACGAGCTGCACGAACTGGGGAAGAAGGCGGGCGCGATCCAGGTGATGCAGCAGATCAGGGGCGGCGGCATCACGATGAACGGCGGGCAGGTGATGATGATCACCACCCAGTCGGACAAGCGGCCGGCAGGTATCTGGAAATCGGAGCTGCAGAAGGCTCGCGCGATCCGGGACGGTAAGGCCGGCGAAAGCCCGATCATGCTTCCGGTGCTCTATGAGTTCCCGGAGAAGCTGCAGAAGATGGAATCGTTCTGGCGGAACCGCGAGAACTGGGGTTGCCTTCTGCCGAACCTCGGGCGGTCGATCAGCCGCCAGCGGCTGGAGGACGACTACACGAACAACGGGTCGATCTCGCCCGAGGTCGAACAGGTCTGGGTGTCGCAGCACCTGAACATCGAGATCGGCATCGGCCTGCATGACGATCGTTGGGTCGGCGCCGACTACTGGGCGAAGGCGGCGCGGGAGGGGATGACTCTCGATGACATCATCGCCAAGTCTGAGGTCTGCGTCGTCGGCGTCGACGGGGGCGGGCTTGATGACCTGCTCGGCATCTGCGTCCTAGGGCGGCATGCGGAAACGAAGGCGTGGCAGGCGTGGGCGAAGGCCTGGGCGGATCGGGACGTCCTCCAGCTGCGCAAGGTCATTGCGCCCGAGCTCGAGGACTTGGCGGCGGCGGGTGAGTTGGTGTTGGTCGACAACATCGAGGCCGAGGCGAACCCCGAGATCGTCGACATCTGCAGCCGCCTGAAACTGGCGGGTCGGCTTCCGGAGGAAGATTCGATCGGGATGGACCCGGAGGGCGTCGGGAGCATCATCGACGAGCTGACTGAGGCGGCGTTCCGGATCGAGGACATCCGCTCGATCAGCCAGGGCTACAAGCTGAACGCGGCCATCAAGATCGCGCCGGTCAAGCTCAAGAACGGCTCCATGGTGCATTGCGGACAGCGGATCATGGACTGGTGCGTCGGGAACGCAAAGGTCGAGGCTCGCGGCAACGCGGTCATTGTGACCAAGGCGCAGAGCGGCTCCGCGAAGATCGACCCGCTGATGGCGCTCTTCAACGCCGTGATGCTGATGAGCTGGAACCCCGTCGCGAGCGGCGGGCCCAGTGTCTACGAAGAACGCGGCCTGCTGACCGTATGAGGGTGACGGAATGAGCTTTATGAACTTCTTTCGCCGCCGTGAACCGGAGGCGGCCAACCTGCCGTCGGTTCAGGCGATGGCGGGAGAGGCAGGCATGTTCGCCGGCATGACCGACCCGAACCTGCTGGAGTTCATCCGCGGTGGTGGTTCCGCGCTGACGGAGGCGGGCCTGTCGATCTCGCCCAAGGTGGCGATGCGCAACACCACGGTTCTGCGGTGCGTCTCGCTGATCGCGTTCTCGATCGGCATGCTGCCCCTGCATCTCCAACGGAAGGCAGACAAGGGCAAAGCCGACGACCATCCGCTCTTCCGGGTACTGCATCGGCGTCCGAACGGGTGGCAGACAGCGTTCGAGTTTCGCTCGCTCATGCAGCAGCGGGCGCTGGTGGACGGGAACGCATATGCGCTGATCGTGCGCAGCGGTCGGCGGATCATCCAGCTCGTGCCGCTGGCGTCCAAGGACGTGAAGGTGGTTCAGCGCCCTGACTGGGCCCTCGAGTATCACCTGAAGCGCAACGGCGCGGAGACGGTGATCCTCCCCCAGAGCGAAGTTTTCCACCTGCGCTACGGGATGAGCGACGACGGGATCACCGGGCTCTCCCTGGTCAAGCAAGCGGCCGAGGCAATCGCTCTGGCGATCCAGACCGAGAAGGCGGCCGCGCGGCTCTTCCGGAACGGCATGATCGTGGGTGGCTACCTGAAGCACAAGGAAAGGCTCTCTAAGGAAGCATACGATCGGCTCAAGGAGAGCATGGCCGAGAACGAGGGGGCTGAGAACGCCCACAGGTGGAAGATCCTCGAGGAGGGGATGGAGGCCGAGGATCCCGGCCATTCGGGGCGCGACAGTCAGGCGATCGAGAACCGGAAGTTCCAGATCGAAGACATCGCCCGTCCGTTCGGCGTTCCGCGCCCCCTGCTGGGCGTGGATGACACATCGTGGGGCTCGGGGATCGACGTGCTCGGGCAGTTCTTCGTCCGTTACGCACTGAACCCGTGGTTCGAGGCATGGCAGCAGGCAATCGAGCGGTCACTTCTGACCGAGGCGGAGGCCGATCTGTTCGAGGCCAAGTTCAACGCCGGCGCGTTGCTGCGCGGGTCGATGAAGGACCAGGCGGAGTTCTTCGCCAAGGGGCTCGGCTCCGGCGGCCACCAGCCCTGGCTGCACCCCGACGAGCCGCGCGACTGGATGGACCTTCCGCGGCGCGATGACCTGCCGACCGCGCCCGGCCAGCAAACGCAAGGAGATGGCAATGAGCCTTCGTGACCTTCCCAAGATCGAGGCGCAGCGCCTTCCTACGGTGTGCGCTTTTGAGCCCGACGCCGACGCGCTGGAGCGCTGGAACGCCGGCGTCATGGCGGCGCAAACCCCGGAGAATACCATCTCCGTGCTGGACGTGATCGGCGAGGACTTCTGGTCCGGCGGAGGCGTTACCTCGAAGCGCGTCGCGGCAGCCTTGCGCGCGATCGGGGATCAGGAGGTCTTCGTCGACATCAATTCGCCCGGCGGCGATTTCTTCGAGGGCGTGGCGATCTACAACGCCCTTCGTGCGCACCCGCACAAGGTCACGGTGCGCATTCTCGGGCTGGCAGCATCTGCCGCTTCGGTGATCGCGATGGCCGGCGACGAGATCCAGATCGGGAAGGCCGGGTTCCTGATGATCCACAATGCATGGGTGATCGCGATCGGCAACCGGCACGACCTTGCAGAAGCTGCGGCGACGATGCAGCCTTTCGATGACGCCATGGCGACCGTGTATTCCGACCGGGCCGGCGTGAAGAAGGCCAAGGCCGCCGAATGGATGGACAACGAGACCTGGTTCAACGGCGAGCATGCCGTGGCTGAGGGCTTGGCGGACGGCTACCTTCCCGCGGATGCCGTCTCTGAAGACAAAACGCGCGCCGAGAGCAATCGCGGCGTGAATGCCACCAGGCGTGTTGATGCGCTGCTGGCGAAATCCGGGATGCCGAGGTCGGAACGCCGTGCGCTTCTGGCCGATGCAAAAGGGGGCACGCACGACGCTGCCCTAACCGTCATGCACGACGCTGACGAGATCGCGGCCCTCGCTTCTGGGCTTTTCAAACTCTGATCAAGGAGACACTCATGTCCAAGCACATGAACCCCGCCAAAGTGCGCGGGATCGTCGCCGTTCGTGCTGATGCAGGCGGTGGCAACGACCTCAAGGAGGTTCTCGCGAACCTCCAGAAGAACTGGCAGGCGTTCAAGGACACGCAGGCCGAGAAAGACAAGGAAGTCGCGGCGAAGTTCGACGACGTGGTGACGACCGAGAAGTTCGATCGCATCAATTCGAGCGTGTCGGAGCTTCAGGCGGCTGTCGACCAGGCCAATGCTAAGCTCGCCGCGATGTCGGTGAATGGCGGCGGCGCTGGCCAGGTGAAGGACAAGGAGTACACCGACGCCTTCCGCGCCCACTTCCGGAAGGGCGATGTGCAGGCCAGCCTGAACAAGGGTGCCGATGACGAAGGCGGCTACCTCGCCCCGGTCGAGTGGGATCGCACGATCACCGACAAGCTCGTCGAGATCTCGCCCATGCGGCAGATCGCGCAGGTTCAGCAGATCTCGACCAACGGCTTCCGCAAGCTCTTCAACGAGAAGGGCACCGGCTCCGGCTGGGTCGGGGAAACCGCTGCGCGGCCGGAAACGACCACGCCGACGTTCGGCAGCATGACCTACACCACGGGCGAGCTCTACGCGAACCCCGCGGCGACGCAGCAGATGCTGGACGACGCCGAGGTCAATCTCGAGCAGTGGCTGGCCGCCGAGGTGGATCAGGAGTTCGCCTACCAGGAGGGCATCGCCTTCGTGTCGGGCAACGGAGTCAACAAGCCCGCTGGCTTCCTGACCTACGTGACCGGCGCGGCGAACGCTGCGGCGCACCCCTACGGCGCCATCCCGACCGGCGTCACGGCGGCCGGCGCGGCCGCGGTGACCTCCGACGAGGTGATCGACCTGATCGGGTCCATCCCGACGCCCTATCTCGCGGGCTCGCGCTTCGTGATGAACCGCAGCACGATCTTCAGCCTCCGCAAGCTGAAGGACGGGCAGGGCAACTACCTGTGGCAGCCGTCCTTCCAGATCGGCCAGCCCCAGACGATGGTCGGCTACCCGATCACGGAAATGCCGGCGATGCCGAACATTGCGGCAGGCGCGTTCCCGATCGCGTTCGGCAACTTCCAGCGTGGCTACCTGATCGTCGATCGGGTCGGGGTTCGGGTTCTGCGGGACCCCTACACCAACAAGCCCTTCGTGCACTTCTACACCACGAAGCGCGTCGGTGGCGGCCTGCTGAACCCCGAGGTTCTGCGCGTCCTGAAGAACGCCGCGGCCTGATGAGACCTGGCGGCGCGTACACCTCGCGCCGCCTCAACCCCGTCAAATGGAGGCCGACATGGCACCCAAGTCCACCACCAAAGCCAGCGACGACGAGAAGGTCGACGTGAAGGCGACGAACACCGACGTGAACGTCAGCACCGAGACCATCGACGGCCCCTCCGTCGAGGATGCTCGCGACGGAACCACGAAGGAGCAGAACCGGCTCGATCAGAACATTCCGTCCGGCCGGGCCAACGACTTCGACCCCGAAAAGATGGGGCTCGATCCCGTGCCGTACGGCAAGGCGAAGAAGTAAGTGAAGCCGGTCCTCATCGCTGCTCCGGCGGAAACACCGGTCTCTCTGGCCGAGGTGAAGGAAGCAGTCCGCGTGGACTTCAGTGACGATGATGCGTCGCTGCAAGCATATCTCGCGGCGGCTGTGGCACATCTGGACGGATATTCCGGGATCCTCGGTCGCTGCCTGGTGACACAGACGTGGCGGCAGGGCTTCCGAGGCTGGTCTCCGCGCCTCCGGCTGCCGTTTCCGGACGTGGACGCGGAGTCGGTGGTGGTGACTTACCTCGATGCGGGGGCGGTCGATCAGACGGTCGCTCCCGCGCACTACCAGGTGGTCGAGGGTCATCTCGGCGCAGAGGTGGTGTTCAAGGACATCTTTTCGGCGCCGATCCTCGGCGACGATCGCGAGGCGCGGGTTCGCGTGGACTTTCAGGCGGGCTACGGCGCGGCTGAAGATGTCCCGGCTGACATCAGGTTGGTGATCAAGGCGCTCACCCGGCACTGGTACGACGGGGAGGCCGGCGAGCCCGCGCAGATGCGCCTGATCGAGAAGTACCGGTGCCGCCTGCTATGAACGGGCTCGACTTGGATCGTCGGGTCATCATGCGCATCACTCATTGTGACGCCGACCGGGCCGCTACGACTGTGGTGCGGAACGCGCAGGTTAGCTGGGGCGTGGATGCCCTGATCGCTCCACTGCAGTGGAGGTCGTTGTGAGGTCGGAACATTTGCGGGATCGCGTGACCTTCGTAGGCGTGATGCCTGGGGCTGGCGAACCTCAGACAGACGAATACGGGAACGAGATGCCGGCGCAGGCTGGTGATCTGACCGTCTGGGCCAACGTGCGCGAGACACTCGGCAAGGAAAAGCTGGAAGTGGGGCGGCTGGAGGATCAGCGGACAGCGACGATACGCGTTCGGGCTTCGTCAGACAGCCGCCGGATCAACAGCGGGCACCGGGCGCAGGCGCGTGGCGACGAATGGGACGTGAAGTCGGTTGCGGCGGTAGGCGACGGACGACAGTGGATCGATATTCTTGTGGCGTTGAGGGGCTGACATGGGCGTGAAGACCAGCGGCTTCGGCCCTCTGCGCGCCAAACTGCGGAACCTTGGCCCGAAGGCCGACCAGACTTTCGAGGCCGTCAACCGCGAGAGTGGCGAAGAGATTGTGGCGCTTGCGAAAGTGCTTGTTCCCGAGGGTGAGACAGGGCGCGCGCGATCCAGCATCCGGGGCCAATCGTGGGAAGGCACTTCATACCTCGTTGATTTCGGCCCAATGGCCCGCATCCTTGAGGGCGACACGGAACAGCGGACCACGAAGGACGGCAAGAACCGTGGGATGCGCAAGGGAACGCCATTTGCGAACCCGGCGATCCGAGGCACCTACAAGAAGCGCATGGCGCGCTACCGCAAGGCTGTGAAGGGGCTTCTGAGCGATGGCTGACGGATACGCCCTGGAGCTACAGAAGGCCCTTGTCGCCGCGCTCAAGTCGAGTGCGGACGTTTCCGCGCTGGTAGCGGGCCGCATTTACGACCACCCGCCTGACGGCGCATCGCTGCCCTATATCCGCATCGGGGGTATAGTCCCTCGGCCCGTTCGCGCGCAGGCGTCTCGCGCTGCCATCCTGACCTACTCTATGGAGGTTCACAGCCGCTCGGGTGGCTCGGGCAGGGTGGAGGCCACGAAGATCGGCCACGCCGTCACAGAGGCGCTGAACGAGCGCGAGGACGCGTTGGCGTCGGCAGACCTCGCCGTTGTGCAGAACCACTGGATCACCACCACCGTCGAGCGCAACAACGACGGCGAAACCTATTCCGCAATCGTCGCCTTTGAGGCGCTGATCAGCGGCTGACCGCCCCTCTCTGGCCCTTGGGCACGGCCGATCATCACCATAGGAGGGCACCATGCCCAAACAGAACGCGCGCGCGCTGCTCGTCCAGTACTCGACGGATGGCGGCACCACTTACGAGCCGCTGGCTGGTCTGACGACCCGGAACATCTCTCTGAACGGGAACCTCGTCGATATCACCTCGATCAACACGGCCGACCCCGGCGGCACCGTCTGGCGCGAGACCATCGCCGGTATTCAGTCCATGGACGTGTCCGGGAATGGCTTCTTCGAGAGCAAGACGCAGTTCCAGGCGCTGATCGATGCGAAGAATGACGGAACGTACCTCGACCTTCAGATCACCTGCCCCGGTCTCGGCGATTTCACCGGCACCTTCGCGGTCGGCACGGTGGGGCTCGGCGGCGAGCTCGAGGGCGCGATCACGCAGACCGTCGAGCTTCAATCGTCCGGCGCCGTCACCTTCACGCCGGAGGCGTAATGGCGATCACGAGCGTTGCCGCTCCGGTCGGGGGCATCGTCGCGGAGATCGACGGTGCCCAACGGCCGCTCGTCCTGCGGAACGGGGAAATCGAGCGGTTCGAGGAGCATCACGCACCGGTCGGCATCTTCGAGATGCTGGATCGACTCTACAACCGGGGCGACCAGCCCCAGGCACGCCATGTCCGCGACCTTGTGGCCCTCGGCCTCATGGGCGGTGGAATGACCGAGACGGCTGTGGACGCGTTGATGAAAAGCCAAGGCCCGGATCAGAACGTCGCGCTGCGCAGCATCGCGACCGGGCTTGTCACTGCCGCCTTCCTGCCGCCGAAGGACGACAAGACGCCAAAAAAGCGCAACGGAGTTGGTGGGCGGCGGACGGCTCCGAAGAAAAGCGCCGCTGGGACGTCAAAGGGCGCATCCGCGACCTCGTCAAAACCGGCCTGAAGCCTGCGGAGGTGCGGGCCATGACGCCGCGCGATATGATCTTGTGGATTGAGGGCTGGAACGCCTCGCAGCGCGGTGGCGATGAGCCCGAGCCTATGACGGCCGAGGAATACCGGGAATTGAAGCGGCGGTATGCGTGACGGCGGTCTTCGAGTCCCGTTCACTCAGCTGGGCAGTTTTCTTTCACCCATTCGGCCGCTGGTTTCATCGCTTCGACCGTGTCCACGAACGCCGCACATGCAGCGTCTCGCTCCGTTCGTGACAGGGATGTGTCGTGGCAGAACTCCTGGTACTTTTTCGCCATCTCAACCGCGAACATGACGGTCAAGCCGCTGGCGGTACACGTCCGGTCGCCTGGTTCCTGAGCCTCTTCTGAGGCGGCAGCTGGTGCGGCCGCCAGGGCGGCGACGATAGCAACAAACTTCATCCAGTTCCCTCCAGTTTCCCTAAGAGGTAGTGCCTATGGCCGACGAAAGCGACACCGAGCGCCTGCGCATCATCCTCGAATTGGAGGCGGAGCGCGCCGAAAAACAGGCCAAAAGCCTGGAGCGGCAGATCGGAGCGCTGGAACGTCGGTTCGATCCGCTTGCGAAGGCAACCCAGCGATACGAGCGCGATCAGCGGACGCTGAACAAGGCGCTCGAAAAGGGCGCCATCGACGCTGACCGGCACCGCGTGGCCATGGATAAGGTCGAGAAGGAATATCAGGACGCGCAGGCCGCCGCAGCTCGGGCCACGCAAGCTATCGACGCAAATTCGGCAGCGAACGGGAGGGCGGTGCAGGCCGCCAATGCCAACGCAGCAGCCCAGAGCCGTATGGCGGGATTCATGAACCGCAACCGCTCGATGTTTCAGCAGGCCGGTTATCAGGTCGGTGACTTTGCGGTCCAGGTGCAAGGCGGCACGTCGGCCATTACGGCCTTCACGCAGCAAGGCTCTCAGATGCTCGGCGTGTTCGGCGTATTTGGTGCTATCGCGGGCGCTGCATTAGCGGTCGGTGCCCCTTTGGCGGCATCGTTCTTCAAGAACGCAGAGGGCGCGAAAGACGCTAAAAAGGGTGTCGATGCGCTGACTGACGCGCTGGACAGCTACAGGGAATATGCCCGCATTGCTGACACCTCGACAAAAGAACTTCGTGAGGAGTTTGGCGAGTTCGCCGACGAGGTCCGGAATGCTGCAGGCTACTTGGCGAAAGTTTCCGTGTCGCGCGCCATGACTGCGCTGGCGACTGCGATCGATCCTATGCGTGCCGGTATTCGGGCGGCGAAGGATGACCTGGACGAGCTTGACCGCGCAACGGAGGACTTCGAGCGCCAGCGTGGACTGGGAGTGGCGTCATCTCAGCAGCTGCAGGTTTTTCGGGAGGTAATGGAGGCTGCGCGGGACGCGGCCTACGATTCGGCCAAGGCAATAGGTCTGATGCCGGACGAGGTGCGGGCAATTTCGCGCGCATTGGATGACCTGGAAAAAGCTGAGAGCATGGAAGAGATCGCGACCAAGGCCGCTGAGGCGTTGGCCGTGATCGAGAAGTTCTATCCCGAAGGCGCGAAGCTACCTCCTGCGCTGGCCGAAGCGGCGGTACATCTCGAAACCATCATTAAGGCATCGGGCAGTGCGGTCGAAGCCGCTGCCGAACTGGCGGACGAATACGAACGAGGCGAGGGCGCCTTGAAGCGTATGTCCGATGAGGCGCGCAAGATGAGCGCCTACCAAGGCTATCAGCAGAGCCGCACCTCGGGCGCATGGCTGTCCCGCTCGGACGGCATGCAGTCCGCCACCGAATTGATCAAGCAGCGCGAGGGCTTCCTCGATGCTGGCAAGTGGGACGTGAACCACTTCCGCGCGGGCTACGGGTCGGACACGAAGACTGATCCCGTGTCGGGAGCCATCACCACCATCACAGAGGGGATGCGGGTCACGATTGCGGAAGCGGAGGCTGACCTTCGGCGCCGCATCGGCACTTACTTCGACGCCATTATTCGCGAGATCGGGCAGGACCGCTTTGATGCGCTGTCGGGGGCACAGAAGGGTTCGCTGGCGTCCCTTATGCACAACTACGGCGCGGGCGAGTTCCGCTCTGGCGGAGACCTGGGCGGCGTCGTTGCGGCGATACAGTCGGGCCGGATGAACGTTGCGGCAGATGAGATCGCCCGCCTCGGCTCGCACAACGGGGGCATCAATCGTGAGCGTCGGCTGGAAGAGGCTTCGGCCTTCGGGGGTGCATCTGATCCCGTCATTGCTGCTGGGAAGGCGCAAGACGAGGCGGCAAAAGAGCGGGACAGGGAGCGCGAGGCCGCGGCAAAGCGGCGCGCCGATGAGCTGGAGCGGGAGCGCGAGGCCCGCGAAAAATACAATGTCAGCCTCACGGAATCCGTAGAGCGGCAAGAGCTAGAGATGAGCCTGATCTCCTCCAGTGCCGCAGTGCGCGCCGAGGAACTGGCGAAATTCGACCTGCTGAACGATGCGAAGCAACGGGGTATCGATCTCGATGAAGAGATGGCCGGGACCGGGCAGACATACCGGGAGGTCATCGAGGCCAAGGCCGCAGCCATCGGCGAGTTGGTCCAACAGCTCGAGCGTCAAGAGATGGCGCAAAAGCAGACGGCAGAGCAGGCGAAGTTCTACGCCAGCATCCAGCAGCAACTCAAAGACGGGTTGGTCGATGCGATTGTCGAAGGCGAAAACTTCGCGGACGTGCTGAGCAACGTCGCCAAGATGCTTGCCAAGGCTGCGCTGCAAGCCGCGCTGTTTGGTGATGGGCCTATGGGTGGTGGCGGCAGTGGGCTTCTTGGCGGGCTGCTGTCGGGCCTCTTCGGCGGTGGTATCGGAGGCAAGCGGGCAGGCGGCGGCCCTGTGGCCGGCGGCATCCCATATCTGGTTAATGAGAACACGCCTCATTCCGAGGTGTTCGTGCCTAGCCAGTCTGGCGCCATCTTGAACGTGCCGCAGGCGCAGGCTGCCCTGCGAGGAAGTGCGGCTGGTGCCGGCGGTTCGTCTGTCGTCCGCGTGGAGCTGTCGCCCGATCTCGTCGGGGCGATCCTCGCGGAGGCGAGGGGGCAGTCGGTGCAGATCACGCGGCAGGGAATGAGCGAGTACAGCACCGCAGTGGCGCCCGGCCGGCAGGCACAGATTTCCCGAGATCCGAGGGTGCGATACTGATGGCGAATGCGCTGACCTTTCCTCTGACGCTCGGGGAATTCTTCGATGGACTGGATGTCACCGCCCTCGGTTTCGATCTGACGGAGAGCATGCGGCATTCGCAGACACAGGGTGGCGAGGTCCTCGTCTCGGATCTCGGTCCCCGTCTTTGGACCTTTGAGGTCCAAGTGGTGACGAAGACCCATGCGGAAGCCCGGAGGGGCGAGGCGTTGGCGCGCATGCTGCGGCAGGCGGGCCGACCCTTCTTCGCCTTCGATAAGACTGCCCCATACCCCGCCGCCGACCCGGGCGGCGTTCTGCTCGGCGCGGCCACCCCCACTATCCACACGCTCAGTTCCGATAATCTCCGGATGCGCGTGCAGGGTCTGCCGGCGGGCTATGTGCTGTCGCGCGGCGACCCGCTGTCCTTCGCCTATGGACTGGATCCTACCAGGTACGCGTTCCACGAGGTGATCACCCCGGTGACGGCCGATGGTTCAGGGCTGACCCCGCTCTTCGAGGTCTCGCCGTTCATCCGCCCCGGCGCGCAGGCTGGCGCAGCCGTGACCTTGGCAAAGCCGTTCTGCAAGGCGGTGATGATCCCGGGTTCGTACCGGCCCGGGGTCCGTCGCGCGGTGGTGACAGAGGGCTTCTCTTTCTCCGCGATCCAGACCCTGAGGTAATCCATGCTTCTCGATCCCTCGACAGAGGCGTTCCTCGCGGGGCGCCCGGATATCCGCGCGCGCTGGCTGATCTGGATCGAGGCCAAGAACCGCCTCACCGGTGCCGAGCAGACGCAGGGGTTCTGGACCGGCGATGACGACGCGACCTTCACCATCGGCGGCCAGAGCCGGGACTATTTCGGCGCGGGCGGCTTCATCGCGCTGCGCGAGCTGCCATATGAGGCCGGCACCATTGTCCAGATGCAGCGCCTCTCAATGGGGCCGGTGACGGAAGAAGTGAAGCAGGCGCTCCGCACGTACGAGCCGCGGCTGGCGCCGGTCGAGGTCCACCTCGCTCTCTTCGATCCGATCACCAACGCGCTCGTCGGCACGCCGCGGGCGTTCACCGGGTGGATCGATGACCTCGTGTTCCGAGAGGCGGCGCTCGAGAACGGCAGTTCCGGCTACCAGTGCGACCTGACGCTGGCGTCGTCCTCGCGCGAGGGCACGCGCACCCTTCCTCTGAAGAAGTCCGACAGCGCCCAGCAGGAGCGCTCCGGCGACCGGGGCCGCCGCTACGCGGCCGTCGCGGGCAGCATCCCGGTCTGGTGGGGTGAGCAGCGCCACGTGCCGGCCGCGCCCGTCGCGGCAACCCCGAACAAGCCCGCCGGCGCCACCGGTGGCGCCTCTTGGGATGAGAGCCGGGGCCACTGATGAAACGTCTTCCGGATTGGAGGTCGCGCCTCGCGGCTTACATCGCCGTGTCTTTCGATCGTCCGCTGCGGCCCGGCCGCTTCGATTGCGCGCTGTTTGCGGCTGGCGCGATCGAGGCCATGACCGGCGAGGACCCGGCGGCGGACTGGCGCGGGAGCTACAGCACGATCGAGGGCGGCATCAGCGCGCTGCGCGCGGCGGGTCATGCCGATCACGTCTCCTTCGCCGCCGCACTCTTCGATGAGGTCCCGGTCGCACATGCGCGGCTCGGCGACCTTGCGGTTGTGCCGGAGGGCGATCGGGCTGGCCTGGGCATCGTCCAAGGCGCTCGCGTCTACGTCCTGCACATCTCAGGCGGTCTCGGCACCGTGCCTCTCATTGCCGCCGAAAGGGCCTTCCGCGTATGATCCGTCGTCTCCTCCTCGCCGCGGTCCTGGCTGTCGGCCTCAGCACGCCGGCGCGCGCGGACCCGGTCACGGCCGCCATCGCGACGGCCCTGGGCGGCACCGCTTTCGCCTCGACCGTCGCCTCGGCCATCACGCGGATCATCGTCGGTGTGGCCCTGTCGGCGCTCTCCCGCGCGCTGCAGCCGAAGCAGAGCTCGAAGGCGCCCGGCATCAAGACGGATTACACCTCCTCCGGCGAGACGATGGCGCAGAGCTTCATCCTCGGCCGCTACGCCACGGGCGGCAATTTCGTCGCGCCGCCGATGTCGCATGGCAAGGAAAACCGCACGCTCAATTACGTGATCGACCTGGCCGACATGCCGATCGAGGGCCTGACGAAGGTCTACATCGACGGTGAGGCGGTCAACTTCAACGGCGCGGTGAGCCCAAACGGCTGGGGCCCGACCGCCGATGGACGCTTCGCCGGCCGGGCCTGGCTGAAATTCCACGACGGCAGCCAGACGGCGGCCGATCCCGAGCTGCTCGACCGGTACGGCAGCGATCCGGAGCGGCCCTGGTCCGCCGACATGATCCTGCGCGGTGTGCCTTATGTCGTGCTGACGTTCATGTACGACCGGGAGGTCTTCTCCGGGCTTCCACGGGTGCGCTTCGAGGCCGAGGGTATCCCGCTCTACGATCCGCGTCTCGACACCACCGTGGGCGGCTCGGGCGCGCACCGGTGGACGGACAAGGCGACGTGGGCGTGGACCGAGAACCCGGTCGTGATGGTCTACAACATCCTGCGCGGGATCGAGCTGCCCGACGGCAGCGTCTGGGGCATGCGCGCCGCGCCTGCCGACCTGCCGCTCTCGGTGTGGTTCGCCGCGATGAACGCCTGCGACGAGGATGTCCCCCTCGACGGCGGTGGCACCGAGAAGCGCTACCGTGCGGGCCTCGAGGTCAAGGTCGACGAGGAGCCCCTCGCGGTCATCGAAGAGCTCATGCGTGCCTGCGGCGGCGACGTGGTCGAGTTCGGCGGTTACTGGCACGTCTCCGTCGGTGCGCCGGACCTGCCGACGCTGTCGATCAGCGACGAGGACCTGATCGTCTCGAGCCCGCGGGACTATGAGCCCTTCCCGGGGCTGGCCGAGACCTACAACGCGGTGCACGCGGTCTATCCGTCCCCGGAGAACGGCTGGGACCCAACGGACGCCGTGCCCATCTACAACGCGACGTGGGAGGCGGAGGACGGCGGCCGGCGTCTCGTGGCCGACCTGCAGCTCGACGCCGTCGGGTTCGACACGCAGGTCCGCCGGCTTATGCGCGAGCTGGCCGAGGATAACCGCCGGTTCCGGGTCCACGTCGTCACGCTGCCCCCGGACGCTCTCGGTCTCGTCCCGCTGGGCACCCTTTCCTGGACCAGCGCGCACAACGGCTACACGAACAAACTCTTCGAGGTCGTGCGGAAGGTCATCGACCCCGAGACGCTGCTCTCGACGCTGCTCATTCGGGAGCGCGATCCGTCGGATTATGACATCGACCCGGCCAGCGACGCAGACGTGCCGACGCCACCGTCCCGGTACATCACGACGCCGACGATTGACGGGATCGACGGCTGGGCGATGACGGCGGTGGCGATCACCGACGCCAGCGGCGTCTCGCGTCGCCCGGCGATCAAGATGATGTGGGATCCCGATATCGTAGCGAACGGCATCGCTTGGCTGATCCGAGTCAAGGCCACTGGTGCGGAAATCGAGAGCGGCACGACGCAGGACCTCGCGGCCGGGCAGATCATCGTGTCGGAAGGCATCCTTCGGGCCACTGAATACGAGGTGCGGGGCCGGGCGCTCTCTCGGAAGGGCGCGCTCTGGACAGTTTGGAGCACCGTCGTCACTCCGGATGTCGGGTTCAACCTCTCCGATTTCGAGGCCGATCTGGCGGGCGATCTGGAGAGCCTGCACGACTGGATCGAGGGTGGGCTCGAAGACCTCCCAGGCTCGCTGACTGAGATCGCCGAGGGTCTGGCGGCGGAGACGGAACAACGGGTTGCGAATGCCTCGGCGCTTGCGAATGAATGGCGGACGACGCGGGACACCGTGCGCGACCTGACCGCGCAGGCGGTGGAACTGGCGGCGGCTGATCATCTGGCGCGCGAGGAAATCCGGCGAACCCTCACCGCGTCCATCAACGGTGTCTCGGCGGCGTTCAGCGAACTGATCTCAGCACAGGCAGATGGCGAATTCGCTGCGGTCCTGCGGCTCACCTCCCTCGAGGCGGAGACGGCTGAGCTGTCGGCTGAAATCACGACCATAGAGCAGGCAATTGTGGACGGTGATAATGCGCTGGCACAGACCATCGCCAACCTGTCGGTCGGGGCGGCCACGCAATTCGATATAGCCGCGATCTGGCACTTCGACGCCACGGCCGAGGGCTGGGCCGGTTCGCCGTCCAACCCTGTGTGGCAGATGGGGGGCTTCCTTCGCCCTGCGGACGGCGCTGGCGGCTACGTCATCTCGCCTGCGGGCATGGCGCTGGATGCGGCTCGGTATTCTCAGCTTCGACTCCGCGTAGTCAGGACCGGAGCGCCGACATGGACCGGCACGCTCTGGTGGGAAGCTGCAGGGCAGGGATGGGCTGCAGGGCGGAGTGTCTCCGTTCCGGAACCCACCTGGACGGATGACGTCGGCCTCGTCACTGTCACCGTGCCGTGGACCGGTACCGTAGATCGCGTAAGACTGGACCTGGCCGATAATGCCGTCGGGAACCTGATCGACATCGACTGGATCGCTATTGGCCGTCCGGCACCCGGCGCATCGTCGGCTGATCTGACCGCGCTGCAGCAGGCTGTGACGGAGGCCGACACCGCTCTTGCGTCGGATATCACCCAGCTGGACACCCGGCTGACCGATGCGGAGGGCGACGTCTCCGGTCTGTCCACCGCAGTTGGCGGTCTCGAAACTCGGGTCACCGATACTGAGACCGGGCTGGAGGCCACCGGCACCGCGCTCACCGCATTGCAGTCAGAGGTCGAAGACCCGGCCACGGGGCTACAGGCGCTCGCGGATGCCGTCGACACGCTATCAACGCAGGTTCTAGACGGTGACGGATCGCAGGTTATCCAGTCAGAGGCAATTCGGGCGCTGAAATCGTCGCTCCGGCAGTTGACTGCCCAGGCAATTGAAGGGCTCTCTGCCGATCAACTCGCTCGGCAGCAGTTGCGGGAATACACCGCTTCGGCGGCGCAGACCCTGACCACTCGGATCGACGCGACCGATAGCAGCGTCTCGGTCCTGAGCCAGTCGGTGACGTTGCTGCAGGCAGCGGTCCCAGATTTCGCCTCGGCGGTTGCGCTGCAATCGCTCACTGCGCGGGTGGATGACAATGAGAGCGGGATCGAGGCCAATGCCACCGCCATCACCTCGATCAATGCAGCGTTGGTGGGGAAGGCCAGCACGTCGGCGCTGTCATCACTGTACACCGTGGTCGATAACCAAGGCGATAGTATTACGGCCAACACCTCGGCGATCACCAGCCTCACCGCGACGGTGAACACCAAGGCCAGCACGTCGGCGCTCAACGCCCTATCGACAACCGTGACGAGCCAGGGCGACAGTATTACGGCCCTCTCCGACAGCGTCACCAGCGTCAGCGCGACGGTTGGGAACCTGTCGGCCTCTGGTCTGCTGCGTGCCACCGCGAGCGTCGATCAGCATGGCGCTCAGTCGCGCATCGGTCTGATGGCCGCCGTGGACGAGGAGGAGGGGACCAACAGAACCGCCGCGCTGTTTCTGGAGACCTCGTCAAGCAACGAAAGCCGGGTCATTGTGGAGGCGGATCGATTTATTGTCGCGAGCGGCGGCGGGGTTGAAGTCGCGGCACCCTTCGTCATCGATGGCGGCACGGTCTACATCGCCGACGCCCGCGTCAGGACGTTGAGTCTAGAGGAAGACGCGCTGACAGTGATGGACGTCAGCGGGTCCGAGGTAGTCACGAATAACAGCAGCACCGAGACCGAGATGTGCTCCGTAACGCTTCCGACCAAACTGGTGGCGTCGAAAGTGATCGGTAATCTGACTCTGTTGCTGAATGCCTCCTCATCGTCGATGCCGAATAACTTTGCCGTGCGAGTCTACATTGCGGGGGTGCTGCGAGCTCAGCTTACACAGGCCGAGATGGCGCTTGAGCCAGGTAAGCGTCGCTTCGACGTTTCGTTCGCACGCGGCGGAGTTACCGGAGATCCTGTGGTTGTTCGCGCGGCAATAGTGAACGCCGGGGGTTCCGGCGTGATTTTCTCAAACATATGGGCCTTGGCGGCCAAGAGGTGAGCATGAGCACGACAACAATTGAGATCTCTCCGGAGGTATCCATGGCCGAGATGAGAGCCGAGATTGCATGGCTGAGGAACCGCGTTCTGATCCAAGCGCAGGCGATCCACGAGTTGAAAAAGGAAGCCGAGGCGCAGGCCGCGGAACAGCAGGAGACTGACGATGAGTGACAGCACCTATTCGGCAGGGACAGTCTCCGTCGGGTCCACCGGGACCACGGTCACGGGTAATGGTACTTCGTGGCTTACGTCCGGCATCAGAGCGGGGGATGTGCTGATGCTCGCGGGCCTCTCGGTTCTGATCGGGGCGGTGAACAGCAACACCTCGATCACCCTAGCACGCGCATGGCCGGGCGCGGCCCAGACCGGGGCGAACTACGACATCATGCTGTTGGACGACAACGTCCGATCGTTGGTCGCGGCGAACCAGCTGCTGCAGGAACTCCAAAACGGCAACATCAGCGCGTTGGCCGGTCTGTCCGGTGCGGCGGACAAGGTGCCCTACTTCACTGGGGCCGGGGCGATGACCGTGTCTGACCTGACGCCTGCTGCGCGGGCCATCCTTGCGCTTGCCGGGTCGTCTGGGGCAAAGATCCCTGTCGTGACAGCGGCCGGGACCGCTGCAATGCGCAGCATCCTCGGCACTGTCAGCCAGTCCGGCGGCGTGCCGACCGGCGCGTTGATCGAGCGCGGCAGTAACGCGAACGGCGAGTACGTGCGCTTGGCAGACGGCACACAGATCTGCACCCACATCCTGACGCTGAACAATGTCGCGGCATCGAACCTCTCGGCGACATGGACCTATCCGGCTGCGTTCTCCGCGCTGCAGGTTGTTAGCGCCGCGCCGGACATGAACTCGGTGAACTCCGCCGCGCCCGGTCTGACCGGAGTTGGTCAGTGCGCGCCATCGAACGAGACCGCGACATCAGCCACGATCGCGCTCTACCGGATCACCGGTCTCCCCGATTTTGTCGCTGGGAACAGTGCCGCTGCGCGCTGCCTCGCCGTCGGCCGCTGGTTCTGAGGAGCACACCATGAACATCATCTTCACCGCACAGCGCCGCGACGACGCTCTGACACTCGCAGTTTCCGGGGACACGCTGACCATCAACGGCGAGGCGTTCGATTTCTCGATCGTTCCGGCCGGGGCCACCCTGCCGTTCGGCGCCGTGTCCTGCGAACTCATCAACGGCCCGGTCGAGCGCGACCAAGACGGGACGCTCAGCCTGCCGATCGTTGTCGGCCTGCAGGCTGGCGCACCGGCCGCGGCATGGAGCCCTGCGCCACGCATGGGTGTGCCGGACGGCCCTGTCGACCTGAGTGAGTTTGACCCCGAGCCCGCTGAAGATGAGGAGGCCGAAGAGTGAGCAATATCGACTTGAGCCAGCTGGTGACGGCCGAGGACAAGGCGGCGGCAGAAGCCGAAGCGATCCGAGTGGCCGTGACCGCAGCGATTGACGCGCACGTCGAGGCGACCGCGCGGTCCCGCAACTACAACAGCGCGGCGGCGCTGGCCGGATACGTGGCCAGCACGGTCGGCCCGTGGGCCGCAGAAGCGCAGGCCTTCGTCGCCTGGCGAGACAGCGTGTGGCAGGCCGCCTTCGCGATGCTGGCGGATGTGCAAGCCGGCGAGCGTGCGGCTCCGTCCCCGGCGGAGGCTGTGGCTGAGATTCCCGACATCACCTGGCCCGAGTAAGGCACCCACATCGAAATCGGGAGGCGGTATGTCCGATCCGACGAAAGACCCGAACCTGATCGGGCAGATCTTCAACGACCGCTCCGCCCTCCTCGCCTTCTTTGGTGCCCTCGGCGGCGCGGTGCGATCGGCCACGCTCAGAACGACGTGGCGGGAGGGCTTCCGAGTGATCTTCGTCGGAGCGGCCACCAGCTTCGCGTTCGGGGAGCTGGGGCCGAAGGTGCTCGAGCCATGGATCGGCGAGATGCCGGCGGGCCTCGACGGCAAGCTCGGCACGCTCTGCGCGGCGGCATTCATGACCGGACTGATCGCGGTGACCCTCATCGAGCGCGTCATCGACAAGCGGGAGGCGGAGAAGGATGATCGGGATGCGAGCTGAGAAGGGGACGCCGAACGCCAACGCGTTCCGTACCCTGATCGTGGGTGTCGGGGTCGCGCTGGTGATTCTCGTCGGTATCGACCCGGCTGAGCGCCTCTACGACGAGCACCTGCGGTCCCGGCCATGGGTTGAGGCTCATGTTGAGGTGCTGGCGCCGAAGGAAGGCAAGCCGCTCGTCAGTTACTCGGTCACCGCACCGACCCTGCTCCACGCGACATGGAAGGCTTGGGTTGAGGGGGAGCGCGGGACCAGGCTGTGCGGCGGTCAGGGACCAGGCGACTACGGACCCACGACCGAGAGCCCCAAGGTCTGGTCCTGGGACGCCTGGATCGGTGCCCCGTGCTGGGTTCCGAATACGCCGTTCCGGCTCTGCGTGAGCTACGTGGCGGAGCTGCCGAGTCGCGCGCGCGCTGACTTCGGCCCCTACTGCTCCGAGCTCTACACCGGCCCGAAAGCCGACTGACCCTCTCCACAATCTGAAACCTACGCTCCGCCCGCGGGGCCTTTTCGCATGGAGATCACCATGACGTTCACGTCTGACCTCGTGTCGACGGTGCAATCGCGCCTTGCCGATCTCGGATACTACCGCCTGCGTGTCGATGGGCAGGAAGGCCCCGGCACGCGAAACGCGATGATCGACTTCAAGGAAGCGCACGGCCTCCGCGCCCGAGAGTTCCCCGGACCCATCACGCTGGAGACCCTGTTCTCCGCCGAGGCAAAGCCGGCTCCCGCGCCGGTGGCGGTCGGGAATGATCCGGCTTGGCTCACCGAGGCCCGGCGCCTGCTGGGCACCCGGGAGGCGCCGGGCGCTGCGAACAATCCGACGATCATGGGTTGGGCCCGGGATCTCGATCAGTGGTATCCCGGTGATGACGTGCCG
Source organism: Pseudooceanicola nanhaiensis DSM 18065 (assembly GCF_000688295.1). Classification (GTDB taxonomy): domain Bacteria; phylum Pseudomonadota; class Alphaproteobacteria; order Rhodobacterales; family Rhodobacteraceae; genus Pseudooceanicola; species Pseudooceanicola nanhaiensis. Next base: position 1,254,767 of record NZ_JHZF01000011.1, on the reverse strand, counting down.
TGGTGCGGCCTGTTCGTCGCGCATTGCATGTCGGCCGGTGCGCCGAACGTCCCGCAGGATTTCAACCGTCTCGGCGCCCGAGCATGGCTCGAATACGGCGACGAGGCCGATGCCGACAATCCGCCCCTCGGCGGCGTCGGCGTCCTGTGGCGGACGCACAAGACCAAGAGCTGGAACGGCCACGTCTTCATCGTGACCGGTCAGAGCCGAACGGCCATCCGGGGCATCGGGGGCAACCAGTCCGACAACGTCACTGAGACCTGGTTCGACCGCGACCGGCTGCTCGGTGTCCGCGTGCCGCCGGGCTTCAACCATGTCGCCGCGCCGTCGGCCGCGACCGGAGCGCTTTCCACCAACGAGGCCTGAGCCTCACCACCACCGAAAGGAGACGCGCCATGATGGACGCGCTTGAACCGTACATCCTCGAGATCCTCGGAATCATCATCACGGCGGCAATCGCCTTCGCAGCCGCGCAGCTGAAGCGCTGGACCGGCATCGAGATCGAAGCCAAGCACCGCGAGGCCCTGCACTCGGCCATGATGTCGGGTGTCGAATCCGCAATGCAGAACGGGCCCTCCAAGGCGGCCGACATGCTGGTCGAAGAGGCCATCGCCTATGCAAAGGCCAGCGTGCCGGACGCGATCGCGAAGCTGGCACCGGACAACTTCATCCTGCAGCGCCTGGCCGAGCGGTACGTCCGGAAGGCTCTCGACCAGCTGCCCGGCTTCGTGGAGAAAGCGCCCGCGACCACTTCGATCGACTATTCCGACCAGCGTCTGCGCTGAGCGGAGCACCTGCCGCGCGCACGGCGGTTCTGATCGGCGCAAGGCCGGTCCGCCGGTCTCGCCTGCGGGCGGGGCTCTTCTGCATCATCATCTAGGAGGGGCGTCATGTCCTATCTCAACGACGAGGCGCTCGACGGTGGCCTCGACTGGATCGTCTCGACCGGGACCGTCCTGCACATCTGCTCCGCCGAGCCCGCAAACTACGCGGGAATCGCGGCGGTTGAACTCGGATCGAAGACCGGGTTGACCATGACCGGCCCGGCGGACGGCGATACCGACGGGCGCAAGGTGACATGTCCCGCGGTGACCGATGGCACCGTTGGCGCCACCGGCACCGCTTCGCACTGGGCCATTTCGAACGGCTCCGACACGCTTGTCGCAGCTGGTGCCCTCGCCTCGACGCAGGCGGTGATCGCCGGGAACACGTTCAGCACGGGCGCTTTCGCCGTGGCGACTCTCAGAGACCCGAGCTAAGCCCCGTGAGCGTCACCGGTCGCACCCTTTCCTCGGTCAGCCAGTCGCCCGCGACTGGCATGCACTCCGCTGCACTCGTGCCGGGATTGGGTGCGGCCGCGCATTTTACCGTGTTCTTCGCCTTCAAAGATCCGGGCGGGAACACGAACAACACGATCTGGGCTGACGACAACGGCGGGTGTCAGATCTTCATCAATGCGAGCACGGGCCGTGTCTCGGCGCGATACTCGAACACCTCATCGGGCGGGTTCTACACGACGTACACCGTCGGGCAGTGGGTCTTCCTCGCCGTTCGCATGGGCCTCGACATCAGCGGTGGCGTGAACGACGTCGTGCTTGAAGCCTATGACGCGGTGCTTGGGTACGAGACCGCAGAGGGGAATTCCTCGGGCGGAGGCGGGCCTCGCATCGAAACCGATGGCCGCCACTACGCCTTGGGCGACGACGCCGGCACCGCCTTCACTGACGATGGCACCGAGGTGAAGGTCTTCGGTCTTGCACTTGTCGATGGACTCTGGACGCTAGACCAACTCGGATGCGACACCACGACCGGCCAGGCCAAGGCCTTCGACCCGGCTGCCGAGGCGGCACTGGTCTACGCCCTGCGCGGCCTGACCTCTGTCGGCAATGACGACAGCGGAAACGGCAACCATTTCACCGTCGAGAACGGCGGCGTGGTGTTCGACGAGGCAGACCTCCCGCCCGGGGTGAGCCTTCCGTCCTCCGGTGTCAGCCTGACAGCCGTTGGTGTATCGGCGCCGGCGGAAATCGGGGCTACTGCCTTGGCCCAGACACACGCCCTGACGGCCGCGGGATTGGTGGTGGTCGCCGGGGTTGGCGCGGCCGAGCTCTCGGTCAGGCATGCTCTGACTCCGGCGGGGTTCGATGCCTCGGTCGAGCTAGGGGCGCCAACGATTAGCCAAGGGCAGGCGACTGTCCCTCAGGGAGTCGAGGTCGAAGCGGAGGTCGGCTCACCGGCGATAGCGCAAAGGCACGCTCTTTCCGCGGCTGGCCTTGAGGGGGTCGCGGATCTCGGCGCGGTCGGCGTCGCCCAGGTTCATTCCCTTGCTCCCACCGGATTGCCGATCATTTCGGAGATCGGGTCCGCTACTCTGACGCAGGATCACATCGTTGCCGCGACTGGTGTGGAGGCGTCTGCCCGGGTCGGGACCCCCGTCGTCACCTCATTCTCGGGCCTTCTGGGGGTCGGCGTTGAGATTGCTGCGTTCGTCGGTGCGCCTGTGATCGCGCAGCGCCACGACCTTACTCCTGCGGTCCTGGGTGTCAGTGCCGAGGTCGGAGCCGCGGTCCTGACGCAAGTGCATAGCCTTTCGGCCTTCAGCATCGTGACGGCCTCGGAGGTCGGCTCGCCCGTCGTCCGCGATGCGTCCCTGCCGTCGCTCGTCGTCATCGAGATTTCCGGCGCTCCTGCCGCGGGCCTTTCGATTACCGGACGCCCCGCGCCGCCGGTGGTGAGTGTCGGCGGTCCGAACGACATCGCTTTCATCATCGGAGGCCTTTGATGCCCAGCACACTCAAGATCATCACCGTCCACAAGGGCGAGCCGCTCTCGATCGACTTCTTCGCGAAGGAGCCGGACGGAGCTGTGATCGACAGCCCGGAGAGCCAGGTGGTGTACCTCACTTTCGCGCGCACTGACGGGGATGATCCGCTCCTTCAATTCGCCAGCGACGACGCGTCCGCAAAGATCACGCTGGCGGATGCCCTGACCGGGCTCTTCGAAATCCGCCTCGAGGCCCCGGATATTGCTCTGCTGAAGGAAGGCAGAACCTACTACCTGAACATCTGGACCGAGTTGTCCGGTCCGAGGCGCTTGCAGGTCGACGGGACAATCACGCTTGCCTCGTCGATCGAGCCGACATGAGGCGCCGCCCGCGCTACTGGCGAGGCCAACCAGCGGCAGGCCTGCGGGATCACTCAAAGCGGAGCCTGACATGGCATGCCCCGTTGATCTGGATATGCTGGTTGGTGGCCGCGCTGTCCCTGCCATTCGCGCTGCTGTGCTTCGCGGCCGATGCGCAGCGTGAGGAGCTCGAGGCGGCCCGGGACCGAAAGATGGCGCGTCGCTGAGGCGGGGTTAGGTTGACTCGTCGACCGTAGGGATGTCGCGCGCATTCTGCGCGGACCTCATCGCCCTTCCGGATAATCCATTTTTGTTGGAGCACGAGAGCCCAATGCATGTTTTCGTAATGCATGTTTTCGTTTCGCCGCGCATAGCGCAGTGCAAAGGTAGGCTCTTCGGTCGTGATCTCTCCTGAAGAAAGAGTTCCACTGATCAATACGCTCATATGTCGTACCTCCGGGGGGTTAGTTGGACTGCAGCGAAAGTCGGCTTCGAGCCCCAAACCGACAGCGGGGCGCCGGGACGATTTCGCAAACGCGGCGAAGCCTTCCGCGTTCGGGCGACCGATATCCCACGGTTTTAGCCGCCTTGCACGCCGTGACGGAGTGTCGCGCGACGGACGCACGACCACGCCGATGGCGGGCCAAGGTGATTGCCTCTCTGAATGCTCTCGAGCCTGACAGCCGACGAAAAGCCGCGGCACGGGACCTTCTTTTCTGGCGGTCCTTCGCGCCGCAGGTCTTCCGCCGCGCCATCCGGGCCTTCAATCGGGATGAATGTCCCGCGGTGTGCATCCGGCGTCGAGCACGACGGCCATCCAGTTCGCCTCGGCGGAAAGCCCTTGCTCCGCAAGCCACGCCTCTTGCAACCGATAGGCCGGCAGCTCCTGTGCGGCCGGGCAATACCAGTGATGCGATGCCTGTCGATGGTGTGTGAGTTCGTGCAGCAGCACGGCGACATCGCCTGCTTCGCGCGGGTCCCAGGGACGCACCAGGAGGATCTCCGATCGGTCCGGGTCGTAGAGCCCCCTGAGACGGCCGCGCTGGAAACTCCCCGTCGACCCCTGCCGCGCGGCCGCCTGCCACTCGCTGACGAGACGAACGTTCGGCGACGTCGCGCGGCGTGGCACGTCTGTTCGCGCATCGAGCCATGCGTCGAGCGTGGAGACGAGCATGGTCATGCTCTCCGCCTGTCGCCACTCGGCGACCAATGGCGGTGTCGGGATCTCGGCGCGTGGCAGCGTCGGGCACCAGGCGATGAGGGCCGTGGCGAGTGCCACGGCGAAACGGGATCGGTGCATCGGTCCCTCCGGTATGTGATTTTGAGATCTGGTATCCCGATGCTATGCTGGTTCCCTAACGTCACCGAACGATCGCTTTTCAGGCTGGCGTGAGCTCAATTCAGGCGGAAAAGATGGGACGCAAGCTTCCCCCCTTCGCAGCCGTCCGCGCCTTCGAGGCCAGCGCACGGCACATGTCGGTCAAGGCCGCGGCGGACGAGCTCTGCCTGACACCCTCGGCTGTCAGCCATCAGATCAAGGCATTGGAAGGCTTTCTCGACACGCAACTGTTCGAGCGCTCGGGCAACCGGATCGCGCTCACCCTCACGGGCGAGGCCTATGCCGGGAAGCTGACGCACCTGTTGGACGCGTTTCTCGAAGAGACCGACGCCGTGCGCGGGGCGCCGAGGACCCTGCGTGTCCTCTCGACGCCGGGCTTCGCCGCGCGCTGGCTGGTGCCCCGCCTGCCGAGGCTCGATTTCGCCCGCGACATTCGGCTGCGGGTCTCGAACGGCGCGCCGTCGCTCGATTTCGCAACCAACGATGCGGACGTCGTGATCCAGTGGTCCGACCGCCCGACGCCCGGCTTGCGTGTCGAGCCTCTGATGGCCTCGGCGCGGTATCCGGTGATCTCTCCGGCCCTGCGGGAGCGCGAGGATGTCCGGCATCCAGAGGATCTGCTGCGCCTCACGCTCTTCTACGACGAGACTGACGATGCCTGGTCCGAATGGTTCGCCGAGGCGGGCCTTGCCGGGGCGGAATTTCCGCCCGGACCGACCTATCCCAACTGCGAGCTGTCGACGACGATGGTCGAGCAGCATCAGGGTGTCTCTCTGGCCTACGACGCGGTGGTCCGCGGCACGATCGAGTCAGGCCGATTGCAGCGCCTTTTCGACGTGACGACGCTGCCCATGTCGATCTACGCGATTGCCTGCCCCGAAGCCCGTGCCGATGAGGAAAAGATCGCCGCATTCCGCCAATGGTTGCGCACGGAGGCCGAGGCCGAGGGAGTCCTGCCGAAGCATCTGCCCCAAGCCGCGGAGTGACCGCTCCACCAGCGATCGGTCCGCGGACGCGGCCTTGATCGAGCAGTTGCGGCGAACGGCAGAAAAGTCCGCATACCGGACATCCCACGGCCCGGGGTTAGCTGGATTTAGTTTCCGGGTGCTCGCTAGCCCCATTCGTCGCCGACCTAGCCCCATGCTTGTTCGAAGTAGGCGTACGCATCGGACGGGTCGATGTCGTGCTGGGTTTGCATCTCCTTGAGCAGAAGCCATAGCTCGTGCTCGAGGTCGGTTAGCAGACTCATCCTTCGCAGCGCCATTGTGGTCCCTCCGGGCCATTTGCGGATCAGCCTTTGAGGCGTCCGCTGATTGCCTCTCCACGTATCAGGCGGTTCAAGTTGTCGTGGGCTTCGTTGCGATTTTGCCAGACGATTTGAACTTCACGTCCGGTTTCCCAGTCGAGGCAATGGAGGTCGCCCGTCACGGCCACGGCCATGAGCTTGCGCCCCTCGAAATTGATAATTCGGCCGAACACTTTCGGTTCCAAGTGGCGAAAGAAGCTGTATGCCACCGGATCGAGCCGACTTTCAAGTTGGCGCCCCCGCAGCCTCATAGCCTGTTCGTGGCTCACCTTGGCAGGGGCAGCATAATCTTCTGGCCTCTGTCCGGTTTCGTCCTCGAACTTCCGCCGCAAGAGTTCCGGTTTTAATCTGTGGTCCTTTGCGACGTCGCCCAAGAGGGCATCCGTGAATGGTTCGCCCTCACTCAACTCAGTCTTGAGGTCTTCGATTGCATCGTGGATTTCGATGCCTGTAGGTCCGTTCCTCACAGCACCACACTTACCTGGTGCAGGGTGATTTTCAGGCTACGTCGGGCCATGTGTTCCGCCTCCTCTCCAGCTTTCAGGGCAAGAGTGTAACTTCGTTTCTGCCGCCACTCCACCTTGGCTGGATGACGATTGAACCCTGGAACGGGTGTCCGGGGGTTAGCTGGACTTCGGCAATGACTTGCTGAGCATGCTCCTAGGCTAAGTTGCAGGTTCTGGGCGCGAATGGCATGTTTCGGGGGAAAGGAGACGCGATATTATGTCCCTACGTCCGAAAAGGAGCGCCTCTCTCCCCGCCTCTGATCCCGTAGAGAAGCCGCTAGACGAAGTGCTCGAACACGTTGACAGTCTCGGTGTGCACCCACAGTTGAACGTCGCCAAGGCGCTGGTGCGTGAAGCGAAGAAGCAGCTCGTTGACTGGGATAGAGCCGGACGCCCTGGCGGAGCCAAACACGAGCAGGGGTAGATCGGCCCCGCTTGGCTCGTAGCGCCGCGGAGGGTTTGTCGGTGCCGCGACCGCTAGGACGTTGTGCGGCCAAGGTGTTCAGCAAATCGGTATCAGTGGCGCGGAAGCCTAAATCGGATCACCAGTTCGGCTGCTGCCACTGATGGTGGCCAATGCAGGACTTCGTCGTCGGTCCACAACTCTTCGATCATCGCATCGAAGCACAATGGCAGGCGGTATTCTTGTCCACCGTTTCCATCGGCTGCTTGTTCGAGTTTGGATGCCACGACGTCTATGTGGCGCTGCCCTCGAACCTCGGCGTCCCTGAACATCCCACGCAGCACCCTTGAGATATCAGATTTAGTAGGCACCCGACGTAGCGATGGCGCGTCGAGCAGTGCACACGCCTCATCCCGCTTGGGCCGTCCTCCCGAACGTCTAAATACCATTTCGCTGAGGCCTCCTGCCTTGCTTCGCATTTCGCCTTCCGCACGAGATGTGCCACGACATTGAGCAAAGCAGAAGAATCTTAAGATTTGGTTAACAGCTTGCGAGTGCAGGAATCACTTGGCTATGGGACGGTTCTCCGATCGCTCCGCTCGAGGAAATTCGATGGCACACCGCGAATTTGACCGGGAGAATGAGCGGCAGGCTACGGTCGTGCAAATCTCTCAAGCGCCTCTTGAGCATCGAGAGCAACTGATGGCCGAGTATCGCGCGCGAAGCGAGGCCGCGTTCGCGCCCTCCACACTGCGAAATTACCGCATGATCATCCGTTTATTTGTCGCATGGTGCACGGAGAACGGTCACAATCCTAAGCCTCCGGTCGATCCTCGCGTTGTGGCTGAGTACGTCGACTTCTTGGGGGGCAAGATTAAAAGCACAACGATCGAGTGCAGGCTCTGGGCTATCTCTGAACTGCACCGTTCCCATTTTTATCCTAATCCATGTCGCCACCGACTGGTCGAGCTCGCGCTTATGGGGGTCAAACGCACCTACGGGGCCGCAATTGGGCAGGCACCACCGCTCGGCAAAGCAGATGTCCTCGCAGTCATAGCGAAGCTTGGAGCCAGCCGGCGGGATATGAGGGACAAGGCGCTTCTCTGGATTGCGACTGACAGTTGGTGCCGCGCCTCGGAGATCGTGGCGTTTCGGGTTCGCGACATCGAACGTCAATCCGATGGCTCAAGCCTGCTATTCGTACACCGGTCGAAGACAGACCCCTATGGTCAAGGAGCGTATGCCTACCTTTCCGGCCCCGGGACGGAGGCCGTACTCGCGTGGATCGCAGTCGCTGGCCTGCGGAGGGACGACCCCATTCTCACAAAATCGCAACCGAACGGGAAGATCGCTCCACTTCATCCATCTTCTCTATCGCGCATCCTAAAGACGTGTACAAACCGGGCGGACGTGTCGGCTCATAGCACGCGCATCGGCGGCGTACATGACGCGCTGCGGCTGGGCTGCGATCTTACATCTATCATGGTGGCTGGTCGGTGGACGTCACCGGAGATGCCTGCTCGATATGGAAGGAAGATAAGAGCCAGCCAGTCCGCAGCAGCCATGGTCTCGGCAGCGTATATCGGCCAAAAAACCGAGTAAGCTAAAGCCCTTATTAGGCGGGGTTAGGTGGACTTCGGCGATCACCTGCTGGGCCAAGTTGCAGGTTCCGGGCCCAAATGTCATGTTTCGGAGGAAAGGAGATCAACGCTATGTCCCTACGCCCGAAAAAGAGCGCCTCTCTGCCTGCATCTGATCCCGTGGAGAAGCCGCTAGACGAGGTGCTCGAACACGTTGAGGCACTCGGCGTGCACCCAAAGTTGAACGCCGCCAAGGCGCTGGTGCGTGAAGCAAAGAAGCAGCTCGTAGACTGGGATAGAACTGGACGCCCTGGAGCCGCCAAAAACTAGCGGGGTTAGCTGGATTTCGCGGGCGGTGGCAGAAGCGGGGGCATCGAGCCCGTATCGTAGGCTTCGGCAATCCGCGGGGTGATGTGATCGGAAAGGGTCAGCCCGTCCGGCATGACGACATGGGCCATGAAGGCCTGCTCGAAGCTCTCGATGCCGTCCTCCACTCCGACCAGCTTAGCCTTGATGGAAAGCGCCAGCGCGCGCCACATGCGTCGGTCCTCGGCGTCTGCCGCCTTTCGCGCATCCGCGTCGGACCGCTGCTTGCCCGTCGGTGTCAAGTAGTGATCGGCGGGGTCGGGCATCGTCATTCGGAACATGATCTGCCGGCCGCGCGCCTTGAACGCGACAACCACATGGCGCCCGTCGCGGCCCGACATGAAGCCGTCCGCACCGAAGCGGCCGAGCATGTCCTCGATCTCTGCACGGCTTCGCGCGGCGGTAACGGTCGTGCCTTTGGCGAACTCGGCCATCTCGGCCTCCGGGATTGTTGGATTCAGTCGTAGTATCTGTCTTCGCGCTCAAGGCGCTGTTGCTCTCGGGCTCGGCATCTGGCGCAAACTGAGTAGACCGGCCCGCTGCTGCCTTCCTCAAAGTCGCGATGATCGCGGACGCCTTTAGCCACCGTCTTGCACCAGTCGCACCATCCATCCTGCGGCGCTCGGATTGCTGCGCGCAGCGCGTCCCTGCATTCCGCGCAGCAGTCGATCAGCTCTGCGCCGAAGCTGTCGGTTTCGCCTTGAATGCGGGCGACGGCCGCCCGGTCGGGGTGATCGTCGCACATGGTGCCTGGCGGGACGGCGTGGCCCGCTCCGGGCAGGGTTTGAATGGGGCCGGTCACGTCAGCCATAGGCGCCTCCGGATTAGCTGGACTTCGGCTTGTGTTCGCCGCAGTCGGTTTTTGTGAATGGGAATTGCCGCAGGTTGGACACCCCATTGCGAGCGCGGCAGACCGCGTAAGGACGGGTCATCCAGTGGCCGTCGCTGGTGTCCTCGAAATCAGCTTCGAACCAGTGACAGGATGTGCAGGATTTCGGCATGCCGACCTCCGGGTTAGCTGGACAGGCGCGCGGCGGCGCGGTCGAGGCGGTCGATCTCGGCGGCAATCAGGGCGCCGGCGCGGACGAGGTCGGTGCGGCGGTCCTTCAGCTTCCACCACTCGACGGACCAATCTTCCGGCCACGTCGGCGGCGGCGTGACAAAGACCCCGCGCAAGCCGTCGCTTTGCGCCGCGGCCCACGCGTAGCAGCCGGCGGCCTTCGCCAGCGCGCCGTCCGTGTGTTCGTCGTCGTGGTCGGGCGTCCAGCCCTCCTCTTCGACCTGTCGCGCGCGCTCTGCGGCGATGCTCTCGATGCCGTTCATTTCGTGCCTCCGGGGTTAGCTGGATCATGCCGCAGCGGCGGCGTCGATGTTCCGGTGGTGGACGGTGAAGGTGTAGGCGGCGACCCACGGGTTCGCGTCCCAGCCGAAGCCGCGCGGGCCGTTGAGGCTATCCCAGAGCTTGCGGAACGCGGCCTTCCCGGAGTGCGCGACCCCGTCGATGAGGACAACACCAGCCGGATTGACTTCGACCCCTTCGGCCACCGCGTCGTCGCAGCTGATCTGCTGCACCCTCTGGACCCGAACGTCGGTCACGATCAGCGTCAAGCGGGAGGCCCAGCGAGGCATGTGGATGGAGGGACGCCAGCGCGAGACGTCGCCGCAGTCGACCGGGTGGTCCGCGCGATAGAAGCCGCGGTCGACAAGCGCCTGCGAGCCCGGGTCGTTATGGGTGCATGCGTCGATCGAGGCCCACGCTTCCCGCACCCAGAGGCGGTCCCCGGGGGCGTAGGGAACGAAGGTCCAGCGCCGCCACTGGTCGAGCGTGATCCACTCGCCGCGGTCGAAGTCCTCCCATCCCCAGCACTCCGGGTCGTTCTTGTCGTCGTATCTGCCGCCGCAGAATTGAGGCGGGAAGCCACGGGATTTGATCACCCGTCGCGTTTGCGTCTTCCGCCCTTCTAGGAGCGCGCGGACCATCTGGCCGGAGAACAGGATCGGGCGGTCGGTCATCGTTGCCTCCGGGATTGTTGGATTCAGTCGTAGTATATATCTTCGCGCTCAAGGCGCTGTTGCTCTCGGACTCGGCATCCGGCGCAAACTGAGTAGACCGGCCCGCTGCTGCCTTCCTCAAAGTCGCGATGATCGCGGACGTCCTCCGCCACCGTCTTGCACCAGTCGCACCATCCGTCCTGCGGTGCCCGGATTGATGTGCGCAGCGCGTCCCTGCACTCCGCGCAGCAGTCGATCAGCTCCGCGCCGAAGCTGTCGGTTTCGCCTTGGATGCGGGCGACGGCCGGCCGGTCGGGGTGATCGTCGCACATGGTGCCCGGCGGGACGGCGTGGCCCGCTCCGGGCAGGGTTTGAATGGGACCGGTGACGTCAGCCATTGGGGCCTCCGGGTTAGCTGGATCGGCTCACTGCGGCCGGTCGGTGGGTTCTGAGTATCGGCCTTCGACGCGGGCTAGGTACTCCCGCATCATCGCGATCATGTCCTCGCGCTCGCCGTTGCTGATGTAGTTGACCCGGCCGCCGTCGACCTTTCCGAACTCGGCCGTCAGCAGGATGAAGCCCACGGTTGGCTTGCGCCCAGGCTTCCGTTTCCCGTTGAAAGCCTCGTCGATCGCGCGGGCGATCTTGTTCATCGCCTGCCGGTACTGCTTCTGGATCGGTTCGGGCATCGGCGCCTCCTCGGCTTCACCTTCTTGCCTATTGCATAACATTGTGCAACAAGTGACCGCAAGACACTTGTGCAAGCAAGTGTATAGAAAGTCACGATGGAGAGCGTCATCTGGGGCTATGTTCTAACCGGGCCGGGTCGGCCTTCGCGCGAAACGCAGCTCAAGGTCATGGGCTACGTCGGCGCTGATTTGGGCAATGGCGGCACGGTCTGGGAGGACGATCTCCCGGCCCGTGCCACGCGGCCGCAGAGCCAGCTGCACGAGCGCAACTTCCTACTTGGCAACCTCAGCGCCGGAGACCGCGTGCACTTCGCCAGCCTGCTGTGCCTGGGCGTCTCGCCGCAGGATGTCGACTGGATGCTCGACCAGCTGAAGCGCAAGGGCGCGACCGTCATCATCCACGAGGGGATCCGCGAGATTGACCCGGCCGACGATCGGACGGGCGTGCTCGAGGAGTTCGAGAAGGCGCGCCGCGCGATGCATGTGCGCCGGAGCCGCGCGAAGAAGCGCGAGTCTGAATAGGAGGCCCCGGCACCAGGTTATTCGCCGAGCAGCCGGGGCCGAGCGACGCACCGAGGGATGCCGTATGCGCCACTCTCTGGGGACCCAGGAGAATGCCGGAGCTTGGCAACTTGCCGCATACTGTCGGAAACTATAGGTAGTGGTGCGGGTTCCTATGTTTAGCTTCAGGTTGTATCATGAGTGTTAGCGCTTCACAATTCTTGGTAGCAGGGCTTTTCGCGGCGATATTGATCGCACTTTTCTTCGGTGAGAGGGGTGCCTTACGCCTGACGGACAGGCGCCTAAGCGGGGCGATCGGCGTTGTCTGCGTAGGGGCCATCCTGTTAGCGATTGCTGTGCTGGCACCGTCTTGGTGAAGGTGCGGCCGTGTGGAGGCCCAGCCGCCGATGTCGATGCTTGACTGCAAGCCTCTGCGGTCGCCGCGGCCATCTTGGAAGAGGAGACCCCGGCACCAAGTTGTGGATTGAGGAACCGGGGCCGTGCGCCACGCTGAAAGTCGGCCACGCGCCGCTCCTTGGCGAGGTAGTGCATGCGGAAGTGGGTGCCAAATTTCCGGGCAAGAAGTTGCGCACCAAAAAAGGTGCGCTGCCACTAGCTAGGTGGGCAAGTAGTACAATGCTGCGATCATCGCGATTGGTGTTGCGAGCAGCATGACGGCCCTAAGCAATGTGCTGGCTCGACCGTCAGGCAGGACGGAATCCAACACGAGCACCGCCACCGCGCCTACGGCGATCATCGCGCCGACAATTGTTTCTAGAGTGTCTGTCACGGCGATACGTTTTAGCTATCGGCTCAGTGCTGAGCAAGCGCGCTTTTGGCGCGCTCGACTTGAGCCCAGCGGTAAGTCGGACCGGCCTTGACTGTCCGTCTACTGCGCGCCACCTCCGCCGCATGCTCACATACCACATCCACTGCCGCTGCGGCCATCAAATGATGACCCCGGTTCGCGGGAAGCTCCGGCTGCGCGCCGCGATACTGCGCCTGATGTGGTGCTCGCGGTGCGGCCAACAGGCGGCCGAGGACATGCGCATCCTCTGGGACGCCGGCGGGCAGGCCCTGGATGGCGTGCATCTTATGGGGACGGGGGAGCGGCGGAAGTACTGGTGATCGGCCAGAATACGTGGGGCACCATGGCGCTAACCCGTTGTATTGATTAGCGCGAGATTTCGCGCCCCGTGGGGCACTTGAGCGCTGATTTCATTGGTGAAATTGCCTTTCCTGACACGCCGGCCGCGGGTACCACCAGACAGCCTTGCGCCTTCGTCCGAGGGCTCGGATGCCGAAGGCGCAGGGCCCCTTGCCAGGCTCCGCATTCCATCTGTCCGGAGTATCCGGGCTCCGGCTTCGCCGTCCTTGCCGATCGCGCAGGCATGGCCTTGCAGATCGCCCCGGAGGGCACGGACCTGTTTTCCCGGGCCGCCGTCCTCGCAGAGCGGGGCGCGACGCCCGGTCGCCATGGAACGCGCGCCGTGCCCGGCGGGGGCGCATCAGCGCGGCGCATGCGTCAACCAAACACCCGGATTTCCGAGGGGCGGGCGCCGCGCATCAAGGATGCGGCGGTCGCGGGGGCCAGCCGCGCGGGCCCGGCTTGCACGCCCCACCGTTCGGGCGCGCCCGAGCCGCGACATGTCCGCAGTGCAACCGTCGGACCATCGCAAGACGAAAGACGCAGGAGCTACGGAACCCGACCCGCCACCTCGCGGGTTGTGGGTCGACAGCGAAAAGGAAAAGCCACCATGTCTGAAGACCTCAAGCCCTTCGCATTGGTGGCCGACGACGAAGCGCTCATCAGGATGGATGCATCGTTCATTCTCTCCGACGCCGGCTTCCGGCTCTACGAGGCCGCCAATGTCGAAGAGGCCCTTGCCCACCTGGAGCGTGATGCCGACTCGATCCGGCTCCTGTTCACGGATGTGCAGATGCCGCCCAGCCGACAGACCGGGTTCGACCTCGCGCGCCAATGCGCGGAGCGGTGGCCGCCCGTGAAGATCCTCGTCGCCTCCGGCCAGGTCGATCCGGCGCCGGGCGACCTGCCGGAAGGGGCCTTGTTCATCAACAAGCCGTTCTCGGACCAGGTGATCGCCGCGCGCCTGAAGGAACTCCTGCCCGACGGGTAGAAGCCGGCGCCTCTCCAGCGGCCGATGGCCGACTGGCCGGGCGGAGCCGCGGCCGATCGGGCCTGCCCGGCAGCCGGCAGGTTGGCGACGCCCGTCGTCAGGCGGACCCGCAGGCCGGTCGGCCGTCGCGCGCCCTTGCGTCCGGTTCGCTCCCGCGGGGCGCGCCCTCGGCGGTCTGCCGAACCCGGATCAGCCCGCCGCCAGCAGCGCCCTCAGATCGCCGTCGATCCCCGGGTCCTGCATCTGCGCCACGTTGAACCGCATGAAACCGCCGCATCTCTGACCGGCGCTGAAGGCGTTGCCGGGCGCGAGGACGATGCCGTCCTCCCAGGCCGCGCGGGTGAGGGCGGCGCTGTCGACCCCCTCGGGCAGGCGGCACCAGAGGAAGAGGCCCGCCGCCGGCCGGTGCCACGGCGTGATCCCGAGTGCCGCCAGGCGCGGCACAAGCGCGGTCATCGCGCCGGCGAGCCGTGTGCGCAGCCCCTGCACGTGCCGCCGGTAGCTGCCCTCCTTCAGCAGGTGCAGCAGCAGGTCGGCCGCCAGCGCCCCGCCGCCGAAGGAGGTGGAGAGCTTCAGGTCGATCAGCGCCTCGATCCACTCCGGCCGCGCGGCGATGTAGCCGCAGCGGATCGAGGCGGAGAGCGTCTTGGAGAAGCTGCCGATCTGGATCACCCGGTCGAGCCCGTCGAAAGCGGCGAGGCGCGGCGCCGGGCGGTCCTCGAAATCGGCGAAGATGTCGTCCTCGACGATCAGCAGGTCATGCGCCTCGGCCAGCCGCAGGAGCCGGTGGCAGACGGCCGGCGAGGTCAGCGTCCCGGTCGGATTGTGCGGCCCGGAATTGGTGATGTAGAGCCGGGGGCGATGCGCCTCGAGCGCTGCTTCGAAGGCCGCGAGGTCGGGACCGGCCGGGGTGCGCGGAATGCCGATCGCCTCGACCCGGTGCGCCCGGAACAGGGCGAGGAAATTGAAGTAGCAGGGATCGTCGATCAGCACCCGGTCGCCGGGCTCGAGGAGCAGACGGCAGGTCAGGTCCAGCGCCTGCGTGCCGCTTTCCGTCAGCATCACCTGGTCGGGATGCGCCGCGACCCCGGTGTCGGCCATCCGCACCGCGAGCAGCGCGCGCAGCTCCGGCAGACCCAGCGGGGTGCCGTAATCCGTCAGCCCCGCATCCGGCCGGCGCGCGAGGCTGCGCAGGCCCCGCCGGATCTCGTCGCGCGGCATCCACGCCTCGGGAAGCCAGCCGCAGCCCGGGTTGGCGCGGATGCGGCGGCTTTCAAGCGCCTGTCGCGTGATGCGGAAGGGATCGATTTCCCGCGCCAGGGGCGGGCCGCTGTCGCCGGGCGAAAAGGGCGGCAGCCGGGCCGCGACGTAGAAGCCCGAACCGCGCCGCGCCTGCACGACGCCCTCGGCGAGCAGCCGGTCATAGGCCTCGACCACGGTAGAGCGCGACACGCCCAGTTCCTCCGCCAGCCGGCGGATCGAGGGGAGGCGGCTGCCCGGCGCGGCCCGGCGGCCCGCGATCCGGGTGCGCAGCGTCTCCATGACCTGATCCACGAGGGTCCGCTCGCCCGAGCGTGACAGCTGTGGTGCCTCCATTGTACGGCTCCGTGGATCGGTACAGTTCGGCCGAACTGTACCGGACTGGCCCTGTCGGCGCCAGAGGGTCGGCGGCATCCTCGGCAGCGACATTTCCACGCCGAGGACATCATGCCCCGATACGCCGTTCCGCTGCTGGCGCTCTGCCTGTTCACCGTCACCTTCGCCGTCAACCTGCAGGCCCCGCTCTATCCCGCCTACCTCGCCGCGAGCGGGGTCGGGGCGATGGCGGGGACGCTCGCCTTCGCGGCCTATGTCGGGGGGCTCATGCCGACGCTGATCTTCCTGGGCGGCCTGTCGGACCGGGTCGGACGCCGGGGGCCCGTGGCCTGCGCCCTGCTCCTGAGCGGCGCAGCGACGCTTCTGCTGGTGCTGTCGCCGGGCTGGGCCGAGCTGGTTGTCGCGCGGGTCCTGCTGGGGGTGGGCACCGGGCTCGCCACGACCGCGGGCACGGCCTACATGACCGAGCTGACCGGCGAGGCGCGCTCGCGCCGGGCCGCGCTCCTCGTGACATCGGCCACGACGCTCGGGTTCGGCGGCGGGGCGCTGGCGACCGGGCTGAGCCTCATGGCGCAGGGGCCGGGCTTCGCGCCTGCCAGTTTCCTCGCCCTGCTGGCCGCCGTTCCGGTGCTGGCCGCCGCCTGCCTCGCGCTGCCGCGGGTCGCGGTGCGGCGCCTGCCGCTGCTCCGGCGCCCGGTCTTCCCGGCGGGCGCGGCGCCCTATGGTCTGGCGATGGCGCTCACATGGGCCTCGACCGGCGTGACGATCTCGGTCCTGCCGCTGGTGCTCGAGGGGCAGGGGCTGGGGGGCTGGTCCGGGCCGGTGATCTTCCTCGCGCTCTTCGTGGGCTTCCTCTGCCAGCCGCTTGCGCGCCGGTTGAGCAATCCGCGGGCGCTTGCACTGGGGCTCTGGCTGATCCCGTTCGGCTTCGCGGCGATGCTCGCGGGCGCGGCGCTGCCGTCGATCCCGCTCCTGCTGCTCGGCACGGCGCTCACCAGCGCCTCGAGCTACGGCTTCACCTATCTCGCCGCGTTGTCCGAGGTCTCGGCCCTGGCGCCCGGCAACCGCGCGCGGGCGACGGCGGGGCTCTTCGTCTATGCCTATTGCGGCTTCTCGGTGCCGGTGATCGCCGCGGGCGCCCTGGCGGACGGGGTGGGGGTGGTGCCGGCGATGGCGGCGTTCTTCATCGTGCAGCTGGCCGGGGTGATGGCGCTGCTGGTGGCCCGGCGCGAATCCCCGCGCCGCTTAAGGGCATCGCAAGAAAGTTCGCGGATGCTCGCCGCCGGAGAGACCAACCATAGGTGACGGACATGAAATCCCTTCTTCTGGCGACGGCCCTGGGCCTTGTGGCGGGGGCTGCATCGGCCAATGATTTCGAGCCCTCGATGCGATACTACACGGAGAACGAGGTTCTCGTCTGGACGTCCGACCCGGTGCTGATCGATGCGATCCGCAAGCAGAACCGGCGGCATGCGGAGCTCTCGGATGCCGATATCACCGCGCTCGACCGGCGCTGGCAGGCCGAAGTGAATGCCGAAAGCCGTCCGACGATCGACGGCGTTCTGTCGAACCCCGCCTCCGACTTCCTGCGCGACAGGCAGGCCGCCTCGGCCGGGGTGATCTCGGAGGTGTTCGTGATGGACAACCGCGGGCTGAACGTGGCCGCCAGCGATGCGACCTCCGACTACTGGCAGGGCGACGAGGCGAAGTTCAACGAAACCTACGGCATGCCGGCGGGCACGATGCATGTGAGCGATGTCGAATTCGATGAATCGGCAAAGAGCTACCTTGGCCAGGTCTCCCTGCCGATCATCGATCCGGACACCGGCCAGTCCATCGGCGCGATCACCGTGGGCCTCAACGCCGAGATGCTGTTCTGAGCCAGCGCGCCGTCAGCTGCGCGTGCCCGCGAACCGGGTCTGCCAATCCTCGCGGCTTTCGTCGGCGATCTTGGCAAAGAGGTTCTCGGGCACGGTGAAGGCCGCGCCGGGCTCCAGCGCCTCGAAATCCGCTGCGGTGCCGGCGGGCCAGTCGCGCACGGCGTCGGGTCCGAAGGCGTTCATCATGGTCTCGGCGCTGTCCGGAATGAACGGGGCCGAGAGGACCGCGTAGAGCCGGATCAGGTTCAGCGAGAGACGGACGATGGCGGCGGCGCGCTCCGGGTCCTCCTTGAAGGCGGCCCAGGGTGCCGCGGATTGCAGGTATTCGTTGCCCGCGACCCAGATCGCGCGCAGCTCCTGCGCCGCCTTGCGGACCTCGATCGCGTCCATGTGGCCCTGGTAGGCCGCGATCCGGGCGGTGAGATCGGCGATCAGCGCCTCTTCCTGCGGGCCGTAGCTGCCGCCCGCGGGCACCTCTTCTCCGAACTTGGAGCGGCAGAACTTGGTGACGCGGCTCACGAAGTTGCCCAGCACGTCGGCAAGGTCCTTGTTCACCGATTGCTGGAAGTTCTCCCAGGTGAATTCGGAATCCGAGCTCTCGGGGGCATGGCTCAGCAGCCACCAGCGCCAGTAATCGGCGGGCAGGATCTCGAGCGCCTGGTCCATGAAGACGCCGCGCCCGCGCGAGGTCGAGAACTGGCCGCCGTCGTAGTTCAGGTAATTGAACGACTTGATGTAATCGACGAGCTTCCAGGGTTCGCCCGAGCCCAGGATCGTCGCCGGGAAGCCGAGCGTGTGGAAGGGCACGTTGTCCTTGCCCATGAACTGGGTGTAGGTCACGTCCTCCGCGCCCTTGTCGGTGCGCCACCAACGCTCCCAGTCGTCGCCCTTGCCGGCCTCGACCCATTCCTGCGCGCAGGCGATGTATTCGATGGGGGCGTCGAACCAGACGTAGAAGACCTTGCCCTCCATGCCCGGCCAGTCTTCCTCGCCCTTCCTGACCGGGATCCCCCAGTCGAGGTCGCGGGTGATGCCGCGGTCCTGCAGCCCGTCGCCGTCGTTCAGCCATTTCTTCGCGATCGAGGTGGTCAGCACCGGCCAGTCGGTCTTGCCGTCGATCCAGGCCTCCAGCTCGTCCTTCATGGCCGACTGGCGCAGGTAGAGGTGCTTGGTCTCGCGCATCTCCAGATCGGTCGCGCCCGAGATGGTGGAATGCGGGTTGATCAGGTCCACGGGGTCGAGCTGCTTGGTGCAATTGTCGCACTGATCGCCCCGGGCGCTGTCGAACCCGCAATTGGGGCAGGTGCCCTCGATGTAGCGGTCGGGCAGGTAGCGCCCGTCGGTGGGCGAATACATCTGCGTCTCCGAGACCTCGCGGATCAGCCCCTTCTCGGCCAGGACGCCCGCGAAATGCTGGGTCAGCCGGTGGTTCTGCGGCGAGGAGGAGCGGCCGAAATGGTCGAAGGACAGGCGGAACCCCTCGGCGATCTTCGCCTGGACGCCATGCATCTCTTCGCAATATTCGGCGACGGGCTTGCCGGCCTTGGCGGCGGCCAGCTCGGCCGGCGTGCCGTGCTCGTCGGTCGCGCAGAGGAACAGGACCTCGTGGCCGCGCCCCCGCAGGTAGCGCGCGTAGAGGTCTGCGGGCAGCTGCGAGCCCACCAGGTTCCCGAGGTGCTTGATCCCGTTGATGTAGGGGATGGCCGAGGTGATGAGGTGCCGTGCCATGATCCGCGCTCTCTGTTCAGGTGTCGCGCCCGTTTAGCGCTCCCGGGCGGCGAGGGCCAGAGGGCGCGCGAGATCCCTGCGGTCCGGGCGTGGCCCGCGAGGCCACGATCAGCCGGGCCGCCGCAGCAGCAGCACGATCGGGATCGTCGCGACGGTCAGGATCATCATCAGGAAGAAGTTGTCGATGTAGGCGACCATCGCGGCCTGCTGGCTGACCAGCCCGTCCACGATCGCCGCATAGGTCTGCGACCCCGCGATGAGCTGCGGCATCAGGTGCTGCACCGCGCCCGACTGCGCCGTGAGGGTCGAGGCGATCTCCTCGTGGTTGACCGTCGACATATGCGCCAGCACCACCGTCACCATCGAGATGCCCACGCCCGAGCCCACGTTGCGCACGAGGCTGAACATGGCCGTGGCGTCGCCCCGGAACCGGTTCGCCAGAGTGGCGAAGGTCAGCGTGGAGAGCGGCACGAAGACGAAGCCCAGGCCGAAGCCCTGCAGCACGCCCGAGACGATGATCGGGGTGGAATCCATCCCGCTCTCGAAGCCCGTCATCATGTGCAGCGACCAGGCGGTGCAGATCAGCCCGAAAAGCACCAGCCCCCGCGGATCGAAGCGCGCGACGAGCCGCCCGACGAGGATCATCGAGACCATCGTGCCCACGCCCCGCGGCGCCATCACCAGCCCGGTGGAGATCACCGGATAGCCCATCAGCTTCTGCAGCAGCGGCGGCAGCAGCGCGAGACCCGAGAAGAGCGTCATCCCGATGATGAAGATGAAGACCAGCCCCATCACGAAGTTGCGGTCCCGGAACATCGAGAGCTCCACGAAGGGCTCGCGCGCACCCCAGCAATGGATGACGAAGGCCCAGAGGCCCGAGATCGTCAGCCCGAGGTAGAGCCAGATCTCGACCGAGGCGAACCAGCCCGCCGATTGCCCGCGGTCCAGCATCAGCTGCAGCGAACCGACGGCCAGCGCCAGCATCGCGAAGCCCATCATGTCGAAGCGGCGTTGCTTCGTGTCCTCGGCGGGCATGAAGGCCGCCACGCCCAGGAAGGCGAGGAGGCCGACGGGCAGGTTGATGAAGAAGACGTAGCGCCAGTTGAACACCTCGGTCAGGTAGCCGCCGAGGGTGGGGCCCACGATCGGACCCACCATGATGCCGGCGCCGTAGATCGCCATCGCCTGGCCGATCTTCTCGCGCGGGTTGATGTCGAGCAGCACCGACTGCGCGAGCGGGATCAGCGCGGCGCCGAAGACGCCCTGGAGGATGCGGAAGATCACCATCTCGGGCAGGGAGCTTGCGATGCCGCAGAGCACCGAGGTCGCCACGAACCCCGCGATCGAGGTGGTGAAGACGCGCCGGCGTCCCAGCCGGTCGGCCGCGAAGCCGGTCAGCGGGGTCGCGATGGCCGAGGCCACGATGTAGGAGGTCAGGACCCAGGTGATCTCTTCCTGCGTCGCGTTCAGGCTGGCGGCCATGTGGGGCAGGGCGACGTTGGCGATGGTGGTGTCGAGCACCTGCATCACGGTCGCGATCATGATCGAGACGGTCAGCAGCCCCGGCGCGGCCACCGAGAGCTTGGGGGCCGAAAGGGTCTGTGTCATCGGAACTGGTCCAGCCGCGAGGCCCCCGTGTCGGCAGAGACCGTGACGCTCATCCCGTCGCGCAGCGGGCGCTCGGCCGCGCTGTCGAGGCGGATGCGCACCGGCACGCGCTGCACGACCTTGACCCAGTTGCCGGTCGCGTTCTGCGCCGGGATCAGCGAGAACTGGGAGCCGGTGGCGGAGCCGAAGCTCTCGACCTCGCCCTCGAGCTCCATGCCGGGATAGGCGTCGACCTCGATGGACACGGGCTGGCCGGCCTGCAGACCGCCGAGCTGGGTCTCCTTGAAATTCGCCTCGATCCAGGTGTCGTCGGCATCGACCAGCGTCGCGATGCCGGTGCCGGCGGGGACGAACTGGCCGACGTTCAGGCTTTCGATCTGGCTCACGGTGCCGGCGGCGGCGGCGCGGATCTCGGTATGGTCGAGGTTGCGCGCGGCGGCGGCGCGGGCCGAAAGCGCGGCGCGCACGGCCGGGAGGGTATCGGTCTCGGCCTCCGGATCGCCGCCGAGCGCCGCGGCGGCGGCGTCGAGCTGGGCCTGCGCGACGGCGACGGAATTGGTGGCCGAACGGGTGGCCACCGTCGCCTCGTCGAGCGCGGCCTGGGAGCCGATGCCGCGGGCGGTCAGCTCCCTCTGGCGTTCGAGTTCGCGCTGCTTGACGTCCTCGATCCCCCGGGCCGCATCCAGCTGGGCGGCGGCGGTCGCGTAGGCGGCACGCTGCTGCGCCACGGCCAGGCGGGCGGCCGCCAGCTGGGCTTCGGCCGTGTCGAGCGCGATGCGGTAATCGGCCGGGTCGATGCGGAAGAGCGGGGTGCCCGCCTCGACGCGCTGGTTCTCGTGCACCAGCACCTCGGTCACGCGCCCGCTGATGTCGGGCGAGACGGAGATCATCGGCTGGTGGATATAGGCATTGTCGGTCTCGACATAGCGGCCGCCGAGCAGCCAGGCACCGCCGCCCGCCAACGCGAGCGCCAGCGGGACCGAGATCATCAATGCGCGGCGCCGGCCCTTGCGCGCCTTTGGCGCGGGGGCGGCAGGAGAGGCGGCTGCGGGGGCGACGGGCTGGGCGTCGTCCATATTCTCAGTTCTCGCGTTCATCTTGGACGTCCTTTTCGGGGGCGGACGGGGCCGCGCCTCCGAGGTTCTTCTTGAGCTTGAGGAGCCCCTGCCGAAGCGCCGCGGTCTCGCGCTCGGTGACGCCTGCGAAGACCTGCGCGAAGACGGCTTCGCTGATCCGCCGCATGGTCCGAAGCTTCGTGGCGCCCGTTTCCGTCAGTTCCAGCACCTTGGCCCGGCTGTCGGACGGGTCGGTCGCCCGGGTCACGAGGCCCGCGGATTCGAGCCGGTCGGCAAGGTCGCTGATCGTCATGGGCGAGGCTTCGAGCGCCTCGCCGATGGCGACCTGTCTGAGCGGGCCCTGCTGGTCCAGAAGCCCGAGGGCGCGCCATTGCATCAGCGTCAGCCCCTCGGGCCGCGCCGCCTGTTCGAACCGGCGACGCAGGAGCCCGGAGGCTTCGTGCAGGAGAATGGCGACGTCCTTCATGGCAGGGATCCTCTGTTGATACGCCCTTATATAATACGGAGGCTTATGGATGAAGAACGCATGTAATGCCGAATCCGCATTGGAGCCTTGCATCCCCCGCATGGCCGGGAAACGCCAAGACCCCGCCGGGCCGGGCCGGGCGGGGTCTGTCCTGCAGTGAGCGGGGTGTCAGGCGGAGGGGGTCTTCAGCCGGAAGCGCTGGATCTTCCCGGTCTCGGTCTTGGGCAGGGCCTCGGTGAACTTCACCGACCGCGGATATTTGAAGGGGGCGATCGTGGCCTTCACGTGGTCCTGCAACGCCTTGGCCAGCTCGGGGCCGGCCACGTGATCCGGGGCGAGCACGACATGGGCCTCGACGATGGCGCCGCGATCCTCGTCCGGCTGGCCGACGACGGCGCATTCGGCCACGGCGGGGTGGGCGAGCAGGGCGGCCTCCACCTCGGGCCCCGCGATGTTGTAGCCCGACGAGATGATCATGTCGTCGTTGCGCGCCGCGAAATGGAGGTATCCGTCCTCGTCCATGGTGAAGGCGTCGCCGGTCACATTCCAGCCGTCCGAGACATAGGCCGTCTGGCGGTCGTCCGCCAGATAGCGGCAGCCCGTGGGCCCGCGCACCGCAAGCCGCCCGACCGTGCCCCGCGGGACCTCTTGCCCCGCCTCGTCGATGATCTTCGCCTCGTAGCCGCCGACCGGCTTGCCGGTGCAGGCGGGGCGGTGGTCGTCGAAACGGTTCGAGATGAAGATGTGCAGCATCTCGGTGGAGCCGATCCCGTCCAGCATCGGCTTGCCGGTCTTCCTGATCCATTCCTCGTAGACCGGGGCCGGCAGCGTCTCGCCGGCCGAGACCGCGGCGCGGAGCGACGACAGGTCCGCGCCCTCGTCCATCGCCTTGAGCATCACCCGGTAAGCCGTTGGCGCGGTGAAGGAAACCGTCGCCTTATACTTCTGGATGATCTCGATCATGTTGGGCGGCGATGCGTTCTCGAGCAGCGTCGCCGCCGCCCCGAAGCGGAGCGGGAAGACGGCAAGCCCGCCCAGTCCGAAAGTGAAGGCGAGAGGCGGGGAGCCGACGAAGATGTCCTCGGGCGTGACGCCCAGGACCTCGCGCGCATAGCCGTCCGCGATCATCAGCAGGTCGCGGTGGAAATGCATCGTCGCCTTCGGAGAGCCGGTCGTCCCGGAGGTGAAGCCGAGCAGGGCGACATCGTCGCGGCCCGTCTCGACCGATTGGAACTGGACGGGTTTCTCCAGCGCCAGCCGGTCGAGCTCCGCGTCGTGGTTCGAGGTGCCGTCGAAGCCCACGACCGTCTTGAGGAACCTGCTGGTTTTTGCGCAGGTGACGATCTCGTCCATCAGGCGGGTGTCGCAGAAGGCGAATTCGATCTCGGCCTTGTCGACGATCTGGCCCAGCTCGCCCGCGCGCAAGAGCGGCATGGTGTTCACCACCACCGCGCCGGCCTTCGTCGCGGCAAGCCAGACGGCGACCATGGCCGGGTTGTTGGCAGACCGGATCAGGACGCGATTCCCGGGCTTTACGCCCAGATCCTCGACCATCGCGTGAGCCAGGCGGTTGGTCCAGTCGGCGAGTTCCTTGTAGGTCCGGCGGCGCCCGTTTCCGATCAGCGCCGTGCGGTCCCCGAAGCCGCGTTCCACCATGGCATCCGTGAGTTCCACGCCGATGTTGATGCGGTCGGGGTACTGGAAGCCCTCCATCCGGAACTCGGGCCAGAGGTCCGGGTCGGGAAGGTTGTCGCGGGTGAAGCTGTCGACATGGGCCGAGGGGCCGAGGATGTCGGACAGGTCGCTGGTGGCCGTCATGTGGTCGGTCTCCCTGTGAGGCCGCTCCGGGTCTTTGCGCCCGTGATGCGGCGGGTTCAGGCCCGCGTCAGGCGCGGGCCGCGTCGAGTGTCTGTCTAGCGATGATGACCTTCTGCACGTCCGAGGCGCCCTCGTAGATCCGGAGCGCCCGGATCTCGCGGTAGAGCCGTTCGACCGTCTCGCCCGCCCGCACGCCGTCGCCGCCATGCAGCTGGACGGCGGCGTCGATCACCTTCTGCGCCTCGTCGGTGGCGAAGAGCTTGGCCATCGCGGCCTCCCGGCTGACGCGGGGGGCGCCCGAATCCTTGGCCCAGGCGGCGCGGTAGACGAGGAGGGCCGAGGCATCGACCTTCAGCGCCATCTCGGCGATATGCGCCTGCACCATCTGGAGGTCCGAGAGCGGCTTGCCCTGCACCTTGCGCGCGGTCACGCGGGTGACGGCCTCGTCCAGCGCCCGCCGGGCGAAGCCGAGGCCGGCCGCCGCGACGGTCGTGCGGAAGACGTCGAGGACGGACATGGCGATCTTGAAGCCCTGGCCGCGCTCCCCGATCAGCGCCGACTTGGGCAGCCGGGCGCCGGTGAAGCGGAGCGTGGCGAGGGGGTGGGGCGCGATGGTCTCGAGCCGCTCGGCGATCTCGAGGCCGGGCGTGTCGGCGGGGACGACGAAGGCCGAGAGGCCCTTGGCGCCCGGCGTGTCCTCGGAGCGGGCGAAGAGGGTGTAGACGTCGGCGATGCCGCCGTTCGAGATCCAGGTCTTCTCGCCGTCCAGCACCCAGGCGTCGCCGTCATCCCGCGCGGTCATGGTGGAGTTCGCCACGTCCGAGCCCGATTGCGGCTCGGTCAGGGCGAAGGCGGAGATCGCCTTGCCGCTGCGGGTGAGCGGCAGCCATTCGTCCCGCTGCGCGTCCGAGCCGAAGAGCGAGAGCGCCCCGGTCCCGAGCCCCTGCATCGCGAAGGCGAAGTCCGCGAGGCCGTCGTGCCGGGCGAGCGTTTCACGCGAGAGGCAGAGGGTGCGGACATCGAGCGGCTTCGGATCGGCCGGGTCCACGGCGGTCGGTTCCAGCCAGCCGTCGGCACCCAGCTTCGCGACGAGCGACCGGCAGGCGTTGTCGGTGTCGTGGTGGTCGATCGGGCCGAGGGTGCCGGCCCATGTGTCCAGGGTTTCGGCATGCGCCTTGTGGCGGGGCTCGAGGAAGGGCCAGTCGAGATAGGATGTGTCCGCCATCAGTCGCCTGCGAAGACCGGGGTTTTCTTGGCCACGAAGGCCTCGAAGGCGCGGGTGAAATCGGCGGTCTGCATGCAGATCGCCTGCGCCTGCGCCTCGGCCTCGATGGCCTGCTCGAGCGACATGTTCCATTCCTGGTTCAGCATCGTCTTGGTCATCATGTGACCGAAGTTCGGACCCGCCGCGATGCGCCTGGCCATCTCGACCGCCTCGGCCTCGAGGTTCCCGGCCTCGACCAGACGGTTCCAGAAGCCCCAGGCCTCGCCCTCGGAGGCCGACATCGACCGGCCCGTATAGAGCAGTTCCGCCGCCCGGCCCTGGCCGATGATGCGGGGGAGCATGGCGCAGGCGCCCATGTCGCAACCGGCGAGGCCGACGCGGGTGAAGAGGAAGGCGCATTTGGCCTCGGGAGAGGCCAGCCGGATGTCCGATGCCATGGCGATGATGGCGCCGGCGCCGACGCAGATCCCGTCGACGGCGGCGATGATCGGCTTGCCGCAATTGATCATCGACTTGACGAGATCGCCGGTCATCCGGGTGAAGGCGAGAAGCTCCTTCATCGACATCCTGGTGAGCGGCCCGATGATGTCGTGCACGTCGCCGCCCGAGGAGAAGTTGCCGCCGTTCGAGGCGAAGACCACGGCCTTCACCTCGTCGTCGTAATGCAGTTCGCGGAACCAGTCGCGGAGCTCGGCATAGGACTCGAAGGTCAGCGGGTTCTTGCGGTCCGGCCGGTCGAGCCGGAGCGTCGCGATGCCCTCCTCGATCTCGCAGCGGAAATGTTGGGTGTCGGCCTTCATGCCGGGTCCTCCTCGTCCTTGTGTGTCACCGCGTCGAAGCGGTCCGAGAACATGCGCGCCTCCTCGGGCGTGAAATCCTCGAGCAATTCGCCGATCCAGGCCTCGTGCGCGCGGGCCTGCTGGGCAAAGACCTCCTGTCCCTTGCGCGTCAGCCGCACGAGCGAGGCGCGGCGGTCGCCCGGCACCTGCACGCGGACGACGAGCCCTTCCTCGGCCAGCCGGTCCACGATGCCCGTCACGTTCCCGTTCGAGACCCGCAGGACGCCCGACAGCGCGCTCATCTTCAGCCCGTCCTCGTAGCGGGCGAGGGCGGCCATGACGTCGAACCGGGGCAGGGTGGTCGCGAAGTCCCGGCGCAGCCGCTCACGTAGCGCGGCCTCGACCCGGCGGGTGCTCTTCAGCATCCGGAGCCACATCCTCAGCCGCTCTTTCGAGGCGGGCAAGTCACGGGTCTGCGCTTCGGGATTGGCATCGGGGCCGGTCACTGCCACGCTCGTCTCCTGCGGTGGTTTCGACGGGAATGATCGAAGGCTAGGCAGCGCCCAAAATTATTTCAAGCAAAAAAGGTTTGAGCTTGAAATATATTCGCCGCCGCGTAACGATGCTGAAAAGGACGGCGCTTCGGAGGCGAGATTTCCGGCCGCTGCCCCATAAAACAAGGGAGATCCTGCGTGATCGTCTTCGACGTGAAGGATTGGGAAAGCGCCTACGAGAACGGGCGCAACATCCCCGGCGGCACCGAATATCCGGGGCCGTGGGTGGCGCCTGCCGAAAATTTCCGCAACTCCGCGAACGCCCGTCTGGACCTCGCCTACGGGGAAGGCGCGCGGCACCGCTACGACCTCTTCCTGCCCGAAGGGACGCCGCGCGGGCTCTTCGTCTTCGTGCATGGCGGCTACTGGATCGCACTCGACAAGAGCTACTGGTCGCACCTGGCCGCAGGCGCCGTGGCGCGGGGCTGGGCGGTGGCGATTCCCTCCTATGACCTCTGCCCGGACGTCTCGATCACCGACATCACCGGCCAGGTCGGCGCGGCCATTGCGCATGCCGCCAACGAGATCGCGGGCCCCATCGTCATCTCCGGCCATTCGGCGGGCGGGCATCTCGTCTCGGCCATGATGTGCCACGACAGCCCGCTGCCCGGCGCCGTTCAGGCCCGGCTGAAGCACGTGGTCTCCATCTCGGGCCTGCACGACCTGCGCCCGCTGATGAACACCGCGCGGAACGACCTCTTGAAGCTCGACATGGAGAGTGCCGAGGCGAACAGCCCGGCGCTCAAGCGCCCGCTGCCGGGCGTGCAGCTGACCGCATGGGTCGGCGGCGGCGAGCGGCAGGAGTTCCTGCGTCAGGCGGCGCTTCTGCCCAACATCTGGCACGGGCTCGGCGCCCGGACCGCCTGCGTGGTCGAACCCGACCGGCACCATTTCAGCGTCATCGACGGGCTGGCCGATCCGGACTCGCCCCTGATGCGCGCGGCGCTCGACCGGGCGGAGGCGACAGAACCGGGGAAATAACTTGCATTCGCAACGTGCTGGATCGCTGAATGCACCTGCACGGCGGATGCCTCCGAAAGGCCGGAAGGCCCAACAAGACGGCAAAGCCGCGACGACACAAACCAGGGAGTTACCAATGACCACCAAGACCAGACTGCTCGCCTCGACGGTGCTGACCCTCGGGCTCTCCGCCCAGGCCTTCGCGCAGGACGTCCCCGCCTCGGCCAATGACGACGTGCTGAAGATCGGCCTCGTCTACACCCTCTCCGGCCCGCCCGCCGCGCTTGGCGTGCAGGCGAAGAACGGCTTCATGCTGGCGGCCGAGAAGATGGGCGACATCGGAGGGATGAAGACCGAGATCGTCGTCGTGGACGACGAAGGCCGCCCCGACCTTGCCGCCGACAAGGCGCGCGAACTGGTGCAGCGCGAAAATGTCGACTTCGTCGTGGGGCCGATCTTCTCGAACATCCTGATGGCGATCCACCAGCCGGTGACCTCGTCGGGCAACATCCTGATCTCGACCAACGCGGGGACCTCGAACTTCGCCGGCGCCGAGTGCAGCCCGAACTTCTTCACCACCTCCTACCAGAACGACCAGAACCACGAGGTGATGGGCGCCTATGCGCAGCAGCAGGGCTACCAGAACGTCTTCCTGATGGTGCCGAACTACCAGGCCGGGAAGGATTCGGTCGCGGGCTTCAAGAACTCCTACAAGGGCGGACTGGCCGGCGAGGTCTATACCGAGCTCGGGCAGCTCGACTTCAACTCCGAACTGGCGCAGATCGCGGCCTTCCAGCCGGATGCCGTCTTCACCTTCATGCCGGGCGGCATGGGCGTGAACCTCGTGAAGCAATATGCGCAGGCGGGGCTTTCGGGCATTCCGTTCCTGTCGGCCTTCACGGTGGACGAGACGACGCTGCCTGCGACGCAGGATGCCGCCGTCGGGATGCTGGGCGGCGCGAACTGGGCGCCGGACATGGACAACGAGGCGAACAGGACCTTCGTCGCCGATTACATCGAGAAGTACGAGGCCGTTCCCGGCACCTACGCGATGCAGGCCTATGACGCGGCGCAGCTGATCGACAGCGCCGTGAAGAAGGTCGGCGGAGACCTCACCGACCGCGACGCCCTGCGCGCCGCGATCAAGGAGGCCGATTTCGACAGCCCGCGCGGCGACTTCTCGTTCGGGGCCAACAACTATCCGATCCAGGACTTCTACCTCGTGGAGGCCGTGAAGCGTGACGACGGCTATTACGGCACCTCGGTGAAGGAGAAGATCTTCGACGATTACGTCGACAACTACGCCGCCGATTGCGCGATGCAGTGACGGTGCGTTGGTGAGGGGATTGCGTCCATGATGAACCTGTTCGTTCTCCAGCTCCTGAACGGGGTTCAGCTGGGTGTTCTGTTGTTTCTGATTGCGGCGGGCCTGACGCTCGTCTTCGGGATCATGGACGTGATCAACCTTGCCCATGGCGTCCTCTACATGGTGGGCGCCTACCTGATCGCCACATTCGCGGCTTTGACGGGCAGTTTCTGGTGGGGACTCCTGCTGATGCTGCCCGCCGCGGTGGCGGTCGGGCTGATACTGGAGGTCGTGGTGATGCGAAGGCTTTACGCCCGCTCGCACCTCGACCAGGTGCTGGCGACCTTCGGGCTGGTCATGATCATCAACGAGCTGGTCGAGATCACCTGGGGCACCTCGCCGCTGTCGGTGCCGATGCCCGAGCTCCTGTCGGGGTCCGTCCCGCTGATGGGACCGCTGCAATACCCGGTCTACCGGATCGCCGTGATCGCCGCAGGGCTTGCCGTCGCGGTCGGGCTCTACGTCGTGGTGAACCATACGCGGATCGGGATGCTGCTGCGGGCAGGGGCCACGAACCGCACCATGGTCTCGGCGCTCGGCGTCGACATCAACAAGCTCTTTGCCATCGTCTTCACGCTGGGCGCGGTGCTCGCCTGCCTCGCCGGGGCGCTGGTCGCGCCGATCCTCTCGGTCGATACCGGGATGGGGGAGAGCGTGCTGATCCTCGCCTTCGTGGTGGTCGTCATCGGCGGCATCGGCTCGGTCAAGGGGGCCTTCCTCGGCGCGCTGATCGTGGCGATCGTCGACACCCTCGGCGGCGTCTTCGGCCCGATCCTGCTGCGCTCGGTCCTCGACCCGGCGGCGGCGGGGCAGATGGGCCGCGTGCTGGCGCCGATGCTGGTCTACATCCTCATGGCGCTGATCCTCTTCGCAAAACCCGCCGGTCTCTTCGGGAGGAGCGCATGATGTCGGACGTCACCACCGCTCCGACCGCCACCCGCGCCCCGGCCCTCGCGGGACGGGTGAAGGCGGCGGCGCTGCTCTTCGTCCTCTTCGCGCTGCTGCCGCCCCTGGCCTCGGCGCTGAACGATCCCTTCTACGTGCTGATCGGCACCCGGATCCTCGCCTATGCGATCGCCGCGATGGCGCTCGACCTGATCCTCGGCTACGGCGCGCTGGTGAGCTTCGGGCATGCCGCCTACCTCGGCTTCGGGGCCTATGCGGTCGCGATCCTGTCGAGCTACGGGATCAACGACATGGTGCTCCAGATCCTCGGGGCGATGGTCGTCTCGGCGCTCTTCGCGCTGGTGACGGGGGCGATCTCGCTCCGCACGCGGGGCGTCTATTTCATCATGATCACGCTCGCCTTCGGGCAGATGGCGTTCTTCTTCTTCATCTCGCTCTCGGCCTATGGCGGGGATGACGGCTATTCGCTGTCGCAGAAGTCGACCGTGCTCGGGACCGACATCCTGCACAGCGATTACGGGCTCTACTACATGGCCCTCGGACTGCTGGCCGCGCTCTTCCTGCTGTGCAACCGCATCGTCGGCAGCCGCTTCGGCCGGGTCTTCACCGGCATCCGCGAGAACGCGACGCGGATGGAGGCCGTGGGCTATTCGCCCTTCCGCTACCAGCTGACGGCCTTCGTCATCTCCGGCTGCATCACCTCGGTCGCCGGCGTGATCCTCGCCAACCAGGCGCAGTTCGTCTCGCCCGCCTTCATGTCCTGGCACCGCTCGGGCGAGCTGATCGTCATGGTCGTGCTCGGCGGTGTCGGCACGCTGGCCGGGCCGATCGCGGGGGCTGCGGCGGCGCTCCTGCTCGAGGAATGGCTGGGCGTGCTGACCGAGCACTGGCCGCTTCTCTTCGGGCTCTTCCTCGTCCTCATGGTGCTCTTCTCGCCACGCGGGATCACCGGGGTGCTGGAGAAATACGGGATCGCGAGGGGCAAGGAATGACCACGCTTTCGGTAAGGAACCTCACCAAGAACTTCGGCGCGCTGAAGGTCACGGACGACGTGTCGCTCGAGGTCGCCTCGGGCGAGATCCACGCGATCATCGGACCGAACGGGGCCGGCAAGACGACGCTGATCTCGCAGCTTTCGGGGCAGCTGCCCTCGGACAGCGGTGCAGTCGCCATCGGCGGGCAGGATGTGACCGGGCTGTCGATGCCCGAGCGGGTGAAGCTCGGCCTCGCGCGGTCGTTCCAGATCACCTCCATCCTGCCGGGCTTCACCGCGCTCGAAAACGTCGCCGTGGCCGTCCAGGCCCGTTCCGGCTCCAGCTTCCGCTTCTTCGCCCCCGTGGCGCAGGAGGAGGAGCTGAATGACGCCGCCCTCGCCGCGCTGAAGGAGGCGGGGCTCGACGACCGTGCCCATGTCCGGGCCAGCGC
Source organism: Pseudooceanicola nanhaiensis DSM 18065 (assembly GCF_000688295.1). GTDB lineage: Bacteria > Pseudomonadota > Alphaproteobacteria > Rhodobacterales > Rhodobacteraceae > Pseudooceanicola > Pseudooceanicola nanhaiensis. Next base: position 1,223,437 of record NZ_JHZF01000011.1, on the reverse strand, counting down.
GCTCAGCCACGGCGAACACCGCCGGCTGGAACTGGCCATTGCGCTTGCGACGCAGCCCAAGGTCCTCCTCCTCGACGAACCGCTCGCGGGGGTCGGCGGCGAGGATGCCGAGGCCTTCGTCGCCCGGCTCAAGCGCTTCAAGGGCCGCTTCACCATGGTCCTGATCGAGCACGACATGGAGGCGGTCTTCGCGCTCGCCGACCGGGTCTCGGTCCTTGTCTACGGCCGGATCATCGCCACCGGCACGCCCGAGGCGATCCGCTCGGACCCGCAGGTGCGCGCCGCCTACCTGGGCGAGGAAGAAGAGGAGGTCGCCTGATGCTGCGTGTCGAGGGCCTCGAGGCCGCCTATGGTGAAAGCCGCATCCTCTTCGGGATCGACCTGGAGGTCGGGCAGGGCGAGGTGGTGACGCTTCTCGGCCGCAACGGGATGGGCAAGACGACGACCGTGAAGTCGATCTTCGGCCTGCTGCGGCCGCGCGGCGGGAACGTGGCCATCGACGGCCGCGACCTCACGGGGGCCGAGCCGCACCGCATCGCGCTCGCCGGCATGGGGCTGGTGCCGGAGGGCCGCCAGGTCTTTCCGACGCTGAACGTGGAGGAGAACCTTCGCGCCACCGCCCGGCCCGGCAAGTGGACGCTGACGCGGATCTACGAGCTCTTCCCCCGGCTGGAGGAACGCCGCCGCAACATGGGCAACCAGCTCTCGGGTGGCGAACAGCAGATGCTGGCCATCGGCCGGGCGCTGATGACCAACCCGCGGCTCATGGTGCTGGACGAGGCGACGGAAGGCCTCGCCCCGCTCATCCGCGCCGACATCTGGGCCTGCCTCGCGCGGCTCAAGGCCGAGGGCGAGGCGATCCTCGTCATCGACAAGAACGTCGATGCGCTCACGAAATTCGCCGACCGGCACGTGGTGATCGAGAAGGGCCGCGTGGTCTGGACCGGCACCACGCAAGAGATCCTTGCCACCCCCGAGGTGAAGGACCGTTTCCTGCACGTCTGATTGAAAGGACCCCCCATGATCCCTGGCGTTACCAAGTCGAACTCCGGCATCGAGGACATCTCGTGGAACATCCTCGGGCAGACCTATGTCCCGAAGACGAAGTCCGAGAACTCGATGGCCTGGCACGCGACCCTGCCGAAGGGCACCTTCGTGCCGCCGCACATCCACCCGACGCAGGACGAGTTCATCTATGTCCTCGAAGGCCGGTTCGATCTGCTCCTGAACGGGGTCGAGACCTATGCCGAGCCGGGCGACACGATCCGCCTGCCGATGGGCATCCCGCACGGGATCTTCAACAAGACCGACACGACCATCAAGTGCCTCTTCTGGGTCGCGCCCACGCGGCGGCTCTACGACCTCTTCTGGGCGCTCCACAACCTCGGGCCCGAACCGAACCCGGCCGACGTGGTGGCGATCTCGGCCAAGCACGAGGTGGACTTCCTGCCGCCCGAAGAGGAGTGACCCGATGACGATCATCGTCGCAGGGGCGGGCATCGGCGGGCTCACCACGGCCCTGATGCTGAACGCGAGGGGGCTCGACGTGGTGGTCTACGAGGCCGCCCGCGAGGTCCGCGAGGTGGGTGTCGGGATCAACGTCCTGCCGCACGCCATCAAGGAGCTGGCGGAGCTGGGGCTCTTGCCCGCGCTCGATGCGGTCGGGGTGCGGACGCGGAAGCTGTCCTACCTGACGAAGCAGGGCCAGGAGGTCTGGTCCGAGCTTCGCGGGACCCATGCGGGCCACGAGGTGCCGCAGTTCTCGATCCACCGCGGGCGGCTGCAGAAGGTGATCTATGACGCCGTGCTGGAGCGGCTCGGGCCCTCGAGGGTCCGCACCGGGCGGCGGCTCGAAGGCTTCGTGCAGGATGACGGCGGGGTGACCGCGCATTTCAGCGACAGCCTCATGGGCGGCGCGGGCGAGACCTGCCGCGGCGAGGTGCTGATCTGCGCCGACGGGATCCACTCGGTCGGGCGGAGGGTCTTCTACCCGAACGAGGGGTCGCCCTCCTGGCAGGGCGTCGTCATGTGGCGCGGCGCGACCGAATGGCCGGTCTGGGAGGACGGAGAGACGATGGCCATCGGCGGCGGGCTCGGCGGAAAGTTCGTGCTCTACCCGATTGCGCCGGCGGTGAAGGGCAAGCAGCTGATGAACTGGGTGGTGAACATCCGGGTGAAGGACGGAGCGATGTCGCCCCCGCCGCCGGATTCCTGGTCGCGGCAGGCCTCTCTGGCGCAGGTCCTGCCGCATGCGCTCAGGTTCCACGTGCCGGGGATGGACATCGGCGGGCTGGTGAAGAAGACCCCCGCGATCTTCGAATATCCCATGGCGGACCGCGATCCCCTGCCGCGCTGGACCTTCGGGCGGGTGACGCTCCTGGGCGATGCGGCGCACCCGATGTACCCGGTGGGCTCCAACGGGGCGAGCCAGGCGATCCTGGATGCGCGCTGCCTGGCGGACAACATGGCGCGGGCGGAGCATCCGAGGGCGGCGCTCTGGGCCTACGAGAAGGAGCGCCTGCCGAAGACGGCCGAGGTCGTGCGGACCAACCGCCTCGGTGGTCCGGAGCGGGTGATCGACGAGGTCGAGAAGCGCGCTCCGGCCGGGTTCAAGGACGTCGAGAAGGTGCTCTGCCTCGCCGACCGGAAGGCGATCGTGGGCGGGTATGCGTCCATGGCCGGGTTCTCGAAGGTGACGGCGGCGCGGAAGCGCGCGTGAGCGCTGGATAAGACGGTAGGCCGGGCTTGCGCCCGGCTTACGACGTTCGGGGCGCCTCGGCGCGATTGGGATGAGCGTTCGTTCTGCCCATGACAGGGCCGGGGGCGTCAAGAAATCGCTGGGTCTTTTGAGGCGGGATAATCGGCGCGGTGAACCTATCCCGTCGATGCGGGAGGTTTCTCGGGCTGTGCTGTTTCCAATGTCCGGGACAAGCCCGCAGGGCGCCGGACAGGCGCCGGCCCGGTGAGGAGGGTCAGCAAAAGGTCCGGGGGACCTTTTGCCCGACGAACGCGGGCTGGCGCTTCGGTGACCTGGGCGCATCGTGTCGGCATGGGAGCTGCCAGGGCTGGCATAAATCTAGAGGCACAGAGGTGCGGCCGGGCCACCCCACGGGCCGGCGCTTGCCCGGCTTGCGCGGGTTGAGGGCGCTGCGTGCGGACAGGCACCCTACGGCGGGGTGATCCGCGTGGAGCCCCGGGCTTAAGCCCGGCATACTTCCCGCCTCGGGCGGGGCGCGGCAGGGTTAATCCCGCCCTAGACCTCACCGCCGGAGATCGAGATGGCCTGGCCGGTGATCCCCTCCGACCCCGGCCCGCAGAGCCAAAGGGCGGCGGCGGTGACCTCCGCCGGCCGGATCAGGCGCTTCTGGGGGGACATCTTCTCGAGCGAGGCGCGGGCGGCTTCGGCGCTCATGCCGGTCTTTTCGGTGATGTTGGCGATGGAGGCCGCGGTCATCTCGGTGTCGAGGAAGCCGGGGCAGAGGGCGTTCACCGTCACCCCGCTCCGCGCCATCTCCAGCGCGGCGCTCTTCACCATGCCGACCACGCCATGCTTTGCCGCCGCATAGGCCGAGACGTAGCCGTAGCCCTTGAGCCCCGCGGTCGAGGCGACCGCGATGAGGCGGCCCCAGCCGTCCATCTGCCGCGCGCCCTCGCGGAGGGTCAGGAAGCAGCCGGTGAGGTTGACCGAGATCATCCGCTCCCAGGCGGCGAGCGAGGTCTTCCCGAAGGGCGCGCTCTCGGACGCCCCGGCATTGGCGATGACGATGTCGCAGGGGCCCGCCGCATCGAACATCGCGGCGACCGAGGCCTCGTCGGTGACGTCGGCTGCGACCGGATGGATGCGCCCGCCCGGCGCGTCCGCCGCGACCGTCTCCAGCGCCTCGGCCCTCCGCCCGGCGATCCAGACCTCGGCCCCCGCCGCAGCCAGCCCCCGCGCGAGATCCGCACCGAGGCCGCCTCCGCCGCCGGTGACGAGCGCGCGGCGGCCCGAGAGGTCGGTCATACGCGGATCCCCAGCCCCTCGCCGCGCTCGGCGAGGCGGCGCATCTGGTCGCGGCCGGGGAGGTAGGGCAGGGGCCAGGCGGTCTCCTCGTCGCCGAGCGCGGCCGCGGCATGGAGCGTCCAGTAGGGATCGGCCAGGTGCGGCCGGGCGAGGCAGACGAGGTCCGCGCGGCCCGCCATCAGGATCGAGTTGACGTGGTCGGGCTCGTAGATATTGCCGACGGCCATGGTGGGGATCCCGCCCTCGTTCCTGATGCGGTCCGAGAACGGCGTCTGGAACATCCGGCCATAGACCGGGCGCGCCTCGACCGAGGTCTGGCCCGCCGAGACATCGACGATATCCACCCCGGCCTCGCGGAAGAGGCGCGCGATCTCGACCGCCTCCTCGCCCTCGACGCCGCGCTCGCCGACCCAGTCGGTGGCCGAGATGCGGACGGACATGGGCTTGTCCTCGGGCCAGGCGGCACGCATGGCGCGGAAGACCTCGAGCGGGTAGCGCATCCGGTTCTCGAGGCTGCCGCCGTATTCGTCGGTGCGGTTGTTCGAGACGGGCGAGATGAAGGACGACAGCAGGTAGCCGTGTGCCGCGTGCAGCTCGATCATGTCGAAGCCCGCGCGGTCGGCCATTTCGGTGGCGCTCACGAACTGGTCGCGGATCGCGTCCATCCCGGCCCGGTCGATGGCGCGCGGCTTCGAGTGACCGTCGCCCCAGGGCAGGTCGGAGGCCGAGACCGTCTCCCAGTTCCCTTCCTTGAGCGGCGCGTCCATCTCCTCCCAGCCGAGCTGGGTGGAGCCTTTCCGGCCCGAATGCCCGATCTGCATGCAGAGCTTCGCGCCGGTCTCGGCATGGACGAAATCCGTCAGCCGCCGCCACGCCGCCTCGTGCTCGGGCGCGTAGAGGCCGGGGCAGCCGGGCGTGATGCGGCCCTCGGGCGAGACGCAGGTCATCTCGATATAGACGAGCCCCGCGCCGCCCTTGGCGCGTTCGGCGTAATGGGCGAAGTGCCAGTCGGTGGGGCAGCCGTCGACGGCCTTGTACTGGGCCATGGGCGACACCACGACGCGGTTCTTCAGCGCCATGTCCCGCAGCCGGAAGGGCGCGAACATCGGCGCGCGGTGGCCGTTCGCGCCGGCCTGGGCCTGGAACCATTCCTCGGCGCTCTTCAGCCATTCGGGGTCGCGCAGGCGCAGGTTCTCGTGGCTGATCCGCTGGGAGCGGGTCAGGAGCGAATAGTTGAACTGTACGGGATCGAGGTGGAGATAGCGCTCCACGTCCTCGAACCACTCGGTGGAGTTGCGCGCCGCCGATTGCAGGCGGAGGACGTCGAGGCGGCGCTCCTCCTGGTAGGCGGTGAAGGCCTCCTCGAGCGACGGCTTTGTGCTGACCAGCTCCGCCAGCGCGATGGCCGATTCGAGCGCCAGCTTGGTGCCCGACCCGATCGAGAAATGCGCCGTCGCCGAGGCATCGCCCAGGAGGACGACGTTCTCGTGATGCCACTTCTCGCAGAGCACCCGGTTGAAGTTCAGCCAGGCCGAGCCGCGCAGGTGCTTGGCGTTGGAGATCAGCGCGTTGTCGTCGAGGTGGTCCGCGAAGATGCGCTCGCATTCCGCGATCGATGCCTCCTGGCTCATCGTGTCGAAGCCGATGGCGCGCCAGGTGTCCTCGGCACATTCGACGATGAAGGTCGCGGTGTCGGCGTCGAACTGGTAGGCATGCGCCCAGACCCAGCCGTGCGGGGTCTTCTTGAAGATGAAGGTGAAGGCGTCGTCGAACTTCGCGCGGGTGCCGAGCCAGACGAACTTGCAGGCGCGGGTGTCGATCTCGGGCTTGAAGGCGTCGGCATATTGCGTGCGGGTCTTCGAGTTGATCCCGTCGGCGGCGACCACGAGGTCGTACTCGGCCTTGAGGGCATCGAGGTCCTCGACCTCCGTCTCGAACCGCATCTCGATCCCGAGCTCGCGGCAGCGGTCCTGCAGGAGCATCAGCATCACCTTCCGCCCCAGACCGCAGAAGCCGTGGCCGGTCGAGGTGATGGCCACATCTTCCTTCACCACCTTGATGTCGTCCCAATAGGCGAAATGGCCGCGGATCGCCTCGGCGCTCCTGGGATCGTTCTTCTCGAGGTTGTCGAGCGTCTCGTCCGACAGCACGACGCCCCAGCCGAAGGTGTCGTCGGGCCTGTTGCGTTCGATCACCAGCACCTCGGCCTCCGGATTGCGGAGCTTGAGGCTGATCGCGAAGTAGAGGCCGGACGGCCCGCCCCCGATGCAGACGGTCTTCATGCGCTTCCCTCCTTCAAGGCGTCGGTGCTCGGGAAACTTTCCACGGGTCGCGGAGAAATTTCAAGTATAAAACTTTAGGCTTGAAATTTCTCCCTCCGCAGGGAAAAGTGACCCTGAGCGGCGGGGCCTCCCGCCAGGGCGGAAACGACGCGGTCCCAAGGGGTTCGCAGGCCGGACAGGGAGCGGACATGCCAGCCTTCGCGCACAGCAACACCGTCTTGTTCCAGCATTGCGATCCGGCCGGGATCGTCTTCTACCCGCGCTATTTCGAGATGATCAACGCCGTGGTGGAGACCTTCTTCGCCGAAGCGGTCGGCTGGTCCTTCCACCAGATGCACGTGGTCGAGAGGCTCGGCGTGCCCATGGGCCGGATCGAGGCCGACTTCCACGCGGCCTCCCGCCTTGGCGACGTGCTGGACTGGACGCTTGCGACGGCTCGTGTAGGAGGGGCCAGCGCGGACCTCGTGATCCGGGCCGCCTGCGCGAACGAGGCGCGGCTGACGGCGCGGGGGACGCTTGTGATGGTCGATCTCGACCGAATGAAATCCCGCCGCTGGCCCGACGGCCCGCGCGCGGTCCTGGAACGATATGCGGAGGACGTGGCGTGAGCACCATGATCATTCACCCCGAGGGCTGGAAGCCCGCCAAGGGCTACGCGAACGGCGTGGTGGCCGAGGGCAAGGTCCTCTTCGTCGGCGGCCAGATCGGCTGGAACGCGAGCCAGGTCTTCGAGGCGAAGGATTTCATCGGCCAGATGTCCCAGGCCCTGCGCAACATTCTCGACGTGGTCGAGGCGGCGGGCGGCACGGCGGAGAACATCACCCGGCTGACCTGGTATGTGACGGACAAGAAGGAATATCTCGCCCATCAGGGGCAGGTCGGCTTGGCTTACCGCGAGGTGATGGGCTACCATTTCCCGGCAATGACCATGGTCGTCGTCTCGGCGCTCGTCGAGGACGAGGCGAAGGTCGAGATCGAGGCGACGGCGGTCCTGCCGGACGGGAAGTGAGGAAGCGGCCATGCAGTGCGTATTCGTTCAAATCCAGTGCAAGCCGGGCACCGTCTACGACGTGGCGACCGAGATCGCGCTGAAGGAGATCCACTCCGAACTCTACTCGACCAGCGGGCATTACGACCTCATGCTGAAGGTCTACATCCCGGACGGCGAGGACGTGGGCCGGTTCCTGAACGAGGGGCTCTTCGGCATCGCCGGGATCGAACGGACGCTCACCACGATGACCTTCAACGCCTTCTGAGCGTCGAAGTCGGGCCCGGGCGGGGCCGGAACCGCCCGCACACAGCATAGCGGAGGCGAGGCCATGTCCGCCGGTTACGATCCCTCGGGCGAGGGCGCCCGGATGTCCTTCAAGGAGGACATGAGCTATATCGATTACCTCTCGCTCGACCCGATCCTCGGGTCGCAGAAGCGGCTGTCGGACGCCCATGACGAGATGCTCTTCATCATCCAGCACCAGACCTCCGAGCTCTGGATGCGGCTGGCGCTCTACGAGCTGGCGGCGGCGCGCGAGAACCTCGCCGCGGGCCGCTTCGCGCCGACGTTCAAGATGCTGACGCGGGTCGCGCGGATCTGGGAGCAGCTGAACAGCGCCTGGGACGTGCTGCGGACGATGACGCCTAGCGAATACACCGCCTTCCGGGACCAGCTTGGCGCGTCCTCGGGCTTCCAGTCGCACCAGTACCGGCTGATCGAGTTCATCCTCGGCAACCGGAACCGGGCGATGATGAAGGTGCACGAGCACCGCCCCGAACTGCACGCGATGCTGGAGCAGGAGCTTCGCACGAAGTCGCTCTACCACGTGGCGCTCGACAAGCTGGCCGAGGGGCTGGGGGTTGAGTTCTCTGCCGAGGTCTACCGGATGGACCAGCCCCACGCGGCGGACGAGGCGGTGATGAACGCCTGGGCCGAGGTCTACCGCGACCCGCAGACCCACTGGTCGCTCTACGAGCTGGCCGAGAAGCTGGTCGACCTCGAGGATTACTTCCGCCGCTGGCGCTTCAACCATGTGACGACCGTGGAACGGATCATCGGCTTCAAGCGCGGCACCGGGGGCACCTCGGGCGTGATGTACCTGCGCCGGATGCTGGAGGTGGAGCTCTTCCCCGAGCTCTGGAAATTGCGAGGCGAACTATGAGCACGACACTTCCGCGGAAGGACCTTTTCGATCTGCCCGAGGGGATGATCTATCTCGATGGCAATTCGCTCGGGCCGCTGCCGAAGGCGGTGAAGGGGCATCTCGCCTCCGTCGTGACGGACCAGTGGGGCGCGAACCTCATCAAGGGGTGGAACCTCGACGGCTGGATGGAGCAGCCGACCCGCGTCGGCGACCGCATCGGGCGGTTGATCGGGGCGCCCGCGGGGTCGGTGGTGATGGGGGATACGCTCTCCATCAAGGTCTACCAGGCGCTTTCCGCGGGGCTCGAGATGCGGCCCGAGCGGAAGGTCGTGCTGTCCGACAGCGGGAACTTCCCGTCGGACCTCTACATGGCCGAGGGGCTGATCCGGCATCTCGGCAAGGGGCACGAGCTGCGGATCGTGGCGCCGGAGGAGGTGGAGGCGGCGATCACCGACGAGGTCGCGGTGGCGATGATCACCCAGGTCGATTACCGCACCGGGCGGATGCACGACATGGACGCGATCACCGCGAAGGCGCATGCGGCCGGGGCGGTGATGCTCTGGGATCTGGCGCACAGCGCGGGGGCGGTGCCGGTGGACGTCGCGGGATCCGGCTGCGAATTCGCGGTCGGCTGCACCTACAAATACCTGAACGGCGGGCCGGGGGCTCCGGCCTTCATCTATGTCAGGCCCGACCTCGTGGCGGCGATCGAGCCCGCGCTCTCGGGCTGGCTGGGCCACGATGCGCCCTTCGCCTTCGAGCAGGGCTATCGCCCCGCCAGGAACATCGAGCGGATGCGGGTCGGCACGCCGCCTGTCCTGCAGATGTCGGCGCTGGAAGTGGCGCTCGAGGCCTGGGACGGGGTCGACATGGCCGAGCTCCGGGCGGTGTCCGTCCGGCTCTGCGACCTCTTCATCGCCGAGGTGGAGGCGAAATGCCCGGCGCTGGAGCTCGCCAGCCCCCGCGACGCCAGCCAGCGCGGCAGCCAGGTCTCCTTCCGCTTCGAGCACGGCTATGCCGCGATGCAGGCGCTGATCGCCCGCGACGTGATCGGCGACTTCCGGGCGCCCGACGTCATGCGGTTCGGCTTCACGCCGCTGTACATCGACGAGGCCGACGTCAGGCGCGCGGTCGCGATCCTTGCCGAGGTCATCGACCAGCGGCTCTGGGACCGGCCGGAGTATCGCAAGGCCGGCCGCGTCACCTGATCGCGGCTCTTGTCACGGCCCGGGCCCGGCACCGCCCCTTCATCAAGTGCCGCCACGGCACCTTTGTCGTTACAATAACTCAATAAAACTGCAACGCGCCTGTCACGCGGCGGGCGCATGAGCGGGCCATCGAACCAACAGGGGATTCAGATGATCCGCACGCTTTCCTTCTCCGCACTCGCCCTCGCCGCATCGCTCGGCGCGGCCCAGGCGCAAACCGAAATCCAGTGGTGGCACGCCATGGGCGGTGAGCTCGGCACCAAGCTGGAAGAGATCGTGGCGGGCTACAATGCCAGCCAGTCCGACTACAAGGTCGTGCCGACCTACAAGGGCAGCTACACCGAGACCATGACCGCCGCGATCGCCGCCTTCCGGGCCGGCGAGCAGCCCGCCGTCGTGCAGGTCTTCGAGGTCGGCACCGGCACCATGATGGCCGCCGAGGGCGCGGTCTACCCGGTCTACCAGCTGATGGAAGACATGGGCGAGGACTTCGACCAGAGCGCCTTCCTGCCGGCCGTCGTGGGCTATTACACCGACACCGACGGCAACATGCTGTCGATGCCGTTCAACTCCTCGACCCCGATCCTCTATTACAACAAGGACGTCTTCGAGAAGGCGGGCCTCGACCCGGACGCCGCGCCGAAGACCTGGGGCGAGCTGGAAGACTTCTCGAACAAGATCATGGAATCGGGCGCGGCCAATTGCGGCTTCACCACCGGCTGGATCTCCTGGGTGCAGCTCGAGAACCTCTCGGCCTGGCACAACCAGCCGATCGGCACGCTCGAGAACGGCTTCGGCGGTCTCGGGACCGAGCTGACGGTGAACGGCCCCGTGCAGGCGAAGCACTGGGAAAACCTCGCCAAGTGGCAGCAGGACGGGTTGTTCCAGTACGGCGGACCGGGCGGCGGTGCGGACAGCGCGCCGAAGTTCTATGCGCAGGAATGCGCGATGTACATGAACTCCTCGGCCAGCCGCGCGGGCGTCGTCGCCAATGCGCAGGATTTCGAGGTCGGCTACGGCATGCTGCCCTATTACGACGACGTGGACGGCGCGCCGCAGAACTCGATCATCGGCGGCGCGACCCTCTGGGTCCTGCAGGGCCATCCGGAAGAGGAATACAAGGGGGTGGCCGACTTCTTCACCTACCTCTCCTCGGCCGAGGTCCAGGCGGACTGGCACCAGTTCTCGGGCTACCTGCCGATCACCCAGGCCGCCTATGACCTGGGCCGCGAGCAGGGCTATTACGAAGCCAACCCCGGCACCGACATCGGCATCCGGCAGATCACGCTGAACGCGCCGACCGAGAACTCCAAGGGCCTGCGCTTCGGCAATTACGTCCAGATCCGCAACGTGATCGACGAAGAGTTCCAGCGCCTGCTCTCGGGCGAGGTCGACGCGCAGGGTGCGCTCGACAGCCTCGTCGAACGTGGCAACGCGCTGATCCGCGACTTCGAAGCCGCCAACGGCTGAGCCCCCGGGGCGCCCTCGGGCGCCTCACGCCGGCCCGCATCCCGAGGGGTGCGGGCCGCTTCCGTCAGGACGACAGAATGCAGACGAAACGCACGATCTTCCGAAGCCGCGGGCTGCCCTACCTGCTGCTTGCCCCCCAGCTTGCCATCACGATCATCTTCTTCCTCTGGCCCGCCGGCCAGGCGGTCTGGCAGAGCTTCCTGCGCGAGGACGCCTTCGGGCTCAAGACCAGCTTCGTGGGGCTTGCCAACTACACCCGGCTGTTCCACAGCCCCGACTACCTGAACGCGATGCAGGTGACGCTGGTCTTCGCGGTCTCGACCGCGGCGCTGGCGATGATCCTGTCGCTGCTGCTGGCGGTGGCGGTGGACCGGCTGATCCGCGCCTCGCGCTGGTACACGACGCTGCTGGTCTGGCCCTATGCCGTGGCCCCGGCGGTCGCGGGCATCCTGTGGTGGTTCATCTTCAACCCGACCATCGGGATCATGCCCTACGTGCTGGCCTCGGTCGGCATCTCGTGGAACCACCTGCTCGACAAGGGCGACGCGATGCTGCTGGTGATCGTCGCGGCGGCCTGGAAGCAGGTCTCCTACAACTTCCTGTTCTTCGTGGCGGGCCTCCAGTCCATCCCGGCCAGCCTGCGCGAGGCCGCGGCCATCGACGGGGCAGGGCCGGTGAAACGCTTCTTCACCATCACCCTGCCGCTCCTGTCGCCCACCACCTTCTTCCTGCTGGTCGTGAACGTGGTCTACACGCTCTTCGACACCTTCCCGGTGATCGACGCCACCACCGAGGGCGGACCCGCGCAGGCCACGAACACGCTGGTCTACAAGGTCTACATGGACGGCTTCGTCGGCCTCGACCTCGGATCCTCGGCCGCGCAATCGGTGGTGCTGATGGCCATCGTGATTTCCCTGACCGTCGTGCAGTTCCGCTTCGTCGAGCGGCGCGTGACCTACTGAGGCAGGACCATGGTCGAAAACCAACGCTGGCTGGACATCCTGGCCCACATCACCCTGATCCTCGGCGTCGTGGTCGTGGCCTTCCCGGTCTACATCGCCTTCATCGCCTCGACCCATCACCCGGTGGAGTTCATGTCCGGCATGATGCCGCTCCTGCCGGGCGACAACATGGTGAACACCTATACCGAGGTGCTCTCGGGCGGGGTGCGCGCGCAGATGACCGTGCCGCTGACCCTGATGCTGACGAACAGCCTCATCATGGCGCTGTCGATCGCCATCGGGAAGATCGTGATCTCGATCCTCTCGGCCTTCGCCATCGTCTATTTCCGCTTCCCGTTCCGGATGACGGCCTTCTGGATGATCTTCATCACCCTGATGCTGCCGGTCGAGGTCCGCATCGTGCCGACCTTCAAGGTGGTCGCGGACCTCGGCCTGCTGAACAGCTACGCGGGGCTTTCGATCCCGCTGATCGCCTCGGCCACCGCGACCTTCCTCTTCCGGCAGGTGTTCCTCACCATCCCGGACGAGCTGATGGAGGCCGCGCGGATCGACGGCGCGGGCCCGATGAAGTTCTTCCGCGACATCCTGCTGCCGCTCTCGCGGACCAATATCGCGGCGCTCTTCGTCATCCTCTTCATCTACGGCTGGAACCAGTATCTCTGGCCGATCCTCGTCACCACCGACGCGGATTTCTACACCATCGTGGCGGGCATCAAGCGGATGGCCGACGTGGTGGACAGTGAACCCCTTTGGAACTTCATCATGGCGACCGCGGTGCTGGCGATGCTGCCGCCCGTGCTCGTCGTGATCTTCATGCAGAGGCTCTTCGTGAAGGGTCTCGTGGAAACGGAGAAATAGATGGCCGCCATCACGATCGAGAACCTCGGCAAGACCTATACCGGGGGCGTGTCGGCCGTCCGGGGGATCGACATCGACATCCGCGACGGCGAATTCGTCGTGCTGGTCGGGCCCTCGGGCTGCGGGAAGTCGACGCTCCTGCGGATGATCGCGGGGCTGGAGGAGATCACGGAAGGTGAAGTGCGCATCGGCGAGCGGGTCGTGAACCGGCTGGAGCCGGCCGAGCGCGACATCGCCATGGTGTTCCAGAACTACGCACTCTACCCGCACATGTCGGTGCGGCAGAACCTCTCCTACGGGCTGAAGAACCGGGGCACGCCGAAGGCCGAGATCGCCCGCCGGGTGGACGAGGCGGCGCGGATCCTCGAGATCGGCGCCTACCTCGACCGCAAGCCCCGCGCGCTCTCGGGCGGGCAGCGCCAGCGGGTCGCCATGGGCCGCGCCATCGTGCGGGAGCCGGCGGCGTTCCTCTTCGACGAGCCGCTCTCGAACCTCGATGCAAAGCTGCGCGTGTCGATGCGGGGCGAGATCCGGGCGCTGCAGAAACGGCTCGGGACGACCTCGGTCTACGTCACGCACGACCAGCTCGAGGCGATGACCCTGGCCGACCGGCTCGTCGTCCTGCGCGACGGCGAGGTGGAACAGATCGGCGCGCCGCTCGAGGTCTACCGGCGCCCGGTCTCGACCTTCGTGGCGGAGTTCATCGGCTCGCCGGCGATGAACATGCTCGACGGCGAGGTCGCGGGCGGCACGCTGCGGGTCGGCGGCGCAAGCCTGCCGGTCGGCGTCGCGCCCGGCAAGGTGAAGGTCGGGATGCGGGCCGAGGACATGCGCCTGGCCGGGCTCGGAGAGACCGCGATCCCGGCGCGGCTCGCCTATGTGGAGGAGCTGGGCGCGCAGCGTCTGGGGCATTTCGAGGTCGAGGGCCAGCGCCTGATCGCCGCCTTCCCGGCGGAGCAGGCGCTGAGCGACGAGATCGCGCTGACGGTCGATCCCTCCGCGCTGCATGTCTTCGGCGCGGACGGCCGCCGGATCGACTGAACCGGATCAGGGGGCCGGATCAGGGGGCCGGCTGTTCCCCGCGCGGGAAGCGCTGGCCCTCTTCCACGTTGTTCAGGTCCATGTGGTTGCGCATGAACCGCTCGCTCGCGTTCTTCAGCGGCTGGTGGTCCCACGGATAGTAGGCCCCGTTCCGGAGCGCCTCGTAGACGACCCATCGGCGGGCCTGGCTCTGCCGCACCTCGGCATCGAAGCGGTCCAGATCCCAGCGTCTGTCGGCCTCGGCGCGGAGGGCCTCGAGCGCCTCGGCATGGTCCGGGTCGCCGGCGAGGTTGGTCAGCTCGTGCGGATCTGCCTGAAGGTCGAAGAGCTGCTCGGGGTCGAGCGCGCAGCGGGTGTACTTGTAGCGCCCCGACCGGAGCGCGACGAGCGGGGCAAAGGACGCCTCGGCCGCGTATTCCATCGCCACCGGCTCCTCCCGGACCTCGCCCCTGGCGAGCGGCACGAGGCTCATCCCCGCGGTCCAGGGCATGACCTCCTCCATCGAGATGCCGGCGAGGTCGCAGAGGGTGGGGCAGACGTCGATGTTCGAGACCGGCGTCGTCTCGTGCCGGGGCGCGATCCCCTCCGCGCAGAGCATCATCGGCACCCGCGCGGAACCCTCGAAGAAGTTCATCTTGAACCAGAGCCCGCGCTCTCCCAGCATGTCGCCATGATCCGAGACGAAGAGGATCACCGCCTCCTGCCGGGTCCGCTCCAGCACGTCGAGGATCTCTCCGATCTTGTCGTCGAGATAGGAGATGTTGGCGAAATAGGCGCGGCGGGAGCGGCGGATGTCCTCTTCGGTGATGTCGAAGCTGCGCCAGTCGTTGGCGTCGAAGATCCGACGGGAATGGGGGTCCTGCTCCTCGTAGGGGATCGCCGGGACCTCGGGCAGCAGGTGCGCGCAATCCTCGTAGAGGTCCCAGTATTTCTTCCGCGCCACGTAGGGGTCGTGGGGGTGGGTGAAGCTGACCGTCAGGCACCACGGCCGGTCGTCATGGCCGCGGGCGAGGTCGTAGAGCTTGCGGGTCGCCTCGAAGGCCACCTCGTCGTCGTATTCCATCTGGTTGGAGATCTCGGCCACGCCCGCGCCCGTGACCGAGCCCATGTTGTGATACCACCAGTCGATCCGCTCGCCCGGCTTGCGGTAATCGGGGGTCCAGCCGAAATCGGCCGGGTAGATGTCGGTGGTCAGCCGCTCCTCGAACCCGTGAAGCTGGTCGGGGCCGACGAAATGCATCTTGCCCGAGAGCGCGGTCTGGTAGCCCGCCCGGCGCAGGTGATGGGCATAGGTCGGCAGGTCCGAGGGGAATTCGGCCGCGTTGTCGTAGACGCCGGTGACGGAGGGAAGCTGGCCCGACATGAAGGAGGCGCGCCCGGGCGCACAGAGGGGCGAGGCGGTGTAGCAGTTTTCGAACCGGACCGAACGCGCGGCGAGGCGCTTGAGGTTCGGGGCATGCAGCCACTCCGCCGGGCCGTCCGGGAAGAGCGTCCCGTTGAGCTGGTCCACCATCAGGATGAGAATGTTCGGCTTGGCCATCGGCTCCCCGCGCGCGCTGTGCCGGCCGTCGCCCGCGAGGCGGGGCCGCGTCGTTTCGTTGCCGGGACCATAGTCCTTTATTGATTTGCGCGTCAATAAAAGCTGTTTTCCGAAGTCATTCTAGCTACTTGTGCCGGAGTCTCCGGCGCGCGGCAGGGCCCGTGCGGGCCGGGGGTCTCCGCCATTTCGCGCGCCGGGGAGGATACGCCTTTTCAAGCCCGGGAACCCATGCTAGGCGAGCGGCGGATTTTTCGGGGGCGTCCGCGGGCGCCCCGTCTCATGCTCATGCACGAAAGAGGACCGACATGGCCACCGAACGCACGCTTTCCATCATCAAGCCCGACGCCACCCGCCGCAACCTGACCGGCAAGATCAACGCCAAGTTCGAGGAAGCGGGTCTCCGCATCATCGCGCAGAAGCGGATCAAGCTGACCATGGAGCAGGCCGGCAAGTTCTACGAGGTCCACAAGGATCGTCCGTTCTACGGCGAGCTCTGCGAGTTCATGGCCTCCGAGCCGGTCGTGGTGCAGGTGCTGGAAGGCGAAGGCGCCATCGCGAAGAACCGCGAAGTGATGGGCGCGACCAACCCGGCCGACGCGGCCGCGGGCACCATCCGCGCCGAATTCGCCGAGAGCGTCGGCGAGAACTCGGTCCACGGCTCGGACGCGCCCGAGACCGCCGCGCAGGAGATCGCGTATTTCTTCTCGGGTCTCGAACTGGTCGGCTGACTTTTTCGCGCCTTCAGAAATACAGGGCCATCCGCGCGAGTGGGCGGCCTTTTCTGTTTTGGGCAGTGCCGTTTTCCGAGTCCGGAACGAGCCCGAAGGGCGCCGCTTAGGTGACGTTGGCGCCTTGTGTCGACATGGGAGCTACCACGGCTGGCATAAGGCGCGAGGCACGGAGGGAGGGAAGCGCCATCCCACGGGCCGGCGCTTGTCCGTCTTGCGCGTGGTGACAAGGGCGATGGTGCGTGCAAGTACGCACCATACCGCGGTTGGAATGGGAGGTCCCCCGGTCCCCGGCGCTCCGCAGGTGGCACAGGTGTAGGCCGGGCTTAAGCCCGGCTTGCCTCAGCCGCACCCGGAACGCGCTTCTCAGATAGCGGCCCAGTCGTTGAACCGGACGGGCCCCGGGGGCCTCGGCTTGGCGCCGGGTTTCGGTTTCGTCTGCTCTGGCTTGGGCATTGTCCTGCCTCGTTGCTCTGCTCGTCCCCCGAGGGCAGCAATGAAATGTGGCGCGAATGGGGCGCGCCGGCGCGGTGCTCCGCCATTCCCGGCCATCGGCCTTCGACCGTTCCCCGAATGCCTCAGATCGCGCCGCTCCCGCCTCGGCAGATATGTGGCAAGGCGCTCGCTTGCCTCGCCTTTCGGCGCCTCTTACCCTCCGCTGCGCAAAGCCAGCACGTGGAGGAGAACCGGACATGGCCCATGAATTCTGCAAGGTGGATCGCGAGGGTCCGATCCTGATCGTCACGATCAACCGGCCCGAGGTCTACAACGCCCTGCATGCCCCCGCCCATAACGAGCTGGCGCAGGTCTGGGACGAGTTCGCGGCCGATGACGACCTCTGGGTGGCGGTGCTGACCGGCGCGGGCGACAAGGCGTTCAGCGCGGGCAACGACCTCAAGTACACGGCGCAGGGCGGCAAGGGCACGCCGCCGCCCTCGGGTTTCGCCGGGCTGTCGATGCGCTACGATCTGGAAAAGCCGCTGGTCGCGGCGGTGAACGGCTTCGCCATGGGCGGCGGGTTCGAGACCGCGCTGGCCTGCGACGTGATCCTCGCCTCGGAGACGGCCAAGTTCGCGCTGCCCGAGGTCAAGGTCGGCCTGTTTGCCGCCGCGGGCGGCGTGCAACGGCTGAGCCGCCAGATCGGACGCAAGCCCGCGGTCGAGATGATGCTCACCGGGCGCAGCGTCGGCGCCGAAGAGGGGCGGGCGCTCGGCTTCGTCAACGCGGTCCATGCGCCGGGCGCGCTGATGGACGCGGCGATGGCCAAGGCGCAGGAGATCGCCAGCGTCTCGCCCTCGTCCGTCAAGGCCACCAAGCGCGTGCTGAACAAGATGGACGAGATGGAGGACCTCGCGGCCTCGCTGAAATATTCGCGCGACGTGATGTCCGAGCTGCGCGACACCGAGGATTTCCGCGAGGGCGTGAACGCCTTTGTCGAGAAACGCGCGCCGCAATGGAAGAACCGCTGAGGTGATCCACCTCCGCCAGGTCTGCCTTGTCGCCGGCGCGCTCGCGCCGGCGGTCTCGGCCCTGCGGGACGTGCTGGGCCTGCCGGTGGCCCATGTCGATCCGGCCGTCGGCAAGTTCGGGCTCGAGAACACGCTCCTGACCCTCGGCTCCCAGTTCCTCGAGGTCGTGGCCCCGACGCGCGCGGGCACCGCCGCCGAACGCTACCTCGACCGGCGGGGCGGCGATGGCGGCTACATGGTGATCTGCCAGGCAGGCGACCGGGACGCGCAGGACGCGGTCCGCGCCAATGCCCGCGCGGCGGGGGTGCGGGAGGCCTATTTCTCGGACCGCGGCACATGGAACGTCTGCCAGTTCCATCCCGGCGACATGCGGGCCACCTTCCTCGAGGTCGACTGGGATACGCAGGGCGAGGTCGCCGGAAACTGGATGCCCGCCGGCGGGCTGGAGTGGCAGGCGGCGGGCTCCGCCCCCGGCGCGATCACGGCGGTCGAGATCCAGGGCGACGATCCGGCGGCGCTGGCCGCGCACTGGGCGCGGGTGCTGGGCACGCGGGCGGAGGGCCCGGAGGCCGCGCCGACCGTGGCGCTCGCCAATGCCACGCTGCGCTTCGTGGCCGACAGCGACGGGCGCGGGCCCGGGCTGGGCGGGCTCGACCTGCGGCTGCCGGACCCGGCGGCCGCGCGCCTGCGGGCAGAGGCCGCGGGGCTCGGGCATCCGGAGGGCGCGCTGATCTGCGGCACGCGGTTCAGGTTTCTCGCCGCCTAGATAAACTCTAGGTTGTGGCTGCGGGTATCGTGTATGCTCAACGGTGACAGCGGCGCGCGTCCCGTGCCGCCACGTATCCCGCGAGGTATCGCCATGACCCGGATCCCCCTCTCGCTCGCCCTCCTGATGATGGCCGCCGGCAGCGGCGCGGCCGCGCAGGAAGGCCCGACCTTCGACTGCGCCAGGGCTGAGCACGAAGCCGAAACCATAATCTGCAACGACGCGGAGCTTTCGGCGCTCGACCGCGCGCTCGGCGCGACCTTCGAGGCGGCGGTCTCGGCGGCAAGGGGTCTCGACGCCGGGGCGGAGGCGGCCGAGGCCGAACTGCGCGCGACGCAGTGCGGCTGGATCGGCGGGCGGGACGATTGCTGGATGGCCGACGACAAGCGGGCCTGCATCGTGGAGAGCTACCGGCGGCGCGAGGCCGAGCTGGTCGCGACCTACCAGCTGATGGAGCCCTCCAGCGTCGCCACATGGACCTGCGACGGCGATCCGGCCAACGAGGTCACCACCTATTTCTATGACACGCCCCTGCCCAGCGTCCGCATCGAGCGGGGCGACACCGTGGATGTGGGCACCCTCGCGCCCAGCGGGTCCGGGTCGCTCTACGAGGGCAGCTTCGGCCGGTCGATCTGGCTGCACGGGGACGAGGCGACCTACCGCGAGGCCGATCCGGATGGTGCCGAGGTGAGCTGCACCACGAGCTGAGGCACCGCGGGGCGGAAGGCCGTCCGGGCTGAACCGTCCCTTAATCTTCCGAAGCGAATGTATTCCCAAGGGTCACGCCGCGCAGGCAGACGTGGACAGGTGGGGGAAGTTTCGCGAAGAATGCCCGCAGGGGATGAAGAACCGATGATGACAGGCCGTCGTTTCCGCAGGATGCTGATACTCGGCCCGGTGGCCGCGGCGGCGGTGCTGGGCGTGTTCGCGTGGTCCTACCTGCGTCTCCTCGACGAGGCGCGCGATCTGCGCGAGACGGGCCTGCGGTTCGAGACGACCTCGCAGGACCTGCTGGCCAACATCGGATTCGTCGGCCTGATCCACGATTTCAAGAACTGCGTGCTGCGTCCGGACGAGCCGGAATATTGCGCACAGGCCGAGGCCCATGCCCGGCGCGCGGAGGAGCTGATCGCAGAGCTCGACCGGCTGGCGGCCGAGATCGGGCTCGACGAGCGGCTCGACGGCCTGCTCGAGACGGTGCGCGGCTACGGCGCCCGCGCCGCCGTGGTCGAGACGGCGCATGCCGAAGGCCGGCCCATCCTCGAGATCGACGACGCGGTGCGTCTGAGCGACAGCGCGGCCGCGGCCGAGATCGAGACGACACTCCGGCAGGCGCGGCGGACACTCAAGGCACGGCTGGATCGGCTGCGCGACCTCTATCTGGTCCAGGCCGTTGCCGGGATGCTGTCCATGGTCGCCCTGGCGGGGTGGTTCGCCTTCATGCTGCTGCGCGAACATCGCCTGTCCCTCGCACAGGAGGAGCGGCTGAGCGCGGTCTTCGGCGCGCTCTCGGGCGGGGTGATCGGCTTCGACGCCGCGGGGCGCGTGGCGATGATCAATCGGCAGGGCCGGGCGATGCTGGGCGCCGAGACCGCCACACCGCCCTTCGACTGGCCCGAACAGGCCACGCTGCGCGCTCCGGAAGACAACCAGCCGGCCACGGCGCACGGACCCTTCGGCCGGCTCGCGGCGGGCGACGGGATCAAGGGCGAGACCTACCTTCTGTCGCTCCCCGGAGGAGAGGAGCATTACGTCCGCATCACCGGCGGCCCGCTGCGCAGCGGCGGCGACATCGCCGCGGTGGCGGTGCTCGACGACGTCACGCAGCAGGAGCGGCACCGCCAGCATATCGAGCGCAACAGCCGCCTCGACGCGCTCGGCCAGCTCTCGGGCGGGATCGCGCATGATTTCAACAACCTGCTGGCCACGATCCTCTATGCCGTGAACCTCGCCCTGAACGAGGAGCAGAGCGAGCGCAGCCAACGGCTCCTGAAGCAGGCGATCGCCTCGGTCGATCGCGGGCGCACCCTCACGGGCCGGCTGCTCAGCTTCGCCAAGCGCCAGCCCGGCACCGCCCGGTCGCGCACGGTGGCCGAGGTCCTTCGCGAGTTCGAGGCGCTGGCCCGCCCGGCGATCGAGGCCAGCATCGCCATGCACGTGGAGCCGCCGGATCCGGCGCTCTATGTCCATTGCGACCAGTCACAGCTCGAGAACGCGCTCCTGAACCTCGTGCTGAACAGCCGCGACGCGATCCTCGGCGCGGGGCAGGGCAGCGAGATCCGGGTGAGCGCCCGTGCGGTCACCTCGACCAGTTCCGACCTGCGCCGCCGGCAGCGGGCGGAAGCCGCCGAGGGGCGGCCGGTCAGCGCCGAGGATTACCGCTACGTGGAGCTTTCGGTGATCGACGACGGCCCCGGCATGTCGGCCGAGGTCCGGCGCCGCGCGACGGATCCGTTCTTCTCGACCAAGGACCAGGGCCAGGGCACCGGGCTGGGGCTCGCCATGGTCTACGGCTTCGCGCGCCAGTCGAACGGCGAGATGCAGATCTATTCCGATGAGGGGCATGGCACCACGGTCCGCCTGACGCTGCCGCGGGGCACGCCCGAGAACCGCCGCGAGGGGCCGGTGAGCCGGCCCGAAGTGGTCCGCGGCGAGGGCGAGACGGTGCTGCTGGTCGAGGATGAGCCCGACCTCTTGTCCATCATGTCCGAGATGCTCACCGACCTCGGCTATGTGGTCGAGACGGCGACCAGCGGGACCGAGGCGCTCAGCCGGATCAGGGGCGGGCTGGAGTTCGATCTGCTGCTCAGCGACATGATCATGCCGGGCGAGATCGACGGCCTCACCCTCGCACGCCGGCTGCGCCGCGTCCGCCGGGATGCGCGGGTCGTGCTGATGTCGGGGTATGCGGAGCGCATGGCATCGGAAACCCAGGGGATCGAATACCCGGTCCTGCAGAAGCCCTGCATGCCCGAGGAGCTGGCCGCCGCGATCCGCACCGCTCTGAAGGGCTGAGGACCGGAGAGCGCCCCGCTACCGGCGCGCGAGCTCGCGTTCGTCGATCAGCCTGGCCACGAGCGCCCGCATCTCGTCGGCCTCGAAAGGCTTCGCCAGCACCGCATCCGCCCCGACGGACTTCGCCGCGTTCAGGATGTTCGACTGCCCCGGCCGCCCGACCGCGCCCGAGATCGCGATGATCGGCAGACCGACCAGCCGGCCACCCGACTGGAGCGCGGGGAAGTTCCTGAGCCGTCCGGTCAGCAGCAGGCCGCCGTCGCCGGTCGGGCGGCCTTCCTTCCAGATGTGGATGTCGGTGATCAGCAGGTCGAAGGACTCGGACGAGAGCCGTTTGAGCGCCGCGTCTCCGGTTTCCTCGACGACGACGTCATACCCCGCATCCTCGAGGTCGAGGCTGAGGATCTCGGCGAAGTCCGGATCGTCTTCGAGAATCAGTATTCTTGGCATGGGGTCGGCTTCCGGGGCGCTTGGACACCAGTAAACATAGGAACAACCTACATCTTCCATTCACGGAAGCACGGGATGCGGCGGCCCCGCGACTGGCCGCATCGTCACGTCCGATCCCCCTACAATAATGCCGAAACCGCAATGTTTCAGCCCGTGGCGGTCAATCCGACTGATATCGGCTGTCTCTTGCCGGCCGCCCGCGGGTAAATGCGGGATCGGGCGTCATTCAAAACCCGGGTATGCCAACCTATCCACCGTCAAAATGCATAGATGTGACGATTTGAAGAATCGGTCTTCACAGAATCCGGAACCGGCATATCAATGAGGTGACCGCCCCTGGGGCGGCCGATCAGGGAGGATCGACATGACACAAGCACGATTTGCGACGCGACTGCTTGCCGGGGTTGCCGCCTCGGCCGTGACGGTGTTCAGCATCGCCGCGCCTGTCCTGGCGCAGGAGGAGAAGACGCAGGGCGGCACCATCACCGTCGCGCTCGAGACCGAGCCGAACGGGTTCGAACCGCTCGAGGGACGTATCTTCGGCCAGACCGGCTCGACCGTGGCGATCACGATGGAAGAGCCGCTGCTCGGCTGGAACCACGAGACCAACGAGCCGCTGCCGCTGCTCGCCACCGAATGGAGCGAGAGCGAGGATCACCTGACCTGGACGGTCAAGCTGCGCGAGGGCGTCAAGTTCCACGACGGCTCCGACTTCGATGCCGGGGACGTGGCGGCCCATTACAACCGCATGATCGACCCGGAGAACAAGTTCGCCGGCCGGTCGTCCCTCACCACCATCGAAGAGGTGGTCGCGGTCGATCCGCTGACGGTCGAGTTCCGCCTGGCCCATCCCTGGACCGCCTTCCTGCCGACGCTGGCCGATCTGGGCATGTCGGGGCCGATCCCGTCGCCCGAGGCGGTCGAGGCCGGCACCCAGAACCGCAATCCCGTGGGGACCGGGCCGTTCAGGTTCGTCGAATGGTCCTCGGGTGACCGGATCGTGGTCGAGCGCAACCCGGATTACTGGAACGCGGACGACATCAACCTCGACAAGATCGTCTTCCGGATCCTGCCCGACACCCAGACGCGCTATGCCTCGCTCCAATCGGGCGAGGTCGATGCGATCTGGACCGACCGCGGCCCGACCATCGTCGAGGCGCAGAACGACCCCGATATCGTGTCGATGCATGCCGACGGCGCGGGCGCCGCGACGATCCTTCTGAACCGGCGTCGCGCGCCCTTCGACGATCCGAACGTCCGCGCCGCGGTGGCCCACGGCTGGAACCAGGACGCGCTGGTCAAGATCAGCTTCCGCGACACGCGCCCCTCGGTCACCCATCCGCTGGGCAACCAGAAGGATTGCGGCGAGGCGGGGTATCGCGCCTTCGATCAGGACAAGGCCCGGGAATACGTCGCGGCCTATGGCAAGCCGATCGAGTTCGACTTCATCAACACCTCGACCCCGCGGGGGCGCGAGCTGGGCGAGCTGATGCAGCAGCTGATGAAGGCGATCGACATCAAGGTAAATCTGATCCCGGTCGACCAGACCTCTCTGGTGCGCAACGTGCTCTCGCTCGATTACACGATGTCGGGCTGGCGCTTCCCGGATGACGTGGACATGGGGCCGACGCTCGCCGCATCGACCACATCGGATTCGAACTACAACCTGACCGGCTTTGACCTGCCCGAGCTCGACGAGGTCGCCAAGAAGATGGTGGTGGCCGAAAGCCGGGAAGAGAGCCTCGATCTGCAATGCCAGGTGGCCGAGATGATCAACCGGGACGCCTCTATCCTCTACATGGGCGGCGGCCGCTACTGGGCCTTCACCACGCAGCGCCTGAAGGGCGTGCCGAAGCCCTACGGCGGCATCGTCGACGTGACACGGGCCTGGATCGACGAGTGATCCGGCCCTGAAGACACCGCCGCGGCGCGATCCGCGGCGGTTTTTCGTCCGCCGCCCACGTGCCGCGCCGCGGACAGGTCTCGCCCGCGCGCGCCGGCCGGTGCATGGTGCAAGGACGGATCAGAAGGAGAGCGCCATGACATCCTGGACCGATACGGAGGGGCGCGCGGACAAGCCGCTGTCGCGCATCCGGGTGCTCGATCTCACGCTGGCCCGGGCGGGTCCGACCGCCGTGCGCCATCTCGCCGACTGGGGGGCGGACGTGATCCGCATCGAGCCGCCCGCCGGCGCCGGCGCCTCCGACCCGGTCGGCGGCTCGCGCCACGGGCCGGATTTCCAGAACCTCCACCGCAACAAGCGCGCGATTACGCTGAACCTGAAGACGCCCGAGGGCCATGCGCTCTTCATGAAGCTCGCGGCCGGGGCCGACGTGATCGTCGAGAACATGCGCTCGACCGTGAAGACCCGGCTCGGCATCGATTACGAGGCGGTGCGCGCGGTGAACCCGCGCATCGTCTACGGCTCGATCTCGGGCTTCGGGCAGGATGGCCCCTATGCCGAACGCGCCGGCGTCGACCAGATCGCGCAGGGCATGGGCGGGCTGATGTCGATCACCGGGCTGCCGGGGCAGGGCCCGGTCCGTGTCGGGATCCCGATCGCCGATCTCTGCGCCGGGGGATACCTTGCCATGGGCATCTCGATGGCGCTGCTCGACCGGGAGGCGACGGGACAGGGCCGCTGGGTCCGGACCTCGCTGCTCGAGGCGATGGTGGCGATGCTAGATTTCCAGGGCGCCCGCTGGACCATGACGGGCGAGGTGCCGGAGCAGGCGGGCAATGACCATCCCACAGGGATCCCCACGGGCGTCTTCCCGACGGCGGACGGCCACGTCAATATCGCCGCCTCCGGCCAGCGCCTCTGGACGCGCTTCGCGGCCGCCGCGGGGCTCGGCCATCTGGTCGAGGACCCGCGCTTTGCCGACGGCGCCGCCCGCTCGCGGAACCGCGCCGCGCTGAACGCGCTTATCGGCGAGGTCACCGCGACGCGCCCCTCCGCCCATTGGGTCGCGGTGCTGATGGAGGCGGGCGTGCCCTGCGGCCCGATCAATTCCATCGACCAGACCTTCGCCGATCCGCAGGTGCGCCATCTCGGGCTCGCCGCCCCCGTCCGCCATGCCGAGCTGGGCGAGATCACCATCGTCGCCTCGCCCCTGCAGATGACGGGGACGACGCGGGACATCCGCTGCGCCGCGCCGGACGCGGGCGAACACACCGAAGAGGTCCTGCGCGGCCTCGGCCTCGACCCGGCCGAGATCGCGGACCTCCGCGACCGCAACGTCATCTGACAGGGGGACAGACCATGCAGACGCTCGAGACCAGCACGCCGAAGATCATCGCCGGGAAGGGCGAGGGCATCGGCTGGCTGACCTTCAACCAGCCCGAGAAGCGCAATGCCATGAGCCTCGAGATGTGGCAGGCCATGGGCGAGGTGCTGGAGCTCTTCGCCGCCGATCCCGAGGTGCGGGTGGTGGTGATGCAGGGCGCGGGCGAGCGGGCCTTCGTCTCGGGCGCCGACATCTCCCAGTTCGAGACGCATCGCGGCAATGCCGAGGCTTCGGCGGAGTACAACCGCATCGCGGGCCATGCCCGCCATCTCCTCGCCACCCTCGACAAGCCGCTGATCGCCAAGATCCGCGGCTATTGCATCGGCGGCGGACTTGCCGTGGCGATGGCGGCCGATTTCCGCATCGCCGCCGCGGATGCCGAATTCGGCATTCCCGCCGCGCGGCTCTCCATCGTCTACCCGTTCGACGGGATCCGCGCGCTCTCCGACCTCGTGGGGCCCGGCAACGCGAAGAAGATCCTCTTCACCGGCTTCCGCTACAAGGCGGCCGAGGCGCTCCGGATGGGGCTCATCGAGGAGGTGACCGAGATCGACGCGCTCGACGCCACCGTCCTGACCCATGCCCGCGCCATCGCCGAGAACGCGCCGCTCTCGATCCAGGGCTCCAAGCAGGCGCTCCGCGAACTGGCCCGGAACGAGGCCGACCGTGACCTCGACCGCCTGCGCCAGCTCTCGACCGATGCGATGAACAGCGCCGATTACGCCGAAGGCCGCCACGCCTTCATGGAAAAGCGCAAACCCCGCTTCACGGGCGCCTGAGCCCCACCTTCCTCTGGTCCATGTATCCTCGGGGGGAGCTGGCCGTCAGGCCAGCGGGGGGCAGACAGCCCCCCTCTGCCCGCACCACGGAGCACCTCCGCACGGGGCGCATCGCGCGCCGCGCGCCGCCCCCCGCGGGTCCTCAGCCGGCGACCGGTCGGAACAGCGGCACGGTCTGCCCGAAACTTTCGCCCAGCTCCAGCCGCAGGGGCATCTCGATCCTGAGGCTTTCGTTCGGCGCGAGGATGTTCGAGATCAGCCGCGGGCCTTCCTGCAGCTCCACGACCGCCACGTTGTAGGGCACGCGGTCGGCGAAGGCCTCGTGATAGGGGCGGTGATAGACCACCCACGAGATCAGCCTGGCGCCGCCCCGCGCGGTTTCCCACCCGAGCTCCGGCGACAGGCATGTCGTGCACTCTTCCCGCGCGGGCAGCTGTGCCGCCCCGCAGGCGCGGCAGCGCTGGAACCGCAGCGCACCTTCGTCGAGCGCGGCCCAGTACGCCCCCGCCGGCCCGCTGCGATCCGGTCCCACGCCGCTCATTGGCCCAGCACCAGCGTCGAATGGGTCTGCATCACGCCCCCCTGGTTCGAGATCACCACGTTCCGCGCCCCCCTGACCTGGTTCACCGAGGTCCCCCGCATCTGCCGCACGCCTTCGTGGATCAGCTGCATCCCCGGCATCCCGGTTTCCGACAGAAGCCCGCCCGACGTGTTGAAGGGCAGCGCGCCGTCCAGCTGCAGGGCGCCGTCCTTCACGAAATCCGCGGCCTGGCCCTTCCTGCAGAAGCCGTAATCCTCCAGCGTCATCAGCGCGGCGATGGTGAAGCAGTCGTAGAGCTGGACGCACTCCACCCGCTCTGGCGTCAGCCCCGCCATCCCGAGCGCCGTCGCGCCCGAGACCGTCGCCATCGTCGTCGTCAGGTCCGCGCGGTAGGTCACCTCCTCATAGGTCTGCCCGTAGCCCCAGCCGAGGATCGGCACGGGCGCCGCCACGCCCAGCTCCGCCGCCCTGCGCGCGCTCATCACGACCACCGCGCCGCCGCCGTCCGAGATCAGCGTGCAATCGTCCCGCGTCAACGGCGCGACGAGCGGGTCGGCGGCCATGTAATCCGCCATCGACAGCGGATTGCGCACCTGCGCCTTCGGATTGGCCGCTCCGTGCCTGCGCGCGGCGACCGCGATCTCGCCGAAGGCCTCCCGGGGGGTGCCGTGCACGCCCATGTGGCGCTGCATGATCATCGCGTAGCCGGGCAGGGTGCCGAACCAGCCGTAGAGGCTGTCATCGCCCCGCGGGCGCGCGTAGACGGCGGCATTGCCGGTGCGCGGGGTGTCGGCGAAGCTCACGACGGCCACGTCGATCTGCCCGGCCTCGATGGCCATGCAGGCGATCGAGATCAGCGTCGCATTGGCCGCGCCCCCCTGGTCCCAGGCGCCGCCCATCCTGGTCCGGATGCCAAGCGCCGAGGCCACCTTGACCGTGTAGAGCATCTGGAAGTCCGAGGTCGGCGGCTTCACGAAGAGCGCGTCCACCTGGCCCTTCTCGACGCCCGCGTCGGCAAGGGCCGCGCGGATCGCCTCCACGTTGAGCGAGACGGAGGACCTTCCCGGGTGCTTGCCGAAGGCCGTCGCGCCGATCCCGGCGATCACGCATTTGCCCGAAAGCGTCATCGCGCCGCCTCACACAGGGGGCGGTGCCCGACACGCGCGCCGCTCATCGCCCCTTGAACTCCGGCGTCCGCTTTTCGCGGAAGGCCCGCGGCCCCTCCTTCGCATCCTCCGTCTCCCGCAGCGTGCGCGAGACCATGGCTTCCATCCGCAGACCCGTCACGAGGTCCATGTCGAGCGAGCGGACCGCCAGCTCCTTGGCCGCCTGCACGGCGAGGGGGGCGTTGGCGGCGATCCGGGCGGCGTAGTCCATCGCCGCATCCATCAGCTCTGCCCGGGGGACCACCTTGTTGATCAGCCCCCAGCTCAGCGCCGTCTCGGCGTCGATCCGGTCGCCGGTCAGCAGGAACTCCATCCCGAGGCAATAGGGCAGCTGCTTCAGCGTCCGCTGCGTTCCGCCGTTGGCCGCGATGATCCCGCGCTTCACCTCGGACAACCCGAAGCTCGCGCCCTCGGCCGCGACGCGGAGGTCGGTGCCGTAGAGCAGCGTCACCCCGCCGCCGAGGCAATAGCCGTTCACCGCCGCGATGACGGGTTTCCAGACCTCGAGCCCCCGGTTGAGAAGCTGGTCCCGCTGGGTCAGCCAGTTGTCGGCCCAGTCGGGCTGGACGGTCACCACGGATTTCAGGTCGGCGCCGGCGCAGAAGCTCTTGTCGCCCGCGCCGGTGACGATGGCCACCCGGACGTCGCGATTGTCGCGCACCTCGATCCAGGCGTCCGACAGCGCCTTGTAATGGTCGGCGTCGAGCGAGTTCATCGCTTCGGGCCGGTTGATCGTGACGGTCGCGATGCCCTCGGGCGACAGGTCGAAATCGATCGACATCAGCGCCTCCCGTTCAGCACGTTGCGGGCGACGACCATGCGGTGCACCTCGGACGGACCCTCGCCGATCCGGTGGATGCGCAGTTCGCGATACCAGCGTTCCAGCGGCAGTTCCTTCGAGACGCCGAGCCCGCCGAGGATCTGCATGCAGCGATCGACGATCCGCCCCGCCGTCTCGGTCGCCGTCACCTTGGCGATCGAGGCCTCTAGCTTGAAATCCTCGCCCCGGTCGCCGCGCCAGGCGGCATCGTAGACCACCAGCCGGGCCGCGCGCAGCTCCATCTCGCTGTCGGCGAGCATCCATTGCACCGCCTGCTTGTCGGCGAGCTTGGAGCCGAAGGTCTCGCGCTCGTTCGCCCATTTGACGGCGATGTCGAGCGCCGCCTGCGCCACGCCGAGCGTGCCCGCGGAATACTGGATCCGGTTGTCCACCAGCCATTTCTCGGCCAGCTGGAAACCCTGGCCTTCCGCGCCCAGCAGGTTCTCGGCCGGCACCTCCACGTTGTCGAAATGGAGCTCGTAGGGCGAATAGGCGCGGATCACCGGGATCTCCCGGA
This sequence comes from Pseudooceanicola nanhaiensis DSM 18065, assembly GCF_000688295.1. Lineage (GTDB taxonomy): Bacteria > Pseudomonadota > Alphaproteobacteria > Rhodobacterales > Rhodobacteraceae > Pseudooceanicola > Pseudooceanicola nanhaiensis. The sequence goes on along the minus strand of NZ_JHZF01000011.1, from coordinate 1,194,400 downwards.
TCGACAGGCCCGGCGTGTCGCGGTCCACGATGAAGGAGGAGATCCCCGACCGCCCGCGCCCGCCCGTCCGGGCATAGACGATGCCCCAGTCGGCCTTGGCCGCCCCCGTGATCCACATCTTGGAGCCGTTCAGCACGTATTTTCCGCCGACCTTCTCGGCCCTGAGCTGGATCGACCGGCCCGGATCGGCGCCGCCCGAGGGTTCCGAGATCGCGACGAAGCATTTCGTGCCCTTCTCGACGCCCGGCAGCCCGTAGGCCTCGATCTGCCGGCGGTTGCCTTCCCAGATCACGTTCGGCGGATCGATCCCGAAGGCCCCCATGGCGGCATTGTAGAGCCCCATGCGGACCTGCTTGGCCTCTTCCGCCCAGACCGCCTGTCCCAGGAGGTTCAGCCCGGCGCCGCCATAGGCCTCGGGGGTGCGCACGCACCAGAGCCCCATGGCCTTGGCCTTCTCCTGCAGGGGCGCCAGCTTGTCGGCGGGGCAGGAGGTCGCGTCATGGGGCAGGGTGTCCTCGACCGCGCGCACGTCGCCCTGCACGAAGCGCCGGACCAGCCTCTGCATCTCGCGATATTCATCCGGCATGGTCCACGCGCCGAAACTGCGGTCCATCCCCTCAACGGCCCTGTCCATCGGCTGTCCTCCCCTTGCCGGTTCCTGCCCCGGACCAGAGCTAGGCCCATGCGGCGGGACCGGTCAACGCCGCGGCAGCCCCGCGGCGACGGACATCACACTTGTGTTCCGGAGCGCCTTTCGGGGCCCGGAAACCGGGCGTGGGGCGGGGGGCTCAGGCGCGGTCCGCCTCGGGGCGGTCTGCCTCGTCTGCGGGCGCGGCCTCGGGTTCGAGCGGCAGCGCCTCCTCCTCCCCGCCCGAGAGCGCGGCGGTTTCCGGCGTGGTGGCCCGCGCGGGCACCGATATCTGGAACGCCGCCTTGTCGGCCTGCGGCACGGCCCCGCGCAGCGACATCCGCCAGAGCGTGAAGGCGATCAGCACGACATGCGCCGCGACCGTCGTCAGGAAGAGCCCGCGCGGCCCCACCGCGGACATCGCGACGCCCGCCATCAGCGGCCCGAGGATCGAGCCCAGACCGAAGACCATCAGCAGCCCGCCCGAGACCTGGATCGCGGTGCCCGGCGGGGCATGGTCGTTCGCATGGGCCACGATGATCGGGTACATCGCAAAGATCCCGGCCCCGAAGAGGCCGACCAGCACGAGGTTCGCCAGCTGCCCCTCGGGCAGCAGGATGGCGAAGGCGAGATCGGCCAGCATCGCGAGCGCCGCGGTGGCCACCAGCACGATCCGCCGGTCCATCCGGTCGCTGAGATAGCCGATCGGGATCTGCGCGAGCGCCCCCGCGAGGACCGGGATGCTGGCAAAGAGCGTGATCGCCGTCAGCGCCAGCCCGACCTGTCCCGCATAGACCGCCGCGAGCGCTCCGAAGGAGGCGTTGGAGACCCCCACGAGGAACACCGCCGCCACCGCCACGGGCGAGTTCCTCCAGAGCCCCGGCAGGTCGAGCTTGACCGAGGTCAGCGGCGCCGGCGAGGCCGAGGTCGACAGCGCCGTCGGCACCAGCGCGAGGCAGTAGAAGATCGCACCGATCGCGAAGAAGACCGCGCCGTTCGCGTCCCCGAGCGAGATCGACATCTGCCCCGCCGTGACCGCGCCGAGGTTCACCATCGTGTAGATCCCGAAGATCGTCCCCCGGGTCGAGGGCTGGGCCCTTTCGCTGAGCCAGGATTCCACGATCATCGCGGCGCCCGCGAAGCAGAATCCCGACACCGCGCGGATCGGGATCCAGGCCCATGTCTCGACGATCAGCGCCTGCAGCAGGATCGCCACCGCCGCGAAGGCGCACATGACGCCGAAGGTCCGGATATGACCCACAGCCCCGACGAGGCGCGGCGCCACGATGCAGCCCGCGACATATCCCACGGCCCAGCCGGTGCCCAGCAGGCCGAGCGAACTGGCCGAGAACCCTTCGGCCGCGCCGCGGATCGGCAGGATGAGCCCGTGAATCCCCCCGGCAAACAGCAGGAGCGCGGACCCCAGGAGCAGGGCGGTGATCGGAAGAAGGTGACGTGCCATGGGCCCAGCACTAACCGAGCCGCACGGCGCTTTGAAGCGCCGATCGCCGCCGGCCCGGCGTCTTCCGGCCGAGGACAGTCGGGCGGCCGCGTGCGACGGGTCGTGAGTGCCGTACCGCTGGAGGGCGCGTGCGATGAAAGGGTGGGGACAGAACCGTGCAAGGCCGCCGGAAACGCGAAAGGCGACCCGGACGGGTCGCCTTTTCATTCAGTATCAACACGTTGGCTTTGTGTTGGCTCCGGCGGTAGGGATCGAACCTACGACCAATTGATTAACAGTCAACTGCTCTACCGCTGAGCTACGCCGGAACTGGGCGCCCGTATAGCAACACCCTGAATCCTCGGCAAGGGCGAAAGGGAGAGATTTTCGGGTTTTTCCGCAGGGTCATCCGGTGATGGCGAAAACCGTCTCCGCGGAGAGCTCCGTCTGCGGGGCCACGCGGGATTTTCCCATCAGATCAACGAGGTGGGCGAGGACGTTGCGGGTCGCGGCCGGCAGAAGGGCGCGCGGGATGTCGGTGTAGATCCGGTCGGCCAGGGTCGCGGCGTCGGCGGGGCCTTCGGACAGCGCCTCGAGGATGGCGGCCTCGCGGGTCCGGCGGTGTCCGAGCAGCCAGGTGATCCGGTCGGCGGGCGCCTCGATGGCGGCGCCATGGCCGGGCCAGAGCCGGGCGGGCGCGCGGGCGGCGAGCCGTTCGCAGGACGCCATGAAATCCGTCAGGTCTCCGTCCGGGGGCGAGACGATGGAGGTGGACCAGCCCATGACCAGATCGCCCGAGAAGACCTCGCCCTGCGCATCGAAGGCCATGTGGTTGCCGAAATGGCCCGGGGTCCAGAGGCCGGTGACGGACCAGCCGTCGCCCGAGATCGTGCCGCCGTCGGGGACGATCTCGTCGGGCACGAACCCCTGGTCGGCTCCTTCGCCGCCGCCCATGGCGCCGCTGGCGGCGAGACGGCGCATGACCTCGGACTGTCCGGCGGTGGCGTCGCCATAGGCCCAGACCTTCGCGCCGGTCTCGGCGGCGAGCGGTCCGGCGAGAGGCGAATGGTCACGGTGCGCATGGGTGACGAGGATGTGGCTGACGTGTTCGCCGGGGCCGAGCGCGGCGAGAATCGCCTCGAGATGCGCGCGGTCCTCGGGGCCGGGGTCGATCACCGCCACGCCGCCGCCGGCGCCCAGCAGGTAGGTGTTCGTGCCGCGGTAGGTGAAGGCCGAGGGGTTGTTGCAGAGCACCCGACGGATGCCGGGGGCGACCGGCTCGGCCTGGCCGGGTTTCGGGTCGAAATCGTCGGGCGCGTCCATGGCGGCTTCCTTCCTGTGGGGTGCCCGCGTAGGCTTAGCCCATGATATCGGAATGGCTCAAACATTATGTGCCGCGCGGGCTTTACGGGCGGGCCGCGCTGATCCTGATTCTGCCGGTCGTGGCGTTGCAGCTCGTGGTCTCCGTGGTCTTCATCCAGCGCCATTTCGAGGGCGTGACCGAGCAGATGACCGCCGCCGTGAGCCGGGAGCTCGATCTCCTGAAGGCCGAGGGCGGCGCGGCGGCGCCCGACGCCACGAAACGCCTGCTGGACATCACCGCCGAGACGGTCGCGCCGGGCGATGTGCCCTCCGGCCACCTGCGGCCCTGGTACGATCTCTCCGGCGCAGCGGTGATCTCGACGCTCGACCGGCTGCGCCAGGACCTGCTGGCGGTGTCGCTGATGCGGGAGCGTCGGGTCAGCGTCTACCTCGACGGGCCGGAGGGTCCGGTGCTCTACGATTTCGCGCGCGAACACGTCTCGGCCTCGAACCCGCACCAGCTTTTCGTGAACATGGTCTTCTTCGGCGGGCTGATGACTGCGATCGCCTTCTTCTACCTCCGCAACCAGCTGCGCCCGGTGACCGAGCTGGCCGAGGCGGCGGCCGCCTTCGGGCGGGGCAGGGTGGTGCCCTACAAGCCGCGCGGTGCGCTGGAGGTGCGGCAGGCGGGGCAGGCCTTCCTCGACATGCGGATGCGGATCGAACGCTACCTCGACCAGCGGACGCTGATGCTCTCGGGGGTCAGCCACGACCTGCGCACGCCGCTCACCCGGCTGAAGCTGGGGCTCTCGATGCTCGACGACGAGGAGCGCGAGCCGATGGAGCGCGACGTGGCCGAGATGCAGGAGATGATCGAGGGCTTTCTCGATTTCGCCCGGGGCACCGCGGACGACACCCCCGAGACGGTCGATCCGGTCCGGCTGATCCGGGACCTCGTGGCCGACCTGCGCCGCGGCGGGACGCCGGTGGATCTGGTGCGGACCGAGGGGGCGGGAGAGATGCAGCTCCGGCCCGCGGCGATCCGGCGCGCGGTGGAGAACCTCGTCTCGAACGCGGTGCGCTACGGCAGCCGCGCCGAGGTCTCGGTCGCGCTTGGCGACCGTGCGCTGCGGATCCGGGTGGAGGACGACGGGCCGGGCATCCCCGAGGCCGCGCGCGAGGCCGCCCTGCGCCCCTTCGAGCGGCTCGACCAGGCCCGCAACCAGGACCGGGGCGGCGGCGTGGGGCTCGGCCTTTCGATCGCGGCGGACGTGGCGCGGGCGCATGGCGGGGTGCTGAGGCTCGACACGAGCGAGACGCTCGGCGGGTTGCGCGCGGACCTCGTGGTGGCGCGCTGAGGGCGGGCAGGGTCCGGGACGTGACGCGGAAGCGGCGCCGGGCGGGGGAGGCGACCAGCCGGGCCGGGGGCCGGACCGGTTGCCTTGATCTCGGCGGCAGTCCCGGGGCGCCTGCGCCCCGCGCGTCGCGGGAGAGGCAAGGAGTTCCCGACCACGACGCAGATGGTCCCGGGCACCGAGATCGCGGAGGGGATGATGCTTTGGAAGGACGCACAATCGGCGCGGTCCGACGGATGGCCCGGCGGCGATGGTAGGCCCGGAGGGATTCGAACCCCCAACCAAAGCGTTATGAGCGCTCTGCTCTAACCGTTGAGCTACAGGCCCGCCACAAGGCTGCAATAGGCGCGCGCCACGCGGCGGTCAATCCTCGGCGCCTTGCCGCGGCGGTCGCGGGGTGGTTCTGTGTCCCGGCATCAGCAGGGAGCAGGCCATGACCATCGAACGCCACCGGATCGGAGACATCGAGGTGACCGTGCTGGAGGACGGCTTCCAGCACGCGCCGAACACCCTGTTTCCGGATCACGACATGGACCGCGCCCGCGCGGCGGCGGCGCAGGCCGGGGTGGCCTACGACGGCGCGCAGTCGCTGATCCCGATCCGCGGTTTCCTCCTGCGGGGCCGTGGCTTCACGGCCGTGGTCGATGCGGGCAGCCCGCCCGGCCATGCGCCGACGACCGGGGCATTTCCGGCCGCGCTCGCCGAGGCCGGGGTTGCGCCCGAGGAGGTCACGCACCTGGTCATGACGCATCTACACATCGACCACGTGGGCGGGATCGTCGATGCGGAGGGCCGGGCCGTCTTCGCCAATGCCGAACTCGTCTCGGGTGCGGGCGAGTGGGACCATTTCACCAGCCCCGAGGTCGAGGCGCGGCTGCAGGGCCGCAGGCGGGCGCTCGACTCGTTCCTCTTCTCGAAATGCGCGGTCACGCCCTATGCCGAGAGGCGCCGGGACGTCGCGGGCGAGGCCGAGGTGCTCCCGGGCGTCGGCCTCGTGCCGCTGCCGGGGCACACGCCGGGTCATTCCGGGGTGCATGTGTCCTCGGGCGGGGAGGAGCTGCTGATCTGGGGCGACACGATCCATTGCGAGACCTTCCAGATGGCCGAGCCCGATTGGGGCGTCCTCTTCGACATCGACCCCGACATGGCGCGCGCCTCGCGCCGCCGGATATTCGACCGGGTGGCGACCGACGGGATCACCGTGACCGGGCCGCATGTCCGGGGTCCGGGGCTCCGGAAGGTCGAGCGCATGGCGCAGGGATACCGGCTGGTGCCGGCCTAGGGAGGGGCGGCGGGGCGGGGGCGTCCCACCAGGGGTGACCGGCCTCCTTGCATGTTTCGCGGCCCCCCGGCGTCGGAGATCATCCGGCCGAACCGGATGATGACCGCAATCGGAGGGAGAGGCCTGCCGCGCCGTCGTTCGCGCCTCCGCGGCTCCAACGCGCTCCGCGCCCCGCGTCGGCCGTCTCATCCCTTCGGGCGCGGCCCCGATCAGGCGCTCTCCACCACCTCGACGCCCAGCACCGTGGGCAGGTGCCGCGCGACCTCGCTCCAGGTCTCGCCCGCGTCGCGCGAGGCGAAGACAGAGCCGGAGTTCGTGCCGAAATAGACCCCGGCCGGCTCCAGCCGGTCCCCGGCCATCGCCTGCCGGAGCACCGTGAAGAAGCACGCCTCCTGCGGCAGGCCCGCGCGCTTGTCCGCCCATGTCGTGCCCGCGTCGGTGGATTTCCACACTGCGGCCTTCGCGTCGGGCGGATAGCGCCCCTGGCTGTCGCCGTTCAGCGGCAGGGTCCAGATCGTGGCGGGATCGCGCGGGTGGACATGGATCGGGAAGCCGAAGGTCGAGGGCAGGCCGGCGGATATGTCGTCCCAGCTCCGGCCGCCGTCGGAGGAGCGCCAGACGCCGTGGTGGTTCTGCTGATAGATGGTCTCACCGTCGCCCGGCGCGCGCTTCATGTTGTGCACGCAATGGCCGATCTCGCCGTCGCGCGGAGCCGCCGGGTGGTCGTGGTGTCCGCAATCGGCGTTGGAGAGCCGGTTACGCCGCACCCATGTCGCGCCGCCGTCCTCGGTGGCGAAGACGCCCGCGGCCGAGATGCCGACCCAGAGCTTCCGCGGGTCGTCGGGATCGGCCAGGATCGTGTGCAGGACGAGCCCCGCCCCGCCGCCCTGCCATTCGGCGGCAGAGGGATGGTCGGTCAGCCCCTCGACCTTGTCCCAGATCTCGCCGCCGTCGGTGCTGACCAGAAGCTGCGCGGGCTTCGTCCCGGCGTAGAGGCGGCCATGGGCATGGGCGAGCGACCAGATCTGCGAAAACGCCGTGCCATGGGGCAGGGGCGTGTCGGTCCAGCCGATCATCTTGGCGAAGTCCGGGTCGTTGGCGGCCCATTCGTCCATCGAGCCCCGGGTGAGCCGGGTGAGCTCCCAGCTCTCGCCGCCGTCGGTGGAGCGCCAGACCCCGGCGCCCGACCATTCGCCGCCGCCGCCCGCCCAGAGCGAGTCGCCGGTGCCGATCGCGTGGTTGATCGGCCAGCCGTCGCAATGGGGGCCCTTCACCTTCCAGCTTTCCCGGCCGGGATCGCCCTCGACGATGAAGAGGCCCTTGGTCGTGCCCACGAGCAGTTTCACGCCTTCGGCCATGCACGCCTCCTCCGAACGAGCCCGGCGGAGCATAGCACGCGAACCGGTTCCGCGCATCAGCGGTGGCGGGGGCGGGGAAGCGTTGCGCGCCTATCTGCCACCGGGTCGGAGGCGGCGCGGTTCCGATGTCCCCCCGATCCGCCCAGGGCGGCAGGCCCGGCCTGCGGCGGTGCGGAGATCGGGCGCTTCGGATGCCCGAACCCGCACCATCCCGGCCTTATCGCCCCGCCGCCCCGAACGCCCCCGTGGACTCCGCGCGCGTCCTGCCGTATCGGACCCCGGAGACCACCGGAGGGCGGGATATGAGCGGCAAGAACGGCATCACCTACGCGGACGCGGGCGTGGACATCGACGCGGGCAATGCGCTCGTCGACCGGATCAAGCCGGCGGCGAAACGGACCGAGCGGCCCGGCACCATGTCCGGCCTCGGCGGCTTCGGCGCGCTGTTCGATCTGAAGGGCGCGGGCTACAGCGACCCGATCCTCGTCGCCGCGACCGACGGCGTGGGCACCAAGCTGCGGATCGCGATCGACACCGGCCTCGTCGACGGCGTCGGCATCGACCTCGTGGCGATGTGCGTCAACGATCTGGTCTGCCAGGGGGCCGAGCCGCTCTTCTTCCTCGACTATTTCGCGACCGGCAAGCTCTCGGTCGATCACGCCGCCCGCGTGGTCGAGGGCATCGCCGAGGGCTGCGCGCGGGCCAATACCGCGCTGATCGGCGGCGAGACCGCCGAGATGCCCGGCATGTATCCCGAGGGCGATTTCGACCTCGCGGGCTTCGCCGTCGGCGCGATGGAGCGCGGGCAGGACCTGCCGAAGGACGTGGCCGCGGGCGACGTGCTGCTCGGCCTCGCCTCGGACGGGGTCCATTCCAACGGCTATTCGCTGGTCCGCAAGCTGGTCGAGATCTCGGGTCTCGGCTGGGATGCGGATTGCCCCTTCGGCGAGGGCACGCTCGGCGAGGCGCTCCTGACACCCACGCGGCTCTACGTCACCCCGGCGCTGAAGGCGGTCCGCGCGGGCGGCGTGCATGCGCTCGCGCACATCACCGGCGGCGGGCTGACCGAGAACCTGCCGCGCGTGGTGCCGGGGGCCGAGATCGACCTTGGCGCATGGCCGCTTCCGCCGGTGTTCAAATGGCTGCAGGAGACCGGCGGGATCGAGACCGCAGAGATGCTGAAGACGTTCAACTCGGGCATCGGCATGGTCATCGTCGTCGCGCCCGACAGGGCCGACGAGATCGCGGCGCTGCTCAAGGCCGAGGGCGAGACCGTCGCCCGTCTTGGCACGGTCACCGAGAGCGGAAAGGTCACCTACACGGGCGCCCTTTCGTGACGCAACGGGTGGCGATCCTGGTCTCGGGCGGCGGGTCGAACATGGTCCGCCTGGTCGAGAGCATGACCGGCGATCACCCGGCGCGGCCGGTGCTGGTGCTGTCGAACGACCCGGAGGCGGGGGGCCTCAGGCGCGCCGCCGAGATGGGCGTGCCCACGGCCGCTGTCAGCCACAAGCCCTTCAAGGGCGACCGCGCGGCCTTCGAGGCGGCGCTGTCCGAACCGCTCGCCGCGGCGCAGCCCGACATCATCTGCCTTGCCGGTTTCATGCGCGTCCTGACCGAGGGCTTCACCCGCCGCTGGCAGGGCCGGATGCTGAACATCCACCCCTCGCTCCTGCCCAAGTACCGCGGGCTCCACACCCATGCCCGCGCGCTGGAGGCGGGCGAGACCGAGGCGGGCTGCACCGTGCACGAGGTCACCGCCGAGCTGGACGACGGCCCGCTTCTCGGGCAGGCGCGGGTGCCGATCCTGCCGGGCGACACGCCCGAGACGCTGGCCGCCCGGGTCCTCGTCGAGGAGCACCGGCTCTACCCCGCGGTGCTGCGTCGCTTCGCGGCCGGGGACCGCACGCCGGTGCTGCTGCCTTGACAGCCGCGCCGGGCTCGCTTTCCATGGCGCGCGCGTTCGGCTATACCCGCCGGACGCCCGCGCGGGAAAACAACAACAACGGGGACAGATGAAAACCATCACCACCACCGAGGACCTGGCCGCATTCTGCGCCCGCGCCTCGGATTGCGATTACGTCACCGTCGATACCGAGTTCCTGCGCGAACGGACCTATTATTCCCAGCTCTGCCTCGTGCAGCTCGCGCTTCCGGGCGAGGGCGACGCGGATGCGGTCCTTGTCGATCCGCTGTCCGAGGAGCTGTCGCTGGACCCGCTCTACACGCTCTTCCGCGATACCTCGGTGGTGAAGGTCTTCCACGCCGCGCGTCAGGATCTCGAGATCTTCCAGGTCGACGCAGGGGTCATCCCCGAGCCGCTCTTCGACACCCAGGTCGCGGCGATGGTCTGCGGTTTCGGCGAACAGGTGGGCTACGAGACGCTGGTCAAGCGGATCGCGCGCGAGCAGCTCGACAAGTCCTCGCGCTTCACCGACTGGTCCCGGCGCCCGCTGAGCGACGCGCAGAAGAAATACGCGCTGGCCGACGTCACGCACCTGCGCGAGATCTACGAATATCTCGACAAGCAGATCCGCAAGCAGAAGCGCGAGAAATGGGTGGCCGAGGAGATGGAGATCCTCACCAATCCCGAGACCTACACCGTCCGCCCCGAGGACGCCTGGCAGCGCATCCGCACGCGCACCAATTCGGGCAAGTTCCTTGCCGTCCTGCGCGAGCTGGCGCGCTTCCGCGAGAGCTATGCCCAGACCCGCAACATCCCGCGCAACCGGGTGATGAAGGACGACGCGCTGGTCGAGCTGGCCTCGACCAAGCCCACGAACCTCAAGGACCTCGGCCGGTCGCGGCTGCTGCTGCGCGAGGCCCGCAAGGGCGAGATCGCGGACGGCATCATCGCGGCCGTCGAGGCGGGCATCGCGTGCAAGCCCGAGGATTACCCCGAGGTCGACAACAGCCGCGAGAAGATGCAGGTGAACCCGGCGCTCGCGGATCTGCTGCGCGTGCTGCTGAAGGCCAAGAGCGACGGTGCGGGCGTTGCCGCGCGGCTGATCGCGCCGACCTCGGACCTGGACGCCATCGCCGCGGGCATGCGCGATCTTCCGGCTCTCAAGGGCTGGCGGAGGGAGGTCTTCGGCGAGGACGCGCTGAAGCTCTGCGACGGCAAGGTCGGTCTCGCCGCGAAGGGCGCCCAGGTTCAGATCATCGAGCTCTGAGGCTCAGCGGCGCGAGCTGAGCGCGTTGCGCGCGCCCGAGACGCGGATCTCGCTGGTGCCGGCCAGCGCGTCGTCCGCCACGTAATGCGCCGCGACGATGCGGCGGGTGGCCGGCGTGCCCACGGGCGACCGGCGCGGCAGTTCCGCGGCCAGCGTGTAGGCGAGGACCCCGTTCTGCGGCGTGTCGGCCGGCGTTGCGGGCACCATGCGCACGTTGAAGGGACCCTGCCGGTCGGCCACGGCCTCGACCCGGATGATGGCGCCGCCGGGGATCCGCTCCACGTTCAGCGCGGTGATCTGCCCGACCGGGTTGCCGCGATAGACGGCGCGGGCCGCGTTCAGGCTCATCATGCCGCTCGAGGTGGGGATCAGCGGGTTGCCGGGCTCCGCGGTCTGGACCTCGCGGCCGCCGCCGAACCAGGAACGGACCCCGCCGCAGCCGCCGAGGACGAGGGTCGAGATCAGCATGAGGGCGATGGTCTTGCGCATCTGGTCGGGCCTTTGCAACGTCGCGTCCCGATGGGTTAACCCATCGGCCGCGCGTTGAAAAGCCGCTTGCTGGGGTCGCGAGGTCTGGATCTTGGCGGGTGTGCCGCTTAGGTCAGGGCCAAGCAGGAGAGACGGATATGGCGCAGGACGCATTCGAGGACATCGTCGCGGATTTCGAATTCCTCGACGATTGGGAAGACCGCTACCGGCACGTCATCGACATGGGCAAGGCGATGGACCCGCTCGACGACGCGCTCAGGACGCCCGCGACGAAGGTCGAGGGCTGCGCGAGCCAGGTCTGGCTGCATCCGGTGGTCGAGGACGGGCGCTTCCGCTTCGACGGCGACAGCGACGCGCTGATCGTGCGCGGGCTGATCGCGGTGCTGCGCGCGCTCTACAACGGCCTGCCGGTGGCCGAGGTGCCCAAGGTCGATGCGGGGGGCGAGCTGGCGCGGCTGAGCCTGCAGGATCACCTCTCGGCGCAGCGCTCGAACGGGCTGAGGGCGATGATCGGCCGCATCCGCGAGACCGCCGCGGCGGCGGCGTGAGCCGCGGCTAGCACGGCAGCCCGGCGGCGCCGCATCCCCCGAGCATCCATCTGCCGTCGGGCCAGAAGGCCGCGAAGCAGAAGGCGAAGATGACGTCATGGGGCAGGTCCCGCCCGACGGCGTCGCGCACCCGCACCATGCCGATGTCCCGCGCCCGCGCGATGTCCGCCGCGTCGTGGGTCGAGGCCATGCCGGGTGTCCAGGTCAGGACCAGCCCCGCCTCGGTGATCCGCCCTTCGCTCATCAGGCGCGACAGTTGCCAGGCATGACTGCCGACCCGGAGCACCCGTTCGAGCGGCGCGATGCCCTTCGGCGGAAGTGGCCCGGCATAGCGGGCAGGGACGGGCGCGCTGTCATAGCCCACGAAGGGGGTGGTGCCGTAGGCGCGTTCCCATTCCGGGCGCATCATCACCAGCCCGTCCGGATGGTGCAGCCGGAACACGTCCCAGCTTTCGACGCGGGCGGGCAGGGGGGTGAGCCGCTCTCCGGCATGGCTGCCGACGATGGCGCGGCCGGTGGTCTGCTGCCACCAGCTCTCGGTGCCGCGGTCGAAGAGCACGCTGTTCGAGAAGCGCAGAAGCCCCGAGACCCCGAAGACCATGGCATTTCCCTCCGCGTCCCGCCGGTCGTAGACCACCGCGGAATCGACCAGCACGGAATAGGTCACGGCGATGTCCGTGTGGCCGACGGTATCGTTGACCACCTCGTGCCAGAGCAGGTAGCGCAGCGGGTAGCCCCGCGTGAGCTGGCCCTCGATCTTGACCGAGATGACGGGTTCGCGGGGATCGAGGCTGTGCTCCTCCGCCGCGGGGTGCATCCGGGGGAAGTCGATCGCGGGGATGCCGTCCTTGTTCGGGCCGCCGGGCTCGAATTCCAGCGGATCGACGAGGAAGGCCGTGAAATCGGTCTTCGGCCAGGCTTTCCCGTGGAACGGGTTCTGGGCCGGCGCATGGACCGGCATCAGGGCGAGGGCCACGCAGAGCGCAGCCCGGAGCGGACCCGCAAATTTCATCCCGGTAGTCCTACTGGCATCCGGGGAGTATACGAAGCCCGCGGGACCGTTCCAGTCCCGCGGGCGAGGTATTCCACAACCTGAGGTTACTCGGTCACGGTCACTTTCACCATGCGGTCGGGTTCGCCGATGACCGCGCCGTTCTGGCCTTCGCCGCGCTTGATGCGGTCGACCACGTCCATGCCCTCGGTCACTTCACCGACGACCGTGTACTGGCCGTTGAGCTGCGGCGAGGGGCCGAACATGATGAAGAACTGCGAATTGGCGCTGTTCGGGTCCTGCGACCGGGCCATGCCGACCACGCCGCGTTCGAAGGGACGGTCCGAGAACTCGGCCTTCAGGTCGGGCAGATCCGAGCCGCCCATGCCGGCGCGGCGCATGTCGCCGCCCTCGGTGCGGGCGAATTCCACGTCGCCGGTCTGGGCCATGAACTGGTCGATCACGCGGTGGAAATAGACCCCGTCATAGGCGCCGGAGGCGGCGAGCTGGGTGATCTGCTTCACATGCTCGGGCGCGACGTCCTCGAAGAGGTCGACATGCACGGTCCCGTTGGCCTCGCCCGCGATCTCGATGTCGAGCCCGGTGGCATGGGCGGGCAGGGCGAGAAGCCCCGCCGCCGCGATGGCGATGAGTTTACGCATCCGAGGCCACCTTGACCGAGATCATCCGGTCGGGCTTCGCGGGCGGCTCGCCGCGGGTGATCGCGTCGACATGCTCCATCCCGTCGATGACGCGGCCGTAGACCGTGTACTGCCCATTCAGGAAGTGGTTGTCCTTGAAGTTGATGAAGAACTGCGAATTGGCGCTGTTCGGGTTCTGCGACCGGGCCGCGCCCAGGGTGCCGCGGTCATGCGGCAGGCGCGAGAATTCCGCCGGCAGGTCGGGCAGTTCGGAGCCGCCGGTGCCGGCCATGCGGATGTTGAAATCGGCTTCCATGTTGCCGTGCTTCACGTCGCCGGTCTGGGCCATGAAGCCGTCGATCACGCGGTGGAAGGCCACGTTGTCATAGGCGCCGGCGCGGGCCAGCTCCTTCATCCGGTCGGAATGGGCGGGGGCCACGTCGGGCAGGAGCTCGATGACGACGGTGCCGCCGGAGAGTTCCATGAGGATGGTGTTTTCGGGGTCCTTGATCTCGGCCATGTGCAATTCCTTTCAGGCTTTGATCCCAATTAAGAGACCTCGGGCCGATTGCCAAGCCGCCTGCGGTTGACGGTTCGGCCGCAAGTCGCCATGAAACGCGCGGACCGACTTGGCCGGGAGAGCGCGAATGGGCTGGAAGACGCTGGACGACATGGATCTGAAGGACAAGCGCGTGCTCGTCCGGGTCGACATCAACGTGCCGGTGGATCACGGAAAGGTCACCGACGCGACCCGGATCGAGCGGATCGTCCCGACGGTGACCGACATCCTCGCGGCCGGCGGCAAGCCGATCCTGCTGGCGCATTTCGGCCGGCCCAAGGGCAAGGTCGTGCCCGAGATGTCGCTGCGCGTCGTCCTGCCGGCCCTGCGCGAGGCGCTCGGGCGCAAGGTCACCTTTGTCGAGACGCTCGAGGCGCTGGAACGCGGCACCGAGGAACAGAAGGCGGCCGAGGTCCTGCTGCTGGAGAACATGCGCTTCCATCCGGGCGAGGAGACGAACGACGCCGCGCTGGCCCGGCGGCTGGCGGGGCTGGCCGACATCTATTGCAACGACGCCTTCTCGGCGGCGCACCGCGCACATGCCTCGACCGAGGGCGTGGCGCATCACCTGCCGTCCTGCGCGGGGCGGCTGATGCAGGCCGAGCTCGAGGCGCTCGACGCGGCGCTCGGCCAGCCCAAGCGGCCGCTGGTCGCGGTGGTGGGCGGGGCCAAGGTCTCGACCAAGCTCGAACTGCTGGGCAACCTTGTCGAGAAGGTCGATCACCTCATCATCGGCGGCGGGATGGCGAACACCTTCCTCGCGGCGCGCGGGATCGACGTGGGCAAGTCGCTCTGCGAACACGAGATGACCGAGATGGCGGTGCAGATCCGGCTCAAGGCCCTCGACCTCGGGTGCAGCCTCGTGCTGCCCTCGGACGTGGTCGTGGCCCGCGAGTTCAAGGCGAACGCCCCGCACGAGACGGTGCCCGCGACCCAGTGCCCCGCGGATGCGATGATCCTGGACGCCGGCCCCGAGAGCGTGGCGCGGATCGAGGAGATCTTCGCCGAGGCCGGCACGCTGGTCTGGAACGGCCCGCTCGGCGCCTTCGAGCTCGAGCCCTTCGACGCGGCCACCAGGGCTGCGGCCAGGGCGGCGGCGCTGTTGACGAAATCGGGCAGCCTCGTGTCGGTCGCGGGCGGCGGCGACACGGTCGCGGCGCTCAACACCGCCGGGGCGGCCGAGGATTTCACCTACATCTCCACCGCGGGGGGCGCCTTCCTCGAGTGGATGGAGGGCAAGACCCTGCCGGGTGTCGCCGCGCTGGAAGGCTGAACCGACGCAAGGGCGGCCGCGTTAGCGCCACCAGAATTGAAACCGGCCGACCCCTCGCCTAGAACCCTTGGCGAGGGGCGCGAGCCCGGCCATTCCCAGCAATTTCAGGCGAAAAGATCATGAACGACAAACAGGCGGACCAGATGCGCAGCGGCGCGGGTTTCATTGCCGCGCTCGACCAGAGCGGCGGCTCGACGCCCAAGGCGCTGAAACTCTACGGGATCGGCGAGGACGCCTATTCCGGCGAGGAGGAGATGTTCGGCCTGATCCACGAGATGCGCGCCCGGATCATCAAGTCGCCGGCCTTCTCGGGCGAGAAGGTGATCGGCGCGATCCTCTTCGAGCGCACCATGGACGGTGAGATCGACGGCATCCCGACCGCAGAATACCTGTGGGAAAAGCGCGGCGTGGTGCCGTTCCTGAAGGTCGACAAGGGGCTCGAGAACGAGCGGGACAGCGTCCAGCTGATGAAGGACATGCCCGATCTCGACGCGCTGCTGAGCAAGGCCGTGTCGAAGGGCATCTTCGGGACCAAGATGCGCTCTGTCATCAACGGGGCCTCGCCCTCGGGGATCCGGGCGGTGGTCGCGCAGCAGTTCGAGATCGGCCGCCGGATCCTCGCCCACGGGCTGGTGCCGATCATCGAGCCCGAGGTGACCATCTCGATCGACGACAAGCAGGCGGCCGAGACCATCCTGCGCGAGGAGATCGCGGCCCGGCTCGACGCGCTGGAGGATGGCGTGGAGGTGATGCTGAAGCTGACCCTGCCGGAGCAGGAGAACTACTACGCCGATCTCGTGGCCCATCCCCGGGTGATGCGGGTGGTGGCGCTGTCGGGCGGCTATGCCCGGGAAGAGGCGAACCGCCGGCTGGCGGCGAACCGCGGCATGATCGCCTCGTTCAGCCGGGCGCTGACCGAGGGGCTGTCGGCCAAGCAGGCGGACACGGAGTTCGACAGCGAGCTGGCCGGCACGATCGCCAGCATCCACGAGGCCTCGATCGCCGGGTGAGCCGGGTCTGATCCAGCGGAGCGCGGGCCTGCGGCCCGCGCACGCTATCTATTCTTGCTGACGAGGGGGGCTTTGCCCCCCTCGAGCTCCCCCCAGGATATTTATGGCAAGAGGAAGCAGGGGAACCTGGTTCAGGCGATACGCTCCAGGATCGCCGTGTGGTCGGCGGCGGGGATGGCGCCGGTGAGGCGGCCGCGCTCCGCCGTGAGACGGGTCGCGGCATAGGCGTCGGCGACCGCGGGGGGCGCGTGGCGGATGAGTTCGGCGGCGGCCAGCAGGCGCGCGAGGCTCTCGGCGAACCAGCGGGCCTCGGCCTCCTCCGGGGCGCCGGGCCAGCGGGTGACATGGGCCTTCAGCGCGGCGTCGTAATGGCGGTCGCTGCCCGTTGCGGACATGAGGGCCGCGGTCAGGGCCTCGGCGCTGTCGGGCGCGCGGTGCAGGGTGCGCAGGATATCGAGGCAGATCACGTTGCCCGAGCCCTCCCAGATGCCGTTCAGGGGTGCCTCGCGGTAGAGCATGGGCATCGGCGTCTCCTCGACATAGCCCATGCCGCCCAGCACCTCCATCGCCTCGACGGTGACGAGCGGGCAGAGCTTGTTGTTGAGGAACTTCGCCAGCGCCACCGCGATCCGGGCCAGCGCCCGGTCCGCGGGCCCCGTGCCGTCGAAGGCGCGGGCGGCGGCCATGCCGAGGGCCAGAGCGCCTTCCCAGTCGAGCGCGAGGTCGGCGAGCACCGCGCGCATCAGCGGCTGGTCGATCAGGCGGCGCTGGAAGGCCGTGCGCCCCGCGGCCCACCAACGCGCCTCGGAGAGGGCCGCGCGCATCAGCCCCGCGGGGGCAAGCGCCGTGTCGAGGCGGGTGTGATGCACCATCTCGATGATCGTGCGCACGCCCGCGCCCTCGTCACCCAGCCGGATCGCGAGGGTGTCGGCGAACTCGACCTCGGAGGAGGCATTGGCGTGGTTGCCGAGCTTGTCCTTCAGCCGCTGCAGCCGGAACACGTTGCGGGTGCCCTCGAGCCAGCGCGGCACGAGGAAGCAGGTCAGCCCCTCGGGCGCCTGCGCGAGCGTCAGGAAACCGTCGGACATCGGCGCGGAACAGAACCACTTGTGGCCGGTCAGCCGGTAGTGATCGCCGTCGCGCAGCGCGCGGGTCGCATTGGCGCGCACGTCCGATCCGCCCTGTTTCTCGGTCATCGCCATGCCGAGCGTCGCCCCGCGCTTCTCGGCCACCGGCAGGAGGCGGGGGTCGTAGCTGCGGGAGGCGAGCTTCGGCTGCCAGGGCGCGGCCATGTCGGGCGCGGCGGCGAGGGCGGGGTGGCCCGCGTAGGTCATCGTCAGCGGACAGCAGGTGCCGGGTTCGAGCTGGCTGAGCATGTAGACGAGCGCCGCATGGGTCGCGTGGCCGCCCGGCTGCCCCTCCCACGCGACGGCGGCATAGCCGTGCGCGATCCCGAGCGCCATGCAGGCGTGATAGCCGTCGTTGAAGCGGACCTCGTCGAGGCGCCGCCCGGTGCGGTCGTGGGTCACGAGGCGGGGCCGGTCGCGGCGGGCATCCTCGGCCAGGGCAAGGGCCTCTTCCGTGCCGAAGGCGGCCCCGGCCGCGGCGAGGGCATGGCTGTCCGCTCCGGCGCGGGCGGCGGCGTCGCGCAGAGCTGCGTCCTCGGCCCAGGCGTCGCGGCTGCGGCGCGGTTCGGGCTGGTTCGTGACCTCGTGTGTGGCCAGGCGCGTGTCGGGGGCGGATCGGGACATGGCGTTCCTCCTCGGGTGAAGGATGGCAGGGACGGGGCGGGGAGGCCAGTGCCATGCGTTTATTTTCGCCAATCGGGGCAGGGAGGGGATTCACATTGCGAATCGCCTGTGTCATTGTGCCTGTACCGCCCGAAAGAGGCGGGGAACGAGGCAGCAAATGACCATCCGCAACCGTCCCGCGATCGGGGCCGTCACCTTCTTCTTCATCGCCTTCAGCCTGGGGCTGTATTTCACCTTTGCCGCGGTGCAGGGGGATTACGGGTTGTTTCGGCGGGCCGAGATCTCGGCCGACGTGGATGCGCTCCGGGCGCAGCTGGCCGAGCTCGATGCCGATGTCGCGCGGATGGAGAACCTGACGAACCGGCTCTCGGACGATTACCTCGACCTCGACCTTCTGGACCAGCAGGCCCGCGACGTGCTCGGCCTGATCCGCAGCGACGAGATCGTCATCCGCTGATCCCGCAGGGGGTGCCGCGCGGCACGGTTCGCACCTCGACCTTCTCGCTCATACGTCTCCGGGGCACCGGCAGTCCGCCGTCCGGCGCCGTGCCCTTTCGGCGCGCGGTGCTGCACGGGCCCGGCCCTCTGCCGCGACCCGGCGTCACTTTCGCCTCGCATGGCCCGGAGGAATGTTGTAAGAGATAGTTTAACGCTAAACCATCTTCGGGAGGGGCGCTCATGGCCGCCAGGAAAGCCGCCGAGAAGCCGAACGTATCGGCCGATGACCTCAAGCAATTCTACCGTGACATGCTGCTGATCCGCCGCTTCGAGGAGAAGGCCGGTCAGCTCTATGGCATGGGCCTGATCGGGGGCTTCTGCCACCTCTACATCGGTCAGGAGGCCGTTGTCGTGGGGCTCGAATCCGCCGCCGAGGAGGGCGACAAGCGCATCACCACCTATCGCGACCACGGCCACATGCTGGCCTGCGGGATGAATCCCGACGGCGTGATGGCCGAGCTCACGGGTCGCGAGGGCGGCTATTCGAAGGGCAAGGGCGGCTCGATGCACATGTTCAGCCGCGAGAAGCATTTCTACGGCGGCCACGGGATCGTCGGCGCCAACGTGCCGCTCGGGGCCGGCCTGGCCTTTGCCGACAAGTATCTCGAGAACGACCGCGTGACCTTCACCTATTTCGGCGACGGCGCCGCGAACCAGGGGCAGGTCTACGAGACGTTCAACATGGCGTCGCTCTGGAAGCTGCCGGTGATCTTCGTGATCGAGAACAACCAGTACGCCATGGGGACCTCGCAGAAGCGCTCCACCTCGACCGAGGACATCTATACCCGCGGCGCGCCCTTCGGCATCCCCGGAGAGCTGGTCGACGGCATGGACGTGCTGGCCGTGAAGGAGGCGGGCGAGAAGGCCGTCGCGCACTGCCGCGAAGGCAAGGGGCCCTATATCCTCGAGGTGAAGACCTACCGCTACCGCGGACATTCCATGTCGGACCCGGCCAAGTACCGGACCCGCGAGGAGGTGCAGAAGATGCGCGACGAGAAGGACCCGATCGAACATGTCCGGGACCTGCTGATCTCGGGCAAGCACGCGAGCGAGGACGACCTCAAGGCGATCGACAAGGAGATCAAGGAGATCGTGAACGCCTCTGCCGAATTCGCCAAGGAGAGCCCGGAGCCGGACCCGAGCGAGCTCTGGACCGACATCTATGCCGACGACATCCCGCAGGGTGCCGCGGTGGAAGAAGACGCCTGAGGGGGACGAGATGCCGACCGAAATTCTGATGCCCGCACTGTCCCCGACGATGGAAGAGGGGACGCTGGCGAAATGGCTGGTGAAGGAGGGCGACACCGTCTCCTCCGGTGACATCCTGGCCGAGATCGAGACCGACAAGGCGACGATGGAGTTCGAGGCCGTCGACGAGGGGGTGATCGGCAAGATCATCGTCGCGGAAGGGACCGAGGGCGTGAAGGTGAACCAGCCGATCGCCGTCCTGCTGGAAGAGGGCGAGAGCGCCGACGACATCGGCGAGACCTCCGAGGCGCGCGGCCCGGACGAGGCGAAGGAAGAGCCTGCGGAGGAGACATCCGCGAAGGCGCCCGAAAAGGCGCCCGCCAAGGCGAAGGAAGACGACGCGCCGCCGAAGCCCGATCAGACTCCGGACTGGCCCGAAGGGACGGAGATGAAGACCCAGACCGTCCGCGAGGCGCTTCGCGACGCGATGGCCGAGGAGATGCGGGACAATCCCAACGTCTTCGTCATGGGCGAGGAGGTCGCCGAGTACCAGGGCGCCTACAAGGTCACGCAGGGCCTGCTGGACGAATTCGGCGCCAAGCGGGTGATCGACACGCCGATCACCGAGCACGGCTTTGCCGGTATCGGCGTCGGTGCGGCCTTCGGCGGGCTGCGGCCCATCGTCGAGTTCATGACCTTCAACTTCGCCATGCAGGCCATTGACCAGATTATCAATTCCGCGGCCAAGACGCTCTACATGTCGGGCGGCCAGATGGGCTGTCCCATCGTCTTCCGTGGCCCGAACGGCGCCGCGGCGCGGGTCGGGGCCCAGCACAGCCAGGATTATGCGGCATGGTACGCGCATATCCCCGGCCTGAAAGTGGTGCAGCCCTATTCGGCGGCGGATGCGAAGGGCCTGCTGAAGTCCGCGATCCGAGACCCGAACCCGGTGATTTTCCTTGAAAACGAAATCCTTTACGGGCGGACCTTCGAGGTCCCCGTGCTGGACGATTTCACCGTGCCCTTCGGCAAGGCGAAGATCTGGCGCGAAGGGTCCGACGTGACCCTCGTGAGCTTCGGGATCGGGATGCAATATGCCCTGCAAGCCGCTGACAGGCTTGCAGAAGACGGGATCGAGGCCGAGGTGATCGACCTTCGCACCCTGCGGCCCATCGACTATGACACCGTGCTCGCCTCGGTCATGAAGACGAACCGCTGCGTCACGGTCGAGGAGGGCTTCCCGGTGGGCGCCATCGGCAACCACATCTCGGCCACGATCATGCAGCGCGCCTTCGACTATCTCGACGCGCCGGTGATCAACTGCACGGGCAAGGATGTGCCGATGCCCTACGCGGCGAACCTCGAGAAGCTGGCGCTTGTCACCACCGACGAGGTGGTCGAGGCCGCCCGCCAGGTCACCTACAGGTAAGGAGAGCGACAGATGCCGACCGAGATCCTGATGCCCGCGCTGTCCCCCACGATGGAGGAGGGCACGCTGGCGAAATGGCTGGTCAAGGAGGGCGACACCGTCTCCTCCGGCGACCTGCTGGCCGAGATCGAGACCGACAAGGCGACGATGGAATTCGAGGCCGTCGACGAGGGCGTCATCGGGAAGATCCTCGTGGCCGAGGGCACCGAGGGCGTGAAGGTGAACCAGCCGATCGCCGTGCTGCTGGAAGAGGGCGAGAGCGCCGACGACATCGGCGAGACCGCGGCTCCGAACGCCGAAGCCAAGCCCGAGGCCAAGGACGAAGGCGCCGAGGCGGACGACAGCGCCGGCGAGAAGGCCGGCAAGGCGCCCGTCCCGCGCGAGGCGCAGCCGGGGCCGGTGGATGGCGCCGCCGGCAAGAGCGACACCAGGGCGCCCGCCGCGCCGAAGGATGCCGAGGGCCAGCGCATCTTCGCCTCGCCGCTCGCGCGCCGGATCGCCAAGGACAAGGGGCTCGATCTGACGACGATCGAGGGGTCCGGTCCCAAGGGCCGCATCGTGAAGGCCGACGTGCTGGGCGCGGCCGAGAGCGGCGCGGCGAAGGCACAGGCCCCCGCGAAGACGGAGGCACCGGCTCAGCCCCAGGGCGGCAAGCCGGCGATGGCGCCGGCGGGGCTCTCCTCGGACGCGGTGCTCAAGATGTATGCCGACCGGGAGTTCACCGAGGTGAAGCTCGACGGGATGCGCAAGACGATCGCGGCGCGGCTCACCGAGGCGAAGCAGACGATCCCGCATTTCTACCTGCGCCGGGACATCCGCATCGACGCCCTGCTGAAGTTCCGCGCCGAGCTGAACAGGCAGCTCGAAGGGCGGGGGGTGAAGCTTTCGGTCAACGACTTCATCATCAAGGCCTGTGCGCTGGCGCTCCAGTCCGTGCCGAAGGCGAACGCCGTCTGGGCCGGCGACAGGGTGCTCGAGCTGAAGCCCTCGGACGTCGCGGTCGCCGTGGCCATCGAGGGCGGGCTCTTCACGCCGGTGCTGAAGGACGCGGAGTCGAAATCGCTCTCGAAACTTTCGTCCGAGATGAAGGACCTTGCCGCCCGTGCGCGCGACCGCAAGCTCGCGCCGCATGAATACCAGGGCGGCAGCTTCGCGGTGTCGAACCTCGGGATGTTCGGGATCGACAATTTCGACGCGGTCATCAACCCGCCGCACGGCGCGATCCTTGCCGTGGGTGCGGGCGTGAAGAAGCCCGTCGTGGACGCGGACGGCGCGGTCTCGGTCGCCACGGTGATGTCGGTGACGCTGAGCGTGGATCACCGGGTGATCGACGGGGCGCTCGGGGCCGAGCTGCTGCAGGCGATCGTCGAGAACCTCGAGACGCCGATGGTGATGCTCGCCTGAAGCGAAGGGCGCGGGGCCGGGCTCAGGCCCGGCCTGCACCGCCTGAGCGGCGTCGTTCCGGTTGTCCAGGCGACAGACGGCACCAGATGCAGGCCGGGCCTGTGCCCGGCTTGCGTCGTTTCAGGACGCGCGCAGGCTCACCGGATCACCCCGGTCCGGTAGAGCTTCACCGAGAGCCCGCCATGCGGAATCGGCGGTCCGACCTCCGCGAAGTCGAACCCCGTGGCCTTGGCGAGCCCCCCGTCGTTCGTCACCATCCCGAGCCGCCAGCCGCTGAACCGCTCGCGCAGCACCTGCCCGAGCCCGCCGTAAAGCGCGAAAAGCAGCTTCCGGTTGCCGATCCGCCCGCCGTAGGGCGGGTTCACCATGACGAGGCCCGCTGGCCCCTCGGGCCGCTCCAGGGCACCCGCCGGATGGCAGGCGAAGGCGGTCACCGCCGCAACGCCCGCGCGTTCGGCATTCTGCGTGGCCGAGGCCACCGCGCCCTGGTCCCGGTCACTGCCGCGGAAGGTCAGGGCGGGGGGCGCCTTTGCCGGCACCTCCTTCAGGGCCGCAAAGGCGGCGGCGTCGAAACTCGCCAGATCCTCGAAGGCGAAGCCGCGCGACCGGCCGGGCAGGAGGCCCATGGCGATCTCGGCCGCCTCGATCACGAAGGTGCCGGAGCCGCACATCGGATCGATCACCGGCTCGGTCCCGTCATAGCCGCATTGCCGCAGGAAGAGCGCGGCCATCGTCTCGCGGATCGGGGCCTTGCCGACCGCCTGCTTGTGACCGCGCTTGTGCAGTGCCTCGCCGGAGCTGTCGACGGAGAGCGTGACGAGGTCGTCCTCGATCCGCACCCGGATCGTCAGCGCGGCCGCCTTGTCGGGCACGGCGCCCGCCGTCTCGGCCAGGGCGGTTTCGACCCGCTGCGCCGCGGCACGGTCGTGATAGATCTTCGACTTGCGGCAGGTCGCCTCGACCTTCACCGGCGTGCCCGGTTTCAGCACCGATCCCCAGTCGACCTTCCGCGCGCGCTTGTCGAGCTGGGCAAGGTGCATCGCCCGGAATTCCGCGATCCGCACCAGCACCCGCGTGGCGCCGCGCAGCATCAGGTTCGCCCGCCAGACCTCGGGCCATCCGCCGCTGGTCTCGACCCCGCCGGGCACGGAGCGGGGGGCGGCAAAGCCCAGCCCCTCGGCCTCAGCGCGCAGCACCTCCTCGAGCCCCGGGGGCGCGGTCAGGAAAAGGCCCAGGGGGCCGGTTTCAGGCGGCGATGAAATGGACATCGCCCCGCTCCTCGATCGCGGCGACATCGGCCTCGTAGCGCTGCGTCAGCATCTCGACATAGCCTTCGTCCCAGCCGGGCAGGTCGAG
This sequence comes from Pseudooceanicola nanhaiensis DSM 18065, assembly GCF_000688295.1. Taxonomy (GTDB): domain Bacteria; phylum Pseudomonadota; class Alphaproteobacteria; order Rhodobacterales; family Rhodobacteraceae; genus Pseudooceanicola; species Pseudooceanicola nanhaiensis. Next base: position 1,170,724 of record NZ_JHZF01000011.1, on the reverse strand, counting down.
CTCTTCCTCGATCTCGTCCTCCAGCGCGTATTTGTCGAGGAAGGCGCCCATGACGCGCCGTTTCTGCGGCTCCGTCATCACCGGGTGATCGCTCAGGTAGGCGCGGAACCGCTGCATCCCCTCGCGCGACATGATCTCGGACAGGAGGTCGAAGGCGCCGCCGATCTTGGTGCCTTCCTCCAGCCCCGCGACGGCGCGCAGGACCGAGCCCCAGATGAGCGGGGTGTCCTCGTTGCACCAGAGCACGAGCGGCAGATCGGGATGGGCCGCGCGGATGCGCTCCACCAGTTCGGACCAGCGCAGGGTGGCGGGATCGGTGCCGTCGAGGAAGGTCAGGAAATCCTCCTGCGGGCTTTGCGCGAACAGCGCGGGCAGGAAGGTCGCGGGGTTGCGGATCCCGAGGGCAAGCACCAGCCGGTCGCCGGGAAAGAGCCGCCCGAGGTCGGCGATCCGCTGGGCCGCCTGCGGATAGAGCACGCCGTCGCTGACCGCGATCTTCGGAACGCCGAAGACGTTCTCGTTCGACAGCAGCAGCCGCTGAACGCCGTCATGTTCGAGGATGCTGTCGAGCAGGATCTCCCGCGCGCCCTCGGCCGGTTCGCCCTTGCCGAGCGCCTGCACCGCGTCCCGGAGCAGGCGGCGATAGCGCGAGGGGCCGGGCACGGCCACGCCGCGCTGCAGGAAGAGGTCCTTGTTCTTCAGCAGGCATTTCACGAGACGGTCCTCGTCTGTGCAATGCGCGCCCGCGTGCAGGACGATGTCCATGGTCCGCCTGTCCTCATCTCTGCCCCAACTCCCCGGGTCTATATCCTGCAGCGGCTGGACAGTAAAAGCGCTTTGCGGCATGGCACCCTGCATGGTGGATGTCTCGACACAGCGCGGCCGCGGGCCGCATCTTCCCGCAGGCTGGCCCTCTGGCTGGTCGGTCGGCGCGGTGGTGATCGCGGCCGTCGTCGTGGCGCCGATCCTGTCCGTGGTGCTGATCGCGCTCGCGCCCGTCTTCACGGGAGGCGAGAACATCTGGCCGCATCTCGTTTCGACCACGCTGCCGCGTTACCTGCGCAACACGCTCTGGCTGATGGCCGGGGTGGGGGTGCTGACCGCCTCGATCGGGACGGGCGCGGCCTGGATCGTCGCGCGCTACCGCTTCCCGCTGGACCGCCTGCTCGATTACCTGCTTCTGCTGCCGCTGGCAATCCCGGCCTATGTCGGGGCCTATGCGCTGGTCGATTTCCTCGAATATGCCGGGCCGGTGCAGACCGCGCTGCGCGACCTCTTCGGCTGGCAATCGGCGCGGGATTACTGGTTCCCCGAGATCCGCTCGCTGCCCGCCGCGGTGCTGGTGCTTTCGGCGGCACTCTATCCCTACGTCTACCTCCTGGCGCGCGCCGCGTTCCGCGAACAGGCGGGCGCCGGCGAAGAGGTGGCGATGTCGCTCGGCGTCGGCGCCTTCGGCCGGTTCCGGCGGGTCGGCCTGCCGCTCGCGCGGCCAGCCATCGCCGCGGGCGTGGCGGTCGCGATGATGGAGACGGTGAACGATTTCGGCACGGTCGATTACTTCGCCGTGCAGACGCTGACGACGGGCATCTTCTCGACCTGGCTCGAGAGCAACAATGCCGCGGGCGCAGCGCAGATCGCCTGCGTGATCCTGGTGCTGGTGGTCATGCTGGTCCTGCTCGAGAAGGCCTCGCGCCGGCGGTCGAAATTCTACACCACCGCCCGCGGGATGCGCCCCGTGGTCAAGCAGGCGCTGACCGGCTGGAAGGCCTGGACCGCGACGCTGCTCTGCATCCTGCCGCTGCTCATGGGCTTCGTGCTGCCCGCGGGCGTTATCCTGGGCCATGCCTGGGACGAGGCGGGCGCCTTCACCGACCCGGGCCTGGTCCGGGCGTTCTGGCACACGCTCTCGGTCGGCGGCACCGCGGCGCTCATGACCGTGCTGGCGGCGGTCTTCCTCGTCTACGGGGTGCGGCTGAGCGGGCGGGCGCTGCCGCGGATGCTGCTGCCGCTGACCACGATCGGCTATGCCGCGCCGGGGGCCGTTCTGGGGGTGGGGATCCTGATCCCGCTCGCCAGTTTCGACAACGCCCTTGCCGATGCGCTCGAAGGCCTCACCGGCCGCAGCTTCGGACTGCTGCTGACCGGATCGGCCTTCGCGCTGATCCTGGCCTATTCGGTGCGCTTCTTCGCCATCGCGCAGGGCGCGGCGGATGCGGCCTTCGGCCGGGTCTCGCCCTCGCTGCCGATGGCGGCGCGGTCGCTGGGGCGCCGGCGCGGACAGGTGTTGCGATCGGTCTATTACCCGCTCATCCGCGGCACGCTTGCCTCGGCCCTGCTGCTGGTCTTCGTGGATTGCGTGAAGGAGCTTCCGGCAACCCTGCTCCTGCGTCCGTTCAACTACGACACGCTGGCCACGCGGACCCACGAACAGGCCAGCCTCGAGAACCTCTCGGGCGCCGCCCCGGCCGCACTTCTGGTGATCCTCGTGGGCCTCGCCGCCGTCGCCCTGCTGGCCCGGGCCAACCGATGAACGGACTTGAACGGCGCCCCCGGAGCGCGTAAACGGTCCCGGCTGCCCCTATAGCTCAGCTGGTAGAGCAACTGATTTGTAATCAGTGGGTCGGGAGTTCGAGTCTCTCTGGGGGCACCACCGGAAGGCCGGACACTTTCTTCACCCGCTTCGCTGGACGTTACAGGACTCAGTCCGGGTTTGTGCCCGTTGAACTGCGCCAAGGCTTCCGCCGAGCGACAGGCTGAACATCGGGCTTGGGTCAGTTGTTTTGTCGACTTTGGACAAATCTTGGGGATAATGCCACCAGGACTTGCTACCTCGGTACATGCGAGCAAAGTCGACAGTGCAAATGGATTACAACGATAATGAGCTTCGAATTTGAAAAAGATGCTGCTTTTTTGAAGCGTATGCAGTCCTTCGCCGATGCGAAGATTTGCTACGCTCAACAGGGCGAAGACCTCGTGTTGCGCCGCCTCCTGGGACGGAACATGAAGAAAACCATCTCGGAGGGCGGTTTCTACATAGACTGTGGTGGGTACCATCATACACAGGAGTCAGTCACACGCTTTCTCTATGACTTGGGTTGGGATGGTATCGTTGTAGATATGTCCGAAACCTCAATCGAAGGCTTCCGTCAGCATCGACCGAGAGACATCGCCATCTGTTGTGCGGTTGCTGAACACGATGGACAAATAGAAGGCTATTTTTTCGGAGATGTTGCGCTCACCAACACTTGTGACGAAGACTTCGCTTTGCGCATGGATGGTGGAAGAGGAAAGATCAAAAAGAGGTCTATTCCAGCCAAGAGCTTGAGCACGATCATACAAGAGCACGATGTGAAGGAAATCGACTTCCTGAACATTGACCTTGAAGGCTTCGAACTGCCAGCCTTGAATGGATTTCCTTTTGACAAGGTCAAGCCGAGATGCATCGCCGTCGAAATTCACGGCAGGTCGATCGCTGCGGTGGCTTCAACTGATGTTTTCAGAAAGATAGTGGAAAACGGGTACACCCACGTGGCAAGCACCGTCATCACTCATTTCTTTTTGAGAGATTAACTTCCGGACGAGCCACACGTGATTTCAACGTCCAGCTGCGCCGCGCTGCCTGGTCCATTCAGTCGCTGTGTCATCGCGAAAGTGGTCGAAGTCTCTCCGCTTTTTCGCGCAGTTCCCAATCTCTCGACCTGCGCTTTATATCGGTTTCGAGCTACGGAGACGGTAGCTTGCGAGCCGTTGCCCGACGCATGACGTTGCTGTCCGGGATCACCGGAATTGACCGGTGACACCGAAGCCGGGACGCCCCCGCGCCGCAAACCCCTCTACTGCAGCCGATCCTTCAGCCCGAAGAGCGCGGCCTGGCTCCAGGTTCCGTCGATGTTGAACTTCGGTCCCACGGGCGCCGCGTTCATGCCGATGCGCTTCAGCCAGCGCGAGAAGACGGCGGGGACGATACCGATCACCGAGGTGGCGCCGTGTTCGGCGGCGGTGGTCTGCATCGCGGTCAGCAGGAGCCGCTGGACGATGGGGCGGCGCTTGGCGTCGACGCCCTCGGCGATGAAGAGACGCGTGGCCTCCCAGATGCGGGGATCGACCGGCGCCTCGAAGAAGAGCACGTCGTTCGGAATGCTGTCCAGCAGGTCGAGCTGCGCATCGCGCAGCATGTAGGAATAGGCCGCACAGCGCGCGGTGGTCGGCATCAGGCGGATGCCGCCCAGAACCTGGCCGTATTCGTGAACGGCGACCCAGCGGGCCTGCGGCGTGTCGTACTGGTCGAATTCCATGCCGTCGGCCTGGGGCAGGGTCCAGTGCAGCCGGTCGATGAAGACCTCGCGGCGGGCGCGCATGAACTCGACGAAGAGATCGCCGTATTGCGTCATGTTGAGGAACGACATCGTCGTGATCTTGATCGAGCCGTTCTTCTCCAGCTCGGGAATCTGGTCGGCCGCATTTACGGTCGCCGAAGGGCGGAAACGTATTTCGCGCTGAGGGGCGGTGTCCCCCGGAAGGATCTCGGGAAAGACCGTCTCGGCGCGAGATGGACGCGCCAGACCACGGTGATGGTGCATGGTGTACCGTTGCCTCGTTGGTTTTTGTTAACCATCGGGCAAGAGTGTGTTCATTGCAAACTCAACTTTGCCTTGATTCCGCCTTATTTCAGTTTCCCGGGGCGGGTAGGGCGAAATTGCAACATATTGAGCGAAATTTGGCGCAGCATTAAGCACAAAGACCCCGGCCTGGGCCGGGGTCTGAGGAATTCTCATTAATCTGCGGCGGCTTGCGCGTCACTCAACCATTGGCTGCGATGCGCACCTTGTTGGGCGCGCGCTCGTCCCAGGCCGTCGGGCCCGGCGTGGTCGGCTGGTTGGCGGGCTTCTCGACAATGTCGAGCGCAACCATGAAGGTCGTTCCCACGCCCAGCTCGGACACGTAGTCGATGACGCCTTTGTGCAATTCGACGATCTGCTTGGAGATGTTCATCCCCAGCCCGGTGCCGCCGTAGTCGCGCTGGTCCGAGCTGTCGATCTGGTGGAACTGGCCGAAGACCTTGTCGCGCGAATTCTCGGGGATGCCGATCCCGTTGTCCTCGACGAAGACGACGATCTTGTTGTCCACGATCTCGCAACGGACGGTGACCGCGTCCCCCTGTTCCGAGAACTTGACCGCGTTCGAGATCAGGTTGGTCAACACCTGGATCAGACGGCGCTGGTCGCCCTTGATGTAGGTGGTGGTCTCGGGGCGGGTGAAGTCGAGGTAGACGCCATGCTTGTCGGCGAAGCCGTAGTTCACCTGCACGGCTTCCTCGACGACGTCCTCGGCGACGATCGGCTTGAGCTCGCTGACGAAGCGGCCGGCCTCGAGGCTCTGGACGTCGAGAATGTCGTTGATGAGGTCGGACAGGCGTTCGCAGTTGCGGCCCGCGAGGTCGAGCACCGGCTTCAGGTGATCCGGCACCGGCCCGATGGAGCCCGCCTGGATCAGGTCGAGCGATCCCTTGATCGAGGTCAGCGGCGTGCGCAGCTCATGGCTGACCGTGGAGACGAAGTTGGACTTCACCTTGTAGGCGATCTTGGTCTTCTCGTGCTCGGCCTCGAGCTTTTCGAGATGCGCGAGGTTGGCCCGGTACATGCCGAGGTAGAGCCGGCTCACGTCAAGGATGAAGTACATCACGAAGGCGACGGTGAAGAACTGCAGCCAGATGTAGGAGGTGATCGGCGGCATGAACCGCAGCACGTCGATCAGCGCGATGTAGACGAAGCCGACGGCATAGATCGAGAGCCGAACGATCAGCGCACCAAGGATCTGGTGGTTGTTCATCGCGCAGAAGAGCGCCGCGGCGAACAGGAAGAAGAGGGGGGTGAAATGCCCGCCGAGCCTCTGTTCGAGCGCGATCATCACGACGAAGGTGGTGATGGCGAGGGCGCTCAGCACCGTGTTGATGAGGATCTGGATGCCGATGCGGCGCGCGGTCCGCTGGTCCTTGCCGGTCCACTTGGAGACGCGGCGCGCCATGCGGATGTCGAGCAGGTCGGTCAGCAGGACGGCGGAGTAGAGCAGGAAGGCCTTGGTCGCGTCGATGTAGACCGCGGCGAGCAGGGTGGCGGCGAAGAAGATCCCGTGCCGTTGCCACATCAGGATCCCGATCGAATCGCAGTAATCGACGATCTGCTTGCGCGTCGGGTTCAGGAACATGCGGCGCAGGCTCTTCATCGCCGGGGAATGTGTGATGGTGCTCATCGGTACGGGCCCCCGTTCAGATGGTTCAGCCGTTCCGCAGCGAGTCGAGAAGCATCTTCTCGTACGCCTGCCGGTCCGGACGCGCCTTGGAGGGGGAAGAGCCCGAGGATTGCGAGGATTGCGCCGGACGCTGGGGCCGCTGCACGTATCCCGATTGCGGCCGGGCCACGGGGGCCGAGGAGATATGCGTCACGTTGGACTGGGTCGACGGTCCGACCGTGAAGACGTCGCGCTGCATCGCCCGCTCGATCGCGTCCTCGATCAGCTTCGGACCCGAACCGGGGTCGAAGGTTTCCATCTCGGCATGCTCGCCGACCGCGATCTCGGGGCAGGGGCCGGTGAAGGTCGCGGTCGAGAGCGCCGTGGCGATCGCGCGCTCCAGCTTCTCGGTATCCGTCAGGCGGTTGCCATGTTCGGCACAGACGAAGACGCCGCTGCCGACATAGGTCAGCAGGCTGCCCGCCGATTGCGTGCCGTAGACCAGCTCCTGCGCGACCTTCATCATGGTCTTGAAGAAGTCCATCGAGGAGGTCTGCACGTTGATCTCTGCGCCGTTGCCGACCCGCAGCGCGAAGGCGCAGGTCTGCGAGGCTTTCGACAGCGACATCTGGCGGACGTAGTTCTCGAACTCGGCCTTGCCGATGAAGCGTTCGACCTTCGAGAAGTCGAGCTCGGAGGCGTAGTCCTGGCTCTCGTGGTAGAGCACGGAGCGCATCATCGAGGGGTTGTCTTCGGCCTCGCCGACCGACGCCTTCGAATACTTCAGCTTGCGCGCGGTGTTCAGGCGCTGCTTGAGGTCCTCGAAGTTGAAGGGCTTGGTCACGTAATCCGTCGCGCCCGCCTCAAAGGCCTTCTCGACGTAGCTCATCTGCGACATCGCGGTGAGCATCAGGATCGGGGCGTTCTTGTAGAGCTCGTTGCGGCGTATTTCGGCGCAGAGGTCGATGCCGTTCATCTCGGGCATCTGGATGTCGAGGAGGAAGGCGTCGAATTCCCGCGGCTTGCCCTCGATCATCTGGAGCGCCTGCTTCGCGGATGTGGCGGTCTTGACCTTGTAGGTGCCGAGAGCCTTCAGGGCCACGCCCAGAAGTTCCAGGATACTCGGTTCGTCATCAACGATAAGAAGTCGCATGTGTCACTCGTCGCTCGTTATCCCGCGGGCGCCTTCGGAGAACCTTCTTCGGGCCCAGCGAAAACGGCCCGCATTCGGGGCCTCTTGACAACTTGCTAGCCTGCAAATTTGTCAAAAAAACGCCCAAATACCAAAAAGTTTACGTTCCACAGGCATTTGCGGCAAAGTATGCAGCGGATGAAGGTGGCGATCCCGGCGGACGGCGGGACGGGCGCCTTGGGCTGCCATCCCGATGCAAGTGCTTGCGACCATTCCGAAAAATGGAGCGGGCGATGAGATTCGAACTCACGACCCTTACCTTGGCAAGGTAATGCTCTACCCCTGAGCTACGCCCGCGCCGCACTTGCATGTGTCCTGGATAACCAGGGTCTCAATGGAGCGGGCGATGAGATTCGAACTCACGACCCTTACCTTGGCAAGGTAATGCTCTACCCCTGAGCTACGCCCGCCTCCTTGAGTGAGGGATCATCTATTTTCTCTGGCTTGGCCCTGCAAGTGAAAAAACGCACCCGGAGGCGAGATTCTCGCGTCTCCGGGTGCGAGACCCCGGTCCGGCCCTTGGGGGGTAAACCGAACCGAAGAACCCATGTGTTCTCGTGACCGGGCGTCACCCCGCGGACGGGGCGGCGCGGATGTCCGGGGCACGACGGACGGCATCCCTGGTGCGTCCCCTCCGTCGTGCCCAGGCGCGGCGCACGTGCCGACAAGGCCCTCGGTGGGCCAGGGAAACGCGTGGACTGCCGGAAGGGTATCCCGGCCGTCTCCGGCCTCTTGCTTCAACGCCCGAGAGCCTCGCGGCTGCGCCTTGCAGAACAGGATCGCCGCATTGCTGTCGAAATGACAGGCCTTGACGCCGCCTTGCCCGGGGCGCGCGGGGCAAGCCTTCGCGGCCATTGGCAAATTTCGGAAAGAGGACGAATCGAGCGCTGTCGGATTTGTGAACCGGCACGGCAGGGGCCCGGGAGGGGCGCCTGCGGCCAAGCCGCAAGCGCCATTGGGTTTTTCGCCGTCGCGCCTGAAACGGCGCCGATCGCCCGGCGGCGGACCGCCCGCGGACGGGCGGGAATTCGCCTTGGAATCGCGCGCCGTCAGGTCATCTCGGGCGGCGTCTTGGCCTTCCGCCGCCGCGCGGCCCGCAGCAGGTTCAGCCCCTCCACCGCGCCCGCGAAGACCATCGCCGCGTAGATGAAACCGCGTTCGATGTGATAGCCGAAGCCGTCCGCGACCAGCGACATGCCGATCATCACGAGGAAGGCGAGGGCGAGCATCTTGGTGGAGGGATGCGCCTCCACGAAGCCCGCGATCGGTTCGGCGGCGATCATCATCACGACGATGGCGAGGATGACCGCGGCGACCATGACCTCGATATGATCTGCAATCCCGACCGCCGTGATCACGCTGTCGAGCGAGAAGACGACATCGAGGATGACGATCTGGAAGATCACGGCGGCGAAGGTGGCCTGCACGACGCCTTCCTCATGCGCCTCGCCCTCGACCTCGGCGAAGATCTCGGTCGCGGCCTTCCAGATCAGGAAGAGCCCGCCGAGGAAGAGGATGATGTCGCGCCACGAGAAGGGATGCTCGGCGATGGTGAAGACCGGCGCGGTGAGCCCGATGATCCAGGCGATCGAGAAGAGCAGCGCGATCCGCACCAGAAGCGCCAGGGTGAGGCCGATCATCCGGGCCGAGCGGCGCTGTTCCTGCGGCAGCCGTGCCGCGGTGATCGAGATGAAAATGACGTTGTCGACGCCGAGCACGATCTCGAGCACGGTGAGTGTCAGGAACGAGGCCCAGACGGCCGGGTCTTGCAGAAGTTCCATCATGATGCCCGGTGACTCCCCTGAGCGATTGCGGATTGCGCAGAGAAGTAGTGCGCCGGACCGCCTTCGCAAAGAGGGGACGGACAGGGGGCGCGAGGGCCCCGCTGTTCACTCGTATTCGATCAGAAGGTCCTTCGCGTCGATCTGGCCGCCCGCCGAGACGTGGACGGCCTTCACCACCCCGTCGCGGTCCGCGTGCAGCCCGGTCTCCATCTTCATCGCCTCGATGGTGAGAAGCAGGTCGCCCTCCGACACCTCGGCCCCGGCCTGGACCGAGACGGAGGCGACCACCCCCGGCATCGGCGCCGCCACATGCGCGGGGTTCGACGGATCCGCCTTGGGCCGGGCGGCGCTCGTGGCGCCCGCCTTGCGGTCGGGGACGCGGATGATCCGCGGCTGGCCGTTCAGCTCGAAGAAGACGCGCACCTCGCCGTCGTCCTGCACCGTGCCGACGGTCTGGAGGCGGATCTCCAGCGTCTTGCCGGGGTCGATCTCGGCGGTGATCTCCTCCTCGGGCTCCATGCCGTAGAAGAAGGTCCGCGTCGGCAGGCAGCGGACGGGACCGTAGACCTCGTGCCGCCGCGCATATTCCTCGAAGACCTTGGGATACATGAGGTAGGCGTTCAGATCCTCGTCGTCGATCTCGACCCCGTCCAGCTTCTCGCTGATCTCCTTGCGCTTCGCCTCGAGGTCCACGGGCTTGAGGTGCTTGCCGGGCCGGTCGGTGAGAGGTTTCTCGCCCTTGAGCGCCTTCTTCACGATGGCCTCGGGGAAGCCCCCCGGCGGCTGGCCGAGATTGCCGCGCATCATGTCGATGACCGAGTCGGGGAAGGAGACGTCCTTGTCCGGGTTCTCCACCTCCGCCCGCGTCAGCCCCTGGGAGACCATCATCAGCGCCATGTCCCCCACGACCTTGGAGGAAGGCGTCACCTTCACGATGTCGCCGAACATCTTGTTCACGTCGGCATAGGTCTGCGCGACCTCGTGCCAGCGATCCTCGAGCCCCATGGACCGCGCCTGCGCCTTGAGGTTGGTGAACTGGCCGCCCGGCATCTCGTGCAGGTAGACCTCGGAGGCCGGGGCCTGCATGCCGCTCTCGAAGGCCGCGTATTGCCCGCGCACCGCCTCCCAGTAGTTCGAGATCTCGCGCACCGCGGCGATGTCGATCGAGGAGGCGCGGGAATTGTGCTTCAGCGCCTCCAGGACCGACCCGAAGGTGGGCTGCGAGGTGTTGCCCGAGAGCGAATCCATCGCGACGTCCACGCAATCGACCCCCTTGGCGGCGGCGGCGAGGATCGTGGAGATCGCCGCACCGGAGGTGTCGTGGGTGTGGAAGTGGATCGGCAGCTCGACCGCGTCCTTGAGCGCCGGGAAGAGCTTGTCCGCCACCGCCGCCGTCATCACGCCCGCCATGTCCTTGATCCCGAGGATATGGGCGCCCGCGGCCTCCATCTCCTTCGCCATCTTCACGTAATAGGCGATGTCGTATTTCGCCCGCGCCGGATCCAGCGCGTCGCCGGTGTAGCAGATCGTCCCTTCGAGCACCTTGCCGCTCTCGAGCACCGCGTCCATCGCCACGCGCATGTTCTCGACCCAGTTCAGGCTGTCGAAGACGCGGAAGACGTCGACGCCGGAGGTCGCGGCCTGGGCGACGAAGCTCTGCACCACGTTGTCGGGGTAGTTCGTATAGCCCACCCCGTTCGAGGCGCGGAGCAGCATCTGGGTCATGATGTTCGGCATCGCCGCCCGGATGTCGCGGAGGCGCTGCCACGGGCATTCCTGCAGGAAACGATAGGCCACGTCGAAGGTCGCGCCGCCCCAGCATTCGACCGAGAAGAGCTGCGGCAGGTTCGCCGCGTAGGCGGGCGCAACCTTGATCATGTCGAGGCTGCGCATCCGGGTGGCCAGCAGCGACTGGTGGCCGTCGCGCATCGTGGTGTCGGTGAACAGAAGCTCCTGCTGCGCCTTCATCCAGTCGGCGACGGCCTTCGGGCCCTTGTCGTCGAGCAGGTTGCGCGTGCCCTGATGCAGCCGCTCCTCGCGAAGTTCGGGCATCCGCGGCGGTTTCAGGTCGGGATGCGGCCTGGGACGGCCCTGCACCTCGGGATGCCCGTTCACGGTGATGTCGGCGATGTAGGTGAGGACCTTGGTCCCCCGGTCCCGACGCTGCGCGAAATCGAAGAGCTCGTCCGTCGTGTCGATGAAGGTCGTGGTGTATTCGTTGTTCAGGAAGGTCGGGTGTTTCAGCAGGTTCTCGACAAAGGCGATGTTCGTGCTGACGCCGCGGATCCGGAATTCCCTGAGCGCCCGGTCCATGCGCGCGATGGCCTTCTCGGGGGTCTGGGCATGGGCCGTGACCTTCACCAGCAGCGAGTCGTAGAAGCGGGTGATGACGCCCCCCGCGTAGGCCGTGCCGCCGTCGAGGCGGATGCCCATGCCGGTGGCGCTCCGGTAGGCGGTGATCCGGCCGTAATCGGGGATGAACTTGTTCTGCGGATCCTCGGTGGTGATCCGGGTCTGGAGCGCGTGGCCGTTGAGCTGGATCTCGGACTGCGCGGCCTTGCCGGTGGCCTCGGCCAGCGTCTTGCCCTCGCTGATCAGGATCTGCGCCTGCACGATGTCGATGCCGGTGACCTCCTCGGTCACGGTGTGCTCGACCTGGACGCGGGGGTTCACCTCGATGAAGTAGAAGTTCTCAGTCTCCATATCCATCAGGAACTCGACGGTGCCCGCGCATTCGTAGTTCACATGGGCGCAGATCCTGCGGCCGAGCTCGCAGAGCTCCTCGCGCTGCGCTTGGCTGAGGTAGGGGGCGGGGGCGCGTTCGACGACCTTCTGGTTGCGGCGCTGGACCGAGCAGTCGCGTTCCCAGAGGTGGTAGATCTCGCCATGCCGGTCGCCGAGGATCTGCACCTCGACGTGCCGCGCGCGGGTGATCATCTTCTCGAGATAGCCCTCGCCGTTGCCGAAGGCGGCCTCGGCCTCGCGCCGGCCCTCGCGGACCTTCTCGGGCAGTTCCCTGGCGTTCTCGATCGGACGCATGCCGCGCCCGCCGCCGCCCCAGGAGGCCTTGAGCATCAGCGGATAGCCGATCTCCTCGGCCTCCTTCAGGATCGCGTCCATGTCCTCGCCCAGCACCTCGGTGGCGGGGATGACCGGGACGCCCGCCTCGATGGCGACCTTGCGGGCCGAGGCCTTGTCGCCGAGCGCGCGCATCGTCTCGGCCCGGGGGCCGATGAAGGTGATGCCGGCGGCGTCGCAGGCCTCGACGAATTCGGGGTTCTCGGACAGTAGCCCATACCCGGGGTGGATCGCGTCGGCGCCGGACATCTTGGCGACGCGGATGATCTCGGGGATCGAGAGATAGGCCGCGACGGGGCCGAGCCCGGCGCCGATGCGATAGGCCTCGTCCGCCTTGAAACGGTGCAGGCCCAGCTTGTCCTCCTCGGCGAAGACCGCGACCGTCTTCTTCCCCATCTCGTTGGCGGCCCGCATGATGCGGATCGCGATCTCGCCACGGTTGGCGATGAGGATCTTCTTGAAGTCGGTCATCGGAGGCTCCTTCCCATGCGGCGGCGCAGGCCGCGATTTCCGCTCAGCAAACAGGACGCTGCGGTGCGGCGCAAGGCCGGTTTGCGATCATCGGGTTTCGCAAAGCGACCTTCGCAGACGGGGAAGATGTCGCAGTTTGCACCGGCGACCAGCCGGGATGCGCCCCCGGGCCGGGCGGGCGAGGGGGGCTGTCTGCCCCCCTCTTGGCCTGACGGCCAATTCACCCCCCGAGGATACTTCCGGCAAGAGGAAGCAGGGCCGGGTCTATACGAGGTTGTCCCAGAGCCGGGTGCGGACCTCTGCGGGCCGGGTGACGCCCATCTGGATCATGCCGGAGGTCATGTCCTCGGTCAGGATATGCGTCACATGCGCCGCGCCCTCGGCGCCGAAGGCGGCGACGCCCCAGAGCCAGGCGCGGCCGAGCATCACCATGTCGGCGCCGAGCGCGATGGCGCGCAGGATGTCGAGGCCCGATTCCGTGGCGCCGTCATAGATCAGCGGGAAATCGGGGCCGACCGCGGCCCGCACGAGGGGCAGGGCGGTCGCCGCGCCGGGCCCGCCGTCGAACTGCCGGCCGCCGTGGTTCGAGACCCAGATCGCGTCGATCCCGGCCTCCTGCAGCGCCTTGGCCTCGGCGGGGACGAGGACGCCCTTGGCGACGATGGGGCCGTCCCAGAGGTCACGGAGGCGTTTGAGCATGTCCCAGTCGGGCGCGGCATGGGGCGCGAGGCCGACGTGGCGGGCGGGTTCGTTGTCGGAATGATACTTGGCGAGACCCCGGACCGTGGGGGTGCCGGCCCTTGCCACCGCAAGGGCCCAGTGCGGGCGCAGGACGGACTGGAAGAAGAGCCGCGGCGTGATCGAGGGCGGGGTGCGCAGCCCGCCGCGGCGCTGGCGTTCGCGCCGCGAGGGGCCGGGGACGTCGACGGTGAGGATCAGCGTGTGGAAGCCCGCGGCCTTCGCGCGCTTCAGCAGGTCCTCGCAATGTTCGGGCACGGCCGGAGGATAGAGCTGGAACCAGCCGTTGTCGCCGACATGCGGGGCGAGATCCTCGACCGAGGCCGCGGCGACGGTGGAGAGGCCGAAGGGCAGGCCGTCCTTCACCGCGTTCTTCGCGAGCGTCACCTCGGCGCCGGGCCAGAAGAGCCCGGTCATGCCGACGGGAGAGACGCCGAAGGGTTTCGCATAGCGCCGCCCGAGGAAGCTGGTCGAGAGATCCGGGACCGGGCGGCCGGCGAGCACCTGCGGCGCGAGGATGACCTCGTCCAGCGCCTCGCGCGAGCGGCGCAGCGCCCGGTCGTCGCCGGTGCCGCTGTCGAGGTATTCCCAGGCGAAGTGGGGAAGGCGACGCTTGGCGCGGGCGCGCAGGTCGGCGAGGGTCGGGTAGTCGAGATCGAGCATCATGGTCGCGCGACATTGCTGATTAACCTTTCGTTAGGCAAGGTGCATCTTGCGTGAACATCTGGTGAACATGCCCTTTCGCTCTGCCCTGAACGGCGCTACAATCGCCACATGAGCAGTCACGACGAATTCGACGCCTTCGAAGGCGCCGCGCGCGCTTCGCTGTCATCCCGTGCGATGGCGGCCCGGCCCGCCCCCTATCTCGACGATCTCAACCCCGCGCAGCGCGAGGCGGTCGAGGCGCTGGAGGGGCCCGTCCTCATGCTGGCGGGTGCGGGCACCGGGAAAACCAAGGCGCTGACCAGCCGGATCGTGCATCTGCTCAACACCGGCAAGGCGCAGCCCAACGAGATCCTCGCGGTGACCTTCACCAACAAGGCCGCGCGCGAGATGAAGAACCGGGTGGGCCGGATGCTGGGCCATGCGGCCGAGGGCATGCCGTGGCTCGGCACCTTCCACGCGATCTGCGTGAAGCTGCTCCGGCGCCATGCGGAGCTGGTCGGGCTCAAGTCGAATTTCACGATCCTGGACACCGACGACCAGATCCGGCTGCTGAAACAGCTGATCGCCGCCAACAACATCGACGAAAAGCGCTGGCCCGCCCGGATGATCGCGGGAATCATCGACGGCTGGAAGAACCGCGCCTGGACGCCCGAACAGGTGCCCGCCTCGGAGGCCTCGGCCTACAACAACCGGGGCACGGAGATCTACGACCAGTACCAGCGCCGCCTGCGCGATCTGAACGCGACGGATTTCGGCGACCTGCTGCTGCACATGGTCACGATCTTCCAGAAGCACGAGGATGTGCTGGCCCAGTACCAGCGCTGGTTCCGCTACATCATGGTGGACGAGTACCAGGACACCAACGTGGCCCAGTACCTCTGGCTGCGGCTGCTTGCGGGCGGGCACCGCAACATCTGCTGCGTGGGCGACGATGACCAGTCGATCTATGGCTGGCGCGGGGCCGAGGTGGGCAACATCCTGCGGTTCGAGAAGGATTTCCCGGGCGCCAAGGTCGTCCGGCTGGAACAGAACTACCGCTCCACGCCGCATATCCTCGCGGCCGCATCGGGGGTGATCCGGGGCAACGAGGGGCGGCTCGGCAAGGAGCTCTGGACCGATGCGGAGGAGGGCGAGAAGGTCCGCCTGATCGGCCATTGGGACGGCGACGAGGAGGCCCGCTGGGTCGGCGAGGAGGTCGAGGCGCTGCAACGGGGGACGCGGGGCATCCGGCCGCTGTCGCTCGACGCGATGGCGATCCTCGTGCGCGCCTCGCACCAGATGCGCGCCTTCGAGGACCGCTTCCTGACCATCGGCCTGCCCTACCGCGTGATCGGGGGCCCGCGCTTCTACGAACGGCTCGAGATCCGCGATGCCATGGCCTATTTCCGCGTCGTGACCTCGCCCGAGGACGACCTCGCCTTCGAGCGGATCGTGAACACGCCGAAACGGGGGCTGGGCGACAAGGCGCAGCAGAACATCCAGGTGACGGCGCGCCAGCACGGCGTTTCCCTGCTGGAGGGCGCGCGGATCCTGCTGGCCGAGGGCGGGATCTCGGGCAAGGGCGCGGGCCAGCTCCGCGCGCTGGTCGAGGGGATCGACCGCTGGCACGCGGTCGCCCGCTGGCACGGTGTCGCGCCGGCCGAGGATGCCGACGCGGTGATCGAGGAGGGGCCGACGCCGCCCAAGGGGCTGGTGAGCCACGTGGAGCTCGCGCAGGTGATCCTGGACGAATCCGGCTACACGGAGATGTGGCAGAACGACAAGACGCCCGAGGCGCCGGGGCGGCTCGAGAACCTGAAGGAACTGGTCAAGGCACTGGAAAGCTTCGAGAACCTGCAGGGGTTCCTCGAACACGTAAGCCTGATCATGGACAACGAGACCGAGAATTCCGAAGAGAAGGTCTCGATCATGACCCTCCATGCCGCCAAGGGGCTCGAGTTCCCCGCGGTCTTCCTGCCGGGCTGGGAGGATGGGCTCTTCCCCTCGCAGCGGTCGATGGACGAATCGGGGCTGAAGGGGCTCGAGGAGGAGCGCCGCCTCGCTTACGTCGGTATCACCCGGGCCGAGGAGGTCTGCACGATCTCCTTCGCGGGCAACCGGCGGGTCTTCGGCCAGTGGCAATCCGCGCTGCCCTCGCGGTTCATCGACGAGCTGCCCGAGGAGCATGTCGAGGTGCTGACGCCCCCGGGCCTCTACGGCGGCGGCTACGGCGCGGCGGGGATGCAGAGCCAGCTTCACGACAAGGCCAGCCGCGCGGATGTCTACAATTCGCCGGGCTGGAAGCGGATGCAGGAGCGGCAGACGCACCGTCCCATGGCGCAGCCGCAGGAGGTCCGGAACCAGGTGATCGACGCCTCCGCCATCAGCGCCTACACGGTGGGCGAGCGCGTCTTCCACCAGAAGTTCGGCTATGGCTGCATCACGGCAATCGAAGGCGACAAGCTCGACATCGCGTTCGAGAAGGCCGGGCCGAAGAAAGTCGTCGCGAAATTCATCATGAGCGCCGACGACGTCCCGTTTTGAGGCGGGACAGGGCCGCCAGGGGCTGACCCGGGATCAGGGATGGGCCTAGGCTGGCCGTCACTGAACGAAGAAGGCCCGTCCTGCATGTCCCGTTTCGCGATCCTCATCGTCTGCCTTTCGGCGCTTGTCGCCACCGCACCCTCGCACGAACAGCCTGCAGGGACGCGCTCCGGCGTGCCCTCGGGGCAGGGTCCGGAGCGCATCGCGGCGCGCCTGCCCTGAGCACGTAACGGAAACCGGTTTTTGTCGCTTGACGCCCCCCTGCCTTGCCCCTAGAACGCCCGTCACGTTCGGGCGCACCCGGACGGGCAGCGAGCGGTTGTAGCTCAGTTGGTTAGAGTACCGGCCTGTCACGCCGGGGGTCGCGGGTTCGAGCCCCGTCAACCGCGCCACTGCCCCGTCCCGAAGCCCCGCACGAAAGCGCGGTTGTAGCTCAGTTGGTTAGAGTACCGGCCTGTCACGCCGGGGGTCGCGGGTTCGAGCCCCGTCAACCGCGCCACTTTCTCCCCTTTGGACCACATCGGGACGCGTGAATCCGGCAGGATGCACGCTCTGGTGGCGCGCCGTTCCGGCGTTCGCTGCGTCGCGGAAAATGGTCATCCGCCTGACACATTCAGACATCCGATCTACACCTTTCGGCCCCATTTCGCCGCCAGACCGTCCCGATGCCGGCAATTCCGCCGAATCTATCAGGGGCACCCCATGCGACTCTACGAATTCCTCGCCCGCCGGAACTGGCCGCGCACCTACACCGGGAAGATCCTTCTCGTCAGCTTCCTCGGCGTGCATGTGCCCATGTTCGGCGCGGTCACCTATGCCCTGGTGGCCGACCCGACCCCGTTGATGGACCAGATCGACGTGCTGGTCGCGATGCTGATCGCGACGCTTGTCGGGACGGCGGCCACCATGGTCGCGATGGCGGCCCTTCTGGCGCCGGTGCGTCTCGCCTCCGAGGCGGCGCGGACCTACCTCGACACGCGCGAGACGCCGCGCCTGCCGACGCGCTACGGCGACGGGGCCGGGGTGCTGATGGCGAGCGTGCAGGAATGCGTGACCCGGCTCGATGCCTCGCTCACCCTCGCCGAAGCCGAACGCGACGCGATCGAGCTGGACCGGAGCGAGAAGTTCCGCATGCTCGCCGGGATGAAACACGATTTCCGCACGCCGCTGACGGTCATCCTGGGCTTTGCCGACCTGATGAAGACCCAGTCGATCGGCGATTACGGCGGCGCCGCCTACCGCGATTTCGCCACCAGCATCGGCAATTCCGGGCAGGACCTGATGCAGACGCTGCAATCCGTGCTCGACCTGTCGGATGCCGAGGCGCAGCGCGAATACGAAGCCGAGCGAGAGACGCTGGACCTCGTCCCGCTGGCGCGCAAGGCGGTCGGGCAGGAACATTTCCATGCCGACAGGCGTGCCGTCGAGGTGGTGATGGAGGCGCCGCGGAACCTGCCCGTCAACACGGTCCGCAACGCCGCGCGCGACCTTGTCGGCACGATGCTGCAAGCCGCGATTGCGCGGACGCCCTCGGGCGGGCGGGTGCGCCTGCTGCTTGCGGACGAGGGCGCCCCGGCGGTGACCGTCATCGCGGAGGGGGCGGCACTGCAGCTCGAGGACCTGCCGCCACGACTGGTGCAGGATTCGACCGGCTTCCGGAGCGGCACCAGCGACGCGGCGGGCAGCGGCGCGGCCACCCCGACGACCCTGCGCCTGTCGCTGATCGGCACCTTCTGCCACGCGATGAACGCGCGGTTCGATGCCTCGCACAGCGACGACGGCATGCGATTGCACGTGACGCTGGCGCCCGAGGCCGCGTCGGTGGCGATCGCCGCGGAATGACGCCTCCGGGACGGATGACGGAAGGGCCGCGCCGCGGGGTGCGGCCCTTTCAGTACCGATAGCCCAGCATGGCCTCCTGCGCCGGATCCACGCGCGCCCGGAGGCGGGCCAGATCGGCCGCGCTCAGCTGCGGCGGCGTTTCGGGCCGCGCGTCGATGGCGGGCCGGAACTTCGATCCGAGCCGCCGCGTGATGCCCCGGAAGGCCTGCGGCTCCGGCAGGGCGAAAGCCGCACGGAAGGCGGCCACCGTCTCTTCGGGCCGGGCGATCATGTCCTCCATCCGCAGGAAGGCGAGGTTGCAGTCCCGTCGCGCATAGCCCGTCAGCGCCGCGAGCTTCGCCCGCCGCAGGGCGAAGATGTCCGCGAAGCGCGCACCCGTCACCGGATCGCGGTCCTGCTGGAGCGGCGCGCCCCGCAGGCCCAGCCGGGCGGCCTCGTCGAAATAGCGGTCGCGGTCGACGATCGTGTCCCATTCGGCGCGGAGGAAATCGGACAGGGGCAGGGCCTGCATCGCGGCGCTGCAATGCCAGGGCTTGGCATGCATCGAGCGCACCCACTCGGCCGCGCCGCGCACCATGCAGACCACCACCAGGTCGGAGGGCACCGCGATCATCTGGGCAAAGCCGTGTTTCCAGCCCAGGGCCTCGGTCGGCGACAGGGCGGTGTTCCGTCCGAGCAGGCGCTTGGCGAAATTGGTGCCGGAGGAGCGTTCCCCCATCACCTGGAACCGCGTGACGGGGGCGTTCGTCCGATGGGCGAAGAACCTTCCGGTCCGGGCGAAATCCTCGGGCAGCAGGGCGGTGTCCTCTCGATGCGTCGCGGGCGCAACGGCCCGGATGCACATGGATTTCCACGATTCTCCTTTCGTCGCAACCGCGCTATCCTCGGCCGGGGCCCGGACCGGGGCCGGGGACCTTGGGGGCCGATCCGATGCAATCCACCGCCTGCGCCGTCACCATGCTGCGCGACGATCTCTTCTTCCTCGAGATCTGGCTGCGCCATTACGGCGGGCTTCTGGGGCGCGAGAACTGCTACATCGTCGCCCATGACCGCGATCCCGAGGTGCTGTCGATGGCCGAGGGCTGCAACATCGTCGGCATCCCGGGCGATCCGCACAAGAACTTCGACATGAAGCGCTGGCGGCTCCTGAACAACCTCGTGATGGGGCTGAACGCCTATTACGGCCATGTCATCGTGGGTGACGTGGACGAGCTGGTGGTGATCGACCCCGCGGCGGGGATGGGCCTGCTCGACTGGCTGGCCGGGGCGCCGCAGCGGCGGGTCTACACGCCCCTCGGGCTGGAGGTGGTGCAGATGATCCCGGACGAGCCCGAGCCGATCGGGGCGCGCGTCATCGGCCCGCGGCGCCATGTCCGCATCGCGCCGCATTATTCCAAGCCCTGCATCGTCTCGACCGGCACCAAGATCGCCCGCGGCGGGCATTACACGCAGTCCGACACGCTCTTCACGCCGGATGTGCTATACCTGTTCCACCTGAAGTACGTGGATTTCGAGGCGTATCGCGCGGTCATGGACCGGCGCAACGCGGTGACGGCGGCGGTGAACGTGGACAGCCACAAGGACGCATCCATCGGGCGGCACTGGTTTGCCGAGGCGCGCGGCGAGGACCGCGCGGTCTTCGACGCCTTCGCGGCCCGGCCGCTGGAAGAGGGCTTCGACATGCGCCCCGTCCGAAAGGCGATGCAGCGCAGCTGGCGGCCGCGGGGCGACACCGGGTTCTGGGAATTCGACCGGCCCGACGACGACCGGCGCTTCCGTCTGCCCGAGCGCTTCACGGGCGCGCTGTGAGCCGCCCGCGCATCCTGACGCTCGACGAGGGGCAGCAGCGCGACCTGCTGGCGGAACTGTCCGAGATTCTCTGCGATCTCGTCTTCGCCGCGGGGCCGGAGGTCGATCTGGCCGGCGACGTGGTGCTGACGGCCGCCGCGCATGGTTTCGGCGCACTCGGGGTGATCGAGACGGACGGGGAGACCATGCGCCTCGCCTTGCCGCGTTCCGAGGTGCTCCGGCGCGTGGCGGAGGCGCCGGTCGCGGCGCTGCCGCTGCCCGTCGACCTCATGGCCATCGCGCTCTACGTGAGCCCGGCGGACATCCGGCCCGACAGCGCGCGCTTCGTCGCGCCGCTCGATGCGGTGCTCGACGCGCTCGGCATGGTGGCGGGGCCCGGGCGCGTGCCGGATGCGACGCTGCGGGCCATGCTGATCGACCTGTCGCGCGTCATGCCCCCGGGCGGGGAATGGACCGAGGACGACCTGCTGATGATCCTCGGCATGGCCCGCGCGCTTGCCGAGAGCGCGCCGCCCGACGTGCCCGGCAGCCCGGGCAGCGACCCCGACGCCGCGGCCCGGCTGACCGAGGCGATCCGCACCCGGTCGCGCTGCGGCCACTGGCTGACGGCCGCCGAGCTGGAACGCCCCGCCGTCGCCCGACCCTGGGGCGTGCTTCCGCAGCTCATGACGCGCGCGATCCGGGGCCTGCCGCTCTGAGCTCAGGGGCGGCTGTGCAGGTCGCTATAGGTGAACCCGTCCGGCCAGATGCCGATCCAGAGCCAGCGTTTCCGGTGCGAGAGCTGCATCGCCACATGGTCGATATGCGCGATGTCGACCCAGAGCCGGATCGTGCGGTCGGCTTCCTTGAAATAGGGCGGACAGAGGTCGTCGCGCCGCCGGAAGCGGATGATCCCGCGCGTCACCGTGGAGTGGGGCGAGGAGATGCCGCCCACCTCGATCTGGGCGAGCGGCCGGGGCGGATCGTGCCCCGCCACCCCCGTCGTGTGCACCGTGTCGTTGATGAAGAGGATCTCGCGCCGCACCGCAGCGGGGTCGGTCGAAGCCTGCGGCTCCGCCTCCATCGCGGCGATGCGGGCGTGGATCTCTGCGTCGATGTCCAGAACCATGCGGCCTCCTGACGGGGCCGCGCCGACTCACGCCTTGGTCAAAGCGTCAAGCACGCGGGCCCAGGACCGGATTCCTTTATGAAATGAGTTAAGATCGTATTTCTCGTTCGGCGAATGGATTTGGTCGTCGTCCTTGCCGAAGCCGATCAGCATCGAATCCATGCCGAGGATCGTCTTGAAATACCCTGCGATCGGGATCGAGCCGCCGCAGCCGATATAGGCCGCGGGCTGGGGCCATTCCTCCGACAGCGCAACGCGGGCCGCCTCGAAGGCCGGATCGTCGGTCTCCATCTGGCTTGCCTGACTGTTGCCGTGGCCCTTGAACTCGACGGTGCAATCGGCGGGCAGCATCGACTGGACGTAGTCCCTGAAGCTTTCGCGGATCTTGAACGGGTCCTGCTGGCCGACCAGCCGGAAGGAGATCTTGGCGCTGGCCTTCGAGGGCAGGACGGTCTTGAAGCCGCTGCCGGTATAGCCGCCCCAGATGCCGTTCACCTCGCAGGTCGGCCGCGACCAGATCATCTCGAGCGGGGTATGCGATTGTTCGCCCGCGGGCTCGGACAGGCCGACCGCGCCGAGGAATTCCTTCGGGTCGAAGCCGAGGTTGTTCCACTGGTTCAGCATGTCCTCGGGCAGGTCCGGCACGCCGTCGTAGAAGCCCGGCACGGTGCAGCGCCCGGTCTCGTCATGCAGCGAGGCGATGATCTTCGACAGCACCCGGATCGGGTTCATCGCGATCCCGCCGTACATGCCCGAATGCAGGTCCTTCTCGGGGCCGGTGATCGTCAGCTCCTCGCCCAGAAGACCGCGCAGCATGGTGATGATGCCCGGCATCCCCTCTCCGAAAAGTCCGGTGTCGCAGATCAGCGCGAGGTCGGCCTTCAGCTCGTCCGCATGCTCCTTCATGAACGGCACCAGCGAGGGGGAGCCGCTCTCTTCCTCGCCCTCGAAGAAGAAGGTGATCTTGCAGGGCAGGGAGCCGTTCTCGTGCTTCCACGCCCGGCAGGCCTCGACGAAGGTCATCAGCTGGCCCTTGTCGTCCGAGGCGCCGCGGCCGCGGATCACCTTGCCCGTGTCGGTGTCCTGGATCTCCGGATCGAAGGGATCGCGGTCCCAGAGCTCGAGCGGATCGACCGGCTGCACGTCGTAATGGCCGTAGAACAGGATGTGCGGGCCGTCGCCGTCGATATGGCCCACGACCATCGGGTGGCCGGGGGTCGGGCGCTTCTCGGCGGGGATGCCGAGCGACTGGAGATCGGCCACCAGCCATTCCGCGGCCCGGTTGCAGTTTTCCTTGTATTCGGGATCGGTCGAGATCGACGGGATCCGGAGGAGCTCCATCAGGCGCTCGGTGGCCTTCGGCAGATCGGCATCGATACGGGAGAGGACGGCGTCCAGCGACATGGGAGACTCCTTGCAGATTTCGCGGCGGAGCCTAGCAGGGGCAGGGGGCGTGTCCAGTGGGCTCCCGGCAGGGCCCGTCGGACGGGGATTTCACGGATAAATTGACGGAAAAATGCGTGTTCCGATCCGAGTCCGAAGCCGGCCGGGCCTAAGCTGATGAACGGATTAGGAAATTTACGTTGAGTAAGGCGCGGGGGCGGTTGATTTGGATCAACGCTGGGCCGTTCTGTCGCGGCTAAAACTGTTGTGAAACCTGCATCGCGGTTATATTGCAGGCACGTCCCGGCCAGAGCCGCGCTGAATGCGACGAAGGGCCAGCCGCGCTGAGGCGCCGCAAGCAACGGAGGGCAAGCCGAGATGAACTATTCGGCGCATCTGGATCAGAAGCTGAACGACCTGCACGAAGAGGGCCGCTACCGGACCTTCATCGACATCGTTCGCCACAAGGGCACGTTCCCCCACGCGACCTGGCATCGCCCGGACGGTGAGACGCAGCCGGTGACCGTCTGGTGCGGCAACGATTATCTCGGCATGGGGCAGCACCCCGTCGTCCTCTCGGCCATGCACGAGGCGCTGGACGAGGCGGGCGCGGGCTCCGGCGGCACCCGGAACATCTCGGGCACGACGGTCTACCACAAGGAGCTCGAGGACGAGCTGGCGGACCTGCACGGCAAGGAGGCGGCGCTCGTCTTCACCTCGGCCTACATCGCCAACGACGCGACGCTCTCGACCCTGCCCAGGCTCTTCCCGGGGCTGATCATCTATTCCGACGCGCTCAACCACGCCTCCATGATCGAGGGCGTGCGCCGCAACGGCGGGGCGAAGCGCATCTTCCGCCACAACGACGTCGCGCATCTGCGCGAGCTGCTGGCGGCCGACGACCCGGCCGCGCCGAAGCTGATCGCCTTTGAATCCGTCTACTCGATGGACGGCGATTTCGGGCCGATCGAGGCGATCTGCGACCTCGCCGACGAATTCAACGCCCTGACCTATATCGACGAGGTCCACGCGGTCGGCATGTACGGCCCCCGCGGCGGCGGCGTGACCGAGCGCGATCGCCTCGCACACCGGATCGACATCATCAACGGCACCCTCGCCAAGGCCTATGGCGTGATGGGCGGCTATATCGCCGCGTCGGAGAAAATGGTCGACGCCATCAGGTCTTACGCACCGGGCTTCATCTTCACCACCTCGATCCCGCCGACCGTGGCCGCGGGCGCCGCGGCCAGCGTGCGGCACCTGAAGACCGACCAGGCGCTGCGCGAACGGCACCAGACCCAGGCGAAGATCCTCAAGCTGCGGCTCAAGGGCCTCGGCCTGCCGATCATCGACCACGGCAGCCACATCGTGCCGCTGATCGTGGGCGATCCGAAGCACACGAAGATGATGTCGGACATGCTGCTCGATCGCTACGGCATCTACGTGCAGCCGATCAACTTCCCGACCGTCCCGCGCGGGACCGAGCGTCTGCGCTTCACGCCGTCGCCGGTGCACGGGCCGCGGGAGATGGACGCGCTGGTCAAGGCTCTGGACGAATTGTGGTCGCATTGTGCGCTGAATCGCGCCGAGCTCGCAGGATAGCCTCAGAGTTGGCTTACTTTTGACTTGTCGTGTGGTAGCCTTAACTCAATAAGGGCGCGACTCGAATCTTGGGGATTATCCGGGTCGCAAACCATAGAATGGGGCAGTTCCGGACGATGCGGCGTAGATACCAGCCAGACATCGACACGCGCGAGGCGCAGCCGCGGGGTTTCGACGATTTCGAGTTGAAGCTCGGCGATGTCATGCGCGGCGAACGTGCGACCATGGGCAAGTCCCTCCTGGACGTGCAGCGCGAGCTTCGGATCAAGGCCTCCTACATCTCGGCGATCGAGAACTGCGATCCCGACGCCTTCGACACCCCCGGGTTCATCGCGGGATACGTCCGCTCCTACGCGCGTTACCTGAACATGAACCCGGACGAGGTCTTCGCGGCCTTCTGCGCCGAGAGCGGCTTCTCGACGCCGCACGGTGTCTCCGCGCAGGCGTCCTCGCGCCGCAAGGACGACCCGATCATCGGTCGCACCCTGCCGGCCGAGAAGGACCCGTTCATGCGGCCCGGCACGCCCTTCGTGCCCGAACGCGACGGCTTCCTCGCCCGGATCGAACCCTCGGCCATCGGCTCTGCCTTCGTGCTGCTCGCGCTGATCGCCGGGCTCGGCTATGGCGCCTGGTCCGTCCTGAACGAGGTGCAGCGCGTCCAGGTGGCGCCGTCCGAGAACACGCCCGACGTGCTGACCGATCTCGATCCGCTGGACGGCGCGACCCGGCCCAAGCCCGAGGATGTCGCCAATGCGGAGGCCTCCGGCGTCTTCTCGCCCCCGGCCGAGGCGCTGGACCGGCTCTATCGTCCGCAGGCGCTCGACGTGCCCGTCATGGTTGCCCGCGACGCCCCGATCTCGACCCTCGACCCGGCCCGCATCGGGACCTACGCCTCGGACCTGCGCCCGGGCGGAGAGACCTCCGACTCGCTCGTCGACGATGCGCTGCGCCGCGCGGTGGCGGAAACCGAGACCGGCACCGAAGAGGTGACGCCCTTCACGCCCCGCGTGGTCGAGGCCGCGGCCCCGGGCGTGTCGGTCTTCGCGGTGCGCCCGGCCTGGATCCGCATCCGGGCCGCGAACGGCTCGATCATCTTCGAGAAGATCCTCGACGCCGGCGAAAGCTACGACCTGCCGCAGACCGAGGATGCGCCGGTCCTGCGCGCGGGCATGGCCGGCTCGCTCTACTTCCGGGTCAACGGTGAACTCTACGGTCCGGCCGGGCAGGGCACCAGCACGATCCGGGACGTGGCCCTGTCGGTCACCGACCTGACCGGCAAGTACCAGGTCGCCGATCTGACCGCCGACCCCGAAGCCGCCCGCGTGGTGGCCGAGGCGCAGGTCGCCGAGCCGACGCCCGCGGTCCAGGTCCAGCAGGACTGATCCTCTGCACAACGTGACCGCCGGGCGCATTGCGCCTGTCACGTTGCGCCTGTATCTCTCCGCCTGACAGCCCGAAACGCCCGGCAACCGGAGTCCGATCCCATGTCGCACAACCCCGTCCGCCCCTGGCGCAACATCGACCGCCGCAAGAGCCGCCGCATCATGGTGGGCAACGTCCCCGTGGGCGACGGCGCGCCGATCTCGGTGCAGACGATGACCAACACCGACACCTCGGACGTGGCCGCCACCGTGGCGCAGATCCAGCGGGCGGCGGATGCGGGCGCCGATATCGTGCGGGTCTCGACGCCCGACGAAAGCTCGACCCGCGCGCTGAAGGAGATCGTGCGCGAAAGCCCCGTGCCGATCGTCGCGGACATCCACTTCCACTACAAGCGCGCCATCGAGGCGGCCGAGGCGGGCGCCGCCTGCCTGCGGATCAACCCCGGCAACATCGGCTCGGCCGACCGCGTGCGCGAGGTCATCCGGGCCGCGAAGGATCACGGCTGCTCGATCCGGATCGGGGTGAACGCGGGAAGCCTCGAGCGGCATCTCCTGGAGAAATACGGCGAGCCGTGCCCCGAGGCGATGGTGGAGAGCGGGCTCGACCATATCCGCATCCTTCAGGACAACGATTTCCACGAGTTCAAGATCTCGGTGAAGGCCTCGGACGTCTTCCTCGCCGCCGCGGCCTACCAGTCGCTGGCCGAGGCGACGGACGCGCCCATCCACCTCGGCATCACCGAGGCCGGCGGGCTCATGTCGGGCACGATCAAGAGCGCGATCGGCCTCGGCAACCTGCTCTGGATGGGGATCGGCGACACGCTGCGGGTCAGCCTCTCGGCCGACCCGATCGAGGAGGTGAAGGCGGGCTTCGAGATCCTGAAGGCGCTCGGGCTTCGGCACCGCGGCGTGAACATCATCTCCTGCCCGTCCTGCGCGCGGCAGGGGTTCGACGTGATCAAGACGGTCGAGGCGCTGGAGGAGCGGCTGGAGCATGTGAAGACGCCGATGTCGCTGTCGATCATCGGCTGCGTGGTGAACGGGCCGGGCGAGGCGCTGATGACGGATGTCGGCTTCACCGGCGGCGGTGCCGGGAACGGGATGGTCTACCTCGCCGGCAAGCAGTCGCACCGGATGTCGAACGAGCAGATGATTGACCACATCGTCGAACAGGTCGAGAGGAAGGCCGCGGAGATCGAAGCGCGCGACGCGGCCGAAGTCGAGGCGGCGGAGTAAGGCGGAGCGGCCTGCGGGGCGCAGGCCGCACGTGATGCCTTGCGATCTGGCCGGAGGCCAGATCGCGGTTGCCTCCGGCGGGGATACATGGACCAGAGGAAGGGTGCGGCCTGGCTTGCGGCACGCTCGGCGGCTCAGGGGAGGTCCGGGTCCACGAGATCGGTCTGGATCCAGCGGGGGCTCTGGTGAATGTCGATCGTCACCAGCCTGCCGGGGCCGAGATTGTGGAACTTGTGCGGGACATTGGCGGGGCCGAGGACGACGTCCCCGGTCTCTGCCTCGATCTTCCTGTCTCCGACGGTGAAGAGCGCGCGGCCCTCGCGGATCACGAAGACCTCGTCATAGGGATGGACGTGGAGCGTCGGCCCGACGCCCGGCTCGGCCGCCTCGTAGAAGAGCACCGTCACGTTGGTGCCGAGCGCTTCGCCCTCGGCCGCACCGCGCCATACCTCGGGCCAGGCCTCGGGCTTGCGGCTCCAGTCCCGCCAGGTGAGCTTGTCCTTGGTCATCCGCGTCCCTCCCGCCGCGACGCTAGGCGCGGCGGCGGGGTGGGTCAACCGCGGCTCACTCGGCGCGGGCCTCCTCCACGAGGCCGCGCATCGCGTCGAGCGGCGCGTAGCCGCGCAGCATGGTCTCGCCGATCACGAAGGTCGGCGTGCCGTTGATCTGCAGACGCTGCGCCAGCGCGCGGGTCTCCTCCAGTTCGCCGATCACCGCGTCGCTGTCCATCGCGGCGAGGATCGGCGCGGGATCGAGTCCGAGGCTCTCCGCGATCCGGGTCAGCGCGGCCTCGTCCGGCTGGCCGGTGAAGGTCATCAGCGCGTCATGCACCGCGTGGTAGGCCTCGTCGCCCGCCACCTGCCGGGTCGCCACGGCGAAGCGCGAGGAGAGCACCGAGGCCTCGCCAAGGATCGGGAATTCCTTGACCACGAAGCGGATGTTGCCGTCGGTCTCGAGCAGCTCGTTCACCTCGTCGAAGGCCTTGCGGCAATAGCCGCAGCGGTAATCCATGAATTCCACCATGGTCACGTCGCCCTCCGGATTGCCGCCGACCCAGGAATAGCCGTCGTCGAAGATCGCCTCGGCATTGGCCTGCACCAGGGAGACGTCCTGGTCCGCCTTGTCCTGCGCCTGCTGGTTCTCGAAGACCGCCACCGCCTCGAAGATCACCTGCGGATTCTCGAGCAGGTAGTCGCGGATTTCCTGCCGGAAGGCCTCGCGTTCCTCGGCGCTCATCTTCGACGGGTCGAAACCGGTTTCGGCCTGGGCCGGAAGGGCGAGGCCGAGCGTCAGCGCGGCAGCGAGGGGGGCGAGGCGGGACATGGGAAACTCCTGATCAGGTTGCGGGTGACAGACCATATTCCGGCGCGAAAGCCAATGGTCGTGGCGGTGCCGCGGAACCGGGCAGGGCGACCATTGACCCGGCACGGGCGGGTTCTTTATGGCGTGGGGCACGTCCTGCGGGGTGCGGCCATTGACCTTCGGGACGCCGGGCCGCGACCCTGGGGTATCGGAAACAGTTTCGGAGAGGGTCATGCGGGTTTCAAGGCGCGGCGAGGTCGATCCCTTCATTGTGATGGACGTCATCAAGGCGGCCCAGGCCGCAGAGGCCCGCGGGCGCTCGATCATCCACATGGAGGTGGGCCAGCCCGGCACGGCGGCCCCCGCCGCGGCGCGCGCGGCGCTGGCGGAGGCGATGGAGGGCGAAGCGCTCGGCTATTCGGTCTCGCTCGGCCTGACGGCCCTGCGCGCGCGGATCGCGCGGCTCTACGGCGAATGGTACGATGTCGAGCTGAACCCGGAGCGGGTGGTGGTCACCCCCGGGTCCTCGGGCGGGTTCTCCCTGGCCTTCGCGGCGCTGTTCGACGCGGGCGAGAGGGTCGGCATCGGCATGCCGGGCTATCCGTCCTACCGCCAGATCCTCCAGGTGATGAACCTCGAGCCGGTGCTGATCGAGACCTCGGTCGCGAACCGCTACCAGCCCGTGCCGGAGGACGTGGCGGCGCATGACCTCCACGGGCTGCTCGTGGCCTCGCCCTCGAACCCGGCCGGCACGATGCTGGACCGCGACGGGCTTTCCGCGCTGATGGACGCCTGCCGGGCGCGGGGCACCGCCTTCATCTCGGACGAGATCTATCACGGGCTGGAATACGACCGCCCCTCGGTCTCGGCGCTCGAGGTGGGAGACGACGCCTACGTGATCAATTCCTTCTCGAAGTATTTCTCGATGACCGGCTGGCGGGTCGGCTGGATGGTCGTGCCCGAGGATCACGTCCGCCGGGTCGAGCGCATCGCCCAGCACCTCTTCATCTGCGCGTCGCATCCCAGCCAGGTGGCCGCGCTGGCCGCGCTCGATTGCGAGGCGGAGCTCGACCGCAACCTCGCCACCTATGCCGAGAACCGGCGGCTGATGCTGGAGGGGCTGCCGCGCGCGGGCTTCGACCGGATCGCGCCGCCGGACGGGGGCTTCTACGTCTACGCCGATGTGTCGCACCTGACCGACGACAGCCTCGCCTTCGCGCGCGAGATCCTCGAGGAGGCGGGCGTGGCGGTCACGCCGGGTATGGATTTCGACCCGCGGCGCGGCAAGGGGACGCTGCGGTTCTCCTATGCCGCCAGCACCGAGGACATCCGCGAGGGGCTGCGGCGGCTCGGCGCCTACATGGCGGACAGGGCCCGGGCAGCGGGCTGATCGCTCTCGCGCCCGGGCGCCACGAACCGGGCCCGGAACGGCAGGGACATCGACGCGAGGTGCAGGGGGAAGCGGCTGTTCGCGCCGCCGTGAGGCAGCGGGCGGCCGAAACCGGAACGGCGGGCGATACCGGAACGAAGAGCCGCCGGCGTTCGGGCGTGTGCAGGGCCGGATCGGTGCCATGGCCCTTCGGCAGCCCGCGCGCCACGGCGAGGGCGCGGTGTGCGCTCATCCCGCTGCGGCACCTCGTGTCGCAGCGGGACCAGTGCCGTCACCGGCAGGTCAGTTGAAGGGTTCGGCCAGCCGCAGGAGCCGCTGGTGGAAGGCCGGCAGCTTGTCGGGCTTCACGAAGCCCGTGGCGCGCGCCACCTTCAGGATGGTGCCGAAATCGTGGCCGAGGTGTTCATAGACCATCCGCGTCGCCCGGTGGCCGGCGATGGTCTCGGCCACCGTGCGGGTGACGTAGCCGACCCAGAAGTTGTTCTCGAAGGCGGGCACCCGGCTGAGGAAGTTGAAGGTGCAGGTGATCGCCCCCTTGCGCGAGATCAGCGCGGCGACGCCCTCCTCCTGCTTGAGGAAGATGCCCCGGAACTCGCGGGTGCCGGCGCTCGCGTCGAGCCCCTGCTGCGCCATGGCGTCCTTCGCCTCGTACCCGCGCACGAAGGTGTAGCCGTCGGCGCGGAAGACATAGACCAGCCCGGTCAGCGCCAGATCGGCGTCGATGAAGCTGCGGCGCGAGAAACGGTAGATGCCGCCCGGCATGATCTCTTCGGGGACGGAGGTGGAATCGCTGCCCATGTAGGGCGCGATGGCCGGATGGTTGAGCAGATCCGACGCGATCGGCGTCAGCTCGTCCACCGGTTCCAGCAGGATGCGGGCATCGGTGTCGAAGAAGGTGCAGATCCGCTGCAGCACGTCGGGGCGCGGGAAGCTCTCGCCCGAAAGATAGCGGTTGTATTGTGTCCGGTTGATCCCGAGCTCACGACAGAGCCCGGCGATCGAGGGGTATCTGCCGCTGAGCTGGCGCAGGTTGGCGCCGAAGATGCCGCGAACCTCGACCGGATCGGTCATGTCTCGTGCGGGATTTATGACGACTCGGTTCATGGCAAGCGTCCCCTGGATGAATTTCCCGTCCGGATCGCGCGCTGATACGGTTCCGCGCAACCTTCGTAATGATTGACGTTATTCAGCGTCATTAATGATGTTATATAGCGCCATTTCGTGCCTGTGGCGACACAAAATTCGAATGCACGTTTCATAATGGGGAATGTCCAGGGAACACGGGTCTAACCACATTGGGCTCAAGGACTTAACTGTCTCTTGCGAGCGGGGTAGGCGATGTTCGGAGTGGTTCTCTGGAGCGATTGCGCGACACAAAAGGCGGTCATCTGGTGCGAAGACCACGGTGAGCTGGCCTATTTCGATGCGGTCGAGCATCCCGGTGCGGTCGACCTGGCGCTGGAGCCGGGCGACCTCGTCCGGTTCGAGCTCTGCCAGGCGGGGCGGATGCGCCTCGTGCGGAACCCGTGCCTCGTTGCGGAACAGCAATTCCCGACGCTGGCCTCGGATCTGAAGGGGCGGGCGCCTGCCGGAAACCGCGCGGCGCGGGCCGCCGGGACACCGGCGGCACCGCTCACGGTGAAAGCGCGTGACGGGAAAACGACGCCGGCCAGCGCGGTCATCATTCCCTTCGTCAGCGGGCAGCGCCGTCGCGCCCGCGCGCTGCCGCCCACCGATCAGCGCCTGACGGTCTGACGCGGGACCGTCTCAGGCGATGCCGCGCGCCAGGGCGGCCACGCCGGTGCGTGCCATCTCCACCAGACCGAGCGGGCGCATCAGGTCGGCGAAGGCGTCGATCTTCTCGGGCGTGCCGGTGATCTCGAAGACGAAGCTCGACAGGGTCGAATCCACCACGTTGGCGCGGAAGATATCCGCCAGCCGCAGCGCCTCGACCCGCTTGTCGCCATCGCCCGACACCTTCAGGAGCGCCAGTTCCCGTTCGACCGAGGGACCTTCGGTCGTGAGGTCGTGCACCTCGTGCACCGGGATGATCCGGCCGAGCTGCGCCTTGATCTGCTCGATCACCTGCGGCGTGCCGCGGGTGACCACGGTGATGCGGGAGAGGTGGCCGGTGTGATCCACCTCGGCCACGGTCAGGCTGTCGATGTTGTAGCCACGGCCGGAAAAAAGCCCGATGACCCGGGCCAGGACCCCCGCCTCGTTGTCGACCAGCACCGCGAGGGTGTGGGTCTCCTGCACGTCGCTGAATTGCGGGCGGAGGTTGTAGGCCGAATGCTTGGTCGAGCCCTTCTTGATCTGGAGTGCGTTCATCTGTCTGTCCTCTGGCGGGTGGTGTGTCGGGCGCTGCCGGGCAAAGGCCGGCCTGCATCCCGTGATGTCCTTCGGCGGGGGTCAGGCCGGGCCCCGGCCCGGCACGCCCGCGCGAACCGGCCTCACACCAGCACCGCGCCTCCTTCCTTGATCGCGTCCTTGGTGCTCGCATCGCCGAGCAGCATCTTGTTGTGCGGCTCGCCCGACGGGATCATCGGGAAGCAGTTCTCGTGCTTCTCGACGAGGCAGTCGAAGATCACCGGGCCGTCGTGGTTGATCATCTCCATGATCGCGTCGTCCAGATCCGCCGGGTCCTTGCAGAGGATCCCCTTTGCGCCGAAGGCCTCGGCCAGCTTCACGAAATCGGGCAGCGCCTCGGACCAGGAATGGGAATAGCGCTCGCCGTGCAGCAGCTCCTGCCACTGGCGGACCATGCCGAGCCGCTCGTTGTTCAGGATGAACTGCTTGACCGGCAGGCGGAACTGCACCGCGGTGCCCATCTCCTGCATGTTCATCAGCCACGAGGCCTCGCCCGCGACGTTGATGACCAGCGCGTCCGGGTGCGCCATCTGCACGCCGATCGAGGCCGGGAAGCCGTAGCCCATGGTGCCGAGGCCGCCCGAGGTCATCCAGCGGTTCGGCGCCTCGAAGCCCAGGTATTGCGCAGCCCACATCTGGTGCTGGCCGACCTCGGTCGTGATGTAGCGGTCGCGGTCCTTGGTCAGCGCCTCGAGCCGCTCCATCGCGTATTGCGGCTTGATCGTGCCCTCGGAGCGCTTGTAGCTCAGGCAGTCGACCTTCTTCCATTCCTCGATCTTCGCCCACCACTTGGAGAGCGCCTCGCGGTTGGTCTTGCGCCCGCGCGCCTTCCAGACCTTGAGGATGTCCTCGAGCACATGGGCCACGTCGCCCACGATCGGGATGTCGACGGGGATGACCTTGTTGATCGAGGAGGGGTCGATGTCGATATGCGCCTTCTTCGAATTGGGCGAGAAGGCGTCGATCCGGCCGGTGATCCGGTCGTCGAACCGCGCGCCGATGTTGATCATCAGGTCGCAGTCGTGCATCGCCATGTTGGCCTCGTAGAGACCGTGCATCCCGAGCATGCCGAGCCAGTTCTTGCCCGACGCCGGGTAGGCGCCCAGCCCCATGAGGGTCGAGGTGATCGGCGCGCCGGTCGCCTCCACGAGCTCGCGCAGCAGCTGGCTTGCCGCGGGGCCCGAGTTGATGACCCCGCCGCCGGTATAGAACACCGGCCGCTTGGCGGTCTCGAGGGCTGCGACCAGCTCGGTGATCTCTTCCATGTCGCCCTTGACCTGCGGGTTGTAGCGATAGGTCGAACCCTTCGGCGGCGCCGCATAGGTGCCGGAGGCGAACTGCACGTCCTTCGGGATGTCGATCAGGACGGGGCCCGGGCGGCCTGTCTTCGCGACGTGGAAGGCCTGGTGCAGGATGCCGGGCAGGGCGTTGGTGTCCTTCACCAGCCAGTTGTGCTTGGTGCAGGGGCGGGTGATGCCGACGGTGTCGGCCTCCTGGAAGCCGTCGGTGCCGATCATGAAGGTCGGGACCTGCCCCGAGAGCACGACGATCGGGATCGAGTCGAGCAGCGCGTCCGTCAGCCCGGTGACCGCGTTGGTCGCCCCGGGGCCCGAGGTCACAAGCGCGACGCCCGGCTTGCCGGTGGAGCGGGCATAGCCCTCGGCCGCGTGGACCGCGCCCTGTTCGTGCCGCACGAGGATGTGGCGGATGTCGTTCTGCTGGAAGATCTCGTCATAGATCGGCAGGACGGCGCCGCCCGGATAGCCGAATACCGTGTCCACGCCCTGATCCCTGAGGGCCTGAACCACCATCTTGGCGCCTGTCATCTGGCGTGTCATCTGATCTACTCCGTCCTGCGCTGTGCCAGCTCTCTGAAACGAAAAAACCCCCGGAGGTCGATCCGGGGGCGCATGGGGTGTCCTCACGGGGCTACCGGTGCTTACCGGCCCATGCGCCTGTCTCCTACGATGATTACTAGAGCGGCCACTTCGGCTCTCCCGTCGGGGGTCTCGTTCGGGCGGACATTAGGCGGGGCAGGACGGGGCGTCAACCGGCGTTTGGGTGAAAAAGATGTCACGAGAGCTTAAAAATCTTTCCGAAAGTTGCGCGAACCGCGGTGGCACGCGACATTTTGGTAATGCGCGATCCGCCGTGACGAAAAAACCGGCAGTCGGGCGGGCGAGGGGCCGAATTTCCGCACCGCCAGAAATTTACCGTTTGATAAAAAATGAAACCGTGTCAGGCTCGGTCAAAAGAAGCCAGAACCGACAGGGATCCAGCGATGACGAACGCGTCCACCACCCCGGGCATCGCCCCGGGCCGTCTTCCGGCCCACGAGATTGCCGGCAATTTCGGCGATCTCCATCCGCCCCTCGACACCCATGAGGCCCTCGTCGCGGCGGACCGGTGCTATTTCTGCTTTGATGCCCCCTGCATGGAGGCCTGCCCGACCGAGATCGACATCCCGCTGTTCATCCGGCAGATCTCGACCGGCACGCCCGAGGCCGCCGCCCGCACGATCTTCGAGCAGAACATCCTCGGCGGCATGTGCGCCCGGGTCTGCCCGACCGAGACGCTCTGCGAGGAAGCCTGCGTGCGGATGGAGGCCGAGGGCAAGCCGGTCGAGATCGGCCTGCTCCAGCGCCACGCCACCGACACGCTGATGGCCCGCAACGAGCATCCGTTCGAGCGTGCCGCGCCGACCGGAAAGCGGATCGCGGTCGTGGGGGCGGGGCCCGCGGGGCTTTCCTGCGCGCACCGGCTGGCGATGAAGGGGCATGACGTCGTGATCTACGACGCCCGGCCCAAGCCCGGCGGTCTGAACGAATACGGCATCGCCGCCTACAAGAGCACCGCGGATTTCGCCCAGAAGGAGGTCGACTGGCTGCTCCGCATCGGCGGCATCACGGTCGAGACGGGCCGGGCGCTCGGCGCCGGGCTCGACCTTGCCGCGCTGCAGGATGACTTCGACGCGGTCTTCCTCGGGATCGGTTTGGCGGGTGTCAACGCGCTCCGGGCCGAAGGGTCGGAGCGCGCGGGCGTCGAGGATGCCGTCGACTTCATCTCGGCCCTGCGGCAGGCGGCCGACATGGGCACGCTGCCCGTCGGCCGGAACGTGGTGGTGATCGGCGGCGGCATGACGGCGGTGGACGCCGCCGTGCAGTCGAAGCTTCTGGGGGCCGAAAACGTCACCATCGCCTACCGCCGCGCGGCGGACCGGATGGGCGCCTCGCAGTTCGAACGGGACCTCGCGACCTCGAAGGGCGTGCGCATCCTGACGGGCGTGATGCCGGTCGCCGTGCACGGCAACGGCGCGGCGACCGAGATCGAGCTGGAATACACCGTCGAAACCGACGGCCGCCTCGCGGGCACGGGCGAATCCTTCCGCATCCCCGCCGACCAGGTCTTCCGCGCCATCGGCCAGACGCTGCATGGCGCGCCGGAAGGGCTCGAGCTCGACGGCGGCAAGATCCGGGTGGACACGGCCGGGCGCACCAGCGTCGCAGGTGTCTGGGCGGGCGGCGATTGCGCCAGCGGCGGCGAGGACCTGACCGTGACCGCCGTGGCCGAGGGGCGCGATGCCGCCGAGGACATCCACGCCACGCTCATGGCCCGGTGATGATCTGCCCCGCGGCGCATAACGGGGACCCGTTCCCGGAGGCCCTGCGTCATGTTAACCTTGCGTCACCTGAAGTGACGCCGGGAGGGCGCTGGATGTCCGCGATCGAGGACAGGGTCTCGGCCCATTACACGACGGAAGACCTGATGACCCGCATCAGGGCGGGTCTCATGGCGGCCGGGGCGAACCCGGCGGCGCCGCGGCCCGAGGACCTCAAGCCGGTGGACGAGTTCCACACCGGCGGCGTCGTCGCCACGGATGCCCTGCTCGACCAGCTCGAGATCTCGGTGGACACGCTGGTGCTCGACATCGGGGCCGGGCTGGGCGGCACCGCGCGCCACATCGCGCGCACCCGCGGCGCCCATGTCACCGGCGTCGACCTGACCGAGGCCTTCGTGGAGGTCGCGCAGACGCTTTCCAGGATGGCGGGCATGGCGCAGCGGACCGCGTTCCGCCACTCCTCGGCGCTCGACCTGCGCTTCACGGCGGACAGTTTCGACCTCGCCACGATGTTTCACGTCGGCATGAACATCGCCGACAAGGCGCGCCTGATGACCGAGGTCCACCGCGTGCTGGAACCCGGCGGCATCTTCGCGCTCTTCGATGTCATGGCCCTGGAGAAGGACGCCGCGATCTCCTTCCCGGTGCCCTGGGCCGAGACCGAGGACCTCAGCTTCGTGGCGACCCCGGGCACCTACCGCGACGCCGCCCGCGCCGCCGGCTTCGAGGCGGTCCGCGAACGCGAACGCAGCCAGTTCGCGCTGGAGTACTTCTCGCGGCTCTTCCGCACCATCGAGGCCCACGGCATGCCGCCGCTCGGCCTCCACCTGCTGATGCGGGACACCGCGACGACCAAGCTCGCCAATTACGTGGCGGCGGTCGAAGCCGGGGCCATCGCGCCCTTCGAGATGATCTTCAGGAAGGCGGGGTGATGGGTCGCCCGATGCGCCGTCCTGACGCAAACCGACGCGGCCCCGGCCGCCAGAAACCCTAGGGGAGGTCCACCACGTGGCTGATCTGACGAGCGATTTCCTGGGCATCAAGAGCCCCAACCCGTTCTGGCTGGCCTCCGCGCCGCCGACCGACAAGGAATACAACGTCCGCCGCGCCTTCGAGGCGGGCTGGGGTGGCGTGGTCTGGAAGACGCTGGGCGAGGAGGGCCCGCCGGTCGTCAACGTGAACGGGCCCCGCTATGGCGCGATCTGGGGCGCCGACCGGCGGCTTCTGGGGCTCAACAACATCGAGCTGATCACCGACCGCGACCTTCACCGGAACCTCGAGGAGATCAGGCGCGTGAAGGCGGACTACCCCGACCGCGCGATCATCGTCTCGATCATGGTCCCCTGCGAGGAGGAGAGCTGGAAGGCCATCCTGCCGCTGGTCGAAGAGACCGGCGCCGACGGGATCGAGCTGAACTTCGGCTGTCCTCACGGGATGAGCGAACGCGGCATGGGCTCGGCCGTCGGGCAGGTGCCGGAATACATCCAGATGGTCACCGAGTGGTGCAAGAAATACTACTCGAAGCCCGTCATCGTGAAGCTCACGCCGAACATCACCGACATCCGCAAGCCCGCCGCCGCCGCCAAGGCCGGGGGGGCCGATGCGGTCTCGCTCATCAACACGATCAACTCGATCACCCATGTCGATCTGGACCTGATGGCGCCCGAGCCCACGATCGACGGCAAGGGCAGCCATGGCGGCTATTGCGGCCCGGCGGTCAAGCCGATCGCGCTGTCCATGGTCTCCGAGATCGCCCGCAGCCCCGAGACGCGCGGCATGCCGATCAGCGGCATCGGCGGCGTGACCACGTGGCGCGACGCGGCCGAGTTCATGGTGCTGGGCGCGGGCAACGTGCAGGTCTGCACCGCCGCCATGACCTATGGCTTCAAGGTGGTGCAGGAGATGATCTCGGGCCTGTCGCAATGGATGGACGAGAAGGGCTATGCCTCCACGTCCGATTTCGTCGGGAAGGCGGTGCCGAACGTCACCGACTGGCAGTACCTGAACCTCAACTACGTGACCAAGGCCCGCATCGATCAGGACGCCTGCATCAAGTGCGGCCGCTGCTATGCGGCCTGCGAGGACACCTCGCACCAGGCCATCGCGATGAACCCGGGCCGCGTCTTCGAGGTGATCGACGAGGAATGCGTGGCCTGCAACCTCTGCGTCAACGTCTGCCCGGTCGAGGATTGCATCACGATGGTCGAGCTCGACAAGGGCGAGACCGATCCGCGGACCGGGCGCGAGGTGGGCGATTACGCGAACTGGACCACCCATCCGAACAACCCCGCGTCCCGGACCGCGGCGGAATAGGCGCTCCGTCCGGGGCGGGAAAGGCAAACGCCGGCCCCCCGGGGCCGGCGTTTCGCAGTCTCGGGCCGGGCGGATCGCACCGCCGGGCAGGGCGCCTTGCCGGAGGACCGTCGCCATGTCGGCACCTGCCGCGTGAAGCCTATGTGCGGCGGGCGATAGACGTCACCCGGGCGAGAGCATCCGCGTGAAAAGCGTCACCAGGTAGCTCTCGGCGTCGATGAGGGGATCGGCCACGCCGGGACCCAGGACGGCGCGGACCTGCACGTCGAAATCGGCGTAATGCTGGGTGAGCGACCAGATCGAGAAGATCAGGTGATGCGGATCGGCCGGGGCAAGGCGTCCGGCCGCCATCCAGCCGCGGATCACCTCGGCCTTCTCGTCCACCAGATCCTTCAACTCGCCCTTCAGCATCGGCAGGATGCGCGGCGCGCCCTGCAGGATCTCGTTGGCGAAGAGCCGGCTCTCGCGCGGCTGGCTGCGGCTGATCTCGATCTTGCGGTGCACGTAGGCGAGCACCTCGTCCAGCGGCTCTCCCTCGGGATCGAGATCGCGCAGCGGGTCGAGCCAGGTGTCCATCAGCGTGGCCAGAAGATGGCCGTGGATCGCCTCCTTCGAGGGGAAGTAATAGAGCAGGTTCGGCTTCGACAGCCCCGCTTCCTTCGCGATCTGATCGACCGTCGCGCCGCGGAACCCGTGCGAGGAAAACACCTCGAGAGCGGCCTCGGCGATGATCGCGACATTGCGCTTCTGGATTCGGGTCGTTGCCTGGGCCTTGTTCATCCCTGAAGGAACCTTTCTCAAAAGTCCTTTGGAAACTGGGGTTTCCTCGATGGCCTGCTGCGTCCGGTCGCGATGAAAAATTGATCACCCAAGTCGGTTTTACCACCCCCGGACACGCGATCCGGTGTATTCCTTGACTGGTCGCAGACCCGTGATAGCGTGGCTTTGACCTTTTGGTCAAACAATGCTCGTCCCAGCCCGAAGACGTAAGGAGTGCCGATGCCCGCCCCAGGAGAGAACCTCAAGATCAACGGCGACCGCCTGTGGGACAGCCTGATGGAGATGGCCAAGATCGGCCCCGGCGTCGCGGGCGGCAACAATCGCCAGACCCTGACCGACGAAGACGCCGAGGGGCGCGCGCTGTTCCGGAAATGGTGCGAAGACGCGGGCTGCGAGATGGGGCTCGACACGATGGGCAACATGTTCGCGCGGCGCGAGGGGACCGACCCCGAGGCGCTGCCGGTCTATGTCGGCTCCCACCTCGACACCCAGCCCACGGGCGGGAAGTACGACGGGGTGCTCGGCGTGCTCGGCGGGCTGGAGATCGTGCGCTCCCTGAACGACCTCGGGATCCGGACGAAACATCCCATCGTCGTCACCAACTGGACCAACGAGGAGGGCACCCGCTACGCCCCCGCGATGCTGTCCTCCGGCGTCTTCGCGGGCGTGCATGACGAGGAATGGGCCAAGGACCGCGTCGATGCCAAGGGGCTGAAATTCGGTGACGAGCTGAAGCGGATCGGCTGGGAGGGCGAGGAGCCCGTCGGCGCCCGCAAGATGCACGCCTTCTTCGAGCTGCATATCGAACAGGGGCCGATCCTCGAGGCCGAGGGCAAGGATATCGGCATCGTCACCCACGGGCAGGGGCTCTCCTGGACGCAGGTGACGATCACCGGCAAGGACGCGCATACCGGCTCCACACCCATGCCGATGCGGAAGAACGCGGGGCTCGGCATGGCCCGGGTGCTGGAGCTGGTCGAGGAGATCGCCTTGAGCCACGCGCCCCATGCGGTCGGCGCGGCGGGGCATATCGACATCTATCCCAACTCCCGGAACGTGATCCCCGGCAAGGCGGTCTTCACGGTCGACTTCCGCTCGCCGGATCTGAGCGTGATCGAGGACATGGTGAAGCGTCTCCACGAGGGCGCCAGAAAGATCTGCGATGACATGGGCTTGGAGGTCGAGCTCGAGAAGGTGGGCGGCTTCGACCCGGTGGAGTTCGACGCGGGATGCGTGGGCGCGCTGCGGGCCGCGGCCGAGCGGCTCGGCTATTCGCATCGGGACATCATCTCGGGCGCCGGGCACGATGCCTGCTGGATCAACCAGGTGGCGCCGACCGCGATGGTCATGTGCCCCTGCGTCGACGGGCTCAGCCACAACGAGGCCGAGGAGATCTCGAAAGACTGGGCGGCGGCGGGCACGGACGTGCTGTTCCATGCCGTGCTCGAGA
Organism: Pseudooceanicola nanhaiensis DSM 18065; assembly: GCF_000688295.1. Classification (GTDB taxonomy): domain Bacteria; phylum Pseudomonadota; class Alphaproteobacteria; order Rhodobacterales; family Rhodobacteraceae; genus Pseudooceanicola; species Pseudooceanicola nanhaiensis. Next base: position 1,130,458 of record NZ_JHZF01000011.1, on the reverse strand, counting down.
CGGCGGAGATCGTGGAATAGCGGATAACCCCGGGGGCGCTGCCCCCGGACCCCCGGGATACATGGACCAGAGGAAGGCCGGGCCGGGGCAAGGACAACAGGGAGCTAGAGATGAGCAAGGTGATCAAGGGCGGGACGATCGTCACCGCCGACCGTCAGTTCGAAGGCGACATCCTGATCGAGGGCGAGACGATCAGGGAGATCGGGACCGACCTGAAGGGCGACGAATATGTCGACGCGGAGGGGGCCTATGTGATCCCCGGCGGGATCGACCCGCATACCCACCTGGAGATGCCCTTCATGGGCACCACGGCGGCGGAGACCTTCGAGACCGGCACCTGGGCCGCGGCCTGCGGCGGGACGACGATGCTGATCGACTTCTGCCTGCCGGGCGAGGACGGCTCGATCAAGAACGCGATCCAGGAATGGCACCGGAAATCGGCCCCGCAGATCTGTTCCGACATCGGCTATCACATGGCGATCACCGGATGGAACGAGAGCGTTTTCAACGAGATGAAGGACGCGGTTGATGCGGGCGTGAACTCCTTCAAGCACTTCATGGCCTACAAGGGCGCGCTGATGGTCGAGGATGACGAGATGTTCGCATCCTTCTCGCGCTGCAGGGAGCTGGGCGCGTTGCCGATGGTGCATGCCGAGAACGGCGACCTCGTGGACCTGATGCAGAGGAAGTTTCTCGCCGAGGGCAAGACCGGGCCGGAATGGCACGCGCGCTCGCGGCCGCCGGAATTCGAGGGCGAGGCCGCGAACCGGGCGATTACCATTGCCGACGCGGCGGGCGTGCCGCTCTACATCGTGCACGTGTCCTGCGAACAGGCGCACGAGGCGATCCGGCGCGCGCGGCAGAAGGGGATCCGGGTCTATGGCGAGCCGCTGATGCAGTTCCTCTGCCTCGACGAGGACGAATACCTCTCCGAGGACTGGCTGCATTCGGCGCAGCGCGTCATGTCGCCGCCGTTCCGGGGCAAGGAGCACCAGGACGGGCTCTGGGCCGGGCTGGCCGCCGGGTCGCTGCAGGTGGTGGCGACGGACCACGCCGCGTTCTCCTCCGAGCAGAAGAAGATGGGGGTGGGCGACTTCACCAAGATCCCCAACGGAACCAACGGGTTGGAGGAACGTCTTGCGATGCTCTGGACGACCGGGGTGGAGACGGGGCGCCTGACACCCGAGGAATTTGTCGCGGCCACGTCAACGAACATCGCCAAGATATTGAATATCTATCCGAAAAAGGGCGCGCTGGTGCCCGGGGCCGATGCCGATATCGTGGTCTGGGATCCGAAGATCACCAAGACGATCTCCGCCTCGAACCACCATTCGATCCTCGATTACAACGTCTTCGAGGGCAAGGAGGTCACCGCGCAGGCCCGCTACACGATCTCGCGCGGCGAGACGATCTGGGCCTGGGGCCAGAACTCCCAGCCTCAGCCCGGGCGCGGGCGCTTCGTGCCGCGGCCGGCCTTCCCCTCGGCGCATAAAGCGCTGACGAAGTGGAAAGAGCTGAACTCGCCCCGCAGCGTGAAGCGGGACCCGATGAACATTCCGGCGGGGATCTGAGCTTCGTGACGCAAGTGCCTGTGATCGAGTCGAAAAACCTCGATCTGACATTCGAGACCGCGGACGGGCCGGTGGCGGCGCTGAAGGATGTGTCGCTTCAGATCGGCGCCGGCGAATTCGTCAGCTTCATCGGCCCCTCGGGCTGCGGCAAGACCACCTTCCTGCGCTGCGTGGCGGCGCTCGAGGAGCCCACGGGCGGGTCGCTGACCGTCAACGGCATGTCCCCCGAGGAGGCGCGGAAGGCGCGGGCCTATGGCTATGTCTTCCAGGCGGCGGGGCTCTACCCGTGGCGGACCATCGCGAAGAACATCAGGCTGCCGCTCGAGATCATGGGGTTCTCCCGCGCCGAACAGGAGGAGCGGGTGAACCGCGTGCTGGAGCTCGTTGACCTGGCCGGGTTTGGCGGCAAATACCCCTGGCAGCTCTCGGGCGGGATGCAGCAGCGGGCCTCGATCGCGCGGGCGCTGAGCTTCGATGCGGACATCCTCCTGATGGACGAACCCTTCGGCGCGCTGGACGAGATCGTGCGCGACCATCTGAACGAGGAGCTTCTCAAGCTCTGGGCCCGGACCGGCAAGACCATCGGCTTCGTGACCCATTCGATCCCCGAGGCGGTCTATCTCTCGACCAAGATCGTCGTGATGTCCCCGCGGCCGGGCCGGATCACCGACGTGATCGAGAGCACGCTGCCGCAGGAGCGCCCGCTCGACATCAGGGACACGCCGGAATTCCTTGAAATCGCTCACAGGGTGCGCGACGGGCTCAGGGCGGGGCATGCCTATGACTGAACGCGCCACAGGCCATGAGGGGATGCGATGAGGACGATCCTCCCCGTCGCCGTCGTCGTCGCCGCCATCGTCGCCTTCTGGTATCTCGCGGCGATCCCGATGAACATCCATTTCGCCGTCACCAGCGCGCAGCGCGCGGGCGCCGAGGTGACCCCCGAGAGCGGGGCCGAGCGGCGGAACATGGGGGCCATCGCGCTTGCCGCCAGGAACCCCGCGCAATGGACCGACAGCTGGACACAGGCCAAGCCGCGGTTGCCGGTGCCGCACCAGGTGGTGGCGGAGCTCTGGCGGACGACCGCGCTGCAGCACCCGGCGAGCAAGCAGAGCCTCGTCTACCACGGCTGGGTGACGCTCTCGGCGACTGTCGTGGGCTTTGCGATCGGCACGGGCCTCGGCATCCTGCTCGCCATCGGGATCGTGCATTCCCGGGCGATGGACATGAGCGTCATGCCCTGGGCCATCGCGAGCCAGACGATCCCGATCCTCGCCATCGCGCCGATGATCATCGTGGTGCTGAACTCCATCGGCGTGCAGGGGCTGATACCGAAGGCGATCATCAGCGCGTATCTGTCGTTCTTCCCGGTGGTCGTGGGGATGGTGAAGGGGCTGCGGAGCCCCGACGCGATGCAGTTCGACCTGCTGAAGACCTATAACGCGAGCCGTTCCGAGACCTTCTGGAAACTGCGCCTGCCGGCCTCGGCCCCCTATCTCTTCGCCTCGCTGAAGGTGGGCATCGCCGCCTCGCTCGTCGGCGCCATCGTGGGCGAGCTGCCCACGGGCGCGAGCCGCGGCCTCGGCGCGCGGCTGCTGACGGGGAGCTATTACGGCCAGACCGTGCAGATCTGGTCGGCGCTCTTCGCAACCGCCATCCTCGCGGCCGCGCTGGTGGCGATCGTCGCGGGGATCGAGCGGGCGACGCTGAAACGGATGGGGCTCGCGACATGATCCTGATCATCGCCGCGCTGGCCCTCTGGGCGATCATGTGGACGGTCAATGTCCGCCTCGCCAACGGCGAGAGCGCCGGGACCTCCACGGTCAGGCTGCTGGTGCCGCTGCTCTTCGGCCTGACGCTGCTCGCCATGTGGGAGCTCGTCGTGCGGGGGCTGGAGCTGCCCATCGTCATCCTGCCCGCGCCCAGCGTCATCGCGGAGCGTGTCGCGGGATCGGGCCCGACGCTCTGGGTCGATTTCAAGCAGACCTTCCTGAAGGGCGCGCTCGGCGGCTATGCCATCGGCTGCACCGCCGCCTTCCTGACCGCGATCCTCGTCGACCGCTGGGACTTCCTGCGCCGGGGGCTCCTGCCCGTGGGCTCCTTCGTCGCCGCGCTGCCCATCGTGGGGACCGCGCCGATCCTCGTCATGTGGTACGGGTTCGACTGGCATTCCAAGGCCGCGGTGGTCGTCCTGATGGTCTTCTTCCCGATGCTCGTGAACATCGTGGCGGGGCTTCAGGACACGACGCAGATGCAGCGGGACCTGATGAAGACCTATGCCGCAAGTTACTGGCAGGGCTTGTTCAAGCTCCGCCTCCCGGCCGCGATGCCGTTCATCTTCAACGGGCTGAAAATTTCATCGACGCTGGCGATGATCGGCGCGATCGTGGCGGAATTCTTCGGCTCTCCCATTGTCGGGATGGGCTTTCGCATCTCAACATCCGTGGGGCAGCTCGCGCTCGACATGGTCTGGGCCGAGATCGTCGTGGCCGCCCTGGCCGGGTCCGCCTTCTACGGTGTCGTGGCCCTGATCGAAAGACGGCTCACGTTCTGGCATCCGTCGCAAAGGCGGTAACGACAAGACCAACAAGGGAGTAATGAGAATGAAGACATGGATCGCAGGGGCCGTCGCGGCCCTCTCGCTCGCCGGCGCCGCGCAGGCGCAGGACGAGGTGACGCTGCAGCTGAAATGGGTCACGCAGGCCCAGTTCGCGGGCTATTACGTGGCCAAGGACAAGGGCTTCTACGAGGAAGAGAACCTCGACGTCACGATCAAGCCGGGCGGCCCCGATATCGCGCCCGAGCAGGTGATCGCGGCCGGTGGCGCCGACGTCATCACGACGTGGATGGCCGCGGGCCTTGCCGCGCGCGAACGCGGCGTGCCGCTGGTGAACATCGCCCAGCCCTTCAAGACCGGCGGGCTTCAGGTCAACTGCCTCAAGTCGGCGGGCATCGAGACGCCCGAGGACTTCCCGGGCCACATCATGGGCGTCTGGTTCTACGGCAACGAATACCCGTTCTACGCCTGGATGGCCTCGCTCGGGATCGAGACGGACGGCGCGGACGAGAACGGCGTCAGCGTCATCAAGCAGGCCTTCAGCGCCGATCCCCTGATCCAGGGGCAGGCGGATTGCATCTCGACGATGACCTACAACGAATACGGCCAGGTTCTGGATGCGGGCATCACCGAGGACGAGCTGGTCACATTCAACTACCTCGAGATGGGCTTCGGCATGCTCGAGGACGGGCTCTACGTGCTCGAGGAGAACCTCGAGGATCCGGAGTTCAGGGACAAGATGGTCCGCTTCGTGCGCGCCTCGATGAAGGGCTGGAAATACGCCGAGGAGAATCCGGCCGAAGCCGCGCAGATCGTGCTCGACAACGACGAGACCGGCGCGCAGACGCTGGAGCACCAGGAATACATGATGGGCGAGGTGGCCAAGCTCACCGAGGGCTCCGACGGCACGCTCGACCCGGCGGATTACGAGCAGACCGTGAAGACCCTGCTCAGCGCCGTCTCGGCCGAGAACCCGGCGATCACCAAGGAGCCGGAAGGCGCCTGGACCCATGACATCACCGACGAAGCGCTGAAATAACAATCGCTTCCCGAATGAATCTCAGGCCGGGGCGCGGTTGCGTCCCGGCCTTTTTCATGGCTCCGGCTTGCACGGCGCCTATTCATCATGAAAAATACCTTCGGCCCCGGACCGGGCCCTACCGGAGGAGGTTGCCCTGACCGACGAGACGCCCGCCATGACCCCGCGACGGTCGCGCCCGCAGCGCGTGGCCGAGGCGATCAAGGACTTCGTCGTAACGGAGGGCCTGCGCAAGGGCGACCGTCTGCCGGGCGAGGCGGAGCTCATGGCGCGCTTCGGCATGGCCAAGGGCACCATCCGCGAGGCGATGCGCATCCTCGAGGCGCAGGGTCTGGTGCGGACCCGCACCGGCCCGGGGGGCGGGTCCTTCGTGCACGAGGTCTCGGCGGAGCGGGCGCGGGCGCTTCTGGGGAACTACTTCTACTTCCGCGACCTGACCCTGCACGACATCTACCAGCTGCGCCGCCTGCTGGAGCCGGAACTGGCCGCGTCGCTGGCCGGCCGGCTCGATGCGGAGCAGCTGGCGCGGCTCGACGCGGTGGTGGCGACCTACGATCACCCGGCGGCGTCGGTCGAGGAGGAGCGCGCCCAGCATGTCGCCTCGCTTCGGTTCCACCAGCTGCTGTCGGAATTCGCCGAGAACGAGCTCCTGGGTTTCCTGATCGGCTTCATGGCCCAGATCCTGTCGGACCTGACGATCTACCGGAAGCTCTACGAGCCGCCCAACGTGGAGCTCTGGGCCCGGGGCCGGGCCTACCAGATGCAGCTGATCGAGGCGCTGCGCGGCGGCGACGCGGAGCGGGCGCGGCAGGTGATGGCGGACCACATGGCCACCGCCGCGAGCCTGATGGAGGGCCAGGAGGCCCGGGTGCTGAACCGATTCCTCAGCCCCTAGTCAAGCCCTCTACCTATGCGTGTGCATTGTAACGAAACCCTACGAAGTATCGGAACGTAAAGCATAATTTCGGCCGCGGTGCCGAAAATTTCCACGCTCGGGGCCCTACATATGCAATAAATTTGTTTCGCCAGTCGGAATTAGCCGATACCTTTCCAGGCACTCGCAACGATCCGCGCGGCGGCAGGTAACGGCCGCCGCGCAATAACATTCTGGGAGGAAATAATATGGATCGTCGTTCTTTTCTGAAGACGTCGGCAATCGGCGGCGGCGCGGCGGCGGCGACCTCGCTGGCCGCTCCGGCCGTCGCGCAGGGCGGCACCACGCTGACCATGGTCACGACCTGGCCGCGCGGTCTGGCCGGTGTCTGGGACTCGGTCGAGCGCTTCGTGAACAACGTGGCCGACATGTCGGGCGGCACGCTGACCATCGACGCCAAGGGCGCGGGTGAGCTTGTCGGAGCGCTGGAGAGCTTCGACGCCGTCACCTCCGGGCAGGCCGACATCTACCACGGTGCGGATTACTACTGGGTCGGGCAGCACCCGGCATGGGCCTATTTCACCGCCGTGCCCTTCGGCATGACGGCGCCCGAGATGATGGTCTGGTACTATGCCCAGGACGGCATGGACCTGCACCACGAGCTGGGCGAAGTCTTCGGCATCAAGCCGTTCATCGCCGGGCAGACCGCGGCGCAGGGCGGCGGCTGGTTCCGGAACCCGGTCAAATCGGCCGACGATTTCAAGGGCCTCAAGTTCCGCATGCCCGGCCTCGGCGGCCAGGCGCTGGCGGAACTCGGCGCCTCGGTCCAGAACATCCCCGGCGGCGAGATCTACCAGGCGCTGTCCACCGGCGCGCTGGACGCGACCGAATGGATCGGGCCCTGGTCGGACGAGAAGCTGGGCCTGCAGGAGGTCTGCAAGTACTACTACCCCGCCGGCTTCCACGAGCCGGGCGCGGCCCTCTCGGTCGGCGTGAACCTCTCGGTCTTCGACGGGCTCTCGAGCGAGCATCAGGCCATCATCCGCCATGCCGCGGCCGAGACGCACCAGCACAACTACGCGCTCTTCATCGCCAACAACGGCCCGGCGCTGAAGCGCCTGCGCGACGGCGGCACCCAGGTCGAGGAATTCTCGGACGACATCTGGGACGCTTTCGGCGCAGCCTCCAAGAAGGTGCTCGACGGCTTCATGGACGACGAGATCTTCGCCAGAACCCGCGAGTCGATGGAAGCCTCGATGGCGAACACGGCGGGCTGGGTCTCGGTCTCCGACGCGACCTACGTGCGCCAGCGCTCCCGCGTGAACGGCTGATCCCCCTGCGGGTCCATTGAACGACAGGACTGCGCACCGGCCGGTGCGCAGTCCGCCTATACGGGGGGACAGGCAATGCTCGACGCTCTGAGCTGGCTCGTGACGCAGATCGGTCTGGGGTTCTACAATCTCTTCTTCGCCGTGACCCATCCGAGCCTCTGGCTCGACTGGTCCGACAAGGAAGCCCTGATGCGCTTCGTCTATTACGGCGCATCGGTCGAATTCTTCTTCGTCGTCTTCGACATCTTCCTGGTCGTCACGCTGATCGGGCTGATCTTCCGGCCCTTCATGTGGGCCTGCGTGCGGGGGCTTGAGGGCTTTGCAAACGCCGTCGGGCGCACCGCGGCCTGGGCGGGCCTGATCATGGTCGCCCAGCAGACGCTGGTGGTCTTCCTCCAGTCGATCTTCCGCCTGGGCGAATTCACCATCGCGCCGCTTGGCCTGGGCATCACGCAATCGGTCGGCTGGTGGTCCGAGGGGCTGAAGTTCTGGAACGCCGTGGTGATCGCGCTCTGCGTCTCTTACACCTTCGTGCAGGGCGGACACGTGCGGGTCGACCTGATCTATGCGCCGCTCAGGCACCGGGCCAAGCGCGCGGTCGACATGTTCGGCGCGCTCTTCCTGATGATCCCGCCGATGGTGCTGACATGGATGTACGCCTGGTTCTTCCTCTGGCGGCACCTGATCACCCCCAAGGTCTCGGCCTCGGATCAGCTGGAGCTGATGCTGCGCAAATCCTCCATCGTGAAGTGGAACGTGGAAACCATCGGGTTCAGCCCCGACGGGTTCAACGGCTACTTCCTGTTCAAGATACTGATGCTCTGCTTCGTGGCCATGGTGCTGCTGCAGGCCGTGGCCTTCTTCTACCGCTCCTATCTCGAATTCGTCGAGGGCGAGGCCTCCGCGGACAAATACCTCGACCGGGATTCCCTCGGCGAGGGCGAAGAAGCCTACGAAGGCACGCATTAAGGGGTTAATGGGTCATGCTATTCGGACTTGATGGCGTCGAGATCGGGCTGATCATCGTCTTCCTGTGTCTCTTCGCGGGGATCCTCTCGGGCTTCCCGGTCGCCTTCGCGATCTCGGGCGCCGGGATCTTCGCCTTCGCGATCATCGCCTATCTCGATGCCCAGGGCATCCTCGTACACAACGTGATCGACACCTCGACACAGGCCTTCCGGGACCTGCTGGCCACGGGGGTGAAGCCCGACACGATATCGACCTTCCGATACCCGGATCTGCCGACCGTCGCCGTGCCGCTCTTCGACCGGGGCTGGGAGGTCGCCGTCGACCGGAACCTGTCGTTCATCGTGAACCGGATGAACGAACGTGTCTTCGCGGGCCAGTCGATCGAGACGCTGCTGGCGGTGCTGATGTTCGTGATGATGGGCATCACGCTCGAGCGCTCCAAGATCGCCAACGACCTCTTGACCACCATGGCGCGGATCTTCGGTCCGCTGCCCGGCGGCCTGGCCGTCTCGGTCGTCGTGGTGGGCGCCTTCCTTGCCGCCTCGACCGGCATCGTCGGCGCGACCGTGGTGACCATGGGCCTGCTGTCGCTGCCCACGATGCTCAGGAACGGCTATTCGCCCGAGCTCTCCACCGGGGTGATCGCGGCGAGCGGGACCCTGGGGCAGATCATCCCGCCCTCGATCGTCATCGTCCTGCTGGGCACGCTGGCGGGCGATCTCTATTCGGCCGCGCAGGAGAGCCGTGCGCAGGCGGTCGGCTGCTCCGACGCGCTGACGCTGCTCGGCCGGCCGGCGGTGGTCTCGGTCGGCACGCTCTTTCAGGCGGCGATGCTGCCGGGGATCCTCTTGGCCTTCCTCTACGCGGCCTACGCCTTCGGCTTCGCGCTCTTCCGCCCGTCCAAGGCGCCCTCTGTCCACGTCGAGCGCGACAGCAGGGAGACGATCACCCGCGGCACGGGGCTGACCTGGTTCCTCGCCGTGCCGGCGCTGATCCTGGCGGGCACCTTCGCGATGGTCGAGACCGGGCTGATCGGATCGCAGGACACCGGCGTCGATGCCTTCTCGGAGGCGAGCGAGGGGGCGATCCTGCGCACGAACGTCAGCCCCGAGTGCCGGGAGGCGATGATCGCGCTGCACGGCCAGCCGATGTGGGACCTTGCCGTCCGCCAGACCGAGGCCATCGCGGAGTCGGGCGGCGGGCAGGACAGCGTGCGGCTCTCGCCCGAAGAGATCGAGGAGCTGCGCGGCCTGAAGATCGCCGCGGCCGCGCCGATCGGATCGGGCATCGCCACCATGGGCGTGCTCCTGCTGCTGCTCTTCGCGATCGCGCGCGGGGTGAAACCCTCGGCCGGGGCCGAGCCCCTCATCATCGGGGCCGCCGGCGCCGTGACCATGCTGATGGCGGACGTGTTCTTCATCCATCCGACCACCACGCCGCTGGTCACGCTGCTGGTCATCGCCCTGCCGCTGCTGGTGGCGCTCTGGGCCTCGCGCCATGCCGCCGCGCGGCTGGCCGAGAACGAGCTGATCCGCGTGGTCTTCCCGCCGCTGATGCTGATCGTGGCGGTGCTGGGCTCGATCCTCGGCGGGATCACCAACCCGACGCCGGCCGCCGCGCTCGGTGCGGCGGGGGCGATCATGCTGGCCGGCTATCGCAAGCTGCGCGAGCGGGGGCATTCCGGCTGGATCATCATCAACGCGACGCTCGCGGTCGTGGTGATGATCCTCGTGGGGGCGAATTTCGACCTCAGGATCACGCAGGAGAATGTGGGCTTCCAGACGTGGATCGCCTTCTTCGTGGCCTATGGCGCCTTCCTCTTCGCGGCCTTCGGGCTCGTTGCGGCGGGCTGGGCGCTCTACAGGGTGGGCGTGCTGACGCCGATCGTGCGGGAGACGGCCAAGGTCACCTCGATGGTCTTCACCATCCTGATCGGATCGCAGCTCTTGAACCTCGTGGTGATCTCCTTCGGGGGCGAGCATTACATCCAGGAGTTCCTGCGCAGCTTCGACAGCGAGTTCCAGGTCTTCCTGATCGTGATGCTGGTGCTCTTCATCCTGGGCTTCGTGCTCGATTTCCTCGAGATCATCTATATCGTGATCCCGATCGTCGGGCCGGTCATCTACGGCGGCACCTTCGATCCGAAATGGGTGACGATCATGATCGCGGTGAACCTGCAGACCTCGTTCCTGACGCCGCCCTTCGGCTTCGCGCTCTTCTATCTGCGCGGGGTCGCGCCGCCCTCGGTGACGACGGGGCACATCTACCGCGGGATCATTCCTTTCGTGCTGATCCAGGTCCTCGGCCTCGCGCTCCTGTGGTTCGTGCCCTCCATCGTGACCATCGTGCCGGACCTGATGCCCAACTGACCGGGGAGGGGGCCTGATCCAAAGGAAAAGCCGCGCCTCCGGGCGCGGCTTTGCCTCTTTCATGGCCTTGCCCCGCCGGGGGCGGGTCAAGGCGCGGGCACGTAGCGGCGGAGGGAGGCGACGAAGGTGTCGATCTCGCGCGAAAGGGGGGAGGTGGCGAAGCCGTCGAGCCGGGCGGTGTCGAGCGCCTCGGGCCAGAGCGCGCGTTCGAGCGCGTCGCGGCGCGCCGCATCGCCCTTCGCCAGCGGCAGCGCCTCGGCCGCCACGAGAAGCTCGAGCCGGGACTGCACCGCGCGCATGTCGCCGAAGGCCGCGATCATCGGGCCGGTGAGGGCCGGGTCGTCCTGCCACGAGCGGCCCGCGAAGACCTCCTGCACCACGCGCTGGCCGGCGCCGTGGCAGCTGTAGCGGGTGCAGCCGGGGAAGCCCTTCTTCGCCAGATCGGCATGGATCGCGCAGGCGTGGCCCGCGAGGTTGGGGCAGGGGGTGCCCGCCGGCTTGTCGATGGCGAAGCTCTCGCCGCGGTCGAGCGCGAGGGCGAGGCAGCAGAGCGCGGCGCAGGCGCTGCAATCGGCGCTGAGGGCAGGGCGGCTCATCCGGCCGCCAGCGCTTCGAGCTCCGCGGCGAGATCGCCGTAGCCGGTGAAGCGACGTTCGAACGGCAGACCGAGGCGGGCGGCGGCCTCCTCGGCCCGTGCGGTGAGCGCGGGATCCTCGGTCTGGGCGAGGTAGACGAGGCGTTCGTAATTGCCGAAATACATCTCGCGCAGCTCGGGATGGCGGTCGAGGCCGAGGGGGCGCCAGCAGAAGGCGTCGAACTGCCGGGTGAGGAAATCGGTGAGGTAGAAGGCGGTGACCTCGCCGCGTGCCTCGAAGGCCGCGTTGCCCTCGAAGAAGCTGTAGCAATGGGGGCCTGCGAGCATGCCGATCCCGAGCCTCGCGCAGGCGGCGGCGAGGCTCCCCCCGGTGCCGCAATCGGCATAGAGGACGAAGACCCTCTCGTAGTCGGCGCCATGGCGGGCGACCGCCGCCTCGACGGCGCCGGTGATCCGCTCGGGGTGGTTGTGCAGGATCGCGGGCAGGCACTGGAGGTCGAACCGGCTCCAGCCGTTCAGGCGGATCAGCGCCAGCACCTCGCGCGCCAGCGCCCCGCAGGCGAGCAGGAGCACACGGCCCCGGCCGGTGGCGGGCATCCCGTCCCGCGTCAGGGCATGGTCGTCCGGCAGCTCCATATCCGCGATGTGACAGTCGCGGGGGAACCGGTCAAGGGGGCTGTCGCGCGGCCGGGCGGCACGGAGCGCCGGGGGGCACGGCGGTGATCGGCGAGCCCGGTCAGGCGCGCCTCGCCCGGGCTTGTCGATGGGGCGGGCGCTGGCCGCGGTCGAGTGCGGCGGCGGCTGTCACCGCGGTTCCTGCGCCTTGCCGGATCGCTCCGGCCTCAGGTCCCGCGGCGTGTGGTCCAGACGAGGTAGATCGCAAGCGCGGCCACCGCCACGGCGCCGATGCCGACCGCGAGCAGGGCCGCGCCCGCGGCGAGCGCGGAGAGACCCAGGGCGCCGATCAGCACCGCAGCCAGGATCACGGTGCCGCGGTGGCTCTTCTTCGGTCCCGGCACGCGGGACGCGCTGTCCGGCCGGGCCGGTGGTTCGGTCCGGTCCGGGGCGGTGGTGGGGCTGTTCCGGGTGTCGTGCGGGGTGTGGTCCTGCGGGGGCATGGCGATCTCCTTGCCCGCAGACGTAAGGCGGCGCGCCCGTCCGTAAAGCCGGGCGGCGCGCGAAAGTCCGGGGTGGCGCGGCGGGGCCGGGGCCCGCCGCGCCCCGGGGTCTCAGCGGGCGACGCCCTGGTTGTGCTTGCGGGCGACGAACTGCTTCGCCGTCTCGACCGCCACGGCTGCGTCGCGGCAATAGGCGTCGGCGCCGATGGCGCGGCCGAATTCCTCGTTCAGGGGGGCACCGCCGACAAGGACGATGTAATCGTCGCGGATTCCCTTCTCCTTCATCGTGTCGATCACGACCTTCATGTAGGGCATCGTGGTCGTCAGCAGGGCCGACATGCCGAGGATATCCGGCTGCTCGGTCTCGAGCGCCTCGAGATACTTCTCGACCGCGTTGTTGATGCCCAGATCGACCACCTCGAACCCGGCGCCCTCCATCATCATCGAGACGAGGTTCTTGCCGATGTCGTGGATGTCGCCCTTCACGGTGCCGATCACCATCTTGCCCATGCGCGGCGCGCCGGTCGCGATCAGCAGGGGCTTCAGGATCGCCATCCCGCCCTTCATCGCATTGGCGGCGAGCAGCACCTCGGGGACGAAGAGGATGCCGTCGCGGAAGTCGTTGCCGACGATGGTCATGCCGCCGACGAGCGCCTCCGTCAGGATGCGGTAGGGTTCCCATCCACGCTCGAGCAGGATGTGCACGCTCTCTTCGATCTCTTCCTTGAGACCGTCGTAGAGGTCGTCGAACATCTGCTGGACCAGTTCCTCGTCGTTCAGATCCGCGAGGATGATTTCTTCGTCGTCGTCAGACATGGGCCATGCCATCCTTCTCTCGCCGGGCGGGGAGCGGCCCGGGCTGTTCTGCCCCACCCATCGGGCAATTGGCCGCAGGGCACTGGCCGAATTGCGACATAGGCGGCGATCGAACCGACCTCGGACGCGGATTGTGAAGGCGCGGTGTCGCCCGAGGCACATCCATAGCGGGGGGATTGCAAATGTTCACTTAATGTTCCATCCTCGGAGGATGCCGTTGCCGCCCCGGACCCCCGATCCCGACACCAGCCTCGCGGCGCACCGCGTCGCGCCCGAACGGCTGCGGGGACGCGGCGCGCGGTCGAACCGTGCGGGCCGCTACGAGCGCGAGCTGCGCCAGGCCGAGAGCGACGGATGGGACATCGAGGAGGACCTGCCCGTCCTGCGCACCGAGGTCTCGGAGGAGCGGGCGCGGAAGATCATCACCTACAACAGCTCGCCCGATCTGCCCTTCGACCGGTCGGTGAACGCCTACCGCGGGTGCGAACACGGCTGCATCTACTGTTTCGCCCGCCCCACCCATGCCTGGCTGGGGCTTTCGGCGGGGCTCGATTTCGAGACGCGGCTGGTGGCGCGGCCGGGGGCGGCGGAGCTGCTGGCCAAGGAGCTGGCGGCGAAATCCTACAAGGTCGCGACGCTGGCCATGGGGACGAACACCGACCCCTACCAGCCGATCGAGAAGCGCTACGGCGTGACGCGCGCGATGCTCGAGGTGCTGCGCGAGGCGCGCCATCCCGTGGGCATCGTGACCAAGGGCACGCTGATCCTGCGCGACCTCGACATCCTGTCCGAGATGGCGCGGGACCGGCTGGTGCGGGTCGGGATCTCGGTGACGACCCTGGACCCCGTGCTGTCCCGGCGGATGGAGCCGCGGGCGCCGGCGCCCGCCAAGCGGCTGGAGGTGATCCGGCGCCTCACGGAGGCGGGCGTCGAGGTGCGGATCATGACCTCGCCGGTGGTGCCGGGGCTGACGGATCACGAGATCGAGGCGCTGCTGGAGGCCGGGGCGCAGGCGGGCGCGGTGGCGGCGAGCTGGATCATGCTGCGCCTGCCGCTCGAGGTCTCGCCGCTCTTCCGCGACTGGCTGGAGGAGCATTATCCCGACCGCGCGGGCCGCGTGATGGCGCGGGTGCGCGAGATGCACGGCGGCAAGGATTACGATGCGCAATGGGGAAAGCGGATGCGCGGCGAGGGGCATCATGCCCAGATGATCGGGCAGAGGTTCGCCCGCGCGGCGCGGCGGCTCGGGCTCGACCGGGCGCTGCCGCCGCTCAGGTGCGACCTCTTCCGGCCCCCGGTGCCACGGGGGGCACAGATGGACCTGTTCGGCTGAGGAGGCTGCCATGGGAACGGAGACCTGTCACGGAAGCTGCCAGTGCGGGGCGGTCGCCTAGGAGGCGGATCTCGACCTCGAGGTTCAGCACGGGGACGATCCAGCACCTCGTCTGCGCGACCTGCGGGATCCGGAGCCACTCGGTCGGCCAGATGCCGGACGGGACCCGGCTGGCGGGGGTGAACGTCAATTGCCTCGAAGGTGTCGACGCGCGGGCGCTCTCTCCGAAGCTGCACGACGGGGCCTCGTTCCAGGCGCGATCCAGCGGTGCCTTCGGCACACGACCCCATCAGCCCCCATCCTGGCCTTCCCCCGATCCGGGGGAAGGAAGCCTGTGGCCATCCGACCCAGACAGGGGAACGGGGCGCCCTGTTGCCGTGGTCGGGCCGTTACGCGGTTCAGGGGCAGGTCTGCCCCAGTGCGCGCCCTGTCGAGGATGATGCGGGGCGTCCGCGCCCGATGGACGAGCCGCGGCGGGGCCGCGGCGGCCTGCGGCCCTGCCTGGCGCGCGCGCGGCGCGCGGGCTCAGGCGCGGCGGCGCGTGCGGCGGCGGGCGGGGCCGGCGTCGTCGCCGGTGCCGTCGCTGGCCGAGGAGAAGCCGCCGAGCGTCTCGGCGATCTCGTCCAGCGTGGGCCGGGGGCCGCGCGGGCGGGTGGAGAGCGCCTCGTGCATCTTCTCGAGATGTTCGGGCATGGTGCCGCAGCAGCCGCCGATGATCGTCGCGCCGCAGTCGCGGGCCATGACCGCGTAATCCGCCATAAGCTCGGGCGTGCCGTCGTAATGGATGTGGCCGTCGACGTATTTGGGAATGCCCGCATTGCCCTTCGAGATGATCGGGCGCTCGGACCCCTGTGCCGCGAAACCCAGCACGGTGCGCAGCAGGTCCGATGCGCCGACGCCGCAATTGGCGCCGTAGGCGATCGGCGGGTTGGGCAGTTTCTCGACCATCGCGACCATGTCCGAGGAGGTCATGCCCATCATCGTGCGGCCGGCGGTGTCGAAGCTCATCGTGCCGCACCAGGGCATGCCGGCCAGCGCGAAGGCCTCGGCGGCGGCCCGGTATTCCTCGGGGGCCGATATCGTCTCGAGCCAGAGCACGTCGGCGCCGCCGTCCTTCAGGCCCTCGGCCTGTTCGTGGAACATCTCGACCGCGGCCGCGTGGGTGAGGGCCCCCATCGGGGCCATGATCTCTCCGGTCGGGCCGACGGAGCCTGCGACGACGACCGGGCGGCCGGCCTTGTCGGCGAGTTCGCGTCCGATCTCGGCGCCGGCGCGGTTCAGCTCGCGCACCCGTGACTGGGCGTCGTGCAGCTTCAGCCGGGCGGCGTTGCCGCCGAAGGTGTTGGTCAGGAAGAGATCGCTGCCCGCGTCGATCGCCGAAGCATAGAGCGCGCGGATCTTCTCGGGCGCATCGACATTCCAGAGCTCGGGCGCATCGCCCGCGCCGAGCCCCATGTTGAAGAGGTTGGTGCCGGTGGCTCCGTCGGCCATCAGCCAGTCACGCTCTTGCAGCAGGGCCGTGAGGGCGTCGGTCATCGGGCGTCTCCATGTCGCGTGCGTCGGGTCCAGATCTGTCACGTCGCCGGGGCAAAGGCAATGGCGGGAGGCGGTGGACGGTGCACGCTGAGCGCAAGGTCGGCGAGCGCCAGCGCAAGGGCGGCAGGCCCCGGAGCGGCCGCGTAGAGCGGCGCGCGGCGGGGGTGGAAGGCGGTCTTGAACCGGGTGAGCCCCTCGCCGCCACCGCGCCGGGCGATCGCCGCGCGCAGCCGGGCGGTCAGCGGACCCTCCCCGGCGGGCACTGCGGGCAGCGCCGCAAGCGAGAGGCGGGGCACGCCGGCGGCCTGGGCCTCGGCGATGGCGGCGGCGACGAGGGCGTGCATGGTGCCGTCCGGCAGCGTGTCGCCGTGGCGCATCAGGTCGAGCGTCCATTCGGTCCGGCCTCTGTGGAAGGTGACGAAGGCGACCAGCGCCCCGTCGCGTTCGGCGAGCCAGACGGTCTGGCCGCGCAGGTAGGCGGGGCTGAAGACCCCCATCGTGACCCCGCGCGCCGTTCCGTGCCGCGCGGTCCATGCCCGATCGACGGCGGCCATGTCGGCCAGCGGCAAGGCCTCGGCCCGGCGGATGGTCAGCCCGGCCTTCTCGGCCTTGCGCAGCTTGCGGCGGAGCTGGCTGCGGGCGGGGTGGTCGAAGGTGAAGCGGGCGAGGTCGAGCACCGCCTCGTCCGCGATCCGCGCGACACGCCAGCCGACCTGCCGGGCGAGACAGGCGTCCCGGGCCGCGATCTTGTAGGCGCAGGCGACGCGGGTCCGGTCGCGGGCGAGGGCGGCGAGGGCGGGCAGCAGCGGCGGGAGGGGGCCATGGGCCGCAGCGAAGAGCAGCACGAACGCCTGTCCGGTCTCGACCACCGCCGCCTCGGAGCCGCGCGCCGCGAGCCCGCAGGCGCCGTTCTGCCGGGCGATGCCCAGTTCCGCCCGCGGGGCGGTGGCGATGCCGGCCGGCGGGGCCGGAGACAGACGCCCTGCGCCGGGATCGGCCGCCCGCGGCGGCAAAGGCCGGGCCAGCACGATCAGCGCGAGGCAGGCGGGCAGGGCGTAATAGACCAGCCGGAAGCCGAGGATCCCGGCCAGCAGGTCGGCCTCGGGCACCTGCGGCAGCAGCGTCAGGAGCGCCAGTTCGAAGGGCCCCACGCCGCCGGGCGTGCCGGTCAGGAGCGCCGCGCCGAGGGCCATCAGATAGGCGGGCAGGATCGCGGCGAGGCCCGGCGCGGTTTCGGCGGGCAGCAGCGAATGCAGCGCCAGCGCCGCCGCGATCGTGTCGAGCGCGGTGAGGCCGAGGATCGTCGTCATGGCGGGCAGGCTGGGCAGGCGGATGCGGCGGCCGCGCAGCCGCACCTCTCCGCGCAGCACGGCAAGCACCGCGAGGGCCGCCGCCAGCCCGAGGATGGCGAGCGCGACCGCCCAGGGCATGATGCCGGATGGCAGGAGCAGCTCTGCCGCCGCCGCGACCACCGCCCAGCCCGCGAGGAAGGACAGCGCCACCGCGCCCGAGACCCGCGCGGCGTCGAAGGCGGAGAGGCCCGGCAGCATGCGCCAGCGGGCAAGGGCGCCGGTGACCACGCCGAGGCCCAGCACCTGCGCCAGCGCGATCGCCGCCGCGCCCGCGCGCATCGCCTCGCGCCGGGCGATGCCGGTGCCGAGGCTGCCGTGCACCACCGCGTCGTAGCGGCCGACCGCCCAGAAGCTGACCCATGTCGCGGCGAGCGCGGCGAGCCATTGCAGCGGATGGACCTCGCGCAGGGTGGACAGGACCGCCTGCGCCTCGATCCCCGAGAGCCGGTCGCCGAGCAGCATCAGGCAGATCGCCCCGAACCCGAGCGGGCCTGCCACCCGGATGATCCTCTGCGCCGCCACCGCGCGCGCCCGCTGTCGCATCATGTCCCACACTCCGGCCATCCCTGTTGCCCGCAAGGTGACGCGCGGGGCTTACCCGCCTCTTAACGATCGGGTGGAAAGCAGGGCGAATTGGCCGGAAACTGCTGCGCGGGGCGGTGCCCCCGAAACGCGAACGGCCCGCGCGGGGGCGGGCCGTCTGTGCCGGGCGGACCGGCGAAAGCTCTGGCAGCGCTCAGTTTTCCTTGACGAGCTGGCCCTTGGCGACGATCAGCAGCTCGTCCATCTTGCGGCGCACGGTGTCGGCATCGGCCTTGTCGCCCAGATCGCCCGCGACCTTGCGCACGACGTCCTCGCTGCCGGCTTCCTCGAAGTCGGATTTCACCACCTCGGCGGCATAGGCGGTCGCGTCGTCGCCGGTCTTGCCCAGCATCTCGGCGGCCCAGAGGCCGAGCAGCTTGTTCCGGCGCGCCTCGGCGCGGAACTTCATTTCCTCGTCGTGGGCGTACTTGTTCTCGAAGGCGTTCTCGCGTTCGTCGAAGGTGCTCATGGCGGATCCCCTTGCTGCCAGGTTTCCTCCGATATGACCCGGCACCGCCTCTCGTGCAAGTCTCAAACCCGTGTCCGCCCGCGCCATCGCTTGCGGCAAACCCGCCCATGACATATGAGGGCGTTCAGGCGGGACTCGGCCCGCCGCGGACGCGGAGACCTCATGGCACGGCGCAAGAAGATCTACGAAGGCAAGGCGAAGATTCTCTATGAAGGCCCGGAGCCGGGCACGATCGTCCAGTACTTCAAGGATGACGCGACCGCGTTCAACGCGCAGAAGAAGGACGTGATCGAGGGCAAGGGCGTCCTCAACAACCGCCTGAGCGAATTCTTCATGAACGGGCTGAACGGGATCGGGGTGCCGACGCATTTCATCCGCCGCCTGAACATGCGCGAACAGCTTTGCCGCGCCTGCGAGATCATTCCCCTCGAGGTCGTCGTCCGCAACTACGCCGCGGGCTCGCTGTCGAAGCGGCTCGGGCTGGAGGAGGGCATGCCCCTCCCGCGGCCGATCGTCGAGTATTACTACAAGGACGACAAGCTCGGCGACCCGATGGTCACCGAAGAGCATATCGCGGCCTTCAACTGGGCGTCGCAGCAGGACATGGACGACATCCTGGCGCTTGCGCTCCGGGTGAACGATTTCCTGTCGGGCGTGATGATGGCCGTCGGCATCAAGCTGGTCGACTTCAAGATCGAGATCGGCCGGGTCTACGAGGGCGATTTCCAGCGCCTCGTCGTGGCCGACGAGATCTCGCCGGATTCCTGCCGGCTCTGGGACGTGGAAACGGGGCAGAAGCTCGACAAGGACGTGTTCCGCCGGGATCTCGGCTCCCTGACCGACGCCTATACCGAGGTGGCGCGGCGGCTCGGGATAATGCCTAAGGCAAGCACCAACGTCACGAAGCCGACGTTGATCAACTGAACGGAACTGAGGGGCAGGCGATGAAGGCACGCGTGCATGTGATGCTGAAGAGCGGGGTGCTCGATCCGCAGGGCGAAGCGGTGCGCCACGCGCTCGGCTCGCTGGGGTTCGAGGGCGTGAACGGCGTCCGGCAGGGCAAGGTGATCGAGCTCGACCTGGCGGATGGCACCGACGAGGCGACGGTGACCGAGATGTGCGAGAAGCTGCTCGCGAACACGGTGATCGAGAGCTACTCGGTGGAGATGGCCTAAGCCGGGCTCAAGCCCGGACCGCGGTGGTGGGGCGGGGTTTTCCGAAAGCCGCGGGTTCTTGCCGCTTGAGCAATTCCCAAGGTCCGGACTCAAGCCCGAACGGCGCCGGACAAGCGCCGGCCCGGTGAGGAGGGTCTGCAAAAGGTCCGGGGGACCTTTTGCCCGACGAACGCGGGCTGGCGCTTTGGTGACGTTGGCGCTTGCTGTCGGCATGGGAGCTACCACGGCTGCCATAAATCGAGAGGTTCGACGGTTGCGACGCGCCATCCCACGGGCCGGCGCTTGCTTGTGGTGAGTGCGGATGCTGAGTGGGAGATCGCACCCTGCGGAGATCTAGGCAGTCGGCGCCCGTGCGGAGAGGGCGAAGGCGGGGAGACCCCCGCCCTGCGAGCCGGAAATGCAGGACGGGCTCAAGCCCGGCTCGCCCGCTCAGGCCCGACGACGTCGACGGCCGCCTCGGCCCGCGCCACCCTCTGCCGCCGCCTGGGCCGCCTCGGGGAAGGTCGCGCCCTCCTTCACGGCGTCGAGCACGCGGGAGAAGCCGATCCAGGCGCTCCCGTTCGGGTCGTGGTTCATCAGCATGTTGGCGGCCTTGATCGCCTCCATCTCGACCTGGCGGACCGGGTTCATGATGGCCGAGGTCATCCCCGCGCCGATCGCCATCGGCAGGAAGGCCGCGTTGATCCCGTGCCGGTTCGGCAGGCCGAAACTGACGTTCGACGCGCCGCAGGTGGTGTTTACGCCCAGCTCGTCGCGCAGCCGCCGGACCAGCGCGAAGACCTGCTGTCCCGCGCTCGCCATGGCGCCGATCGGCATGACGAGCGGGTCGACCACGATGTCATGCGCGGGGATGCCGAAATCCGCCGCCCGCTCGACGATCTTCTTCGCGACGGCGAAGCGGACGTCCGGATCCTCGGAAATGCCGGTGTCGTCGTTCGAGATCGCCACGACCGGCACGTTGTATTTCTTGACCAGCGGCAGGACGAGCTCCAGCCGGTCCTCCTCGCCGGTAACGGAGTTCAGGAGCGGCCGGCCCTCGGCGGCGGCGAGCCCCGCCTCCAGGGCGCCCGGCACGCTCGAGTCGATGCAGAGGGGCACATCGACCAGGGACTGCACCCGTTTCACCAGCTCGGGCATCAGCATCGGCTCGACGAAATTGTTGTCCGCATAACGCGGATCGTCGGCCATCCTGTTGGTGAAGACCGCCCCCGAGTTGATGTCGAGCACCATGGCGCCGCAGGCGACCTGCTCGACCGCGTCCTTCTCGACGGTCGAGAAATCGTCCATCTCGAGCTCGGCGGCGAGCTTCTTGCGCCCCGTCGGGTTGATGCGTTCGCCGATGACGCAGAAGGGTTCGTCGAAGCCGATCACGACGGTCTTGGTCTTGCTTTCGAGCACGGTGCGGGTCATGGGAATCCCTGTGGTTTGGGCCCCGCGAGACGGGGTCGCTGCAATGTCGGTGTCACGTCGGGGGGGCGGGGGCCGGTCAGCCCCGCGCGGCCTGTGCGGCGGGCAGGCCCGCGGTGCCCGCGTTCTCGGTGATCCACTGGGCCGCGGACTTGATGCCGCCCAGCGGGAAGACGTGGACCTGCTCGATCAGGCTGTCCGGATGCGCGGCCTTGTGGGCTGCGAGGTCGGCGAGCACATCGGCGGGGGTGTAGGGGAGCACCAGCTTCGTCACGTCCATCGCGCGCTTCTGGAGCACCTTCAGCGAGGGGCCGACGCCGCAGGCAATGGCGAACTTGATGAGCGTCTGGAGCTTCGCGGGACCGGCGATGCCGACATGGATCGGGATCTCGATCCCCGCCGCCTTGAGCCGGTCGGCCCATGCGATGATGGGCGCGGCCTCGAAGGCGAATTGCGTGGCCATGGCCACCTTCGCGTCGGTGCGGGTGGTGAAGTCCTGCTTCCAGCGCAGCGCCTCCATCACCATGGCGTCGCCGCCGTCGGGGTCGATGTCGCGGTTGCCCTCGGGGTGGCCCGCGACGTGCAGGCGCTTGAACCCCGCCTGGTCGAAGAGCCCGGTCTCGATCAGCTGCATGGAGGAATGGAAGTCGCCGCGGGGCTGCGGGATGCCGCCGCCGAGAAGCAGCGCCTGGTCGATCCCGGCCTCGCCCTGGTAGCGGGCGATCCAGTCGGCCAGCGTCGTCTTGTCGGCGATCGAGCGGGCCGGGAAGTGCGGCATCACCTCGAAACCTTCGCCGGCGATGCGCTTCGCGGTGGCGACCATGTCCCCGATCTCGGTCCCGTCGATATGGGCGATGTAGACCCGGGTGCCCTTCGGCAGGAGGTCGCGGAAATCCTCGACCTTCTCGGCGGTGCGCGGCATCACCTCGATCGAATAGCCGGACATGAACCCCTCGAGCTGCCCGTTGGCCGGGGCGGCCGTTTCGCGGCGTTTGAAGTTCAAAAGTGCCATCAGAGCCTCCCTCAGCATACGGGCATTCAAGCCCATCCGTCGTTCCCGATCAACGTCCTGATCCGGTCCGCATCGTATTCCGCCTCGATCCGGGCGGCCTCGGAACCGGCGACCTCCTCCGGTGCGCCGTCGGCCGTGCCCGCCGCCACCTTGCGCCATTCGGCAAGGTAGGCGTCGGTCCCGGCCGCGCCCGACTTCATCGCGGCGCGGTCGATGGCCTGTTCGAAGCGCTCGGATAGCTGCACCTTCGCGCCCCGGCGTCCCTTGCCCACGATCACCTGCGCCGGAATGTCCCGCCAGTAGACGATCGTGATGTCGGGCATGTCGGGTCTTCCTCCGGTCTCTGTCGCGCTTCTACTCCGGAATATGACGCGCGCCGGTGCCGTTTTCGACATCGTGCGTCGAAAGAGCGACCTCCGCCCGGCCCGCGGGCGGCGCGGAGGCGAATCGTGCGGGCAGGGGCCGGGGGCCGCACCGGTTCACAGCTTCGTGCGATGGCTCCAGAGGCAATGCCCGCGGGCGCAAACCCGGCCCACAGTCAATGTGCGGCGGGGGAGGCCGGGACGAACCTTGCCTATCGGACCCGGCCTCGCTACCTTCGGAGGCAACTCGAAATGGAGGGCGTGCTATGGCGCCCAAGCGTCCCGAAGGTGCGGGCGCATTCCCGAAACCGGTCGAAAGCGCCGCACTTAAACCGCCAGACCCGTCGGAGCTCTACGCTGCGCTGGATCTCGGCACGAATGCCTGCCGCATGCTGATTGCCCAGCCGAAGGGCAGCCAGTTCCATGTGGTGGACAGTTTCTCGAAATCCGTCCAGCTCGGATCCGGGCTGGAACGCTCCGGCCGGCTGGGCCGCAGCTCGATGGCGCGCGCGTTGCAGGCGATCCGGGTCTGCCGTCAGAAGCTGGAACGCCACGGCGTGCGCCGGATGCGCCTGGTGGCGACCGAGGCCTGCCGCCGCGCGACCAACGGCAAGCAGTTCCTGAGCGAGGTGCGGCAGGAGACCGGCCTGCGGCTCGACATCATCCAGCCGGAGGAGGAGGCGCGGCTCGCCGTCGTGTCCTGCGCGCCGCTCGTCTCCACCCGGACCGAGCAGCTGCTGGTGGTCGACATCGGCGGCGGATCGACCGAGCTCGTGTGGATCGATCTCTCCTCGGTTCCGCATCTCGAGCGGCCGCGCGCGATCATGCGTCTGCACGCGGGCTTCCACCCGCAGGAGAGCCCGTTCCCGGCGGCCAAGGTGGTCGACTGGATCTCGGTCCCGCTGGGCGTCGCGACGCTGCGCGACCAGTTCCGCGACGTGGAGGACGATTCGGCCCGTTTCGCGCTGATGTCGTGGTTCTTCGAGGAGAGCCTCGCCGAATTCGCCCCCTACAAGGACGAGCAGACGCGGGAGGGGTTCCAGATCGTCGGCACCTCGGGGACCGTGACGACCGTGGCGGCCTCGCACCTCGGGCTGAAGCGCTACGACCGGACCAAGGTGGACGGGCTCAGGATGACCTCGGACCAGATCGACAAGGTGATCCGGCAGTATCTCGAACTCGGCCCCGAGGGGCGGCGGAAGGATCCGCGGATCGGGCAGGACCGGCAGGCGCTGATCATGTCCGGGGCGGCGATCCTGCAGGCGCTCCTGCGGTGCTGGCCGACCGACCGTCTGTCGGTCGCGGACCGCGGGCTGCGCGAGGGGCTGCTTTACGCGCAGATGAGCGCGGACGGGGTTCTGGAGGACGGTCCCTTCTGATATGGGGCCGCTCACGTGAATACCGAAGGGCGGGGGCGCTGCCCCCGTCGGGCCCCTGGCCCGACTCCCCCGGAGTATTTCCGGAAAGATGAAGCTGGTGGTCCGGAGAAAGGGTCTGGCGTGGCGAAGAAGCCTACGGGAAAGAACACGTCGGGGCGCGGTCAGCGGGATCTGACGGTGAAGGTGAAGACGGCGCGGGGGCGGAAGCTGTCCTCGACCCGCTGGCTGCAGCGGCAGCTCAACGATCCCTACGTGCAGCGCGCGAAGGCCGAGGGCTATCGCGGGCGTGCGGCGTTCAAGATCATGGAGCTCGACGACAAGTTCCGCTTCCTCGTGCCGGGGGCGCGGGTGGTGGACCTCGGCTGTGCGCCGGGGGGCTGGATCCAGGTGGCCGTGCCGCGGATCAACGCGCTCGGCGAGAAGAGCGGCAAGGCCGTGGGGCGGATCATCGGGGTGGACCTGCAGGCCGTCGACCCGATCCCGGGCGCCGAGATCCACCAGCTCGACTTCATGGAGGACGATGCGGACGAGAAGGTGAAGGACTGGCTGGGCGGCCAGGCCGATGTCGTGATGAGCGACATGGCGGCGGCCTCCTCGGGGCACAAGCAGACGGACCACCTGCGGATCATCGCGCTCTGCGAGGCGGCGGCCTACCTGGCCTTCGATGTGCTGGCCGAAAACGGGACATTCGTCGCGAAGGTGCTGGCCGGCGGCGCGGAGGGCGAGCTGCAGAAGCTGCTGAAGCAGAAGTTCACGAAGGTCGCGAACATGAAGCCGCCGTCGTCCCGGTCGGACAGTTCCGAGAAGTTCGTCGTCGCGACCGGGTTCCGGGGGTGAGCGGTTCAGCGCGGCCCGAAAAGGCGGCGCGGGTGTGGCTCGGGCGCGCAACCGAGCGATAGAAGGGCCATCCGGGAGACATCGTCGAGGCTCTGCGGGTGCGGAGGCGGAGACGCCGGCGGGACGGTCGCCCGTCTGCGCTGCCGTTCGGCCTGGGTGAGCAGCTCGAACAGCCGGCGGTGCCGTTGCGACGCCATTGCGGCGTCCGAGTCCTCGTTTCCTGTCATTCATGCACTCCGCTTCATCCGGCTGCCGTCATTACGGACGGCGCCCATGGCGGCATGATGGCGGAAGTGGGTTTATCCCGGATGAAGAGGGGGCGACAGGCCCCTGCGGTCAGGCGTGGAGCGCGCGGGGGTGCCGGTGTTCGCGGGAGGCTGGAAAGGGCGACACCTGCCGGATCAGTTCGGCGCGGTCTTCCAGCATGGTCTGGAATTGCTCGGCCAGCAGGCGGGCCTCGGGCGCATCGTCATCGGCGACGGTCCTGGCATGTTCGTAGGCGCGGGCGAGGTCGCGATCGGCGGCGACGAGATCCCCGACGGTCGCACGCGCGCGATCGGGCCGGGCGCGCCGGGTGGGCACGCATTCGCCGTACCAGCGCAGCACGGCGCGCAGGGTCGCCACGGCGCGTGCGCGGCGGGCGGCAATGTCCTCGACCAGCTGCCAATGCGTGCCAGCGACGACGCTGTCGCAGCAGGACAGGTTCCGGTCGAGTTCGTGTATCAGTGCGATGAGAGCCCTGGTGTTCCGGTTCATGCCTAGCCTCGGTGTCTCTTTTACGGCCCAACACCGGCGGGGCTCGACAAGTTCCCTCGCGTCACGCCGCGTCAGATCGTTGTGGCAAAGCGGTCACGCGTCAGGCGCCCGGCTGCCGGCGGAATCGGCGGCCTGGTGCAGCGCACGTTCGAGCGACGCGGGGGTGAGCGGCTTCTCCACGACAACGGCCGTCTCGTCGAGCGGGAGGCTGTCGGCGGAATATCCGGTGGCGAAGACCACGGGGACTCCGGCCTCGCGCAGCCGCCGACCCAGGTCGAGCGACGTGCGGCCGTGGCTGAGGTTCACGTCGAGCAGGGCGAGGTCCGGGGCCGCGCTGCTCAGCGCGGCTTCGGCCATTTCGAGAGAGTGACAGAGGTCGATCGTGCCGAACCCCATGTCGCGGAGCGTATCCGTCGTATCGAGGGCGATGATCGCCTCGTCCTCAAGGTACAGGATCCGCTTGCCTGAGGGGGTCCACGTCACTGTCGTAATCCACTTCCGTCGCCGTTGCCCATGGTAATTCGATAACGAGTTCAAGGCCCTCCGGGTTCCAGTCGGTCTTGATGGTTCCGCCGAGGGTGCCTTCGACCATCGACCGCATCAGCACGGTTCCGAAGCCGCCGCCCTCGGGAGGGCTCACCCTGGGTCCGCCGCTCTCCTGCCAGCGCAGCACGAAGGTCTCGCCGTCGCCCTCGTCGATCCGGCTCCAGCGCAGCTGGACATGGCCTTCCTCCTTCGAGAAGGCGCCGTATTTGGCCGCGTTGGTGGCCAGTTCGTGCACCGCCATGCCGACGGCGAGCGTCGCGCGCGCGTTGAGCCGGACCGGCGGGCCCTTCATCGTCACACGGTCCTCGCCGTAGATGTCGCTGAGCTCCATCGCCACCACGTCGCGCAGGGCGGCCGAGGTCCAGTTCTCGGCGGTCAGCAGGTTGTGGGTGTTGGCGAGCGCCCGGATGCGCTGCGCCAGGGTGTCGAGCGTCACCTTCGGATCGCCGTCCTCGCGCCGGGCCCGGTTCACCAGCGCGATCACGTTCGAGAGCATGTTCTTCACCCGGTGCTGCAGCTCGCGCATGATCCGGCGCAGGTCGGCCTGCAGGTTCATGATCTCGGTGATGTCGGTCACGTTGAAACCGACGGCGCGGACGTCGCCCTCGGGCCCGTTCGGCACGGTGAGGGGGTAGAAGTCCATCCGCCAGAAATGCGCCTCGCCGCCGCTGGTGCCGCGCACGATCCGTCCGATCAGGGGCTGCCCGGTCTCGAACACCTGGCGGGCGGCGTTGATCTTGGAATCGGCGACGTCGGGCACGATCTCGGTCATCAGGCGGCCGATATGGTCTTCGGGCGACACGCCGTTGATCGCGGCCAGCTGCGGGTTGGCGCGGATGTAGCGGTATTCGTGATCGACGACGCCCATGGCGGTCGGCGAGACGCGGTAGAACTGCTCCAGCTCTTCCATCCGCGCCTCTGCCTGCGCGGTGGCCTTCTCGGCGGCCTGGGCATAGCGCGACAGCTCGGTGACGTCGAAGATCGAGAAGACCACGCCGCCCGCGTCCCGCGCCTCGGTCAGGTAGGGGGCGATGCGGACCATCACGTCGGCATTTCCATCCATGGTGCTGAGCGCGATCTCGAGCGGCATGCCGGAGCGGATGACGGATTTGCACCCCTCCGCCAGCTGCTCCATGTCGAGCCGGGTGCCGATGTCGCGGATGTCGCGGCCGCGGTCCTGTTCGACGAAGCGGAACCAGCCGACCGCCTCCGGGGTGAAGTTCCTGAGCTTCAGCTCCGAATCGAGGAAGACGGTCGCGATCTGCGTCGATTCCATGAAATTGGCGAGGTCCGAATTGGCCCGCGCCAGTTCCGAGAGCTTGGTCTGCAATTCCTCGTTCGTGGTCGAGAGCTCCTCGTTCGCGGACTGGAGCTCCTCGTTCATCGACATCATCTCTTCGTTGGAGCTTTTCAGCTCCTCGTTCGATGTCTCCAGCTCCTCGACCGTCGTCCGCACCGTCTGCCGGGCGCTGTCGAGCTCGGATTCGAGTTGTGCGACGTAATCGTCGTCGATGACGATCTGGGTGTCGCTCTCGAGGTTCGAGGTGTCGACGGAGGATTCCGCCGTCTCGAAGGTGACCAGACGCGTGCCGTCCCGGAGGATCGCGGCGCCCAGCGTCATCGTCTCGGGCAGCCCCTCGCCAAGGTCGGTGACGTTGATGCGCCGATAGCTGTGGTCGCCGAGCGACAGGCCCGTGAGCACCCGCTTCAGCGCCTGGCGCAGGGCGGGCACCACGATGGCGCCGGCGCCGAGCGTGGTGCGGCCCTCGGGCAGCTTGAGGAACCGGTCCGCCCCGCGTCCGACGACGGTGATGGAATCGTCCGGACCGAGGATGAGGTAGGGCGGCACGTGCCGTTCGAGCAGCGCGTCGAGGGCGGCGTCGGGAATGTCGGTCGCGCCCTCGCGCTCGCGCGGGCGCTCGTTGCCGGGCGGGCTCGGCGGCAGGGTCTGGAGCCGTTGGCGGGGCAGGTCCAGGGGGCGGGCAGGCGCCTTGTCGCGCTGATAGATCCGATGCTCGCTCGAAACCTCGAGGAACGGATCGCCTTCGGTCCGCGCGGATTCGGACGAGCCCAGCATCAGCCAGCCGCCCGGGCGCAGTGCGTAATGGAAGACCTTGAGCGCGGTGTCCTGCAGCTTGTTGTCGAAATAGATCAGCACGTTACGGCAGGTGACGAGGTCGATGCGCGAGAACGGCGGATCCTTCAGCAGGTTCTGCGACGAGAAGCGGACCATGTCGCGCAACTCGCGCCGCACCTCGTAGCCATCCCGCCGCGCGACGAACCAGCGGTCGAGCAGCTCGTCCGGGACCTCGGTCGCGATGGTGTTGGGATAGGTGCCGGCGCGCGCCTCGGCCAGCGCCTCCTCGTCGATGTCGGTGCCGAAGACGGCGAGGCGGGCGTGGCAGTCGAGGCGGCTCATCTCCTCGGCGAAGATCATCGCGAGGGTGTAGGCCTCCTGCCCGGAGGAGCAGCCGGGGATCCAGATCCGCACCTCGTCGCCCTGGCCCTTGCCGTCGAGCAGGTCGGGCAGGACCTTCTTGCGCAGCATTTCGAAGCTGGCGCGGTCGCGGAAGAACGAGGTCACATTGATCAGCAGGTCGCGGAAGAGCCTGTCGGCCTCGCTCTCGTCCTGGATCAGCTTGCGCAGGTAGTCCGAGGGCCGTTCGAGCCCCAGCACCGACATCCGCAGCGAGATGCGCCGCAGGAGCGTGCCGGTCTTGTAGCCCTGGAAATCGTGCCCCGTCCGGAAGCGCAGGGTGCGCGCGACCTTCTCGATGAACTCGGCGTCGCTTTCTATGGCGGGGGTGATCCCGGTGACCCGCGTGTGGAAGTCGCGCAGGACCGAGATGATGTCGGAGGCGGGCAGCGACATGTCCACCGCCCCGGTCGACAGCGCGGCGCGGGGCATGCCGTCGTACTTGGCGTCCTGGGGTTCCTGCACGAAGACGAGCCCGCCGCCCTGCTTGATCGCGCGCACGCCCTGCGCCCCGTCCGAGCCGGTGCCCGACAGGATGACGGCGGCCGCGTTCGGCCCCTGCGCGCTGGCCAGCGACTCGAGGAAGCGGTCGATGGGTCGGCGCAGGCCGCGGGGGCTGTCGAACTCCGACAGGTGCAGCACGTCGCCCCGTATGTCGAGCGCATAGGCCGGCGGGATCAGGTAGATGTTGCCCGGTTCGATCTTCATGCCGTCCTTGATCGCCTTCACCGGCATGGTGGTGCGGCGCGACAGCAGCTCGGGCAGCATGCTCTCGTGTTCCGGATCGAGGTGCTGGACCAGCACGAGCGCGAAATCGTCGTTGTTCCGAAGCGATCCGAGAAGGGTCTGGAACGCCTCAAGCCCGCCGGCCGAGGCGCCCACGCCGAGAATCACGGGCGTCCCCGTGCCAGCGTGCTCCGTTTCGGTCGTGGTGTCCTGCTCGTCCTTCATGCGGTCCTGCATCTGCCCCCGTCAATGGCGGGTCCTGGATTTGCCCGCAGCCGCGCCGGCGCTAATGTGGTCCAAGGACGATAGGATGTGCAATGACCGACGATCCCAATCTTGAACGAATTCGCGCCGTGTTCGACCGCTCCGGCGTGGCGCTCAGCCTCGCGGACCCGGAACAGCCGGATTGCCCGCTGCTCTTCGCCAACCACCGCTTCGAGGCGCTGACCGGCTATCGGGCGAGCGATGTGGAGGGCAACAACTGCCGGTTCCTCCAGGCCGGGGCGCGGCAGGACAACCGCCATGCGCGCGAGGAAATCCGCGCTGCGATCGCCAGTCGCGCAGAGTGTCAGGTCATCCTGCGGAACGTCCGCCAGGACGGATCGCCCTTCACCAACCTGCTGTTCCTGCATCCGGTCGGCAGGGGCGGGCGCTACATCCTCGGCTCCCAGTTCGAGATCGCCGACGATGCCGCCGAACAGGTGCGGGCGCATGCCGGGACGCTTGCCGGGGACCTCGAACGGATCGGCTCGGCCTCGGCCCGGCTCCAGATGCAGGGACGCCGGCACCTCGCCGATGCGGCAGCCGCGATGGTGATGGCCTGGAGCCGCCGCATCTGACCTGACAGGGCGTTCCATCACGCGTTCGCCTGCTGGCCGACGGGCGCCTCCGCCGCCGGTCCCATGCCGGCGGGCACCGGGCCCTGGCCATCGACGGTGCGCCAGCCCGCCTCTGTCCGGCCGAAGTGACGGATCGTGCTCTCGTGGAAGACCGCGTCCTCGTCCGCGATCCAGCGGGCGACGCGCAGCACGTCCCCCTCGCGGTCGATGCAGGCGAAATCGTTGGGCTCGCCGCGCTGCCGGGTGGACAGCCCCGTGCCCGCGTGGACCTGCAGGATGCCGGCGCCGAAGGGGCGCGTCAGGAAGGGCTCGGTCCGCCAGACGTGCAGATGGCCCGACAGGATCGCGTCCACTCCGCATTTGGCGAGCTTCTTCAGGGCCTTGTCCGCGCCGCGCATCAGCCGCTTGTCGGTGCTGCCGGGCGCATGTTCGAACGGATGGTGCGCGACGAGGATGACGAAATTGTCCGCGGGCGCCTTGCCCGCGATGCCGCAGGCGCGCCGCACCTGGCGCGAGCGGATCCGGCCGCGCTGCCAGCGGTAGCGGTCCACGGTGTTCAGCCCGATCACCGTCATCCCGCCGAGCTCGGCCGTCGGCGTCAGGTTCCGGTCGATCCGGCGCTTGTAGTAATGAAACGGGCGGAAGAAGCGCGTGAAGGGCCGGTGAATGGGGATGTCGTGGTTGCCCGGCACGGACAGGACGGGCGCCTCGATCCGGTCGATGAAGGCGCGCGCCGCGCTGAACTGGCTCTCGCGCGCACGCTGGGTCAGGTCGCCCGAGATCGCGACGAGGTCGGGCTTGGCGGCGTTCACGGCATTGATCAGGGGAACGAGCAGTTCCGGCCGGTCGCGCCCGAAGTGAAGGTCGGACAGGTGGATCAGTCGGGTCATGCGTGGACGGTGTCCTCCGTCTGTGGCGGGGCCAGCACGTGAAGCGCATCCGGCCGGGCGATGAAGTGGAAGGGATCGTTCATCCGTTCCTTCTCTCCGTCGCGTGCCAGCAGGCGTTTCGAATGGTTGGTCTCGATCAGGATGTCGCGCCCGGTGATGAGCTCCACGTCGCGGCCCGGGCGCATCTGCCGCCCTGCCAGCCGCATCGCCTGGATGATCAGGCCGAAGCGGCCGACGTCGGGCGCCATGAAGAGCGCGAATTGCCCGTCACGGACCGCCTCCGCGCCGTCGAGCTCGTATTCCTCGAGCTGGTAGGCGCTCATCGCCACGAAGGCGAGCGCGGAGCGGCGCCGGTAGCGCGTCCCGTCCACGGTGATCTGCATCCGGAGGGGGCGCTTGAAGCTGGCCAGCGCGGTCAGCACCGACCAGTAGGCCGCGATCCGGGACCGGCCCCAGCGTTTGTAGATGCCTTCGCGCTGGTCGAGGATCGCGGGATAGGCGCCGAGGCTCGCGTTGTTGAGAAAGATCTCGCCGTTCACCTCGCCGACGGTCACGCCGCGCGGTGTCCCGCTGTCCAGGAGGGCGACCGCGGGGTCGACCTCTTCCGGAATGCCGAGCCCGCGCGCGAAGAAGTTGAACGTGCCCATCGGGATCACGCCCATCTTCACGTCCTTGCCCGCGATCTCGGCCGCGACGGCGCAGATCGTGCCGTCGCCGCCGGCGGCCACGATGGTGCCGTAGCCTTCCTCGAGCGCAGTGCGGGCCAGTCTGCCGATATCGGCGCCGTCGGTTGCGTGGCGGATCTCGGTCCGGCGGGGAAGGGCGGTGATCCGCTCTTCCATTTCCTCCAGCGACAGCTGACCCGCCCGCCGCCCGCTGCCCGGGTTGACGATAACGCAGATCGCATCGGCGAGGGGGGCGGACGCGGCGGGCGCATCCGTCAGTTCGGATGATAAAGCGTTCATGGTGGGTTCGGATCCCTGGTTTCCCATGGTGAACGCGGGCTGCCATGGGGCGGTTCCGCATCCATGACAAAAGGCCCGCCGGAGATCCGGCGGGCCTGATGTGGACCAGGAGAGGTCCTATCCGAGGAGAATTACTCCTTCTCGAACTCCGGCATGGACTTCAGTTCGTCTTCGGCCATGGCGGTGTAGACCATCACTTCGTCACCTTCATCCTGACGCAGGATCTTCAGGTCCGAAAGCTGAAGGGCCACCGGCTTTTCGCCGATCCCGAGGAAGCCGCCGACGTCGACGATCGCGTCGGTGATCTTGCCTTCATCGTCGATCACCAGTTCCGAGATCTCGCCGACCCACTTGTCGTTGGTGTCGTAGACCCGGGCGCCGGTCAGGTTTTCGGTCGTCAGGTATTCCATACCTGCGTCCGAGTAGCCTTCACGGGCGAAGTCGGCGCCGAAAGCAGAGGTGCCGGCGGTGGTGTCCATCTCGGCATTGGCGTCAGCGGACGCGGTGGCTTCGGCATCGGCTTCAGGCGCGGTGGAGTCGGTCAGAGCAACTTCGTTGCCGACTTCCTCGATTTCCTCACCGGCTTCGTCCGCGGCCTGTTCGACCTCTTCACCGGCTTCGGCTGCGGCGTCTGCAGTGGCGTCAGCTGCCAGTTCGACCTCTTGCTCGGTCTCCTCGGCGGCGTTCTCGGCGCTCTGCTCGATCTCCTCGCCGGCCTCTTCGGCCTCGGCTTCGACGTTCTCGGCCGTCTGCTCCATCTCGGCGCCGGCCTCTTCGGCCTCTGCCTCGACGTTCTCGGCGGTCTGCTCCATCTCGGCGCCGGCCTCTTCGGCCTCTGCCTCGACGTTCTCGGCCGTCTGCTCCATCTCTTCGCCGGCCTCTTCGGCTTCCGCTTCGGCCGCCTGGGTGGCCTCTTCGGTTTCCGCTTCGGCTTCGGCGGCGACATGCTGGTCGGTCATCGCGCCGTCAGCGGCGGCACCGTAGGCCGGGGCGCCTTCGAGCGTCGCGCGGTCGGCCGTCAGAACCAGGAAGAAGTCGCCGTCGTTCTCGGCGGTGGAGCTGTCGGACACGAATTCGAGCGCATCCATGTCCACGGCCACCTGGCGTTCGCCGATGCCGAGGAAGCCGCCGATGTCGACCAGAACCGCCTGCACTTCGCCGTCGCGGTTCAGGATGACGTCGTTGATCTCGCCAATGTCTTCCCAGCCTTCCTGGGCGCCCTCGTAGACGTCCTCGGAGGCGCCTTCGGCAGAGGCGTAGACGCGCATGCCGAGGAAGTCGGAAGCGCGCAGTTCGTCCGGGGTGCTTTCGGCGCGGAACATTTCGCTGCTCATCGTGCCGGAGGCAGCGGTGTTGGTGTTGGTGTCGGTCGACTGGGCATGCACGCCAGCCGCGGTCGCGGTGACGAGAGCCGTCGTCAGCAGCAGATGTTTCATCTTCAAGGTCTCCTCGTGTCAGGGCAACGCGGTGGCTGCCTGTATGTCGGTCGAACGTCAGGTCGGGGCGGATGGTTCCGCGTAATGGTGCGCATAAATTTTTTGCGAGGACGGGAACCTTTCCGGGGTTTTCCGATCGGGAAATCTCTACACGCTCGCTTTCCACCCTTGCCGGGGTTGGCTAGGCTCGGGGCGATCACCAGCAAGGAATGCACCATGTCGAACCCCTTGGCCGTCACGCTCGGAGACCCCGCGGGCATCGGCCCCGAGATCGCGGTGCGGGCAGCGCTCGGTGCGCCCGATGTCGTCATGGTCGGCCCCCGGTCGGCGCTCGACCGGGCCGTGGCGCTGATCGCCCCCGGGACGCCGGTGCAGGAGGTGGCCGAGGTCTCGGAACCTGCCCGGAGCGCGGCGCATCTTCGCCTGCTGCCGGTCTGCGGGGGGATGGAGGCGCCCGCCTATGGCCGGGTGGATGCCGGCGCTGGCCAGGCGGCGGCGGAGGCGATCCTCACCGCGATCCGGCTGGCGCGAGAGGGCGCGGTCTCGGGGATCGTCACGGCGCCGATCCACAAGGAGGCGCTCGCGGCCGCGGGCGTGCCCTTCCCGGGTCATACCGAGATGCTGGCCCATCACGGCGGCGCCGGGCGGGTGGCGATGATGCTGGCCAATGACGAGCTGCGCGTGGTGCTGGTGACGATCCACACCGCCCTTCGCGATGCGATCGCGCAGGCGGATTTCGCCGCGCAGATGTCGGCGATCCGGCTGGCCGACGAGGGCGCGCGCGCCTTCGGCATCGCGCGGCCCCGGGTCGCGGTGGCGGGGCTGAACCCCCATGCGGGCGAGGGCGGTCTGTTCGGCCGGGAGGAGATCGAGATCATCGCCCCCGCGATCGCCGCGGCCCGGGACGAGGGGATCGACGCTTCGGGCCCCTGGCCGGGCGACACGGTCTTCATGCAGGCCCGCGCGGGCCGGTTCGACGTGGTGGTGGCGCAATATCACGACCAGGGCCTGATCCCGGTGAAATACCTCGGGCTCGAGAAGGGGGTGAACGTGACCCTCGGGCTGCCCTTCGTGCGGACCTCGCCGGATCACGGCACGGCCTTCGACATCGCGGGAAAGGGCATCGCCTCGGCCGAGAGCATGGAGACGGCGCTTGCGATGGCGCGCAGGCTGGTGGCGTCGCGGCAGGGCGCGGGGGCGGGGGCCGGCTGATGCCCTTCATCTTCATGCTCACCCGCAACGACCGCACCGTCGAGGAGGCCGAGGCCCATCTCGACGTCGCGCTCGAGGCGGGGGTGCGCCACATCGGCTTCAAGGACGTGGGCCTGCCCGAGGCGCGGCTGACGGCGCTGCGGGACCGGATCGCCGGAGCGGGCGGGACCTGCTATCTCGAGGTCGTATCGGAGGACCGCGAGAGCGAGATCGCCTCGGCCCGGGCGGCGCTTCGGATCGGGGTGGATGTCCTGCTGGGCGGCACGCGGGGGCGCGAGGTGGCGCCGATCGTGGCGGGCTCGGGGTTGCGCTACATGCCCTTCCCGGGCCGGGTCGCGGGGATCCCCTCCGTGCTGCATGGTCCGGCCGAGGCGATCGTCGCCTCGGCGGTGGAGCTGGCGGGGCTCGACGGGGTCGACGGGCTGGATCTGCTGGCCTGGCGCTATACGGGCGAGGTCGAGGCGCTGATCGCCCGCGTCGCGGGGGCTGTCGGAAAGCCGGTGGTGGTGGCGGGATCGGTCGTGAAGCCCGCGCAGATCGCGGCGCTCTGTTCGGCGGGGGCCTGGGGGTTCACGATCGGGACCGCGGCGCTCGACGGGGTGTTCCCGGCCCGCGCGCCGGGCCTGGCGGGACAGCTGGCGGCGATCCTCGCGGCGGAAGAGGCGGCGGGGTTCTCCCGGCTGGGCTGGCCCGGCCTCGACTGACCGTCGCGCCGAAGCGTTGCGCCGGGCGGGGCCCGTCGCCACGGGCGCGCGCGGCCCGGGCATCGAGCCCGGTCCGCGCGCCGGGGGGCTGTCTGCCCCCCGATCGCCTGCGCGGGCGCAGGCGCCCCCCGAGGATACGCGGACCAGAGGAAGGCGGGATCAGCGCGTGAAGCGGCGGGTGCCGTCTGCGGCCGTGATCCGGCCCGCGAGCCCGACCGGATCGAGGGCGCCGTCGGTGAGCGTGGCGATGAGCGCCGCGTCCTCGGCCGGGACCTCGGCCAGGGTGCGGGCGCCCGCGGGCGTGCGGGCGACGACGATGCCACGGGACGGACGGGCCTGCCGGTCGTAGAGGACGGTCCAGCTTTCCACGGTGACCGGGCCCTCGTGATCCTCGTCGAGCGCGGGGGCCGGGGCGCGTTTCGCGTCCGCCTCGGCCTGCACGTCGGGGTCGCGCGGCAGGGCGGTGTCGAGCGGCGCGCCGGAAATGACGATCGCGTGGTTCGTCGTGACGATGCCGCCATTGGCATAGAGAAGCCCCCGGTCAGCGGTGCCGCGCAGCGCGCGGGTCATGGCGACGACCGCGTGGGACATGTAATTCGCCACCGGCGCACCGCCGAAGGTCAGGCCGCCGAAGGTGCTGACCGGGCGATCCTCGGGCCAGCCGAGGCTCCGGCGGGCGAGCTTGGGGACGACCGGGAAGCAGGAATAGAGCTCGACGAGCGCAAGGTCCGCCGCGGTCATCCCGTTGAAGTCGAGCGTGCGGGCGAGCACCGTTTCCATCGAGGGGGAGGCGGTGAAACCGGGGCGGTCGAGGATCTCGTAGGGTTCCTGCGCGGCCGCGCCGGCGCCGACATGGACGAGCCGCGCCTCGGGGATGCCGCGGCGGCGCGCCTCGGCCAGCGAGGTGACGAGGAAGCCCGCGCCCTGGTTGACGGAGGCATTGGCCACCATGAGCTTGAGATAGGGATGCGCGACGGGGCGGTTCGCGGGCGAGGGTGTGGTGATCTCTTCGGCGGTGGCGGGATCGCGGATCCAGGCCCCCGCGGTTTCGGCGGCGGTGCGCGACAGCCCCTCCCAGAGGCGGCCGGTCTCGGCCTGGCCGGCGGCGAGGTCCTGGCCCCAGGCATGCCGGCAGGCGTTTTCGTAGAGCGGGTACATGTCCGTCGGCGCGACCAGCCCGAAGGCGCGGCGATAGGGGTTCACCCTCCGCTTGGGCGAGCCGCGCAGAATGTCGCCGGGGCGCTTGCCCTCGGCCGCGGCGCGGGCGGCGGCGGTGCGCAGCGCCTCGGCCCCGACGATGGCGCAGATCGTGGCCTCTCCGGCGGCGATCCGGTTCGCGGCGCGGTTCAGCAGGCGGATCGGGCTGTCGCCATGCGGCATCTTGGTGGTCTCGGCCACCGCGGGGCTGGCGCCGAGCCGGTCGGCGAGGGCCGGGGCGATGCCCGTGAGGTCGGGGAAGGAGATCTGGTCGACCGTGGAGAGCGTGTCGAGCGCGGAGAGCCACGCGCCCCCGGCATCGGCCTCGGCCCGGCGGAGCGCGGCCTCCATCAGTGCGAGGCTGTCGAGGCCCGCGGCGCGGTCCTCCTCGCGGCGGTCGTTGATCTGGCCCACGCCGACGATGACGGGGATGCGGTCGGGATTGTTCATCTGCCCTGTCCTCCTGCGCGCATCATCACCGGGACGCCGGGACGCACAAGGGCGCAGGGGGCGTTTTCAGCCACCGGGCGGGGCGCGGTGGCCGGGGTTGTGGCCACGGGGTCTCAGAAGCGGTAGGCCAGGCGCAGCCCGCCCCAGTGCCGGCCCTTCACGAAGATCGGCGCCGAAAGGTCCTTCATGATGGCGAAGTTCCCGCCGCCCATGTCCCGGCGATAGATCTGGAGGAGGAAGGGTTCGGTATTGCCGCCCGCCTTCAGCCCGACCCGGTCGTCGAAGATCCGGCGGTTGCGGCAATGCGCGGCGTTCCAGACCGGATCCCGCCGCGGTCTGCCCGAAAACCTGCGGTTGTGCGTCGGCAGGTAGCCGCGCCGGTCCACGGCGGCGCAGAAGACGACGCGGCGGTCGAAGTCGAGCGCGGGCTCCTGGATCGCGGGCAGCACCGCATCGGTGAAGCGGGTGAAGCGGGTCATGTGCTGGGGCGGGTTGCTGCCGCGCACCGGCTGATAGGCCCTGTCGAAGAGGTCGGACATCGAGATGCGCCCGGCCTCCACCCCCGCCTCGAAGGCCTGCGAGACGGCGGCGGCGCGCGCCTGCACCTCTGCGATGAAGCGGCTGTCCTCGGTCTCGCCGCCGAGCGCCACGCTGTCCTGGACCAGGGTTTCGGACATGTCGACCAGCCGGCCGAGGCGGTGATGGGCGTCGGCCACCCCCCGGGCGCCGGAGGAGACGAGATCGCCCATCCGTGTCAGGAGGGGCGGGAAGTCCTTCAGCTTCTCCTGCGCCGCGCCCGCGTCCTCGCGAACCTGCCGGGCCTGGTCGCCGGCGCCGCTGATCCGGGTCCAGGCGGCGCGGAGCAGGTCGGCCGAGGTCGTGGCGCGGGCATCGAGTTCGGCGAGCGTCGCGTCGAGCGCGGTGATCGCGCCCTGCATCCGTTCGAGCCAGTCGGCGAGGTTGGCGACATTGCGGGTGACGTCCTGCGCGGCGGCGCCGGTCCGGGTCGACAATTCGTTGATCGCATCCGCGACGACCGAGAAGCCGCGCCCGGCATCCCCCGCCCGGGCGGCTTCGATCTTGGCGTTGATCGCCAGCATGTTCACCTGCGCGGCGATGGTCAGGATCTGGTCGTTGTTCACGCGCACCGCGTCGAGCACCGGCCGCACCTCTTCCGACCGGGCGGTCATGTCGCGGGCCTGCACGTTCAGACGATCGCCGACGCGCCCGGAGGCCTGCATGTTCTCGACCGAGGTGTCGAGCGCGCCGAGCGCGTCCTGCACGATCGTCGCCAGCGCCTTGAGCGATTCCGACACGCCCGCGTTGATCTGGACCAGGTGATCCGAATTCTCGGTCAGCGCGGCGAGCGCGTCGAGCTGCGCCTGCCCGTCCTCGTCCAGCCGTTCGAGGAAAGCCGCGATATCCACGACCTCCCGCCCGAGCGAGACGGCGGATTTGGCGAGCCGGTCGGGCCGTCCGCCTGCCGGAGTGTCCGCCCTGGGGGCCGGGTCCTGTTTCATCGCGCCTCGCACCTGTGACGTGGCGCGGGGTATAGCCCGAGAGGTCCGAACGGGAGGTTAAGCGCAGTCGCTCTGGCGCAGGCTGTCCATCGCCTCGGCCGTCGCTTCCAGCGACAGCAGGATCGAGGCGTGGCGGTTCCTGTACTCCTGCGCCGGGCGCAGCACCTCGAGATCGGCGAAGGGCGCGGGCGGGGTGGGCCCGTCCTCCTTCAGCATGGCCTTCAGCGCGTCGCGGGCGGCGTGCACCTCTTCCCGGGTGCAGCCGACGATATTGGCGCCGACGATGCTGGCGGCGGCCTGGCCGAGCGCGCAGGCGCGCACCTCCTGGCCGTAATCGGCGATCCTGCCGTCCTCGACCCGCAGGTCCACGGTCACGGTCGAGCCGCAGAGCGGTGCGCGGCGCTTCACCGTCGCGTCGGGATCGGCCAGCCGATCCTGCCGCGGAATGTCCGCGGCGAGGCCGAGGATGCGGGTGGAATAGAGCTTGATGAGGTCGCTCTCGCCGGACATGGGATTTCCTTTCGGGTCTCGTCTGCATAGATAGGGGCTCCCGCCGCCGATGCAAAAGGGTTTTCCGCAATGGCCTTCGATCCCGCTTCGCTCACCTACGATTCAGCCGGCCTGATCCCCGCCATCGCCCAGGACGAGGCCTCGGGCGAGGTGCTCATGATGGCATGGATGAACGCCGCCTCGGTGGCCGAGACGCTGGAGACCGGACACGTCACCTACTGGTCGCGGTCGCGCAAGGCGCTCTGGCGCAAGGGCGAGAGCTCGGGCCACCTGCAGAGCCTTGTCGAGATGCGGGTGGATTGCGACCGGGACTGCATTCTCGTGCTGGTCCGCCAGGAGGGGCCGGCCTGCCACACCAACCGGCGCAGCTGCTTCTACACCTCCGTCACGCCGGGCGGGGAGCGCGAGATCCTGAAGCCGATGGTCTAGGCCGCGGGCGCCAGGCCGATCATCGCGCGGATGTCCTGCGGGGTGGCGCCCTCGTCGCGGTAGCGGGCGATGGCGCGGGCGTCGTCGCGCTTGGCCAGCCGCTTGCCCGCCTCGTCGCGGATCAGCGCATGGTGATGGTAGAGCGGCGTCGGCAGATCCAGCAGATGCTGGAGCGCCCGCTGGAGCCGGGTCGCCTCGAACAGGTCCTCGCCCCGGATGACATGGGTGATCCGCTGGTCCGCGTCGTCGATCACGATCGACAGGTGATAGGAGGCGGCCATGTTCGGCCGCGCCAGCACCGGGTCTCCGACATGCGTGAGCAGCCCGTCGCGGGTCACCACATGCCGTCCGGCGTGGGCGGGCCCGGTCTCGGTGAAGTCCAGCGCCATCTCGGGGCAGCGGGTGAGGTCGAGGCGGATGGCGTCCGTGGGCCGGGCCTCCGACATCTTCCGGCCCCGGCAGGTCCCGGGGTAGATGCGCCCGTCGGGCCCGAACAGGGGCACGCCTTCCTGCGGGGCGGAGGCGGCGGCCTCGATGTCGCGCCGGGTGCAGGAACAGGGATAGGTCAGCCCGCGGGCCGCCAGCCGGTCGAGGGCGGCGCGATAGCGGTCGAGATGCTCGGACTGACGGTGCACAGGCGCGTCCCAGGCAATGCCCAGCCAGGCCAGATCGTCCTCGATCAGGCGGGCCCATTCCGGCCGGGCGCGGCTCTGGTCGATATCGTCGAGGCGCAGGAAGAACTGCCCGCCCGCCGCCCGCGCCATGTCATGCGCGGTCAGGGCCGAATAGGCGTGGCCCAGGTGCAGCGGCCCGGTGGGCGAGGGGGCGAAGCGGGTGCGGAAGCTCAATTGCGTTTCAGCACGTAGACCTTGGAGGTCGATCCCAGCCCGCGGATGTGCACGCCGGTGTCCTCCGAGACGAGCGAGACCCGGCCCGAGGCCAGCGCGATGTCGCGCCGGGCGGTGTATTCCGGCATCTCGAGCGTGTGGTCGTTGAACGAGAAGCAGAAGAGCCCGCCGCGGGAGAGCGCCGCGAGGCAATCGTCGAAGAGCGCCGCCGGGGCAGCGCCCGCGCCGATCACGCCGATGGCGGTCACGGCGGCATAGGGCCCGGTCGGAAGCCCGGTTTCGGCGGTGTTGACGAGCTGCCGGTAGGCGCCGGTCCCGGCGGCCACCTCCAGCATCCCCGCCGAGACGTCGGCACCGTCGATCGTGGTGAAGCCTTCGGCCCGCAGCGCCCGGCCCGACAGGCCCGTGCCGCAGCCCATGTCGAGGATCGCCGCATCGCGCGACAGCCCCGCCGCCTTCAGCGCGGCGGCGCAGCGGCCCGGGGTGGCATAGCCCTGCGCTTCGAGGTCCGCGTCGTAGCGCGCGGCCCAGGCATCGTAATGCCGCCGCAAGGCGTCGGGGGTCTCGAGGTCGTAGACCTTGTCGAGGAAATCGTCCTGCATGGTGGAATGGTAGCGCGGGCCGCGCGGGGGGTCCAGTTGCGGTGTCTCGGCGCGAGGCGGCGGCCGATGCCCGACGCCCGGTCAGCGGAATCGCCGGTCAGATGATGGGCGCGCTCGATGACATTTCGCCGATGCGGAGAGCCACGCTGTGACCGCGACTGCCAACCGGGTGCGGAGAGAACGGCCGGGCCCGAACCTTGCTTGCCCCGGCCGCCTGCGTCGTCCTCAGTCCCGGCGCGAGAGCCAGCGGGTCTGGCGCTCGTGGATCACCAGCCACGCGAGAAGGATGAAGATCGGGTGCCCCAGCCCCCCGGACAGAAGGATGGCGGGCAGCCAGATGAAGAAGATCACGATGCCCAGGATCGGCCGTCCGGCGAGGAAGATCGCCAGCGGGGGCAGGAGCAGGGCAAGCAGGTAGAGCATCTTTCGGGTCCTCGGGGTCTGTCGAACCCAAGATATGGGGTCGCTCCCGCCCTCAGGCAAGCGCCGCCGTATCCTGCCCCGCGAGCCAGCCCTGCCAGGCCTCCTTGGCGCGGTCCGTGTAGCCCTTGTAGCGGTCCTTCCGGCCCCGGCGCCCGCCGCGCACGTCCTCGAGCGGGCGGAAGAGGCCGAAGTTCACGTTCATCGGCTGGAAGGTCTTGGCCTCGGCCCCGCCGGTGATGTGATGGATGAGCGCGCCCATGGCGGTGTCCTGCGGCACCGGCGCCAGCGGCTGGCCGAGGATCTCGGCCGCGGCGAACCGGCCCGCGACAAGGCCCATGGCGGCGCTTTCCACGTAGCCCTCGACCCCGGTGACCTGCCCGGCGAAGCGGACGTGTGGCCGCGAGCGCAGGCGCATCCGGTCGTCGAGCAGGGTGGGCGAGTTGAGGAAGGTGTTCCGGTGGATCCCGCCGAGCCGCGCGAAGCTCGCGTTCTCGAGCCCCGGGATCATCCGGAAGACCTCCGTCTGGGCGCCGTATTTCATCTTGGTCTGGAAGCCGACGATGTTGAACAGCGTCCCGAGCGCATTGTCCCGCCGCAGCTGGACCACCGCGTAGGGTTTCTCGTCGGGCTTGTGGGCATTGGTCAGCCCCACGGGTTTCATCGGCCCGTGGCGCAGCGTCTCGCGGCCACGTTCGGCCATGACCTCGATCGGCAGGCAGCCGTCGAAATACCCGGCGGTTTCGCCCTCGTGGAACTCGGTCTTCTCGGCGGCGAGCAGCGCGTCGATGAAGGCCTCGTACTGATCCTTGGTCATCGGGCAGTTGAGGTAGGCCTTCTGCTCGGCCTCCGTCTCGCCCTTGTCATAGCGGCTCTGGGCCCAGACGACGTCCATGTCGATGCTTTCGGCATAGACGATCGGCGCGATGGCGTCGAAGAAGGCCAGCCGCTCGGCCCCGGTCTCGGCCTGGATCGCCTGGCCGAGGGCGGTCGAGGTCAGCGGCCCGGTCGCGAAGATCCAGTGGCCG
Source organism: Pseudooceanicola nanhaiensis DSM 18065 (assembly GCF_000688295.1). GTDB lineage: Bacteria > Pseudomonadota > Alphaproteobacteria > Rhodobacterales > Rhodobacteraceae > Pseudooceanicola > Pseudooceanicola nanhaiensis. The sequence continues at coordinate 1,088,221 of NZ_JHZF01000011.1, read as the reverse complement.
TCGTCGGGCAGGGCGCTCACCTCGCCCTCTTCGACGCGGATGCGGGGATGGGCGCGCAGCACCTCGGTCACGTGTTCGGAGAAGGGATCGCGGTCGACGGCCAGCGCGCCGCCGGCGGGCAGGCGGTGCCTGTCGGCCGCGCCCATGATCAGACCGTTCGCCGCCCGCATCTCCCAGTGGAGGAGCCCCACGGCGTTCTGTTCGTCGTCGTCCGAGCGGAAGGAATTCGAGCAGACCATCTCGGCCAGGTTGCCGGTCTGGTGCGCGAAGGTGCCGACCTTCGGCCGCATCTCGTGGATCACCACGTCGACGCCCATGTTCGCCGCCTGCCAGGCGGCCTCGCTCCCGGCCATGCCGCCGCCGACGATATGCAATGTCTTGTCCATGGGGCGCGATCTAGGCGAAAGCCGCGCCTTTGGAAAGCCTGCGCGGGCCGGCTCCGGTCACCATTCGGGGAGGGAAGGGGCGTGGGTCACCGCTCACAAGTCGTCGAAGGCCTGAGAGAGAGAGAGCGGCCCGGAGGGACTGCTTGCGTGCGGTGACCCACTGTCGTCAAAACGTCGTCGCAATTCGACCCTGCGCTCAATTCAAACCGTTGGCAAATGGGGCAAAAGCTGGGCCGGCCGTCCACATTTGGTTTCAGGTTCGTGTAAAGGTTGAGTAAGCTCATGCCGGGGCGCGAAAACATTGCGGCGATTTCGTGATCTTCGCCACGCGCACCGCGCATTTGCGGCAAAAAGGTGAGCGGATTATTGCCGCCATTCCGGCGGACGCTTTTCCAGGAACGCGGAAATGCCCTCCTCGGTGTCCCGGTCCAGCATGTTCCGCACCATGACCTCTCCGGTGTAGCCATAGGCCTCGTCGAGCCCCATCTCGAGCTGGGCGTAGAACGCCTCCTTCCCGATTCGCACGGCCGAGCCCAGCTTGCCGGCAACCGTCTCGGCCAGCGCCATCGTCTCGGCCTCGAGCACCTCCTCGGGCACCGCGCGGTTGATCAGCCCCAGCTCGAGCGCGCGCGCGGTGTCGATGAAACTGCCGGTGGTCAGCATCTCGAACGCCTGCTTGCGGGGGATGTTGCGCGACAGCGCGACCATCGGGGTCGAGCAGAAGAGCCCGATGTTCACCCCGTTCACCCCGAAGCGCGTGCCCTCGGCCGCCACCGCCATGTCGCATGAGGCGACCAGCTGGCAGCCCGCCGCGGTCGCGATGCCGTGCGGCCGCGCGATGACCGGCTGGGGCAGGGTGCGGATCGCCCGCATCACTGCGGAACAGCGGGTGAAGAGGTCGGCGAAATAGGCCGCGCCGCCGTCCTCGGCCTGCCGGCCGGCCTGCATCTCCTTCAGGTCGTGACCCGCGCAGAAGGCCTTGCCGGCGCCGGACAGGATCACCACCCGGATCGCGCGATCCTCGCGCAACCGGTCGAGTTCGGATCGCAGCGCCTCGAGCATCGCGTCCGAGAGCGCGTTCAGCCGTTCGGGCGCGTTCATCCTCAGATGGGCGATCGCGCCGGTGTCGTGACGTTCCAGAATTGCCATCTTGTGCCTCCCTAGCCTTTACGGGAACTCTAGGCCCGCATTGCAGGGAGGGAAAGAATGACGGTGCAGATGGATATCGCGGCGCTGCATGACTTCATCGCGGCAGAGTTCGCGCAGGCGCGGGGCTATGTCGTGGATCACGTCGGCGACAGGGAGATCACCGTGCGCCTGCCGGTGGACGATCGCCACCTGCGGCCCGGGGGCACGATCTCGGGCCCGACGATGTTCGCGCTGGCCGATGTCACCGTCTACCTCGCGCTGCTGGCGATGATCGGGCCGAAGGCGCTGGCCGTCACCACGAATTGCTCGATCGACTTCATGCGCAAGCCCGCCGCGGGCGTGGACCTGATCGCGGAGTGCCGGCTTCTGAAGCTGGGCCGCGTGCTGGCCGTCGGCGACGTGCTGATCCGGTCGGAGGGGCAGTCGGAGCCGGTGGCGCGCGCGACGCTGACCTATTCGATCCCGCCGGAGCGGTGAGGCCCGCCGCGGCGCACGGCGGACCCTGGCGGCGCGGATTTCGGCGTTGCATGTCGTGAGGGGCAGAGGCGCCATGCGCCGTTTCCGGACACCCCCGCCACAGGGCGGAGCGGGGCGAGGCGGCGGCGAAACGGCACCGGCGCGCGGCGTGTCCGCATGCCGGCGGGCGCAGGGAGGGTCGCGAAGGGCCGAGTTTGTGGGGTATTTTTATACCTATTTTGCAAGCGCTTGAAATCGCGTGATTTAATCCGGTTCACGCCGCTTGACCGTGCGCGGGAAATGCTTAGAACAGCGCAATCCGAATTCCACGTCTCAGGAAGCGACATGAAAACCTTTACCGCTACCCCGGCAGACATCGACAAGAAATGGATCATCATCGATGCCGAGGGCATCGTGCTGGGCCGTCTTGCCTCGATCGTCGCCACGCGGCTGCGCGGCAAGCACAAGCCGACCTTCACGCCCCATATGGACATGGGCGACAATGTCATCGTGATCAACGCTGACAAGGTCCAGCTGACGGGCAAGAAGCGCACCGACAAGAACCACTACTGGCACACCGGCTACCCGGGCGGCATCAAGTCGCGCTCGGCCGGTCAGATCCTCGACGGGGCACACCCCGAGCGTCTGGTCACCATGGCCGTCAAGCGGATGCTCCCGGGCAACCGTCTGAGCCGCAAGCAGATGACCAACCTGCGCGTCTACGCCGGCGCCGAGCACCCCCACGAGGCGCAGTCGCCCGAAGTGCTCGACGTGAAATCCATGAACGCCAAGAACACGCGGAGCGCATGATGGCCGACCAGATCAATTCGCTCGAAGAGCTGAAAGGCGCCGTGACCGAGGATATCGGTGGCGTCGTCGCCGAAGCCGAAGCCTCGCGTGAGCCCGTCCGTGACGAGCTGGGCCGCTCCTACGCGACCGGCAAGCGGAAGGACGCGGTCGCCCGCGTCTGGATCAAGCCGGGCTCCGGCAAGGTCACCGTGAACGGCAAGGAAATGAACACCTACTTCGCCCGCCCGGTGCTCCAGATGATCCTGAAGCAGCCCTTCACCGTTGCCGGTGTCGAAGGCGAGTTCGACGTGATGGCGACCGTCGCGGGCGGCGGCCTCTCGGGCCAGGCCGGTGCGGTCAAGCACGGCATCTCGAAAGCGCTGCAGCTTTACGATCCGTCCCTGCGTTCGGCCCTCAAGGCCGCAGGCTTCCTGACCCGCGACAGCCGCGTCGTGGAACGGAAGAAATACGGCAAGCGGAAAGCGCGCCGGAGCTTCCAGTTCTCGAAGCGCTGATCCGTTTCGACAGGTTTGCGGAAAAGGCCGTCCCCCGGGGCGGCCTTTTTCACGTCCGCGGCCGGGGCGGGCCGGGGGGCGAGGAAGGGGGCGAACATGCGGGACCTCCGTGCTGGGCATTCCCTCCCAGCCTGCCATCGCAGTCCTTCAGGTTCGGTTAATGCCCCTCCGCGTCCGGGGCGATCAGCCCCAGCCCGCGCAGGTAGATGCCGATGCCGCTTTCCAGCAGGTCCTCGGGCGGGAAGGGCGATTGCGTGCCCGGAGAGTTCCGGGCGAACAGCTCCACCACCCCGTGGCACATCGCCCAGATATGGGCCGAGAACATCGAGGCGGGCGGGCGCTTGCCCTCGGGGATGTGCTGCGACAGGTCGGCCGCGGCCTTCTCCAGCACGTTCCACGCCCGGCGCGACACGGCGGCCAGCTCGGGCGTGCGGTTCACCGAGATCCCGCTTTCGAACATGGCGATGTAATGGCCGGGATACTTCCGCGCGAAGGCGAGATAGGCGCGCCCCGTCGCCTCGAAGGCCGCCAGCGCCGAGGGCTGGCCCTTCTCGTAGGCGTATTCGACCACGTCCGAGAAGATCTCGTAGCCCTGTCGCGCGGCCTCGGCGATCAGGTCCTCGCGCCCCTCGAAATGGCGGTAGACGGCGGCCGGGGTGACGCCGGCCTGCTTCGCCGCCTCCGACAGGGTGAAGCCGGTCGGGCCCTTCTCCTCGATCAGGGCCAGCGCCGCCTCGACCAGGGCCTGCCGGAGGTTGCCGTGGTGATAGCCGCGCTTCTTATTCATCCCAGAGGTCCGGCCCGCCCGAGATCTGCGGATCCAGCTTGCCGATGGCCTTTTCGTTCTTGCGGTCGTAGTCGATCGCGTGCAGCACCCGGCGCAGCGCCGCGAGCCGGGCGCGGCGCTTGTCGTCCGAGCGGATCACGGTCCAGGGCGCGTGCTCGGTGTGGCTGCGCTCCAGCGTCTCGACGATCGCCGCGGAATATTCGTCCCACTTCTTCAGCCCCTCGACGTCGATCCACGACAGTTTCCACTGTTTCAGCGGGTCGCGCTCGCGGTCGATGAAGCGGCGCAGCTGCTCGGCCCGGTCCACGTTCAGCCAGAACTTGAAGAGGTGGATGCCCTCGTCGACCAGCATCCTCTCGAACTGGGGGACCTGGTTGAAGAAATGCTCGCGCTCCGTGGCCGTGCAGAAGTCGAACACCGTCTCCACCACGCCGCGATTGTACCAGGAGCGGTCGAAGAAGACGATCTCACCGCCCGAGGGGAGGTGTTCGATGTAGCGCTGGAAATACCATTGCTGCGCCTCGGTCTCGGTCGGCTTGCCGAGCGCCACGACGCGGGCGCCGCGGGGATTGAGATACTCCCGGAAACGCTTGATCGTGCCGCCCTTGCCGGCGGCATCGCGGCCTTCGAAGACGCAGGCGATGCGCGCGCCGGTTTCCTTCGCCCAGGCCTGCAACTTGACCATCTCGACCTGGAGCGCCTCGAGATCCTTGTCGTAGGTCTTCCGGTTCATCCGCTCGGAATAGGGAAAGCCCGACCCGATGATGTCGTCCTTGTCGGCGCGCTTGATCGCGTTGCGGATCTCGTTGGGCGCGTCTTTCTCGAAGTACTCGGTGATCGCGCCGTCGAAAGGCAGGTCCATGCGGGAATTCCTCTTTTCCCGTAATATGGAGCCGGGCAGGGGCTATAGCAATCCGGCCTTTGCGGCAGCCCGGTCGATGGCAGCCTCGACCGCCCCGGGCGCGACGTGGTGCGGCATGTGACCGATGCCGGGCAGCGTGGTGAGATGGGCGTCGGGGGCCTCTTGCGCCAGCTTTTCGGCATGGACCTCGAGGCCGACGATATCGTCGGCGGTGCCGTGGAGGATCTCGATCGGCATCATGAGGTCCGGATATTCGTGACGCATCACGCGCAGCTCCTCGCGCAGGTCGGTCCTCTGGTGCGCATTGGCGAGCAGGTTCTCGGGCCGCATGATCAGGCCAAGCCCGATCTGCTGGGCGTAGCCTTCCGGTTCGGTCTGCGGGGTGAAGACGCCCTCGACCTGGGATTCGACGTATCCCATGGGCACCCAGGCCGAGATCAGCCACGCGAGCGGCCGCCCGATCCAGGGCGCGGCGACGGTGGCGTAGAGCCTGTCGAGCGCGCCCTCCCACGGATGCGTGGCCCCGGCGATGGAGACGACGGCCGCCGTCTGCTCCGGATGGCGGACGGCCCAGGCCATGGCGACGGCGCCGCCGAAGCTCTGGCCGACAACGACGGGCCGGGTGACGCCGAGCTGCTCCGCCGCGCCCAGCAGAAGGTCCGCCTGGTCGGCGACCGTCACGCCCGAGAGCGCAAGCCGTGGCGTGTAGCCGTGACCGGGGCGGTCGAAGACCGTGACCCGGTAGCGGCCGGTGAGCCGGTCCATGAACGAGAACGTCATGTCCCGCGTGTTGCCCGAGGCGCCGTGGATCAGCACCACGTCCGGGCCCGCGCCCTTCTGCACGTAGTGGACCGGATGGCCCTCCACCGCCACGAATTGTCCCTCGGGCGGATAGGCCGCTTCCGCCGCGGCCTTCCGGGCCGAGGCGCGCCACCATGTCGCCACGGCCACCACCGCGACGATCAGGACGAGGGCCGCGAGGATCCTAAGCGCCAATAGCATCGAGATCGAACGGGGTCGTCTGGTAGATCTGGTTGATCCAGTTGCCGTAGAGCAGATGCGCATGGCTGCGCCAGCGGTTCGTCGGCGGCTGGGACGGGTCGTTGTTCGGGTAATAGTTCACGGGCACCTCGATCGGCTCTCCCGAAGACACGTCCCGATCGTATTCCTGTTTCAGCGTGTCGCTGTCATATTCGAAATGATTGAAGATGTAGAGCGCCCGGTTGGCCGGATCCTCCACCAGACAGGGCCCCGTCACGGCATCCGCGAGCAGGGTCCGCAGCCCCTCCACCTTGTCGAGATCGGCCTGCCGGATCTCGGTCCAGCGCGACACCGGGATCGTGCAGGCGTCCGAGAAGCCCCGCAGGTAGGGCGAGGCGCGGTCGAGGTTCTTCAGCGGATAGATCCCGAAGAGCTTGGCCTCCAGCATGTGTTTCGGCACGCCGTGCAGGTAGTTGATCATCGCCATCCCGCCCCAGCAGACGCCGAAGGTGGAATGCACATGGGTCTTCGCCCAGTCGAAGACGCGGGTCAGCTCGTCCCAGTAGGTGACCTCCTCGAAGGGCAGATGCTCGATCGGGGCGCCGGTGATGATGAGGCCGTCGAACTTCTCGCCCGTCGCCTCGACCTCCGCGAAGGGGCGGTAGAACTCCTCCATGTGCTCCGCGGCGGTATTGCGGGTCAGGTGATCGCTCATCCGGATCAGCGACAGCTCGATCTGGAGCGGCGTCGCCCCGATCAGCCGCGAGAATTGTATCTCTGTCTGGATCTTCTTCGGCATGAGGTTCAGCAGCGCGATGCGCAGCGCCCGGATGTCCTGCCGGGCCGCCTGATCCTCGTCCATGACCATGACGCCCTCGCGCGTGAGCACGGTGTAGGCGGGCAGGTCGGAGGGGATCTTGATCGGCATCGTGTCAGGCCTCTGTCGGTTGCGGTTTCAGATGGTGGACGCCTCAGCGCGCCTCAAGGGCGCGGGCGATCATCTCGTTGAATTCCTCGGCCGAACGAACGGCGGCGACGGCATCGGCGGTCACGGTCACGCCGCGACGGGCCAGCGCCTCGTATCTCGGCTGACGATGGGCCAGCGCCTTGGCGTAGGTCCAGCGCACGAAGGCGTCGGGATCGACCTTTTCGGGGGCCGTGCCGGTTTCCTCGCCATAGGCCGCCCATGAACTGTGCAGGAAGTCCGGCTGGTAATACATCGGCTTCGGCGCCCGGTCGAAACGGCGGATCAGCTCTTCGGTGTGATCGTCCGAGCCCTTGATCCAGACCAGCAGCGCGGTTTCCGAAAGCTCGGCCAGCAGCGGGTCGGCCGGGTCGAAGGGATCGCAGACCTCGCAGATCGAGCCCGAGGTGTCGCAGACGAAATGCGGGTAATCATAAAGCCGGACGGCGCGGGCGGCGAAATGCGCGGTGTCGCGCATCGCGGCGATCTCGGCCTCGCGGTGCTGGGCCTGGCGGAGCATGTACTCCTCGAAGGGCAGGCCGCCCTTGTCGGGATCGCCGGGCTTGCCGAGGTAGGTCGAGAGCGGCGCGAGGTTGTGGAAGGTGATGTTCGACCCGATGTAGATCGAATCCGACAAGAGCAGCTCCCGCAGGAACGGCACCTTCATTGCATGCGCCTTGGCGTTGTCGGCGATGTGCTCGCCCATGTAGCGGGTGCCGATGCGGTAATCGACCGAATAGTGGAACCACTCGCCGCTGTCGCGCAGCAGGGTCGAGACATGCGTCTTGCCAAGTCCGGACATGCCGAAGAGCATCACCCGCTTGTGCGGGGCCGCGCGCCAGTCCTCGGCCGTTTCGTAGATCATCGCCATCCCTCGTTTGCCCGCAGGGTGTTAGGCGCTCGGGGGAAAGGGGTCAAACCCTATTGCGGCGCCCCGGTGAGAGCAGGCTCAGGATGCGCCCGTCCAGCACGGCAAGCCCGAGCGCCAGCAGGATGAAGCCCGCGTAATGGCGCGGATGCAGCGCCTCGCCCAGCACCACGGCGCCGATCAGGATGGCGATCGGGGCGACCAGCAGCGTCACCAGCATCAGGTTCCCGGCTCCCGCCTTGGCGAGGATCGAGTAGTAGAGCAGGAAGGCGCCGCCGGTGGCGATCAGCGAGTAATAGGCGATGGCGATCCAGGTCTGCGGCAGAAGGTCGAAGCTGACCATCCCCTCGAACATCAGCGTCAGCGGGATCATCATCAGCGTCGCGGCGGTGAGCATGCCGGTGGCCGCGACCCGCGGTTCCAGATGGCCGAGCCGGGACCGCGCCCAGCTTCCCGCGCAGCCATAGCAGAAGGCCGCCCCGATGCAGGCGAGCTGCGCGAGCGAGCGCAGGTCGAGCTCGTGCAGGTTCTCGGTGCCCATGGCGACGACCACGCCGAGGAAGCCGATGGCGACGCCGCCCGCCTTGCGGAGGGTCAGCCGCTCGTCGGCAAAGACGATGGCCGCGATCAGCACGCCGAAGACGGCCGTCGAGGCGTTGAAGATCGACACGAGCCCGGTCTCGAGGTGCTTCGTGCCGAAGGCCAGCAGCGTGAAGGGGATCACGTTGTTCAGCCCGCCCTGCACGAAGAACGCGCCCCAGGTGGCGGCGTCCCGCGGCATCTTCAGCCTGAGCGCGAGGACCACGCCCCAGAGCAGCAGCGCGGCCCAGAACGTCCGGTGCAGGACCGAGGTGAAGGGACCGACCTCGTGCACCGCGGTCTGGATCGCGATGAACGACCCGCCCCAGATGAAGCCGAGAAGGAGGAGCTGGCCCCAGGCCGCCGGAGAGATGGTTTTCTGCTGCATGGCGGCATCAAGCGCCTTCACGGGCGGATCCGCAATCCGATCCCTGTGCAATCACGCACGTGTCTCTTTCCATATGTTGAGATAGTTGCCGCCGAAGATCACCGCGGCGCCCAGCAGGACGTAGGGATCGAGCGGCTCGGCATAGAGCATCGCGCCGATGATCGCGGCGAGCGGCAGGCGGGCAAAGTCGATGGGCATCACGACCGTCGCGGGGGCGAGCGAGAGGGCGGTGGTCAGGCAGAGATGCGCGAGCAGCCCCGCGCAGCCGATCAGCACGACCCAGGGCAGGCTGGCGAGGCTCGGCAGCGCGATGTCGCCGTCATAGCCCGCGCAGATCAGGCCGAAGATCGCCTGCAGCACGGTCAGCCAGAAGAGGATGCAGAAGACGCTCACCGTCCGGGTCAGCCGGCGGGTCAGCACGCCGGTCAGGGCAAAGCCCACGGCGGCGCCCGCGGCGCAGAGCAGGCCGAGGTTCAGCGTCGCGGGCGAGGGGCGGGTGACGATCAGGATCCCCGCGAAGCCGATCAGCGCCGCAAGACCCCGCGTGGGGGTGAGCTTCTCGCCCAGCACCAGCGGCGAGAGCACCAGCACCCAGAGCGGCGAGGTGAATTCCAGCGCGAAGACCTGCGCCAGGGGGATCACCGTGATCGCGTAGAACCACAGGTTCTGCCCGGTGAAATGCGCGAGGTTGCGGACCACCTGCAGCCCCATGTGGCGGGTCGAGACCTCGTGCCAGCGGTTGCGCGCGCTGAGCACGGCACAGACGATGGCCACGCCGATGAAGCTTCGCCACATCATGATCTCGAAGGTGTCGAGCTCGAAGCTGACGGCCCGGCCCGCGATGGCCATGGAGATGAACGAGACGACCGCGCCCGACATCCAGATCACCGCGCGCCACGTGTCCGAAATCGGCTGCCGTACCGGCGGGGTCTGGGCGGTGGTCATTCAGGGCACTCCTCTGCCGCCAGAGAAGTGCCCGTTCCGCCGGGGAAGGGCAAGGCGATTTGGGACAGGTGCGCTGTTGCAGGGCTGATCGGCGGGCCCACGGCGCACCGCCGCCCCCCTCACACCATCTCGCGCACTTTCCGCACCGAATTCAGGTTCCGCGCGGTCGCGGGGCAGCCGAGCGCCGTTTCGACCTTCCGGCCCAGCTTCGACCGGCCGAGCCCGTCCGGCGCATGCAGGTAGAGGCAGGACGCCCCCAGCATGACCTCTTCCCCTTGCGTGCAGAACTCCTCGAGCCGCGCGGCCACGTCCGCGTTCGGCGTGCCGGTGAAGAAGAGCATGTACATGTGCTGCGGCTCGTCCGGCTCCGGGCCGGGCGTGCCGTCGAGCGCGGCGTCGATCGTCTCGGGCGCGAAGGCCATCACGCCCGGACGGATGCCGAACTGCGCCTCGACCAGGGCGCCGATCCGCGCCTCGACCGCGCGCGGGTCCGGCTCGTCGAGCGTGAGGACGAGGTTGCCCGACTGGATGTAGGTCGCGACGGCCTCCGCCCCGTCCTTCTCGAGCGCCTGCCGCAGCTCGCTCATCGACAGCTTTCCGGTCCCGCCGACGTTCACGGCGCGCATCAGGATGATCCACCTCATACCAGTTCCGGTTCCCGTCCCACCTTGCTTGCCAGCCGACCGACGGTCAGCCCCTGAACGATGATCGAGAAGATCACCACGAAATAGGTCGCGGTCAGGATCGTCGGCTTCCAGTCGCTGTCGGGCAGCGCCAGGGCCAGCGCCACCGAGATCCCGCCCTTCAGCCCGCCCCATGTCATGATCGGCACCGTGCCCTGCGCGAAGCCGCGGAACGGGCGCAGCATCAGCACGGGCACCGCGACCGCCGCGAGCCGGGCTGCCAGCGCCAGCGGGATCGCCATCAGGGCGGCCAGCACATCGTCGACATCGAAGACGATCGCGAAGACCTCGACGCCGATCAGCAGGAAGAGCACCGCGTTCAGGATCTCGTCGATCAGCGTCCAGAAGGTCTCGACGTATTCGCGCGTCTGCTCGCTCATCCCGTGGCGCGCGCCGACGTCGCCGATCAGCAGGCCCGCGCAGACCGCCATGATCGGCGCCGAGACATGCAGCGCGACGGCCAGCTCGTAGCCGCCGAAGGCCAGCGCCAGGGTGATCAGCACCTCGAGCGAGGGATCGTCGATATGCCGCATGACGCGGAAGACAAGCCAGCCCAGCACCACCCCCAGCACCGCGCCGCCGCCCGCCTCGCGCAGGAAGAGCGACCCCACGCCCGCCGCATCCGCCTCGCCATGGCCGCCGCCCGCCAGCACGGGGAAGGCGAGGCTGACGAGGATCAGGTAGACCACGTAGCCCACACCGTCGTTGAAGAGGCTCTCGCCCGCGATCTGCGTCTCGAGCGATTTCCGCAGGTTCGCGGCCTTCAGCACGCCCAGCACCGCCACCGGGTCGGTGGGCGAGATCAGCGCCCCGAAGACCAGCGCCATGATGAGCGGCATGCCCGTGATCCACGAGAAGCCGAAGCCCACCACGGCGGTCGAGAGCATCACCCCGATGGTGGCCATCAGGAAGACGGCCGCCCATTGTTCGCGCAGGTCCTGCACCTTGACGTGCAGCGCGCCGGCGAAGAGCAGCAGCCCCAGCATCCCGTCGAGCAGCGCGTCCGAGAAGTCGATGCCCAGCACGATGCCGCGGATGTCCTCGGCGATCCGGGTCGATGGGATCAGCAGGTCGAGGCCCAGCACCGTCAGCGAGGCGAGCAGCGCAACCACGAGGATCCCGATCGAGGGCGGCAGCTTGAGCAGGAAATAGTTGATCGCCCCGAAGGTCGCGGCCAGCACGATCAGCAGGGAGGCGATCTGGAGAATGGTCATTGAGGGCCCCGGTCTTGGTTCCCGCGACCATGCGCGGAGATGGGGGCGGGGGGCAAGGGGGCGGCCGCGGTATTCCGGGCCCCTCCGCTCCATGGCACGTCAGGAGGGCTGGAAATCCACCGTGACGATGGTGCCCTGCAGCGCCCGGTTCACGTCGAGCCTTGCCGACAGCATCTGCGTCAGCCCGGTGATGATCGTGCCGCCGACGCCGGAATGGCCGTCGTGCCCGGTGGTGTCCAGCGTGCCGTCCGAGCGCTCCGCGCGCTCCTGCTGGACCTCGACGGTCTCGGCTTCATAGGGCCAGTTGCTGCCCTCGGGCAGGCCGATGCCGTCGTCCTCGACGGTGAGGCGGACGCCGCCTTCGCTCAACCGTTTGAAGCGCACGTCGATGAGGCCCTTGTCGCGACCCTTGAAGGCATGTTCGAGCGCGTTGGTCAGCAGTTCCGACAGCAGCAGCCCGAGCCGGGCGGCCTGATCGACCGGCAGGTCGATCTCTTCGCATTCCACGTTGATGCGGATGGCGCTCTGTCCGGCGATCCGCGACACGACCGAGGCGATGCGGCTCAGGTAGGCCCCGGTGCGGATGGTCTCGCCCGAGCCGCTGCCCATGGTGGCGTCGAACATCTCCTCGTAGAGCAGCGCCAGCGCTTCCACCCGCCGGCCCACGGCCTGGACGGAGGCTGGCGTGACCTTCCGCGATGCCTGCATCCGGATCATGCTGACGACCATGGAGAGGTGGTTCTTCACCCGGTGTTGCAGCTCGCGGAGAAGGTCGAGCGCCTGGATGTCCTGCTCGGGGCCGCCGTTGTCGCCGTGCAGTTCCCGCTGCACCCCGAAGAAGGCCGAGACCGTGCCGTCCTTCTCTGTCACCGGCGAAATCAGGAGCTGGTTGCGGAACGGCGTGCCGTCCGCCTTGTGATTGGTGATCGTCACCTGAAATTCTTTCCGGGCCGCGATCCCTGCCCGGATCTCGTCCAGCACCTCGGGCTCCGTCTGTTCACCCTGCAGGAAGCGGCAGTTTCGACCCAGGGCGAATTCGCGGCTGTACAGGGTGACCCTCTGGAAGGCGTCGTTGACGAAGAAGATCGGATTGTCCTCGGCCGTGGGGTCCGTCAGCACGATCGAGATCGAGGCCTTGGATACGGACGATCCAAGCGTCTGCTGGCGTTCCCGATCCATCGTGACGTCTCCCGCGTATTTGTTGACGTAAAGGTTAACAAGATAAACGAAGCACTTACAAGCCGGATGGGGCAACCGGTCAAGCAAAACGACGGGGGATGTCGGCAAGGGAGGACCGCAGACGGCCCGCCCTCACTCCCGCGACACGTCGGTCCACATCGGCAGGTGATCCGAGGCGATCCGCGCCGGTTGTCCGGTGACAGGCCGGGGCACCGAGGCCCTGAGCCCCGGTCCGATGGCGAAGCGGTCGAGGGCCGCGATCGGGCGCGGCGCGGGGTAGGAGGGGCGGGAGGACAGGATGCGGTAGGGCCCGAGCTGGCTCTGCAGCCCCTGCGCGTCGCCCCATTCGTTGAAATCCCCGGCGATCAGGGTGGGCATCTCGTCCAGCCGTTCCAGCGCCCGGCGTATGGCGCCCAGTTGCAGCAGCCGGAAGCGGCGCATCAGCGCGAGGTGGGTGCCCACCACCCGGAGCGGGCCGATGCGGGTCTCGACATCCACCCGGATCGCGCCGCGCGGCTCCAGCCCCGGCAGCTCGATCCGGCCGGTCTCGCGCACCTCCACATCGCCGCGCATCAAAAGCGCGTTGCCGTGCCAGCCCAGTGAATTCGCCGGGTGGCCCATGTCGGCGATGCGCCAGCCCTCGGCCTCGACCATCTCGTGGGGCAGGGCGGCGGGGCGCGGGGGGACGCGCTTGTCGGCCTCCTGAAGGACCACCAGATCGGCATCGAGCTCTCCGATGACCACCAGCGAGCGGTCCGGACGCCGGCGCATGTCGAGGCCCACGCATTTCTGAAGGTTGTAGGTTGCGACGCGCAGCTTATCTCGTTTCATATCGTCACGTTAGCCACGAAGCGAAAGGCAAGGGAAGATGTATAAGGGCCAGGCCTGGCTGACCCTCGGAATATGGGCGGTTTTGCTCCTGTTCGGACTGGATGCGCTGATCACCGGGCAGCTCTCGCTCGCCTTCATCTCCTTCGCGACGCTGGGCCTTGCCATGGCGCCGGCCTACATCGCGAAATGGGCCGAGATCCACGTGCCGCGCGGCTTCATCGCGGCCACCACGGTCTTCGTGGGCATGACGCTGTTCCTGGGCGAAGTGCACGATTTCTACGACAAGTACTGGTGGTGGGACATGGTGCTGCATTTCGGCAGCGCCGTCGGGTTCGGGATGATCGGCTTCGTTCTCGTCTTCATGATGTTCCAGGGCGACCGCTACTCGGCGCCGCCGGTCGCGATCTCGTTCTTCGGCTTCTGCTTTGCGCTCTCGGTCGGGGCGCTCTGGGAGATCTTCGAATACGGCATGGACCAGACCTTCGGCATGAACATGCAGAAATCCGGTCTGCCCGACACGATGAAGGACCTGATGGTCGACACCGTGGGCGCGCTGATCGGGGCCTCGTTCGGCTTTGCCTATCTCAAGAAGCAGAGGCTCGGCTCGCTGACCTCGGCGATCCACGATTTCGTCAAGAACAATCCCCGCTACTTCCGCAGATTCCGCAAGTAGGGCCCTTGACCCTGCGGCGCCGCAGGGTTTGATGCCGCCATGCAAAAGGCCCGTATCGACGCGCAGGGCGCGTCGCTCCTCATCTTCATCTCCCTGATTCTCGGCGCCAACCAGGTGGTGATGAAGCTCACGTCCGAGGGGCTGTCGCCCGTCTTCCAGTCGGGCCTGCGATCGGCCGTGGCGGCGGCCTGCGTCGGCGTCTGGGTGCTGGCGCGCCGGATCCCGTTCCCCGTCGACCGCTCCATCGTGAAGGCGGGGCTCTGGCTGGGCGGGCTCTTCGCGTTCGAGTTCCTGTGCCTCTACGTGGCGGTCGACATGACCTCGGTCTCGCATGTGTCGATCATGTTCTACACGATGCCCGTGCACCTGTCGCTGATGGCGCATTTCCTGCTGCCCGGAGAGCGTCTGACCCGGACGAAGTCGCTGGGCCTCGTGCTCTGCCTCGTCGCCGTGGTGCTGGTGATGAGCGATCAGGAGGGCGGCCACGCCGACCTGACCGGCGACATCATCGCCTTCGTGGGCGCGATCGGCTGGGCGGCGGTCGGGATGCTGCTGCGCGCCTCGGCGATGAGCCGGGTGCCGGGCGAGGCGACGCTGCTGTGGCAGCTCGGGGTCTCGTCGCCCTTCCTGCTGCTGGCGGCCTTCTTCTTCGGCCCTCTGGTGCGCGACTTCGAGCCGGTGCATGTCTGGCTGATGGCCTACCAGGTGGTGGCGGTGGCGCTCTTCTGTTTCATGGCGTGGCTGCTGCTGATCCGGATCTACCCGGCCTCGACGGTGGCGAGCTTCTCGTTCCTCACGCCGGTCTTCTCGGTCTTCTTCGCCTGGGCCATCCTGGGCGAGCCGCTGCGCCCCCTGGTCCTGGCCGGTCTGGGGCTGGTGGCGGTCGGGATCTACCTCATCAACCGCCGTCAGGTGCCGCAGAAGGTGGCCTGAACCGCCTCGCCGGGCAGCGGCGGACGGGTCAGATCCTCGGCCCCGGGCTGGTCCTCGAACGGCCGGGAGAGCACGTCGTTCAGCCGCTGGAACGGGGCCATGTCATGCTCGAGCGCGGCGTCGATCATCTGCTCGACCCGGTGGTTGCGCGGGATGTAGGCCGGGTTCGTCCGCGTCATCAGCCCCGCCGGATCGGGCTCTCCCTCCGCCCGGGCGGTCCAGCGCGCCTGCCATGCGTCGAAGGCCGCGCGGTCGGTGAACTGGTCGCGCGCCCTGCCGGTGGCGAGCGCCCGGAAGGTGTTGGTGAAATCGGCCTGCCCCTCGGCCATCAGCGTCAGCAGGTCGACGATCAGGCGCTCGTCCTCCTCCCGCGCCGAAGTCAGCCCCAGCTTCGCGCGGAAAATCGTCAGCCATTCCGCGTGCACCCGGTCGGGGACGGCCTGGACCATCTCGGTAAAGCGCTTGATCGCCGCGTCCTCGTCCGGCATCAGCGGCACGAGGCAGGAGGCGAATTGCGCGAGGTTCCAGGCGATGATCCCGGGCTGGTTCTGGTAGGCATAGCGCCCGCCCCGGTCGATCGAGGAATAGACCGTTCCGGGGTGGTAGGCATCCATGAAGGCGCAGGGGCCGTAGTCGATCGTCTCGCCGGACACGCTGGTGTTGTCGGTGTTCATCACGCCGTGGATGAAGCCGACCGACATCCACCGGGCGATCAGCCGGGCCTGGCGCGCGATGACCGCCTCGAGGAAGTCCTCGGGGGTTTCGGCCTCGGGATAATGGCGCTGCATCGCGTAGTCGCTGAGCGCCTTCAGCGCGTCGAGGTCGCGCCGCGCGAAGAAATACTGGAAAGTGCCGACGCGGATGTGGCTGGAGGCGACCCGTGTCAGCACCGCGCCGGGCAGGCGTGTCTCGCGCTGGATATCCTCACCGGTCGCCACGGCGGCAAGCGCACGGGTCGTGGGGATGCCGAGCGCATGCATCGCCTCGGAGACCACGTATTCGCGCAGCACGGGCCCGACCCAGGCGCGGCCGTCGCCCATCCGGGAATAGGGCGTGGGGCCGGAGCCCTTGAGCTGGAGGTCCCGCCTCTTGCCCTCCCGGTCCATCACCTCGCCCAGCAGGATCGCCCGGCCGTCGCCCAGTTGCGGGTTGAAGCCGCCGAACTGGTGCCCGGCATAGGCCTGCGCCAGCGGGGCCGCGCCCTCGGGCGGGGTGTTGCCCGAGAAGATGGCCGCGAGGGTCGCCTCGTCCGGGATGTCGGTCAGGCCCAGCTCCTCGGCGAGGGGACGGTTGAACGCCATCAGCCGCGGCGCCGCGACCGGGGTCGGGGCGAGGCGGGTGAAGAAGCCGTCCGGCAGGCGGGCGTAGCTGTTGTCGAAGCGAAGCGCGAGGGTCATGGGAGGGATCTAGGTGCGGGGCAGGGGGATTGCCAGTGGGGGGCCGGAGAAGGGCGGACCCTCTCCGCCCGAACCCCGATGCGGCTAGCTCCATCGTGCGGGGCGTGAGAGGTGCGCAAGGGCGGGGTTCACCCCGCCGCCGCAATCACAGCCTCCGCGTCATCAGCACCGTGTCCGGACGGAGCTCGAACTTGTTGCGCCGGTAGAACCCTTCGATCCGGGGATCATCCCGTCGCGCCTCGAGATGCAGCGCCTTCAGCCCGGCGCCCGCCAGCGCCTTCGGCAGGTTCTGCAGCACTTCCGAGCCGATCCCGCGCCCGCGCACGCCGGGGCGGATGTAGATCTCGTCGAGAAACCCGTCCATGCCGCCCATTTCGAGCGACCAGCCGAAACAGATCACCACGTAGCCGATCGGCGCCCGTGCCGGACCCACGAGGTAGGCGACCCCGTAGGGCGAGCCTTCGAGCAGGGGCATCAGCGCCTCGGCCCGGGCCTCGGGTTTCTGCGAGATCCCGGTCTCCTCGTGGAAGGCCGCGATCATCGGCAGGAGCCGCCCCGCATCGTCCGGCCCGGCAAGATGCAATGCCGTCATAGGCGGGCCAGCCTTTCGGTGATGAGCGCGAAGAAGCCGTCGCTGTCGATCGTGCCCATGAACATCGCATTGGGCTCACGGCCCGAGACGCCCCACCAATCGGCCACGGTCATGCCCATGGTCAGCTCGGATCGCGTCTCGATCTCGACGTTGATGTGCCGTCCGGTGAAGAGCTCGGGCCGGATCAGGTAGGCCGTCACGCAGGGATCGTGCAGCGGCGCGCCCTTGCTGCCGTATTTCGCGAGGTCGAAACGCTCGAAGAAGTCGGTCATCGCGGCGACGGCCTCGCCCGCGCGGTTGCCGATGGCGCGGAAGGCGTCGTTGCGCTCCTTCGTGACCAGCGCCTGGTGCGTCACGTCGAGCGACATCACCGTGATCGGCACGCCGGCGCGGAAGACGATGTCGGCGGCCTGCGGATCGACGTAGATGTTGAACTCGGCCGCCGGGGTGATGTTGCCGACCTCGAAATAGGCGCCGCCCATCAGGACGATCTCCTGCACCCGCTCGATGATGTCGGGCGCCAGGCGGAAGGCCATCGCGATGTTCGTCAGCGGCCCGAGCGGGCAGAGCGTCACCGTCCCGGCGGGTTCGGCGCGCAGCGTCTCGATGATGAAATCGACGCCGTGCCGGTCCTGCAGCGGCATCTCGGGATCCGGCAGCTTCGGCCCGTTGAGCCCGGTCTCGCCATGGACATGCTCGGCCGTCACCAGGCGGCGCGACAGCGGACGGTCGCAGCCCGCGAAGACCTTCACGTCCGGGCGCCCCGCCAGTTCGCACACGATCCGCGCGTTCTTCGCGGTCAGCGACAGCGGCACGTTGCCGGCCACGGCGGTGATGCCGAGCACCTCGATCTCTTCGGGGCTTGCCAGCGCCAGCAGGATGGCGACGGCGTCGTCCTGCCCGGGGTCGGTGTCGATGATGATCCTGCGTGCGCTCATGTGGGTCCTCTTTGCGATGTCGCGGGACAGTGCCGTGCAGCCGGGTGGAAGTCCACCGGGCGATTGCGCATCGGCGGGTTCTGGAGGATGCTGCCCGAAGACGGAGAGCGCACCATGGCACCGGGCATCTACATCCACGCGGGCGCGCACCGCACGGGCACGAGCTCGTTCCAGGCCTGCCTCGCGCTGAACCGGCCGCGGCTGGAGGCGGCGGGCTTCGACCTCGCCTACCCGGGCCGCGACGGGGCCGAGGGCGGACGGCTGGCGCTGCGGCTGCCGCATCCGCGCCACCGCAAGACGCCCGACGAAGGCTGGATCGCGGGTGTTCAGGACACGCTCGGGGCGCATATGACGCCGGGCCGGTCAATGGTGCTGAGCGAAGAGAACATCGCCGGGCGGATGTTCCACTTCTACCAGGGCCAGTTCTTTCCGGCCGTCCGGCGGCGTGCCACGGTGCTGGCGGCCGGCCTGCCGCTGCCGCTCAGGCACGTGCTGATCGTGGTCCGGCCCTATGACGCGCTTTTCGTCTCGGCCTATCGCAAGCGGGCCGAGGACAATCCCGTCCCGCCCTTCGGCGAGATCGCAGAGGCGATGGCCGGCATCGACCGGGGCTGGCCAGCCGTGATCACCGCCTTCCGGCGCCGCCTGCGGCCCGAACGGCTGACCGTGATCGACTATGCCCTGCGCGGCGAGAGCCGGGAGCTTCTGGCAAGGCTCCTGCCGGAGGGCGCGGTCACCGGGCTGGAAGAGCCGGGGCGGGCCTGGAACCTATCGGCCACCGACACGGCGCTTGCGGCGTTGCAGGCGCGCTACCGCGCAGGCGAGACGCTGGCCCGCGCCGAGTGGCAGGCGGTGATCGCCGAACACGCGGAGGCGCGCGCGGATCTGGGCTTTGCCCGCTTCACGCCGGAGCAGGCCGGGCGGCTGGCCGAAAGCTATGCCCAGGACCTCGCGACCATCGGCGGGATGAAAGGCGTCACGCTCATCGCATGAGCGGGCTTGCGCGGGGCGGATCGGCCCGGTCTGAACCGGATCGGGGGTCCGCGCGTAGACCCTTGCACAGCGAAGGATGATGCCATGCCCCCGATCCTGCCCCTCATCGGCCTTGCCCTCGGCGCCGGCGCCCTGCTTCTGGCCGGGGGCGCACGCGCCAGGGACGGCGACCTGATCCGGCCGCTTCCGGCCGAGACGGGGGATCTCTCCGCCTACCGCTGGGAGAAGCGCCCGGTCGTCATCTTCGGCGCCTCGGCCGAGGACCCGGATGTGCGCCGCCAGATCGAGATGCTGTCGGCGGTGCGGTCGGGCCTCAGGGACCGCGACATCGTCGTGCTGACCGACACCGACCCCAAGGCGCTCGGACGGCTGCGCACCGGGCTGGCGCTCGACGGGTTCGCGGTGCTGCTGGTCGGCAAGGATGGCGGCGTGAAACTGCGCGAGGACCACCCGGTCACGCCCGACCGGCTCTTCGCACTGATCGACCGGATGCCGATGCGCCAGCGCGAGATGACGGAATGAGAAACGGCCCGCCGGGGGGCGGGCCGCTCGACGTCCTGCAGCGGCAAGGGCTCAGCCGTCGAAATCGACTTCCTGGATCAGGCGCAGCGCGTCGGGGCGCAGCGCGGCGAGGTCCATCAGGTTCACGTCGTCGGGCGTGAACTCGCCCCAGCCCTTGACCAGATCGCTCGGTTCCGAGCCCGGGGCGATCGGGTATTCGTGGTTCGCCTCGGCATAGATCTCCTGCGCCTCGGGCGAGACGAGGAATTCCATGAACTTCAGCGCGTTCTCCTTGTTGGGCGCGGCCTTGGTCATCGCGATGCCCGAGATGTTCATGTGCGTGCCGGCGCCCTCGAAGGTCGGGAAGACGATGTCGACCGAGTTCGCCCATTCGGTCTGCTCGGGGTCCTCGAGCATCTGGCCCATGTAGTAGGTGTTGCCGATGGCGATGTCGCATTCGCCGGCCCAGATCGCCTTGACCTGCGCCCGGTCGTTGCCCTGCGGCTTGCGCGCGAGGTTGGATTTCACGCCTTCGAGCCAGTCTTTCGTGGCCTCCTCGCCGTGATGGTGCAGGTAGGCGGCGACCAGCGCGACGTTGTAGGCGTGCGTCCCGGAGCGGGTGCAGATCCGGCCTTCCCACTTGGGATCGGCGAGATCCTCGTAGGTCGTCACCTCGCCGTCCTCGACGCGGTCCTTGCTGGCATAGATGATCCGCGCGCGGGTCGTCAGGCCCCACCAGTGATTGTCGGGATCGTGGAAGGCGGCGGGGACGTGATCGGTCAGAACGGTGCTTTCCACCGGCTGGGTGACGCCCGCATCGACCACCGAGGCGAGGCGCGAGATGTCCACCGTCAGCACCAGGTCAGCGGGCGAACGGTCGCCCTCGGCCGTCAGACGCTCGACCATGCCGTCCTCGAGGAAGGCGACGTTCACGGCGATGCCGGTCTCTTCGGTGAAGGCGTCCGTCAGTGGCTTCAGAAGCTCGGGCTGGCGATAGGAATAGAGATTGACCTCCTCGGCCAGAGCGGAGCCGGCGGCAAGCGCGGCGATCCCGCCGGCAAGGGCGGTGGTGCGGAGAAATGCGGTCATCGGGACCTCCCTGTGATTCACGGCAGGAATATCCTGAGTGTTTTGCTAGGATCAATACGGCTTTCGCAACGTCCGATCACGCGTCCGTGATCAGGCGGGTTTGCGCTCTTCGGCCTTGGCCTCGTCCCAGAGGCGGTCCATCTCGGCGAGGTCCGAGTCTTCGGGCCCTTTGTCCATCGCCTTCAGTTTCTCTTCTATCCTGTTGAAACGTCTCGTGAACTTGGCGTTCGCACCTCTCAGCGCCTTCTCCGGATCGACCTTCAGGTGCCGCGCGAGGTTGGCCATCACGAAGAGCAGATCGCCGAATTCCTCCTCGATCTCCTCGGGCCCCAGCCGGTCGCGGGCCTCGACCAGCTCTTCCGTCTCCTCGCGGATCTTGTCCAGCACCTCCCCCGCGCCGGGCCAGTCGAATCCGACCCGTGCCGCCCGGTTCTGCAGCTTCACCGCCCGCATCAGTGCCGGCAGGCCGAGCGCCACGCCGTCCAGCACGCCCTTCTGCGCCTTCGCGGCGCGCTCCTCGGCCTTGATCTTCTCCCAGTCCAGGGTCTGCTGGGCGGCCGACTTGTCCCGGCTCTCGTCGCCGAAGACATGCGGGTGGCGCGCGACCATCTTGTCGGACATCACGTCAGCCACGTCGTGGAAATCGAAAAGCCCGCGCTCCGAGGCCATCTGCGCATGGAACACCGTCTGGAACAGCAGGTCCCCGAGTTCCCCCTTCAGCTCGCCCCAGGCCTCGCGCTCGATCGCGTCCGAGACCTCGTAGGCCTCCTCGATCGTGTAGGGCGCGATGGAGGCGAAATCCTGCTCGATGTCCCAGGGGCAGCCGGTCTCGGGATCGCGCAGCCGGGCCATGATTTCGAGCAGACGGGGTAACCCGCCGTCAGGGTCGTGGATCAGGCTGTCCCCCATTGCGGCGCCTCCTTTATTGCGGTTCAGTGCCACCCAATAACAGGCGCCCCGAGGAGTCCAGACATGCCCGTCATCAACCGCATCGCAGGCTTCGCCGACGAGATGAAGGCCTGGCGGCGGCACCTGCACGCGCATCCCGAGCTGGGCTTCGACTGCCACGAGACGGCCGCCTACGTGGTCGAACGGCTGAAGGAGTTCGGCGTCGACGAGATCCACGAGGGGATCGCGAAGACCGGGGTGGTGGCGATCATCAACGGGCGCGGCGCGGGTCCCACGATCGGGCTGCGGGCCGACATGGACGCGCTGCCGATCGTCGAGGCGACGGGGGCGAAGCACGCATCGAAGATCCCCGGCAAGATGCACGCCTGCGGCCATGACGGACACACCGCGATGCTGCTCGGCGCCGCGAAATACCTGGCCGAGACGCGCAACTTCTCGGGCCGGGTCGCGCTGATCTTCCAGCCGGCGGAAGAGCTTGGCGGCGGCGCGGGCGTGATGGTGCGGGAAGGCGCGCTGGACCGTTTCGACGTGGCGCAGGTCTATGCCGTGCACAACGCGCCGGGGATGCCGCTCGGGACCTTCATGACCGGGCCGGGGCCGGTGCTGGCCTCCGACGACACGTTCCATATCCGCATCAAGGGGCAGGGCGGCCATGCCGCCAACCCGCAGGAGACGCGGGATCCGATCATGGCCGCCGTCGCCATCGCGCAGGCGCTCCAGACCATCGTCAGCCGCAACCATTATGCCCGCGAGGAGATCGTGCTGTCGGTCACCCAGATCCACGCCGGAAGCGCCGACAACGTGATCCCCGAAACCGCCTATATCAACGGCACCGTCCGCAGCTTCCTGCCGGAGGTGCGCGAGATGGCCGAGCGGCGGATGAAGGAGATCGTGAAGGGGCAGGCGCTGGCCTTCGGGGTGAAGGCCAAGCTCGACTACGACCACGGCTACCCGCCGACCGTGAACGACCCCGAGAAATCGCTCTTCGCGGCCGAGGCGGCCCGCGCCGTGGTTCCCGCCGATCAGGTCGTGCACGAGGAAAACCGCGAGATGGGGGCGGAGGATTTCGCCTACATGCTCGAGGCCCGCCCCGGCGCCTACATGGTGATCGGCCAGGGCGAGGGCGACGGGCTCCACCAGCCCGGCTATGATTTCAACGACGAGATCGCGCCGCTCGGCGCCAGCTACTTCGTGCGGCTGGTCGAATCGGCGCAACCGGTGGACTGAGGGAGGGGACCATGGCGCTCGAGGATGCGAAGACGAAGATCGACGATGCCTTCACGCGGGAGGACCTGAAGGGCCTTTCCTTCGAGAACGCCTTCGCGGGGGCGACCTCGTTCCTGCGGCGGAAGTACACCAAGGACCTCGCCGGCGTGGACCTCGCCGTGACGGGCGTGCCCTTCGACCAGGCCGTGACCCACCGGACCGGCACGCGGTTCGGGCCGCGCGCGATCCGCGAGGCCTCGACCCTGCAGCCCTACGATCCGCCCTACGGCTGGGATTTCGACCCGCTGAGCGAGTTCGCCATCGTGGATTACGGCGACGTGGCCTTCGATTACGCCAAGGTCTGGGAGACGCCGGGCCTGATCGAGGCGCATATCCGCAGGATCCTCGCCGCCGATGTCGGCACCGTCACCCTGGGCGGCGACCATTTCGTCACCTTCCCGATCCTCAAGGCCTATGCCGAGAAATACGGCCCCCTGGCGCTGATCCAGTTCGACGCCCATTCCGATACCTGGGCCGACGACGATTTCGAGCGGATCGACCACGGCACCTTCGTCTACAAGGCGATCAAGCTGGGGCTGATCGACCCCGCGAAATCGGTGCAGGTCGGCATCCGCACGACGAACCCCGACAGCTGGGGGATGAACATCATCGACGCCCGCGCGGTGCACGAGCAGGGGCCGCAGGCGGTGGCGCAGCTCATCAGGGAGATCGTCGGAGACCACCCGGCCTATCTGACATTCGACATCGACGCGCTCGACCCGGCCTTCGCGCCGGGCACCGGGACGCCGGTCTGGGGCGGGCTCTCCTCGGGGCAGGCGGCGATCCTGTTGCGCGACATCGCGGGGGTGAACCTTGTCGGCGGCGACGTGGTGGAGGTCTCTCCGCCCTTCGACACGACCGGCGCCACGGCCGTCGCGGGCGCGCATGTGGCGATGGAGATCATCGCGCTCTGGTGCTGGACCCGCAGGTAGGCCCTTGCCGTTCCGTCCCGTTCGGGGTTCCTGGGTCATGACGCGGAAGGGGAAACGCAGGATGTGGTGGGTCATCGTCGCTCTGATCCTGGGTGTCGCGGGGCTTCAGGCGTGGATACGTCTCGCCCCCTCGCACCCCGAGGACTGGCATGTCGCGCCCCGGACGGCCGAGGCGGTCGACATGCCGAACGGGGTGCAGCGTGCGGTGCCCGCGGGCAACGTGCCGCTCGAGAGGATCGACCGGATCATCCGCGCCACCCCGCGCACCGAAACGCTGGCCGGCAGCCCGCGCGCCGGGTTCATCACCTACGTCACCCGGTCGCGGGTCTGGGGCTTTCCGGATTACACCACCGTCACCGTGCAGGACGGACAGCTGGTGATCTTCGCCCGTGCCCGCTTCGGCCGGTCAGATCTGGGCGTGAACGAGCGGCGCGTCGAGCGGTGGCTGGCCGACTTCCGGCTCGGGGGATAGGCGGGAGGACAGGCACCCCGCCCGCACCTCGCGCCACATCGGCACGTTGAGGCTCATCTGGCACTGGGCCATGAACATCCGTCCGTCGACCTGCAGGCAGATCGTCTCGCCCAGTTCGACGCGCGCGCCCTGCGTGTCGGTGCAGTAGCATTCCACGACCTTGCCGCCGGGGCCTTTGACATCGGCGGCGGCGGGCGTGGCGATCAGGACGAGGAGGGCGAGGTGACGCATGGTCAATTGATACCACGCCGGAGCCCCTTGACCAAGTATCCAACATAGGGGACAGACCGGCATGATCTCCGAAGAACGTCTCCAGAAAATCCTCGACCGGTTCGGTTATATCGAGGCCCGCATGAGCCAGGGCGGCGGCGACATCGCCGCGCTTGGCCGCGAATATGCCGAGCTGCGGCCCGTCGTCGAGCAGATCCGCGACTGGCAGCAATTGCAGGGCGATCTGGCCGATGCCGAGGAGATGCTCGCCGACCCCGAGATGAAGGCGCTGGCCGAGGAGGAGCTGCCCGCCCTCCGCGCCCGTCTGCCGGAGGCCGAGCATGCGCTGCAGCTGACGCTCCTGCCCAGGGACGCCGCCGACGCGCGGCCCGCGATGATCGAGATCCGGCCCGGGACGGGCGGCGACGAGGCGGCGCTTTTCGCGGGGGATCTGCTGCGCATGTACCAGCGCTACGCCGAGGCGCGCGGCTGGAAGATGGAGATGGTGGAATACCAGGAGACCGAGCTCGGCGGCGTCAAGGAAGCCGTCGCCGCGGTCCGGGGCGAGGGGGTCTTTGCCCGGCTGAAGTTCGAGAGCGGCGTGCACCGTGTCCAGCGCGTGCCCGAAACCGAGTCGGGTGGCCGCATCCACACCTCTGCCGCCACCGTCGCGGTGCTGCCCGAGGCCGAGGAGGTCGACATCGCCATCGACCCGAACGACATCCGCATCGACACGATGCGGGCGAGCGGCGCCGGCGGCCAGCACGTCAACACGACCGACAGCGCCGTCCGGATCACCCATATCCCGACCGGCATCGTCGTCACCTCCTCCGAGAAATCCCAGCACCAGAACCGCGCCATCGCGATGCAGGTCCTCCGCAACCGGCTCTTCGACATGGAGCGCCAGCGCGCCGCCGATGCCCGCGCCGCGGACCGCAAATCGCAGGTCGGCACGGGCGACCGCTCGGAACGGATCCGGACCTACAACTTCCCGCAGGGACGCATCACCGATCACCGGATCAACCTGACGCTCTACAAGCTCGACGCGGTGATGCAGGGCGATCTGGACGACATCATCGACGCGCTGATCGCCGACCATCAGGCCGCGCTGCTGGCCGAGGAAGGGCTGTGACACCCGGCTTCCAGGTGATGCGCGAGGCCGCAGAGCGCCTCTCGGCCGCCGGTATCGACAACGGCCAGGGCGACGCGGTGGCGCTGATGGCCCATGCCTTCGGCCGGGAGACGCCGCGATAC
Source organism: Pseudooceanicola nanhaiensis DSM 18065 (assembly GCF_000688295.1). Classification (GTDB taxonomy): domain Bacteria; phylum Pseudomonadota; class Alphaproteobacteria; order Rhodobacterales; family Rhodobacteraceae; genus Pseudooceanicola; species Pseudooceanicola nanhaiensis. Next base: position 1,062,486 of record NZ_JHZF01000011.1, on the reverse strand, counting down.
GCGCTCATGGGCCTGCTCCGCGACCCCCTCCCGCCCGAGGTCGCCGCACGCTTCGAGGCCGCGATCGCGGCGCGCCTGAAGCGCCAGCCGGTCAGCCAGATCACCGGCACCCGCGCCTTCTGGAAACACCGGTTCGAGGTCACGCCCGACACGCTCGATCCGCGCCCCGAGACCGAGACGCTCGTCGCGCTGGCGCTCGAGGCGCCGTTCACGCGGCTGCTGGACCTCGGCACCGGGACGGGCGCCATCGCCCTGTCGCTGCTGGCCGAGCGCCCCGCGGCCACCGGCGTCGCGACCGATCTTTCGGAGGCCGCCCTCGCCGTCGCCGCCCGCAATGCGGCGGCGCTCGGGCTGGCCGACCGGGTGAGGCTCGTGCGCTCCGACTGGTTCGGCGCGGTCGAGGGGGCGTTCGACCTCATCGTCTCGAACCCGCCCTACATCACCGCGGACGAGATGGCGGATCTCGCGCCCGAGGTCCGGGACTGGGAGCCGCACCTCGCCCTGACGCCGGGCGGCGACGGGCTGTCGGCCTACCGCGCCATTGCCGCCGCCGCGCCCGCGCACATGGCACCGGGCGGTCGTCTCCTGGTCGAGATCGGGCACCGGCAGGGGGCCGCCGTTGTGGATATCTTCCGGGCCGCGGGCCTTGACGCGGCGGCGGTTCATGCCGACATTGATGGCAGAGACCGGGTTGTCAGCGCCCGCAGGGGGTAAAAACCCGCAATCCTGCGCTAGACAGTCGGAAAAACGGCGAATTGCCCGACTTTACCCTTGTCTTTACCGCAGTGAGATGTTTACTCGGTATCACGTCATAGCGGCGGACACCCACTAGGGTCGTCCCACATGACTCCAAGCCGGACACAGTCGTCGACCGAAGACAAGGACGCGCATGAGGCGCTTCGCGGGCCGCACGACAACGGGATAAACAGGCTGGAATACAGGACATATGAGATCTTCGAAATCACGTTCGCGGAACAAGTCGAACCGCAACAACCGGTCGGTCGGCAACATCGTCAACCGGGTCTTTGACAGCTCGGGACCCGAGGGCAAGGTGCGCGGCACGCCGCAGCAGATCATCGAAAAGTACAACCAGCTCGCCCGCGACGCGCAGCTCTCGAACGACCGTGTCGCGACCGAGAACTTCCAGCAGCACGCGGAACACTACCTGCGCATGCTCGCCGAGGCGCAGCGTGAGCAGGACCAGAAGCGCGAGCAGCAGGAACAGGAAAACCGCCAGCGCCAGGCCGACCGCGACCGCGAACGCGCGCAGCGGCAGGACAAGGACGGCAACGGCAACGACGGCCAGTCGCAGCCCGACCAGCAGGCGCAGCAGCAGCCCGCCCGCAGCGAAAACTCGGGCCAGAGCGACGTGTTGGGCGTGATGGAAACCTCGGAAGAGACCGAGGACACCGGCCTTGTCGAGACGCCCGAGAGCAAGGCGCCCGAGGCGAAGCCGAAGCGCGCCCCGCGCAGCCGCGCCAAGAAACCCAAGAAGGACGAAGCGAGCGATGCGCCCGACGAGGGGGCCCAGACCGCGGCGGAGTGATCTCCGCCCCGATGTCCGCCAGCCGTGCCGCAGGGCCGCCCCGACCGGGCGGCCTCTTGCGTTTCAGAAGCTCAGGCGGCGGCGTCCGTAGAGGAACATCGCCGCAAAGCCCGCGCAGGCGATGAGATAGGGCAGGCGCAGGGCCATCTCGCGACCCAGCCCCGGCTCGGCCAGCGCCACGACCCAGCCGCCGAACAGCGCGCCGAGCGGCATCATGCCCCAGCCGAAGAATCGGTAGATCGCGTTCACCCGGCCCAGAAGGGCGTCCGGGATCAGCCGCTGCCGCCATGAGACGGTGACGATGTTCCAAACCATGCCCGCCACGGTCTCGAGGAAGAGCGCGAGCGCCACGAGGACGGGTGAGGCGGTGAGCGCGATCACCAGCGGCGGCAGGGCCATCAGCGCGAGCGCCAGCACCACGGCCTTCCGGCTGCCGGTGCGGGCGACGAGCCGCGGGCCCCAGATGCCCGCCACGACCGCGCCCGCCGCACCGGCGGTGAGCAGCACGCCGTAGCCCCCGGCGCCAAGGCCGAGGATGTCCTGCGAGTAGAGCACCAGCACGGTCAGCATGGCGGTCGCGAGGAAGTTCAGCAGCCCCAGCATCACCGCGACCCGGAAGAGCATCCGCTCGCCCCGCATCCAGCGCCAGCCCTCGGCCATCTCGGTCAGCACGCTGCGGCGTGCGGGCGCGGCCCGGGGCGGCAGGGCGATCATCCAGACAAGGCAGGCCGCGAGCCCGAAGGCCACCGCGTCCAGCAGGAAGGGCGCGGGCACGGCGACGGCGATCAGCAGCCCGGCCAGCGGCGGGCCGACGAAGGCGCCCATCACCTGCTCGACGCTCCAGAGCTGGCCGTTCGCCGTCTCCAGCCCGTCGCGGTCGACCAGCGCGGGCAGCAGGGTCTGCGCGGCATTGTCCCGCACGACCTCGGCCGCGCCCAGCAGGAAGGCCAGCGCGGCGAGGCCCAACACGTAGCGCGGCGTTTCCTCGGCCAGCGGCAGGGTTGGCGCGGCGCCGATCAGCGCCACGACACCCAGGCTCAGCAGCATCCGGATCGCGTCGGCCTGCGCCATCAGCCGCCGCCGGTCCCGCCGGTCGACCAGCACGCCCACGGGGACCGAGAACAGCAGCCACGGCAGCCGCGTCGCGAAGGCGACGAGCGCGATCAGCGCCGGGTCCCGCGTGACCAGCGTGGCGAGCCAGGGCAGGGCGAGCGCGGCGATGCCGTCGGCGAGGTTCGATGCGGCACTGGCCGAGATGAGAAGGCGGAAAGCGGGATTGGTGCGGATCAGGGCCATGGCGCCGAATGGGCGCGCGCGCTGCGGGATTGTCAATCGGCAGAGGGCGCCCGGGCCCCGCTCAACCCGGGAGCGAGGCGCGGGTGCCGTGGCCGGTCTCCGAGACCGCGTGACAGCCCGCCCGGGCTGTCCGTCCCCGCGCGACGCCAGGAAAGGCCGCCCGGTTCCGGCTCCGGCACGCAGGTCGGCCGACGCCGGGTGCCCGCCGGGTCCGGCCGGAAGGGCGTGGCCCCGCCCGCGCCGGTTACACCGCGGCGATGTTCCGTGCGAGCGCGCAGAACTGCTCGAGGCTCACGGTCTCGGCCCGGTCGGTCGGCTTGATTCCGGAGGCTTCCAGCCGGTCCTGGATGTCGGGCGCCAGCCCCCGGAGCGCGGCACGCAGCATCTTGCGGCGCTGGTTGAAGGCCATCGCCACGACCCGTTCGAGCACCTTGGGATCGGCCGGGTAGCGCGGTTCGGGCAGGGCGGTCAGGTGCACCACGGCCGAAGAGACCTTGGGCGGCGGGGTAAAGGCCTCGGGCGGCAGGGTCAGCACGATCTCCGCCTCGGCCCGCCACTGGGCCAGCAGCGCAAGCCGCCCGTAGGCCTTGGAGCCGGGCGCGGCCACGATACGCTCGGCCACCTCCTTCTGGAACATCAGCGTCAGGCTGTCCCAGAAGGGCGGCCAGGCATCGGGCGTCAGCCAGCGCACCAGCAGCTCCGTCCCGACGTTGTAGGGCAGGTTCGCCGCGATCCGGATCGGCGGCGTGAGATGTGCCAGCGGATCGACCTCGAGCGCGTCGCCGTTCACCACCTCGAGCCGGCCGGGATAGGCCGCGGCGATCTCGGAGAGCGCGGGCAGGCAGCGGGCGTCCTTCTCGATCGCGAGCACGCGGCGCGCGCCCTCGGCCAGGAGGCCGCGCGTCAGCCCGCCGGGACCGGGCCCGATCTCGAGCACGTCGCAGCCCGACATGTCGCCCGCCAGCCGCGCGATCTTGGCGGTCAGGTTCAGGTCCAGCAGGAAGTTCTGGCCAAGCGCCTTCTTCGCGCTCAGCCCATGTGTCGCAATGACCTCGCGCAGCGGCGGGAGGGTGTCGATCCCGGCCACGCGCCGACCTCAGTAACGGACGATGCGGGTTTCGGCCTTGAGCCGCGCCAGCAACTGGTTCGCGAAACGGTCGATCTGCTGGTTCTGCAGCTCGGTCTGCACCGCCTGCTCGTCGACCTCTGCCGCAAGCTGCGTCTCGCGATCGCAGAGCATCAGGAACACGAGCGTCTGCCCGTTCGACCGGGTGAGGCCGGTCGAGACCTCGTTCTTGTCGAGCTTCGCGAGCTCATAGGCCACGTCCTGAGGGATCTCTCCGACGGTCTTGCGGCCGCGGTCCAGCACGCTCGGCGGCTGGCCCTGCGCGATGCCGTAGAGGTCGTCGCACTGGTCCACCCGCGACTTGATCTCGGCGGCGCGGCGCAGCGCCTCTTCCGAGCGGCCGCCGGCGATGTAATAGGCGGCGTAATCCATCGCGACGACCTCGTAGGGCTTGTAGCCGCCTTCCTCGATCGCGCGCAGCTGGAACAGCGCCAGCGCGCCGGGGATCGGCAGCGGGCGGCTGACCTGCCCGGGCTTCAGCCCGAGGATCACGCCCCGCAGGTTCGCCGGCAGGTCCGCCAGCGGCATCCAGTTGACCCGGCCCCCGGCGCGGCCCGACGGTGCGGCGGAATAGCGCCGCGCGGCATCGGCAAAGCCTTCCAGCGTGCCGATCTGCGAGATCTGCTCGGCCAGCGCCTGCGCCTCGGCTTCCCGTCCGGGAGGCGTGGGGATGAAGATCTCCGAGATCAGGACCCGCACGGCTTCCCCGTTGGGGGCGGTGGTGAGCGCACGGTCGATGTCCTGCTGGTCGATGGTCACCAGCCGGCCGTAACGGCCGCGCACCAGTTGCCGCCAGGCGATGCCGGAGCGGACGAAGGCGTCGAAGCTTTCCTCGGCGACGCCGGCCTGGGCGAGCGCGGCGGTGAACTCGTCGGCGCTCAGGTTGGCGCGGGCGGCGAATTCCTCTTTCCCCGCGGCCAGGTCCTCGGGGCTGACGGTGATGCCGAACCGCGCGGCCTCGGCCAGTTTCAGCCGGTCCTCGATCAGCTGCTTCTCGGCCAGTTCGGCCGGATCGCCGGGGGCGTTCAGGATCTCCAGCATCCGGGTCCGCTGCGCCAGTTCGTAGCCTGTCACGACGGAATCGCCGACCTTCACGACCGGCGCGAAGAGGTTCTGCGCCATGGCCGGCTGCCCCAGAACAAGGGCGGTGAGGAGGGCGCCGAGGCGCGCGATCTTTTTGCCTGTGGTCGTCATGCGTGCTCGATACGTCATTTGCAGGTCCGGGTGAAGCGTTGCCCGTCGGCATTGCCGGAGAAGCCCCGCAAGCCGATGGTAAAGCTGAAGTCCGTCGATGGGGTGACAATAGTGGACGAGGTGAAGCGGCGCGAGGCCGAAAACTCCATCTCGACGCATTCGTTGATGTAGGTCAGGCCCACGCCCGCCTCGGCGGTTGCGTTGCTGGCAAGGTCGTAGCGCCAGTTGGCCGAGCCGAGCCAGTTCTCGGCCAGCCGGACGGTGCCGTCGACCGCCCATTCCGAGATCGTGTCGGCCCGGTTCTCGCGCGGGTCGTCGTCGAGCCAGAGATAGCTCGCCCCGACCGCGACACCGGGCGTGATCCAGCTGGCGCGCGCCTCGGCCTTGGTCAGGTCGGAGCGGTCGCGGATGATGCTGCGCGCGGTGAAGGCGAGGCCCTCGGGCCCGATCAGCTGGCCGGCGACAAGAAGGTCCGAGGACCGGCCCGAGAGCCCGGACGAGAGGTGGAAGTCGCCGTCGGTTTCGTCGCGGATCACCTGTCCGACGGTCAGGCGGCTCTGCCAGCCCGACACGGCGTACCGGGTCCAGTTGAAGCCCACGGCCGCGCGCCAGCCGCGTTCGCGGCGGTCGGGCGCCGGGAAGCGGGAGAGCGCCAGGAGGTTGCCCTCGTCGAATTCGACCCGCGTGCTCTCGTCGTTGGCGACCTCCAGGTCATCGCCGCCGGTCCAGGCCAGCTGGGCCAGCGGTTCGAGGACGTGTACCGCGCCCGACGCGCCGACCTTCTTCAGCGGCCAGCGGAAGGTCACGCCGAGCCGCGGCGCCGCCCCGCTCTGGGTGGCGGGCAGGGACATGTCCTGACCGGTCCAGAAGCTGTCCAGCGCGACGCCGGCCTCGGTCTCGGCCCGGATGCCGCTGCGCAGGGTCCAGCTGTTCAGCCAGGCGGCATCGACGGTCAGCCGCGTCACGTCACGGCCGTCGACGACGGTGTCCGGATCGGGGCCGTCCACGTCCAGATCGGAATAGCGGTAATGGCTGTGCAGCTCGGTCCCGAGCCGGAGCTCGCCGCCGATGCGGCGCGGGAAGAAGCGCCGTTCATAGGTGATGTCGCCGATCAGCGAGGGGATGTTGGCGTCGTCCTCGTCCTCGCGCAGCGTGTGGTAATTGGTCAGCGCGCCGCGGATGTATTCGTCGCGCCGGACCCGGCTCACCGCCAGCTGGCTGTCCAGCCGGTCCTTGTCCAGATAATCGTATTCGGTCGGATAGGCGTCATCCAGCGTGCCCTCCACGTCGAACTCGAGCCGGAAGTCCCGCGGCAGCGCGAAGGCGCCGCGGCCGTCGATATAGCCGCGCAGCTCTCCGGGCAGCAGGTCGTCGTCCGAGACGGCGCCGTAGACCTCGATCCGGCCGGTGCGGAAGGCCTGGCGGTAGCGGAATTCCAGCGTCCGGGTGTTCGATGACCAGAACGGGGTCAGCGTCAGGTCGCGGCTTTGGCCCATCTTGATGAAATAGGGCACCTTCACCCCGGTCCCCAGGCGGGAATCGCGGTTGAGCGAGGGGATCAGGAACCCGGTCGCGCGCTTCAGCGAGGGGTCCGGCAGACGCAGGCGGGGCAGCCAGAAGATCGGCACGCCCAGCACCTCGAACCGCGCGTTGTCGAAGTAGAGCTGGCGTTCCTGCTGGTCGTGGATCACCCGGCGGGCGCGGATCTGCCACAGTGGCGGGCGGCCGTCGTTGCAGACGTGGCAGGAGGACACCGTGGCCTTGTAGAGCTGCGAATACCGGCCCTCGCTGCGGTCGAGCTCGCGGGCGGCAAGCTGGACCTGCTGGTCGAGCATCAACCGCGCGCCGCGCACCAGGCCGTTGCGCAGGTCCTCGTCCAGCTCGGCGCTGTCGGCCAGCACCACGGCGCGGCCGCTCTGCTCGGTGAGGGTGATCGGCCCGGTGATCTCGAGCCGGCCGGTGCCCTGGTGATAGACGATCCGCTGCGCCTGCAGGCGCACGCCGTCGCGCAGCGCCTCGACGCGGCCCTCGGCGACGACGGTCTCGCGCCCGTCGAGGAAGACCCGGTCGGCGATCAGCATCGCGGCATCCTGCGCCGCGGCGGGCAGCGGCAGCAGCCCGATCAGCGCGAGAACAAGAAAGCGGAGCCGCCGCATCAGCCGTCCTCCATCTGCAGCACGAGGCCGACCGAAAGCATCAGGGCCGCCACGGGCGGGGCCCAGGCGGCGACCCAGATCGGGATCTGGCCGTTGTCGCCGAGGATCTGGGCGAAGTTCTTCACGTAGTACAGCGAAAACCCCATCAGGATGGATGTCAGCACCGCCAGCCCGACCTTGCCGGAGCGCGCGTGCCGCATGGTGAAGGCGGCGGCGATGAGGACCATCGCCATGAGGAAGAAGGGCCGCGCAAGCTCGGTCTGGATCCAGACGAGATAGCGGCGGGCGGAGAATCCGGCCTCCTTCAGCGCCGCGGTATAGGCGGGGAGGTCCCAGATGGAAATCGCGGAAGGCTCACCGAAACTGTCGCGGATGTTGTCCACGGTCAGCGAGGAGGGCACGCGCACCGTCGGGGCCGTCTCAGCCAGCGCCTCGGGGTTGCCGCCCGCGTCGAGCGGCCAGCGTTTCACGTCCGTGAGCAGCCATTCCCCGTCGAGCAGCTCCGCGCTCTCGGCCTCGGTGCGGCTGGTGAGCCCGCCCTGGGGCGCGTATCCGTAGAAGGTGACACCGTAGAACTGCGTGCCCTCGGCATTGGCGCGGCCCGCATGGATCACCGTCTGCCCGTCATCGTCGCCCTGCCGGAGCCAGAGCCCCTCGGAGCTGAAGGAAAGCGCGGCGTTCGAGCCCGAGAGGTAGAATTCCGTCATCGCCGAATAGCGCTTGAGCGTGACCGCCACGATCGGGTTCAGCAGTGCGAGGGCAAAGACGCCGATCCCGAAGGCCACCAGCACCGGCGACATGAGCGACACCAGTGCCGCCCGGCCCGCGGCCCGCGTCACCACCAGCTCGGACGAGCGCGCGAGGCCCACGAACATCGCCACGGTGGCGAGCACGACGATCAGGGGGATCATCTCGTAGAGCGTCTCGGGCACGTGCAGCATCGTCAGGCCGAGCGCCTGTGAGAAGCCCGCCGTCGTGTCCGAAAGCCGCCGGATCTGCTCGATCAGGTCGAAGAGCATGATCAGCAGGGTGAAGACCAGCATCAGCCCGAGGAAGGACTTCAGGAAACGCCGGGCGAAGTAGAAATGCAGGATCATGCCGGCGCCGCCCCGGCCGAAGCGGGCAGCCGTTTGACCCGGCCCGCCCACCAGAGCAGCGTCGCCGCCAGCGCCAGCCCCAGCACGACCGGAAGGTAGCTCACCGGCCAGAGCGAGGGCGCTTCCACCACCACGCCCGCGCAGAGGTTTTCCGACATCTTCACTGCCACCAGCATCAGCACGGCCAGCCCGATCTGCCGCCACGCGCCGAAGCGGCTGAACCCGCCCGCCATCATCGCGCCGAAGCCGATCAGCGCGGCGGCGAAGGCGATGCCCGCGTCGCGGAACCGGGCATGCGCCTCCTCGACGACCGCGCCGAGGCTTTCGCCCGTCTCCGCGGCCACCCCCTCGGGATCGCTGAGCAGGCGCCACGTCCGCATGTATTCGGCACTGCGGTCGGGCGCGGTGGCGTCCCCGATCATCCGCGTCAGGTCGTAGGAGAAATCGTCGAATCGCGTGACCGTCAGCCGGCGCGTTTCCTCGTTCAGCGACTGCACGCTGCCGTCGATCATCACGAGGCTCGGGCGCGATCCTTCGTCCTGGTCCTCGGCGGCATTGACGAGATAGGCGCGGCGGGCGGTGAAATCCTCGGTCCGGGCCGGGTCGCGGCGGTCCGACAGGAAGATGTCGTTCAGCGTCCCGTCGGGGTCTATCTGGCGGATGTAGAAGGTCACGCCCTCGGTCGGGTGCAGGAAGGTGCCGTCGCTCAGCAGCCGGGCGGTGACGTCGCGGGTCAGCGCCCGCTGCCGCTCGGCAAGTTCCTGCTTCGAGAGCGGCAGCAGCAGGTGCGCGATGACCGAGGCCGCGGCGGCGACGAAGAGGCCGAAGACGACGGCCCCGCGCGCCAACCGCCAGGGCGAGATCCCGGACGAGCGCAGCACCACCATCTCGCTGTCGCCCGCAAGCCGGTTGGTGACATAGACCACCGCCGCGAAACCCGCGATCGGCAGCACCATCCCGATCACCCGGGGCAGCGACAGCAGCGTGTATTGCAGCACGATCCCGGCGCTCTGGCCGTCCGCGATGAGCTGGTCGAAGAGCCGCACGGCGCTGTTGATCCAGAAGATCGACACGAGCACCAGCGCGAAGAAGCCGAAGAGCAGCAGGAACTGCGACAGCAGGTATCTGTCGAAGCGTGCCACGTCCCTCAAGTCTCCCGCTCGGCCCGGGGCCCTGCCGGCCCCTGTTCTGCGCTCCAAGCTAGCCGAAAGGCCGGGCGGGGAAAACTCCTATCTGGCCAATGCCGCGGGGCGCGGATAGCCTGCCGCGCGACATATCCCCTAGCAATCACAGGAGCAGCCCGTGACCGAGCCGGTTTCCATCTCTTTCCACGCCACCGACATCGAGGCCATCGCCAGCGCCGAGGGCACCGTCGCCGTCATCATCGGCGAGGCGGGCAAGCTCGACACCGCCGCCCGCCGGGTGAACCGGCTGACGAAGGGCGCGCTGGCGCGGCTGGTCGAGAGCGAGGGCTGGAGCGGCAAGAAGCCGGGCGAGGGCGCGGTGATCGACTGGCCCGTGGGGCTGGCCGCCGAGAAGCTGGTCGTGCTGCACCTGCCGCGCGCCGCCACGCTGAGCGAGGCGCGCAAGGCCGGCGGCCTTCTGGGCAAGTCGCTGGGCAAGGCGGGCACGCTGCTGCTCGCGGGGGGGACCCGGCGGGTGGCCGACGTGGCGCTCGGCGCGGCGCTGATGGCCTATGATTTCGATGCGCAGCGGACGAAGAAGGCCGATGCGAAGGGCGAGGTGAAGGTCATGGCCGCCAAGCCCGAGGAGGCCGAGGCCGCCGCCCGCCCGCTGCTGGCCGCGGCCCAAGGCGTCTTCTTCACCCGCGACCTGGTGAACGAACCCGCCAATGTGCTGACCACCGAGGAATTTGCCCGCCGCCTGAAGGAGATGGAGAGCCTCGGGCTGAAGGTCGAGGTGCTGGAGGAGGCCGATCTCGGGAAGCTCGGGATGAACGCGCTTCTGGCGGTCGGCATGGCCTCGGTCATGCCCTCGAAGGTCGTGGTGATGGAATGGAACGGCGGCGGCGACGAGCCGCCCCTGGCCTTCGTCGGCAAGGGCGTCGTCTTCGACACCGGCGGCATCTCGCTGAAGCCCGCCGCCGGGATGGAGGACATGACGATGGACATGGGCGGCGCGGGCGTCGTCTCGGGCGTCATGCGGACGCTGGCGCTGCGCAAGGCCAGGGCGAATGTCGTGGGCCTCGTCGGGCTTGTGGAGAACACGGTCGCGGGCAATGCCCAGCGTCCGGGCGACGTGGTGAAGTCGATGAAGGGCGACACGATCGAGGTCATCAATACGGATGCGGAGGGCCGGCTCGTGCTCTGCGACGTGCTCTGGTACACGCAGGAGCGGTTCAAACCCTCGGGCATCGTCGATCTGGCGACGCTGACGGGCGCTATGATCATCGCGCTCGGGCACGAGAACGCGGGCGTCTTCTCGAACGACGACGCCTTCTGCGGCAAGCTCCTGAAGGCCGCCGAAAGCGAGGGCGAGGGCGCGTGGCGCCTGCCCATGGGGCAGGTCTATGACGACCAGCTCAAGTCGCGCATCGCCGACATGAAGAACGTCGGCGGCCGGCCCGCCGGTTCGATCACCGCGGCGCAGTTCCTGCGGCGCTTCGTGAAGGACGAGACGCCCTGGTGCCACATCGACATCGCGGGCGTGGCGCTCAGGACCTCGGACAGCGCGACGGCACCGAAAGGGGCCACCGGCTGGGGCGTGCTGGCGCTCGACCGGCTGGTGAAGGACGGTTACGAGTCCTGACATGGGCGCGGCCTATTTCTACCACCTGACGCAGCAGCCGCTCGAAGCGGCGCTGCCCCGGCTGCTGGAGGCTTCGCTGAAGCGTGGCTGGCGGGTCGCGGTGCGCGGGCGGAACCCGCGCTACCTCGACTGGCTCGACCAGAAGCTGTGGCTGGAGCCCGAGGACGGGTTCCTGCCGCACGGTCAGGCGGGCGGGCCGCATGACGCGCTCCAGCCGGTGCTGCTGACGACCGAGGCAGAGGCCCCCAACGGGGCCACCTGCGTGATGAGCGTGGAGGGCGCGCAGGTCACGGCCGAGGAGGTCAACGGGCTCGACCGGGTCTGCATCCTGTTCGACGGCGGGGACGCGGCGGCCCTGGAACGGGCCCGCAGCCAGTGGCGGGAGCTGACCGCCGCGGGCTGCGGCGCGCAGTACTGGTCGGACGAATCCGGAAGCTGGGTGAAGAAGTCCGAACGCTGAGGGGGGCGTCGCCCCTCACTGCGCCGCGGATTCGACCGCGGGGACGGCCTTCAGGTAGGCCGCGATCGACGCGCGGTCCTCGTCGCTCAGCTGCGCGGTGTTCTGCACGACCTCGGCCATCTCGCCGCCGGCCACGTCGAATTCGGGCGTGAAGCCGCTCTTCAGGTATTCCGCGATGTCCGCCTCGGACCAGTCGAGCCCGCCGGGCGTGATATTGGGGATCCGTCCCTCGCCCGCCGGATTGGCCGCGCCGCCCAGCCAGTTCGCGGTGTCGAGCCCGCCCAGCCGGTTGCGCGGCGTGTGGCATTCGCCGCAATGGCCGAGCGCCTCGACCAGATAGCGTCCGCGGGCCAGCCGGTCGGTGGTGGCGTTGGTCAGCACCCAGGCGTCATCGAGGAACAGGGATTTCCAGCCGCCGAGCAGCCGGCGGATGGTGTAGGGGAAGCCCACGTCATGCGCCTTGTTCGCCGCGTCCGAGGCGGGCAGCGTGGCCATGAAGGCATGCAGGTCCGCGATGTCCTGCGGCTCTGCCTTGGTGTAGGAGGTGTAGGGGAACGCCGGGTAGAGATGTGCGCCGCCGGGCGCGACCCCGGCCTGCATCGCGTTGCCCAGATCCGCAACGCTCCAGCCGCCGATGCCCGCCTCGGGATCGGGCGAGATGTTGGGCGCGTAGAAGGTGCCGAAGGAGCTGGCGAGCGCGGTGCCGCCGGCCATCACCAGCCGCTCTTCGCCCTCGGCGCCCGGCGCCGCGTGGCACGAGGCGCAACCGCCCGCCCAGAACACCGTCTCGCCCCGGGCGGCATCGCCCGTGAGACCGGCATAGGTCTCCGCCCCGGCGGTGCCGGGACGGGTGACATACCAGAAGACCGCGCCGCCGAGGACGGCAAGGAACAGCAGGGTAACGAAAGCCTTCATCTCGGGATCCGGCGCGGTGTCAGGTCAGTTGTTCGAGGCGCGGTAGGCCTTGTGGCAGGCCCCGCAGGCGCCGCCTACGGCGCCCATGCCGGCCTGGATCGCCTCGACCCCGTCACCGGCGGTGTCGGCCAGCGCCGCGGTCGCCTCTTCGAGCGCCTGCACCTTGTCGCCGATGTCCGAGCCGTCCTCCCAGATCGCGGGCAGGGCGGCGGTGCCCTCGATCGAGGCGTTGTCGGTGCCCTCGGGCCACATCGCCATCTGGTTCACCGAGGCCAGCTTCGCGAGGTTGCCGGCCGCCGCCTGCGCGGCCTCGGCGTCATACTCCATCTCGCCCTTGGCCATGGCCCCAAGCGTGCCGAGGTTGAAGGCGTAGAGATGCATCAGCGATTGCCGCGCTTCCACGGCGGGGTTCTTCTGGTCCTGGCCGATCGCGGCCGAGGTCATGCCCAGAGTTGCCAGAGCGGCGGTGGCCAGAAACAGCTTCTTCATCTTGGTCTCCCGTCGGGGGTTGCCTGGTTGTCGATACGTCAACGGTAGCAGGCCGCGCGGCCGAACACTCTGACGAATTCGTGAAAGGCGAAAATTTCCGCCGAACACGCCGTGTGCGGCGGCGCACATTTCATCAGCGCAGCTGCACGGGCGCGCGGGCCGGCGCCCAATCCTCTGGAAAGCCCACGAGCTGTTCGATGCCCCAGATCGCGAGGCAGGCCGCCACCACGCCCAGCACCAGCCAGACCCGCGCGGCGGAGGGCGGGTTGCGCGCCCATGTCACCATCCGGAGCAGCCATTGCACCGGCATCTCAGATGAAACGGACCTTGCCGATGAAGGGCAGGTTGCGGTTGCACTGGGCGTAGTCGATCCCGTAGCCGACGACGAATTCGTCCGGGATCTCGAAGCCGATCCAGTCGGCCTTGAAATCCACCTCGCGGCGCGTCGGCTTGTCGAGCAGCGCGATGGTCTTCAGCTTCTTGGGCTTGCGGGCGGAGAGCAGGTGGATCACGTGGCTGAGCGTGTAGCCGGTGTCCACGATGTCCTCGACCACCAGCACGTTGCGGCCCTCGATCTCGCCGCGCAGATCCTTGAGGATGCGCACCTCGCGGCTCGATTCCGTCGAATTTCCGTAGGAGGACGCCTCGAGGAAATCGACCTCCACGTCCCGGTCGCCGAGTTCGCGCACGAGGTCGGCGATGAAGATGAACGAACCCCGCAGCAGGCCGACCAGCACGATCCGCTCGCCCTTCGGGAACTCGTCCTTGATCTTGCGGCTCAGGTCCTCGACCCGGGCGGCGATGGACTTGGCGCTGATCATCTCGTCGATGACATATGGACGCTCTGACATTGTATCCCCTTGAACTCGCGGCGCCACTCTACGACATGGGGGCGCAGGAACAAGCCGCAGCGGGAGTGACATGCCGACACATTCGGAAACCAGGGTTCTGCCCTACACGGCAGATCAGATGTACGATCTCGTGGCCGATGTCGGCGCCTATCCGGAGTTCCTGCCGTGGTGCGCCGCGGCCCGCGTCCGGTCCACCACCCCCATCGACGGCGGCGAGGTGATGGAGGCCGACCTCGTGATCTCGTTCAAGGTCTTCCGCGAGAAGTTCGGCAGCCGCGTCACCCTCTGGCCCGCTCAGAAGAAGATCGACACGGAATACATCGACGGGCCCTTCAAGTACATGAAGTCCAACTGGGCCTTCCGCGACGTGGAGGGCGGCTGCGAGGTCGATTTCTTCGTCGATTTCGAATTCAGGAACGCCCTGCTGCAGAGCATCATCGGCGTCGTCTTCAACGAGGCGATGCAGCGCATCGTGCGCGCCTTCGAGAACCGCGCGCACGCGCTTTACGGCTAGGCTTTCTCCGCCGCCGCCAGCAGCAGGTCCAGCGCCCGGTCCCGCGATGCGGCACGGACCTGTGCCCGGCCGATGGCGCCGAAATCGCGCGTCTCGCTGTCCGTCTCCCTTCCTGTGCCGGCGATGGCGAAGCAGACCCGGCCCTCGGGCTTGTCGCCCGCGCCGCCCGGGCCCGCGATGCCGGTGATCGAGACGGCGAGGTCCGACCCGAGCGCCCGCAGCGCGCCTTCGGCCATCTCGCGCGCGGTCTCCTCGCTGACCGCGCCATGCGCCATCAGTGTGTCGGCGCCGACCCCCAGCAGATCCCGCTTGGCGCTGTTGGCATAGGCCACCACGCCGCCCAGCACGACGGCCGAGGATCCCGCGATCCCGGTCAGGGCCGCGCCCACCATGCCGCCGGTGCAGGATTCCGCGGTGGCGAGTCGCAGACCCTTCGCCTTGCAGGCCTCCAGCACCGCGCGCGCCAGTTCCGTTTCGCCCATTTTTCGACCTCTCCTCAACTTCGGCGCAGGCTAGGCTGACGCGGCGACAAGGGCAAGTTGTGCACCATTGTCGACGTCAACCAACCGTCACGCACGGGCCTTATTTCGACCGCGTTCCCGCGTTTCATCAAACTGTTGCATTTGAATGCACCAAACCGAAAGGAGAAGGCCGTATGCTTTCATCCATCGGGCTGGGCAGTGTCTCCGCATTGCTTCAGCCCACCACGGCACCCGTAGAGGCGCGGTCCTCGTCTTCTTCCACGGAAAGGACGAGCGGCGGTGCCGCTTCGGGTGAAACGTCGTCGGGCAAGGGCTCGGCGAAGGCCGCAGCGGCGGGGAACGGATATGGCGGGGATACGCCCGCGCCGTCCTCCACGTCCGCGGTCACTGGCTCGCAGGGTGTTGCGCCCGTGGGACAGAGTGCGACCGAAGCCCGGACCGCCTATGACCGGCGGGACGAACCGGCGAGCGATTCCGATCGCGACCTGGCGGCCGCAACGCAGCGGCGGATGTTCCGTGCGCAGCTGATCGACCGGATCGGGGCTGACCCCGAACCGCCGCGTGCCGCCGTCAAGGCGGCCAGCGGCAACGTGGCGATCAGGGAAACCGAGCTCGATTATTCCTATTGAGTGATGGAATGCGCCGTTCCTGGACGGGGGCGGCGCATTTCCACGATCATCCCTGCATGATCCAGCCGTGATAGGCCGCGGCCAGGGCCACCACCAGCAGCGCCGCCATGACGCCCGCGACGATATCGTCCAGCATCACGCCGACCGCGTCGTCGCGCCGGTCCGCCCAGCCCACGGGGCCGGGTTTCCAGATGTCGAAGAGCCGGAAGCCCACGAAGGCCGCGATCCAGCCGGGCCAGAGGGCCAGCACGTCGACGCCCGCGTGATCCGCGCCGATCAGGACCGGCAGCAGCGCGACCCACTGTCCGGCGACCTCGTCGATCACCACGTGCTGCGGATCGTGGAGGCCGGTCGCCGCGGCCTCCTGCCGGGTCGCCCAGAGGCCGGCAAGATAGGCGACCGGGATGGCGATCACCACCAGCCAGGCCCCGCCGACCGCATGCAGCACCCAGGCCGCGGGCAGGGCCGCGAGCGATCCCCATGTGCCGGGGGCCGTCGGGATGTTCCCGACGCCGCCGAATGTTGCGACCAGATGGCTAGCCCGCATGTGTCTCTCCCTGCTGTCCGATCAGCGCGGCGGTCGCCAGCGCCGCGATGCCCTCTTCCCGGCCGGTGAAGCCGAGCCGCTCCGAGGTGGTGGCCTTCACCGAAACCCGCGCGGCATCGATCTTGAGGATACGCGCGATCTCGGCCTGCATCGCCGCGGCATGGGGTCCGACCTTGGGCCGCTCGCAGACGAGCGTGCAGTCGACATTGCCGATGGCGAAGCCGCGGCCGCGGGCCAGATCGCCGGCATGGGCGAGGAAGATCTCGCTCGCCGCACCCTTCCACTGCGGATCCGACGGGGGGAAGTGCCGCCCGATGTCGCCCTCGGCCAGCGCGCCGTAGATCGCGTCGGTGATGGCATGCATGCCGACATCCGCATCCGAATGGCCCTCGAGCGCGCGGTCATGCGGCACCCGCACGCCGCAGAGGACGACATGGTCGCCCGCCTTGAACCGGTGCACGTCGTAGCCGTTGCCGAGCCGGATGTCGGGAAGCTGCATGGCGGGCTGTCCTCTCAGGAAAGTCTCGGCCCGGGCGAAATCCCCGGGCGTGGTGATCTTGATGT
This sequence comes from Pseudooceanicola nanhaiensis DSM 18065, assembly GCF_000688295.1. Lineage (GTDB taxonomy): Bacteria > Pseudomonadota > Alphaproteobacteria > Rhodobacterales > Rhodobacteraceae > Pseudooceanicola > Pseudooceanicola nanhaiensis. The sequence goes on along the minus strand of NZ_JHZF01000011.1, from coordinate 1,045,851 downwards.
TGGCCTCGTCGCCCGCAACGATCGCGACGTCGAGCCCCGCGGCGCGGGCGACCTCGACATCATCCGCGGCGCCCCCGGGGTGGGCGCGGTGCGCGGCGAGGATCTTCCCGAAGCGGAAGCCCTGCGGGGTCTGCGCGCGGTAGAGGCCCGCGCGGTCCTGCGTGCCCGCCACCCGGGCGTCGCGCCCCTGCCAGAGCGCGTCCGAGACCGGCAGACCGGGGGCCGCGGCCTCGGCCGTGTCGAGCGCGGAAAGGACGCGGGCGATCAGGGCGGGGGTGACGCAGGGGCGGGCGATGTCGTGGATCAGCACCACGTCGGGCGCCTCGGCCGCCAGCGCCTCGAGCCCGGCCCGGACCGAGGCGTCGCGGGTTGCGCCGCCCGTCACGCGGATCACGCCGCCCGGCAGGGGAATCGCCCGGTCATCGGGATGCAGCACCACCACGATCCGCCCGATGCCGGCGGCCGCGAAGGCCGCGAGCGTCCAGTCCGCGACGCGCCGCCCGGCGAGGGGGCGCCATTGCTTCGGCAACCCGCCCCCGGCCCGCGTGCCGCGCCCCGCGGCGACGATGATGGCGGCTGTCCGCATCGCTCTCCCCGACATGTCGCGCCCTGCATAGGGGGTCGGGCGGGGCAGGGCAATCGCCCTGATTTTGGCCGCCCTAATGCCTAAATTTTGGGCGGACATGCAGATGTTGGGATTCTGCCGTAGGAGGATAGATTGAGCATGGTCGGAACATGGGCTAGCCAGTGAGTATTGCACAAGGAATAGGCATATGACCCCCGGCACCGATCCCCTGACGCTGGACCCGCCCGTGATGCTGGCCCCGATGGCCGGAATCACCGACCTCCCGTTCCGTGACCTCGTCGCGGGCTTCGGCGCGGGGCTGGTGGTGAGCGAGATGGTGGCGAGCCAGGAGATGGTGCAGGGCAAGCCCGGCGTGCGCGAGAAGGCCGAGCTGGGGCTCGGCCGGGCGCGGACCTCGGTGCAGCTCGCGGGGCGCGACGCGCAATGGATGGCGCTGGCCGCGCGGCAGGTCGCCGACCAGGGCGCGCAGGTGATCGACATCAACATGGGCTGCCCGGCGAAGAAGGTCGTGGGCGGGCTGTCGGGCTCTGCACTGATGCGCGAGCCGGATCATGCGCTCTCGCTGATCGAGGCGGTGGTGGCCGCGGTGGACGTGCCCGTCACGCTGAAGATGCGGCTCGGCTGGGACGACGATTGCCTGAACGCCCCCGACATTGCGCGCCGGGCCGAGGCGGCGGGCGTGCGGATGATCGTGATCCACGGCCGGACGCGCTGCCAGTTCTACAAGGGCCGCGCCGATTGGGCGGCGATCGGTGCGGTGAAGGCGGCGGTCTCGGTCCCCGTCATCGCCAACGGCGACATCACCTCGCCCGCCGCGGCGCGCGAGGCGCTGCGGCTCTCGGGCGCGGACGGCGTCATGGTCGGCCGCGGCGCGCAGGGCCAGCCCTGGCTGCCCGCCCTGATCGGGCACGAGCTGTTCGGCGCGCCGGCGCCGCGCATCCCGGAAGGCGACTCGCTTTCCGACATGGTTTCCGCGCATTACGAGGCGATCCTCACCTTCTACGGCAAGGACCTCGGCGCCCGCGTCGCGCGCAAGCACCTCGGCTGGTACATGGACCGCACCGGGACCGCGCCGGAGCTGCGCCAGCGCATCCTGCGCAGCCCCGATCCGGCCGAGGTCCTTTCCCTGCTGCCGCGCGCGCTCCGTGCCGCCGGTGCCGAGAGGCAGGCGGCATGAGCCTCGAAGACAACGCGATCTGGGCCTCGCTGCCGGTGCCGGCGCTGCTGCTCGACCCCGAGGACCGGATCGAGGAGATCAACCCCGCCGCCGAGGGCTTCCTCAACACCTCGTCGCGGTCGATCCGGGGCCAGAACGTCTGGGAACGGGTGATGATCAATTCCCCGCTCGAGGACGCTTTCAACCGCGCGCGCGAGACCGCCTCGCCGCTCTTCGTCAACGACGTGGACGTCGGCACCGGAGAGCGCGCGCCGCTGCATTGCAACCTGCAGATCGCGCCGCTGTCGGACCGGCCGGGCTACATGCTCTTCCTCATTTCCCCGCGCGAACTGGCCGGGCGGATGACGCAGGACCATTCGGTGAAGTCGGCGGCGAAATCCGCCATCGGCATGGCCGAGATGCTGGCGCACGAGATCAAGAACCCGCTCGCCGGGATCACCGGGGCCGCGCAGCTTCTGTCCATGGGCCTCGACGCCGAGGACCGCGAGCTCACCGACCTGATCGTGGCCGAGACGCGGCGCGTGGTGAAGCTGCTCGAACAGGTGGAGCAGTTCGGCAACCTGACCCTGCCGGACCTGCGGCCCGTGAACATCCACGACGTACTGGACCGGGCGCGGCGCTCCGCGCTCCTGGGCTTCGGGGCCAGCATGAAGATCATCGAGGATTACGATCCCTCGCTGCCCGCGGCAATCGGCGATCCGGACCAGCTTCTGCAGGTGGTGCTGAATCTTCTGAAGAACGCCGCGCAAGCCGCTGGAAAGGAAGGCGGAACCATTCGGCTCCATACCTATTTCGAGCACAGTTTCCGGCTGCGCCGCGCCGATGGCGGCGGGCGGTCCCTGCCGCTCCAGATCGAGATCATCGACGACGGCCCCGGCCTGCCGCCCGACATCGCGGACCAGATCTTCGACCCCTTCGTCTCGGGGCGCGAGAACGGCACCGGGCTGGGCCTCGCGCTGGTGAGCAAGATCATCTCGGACCACGAGGGCTGGATCTCGGTCAATTCCGTGCCCGGCCACACCGTGTTCCGCATTTCCCTGCCCATGGCCCCCCGCGCCAGGAAAACCAAGAAGGAGAGCAGCTGATGGATGGTACCGTTCTGGTGGCGGACGACGACCGCACGATCCGCACGGTCCTGACGCAGGCCCTGACCCGCGCGGGCTGCAAGGTGCATGCGACCTCGTCCCTGACCACGCTGATGAGATGGGTCGGCGAGGGCAAGGGCGACGTGGTCATCTCGGACGTCATGATGCCCGACGGCAATGGCCTGGAAATGCTGCCGAAAATCGCGCAGGACCGGCCCGGGCTGCCGGTGATCGTGATCTCGGCGCAAAACACGATCATGACCGCGATCCAGGCGGCCGAGGCCGAGGCCTACGACTACCTGCCCAAGCCCTTCGATCTGCCGGACCTGATGAAGCGCACCGCGAAGGCGCTGGAACAGAAGCGCCGGATGCCCTCGGGCCCGTCCTCGGCGCCGGACGAGGTGGAGCGCCCGGACGAGCTGCCGCTGGTCGGGCGGACGGCGGGCATGCAATCGCTCTACCGGCTGGTGGCGCGGGTGATGAACACCGACCTGACGGTGATGATCTCGGGCGAGAGCGGCACCGGCAAATCCTTGATCGCGCGGGCGATCCACGATTTCTCCGACCGGCGCAACCTGCCGTTCGTCACCGCATCCGGGGCCGATCTGCAGGACCTCGAAGGCCCGGCGCGGGTGCTGGCGCGGGCCAAGGGCGGCACCGTGCTTTTCGACGAGATCGCGGATCTCGACCCCGAGATCCAGGCCCGGATCGTGCGGATGATGGACGGCCCCACCGACACGCTGCCGCGCTTCATGGCGACCTGCCAGACCGATCCGAACCGCGCGATGGAAGAGGGCAAGGTCCGGCAGGACCTCTATTACCGTCTCTGCGGCGCGACGATCCACGTCCCCTCGCTGCGCGAAAGGGTCGACGACATCCCGCTGCTGGTCGAGCATTTCCTGCAACGGGCCGAGCGCGACGGGCTGCCGAAACGTTACCTCGCCGATGACGCGGTCGAGATGATGCGCGCCTATTCCTGGCCCGGCAACGTCCGCCAGCTCGAGAACGCGATCCGGCGGCTGGTGCTCACCGCGCGCGCCGACGAGATCACCCGCGCCGAAGTCGAGGCGGTGCTCGGCAACCAGCCCGAGACCGAGCCGGTGCTGGGCGGAGGCGACACCGAGAAGCTCTCGGCCTCGGTCGCGCGCCACCTTCGGCGGTATTTCGACCTGCACGGCAACATGCTGCCACCCCCGGGGCTCTACGCGAGGATCCTCCGCGAAGTGGAGCTGCCGCTTATAGAAATCGCGCTCGACGCCACCGGGGGAAACCAGGCGAAATGCGCGGATCTGCTCGGGATCAACCGGAATACGCTGCGCAAAAAGATCACCGACCTTGATATTCGCGTGACACGCCGCCGCAAATTGATGTAAAACCGCAACAGAACAGTGGCCGATGAGAGTCCTCTCTCATGACGAGTCACAATATATGGCGGTGGTGATCGAAAGATCACGCATGTAGGCGGGGGATGCCTGTGGCAACCCGGGCACGAACATCGAGCTGGGAGCGGCTGAGCCGTCTCCGCAGGCAGCGGCGGTATCAGAACGCGGCGACCCTGGGTCTGGTGATCCTCGGGCCGGTGCTGGCCGTGGCCACGTACCTTGTGCTCGGCCCTCTGGACCAGGGGGCCTCCGGGCTTGCGCTCCGCCTCGTCCTGCTGGCCGATCTTGTCTACATCCTCGTCGTGGCGGCGCTGGTGCTCCAGCGCGTCGCACAGATGATCGCCGCGCGGCGGGCGCGCTCGGCCGGATCCCGGCTCCACCTGCGGCTGACCGGCGTCTTCGCCCTGATGGCGCTGATCCCCGCGGTGACGGTCGCGATCTTCGCCGCGCTCACCATCAACGTCGGGCTCGAGGGCTGGTTCTCGGACCGGGTCCGCAACGTGGTGGGCGCCTCGCTCTCGGCCGCAAGGGCCTATGAGCAGGAGCACCGGCAGGACCTCGAGGAGGACGCGCGCGCGCTGGCGAACTACATCGAGGGCGCGCGCGACGTGGCGGTCTTCATGTCCGACGGCGAATTGCGCCAGGTCCTGACCCTGGGCCAGACCCAGATCCAGCGGGGCCTGCGCGAGGCCTACGTGATCGACGGCACCGGAGAGATCCGGGCGCGGGGCGAACGCTCCTACCTCTTCGACTTCGAACGCCCCACCGATGCCGAGATCGCCGAGGCCAAGGCGGACGGCTTCACGCTGATCGAGGATTGGGACAACAACGAATTCCGCGCGCTGATGCCGCTCGGGCGCTTCGCCGACCGGATGCTCTATGTCTCGCGCGAGGTCGATGGCGAGCTTCTGAGCCTGCTCGACAACACCCAGCAGACCGTCCAGCTCTATCAGCAGCTCGAAAGCGAGCGGGGCAGGGTGCTGTTCGAATTCGGGCTGCTCTACCTCGGTTTCGCGATGATCCTCGTGCTCGCCGCGATCTGGCTGGGGCTGTGGTTCGCCGAACGCCTGTCGCGCCCCGTCGGCCGGCTGACCGGGGCCGCCCAGCAGGTCGGCTCGGGCGATCTGGACGTGCAGGTGATCGAGGAGAAGGGCGACGACGAGATCGCCATGCTGGGGCGCTACTTCAACCAGATGACCCGGCAGCTCAAACGCCAGCGCGAGACCCTGCTCGAGAACAACCGCCAGATCGAGAACCGGCGGCGGCTGTTCGATTCCGTCCTGTCCTCGGTGACCTCGGGGGTCGTGGGGCTCGACGCCGAGGGCCGCGTGACCTTCGTGAACCGCTCGGCCGAACGCCTGCTGGCCTGGGACCAGGAGAAGCAGAACCTCGCCATCGCCGTGGCCGTGCCCGAGTTCGGCCAGCTCTTCGACCAGCTCCGCGCCGCCGAGAAGCAGGTGGTGCAGGAAGAGATCAGGGTCTCGCGCAACGGCCGGGTTGAGAACCTGCTGGTCCGCATGGCGACCCGCCGCAACGCGGAAGGCCGGCGCGAGGGCTACGTGGTGGCCTTCGACGACGTGACCGACCTGGTCACCGCGCAGCGGATGGCGGCCTGGGGCGACGTGGCGCGGCGGATCGCACACGAGATCAAGAACCCGCTCACCCCCATCCAGCTCTCGGCCGAACGCATCAAGCGCAAGTTCACCCGGCACCTCGACGAGGCGCAGGCCGAGAGCCTCGAGAGCCTGACCGAGGTGATCGTGCGCCAGACCAACGACCTGCGCCGGATCGTCGACGAATTCTCGAAATTCGCGCGCATGCCCGAACCCGACCGCCGGGACGAGGACATCGCCCAGCTTCTGCGCGACGCGGTGCTGCTGCAGCAATCCGGCCAGCCGGAGGTCGCGATCACCTCGGATGTCACCGCCGCGACGCTGCCGGCGCAGGTCGATGCGACGATGATCGGGCAGGCGCTGACCAACCTCATCAAGAACGCCGGCGAGGCGACCGAGACGCTGCGCGAGAAGGGCGCGCCCGAGGGCTACGCCCCGGCGATCCACGTCACCGGCGCACGGGAGACATCCGAGGCGGGCGATCCCTTCGCCCTGATCCGGATCGAGGACAACGGCATCGGGCTTCCGGAGGACCGCGCGCGGCTCTTCGAACCCTATGTCACCACGCGCGAGAAGGGCACCGGCCTCGGCCTGCCCATCGTCAAGAAGATCATCGAGGAGCACGGCGGAACGCTGGCCCTCGAAGATGCGCCCGCATTTCCCGGGTGCAGCCACCGAGGCGCCGCCGCGGTGATCCGGCTTCCCCTCAAGCCGGAGAGCCCGCGTCAGGACGTCCGTGACAGAGAGCGAGAGGCACATGAGTGACATTCTGATTGTAGACGACGAGCGCGACATCCGCGAGTTGATCTCGGACATTCTGGAAGACGAAGGCCTGACGACGCGACTGGCAGGCGGGTCGGACGAATGCATGGCCGAGCTGAACAGCGAACCGCCCGGGCTGATGATCCTCGACATCTGGCTGAAGGACAGCAAGATGGACGGGATCGACATCCTCAAGCACGTGAAGCGGAACAACCCGGACGTGCCGGTGGTGATCATCTCGGGTCACGGCAACATCGAGATCGCCGTCGCCGCGATCAAGCAGGGCGCCTACGACTTCATCGAGAAGCCGTTCAACATCGACCAGCTGCTCGTGGTGATCCGCCGCGCGATGGAGGCCTCGCGGCTCCGGCGCGAGAACAACCAGCTCAAGCGCAAGGACAATGTCAGCGCCGAGATGATCGGCAATTCCGCGGCCTTCCGCACGATGGTGGGCCAGCTCGAGAAGGTCACCAAGTCGAACGGGCGGGTGATGTTCACCGGCCCCGCCGGCTCCGGCAAGGAGGTGGCGGCGCGCTACGTCCATGCCCATTCCAGCCGCGCGACCGCGCCCTTCGTCGTGGTGCCCTGCGCCTCGATCGACCCGGACCGGATGGAACAGGTGCTCTTCGGCCGCGAGACGCCCGAGCGCGGGGTCGAGAAGGGGCTCCTGGAAGAGGCGCACGGCGGGGTGATCTATTTCGACGAGGTGGCGGACATGCCGCTCGGCACCCAGTCGCGCCTGCTGCGGGTGCTGGTGGACCAGACCTTCACGCGGATCGGCGGCACCGACAAGGTGCGGGTCGACCTGCGCGTCATCTCCTCCACCGCCCGCGTGCTCGAGGACGAGATCGCCTCCGGCACCTTCCGCGAAGAGCTCTATCACCGGCTCAACGTGGTGCCGATCGCGGTCCCGAGCCTGTCGGACCGGCGCGAGGACATCCCCCTGCTCTCCGAGCATTTCATCGAGGAACTGCACGCCTCGCAGGGCCTGCCGAAACGGGTGCTCTCCGAAGAGGCCGCGGCTCTGATGCAGACGATGAACTGGCCCGGCAACGTCCGCCAGCTGCGCAACGTGATCGAGCGGGTGCTGATCCTGGGCGAGGCGCGGGACGAGATCGGCGTCGACGAGGTGCCGAAGGAGGAGGAGAAGGGCGACAGCGAAGGCCGCGTGGTCCTGGCCGGCGCGCTGGCGACCATGCCGCTCCGCGAGGCGCGCGAGGCTTTCGAGCGGGAATACCTGCTCACCCAGATCAACCGCTTCGGCGGCAACATCTCGCGCACCGCGCAATTCGTCGGCATGGAGCGCTCGGCGCTGCACCGCAAGCTCAAGTCGCTGAACGTGGTCACCACGTCGAAGTCCGGCGCCCGGATCGCCCATGTCGACGACGAGATGCACGAGGCCGCCGAGTAACCGCCCGGACCCGCTGCGCCCGGCGTGCCGCCCGGGCGCAGGTCCCCGCTTCATCTTTCCGGAAATACTCCGGGGGAGTCGGGCCAGCGGCCCGACGGGGGCAGCGCCCCCTCCGCAACCGCCATTGGCACGGACATCCGAAGCTCGAAGCGGACCGCCGCCCGCGCCGGCAGCAGCCCGACATCCGGCCCCGGGCCGGAACAGGCCCGCCCGCAGGCTCAGAGCGGCCGGATCTTCAGCCGGGTGAGCCGGTTGTCCTTCCGCGCCACCACCTCGAACCGGAAGCCGTGGAAGGAAAAGACCTGGCCGGTGGTCGGGATCGTCTGCGCCTCGTGGATCACGAGCCCCGCCACCGTGTTCGCCTCGATGTCCGGCAGCGTCCAGTCCATCGCGCGGTTCAGGTCGCGGATCGTCATCGCGCCGTCCACCAGGAACTGCCCGTCCTCGCCGCGGCGCACCTGCAGGTCGGCGGCCGGGTCGAATTCGTCGGTGATCTCGCCCACGATCTCCTCGAGGATGTCCTCGAGGGTGATCAGGCCCTGAAGCGAGCCGTATTCGTCCACGACCAGCGCGAAATGCGACCGCATCCGCAGGAACTGCCGCATCTGTTCGTCCAGCGTCGTCGTCTCGGGCACGAAATAGGGGGCCATCGCGACGTCGGACAGGTTGAAGTCGCGCATCGCGGCATCCGGCGTCCGGCCGCTCCCGATCGAGAGCTTGTGGATGTAGCGCAGCAGGTCCTTGGCGTGGATCACGCCGGTGATGTTCTCGGGATCGTCGGCGTAGACCGGCAGGCGCGTGTGGTTGCTCTCGAGGCACTGGGCCAGGATGTCCTCGGGCGCATCGGCCGCGTTGATCATCTCGATTCGCGAACGGTGGAGCATGATCTCCTCGACCGTCCGGTCGCCCAGATCGAGCGCGCCGAGGATCCGGTCGCGGTCTTCCTTCTCGACCACGCCCTCGGAATGGCCGAGGTTCAGCGCGCCCGCGATCTCCTCGCGGACGGCCAGCACATTGGCCTCGGGGTCGGTGCGGATGCCGAAGAGCCGCAGCACCAGGCGCACGAAGGCGCGCACCGCGGTCACGACCGGGGCGAAGACGGTGATGACGATCTTGATCGGGGCCGAGACGAGTCCCGCCGCGGTCTCGGCATTGGTGATCGCGTAGGTCTTCGGCAGCACCTCGGCGAAGATCAGCACGAGGAGGGTCATCACCAGCGTGGCCAGCGCCACGCCGCCCTCGCCGAAGGCCCGGGTGAAGAGCGCGGTCGCCAGCGAGGTGGCGAGGATGTTGACGAGGTTGTTGCCCAACAGGACCGAGCCGATCAGCCGCTCGTTGTCCTCGGTGATGACAAGGGCGCGCTCGGCGCCCTTGGAGCCCTTGTCGGCCTGGGCCTTGAGCTTGCCGCGCGAGGCCGCGGTCAGAGCCGTCTCGGAGCCCGAGAAGAAGGCCGACAGCACCAGCAGCAGAAGGATCGCGCCTGCGAAGCTCCAGAAGGCTGCGTCGTAGATCGTGCTGGCGTCTTCCATTTTCGGTCCGTCGATGAGGGGTGGGATGCTCAGGTTATGGGCCGCGGGCGGGCGGCGTTCAAGATCTGCACGGCCTCCGCGTCGCGTCAGTGTCGGGAATGTCGCGGCTCAGTCGCGGGCTTTCATCAGCGGATGATGCTCTTCCACCAGTTCCTTGAGCCGCGCGTCGAGGACATGGGTGTATATCTCGGTCGTGGCCAGGTCGGCATGGCCGAGCAGGGTCTGGATCGCGCGCAGATCGGCGCCGCCCGCCAAAAGGTGCGTGGCGAAGGCATGGCGCAGGGTGTGCGGCGTGACCTTGTCGGGCGAGACGCCGCCCGCGACCGCGATCTCCTTGATCAGCAGGTAGAACCGGTTCCGGGTCAGGTGCCCGAGCTTGCCGCGCGAGGGAAACAGGAACCGCGACGGCGGCTTGCCCTTCGCCCGTGCGGCCTCCTCCTCGGTGTCGCGGAGGGCCAGCCACGCGGTCATCGCCTCGCGCGCAGGCGCCGAGAGCGGCACCATCCGCTCCTTGCCGCCCTTGCCGCGGATCAGCAGCATCCGGGGATCGCCACGGACGGCCGATACGGGCAGCGAGACCAGCTCCGTCACCCGCATCCCGGTCGCGTAGAGCAGCTCCACGAGGCAGGTGTTGCGCACCCGGTCGGCCGGCGTCCGGCCGGTGTCGTGCGCGGCGGCGATCAGGCGGTCGACCTCTTCCACGGTGAGCGTCTTCGGCAGCCGCTTGTCGCGCCCGGGGCCGCGGATCTGGATCGCCGGATTGTCCGCGCGCCAGCCCTCGTCGAAGGCGAAGCGGTAGAGCTGCTTGATCGCCGAAAGCCGCCGCGCCCGCGTGGCGCGCGAAAAGCCCTGCGCGTCGCAGTGGACGAGGTAGGCCTCCACGTCCCCGCGCGCGGCGGTCGCGAAATCGCGGTCGCGCCCGGCGAGCCAGGCCGAGACATCCTTCAGGTCGCGCCCGTAGGCCAGCAGGGTGTTCTGGGCGGCCCCGAGCTCGGCGGCCTGCGCCTCGAGGAAAGCCGAGATCCAGCGGGTGTCGGCCACGGGCTCAATCCCGCCTGTCGAGGATGAGCATCTGCAGCGCCGCGCGCCGGGCCGTGTCCTCCAGCCCGACCGAACGGAAGGTGGCGAAGGCGAGGGTGGCGTCCTTGTATTCGCCGGCCGCGGCGCGGGAATAGAGCTCCATCGCCTGCAGGATCGCCTCGCCCAGCCGGTTCTCCCTGGCCAGCTCGAAGCTGCGGTCGATCGGCTGTGCGCCGGGCGCGAATCCCGACGCCACGGCGCGGGCGCGGGCGGAGGGCGCGGCGACGCCCTCGGTCCGGCCCCGGGCCAGAGCCACGAGGAAGGCCTCTTCGCGCCCCTCGGCCGGCATCCGCTGCGCCGCGGTCTCGTAGGCGGGCGAAAGCAGGGCGACCCGCAGGGCGATGCGCTGCGCCGGGCGGCTGGCCAGCGGGATGTCGATCAGGCGCTCGCCGTAGAGCCGGGCGAAGGGCACCTGCAGGCCGACCTCGCGCATCGCGGCCCAGGCCGCGGTGATCGTGTTGCCGATCTCTTCGGGGTCGCGGGCCTCCATCGCCGCGTCGAAGGCCTGCACGGCGGCGACCCGGTCCCAGATGCCCCCCGAGGCCGCGGGCTTGCGTTCGCCGTAGACGCCGATCAGCCGCGCCTCCGAAACCGCGCCGGTCCGGGCGAGACGTTCCACCGCCTCGAGCTCGGCCTTCCAGCCCGAGACCTTGCGCAGGTCCGAGATCGCATAGGCGCGGGGCAGGGTGGTGGTGGAGAGCGGCTGGCCGATCGCCTCTTCCAGCCGGAAGACGAGCGGCGTCACCTCGGCCGAGGGGGCGAGCGGCGGTATGCCCTCGATCAGCTCGGGTTCCAGGAAGAGCTGGAGCAGCGTCTCGAGCCGGGGGGAGAATTCGCCAAGCGCGACCATCGAGCCGTAGGTCACCATCGCCGCCTGCCAGTCGCCCGTCCGGGCGAGGCAATAGACGCGCGAGGCGTAGTCGGGCGACAGGTCCGGGCGCAGGGCGAGGCGGGCGCAGGCCGCGCCCTCGTCGCCCGACAGCAGGGCAAGGTCGAAGTAGCGGCGGAAGAGATCGGGATGACGCTCGGGCCCGGCATGTTCGATGAGCGCCATGGCGGGGTCGACCGCGCCGAGCTCGGTCAGCGCCTCGACCCGGGCGATCAGCATGTCGGGGCGTTGTTCCTCGGCCATCGGCGGCAGGGCTTCGGTCAGCAGGAGCGAATAGAGCAGGGCCTGCATCGCGGGCAGATCCTCGAGATCGAGCCGCGCCAGCATCCCTGCCACGCGTTCGGGATCCGAGCCGCGCCAGAGCTCGACCGGAAGGCCGGTCACTCCCTTGGGCATCAGGCCCACGGGTCCGTCGGCCGGCCGGTCGAGCGGCATGACCACCACGTCCGGCACCTCGGCACCGTCGCTCACCGGCGGCTCGGTCAGCAGCGAGGTGCCCGGCCGGGTCGTGCGGCGGTCCGGCGGCGCGAGGGCCGCGAGCGAATCCACCTCGTCGAGCCACTGGATGGCGGAGATGGGGGCTTGGGCCGCCGCGGTCTGCGCGACCGCGAGAAACGGGATCAGGGCAAAGGTTGCAGGTCTAATCGACATCCAGGGTAACGGGCGTCCTGACTTCGCTTTGCGGCGGTGAGAAATCCACACCGAAGAATGGTCCGATATAGGCGTAGGCGATCAGGGCGATGCCCAGCAGAACCGCCAGAAAAAAGAGCCAACGTATTACGAAAAACATGTCCGTGCCTGCCCGCTGTAACCTTGCCTGTCTTTTCGTGGAGTCCCGTAGGCTCCTTTTTCATCTCTTATAACTGGCAATTTCATCAAGATCACGTCATTCAGGGCCGCGCGCGAGATTTTGAGCGAATGACAGCCGAAGCGGATGGGCATGGGGTACCGACTGAACAAGACCGTGGTGCTGGTCGGCATGATGGGGGCAGGCAAGAGCGCCGTCGGGCGCGTGCTGGCCGACATCCTCGATGTGCCGTTCCTCGATTCGGATGCCGAGATCGAACACGCGGCCAACATGACCATCCCCGAGATCTTCGCCCGCGACGGCGAACCCTTCTTCCGCGAGCGCGAGGCGCAGGTGATCTCGCGGCTGCTGGTCGAGGCGCCGGGCATCCTGTCGACCGGGGGTGGCGCCTACATGCAGGAGGCCAACCGCGCCGAGATCCATGACAAGGGCGTCGCCGTCTGGCTGGATGCCGATCTCGATCTGCTCTGGAGCCGGGTGCGCCACCGCGACACGCGGCCGTTGCTGCGCACGCCGAACCCGCGCGCGACCCTGTCGGAGCTTTACCGCAAGCGCGTGCCGATCTATGCGCTGGCCGAGCTGCGCGTGCGCGCCGACCCGTCCTACACGCTGCACGACATGGCCCGGCGGGTGGTGAAGGTCCTGCTGAACCGGCCCGACGTCCTGGAGAAGACATGATCGAAACCGTCCGTGTTGAGCTGGCCGAACGCGCCTATGACATCCAGGTGGGCGAGGGGCTGCTGCCGCGCGCCGGGGCCCTGATCGCGCCCTACCTGCATCGCTCGCGGGTGGCGGTCCTGACCGACGAGACGGTGGCGGGGCTGCATCTGGACACGCTGCGGGAGGGGCTTTCGGCGCAGGGCATCGCGATGTCGGCGCTGGCCCTGCCGCCGGGCGAGGCGACGAAGGGCTGGCCGCAGTTCGAACGCGCGGTCGAATGGCTGCTCGACGAGAAGGTCGAACGCCGCGACGTGGTCGTCGCACTTGGCGGCGGGGTGATCGGAGACCTCGCGGGGTTTGCGGCGGCCGTGTTGCGGCGGGGCGTGCGCTTCGTGCAGATCCCGACCTCGCTGCTGGCGCAGGTCGACAGCTCGGTCGGCGGCAAGACCGGGATCAACACGCGGCACGGCAAGAACCTGGTCGGCGCCTTCCACCAGCCGGCGCTGGTGCTCTGCGATACCGGGATCCTGTCGACCCTGCCGGAGCGGGATTTCCTCGCCGGCTACGGCGAGGTGGTGAAATACGGCCTGCTCGGCGACGCGGCCTTCTTCGACTGGCTGGAGGCCGAGGGCCCGGCGCTCGCCCGCGGCGACCGGCAGGCGCGGATCCGCGCCGTGCGCCGCTCCTGCGAGATGAAGGCCGAGATCGTCGCCCGTGACGAGACCGAGCAGGGCGACCGGGCGCTGCTGAACCTCGGCCACACCTTCTGCCACGCGCTCGAGGCCGCCACCGGCTATTCCGACCGGCTGCTGCACGGCGAGGGCGTGGCGATCGGCTGCCTGCTGGCCTTCGAGCTCTCGGCGAAGCTGGGGCTCTGCCCGCAGGAGGATCCCTCCCGCGTCGCGGCGCATCTGCGGGCCATGGGCATGAAGACCACGCTCGCCGACATTCCCGGCGATCTGCCGGATGCCGAGGCGCTTCTGGCGCTCATGGGGCAGGACAAGAAGGTCGTGGACGGCCAGCTCCGCTTCATCCTCGCGCGCGGGATCGGACAGGCCTTCGTGACCTCCGAGGTGCCGGCCGAGGCCGTCGTTTCGGTCCTGAACGCGGCGCTCGCCCGGCGGTGATCCGGCAGGGGGGCTTGCCATCCGGTTGCAGGGGTTGTGAATATCGCGCCCGAACCACCCCGCCGAACCACCCCCGAACCAACGGGCCGGACGAAGGGACGCGCCGATGATCACGCCTGCCTATTGCGCCACCATGGCCCGCTACAACACGTGGCAGAACGGCTGCCTCCGTCGGGCGATGGCGCAGCTGCCCGAGGCGGAGCTGACCGCCGAACGGGGCGCGTTCTTCGGGTCGATCCTCGGCACGGCGAACCATCTTCTCTGGGGCGACCGGATGTGGATGTCGCGCTTCTCGGATGTCGAGAAGCCCGCGGTCTCGATCCGCGAGAGCCGCGATCTCAATCCCACGTCCTCCGCCTGGGAGGCCGAGCGCTTCCGCCTCGACGGCAGGATCGAGCTCTGGGCCGAGTCGCTGCATGCGGTCGATCTGACCGGCAAGCTGACCTGGGTCTCGGGCGCCGTCGGGCGCGAGGTGACGATGCCCTACGCGCTCTGCGTCATGCACATGTTCAATCACCAGACCCATCACCGGGGTCAGATCCACGCCATGCTCACCGCGGCAGGCGCGAAGACCGAGGACACGGATTTGTTCGTCATGCCGGGGGCGTCGTGAAGGCGGTGCCTGAGCTTCGATCCCAAAATATCTGAAATACCAGGAGGAATATCATGTTCAACGCGCTCGTCATGTCGCAGGACGACGAAGGCACCGCCAGCCCCGAGGTCAAGTCTCTCGCGCTGTCGGACCTTCCCGAGGCCGAGGTTACCGTCGCGGTCGAGTATTCCACCGTGAACTACAAGGACGGGCTCTGCCTCTCGCCCAAGGGCGGCGGGCTGGTGCGGAAGTATCCGCATGTGCCGGGGATCGACTTCGCCGGCACGGTCGAGGAGTCCTCGGACGATCGCTACAAGCCCGGTGACAAGGTCGTGCTGACCGGCTGGCGCGTCGGCGAGGCGCATTGGGGCGGCTATGCCCAGAAGGCGCGGGTCAAGGCCGACTGGCTGGTGCCGCTGCCCGAGGGGCTGTCGACCTCGCAGGCGATGGCGGTCGGCACCGCGGGCTTCACCGCGATGCTGGCGGTCATGGCGCTCGAGGATCACGGGCTGAAGACGGGCCACGGGCCGGTGCTCGTGACCGGCGCGGCGGGCGGCGTGGGGTCCGTCGCGACCGCGATCCTGGCCAACCTCGGCCACGAGGTCGCGGCGGTCACGGGGCGGCCCGAAACCGCCGATTACCTCAGGAGCCTCGGCGCGACGCAGATCGTGCCGCGCGAGGACCTGGCCGAAACCACCAAGCGCCCGCTCGAATCCGAGACCTGGGCGGGCTGCGTTGACGCGGTCGGCGGCGCGATGCTGGCGCGGGTGCTGGGGCAGATGAAATACGGCGCCTCGGTCGCGGCCGTGGGGCTGGCCGGGGGCGCGGCGCTGCCCGCGACCGTGGTGCCCTTCCTGCTGCGCGGCGTGAACCTCCTGGGCATCGACAGCGTGATGCAGCCCTACGACAACCGCGTGCGGGCCTGGCAGCGCATCGCGAAGGACCTGCCGATGGACAAGCTCGACGCCATGGTCCAGCCCGCGACCCTGTCGGACCTGCCGAAGCTCGGCGCCGACATCCTGAAGGGCCAGGTGAAGGGCCGGGTGGTTGTCGACGTGAACGGCTGACGTTACGGCAATACGTGGGGCGGAAACGGCGCAAGGTGTCGTTTCTGCCCGAAAAACGGGCGCAGGCGGTTGTCCGCCGGCCCCGGTCAGCTATACCTTCGCTCCATCACCGGGCGTTGCGATCGGCAGGCCCGTCAAGACGGACAGCGCGGAGACGGGGCCCCCATGACCCCGCGACCGAGTGCGACGACGGCCCCGGTTAGGGCCGCCCTCCGCGCATGAAACGGAGGAAAATGTGTTTTCGAACATCATGATACCGGTCGATCTTGCCCATGTGGACAAGCTCGGCCACGCGCTGAAATGCGCGGCCGACCTCGCCGGGCTCTACGGCGCCACGGTCACCTATGTCGGCGTTTCAGCCGCCACGCCGTCATCGGTCGCGCATTCGCCGCAGGAGTTCGCCGAGAAGCTCAAGGCCTTCGCCGAGACCGAGGCGGGCAAGCACGGCCACAAGGCGACGGCGCACGCGATGACCAGCCACGACCCGTCGACCGACCTCGATCCCACGCTGCTCAAGGCGGTGGACGAGACCGGCGCCGACCTCGTGGTCATGGCAAGCCACGTTCCCAACATCACCGACTACATCTGGCCTTCCAACGGCGGGACGATCGCGACACATGCGAAGGTCTCGGTGCTGGTGGTGCGCGGATGATCCCCACAAACGATAACAGGCAGGAGGGACACAAGAATGACGGATGAAAGTGCCAATCAGGGTATTCCGGAGCCGGAAGGCCATTCGGATATCATCGACACCGAATACGAGATCGGACAGGACAATATCGACGGCTCGGTCGGGCCGTTCGGTTTCGACATCCACAACCCGGTCTTCCTGATCTCGGGTCTCAGCATCGTGGCCTTCGTGTTCTACACGCTGGCCCTGCCGGAACAGGCGGGCGACGCCTTCAGCTGGCTCTTCGACACCGTGACCAAGGGCTTCGACTGGTTCTTCCTGGGCGCGGCGAACATCTTCGTGCTGTTCTGCCTGCTGCTGATCGTGACCCCCGTGGGCTCGGTCCGTCTGGGCGGCGCCGATGCGACGCCCGATTACAACTACATCGGCTGGTTCGCGATGCTCTTCGCGGCCGGGATGGGCATCGGGCTGATGTTCTACGGCGTGTCCGAGCCGCTCAGCCACTACGCGTCGTCCTTCGGCGGCGTCTCCGTGGGCGAGGACGGCGTGCGCACCGACTGGGCGCCTCTGGGTGCCGCGGAGGGCGACGAGGTCGAGGCGGCCCGCCTCGGCATGGCCGCCACGATCTTCCACTGGGGCCTGCACCCCTGGGCGATCTACGCGGTGGTGGCGCTGGCGCTCGCGCTCTTCAGCTACAACAAGGGCCTGCCGCTGACGATCCGCTCGGCCTTCTACCCGATCCTCGGCGAACGTGTCTGGGGATGGTGGGGCCACATCATCGACACGCTCGCGGTCTTTGCCACGCTCTTCGGCCTTGCGACCTCGCTCGGCTTCGGCGCGACGCAGGCCAACGCGGGCCTGAACGAGCTCTTCGGCATCCCGGTGGGGCCGACGATGGAGGTCCTGCTGATCTCCAGCATCACCGCGATCGCGCTGATCTCGGTCCTCCGCGGCCTCGACGGCGGGGTGAAGATCCTGTCCGAGATCAACATGGGCCTGGCCTTCGCGCTGCTGCTCTTCGTGCTCGTCGTCGGCGGCTTCGTCGCGATCATGACCGGCTTCTTCGACTACCTGCTGGCCTATTTCCAGTACCTGCCGGCGCTGGCGAACCCGATCGGGCGCGAGGACGTGAACTTCATGCAGGGCTGGACCTCGTTCTACTGGGCCTGGTGGATCTCCTGGTCGCCGTTCGTGGGCATGTTCATCGCCCGCGTCTCGCGCGGCCGTTCGGTGCGTGAGTTCGTGATCTGCGTCCTGCTGATCCCGTCGCTGGTCTGCGTCCTGTGGATGTCGGTCTTCGGGGGCGTCGCGATCGACCAGGTCGTCCACGCGGGCTACACCGCGGCGGTCGACGCGCCGCTCGAGCTGAAGCTCTTCAAGATGCTCGACGAGCTGCCGCTGACGGGGATCACCTCGCTGATCGGGATCGTCCTCGTGATCGTCTTCTTCGTGACCTCCTCGGACTCCGGTTCGCTGGTCATCGACACGATCACCGCGGGCGGCAAGGTCGATGCGCCGGTGCCCCAGCGGGTGTTCTGGTGCGTCTTCGAAGGTGCCGTGGCCCTCGTGCTGCTGCTCTCGGCGGGCGGGCTCGCCTCGCTGCAGTCGATGGTGATCTCGACGGGTCTGCCCTTCACCATCGTGCTTCTGATGATGTGCTGGACGATCTGGAGCGGGCTTCAGGCCGAGCGCAAGCTGGGCTGAGCGCAAGGCTTGCGATGACGGGCGTTCACGGGCCGGCCGGGGGAAACTCCGGCCGGCCTTTTTCGTGGCTGACATCGCGGACCTGCCGCAAGGGCCGGCGGCGCGCGATTGATCCGGCCGGGCGGCGGGGTGCGTAACACGGGAAAGAGCGAGGCAGAGATGAGCGGAAAATCCCCCTGTATCATGTGGTTCCGGCGCGATCTGCGGCTGGCGGACCACCCCGCGCTCAGGGCCGCGGCCGAGGGCGGGCGGCCGGTCGTGCCGGTCTTCATCCGCGATGCCGTGGTGGATGACATGGGCGCCGCGCCGCGCTGGCGGCTCGAGCGCGGGCTCGAGGTCTTCGCCGAGGCGCTCGAGACGGCCGGCTCCCGTCTGGTGCTGCGGGCGGGCCCGGCGCTCGAGGTGCTGCGCGAGCTGGTCGAGGAGACCGGCGCCGACACGATCTACTGGTCGCGCCTCTACGAGCCCGCCGCGCGCGAGCGGGACGAGCGGGTCAAGGCCGGGCTGCGCGATGACGGGCTCGAGGCCAGGAGCTTCCCGGGCCACCTGCTTTTCGAACCCTGGACCGTGGAAACGGGGCAGGGCGGCTACTACAAGGTGTTCACCCCGTACTGGAAGGCCGTGAAGGGCCGCGACCTGCCCGCGCCCTGTCCGAAGCCCGACCTGACGGCACCGGACAGATGGCCCCGCTCCGACAGGCTGGCCGACTGGAGCCTCGGCGGGGCGATGAACCGCGGCGCCGCGGTGGTGGCGGAGCATGTCGATGCGGGCGAGGCGGCCGCCAACCGGCGCTTCGGGCAGTTCGTGGCGCGCCGGATCGACGATTACGCCGGTGCGCGCGACATGCTGGCCGAGGACGGCACCTCGGGGATGAGCCAGTACCTCACGCTGGGCGAGATCTCTCCGCTGACGCTCTGGACGAGGTCGCTCGACGCCTCGGGCGAGGGGGCCGAGACCTTCCGCAAGGAGCTCGCCTGGCGCGAGTTCTCGCATCACCTCGTCTTCCACACCCCGCATATCACCGAGGAGAACTGGCGCGAGGAATGGCGGGATTTCCCGTGGAACGACGATGATCGCCGCAAGGAGGTCATCGCATGGAAGCGCGGCCGCACCGGCGAGCCGGTGGTCGATGCCGCGATGCGCGAGCTCTTCGTCACCGGGCGGATGCACAATCGGGCGCGGATGATCGTCGCGAGCTATCTCTGCAAGCATCTGCTGTGCCACTGGCGGATCGGCCAGAAGTGGTTCGAGGAATGCCTTGTCGACTGGGACCCGGCCTCGAATGCGCTCGGCTGGCAATGGGTCGCCGGGTCCGGTCCGGATGCGGCGCCCTATTTCCGCGTCTTCAACCCCGAGACGCAGGCCGAACGCTTCGATCCCGACCGCGCCTACCGCCGCCGCTGGCTGGCGGAGGGCGAGGCGCAGCCGACCCGGACCGCGCTGAGCTATTTCGACGCGATTCCCCGGAGCTGGCGCATGGACCCCGGCGATCCGGACCCCGACCGGATCGTGGGGCTCAAGGAGGGGCGCGACCGGGCACTCGCGGCCTATGAGGAGGCACGGTCCTGACGGGCCGGCCCGAAAGACTTGCCGCGCCCCCGCGCGGCGCATAGCATTTACCAAATGGTAAGGAGTTACCCATGATCCTGACCGAGACCAGGGGGCAGGCGGACCTGCCGCGCTACATGGCGCGGGTGTTCGACGTGGCCAAGACCATCCCGACCGGGCGGCTCGACATTCACCTGCCCGACGGGCGCGTCTTCCGGGCCGAGGGGCAGTCGCCCGGGCCGGTGGCCGAGGTGCATATCCACAATCCCGACACCTTCGCCCGCCTGATCCGCGAGGGCGATCTCGGTTTCTGCGACGCCTATCTCGAGGGCTGGTGGTCCACCCCCGACCTGCAGGCCTTCCTCGACTTCCTCTACATGGGGAACGAGGCGCTCTACGACGGTTTCCCGGGCATGGCCTTCGTCCGCGTCTACGAGCGGATGCGCCACTGGATGAACCGCAACACCAAGAAGCAGGCGCGCAGGAACATCTCGTACCATTACGACCTCGGGAACGATTTCTATTCCCTCTGGCTGGACGAGACGATGACCTATTCCTCGGCGCTCTTCGCGACCGGGCAGGAAAGCCTCGAGGCGGCGCAGACGGCGAAATACGCCTCCATGGTCGACCAGATGGACGTGAAGCCGGGCGAGCACGTGCTCGAGATCGGCTGTGGCTGGGGCGGGTTCGCCGAATATGCCGCGAAGGAGCGCGGGCTGAAGGTCACCGGGCTGACGATCTCGCGCGAGCAGCTGAACTATGCGCAGGCGCGGATCCAGAAGGCCGGGCTCTCGGACCTCGTGGAGCTTCGCCTGCAGGATTACCGCGACGAGCGCGGCACCTACGACGGCATCGCCTCGATCGAGATGTTCGAGGCGGTCGGCGAACGCTACTGGCCGTCCTATTTCGACACCGTGCACAAGAGCCTGAAGCCCGGCCGCAACGCCACGCTGCAGATCATCACGATCGACGACGGCCGCTGGCAGGCCTATCGCCGGGGGGTCGACTTCATCCAGAAATACATCTTCCCGGGCGGCATGCTGCCCAGCCCGGCCGTGCTGAAGGCCGAGGTCGAGAAGGCGGGCCTTTCGGTCGCGCGCCATATCGAGTTCGGGCCGAGCTACAGCCAGACGCTCCGGCGCTGGTACGACACGTTCAACGAGAAGTGGGACAATGTCGCCGCCCTCGGCTTCGACGACCGCTTCCGGCGGATGTGGAATTTCTACCTGACGTCTTGCGCGGCGACCTTCGCCTCCGGTAACTGCGACGTGACCCAGATCACAGTGACAAGGCCGCGCTGACCTCATGATGACGATGCCCAAGGTGGTCGCGGGGGCGCTCACCGCCTTCCTGGCCTGGATCGTGTCCGGATTGGTGAAGACCGAGCTGCTCGCGGTCTACGGTAGCTACAATTTCGGCTGGTTCGTCACCCTGTCCGTGGTTGTGGGCTTCGTCTGCGGCTACAGGGTGCTGGGCTCGCGCGCGACCGGGGCGCTCGGTGCCGCGATCGCGATGAGCGTCGGCATGACCGCCGCCGCCGCGACGGTGTTCTGGGTGCTGGCGCTCGTCACCGCGAACGAGATGCTGCGCCTTGCGCTGGAACGGCGCTATCGCGGCCCGGTCGAGGGGATCGAGGACATGGTCCGGATCGGCGGCAATTACGGCCAGCACCTGCTGCATGCCAACATCATCCTGACGCTGGTGATCGGCGGCTGCATCGCGGGCGTGCTGACCGAGATCGCCGCGCGGCGGTGGAACTAGCCGATGCCACGGGTCTTTGCCTATGGCACTCTCCGTCACGTCCCGCTCATGGAAATCGTCGCCGGGGAGCGGGTCCATGCCCGCCCCGCGCGTCTGCCGGGCTTTGCCGTGCTGCAGGCCGCAGGCGCGGATTATCCCGCCATCGTAGCCGCGCCCGGGGCCGTGGCCGAGGGCACACTCTACGAGGTGAGCGAGACGGCGCTCGCCCGGCTCGACTGGTACGAGATGATCTCGGACTATCCCGGCATCGAACGCGAGGTCCGGACCGACGCGGGCCCCGTCACCGCACGCGTCTGGATGCCCGGCGAGCGGCAGGCGCACGAGGACCGGCCCTGGCGGCTGGAGGAGTGGACGCGCGACTGGGGCGACATGCTCTGCCGCGCCGCCGCCGAGGCGATGGAGATGCACGGCGCGGTCGAGCCTGCGGTCATCGGCCAGTTCTGGGGCAGCTTCCTCGGGCGGGCGGCCTCCGCGCTTCGGGCCGATGGCATGGCCCGGCCCGAACGCGGCACCGACATGAGGGCGGACAGCGTCGCGCTTGCCGGACGCGACTATCCGCACGCAGGCTTCTTCGTCACCCGGCGCGACCGGCTGAGCCATCCGCTTTTTTCGGGCGGCCAGAGCGAGACGCTGGTGCGCGAGACCTACCTGGCGGCAGATGCCGCCGTGGTGCTGCCCTACGACCCCGGACGCGACCGCATCCTGCTGACCGAACAGTTCCGCCTTGGCCCTTGGTGCCGCGGCGCGCGCTACCCCTGGGTGCTGGAGCCCGTCGCGGGCCGGATCGACCCCGGCGAGACGCCCGAGGCCTGCGCGCTGCGCGAATGCGAGGAGGAGGCGGGCCTTGCCTTGCGCGAACTGCTGCCGGTCGCGCATTACTATCCCAGCACCGGCACGCTGTCGGAATATCTCTACACCTATGTCGGGCTCTGCGACCTGCCGGACCTGCCCGAGGGCGGCGGCGGTCTGGAGGACGAGGGCGAGGACATCAGGACGCATCTTCTGCCCTTCGAGGCGGGGATGGAGCTTCTGTCCCGCGGGGAGGCGAACAACGCGCAACTCATCCTCCTGATGCTCTGGCTTCAGCGCGAACGTCCCCGTTTGCGCGGCATGGCTTGAGTCCCTACCGCGCGGCGTCTAAGTCTCGTCCACCAGCGGACGCATTCGGAGGAGCTGATCCATGAAATTCGCCAAGGACCTGGCCTCGGCCGTCGGCAACACGCCCCTCATCAAGCTGCGCCGCGCGAGCGAGGAGACGGGCTGCACCATCCTCGGGAAATGCGAGTTCCTGAACCCCGGGCAATCGGTCAAGGACCGTGCCGCGCTCTGGATCATCCGCGACGCGATCGAACGGGGCGAACTGGAGCCGGGCGGCACCATCGTCGAGGGCACGGCCGGAAACACCGGCATCGGGCTCGCGCTCGTCGGCGCCTCCATGGGGTTCAAGACCGTCATCGTCATCCCCGAGACCCAGAGCCAGGAGAAGAAGGACATGCTCCGGCTCGCGGGGGCGCATCTCGTGCAGGTGCCGGCCGCGCCCTACAAGAACCCGAACAACTACGTCCGCTATTCCGACCGGCTGGCGCAGGAGCTCGCGAAATCCGAACCGCATGGCGCGATCTGGGCGAACCAGTTCGACAACACCGCCAACCGGCAGGCCCATATCGACAGCACCGGGCCCGAGATCTGGGAGCAGACCGACGGCAAGGTCGACGGCGTGGTGGCCTCGGTCGGCTCGGGCGGCACGCTCGCGGGCATCGGCATGGCGCTTCAGCCCAGGGGCGTGAAGATGGGGCTCGCCGATCCGATGGGCTCGGGCGTCTACAGCCTCTACATGGAAGGCGAGGCGAAGCCCGAGGGCACGTCCATCACCGAGGGCATCGGGCAGGGGCGGATCACCGCCAACCTCGAAGGTTTCCGGCCCGACCTCGCCTATCAGATTACCGACGAGGAGGCGCTGCCCTACGTCTTCGACCTGCTCTCGGACGAGGGGCTCTGCCTCGGCGGCTCCTCGGGCATCAACGTCGCGGGCGCGGTGCGGATGGCGAAGGAGATGGGGCCGGGGCACACGATCGTGACGATCCTGTGCGACTACGGCAACCGCTACCAGTCCAAGCTCTTCAACCCGGAGTTCCTGCGCGAGAAGGGGCTGCCGACCCCCGGCTGGC
The DNA here is from genome assembly GCF_000688295.1 of Pseudooceanicola nanhaiensis DSM 18065. Lineage (GTDB taxonomy): Bacteria > Pseudomonadota > Alphaproteobacteria > Rhodobacterales > Rhodobacteraceae > Pseudooceanicola > Pseudooceanicola nanhaiensis. The sequence continues at coordinate 1,022,271 of NZ_JHZF01000011.1, read as the reverse complement.
TGACCGAGGCGCCGCGTTCCATCCCGGGCGTCTTCTCCTGATCCGATGTCACGTGCCGCTTCCTTCCTGAGCCTCTGCCTGCTGGCGCTGAGCCTCGTCCTCTCGGCGCCGCTCCGGACCGCCGCGCAGGACACCCAGCCCGCGCCCGCCGCGACGCCCGCCGACGCGGTCGAGATCGACTATGCCGCATGGGAGACCTTCGCGGCCGAGGCGCAGACCACCATAGCCTCGGGGGACGCGACCGACGAAGAGCTCGAGGCGCTGCGCAAGGAGCTGGTCGACTGGCGCGACCGGTTCGAGGCCGCGCAGAGCGTCAACGCCGAGGCCATCGCGACCACGCAGGCGCAGATCGAGGCGCTTGGACCGCCCCCAGAGGACGGCACCGAGGAGGCGCCCAAGATCGCGCAGCAGCGGGACGCGCTGAACGCCCAGCTGGCCGAGCTTCAGGCCCCCGTCACCGCGGCCGAGGTCGCATGGAACCGGGCCGATGCGTTGATCCGGGCCATCGACCGGACGCTGCGCGAACGCTCCACCTCGCGCCTCCTGGAACGCGGGCCCGCGCCGCTCAACCCGCTGAACTGGCCCGAGGCGCTCGCCTCGCTCGCCGACGGGTTCGAGGCGCTCTGGGACGAAGCCGCGACGAGGTTCGGGGACCCCGAAGTCCGCGACGCCGTGCGGGAGCATCTGCCGATCGCGCTGCTGCTCTTCGCGGTCGGCCTGCTCCTGATCCTCCGCGGGCGCTGGTGGATCGAGAAGCTGACGCTCCGGGTCCTGGGCAACGAGCGTTCGGCACAGCGCTACATCGCAGGCTTCGTGATCTCGCTCGGGCAGGTCGTCCTGCCGGTGGTCGGCACGATCGCGCTGCTGACCGCGATCATCATCCTCGGAGCCGCGGGCGCGAAGCTGACCGCGCTGCTGCAGGTGATCCCCGGCGCGGTGATCGCCTTCGCGGTGGCCCGCTGGGTCGGCGTCAGCATCTTCCCGATCGGCGACGTGCCGCCGCCACCGCTGCGGCTGAGTTCGCAGGCCCGGCTCGAGGGGCGTGTGCACTCCACCTTCCTCGGCCTGATCATGGGGATCTACATCCTGCTGAAGGAATTCGGCGAGGCCGAGGATTGGTCGGGCGCCTCGCTGAACGTGGTGCTCTATCCGCTGATCGTCGTCGCAGGCGTCATGCTCTTCCGCGTCGCGCGCCTGATCCTGAGCCATTCCGAGGCATTGTCAGAGGACGACGCCGCGGTCAGCTTCGGGCGCCAGCTCATGCACCTGCTGGCGCGCTTCGTCATCCTCGTGGCCATCGTGGGTCCGCTGCTGGCCGGGATCGGCTATTTCAACGCGGGCTATGCGATCGTCTTCCCGACGATCTTCTCGCTCCAGCTTCTGGGCGTGATCGTCATCCTCCAGCGGGTCGCGACCGAGATCTACGTGCTGGCCACCCGCAACAGCGAGGGCGCGCGCGATGCGCTGGTGCCGGTGCTCATGGGCTTCCTGCTCATGGTCGCCTCGGTGCCGATCTTCGCGATCATCTGGGGCGCGCGTCTGACCGACATCACCGAGATGTGGAACCGGTTCGTCACCGGCTTCACCTTCGGCGACATCACCATCTCGCCTTCGATCTTCCTGACGGCGATCATCGTCCTGATCTTGGGCGTCTTCGCCACGCGGCTGGTGCAGAGCACGCTCCGGACGACGATCCTGCCCAAGACCAAGATGGACCCCGGCGCGCAGGCGGCCATCGTCTCGGGTCTGGGCTATGTGGGGATCTTCTTCGCCGGGCTCATCGCCATCATGGCGGCCGGGATCGACCTCTCGGCGCTCGGCTACGTGGCGGGCGCGCTCTCGGTCGGGATCGGCTTCGGCCTGCAGAACATCGTGTCGAACTTCGTCTCGGGCATCATCCTGCTGATCGAGCGCCCGGTGTCCGAGGGCGACTGGATCGAGGTCGGGCCCAACATGGGCTACGTCCGCTCGATCTCCGTCCGCTCCACCCGGATCGAGACCTTCGACCGGCAGGACGTGATCGTGCCGAACGCGGACCTGATCTCGGGCACCGTCACCAACTGGACGCGCGGCAACCTCGTCGGCCGTCTGATCCTGCCCGTGGGCGTGGCCTATGGCACCGACACGCGCCGGGTCGAACGGATCCTCAAGGAGATCGCCGAGGCGCAGCCGATCGTGCTGCTGAACCCGCCGCCCTATGTCTTCTTCAAGGGCTTCGGTGCCTCCTCGCTCGACTTCGAGGTGCGGGCGATCCTGCGCGACATCAACCAGATGCTCGCGGTCCAGACCGAGATGAACCACCAGATCGCCGAACGCTTCGCGCAGGAGGGGATCGAGATCCCGTTCCCGCAGCAGGACCTCTGGCTCCGCAATCCCGAGGCGCTGACCGGCACCGCCCGGACCGAGACGCTGACCCCCGGCGAATTGCGCGACGTCGCCGAGGCGCAGCGCGGCTCGCAGGCGCATCTCGACGAGAGCGACACCGATGCCGGTCCCGACGACGCAGATGGAGACGCACGTTGACCGAATTGCTCTACCGCGAGGATGCCTATCTGACCGAAGCACCCGGCACCGTCCTGTCGCACACCGACAGGGGCGGCGTGGTGCTGGACGCCTCGCTCTTCTACGCGACAGCCGGGGGCCAGCCCGGCGACAGCGGCCGCCTGACATGGGACGGCGGCTCGATGGAGGTCGTGACCACAGTGAAGGGGGAGGGGGATGACATCGTCCTCGTGCCCGCCGAGGGGGCCGCGCTGCCGCCCGTGGGGACCGAGCTCTACCAGCATCTCGACTGGGAGCGGCGCCATTCCCTGATGCGCGTCCATACCGCCCTGCACCTGCTGTCGGTCGTGATCCCGCTGCCGGTGACGGGGGGCCAGATCTCCGAAGGGCAGGGGCGGCTCGACTTCGACATGCCGGAGGCGCCCGAGGACAAGCAGGCGCTCGAGGAGGCGCTGAACGCGCTCATCGCCCGCGATCTCGAGGTCTCGGAGACCTGGATCACCGAGGCCGAGCTGGACCAGAACCCGGGGCTCGTGAAGACCATGTCGGTGCAGCCGCCGCGCGGCGCCGGACGGATCCGTCTGGTGCGGATCGGGGAGGGGGCGGAGCAGGTCGACCTCCAGCCCTGCGGCGGCACCCATGTGAAGCGGACGGGCGAAATCGGACGCATCGCCTTCGGAAAGATCGAAAAGAAGAGCAAGCTGAACCGCCGGGTGCGGATTTCGCTGGTGGACTGAGCCCCGGCATTGCGCGCTGCGGGGCCCGGTCCTAGCATCCGTGGCATGACCTCAGGAGAGCCCCGCATGCCCGATCCCGTCGCCCAGCCTGCCAGCGCCTATCACCACCGCGTGGGCGACATGCTCGTCACCGCCCTGAACGACGGCTTCGCGCTGCGGCCGCTGGCCGGGGGCTTCATCCGCAACGCCTCGCTCGACGAGATGAATGCGGCGCTCGAGGCCGCGCGGATGGCGCCCGACGTGCTGCCCATCACCTTTACGCCGGTCATGGTCCGCACCGGGGACGAGGTCATCCTGATCGACGCGGGCTTCGCCGACACGGGCTCGCCCACCACCGGTTTCCTGCACCGGGGGCTCGCCGCCTGCGGCGTGGCACCGGAGGACGTCACCACGGTCCTCGTCACCCATTTCCACGGCGATCACATCAACGGGCTGGTGAACAAGGCCGGCGATCCGGTCTTCCCGAAGGCCCGTGTGCGCGTCCCGGCGCCCGAATGGGCCTTCTGGACCGACCCCGACCACCGCGCCGCTGCCCCCGAGGCGATGCAGGGCGCCTTCGACGGGGTGGAGCGTGTCTTCTCCGCCCTAGGTGACGCCGTCGATCACTACCAGTGGGGCGACGAGGTCGCGCCCGGGATCATCGCCATCGACGCCCGCGGCCACACGCCCGGTCACACCGCCTTCGAGGTCCGCTCGGGCGATGAGGTGATGATCTTCATCTCCGACACGACCAACCACCCCGCGCTCTTCATGGCGCATCCCGAATGGCAGGCGGCCTTCGACATGGACCCGGACCGAGCGGTCGAGACCCGGATGAACCTGCTCGGCCGGATCGCCGACGAGGGGGTGAAATACGCGGGCTACCACGTGCCCTTTCCGGCCGTCGGTCACCTCGTCCGGGAGGGCGACGGCTTCCGCCACGTCCCGCTGCAATGGATGGCGCAGGTCTGAAATTTCCCGCTTTTTCCCCCTTGCGACTGCCCGCGGGGTCGCGGTAATAGGGCCGGACCGGAGAGGTGGCCGAGTGGTCGAAGGCGCACGCCTGGAAAGTGTGTAGGCGGGAAACCGTCTCCAGGGTTCGAATCCCTGTCTCTCCGCCACTTGCCCCCACAAAAACCGTTCAACCTGACCAGCACGGCGCCTGCCGTCGATACGCTGCGCGCGTCGCGGGCGCCTAGGCGCCCCCCGCCGCCACCCGCGCGCGGGACGCCCGGCGTGTCAGCCATTGCCGCCGCAGGAAGGCCAGCAGGAACAGCGCGGTCAGGATGAGGATGATCGTCGGGGCCGGGGCGCTGTCGAGGTAGAAGCTGGCGTAGGTGCCGCCCAGCATGGCGAGCATGCAGACCGGGACCGAGACGAGAAGCATGCTCCGGAACTCCCGCGCGACGAGGAAGGCGATGGCCCCGGGCGCGATCAGCAGGCCCACGGCCAGGATCAGGCCCGCGGCCGAGAGCGTCGCGACGATGGTCAGCGACAGCGCGGCGAGCAGGCCGTAGTGCAGCAGCCCGACCGGCAGGCCCGATGCCTGCGCCTGCGCCGGATCGAACGCGTGCAGCAGGAGGTCCTTCCACTTCATCACCAGCGCCCCCGCGACCACGGAAGCGATCACCCCGGAGGTGATCAGCTCGTGCCGCTCGACACCCAGCATGTTGCCGAAGAGCACATGGTCGAGGTGGATGCTGGTCGAGATCGAGGCGTAGAGCACGATCCCGACGGCGAACATCCCCGAGAAGACGACGCCCATGACGGTATCCTGCTTCACCCGGCTGTTGCCCGACAGGTAGCCCGTCGCCACCGCGCAGGTCATGCCGGCGGCGAAGGCGCCGAGGATGAGCGGGAAGCCGAAGATATAGGCCAGCACGATCCCCGGCAGGACGGCATGGCTGACCGCGTCGCCCATCAGGGCCCAGCCCTTGAGCACGAGGAAACACGACAGCAGCGCCGTCGGGACCGAGACGATCACGCAGATCAGGAAGGCGTTCTGCATGAACGGGAACTGGAAGGGCAGGGCGAGCGCCTCCATCATGCGGCCCCCGGTCCGTCGCGGAGCGCCGCGGCGGCCTTGCGGCGCGCGGCCAGGAGCCCGTGTTTCGGTGCCAGCAGGAAGGCCCCGAGGAAGATCAGTGTCTGAAGCGTCACGATGATCCCGCCGGTCGCCCCGTCCAGGAAGTAGCTCGCGTAGGCGCCGAAGAAGCTCGTCAGCGCGCCGATGGCGACCGAGAGCGCGATCAGCCGGGGGAAGCGGTCGCAGAGCAGGTAGGCGGTCGCGCCCGGCGTGACGACCATGGCGATCACGAGGAAGGCGCCCACGGTCTGCATCGCCGCGACCACGCTGGCCGAGAGCAGGACGAAGAACACGGCCTTGAGCAGCGTCGGCCGCAGGCCGATGGTGCGGGCGTGGTTCTCGTCGAAGAAGGTGACCATCAGGTCCTTCCACTTCGCCAGCAGCACGGCGAGCGAGACGAAGCCGATGATCGCCAACTGGATCGTGTCCTCGGGCGTGATGGCGAGGATGTTGCCCATGGTGATCGTCTGGATCGAGACCGAGACGGGGCTGACCGAGACCATGAAGAGGCCGAGGCCGAAGAAGGAGGTGAAGATCATCCCGATGATCACGTCGACCTTCAGCCCGGAGCGTTCCGACAGGAACAGCATCGCGCCCGCCGCCAGCCCTCCGGCCGCGAAGGCGCCGAGGGCGAAGGGCAGGCCCAGCATGTAGGCGCCGGCCACGCCCGGCACCACCGAATGCGAAAGCGCGTCGCCGATCAGCGACCAGCCCTTGAGCATCAGATAGGCCGACAGGAAGGCGCAGACCGCGCCGACGAGGGCCGAGACCCACATCGCGTTGGTCATGTAGCCGTAGGCGAAGGGCTCGAGCAGGGTGGCGATCATTCCGCGTCCCGCTTCTGGAGCCGGTCGCCGTAATGCACGAGCGGGCGTTCGTCGTCGGAGAAGATGGTGACGGCGCGCGCGTCGGCATCGTCGTGCAGCGCCTCGCCGCCCAGCGTGAAGTGCCGCAGGACGCCGCCGAACGCCTCTTCCAGGTTCTCGCGCGTGAAGGTCGTCTCGGTCGTCCCGTAGGCCAGCACCGTGCCCTTCACGAGCACGGTGCGGTCGCAGAATTCCGGCACCGAGCCCAGGTTGTGGGTCGAGACCAGCATCACCCGCCCCTCGGCGCGCAATTCGCGGAGCAGGTCGATGATCTGCGCCTCGGTCTGCACGTCGACGCCGGTGAAGGGTTCGTCCAGCAGGATCACCTGACCGTCCTGCGCAAGCGCGCGCGCGAGGAAGACGCGCTTGCGCTGGCCGCCCGAGAGCTCTCCGATCTGGCGCTTGCGGTAGTCGCGCATGCTGACCCGGCCGAGGGCCGCATCCACCGCCGCGCGGTCCGCGGCGGAGGGACGGCGGAGAAAGCCCATGTGCCCGTAGCGCCCCATCATCACCACGTCCTCGACCAGCACCGGGAAAGCCCAGTCGACCTCCTCGGCCTGCGGGACATAGGCGACGAGGTTCTTCTTCAGCGCCTCGCGGACCGGGAGCCCGAGGATCGAGATCTCGCCCCTGGCCGCCGGGACGAAGCCCATCAGGGCCTTGAAGAGCGTCGACTTGCCCGCGCCGTTCACCCCAACGAGCGCGGTGATCGTGCCCCGCGGGATCGCGAAGGACGCGTTCCACAGCGCCGTGTGGCCGTTGCGGTAGGTGACCGTCACGTCGCGGGCGGCAAGGCCGTCACGCAGGTCGGAAGGGGCGTCGGGAGAAAGGGCGTCCATGCTGGGAAAGGGTCCTGGCGAAAGGGTCACTCGGCGCCCGCGAGCCCATCGGCGATGGTCCGCGAGGTGACGGTGAGAAGGTCGAGGTAGCTGGGCACCGGGCCATCCGCCTCGGACAGGGAATCGACATAGAGCACGCCGCCATAGGCCGCGCCGGTTTCCCGCGCAACCTGCTGGGCGGGTTTCTGGCTGACGGTGCTTTCGCAGAAGACGGCCGGAATGTCATGCGCGCGCACCCCGTCGATCACCGCGCGGACCTGCTGGGGCGTGCCGACCTGGTCGGCGTTCATCGGCCAGAGGTAGAGTTCCTGCATCCCGAAATCCTTCGCGAGGTAGGAGAACGCGCCCTCGCAGGTGACCAGCCAGCGCCTGTCCTCGGGGATCGCCATGATCCGGTCGCGCAGCGGCTCGAGCGTGTCGCGCAGCGCCTGTTTGTAGGCGGCGGCATTTTCGGCATAGGTCCGGGCGTTGTCGGGGTCGTGTTCGCTGAGCGCGGCCTCGATATTGTCGATGTAGACCAGCGCATTGTCGAGCCCCATCCAGGCATGCGGGTTCGGCTTGCCCTCATAGCTGCCCCCGGCGATCGAGATCGGCTCGATCCCGTCGGTCAGGGTGACGGAGGGGATGTCGCCGAGGTTCGACAGGAACTGCTCGAACCAGAGTTCGAGGTCGAGCCCGTTCCACAGGATCAGATCCGCGTCCGAGGCCGAAACGATGTCGCGCGGCGTCGGTGCGTAGCCGTGGATCTCTGCGCCCGGCTTGGTGACCGACACGACCTCGGCCGCGTCGCCCGCCACCTGCGCCGCCATGTCGGCGAGCACTGTGAAGGTGGTGACGACCTTCAGCTTGTCCTGCGCAAGCGCGCCGGTCCCGAGCACGGCGGCCAGCGCGGCAAGAGAGGCGGTCCGGGTCAGTTTCGGCGTCATGAATGGCTCCAGGGGTCGGGGTTGATCGCTGCCCTAAATTGTTAATGCAAATCAGTCGCAAGTCAATGCCGCTGAGAACGGTTCGCAAAGATCGCCCGATGGCGCTCAGGCCGCGCTGAGGCTCGCGTAGCGGCCGGCGGCCTCGCGCAGCTCGTCATGGGTGCCCATCTCGACGATCCGGCCCTGGTCCATCACCGCGATCCGATCGGCATCCCGGATCGTGCCCAGCCGGTGCGCGATGACGAGCGTGGTGCGGTCGCGCGACAGATCCTCCAGCGCCGACTGGATCAGCCGCTCCGTCTCGGTGTCCAGGGCCGACGTCGCCTCGTCGAGGATCAGGATCGGCGGGTTCTTCAGGAAGGCCCGCGCGATGGCGACCCGCTGCTTCTGGCCGCCCGAGAGCATCACGCCGCGCTCGCCGACGATCGTCTCGAGCCCCTCGGGCAGGCCGGCGATCATCTCGGTCAGCTGCGCCCGGTCGGCGGCCTCGAGGATGTCGGCCTCCGAGGCGCCGAGCCGGCCGTAGGCGATGTTCTCGCGCAGCGTGCCGCCGAAGAGGAAGACGTCCTGGCTGACGATCCCGACCTGGCGGCGCAGCGATTGCAGCGTCATGTCCGCCACGTCGATCCCGTCGATCAGGATGCGGCCCGATTGCGGCTCGTAGAATCGCGGGACCAGCGCCAGCAGCGTCGTCTTGCCCGCGCCGGAGGGGCCGACGAAGGCCATCGTCTCGCCCGGCCGGACCGAGAGCGAGACGTCGCGGACCACCGGCCCGGGGCCGCCATAGGTGAAGTTGACCGCCTCGAAGGCGACCGCGCCCTTGAGCGCGGGCGCGGGCGTGGCGCCCGCGCGGTCGGAAACGTCGGGCCGGGTCGACATGAGGTCGAGGTAGCGGCGGAAGCCCGCGATGCCGCGGGGATAGACCTCGATCACCGCCGCGATCTTGTCGAGCGGGCGGAAGAAGACGTTGACCAGCAGCAGGAAGCCGACGAAACCGCCGGTGGTGAGCGAACCCTTCAGCACGAAGACCGCGCCCACGACCATCACGACCACCTGGATCAGCCGCATCCCCATGTAATTGAGCGCCGAGGAGGCGGCCATGACCTTGTAGGCCTCCAGCTTGGTGGTGCGGTAGCCCTCGTTGTCCCTGGCGAAGAGAGCCTTCTCGTGGTCCTCGTTGGCGAAGGCCTGCACGACGCGCATGCCGCCGACGTTCTCTTCCAGCCGGACGTTGAAATCGGCCACCCGCGCATAGATCGCGCGCCACGTCCGGGTCATCCGCCCGCCGTAGATCGTGACGATGGCGACGCAGGCCGGCACGATGGCCGCGGTGATCAGCGCCAGCGGCGCGTCGATGGTGAGCATCAGGAGGAAGGCGCCCACGAAGGTCATCACGGCGATGAACAGGTCCTCGGGCCCGTGGTGCGCGACCTCGCCGATCTCTTCGAGGTCGCGGGTCACGCGGGCCACGAGCTTGCCCGTCCGGACCCGGTCGAAATACGAGAACGACAGCTTCTGGAGATGCTCGAACGCACGGCGCCGCATCTCGGTCTCGATGTTGATGCCCAGCTTGTGGCCCCAGTAGATCACGATGGTCATCAGCCCGGCGTTCACGAAATAGATCAGCAGGAGGCCGATCGCGGCGAGCACGGTCAGGCTCATGTCGCCCGAGGGCAGCAGGTCGTCGATGAAAGCCGCGACGGCCAGCGGGAAGGCGAGCTCCAGCAGGCCGGAGAGCACGGCACAGCCGAAATCCAGCCAGAAGAGCCGCTTCCAGGGGCGGTAATATTCGTAGAATTGTCGCAGCATGAGGGGCGTCCGGGATGCGGGCGGCGGCCGGGGCAGCGCCGCGGGAAGGCTACCCACGGCGGCCTAGCACCATTTCCCGCCCTCTGCGAGGGGCAGGGGCCCCGGCGCGTGCTCGGGCGGCGGGCCCTGACCACGAAGCAGGCATGACGGTCTGGCGCGCGCGCGCCCCGGGCCGCCGTCAGGTGCCGCCGCGCGACGGACGACCAGAGGCGGGTTTCCCCCATCATTCCGGGCGCCTGCGACGATTGGCGCAGGCACGTCAGCGTCTTCACGATGGTGTGAGGGCGGCGTGATCCGAGGGCGCGGAGCCCGAAAATACCGGGTCTTCGCGCGCCGTCAGCGCCGCCGATTTTCCGCGATCGCGCCGAAAGCCTGCGAAACCGGCTTGCTCGACACCCCGGGGCTGGTATGTGCATATTCCGTCGGAAGTCGACACAGAGGAGAGGCAATGACGAGCGGCGGCAATTTCCTGATCATCATCGCGTTATTGCCGTTCATCGGAGCCCTCGTGCCCGGCGTCATGATCCGCGCCGGACGCAACGCCTGCGCGATCTTCACGGCGGCGCCCACTCTGCTGGCCCTGACCATGCTGCTCATCCTCGCGCCCCGCGTGATGAACGGCGAGGTGGTTCACGACGAATTCGTATGGATGCCGCAGATCGGCCTCTCGGCCAGCTTCATGCTCGACGGGCTGGGGCTGCTCTTTGCCGGGATGATCCTCGGCGTCGGGCTGCTGATCATCCTCTACGCGCGCTTCTACCTGTCGGGCGAGGACCCGATGGGGCAGTTCTATACCTACCTGCTGCTCTTCCAGGGCGCGATGCTGGGCATCGTGCTGTCGGACAACATCCTGCTTCTGCTGATCTTCTGGGAGCTGACCTCGCTTTCGTCCTTCCTGCTGATCGGCTACTGGAAGCACCTGCCCGAGGGCCGGCAGGGCGCGCGCATGGCGCTCGCGGTGACGGGCGCCGGCGGGCTCGCGATGATCGGGGGGATGCTGATCCTCGGCAACATCGTCGGTTCGTTCAACCTCAGCGACATCCTGCAGGCGGGCGACGCGATCCGCGCGTCGGAATGGTACATGCCCGCGCTGATCCTGATCCTGCTCGGCGCCTTCACCAAGTCGGCGCAGTTCCCGTTCCACTTCTGGCTGCCGCATGCGATGGCGGCGCCGACCCCGGTCTCGGCCTACCTGCACTCGGCCACCATGGTGAAGGCGGGCGTCTTCCTGATGGCCCGCATGTGGCCGGTCCTGTCGGGCACCGACGCCTGGTTCTACATCGTCGCCACCACCGGCCTCGTCACGATGGTCCTGGGCGCGCTGATCGCGCTCTTCAAGGACGATCTGAAAGCGCTTCTGGCCTTCTCGACGGTCTCGCACCTGGGCCTGCTGACGATGCTTCTGGGCTTCGGCACCGAGGCGGCGGCGCTCGCGGCGGTGTTCCACATCATCAACCACCTGACCTTCAAGGCGGCGCTCTTCATGACCGCCGGGATCATCGACCACGAGACGCACACCCGCGACATCAAGCGGCTCGGCGGGCTGCGGCGGCTGATGCCCGTCACCTTCGTGATCGGCACGGTGGCGGCGCTGTCGATGGCGGGGATCCCGCTCTTCAACGGGTTCCTGTCGAAGGAGATGATGCTCGAGGAGGCCTCGCACACCGAGTGGTGGCAGAACCCGTGGATCGTGCCGGCGCTCGCGACGCTGGGCGCGCTGCTGTCGGTCGCCTATTCGCTGCGCTTCATCGCGCATGTCTTCTTCGGCCCGGTGCGCGACGATTACCCGTCGAAACCGCATGATCCGCCCGCCGGCATGTGGGCCTCTCCCGCGTTCCTCGCCGTGCTGGTCATCCTGATCGGCGTGATGCCGGTGCTGGTCGAGCCGCTGGTCATCGTGGCGGCGGATGCCGTGACCGGCGGGCTGGACTACGCCCCGCACCTGAAGATCTGGCACGGGGTCACGCCCGCATTGTGGATGTCCGGCATCGCGGTGCTGGGCGGGATCATCCTGCTGGCGCTGCACGCGCCGCTCGACCGGCTCTGGCTGGCGACCCCGCGGCCCGAGGCCAAGTCGATCTTCGACCGGCTCGTCGGCGGGACGGTCGCGCTGTCCCGCGCGATCTCCGAGCGGAGCCACAACGGCGCCATCAGCCGCTACCTCGCGATCTTCGTGGTGACCACGGTGATCTCGGGCTACCTCGCGTGGCGCGGCGGCGGCATGCCGGTGCAGACCCGCGGCATGATCCCGATCCCGCCCGTCGTCTGGGTGGGCTGGATGCTGCTGCTCGTCGCCACGATCTCGGTCGTGCTGATGCACCGCGACAGGTTCCGGACCCTGGTGGTGATCGGGATCATCGGGCTGATGATCTCGGTGGGCTTCGTCTACCTTTCGGCGCCGGATCTCGCGCTGACGCAGATCTCGGTCGAGACCGTGACGATCATGCTCCTGCTGCTGGCGCTGCACTACATTCCCAAGACCTCGCCGGTCGAAAGCTCGGGCGGGCGGAGGTTCCGCGACGCGGTGATCGCCATCGCGGCGGGGGCCGGGGTCGGCGGGCTGGCCTATGCCTTCATGCTGCGCGACGTCGAAACGATCTCGGAATACCACCTCGCCAATTCCTACACCGGGGGCGGCGGCACCAACGTGGTGAACGTGATCCTTGTCGATTTCCGGGGCTACGATACCTACGGCGAGATCATTGTCCTGGGGATCGCCGGCCTGACGATCTATGCGCTGCTCGAGGCGCTGCTGGCCGGGCCCGCGGGCCGCAGGCTGCGCAACACCGATTATTCGACCGACCGCTCCAAGGATCGTCACCCGCTGATGATGGTGGTCGCGACCCGGCTGATGCTGCCGATCGCCGCAATGGTCGGGATCTTCATATTCCTGCGCGGCCACAACGAACCGGGCGGCGGCTTCGTCGCGGGGCTCGTCATCTCGATCGCGCTGCTGATGCAGTACATGGCCTCGGGCTTTGCCTGGACACAGGCGCGGCAGCGGATCGAATACCACGCGATGATCGGCACCGGCGTGGTGATCGCCGGGCTGACCGGGGCAGGGGCATGGCTTGCGGGCAAGCCTTTCCTGACCAGCGCCTTCGGCTACGTGCACCTGCCGCCGATCGAGGAATTCGAGCTCGCCACCGCGGCGCTCTTCGACCTGGGCGTCTTCCTGACGGTGCTGGGCGCGGTGATGCTGATGCTCTACTCGCTGTCGCGTATCGCGCGCTACGCGGGCGAGACGATCAACGTCGAGCCGATGGACTACGACCCTTCCGATCGGGTCTCGCAGGCACGGAAGGAGGAATAGGATGGAACTCGTCGTGGCAAGCTCCGTGGCGGCGCTGACCGCGGGCGGGGTCTATCTGATCCTGCGGATGCGCGCCTTCGCCGTGATCGTCGGGCTCGCGCTGCTGTCCTATGCGGTGAACGTGTTCATCTTCGCCTCGGGCCGGCTGGTGGTGAACGAGCCGCCGATCCTCGACAAGTACGGGGACGGCATCTACACCGACCCGCTGCCGCAGGCGCTGGTGCTGACGGCCATCGTGATCTCGTTCGGGATGACGGCGGTGCTGGTGATGATCGCGCTCGGGTCCTACCTCGAATCCGGCGATGACCGGATCGACCTCGACGGGCCGCGGACGGATGCGGAGGACGGCGCGCAATGAACCACTGGATCATCGCCCCCGTCATCCTGCCCGCCATGCTGGCGCCGCTGATCGGCTTCGTCATGCGGCACGACATCTCGCTGGCCCGCGCCGCCTCGGTCACCGGCACGATCTTCCTCGCCGCGATCTCGGTCGGGCTGCTGATCCTCGCGACCAGCGGCGAGACCCATGTCTACAAGCTCGGCGATTGGGAGGCGCCCTATGGCATCGTGCTCGTGCTCGACCGGCTGTCGGCCCTCATGGTCTTCCTGACCTCGCTGCTGGCGCTGATCGTGCTGATCCACGCCATCGCCACCGGCTGGGACAACCGGGGGCGGCATTTCCACGCGCTCTTCCAGTTCCAGCTCATGGGCATCTGCGGCGCCTTCCTGACGGGGGACGTCTTCAACCTCTTCGTCTTCTTCGAGGTGCTGCTCATCGCCTCCTACGGGCTGATGATCCATTCGGGCGGCAAGGCGCGGCTGCAGGCGGGGCTGCAATACGTGGTGATCAACCTCGCGGGCTCCACGCTCTTCCTCTTCGCGCTCGGCACGCTCTATGCCACGACCGGCACGCTCAACATCGCGCATCTCGCGGTGCGGCTGGCCGAGATCCCGGTCGAGGACGCGGCGCTGGTCCGGGTGGCGACGATGCTCCTGATGATCGTCTTCGCGGTGAAGGCCGCGCTCTTCCCGGTGCAGTTCTGGCTGCCCGGCACCTATGCCAACGCACCCGCGCCGGTGGCCGCGCTCTTCGCGATCATGACCAAGGTCGGCGCCTATGCCATCCTTCGCGTCCACACGCTCGCCTTCGGGCCCGAGATCGCGGCGACCGAGGGCGTCGCGGGCTCCTGGCTCTTCCCGGCGGCCATCGTCACGATCGCCATCGGCGCCGTCGGGGTGCTGGGCGCGCGCCGGCTCATGCCGCTGATCGCCTTCTCGGTCGTGGGCTCCATGGGCACGCTGATGATCGCGATCTCGGCCTTCACGCCCGAGGCGACGACGGCGGCGCTCTACTACCTCGTGCATTCGACCTTCGCGGCGGCGGCGCTCTTCCTGATCGCCGACCTCGTGGTGACGCGGCGCGAGGTCGACGGGCTCGCGGCGATGCCGGTCACGCAGCAGAACGGGCTCTTTGCCGCGCTCTTCTTCGCCGCCGCGATCGGCATGGCGGGGATGCCGCCGCTCAGCGGGTTCCTCGGCAAGCTCTTCGTGCTGGACGTGATGCGCGATCCCGCCGAGCTGCCCTGGGCCTGGACCGCGATCCTCGCGGGCTCGCTCTTCACCATCGTGGGCTTTGCCCGCGCGGGCTCGGTCCTGTTCTGGAAATCCACCGCCACGCCCGCCGCCGTGCTGGCCGGGGACGAGGTCGCGGCCCCGATGCCGCCCGCCGCGCGCCCGATGGAGCTGGCGCCCTCGATGGCGGCGCTCGCTCTTCTGGTGCTGCTCTCGTTGCTCGCCGGACCGGCGGCCGGATACCTCGAACGCACGTCGGCGCAGCTGTTCGACCGCGCGGGCTATGTCGGCGCCGTGCTCGGCACGGACCTGGAGGGTTGAGATGCTCAAACGCCTGATGCCCCACCCGATCCTGAGCGTCGCGCTGGTGCTGGTCTGGCTGATGCTGGTCAACCACGTCAGCCTCGGCAACCTGCTGCTCGGCGCGATCCTCGCGCTGGTCGTGCCCGCCCTGACCGGGCCCTACTGGCCGAACCGGCCCAAGGTCAGCCATCCCTTCGTGGCGATCGAATACGTGCTGGTGGTGCTCTGGGACATCGTCGTCGCCAACATCCAGGTGGCGATGATCATCCTGTTCAAGCGCAACGCCGACATCCGCTCCCGCTGGGTGACCGTGCCGCTCGAGCTGACCTCGCCCGAGGCGATCACCGTGCTCGCCGGCACGATCACCATGACGCCCGGCACCGTCTCGGCCATGCTCTCGGCCGATGGCAGCTGCATCCTCGTGCACTGCCTGCACACCGACGATCCGGACGGCGTGCGCGACGACATCAAGGCGCGGTACGAACGGCGGCTGAAGGAGATCTTCCAATGATCGCATGGGCCATCCTTTTCGCCTTTGCCTGCTACGGCGCGGGCCTGCTCTGCAATCTCTGGCGTATCGTGCGGGGGCCGACCAACGCGGACCGCATCCTCGCGCTCGACACGATGGTCATCAACGTGATCGCCCTGCTGGTGCTCTACGGGATCGAGAACGAGACGGTGATCTACTACGAGGCCTCCATGCTGATCGCGATGGTGGGCTTCGTGTCCACCGTCGCCTATTGCCGCTTCATCCTGCGCGGCGACATCATCGAGTGAGGTGAGGACATGGACATGGACCTGCTGATCGAATTCCTCGTCGCCTTCTGCCTCGTCGTCAGCGGGGTCTTCGGCTTCGTCGGATCCTTCGGACTGCTGAAGCTGCGCGACACCATGCAGAGGCTGCATTCGCCGACCAAGGCGTCGACGCTCGGCGTGGGTGGCGTGCTCGTCGCCTCGATGGTCTACTTCGTCGCGATCAAGGGCGATTTCACCTTCCACGAGCTGCTGATCTCGCTCTTCCTCTTCCTGACCGCGCCGATCTCGGCGAACTTCATCGCCAAGACCTACCTGACTCGGTCCGGGCGGGACGAGGAACTGCCCGCGACGGCCAGCGAATACGGCTGGTCGATCCACGACGATCCGCCGCAGATCTCGGACCAGCCCAAGGAGTGAGGGCCGGGCCGGACGGGCCGCGTGGCGCGTTTCTTGACACGACCGGAAGTTGATGGAACGATCACGGGGACGTGACCCGATCCCCCGGAGCCGCTTCACCCGCGTGGCGAAGCTGTTCCTTTTCGAAACCCGCCAACGACGGTCGCGCGGCGGGCCGGGCCCAGGGCGCCCGACCGGGCCGCGCGCATCGCAGCGCGCAGTCGCGACCTCGGGGAGGTGACCGACGGCCGGACCGGCCGCACCTCCTTGTCCCTCAACCAACCCCATGAAGACCAAGGGAGACACACCATGAAACACCTCAGACTCGGACTGGCCGGCCTTGCCGCGGCGGCCGTGATGGCACCGGCGGCATTCGCCGAGGAGTTCATCACCATCGGCACCGGCGGTGTCACCGGGGTCTACTACCCGACCGGCGGCGCGATCTGCCGCCTGGTGAACAAGGGGCGCCGGGACCACGGGATCCGCTGCTCGGTCGAATCGACCGGCGGCTCGGTCTACAACCTCGAGACGATCCGCGCGGGCGAACTGGAATTCGGCGTGGCCCAGTCCGACTGGCAGTACCATGCCTATAACGGCACCTCCTCCTTCGAGAGCGCCGGCCCCTTCGAGGACCTGCGGTCCGTCTTCTCGGTCCATCCCGAGCCCTTCACCGTCGTGGCCCGGGCCGATGCCGGCATCGAGAGCTTCGAGGACCTCAAGGGCAAGCGCGTGAACATCGGCAACCCCGGCTCCGGCCAGCGTGGCACGATGGAAGTGCTGATGGAGAAGATGGGCTGGACCACTGACGATTTCGCGCTCGCCACCGAGCTGAAGGCGGCGGAACAATCGGCGGCGCTCTGCGACAACCAGATCGACGCGATGGTCTACACCGTCGGCCATCCCTCGGGCTCCATCCAGGAGGCCACCACCGCCTGCGATTCCGTGCTCGTTTCGGTCGACAACGACGCGGTGACCGCGCTGGTCGAGGAAAACCCGTTCTACCGGACCGCCACGGTCCCGGGCGGCATGTACCGCGGCAATGACGAGGACGTGCAGACCTTCGGCGTGGGCGCGACCTTCGTGACCTCGGCGAATGTCTCGGACGAGGCGGTCTACGCGGTGGTCTCCTCGGTCTTCGAGAATTTCGAGGACTTCAAGGGCCTGCACCCCGCCTTCGCCAACCTGAAGCCGGAAGAGATGGTCTCGGCCGGTCTCTCGGCGCCGCTGCATCCGGGCGCGCAGAAGTATTACGAGGAGCAGGGCTGGCTCCAGTAAGCCGCTCCGTCCGATGCTCCGGCGGGGGGCGGCCAGCCGGCCCCCGCCACAGGGTGTGACCCTTTGAAAGCCGAAGCAATCAATCCGGCCATCAGCGCCGCGACGGAGGACACATGGCCGAGACCGAGAAACGCGGGCTGAGCGAACAGGAGCTTCAGGAGCTCGTCTCCGCCAGCGACAGCGGCGCGCGGCAGGTGTCCGGCGCCATCGGCACCTTCATCGCGCTGGTCGCGCTGGCCTGGTCGATCTTCCAGGTCATGCTGGCCTCGCCGGTCGCGCCCTACGTGCTGCCGAGCGACATGATCAACAACGCGCGCCAGATCCACCTGGCCTTTGCGATCTTCCTCTCGGCCATGGCCTATCCGCTGTTCAGGTCCGCGCCGCGCGACCGGGTGCCGTGGTACGACTGGATCCTCGCCGTCGGCGGCGCCTTCCTCGCCATGTACGGCTATTTCTTCTACGAAAAGATCGTCTCGAACGGCGGGCTGGCCGACGACATGGACGCGGCCTTCGCGCTGGCGGGGCTGATCTTCCTCTTCATTGCCGCCTACCGGACGCTCGGCCCGGTGATGGTCGTGCTGGCGCTGATCTTCCTCGGCTACGTGTTCTTCGGCGCGTCCGAGCTGGTGCCCGACCAGATCCGCTGGGCCGGAGCCTCGCTCCGCAAGGCGATGAGCCACATGTGGATCACCTCGGAGGGGGTCTTCGGGATCGCGCTCGGGGTCTCCACCAAGTTCGTCTTCCTCTTCGTCCTCTTCGGCGCGCTCCTCGACAAGGCGGGGGCGGGCAACTACTTCATCAAGATGGCCTTCGGGGCGCTCGGCCACCTGCGCGGCGGGCCGGCCAAGGCCGCCGTCGTGGGGTCCGCCGCGACCGGGCTGATCTCCGGCTCCTCGATCGCCAACGTGGTCACCACGGGCACCTTCACCATCCCGCTGATGAAACGCGTGGGCTTCTCGGCCGAGAAGGCCGGCGCGGTCGAGGTCGCGTCCTCGGTCAACGGCCAGATCATGCCCCCGGTGATGGGCGCGGCGGCCTTCCTGATGGTGGAATATGTCGGCATATCCTACGTCGAGGTCATCACCCATGCCTTCCTGCCGGCGGTGATCTCCTACATCGCGCTGGTCTACATCGTCCATCTCGAGGCGGTGAAGACGCGCATGCCCACGATCGGCAACAGGGTCGCGTCGATCTGGAAGACGATCCTCGGCATGTTCCTCTTCTTCATGGGCTTCGCGGCGCTCTGCTATGCCACGCAATATCCCGTGAGCTGGGTCGTCGCACTGGTGCCCGAGGGCGCCTCCTGGGTGCTGGCGGTGCTGATCGGGCTGGTCTACGTGGGCCTTGTCTGGATCGCCGCGCAGGTGCCCGACCTGGAACCCGACGACCCGAATGCCGAGGTGGTCGAGCTGCCCTCCATCCCGCGGATCTACAAGTCGGGCCTCTACTACCTGCTGCCGATCATCGTGCTGGTCTATTTCCTGATGATCGAGCGCAAGTCGCCCGGCCTCTCGGCCTTCTGGGCGACCTTCCTGCTGCTCTTCATCCTGCTGACCCAGAAGGCGCTGAAGGCGATGTTCCGGGGCGAGGGCGCCATAGGCGCGCGGGTCCGCGAGGGGTTCATCGACCTGATCGTCGGCATGATCGACGGCGCGCGGAACATGATCGGCATCGCGCTGGCAACCGCGACGGCGGGGATCATCGTGGGCACCGTCTCGCTCACCGGCATCGGGCAGGTGATGGCCGATTTCGTCGAGTTCCTGTCCGGCGGCAACCTGATCCTGATGCTGATCTTCGTCGCGATCCTCTCGCTGATCCTCGGGATGGGGCTGCCGACCACGGCGAACTACATCGTCGTCTCCTCGCTCATGGTGGGCGTGGTGGTCGAGCTGGGCGCGCAATCGGGCCTCGTGGTGCCGCTGATCGCGGTGCATCTTTTCGTCTTCTACTTCGGGATCATGGCCGACGTGACGCCACCCGTCGGGCTCGCGAGCTTCGCCGCCGCCGCCGTCTCGGGCGGGGATGCGATCCGGACCGGGATCGTGGCCTTCTTCTACAGCCTGCGCACCGTGGCGCTGCCCTTCGTCTTCATCTTCAACACCGACCTCCTGCTGATCGACGTGACATGGACCCAAGGGATCCTCGTCTTCATCGTCTCGACCGTCGGCATCCTCGTCTTCACCGCGGCGACGATGGGCTGGTTCCTGACCCGCTCCCGCATCTGGGAGACGGTGGCGCTTCTGGTGGTGGCCTTCGCGCTCTTCCGGCCGGGCTTCTTCATGGACATGATCGAGCCGCCCTACAACGACTACGCCCCGGCGCAGTTCGAGGAGGCGCTGGCCGAGGCGCCGGCGGGCGGCACCCTGCGCGTCATCATCACCGGGCCCGATTTCGACACGCTGGAGCAGAAGGACCTGACGCTCGCCCTGACGGTGCCCGAGGGCGCGGATGCGGCGGAGCGTCTGGACGCGCTCGGGCTGATGCTGATGCCCGAGGGCGACCGGATGATCCTGGATGAACCGATGTTCGGCAGCCCGGTCTCGGAGCGGCTGGCCAGCTTCGACTTCTACGGCGACGAACCGGTCGAGATCACCGCCGTCCGCGCGCCCGCCGACCAGATGCCGAAGGAGCTGATCTTCATCCCGGCGCTCCTGCTTCTGGGGCTGATCGCGCTGCTTCAGTACCGCCGGGCGGAGACGCCCTCAGCCGAAGGAGAACCGGCATGATCGAGACCATCCTCTGCGCGGTCGACGTCAACCGGCTGGACGAGGAAACCCATGTCCTGGAACGCGCCGCCGCGCTCGCCCGGCTGGACGATGCCCAGCTCGACCTGATCACGGTGCTGCCGGATTACGGCAAGAGCGTCGTCGGCGGCTATTTCGAGGAGGGCCATTCGGCCAAGTCGATCGCCAAGGCGAAGGAACTGCTGACCCTCTTCGGCGAAGCCGCTCTCGGGGCCGAGATGAACGCGAAGGTCCGGCACGTCGTCGCCATGGGCGCGGTCTATCACGAGATCCTCATGGCGGCCGACAAGGACGGCGCCGACCTGATCGTGCTGGGCGCGCACCGGCCCGACCTCAGCGACTACCTGCTCGGCCCGAACGCCGCGCGGGTCGTGCGCCATTCGCGGACCTCCGTCTACGTCGTCCGCTGATCGGGCAGGCGGCAGCTATCCGGCCGGCGCCGCGCCTTCGGGCACCCGGTCCAGGATCGCCTGTTCGACCATACCGAAGACCCGCGCGGCAGGGGGCGAGAGCGTGCCCGCCTCGCGCCGCACCAGCGAATAGGGCGAGACGGCCATGTCGGGCGCCACGTCGAGCAGCCGGATGTTGCCCCCGAGCGCGGCCTTCGCCGCGTAGAACTCTCCGACCGAGCGCGCCATCGGGGCCACCGCATTGGTGTCCGAGATGATCGCCAGCGTCAGCAGCAGCGACGAGGTGCCGAGGATACGCCTGGGTACGGCATAGCCGTTTTCCAGCAGGTAGGTCTCGACCGTCCGCCGCTGCAGACCGCCCGGCGGCTGCATCACCCAGTCGTAGATCAGGCAATCCTCCAGCGCGATCCTCTCGCGCCGCGCCAGCGGATGATCCGGGCGGACGATCAGCACCACGGGTTCGGGCCCGATGCGGCGCATGTGGAAGGCGCGGGCGTCCACCCCGTCGGGCAGGCGGCCGATGTAGAAGTCGAGATCCTGCGCCAGAAGCTCCTCGGCCAGCTTGTCCGAGGTGTCGACGTTCACCGTGATCTCGATCTCGGGATAGGTCACGCGCAGGTCGCGGATCACCGGCAGGACGATCTCGAGCGCCGGCCCCGTCACCGCGCCGATCCGCACCAGCCCGCGCGCGCCGCGCGTCATCTCGATGACCGACGCCTGCGTATGGTCAAGCTGGTGCAGGATCGACCGGGCGTTGCGCGCGACAAGCTGGCCCGTCTCGGTCAGGCTCACGCCGCGGGCGTGGCGGGTGTAGAGGGGCGCGCCGACCATACGCTCCATCTCGGCCATCAGGCGCGAGGCCGCGGGCTGCGTGATCGAGAGCTGCGCCGCCGCGCCCGACATCTGGCCGCTTTCCTCCAGCGCCACGAGGAGGCGGAGCTGCGAAAAGCGCAGGCCCTGCCGGATCAGGTGATCCCGGCTGACGCCGGACACGCTGGAGGTCATTGATATGCTCCGATTGGTATGTTGCGCGCTTCATTACTGATTTGATTGGTATGCGAGGGCAGGGCAAAACGCTAGCGAAAGTCGCGCCCGAAGGGAGAGACCATACGGTCTGGACGGGTCGGCTTCATAGGGAACAGCGTCCGGTGGCCCGCCCCGCGGGTCCGGAAGACGCGAGGGAGGACATGATGAACCTATTCAAGCGCGCTCTGGCGACGACGGCGGTCGTTGCCCTTTCGGCCGGCATGGCCGCGGCCCAGGACAAGGGGACCGTGGGCATCGCGATGCCGACGAAGAGCTCCGCCCGCTGGATCGCGGACGGCGACAACATGGTGAAGCAGTTCGAGGAGGCGGGCTACGCCACCGACCTGCAATATGCCGAGGACGACATCCCGAACCAGCTTGCCCAGATCGAGAACATGATCACCAAGGGCGTCAACGTGCTGGTGATCGCCGCCATCGACGGCACCACGCTGACCTCGGCGCTGGCCAATGCCGATGCCGCCGGTATCGAGGTGGTGGCCTATGACCGCCTGATCCGCGACAGCGAGCACGTCGATTACTACGCGACCTTCGACAACTTCAAGGTGGGCGTGCAGCAGGCGACGACGCTGGTGGACGGGCTGAAGGAACGCTTCCCCGACCAGAAGCCCTGGAACGTGGAGCTCTTCGGCGGCTCGCCGGACGACAACAACGCCTATTTCTTCTACGATGGCGCGATGTCGGTGCTTCAGCCGCTGATCGACAGCGGCGACATCCAGATCCCCTCCGGCCAGACAGGCATGGACACGGTCGGCACGCTCCGCTGGGACGGCTCGGTGGCGCAGGCGCGGATGGATAACCTCCTGTCCGCGAACTACACCGGCGACAACCAGGTGCACGGTGTGCTCTCGCCCTATGACGGGCTGTCGATCGGGATCATCTCCTCGCTGACGGGCGTCGGCTACGGCTCGGGCGACATGAAGATGCCGATCGTCTCGGGCCAGGACGCCGAGATCCCCTCGGTCAAGGCGATCCTGCGCGGCGAGCAGTATTCGACGATCTTCAAGGACACCCGCGAGCTGGCCCGCGTGACCGTCGACATGGTCAACGCCGTGCTGGAAGGTGGCGAGCCGCCGATCAACGACACCGAGACCTACGACAACGGCGTCAAGGTCGTGCCCTCCTACCTGCTGGAGCCGGTCCCCGTGACCGAGGCCAACTGGGAAGAGGTGCTGGTCGACAGCGGCTACTACACCAAGGACGAGATCGAGTAACGGCAACCGTTTCTCCCGGGGATGCGCGGTCTCCTCCCGCGCGCCCCAGACCGCCCCCGGCCGGCTTCGGCCGGACGGGGGCCCCTGAAGACCCGAAAGGCCGCCATGCCCATCCTCGAAATGCGCGGGATCACCAAGGAATTTCCCGGGGTGAAGGCGCTCGACAACGTGAACCTCTCGGTCGAAGAAGGCGAGATACACGCCCTCGTCGGAGAGAACGGGGCCGGAAAATCGACCCTGATGAAGGTGCTCTCCGGGGTCTACCCGCACGGAAGCTACGAGGGCGACATCCTGTTCGACGGCGCGGTGAAGGCCTTTCATTCCATCCGCGACAGCGAACGCGACGGGATCATCATCATCCACCAGGAGCTGGCCCTCGTGCCGCTGCTCTCGGTCGGAGAGAACATCTTCCTCGGCAACGAACGCGCCCGCGGCGGGGTGATCGACTGGCACGAGACGAACCACCGCGCGAAGGACCTGCTGGAGCGGGTCGGGCTGCACGAACGGCCCGAGACCATCGTGGACGACCTCGGCCTCGGCAAGCAGCAGCTGGTGGAGATCGCCAAGGCGCTCAGCAAGAACGTGCGGCTGCTGATCCTGGACGAGCCCACCTCGTCCCTGAACGAAACCGACAGCCAGAAGCTCCTCGACCTGCTCCTGGAGTTCAAGGCGAAGGGGATCACCTCGATCCTCATCTCGCACAAACTGAATGAAATCAGCCGCGTGGCGGACACGATTACGGTTCTGCGCGACGGCTCGACGGTCTCCCGGCTCGATTGCGAGGGCGGCATTTCCGAGGACGACATCATCCGCGACATGGTGGGCCGGTCGCTGGAGGACCGCTATCCGCCCCGCGCGCCCCGGATCGGCGAGACGGTGATGGAGGTCCGCAACTGGACCGTCCACCACCCCCTGCATCCCGAGCGCAAGGTCGTCGACAACGTCAGCTTCCACGTCCGCAAGGGCGAGGTGCTGGGCATCGCGGGCCTCATGGGTGCCGGCCGCACCGAGCTTGCCATGAGCCTCTTCGGCCGCAGCTACGGCCGCGACATCTCGGGCGAGGCGCTGATCGGCGGCCAGCCCGCCGACCTCTCCACCGTGCGTCGGGCGGTGAACGCAGGGCTCGCCTACGCCACCGAGGACCGCAAGACCTTCGGGCTCGTCCTCGACCAGACGATCCGGCGGAACATCCCGCTTGCCAAGCTCGAGGCGGTGGCCCGGAACGGCGTCGTGGACAGCCACCGCGAGGCCGAGGTCGCCGAGACCTACCGCGACCGGCTCAACATCAAGTCGAGCTCCATCGAGCAGGAGGTCGTGAACCTCTCGGGCGGGAACCAGCAGAAGGTCGTCCTGTCGAAATGGCTCTTTGCCGATCCCGACATCCTGATCCTCGACGAGCCGACCCGCGGCATCGACGTGGGCGCGAAATTCGAAATCTACACCGTGATCCGTGACCTCGCCGCGAGCGGCAAGGCGATCATCGTCATCTCGTCGGAAATGCCGGAACTCCTCGGCATCACCGACCGGCTCTACGTGATGAACGAGGGCCGCTTCGTGGGCGAGATGCCGACGGCCGAGGCGAGCCAGGAACGGATCATGTCCACCATCATCAAGACCGGACAGGCCGCATGACCGAGACGACATCACCCCACGCCGAGACCAGCCCCTCCACCATGGGCGCGAGCTTCGCCTTCCTGAAGACGCACCTCCGGGAATACGGCATCCTCTTCGCGCTCATCGCGATCATGCTGTTCTTCCAGGTGGCGACGGGCGGGATCCTCCTGAAGCCGGTGAACCTGACGAACCTGATCCTGCAGAACTCCTACATCGTGATCATGGCGATCGGGATGCTGATGGTGATCGTCTGCGGGCACATCGACCTCTCGGTCGGTTCGGTGCTGGGCTTCGTCGGCGCGCTCGCGGCCGTCATGATCGTCAACTGGGGCGTGCCGTGGCTGCTCGCGGGCGTGATCTGCCTTGGCGTCGGCGCGGTGATCGGGGCGGCGCAGGGCTTCTGGATCGCCTATTTCCGGATCCCCTCCTTCATCGTGACGCTGGCCGGGATGCTGGTCTTCAAGGGCCTCACCCTCTGGCTGCTCGAGGGCCAGTCCGTCGGCCCGTTCCCCGCGCAGTTCCGCCTGATCTCCTCGGGCTTCGTGCCGGACCTCCTCGGCGGGGCCGAGATGAACCTCTTCTCCCTCCTGATCGGCATCGCCGTCGCGAGCCTGATCCTCGGCCTCGCCATACGCACCCGCAGGCAGGAACAGACGCGCGGCATCAATGACGAACCCTTCGCCTTCTTCGCGGTGAAGAACGCGCTGATCTTCGCGGCGCTGGTCTACATGTCCTGGCTGATGGCCGATTTCCGCGGGCTGCCCAACGTCTTCATCGTCATGGCGCTGCTGATCGCGGTCTATTCCTTCGTCACCAGCCGGACCACTTTCGGCCGCCGCATCTACGCGATCGGCGGAAACGAGAAGGCGGCGTCGCTCTCGGGGATCAACTCGCAGCGGCTGACCTTCCTGACCTTCGCCAACATGGGGATGCTGGCGGCGCTCGCGGGCCTCGTCTTCGCCGCCCGCCTCAACACCGCGACCCCCAAGGCCGGGATCGCCTTCGAGCTCGACGTGATCGCGGCGGTCTTCATCGGCGGCGCGTCGATGTCCGGCGGGGTGGGCACCGTGGTCGGGGCCGTGATCGGCGCCTTCATCATGGGGGTGATGAACAACGGGATGTCGATCCTCGGGATCGGGATCGACTGGCAGCAGGTCATCAAGGGGCTGGTGCTGCTGGCCGCGGTGATCTTCGACGTGATGAACAAGAAGAAGGGCTGAGATCATGCTTCTCTCGCAATACCGAAAGCCCGACGGCCGGATCCAGGTGGTCGCCCGCGACGGGACCGAGGCCTTCGAGGTCCGCACCGACAAGACGCTCTACGACCTCGCCATGGACTGCGCGTCCGAGGGGCAGGGGCTCCGCGACCGGATCGCCCGTCTGGGGCTGAACGGCGCGGTCGACATGGAGCGGCTCTATGCGGAGGGCAGCCTCCTGCCGCCCGTCCTGCACCCGGACCCGGCGCATCTGCATCTGACCGGCACCGGGCTCACGCATCTCGGCTCCGCCGCCACCCGCGCCTCGATGCATGCGGGGGCCAAGGCCGAGAACGAGACGGATTCGATGAAGATGTTCCGCATGGGCGTCGAGGGCGGCAAGCCCGCGAACGGGGCGCCGGGCGTGCAGCCCGAATGGTTCTACAAGGGCAACGGCACGGCGCTGGTGGCGCCCGGCTCGGCCCTCGCGTCGCCCGAATTCGCGGATGACGGCGGCGAGGAGCCCGAGATCGCGGGTCTCTACGTGATCGGCCCGGACGGCACGCCCTTCCGGCTGGGCTTCGCGCTGGCCAACGAATTCTCCGACCACGTGATGGAGAAGAAGAACTACCTCTACCTCGCCCATTCCAAGCTGCGGCCTGCGTCGGTCGGCCCCGAGATGCTGGTCGGCGACCTTCCGCAGGACATCCGGGGCACCTCCCGCGTGCGGCGCGGCAACGAGGTGCTCTTCGAGAAGCCGTTCCTTTCGGGCGAGGCAAACATGAGCCATTCCATCGCCAACCTCGAACACCACCACTTCAAGTACCCGCTCTTCCGCCAGCCCGGCGACGTGCATGTCCACATGTTCGGCACCGCGACGCTCTCCTTCGCCGAGGGGCTGTCCTGCGCGGACGGGGACATCTTCGAAATCGAGGCGTCCGACTTCGGCCTCCCGCTGCGCAACCCGCTCAGCCGGGCCGCGCCGCCCGCGGCGCTGGCGCGGACCGAGATCCGGGCGCTCTGAGAGGCAGACATGACGTTCAAGAAGGCAGACTGGCCGAGAAGGCTCCGCTCCCAGGAATGGTACGGCGGCACCTCGCGCGACAACATCTACCACCGGGGCTGGCTGAAGAACCAGGGCTACCCGCACGATCTGTTCGACGGGCGCCCCGTGATCGGGATCATGAACACCTGGTCCGAGCTGACGCCCTGCAACGGCCACCTGCGCGACCTGGCCGAGAAGGTGAAGGCGGGCATATGGGAGGCCGGCGGCTTCCCGGTCGAGGTGCCGGTCTTCTCGGCGTCCGAGAACACCTTCCGCCCCTCGGCGATGATGTTCCGCAACCTCGCCGCCCTCGCGGTCGAGGAGCAGATGCGCGGCCAGCCGATCGACGGCGCGGTGCTGCTCGTCGGCTGCGACAAGACCACGCCGTCGCTGATGATGGGCGCGGCCTCGACCGACATCCCCTCGATCGTGGTCACCGGCGGGCCGATGCTGAACGGCTGGTTCCGCGGCGAGCGGGTCGGATCCGGCACCGCGCTCTGGCAGATGTCCGAGGACATCAAGGCCGGGAAGATGACGCAGGAGGATTTCCTGGAGGCCGAGCAGGCGATGAGCCGCTCCTCCGGCACCTGCAACACGATGGGCACCGCCTCGACCATGGCGTCGATGGCGGAGGCCCTGGGCATGGCCCTGTCGGGCAACGCGGCGATCCCGGCGGTCGACGCGCGGCGGCGGGTGATGGCACAGCTCTCGGGTCGGCGCATCGTGCAGATGGTGAAGGACGATCTGAAACCCTCTGATATCCTTACGAAAGAGGCTTTCGAGAACGCCATCCGCTGCAACGGCGCCATCGGCGGATCGACCAACGCGGTGATCCATATCCTCGCGCTTGCGGGCCGGGTCGGGATCGACCTGACGCTCGACGATTGGGATCGGCTCGGCCGCGAGGTGCCGACCATCGTGAACCTGATGCCCTCGGGCCAGTACCTGATGGAGGAATTCTTCTATGCCGGTGGCTTGCCTGTCGTTCTTAAACGTCTGGGTGAAGCGGGGATGCTCCACCGCGAGGCTCTGACCGTCTCCGGCCAGGGCATCTGGGAAGAGG
The DNA here is from genome assembly GCF_000688295.1 of Pseudooceanicola nanhaiensis DSM 18065. Lineage (GTDB taxonomy): Bacteria > Pseudomonadota > Alphaproteobacteria > Rhodobacterales > Rhodobacteraceae > Pseudooceanicola > Pseudooceanicola nanhaiensis. Next base: position 994,582 of record NZ_JHZF01000011.1, on the reverse strand, counting down.
TCCGCGACGCCCGCAACTGGAACGAGGATGTCATCCTGCCCGTCGGGAAGGCCCTGACGCAATCGGGCGGCATCGCGGTGCTGAAGGGCAACCTCGCGCCTGACGGGGCCGTGCTGAAACCCTCTGCCGCGAGCCCGCACCTGATGAAGCACAGGGGCCGTGCGGTCGTCTTCGAGGACATCGACGACTACAAGGCGAAGATCAACGACGACGCGCTCGACATCGACGAGACCTGCGTGATGGTGCTGAAGAACTGCGGGCCGAAGGGCTATCCCGGGATGGCCGAGGTCGGGAACATGGGGCTGCCTCCCAAGGTGCTGAAGAAGGGCATCACCGACATGATCCGCATCTCGGATGCCCGCATGTCGGGCACCGCCTATGGCACCGTGATCCTGCACACCTCGCCCGAAGCCGCCGCGGGGGGGCCCCTGGCGGTCGTCCGGAACGGCGACATGATCGAGGTCGACGTGGCGGCGCGGAGGCTGCATCTCGACATTTCCGAGGCCGAGCTGAAGGAGCGGCTCGCCGCCTGGAAGCCCCAGGTGGAGCGCCCGCTGAACGGCTATGCCCGGATGTTCTTCGACCATGTCGAGGGCGCCCATACGGGGGCGGATTTCGATTTCCTCAAGGGCTGCCGCGGATCGGAGGTCGGACGTGACTCTCACTGACATCGCCATCGTCGGCGTCGGCAAGATCGCCCGCGACCAGCACCTCCCGGCCATCGCCGAGGGCGGGCAGTTCCGCCTGGCCGCCACCGTCTCCCGTTCCGGCGGGGTCGAGAGGGTGGAGAATTTCGACACGCTCGACGCGCTGCTGGAGGCGCGGCCCGGGATCGGCGTGATCTCGTTCTGCACCCCGCCGCAGGTCCGCTATGAGGGGGCCCGCGCGGCGCTCGAGGCGGGACGGCACGTGATGCTGGAAAAACCCCCGGGGGCGTCCCTGTCGGAGGTCGAGGATCTGCGCGCGCTGGCCGGGGAGAAGGGCCTGACCCTCTACGCCACATGGCACTCCCGGCATGCGGACGGGGTGGCGGGCGCCAGGGCCTGGCTTGCCGACAAGCGCGTTCAGAGCGTCCGGATCGACTGGAAGGAGGACGTCCGCGTCTGGCATCCGGGACAGGTCTGGATCTGGGAGGCGGGCGGCCTCGGCGTCTTCGACCCGGCGATCAACGCCTTCTCGATCCTGACCGAGATCCTGCCCGTGCCGATCCACGTCACGGGCGCCGAACTGCGCTTTCCGTCGAACTGCGAGACCCCGATTGCCGCCGATGTGTCCTTCGCCGGGCCGCACGGCCTGACCGCCACGGCCGATCTCGATTTCCTCTACGAGGGCGATCCGTTCTGGACCATGGCCATCGAGACGGACGGCGGCATGCTGACCCTGACCCAGGGCGGCGCCGTGCTCGAGGTGCCCGGCGACCGGCAGGGCGAGGGCTGGGGCGACCAGCCCGGCATCCACGGCGAATACCCGAGACTTTACAGCGAGATGGCGCGGCTCCTCGCGGCAGGGCAATCCGAGGTGGATACCCGGCCCCTGACCCTCGTCGCCGACGCCTTCATGCTGGGCCGCCGCGTGGACGTGGCGCCCTTCACCGACCCGACACTGAAGGAGACATGATGACCGAGCTTACCGGACAGCACCTGATCGACGGCCAATGGACCCCGGGCGGCGGGAGCTTCACCTCCGATCCAACCACCGGCGAGGGCTTCACGGTCTGCTCCGGCGGCGCGGCCGAGATCGACCGTGCCGCGAAGGCCGCGGAAGCGGCGTTCCGGACCTATGGCTGGACCTCCCGCGAAGAGCGCGCGCGGTTCCTCGAGACCATCGCCGACGAGATCGAGGCCCGCGGCGCGCAGCTGACCGAGATCGGCTCCGCCGAGACCGGCCTGCCGGCCGCGCGGCTCGAGGGCGAGCGGGGGCGGACGACCGGCCAGCTCCGGCTCTTCGCGGAGCACATCCGCAAGGGCGACTACCTCGACCGGCGCCATGACAGGGCGCTGCCGGACCGCGAGCCTCTGCCACGGCCCGACCTCCGGATGATCCAGCGCCCGATCGGCCCCGTGGGCGTCTTCGGCGCCTCGAACTTCCCGCTCGCCTTCTCGACCGCCGGGGGCGACACCGCCTCGGCGCTCGCGGCGGGCTGCCCGGTCGTCGTCAAGGGCCACCCGGGCCACCCCGGCACCGGGGAGATCGTCGCCGACGCCATCCGCGCGGCCATCGCGGCCTGCGGGATGCCCGCCGGCACCTTCGCCCTGATCCAGTCGAACACCAACGCGGCGGGCGAGGCGCTGGTCCGGCACCCGCTGATCCGCGCGGTCGGCTTCACCGGGTCGTTCCGGGGCGGCAAGGCGCTCTTCGACCTCGCCTGCGCACGGCCCGAGCCGATCCCGTTCTTCGGCGAGCTCGGCGCGATCAACCCGGTCTTCGTGCTGCCCGAGGCGATGGCGGCCCGCGGCGAGGAGATCGCCAAGGGCTGGGCGGGGTCGCTCACCATGGGCGTGGGCCAGTTCTGCACCAATCCCGGGATCGTCGTCCTGCCGGACGGCGCGGGCGCCGATGCCTTCGCGAAGACGGCGGCCGAGGCGCTCTCGGCCGCGAAGGCCGAGGTCATGCTGAACGAGGGCGTGGCCAAGGGCTACAACGCGGGGGTCGAGAAACTCGCGAAGAGCAACGCGCTGAAGGAGGTCATGCGCGGCCCCGAGGCGCAGGCGCGCCACGGCTCTCCGGCGGTCTTCGAGACCACCGCCGAGGCCTGGCTCGGCCACCGGGAACTGGCGGACGAGGTCTTCGGCCCGGCGGGCATCCTGATCCGCGCGAAGGACGAGGACGAACGCCTCGCCATCGCCGAGGCGCTGGAGGGGCAGCTGACGGCGACGCTCCAGATGGACAAGGGCGACATCCCGGCCGCGCAGGCGCTGATGCCGGTGCTGGAACGGAAGGCGGGGCGCATCCTCGCCAACGGCTTCCCCACGGGCGTGGAGGTGGCCGACGCGATGGTCCATGGCGGCCCGTTCCCGGCCACGACGAATTTCGGCGCGACCAGCGTCGGAACCCTCGCGATCCGCCGCTTCCTGCGGCCGGTGAGCTTCCAGAACATCGACCCCGCGCTCCTGCCGGAGGATCTGAGGGAGTAGGCGGGAAAGGCCGAGCAGAAGACCCGTCCCCGGCAGAGGCCGGGGCGGGAGGCCCGAAAGGAGAGCGGGCCGATCAACCCCAAGGGAGGAAAGACCGTGAAACTCAAGACATTGCTGGCCTCGACCGTGGCCATGACCTTCATCGGCCTCGCGGCCCAGGCCCAGACGGTGGGCTTCTCGCAGATCGGCTCGGAATCGGGCTGGCGTGCGGCGGAGACGACGCTCACCAAGCAGCAGGCCGAGGAACGGGGCATCGACCTCAAGTTCTCGGACGCGCAGCAGAAGCAGGAGAACCAGATCGCCGCGATCCGGTCCTTCATCGCGCAGGGTGTGGATGCGATCCTGCTGGCGCCGGTCGTGGCGACCGGCTGGGACAGCGTGCTGGAAGAGGCGAAGGAGGCGGAGATCCCCGTCGTCCTGCTCGACCGGCGGGTGGATTCCTCCGATGACCTCTACCTCACCGCGGTCGGCTCCGACCTCGTGCACGAGGGCAAGGTCGCCGGCGAATGGCTGGTGAACGAGGTGGGCGACGCGGAATGCCGCGTGGTCGAGCTTCAGGGCACCACCGGGTCGTCCCCCGCCATCGACCGCAAGACCGGCTTCGAGGAGGGCATCGCGGGCCACGACAACATCGAGATCGTGCGCTCGCAGACCGGGGACTTCACCCGGGCGCAGGGCAAGGAGGTGATGGAGAGCTTCCTGCAGGCCGAGAACGGCGGCAAGGACATCTGCGCGCTCTACGCCCATAACGACGACATGGCCGTCGGCGCGATCCAGGCGATCAAGGAAGCGGGGCTGAAGCCGGGCGAGGACATCCTCATCGTGTCGATCGACGCGGTGCCGGACATCTTCAAGGCGATGGCGGACGGCGAGGCCAACGCGACGGTGGAGCTGACGCCCAACATGGCGGGCCCGGCCTTCGACGCGCTCGACGCCTACTGGAAGGACGGCACGATGCCCGAGAAGTTCATCCAGACGGAATCGAAGCTCTACACGCCGGAGGACGATCCGGCGGGCGAGTACGAGAGCCGCAAGGACCTCGGCTACTGAGGCCGTGACAGGGCCGGGGAGGGGCGTGCCCCTTCCCGGCCTGATCCTTTCCGAGGCGATGCGATGCTTCTGACCATCCGGTCCCTGACCAAGACCTTCCCCGGCACGCTGGCGCTCGACGACGTGCGCTTCGATCTCGCCGCGGGCGAGGTCCACGCGCTCTTGGGCGAGAACGGCGCTGGCAAATCCACCCTCATCAAGTGCCTGACAGGCGCCTATCGCCCGGATGCGGGAGAGATCACGCTGGACGGCGCGGTTGTCGCGCCCCGTTCGACCGGCGAGGCGCAGGAGCTCGGGATCGGGACCGTCTACCAGGAGGTGAACCTCCTGCCGAACCTGACGGTCGCGCAGAACCTCTGCTTCGGGCGCGAGCCCCGGCGCTTCGGCCTCGTGTCCTCGCGCGGGATGAAGGCGATGGCCGAGGGGATGCTCGACGGCTACGGGCTCGACATCGACGTCAGCCGCGACCTCGGGACCTATTCCGTCGCGATCCAGCAGATCGTGGCGATTGCCCGCGCGGTCGCGCTGTCGGGCAAGGTGCTGATCCTCGACGAGCCGACCGCGAGCCTCGATGCCCGCGAGGTCGAGATGCTCTTCGACGTGGTGCGCGGGCTCAGGGCGCAGGGGCTGGGGATCGTCTTCGTGTCGCATTTCCTCGACCAGGTGTTCGACCTGTCCGACCGGGTGACGGTGCTGCGCAACGGACGCCACATCGTGACCGAGGATATCGCCGCGCTCGACCGCGTGCGGCTGATCGAGCACATGCTGGGCCATGCGCTCGAGGACGAGGTGGAGGCGCGGAACGCGGGCCACGTGGAGGCCCGGCGCCCCCCGATGCTGCACTTCGAGGGCATGGCGCGGCGCGGCGTGATCGAGGGCTTCGATCTGGAGGTCGGACAGGGTGAGGTCGTGGGCCTCGCGGGGCTGCTCGGCTCGGGCCGGACGGAAAGCGCGGAGCTGCTCTTCGGCCTGCGCGCCGCGACCGCCGGGACGGCGCGGGACCAGGAGGGCCCCTTGACGCTCGACAGCCCCCGGGCCGCGATCCGGGCGGGCTTCGGCTTCGCGCCTGAGGACCGGAAGACGGACGGGATCGTCGCCGACCTCTCGGTCCGGGAGAACATCGCGCTGGCGCTTCAGGCGCGCCGGGGCTGGGCGCGGCCCATCCCGCGGGCCGAGCAGCAGCGGCTGGCCGAGATGTATATCGAGCGGCTGGATATCCGGACGTCCGACGCGGAGAAGGCGGTCGGCGACCTGTCGGGCGGCAACCAGCAGAAGGTGGTGCTGGCGCGCTGGCTGGCGATGAACCCGCGCTTCCTGATCCTCGACGAACCCACGCGCGGGATCGACGTCGGCGCGCATGCCGAGATCCTGCGGCTGATCCACCAGCTCACCGACGAGGGCATGTCGGTCCTGCTGATCTCGTCCGAGCTCGACGAGCTGATCGCCGTCTCCGACCGGGTCATCGTGGTCCGCGACCGGCGCCACGTGGCCGAGCTGACCGGGGCGGGGATCTCCACCGAGACCATCGTGCACGCCATCGCGCAGCACGCGCGCAAGGACGGGGAGGCCGCCTGATGCAGACCCTCCGCCGCCTCGCGCCGCAGATCGTGACGCTGCTGGCCGTCTGCCTGCTGGTGACGCTGTTCTTCCCGGGCTTCCTCGACATCTCGATGTCCGGGGGCCGCCTCGTGGGCCCCGTGATCGACATCCTGAAACGCTCCGCCCCGGTCGCGCTGCTCGCCATCGGCATGACGCTGGTGATCGCGACACGGGGGATCGACCTCTCGGTCGGCACGGTGATCGCGATCTGCGGGGCTGTCGCGGCCTGGGCCATCGCGGGGGGCATGGGCCTCTGGGCGGCGGTGGCGCTCGCCATCGGCGCGGGACTGCTCGCCGGGCTCTGGAACGGGGTGCTGGTGGCGGTGATCGGCATCCAGCCGATCGTCGCGACGCTGATCCTGATGACCGCCGGGCGCGGCATCGCGCAGCTCATCACCGAGGGCCGCATCCTGACCTTCACCGACCCGGGCTTCGCCTGGTTCGGCTCGGGCACGCTGTTCGGGATGCCGGTGCCGGCCGTCATCTGGATCGTCACCGGCGTCGTCATGGCCCAGCTCATGCGCCGCACCGCGCTCGGGCTGCTGGTCGAGGCCATCGGGATCAATCGCCGCGCCTCGGCGCTCGCCGGGGTCAACGCGCTGGTTCTCCTGATCGCGGTCTACATGGCCTCGGGCCTCTGCGCCGCGCTCGCGGGGATCATCACGGCGGCCGACATCCGGGGGGCAGATGCGAACAACGCGGGCCTCTGGCTCGAGCTCGACGCGATCCTCGCGGTGGTGATCGGGGGGAACTCCCTGCTCGGGGGGCGCTTCTCCATCGCCGCGGCGCTTCTGGGCGCGCTCATCATCCAGACCATCGACACGGGGATCCTGCTGGCGGGCTTCCCCTCGGAATACAACCTCGTGATCAAGGCGGGGCTCGTGGTGATCATCCTCGTCCTGCAATCGCCCCGGCTCGCGACCGAGTGGTATTTCTGGCGCCGCTCCGTCCGCGAGGGTCCGCCGCCCGCCACGACCAAGGAGCACGCCCGATGAACCCCCGGCTGCTGCCGCTCTACGCGACCATCGCGATCTTTCTCGTGGCCTGCGTGATCTGCTACATCCAGTTCCCCTACATGCTCTCGACCCGGGTTCTGGGGAACCTGCTGACCGACAACGCCTATCTCGGGATCGTCGCGGTCGGGATGACCGTCGTGATCCTGTCCGGCGGGATCGACCTGTCGGTGGGCTCCGTCATCGCCTTCTCGGGGGTCTTCATCGCGGTGATGCTGCGTGACACCGGGCTGCCCGCGCCGGTTGTCTTCGTGCTGCTGCTGATCGTCACCACCGCCTTCGGCGCGGCCATGGGCGGGCTGATCCACGGCCTCGCCATGCCGCCCTTCATCGTGACGCTGGCCGGCATGTTCCTCGCGCGCGGCGCGGCCTACATGCTGACGATCGACTCGGTGCCGATCGACGATCCGTTCTACGAGATGCTGCGCAAGGCCTATTACCTGATGCCCGGCAAGGGGCGGCTGACGCTGATCGGGATGGTCATGCTGCTGAGCTTCGCCGTCGGCATGGTCATCGCCCACCGGACCCGCTTCGGCGCCAGTGTCTACGCGCTCGGCGGCGGAGAGAACACGGCGCGTCTGATGGGCGTGCAGGTCGGGCGGACCACGGTCGGCATCTACGCCTTCTCGGGCTTCATGGCCGGGCTCTCGGGCATCGTCTTCTCGGTCTACACCGGCTCGGGCTACCCGCTCGCCACCGTGGGGACGGAGCTGACGGCCATCGCCGCGGTGGTCATCGGGGGGACGCTGCTGACGGGCGGCTCGGGCTTCGTCTTCGGCACCTTCATCGGCGTTATGACCATGGGGCTGATCCAGACCTACATCGTCTTCGACGGCACGCTGTCGAGCTGGTGGACCAAGATCGTCATCGGCGGGCTGCTGCTTCTGTTCATCGTGCTCCAGAAGGGCCTCCTGCGGCTGACCTCGGCGCGGTTCTCCGGGGGGCTCGCGTGAGGCCTGCCTGGATCGCGGTCGACTGGGGCACGTCCAACATGCGGCTCTGGGCGCTCGACGGGAACGGCGCGGTGCTGGCCGAGCGGCGATCGCCCCGCGGCATGGGCGCGCTCGAGAGCACGGAGTACGAGGGCGTCCTGCTCGACCTGCTGGGCGACCTGCTGCCGGGGACGGCGCGCCTGCCGGTGCTGGTCTGCGGCATGGCCGGCGCCCGGACCGGCTGGCGCGAGGCGGCGTATCTTCCGATCCCCTGCGCGCCCGCGGGCACGCATGCGGTCGCGGTCGAGACCGCGGACCGGCGCCTGCAGGTCCACATCCTGCCCGGCCTCTGCCAATCCGCCCCCGCCGACGTGATGCGCGGGGAGGAGACCCAGATCGCGGGCTTCCTCGCCACCGATCCGGGCTTCGACGGCGTGCTCTGCCTGCCGGGCACCCATTGCAAATGGGTCCGCGTGACGGAGGGCCGGGTCGCGCATTTCCGCACCACCATGACCGGCGAGATCTTCGCGCTGCTCACCGAACGCTCGCTGCTGCGCCATTCGATCAGCGCGGGCTGGAACGAGGCGGCGTTCGCCCGCGGTCTGGCCGAGGCGATCGCCCATCCCGAGGCGCTGCCGCTCGCGCTCTTCCCGCTCCGGGCCGAGGCGCTGCTCTCCGATCTGCCGGGCGATGTCGCCTGGGCGCGGCTCTCGGGCCTGCTGATCGGGGCCGAGCTGGCCGCGACCCGGACGCTCTGGGGCGAGAGACGGCTCGCGGTGATCGGAGACGACCCGCTGGCCGCGCTCTATGCGGGCGCGCTCCGCGGGCAGGGCGCAGTGGTCGGCATGGTCCCGGCCGGAGAGATCACGCTCCGCGGCCTCCGCGCCGCGCGGGCGGCACTGGAGGCGGCGGCATGAGCCGGCCGATCATCGCCATCCTCCGCGGGCTGCCGCCCGGGGACGCGCTCGCGGTGGCAGAGGCGCTGATCGGGGCCGGGATCGACCGGATCGAGGTGCCGCTGAATTCGCCCGACCCGCTGCGCAGCATCGGGGCCATGGTCCGCCGTTTCGGAGACCGCGCGCAGATCGGCGCGGGCACCGTGCTCAGCCCCGAGGAGGTCCGGCAGGTGGCGGAGACCGGCGCCACGCTGATCGTCTCGCCCGATTGCAACCCGTCGGTGATCGCCGAGACCAGGGCGCGCGGCCTCATGTCCTTTCCCGGGGTGATGACGCCGACCGAATGCTTCACGGCCCTGCGCGCGGGGGCGGACGGGCTCAAGATCTTCCCCGGCGCGGTGATCGGCCCCGAAGGGCTGCGCGCGATCCGGGCGGTGCTGCCGCCGGAGACGCGGTGCTTCGCGGTCGGCGGGACGGGGCCCGAAACCTTTGCCGCCTGGCATGCCGCAGGCGCGACGGGGCTGGGCATCGGATCCGCCCTCTACCGCCCGGGCGACGATGCCGCTACGGTGGCCACGCGCGCCGCCGCGATCGTGGCGCATTATGACGAGGTCTGCCGCGGATGAGCTACGTCACTTTCGATGCAAGGGTCTGCCAGCTGGGCGAGGGGCCGCTGTGGCACCCGGACCGTCAGCAGTATTTCTGGTTCGACATCACCGGCCGGCGCCTTCTGTCGCGGACGCAGGACGAGGCGCTGGAGTGGGACCTGCCCGAAATGGCCTCGGCCGCGGGCTGGATCGACCGCGACACCTTGATGATCGCGACCGAGACCGGGCTGCGCCGATTCGACATCGGCTCGGGCGGGCACGAGCCGATCGTGGCGCTCGAGGCCGAGAACGACGTCACCCGCTCGAACGATGGCCGCGCCGATCCGATGGGCGGCTTCTGGATCGGCACCATGGGCAAGTCGGCCGAGAGCCGCGCGGGGGCGATCTACCGCTTCCACAAGGGCTCGGTCGAGCGGCTGGTGCCCGAGGTGACGATCCCCAATTCGATCTGCTTCTCGCCCGACGGGCGCAGCGGCTACTACGCCGACACGCGGCGGCAGCGGATCTGGGTCCTGCCGCTCGATTCCGAAGGCTGGCCCGAGGGCCCGGCCGAGGTCTTCGTCGATCTGCGCGAGAAGGGGCTGAACCCGGACGGGTCGGTCGTCGACAGCGAGGGCGGGCTCTGGAGCGCGCAATGGGGGGCCGCCCGCGTCGCGCGCTACCTGCCCGACGGCCGTTTCGACCGCGCGATCGAGGTGGGCGGACGCCATGCCTCCTGCCCCTGTTTCGGCGGTGCCGGGCTGGACGAGATGATCGTCACCACCGCCTGCCAGGGGATCGAGGCGCCCGACACGGCGCAGGGCATCACCTACGCGGTCGATCCGGGCGTCACCGGGCAGGCCGAGCACAGGGTCATCGCATGAGCCGGATCGAGCCGTTCGGCACGCTGTCGGACGGTCGCAAGGTCGAATGCGTGACGCTCCGGGGCGGCGGGCTGACCGCGCGCCTGCTGACCTACGGCGCCATCCTGCAGGACCTGCGGATGGAGGGTGTGGCACACCCGCTGGTGCTGGGTTCGGACCGGATCGCGGATTACGAAGGCCCGCTGATCCATTTCGGCGCCATCGTGGGGCGTTTCGCCAACCGCATCGCGGGCGGCCGGTTCCGGATCGACGGGCGCGACGGACAGGCCGACCTGAACGAGGCGGGCCGCACGACGCTTCACGGCGGCACCGAGGGCAGCGGCCGGATGATCTGGACGATCGCCGCCTTCTCGGACACGAGCGCCACGCTGACGCTCGAGATGCCCGACGGGCACATGGGCTTTCCGGGCAACCTCCAGGTTCAGGTCGTCTGTGCCTTGCCCGGCGACGGGGCGCTGAGCTTCGACATCACCGCCACGACGGACAAGCCCACGCCCTGCAGCTTCGCGCATCACGGGTATTTCAACCTCGACGGGTCGGATGACGTGCGGGGGCACAGCCTCCAGATCGCGGCGGATCATTACCTTCCGGTCGACGACGCACAGATCCCGACGGGCGAGGAGGCGCTGGTGAAGGGCACGCCCTTCGATTTCCGCGACCCGCGCGAGATCGGCCGGCACGGCTATGACCACAATTTCTGCCTCTGGCGCAGCCGGACCGAGCTTCGGCCCGTGGCGCTGCTGCGCGGGACCGGGGGCCTGGGCATGGAGGTCGACACGACCGAGCCCGGGCTGCAGGTCTATGACGGCGCGCTCATTCCGCGGATCGAGGGGCTGGAGGGCCGGCAATACGGTCCGCACGCGGGGCTCGCGCTCGAGACGCAGGTCTGGCCCGACGCGCCCAATCATTCGCGCTTCCCGGACTGGCTGCTGAAGCCCGGCCAGACCTACCGGCACCGGGTGGCCTATCGCTTCGGTGCGGCTCAGGGCCAGTAGCGGGCCAGGAGCTTTCGCACCAGCGCGATGTCCTGCGGCCGTGACAGGGTGGGCGCATGGCCGAAGGGGAATTCGGTGATCTCGGGCCGCGGCCCGCGGGTCGCCATCAGCTGCGCGGTTTCGGCCGGCAGCACGTCGCTGTCCGTCCCGCGGAAGACATGCGTCGGCGTGGTGATCCGGGCGAAGCGGTCCCAGGTGGTCAGCTCGTCGCGCGAGGCGGTGAACTGCACGGTGATCCGCGGGTCGTAATGCAGCGTCAGCCTCCCGTCCGCCCGCCGCCGGACCGAGGTCCGCGCCATGCGCCGCCAGAACGCCTCGCCGGCCTCGCCGAAGGGGCGGTAGACGGCGCGGAGCCAGCTCTCGGCCTCGCTGAGCGTGGTGAAATCGGGCAGCTCGCTCACGTAGGTGACGATCCGGCGGATCGCCTCGTCGGGGATCTCGGGGCCGATGTCGTTGATCAGCAGGCAGGCGAGCCGGTCCGCATGCGGGCCGGAGGCGAGGCGCATCCCGATCATTCCGCCCATCGAGGTGCCAAGCCAGCCGACGCTTCCGAAGCCGTAATGGTCCAGCAGGTCCGCGGCGATCCCGGCGTAGTATTCGACCGAATATTCGGCTTCGGGGTTCATCGACCAGCTGGAGAGCCCCCGCCCGATGGTGTCGGGGCAGATCACGAAATATTCGTCCGAAAGCGCCGCCGCCAGCTCGTCGAAATCGCGCCCGGTGCGGGCCAGCCCGTGCCACATCACAAGCGGTCTGCCGGTCCGCTCGCCCCATTCGGTGACGTGCAGTTCGTGGTCCATGACGGGCACGAGGGAGAAGCGCGGCGCGGTCATGCGCGGGCTCCTTTCTCCATCGCGGTGCCCGCGATCCCCTTGGGGAAGAAATAGACCAGCAGGATGAAGATCAGCCCCAGCCAGAAGAGCCAGCGGTCCGGCGCCAGCAGTTCGGGCAGGAGCGGCACGCCGGTCAGCGCCTCCGAGGCGACGCCCATCAGGTCGCGCAGGTAGTATTGCGCGACGACCATCAGCACCGCGCCGATCACAGCGCCCCACATCGTGCCCATGCCGCCGATCACGACCATCAGCAGGATGTCGATCATGATGGCAAACGACAGGGACGTGTCGGGCCCGGTGTATTTCAGCCAGACCGCGTAGACCGTGCCCGCGAGCGAGGCGATGGTGGCCGAAAGGCAGAAGATGAAGGTCCGGTAGGCGACGACCTTGTAGCCGATGGCCTCGGCCCGCGCCTCGTTCTCGCGGATGGCCTTCAGCACGGTACCAAGCGGCGAGGCGACGAAGCGGAGCATCAGCAGGAAGAGCACGAGCGAGCAGGCGAAGACGAAGTAATAGGCCGCGAGCTTGCCGTTGAACTTCACGCCCCAGAGCGACAGGACCTTGCCGTCGGCATCGGTGAAGATCTTCGTCGCCGGCTTGAAGAGGTCCGGCGCGCGATAGGTGATCCCGTCCTCGCCGCCGGTGAACTGCGACAGCTGCGAGGCGAGGACGAGCACGACCGATGCCGCCGCCAGCGTGATCATGGCGAAGAAGATCGCCTTCACCCTGAGCGACAGGAGCCCGATCGCCACCGCGAAGACGAGGGAGACCGCGACGCCCGCCAGACCGCCGAGGATCACCGGCGTCCAGCCGGGACCCATCTCCTTGAGCAGGATCGCCGCCCCGTAGGCGCCGAAACCGAAGAACATCGTGTGCGCGAAGGAGACGATCCCGGTGTAGCCGATCAGGAGGTCGAAACTCGCCACCAGCACGATGAAGATGCAGATGCGGGCCGCGACCTCGAGCGAGCGGACGTCCTGGAAGAGGAACGGCGCGAAGAGCAGGAGCGCGCCGATCAGCGCCACGATCCCCTTGATGGCGAGGGCGCCGGTGGTGGACTTGTTGGACATCGTGCTCTCCATCACTTCACCGCCGGGCGCAGGCCGTTCGGCCGCCAGAGCAGGATCGCGACCATCAGGATCATGTTCGACGCGAGCGCCAGTTTCGGGGCGAGGAAGCCCACGTAATTCGCCATCAGGCCGACGAGGATCGCACCAAGAAGCGTGCCCTCGATGGAGCCGAGGCCGCCGATGATGACCACGATGAAGACGACGATCATCAACTCGCTGCCGAGATGGGGTGTGATGAGGGTCTCGTAGCCCGCCCACATGGCGCCTCCCAGGGCCGCCAGCGCCGAGCCCAGCATGAAGACGCCGATGAACAGCCGGTCGACCCGGAAACCGAGCGCCTCGACCATCTCGCGGTTCTCGACGCCGGCGCGGATCAGCAGCCCGATCCGGGTGCGGTTGAGCACGAGGTAGAGCATCACGAAGACCGCCGCGCCGAGCGCGAAGGCGAAGGCGCGGTAGATCTCGATCGAGACGTCGCCGATGATCCACGAGCCTTCGAGGAAATGCGGGCGGCCGACCGAGAAGGGCGTGCCGCCCCAGAAGGCGAGGATCGTCTGCTCGGCCACGATCATCGCGCCGATGGTGATCAGGATCTGGCGCAGGTGGTCGCGGTAGACGGGCCGGATGATGACCGTCTCGAAGAACCAGCCCGCGACGAGGCCGAAGGAGATCGCGGCGAGGTAGGCCGCCGCCAGCGCCAGCGCGTTCAGCGCCCAGCTGTCCGCCGCCAGCCAGCCGCCGAGGCCGGCAAGCACGGTGGCCGAGACGAAGGCCCCGAAGCTGACGAAGGCGGAATGGCCGAAGTTCAGGACGTCCATCAGCCCGAAGACGAGGCTGAGCCCCGAGGCCATCAGGAACAGCATCATCCCCATGGCGAGCCCCGCGATGGTCAGCGTCACCCAGGACGAGGGCGCGCCGATCAGCAGGAAGGCCACGGCGGCGACCGCGAAGGGCAGCAGGTTCACGCCCCCGATGCGGCCCAGTGTGGTGGTAAGGGTGCTCATGCGTCTCTCCTCACGCCGACAGGCCCAGGTGCTTGTCCTGAAGCGCGGTGTCGGCGGCGAATGCCTCCATCGAGCCCGCGTGCACGACCCGGCCGTCGTCGATCACGGCCATGTCGCGCCCGAGGCTCCGGGCGAAATTGAAGTTCTGTTCGACCAGCAGGATCGTGGTGGTCTGGGCGATCTCGCGGAAGGCCTCGGCCATGGCGCCCACGATCGAGGGGGCGAGCCCCTTGGTCGGTTCGTCGATCAGGATCAGCGCGCGCGGTTCGATGATCGCGCGGGCGACCGAGAGCATCTGCTTCTGCCCGCCCGAGAGCGACCACGCCTGCTTGTCGCGGAAGCGTTCGAGCGCCGGGAACAGCTCGTGGATCCGGGCGAGGCGGGCCTTGTCGAACCTGCCCGATTCCGTGGCGAGGATCAGGTTCTCGTCCACCGTCAGCGTGCCGAAGATGCCCATGTTCTCGGGGACATAGGCGATGCCCTTCCGCGCGATGTCGGCGGTGTGCATCCGGGTGATGTCCTGCCCGTTGAACACCACGGATCCGGGCGAGGGGGTCCAGAGCCCCATGATCGAGCGCAGCGTCGTCGTCTTGCCCGCCCCGTTGCGGCCCAGCAGGACGAAGACGCCGCCCTCGGGGACCTCGAAGCTGACGCCGTGCAGGACGGCATATTGTCCGATGTCGGTCTTCATGTCCTGAACGGAGAGAAGGCTCATGCCACGCCCTCCGAAGTGCCGAGATAGACGTCGCGGACGATCCGGCTGCCCATGACCTCGGCCGGCTCGCCATCGGCCAGAAGCTCGCCGTTGTGCAGCACGATGATCCGGTCGGCGAGCGCGCGGACCACGTCCATCTTGTGCTCGACCAGCAGCACGGTCTTCGACGTGTCCGCCTTGATCCCGGCGATCAGCTCCAGCACGTCGGGGGCATGGTCGAGGCTCATGCCGGCCGTCGGTTCGTCGAACATGTAGATGTCGGGCTCCATCGCCATCAGCAGCGCGACCTCGAGCTTGCGCTGGTCGCCATGCGGCAGGTTGGCGGCGGGCTGGTGCGCGACCTTCGTGAGACGCGTCTCCTCGAGGTATCGCTCGGCCTTCTCGGTCAGCCGCCGGAAATGACCCACGGGCCGCAGCATCCGCCAGCCGTCGCCCGAGCGGGCCTGCACGGCGAGGCGGATGTTCTCCAGCACCGAGAGCTGCGGGAAGAGGTTGGTCAGCTGGAAGGCCCGCCCGATGCCCCGCTGGGCGCGGGCCGAGGGGGACATCCGCGTGATGTCGACCCCGTCCTTCAGCACCTGGCCCGAGCTGGCGGGCAGCTGGCCGGACATCAGGTTGAAATAGGTCGTCTTGCCGGCGCCGTTCGGGCCGACGATCACGGTCAGCTCTCCGGGACGGAAGGCGCAGGAGACATTGTTCACCGCGACATGCCCGCCGAAGCGGATCGTCAGGTCGCGCGTGACGAGGGAAGGCTCGCTCATGGCGTTCGGATACTCTGGACGTCTGAGGGGAAGGGGGCTCCCGGGCCGACCGCAGCGGGCCCGGGAGGACAGGATCATTCCTGGTTGTTGCGGCCGAGCGGGATGTCCATCTCGTCGGCGGGGATGAT
The DNA here is from genome assembly GCF_000688295.1 of Pseudooceanicola nanhaiensis DSM 18065. Lineage (GTDB taxonomy): Bacteria > Pseudomonadota > Alphaproteobacteria > Rhodobacterales > Rhodobacteraceae > Pseudooceanicola > Pseudooceanicola nanhaiensis. The sequence continues at coordinate 978,981 of NZ_JHZF01000011.1, read as the reverse complement.
GCGGACCTTCTCGGGGATCGCCCAGTCGACGCCTTCATCCACGCGGATCTTGAAGTGCAGCATGTCCTGCAGCGCCTGGTGATCCTCGGGGCGGAAGGTCATGGTGCCCTTGGGCGTCTCCCAGGACATGCCCTCCATGGTCGAGATCAGCGTCTCGGTCTCGTAGTCGGGCGCTTCCTTCAGCGCCTTGGCCACGGCGAGCGCGGCCGACATGCCACCGGCGGTGAAGAAGTCCGGCGGGGTGTCGAAGCGCTTCATGTGCTCGTCCACCAGCCACTTGTTGATGTCGTTGTCGAAGGCCTCGTAGTAGTAATAGACCGCGCCTTCCATGCCCGGGAACCGCTTGTAGGTCGGCAGCACCGGCAGGATGTGCCCGCCCATCGAGATCTCGATCCCGTAGCGCGAGGGGTCCATCGCCTGGATCTTGCCGGGCGCGTCGCCGCCGCCCGCGATGTAGATCAGGATGACCTTGCGCCCGTCGAGGTCCTTCAGCGCGTTGAACATGCGCTCGGCATAGGCGGTGAAGTCGGTGGTGCCCTGGGGCACGTATTCCTCGGTCACGACCTCGGCGCCGGTGCCCTCGAGCGCCGACTTGAACGCGGTGATCCCGTCGCGGCCGAAGGCGTAATCCTCGGCCAGGGTCGCCACGTGCAGCGTCTCGTCGGGCTGGAGCGCGAGCGCCTGCGCCTGCATGTCCATCGAGGAGTTGCGCGAGGTCTTGAACACGTAGCGGTTGCTGTCCGGGCCGGTCAGGCTGTCGGCGACCGCGGGTTCGACGATCAGGATCTTCTCGTATTCCTCGGCGATCGGCAGCATCCCCACCGTCACACCCGAGGAGGTCGCGCCTACGGCCAGCAGCACCTCGTCGTCGCCATAGGCCTCGGCCAGCACGGCGCGTGCCACGTCGGGCTTGAACTGCGTGTCCTTGATGATCAGCTCGACCGGGCGGCCGTTGATCTCGTTCGTGCCGTCGGTGGCGTATTCGATGCCCATCTCGAAGCCGGTCTGCGCCTGTTTCGAGAAGGCCTCGAAGCTGGAGCCGCTCAGCCCGTGGATGAGCGCGATCTTGATCGGGTCCTGCGCCGCGGCCCCCGTCGCCAGGCCGAGACCGAGCACGAGGGGCGCGACGAATCGCTTGAGGGTATTCATGGTGTCCTCCCATTTCCGCGGGGTTTTCGCGACGTTGCGCTTGGAAAACTCCGCTGCTTGACTTCTGATCGAAGCGTCGCGGTTTAGGGATTTCGGAGCAAGATAGTGGAAACACGTATCGACGAGGCGTATCGAAGAGGGGAGTTCTCAGAGCTCGCCTATGCCTTCGCGCCCGTCGGCCTGGTCATCACCGAGAACCGGGTGATCCGCGATTGCAACCGCGCCTTCGCCGAGATGTTCGGCTATGCGGAGGGCGAGCTCAAGGATCAGGTCTTCTCGATGCTCTACCCCTCGGACGAGGAGTTCTCGAACATCCGCGACCGCGGGGTGAAACAGCTGCGCGAGACGAACACCTACTGGGACGAAAGGATCATGGCGCGCAAGGACGGCACGCTCTTCTGGTGCCGCGTCCGGGGCCATTCCTTCACCCCTGAGGACCCGCTGATGCGCGCCGTCTGGAGCTTCGCCGACCTGTCCGAGACGCGTCCCTATGTGCCCCTCACCCGGCGCGAGCGCGAGATCATCTCGCACCTCTCGGACGGGCTGACCTCGAAGGAGATCGCCCAGAAGCTCGACATCTCCTACCGGACGGTGGAGGTCTACCGCGCCAAGCTCCTGAAGAAGTTCGGGGTCAGCAACACCGGCGGGCTGTTCCATTCGCTCGGCGGCATCGGCAGCGACCACGTGGTCTCGCGCGGGCGCGGCTGACGGGGTAGGGAGGCCGCATGACACCCGAAGCCCGAATCGCCGCCGCCGCGGAGGTGCTCGACGCCTGCCTCGACGGGCAGCCCGCCACCCGCGCGCTCCTCAACTGGTCCCGCGCCAGCCGCTTCGCCGGATCCGGCGACCGCAACGCCGTGCGCGACCTCGTCTACGGCGCGCTGCGCCGGAAGCGCTCGGCCGCGGCCCGGGGCGGGGGCGAGACCGGGCGCGCTCTGATGATCGGCCTGCTGCGCGAGGCGGGCACGGCGCCGGAGGCGGTCTTCACCGGGCAGGGCCATGCGCCCGCGCCGCCGAGCGATGACGAACGCGCCGCGTGGCGAGAGCCCGACGGCGACGGTGAGCGCTGCGACCTGCCGGACTGGCTGGTCGCGCCGTTCGGGGAGGCGCTCGGCCCCGCATGGGAAGAGACAGCGCTGGCGCTCCGCGACCGCGCGCCCGTGTTCCTGCGGGTGAACTTCCGGAAAACCACGCAGGATCAGGCGCTTGCGGCGCTGTCCTCGGATGGCATATCCGCAGTGCCGCACGCCATCGCGGACGGCGCGCTGATCGTCACCGAGGGTGCCCGGAAGGTCGCCCAGAGCGCTGCCTATCGCGACGGGCTCGTGGAGCTGCAGGACGGCGCCAGCCAGGCTGTCACCGCATCACTTCCGATCTCCAAGGGGATGAAAGTGCTCGATTACTGCTGTGGCGGCGGCGGCAAGACGCTGGCGATGGCGGGCCGGGCAGAGGCCACCTTCCACTGCCACGATGCCGACCCGGGGCGGATGGCCGATCTGCCCGCGCGGGCGAGGCGCGCGGGTGTAAGGGTCGAGCTGCTCGGCACCGGCAGCCTCGCCCGTCACGCGCCCTACGACCTCGTCCTGTGCGACGCGCCCTGTTCCGGCAGCGGGTCGTGGCGGCGCGATCCCGAGGGCAAGTGGGCGCTGACGCCGGGCCGCCTCGCCGCGCTCGGGGATGTGCAGACCGGGATCCTCGACGCGGCGGCCGCGCTCGTGGCCCCGGGCGGCACGCTGGCCTATGCCACCTGTTCCTTCCTGCGGGCGGAGAACGAGGACCGGGTCGCGGCCTTTCTCGCCGCGCATCCCGACTGGCGCTGCACCTTCCAGCGCCGCTTCGGGCCGCAGGATGGCGGCGATGGCTTCTTCATCGCCCACTTGACCGGCTGAACGGCCGCCGCCGATACTTCGGCGGGCATCGGAAAGGCCGATTAATCGGCGCTTAATTCTTTTCCGGCCCAATGCGCGCGTCGCGATGGTTCGGGGAGAGGGATTCTGGGGGGCGATGGACGTGACCGGGACAACGGGGTCTGACAAGTCTCTGACGCGGCTCTCGCTGTCGCTTGCGCCGGCGCTCGCCGTGCTGCCCGTGGTGTCCGTGACGCTGCTGGCCGCGGCGGTCCTCCTCCGCCGGGAGGTGCCCGTTCAGGTGCTCGCCACCGCGGCGCTTGCGGTGCTGATCGCCTATGCCGCGCTGCGGATCCTGCTCGCCCGCCACCGGCTTCTCAGCGGGATGTCCGTCGCCTCGGTCGCCTCGGTCGTCGCCAACGATCCGGCCCCCTGTTTCGTGACCGCGACCGACGGGGAGGTCCTGCATGGCAACCCCGCCGCCGTCGACCGGTTCGGTCCTTGCGGTCCGGGCGGGCTGACGCCGCTGTTCGAAGGGCTGATGGCGAATCCCGCCGGGGTCTTCCGCCGCATGGCCAGCCGGGCGCAGGTGTCCGGCACCGCGCACGAGGACATCGTCACCCCGCGCGGCCCCTCGCGGCTGAGCGCGCACCGGACCGAGGGCGACCTGCTGCTCTGGCGCTTCGTCGAGATCGTCACGCCGGGCGGCGTCCCGCCGGGCACCGACTTCGCCCTGCTGACCGTCGGGCGGTCGAACTCGATCCTCTTCATGAACCAGGCCGCGCGCCAGCTTGTCGGGGACCGTCCCAAGGCGCTGGCCGCGCTCTTCGACACGCTCCCGCTGCGCCCCGGCGAGATTCACGAGATGGTCACCGCCGAGGGGCGGAGGCCCGTCCGCGTGGTCGAGATCGGGGACCGCGGCGGCCGCCGCGAACTGATGCTGCTGCCGGAACAGAGCCCGGCGCCCGCGGTCGAGGCGCCGAGGGACGCCCCGCAGCTGCTCGAGACGCTCCCGGTGCCGCTGCTGCTTCTCGGCAAGGACGGCCTGATCGACTCGGCCAACGCCCCCGCGCAGGACCTGCTTGGGCCCGAATGCCATCCCGGCACGCCGCTCTCGGCCCTGCTGGAGGGGCTCGGCCGCTCCGTCGCCGACTGGCTGGCCGAGGCCGCAAGCGGGCGGGAGCCGGTGCATTCGGAATTCCTCCGCCTCGGCGTGCCGGACCGCGAGGTCTTCGTGCAGGTGACGCTGAAGACGGCGATGCTCGACGGCGCGCCGCGGCTGCTCGCGGTGCTCAGCGACGCGACCGAGCTCAAGACGCTCGAGGCGCAGTTCGTCCAGAGCCAGAAGATGCAGGCCATCGGCCAGCTCGCGGGGGGCGTGGCGCATGATTTCAACAACCTGCTCACGGCGATCTCGGGTCATTGCGACCTGCTTTTGCTGCGGCACGATCCCGGCGATCCGGATTATTCCGAACTCATCCAGATCAACCAGAACGCCAACCGCGCCGCCTCGCTCGTGGGGCAGCTTCTGGCCTTCTCGCGCAAGCAGACCCTGCGCCCCGAGGAGCTCGACCTGCGCGACACGCTGAGCGATCTCACCCATCTGCTGAACCGCCTCGTGGGCGAGAAGACCACGCTCAGCGTCAGTCACGACCCGCTGCTGCGCCCGATCCGGGCCGACAAGCGGCAGCTGGAACAGGTGATCATGAACCTCGTCGTCAACGCCCGCGACGCGATGCCCGAGGGCGGCGAGATCCGGGTCGAGACCGAGACCCTGCGCCTGAGCGAGGCGCTCCGCCGCGACCGGGCCGAGGTGCCGGCCGGCGAATATGTCTCGGTCAAGGTGATCGACACCGGCAAGGGGATCTCGGCCGACAAGCTGCCGAAGGTCTTCGAGCCCTTCTTCACCACCAAGCGGGTCGGGGAGGGGACAGGCCTCGGCCTGTCCACCGCCTACGGCATCGTCAAGCAGACCGGCGGCTACATCTTCGTCGACAGCGAGGTCGACAAGGGCAGCTGCTTCACGCTGCTCTTCCCGGTGCTCGAACTGCCGCGCCCTGCCGCCCCGGCGCCCGCGCCCGCCCCGTCGGACCGCGCGAAGGGCCATTTCGCGCAGGGCGTCGTGCTGCTGGTGGAGGACGAGGCGCCGGTCCGCGCCTTCGCCAGCCAGGCGCTGCGCATGCGCGGCTACACGGTGCTAGAGGCCGAGAGCGCCGAGGCCGCGCTGCAGACGCTGGAGGACGCAGAGCTCAAGGTCGACATCTTCGTCACCGACGTGATCATGCCCGGCATGGACGGGCCGAGCTGGGTGCGCAAGGCGCTCGAGACCCGCCCCGATACGGGCGTCGTCTTCGTCTCAGGCTATGCCGAGGAGGCATTTGCGGAGGGCCAGGCGGGCATCCCGAACTCCGTCTTCCTGCCCAAACCCTTCTCGCTGACCGAGCTCACCGACACGGTCCGGCGCCAGATGCACTGAGCTCAGGGAATCGAGGCGTAGAGGTCGAACTCCGCCGCGCATTTCCGGCGGTATTTCTCTTCGACCTCCGGAGAGAGACGAACCTCCATCGCCGGCGAGACGTTCTCGCGCCCGAGCGCGATGCCGGTCCCGAGGCGCTGTTCGAGAAAGTCCAGCAGCGCCCCCTGGTCCTCGTAGCGGAAGAGGCGCGTGACGCGGGTGCCGTTGCCTGCCGGCTCGAGGAACTTCGACTGGCTGCCGACATCGGCGAAGGCGGGCCGCTCGCCCCGGCAATAGGCGTCGACGAAGGCGTCGAACCCGATCCCCGCGGTGGAATTCGCGCGCCCGTCCAGCTCGGCCCGCTGGCGATACCGCCACCACGAGCCCAGCCACGAGACCGGTTCGCGCATGACGGCAATCACCTCGAGATCGGGGGCCACGAATTTCTCGAGCATCGGCCGAAAGAACCGGTTGTAGCGGAAGACGGGCGCATGTTTCAGCTCGGGCGGATTCTGCACCCAGATATCGGCGCGCGGCCCGAGGGCGGATTCGATCGCCGTCGTCCCGGTCTTGGGCACCGAGAGAATGACCAGCCGGGCCTTTGAAAACACGAGCATTTTCGCTGCATCCCCCGTCGCAGGCGCGTTGCAGGGATACGTAAACTACTCCTTAACCCTGTTCGTCAACACTGCGCTTGGGAAGAAAATTATTGTAATGTTCTCTTTTTGGTCCTAAATGTTCCGGAACAAGAGGCGAACATCGGCAGAAAGCCCGTGCGATTGCCTGTCGGCATCGGGTGTGAAACAAGGAAGTCAAACATGGCAACGGCAGACCTTCTTTCTATGGACAGCAAACGCGACCCCAACAAGCAGAAGGCGCTGGATTCGGCGCTGGCCCAGATCGAGCGGCAGTTCGGCAAGGGCTCGATCATGAAGCTGGGCGGGGACAACCCGATCAAGGATATCGAGTCGACCTCGACCGGCTCGCTGGGCCTTGATATCGCTCTCGGCATCGGCGGGCTCCCGAAGGGCCGCATCATCGAGATCTACGGCCCGGAAAGCTCGGGCAAGACGACGCTGACGCTGCATTGCGTGGCCGAGGAGCAGAAGAAGGGTGGCGTCTGCGCCTTCGTCGACGCGGAACACGCGCTCGACCCGCTCTATGCCCGCAAGCTGGGCGTCGATCTGGACGAGCTGCTGATCTCCCAGCCCGACACCGGCGAGCAGGCGCTCGAGATCACCGACACGCTGGTGCGCTCGGGTGCGGTCTCGATGGTCGTGGTCGACTCGGTCGCGGCGCTGACGCCGAAGAGCGAGCTCGAGGGCGACATGGGCGACAGCTCGGTCGGCGTGCATGCCCGCCTGATGTCCCAGGCGATGCGCAAGCTGACCGGCTCGATCGCGCGGTCGAACTGCATGGTCATCTTCATCAACCAGATCCGGATGAAGATCGGCGTCATGTTCGGCTCGCCCGAGACCACGACGGGCGGCAACGCGCTGAAGTTCTACTCCTCCGTCCGGCTCGACATCCGCCGCATCGGGTCGATCAAGGACCGCGACGAGGTGGTCGGCAACACGACCCGCGTGAAGGTGGTGAAGAACAAGGTCGCACCGCCCTTCAAGCAGGTCGAGTTCGACATCATGTACGGCGAGGGGATCTCCAAGATGGGCGAGTTGCTCGATCTCGGGGTCAAGGCCGGCGTGGTCGACAAGTCGGGGTCGTGGTTCTCCTACGGCGACGAGCGGATCGGGCAGGGGCGCGAGAACGCGAAGACCTTCCTGCGCGAGAATTCCGCCATGGCGATGGAGATCGAGGACAAGATCCGCGCCAGCCACGGGCTCGACTTCAACGGCTCCGAAGAGGACGGCGCCGTCGTCGACGAGTGACGCCTCCGCCCGGGCCGTGACGGACAGGAAAGGGCGGCCCCGGGGCCGCCTTTTTCGCATTTCGGCGGGCCGCCACTGGCTGTGGACACCGCGCCCCCGCGTCGCTACATCGGGCCAAAGCTACGCCGCGAGTGCAGGGGCCCGATATGCAGACGCTGAACGACATCCGTTCGACCTTCCTGAGCTACTTCGAAAAGCAGGGCCACACGGTCGTGCCATCCAGCCCGCTGGTCCCCCGGAACGACCCGACGCTGATGTTCACCAATTCCGGCATGGTGCAGTTCAAGAACTGCTTCACCGGGGTGGAGAAGCGCGATTACGTCCGGGCGACCTCGGCGCAGAAATGCGTGCGGGCGGGCGGCAAGCACAATGACCTCGACAATGTCGGCTACACCGCGCGGCACCATACCTTCTTCGAAATGCTGGGGAATTTCAGCTTCGGCGATTACTTCAAATCCGAAGCGATCCCCTTTGCATGGGAGCTGGTGACGAAGGAGTTCGGCATCCCGAAGGACCGGCTCTACACCACGGTCTATCACACGGATGACGAGGCCTTCGAGATCTGGCGCAAGATCGGCGTGCCCGAGGACCGGATCATCCGCATCGCGACCTCGGACAACTTCTGGCAGATGGGTCCGACCGGCCCCTGCGGCCCCTGCACCGAGATCTTCTTCGACCATGGCGAGAAGTTCTGGGGCGGCCCTCCGGGAAGCCCCGAGGAGGACGGGGACCGGTTCATCGAGATCTGGAACGTCGTCTTCATGCAGAACGAGCAGTTCGAGGACGGCTCGATGCGGGCGCTCGACATGCAGTCGATCGACACCGGCATGGGGATCGAACGGGTCGCGGCGCTGCTGCAGGGCACCAACGACAATTACGCGACCGACCTGATGCGGGCGCTGATCGAGGCCTCGGCCCATGCGACCTCGTCCGATCCGGACGGGCCGGGCAAGACCCACCACCGGGTGATCGCGGATCACCTGCGCTCGACGTCGTTCCTGATCGCCGACGGGGTGATGCCCTCGAACGACGGGCGCGGCTACGTGCTGCGCCGGATCATGCGCCGCGCGATGCGCCACGCGCATCTTCTGGGCGCGCAGGATCCGCTGATGCACCGGCTGGTGCCGGAGCTGGTCCGCCAGATGGGCGAGGCCTACCCGGAGCTGCGCCAGGCGCAGCCGATGATCGAGGAGACGCTGAAGCTGGAGGAGACCCGCTTCCGCCAGACCCTCGACCGCGGGCTGAAGCTGCTCGACGAGGAACTGGGCAAGCTCCCCGAGGGGGGCGACCTGCCGGGGGCTGCGGCCTTCAAGCTCTATGACACCTACGGCTTCCCGCTGGACCTGACGCAGGATGCGCTGCGCGAACAGGGCCGGGCGGTCGACACCGAGGGCTTCGACGCCGCCATGGCCGAGCAGAAGGCCAAGGCGCGCGCTGCCTGGGCAGGGTCGGGCGAGGCCGCCGACAGCACCATCTGGTACGACCTGGCCGAGAAGCACGGCGCGACGGAGTTCCTGGGCTACGACACCGAAGCCGCCGAGGGGCAGATCCTCGCGCTGGTGAAGGACGGGTCCGAGGCCGACAGCCAGGGCCCGGGCGAGGCGTTCCAGATCGTGGTGAACCAGACGCCGTTCTACGGCGAGGCCGGCGGCCAGGTCGGCGATACCGGCGTGATCGAGACCGAGACGGGGCGCGCGCGCGTCACCGACACGAAGAAGGCCGCAGGCGTGTTCATCCACTTCGCCGAGGTCGAGGAGGGCACGCTCTCCCGCGGGCAGGCCGCACGGCTGACGGTCGATCACGACCGCCGCTCGCTGATCCGGGCCAACCACTCGGCCACGCACCTGCTGCACGAGGCGCTGCGCGAGGCGCTCGGCGATCACGTGGCGCAGCGCGGCTCGCTGAACGCGCCGGACCGGCTGCGGTTCGATTTCAGCCACGGCAAGGCGCTGAGCCGGGAGGAAATCGCGCGGATCGAAGAGGACGTGAACCGCTTCATCCGCCAGAACACCGCCGTCGAGACCCGGATCATGACCCCCGACGACGCCCGAGGGTTGGGCGCGCAGGCGCTCTTCGGCGAGAAATACGGCGACGAGGTCCGTGTCGTGTCGATGGGCAAGGCCCAGACCGGCAAGGGGCAGGGCGGCGACACCTATTCGATCGAGCTTTGCGGCGGCACGCACGTCGCCCGGACCGGGGATATCGGGGCCTTCGCCCTGACCTCAGAGACGGCGTCGTCGGCCGGCGTCCGCCGGATCGAGGCGCTGACGGGCCAGGCGGCGCTCTCGGAACTCAGGGGGCGCGACGTGGCGCTGGCGGAGATCGAGGGGCTTTTGAAGGTCGGCGGCGCGGGTGTCGTGGACCGGGTGAAGGCGCTGGTCGACGAACGCCGGGCGCTCGCGAACGAGGTCGCGCAACTTCGCCGCGAACTGGCGATGGCGGGCGGCAGCGGGCAGGGTGCCAAGGCGCCCGAGGCCGAGGAGGTGAACGGCGTGAAGTTCCTCGCGCAGGTTCTCTCCGGGGTCTCGGGCAAGGACCTGCCCGCGCTCATCGACGAGATGAAGGCGCGGATCGGCTCGGGCGCGGTGCTGCTGATCGCGGATACGGACGGCAAGGCGGCGGTGGCCGCGGGCGTGACGCCCGACCTGACGGCGACGCTCTCGGCGGTGGATCTGGTCCGCGCGGCGGTGCCCGAGCTCGGCGGCAAGGGCGGCGGCGGCCGCCCGGACATGGCGCAGGGCGGGGGGCGCGACGCCGCCAATGCCGATGCGGCCATCAACGCGGCCAAGGCCGTGATCGGAGGTTGAGATGCCCGCACTCTGGATTGCCCATGTCAGCGTGACCGACGAGGAGGCCTATGGCCGTTACGCCAGGCTCGCCGGTCCCGCGATCGACAAGCACGGCGGGTATTTCATCGCCCGCGCAGCGCGTTACGTGCAGCTCGAGGGGAAGGACCGGCCGCGGAATGTCGTCGCGAAGTTCCCGAGCGTCGAGGCGGCCGAGGCCTGCTACCATTCGCCCGAGTACCAGGAGGCGCTCAGCCATGCGAAGGGTGCCTCCGAGCGGGAGCTGGTGATCGTCGAGACGACCGAGTGATCCGGCGGAGCGCGGGCCCCTGGCCCGCGCACGCGATCTGATCCGGTTCGAGGGGGGCTTTGCCCCCCTCTTTCGCGTCCGGGCGGACGCGAAATTCACCCCCCAGGATACGTGACCAGAGGAAAGCGGGCCCTGCGTCAGCCGCGGAGGCGGATGCCGTCCGGGTCCCAGGGCGGGGTGTCGATGCGGCGGGCGGGGCGGCGCTCGCCGAGGATCTCGATCTCGACCTCGAGGCCAGGGATGTCGGCCGCCGTCGGGACGAAGCCGAAGGCGATGGATGTGCCGAGGTGGTGGGAATAGCCGCCGGAAGTGCAGAAGCCGACGACCGCGCCATCGCGCCAGATCGGTTCGTAGCCGTGCACGTCGGTGTCGGTCGCCGCGACCTCGAAGGCGGCAAGGCGGCGGGCGGGGCCCTGGTCGCGTGCGGCCTCGGCGGCGGCGCGGCCGATGAAGGGGGCGGGCTTGTGCCAGTGGATGAAGCGGTCGAGCCCGGTCTCGGCCGGGGTGTAATCGGGGGAATATTCCCGGAGCCAGGAGCCGAAGAGCCGGTCGAGCCGGAGCGACATCATCGCGCGCATGCCGAAGGGTTTCATGCCGTGCGGCTGCCCGGCCTGCCAGAGCGTGTTCCAGAGGCTGCGCTGGCTCATCGCGTCGCAGTAGATCTCGTAGCCGAGATCGCCGGTGTAGCTGACGCGCTGGACGATGCACTCCGCCATGCCGATGGTCATGCGGCGGGCGTCGAGGAAGCGCATCGCGGCGACCTCGTCGCGGGTGCAGGCGGCGAGGACCTCGCGCGCCCTGGGGCCCGCGATCTGGAAGCCGGTCGAGAGATCCGAGATGTTGGTGAGCGTGACGCCGTCCTCGAGGTGCTCTTCGAACCAGCGCATGTGGTAGGCTTGGGCGGCGTAGCTGGCGGTGAGGCGGAAGAGCTCGTCGCCGAGGCAGGTCACGGTGAAATCGCCGATGATGCGGCCCGCCTCCGACAGCATCGGGGTGAGGGAGATGCGGCCCGGTTTCGGGATTCGTCCCGCCATGATGCGGTCGAGCCAGTCCCGCGCCCGGGGGCCGGTCACGAGGTATTTCCCGAAGTTCTGGATCTCGTTGATGCCGACGGCCTCGCGGACGGCGCGAACCTCGCGCGCGGTGGCTTGATGCGCGTTCGAGCGCCGGAACGAGGGCGTCTCGTAGCGCGGCTCGTCGCCGGTCGCGAAGTAATTCGGCACCTCGAGCCCGTATTGCTGGCCCCAGACCGCGCCCAGGGCATCGAGGATGTCGTACATCGGCGTGGTGCGGAAGGGCCGCGCGGCGGGCTTCTCCTCGTTCGGATAGGCGACCGAGAAGCGGGTCTGGTAATTTTCGATGACCTTGGGCCTCGTGTAGCCCGGCGTGGTCCAGGTGCCGAAGCGGGCGACGTCGAAACTCGCCGTGTCGCGCTCGCATTCGCCCTGCGTCATCCACTGCGCCAGCATCAAGCCGACGCCGCCGCCCTGGGAGAAGCCTGCCATGACGGCGCAGGCGGACCAGTAGTTCCGGAGCCCCGGGACCGGGCCGACCAGCGGATTGCCGTCGGGGGCGAAGGTGAAGGGGCCGTGGATGACGGTCTTCACGCCCGCCTCGGCGAGCACGGGGAAGCGGCGGTAGGCGAATTCGATCGAGTCGGAGATCTTGTCGAGGTCGTCGGGCAGCAGCTCGTGCCCGAAATCCCAGGGCGTGCCGTCGACGGCCCAGGGCTTCGCCCGCTGCTCGTAGAAGCCGATGCAGAGGCCGCGGCCCTCCTGCCTCAGGTAGCTTTCGCCGGCGGGGTCCATCACGTGGGGATGCTCGGTCGCGCGCTCGTGGATCGCCGGGATGTCGTCGGTGACGATGTAATGGTGCTCCATCGGGTGGAGCGGCAGGTAGACGCCCGCCATCGCCGCCACCTCCCGGGCCCAGAGACCGGCCGCGTTCACCACGTGCTCGGCATGGATCGTGCCCTTGTCGGTGACGACGTCCCAGGTGCCGTCGGGGCGCGGGTTCGTCTCCCGCACCATGCACTGCGTCTCGATCGTGGCGCCCTGCATCCGGGCGGCCTTCGCGTAGGCATGGGTGGTCCCCGACGGGTCGAGATGGCCGTCGAGAGGGTCGTAGAGCCCGCCGATGAGGCCCGCGATGTTGGTCACGGGCGCGATCTCGCGGATCTCCTCGGGGGTGACGATCCGGGTGTCGAGCCCCATGTGCCGGTGCTTCGCCCGCTCCGCCAGCATCATGTCGAAGCGGTCCTGCGTGTCCGCGAGCGTCACGCCGCCCACGTGGTGCAGCCCGCAGGACATGCCGGTGATCTCCTCCAGCTCCTTGTAGAGCCGGATCGTGTAGCCCTGCAGCGCCGCCATGTTGGTGTCGCCGTTGAGCGTGTGAAACCCGCCCGCCGCGTGCCAGGTGGAGCCGCTCGTCAGCTCGGAGCGCTCCAGCAGCATCACGTCCGACCAGCCGAGCCTGGTCAGGTGGTAGAGAACCGAACAGCCGACGACGCCGCCGCCGATGACCGCGACGCGGGTGGTGGTTTTCATGGCGCGCTCCCTCATGTCATCGCCGTCAGCCTGTCGTCTGCGGGGCGCGGATGCCAGCCGGAATGCGACAGGAGATGTCGCCGATGGAACGCGCCGCGCCGCAGTGGACCGGGAGAGGCAATCTGCTATGTGGTTGATGACCCGCAAGGAATGGACCGCTCATGATCCCGACGCTGCTCCGCAAGCTTCACGATTTCTCCCGCATCCTCGTGGTGCGGGTGCTTCTCATCGCCATGCTGGCGGTGCTGGCGATCGCGCTCGCCAAGGTCTTCAGCGCGTTCATCCCGGACGGGATCAGCTACAAGGTCGGCGCCGAGGCGGTGGACAGCATCCTGCAGATCCTCGCGACCTCGATGCTGACGGTGACGACCTTCTCGCTGACCGTCATGGCCGCGACGCACCGCTCGGTCTCGAGCCTCTGGACGCCGCGCGCGCATCAGATCCTGCTGCAGGACACCACGACGCACAACGTTCTCGCGACCTTCATGGGGGCCTATGTCTATGCCCTCGTCGCCATCATCCTGCGCGAGACCGAGGTCTTCGCCGGCGAGGAGCTGCTGGTCCTCTTCGGCATGACGATCCTCGTCGCGCTGCTGGTCGTCGCCGCGATCATCCGCTGGATCAGCCACCTGGAGATGTTCGGCTCGCTGATCGAGACCGGCGGGCGGATCGAGCAGCGCACGACCGAGGCCTGGCGGCTGCGCGCCGGCTGGCCCACTCTCGGGGCGGAGCCGCTGGCGGATGTGCCGCGCGGCGGGACCCGGGTCGTGGCCGATGACAGCGGCTATCTTCAGCAGATCTACCAGGACCGGCTGCAGAAGGCGGCGGAAGAGGCCGATGCCCGCATCTGGATCACGCAGCATGTCGGCGACTTCATCCACCGGGGCGAGGTTCTTGCCGTGACCGACAGCGACGACGAGGACCTGGCGGGCAGGATCCGCAACAACATCTCCATCGGGTCGCTCAGGAATTACGCGCAGGATCCGGAATTCGGGCTGCTCTGTCTCTCCGAGATCGGCAGCCGCGCGATGTCTCCCGGGATCAACGACCCCGGCACCTGCATCGACGTGATCGGCCGGATGTCGCGGATCATCCTGTCCTTCGGAGAGGTCCATGGCGGGGAGGAGCTGCGCTACGACCGGATCTTCGTCGAACCGTTCGACGTGGGCGAATGCCTCGAGCGCACCTTCGTGCCGTTGGCCCGCGACAGCGCGGGGTTCTACGAGGTGCACCGGGCGCTGCGCCGCTCCCTGGCCGCGATCGCCGGGCATCCGGATCCGGCGCTCTCCGCCGCGGCGCTCCGCATCCGCGCCGAGGCCGAGGCGATCGCCCAGGAGGGCATGGACGTGAACGACATCAAGCGTGTGCTGCACGACTGAGACCGGGCGCTCATTGACCGCTGCGTGTCGGCCCCGGGCCATCCGTCCGGGGCCGTTCCGCGCGAGGGTGGCCCTGACCTCCGAGCGCCAGGCGGTCACGATCGGCGGCGAGGTCATCGGGCCGGATCCCGCATCGGACAATGCAGCTCTGCCGCGCGCGCGAGGCCGGGACGGGGCAGGGCCGCGGGGTGTTCCAGCCGGGCGCGCTCTCCCTCGCGCAAACCGGGACCCGCGCGCCCCATCTCAGGCTCCAGGCCGCGAAGGCGAAGCTCCACGGCATGAACTTCGACGAAATCACCCGGGACGAGGCCGACCGCCATGTACGAACCCGAAGGCGGCAGCCACACCCTCATGTCGCTCCGCCCCGAGACGCGCGCCGGCTCCCGGTCCCGCGACTATGCGCCGGAATACCGCCCACAGGAGGGCGGGCTCGCCCGTCTCGTGAGGCTCGACAAGCTCTTCCTCGACCGCGACGCCGCCCCTGTCATGCGGAACGCCCCCCCGGGAACGCCGCGTCCTCCTCCCGGTCGCGCCCGACACGGCCGACGCCACCCGAGGCGCGCCGATCTTCCGGGACGGAAAGGGCAGCGGCCGCGTCACCTCCGGCACCCATGTCTGACAGGTCGAAACACCCCTCGCCCTGGCCTTCGTGAAGACCGCCGCCCGCGGTGACAGGGTGGAGGTCATGATCCCCGGCCGCACGCAGGCGGCCCGCATCCCCCACGCGCCGCCCTTCGACCCATCTCCGGGCCTGACCCGCTTGCGGTCTTCCTCTTGCCGAAAATATCCTGGGGGGTGAATTCCGCGGCCCAGGGCCGCGGAAGGGGGGGGCAAAGCCCCCCTCCGACACCGAAAATCGCTTGCGCCGCGGAGCGGCGCGCCGCTGGATCAGCCCCCGCTCAGCTGCACGATCTGGTAGCTGTCCACGCCGCGCTTGATGATGCAGGCCCGCCCGGTCGTGAGCGCGGGCATCCTGCGGGTCACCGCGGGCGTCACCTGCGCCGCGACCGCCTCCGAGCAATAGGGCAGGCTCACCCGCTCATAGCCGCGTTCGGCCATGCACTGGCGCCCGATCAGCCGCCGCAGCTCCTCGTTCACGTCGCGCACGATCACCCGCGGCGGCAGACGCCGGCCCGGGGTCCTGCGGCAATTGTTGTTCGCGTCGCAGATCACGGGTCCGGGGACGTATTCGCCCGGGATGATCTCGCGCTCGCGCGCCACCGGGGCCTGGGCGAGGGCGATGCGGCCGCAGGCGACCTCGTCGGCGCGGGCGGAGGCGGTGGTCGCGCCGGCCTGATAATAGATCGTTTCCGAACAGCCCGCGATGAGCAGGGCGAGGGCGGCAGCCGCCTTGAGTCGCATGTGCATTGGTCCCTCCATCCCCCCAGATATGGCACGCCGGCGCCGCGTGACAAATGAATTGACCGCCACCGGACCATCTGTCATGCACGGTGTCTCATGGGCCGCGTCCCCAATGCGGCGGCCCGGCTCGCGAGGCATCCACAGGACGGCTGATGAAAGTCATCATCTGCGGCGCAGGCCAGGTCGGTTGGCAGATCGCCCGGCATCTTTCCGGTGAAAACAACGACGTAACCGTCGTCGACAACAACCCCGATCTGGTGGCGCGGGCGACCGACACGCTCGACGTGCAGGGCATCGCGGGCTTCGCCTCCTATCCCGACATCCTCGAGCGGGCGGGCGCGCGCGATGCCGACATGATCATCGCGGCGACCCATTCGGACGAGGTCAACATGGTGACCTGCCAGGTCGCCCACTCGGTCTTCTCGATCCCGCGCAAGATCGCGCGGCTGCGCGCCAAGTCCTATCTCGACGCGATCTATTCCGACCTCTACCGGCGCGACCACATGCCGATCGACGTGGTGATCAGCCCGGAACGCGAGGTGGCCGAAGCGGCGCTCCAGCGCCTCTCCGCGCCCGCCGCCTTCGATACCGAGAGCTTCCTGAACGGGCGCGCCCAGCTTCTCGGCCTGACGATCGACGAGGATTGCCCGGTGGTGAACACGCCGCTGCGGCAGCTCACCGATCTCTTCTCGACGCTCCGCGCCGTCGTCGTCGGCATCCGACGCGACGGCCGGCTCTTCGCGCCCGAGCCGGACGACCAGCTCTTTCCGGGCGATGCCTGCTACGTCTTCGTCGAAACCGGCGACGTGCCCCGCACGCTCGAGGTCT
This sequence comes from Pseudooceanicola nanhaiensis DSM 18065, assembly GCF_000688295.1. Classification (GTDB taxonomy): domain Bacteria; phylum Pseudomonadota; class Alphaproteobacteria; order Rhodobacterales; family Rhodobacteraceae; genus Pseudooceanicola; species Pseudooceanicola nanhaiensis. The sequence goes on along the minus strand of NZ_JHZF01000011.1, from coordinate 962,433 downwards.
TCGGCAAGTCCTCCAAGCGCCAGGAGCGGGTGGTGATCGTGGGCGGCGGGAACGTCGGGCTGGCGGTGGCCAAGGCGCTCGAGGAAAAGGCGCGCCGGATCCGCGCGAAGGTGATCGAGAAGGACCGCGGCAACGCCGAACGCGCCGCGGATGCGCTCGAACGCACCATCGTGCTGAACGGCGACGGGCTCGATTCCGCGCTGCTGGCCGAGGCGGGGGTCGGCCGGGCCGACGCGATCCTCGCGGTCACCGACGACGACAAGACCAACCTGCTGGCGAGCGTGCGCGCCAAGAGCCAGGGCTGCCCGATGGCCATCGCGCTGATCAACGACCCAACGCTGACGCCGCTGCTCGGTCCGCTCGGGATCGACGCCTACATCAACCCGCGCTCGACCACGGTCAGCTCGATCCTGCGCCACATCCGCCACGGCCGGGTCCGCGGCGTCTATTCCATCGGCGACGCCGAGGCCGAGGTGATCGAGGCCGAGGTCCTGTCGACCTCGCCGATCTCGGGCCGCTCGATCCGCGACACCGATTTCCCCGAGGGCGTGCTGATCGGCGCGATCCTGAAGGGCGAGAAGGTGGTCAAGCCCACGGGCTCCACCCGGATCGAGGAGGGCGACGTGATCGTCATCTTCGCCCTTGCCGCCGATGTACCGGAGGTCGAGCGCCTGCTGCAGGTGTCGATCGACTATTTCTGAGCCCATGCGCCAGCGTCTCAAAGACCAGCCGATCTTCCTGCTGCTGTCCGGCGTGATGGCGCTGTCGATGATGCTGCCCGCGGGCCATGCGCTCGCGCAGAACAACCACGCGGTGGCGCGGCCCTTCTTCTATACCGGCCTGCTGGCGCTGTTCCTGACCGTGCTGGTGGCCGTGGCCCGTGGCGGCAACCGCAAGCGGCGCCACCACAAGGAGGATCTGGGCGCGCTGCAGGCGCTGCTCGCGGCCTTCGTGCTGCTGCCGCTGGCGCTTGCCATCCCGTTCCACGAGGCGATCCCCGAGACCAGCTTCCTCGACGCCTATTTCGAGATGGTCTCGAGCTTCACGACCACCGGCGCGACGCTCTATCCGACCGAACAGCTCTCGGACACGCTGCACCTCTGGCGGGCACAGGTCGCGTGGATGGGCGGTCTGGTGATCTGGATCGCCGCAGCCGCGGTGCTGGCGCCCCTGTCGCTCGGCGGGTTCGAGGTGACCTCGGCCGTCTCCGAACGCGACGCCCGCACCCGGCTCGACCGGTTCGAACGGGCGGGCGTGGTGCGCAGGGCGATGGCGATCGCCTTCCGGCTGACGCCGATCTACGTGGGCCTGACGGGCGCGCTCTGGATGTTCCTGCTGATCGGCGGCGACCGCCCCCTGACGGCCTTCTGCCACGCGATGTCCACCATGTCGACGAGCGGCATCTCTCCGGTCGGCGGGGTGCAGAATGCGGCCTCGGGGATCGGCGGCGAGATGGTGATCTTCCTGTTCCTCTTCTTCGCGCTGTCGCGGATGACCTTCGCCACCGACACGACCGTCGCCCGGCAGGCGATCTGGCGCGACCCCGAGTTCCGGATGGGCCTCGCGCTGGTGGCCTCGGTCCCGGTGCTGATGTTCGTGCGCCACTGGGTCGCCGCCTTCGAGGGCGACGTGACCGAGGGTCTCAGGCTGGCGCTTCTGGCGCTCTGGGGCGGGTTCTTTACCGTGCTGTCCTTCCTCACCACCACCGGGTTCGAGAGCGCGGAATGGGAAACCGCGCGCTACTGGTCGGGCCTCGGCACGCCCGGGCTGATCCTGCTGGGCCTCGCCATGGTGGGCGGCGGCGTCGCGACCACGGCGGGCGGGGTGAAGCTGCTCCGGGTCTTCGCGCTCTATCTCGCCGGGGTGCGCGAGCTCGAGCGGCTGGTGCACCCGCATTCGATCAGCGGGGCCGGGTCGATCAACCGGCGGATGCGGCGCCACGGGGCGTTTCAGGCGTGGATCTTCTTCATGCTCTTCGCCATGACGCTGGCCGCGGCGACGGCGCTCTTCGCGCTGCTCGGATCGAGCTTCGAGAATTCCATGGTCATGAGCATCTCGGCGCTCACCACCACGGGGCCGCTGGTGCGGATCGGGGCCGAGACGCCGATCGACCTCGCCTCGATCAGCGCGGCCTCGAAGGGGGTGTTCTGCGCGGTGATGGTGCTGGGGCGTCTGGAACTGGTCGCGATCATCGCGCTGCTCAACCCGGATCTCTGGCGGGACTGAGTCGAAAAAAGCAGGACGCATTCATCAAGCGGCGGGATTTCTGCTGGAAAGTCGCCGCGCGCCGATTCATACTTGACCGTACGAGGGACCGCCGTCACACGGCAAGAGCAAGAATAAAGGCATTTCACCCTATGGCATCAGACCGACAGAATCTTCAGGACGCGTTCCTGAATCATGTTCGCAAGACCAAGGTTCCGGTTACGATTTTCCTGATCAACGGCGTCAAGCTGCAAGGCGTCATAACCTGGTTCGATAACTTCTGCGTTCTGCTGCGCCGCGATGGCCAGTCGCAGCTTGTCTACAAGCATGCGATCTCGACCATCATGCCGTCGCAGCCGATCAGCCTCTACGAGGGCGAAGGCGAGTCTTGAGCTCCGAGGATCAGGCCAGCACCCGCGCCTGGATCATCCACCCCGACCTGACCCGTGAAGAGCGGCGTCACGCGGCCGAATACGCGCTGGCGGAAGCGGAATCGCTCGCCGTCGCGCTGCCCGGTCTCGAGGTCGTGGGTTCGGAGATCGTGCGCCTTGCCAAACCCGTTCCCGCAACGCTGCTCGGCTCCGGCAAGATCGAGGAGGTGAAGGCGCGCCTCGATGCCGCCGAGGTCGAGCTGGTCCTCGTCGATGGTCCCGTCACGCCGGTCCAGCAGCGCAACCTTGAAAAGAAGTGGGGCGTGAAGCTGCTCGACCGGACCGGGGTGATCCTCGAGATCTTCTCGGACCGCGCCCGCACCCGTGAAGGCGTGCTGCAGGTCGAGATGGCGGCGCTGTCCTACCAGCGGACCCGGCTGGTACGCGCCTGGACCCACCTCGAACGCCAGCGGGGCGGGCTCGGCTTCGTCGGCGGCCCCGGCGAGACCCAGATCGAGGCCGACCGCCGCGCCATCGACGAACAGCTCGTGCGCCTGCGCCGGCAGCTCGAACGGGTCGTGAAGACGCGCGAGCTGCACCGCGCGGCGCGCGCCAAGGTTCCGTTCCCGATCGTCGCGCTCGTGGGCTATACCAACGCGGGGAAATCGACGCTCTTCAACCGGCTGACGGGTGCCTCGGTGCTGGCCAAGGACATGCTCTTCGCGACGCTCGACCCGACGATGCGGCGGGTGGAGCTCGAGGAGGGGCCCGAGATCATCCTGTCGGACACGGTGGGCTTCATCTCGGACCTGCCGACACAGCTCGTCGCCGCCTTCCGCGCGACGCTCGAAGAGGTGCTGGAGGCCGATCTGGTCCTCCACGTCCGCGACATCGCGCACCCCGAGACCGAGGAACAGGCGCAGGACGTCAACGACATCCTCCAGGACCTCGGTCTGGACGAAGAGGTCCCGGTGCTGGAGATCTGGAACAAGATCGACCTGGTGGACCCCGAGAAACGCGCCGTGCTCGAAGGCCGCGCCGAGCGCGAGGAGGACACGCTCGCGATCTCGGCCGTCACGGGGGAGGGGCTGGACCGGCTTCTGGCGCTGATCACCGACCGCCTCTCCGGCATGCGCTTCGAGGCCGAGCTCGACCTGGGCTTCGCCGACGGGCGCAAGCGGGCGTGGCTCTACGAGCAGAACGTGGTGCAGGAGGAGGCGCAGACCGAGACCGGCCAGCACCTCCGCGTGCTCTGGACCCCGGTGCAGGAAGCGCGGTTCCGGCGGTTGTGAGGCGTGGGGCGGGGGCGACCCCGCCCGCCGCGCTCAGCGTCCGGCAGCGTCCAGCCTGGCCATCTGCGCCTCCGACAGGTCGAGCGCCATCGCGTTCACCAGACTGTCGAGCTGCCTTTCCGAGGTGGCCGAGGCGATCGGCGCGGTGATCCCCGGCTTCCGCATCATCCATGCCAGCGCGATCTCGGCATGGGCGGCGCCGGTCTCCTCCGCGACCTCATCCATCGCGGCCAGGATCGCGCGGCCCCTGTCATCCATGTATTTCGCGATGCTGCGCTCCCCGCGCGGACCCTTCAGGTCGCTCTCGTCGCGGTACTTGCCGGTCAGGAACCCGGCGGCCAGCGAGAAATAGGGGATCACGCCCACGTCGTGCGTGATGCAGAATTCCGCCAGCGGCCCCTCGAAGCTGTCGCGGTTGTAGAGGTTGTATTCCGGCTGCTGCGCGCCGTAGGCGGGCAGACCGCCCGAGGCCGCCTTCTCGGCCGCCTCCATCAGCGCCGCGTCGAAGTTGGACGCGCCGATGGCCCCGACCTTCCCGGCCTCCATGAGCTTCGCATAGGCGCCCAGCGTCTCTTCGTGCGGGGTCTTCGGATCGGGCCGGTGCGAGAAATAGAGGTCGATCCGGTCGGTCCGGAGCCGCCGCAGCGAGTTCTCGACCTCTTCGGCGATCCATGCCGCGGAGAGCCCTTCGCCCGCATCGGGCATCGGCGCGCCGACCTTGGTGATGATCTGCACCTTCTCGCGCCGTGCGGGGTCCTTCGCGAGCCATGAGCCGATGATCGTCTCGCTCTCGCCGCCCGTGTGGCCGGGCACCCAGCGGGAATAGACATCCGCGGTGTCGAGCGTGGTGATCCCGCGCTCGACCATCCGGTCGAGCAGGTCGTGGGAGGCGGCCTCGTCCACGGTCCAGCCGAAGACGTTGCAGCCGAAGACGACGGGCGAGATCGAGAGGCCGGTCCGGCCCAGGCGTTTCGTGGTCATGCGCGCACCCTTTCTGGTTTCGCGCCGACCCTAACGCCTGGATCGGAAAACCCAAGCCTCAGGGTTTCGGGACCAGATGCGTGACACCGACCGCCGCGGCCCGCGCCAGATCGGCATCGAGCGACATCGGGATATACTCGCCCCGCCGCCAGAGCTGGGCGAGATCGTCGTAATGGCGCGAGAGCGGATGGCCCGACTGGCCGGTCGAGATGATGAACACGGACGAATCCGGATCGGCGAAATCGTAGACGCCGCGGTAGCCCGCCGCGTGCACGTTCAGGAAGGCATCCCCCCCGAGCCCGCCCTTCGTGGCCCCCCGCATCAGCGTGTTGTCCCCGCCGCTGGTCGATTGGCGGATGTTGACGAAATACCGCAGGATCGGCACCTGGCCGAGCGCCTGATGGTCCTGCGCCGCCTGGTGCGCGTCGCCCCAGCGGAGGGATTCCAGCGCGGTGCCGTAGGTTTCCGAGATCCAGATCAGCGCGTCGTCGAGTGCCATGCGCGCGATGTCGGTGCAGGTCTCGATCGGGCCGGACTGTCGGATGTCGCACCATTCGGACGCGCCGTCGATGTCGCGGTAGACGCGTTCGATGAAGATCGGGTCCACATGCGGGAAATCGCGCGTCAGCGGGCCGAGGTCGTCCTGGATCAGCCGCGTCTGGAGCGCTCTCAGCCAGGCGTCGTAGATCAGCGGCTCGGGCAGGTGCTCGTTCATCTCGCCGTTCCATTCGGCCAGCAGCTGCAGCGCCCGCTGGCGCAGCCGTTCGGGCGTGCCCTCGGGCGCTGCCTCTCCGGTGAACCACAGGTCCGCCCCGATCAGCGGCAGGAGCGAGCGGGCGGTGTAGGACACCGTGTCGAGCTGCGCCTCGATGAAGCTGTCGCGGGTGTGCACCTGCCGGGTGTTCATCAGCCGTTGCAGGCGGTGGATCCGCTGGGTGTCGCCCCAGTCGAAGGAGACATGCAGCGGGAAGGGGCGGTCGAGCAGCTTGTTGTTGGTGTTCGCCAGCAGCCCGCCCGTCGGGTCGATGAACTCGGGGTTGGCGGAATAGGGCAGCATGCCCTGCCACTGGTTCTGCGGCATCCACCCGCGCGAGGGCATCCGGCCCTGCGTCTCGTGCTCCGCCGCGCGGCGCGGCATCGCGCCGATGGTCTTCATCGCGATGCCGTCCGCATCCACGAGCATCAGATTCTGCGATGGCGCGACGTAGTCCTCCATCGCCGCCACCGCCGCCGCCCGGTCGGGCGCGCGCATCAGCTTGAGCCCCGCCTGAAGCGAGGTGTCCGTGTCCGAGAGCGCGGTCCAGGAAACCGAGGCGACATGGCCCGGCGGCGTGATGTCGGCGAGCCTGTAGTCGCTGCCCGACAGGACCGGGCCGTTGTCGGTCCAGCGCAGGCGCAGGGTGACGGAGCGTTCGTCCTTCACGGTGACGATGGAATCCCGGGTCTCGAAGGTCTTCCAGCCGTCGGCGGTCTTGTATTCCTCGGGGTTGTCGGGGTTCAGCTGCTCGATATGCACGTCCTGATCGTCCATGTAGGACGAGGTCAGCCCCCAGCCGAGGTTCGCGCTGCGCCCGACGAGCACGACGGGCATCCCCGGGATCGTGCCCCCGATGACGCCGCCGGTCGAAAGCTCGAGCCGGGCGAGATACCAGATCGAGGGCGCGGACAGCCCGAGGTGCGGATCGTTGGCCAGCAGCGTGCCGCCCGAGGCGGAGCGGGTCGCGGCCGCGGCGAAGGCGTTGGAGGCGCCGGCGAGGTCGACCGGCATGACGGGCGACAGCGGGTCACGCTCGGGCGCGGCCGCGGCGTAGTTCAGCGCGGCCTCGGGGAAGAGCGCGGCATAGGCGGGCAGGGCGGCGATGCCCTTGCCGGGGGTGTCGGGCAGGATGTCCTCGATCATATTCTCGTCCGGCAGGGCGAGCGAGACGCGCGCGCGCTCCACCTCGGTGCCCAGGTGACCCGAGAGCTGGAGCGCCATCAGCTTCACCACCGCAAGCGAATCCGCCGGCTGCCAGGGCGCGACCGCGCTTTCGAACAGGAACATCTCGGGCGCCCCGCGCCCGAGCGCGCCCTCGTTCACCTCGGCCAGCCGTGCGTTCACGCCGGCCGAATAGGCCTTGAGCGCGGCGGTGGTCTGCGCGTCCTGCGCCTCTGCCGACCGGCGGGCGAGCGTGTAGATGTCGAGCCGCCGCATCAGCTTGTCGATGCCGACGGTGCGCAGGCCGAAGACCTCGGACAGGCGCCCCTGCGCGGTGCGGCGCAGGGTGATCATCTGCCACATCCGGTCCTGGGCATGGGCATAGCCGAGCGCGAAGAAGACGTCCTCGTCGGTCTCGCCGAAGATATGCGGCACGTTCGCGTTGTCGCGGACGATCTCGACCCCGGCCGAGAGCCCCTCGACCGCGCGCGTCTTGTCGTATTCGGGCAGCGAGCGCGAGGCGAGGTAATAGACCCCCACGACCGCCAGCACGATCAGCAAGACCATGCCGCCCGCGATCCGCATCAGCCAGCGAAATACCGTTCCCATCCGGTGCCCCTCGTCCGTCTCGACCCTTGCCATTCCGGCCTCTGGCCGCCATGCCTTCTAGGACATGAAGGAAGAGGGGAAAAGTCATGGCAAAGGTCGCATTCATAGGTTTGGGCGTCATGGGGTATCCGATGGCGGGCCATCTGGCCGCCGCGGGCCACGACGTAACCGTCTATAATCGCACCGCCGCCAAGGCCGAGGCCTGGACGAAGGAACACGGCGGCGCCGCGAGACCGACCCCGCGGGAGGCCGCGGAAGGTGCCGATTTCGTGATGACCTGCGTCGGCAACGACGACGATCTGCGCAGCGTCTGCCTCGGCGCGGACGGCGCCTTCGCCGGGATGAAGCCGGGCGCGATTCTCGTCGATCACACGACCGTTTCGGCCCGGGTCACGGCCGAGCTCTACGCTGCCGCCAGGGAGGCCGGGTTCGGCTATGTCGACGCGCCGATCTCGGGCGGGCAGGCGGGAGCCGAGAACGGCGCGCTCTCGGTGATGTGCGGCGGCGACGCGGCCGATTTCGACGCGGCCGCCCCGGTGATCGACGCCTATGCCAAGATCTGCCGCCGCCTGGGCGACAGCGGCGCGGGCCAGATGACCAAGATGTGCAACCAGATCGCCATCGCGGGGCTGGTGCAGGGGCTGTCCGAGGCCCTGCATTTCGCGCAGAAGGCCGGGCTCGACGGCGAGAAGGTGGTCGAGGTGATCTCGCAGGGGGCCGCCGGGTCCTGGCAGATGCAGAACCGCTACAAGACCATGCTGGCGGACGACTTCGATCACGGCTTCGCGGTGGACTGGATGCGCAAGGATCTCGGCATCTGCCTCGACACGGGGGACGAGATCGGGGCGAGCCTGCCGGTGACCGCCCTTGTCGACCAGTTCTACAAGGACGTACAGAAACTGGGCGGCGGACGCTGGGACACCTCTGCGCTGATCAAGCGGCTGACCGAACTGGGCTAGGGCGCATCCGCGCGCGCCTCGCGGCAGGGCGGGCTCGGGCCCGCCGGCCGCACGCGCGACATGGCCTCAATCCGCGATGTAGCGGTCCCGGCGGTGGTTGAAGGCGATCACGCCGTTCAGGATCACCGCGCCGAAGAGCGAATAGAGCACCACCCGCCCGTCGAACAGGACATAGGCCACGGCAAACAGCATGGCGTCCACGATCAGCTGCACGTATCCCGCCCGGAACCCGGTCCGGTCCTGGATCATCAGCGCGATCACGCCCAGCCCGCCGAGCGAGCCCTTGTGCCGGAACACCCCGAGCAGCCCGAACCCGGTCAGCACCCCGAAGATCGCCGTTCCGAGCAGCGGATCGAGGTAGGAGAAGGCCATGGCCGAGGGCATCCAGTCGACCAGCAGCGACAGGGCGATCACGCAGAAGACGGATTTCAGCGTGAACTCCGCGCCCAGCCGTTTCCACGCGAAGGCATAGAACGGCAGGTTCACCAGCGTGAAGACGATGCCGAAGGACCAGCCGCTGAGGTAGGAGATGATCAGCGCGAGCCCCGCCGTCTGGCCGGTGAGGAATCCGAGGTGGGTCAGGAAGGTCAGGCCGACCGAGGCGGTGAGAAGACCGATCGAGAGTCCCTGGACGTCCTCGATCGCGGTGTGCGGGACCTTGAGGTCCTCGGGAATGGGCATGAGCGCTGGCATGGGCCGGAGCATCCGCGCGGCGGCCGGGCACGGCAAGGGGGCAGACCGGGTGACGCGGCGGCGCCGATGCGCGCTGCCCACGGCTTGGGCAGGTTGACGCGCCGGACGGATCGGTGTTTGTCACGGCTGACCAAGCGAGGATCAAGGGAATGACCTGGAAAGTTTTCATCGACGGCGAAGTGGGGACCACCGGTCTCCAGATTCGGGAGCGGCTCGAGGCCCGTCCGGACATCACGCTCGTGAGCCTCGATGAAAGCCGACGCAAGGAGGTCTCCGCCCGGGCCGATGCCGCGCGCGAGGCCGATGTCTCGATCCTCTGCCTGCCGGATGCGGCGGCGAAGGAGCTGGTGGCGGCGCTCGCGCCCGGCGAGGCAAGGCTGATCGACGCCTCGACCGCGCACCGGGTGAACCCGGAATGGGTCTTCGGCTTCCCCGAGATGGCCGAGGGCCAGCGCGAGAAGGTGGCCTCGGCCGCCTATGTCTCGAACCCCGGCTGCTGGTCGACCTGCGCGATCGCGCTGGTCCGGCCGCTGGTCGGGGCAGGGCTGATCGACCCGGCCTCGGGGCCCGCGATCTCGGGCGTGTCGGGCTATTCCGGCGGTGGCAAGGCGATGATCGCCGAATTCGAGAGCGGCGAGGCCGCAGGCTCGTTCCTCTATGGCGCGGCGCAGGGCCACAAGCACCTGCCGGAGATGACCGAATACGGCCTGCTGACGAAGGCGCCGGTCTTCGTGCCGTCGGTCGGCCAGTATGCCCAGGGCATGGCGGTGGCGGTCCATCTTCCGGGCCTCGGGGCCGAAGGCATGGCGAAGGCCGAGGCGGCGCTGCGCGCGGCCTACGCGGGCGAGCGCTTCGTCTCGGTCGTGGCGGCCTCGGAGAACGAGCCGCGCGTGATGCCGCAGCGGCTGAACGGCACGAACCGGATGGAGCTGTCGGTCCATGGCAATCCGGAGACCGGGGCCGTGGTGCTGATGGCGGTGCTCGACAACCTCGGCAAGGGGGCCTCGGGCGCGGCGGTGCAGAACATGAACCTGATGCTCGGGGCCGACGAGGGCGCCGGGCTGGAATGATCGGCGGTGCGGGCCGGGCGTGTGACCGGCCTGCACCTGCGGGGCGGGTTGCTCGCGCCGTTCGACCTCGCCGATGGGCCCGGGCCGGGCCGGCGCCGGGCCGTGGGATGGCGCCCGCCGGCCCGGGAGCCTCTCGATCCATCGTGACATGGCCGCGCTCCGCACGACACGGAGCGGCCGGCGCTTGTCCGGCGCCCTTCGGGCCTGTTCCGTCCTCGGGAAGCGCGCCTCTGTTCATCCCGCTTGCATTCCGCGCCGCGCTCTGCCTCCCTGTCCCCGAACTATCGGAGGAGTACCCACATGAGAGCCGCCGTTCTGCGTGCCTATAACGAGGACCTGTCCATCGAGGACGTGGCCCATCCCGCATGCCCCGAGGACGGCGTCGTCCTGAAGGTGCTGGCCTGCGGCGTCTGCCGCTCGGACTGGCACGGCTGGACCGGCGAGCATCCCCGCGTGAAGCCGGGCCAGATCGGGGGCCACGAATATTGCGGCGAGGTGGTCGAGGCCGGGCCCTCGGCCACGTGGAAGGTCGGCGACGTGCTGGTCGCGCCCTTCATCCTCGCCTGCGGGTCCTGCCCGCAATGCCAGATGGGCGCGCAGAACACCTGCCTCGACCAGAAGCTGCCCGGCTTCATCCAGCCCGGCGCCTTCGCCGAATACGTGGCCGTCCCGCGCGACCACAACCTCGCACGCCTGCCCGAGGGCATGTCGCCCACGCTCGCCGCGGGCCTCGGCTGCCGGGTCACGACCTCGTGGCACGCGCTGACGGGGCGGGCGGCCCTGCAGGGCGGCGAATGGCTGGCTGTCCACGGCACCGGCGGCATCGGCCTCTCCGCGGCGCTCCTGGGCCGGGCGCTCGGGGCGCATGTCGTGGTCGTCGACGTGGTGCAGGAGAAGCTCGAGCATGCGAAGGGCCTCGGCATCGACGCCGCGGTCAATGCGAAGGACGGCGACGTCGCGGCGCAGATCAAGGAGATCACCGGCGGCGGCGCCCATGTCAGCGTCGAGGCGCTCGGGATCGAGCAGACGGTGAACGCCTCGATCGAGTGCCTCCGTCCGCTGGGCCGCCACGTGCAGGTCGGCATGCCGGTCGGACACACCGCTCATATGAACGTGAACATGTCCGCCGTCTATCAGGGCAACATCGCGCTCTACGGCACCCGCGGGATGCCCGCGTGGCGCTATCCGTCGCTGCTCGGATTGATCACGTCGGGAAAGGTGGATATGAGCCCGCTCATCGCCCGCGAGATTCCGCTGTCCGACACCGGCAAGGAGCTCGCGGCCTTCAACGGCCCGACACCCCCGGGTGTGGCGGTCATCACGGACTTCACGCGCTAGGCACAGGAGCCGCCCCATGAAAGCCGCCGTCCTCGTCTTCCCCGGATCGAATTGCGACCGCGACCTCAAGGTCGCCTTCGAGAACGCGGGGGCCGAGGTCTCCATGGTCTGGCACAAGGACACGGCGCTGCCCGAGGGCATCGACATCGTCGGCGTGCCGGGCGGCTTCTCCTACGGCGATTACCTGCGCTGCGGGGCGATCGCGGCGAATTCGCCGATCTGCGCCGAGCTGAAGAAACATGTCGAGCGCGGCGGCTACGCGCTCGGCGTCTGCAACGGCTTCCAGATCCTGACCGAGACGCGGCTGCTGCCGGGCGCGCTGCTGCGCAACGCGAACCTCAAGTACATCTGCCGCACCGTGCCGCTGACCGTCCGGACCTCGGACAGCGTCTTCACGCAGGGCTGGAACGCGGGGACCGAACTGGCGATTCCGATTGCGCATCACGACGGCAACTACCGGGCGGACGACGAACTGCTGAGGCAGCTCGAGGCCGAGGACCGCATCGCCTTCACATATTCGGAAAACCCCAACGGCTCCGCCGGGGACATCGCGGGCGTGCTCAGCGCGAACCGCCGGGTGCTGGGCATGATGCCCCATCCCGAGCGCGCCGCGGACGAGGGCCACGGCGGCACCGACGGCCGGGCGATGTTCACCGGCCTCATGGACGCGCTGGTCGCCGCTTGAGCGAGAGCGTGACCGGCAGGGAGGCGGCGACCGGCCGCGCGGCACGGGCGTGTCGGAGGCCCGCCGATGTCTAGGGTGCTCGGCGTCGTCCGGTTCTCCTACCTCCAGAGCACCGACGCCAACTTTCCCATCACCCTGAACAAGTCGCTCGAGGCGCGGCGCGAGATGCTGTTCGCGCCGAAGCGGATGGCGCAAAGGTTCGAGCTGTTCGAGGCGATCTGCCTGCCGTCGCTGGCGGCCCAGAACCCCGACCTCTTCACCGGCATCCTGCTGACCTCGGCCTCGATGCCGCAGGCGCATGTCGACAGGCTCCACGCGCTGACCGAGGCAGTCCCGCATCTGCATGTCGTCCCGGCCGAGCCGAACCTCTCCCACCTCGCCATCCGCGAGGCCGTCGCGCGCCTCCGGCCGGCCGAGGGGATGAAGCTGACCTTCCGGCTGGACGACGACGATGCGATCTCGACCGATTTCACGGACCGCGTCGCCCCCTATCTGCAGGAACGCTACGACGGCCATTGCCTGACGCTGCTCTCGGGGGTCGGGCTCTGCCGGCTCTATGGCCGCGTCCGGGCGTGGGACCGGCGCCATCCCTTCGTCTCGGCGGGGCTGTCCTACATCAACCGTGCCGAGGCGCCCGAGACGGTTTATGATTGCGGCAACCATTCCACGGTGACCGAGCGTTTCCCGACACTGGTCGACGCCTCGTTCCCGGCCTTCCTGCAATCCACCCACGGCACCAACGCCTCGAGCGGCCATGTCCCGGCGCTCGCCTACCTGCTGCCGTCCCAGACCATGAGCTTGCGACAGGCGCAGGCGCGCTACGGCGCGGCCTTTCCCTTCCTGCGCCAGAGCCGCTTCCGGTTTCTCTGAGGCCGGAGGAGATCCGCCGATGCCGCCGCCTCCGCGGGCGGGCTGACCGGCATTTGATAGCCCCCATGGCTTGAGAGAGGCGCCGCCACGGCGTAAATTCGCGTATCACGGGAAACGACGGGTTTCGGATGGCATTGACGGAAGAAGGTGGACGGGCGGGCAGCAGGGCGCTCTCGTGGCGGGCTCGGGTTGCGCTCCTGATCTTCGCCGCCATCGCCTGCGGCGTGGTGCTCGTGACCAACCGCATGCTCACCGACCGCTTCACCCAGAACACGCGCAGCCGGGCGGAGCTGCGCCTTGCGCTCTACGGTGGCAACCTCGTGAGCGAGCTGCAGCGGAATTCCATCGTGCCGCAGCTGCTCAGCCGCGACCCGGCCCTGATCGGCGCGCTGAACTCGCAGGATTACACCCAGTCGACGCAGCGGCTGATCTCCTTCGTGGACGAGATCGGGGCCGCCTCGCTGATGCTGCTGGACCGGGAGGGACGGACGGTGGCGGCCACCGACCGGAACCGGCTCGGCGAACAGCACAACACGGCGCCTTATTTCGTGGATGCCCTGCGCTCCAACGGCACCGTCTTCTCGGTGCTCCCGCGCGAGGCGGGCGGCTACCGGTTCACCTATTCGCGCAAGGTCGAAAGCCAGGGCAACGCCGTCGGCGTCGTCATCGTCGAGGTCGATCTGCAGAAGTTCGAGCGGGCCTGGGCCGGCATCTCGGACGCGGTGCATGTCACGGATTCGACCGGCAACATCATCCTCGCGACCGAGCCGCGCTGGCGCGGCAAGCAGGAGGCCGAGGCGCTGGCGGCCGAACCTCCGGCCTCGGCCATCCAGCGCGCGATCCAGGCCACGGCCGACTGGACGACGCTGCCGGCCGATGCCTACCTGCGCGGCGAGGCGGTGATGCGGATGTCGCAGCGGATCCCGTTCCGCGGCTGGCAGATCACGAGCTTCACCACCTATGCCTCGGTGCGGGAGCGGGTGAACGGCGTCATCGCCTCCGAAATCATGGCCTTCGCCATCCTTCTCGCGCTCGCCTTCTATGCGCTCAGCCGCAAGAACGCGCTGCGCAGCGCGTTCTTCCAGCGCGAGTCGGCGGATCTCCGCGTGTTGAACGAACGCTTGCAGCGGGAAATCGCCGAACGCGAGCGTGTGCAGGAGAACCTCGCCGTCGCCGAGCAGACGCTGGCACAATCGTCGAAACTGGCAGCCTTGGGGGAGATGTCGGCCGCGGTGAGCCACGAGTTGAACCAGCCGCTTGCGGCCATGAAAACGTATCTCGCAGGGGCGGGGCTTCTTCTGCGCCGCAACCGGCCGGACGAGGCCCTGTCCTCGTTCCAGCGGATCGACGACCTGATCGAACGGATGGGCGCGATCACCCGGCAGCTCAAGAGCTACGCGCGCAAGGGCGGGGCCGATCTGGCCCCGGTGAACATGGGCGCGGCAGTGCATTCGGCCCTGTCGATGATGGAGCCCCAGCTCAAGAGCCGGCAGGTGCGGATCAACCTCGCGGTGCCCGAACGGGCGGTGATGGTGATGGGCGACCGGGTGCGGATCGAGCAGGTCATCATCAACCTGATGCGCAACGCCATCGACGCCACCCAGACGGTCGAGATGCCGCAGATCGACGTGTTCCTCTCGGCCGGAGAGACCGCGACGCTGACGGTGCGCGACAACGGCCACGGGATCGAGGATCTGACCTCGCTCTTCGAGCCGTTCTACACGACCAAGCAGCCCGGCGACGGCGTCGGGCTGGGTCTTGCCATCTCCTCGGGGATCGTGAACGACCTCGGGGGTCGCCTCACGGCCCGGAACGCTTCGGCGGGCGGGGCTGTTTTCGAGATGCAGCTGCCTATCTTGTCAGAAGACATCGAAGCGGCGGAATAGGATTGAGCGGAGTACACCCATGCAGAAAAGCATGAAGATCGCGATCGTCGACGACGAGCAGGACATGCGTCAGTCGATCAGCCAGTGGCTGGCCCTGTCCGGCTACGACACCGAGGCCTTCGCCAGTGCCGAGGACGCGCTGAAGGTCCTGGGCCCGGATTATCCCGGCATCGTGATCTCGGACATCAAGATGCCCGGCATGGACGGGATGCAGTTCCTGAAGAAGATCATGGGCACCGACTCGGCCCTGCCGGTCATCATGATCACCGGTCACGGCGACGTGCCGATGGCGGTGGAAGCGATGCGCATCGGCGCCTTCGATTTCCTCGAGAAGCCCTTCAACCCCGACCGGATGACCGAGCTGGCCAAGAAGGCCGCCAACGCCCGCCGGCTGACGATGGACAACCGCCAGCTCCGCCGCGAGCTCTCGGACGGCTCGCAGCTGATGAACAAGCTGATCGGCTCGTCCCCCTCGATGGAGCGGCTGCGCGAGGACATCCTCGATCTGGGCCAGGCGGACGGCCATGTGCTGATCGACGGCGAGACCGGGACCGGCAAGACGCTGGTCGCCCATGCCCTGCACGCCGTCGGGGCGCGGGCCGGCAAGAAATTCGTGCTGGTCTCCTGCGGCGCGATGGACGAGGCGCGGCTGGAAAAGCGGCTCTTCGGCCCGATGCAGCCCGAGGACAGCCAGCTGCCCGCGATCGAGGAGGCCCGCGGCGGCACCCTCGTGCTCGAGGACATCGAGAAGCTGTCCGAGACGCTCCAGTCGCGGCTTCTGTCCGTCATCAACGAGCAGGGCACCCCGTCCGAGACCCGGATCGTGGCCATCTGCAACATGCAGGAGGCGAACAAGACCTGCGAGGACGCGCTGCGCCCCGACCTGTTCTACCGCCTGGCCGCGCTGCGCATCACCGTGCCGCCGCTGCGCCAGCGGGGCGAGGACATCCTGTCGATGTTCACGCAGCTTTCCGAGCAGTTCGCCGACGAATACGGCTGCGACGCGCCCAAGGTGACGGCCCAGGAGGCTGCCCAGCTTCTGCAGGCGCCCTGGCCCGGGAACGTGCGCCAGCTGATCAACGTGGCCGAACGCGCGGTGCTCCAGTCGCGGCGCGGCTCCGGGACCATCGCCTCGCTCCTGATGAGCGATCACGAGGAGATGCAGCCCGTGGTCACCACCGAAGGCAAGCCGCTCAAGGAATACGTGGAAGCCTTCGAGCGGATGCTGATCGACAACACGATGCGGCGGCACAAGGGCTCGATCTCCAACGTCATGGAAGAGCTCTGCCTGCCGCGCCGGACGCTCAACGAGAAGATGGCGAAGTACGGGCTGCAGCGTCAGGATTACCTGTGATCCAAAGCGAGACGGGCGCCCCTGGCAGGGGTGCCCGTCAGCGCGTCCACAGGTCGGGATTGGCCGAAGCTTTCAGCTTTTGTCGGCTGTTTCACGTCATCGCAGGCCGAAATGCAGATTACGCATTGTGCTTAAGTGTTGATTTCATCTATTCTGGCACAACGTCACCCAGGTGACGCAGAGTTTCGCTGAACCGCACCCGCGGGGGCCCCATCGGGCCGGAGCGGGCGGGACAGACCGATCAGGTCCCAAGGGGCCGCAATGAATGCCCGGACCCGCCGAAAGGCGGCAAGGCGGGCACCGAACGGGTGGCGTGCCCGATGAACGAGGCCGCCGCCGGAGAAGAAACGCGATGAGGCGCGCAGAGATAGTCACAGGCGAAACACGGGGTCTGACAACCCCGGGTCGCCCTGCCGCTGCCATCGCCCCTGACAGACACGATGCGAGATGCCTCGCCCCGCCGGCGCAACCGCCGGGACGGGGCCGCTTGCGGACGTGCAAATGGAACACATGGCAAAGAAAATGCTTATCGACGCCACCCACGCGGAGGAAACCCGCGTCGTGGTGGTCGACGGAAACAAGGTCGAGGAATTCGACTTCGAGTCGGAGAACAAGCGCCAGCTAGCCGGCAACATCTACCTCGCGAAAGTCACGCGGGTCGAGCCGTCGCTTCAGGCCGCCTTCATCGATTACGGCGGGAACCGGCACGGTTTCCTGGCCTTCTCGGAAATCCATCCCGATTACTACCAGATCCCCGTCGCCGACCGTGAGGCGCTGATGGAGGAAGAGCGCGCCTACGCCGAGGCGATGAAGGCGCGCGAGGAGCAGGAGGACAAGAAACGGTCCTCCCGCCGCCGCGGTGCCGCGCCCGCCCGGACCGAGGGCGACGATGCCGTCGCCACCCGCGACATGGGCGACATCGAGGGGATGGAGACCATCGACCTCGACGACGAGGTCGAAGAAGGCGCCTCGCCGATGGAAACGGTGAAGGAAACTCCGGTCGAGGAACCGGCCGAGGACGACCACGACCACGACGACGACCACGATCATCACGACGATGAGCCCAGGGCGCGCGACGCCGCGGCCCATGACGACGAGATCGAAAGCGTCGCGGACGAGGACGACCAGGAAGACATCCGGCCCGCGCGCAAGCCCCGGCCGCGGCGCTACAAGATCCAGGAGGTCATCAAGGTCCGCCAGATCCTGCTGGTGCAGGTCGTCAAGGAAGAGCGCGGCAACAAGGGCGCCGCTCTGACCACCTATCTCAGCCTCGCGGGCCGCTATTGCGTGCTGATGCCGAACACCGCGCGCGGTGGTGGCATTTCGCGCAAGATCACCAACGCCGCCGACCGCAAGAAGCTGAAGGAGATCGCGACCGAGATCGACGTGCCGAAGGGCGCGGGCCTCATCGTGCGCACGGCCGGCGCCAAGCGGACGAAGACCGAGATCAAGCGCGACTACGAATACCTCCAGCGCATGTGGGAGCAGATCCGCGAGCTGACGCTCAAGTCGATCGCGCCCGCGAAGATCTACGAGGAGGGCGACCTCATCAAGCGCTCGATCCGCGACCTCTACTCGCGCGAGATCGACGAGGTTCTGGTGGAAGGCGAACGCGGCTACCGCAACGCCAAGGACTTCATGAAGATGATCATGCCGTCCCACGCCAAGAACGTGAAACATTACGTCGACCAGATGCCGCTCTTCGCGCGCTACCAGGTCGAGACCTATCTCGGCGGGATGTTCAACCCGACCGTGCAGCTCAAGTCCGGCGGTTACATCGTGATCGGCGTGACCGAGGCGCTGGTGGCGATCGACGTGAACTCCGGCCGGGCCACCAAGGAAGGCTCGATCGAGGAGACGGCGACCAAGACCAACCTGGAGGCGGCCGAGGAGGTCGCGCGCCAGCTGCGTCTGCGCGACCTTGCCGGTCTGATCGTCATCGACTTCATCGACATGGACGAGCGCAAGAACAATGCCGCCGTCGAGAAGAAGCTGAAGGACAAGCTCAAGACCGACCGCGCCCGCATCCAGGTCGGCCGCATCTCGGGCTTCGGCCTGCTGGAGATGTCGCGCCAGCGCCTGCGTCCCGGCATGATCGAGGCGACGACGCAGCCCTGCCACGCCTGCCACGGCACCGGCCTGATCCGCTCGGACGACAGCATGGCGCTGTCGATCCTGCGCCAGATCGAGGAAGAGGGCACCCGCGGCCGCTCCCGCGAGGTGCTGGTGAAATGCCCCGTGGGCATCGCCAACTACCTGATCAACCAGAAGCGCGAGCATATCGCGGGGATCGAGGCGCGGTATGGCCTCTCGGTCCGGATCGAGGGCGATCCGACGCTGGTGAGCCCCGATTTCTCGATGGAGAAGTTCAAGACCGCGACCCGTGTCGTGCGCGAAGTCGCGCCCGCGGTGATCTCGGCCGATGCCTCGCTGATGGAGGATTACGAGGACGAGGTCGAGATCGAGGAGGACGAGGAAGAAGAGACCTCGGCCCCCGAACCGCGCACGTCCGAGCGCCCCTCGGACGAGGACGACGACGGCCGGCCCCGGAAGAAGCGTCGGCGTCGCCGGCGGCGGAAGTCGAAGGGCGGCCAGGGCGAAAACGGTGCCGAGGGCGGTTCGGACGAGTCCGGCTCGGATGACGAGGACGCGTCGGGCGAGGCCGTGAAGGCCGACGCGCCCGCGGCTGCCGAAGACAGCGCCGTGGACGAAACCGCGGCGCCCGAGGCTGAGGCCGAACCCGCGCCGAAGCCGAAGCGCACCCGCACCCGGTCGCGCGCCAAGAAGAAGCCCGAGGCGGAAACCCCGGCCGAGGCCCCGGTGGACGCCGCGCTCGCCGACAGCCCGGATGCCGCCCCCGAAGTGAGCCCGGAAGCCGTCGCGGAGGCCGCACCCGAGCCGAAGCCGGAACCCGCGCCCGAGCCGGTTGCCGAGGCAGAACCCGCACCGGAGCCGGAGGCGGCTCCCGAGCCGGAGGCGACGCCCGAGCCCGCGCCGGAGACGGCGGCGGAGCCCGAGCGCGAGCCGGAGACCACGCCCGAGCCTGCACCGGAGGCCGCGCCCGAGCCTGAAAAGGCCGAGGAAAGGGTCCCGGAACCCGTGGGCGACAGCTCGAGCGCCGAGAGCGAAGAGGCGGCGAAGCCGAAACGCCGCGGCTGGTGGTCGCTGGGCCGCTGAGCCTCGCCACCGGACGGCACAAGATGCGCCGCGCTCCGAAAGGGGCGCGGCGTTTTCCGTTCAGCCGCGGCGGATCTCGAAGAGGTGCGTCCGGCCCTCGTCGGTGGCCGAGAGCAGAACGTGCCCGGCCTCGGCACAGAAATGCGGGATGTCGATGACCGCGACCGGATCGGACGTCCGGATCCGGAGCAGGGCGCCGGGCGGCAGGGCCAGCAGCGCCTTGCGCGCCTTCA
Source organism: Pseudooceanicola nanhaiensis DSM 18065 (assembly GCF_000688295.1). Lineage (GTDB taxonomy): Bacteria > Pseudomonadota > Alphaproteobacteria > Rhodobacterales > Rhodobacteraceae > Pseudooceanicola > Pseudooceanicola nanhaiensis. Next base: position 942,792 of record NZ_JHZF01000011.1, on the reverse strand, counting down.
GCACGGGCAGGGGGCAGAGCAGGCCGGTCGCGTCGAGAATGTCGTCCATGCCGGTCTCTTGGCGCGCCGCGGGCCGCTTGTCCAGTCGCCGGGGGCCCGCGGTCCGCGCGCGCCTGTCCTCCGCACCGCCCGGGACCGGGGCCACGGGGTTGTGACAACGGGGCGCGTGACCGGCGGCCAAGGCTGCGCTAAGGCGGTTTCATGTTTGGAATCGACATCCTCGACGCGGCGCTGCTGCCCGCGATGATCGTGGCGCTGATGGCGGGGCTGATCTCGTTCCTCAGCCCCTGCGTGCTGCCCATCGTGCCGCCGTACCTCGCCTACATGTCCGGCGTATCGCTGAACGACATGGGCCGGACAGGCCAGCGCAGCCGAGCGCTTCTGCCCGCGGCCTTCTTCGTGCTGGGGCTGTCGACCGTCTTCCTGCTGCTCGGCTTCGCGGCCTCGGCCTTCGGGCGGGTGTTCCTGGCCTACCAGGGGTGGTTCAACACCGTCGCGGGCCTGTTGGTGATGGTCTTCGGGCTGCATTTCCTCGGCATCCTGCGGATCGGCGTCCTCGACCGCGAGGCGCGGCTCGACGCGGGCGACCGGGGCGGCTCGGCGCTTGGCGCCTATGTGCTGGGGCTCGCCTTCGCCTTCGGCTGGACCCCCTGCATCGGCCCGCAGCTCGGCGCGATCCTGTCGCTCGCAGCCTCCGAGGCCAGCGTCTCGCGCGGGATGGCGCTGCTGGCGGTCTACGCGATCGGGCTGGGCGTGCCCTTCCTGCTGGTCGCGGCCTTCCTGCCGCGTCTGACCGGGCTCATGGCCTGGATGAAACGGCACATGGGCGTGATCGAGCGGATCATGGGCCTGCTGCTCTGGACCATCGGCCTCCTGATGCTCACGGGCGGCTTCTCGGCCTTCTCCTACTGGCTGCTCGAGACCTTCCCGGGGCTTGCCACGCTCGGCTGAGGCCGTACACTCCGCGGCAAAACGAGGGGTATCAGGCGTGGACATCGAGGCGGGAGCAGCCCCGGAGGCCCGTGCGGTCTCGCGCCGCCGGGTGTTCTACATCCCGGGCTACGACCCGATCCCGCCACGCCGCTACCGCGAGCTCTACCGCACCGAATCCGCCGCCCAGGCCGCGATCTCGGGTTACGAGATCGCGCTGTCGCCGGGCCGGGGGACAGAGCGCTTCGGCTGGCACGTCACCGCCCGCATGGACGGCGCCGAGATCGAGACGGATGTCGAGGTGCTGGTCTGGTCGGACATCGTCCGCGACAGCATGGGCCATTCGATCCCGGCGACCTACCTGGGCCTGATCCGCACCGCCTGGACCTATATCGGCACCGGCGCGCTCTGGCGGCTGATGCGGTTGCGGAAGGGTCCGGTGATCGCGGCGCTCTACCCGGTGGGATTCCTGCTGGCGCAGCTGGCGCTCGCGGTTGCGCTCGGCTGGGGGCTGGGCCTGCTGGCAATGCGGGGCCTCGGGGCCGCGGGGGCAGGGGCCGCGGGTCCCTGGGCGGCCGCGGGGCTGGGCGTCGCCGTCGCGATCGCCGTGCTGCGCTGGTTCAAGGCCCGGGACGGCCGGTTCTTCGCCTATTACCTGATGCATGATTACGCCTTTTCGGCGCGCTCGCGCGGGGCGAACCCGCCCGCGCTCGAGACCCGGATCGCCGCCTTCGCCGAGGCGGTTGCCGGGGCGCTCGCGCAAGAGAGCGACGAGGTGCTGGTGGTCGGGCATTCCTCGGGCGCCCATCTCGCGGTGTCGATCCTGTCGGACCTGATCCGCACGGGCCGGGTGCCGGCGGGCGGGCCGGCGCTCTCCTTCCTGTCGCTCGGGCAGGTGGTGCCGATGGTCTCGTTCCTGCCGCGGGCCGAGCGGCTGCGCAGGGACCTGCGCTATCTCTCGCAGCGCAACGAGCTGACCTGGATCGACGTCACCGCCCCGGGGGACGGCTGCGCCTTCGCGCTCTGCGATCCGGTCGCGGTCTCGGGCGTGGCGCCCGAGGACAAGCGCTGGCCGCTGGTGATCTCGGCCGCCTTCACCCAGACGCTCAGCCCGGAGCGCTGGAAGGCCCTGCGCTGGCGCTTCTTCCGGCTGCATTTCCAGTATCTCTGCGCCTTCGACCGGGTGCGGGATTACGATTACTTCCGGATCACCGCCGGGCCGCTGACGCTGGGCGCGCGCTTCGCCGGACGGATGCCATCCAGATCGCGGATCGAGGCGGCGGTGTCGAAATACCGGAGCGTCGCATGAGGCGCGCTGCGCCGCGTGGCCGGCCGGGAAGGGGGGCTGTCTGCCCCCCGCCGGGCCGTTGGCCCGCCGCCCCCCGAGGATACATGGACCAGAGGAAAGCAGGGCCGTGGTGACGCCCTTGCCCCCCAAACCCCCGGCGCGGCCCGAGAAGGTGTCGCTGCGGCGCTACGTGAAGCTCTTCCGCGCGGACCTGCTGTCGGCGCAGCCGGCGAAGCTCTACCGGGCGTGGATGGCGGAGTTCCGGACGCCGTTCTTCCGCTCCTACCTCGTGAACCAGCCGGAGCTTGTGAAGACCGTGCTGAGGGAACGCCCCGAGGATTTCCCGAAGAGCGAGAGGGTGAGCGAGGGGCTGCGCCCGCTGCTCGGCCGTTCCGTCTTCGTCACCAATGGCGAGACCTGGAAGCGGCAGCGGCGGATCATCGACCCGGCCTTCGAGGGCGGGCGGCTGAAGGACACCTTCCCGGCGATGCGCGCAGCCGCCGAGGCCTGTGTCGCGCGGCTCTCGGCGCGCACGGGTGCGGAGCTGGAGATCGAGGAGGAGACCTCGCATGTCGCGGCGGACGTGATCTTCCGCACGCTCTTCTCGATCCCGATCGAGCACGAGCTGGCGAGCGCGGTGTTCCACGAGTTCCGTGCCTATCAGCGCACCCAGCCGGTGGTGAACCTGGCCGCCTTCGTGCCGCTGCCGCGCTGGATGCCGCGGTTCTTCCGGCGCGAGACGAAGCTTGCGGCCCGCCGGATCCGCGACCTCATCACCCGGCTGACGGCGGAGCGCGCCGCCGAGATCGCCGCGGGCAGCGCGCCGGACGACCTGGCCACCAAGATCATGACCACGCCCGACCCGGTGACGGGCGAGACCTTCGCGACCGCAGAAATGGTCGACCAGGTGGCGATCTTCTTCCTCGCGGGGCACGAAACCAGCGCCTCGGCGCTGGCCTGGTCGCTCTACCTCATGGCGCTCTATCCCGACTGGCAGGCGCGCGTGGCCGAAGAGGCCAGCGCGCTGGAGGAGGAGGCGGGCTTTGCCGTCATGTCGCGCCTGCGGATCAGCCGCGACGTCTTCCGCGAGACGCTGCGCCTCTACCCGCCGGTGCCGATGATGGTGCGCGAGGCGGCCTGCCCGGAGCGGTTCCGCGACCGGGCCGTCGCAAGGGGCAGCCAGGTGGTGCTGAGCCCGTGGCACCTGCACCGCCACGAACGGATCTGGGAACGGCCCGACGCCTTCGACCCGGCCCGGTTCGCGACCGAGAACGGCAGGGCCTGCCTGCGGGACGCCTACATCCCGTTCTCGGCGGGCCCGCGGGTCTGCACCGGGGCGGGGTTCGCGATGGTGGAGGGGCCGCTGATCCTGTCGATGATCCTGCGGGAGTTCCGCGTCCTGCCGGTGGCGGAGCGCGTCCCGGTGCCGGTCGCGCATCTCACCGTGCGGTCGAAGGCGGGGATCTGGCTCAGGCTCGAACGCCGCAACGCCGCCTGAGCCCTGCAGTGAGCCCTGTCTTCGGAAGGGGGGTCAGCCGGCGCGTTTGCGGATGAACCCGTCGACCGTGTAGACGCTGCCGAGCGCGTTCGGCTGGCTTTCGAGCCGCACCTTCGTCCAGTCGTTCCGCTCCGAGACGTCGCGGACATACATGCCGAGCGAGACCTGGCTGGGCGCCCAATTGGCATGATCGACAAGGATCTCGCGTTCCGAAAGCACCTTCGACACCACCGCGATATGACCCATCGGCAGCTGGCGGCCCGCGCTGAAGGCCATCACCGCGCCGACGTCCGGCTGGCGGCTGCGGGCATAGCCCTCGTCATCGGCCTGGTGCCACCACGTTCCGGCATTGCCGCGGATCTCGATGCCGCTCGCGTTGCGGGCGAAGGGCACGCACCAGACCTTCTGGCCCGAGGCCCGGAGCTCGGTCGCGATCTGGACCGCGCGGGTGACGCGTTCCTGATCGAGGCCTCCCGTCTCGTAGCTGGGCCGCGCGCAGGCGGCGGACAGCAGGAGCAGGGCGCAGATAAAAGGTAACTTCAACGACGCGGGGTTGGCGCGTGTCTTGCTCATAGGTCCCTCGGTGTCACAAGTTTCTTCGTGGGCCCCGGTTGCTCCGGGATCGCGGTAACTATGATCAAATTTCGGTAACGAAACAAGGTTTTTGCGTGAGGCGGGCGGGGGCTACGGGCGCAATCGGCGATTCCCTGCCCGTCGAGCGGGCATCGGCGGGATCGCATGGAACGATTTCGGTCCCCCGTGCTGCGGCAGCCGCGCGGTCTGACGTTGACGGCGCCGCGGGGCGCGATTAGCTGCGCTCCATGGCACGTGCACCGCTTCTTCAGCTTTCCGACATATCGCTCACCTTCGGCGGGGACCCCGTCTTCGAGGGGCTCTCTCTCAACATCCAGCCGGGCGACCGGGTGGCGCTCGTGGGGCGCAACGGCTCGGGCAAGTCCACGCTGATGAAGGTGATGGCGGGGCTGGTCGAGGCCGACGGTGGCGAGCGTGTGCTCTCGCCCGGCACCACCGTGGGCTACATGCAGCAGGAGCCCGACATGTCGGGGTTCGAGACGCTGGGCGAATATGCCCTGTCCGAAATGGACGCGTCCGAAGCCTGGCGCGTCGAGATGGCCTCCGAAGGGCTGAAGTTCGACATGGACCGCCCCGTGGCGACCGCCTCGGGGGGGGAGCGGCGGCGTGCGGCGCTGGCGAAGCTCTGGGCCGAGGGGCCGGAGCTCATGCTGCTGGACGAGCCGACCAACCACCTGGATATCGAGGCGATCTCCTGGCTCGAGGAAGAGCTGAAGGGGACGCGGAAGGCCTTCGTGCTGATCTCGCACGACCGGGCGTTCCTGCGGGCGCTGACCAAGGCCACGCTCTGGATCGACCGGGGTGCGGTGCGGCGGGCCGAGGAGGGTTTCGAGGGTTTCGAGGCCTGGCGCGACAAGATCTGGGACGAGGAGGACATCGCCCGCCACAAGCTCGACCGGAAGATCAAGTCCGAGGCGAGATGGGCGGTCGAAGGCATCTCGGCCCGGCGCAAGCGGAACCAGGGCCGGGTGCGGCGTCTGCAGGAGATGCGGTCGGACCGCGCCGCGCAGATCCGTCGGCAGGGGACGGCGGCGATGGCGCTCGACAGCGGGCCGAAGTCCGGCAAGAAGGTGATCGAGGCCGAGGGGCTTTCGAAGGCGTTCGAGGGCCGGGACGTGGTGCGCGACTTCTCGATCACCGTGACGCGCGGCGACCGGGTGGCCTTCGTGGGGCCGAACGGGGTGGGCAAGACGACGCTGATCAAGATGCTGACCGGAGAGCTGGCGCCCGACGCCGGCACGGTGAAGCTGGGCACCAACCTGATGCCCGCGATCTTCGATCAGTCCCGCGCCGCTCTGGTGCCCGAGCAGACGCTCTGGGAAAACCTCGTCGGCGACAAGGAGATGCGCGTTTCGGGGCAAGCGGATCAGGTCATGGTGCGCGGACAGCCGAAACACGTGGTCGGCTATCTCAAGGAATTCCTCTTCGACGAGCAGCAGGCACGTGCCGCGGTGAAGTCGCTTTCGGGCGGGGAGAAGGCCCGGCTGCTTCTCGCCAAGCTGATGGCGAAGGAGAGCAACCTGCTGGTGCTCGACGAACCGACCAACGATCTGGACGTCGAGACGCTGGACCTGCTGCAGGAGATCCTCGACGATTACGACGGCACCGTCCTGCTGGTCAGCCACGACCGGGATTTCATCGACCGTGTGGCCGCGACCACCGTCGCGATGGAAGGCGGCGGACGGGCGACCGTCTATGCCGGCGGCTGGACCGATTACATGGCGCAGCGCGGCGAAGGAAAATCCGAGAGCGTAACGAAGGGCGAAAAACCAAAGGCTTCCGCGCCGAAGGTGAAGCAGGGCACGACGCCCGCGCCGGGCCTGTCCTTCACCGAAAGCCACCGGTTGAAGGAGCTTCCGAAGGTGATCGACCGGCTCAACGCCGAGATCGCCAAGCTGGAGGCCTACCTCGCCCTGCCCGATCTCTACACCGCCGAACCGGTGAAATTCGCCAAGGGCACCGAGGCGCTGGCCGAGCGTCAGGCCGCGCTGGCCGAGGCCGAGGAGGAGTGGCTGACCCTCGAGGAGAAGGCGGAAGCTGCCAGCGGGTAAGTTAACCTGCCGATCGGTCAAATTCGTGGTGGCCATTCCGAAACCGGGGGTGCATATTTCTCCCGGGAGGACTTTCGACCATGTCGAATTCGGAGAGATTGCCGCTCGCCGGTATCAGGGTCATCGACCTGACGCAGGTCTATCAGGGACCCTATTGCACGCTTCTGATGGCCAAGGCCGGCGCTGACGTCATCAAGGTGGAGCCGCCCTCGGGCGAGCCGATCCGCCAGCGGCAGGAGGTCTCGCGCGGGTCCGCGGTGCCCTTCGCGATGCTGAACCAGAACAAGCGCGACATGACGCTGAACCTCAAGAGCGAGGAGGGCAAGGATATCCTCCGCCGCCTCGTTGCTGACGCGGACGTGCTGGTCGAGAATTACGCGCCGGGCGTGATGGACCGCCTCGGGATCGGCTACGAGGCGATGCGGAAGATCAACCCGCGGCTGATCTACGGCTCGGGGTCGGGTTACGGCATCTCGGGGCCGGACATGAACCGGCAGGCGATGGACATCACCGTGCAGGCGGCCAGCGGGATGATGAGCGTCACGGGCTTTCCCGACGGCCCGCCGGTGAAATGCGGCCCCGCGGTCGTGGATTTCATGAGCGGCGTGCATCTCTATGCCGGGATCATGACCGCGCTGTTCCACCGGGAACGGACGGGCAAGGGCCAGCTGGTCGAGGTCGCGATGCAGGAATGCGTCTACCCCGCGCTCGCCTCTAACCTCGGGATGATCTACGACACCGACGCGCCGCCGCCCCGCACCGGGAACCGGCATGGCGGGCTCGCGTCCTGCCCCTACAACGTCTACCCGGCCAGGGACGGCCATGTCGCGGTGATCTGCACCAACGAGGGGCATTTCGTGAACCTCTGCACCGCCATGGGCCAGCCCGGGATGGCGACGGATCCGCGCTTCGAGAACCGCGCCGTCCGGGTGGCCAACATGGAGGAGACCGACGCCTTCATCGCCGCCTGGACCTCGCAGCACACCCGCGCCGAGATCAGGGAGATCTTCGGCCGGACCAAGGTCCCGCATGCCATCGTGCGGGACCTGATCGAAGTGACGAACGACCCTCACATGCACGCACGCGGGGCGCTCGGCTGGATCGATCACCCGGAGTTCGGGCGGATCGTGGTGCCGGCCTCGCCCCTGCGGCTGCACGGCGCGGACACGCTGCCGTTCGACGCGGCCCCGGCGTTCGGGGCGCACACACGCGCGGTCCTAGCGGACGAGCTCGGCTATTCCGAGGCCGAGATCGACCGGCTCGAGGCCGAAGGCGTGGTCGTGAAACACAAGCCCGCGGTGGCGGCGGAGTAGGACAATGGCACTGGACAGCGACGACATTCACGTGGCGACGGCGGAGCGCATCTTCTCCGACCGCGCCGATCTGCAGACGGTGGCCCATGACCGGGACGGCGCCTATCGGGCTTCGCTCTGGCAGGCGGTCGAGGAGAACGGGCTGACCATCGCCATGGTCCCCGAAGAGGCGGGCGGCGTCGGGCTGACGCTGGAGGAGGCGTTCTCGCTTCTGCGCGCCGCCGGGCGGCACGCGGTCTCGGTTCCGCTGGCCGAGACGATGCTGGCGAACTGGGCGCTGGCCGCGGCCGGGCTCGAGATCCGCGAGGGCGTGCTGGTCCCGTTGGTGCCCGCCCCGCGCGGACACCTTGCGATCGACGCCGAGGGCCGGGTGACGGGCGTCTGCCCCGAGGTGCCCTTCGGGCGGGAAGCGGGCGCCTTCGTGGCGCTCTGCGACGGGCCGGACGGACCGGTGATCGCGCTGCTCGACCCGGCGGCCTGCCGGATCGAGGAGGGCACCGCGCTCTCCTACGAACCGCTCGACTGGGTGCATGTGGAGGGCGCGCCGGCGATGGCCTCCGCCCCCGCCGGGACGGCCGCGGCCCTGCCCGAGATGGCCGCGACCGCGCGCGCCAACCAGATCGCGGGCGCGCTCGAGCGGATGCTGGACGCCACGGTGCAATACGCGCAGGACCGCCGCGCCTTCGAACGGCCGATCTCGAAATTCCAGGCGGTGCAGCACCTGCTGGCCCGTCTGGGCGAGGAATGTGCCGCCGCGGTCGCCGCGGCCGGCTCTGCCGCCGACACCCTGTCGCGGGGCGAGACGGGCGATGCGCTCCTGCTTGAGGTGGCGGCGGCCAAGGTCCGCTGCGGCGAGGCGGCCGAGGCGGCCTCGGGCATCGCGCACCAGGTCCACGGGGCGATCGGCATCACCCGCGAACATGCATTGCACCGGCTGACGCTGAACGCGCTCGCCTGGCGCGAGGATTACGGGACCGAGGCGCACTGGGCGCTGAAACTGGGTCAGCTCGTCTCGGCCGGGGGCGCGGATGCGCTCTGGCCGCTGCTGGCCAGCCGCTGAGGGAGAGACCGATGAACGTCGCACTGCGTTTCGACCCCGTCCGCCTGCCGGACCATTGCCAGGACCTGCGTCAGGAGGTCCGCGATTTCCTGCGCGAACAGGTGGTGCAGGGGGTCTACGACCCGACCGCGCGCTCGCACGGATACGAGGACATCTGCCGCTTTGCCAAGGCGGTGTCGGAGCGGGGCTGGATCGGCATGGCCTGGCCGCGCGAATACGGCGGGCAGGAGCGGTCCTTCCTCGAACGCTACGTGGTGTCCGAGGAGATGCTCGTCGCCCGGGCCCCGACCCGGCGCTACTTCGTCGCCGACCGGCAGAGCGGGCCGACACTGATCCGCTATGCCTCGGAACCCATCAAGCAACGCGTCCTGCCGCAGATCATCGCGGGCGAGGCGATGTTCTGCATCGGGATGAGCGAGCCCAATTCCGGCTCGGACCTCTTCGCCGCCCAGGCGAAGGCCACCAAGGTCGACGGCGGATGGCGGCTGAACGGCGCGAAGATCTGGACCACCGGCGCGCAGCACGCCGATTACATGATCGGCCTCTTCCGCACCTCGCAGCCGACCAGGGAGAACCGCCGCCACGGGCTGACCTCGTTCCTCGTCGACATGCATGCCGACGGGATCAAGGTGAGCCCGATCGAGATGATCAACGGCGTGATGGAATTCAACGAGGTCCTGTTCGACGATGTCTTCCTGCCGGACGAGAACGTCATCGGAGAGATCGACGGGGCGTGGAAACAGGCGACCTCGGAACTGGCCTATGAACGGTCCGGCCCCGAGCGCTTCCTCGAGACCTTCGGCGCGATGCGCGCCTTCCTGACCGCCGTCGAGGGCACCGACGACACCCGCCTGCAGGAGGGGCTGGGCCGGCTGATCGCCCAGCTCCACACGATGCGGCGCATGTCGGTCTCGGTCGCGGGGATGCTGGAGGCGGGGCGCGAGCCGGTGACGGAGGCCTCGATCGTGAAGGACCTCGGCACCGTCTGGGACCAGGCGCTGCCGAAGGAGCTGCGGACGCTGATCTCGCTGATGGATTACGACCAGTACGACGTGCAGGCCTATCGCGAGCGGATGGATTTCTACACCCGCATGGCGCCGAAGCTGACGATCCAGGGCGGCACGACCGAGATCCTGCGCGGCATCGTCGCGCGCGGGCTCGGCCTGCGGTGAGGGCGGCGGGCCGGGCGCCGGGCTGAAGCGCGGCCCCCGTTTCCGCACCGAGAAACGCCGCTGGATGCGGGAGGCCGGGCTTTTGCCCGGCCTTTTCCTTGTCCGCCGGTCCGACGCTCTTCAATCACGCCCCTCTGACACAGCCTGATCTCTTGACATGACATCCTGGCCGCCAGAAGATATCAAACAGCTGTTTGAAAGTGACCTGCCGCATCGGGAGAGGAGCCCGGGCAGGTCACGCAGTCGAGAGGCGACCGGAGTGTCGCAAGAGAGGAAAGAATGACCCACCTTCAGACCACCGGCCTGGCCGGGGTGCTTGCGCTCTGCGCGGCCCTTCCGGCGACGGCAGAGGATTACAACTGGACCATCATCGCGGGCCATCCGCCGATCACGCGCGGCGTCTCGGCGATCAGCGAGCATTTCGTGCCCGAGGTGACGAAACGGCTCGAAGCGCTCGGCCATACCGTCACCTGGACCGAGGCCTATGCCGGCGCCGTGGCGGATCCGCTGGGCGTGCTGGAAGCCGTCGGCGACGGGATCGCCGAGTTCGGCTATGTGCCGCACCTCTTCGAGGGCGACAAGCTGCCGCTCGAGCAGATCACCTATGTCACGCCCTTCGGGACCGACGACCTTGGCAAGGTGATGAAGGTCATCGACCAGCTGCACGCCGAGATCCCAGAGATCGACGAGGGCTGGGCCAAGGCCAACAACGTCGTGCTCGCGCCCGTGGGCATCGACACCTACCACTTCGTGACCAAGTTTCCGATCGAGACCACGAAGGACATCGAGGGCCACAAGCTGGGCACCGCCGGTCTTGCGCTGAACTGGCTCAAGGGCTCGGGCGCGACGCCGGTGGCGGGCGCGCTGCCGGACTTCTACAACGCCATGTCCACGGGGCTCTACGACGGTATCCTGACCTTTGAATCGGTGGTGGCGCCCTACAAGTTCTACGAGGTCGCGCCCTACATCACCAAGATCAACTTCGGTGCGATGTATGCCTCGGCGCTGACCGCGAACAAGGACGTGTGGGACGACCTGCCCGACGACGTGAAACAGGCGATCCAGGAGGTCGCGGACGAATACCGCGACATCGCGGCGGAAAGCTATCGCACCGGCGGACAGGACTCGCTCGACGCGGCGGTCGCGGAAGGGGCCAAGATCTCGGAGCTCTCGGCCGAGCAGCGCGCGGCCTATGCGAACAACCTGCCCGACATCGCCGGGGAATGGGCCAAGTCGCTCGACGCGCAGGGCCTGCCCGGGACCAGGACGCTCGAAACCTACATGCGGCTGTCGAAAGAGGCCGGCATCGAGTTCCCGCGGGACTGGGGCACCGAGTGAGCACGCTTGACGAAACAACGCCGCCGGCTCTGCCCGGCGGCGTGCTGGCGCGTGCCATGTCGGGCATCGCGCTTGTCCTCGCCATCCTGGGCGGGGCAGGGACGCTGGGGATCATGGCGCTCATCAACGCGGACGTGATCGGACGCAGCTTCTTCGACCACCCGATCCCGGCCACGGCCGAGATCGTCTCGGCCGCCATCGTGGCCATCGTCTTCCTGCAGCTCCCCAATGCCACCGCCGAGGGGCGCAACGTGCGCTCGGACATGTTCCTGACCCGCCTGCGCGCCCGCTCGCCGCGGGCGGCGGACTGGGTCGATTGCGTGCATCACCTGTTCGGCACCATGATCCTCGCCATCCTGATGTATTACATGGGCCCCGAGATCATCGACTCCATCGAGGGGCGTGAGACGGTGGGGCTCTACGGCATCTGGTCGATGCCGCGCTGGCCCTTCGTGACCTGCGTGCTGATCGGCTGCATCATGACGCTCGCGGCCTATGCGCTGCTGACCGCGGGCCTCGCGCTGCGCGCGGCGCGCGGAGGGCCGCGTCCATGAGCAGCGTCGAAATCGGCATCGCCTCGATCGTGGCGATCCTCGTCTTCATCCAGCTTGGCATGCACGTGGCCATCGCGCTGATGACGGTCAGCTTCTTCGGCGTCTTCCTCGTGAAGGGCAAGTTCCTGATCGCCGGGAAACTCCTGTCCCATGCCGCCCTCGACGGGGTGGCGCGCTATTCCTTCGGGGTGATCCCGCTCTTCGTCCTGATGGGCGTGCTCGTCGGCGCCTGCGGGCTCGGGCGCGACGTCTTCGACGTGGCGGGACAGCTCTTCCGCCGCTTCCGGGGCGGTCTGGGCATCGCCACCGTCTTCGCCAACGCCGTCTTCGCGGCGGTCAACGGCACCTCCATCGCCTCGGCCTCGGTCTTCACCAAGGTCGCGGTGCCGGAACTCGTACGGCAGGGCTACACGCCGCGCTTCTCGGTCGGCGTGGTCGCGGGCTCCTCCGTTCTGGGGATGCTGATCCCGCCGTCGCTCCTGCTGATCCTCTACGGGATCATCGCCGAGACCTCGATCGGGGACCTCTTCACCGCCGGCATCCTGCCCGGCATGGTGCTGGCCTTCTTCTTCTGCGTGCTGATCCTCGCGCTCGCCCGCTTTGCCCCCGGCTTCACCGGGCGGCCCGAGGCGACGGACCTGCCCGAGATGTCCTCGGCCACGATGCTGCTGAAGTCGGCGCCGATCATCATCCTGATCCTGCTGGTCCTCGGCGGCATCTACGGCGGCTTCTTCACGCCGACGGAGGCCGGCGGCGTCGGCGCGCTCGGCGCGCTGATCATCGCGACGGTGAAGGGCCGGCTCGGTCTGCGCGAGATCGGGCGGATCCTCCTGGAGACGGGGCAGGTCACCGCCTCGATCACCTTCCTGATCATCGCCGCGCACATGTACTCGCGGCTCCTGGCGCTCACCGGGCTGCCGGGGGCGATGACCGGGCTCATGGCCTCGTGGGAGCTCGGGCTCTACGGCATCCTGCTGCTCTATCTGCTGGCCATCATCCTGCTGGGCACGATCCTCGACAGCTCCTCGATCCTCCTGATCCTGCTGCCGCTGATCCTGCCGGTGGTCCAACCCTTCGGCGTCGATCTCGTCTGGTTCGGCATCGTCACGATCATCGCCGTGGAGGTCGGCCTGCTGACGCCACCGCTCGGCGTCGCCTGCTTCGTCATCAAGGCCAACCTCGACGACAAGCGCATCACCCTGAACGACATCTTCGCCGGTGCCGCGCCCTTCGCGCTGGTCATGGTGATCATGGTCGCGCTCGTCATGGCGCTGCCGTGGCTCGCCACCGGCCTGCTCTGAGGAGGAGCGACATGTACGAGGACACCAAGCGGGAGCTTCAGGACCTGGGCAACGGCCTCTATGCCTGGGTGCAGGGCGACGGGTCCTGGGGGTGGAGCAACTCGGGCCTGATCACGGGCGACGACGACCGGGTGCTGATGGTCGATACGCTCTTCACCGGGCGGCTGACGGCGGACATGCTGGAAGCCTACCGCCGTGCCGTGCCCGCGGCCGAGACCATAGACGTGCTGGTCAACACCCATTCCAACGGGGACCACACCTACGGCAACCACCTCGTGAAGGGCGCCCGGATCATCGGCTCCACCGCCTGCCTCGAGGAGATGGAGGAGCGGCCCGCGACGGTCGTGCAGGAGGTCGTGGCCCATCCCGAGAAGTTCGGCGCCTACGGCCGGTTCTTCACCGAGACGATGGGCTCCCGCTTCGATTTCTCGGACATCGGGCACCTGCCGCCGGACGAGACCTTCGACGGCACCCGCACGCTCGAGATCGGCGGCCGCCGGATCGAGCTGACGGAGCTGGGCCCGGCGCATACCCGCGGCGACATCGTGATCCATGTGCCGGACGCGCGCACGGTCTATACCGGGGACCTCGTGTTCCACGGCGGCCACCCGATCATCTGGGCGGGTCCGATCGGCAACTGGATCGCCGCCTGCGACCATATCCTCGGGCTCGACGTCGACATCGTGGTTCCCGGCCACGGCGCGGTCTGCGGCAAGCCGGAAGTGCAGGCGCTGCGCGACTACCTCACCCATGTGGAGACCGAGACGACGAAGGCCCACGAGGCCGGGCTCACATGGGAGGAGGCGGCCTACGAGGTGGGCTACGACGCCTTCGACAGCTGGCTCGACCGCGAGCGGATCGTGGCCAATGTCGCCAACGTCTACCGCACGCTTTCGGGCGGCAGGGTGGATCCGACGAAGGACGAGATCATGGCGCAGATGCTGCGCTACCGGCACGGCGCGGAGTGCCCGCACGACGGGCCCTGCGGCTGCCAGGCGCATTAGGATCAAGGAGACCGGAATGAAACTGGTGACATTCGAAAAGAGCGGCCGGCAGGCCATCGGCGTGCTCGACGGCGAGACGATCCGCGTGCTCGACGCGGGCGCGAACCCCGCCTTCGCCTACATGCTCGCGCTGATCGAGGCGGGCGACGAGGGGCTCGAGGCCGCCCGCAAGGCCAGCGCCTCCGCCGCGACGGAGACAGTGGGCGCCGTCCGCCTGAAGGCCCCCGTGCCGGTGCCCGTCCAGATGCGTGACAGCCTCGTCTTCGAGAAACACCTCCGGCAGGCTCGCGCCAACCGGCACCTCTGGGACGAGACGGCCAAGCCGATGAAGCCCGAGGACGTGAAGATGCCGCAGGTCTGGTACGACCAGCCGATCTACTACAAGGGCAACCGCTTCTCGGTCTCGGGCCCCGAGGACACGATCATCTGGCCCCGGGGCGAGACCCGGCTCGATTTCGAGCTCGAGCTCGGCATGTTCATCGGCAAGGGCGGCTGCGACATCGCCAAGGCCGATGCCAATGAGCACATCTTCGGCTTCACCTGCTTCAACGATTTCTCGGCCCGGGACCACCAGATGCTGGAAGGCGCGGGCGGGCTGGGCCCCGCCAAGGGCAAGGATTTCCGCACCGCGAACGCCATGGGGCCCTGCCTCGTGACCCGGGACGAGATCGGCGACGGCTCGGGCCTCGCCATGATCGCGCGGGTGAACGGCGAGGAATGGGCGCGGGGGACGTCCTCGGACATGCACCATTCCTTCGCGCGGATCATCGAACACGTCTCGCGCGACGAGGATCTTCAGCCGGGCGAATTCATCGGCTCGGGCACCGTGGGGGGCGGCTGCGGGCTGGAACTGGGGCGCTTCCTGAACCCCGGCGACACCGTCGAGCTCGAGATCGAGGGCATCGGCGTCCTGCGCAGCCATATCGCGGCCGAGCGTCGCTGAGCCGCCGCCCGCCGCGGATGTGAAAACGGGCCGTCCCGGCCAAGGGTTGCGTCGGGGCGGCCTTGTCTGTCCGGCCGAAAGCCGGAAGGATGCGGCGTGCGCCGGAGAGGGACCGACGCCGCAAGGACATCGCTTACCGGAGGAGCAAGCCCATGGCCGAGGACAAGGTCGGACATCTGTCGCATCTGAAAGTGCTGGACCTGACGGACCACCGCGGCGCCATCGCGGGCCGCGTCTTCGCCCAGCTCGGCGCCGACGTCGTGCAGGTGGAGCCTCCGCAAGGCAGCGACAGCCGGATGCAGCCGCCCTATGACCCGGACGGGGATTCGCTCTACTGGGCGGCCTACGGGGCCGGGCGGCGGTCCATCGTGCTCGATCGCGACACCGACGAGGGCCGGAAGACCTTCGAGGAGCTGGTGCGCCGCGCCGACATCCTGATCCAGACCGGCAACCCCTCCGAGGACGCGCTGCTGGACTACGACGCGCTGGCAAAGCTGAACCCCGGCCTCATCCTGGCGACCGTGACCCCCTTCGGCCTGACCGGCCCCAAGGCGGCCTACGCCGACAGCGAGCTGACGGTCTGGGCCTCGGGCGGGCCGCTCCTGCCGGTCGCCGCGGTGTCGGACAAACCCTACCGCATCTCGGTTCCGCAGGCCTATCACCACGCGACGATGGACGCGGTGCAGGGCGCGCTGATCGCCTATTTCGAGCGGAAGAAATCCGGCCTCGGCCAGCATGTCGAGGTGTCGGCCCAGGCCTCGGCCACCCAGTCGACGCTCTCCATGAGCCTTGCGGGCGCGGTCGGCCACCCGAATTACACGCTCAGGAAATCCGTCGCGAGCATGAAGAACCAGCCCGACCTGTCGGGCTCCGGCGCGCGGACCAACAAGTCGAAATGGCAGGTGCAGGACGGTCTGGTCGAAATGCACCTTGCCATGGGGCCGGCGACGGGGCGCTTCACCAACAAGCTCTTCCAGTTCCTCAAGGCCGAGGGCGTGCCCGGGGCCGAGGAATTCGCCGAATGGGACTGGGCGACCCTTCAGGACCGTATCGTCGCGGACGAGATCGGCGAAGAGGACCTCCAGCGCGCCCGCGATTGCGTGGCCGTCTTCCTCGAGCCGAAGAAGAAGTTCGACGCGGTCGACATCGCGCTGGCGCAGAAGGTGCTGATGGCGCCGATCTGCACGCTCGAGGACCAGCTGCGCTCGGAGCACGTGAAATCGCGCAACTTCTTCCGCGAGGTGCCGTGGAAGGGCCGGATGCTGCGCCAGCCGGGACCCTTCGCGCGCTACATCGACGGGGCCTACGCGCCCCTGACCGAGGCGCCGACGCTCGACCGGGACCGGGAGGCGATCCTGAAGGACTGGCTCGGCGAGGCCCCCGCGACCTTCTCGGGCTCGGGCCGGAGCGAACGGCCGATGGAGGGCGTGAAGGTCCTCGACCTCGCCTGGGTCGTGGCCGGCCCGATGATCGGCCGCAACCTGGCCGATTTCGGTGCGACCGTGGTGCGGGTGGAAAGCTCCAAGCGGGTCGAGACGGCGCGCCTGCTCGGGCCGTTCCCGGGCGGCGAGATCAACAAGCTGCGCTCGGGCCAGTTCGAGAACTGCAACACCGGCAAGCTGGGCCTGTCGCTCGATCTCGGCTCGGACGAGGCGCGGGAGGTGATCCTCGACCTCGTTGAATGGGCCGACGTGGTGGTGGAAAGCTTCGCGCCCGGCCAGATGAAACGCTGGGGGCTGAACTACGAGGAGCTGGCGAAGCGGAACCCGGGGGTCATCATGCTCTCGACCTCGCTCATGGGGCAGGTCGGGCCGTGGTCGAAGCTCGCAGGCTTCGGCAATATCGGCGGTGCCATGTCGGGCTACCAGCAGCTGGTCGGCCCCGAGGGCGGGCTGCCGGTCGGTCCCTACGGGCCCTACACCGATTACGTCGGGCCGCGCTTCGGCCTCGTCGCGCTTCTCGCCGCGCTCGATCACCGCGAGAAGACCGGCGAGGGCGGCTGGATGGACGTGGGCCAGTCCGAGACCGGCATGCAGGGCATGGCCGACCGTTTCGCCGATTACGAGGTGAACGGGGTCGTCGCCGAATGCGTCGGCAACCGCGATCCGCTGATCGCGCCGAACAACACCTATGCCTGCAGGAAGCACGGCTACGACGACCGCTGGGTCGCGATCTCCTGCCGGAATGACGCCGAATG
Source organism: Pseudooceanicola nanhaiensis DSM 18065 (assembly GCF_000688295.1). Lineage (GTDB taxonomy): Bacteria > Pseudomonadota > Alphaproteobacteria > Rhodobacterales > Rhodobacteraceae > Pseudooceanicola > Pseudooceanicola nanhaiensis. Next base: position 925,549 of record NZ_JHZF01000011.1, on the reverse strand, counting down.
GCGGCGGCTGGCGGAGGAGGTGGGCGGCGAGCTGGCCGCGGACGAGAGCCTGAACACGCTCGAGGGGCGCAAGGCGCAGGAGGAGAGGATCGACCGTGCGCTGGCCGAATGGTGCGCCACGCAGGAAAGCACGGATGTCGAAAAACGCCTGCAGGCCAAGGGGATACCGGCCCATATTGCGGCATCGGCTGAAGACATCTACGCCGACCCGCAGGTGAAGCACTGGCATCATTTCATCGAGATCCCGCGCGGCAACGGCGAGACGAGCGTGGTCGAGGCCTGCCGCTGGCACCTCTCGCGGACCCCTGCGGCGCCGCCGAGATCGAGCCCGGACTACGGGCGCGACAATCTCACCGTGCTGAGCGATCTGCTGAAATACGACGGCGAGAAGATCGAGCGCCTCGAGAAGATCGGCGCGCTGGTCTGAGCGTCACTCCGGCGGCAAGAGAGCGGCGAGGTCCTCCAGCCGGTCCGCCTCTGCCGCCGGCTTGTCCTTGCGGATCCGTGCGATCCGGGGAAAGCGCATGGCGACGCCCGACTTGTGCCGGGCAGAGCGGTTGAGCCCCTCGAAGGCGATTTCCAGCACCAGCGAGGGCTTCACCGCGCGGACCGGGCCGAACCGCTCCACGGTGTTGTTGCGCACGAAGCGGTCGAGGTCCTTCAGCTCTTCGTCGGTGAAGCCGAAATAGGCCTTGCCGACGGGGATCAGCTGCGCGCCCTCCCAGACCCCGAAGGTGAAATCCGAGTAATAGCCCGACCGCTTGCCATGGCCCCTTTGCGCATAGAGCAGCACGGCGTCCACCAGCATCGGGTCGCGCTTCCACTTGTACCAATGGCCCTTGATCCGGCCCGCGAGATACGGGCTTTCGCGCCGCTTGATCATCACCCCCTCGATCACCGGGTCGGGCGGATCGGCGCGCAGCGCGGCGAGGTCGTCCCAGGTTTCGAACGGCAGGAGCGGCGAGAGGTCGATCCGTACGGGATCGCACGCAAGCACCATACGCTCCAGTCGGGCACGGCGGTCTGCGAAGGGCAGGGCGCGCAGATCCTCGCCCTCGTGCAGCAGCAGATCATAGGCCCGGAGCGCGGCGGGGTGCGATTTCAGCATCGTCTTGCCGACCGTCTTGCGGTTCAGCCGCTTCTGCAGATCCGAGAACGGCGCCACGGCGTCCTTGCGGCGCACCAGCAGCTCGCCGTCCACCGTGCCGTCGAAATCGAGCGCTTCGAGCAGGTCGGGGAAACTGCCCGAGATGTCCTCTCCGGTGCGGGAATAGAGCCGCTTCACGCCCGCCTCGACCGAGGCCTGCACGCGGATCCCGTCCCATTTCCATTCGGCCACGTAATCCGCCGGGTCGAACGCGCCGAGCGCGTCCAGGTCCGTCGCGGTCGAGAGCATGACCGGGCGGAACGGCGCAAGCGCGGCCGAAACCGGCTTCTCGCCGCCCTCCAGCCAGGCGAAGAGGCTTTCGAAGGGCGGGGCGAGGCCGTGCCAGAGCTCCTCGATCTCCTCGACCGGGACCGCGCCGAATTCGGCCAGCGCGGTGCGGGCGAGGCGGGCGGAGACGCCGACGCGGAGCCCGCCGGTCGCGAGCTTGAGGTAGGCGTAACGCGACGACGGCGCGAGACTGTCGAGCCGGGCCGCGATCACGCCGGGAAGCGCGGCCTTGCCGGTCGCCTCGAGCTCGTGGACGAGTTCGGAGAGCGGCGGATCGGAGGGGTCCTTTGCCTCGGGCCAGATGAGCGCGATGGTCTCGGCCAGGTCGCCGACGAAATCGTAGGAGAGCGCGAAGAGCTCCGCGTCCACGCGCTCGTTCACCAGCCCGCGGAGCAGCGACGGCGTGACGTTGCGCAGGTCGAGGTCTCCGGTCAGCGCGCCGAGCGCCAGCCCGCGCTCCGGGTCGGGGCGCGTGCGGAAGTGCTGCACGAGGTGGCGGATCTTGCCGTTCCGCTGGGGCGTGAAGGCGAGGGCCTCGAGGAGGCGGGCGAAGTGCTTCATCCCTCGGGCTCCTCCTCGAAGCCGATCAGGTGCAGCGGCCGCGACCGCCTCTGCCCGAGCGCGAGCTGACGCATCAGCGCCTCCTCCCGGCCGTGGGTGATCCAGGTCTCCTCGGGGTTCACCTCCTCGATCGTGCGCAGGAGGTCCGGCCAGTCGGCATGGTCCGAGATGACGAGCGGCAGCTCCACGCCGCGCTGGCGCGCACGGGCGCGGATCTGCATCCAGCCGCTCGCGAAGGCGATGACCGGGTCGGGGAAGCGCTGCGCCCAGGTGGCGGCGAAGGCCGAGGGGGGCGCGAGGATGATCTGGCCCGCGAAATCGGCCTTCGCCATGCTGTCGTCGGTGGCCGGGCGCAGGTCGCCGAGGGGCACGCCTTGCTCCGCGTGATAGCGGCAGAGCCGTTCCAGCGACCCGTGGATGTAGATCGGCGCGTCCCAGCCGGCTTCGCGCAGAAGCATGATCACGCGCTGCGCCTTGCCGAGGGCGTAGGCGCCGACGAGATGGGCGCGCTCGGGGAAGGCCTCGATGGAGGCCAGGAGCTTCGCGATCTCTGCCGCCGGATCCGGGTGGCGGAAGACGGGCAGGGCGAAGGTCGCCTCGGTGATGAAGATGTCGCAGGGCACCGGCTCGAACCCTTCGGCCACCGGGTTGCGGTGGCGGCAGTAATCGCCGGTGACGACGAACCGGGTGCCGCCGGTCTCGATCTCGACCTGGGCGGATCCCAGGACATGCCCCGCCGGATGGAAGCGGACCGTCGCGTCGCCGAGCGTCATCGTGCCCTCGGCCACCTGCCGCGTGCCGGTGAAATCCGCGCCGTAGCGGATCGCCATGATGTCGAGCGTCTGGCGCGTGGCCAGCACCGCGCCATTGCCGGGGCGGGCGTGGTCGGCGTGGCCGTGGGTCACCAGCGCGCGGGGCACCGGGCGCACCGGGTCCACGTGGAAATCGCCGCCGGGGCAGTAGAGCCCTTCGGGCGTCGGAAAGAGAAGGTCGTCGGCCGCCATTCAGCGGATTTAGCGCCACCCTCGCCGCCAGCAAGCGGTGCCAGCCGCCGATGTCAGCCTTCGGTTTTCTCCGCCGCCCGGTCGAGCCGCCGGTCGAGCACCGCGGCCCGCGTGCGCTGCCAGAGCGGTCGGGCCCGCGCGATGCTGGCCGCGAGCGCGGGGGCGTTCCCGTCGCGGGCGTGCGTTTCCGCCTCGACGAGGACGGCATGCAGGCGCCGGGCGCCGAAGACCGCGGCGCTGCCCGCGAAATCGTGCAGCACCGGCGCGGCCGCGCCGGGATCGATGCCCGGCCCGGACTCCAGCTTGTCAAAGGCCGTCGCCCCTTCGGACAGGAACCGGTCGAGCCGGTCCGGCAGCCCCCCGTTCGCATCCCCCGACAGGATGGCGCCGATCTGGTCGGGGTCGAGGATCGGCAGAGGGCTTTCCTCTGTGGGCGTGTCGTGCCCGGGCGGGACCGGTTGGGCGAGGCTCAGCGTGTCGGCCACGACACCGCTCAGATCGGCGCCGGTCAGCGGCTTGGCCAGCACGCCGTCCATGCCCGCCCGCTTCAGCGAGGCGACGAGGTCGTCGCCCACATGTGCCGTCAGGGCCACGATCCGGGTCGCCCGGTTGGGCCCGTGGCCGCTGCGGATGAGCCGCGTCGCCTCGATCCCGTCGGTGCGGGGCATCGAGACATCCATGAGGATCAGGTCGAAGGGCCGCTCGCCCGCCTTCTGCACCGCTTCTTCGCCATCGTGGGCCTCGGTCACGGCATGGCCCTGCCGCGTCAGCATGCGGCGGGTGACGAAGCGGTTCGTCGCGTTGTCCTCGGCCATCAGGATCTCGAGCCGCGGGCCCGGTCGGGGGGCGGCCTGCGCCGTCTCCGGCCGGGCGGCAGGCAGATCGGCGCTGCTGGCGGCGGGCAGGAGGAGCGTCACGCGAAAGATGCTGCCCTCCCCCTCGATGCTCTCGACCCCGATGTCGCCGCGCATGCTCCGAGCGAGTTGCCGCGCGATCCCGAGCCCCAGCCCGGTCCCCTGGATCTGGAGTTGGTTCGCACTGTCGGTGCGGACGAAATCGTCGAAGATCGTTTCGAGGTCCGCCTCGGCGATGCCGATGCCGGTATCGGCCACCTGGATCTCGACCCGATCGCCGGACAGCCGCTCGGCCGAGACGGTGATGCGGCCGGCGCGGGTGAACTTGGCCGCGTTCGACACGAGGTTGAGGAGGATCTGCCGCACCCGCCGCCGGTCGCCCGTCACCGGGCCGACCGGCGGTTCCTCGGCGCGGTGGAGCGCGTTGTCATGGGCCTGCGCGCGGTGCTGTTCGGCATCGAGCACGCTGGCGATCAGATGGTCGAGATCGAAGACGACCGGTTCGACGGCGACGCGCCCCTCGATCCGGGTGATCTCGAGCACGTCGTTCACGAGGTCGAGCAGCACGCTGGAGGAGTTGCGCAGGACCGGCAGGTAATGTGCCTGGATGTCCTCGGCGCGGGCGTCCTGCATCAGTTCCAGCGCGCCGATGATGCCGTTCAGTGGCGTCCGCATCTCGTGGCTGACGACGCCGAGGAACCGCGCCTTGGCGCGCTCTCCGGCGAGCGCCCGGTCGCGGCTGTGGGTCAGTTCGGCCTCGGCCGCGACCTGGTGGGAAATGTCCCGGATCACACAGACATAGACCGCGGCCCCTTCGCGATCCGTGACGTTCATCGAGACCTCGACCGGGAAAGTCGTTTGCGCGCTGCGTCCGATCAGGCGCAGCGCCGTCTTGTCGGCCTCCGAGCAGAGAGGATCGAGGTCGCCGGCGCCGAGCGGCGTCGGGGTTTCGCTTGTGTGGAAAAGGTACTGGCCGATGCCGAGGCCGGCCAGGCCCTCCCGGCTTCGTCCGAACATCTCGGCCGCCGCGTCGTTCGCGGTCTCGATCGTGCCGCGGCGGTCGAGCACGAGGATGGCATCCCGCGAGGTCGAGAAGATCGTCTCGAGCCGGGCGGAGGTGGTCAGGACCTCCCAGGTGCGCCGTTCGTTCTGCGCGGCCACCTGGCGGAACATCAGGACCAGCAGAGACAGCGCAGCCAGCAGCACGAGGCTCGCGATCACCAGCCGGAAGAGGACGAGCGCGACCGCGTTGCGGGTGTTGTCGGCCAGTTCCACCAGCGCCTGGTTGCCGTTGGTGAGAACGTCGCGGACGGTGCCGCGCAGGTCGATCAGCGTGCGGCGCATGTCGGGCAGGGCGGCGGCAAGCCGGGGATCGGGGCCATCGATCACCGGGATCATGTCCCGCAGCCCCGTTTCCAGGGTCGAGAACCCCGGACCGAGCGTCTCCGCGCGCAGGATCTCGTTGTAGAGCTGGCTCTGCGACAGGGTCTCGACCCGGCTGTAGAGAATGTCGTAGCGCTTGCGCACCTCGGCCAGAGCGGGGCGCAGCGTCTCCGCATCTGTGGCCTCGAGCTTCATGGCGACACTCGCGGCAAGCATCAGTTCGAGGTATTCCACCTCGAACTGCGACAGGGTCCACTGCATGTTGTCGGCCGGCGAATAGGCCAGCTCGGCCAGCTTCTGGCGCACCTCGGTCACCAGATAGCCGATGATCACGAGGCAGAGCACCGCGACCGTCCCGAGCAGGATCAGCCGCGGCGGCCGGCCCTCGAACCTCCTCCAGTCACGCTGCGGCTCCATGACAACTCTCCGGGCCTGCGCGGGATGCGGCCGTGCGCGTCAGGCTAGTCCGTGATCTCGATCCGGTCCAGTTGCCAGATCGAATTGGCATAGATCACCTCGGTCCGGTAGGCGGGATCGGAATCGTAATTGTAGACCAGCCAGACCGGCCCCTTGTCCCTGAGCGTCATCGGCGCGCCGTTGCGCAAGTAGGAGACGAGCGCGCCATCGACCAGCGCCTCCGCGGAGCGGTCCACCCGGTAGCCGTTCGCGGCGCCCAGCGTGATATGCGTGCCCTTCGCGCCGAGTGTCTCGAGCAGGACATCGAGCATCACGCCGGCGAAGTCCTGCGGCCCTTCGGTCCAGATGGTGTTCGTGCTGAACCCGGCCTGCGGCATCGCCTCGAGCGCGGCGCGGCTCAATTCATGGTGAGTGCCATCCTCCGTCACAACGGTCAGTATCACCTGTTCGCCCGTCTCCTGCGCCACGCAGACGGCGGGCGAGAGCAGAAATGCCGCCAAAAGCGCGGCTGCCGGTCGTATCATCCAAACTCTCCCATGCGGCAATTACAGCGAGCGTGACTGTGCCACCGTGAGGTTGCCACCGGGTAAACGCTTGCGCTTCGTCCTCGTCTGGTCAATGCCTGTAGGGTAGTTTCGATTGATCTTGCAAGTGTACCGGGTATGGCCAACATCATTCTCGCCGACGATCATGCGTTGGTTCTCGATGCGATATCGAGTCTGCTGACGGGCGAGGGGCGGCACATCGTGCGATCCGCCGCCTCCGTGCGTGACACGGAGGCGCTGATCGCCGAAGGGCCCGTTCCGGACCTCGTCCTGCTCGACTACCGGATGCCCGACATGCACGACCTCGTCGGTCTCGGACGGATTCGGGCGCTGCTGCCCGGCGTGCCCGTCGCCCTGATCTCGGGCTCCGCGGGCGGCCCGGTCGCCGCCGCCGCGATCGAGGCTGGCGCCGCGGGCTTCCTGCCCAAGACCCTCACGCGCGCCGAAATGCTGGAGGCCGTGCGCCGGATGCTGGCCGGAGAGGTCTACACGCCGCCCGCGCCGACAGACGGCTCGCTCGCCGCCACGCTCACGCGGCGCGAATACGACGTGCTGCGGGGTGTCGCGCAAGGCCTCTCCAACAAGGAGATCGCCCGCAATCTCGACCTGACCGAGGTGACGGTGAAGCTGCATGTCAAGACGATGTGCCGCAAGCTCGATGCCCGGAACCGGACCCATGCGGCCCTGCTCGCGCTCGAACTGGGCCTTCTCTGAGCTCCAGCCCGCGCGGCTTAAACCAATGTTCATGTCTCGCAGTCCATAAACCCCGGAATCGCGCCGCGACCTCGTCTCGCGACGCCCGGCACTCACGGGGTTTGATCCATGCGACATCTGAAACTGGGCATGAAGCTGGCGCTGGTACTGGCTGGTCTCGGCGGACTTGGGCTGGTCATGGGCCGATCGGACCTGCCCTGGCCTGCCGCCGCCGGCATCGCGCTCGCAATCGCGCTGATCCTGGGGCTCGGGCTGGCACGCGCCCTGTCACGGCCTCTCGCCGCCCTGGCAGAAAGGGTCGCCGCGGCGCATGATCCGGACGCGCCGGCGTCGCCGCTGCTCGACCGCGGGGACACGGTCGGCGCCCTCGCGCGCGCCATCGAGACGCTGCGCGAGAAGGCCGAGTCGGACGAGGTCCGCGCCAACGCCATGAAGGCCGCCGCGATCGAGGCGACCTCGGCCGGGCTGATGATCACGGACACTGATTTCCGCATCCTGCACGTCAATCCGACCATCGTGAAACTGTTCTGGCACCGGATCGACGCGCTGCGCACCGTGAGGGCAGATTTCGATCCCGAGCGCCTGATCGGCCGCAACATGGACGAGTTCCACAAGAACCCCGGCCACATCCGCGCCCTGGCCAGCGACCCGAAGCGGCTGCCCTTCGACACCGACATCCCCCTCGGCGATGTCAGGCTCCGGATCGGGATCAGCCCGATCCGCGACCATACGGGCGAGGTTGTCGGCACTGTCGTCGAATGGGCGGATGTGACCGATGAACGCCGGAACCAGGCGCTTCTCGGGGCGATCGACAAGGGGCAGGTGGTGGCGGAATTCGACACGGCCGGTCGGCTCAAGTCGGCCAATGCCATCTTCCGCGACATCTGCGGCCGCACGGCGACGGACGGAGGAACCGAGCTTGGCCGCGTGCTGCGGGCGATGGACGGCACCAGCACGGCCAAGGTCGCCGCCAGCCTCGAGAAGGGAGAGGCGGTGCCCGGGCCCTTCCTCCTCCTGTCGCCGGATGGCGAGGAAGCGGCAACCGTCGAGGGCGGGCTCTTCCCGATCAAGGCCGCGAACAACATTGTCTTCGGCACGGTCCTGATCGGCAACGACGTGACGGAGGCGCGCCGCGACCTGGCCGAGGCCGAGGCCCGGCGCGTGGCCCTTGTGAAGGAGCAGAACGCGGTGGTCGAACGGCTGCGGGTCGGATTGCGCCATCTCTCCGGTGGCGATCTGCGCGAGCGGCTCGATACGCCCTTCGCAGGGGAATACGACCAGCTGCGCCTCGATTTCAACGAGGCGGTGGACGCGCTCGACACGACGCTCTCGGAATTTGCCCGGGAAACCGCCGGCATGAAGCTCGAAACCAAGGAGATCTGCGACGCCGCGGGCGACATGGCCGAGCGGACGGAGAAGCTGGCCATGACGCTGCAGGAGAACGCGGCGCGGCTGGACGAACTGACCGGCACGGTCCGCACCACCGCAGACGGCGCGGTCCGGGCCAGCGAAGCCGCGAAGGACGCGCGCCTGCGGGCGGAAAAGAGCGGCGATGTCGTGGATGAGGCCGAAAGCGCCATGGCCGCGATCGCCGGGTCGTCGGCCGAGGTTGGCAAGGTGATCTCCGTCATCGACGATATCGCGTTCCAGACCAACCTCCTCGCCCTGAATGCCGGGGTCGAGGCCGCCCGGGCAGGCGAAGCCGGCCGCGGCTTTGCGGTGGTGGCCACCGAAGTCCGGGCTCTGGCACAGCGCTGTTCCGACGCCGCAGCCGAGATCGCCACCCTGATTTCTGCCTCCGATCAACATGTGGCACGCGGCGTCAGTCTTGTCGGTCAGGCGGGGGAGGCGCTGAAATCCATCGTGCGCTCGATCACCGAAATCTCCGACCATGTCACCGACATCGCCTCTGCCGGCAAGGCGCAGTCGGAGGGGCTCGCGCAGGTCAACTCGGCGACCACGCAGATCGATCAGGCCACCCAGAGCAATGCTGCGATGTTCGAAGAAACCAACGCTGCGAGCCAGGCGCTCGCCCAGCGGTCCGAAGTGATGCTGGAGGCGATCAACCGCTTCTCGCTCTCCGGCGGCGACACGAGCACTGGCCCGGCGAGAGCGGGCGGCGGGTCAGCGGCGGCTCAGGGCCGCGCTCGCCACCAGCCACGCAGGTCGCGCGCGCGGCCGGGGACCGACGGCAACGCGGCGCTGAAATCCGAAGCGGACCTGGGTCAGTGGGAAGAGTTCTGATGAGCGACGTCTCCAATCCTCCTGTCCGCCAAGGTGTTGTCGGTGGCCGAAAAGTGCGCGCCGGGGTTCAGAGGGTCCTGATCGTGGACGATTCCATCGCCATGCAGAAGCTCATAGGCCACGCCCTGGATTCCGATCCGCGATTGGAAGTCGTCGGCGTAGCGGAAGATGCCTACGCCGCGCGCGACATGATCAAGCGTCTGAAACCCGATGTTCTGGTTCTGGATGTCGAGATGCCGCGGATGAGCGGCCTCGATTTCCTGGGGCGTCTGATGCGCCTCCGTCCGATGCCGGTGGTCATGTTTTCATCCGTCACACAAAGCGGCAGCGACGCCGCTATCCGCGCTCTGGTTCTTGGCGCTGTGGATTGCATCGCCAAGCCGCAGAGCGGCGTCACGAGCGCCGTACTGAATGTTCTGGCCGATCGCGTGTATGCTGCCGCGACGGCTCCCGTCCTCGTTTCCACTCCCGACACCGACCGCCCCGCGACGCAAACGCGGACGGCGCCAGGAATATCTCGCATAGCCGACGGTCAGGTGATCTTGATCGGTGCCTCGACCGGTGGCGTGACCGCGGTCGAAACCGTACTCCGCGGGCTCCCACCTTCCATTCCGCCGGTTCTGATCGCCCAGCACATGCCGGAAACGTTTCTCCAGAGTTTCTCGTCCCGCCTCGACTCCATCCTGCCGCACCGCGTCTCACTTGCTCAGGACGGCATGGAGCTTCGGCCCGGACATATCGTGCTTGCCCCGGGCGGCATCCGTCACACAGGAATCGAGGCGCGCGGCGGTTCACTCTACTGCAAGGCAATCGATCGGCCGAAAAGAAATGGCCATTGCCCATCCGTCGACGAATTGTTCCTGAGTGCGGAGAATGTAGCACCACGCGTCACCGCTGTCATACTGACCGGGTTGGGTCGGGACGGGGCAGATGGTTTGCAGGCCCTTCGGAACGCCGGTGCCCATTGTATCGGTCAGGATGAGGCCAGCTGCGTGGTCTACGGGATGCCGCGAGCTGCGGCAGAATGCGGTGCTCTCGACCAGCAACTCCCTCTCTCTGAGATCGCGGGCGCGGTCCTGGCCTCGCTGCGTAATCCAGCCAGAAGCCTGCGAAAGGCGTGAAGATGCGGCAAGTGCAATCGGCGGGCGGCAAGATCACGATCACGCAGGGCGAGTTCGCCGTCAGTGGCGAGCGGGACTGCATGATTTCCACTATTCTTGGCTCATGTGTAGCCACCTGTCTGTGGGACACGACCCGTCGCGTGGGGGGGATGAACCATGTCCTGGTGGCTCGGTCAAAATCGGGACCCATCCAGAGCGACGCGGCCGGCGTAAACGCGATGGAACTTCTGATCAACGCTCTCATCCGCCTTGGCGCCGACAGAGCGTCTTTACGCGCGAAGGTGTTCGGCGGTGCGAAGATGATCTCCGGGCTGTCGGACATTGGTCAAGAGAACGGTCACTTCATGCTGGATTTCCTGGAACGCGAAGGGATCCCCTGTGTCGGCCAGAGCCTCGGTGGTACGATGGCGCGTCAAATAAGATTCTATCCGGCAGAAGGACGTGCCCTGGTAAAATCAGCGGGTAGCCGGCCGGTGCCGCCGGCGCCCAGTGAACCTGTCGAGCGGCAGACAGGCAACCCCGTCGAGCTATTCTGAGCTCTTCCAGGGAATGCCACGGAAATCCTAGTTATTGTCCGGACCGATTAAACACGGCTGGAGCGAAGTTCGCGACTGTTCAGGGGGCGATCGAGCGATACGCAGCGTGGACTTGCAGACTTACAGCGCGCGAGCTATCGCAAATGACAAGGTTCGAGATTTTGGCGACGCAAAGTCTCCACAGGATCAGAACCAAATTTCCTGATGTTCGTCATCTGAAGGTGCGTCAGAGTGAGCGTCGAGGCTCATGCGCATGTCCACGCATTTCCGGAGCCTATCTATAGGCAGGCCCTTGTCGTCAATCCATGACAGATGAGGCGAAATTTCAGTCAGGATCGAGCCAATATCCTTCACCGACTGCCTGATGAAGTCCGCGCTTTGCAAGGATCGGATGAGATCCGAGTTGATGTCATGGCATTCGCAAAGGCTGCTACCCAGTGTCCGTTCCAGATTTTCGGTCAGCGTCAAGATGCTTGCCATTTGCTTGCTCATGCCGTCAAGAAGGAGCTGTAACGAGACTGGTTCCGATACCGGACCCGGCCTGAGCAGTCTTGCGTCGCAACGGTCTCCTTCAGTCATGTTACAGGCGTCCCACCACGGCTTCTATGCACGCCCTCAGATCGCTCGGATCGAAGGGCTTCTTGAGAAAGTTGTTCATGCCCAATTGACGGCCTTTCTCGATGATGGCTTTGTCGGCCTTTCCGGTGATGAGAATGAAACCCACTCCCTTTGTGCGCGCACCGGTGCGCAACGCGTGCAGGAGTTGGAGACCGTCCATTCCCGGCATGTTGAAGTCAGAGATGACCAGATGCACGGGGCTGCTTTCGAGCGCCTTGAGCGCGCTCGGGCCGTCCGACGTAGAGGCGACAGCGCGAATGCCGAAGGCGTCCAAAGCCTGGGTGATCAAGCCACGGCTTGTCGACATGTCATCGACGACCATAACTCTTAGTTGATCTCTCAAGGCCATGATTTGCTCCTGTCACAATCCAGCGGGGACGGCACGGTAGGCCGTCTGACCGACCGATTGGTAGAGATGAACGGAGGCGTCCGAAATCCTTTCGGAGTGCCCGATAAAAAACCAGCCCGAGGGCACGAGGGCGCCATGGAACCGTGGCCAGAGGCCAGCCTGGGTCTGCTGGTCGAAGTAGATCACGACGTTTCGGCAAAAGATGATGTCGAATTGTCCTCTCATAGGCCAAGGGCCCAGAAGATTGAGTTCTCGGAACCGCACGATTTTTCGGACTTGCGGCGTCACCGTGAATCCACCTTGGGTCGCGGGCGTCATATAATTCGACCGGACGTCTTTTTCGATTCCTGCCACCTGCTGATCCGAGTAGGTCGCCTCTTCCGCGAATTGGATCATGTTCGGGTCGATGTCACTGCCGAGGATGAGCACGTCGCGCTGCGCCATGTCTGGCGCAGCAGACAGCAGGGCCATCGCAATCGAATAGGGCTCCTGTCCGCTCGAGCAGCCGGCCGACCAGATCCTGACCCGTCCGCCCGCGCGTGCGCGGTCGATCAACTCGGGGAAGACCAGGTCTCGCAGGATCTTGAAATGATGCGCTTCACGGAAGAAATGCGAGACATTGGTCGTGAGGGCCGAGATCATGTAGCGACGTTCCGAGACGCCTTCCTCGGAGCACACGAACCTGGCGTAGGCTTCGAGGTCCTTGAGGCCGACTTGATGCAGGCGCTTGCGCAACCGCGACTGGACCATCGTCGCCTTGCCGGGAGGAAGGACCAGCCCGGCCTCCGAGCGGGCGAGTTGCGAGATCGCAGTGAAAGCTGCTTCACTCATCGCTCCGCTGTCGGCCTGTGGGTCCGATGCCATGGTCATGCGGCATCGTCCGCGCGGTTCGGCACGACGGCGGTGAGATCGAGCACGCGTATCATCCGGTCATCAATCACCGTGAGGGCTCTGACCACGGCCATGCTGGGCTCCGATGCCATGTCCGGCGGTGGTTGGAGATCATCGACAGTCATCGCAACGATATCGGAGACTGCGTCGACCAGCAGGCCCGTCAACACGCCATTCAGATGGACGACGATGATGACATTCCGGTCTCCGGTCTCCTGCGACGGGAGATTGAGACGGGCAGCCAGGTCCATCACCGGCAGGACAGTGCCACGGAGGTTGATGACGCCGCGCATGTAGGAGGGGGCGTGCGGCATGGGGGTGGTGCGCGTCCAGCCGCGGATTTCGCGCACGGACATGATGTCGAGCGAGTATTCCTGGTCGGCGACCCGGAATGTCAGCAGTTCCAGGTCGTTTGTGGATGCTTGTTCAGCCATGGTCGGCCCTCTTTTCCTTGAGGCTGCGGTCAGGGACCCGGATAGGCCCGTTTCCGGCGATGATGTCGGCGGGGTCGAGGATCAGTGCGATCTGTCCGTCACCGAGAATGGTCGCCGCCGCGATGCCCGGTGCGCGGTAGAAGCTGTCGTCGAGGCCCTTGATGACCACTTGGCGCTGATCCTGGATTCCGTCGATCACCAGGGCCGCACGATGCCCGTCGTCGAGGGAGATGAGCAGGACGATGCAACCCGTGAAATCAGTCCGCACCGGGCGGTATCCGAGCATGGCGCCGAGATCGTAGATCGGGACGAAACCGCCGCGCACACGGACGACATTGGCGCCGGGACGGAGCATCTGCACATCTTCGCTGGAGAGGGAGAGCGTTTCCACGACCACGTTGAGGGGTAGGACCAGGGTTTCTCCGGCCACGTCGACCACCATGCCATCGAGGACGGCGAGGGTCAGAGGTAGACTGATGGTGAAGGTGGTGCCGCGGTGGCGCTCTGACGCGATGGAAATGCGGCCGCCCAGTTGCTGGATGGCAGTCTTCACGACATCCATGCCGACGCCGCGTCCGGAGAGGTTCGACACCTTGCCGGCGGTGGAGAAGCCGGGAAGGAAGAGCAGGTTGTCGATCTCGGTGTCGGACAGGACGGCGTCGCTCGGCACGAGGCCCTTGCGAACCGCGGTTTCGAGGACCTTCTGCCGATCGATGCCGCCGCCGTCGTCCGCCACCTCGATGACCACGCGGCCCGAGCGGTGCGCAGCGGTGAGGCGCACGTGGCCTTCCTCTGTCTTGCCGGAGGCCTTGCGGGCTTCGGCGGTTTCGAGGCCGTGGTCGACGGCGTTGCGGATCATGTGGGTCAGGGGATCGGCGAGGCGTTCGATAACGGTCTTGTCGACCTCGGTGTTCTCACCGTCAGTGATCAGGCGCACTTCCTTGCCGACCGCCGCGGAGGCTTCGCGCACGATGCGTGACATGCGCTGGAACAGGGATTTCACCGGCTGGGCCCGGATCATCATCACACTGTCCTGAATGTCGCGGGTGAGGCGCTGAAACTCCTCAAGGCCGTTCATCGCGTCCGAATGGGGGGAGAGCCCCGCGGATTCCAGCGATTGCGAGAGCATCGCCTGGTTGATGACGAGCTCGCCCACGAGGTTCACCAGCCGCTCGATGCGTTCGAGGTCGACGCGGACGACGGATTTTGAAGAGTTTCCTGCCGACCCGGCCTTGGGCGCCGCCTCGGGCGCCGGGGAGGGCGTGGCGGGGCGCGGATCACCTGGTTCGGCGGCGGCGTCCGGCATGGGCGCGGGCGCCGCAGCTTCGGGTGCGGCTGCCGGATCCGCGTCGCGCGTGATGTCGAGACGGCAGAGGCCTTCGACGAATTCGAAGACGGCGCGGATCTCGGCCTCGTCGACGTCGGCGGTGAGGCGGATGGTCCAGGCGAGATGCGGTGTCTCGGGCTTGAGATCGAGCAGGCCGGGAAGCTCGCCGATGTCGCAGCTGACCTCGGCCTCGCCGAGCGCACACAGGTTGCGCAGGAGCATCTGCGGCTCGTTCCCGGTCTCGTAAAGTTCGAAGGCCGGTTTGAAGTGGATCGTCCAGCACGGTATCGGGTCGGAGCCGTCCGCCGCATCGTCCAGATCGGAGAGGCCGGGAAGGTCCAGCGAAACGCCGAGCGGGGTGAAATCCTGCGGCTGGACCTCTTCCTCCGTCTGATCACCGAGAAGCTTGTCGAGCTCGTCCAGCAGAGCCGCGCTCGTCTCTTCCGGCAGCGGCTGGTCGTCCCGGCAGGCGCGCACCAGGTCCGAAAGATGGTCAGCGGCCTGGAAGAAGAGCTTGAGCGCTTCATGATCGGGGACGAGCCTGTTCGACCGCACTTCGTCCAGCACGGTTTCGTAGCGATGCGCGAAGCGCACCAGAGCCTCGAGCCCGAAGGCCCCGGCGCCGCCCTTGATCGAATGGACAGCGCGGAACACGACGTTGATGGTTTCGGTGTCCTCGCCGCCGTCCTCGAGCTGGTTCAGACCGTCCTGCAGTGCCTCAAGCAATTCCTCGCATTCGATGAAGAAAGAGGCGCGGATTTCGGCCATCGGGTCCATGGGATCGCTCATTGCCTGCTCCTATCCCGCGACCATCTGAAGGGCCTTGACGAGTTTGATCGGATCGAAGGGCTTCACGATCCAGCCGGTGGCCCCGGCGTTCCGTGCCCGCATCTTGAGTTCCGGTGCGCTTTCGGTGGTCAGGACCAGGATCGGTGTCGCCCGGTGATCGTCCTGCGCGCGGACGGCGTCGATGAAGCCGAAACCGTCCATGCGTGGCATGTTGATGTCGGTGATGATCGCGTCCGGTTCCAGCCCCTCGAGCACTTCGAGCCCGTTGATCCCGTCTTCGGCCACGTGCACCGTGAAGCCGGCCTGGACCAGGGCGAGACGTATCATGTCGCGCATGGTGCGGCTGTCGTCGACGGCGAGAACGGTCAGGTTCATGTCCGGCCCTCCGCCAGCGTTTCGGGGGTGAAGCCCATGCTGCCGAGCTGTTCGAGCACCCGGTCGGACGCGTTCGCGAGCGTGAAACGGTGCCCCGCGCGGCGCACAGTCTGCGCGGCCGATAGAAGCACCTGCAGGCACATCGCCCCGAGATGCGTCACGTCCCTTGCGTCGACCGTCAGGTCGGAGCCGAGGCGCGTCCTGAGCGCCTGGGCCAGCGGGTCGGCGGCCGAAATGTCGAGCCGCGGCTGGAGGACTAGAGTGTCAGACATGGCCACCTGCGGCAGGCAGGCGGGAAGAGCAGCACATGGCCGGGCTCCCGGTTCAGCGTTCGATGTAACCGGGTTCTAGGCGGCAGGGCGTTAAGAGCCGGTTACGTCCCGGCGAGATTCGGAGGCAATTCGTACAAACCTCTGCCCGGCAACGAAAAAGGCCGGGCGTGAGGGCCCGGCCTTGGTCCGTTCCGGTGCGCCGTCAGGCGCCGAGCGCGCGGTTCAGGTTCTCGTCGACCTTCTCGAGGAAGCCCATGGTGGTCAGCCAGCTCTGGTCCGGCCCCACGAGCAGGGCGAGGTCCTTCGTCATCGAGCCCGATTCGACCGTCTGCACCACGACCTCCTCGAGCGTGGTGGCAAAGCGCATCAGATCCGCATTGTCGTCGAGTTTCGCGCGGTGCTTCAGCCCGCCGGTCCAGGCGAAGATCGAGGCAACCGAGTTGGTCGAGGTCGCCTCGCCCTTCTGGTGCTGGCGGTAGTGACGGGTGACGGTGCCATGCGCGGCCTCGGCCTCGACGATCCTGCCGTCGGGCGTCATCAGCTGCGAGGTCATCAGCCCGAGCGAGCCGAAGCCCTGCGCCACGGTGTCGGATTGCACGTCGCCGTCGTAGTTCTTGCAGGCCCAGACATAGCCGCCCGACCATTTCAGCGACGAGGCGACCATGTCGTCGATCAGACGGTGCTCGTACCAGATCCCCCTGGCCTCGAACTGCTCCTTGAACTCGGCCTCGAAGATCTCCTGGAAGATGTCCTTGAAGCGGCCGTCATAGGCCTTGAGGATCGTGTTCTTGGTCGAGAGATAGAGCGGCCATCCGAGGTTCAGCGCATAGTTCATCGAGGCGCGGGCGAAGTCGACGATGGAGGCGTCGAGGTTGTACATCCCCATGTAGACGCCCGAGGACGGGGCCTGGTAGACCTCCTCCTCGATCAGGGTTCCGTCCTCGCCCTCGAAGCGCATGGTCAGCTTGCCGGGGCCGGGGAACTTCATGTCCGTGGCCTTGTACTGGTCGCCGAAGGCGTGGCGGCCGACGACGATGGGCTTGGTCCAGCCGGGCACCAGACGCGGCACGTTCCTGCAGATGATCGGCTGGCGGAAGATCACGCCGCCGAGGATGTTGCGGATCGTGCCGTTGGGGCTTTTCCACATCTTCTTGAGGCCGAATTCCTCGACCCGCGCCTCGTCCGGGGTGATCGTGGCGCATTTCACCGCGACGCCGACCTCCTTCGTCTTCTCGGCCGCATCGATGGTGATCTGGTCGTCCGTGCGGTCGCGCTCCTCGATCCCGAGGTCGTAGTACAGCAGGTCGAGGTCCAGGTAGGGCAGGATCAGTTTCTGCTTGATGAAGTCCCAGATGATGCGGGTCATCTCGTCCCCGTCCATCTCGACGATGGGGTTGTCCACCTTGATCTTCGTCATGGGGCTTTCCTTTCCTCTGGCTGGAATCGGCTCTGGCGCCCCCTTAGCCTATCGCGTTCGGCGGCGGAAGCGATGTATGCAATTGTATACGGTATTTCCCCACGCACGGCGGGGGAAACGTCGTCGGGCAGAGACTCTGCCCGGTTTTCAGGACGCGGTGCGACGCCTCCGTTCGAGCCGCCGCATGCGCATGACGAGCGGGTAGGCGCATCCGGTGAAGATCAGCGCGGCAAGGTAGAGCGGCAGCGCCGTGCCGTCGAAGGTCTGCGCGACGATCGAGGCGACGACACCCGCGAAGACCGTGGAGATCGCCCCGATGACGCTGGCGGCGGTCCCGGCGATATGGCCGAGCGGCTCCATCGCCAGCGCGTTGAGGTTCCCGATCGTCAGGCCCATCTGGTAGAAGACCGAGGTCTGCCAGATCAGGTAGAACCAGAATTCCGTCTCGGGGGCGACGCCCGAGAGCCGGACGGCCAGCATGAGGCAGGTCAGGCCGAGCGAGACGGTCAGCGCCACGGTCACGATGGCGCGCATCCCGTAGACCATGACGAAACGCGCGTTGATGATCGAGGAGGTGCCGCAGAAGATGCCGATGGCGAAGAACCAGTAGGGGAAGCTCTCGGCCATCCCGAAAACCTCTTCGAAGACCGGCTGGATCAGGCTGATCGAGGTGAAGAGCGTGGAGAAGATCAGCGTCTGCACCATCACCGAGAGGCGGACCATGGGGAGCGCGGCCATCTCGCGCGCCGCTCCGAGGATGGAGGCGAAGCTGAACGTCCGCCGCTCCTCCCTCGGAAGGGATTCCGGCAGGCGCAGGGTGAGCCATGTGGACGAGACCAGCGCGAAGAGGATGAAGGCCGCGAAGATCCCGCGCCATCCGGCGACCGAGATGATCCCCGACCCCAGAAGCGGGGCGAGCGCGGGGAAGAGCGTGAAGATGATCATCACGAAGGACATCAGCCGCGCCATCTCGCGCCCCGAGAAGAAGTCGCGGATAATGGCGAGCGCGACGACCCGCGGGCCCGCGGCGCCGATCCCCTGGATCAGGCGCGCGGCGACCATGAGCTCGAGCGAGGGGGCCATGTAGCCGAGCGCCGCGCCGAAGATGTAGAGCGCCGCGCCGGTCAGGATCACGGGCTTGCGCCCGAAGCGGTCCGACAGCGGGCCGGTCACCAGCGTGCCGGCCCCCATGCCCACGATGAAGGCCGACAGGATCAGCTGGGCGCTGTTGGTGTTGCCGGGGGAAAGCTCGTCGCCGATCTGGGGCAGGGCGGGGAGCATCGAGTCGATGGAGAAGGCCACCGTCGCCATGAGCATGGCGAGCAGGGCCACCAGCTCCACGCGGTGGATGGGGAGGGGGCGTGTCACGTGTCGTGTCCGGTCCTGTTGTGCGCCTCCTCCGCGCGGTTTGCGACGGGCGACGGGCTGCCCGACTCGAGCCTGTTGTGCTTCATCGCCTGCTTCGCCTCCCGTCGAAGCATCATGTATTCGGCGAATTGCTGCACGGCGAGCGCGAAGACCCCGAGGCCGACGAAGATGAACACCGTGGTGCCGATCTGTCCGACGACGGTCTGGGGCACGAGGTCTCCGTAGCCCACCGTCGACAGGGTGATGACGGTGAAGAAGTAGCTGTCGACCCAGCTCCAGCCTTCCACGTGGTGGAAGAAGACGGTGCCGGCGATGACGATCCCGATCAGGGGCGCGAGGACCCAGGCGATGCGGGCGCCGCCCCTCATGCCTCCGGGTCTTCCATGCCGGCGATCTCGTCGATGACCTTCAGCCAGACCTCGGGGGTCTGGGCGCCCGGGACCGCGTGGCGCTGCGCCACGATGAAGGTGGGCACGGCGTTCACGCCCATCTCGCGGGAATGGGCATCGCGCTCGCGGA
The DNA here is from genome assembly GCF_000688295.1 of Pseudooceanicola nanhaiensis DSM 18065. Lineage (GTDB taxonomy): Bacteria > Pseudomonadota > Alphaproteobacteria > Rhodobacterales > Rhodobacteraceae > Pseudooceanicola > Pseudooceanicola nanhaiensis. The sequence continues at coordinate 906,376 of NZ_JHZF01000011.1, read as the reverse complement.
TCATCTGCTCGTCGGCATCCGATCGCAGGAGCTTCAGGATCACCGAGGCGTCCATCCCGATCGAGTCGGCGAGATCCGCCAGCACGTCATGCTGGCCGATGTCGCGCCCCTCGACGAAATTCGCCCGGAAAAGCGCGTCGACCATCGGGCCCTGCTTGCCCTCGATCCCCGCCCAGTGGATCATCCGGTGCGCGTCGAGCGTGTTGGGCGTGCGCTCGATCTTCGAGAAATCCGCCTCGATCCCCAGCGACTTCGCGTGCTCGGTGATCTGGGCATAGGCGGCATCGGCGCGGTCGCCGAACTTCTCGGTCAGGTATTCGCGCCGGTCGCGCCCCTCGCGCGGCATGTCGGGGTTCAGCTGGAACGGGTGCCATTCGATGACGAAGGGATGATCCGGCCGCTCTGCCAGCGCGCGGTCGAGCTGGGTCTTGCCGATGTAGCACCAGGGGCAGATCGGGTCGGAGAGGATGTCGAGCTTCACGGCCATGGGGCCTCCTTGTCCGGCGCGTCAGGCGCCCTCGCGCGCGGCCTGCCACAGGGGGGCGAGCGCGCGGCGTTTCAGTTTTCCGTTCGGGTTGCGCGGCAGGTCCGTCACATGCAGGAAACCGCGCGGCTGCTTGTACCGGGCGAGCCGCTCTGCCGCGAGCGCGAGGAGCGATTGTTCATCCAGTGCTTCGGGCCCGGTGTAGAACGCCCAGATGAGGCGCGTGTCGGGCTTCACCTCCACATCCGTCACCCCGATCTCGGTGATGCCGGGAATGCCGTTCAGCGCCGCCTCGACCTCGAGCGGAGAGACCCGGTAGCCGCCCGCGTTCATCATGTCGTCGGCGCGGCCCTGATAGGAGATCATCCCGTCCCCGTCCATCGCGCCGAGGTCGCCCGTCAGGAACCACTCGCCCCGCATCCGCGCCTGCGTCTCGGCCTCGGCGCCGATATAGCCCAGCATCAGGCCGGGGTCGCGCCGGGAGACGGCGATGGTCCCGACCTCGCCGAGAGGCACGGGCGCGCCCTCCGGATCGACCAGCGCGACGCGCCGTCCGGGCTGCGGCGCGCCCAGGGTGCCGGGCCTGGAGGGCCGGGCGGGCGCGCCGGATATGAAGGTCGAACATTCGGACATGCCGAACGCCTCGTACAGCTCGGTTCCGGCGGCGGTCTTCCATTCCTCGCGGATCTGGGCCGAGAGCTTCTCGCCCGCGGTCAGGCCATGCCGGAGCCTGGGCAGATCGATCTTCGCGTGATCGTTGAGTATCTTGCGGTAAACCCCGGGCGCAGCGGCGAAAATCGTCGCCTCATGGCGCTTCATCAGGAGCGGCAGCGCCTGCGGATCGACGCCCGCGGCCGGGATCAGCGCGGTGGCGCCGACGGACCAGGGATCCATCAGCCCGGTGCCCAGCGTGTAGGTCCAGTTGAACGCCCCCGCATGCATCAGCCGGTCCTCCGCCGTCAGGCCGTACCAGCCTTCATGCATCATCTGCCGCGCCCAGATCGCCCGGTGCGCATGGCCGACGGCGCGGGCGTTGCCCGAGGTGCCGGAGGTGTAGACGATGTAGCCCAGACGGTCCGGATCGCCCATGTCGTATGCCGCCGGCGGCAGGTCCCGCATGGCGGCGAGCGCGGCCTCGTCGATCATCACCACACCGGGCAGGTCGGGGCAGGCGATCCCGTCGCCGCGGAAGACCCCGCGCGGCGAAAGCTCCGCCGCGATCTTCGCCACCTCGCGTTCGGTCAGCTGGGAGGAGGTCGGCACCGGCACGAGGCCCGCGGCGATCGCGCCCAGATAGGCGATCGGGAATTCGACGGTGTTGCCGAGCCGCAAGAGCACGATCTCGCCGGGCTTCAGCCCCAGATCCTTCAGGCCCGTCGCGGTGCCCAGCACCGCCGCCTTCAAACGGCCGTAGCTCCAGCGTTCGGCACCCGACAGGCCGACGACCGCCAGGGCGATCTTGTCCGGCGCGTCATCGGCATGGGCCAGCACGTGGGCGGCAAGGTTGAACGGGGTCGGGCAGGGCGGCGGCGGCCCCTGATCGTATATGGACAGCATGGCTCTTGCTATGCCGCGCGCGCGAACGTTGCAAGCGCAAGGGGCGCCGCCTATAGGTTCGGGAATGCACAACAATGACCCCAGAACGCTGATCCGCATCTCGCGCGAGACGGGCGCCGAGGAGACGGGCGAACCGCTCGACCTCGGCCGGCATGTGCGCGAACTGCGCAAGGCGCGGGACTGGACGCTGGAACAGGCGGCGAAGAAGGCGGGGCTTGCCCGGTCGACGCTGTCGAAGATCGAGAACGGGCAGATGTCGCCCACCTACGACGCGCTGAAGAAGCTCGCCACCGGGCTGGGCATCCCGGTCCCGCAGCTCTTCACGCCGCCCGAGCGCCAGCAGGTGACCGGCCGCATGGCGATCACCCCGGACGGCGGGGGCACCGGCCACGCCACGGCGACATACGAGCACGAGCTTCTGGCCGAGACCCTGACCCGCAAGCAGATGCTGCCCTATCGCGCCCGGATCCGGGCGCGGTCCATGGAGGAATTCGATGGCTGGGTCCGGCATGACGGAGAGGAGTTCCTCTACGTCCTCACCGGGATCGTGCGGCTCTACACGGAGTTCTACGAGCCGGTCGAGATGCGGCGCGGCGACAGCGCCTATTACGACGCCACGATGGGCCACAACGTGATCTCGGTCTCGCCCGAGGATGCGACGATCCTCTGGGTGACGTCGCTCGCCTGAAGGCATCCCCGGCGCCGCGAGGGCACCGGGGCCGGGCGCTCAGCTGCGCCCGACGGGGGCCTCGGCCTGGTCGTCGTCGCCGAAGGCCTTGTCGTCGTCATAGACATCCTCTCCCTCGCCGATGTGGCGGGCGCTGGCGCGGATGTTGAGGTTGTCGTTGACCTCGTCCATGCGCACGTCGGCCGGCACGCCGCCCTCGCGCCATTCCGAGATCTCTTCCTGCACCTCGTCATAGCCGCGCCCGGTGGCCTGCGTGAGATAGGCCGCCAGCGCGTCCCGGCTGCCGTCGAGCTGGAGAAGGTCCTCCTCCTCGGCCTCGGGCCATTGCTCCATGATCGCGGGAACCAGCGCGGTCCATTCCTTCTGGATGACTTTCCAGTCCATGGGTTTGTCCTTTCCTATTCTGGACAGGACAACGCCCGGCACGCCCGCTGGTTCAGCACGACCTGAGCCGCCGGCTCAAGCCCGCCCGATACGCCGCAGAAGCGCGGTGATCTCGCCGGTGTCCATCGTCTCGACAGGGTGATCCAGCAGCCGTTCGGCCCGGGCCTTCAGCCAGTCGTAGGCGGCGCGGAACCCGTCTTCCCAAGCGTCCTCGGGCAGGGCGGCGGGATCGGGCAGGCTCCAGTGGCCGCGGGCGGGCGTGCCGGGCACCGCGGCCTTCAGCGGGGCGGGGCCCGTGTCGAGCGTGATGAGGATGTCGACCTCTCCGGCCTCCGCGACGTCCTCCAGCGGCTTCGTCCGGGCGCGCGCGGTGTCGAGGTCCTCCTCCTCCAGCAGCTTCAGCGCCTGCGGATGGACCGCGCCGGCGGGCGTCAGCCCGGCCGACCGGGCCGAAACGCGCCCGGCGCCGAGATCGTTCAGCACCGTCTCGAGCAGGATCGAGCGCGCGGCATTGGCGGGGCTGAGGACGAGGATGTTCATGGTCGAGCCGTGTGGAACGCGCCCACCGTCAAGGCGCGGCCTACTTATCCATCCACCAGACCTCGGGAAGGAAGTAGACCGAGTCGCCGTAGATCGGAATTCGCTCGGGATGGTGCAGCGCTGCATCATGCGCGATCATGCTCTTGTCGAAGCGCTGGATCGGGATCACGTAGCGCCCCGTCGTCAGAAGCCGGTCGAGCGCGCGGACCGCGTCGCGGAAGGCCGTCTCGTCGCTCGCCGCCAGCATCGCGTCGATCATGCCGTCGATGGCCGGGCTCTTCACCCCCATGAGGTTGCGCGAGCCGGGCAGGTCGGCCGCCTCGGACCCCCAGTAGAGCCGCTGCTCATTGCCGGGCGACAGCGAGAAGGCGCGCCGGATATGCGTCATGTCGAAGTCGAAATCGACCTGCCGCAGCTCGTATTGCGCATCATCCACGGTCGAGACCTTCACGCCGATCCCCAGCCGGGACAGCGCGTCGCGATAAAGGTCGATGATCGAGATCTGCTCGGTCGAGCCCTGCCGCAGCAGGATCTCGAAGGTGAAGGGCGTGCCGTCCGGCCTCATCATGCGACCGCGCTCGATCGTGAAGCCCGCGTCCTTCAGCAGCGCCATCGCCTTGCGGAGGTTGCCGCGGTTGCGGGCGGAGCCGTCGGCAACCGGCAGTGCGTATCCGGTCAGCGCCTCTTCGGGGATCTCGTCCTTGAAGGGCTCCAGCAGCGCGGCCACGGCCGGATCCGCCGGGCCGGGCTGCATCCCCAGATCGGAGCCCGAGAAATACGAGGTGATGCGCGGCTGGCGCGAGCCGGTCATCGTCTCGTTGATGAACTCGAAGTTGAAGGCGTGGATCAGCGCGTCGCGGACCCGGATGTCGTCGAAGGGCGGGCGGCGGGTGTTGAAGACGAAGCCGGTGATGCCCGAGGGGGTGCCGTCGGCGAATTCCGACTGCAGCACACGGCCGTCCTGCATGGCGGGAAAATCGTAATCGCGCGCCCATTTCTCGGCGTTGAATTCCCGCAGATACGAGATCTCGCCCGCCTTGAACGCTTCGAAGAGCACGTTGGTGTCGCCGTAGAACTCGATCCGGATCTCGTCGAAATTGTTGGTCCCGCGCCGGATCGGCAGGTCCTTGCCCCAGTAGTCGGGGTTGCGTTTCAGCACGACGTTGCGCGAGGCCTCGAAGCTCTCGATCACGTAGGGCGCGGTGCCGATCGGGGCCTCCTCCAGCGTGGCCTCGGCGAAGGTCTTGCCCTGCCACTGCGCCTTCTTGAGGATCGGGCGCAGCCCGGCGATCAGCGGCAGCTCACGGTCGGGATCGCGGAAGGTGATCCTGAGGCTGCGCGGGCCGGTCTGCTCGATCGCGTCCACCTGGGTCCAGAACGTCAGGTAGCGGGCGTTGCCCTGCGTCCCCAGCGTCTCGAGCGACCAGATCACGTCCTCGACGGTCACCGGGCTGCCATCGGAGAAACGCGCCTCAGGCCTGAGGGTGAATTCCACCCAGGACCGGTCCTCGGGCACCTCGACCGATTCGGCCAGCAGGCCGTAGAGCGTGAAGGGTTCGTCCTGCGAGCGGTAGAGCAGGCTCTCGTGGGTCAGGTAGCGCAATTGCCACGGCGGTGTGCCTTTCTGGACGAAAGGGTTCACGCTGTCGAAGCCGCCGGTATTGCCGGTCACCACGCGCCCGCCCTTGGGCGCATCGGGGTTCACGTAGGGGAGGGCCACAAAATCCGGTGGAAGCGCGGGGGCGCCATACATAGCTATGCCATGGGCGGGCTCGGCCTGCGCGCTAGCGATTGCGCCGAGGATCAGCAAGAGGCTGCAAACCATCAGCCTGACGAAGAAAATTACCGGTCGCATATCCGCAACAATGCCGCCCTGATCCCTGTTTATTCGCGATGTTTTTATCTGTGCAGCGGGGGGATCGCAAACTTTACGCTTGGACACGAGCGTAGGAGCGCTTATAAAGGGTGCACTGCTCGATAGGTTTCTTGCCTGTATGAAACCTGCCTCAATAACTGAACGCCGGCCTTGTGCCGGCGTTTTTTTTGTCTCCCGCATCCGCTGCTGGCGCAAATGTGATCGCGCTCTGGCGCGCGCCGCCGCGACAGTGCATTTTGCACCTGCAGCACCAATATTCATTGGGCGAAAACATCCAGGAGACCCGCCATGTCACTCAGCGGCAAGACAGCAATCATCACCGGCTCGACCTCCGGCATCGGGCTGGGAATCGCCCGCGCCCTGGCCGGGCAGGGGGCGGACATCGTCGTCAACTCGTTCAGCGATTCGCAGGAAGACCACGGAATCGCGGAGGGAATCGCCTCCGAGTTCGGGGTGAAGGCGCGCTATGTCCAGGCCGACATGTCGAAGGCCGACCAGTGCCGCGCATTGGTGGAGACGGCGGGTGCCTGCGACATCCTCGTGAACAACGCCGGGATCCAGCATGTCGCGGCCATCGACGAGTTCCCGGTCGAGAAATGGGACGCGATCATCGCGATCAACATGTCCTCGGCCTTCCATACCACCGCCGTGGCACTGCCGATGATGCGCAAGGCGGGCTGGGGCCGGGTCATCAACGTCGCCTCGGCGCATGGTCTCACCGCCTCGCCCTACAAGTCGGCCTATGTGACCGCCAAGCACGGCATCGTCGGCATGACCAAGGTCGTCGCCCTGGAAACCGCGGAAGAGCCGATCACCGCCAATGCGATCTGCCCCGGCTACGTGCACACCCCGCTGGTCGAGGCGCAGATCCCCGACACGATGAAGAAATACGACCTCAGCCGCGAGGATGCGCTGCGCGACGTGATCCTGCAACGCCAGCCCTCCAAGCAGTTCGCGACGGTGGAGCAGATCGGCGGCGTCGCCAGTTTCCTCTGCTCCGCGGCGGCCGAGCAGATCACCGGCACCACGATCAGCGTCGACGGCGGGTGGACGGCGCTCTGACCCTCCTTCCTCTGGTCCATGTATCCTCGGGGGGAACTGGCCGTCAGGCCAGTGGGGGGCAGACAGCCCCCCTCCGCCCCCGCCACACGCGCAGGAGGTCGTCATGATCCGCATCAACCTTGCCCTCCAGGGCGGCGGCGCGCATGGCGCCTACACCTGGGGCGTGCTCGACCGTCTGCTCGACGAGGACGACGTTGAGGTCGCCGCGATCACCGGCACCTCCGCCGGCGCGCTGAACGGGGCCGCCTTCAAGGCGGGCATGGCCGCCGCGGGCCGCGAGGGGGCGCGGGGGGCGCTCGACGCGCTCTGGGCCCGGATGGGCGCGGTGGCCGACATGCGGCTGCCGCTCTGGATGGCCGGCAACATGAGCCTCGCCGGCCAGGTCTCGCGCGCGCTCGAGTATTCCTTCCCCTATACCTTCGCCGACGCGGTCTCGCGGATGAGCTCGCCCTATGCCTACGGCCCGTTCTGGACCAACCCGCTGCGTCCGGTGGTGGAGGAGTTCGATTACGGACAGGTCTGCAGCGAGGGCGGTCCCGACCTCTTCGTCTGCGCCACCAACGTGCGCACCGGCAAGATCCGCGTCTTCTCGGGCGAGGCGATCACCACGGACGCCATCCTCGCCTCGGCCTGCCTGCCGACGCTGTTCCAGGCGGTCGAGATCCCCGATCCGGTGACCGGCAGGACCGAGGCCTACTGGGACGGCGGCTATACCGGCAACCCGGCGCTCTTCCCGCTCTTCGCGCCGCACCTGCCGGGCGACGTCGTGGTGGTCAACATCAACCCGCTGGTGCGCGACGAGGTGCCGAAGAGCCCTCAGGCGATCCAGAACCGGATCAACGAGATCAGCTTCAACTCCTCGCTCCTGCGCGAGCTGCGCGCGATCGAGTTCGTCCAGCGCCTGATCGTGCGCCGCTATGTACGGGAAGGCGAGATGAAGAACGTCCTCGTGCACATGATCTCGGACGACGAGCTGATGACCGAGCTGTCGGTCGCGACCAAGCTGGTGCCGAACCCGTTCCTGCTGAACCGGCTCAAGGCGGCCGGGCGGCTCTCGGCCGAGATGTTCCTCGAGGCGCACAAGGCGGACCTCGGCAAGAGCTCGACGGTGGACCTCAGGGCGATGTTCGACTGACGGCGCGGGCGCCCTGTCTCAGCGGGCGGCCTGCGCGGGCAGGGGTTTCGACGGGTCCTTCGGGTTCGGATAGACGAGGCCCGCGGAGATGACGAGCTTGGCCGCGTCCTCGACACTCATGTCGAGCTCGATCACGTCCTCCTCGGGGAAATAGAGAAGGAATCCCGAGGTCGGGTTCGGCGTCGTCGGCACGAAGACCGAGAGCAGCTGCGAACCGGTCTCGGCCCGCGCGTTGATCTCGCCCTTGGCCTCGGTCGAGATGAAGCCGATGGCCCAGATGTCGCGGCGCGGGTACTGGATCAGGCAGGCCTTCTCGAAGCTGCGGTCGGACTGGGCGAACACGGTTTCGGCGATCTGCTTCACCCCGTTGTAGATCGAGCGCACGACCGGCAGCTGGTCCACCAGGCTTTCGGCGAAGCGCAGCAGAGACCGGCCCAGCAGGCCCTTGGCGATCCAGCCCACGAGGATCGTGAAGATCAGGAAGATGATCACGCCCACGCCGCGCAGGTTGATCCCGATGTACTGCTCGGGGCGCACGGTCTGCGGCACCAGCGGCAGCACCACGCTGTCCACCCATCCGGCCAGCGTCCAGAGCAGCCAGATCGTCAGACCGATGGGCATGATGACGACGATCCCGGTCAGGAAACTGGACCGCAGGCGCGAGAAGATCGTCGGCCTGCGGAGGGGATCTTGGAGAGGGTTTGTCATCGCACCACTGGCTGAGGGGGGGTCCCGCTGAAATCTAGGCACTCGCGCGGCGCTCGGCAATGCTCCGCCGGTCGCCGCGACGCAAATTGCGCGTCACGTCCGGGGCAGTGCCGCAAGTTCCCGCGCAATCCCGGCCGCGAGCCGGGCATTGTTGAGCACCAGCGCGATGTTGGTCGCCAGCGACCGGCCCTCCGTCAGCTCGAATATCCGGCCGAGCAGGTAGGGCGTGACGGCCTTTCCGGCGATGCCCTGCGCCTCGGCCTCGGCCAGCGCGCGCTCGACGATGGGCGCGATCTCCTCGCGCGGGATCTCGTCGCCCGCGGGCACCGGGTTCGCGACAAGCTGCCCGCCCGGCAGCGCCAGCGCCGCCCGCATCCTGTGGGCGCGGGCGATCGCGGCGGCATCGTCCATGCGGAGCGGTGCGGCCAGGCCCGAGGAGCGCGACCAGAAGGCGGGGAAATCGTCCTGACCATAGGCAATGACGGGCACGCCGCCGGTCTCGAGTACCTCGAGCGTCTTCGGAAGATCGAGGATCGCCTTGGCCCCGGCCGCGACGACGGTCACCGGGGTCTGGGCGAGTTCCGAGAGATCGGCGGAGATGTCGAAGCTCTCCTCCGCGCCGCGGTGGACGCCGCCGATCCCGCCGGTGGCGAAGACCTCGATCCCCGCCATCCGGGCCGCGATCATCGTCGAGGCGACGGTCGTCGCCCCGGTGCCGCCGGTGGCGATGCAGGCCGCGAGATCGGCGCGCGACAGTTTCGCGACGCCCTCGGCCTGCGCCAGCGCCTCGAGCCGTTCGGGCGGCAGCCCGATGCAGAGCCGTCCCTCGATCACGGCCATGGTGGCGGGCACCGCGCCGCCCGCGCGGACCGCCGCCTCGACCGCCTGGGCGGTCTGCAGGTTCTGCGGCCAGGGCATGCCGTGGGTGATGATGGTGCTCTCCAGCGCCACGACCGGCGCCTTCGCGTCCAGCGCGGTCTGCACCTCGGGGGCGATGTCCATGAAATCGGTCAAAGGTTGGTGTCTCCGGATACGTAATCTGCGGCGGCGGTCAGCGCGGTCTCCATCGCCGCTTCGGGCGCGGCGCCGCGGGCCTCGGCCGCCATGTGGGCCGCCATGAAAGTGTCGCCGGCGCCGGTGACCCGCGTCACCAGCACCGCGCGCGGGCGTTTCGTCACGAGGCCATGGGCGCCCGCGTCGCTCGCCGCGTTGCCGCCATCGGTGACGACGGCCCGGGCGGCCCCGCGGTCGTGCAGGGCCCGGGCCGCCTCGGCGCTGTCGGCAAAGCGGGTCTGGCACAGCAGCCCGGCCTCTTCGAGGTTGACGTAGAAGACGGCGCTCGGATGGCCGAGGAAGACATGCAGCCGCTCGGCCTTGCCGGGCGAGGCGGGCGCGATCCTTAGATCGGCCCGCGCGAAGGCCGGATCGAGCGCGATCTCGCGCAGAAGGTCGGTCTTCAGGTTCCCGTCGAGCGCCACGCGGCCCTCCCACGGGGTCTCGGCCGAGCCGAGCGTCCCGTCGCGCAGCGTGGCCAGGATGCGCCCCCCGGCGGCCTCGAGCGAATGGGCATCGGCAATCGCGGCGATCAGGCCGTTGCCGCCCTCGACCGCCATGTAGCGATCCGTCGGCAGGTCCTCGGACCGGTAGGCATGGCGCATGTCCATGCCCATCCGGGCGCAGGCCTTCATCAGCTCCTCGCCCTCCGGATCGCGCCCCACGGCGGTCAGCAGCGCCGGACGCATCCCGAAGCGCTGCGCCGCCATGGCGATGTTCATCGCCACGCCGCCGGGCAGGCGGGTGATCCGCCCGGGCACGTCCGAGCCGCGCTCCATGTGAGAGGCCGAGCGGCCGATGATGTCCCACAGGACCGCGCCGATGCAGAGGATATCCGGTTGAGCCGTCATGCCCCCTCATGGCCCGCCCGGCGCGCGGAGGCAAGAGAGGGCGGCGCCGCGGTCCGACAGGACGGGGCCGCATCGGGCCGAAAGGGCTTGCCCAAGGGCGCGCCAGCGGGTCAGAAGGCGCCGGATCAGCAGGATGGGATCGGGCATGCAGGCAGCGGCGCGGAGAAGGATGGCGGGCGCCCGGGGCGCGCTCGTGCTGGTGTGGGCGCTCCTGCTGTGGGTCCCGGCGGCCGCGGCGCACGAGGTCCGTCCCTCCATCGCCACCCTGGGCTTCGACGGGGGCGCCGCCCGGCTCGATCTGCGGCTGAACGCCGAGGCGCTTCTGGCGGGGATCGACCTCGACGATCTCGAGACCACCGATGCCGCCCCGCAGAGCGACGCCTACGACCGCCTCCGCATGTTCGACCCCGAGGACCTCGTCGCACAGCTCGAGGCCGCGTGGCCCCGGCTGGCGGAGGGCATGCGGCTCACGACCCGCAACGGTGAGCCGGTGGCGATGGAGATCGACACGATCGACTCGAGCGAGATCGGCGACGCCGGCCTGCCGCGTCCGACCCGCGTGATCCTGACGGGAAACCTGCCCGCGGGCACCGAGGCGGTGCGTTTCCACTGGGGCAGGGGGCAGGGCGCGCTGGTGCTGCGCCACGGCGCGGCGCGGGGCGGGCTCGCGACCTACCTCGCAGGTGGCGCCACCTCGGACCCGATCCCCGTGGCGGGCGGATCCGACCAGGGCGGGCTTTCGGTCCTCGCGGCCTATGTCCCGGTGGGCTTCGCGCATATCCTGCCCAAGGGGCTCGACCATATCCTCTTCGTGCTGGGGCTCTACTTCTTCTCCACCCGCCTGCCTCCGCTGGTCTGGCAGATCACCGCCTTCACGGCGGCGCACACGGTGACGCTGGCGCTCGGCGCGCTCGGGACCGTGCGGCTCCCGCCCGACCTGGTCGAGCCGCTGATCGCGGCCTCGATCGTCTTCGTCGCCGCCGAGAACATCTTCGCCACCCGGATGCACGCCTGGCGGCCTGCCATCGTCTTCGGCTTCGGGCTGCTGCACGGCCTGGGCTTCGCCGCGGTTCTCGGGGATTTCGGGCTGCCCGAGGGGCTGTTCCTGCCCGCGCTTCTGGGCTTCAACATCGGGGTCGAGATCGGCCAGCTCACGGTCGTGGCGATCGCCTTTCTCGCCGTCGGCGTCTGGTTCCGCGACAAGCCGTGGTATCGCGCCCGGATCGCGGTGCCCGCCTCGGCCGCCATCGCGCTGGTCGGTGCCTACTGGTTCCTCGAACGCACCGTCCTCTGAGCGTCAGTCCTGCCTGCGCGCGGCGGCGGCGGCCTCGACATGCTCGCGCAGCACGTCGAGGAAGGCGCGCAGCCGGGTGGTGACCGAACGCGCGGAGGGAAACACGACGAAGAGGTCCTTGGCGGGCCCGCGCCAGTCCGGCAGAACCTCCACCAGCCGTCCCGCCGCGATCTCGGGCCGGGCGAGGATCGTGGGGATCTTCGTGACGCCGCCACCCGCCACCGCCGCGTCCCGCGCCGTCAGCATCGAGCCGAAGGTCAGGACCGGGGTGATCCGCAGCACCTCCTCCTCGTCGCCGCGGACGAAGGCCCATTGCCGGATCCAGTGCTGGGGCACGTCGATCAGCGGCATCCCGTCCAGATCGCGCGGGTGGCGCACGGCATCGAGGCCCGGCAGGCCGGGTGCCGCGACGGTGGTCATGGATCCCTTGATGAGCTGCCGCGCGACCAGCGAGGATTCGGGCAGCGGGCCGAAGGCGATGATCGCGTCGAGCTCGGCCTCGATCAGGTCGCCGGGCTGGCGCGAGGTCACCAGCTCGAGCGTGATCTCGGGATAGCGGTGCCGGAAATGCGCCGCGATCGGGCCCATGCTGATCTGCTCGAAAAGCTCCGGCATGCCGACCCGGAGGTGGCCGCGCGGCGCCTGTCCCGCGTCCGTCAGGCGGCGCCGCAGGTCCGAGGCATCGGCCAGCAGGCGCTCCGCCCGGCTCGCCAGCACCTCGCCCTCGGTCGTCACCCGCATGGAGCGCGTCGTGCGCTCCACCAGCCGCACCCCGAGAGAGCTTTCGAGATCCGCCACTTTCTTGGCCACCGTCGACCGCGGTGCCCCGAGGTCACGCGCCGCGGCCGAGAAGCTTCCCGAGCGCACGACCGAGTGAAACACCCGCAAAGCCGTCAGGTCGAAGTCATTGTCCATGATTCTGTCAGCTGTTTTCAGTTCTGCGCCAATTGAACATAGTCTTGTCCGAAGGCATCTCCCGGTGCAACACGCGTTTGACCTCGCCGATCAGGAATCCCATGACCCAGCCCGCCACCGCCGCTCCGCGCCCGGATGCACCGCCTCCCGGCGTCACGCTTGCCATTCTCGGCATCTCGTCGCTCACGGTGATGGCCAACGCCACCATCGCCCCCGCGCTGCCGGGCCTGCGCGACCATTTCGGCGACACGCCTGGGATCGAGACGCTCGCGGGGCTGGTGGTGACGCTGCCCTCGCTCTTTGTCGTTCTGACGGCAGGGCTGTTCGGGATCCTCGCGGACCGCTTCGACAAGCGGCCGCTGGTGATGCTGTCGATGCTGATCTACGCGCTCGGCGGGGCGTCGGGGCTGCTGGCGCAGACGATGGGCTGGATGCTTGCGGGCCGTGTCGCGCTCGGGCTGGGCGTCGCGGGGACGATGACGCTGGCGCAGGCCTATGTCGGCACGCTCTGGCACGGCAGCGCCCGGGACCGCTTCGCGGGGCACCAGGTGGCGGCGATGAACTTCGGCGGGATCATCTTCATGACCGCGGGCGGCGTCATGGCCTCGATCAACTGGCGGCTGCCCTTCGTGATCTATGCGGTCGCGATCCCGATCGGCATCTTCGCCTGGTTCATGCTGAGCCGCGTGCCCGGCCGCTACACCGCCGAGCCGCGCGCCGTGGACGCGCCCGCCGAAGACGAACGCTTCCCCTGGGGGGCCTTCTTCTTCGTCGGACCCTTCGCGGCGATCCTCATGATCACCTTCTACGCCCTGCCGACCCGGCTGCCGTTCCTGCTGGCCGAGCGCGGCATCGGCGGGCCGATCCTGACCGGGCTGGTCCTGTCGACGGTCACGCTGATGTCGATCCCCGGGGCACTGCTCTACGGGCGGATCCGGCGCTTCGTGTCGCCGCGCTCGGTGGTGGCGTTCGGTATGCTGACGCTCGGGGCGGGGCTTCTGGTCATTTCGCGGGCGCATTCGCTGCCGGTCACGATCCTCGGCGTCGCGCTCTGCGGTGCGCCGCTCGGGGTGATGTTCCCGAACTTCATCGCGCTCTTCATGGCGCTGGTGCCGCCGTCGATGCGGGGCCGGGCCTCGGGCCTTCTGACCACCGCGATCTTCGGCGGCCAGTTCCTGTCGCCGCTCGTCTCGGGCCCGCTGGTCGCCGCCTTCGGCCTGTCCGGAGGGCTGATGGCCGTCGCCGTCCTGCCAATCTGCGCGGGGCTCGTCGCGGGGCTGTCCTCGCTGCGCGAGGGGCGTCGGTCGGCCGCGGCCTGAGGCGGCTTTTCGCCCTTTCCACTCTGGCCCATCCATGAGATAGGGAAGCGCCAAACGAGCTGTCCATGGAGATGAGCAATGGAGATTCGTGAGGCCCTCACATTCGATGACGTCCTTCTGGTGCCTGCGGCATCGTCCGTGCTGCCGAGCACGGCCGACACAAGGACTCGCGTCACGAAGGCGATTTCCCTCAACATCCCGTTGCTGAGCTCTGCGATGGACACCGTCACCGAGAGCGCGATGGCGATCTGCATGGCGCAGGCGGGCGGCATGGGCGTGATCCACCGCAACCTCGACATCCAGGCGCAGGCCGACGAGGTCCGCCGTGTCAAGCGCTTCGAGAGCGGCATCGTCTACAAGCCCGTCACCCTGCGCCCCGACCAGACGCTGGCGGATGCGAACGCGCTGCGCGAGCAGTTCAAAGTGACCGGCTTCCCGGTGGTGGACGAGAAGGGCCGCGTCGTCGGCATCGTCACCAACCGCGACATGCGCTTCGCCTCGGACGAGAGAACCCCGGTGCACGCGATGATGACGAAGGACAACCTCGCCATCCTGCACGAACCCGCCGACCGGGACGAGGCGATTTCCCAGATGAAGGCGCGCCGGATCGAGAAGCTGCTCGTCACCGACAAGGACGGCCGGCTGACGGGCCTCCTGACGCTGAAGGACACCGAACAGGCCGTGCTGAACCCGACCGCCTGCAAGGACCACCTCGGCCGGCTGCGCGTCGCCGCCGCCACCACCGTGGGCGATGCGGGCTACGAACGCTCCGCCGCGCTGGTCGATGCGGGCGTCGACATGATCGTCATCGACACCGCGCATGGCCATTCCGAGGGCGTCGCCAGGGCCGTCGAACGCGCCAAGACGCTGTCGAACGAGGTGCAGGTCATCGCCGGCAACGTCGCCACGGCCGAGGCCACCCGCGCGCTGATCGGCGCCGGCGCGGACGCGGTGAAGGTCGGCATCGGCCCGGGCTCGATCTGCACCACCCGCATGGTCGCGGGCGTGGGCGTGCCCCAGCTGACCGCGATCATGGATTGCGCCAGGGCCGCGGGGGACGTCCCCGTGATCGCCGACGGCGGCATCAAGTTCTCGGGCGATTTCGCCAAGGCCATCGCCGCCGGCGCCTCCGTCGCCATGGTCGGCTCGATGATCGCCGGGACCGACGAGAGCCCGGGCGAGGTCATCCTCTACCAGGGCCGGTCCTACAAATCCTACCGCGGCATGGGCTCGCTCGGCGCCATGGCCCGCGGCTCGGCCGACCGCTACTTCCAGAAGGACGCGGCCTCGGACAAGCTCGTCCCCGAGGGGATCGAGGGCCAGGTCCCCTACAAGGGCTCCGCCAACGCCGTCATCCACCAGCTCGTCGGCGGGCTGCGGGCGGCCATGGGCTACACCGGCTGCGCCACGGTCGACGAGATGCGGAACAACTGCCAGTTCGTGAAGATCACCAACGCGGGCCTCAGCGAGAGCCACGTGCACGACGTGCAGATCACCCGCGAAAGCCCGAACTACCGGATCGGCTGAACCGGGGGCTTTGCCGCATCCGGTCGCGCCCCGCGCGTGGCCGGTGCCGCGTTTCCCCCAAGTTCCGACAGCGATGCCGAAAGGGCGCGGCACAAGGGCTGCACGTGCCGGTTTCCCTGCGTGACCGCCGCGAAGACCTCGGGCGCGTCATCGGCGACCATGGCCAGCGCCTCGGCCATCAGGGAAAAGCTCCGGGTGCGGATGCGCGGCGGCTCTCCGAGCGCGGCGAAGGCCCGGGCGAGCAGATGCGTCAGGCCCTGCGTCATCGCCGCCTGCCGGTCGTGGTCCTCGGGCGTGGTCACCACCACATGAAGCCCGAAGCGCCGTCTCAGCACCGCGGCCACGCGGCGCCAGCGGGTGCCGCGCACCGGGCAGAGGACGATCTGCCGCCCGGCCAGCCCCTCCCGCGCGCTCTGCGGGCCGAACATCGGGTGGGTGGCCAGCACCTCGACCGCCTCGGGAAGATGCGTCCGCATCAGGCGTGCGGGCTCTTCCTTCACGGAACAGACGTCGATCACGAGATGGTCCGCCCCGAGATGCGGCGCGAGCCCGGTCAGGCAGGCGGCGAGGGCGGGCACCGGCACCGCAAGAAGGACGATGCCGGGCGGCACGGCCTCGGGCCCCGCCAGCACGGCATGACCCGCGGCCCGCGCCCGCGCCCGGGCCTTGGGGCAGGGATCGAGCACGCAGACCCGCGCCTGCGGTGCGAGGTATCGTGCCGCGAGCTGCCCGAATGCGCCGAAGCCGATGATCGTGAGGGGGGGAAAGTCGGTGAGCATGATCCTGATCCGGAATGGGCGGGCCGGGGTCATGATCTTATTCGTTCGACCGCCGGCTCGGGGGCAGCGGGAACGTGACACGGGGTTCCGCTACCTAGGGCAGCGGGTAATAGGCCATCGAGGTGAGGGTCATCCAGCGTGTCATGCGGTCCGGTTGACCATCTTTCGCAGCGCGCGTCAACCGGCGCTGCTGCGCACGAAGCGCCGGTAGAACGGCCGCATCAGCCCCACGGTCAGCAGGATCCGGTAGATGTGGTGGGCCGAGACGAAGGCGGGGTTGGCGCTCAGCGACAGGGCGATCAGGGCCATCTCGGTCACGCCGCCCGGCGAGAAGCTGATGAGGAGCACGTCGATCGGCTCTCCGGTCGGGCCCTGGGCGAGGGCGGAGAAGCCCAGCCCGATCAGCAGCATGGAACCGACGGAGAGGAACGACAGCCACGCCCCCCGCGCGATCATCCGCATCCCGATGCCGTGGAACCGGGTGCCGAGGAAGGCGCCGATCACCACCTGCGCGGCCGAGATCATGTAGGGCGGCATCTCGATCACCGCGAGCCCCGAGAGCGTCGCGGCCGCGCCGACCAGTAGCGGGCCGACCAGCTGTCCCGCCGGCAGGGGCGTGTACTTGCCCAGAAGCACGCCGATCACCAGCAGCACCGCGACCTCGGGCAGATGCTCGAACCCCGCATCCGCGCGCGAGAGCGTCATGCCCGCCGAGCTGCCGACCGGGTGGCCGTACCAGAACGACAGCCCGACCGGCAGCAGCGTCACCACGAAGATGATCCGCAGGAACTGCTGGAGCGTCACGATATGCTCGACCGCGCCTTCCTGCTCGCCCATCAGCATGGCCTCGATCAGCCCGCCGGGGGTCGAACAGAAATACGCGGTCGCGGGATCGTAGCCGCCGAGGCGCCGAAACACCTGGTAATTGGTGAAGAGCACCAGCGGCACGAAGACCGTGAGGGCAAGGAAGCTCGCCCAGGCATGGCGCAGTTCGGACAGCACGCTCCAGTTCACCTGCGCCCCGATGCTCAGGCCGATGAGCGCGATGAAGACGGCGCGGAAGTCGTTCGGGGTGGTGTAGCCTTCGGGCACCGCGCGGGGCACGAGGATGGTCACGAGGCTGGTCGCGAGCAGCGAGCCCAGCATGTAGGGCAGGGGAAGCCCCACGAGGTTCGCCGCGATACCGCCCGCCGCGCCCAGCAGAACATAGAGCGCGGTGTAGGTGACTTTGGTTCGGAAGGATAGCACGTGAGGGTCCGGTCCGGCGCCTTGGCCGCCGCGACATGCGGCGCCGTAACGTCATCGTCGGATCCGTATGCCCGCGGGGTTTGCGGGATGCAAGGGCACCCGTCGCAAGGGTGTGAAAACGAATTTTGTCGCCTCGACAAGGCACGGTGGCGGTGCAACCTTCGCCCGGGCCGCAGCACCGGACCGACAGCGAGACAGCGATTTGCCGACCAGAGCCGACAGCCGAAAGGCCTTTTTCGCCGTCTTCCCCTCGATCGCGCTGCCCATCTTCATCGCCCTCGTGGACCAGTCGGTGATCACCACCGCGATGCCCTTCGTCGCGGCCGAGCTGGGCGAGGTCGCCAAGATCACCTGGCCGGTCACCGCCTACCTGATCGCCGCCGCCGTGGCCGCGCCGGTCTACGGCCGGCTCGGCGACATGTACGGGCGCAAGCTGATGATGGGCGTCGGGCTCGGCATCTCGACCCTGGGCTCGCTGCTGTGCCATTTCGCGCCCTCGATGGACATGCTGACGCTCTTCCGCGTGGTGCAGGGCCTGGGCGCGGGCGGTCTGATGGCATTGGCAAGCGCCCTGGTCGGACAGGCGGTCGGCGCGCGCGAACGCGGGCGCTACCAGGCCTATATCGCGACGGTCGCGGTCACCGCCAATGCGCTCGGCCCGGTGATCGGCGGGCTGCTGACCGATCATTTCGGCTGGCGCAGCATCTTCCTGCTGAACCCGATCCTCGTCGTCGTGGCGCTGGTGCTGCTGCGGCGGCTGGAGCTGACCAATTCGGCCAGTTCGCGCAAGGGGATCGACATTCTCGGCGCGCTGATCCTCGCCGTGGCCTTCGCGAGCCTCGTCCTCTCCATCGACGCGCTGCGGCAGGGCGGGCTGTCGCAGATCGCGCGGCTCGGCGCCTTCGGGGGGCTGTGCCTTCTCTCCGCCGCGGTGCTTTTCTGGTGGGAGCGGCGGGTCGAGACGCCGCTGCTGCCGCGGCAGGTGTTCCAGAACCCCTCGATCCGGCGCTCGAATGCCATGGCGCTCTGCCAGGGGGCGCTGATCCTCGCCATCCTCGCGCTGCTGCCGGTCTTCCTGCGCGTGCAGCTCGGCATCTCGGCCTCGCAGATCGGCACGGCGCTGGTGCCGATGGTCGCGGCCACGGCGGTCGGCGCCTCGATCACCGGCAAGATGGTCAACGTCACCGGCTGGACGACGCTCTTTCCCGGCATCGGTTTCGCCATGCTGGCGCTGATGCTGGGCAGCTTCGCCCTGATCCATCCGCATCTCGGCCAGATGGGCTATTCCATATGGTTCACCTGCACCACGATCTGGCTGGGCACGGTCATGCCGACGGTTCAGATCATCGTGCTGGCCGAGGGCGAGCCCGAGGATTTCGGCGCCGTGACCTCGGTCACCCAGCTGTCGCGCTCGCTGGGCGCGGCGATCGGCACCGCGATCGTGCCGGTCGTCATGCTGCTGACGCCGGGCTTCGGCCCCCTGCCGCTGGCCGAGCTGCTCGACGGGACCCGCAGCGACGTCTCGATCGCCTGGCCGGCCTTCCGGAACGCCTTCCTCCTGCTGGCGGGCATCGCGGTGCTGGGCGCGGTCATCGCCGCGCGTGTGCCGCTGCGAAAGGTATGATATCGGAATCGCCATGAACCTGTTTCGCCGCGCTTTTCTCGCCTTCTCGCTTGCCCTCGTCCTGCCGGCTGCCGCCCGGGCCGAGAAGGTCTATGTCTACGCCGCGGCCAGCCTGAAGGAGGCGATGGACGCGCTCGTGCCCGCCTTCGCCGAGGCGAGCCGGCACGAGGCGGTGGTCTCGCTCGCCGGGTCCTCGGCGCTGGCCCGGCAGATCGCGCAGGGCGCGCCCGCCGGGGTCTTCCTGTCGGCCAATGTCGGCTGGATGGACCAGCTCGGGGCCGAGGGGATGCTGGTGAAGGGCACCCGGCGCGACATCCTCGGGAACGGCCTGGTGCTGATCGCACCCGGGGCGGAGGGGGCGTCCGAGAGCGCGCCCGTCGGTCCCGGCTTCGACTTCGCCGGACATCTCGCGGGCGGGCGGCTGGCCATGGCGCTGGTCGATGCGGTGCCCGCGGGGATCTACGGCCGGATGGCGCTCGAATCCCTCGGGGTGTGGGAGGCGCTCGCGCCGCAGGTGGCGCAGGTCGACAATGCCCGCGCCGCGCTGGCGCTCGTCGCCGCCGGCGAGGCGCCGCTCGGGATCGTCTATGCGACCGACGCGCAGGCCGAGCCCGGCGTCCATGTCGTCGCACGCTTCGCCGAGGACTCCCATCCGCCGATCATCTACCCGGCGGCCGCCACCGACGGGTCGGGCGAGGGGGCACGCGCCTTCCTCAAGTTCCTGGGCAGCGCCGAGGCGCAGGACATCTTCACCCGGCTGGGATTCGCCACGCTCCACGAATGAACGGGCCGTTGCCGCAGATGTGAACGTCCGGCATCGGGCGCCCTTGCGGGCGTCTGAACGGGGGTTTTCGGATGGGGGATAGTGGCGGAGAGACAGGGATTCGAACCCTGGGAGGGCTTGCACCCTCAACGGTTTTCGAGACCGCCCCGTTCGACCACTCCGGCACCTCTCCGCGGGGGTCTGGAAGGCCCGAGTAGTGGATTCCTCTCCGGGCTGCAAGAGGGGTTTTGCATTGCAAGTGCACGAAGATGTCCTAGGATCCCGCGACATCCGAGGTGAGCAGAAAAGGACTTTGGATCATGCGTCTGCTGCAACGTGGCGTCACCCTTCTTCACATGGCGGTTCTCCTGGTTCTGACGGCGGCGGCCGTCCAGGCGGCGGACCGTGACCGGGTGCGCGCCTTCCTGAACGTCACCGGATTCGACGTGGCGCTCGAGAGCATCAAGCTCTCGGCCGCCGACGCGCCCGCCATGCTGGGCGTGAACGCGCAGGATTTCGGGGCAAGCTGGACGCAGCTCGCGCACGAGGTCTTCGATGTCGAGCTGATGAAGGAGATGGGGGTCGATATCCTCGAAGAGGCTCTGAGCGACGAGGCGCTGGCCCATGCGGCCGAGTTCTATGCGACCGACCTCGGCCAGCGGCTGGTCGAGGCCGAGAACGAGTCGCACCTCGCCGACCGCGACGAGAAGCGCGAGCTGGGCGAGACGCTGATCGAACGGCTCAAGGCCGAGGAGCCGGAGCGGGTCGCGATTCTCGACCGGATGATGAAGGCGATCGGATCCGCCGAATCCACCTGGAAGGCGTCGAACGAGATCCAGATCCGCTTCCTGATGGCCGCCGCGGATGCCGGGATCGTCACCCTCAAGACCGACGAGGAGGGGATGCGCGCCATGCAGGAGGAGCGCAAGGAAGAGGGGCTCGAGTCGATCCGGCAGGGCGGCCTGCGCGGCTCTGCCCTCACCTATCGCGATTTCTCGAACGAAGAGCTCGAGACCTATGCCGAGGCACTGGAGGATCCGCTGATGCGGGAGGTCTATGACCTGATGAACGCGGTTCAGTTCGAGGTCATGGCGAACCGCTTCGAGGTGGTCGCCAGCCGGATGCGCGGGCTCGACCCCGGGCAGGAGCTGTGATGGCGCCCGTCGCATTCCTGGTCCGGCCGCTGGTCTTGCTGGCGGCCATCCTCGCGCTTTCCGCGCCGCTGCGCGCCGACGTGCCGCGCGGGTTCGACCGGCTGTGGGATGCGCTCGGCCTCTCGCCTCTGGTCGAGGTGATGCAGGAGGAGGGGCTCTCGCAGACCGAGTCGCTGGGCTTCGAATACCTGCCATACCCGCCGGGCGACGGCTGGACCGCGCTGACCCGCCGCATCTACGATGCCGAGAAGATGGAAGTGGCCATGCGCCGCGCCTTCGGGGCCGCGCTTGGCGAGGGCGCGGTGGACGGGCTCACCGAGTTCTTCGAATCCCCCGAGGGCCGGCGTATCGTCGAACTGGAGCTGGCCGCGCGGCGCGACTTCCTCGACCCCGCGGTCGAGGAGAAGGCGCGCGAGGCGCTGACCGCGCCCGGGGCCGAGGACGGGCGGCTGGCGCTGATCGACGAATACATCGCGGTGAACGACCTCGTGGAGTTCAACGTGATGGGCGCGCTCAACTCGAACTTCAGCTTCTTCCAGGGCCTCGCCGAGGGCGGCGGCATCGACATCGCCGAGGACGAGATGCTGGCGCAGGTCTGGTCGCAGGAGGAGAGCACCCGCGTCGACACCCGCGAATGGCTGCGCGCCTATCTGCACCATGCCTATGCGGGTCTTTCGGACGACGAGCTGCGCGCCTATATCGCGCTCTCGGGCTCGCCCGAGGGCCAGCGCCTGAACCGGGCCCTTTTCCAGGGATTCGAACGCATGTACGACGACATCTACTATGCGCTCGGGCTTGCGGTGGCGGACCAGATGGACACGCAGGATCTTTGATCCCGGCCCTTGACTTGCCCCGCCGTCCCGCGCATAAGCCGGGCTTCCGACGGATCCCCCCGGGCTTCGGCGGTCAATCGTAATGTCGCCCCATGCCGGGGCGCGCTGTCCGCAGGCGGGGAAGAGCCCCGAAAACACCCAGGTTTGGGGGCCACAGGACGCGGTGAAGAAGGAAGAGCATCATGTTTGCGGTCCTCAAGACCGGCGGAAAGCAGTACCGGGTCCAGTCCGGCGACGTGCTCCGCGTGGAAAAGCTGGCGGCCGACGCCGGTGAGACGGTTCAGTTCAACGAAGTGCTGATGCTGGGCGGTGACAACACCGTTCTCGGCGCGCCTCTCATTGACGACGCGGCCGTGCAGGCCGAGGTCATCGACCAGATCAAGGGCGAGAAGACGATCAACTTCGTCCGTCGCCGTCGTAAGCATTCGTCGAAGCGCACCAAGGGCCACCGTCAGCAACTGACGCTGCTCCGCGTGACCGACATCCTGTCCTCGGGCGCCGCCAAGTCCGGCGTGAAGGCTGCAGTCGGCGCCGCAGGTGCCGCCGTGACCTCCGCTCCGAAGGCCGACAAGAAAGCCGCGGCTCCGAAAGCCGAGACGAAAGCCGAAGCCCCGGCCGCAGCAGGCGACGACCTGACCGCGATCACCGGTGTCGGCCCCGCCGCGCAGAAGAAGCTGAACGAAGCCGGCATCACCACCTACGCCCAGATGGCCCAGATCGACCCGGACACCTTTGACGCCGTCAAGGTGAAGCCCGAGTGGGTCGAACAGGCCAAAGACCTGGCGAAGTAAGAGGAGACACGACCAATGGCACACAAGAAAGCTGGCGGTAGCTCCCGCAACGGCCGCGACTCTGCGGGTCGCCGCCTCGGCATCAAGAAATACGGCGGTGAATCTGTCATCTCCGGGAACATCATCGCACGTCAGCGCGGCACCCGCTGGTGGCCGGGCGAGGGCGTCGGCCTGGGCAAGGATCACACGATCTTCGCCACCGTCGACGGCAACGTGAAGTTCCACAAGGGCCTCAAGGGCCGCACCTTTATTTCGGTCCTCCCAGCGGTGGAGGCCGCGGAGTAAGCCGACCTTAAGGTCTGATGAACAGATAGGGGATCGGCAGGCAGCCGGTCCCCTTTCGTGTTGAGGGGCTGTAGAGGAGAGTAGCCCGTGAAACATGAACAGATCCTGTCGCAGCCCGTGGTGGAAACCGACGGATTCGTGCTGCGTCCGCCGCGCGTCTCGGATGCCGGCCTGATCCGGATGCATACGTCCGACGAACGCGTGGCCCGCGCCACCCGGTCGATCCCGCACCCGTTGCCACCGGGCACGACCGAGGATTTCATCCGCCGTGCCCAGGCCGAGGTGCGGGAGGAGGACGTCTGGGTCATCGACGCCTCGCTCAAGGGCGGGCCGGAGGTGCTGGGCACCATCGGGCTGACCCGGATGGAGGGCAACCAGGCCGAGATCGCCTATTGGGTCTCTCCGGCCTACTGGAACACCGGCGTGGCCTCGGCCGCGGTCGCCGCCATCGTCGAGGCGAACCCGCTGGACTGCCGGACGCTCTTCGCCAGTGTCTTCCAGGACAACCCCGCTTCGGCCCGGGTGCTGACGAACTGCGGTTTCCAGTATATCGGAGACGCGGAAAGCTATTCGGTGGCCCGCAAGGCCGTCGTCGCCACATGGACCTACAGCCGCGCGCTCGAGGCCCGAAAACAGGATTGAGCCGCCGGGCGCTTCGGAATCGAGCGACCTTTGCGGCAGGAGAACGACCATGAAGTTTCTCGATCTCGCAAAGGTCTACATTCGCTCCGGCGCGGGCGGCGGCGGTGCCGTATCGTTCCGGCGCGAGAAGTTCATCGAATTCGGCGGGCCCGACGGCGGGGACGGCGGACGTGGCGGCGACGTCTGGGCCGAGGCCGTGGACGGGCTCAACACCCTCATCGACTTCCGCTACCAGCAGCATTTCTTCGCCGAGAACGGCCAGCACGGCATGGGCCGGAACCGGACCGGGCACAACGGCGAGGACATCGTCCTGCGCGTGCCCGTCGGCACCGAGATCCTCGACGAGGACGAAGAGACGGTGATCGCCGACATGACCGAGGTTGGCCAGCGCGTCCGGCTGGCCAAGGGCGGCAACGGCGGCTTCGGCAACGCCTATTTCAAGACGTCCACCAACCAGGCGCCGCGGCGTGCCAACCCCGGGCAGGAGGCCGTCGAGCGCACGATCTGGCTGCGGCTCAAGCTGATCGCGGATGTCGGGCTGCTCGGCCTGCCGAACGCGGGGAAATCCACCTTCCTCGCCGCGACCTCGAACGCGCGGCCCAAGGTGGCGGATTACCCCTTCACCACGCTGCACCCGAACCTCGGGGTCGTCGGCGTCGACGGGGCGGAATTCGTGGTCGCCGATATTCCCGGCCTGATCGAGGGCGCCTCCGAGGGCAAGGGTCTGGGCGACCTCTTCCTCGGCCATATCGAACGCTGTGCGGTGCTGCTGCACCTGGTGGACGGCACCTCGGGCACGTTGCTGGAAGACTACCGCACGATCCTCAACGAGGTGGAGACCTACGGCGCGGGCCTGGCCGAGAAGCCGCGCGTGACCGTCCTGAACAAGATCGACGCGCTCGACGACGAGGAACGCGTCTTCCTGAAGGACGAGCTCGAGGCGGTAGCGGGCGCGGAGGTCATGCTGATGTCCGGCGCGACCGGCGAGGGCACGACCGAGGTGCTCCGCGCCCTGCGGTCCCGTATCTCGGCCGATCGCCTGCGGCAACGCGCCGAGGCCGCCGTGGAGGACGAGGAGGACGCGTCTTGGCAGCCCTGAGCGAACCCGTCGCGCTGCCCCGGCTGGACGCGGCGAAGCGGCTGGTCGTCAAGATCGGCTCCGCGCTGCTGGTCGACCGCGTCACCGGGCAGCTGCGGGCGGATTGGCTCGAAAGCCTCGCGGCCGACGTGGCCCGGATCCGGGCGCGCGGCACGGACGTCGTTCTGGTCTCTTCCGGCTCCATCGCGCTCGGGCGCGGCGTTCTGGGCCTGGGGCAGGGCGTTCTGGCGCTGGAACATGCCCAGGCGGCCGCGGCGGTCGGGCAGGTGGGTCTGGCCGCCGCCTATGAGCGGGTTCTGGGGGCGCACCAGATCAAGATCGCGCAGGTGCTGGTGACGCTCGAGGACAGCGCGGACCGCCGCCGCTACCTCAACCAGCGCGCCACGCTCGAGACCCTGCTGGGCTTCGGCGTCGTGCCCATCGTCAACGAGAACGACACCGTCGCGACCGACGAAATCCGCTATGGCGACAACGACCGGCTGGCGGCGCAGGTCGCGGTCACCGTGGGCGCGGACCAGCTGGTGCTGCTTTCGGACGTCGACGGCTTCTACACCGCGAACCCGGCCGATGACGCGACCGCCCGCCGCTTCGACGTGATCGACCACATCACCCCCGAGATGGAGGGGATGGCGGGCGACGCAGGATCCGGCCTGTCGAAGGGCGGGATGAAGACCAAGGTGCTGGCCGCCAAGACCGCGACGGCGGCGGGCTGCGCGCTCTGCATCACGCTGGGCAGCCACCAGAACCCGCTCAGCCGGCTGGAGGACGGGGCGAACGCCACCTGGTTCACGGCGCAGGGCGATCCGCAGGCGGCGCGGAAACGCTGGATCGGCGCGATGAAGGCGAAGGGCACGCTGGTGCTGGACGAGGGCGCCGTCACCGCGATGCGGCAGGGCAGATCGCTGCTGCCCGCGGGCGTCACCCGGGTCACGGGGCGTTTCGGGCGCGGGGAGGCGGTTGCGATCGCCGGGCCCGGCGGCGAGGTGCTGGCCATCGGGCTGACACGCTATACTTCCGAGGAGGCGCAGGCGATCAAGGGGCATCGCAGCCACGAGATCGAGGCGCTGCTCGGCTACCCCGGACGGGCCGCTCTGGTCCATCGGGACGACATGGCAATCTGAGCGAAAGGCTTTGAGATGAAGGACATGGACAACATACCCGAAGTGATGCGCGAACTGGGCGAGAACGCCCGCGCGGCCGCGGCGGTTCTGGCCTTCACCCCAGCCGAGGCGAAGCGGCTGGCGCTGGAAGCCGCCGCCGACGCGGTTTGGGAAAAGCGTGAGGAGATCCTCGCAGCCAACGGAAAAGACATGGAATTCGGCCGGGAGAAGGGTCTCACCGACGCCATGCTCGACCGGCTCAGGCTGGACGAGGCGCGGATCGAGGGCATCGTCGCGGGGCTGCGCGCGGTCGCCGCCCAGACGGATCCGGTCGGCCAGGTGATCGCGGAATGGGACATGCCCACGGGGCTCAACATCCGCCGCGTACGCACGCCTCTGGGCGTCGTCGGCGTGATCTATGAAAGCCGGCCCAACGTGACCGCCGACGCGGGCGCGCTCTGCCTGAAATCCGGCAATGCGGTGATCCTGCGCGGCGGGTCCGAGAGCTTCCATTCCTCGGGCGCGATCCATGCCTGCCTCGTCGAGGGGCTCCGCGTCGCGGGCCTGCCCGAGGCCGCGATCCAGCGGGTGCCGACCCGGGACCGCGCGGCGGTGAGCGAGATGCTGGGCATGGTCGAACATATCGACGTCATCGTGCCCCGCGGCGGCAAGGGCCTCGTCGGCCTCGTCCAGCGCGAGGCGCGGGTGCCGGTCTTCGCGCATCTGGAGGGCATCTGCCACATCTACGTGGGCGCCGACGCGGATCCGGCGATGGCCGTCGAGGTCGTGCTGAACGCCAAGACCCGGCGGACGGGGATCTGCGGGGCGATGGAATGCCTGCTGATCGACAGCGCCTTCCGCGCGCGCCACGGCGACGCGGTGGTCGAAGCGCTGGTCGCGGCGGGCGTCGAGGTGCGCGGGGCAGGGGCGCTCTCTGCGATCGAGGGCGTGGTCGAGGCAAGGCCGGAGGATTTCGGGACCGAGTTCCTCGACATGATCTGCGCGGCGAGGATCGTCGACGGGGTCGAGGAGGCGGTGGAGCATATCCGCACCTATGGCTCCAGCCACACCGAGGCGATCATCACCGCCGACGACGCGGCCGCGGCCTATTTCTTCGACCGGCTCGACAGCGCGATCCTGATGCGCAACGCCTCGACCCAGTTCGCCGATGGTGGCGAGTTCGGGATGGGGGCCGAGATCGGCATCGCCACGGGCAAGATGCATGCGCGCGGCCCCGTGGGCGCGGAGCAGCTGACGAGCTTCAAGTATCTCGTGGTCGGGAAGGGAGCCCTCAGGGCCTGACTTCGCGCGCCCTCGGGCGCGCGGAGCCTCCGGCGGGGATATTCCGGGTCGCAGGACGTGGGAAACCTCCCGGAGTTGCCATGCGGCGCGTTTGATGCGACATGCCGGACAGGTTGATTTTCGGACGGACGCATGGCTGACAGACGCGGGCTTCTCATCATTCTTTCCTCGCCCTCGGGGGCGGGGAAATCGACGCTGGCGCGGCGGCTGATGGCCTGGGATCCCTCGATCCGCTTCTCCGTCTCCGCCACCACGCGGGCCCCGCGTCCGGGCGAGATCGACGGCGAGCATTACCACTTCATGGACGAACACCGCTTCAAGTCGCTGGTGGCCGACGGCGGCATGCTGGAGCATGCCCATGTCTTCGGCAATTTCTACGGCTCGCCCCGCAGCGCCGTGGAACAGGCGATCGAGCGCGGCGAGGACGTGCTCTTCGACATCGACTGGCAGGGCGCGCAGCAGATCCGGAACTCGGCGCTCGGGCCGCACACGCTGTCGATCTTCATCCTGCCGCCCTCGATCTCCGAGCTGCACCGCCGTCTGCGCGAGCGCGGCCAGGATTCGCCCGAGGTCATCGAGCGGCGCATGCAGAAGAGCTGGGACGAGATCAGCCACTGGGACGGCTACGATTTCGTCCTGGTCAACGACGACCTGGACGCGACCGAAGCGAAGCTGCAGGCGATCCTGACCGCGGCCCGCCTGCGGCTGAGCCAGCAGCCGGGCATCACCGCGCATGTCCGGGCGCTGCAATCCGAATTCGAGGACATGCGATGACGCTCTACGCTTTCGAGACCCACGAACCGCAACTGCCCGACGACGGCGATTTCTGGATTGCCCCCGATGCCAACGTGATCGGCAAGGTGGTGCTGCGCTCCGGCGCCTCGGTCTGGTTCTGCGCCACGCTGCGCGGCGACAACGAGGTGATCGAGATCGGCGAAGGGTCCAACGTGCAGGAGAACGTCGTGATGCACACCGATCCGGGCTGTCCGCTGACGGTGGGCCGGAACGTGACCGTGGGCCACAAGGCGATGCTGCACGGCTGCACGATCGGGGACAATTCCCTGATCGGCATGGGCGCCACGGTTCTGAACCGTGCCGTCATCGGGAAGAACTGCCTGATCGGCGCGGGCGCGCTGATCACCGAGGACAAGGTGATCCCGGACAATTCCATGGTGCTCGGATCGCCCGGCAAGGTGGTCAAGGAGCTGGGGCCGGACTTTGCCGAACGCCTCGCGCTGTCCGCGAAATCCTACCAGGACAAGATGCGCCGGTTCCGCGACGGGCTGAAACCCCTCGGCTGATCAGGTCCCGGGCCGCTCCGGCCCGGGCGTCGCGATCCGGCGGTAGCCGTCCGAGACCATGAAGGCGCTCGCCCTGGCGGCGCTGTCGAATTCCATCATCACCGACTGGTCGTCCGGCGCGGTCGTGGACGCGTCCAGCGGCAGGAGCTTGAGCTGGGCGCCATCGGCCAGCGCCTGCAGGCTGCGGCGGAAGCTGTGAAACTCGGTCATCCGGCGGAAGCGGGTCCGCGCGATCACGTAGCAGGGCATCGTGGCGTTCCTCGGTCCCGGCAGGCGCGGGGCCCTGGCCCGATGCTGCGCCGGGGCGGGCCATCGCGCAATCGCCGGATGCCGATCGGGCGTGCGGACGGCGGCCGCCGGCCTGCCGGCACGGGCCGCCGCTGAAAATTGCAGCAGAGGGCAGGGCGCCCGGCACTGGCCAGAGCGCGCCCGAGAGGTCATATCTGACCGCGACTCGCCACCGGGAGCCTGCCGATGTCCGACGTGATCGCGCCGCTGCTGCGGACGCTGCCGCTTGCCACCGTCCTGATCGGGCGCGACGAACGCATCCTCGGGCTGAACGCCCGGGCCGAGACGCTCCTGGGCACCGGGCTGGAGGGGCGCCATTTCATCACCGCGATCCGGCATCCGGCGGTGCTGGACGTGGTGGAGGCCTGCTTCGCCGACCGGACGCCGCAGAAGGCGCGGATGCTGACCAGCATGGGCGGACAGGACATGACCTTCGTGGTGCATTGCGCCTTCCTCGACATCCCCGGCGCGCAGGGCGTGCTGGCGTCGTTCGAGGACCTGACCCATGTCGAACAGGCGGGCCAGATGCGGCGCGACTTCGTGGCCAATGTCAGCCACGAGCTCAGGACCCCGCTGACGGCGCTTCTGGGTTTCATCGAGACCCTGCGCGGCCCCGCCCGCAACGATGCCGACGCGCGGGAGCGGTTCCTCGGGATCATGGCGGCCGAGGCGCAGCGGATGGAGCGGCTGGTGGCCGATCTTCTGTCGCTTTCGCGCGTGGAGAGCGAGGAGCGGATGCGGCCCACGGGCCGGGTGGAGCTGACGGGTCTGATCGAGTCGGTGCTGCGGCGGCTGGAACCGGTGGCCCGGACCGGCGGGGTGGAGCTGCGGCGCCACCTGCCGGAAGGCGAGGTCCTGGTGCCGGGCGACGAGGACCAGCTGAGGCAGGTGATCACGAACCTCGTGGAGAACGCGATCAAGTACGGCGGCGCGGGCGGCCCGGTCGAGGTGGGGCTGGTCACGCCCGACGAGATCGCCGGCCTGCGGGGCCCTGGCGCGCGGATCACCGTGCGCGACCACGGGCCGGGGATCGACCGGGTTCACATTCCGCGCCTGACCGAGCGATTCTACCGAATCGACAGTCACAGATCGCGCGAAATGGGCGGCACCGGGCTGGGCCTGGCCATCGTAAAGCACATCGTCAACCGCCATCGCGGCCGGATGCGGGTCGAGAGCGAACCGGGGCAGGGCGCTGAGTTCATTGTGGAACTTCCCCTCCGGACCTGATGGGCCGGGCCCGGCGGACCGGCGGGGGAAAGCCGCTTTTCCTGACGTCACCTGCGCTGTCATAAAAGCGTTACGCAAGTGTCACAAAAGCATCGCGGGCAACCTCTAGCACGCTCATCAAGGCCACCCGGGGATGGTGGTCATGAACTTACCGTTAGCAGGAGCAATCCGCATGAACCCGTTGAAACTTACCGCCTCGGCCGTGGCGATCGCCGCCGTCTCCGCCACCGCGGCTGCCGCACGTGACCAGGTGCAGGTCGCTGGGTCCTCGACCGTCCTTCCCTACGCCTCGATCGTGGCGGAAGCCTTCGGCGAGAACTTCGACTTCCCGACCCCGGTCGTGGAATCGGGCGGCTCCTCGGCCGGCCTCAAGCGCTTCTGCGAAGGCGTGGGCGAGAACACCATCGACATCGCGAACGCCTCGCGCGCCATTCGCGAGAAAGAGATCAAGGCCTGCGCCGATGCCGGCGTGACCGACATCATCGAAGTGCGCATCGGCTATGACGGGATCGTCTTCGCCTCCCAGCTGAACGGCCCCGAGTTCACCGCCTTCGAACCCGCCGACTGGTTCAAGGCGCTGGCCGCCAAGGTCCCGAACGAAGCCGGCGAGATCGTCGCCAACCCGAACATGACCTGGGCCGACGTGAACGCGGACCTGCCGGCCGAAGAGATCCTGACCTTCATCCCCGGCACCAAGCACGGCACCCGCGAAGTGTTCGAAGAGAAGGTCCTGCTGCAGGGCTGCGAAGACACCGGCGCGATGGAAGCCTTCACCGCTTCGGGCATGTCGGAAGATGACGCGGAAGCCGCCTGCATGGCGGTCCGCACCGACGGCAAGTCGGTCGACATCGACGGCGACTACACCGAGACGCTTGCGCGGATCGACTCGAACACCAACGGTGTCGGCGTCTTCGGCCTCGCGTTCTACGAGAACAACACCGACAAGCTGAAAGTGGCGACCATGTCCGGTGTCGAGCCCTCGACCGAGACCATCGCATCCGGCGAATACCCGGTGTCGCGTCCGCTGTACTTCTACATCAAGAAGGCCCACATCGGCGTCATCCCCGGCCTGAAGGAATTCGCCGAGTTCTTCGTCTCGGACGACATCGCAGGCCCGGACGGCCCGCTCAGCAACTATGGCCTCGTCTCCGACCCCGAACTCGCCGAGACCCAGGCGGTCGTGGCTGACGAAAAGACCATGGGCAACGCGATGTAATCGCCCGCCCCCGGGCGGCGCCGCACCGGCGCCGCCCGACCCCGACGTCCGGCAGGTGAGCCTGCGGGGGGCCGGATTTCTGACACTGACCCCCTGCGAGCCCAAATGTCCGCTTCCATGCTCCTGCTGATCGTCCTGGCCCTGGCCGCGATCGGGTTCATCCTGGGGCGCGTCCGCGCGCTGTCCTCTGCCGGCGGTGACAGCCGGCATCTTCATTCGCTCCCCAGCTACTACGGCTGGAACGTCGCCCTCTGGACGATGGTCCCCGCGCTGCTGGTCCTGCTGATCTGGCTGGTCGCGCAGCCGTTGCTGATCGAGCGGAGCGTCACCCAGCTCATTCCCGAGGACAGCTATGCCGGACCCGGCGAGCTGTCCCTGATCATGTCCGACGTCCGCCGGGTGGCCGAGGGGCTCGACCTCGCCGTCGCGGCCCGCCAGATGAGCGCCGACGAAGCCGCCGCGCTCTCGGATCCGGAGGGCCTGCGCGGCACGCTCGGCGCGCTCGGCGTGGCGCTCGGGTCCGAGATCGAGCCCACGACGCTGGCCGCGGCGCAGCGCTACCGCGTGCTGAACGCGACCGGGACGATGGTGCGCAACATCCTCGTCATCGCGCTTGCGCTGGCCGGGTTCGCCCTCGCCTGGATGCGCACGAACGCCGACTTCCGCGCCCGCAACACGGTCGAGAAGGGCGTGCTGCTGCTGCTGATCGGCGCGGCCTCGGTCGCGATCCTGACAACCGTCGGCATCATCCTGTCGCTGATCTTCAACACGGTGGAGTTCTTCCGCCTCTACCCGGCGCGCGATTTCTTCTTCGGCACCACCTGGTCGCCGTCCTTCGGGGGCGGCTCGGAGCTGGGCATCCTTCCGCTGCTCTGGGGCACGCTCTACATATCGTTCATCGCGCTGGCGGTGGCGGTGCCGATCGGACTTTTCGCGGCGATCTACCTGTCGGAATACGCAAGCCCCAGGGTCCGCGGCACGGTGAAACCCGCCCTCGAGGTGCTGGCCGGCATTCCGACGATCGTCTACGGCCTCTTCGCGCTGCTGACGGTCGGCCCGCTCCTGGTGAACGTCTTCGGCTCGGGCGGTGTCCTGGGCGTCGACTGGATGGGCGGCGCGACCTCGGTGATGACCGCGGGCCTCGTCATGGGGATCATGCTGATCCCCTTCGTCTCCTCGCTGTCCGACGACATCATCAACGCGGTTCCGCAGTCGATGCGTGACGGCTCCCTCGGGCTTGGCGCGACGAAGTCCGAGACGATCAAGCAGGTCGTCTTCCCGGCCGCGCTGCCGGGCATCGTGGGCGCCATCCTGCTCGCGGCCTCCCGTGCCATCGGCGAGACGATGATCGTGGTGCTCGGGGCAGGGGCCGCGGCCCGGCTCTCGCTCAACCCGTTCGAGGCGATGACCACCGTCACCGCCAAGATCGTCAGCCAGCTCACCGGTGACGCCGATTTCGCCAGCCCCGAGGCACTCGTCGCCTTCGCGCTCGGCATGACGCTCTTCGTCATCACGCTGTGCCTCAACATCTTCGCCCTCTGGATCGTCCGGAAATACCGGGAGCAATACGAATGACCGACGCAACCTCTGCCGGCGCCGCACCGCGCCCGGCCCGCAGCTCGTCGATCCTGGAACAGGACGCGCGCACAAGGAAACGCAACGCGGCGGAATCCCGGTTCAAGATGTACGGCATCGCCGCCATCGGCATCGGCATCTTCTTCCTCTGCGTGCTGCTCTTCGCGATCGTCCGGAACGGCATCCCGGCCTTCACCCAGACCTTCATCACCGCCGAGATCGCGCTGCCCGGAGACAGGCTGGACAAGACCGGCAACCGTGACCCGGAGGAAATGGCCAAGGTCTCGACCTTCGGCTACAAGCCGGTGATCGTCGACGGGCTGGTCCGGGCACTCGAGGATGCGGGGATCGAGATCCCGTTCGAGGACAAGGCGGACGTCGAGAAGATGATCTCGGCCGCCGCCCCGGCGCAGGTGCGCGACACCGTGCTCGCGAACCCCGAGCTCGTGGGCCAGACGGTCGAGTTCCGCTTCCTCGCCTCCTCCCGCGTGGACGGATACGAGAAGGGCCGCGTGACGCGCGGGGACCTCGCGCGCGACAAGAACCTCGATGCCGAACACCTCGACGTGGTCGACGCCATGAAGGATGCGGGCATGCTGGAGCGCACCTTCAACTGGGACTTCATCTTCGGCGCCGATGCCTCCGAAAGCCGGCCCGAACAGGCCGGGATCGGGGTCGCGATGCTGGGCTCGTTCTTCATGATGCTCGTCGTGCTGGCGCTGGCCCTGCCGATCGGCGTCGCGGCCTCGATCTATCTCGAGGAATTCGCGCCCAAGAACCGCTGGACCGACCTGATCGAGGTGAACATCTCGAACCTCGCCGCCGTGCCGTCGATCGTTTTCGGCATCCTGGGCCTCGCGGTCTTCATCCAGATCGCGCACCTGCCGCAATCCGCACCGCTGGTCGGTGGTCTCGTGCTGACGCTGATGACGCTGCCGACGGTCATCATCTCGACCCGCGCCTCGCTGAAGGCGGTGCCGCCGTCGATCCGTGACGCGGCGCTCGGGGTCGGGGCCTCGAAGATGCAGTCGACCTTCCACCACGTCCTGCCGCTCGCCATGCCCGGCATCCTGACCGGGACGATCATCGGCCTGGCGCAGGCGCTTGGCGAGACCGCACCGCTGCTGCTGATCGGCATGGTGGGCTACATCGCCTCGAACTATCCCGACGGGGTTGTCTCGGGCTTCATGGACCCCAACTCTGCCATGCCCGCGCAGATCTACGAATGGGCGAAACGGGCGGACCCGGCCTATTACGAACGGGCCTGGGGCGGGATCATCATCCTGCTGTGCTTCCTGATGACCATGAACATCATCGCCATCATTCTCCGCCGCCGGTTCGAGCGCCGGTGGTAAGAAGGGACCTCACAATGTACGATTCACCGAAAGCCGAGGCCAAGTTGGACCAGAAAGAGATCAAGATCGCCGCCGAGGGCGTGCAGGTGTTCTATGGCGACACCCATGCCATCAAGGACGTGAACGTGCAGATCGAGGACAAGACGGTCACCGCGTTCATCGGCCCCTCGGGCTGCGGCAAGTCCACCTTCCTGCGCTGCCTCAACCGGATGAACGACACGATCGACAGCTGCCGGGTCGAGGGCAACATCCGGCTGGACGGCGAGGACATCTACGACAAGCGGGTCGATCCGGTGCAGCTGCGCGCCAAGGTCGGCATGGTGTTCCAGAAGCCGAACCCGTTCCCGAAGTCGATCTACGACAACATCGCCTACGGGCCGCGGATCCACGGGCTGGCCAAGAACAAGGCCGATCTCGATGACATCGTCGAACGCGCCCTGAAGCGCGGCGCGATCTGGAACGAGGTCAAGGACCGCCTGCACGCGCCCGGCACCGGGCTTTCGGGTGGCCAGCAGCAGCGGCTCTGCATCGCGCGGGCCGTGGCGACGGAGCCCGAGGTCCTGCTGATGGACGAGCCGTGCTCGGCGCTCGACCCGATCGCGACCGGCCAGGTCGAGGAGCTGATCGACGAGCTGCGCGAGAATTATTCGGTCGTCATCGTCACGCACTCCATGCAGCAGGCGGCGCGCGTGTCTCAGAAGACCGCGTTCTTCCACCTCGGCAACCTCGTGGAATACGGCGAGACGGGGCAGATCTTCACCAAGCCGCAGGACCCGCGGACGGAAAGCTACATCACCGGCCGGATCGGCTGAGGAGGCATACGCCATGAAGGAACAACACATCGCCAGCGCCTTCGACCGCGACCTGGAGGCCATCCAGGCGCGCATCATGAAGATGGGCGGGCTGGTCGAAACCGCGATCCTCGACGCCGCGCAATCGCTCGTGGACCGCGACGAGGAGGCGGCCGAGAAGGTCAGGGCAGGGGACAAGGCCATCGACGAGCTCGAAGAGCTCATCAACGAGGAGAGCGCCCGCCTGATCGCGCTCCGCAGCCCCACGGCCATCGACCTGCGCGTCGTGCTTTCGGTGATGAAGATCGCCGGCAACCTGGAGCGGATCGGCGATTACGCGAAGAACATGGCGAAACGGACCGGCGTGCTGATCCAGATGTCGCCGATCGAGGGCACCCACGCCGCGCTCCGCCGTATGGCGCGCGAGGTGCAGCTGATGCTGAAGGATGCGCTCGACGCCTACATCAAGCGCGACGCCGATCTGGCCCGCGACGTGATCCAGCGCGACCGCGACGTCGACCAGATGTACAACGCGCTGTTCCGCGAATTCCTGACCTTCATGCTGGAAGATCCGCGCAACATCACCGCCTGCATGCACCTGCATTTCATCGCCAAGAACAACGAACGCATGGGCGACCACGTGACCTCGATCGCCGAGCAGGTGGTCTATCTGGTCTCGGGCGTGAAGCCCGACGACAACCGGCCGAAGGAGGACAAGACCTCCACGGACATCTCGGTTGCGCCGGATGCGCCCACGCCCGGTTCGAAGGATACCTGAAGATGAGCCAGCAACCCACTGTTCTTGTTGTCGAAGACGAGCCTGCGCAGCGTGAGGTCCTGGCCTACAACCTCGAGGCCGAAGGCTTCCGCGTCGCCAAGGCCGGCAATGGCGAGGAAGCGCTCGTCCTCGTGGACGAAACGATGCCCGACATCATCGTGCTGGACTGGATGCTGCCCAACGTCTCGGGCATCGAGGTCTGCCGCCAGCTGAAGATGCGCTCCGAGACGCGGTCGGTGCCGATCATCATGCTCTCGGCGCGTTCCGAGGAGGTGGACAAGGTCCGCGGCCTGGAGACCGGCGCCGACGATTACGTGGTGAAGCCGTATTCCGTGGTCGAGCTGATGGCGCGGGTCCGCGCGCAGCTGCGCCGGACGCGGCCCTCCACGGTGGGCGAGCGGCTGGAATACGAGGACATCGTGCTCGACAGCGACACGCACCGCGTGACGCGGGACGAGAAGCCGCTCAAGCTCGGGCCCACGGAATTCCGGCTGCTGACCACCTTCATGGAGAAGCCGGGTCGCGTCTGGTCCCGCGAGCAGCTGCTCGACCGGGTGTGGGGCCGCGACATCTACGTCGACACGCGCACCGTCGACGTGCACATCGGGCGGCTGCGCAAGGCGCTCTGCCAGCACGGCGGAAACGATGTCCTGCGCACCGTCAGGGGAGCCGGCTACGCGCTTGGCTGAGCCTGGACGTCACCGCATCGGTTAATCGTGTAATCGGTATTATGTAAATATCCTGTGGTGACCGGCCGGGTGTGCGGGTTGCCCGCACCCCGCTTGCCCCGGCGACGCGCCCTGCGGCGGCGGCCCGCCCGTAATACGTAGTTTTACCGTAATGCACGAGACGCCCATTTGAGGTATCATGGGGCTTCCCACGCTGGACATTGTCATCCGGCTTCTGTCAAAAGGCTGCATACAAAAAGCAATTTCGCCATTCTGGCAATCGAAAGCCAACACCAGATCATGATTTTGGACGGTCCCAGTTCCGGCTTTTCAGCTCTCATTCCGCGCGGGCTTCTTCGGCCCGCGTCCTGCTGCCCGTCGGAGGTCACTGAATGACGGCGCGCCGCGACTACCTCGAGAAGCTGACCAACGCACCGAACATCGAACAGCTCTGGACGCAGCATTGCGAGAAGATGGCCGAATACGGCTTCGACCGTCTGCTCTACGGCTTCACCCGCTACCGGACCAACACCTCGCTGGGCGATCCCGAGGATTTCGTGATCCTCACGAACCACTCGACCGCCTATACCGATGTCTTCATGGGCCAGGGTCTCTATTTCCACGCCCCGATGGTGAAATGGGCCCTCGAACATGAAGGCGCCTGTTCCTGGCGCATCGCGGCCGACATGCTGGCCAGCGGCACGATCACCGAGAGCGAGCGCAAGGTGCTGGAGTTCAACCGCACCATGAACGTGACCGCGGGCTACGCGATCAGCTTCAAGTCGATCTCGCCCCGCACCAAGGGCGCCATCGCGCTGACCGGTCGCGCAGGGATGACCCAGGACGATGTCGACGCGATCTGGGACGAACATGGCCGGGACATCGTCATCTTCAACAATGTCGCGCATCTGAAGATCCTGACGCTGCCCTATGCGGGCCCCGCGCGCGAGCTGACAAAGCGCCAGCGCGAGGCGCTGCAATGGGTCGGCGACGGCAAGACCACGCAGGACATCGCGCTGCTCATGGGACTGACCGCGGCGACGGTGGAAAAGCACCTGCGACTCGCCCGCGAAAACCTCAACGTCGAGACGACGGCACAGGCCGTGCTCAAGGCCGCCTTTCTCAACCAGATGTTCGTGATCGAAGCGTAACGCTTCTCACGGCACCGTGATCGCTAACACATATCTCAAAAGCAGCTTCTAACCTGTTAACGGGTAAGGAAAACCATGCTTTTCGGGGGTTTGCCGCAATTTTTTTACCAACGAGTATGGATTCCCATACTTTCCTGACGCGGCGTCAGAAGGCATCCTGTAAACGTTCCGTGAGTGGTGGCTTTGATGCCATGGAACATTCGGACAGCACCCGTCGTATTGGCGCGGCTCTGTGTGTTCGACCGGGTAACACCGGACGTCGGCTGGGGGTGTATTGGTCAGCCTCCAGTCGGCACTTCGATCGCGCTCCTCACATCCCCATCCAGGGGCGACGACGAAAGGACGGTGTCGGTCAGCAGGCCGGCACCGTTTCCTTTTGGCGCCCGCGCAACGAAAAACCGCCGGGCGTTGCCACCCGGCGGTCCGATCGTTCCGGTGAGAGGCGCGCGCGCCCCCTGCCCGGTCAGCCCTGTGCCGCTTTCGCGACCTCGGCTGCGAAGTCCTCTTCCTGGCGCTCGATGCCTTCACCCACGGCCAGACGGACGTAGCCGGTGATCTCGACGCCGGCGTCCTTGGCGGCCTCGGCCACGGTCTTGTCCGGGTCGATGACGAAGGCCTGGCCCAGCAGCGTGACCTCGGCGAAGAACTTCTTCATCCGGCCTTCGATCATCTTCTCGATGACGGCCTCGGGCTTGCCGCTCTCGCGGGCCTGCTCGGTCAGGACGTTGCGCTCGCGCTCGACGAGCGCGGGGTCGAGGTCGGCTTCACCCAGCGACGCCGGGTTGGCCGCCGCGATGTGCATCGCGACCTGCTTGCCGAAGGCTTCATTCTCGGCCGACAGCGCGACGAGCACGCCGATCGAGCCCATGCCGGGCGCAGCGGCGTTGTGCACGTAGGAGACGACCTGTCCGCCTTCGATCTTCTGCATCCGGCGCAGGGTCATGTTCTCGCCGATCTTCGCGATCTTGTCGGTCAGGATGTCGGCCACGGTCTTGCCGCCGATCTCGGTGGTCTTCAGCGCCTCGACGTCCGAGACGGTCAGCGCGGCTTCGGCGAAGCTGGCGACCATGTCCTGGAATTCCTTGTTCTTCGCGACGAAGTCGGTTTCCGAGTTCACCTCGATCGCCACGCCCTTGCCACCTTCGACGGCGACGGCGACGAGGCCCTCGGCCGCGGTCCGGCCGGATTTCTTGGCGGCCTTGGCGAGACCCTTGGTGCGGAGCCAGTCAACGGCGGCTTCCATGTCACCATCGGTTTCGGTCAGGGCCTTCTTGGCATCCATCATGCCTGCGCCGGTCATCTCGCGCAGTTCTTTCACCTGTGCGGCAGTGATCGCCATTTTGGGCTCTCCTTGGTTCTGGAACGGATCGTTCCGGCCGCGGGTCTGCCCGCAGCCGGTAACGGTATCATGACGGCGTGACGCTTACGCGTCCGCGGCGGTCTCTTCGACGGCGTCCTCGGAGGGCGCTTCCTCGAGCGCGCCGACGTCCACGCCGGCAGCGCCCATCTGGGCCGACATGCCGTCAAGCGCGGCACGGCTCACCAGGTCGCAATAGAGCGAGATCGCGCGGGCCGCGTCGTCGTTGCCCGGGATGATGTAGTCCACGCCCTCGGGCGAGCAGTTGGTGTCCACGACCGCGACGACCGGGATGCCCAGCTTGCGCGCCTCGAGGATGGCCAGCGCCTCCTTCTTGACGTCGATGACGAAGAGCAGGTCGGGCAGGCCGCCCATCTCGCGGATCCCGCCGAGCGAGGCCTGCAGCTTGGTCTGCTCGCGCTCCATGCCGAGGCGCTCTTTCTTGGTGAGGCCTTCGGCCCCGCCGTCGAGCTGCTCGTCGATGGCCTTCAGGCGGTTGATCGACTGGGAGACGGTCTTCCAGTTGGTCAGCGTGCCGCCGAGCCAGCGGTGGTTCATGTAGTATTGCGCGCATTTCTCGGCGGCGTCGGCGACGGGCTGCGAGGCCTGGCGCTTGGTGCCCACGAAAAGCACGCGGCCGTTCTTGGCCACGGTCTCGCGCACGACGTTGAGCGCGGCGTCCAGCATCGGGACGGTCTGCGTCAGGTCGAGAATGTGGATGCCGTTGCGCGCGCCGTAGATGAACTCGCCCATGCGGGGGTTCCAGCGCTGCGTCTGGTGGCCGAAGTGAACGCCAGCTTCCAGCAGCTGACGCATGGAGAACTCAGGCAGAGCCATGCATATGTCCTTTCCGGTTTCATGCCTCGGCGGGGGACGACCATGTGGTCAACCGGCGGACGGTCCGGGATGTCTCCCCGGCACGCCCAACCCCGCCAGCGAAGTTGAGTGCGCGCGCAATACACGCTCCCTCCCGCCGCCGCAAGCGCAAAACCG
This sequence comes from Pseudooceanicola nanhaiensis DSM 18065, assembly GCF_000688295.1. GTDB lineage: Bacteria > Pseudomonadota > Alphaproteobacteria > Rhodobacterales > Rhodobacteraceae > Pseudooceanicola > Pseudooceanicola nanhaiensis. Next base: position 866,663 of record NZ_JHZF01000011.1, on the reverse strand, counting down.
CCCGCTTCCTCTTGCCGGAAATATCCCGGGGGGAGTCGGCCGCAGGCCGGCGGGGGGCTGGCCCCCCTGCCCGGCCAGCCACCGCGCGCGTCACTCGACGTTCTGCACCTGCTCGCGCAGCTGGTCGATCACCGCCTTCAGCTCCAGCCCGATCCGCGTCAGGTCCGTGTGCTGCGACTTGGCGCAGAGCGTATTCGCCTCGCGGTTGAACTCCTGCGTCAGGAAATCCAGCTTGCGACCCACGGCGCCCTCCGCCGCCAGGAGCTCGCGCGCCGCCGCCACATGCGCCCGCAGCCGGTCGAGTTCCTCCGTCACGTCGGATTTCACCGCGAGCACCGCGATCTCCTGCGCCACCCGGTCGGCATCGACCGAGACCGCGCCGTCGGCCACCCGGGCCAGCGCGGCGCGGAAGGCCTCGGCCGCGGCCTCCCTGCGGGCATCGACGGCCCCCGCAGCCGCCTCGGTCAGCGCGGCGATCCGGTCGACCTGTCCGGTCAGCACCGCGTGCAGCGCCGCGCCCTCGCGCGCGCGCATCTCGAGGAACTCGGCCAGAACGGTCTCGAAATCCTTCAGCACGGCGGCGGCGAGCGGTCCGCTGTCGGCGGCCTCGTCCCGCGGCGTGTCGAGCACCCCGCGCTGCGCCAGGACATCGGCGGCACGGGACGGCGCCAGCGTCATGCCGCGCGCCAGCGCGCGCTCCTCGACCGCCACCAGCGCCGTCAGCACCGCGTCGAGCTGGGCCTCGTCCACTGCCAGCCCCGCCGCGCCCGCCTCGCGCCCGAGACGGAGCGAGACGGTCACGCTGCCACGCTCCAGCGCCGCGCCGAGGCGCTTGCGGAGCCCGGTCTCGAGCCCCGCGATCCAGTCCGGCGCCCGCAGCCGCAGGTCGAGCCCGCGGGCATTCACGGACCTGAGGTCCCAGCTCCAATCGAACTCTCCGAAAGTGCCCCGGCCCGAGGCGAAGGCGGTCATCGAGCGCATCTTTGGTCTCCTTGCCAAGTTGCGCCCTGTTAGGCCGCCGCTCTCTCGGGGGCAAGCGAGCGTCAGGGGGCGGTTAACCATTTCGAGAGAATTTTAGCGAAATCCGGCGGGCTGACGCGCTATTAATGATTCCGTAATCTCTCGCAACACATGGTTAACGTCAGCCGTGTCGATCCGGGGCACGCCAGGGCCCGGCGCGACATCTGTCGCGGGAGGTCAGACATTCCGGACCGGACGGCACCAATGGATAAGCGAAACATCATCGACATGTCTGCCTTTCTGCAGGACAACCGCCATCCCGCCATCCGCGAGGTCGAGGGCTACTGGCAGGCGCTCCGCGCCGGGCGCCTCGTGCCGCGCCGGTCCGAGGTCGATCCGCGCGGCATCGAGCGCGCACTGGAATTCGCCTTCATCCTCGAACGGATCGCGCCGGGCCTCGCGCGGATGCGGATCGCAGGCTCGCACCTGAGCGAACTGATGGGAATGGAGGTGCGTGGGATGCCGCTGTCGGCCTTCTTCACGCCGGACGGTCGCGCGAGCTGCGGCGAGGTGCTGGAACAGGTCTTCGATACGCCCGCGGTTGCCGAGCTGAAACTCGAGGCCGAGCGCGGAATGGGCAAGCCCGCCGTGGAGGCGAAGATGCTGCTGCTGCCGCTCAAGAGCGACCTCGGCGACATCACCCGCGCGCTCGGCGTCCTCTCCACCCAGGGGGAGATCGGCCGCACGCCGCGCCGCTTCGACGTCATGGGCCAACGCATCTCGAAACTGCTCGACGACACGGTGGCCGCGCCGAAGGTTCCCGCCGCGCCCCTGACCGGCTTTGCCGAGCCGGCGCCGCAATTCTCCGCTGCGCCCCGGCCCGGCGAACGCGCCTATCTCCGCCTCGTGCAGGACGACGACGCGGAATGAGAAAACCCCGCCGGAACCCGGCGGGGCCTTCCCGTCTTCACGGACCGTCGGGGAGAACGGTCCGCGAAATCGCGTGCCTTACATCGTGTCGTCGACGTAGAAGGTGAAGCCCGTGTCCCCGTCGGTCTCGACGGCAACGACGTCCTCGGCCTCGTAGCCTTCCGCCTCGAGCGCGGCCATCAGGTCGGCGTTGGCCGTGATGCTGGAGCGCATCTCGTCGATCTGCGCCTGGTTCTCGCTGATCGCGTTGTCCAGTGCCTGGGCGTTCTCGGCCCCTTCACCCTGCAGCGAGGACAGGGTCGTGAAGGTCACGTCGCTGTCGGTGTCGAAGCCGGACAGGTCCGCGCTGGCGGTGTTCATGGTCTTCATGCTCGACACCAGCTGGCCGTAGGTCTTCACGCCGCTGTTGGCGGACGCCGCCGACATGTCGGAGCCCATTTCCTTGGACCCGGCCTTGGGGCTGGCGTTGTCGCTCTTCGCGACGCTCGCGTCGGCGCCGATGCCGACATCCGCGGCCACGGAGCCGGTGTTGCCCGATGCGCCGCTCGCATTGGCATTGGCGTTGGCGGATTGCGCTGCGGCGCCGCCTGCGATCCCGAGTGCCATGAGGGCTGCGAGTGCGGTCTGGGTCTTGCGTTGCATGGTTTTCTCCTCTCGTTGCTGGCGCCCTTACCGGCGCCGGTGAATGGAGAACACGCCGCCCCGCGGTCCGTTCCTGTCGGTTTGAGGGCCCGACCGGCCGATCAGCAGGAGGTCGCCGGAGCGTCGGCAAAGAGCTGCGGATCAAGCGAATGTGCATGCAAAACCCCCGCCGGCGGGACCGGCGGGGGGTTGAAATCCGCGACGCGGAAGCGGCTCAGGCCGAGGCCGCCGCGCGGTCGTTGTCGTGGTTGCGGCGCGCGGTCAGTTCCTCGGCCACGAGGAAGGCGAGCTCCAGCGATTGCGAGGCGTTCAGCCGCGGATCGCAGGCCGTGTGGTAGCGGTCCGAGAGGTCCTCGTAGGTCACCGCCTTCACGCCGCCGACACATTCGGTCACGTCGAGGCCGGTCATCTCGAAATGCACGCCGCCGGGGATCGTGCCCTCGGCCCGGTGAACGCCGAAGAACTCCTGCACCTCGCGCAGGACCAGATCGAACGGCCGGGTCTTGTAGCCGGTGTTGGACTTGATCGTGTTGCCGTGCATCGGGTCGCAGACCCAGGTCACCTTGGCGCCTTCCTGTTCCACGGCCCGCACGAGTTTCGGCAGATGCGCATCCACCTTGCCCGCCCCGAAGCGTGCGATGAGCGTCAGCCGCCCCTCCTCGTTCTTCGGGTTGAGCGTCGCCATCAGCCGCTTGAGGTCGTCGACCTCGAGCGAGGGACCGCATTTCATCCCGATCGGGTTCTGCACGCCGCGCAGGAACTCCACATGCGCCCCGTCGGGCTGCCGGGTCCGGTCGCCGATCCAGAGGAAGTGGCCCGAGCCCGCGAGCCACTGGCCGCTGGTCGAATCGACCCGGGTCAGCGCCTCTTCGTATTCCAGCAGCAGCGCCTCGTGGCTGGTGTAGAAATCCACCTGCCGCAGCGCATGCTGGCGCTCGGCCGTGACGCCGGCGGCGCGGATGAAGTCGAGCGTGTCGCTGATCCGGTTCGCCATGTCCCGGAAACGCTCGGCCTCGTCGCTCTCGGTGAAGCCGAGGGTCCAGCGATGGACCTCGTTCACGTCCGCATAGCCCCCCGTGGAAAAGGCCCGGAGCAGGTTCAGCGTCGCCGCCGCCTGGGTGTAGGCCTGCAGCATCCGCGCCGGATCCGGCAGGCGCGAGGCCTCGTCGAAGGCGATGTCGTTGATGATGTCGCCCCGGTAGGAGGGCAGTTCCACCCCCTCGATCGTCTCGGTCGGGGCCGAGCGCGGCTTGGCGAACTGGCCCGCCATCCGACCCATCTTGATCACCGGCACCTTGGCGCCGAAGGTCAGCACCATCGCCATCTGGAGCATCACCTTGAAGGTGTCCCGGATGCTGTCCGCGCTGAACTGGTCGAAGGCCTCGGCACAATCGCCGCCCTGAAGCAGGAACGCTTCGCCGCGCGAGGCGGCCGCCAGGGCGGCCTTCAGCCGCCGCGCCTCGCCCGCGAACACGAGCGGCGGATATTTCGAGAGCTTCGCCTCGACCGCGGACAGCGCCGCGGCGTCGGTATAGTCGGGCATCTGAACCCGCGGCTTGCTGCGCCACCCGGTCTTTTGCCAATCGCCCATTGTCTCGTCTCCGCTGGGGTAAAGGTTGAGGGCTGCCTTATAGCCAAGGCAGGGCGCGGGGGCCACCGATTTATCGCCGCCCTCTTGACCTCGCATTCCGTCTCTGCCCATTTGATTCAACCGACCCCGGAAGGATGGTAGGCATGGGCCTGAGCGAGAACCGCATCCCGAAGACACCCGTCATCGCCCCCGCCGCGAAGACGCGCAGGTTCATCTTTGTCCTGCTGAACAACTTCTCGCTTCTCAGTTTCGCCTCGGCCATGGAATGCCTGCGGATCGCGAACCGGATGTCGGGACGCGAGCTCTACAGCTGGAAACTCGCCAGCGAGACGGGCGAGATGGTCAGCTGTTCGGCCGGAACCTCCTTCGCCGTCGATTGCGGGCTCGAGGAACTGACGCGCGAGGACACCGTCATCCTCTGTGCCGGGATCGCGGTCCAGGACGAAACCTCGCGCCGGCTTCTCAACTGGCTGCGCCGCGAGGCCCGCCGCGGCCTCAGCGTCGGCGGGCTCTGCACCGCCTCCTACGCGCTGGCCAAGGCCGGGCTGCTCGACGGCAAGCGGGCGACCATCCACTGGGAGAACCAGGACAGCTTCTCGGAGGAATTCGAGGAGGTGACGCTGACGAAATCCGTCTTCGTGGTCGACGGCAACCGGATGACGACGGCCGGGGGGACCTCCTCCATCGACCTGATGCTGAAGGTGATCGCCGACCAGCAGGGCGAGGATCTTGCCAACGCGGTGGCCGACCAGCTGATCTATTCCTCGATCCGGACCGACCAGGACACGCAGCGCCTGTCCGTGCCGACCCGGATCGGCGTGCGGCACCCGAAGCTCTCCCAGGTCATCCAGATGATGGAGAGCAACATCGAGGAGCCGATCAGCCCCGCGGTGCTGGCGAAGGACGTCGGCATGTCGACCCGGCAGCTGGAGCGGCTCTTCCGTCGCTATCTCAGCCGCTCGCCCAAGCGGTATTACATGGAACTGCGGCTCCAGAAGGCGCGGAACCTGCTGATGCAGACAGACATGAGCGTGATCAACGTCGCGCTCGCCTGCGGCTTCGCCAGCCCCTCTCATTTCTCGAAATGCTACCGGGCGCATTACAACACGACGCCCTACCGCGAACGCGGCAGCCACGGCTCTCGCCTGTCGATCTGAGCTGTTCCGGGATCATCCGGCAGGGCGCGCCCGGGTGAACGGGTCGGGCATGGGCGGAATCCTCGATATCCTGCCGGTTTGCATTGCGATGCAGCACGGCCCGGCCGGCCCGGACGTGTAAGCGCGATAGCGTTTCCGTTACGTCCGGACTTTCAATCCGCTTTTCTTTTGCAATAGGCGCATTTAGGCTCGGCTCGGACCCAGATCCAAACAGGGAGACAAGCCATGAAAAAACTGCTTCTGGCAACGACCGCCACGGCGCTTCTCGCCGGGGCCGCGTCCGCCGAGGACATCAAGCTGGGGATCATCCTCGGCTTCACCGGCCCGATCGAAAGCCTGACGCCGTCGATGGCCGCGGGCGCCGAGCTCGCGATCCAGGAAGTCAACGACAGCGGCAAGCTGTTCGACGGCTCCACCGTGTCGGCCGTCCAGGCGGATTCGACCTGCGTCGACAGCGCCGCCGCCACCGCCGCCGCCGAGCGCCTGATCACCTCGGACGGGATCAAGGGCATCATGGGCGCGGATTGCTCCGGCGTGACCGGCGCGATCCTGGCGAACGCCGCGGTGCCGAACGGCATCGTGATGATCTCGCCCTCGGCCACCTCGCCCGCGCTCTCGACGGCCGAGGACAACGGTCTCTTCTTCCGCACCGCGCCCTCCGACGCGCGCCAGGGCCAGATCATGGCCGACGTGCTGATGGAAGAAGGCATCGAGACCGTCGCGCTGACCTACACCAACAACGATTACGGCAAGGGCCTCGCCGACAGCTTCCAGCAGGCCTACGAGGAAGCCGGCGGCACGATCACCATCTCGGCCGCGCATGAGGACGGCAAGGCGGACTACTCCGCCGAGGTCGCTTCCCTCGCCTCCGCCGGTGGCGACCGCCTGGTCGTCGCGGGCTACGTGGACCAGGGGGGCTCGGGCATCGTGCGCGCGGCGCTCGATTCCGGCGCCTTCGACAGCTTCCACTTCCCGGACGGCATGATCGGCACGAAGCTGGAAGAGAACTTCGGCGAAGAGATCGACGGCTCCACCGGTCAGCACCCGGGCACCGACAGCGAAGGCGCCTCGATGTTCGGCGAGCTCGTCGGCGACAAGTTCGACGCGACCTCGCCCTTCACGCCCGAGAGCTATGACGCCGCCGCGCTGATCCTGCTCGCCATGCAGGCTGCCGGGTCCTCCGACCCCGCCGCCTACAAGGAAAAGGTGATGGAAGTCGCCAACGAGCCGGGCGAGAAGATCTATCCCGGCGAGCTCGACAAGGCGCTGGAGCTGATCGCGAACGGCACCGACATCGACTACGTCGGCGCCACCGCCGTGGAACTGATCGGACCCGGTGAATCCGCGGGGAGCTACCGCCAGGTGGTCTTCGACGGCGGCAAGCTCACCACGGTCAAGTACCGCTAACCAGCAACGGGGCGGTCCCTCCGGGGGCCGCCTCACGCGGGCCAGGGCACGAAACGCGCCGCCTGCAACACGGGGACATCATCAGACATGATCGTAGTCGAGGACGTGCACAAGCACTTCGGCGGATTTCATGCCGTTGACGGGGCCAGCCTGACGATCCGCGAAGGGTCGATCACCGGCCTCATCGGCCCGAATGGGGCCGGGAAGACCACTCTTTTCAACGTGATCGCCGGGGTTCTTCAACCAACCTCCGGCCGCGTCACGATGAACGGGGAGGACATCACCGGCCTGCCGCCGCATACGTTGTTTCACAAGGGCTTGCTGCGCACCTTTCAGATCGCGCACGAATTCTCCTCCATGACCGTGCGCGAGAACCTGATGATGGTGCCCGGCGGTCAGGCCGGAGAGACGCTGTGGAACGCCTGGTTCCGCCGTGGCCGGATCGCGGAGGAAGAGCGCGCTCTGGCGGAAAAGGCCAACGAAGTCCTCGACTTCCTGACCATTTCTCATCTGGCGGATGAAAAGGCCGGCAACCTCTCCGGCGGCCAGAAGAAGCTGCTCGAGCTTGGCCGCACGATGATGGTCGACGCGCGCATCGTCTTCCTCGACGAGGTCGGCGCCGGCGTGAACCGGACGCTCCTGAACACCATCGGCGACGCGATCCTCCGGCTCAACCGGGAACGCAACTACACCTTCGTCGTGATCGAGCACGACATGGATTTCATTGCCCGCCTCTGCGAGCCCGTCATCTGCATGGCCGAGGGCAAGGTGCTGGCCGAGGGAACGCTCGACGAGATCAAGGCGAACGAACACGTGATCGAGGCCTATCTGGGCACCGGTCTCAAGAACAAGCAGAAGGTCCAGGCCCAGTGAGCGACGCCTACCAGGACGACCACGGCAACAACGACCGCTCGATCACCCGCGACAACGAGGGTGGCGCGCCCCGGCCGAAACACTCGGGCGCGGTGAAACCGGGCGCCCCCGGCCCCTTCCTCATCGGCGACGCGATGACCGGCGGCTACGGCAAGGGGCCCGACATCCTGCACGGCTGCACCGTGGCCGTCGATCCCGGCGAGATCGCCGTCATCGTCGGGCCCAATGGTGCCGGCAAGTCCACCGCCATGAAGGCCATCTTCGGGATGCTCGACCTGCACGGCGGGGCCGTGCGGCTGGACGGTGAGGACATCACGAACCTCTCTCCGCAGGACCGCGTCGCCAAGGGCATGGGCTTCGTGCCCCAGACCTCGAACATCTTCACCTCGATGACCGTCGAGGAGAACCTCGAGATGGGCGCCTTCCTCCGCCGCGACGATTTCCGCGGCACGATGGAGCAGGTCTACGACCTCTTCCCGATCCTCAAGGACAAGCGCCGCCAGCCCGCCGGAGAGCTTTCGGGCGGGCAGCGCCAGCAGGTCGCCGTCGGCCGCGCGATGATGACCCGGCCCAAGGTGCTGATGCTGGACGAACCGACCGCCGGCGTCTCGCCGATCGTGATGGACGAGCTCTTCGACCGGATCATCGAGGTCGCCCGCACCGGCCTGCCGATCCTGATGGTCGAGCAGAACGCGCGCCAGGCGCTCGAGATCGCCGACAAGGGCTATGTGCTGGTCCAGGGCCGGAACGCCCATACCGGCACCGGCCGCGACCTGCTGAACGACCCCGAGGTCCGTCAGAGCTTCCTCGGGGGATGACCATGCGTTTGACCACATTCCTCCTCGCGGCCGCCCTGCCCGGTGCCGTCCTCGCCGAGGGCGCCCGGCTGGAACTGGACTGCACCTTCGTCACCGCCTGTGACGCGGCCGGCCAATGCGCCCCGGGCCACGGTCCCGCCCGCTTTGTTGTCGAGCCCGAGGCGATCGACGACGACGGCACGGGCCTCTACACCCTCTGGGTCGACGACGGCGAGGGCCACACCGCCACCGGCGCCTCGCGCACGGGCCCCTTCGCATGGGCGCCCGAAGAGGACGTGCGGATGCAGCTCGCCCTGACCGGCGAGACCTCCGCCCTCTGGATCCGCCAGACCCTGGGCACCGGGGGCGAGACCCCCGCCGGCGCCGAGATCGACCTGATGACCTGCGAGGTGACCTTCTGATGGACCTCATGAACGCCATCGTGGCGCTCACCAATTTCGTCCTGATCCCCGGCATCGCCTATGGCAGCCAGCTCGCCATCGGCGCGCTCGGCGTGACCATGGTCTACGGGATCCTGCGGTTCTCGAATTTCGCCCATGGCGACACGATGGCCTTCGGCACGATGATCACCATCCTCGCCACCTGGGGCCTGCAGGCCGCGGGCATCACCGCGGGACCGCTGCCGACGGCGCTGCTGGCGCTGCCGATCGGGATCGCGGCCACGGCGATCCTCGTGCTCACCACGGACCGGCTTGTCTACCGCTTCTACCGCGAGGTGCGCGCCAAACCCGTGATCCTGGTGATCGTCTCGATCGGGGTCATGTTCGTGATGAACGGCATCGTGCGCTTCGTCATCGGGCCGGACGACCAGAACTTCGCCGATGGCGAACGCTTCCTCGTCACCGCGCGCGAGTTCAAGGCGTGGTCCGGGCTCGAGGAAGGGCTGGCGATCAAGTCGACGCAGGTGCTGACGGTGGTGACGGCGGTGATCGTCGTCGCCCTGCTCTTCTGGTTCCTGAACCGCACCCGCACCGGCAAGTCGATGCGCGCCTATTCCGACAACGAGGACCTCGCGCTGCTCTCCGGCATCAACCCCGAACGCGTCGTGCTGGTGACCTGGCTCATCGTCGCCGCGCTCGCCACCGTCGCGGGCGTGCTCTACGGGCTCGACAAGAGCTTCAAGCCCTTCACCTACTTCCAGCTCCTGTTGCCGATCTTCGCGGCGGCGATCGTCGGCGGGCTCGGCTCGCCGCTCGGCGCCATCGCGGGCGGCTTCGTCATCGCCTTCTCCGAGGTCTTCGTGACCTACGCCTGGAAGAAGGTGCTCGCCTATTCGCTGCCCGAGCCGCTGGAGCCCTCGGGCCTCGTCCAGCTGCTCTCCACCGACTACAAGTTCGCGGTCAGCTTCATCATCCTCCTCGTCGTGCTGCTCTTCCGTCCGACGGGCCTGTTCCGGGGGAAATCGGTATGAGCGACACCACCCGCAAGATCGGCCTCTTCGGCCTCGTCGCCCTGCTGATCCTCGGCACCGGCATCGTCCAGAGCTGGAACTCGGCGCTCCTGATCCTGAACATGGGCCTGATCTCGGCCATCATGGCGCTCGGGCTCAACCTGCAATGGGGCTTCGCCGGGCTCTTCAACGTCGGCGTCATGGGCTTCGTCGCCCTCGGCGGGCTCGCGGCCGTCCTCGTCTCGATGCCGCCGGTCCCCGCGGCCTGGTCGGCGGGCGGGCTGCGCGTGATCCTCGGCCTCCTCGCGGGCGCCGCGGTCATCGTCGCCGCCGCGCAGGTGGTGAACCGGATGAAACGCTTCCGCATCCCGGCGATGATCGCGGTGCTGGTGGCGGGCTTCTTCCTTTACCGCTGGATCTTCGACGGCGGCGTGGCGGCGGTCGAGGCGGTCAACCCCGCCTCCGAGGGCTACCTCGGCGGTCTCGGCCTGCCGGTCCTGCTGGCCTGGCCCGTGGGCGGCCTGCTCGCGGCCGGCGCGGCCTGGATCATCGGCAAGACCGCCCTCGGACTGCGCTCCGACTACCTCGCCATCGCGACGCTCGGCATCGCCGAGATCGTCGTCGCGGTGATGAAGAACGAGGACTGGCTCGCCCGCGGCGTGAAGAACGTGAGCGGCCTGCCCCGCCCGGTCCCCTACGAGATCGACCTGCAGAACGCGCCCGAGTTCACCGAACGCGCCGCCAGCCTCGGGTTCGACCCGGTCACCGCCTCCACCCTCTGGGTCAAGCTGCTCTACGCGGGCCTCTTCGCCGTGGTCCTCGCGATCCTGCTGATCCTCGCACAGCGCGCCCTGCATTCGCCCTGGGGCCGGATGATGCGCGCGATCCGCGACAACGAGACGGCGGCCGAGGCCATGGGCAAGGACGTCACCGGGCGCCACCTGCAGATCTTCATCCTGGGCTCGGCGATCTGCGGCATCGCCGGGGCGATGATGACCACGCTCGACGGCCAGCTCACACCGGGCACCTACCAGCCGCTGCGCTTCACCTTCCTGATCTGGGTGATGGTGATCGTCGGCGGCTCGGGCAACAATTTCGGCGCCGTTCTCGGCGGCATGCTGATCTGGTTCGCCTGGGTGCAGGTCGAACCGCTCGGCCGCTGGCTGCTGGAGCTGCTGACCTCCAGTATGTCCGAGGGCCCGCTCAAGGCGCACCTGCTCGACAGCGCCGCGCATATGCGCCTGCTGACGATGGGCATCCTGATGCTGGTGGTCCTGCGCTTCTCGCCCCGGGGCCTGATCCCGGAACGCTAGGGCGGAGGCGGCACGCCCCACCTTCCCCTGGTTCCGTATCCCCGCCGGAGGCAAAGCGCGATTTGGCCTCGGGCCAAATCGCAAGGCATCGCGTGCGCGGCCCCCCCGGGCCGCGCTCCGCTCGACACCGCCACCCCGCGCCGACGCCGCTTCAGTCCGGCGCCATCCCGTCCAGCACCGCCCGCGCCGCCCGCAGCCCCGGCGGCTCCGCCCCCCGGCCGAGCCGCTCCATGCAGAGCCGCATCGCCGCGCGCTGGCCGTCCGGCGCGTCCAGCACCTGCGACAGGGCCGCGGCGATCGGCTCCGGCCGGCACGCCGCCCCCAGGAATTCCGGCACCGTCCGGCTGCCCGCCACGAGGTTCACCAGCGTCACCGTGTCCGTCAGCAGCATCCGCCGCATCACCGCGCGGGTGAGCCAGTGCATGTCATAGGCGATCACCATCGGCGTCTCCGCCGCGGCCAGTTCCAGCGACACCGTCCCCGAAGCCGCCAGCGCCGCGTCCGCCGCCCGGAAGGCCGCCCGCTTGGCCGCGGCGAACCCCGCCCCGAGTTCCCGCGGGTCGAGCACGAGGGGCTTCACGGCCCAGCCCTCAACCGCCTCCTGCACCAGCCCCGCCACGGACCGGGCCGCCGGCAGCACCGCGCGCAGCCCGGGCCGGTCTGCCGTCATCCGCGCCAGCACCGGCCCCATCACCGGGGCCAGGCGCGAGACCTCGCCCCGGCGCGATCCCGGCAGCAGCAGCAGCAGCGGCGCGTCGCCCAGACCATGGGCGAGCCGGAAGGCCGCGGCCTCGGCCTCGGTGGCCTGCGGCTCGGTCACGACCGGGTGGCCGACGAAATCGCAGCGCACCCCGGCCCGTTCCAGGTAGGGCGGCTCGAAGGGAAAGAGCGCGAGGACCTGGTCGACCAGGCCCGCCATCTTGCCGGCCCGCTTCGGCCGCCAGGCCCAGACGGTCGGCGCCACGTAATGCACGATCCGCTGGTCCGAGGCCGCCTTCACGCCCTTGGCGACGCGCAGGCAGAAATCCGGGCTGTCGATGGTGACAAGCACGTCCGGCTTCGCCTCGAGCACCGCGGCGATGGTCTGGTTCAGACGCCGCTTCAGCGCGGGATAGCGCGGCAGGATCTCGGCCAGCCCCATCACCGAAAGCTCGTCCATCGGAAAGAGCGAGGTCATCCCCTCGCCCTCCATCAGCGGACCGCCGACGCCCTGGAACGCCACCTCCGGCACCAGCTCTTTCAGCCCGGCCATCAGCGCGCGGCCGAGCGCGTCGCCCGAGGGCTCTCCGGCGATGAGGAAGACCCGCATCAGACCGCCCGCGCCAGCACGAAGAGGCCCGCGGCCTCCGCCGCCGCGACGATGCCCGGGCGGTCGATCAGCAGCACCTGGCCCGCCGCGATGACGATCCCGGCAAGGCCCGCCCGCGCGGCGGCCTCCACCGTTCCGGGCCCGATCGCCGGCATGTCGACGCGCAGGTCTTGCCCGGCCTTCGGCAGCTTCACCAGCACGCCCGGCGCCTTCGGGCGTTTCGCGGGTTCCGTCGCCGTCACCCCGGCCAGCATCGCGTCGGTGCCCTGCAGCGTCTCGATCCCGAGGCAGAGCCCCCCGGCCACTACCGCCCCCTGCCCGAGGTCCAGAGGCGCCAGCGCGGCGAGGATCGCCGCAGCGCGGTCCGCATCGGCAAGCGCCGCCTTGTCGGGGGCGCGGCCCGCCAGCAGGCCCGGGGCGGCGGTCAGGTCCGGCACCACATCGTGCACCCCGACGACCCGCAGGCCGTGGCCCTCGAAGAAGCCGATCACCGCGCGCAGAAGCCCGTCGTCGCCCTGCTTGAGCGCCGCCATCAGCTTCGGTGCGAAGGCCATGGTCGTGAGGTCCAGCCGCTTCGCATCCAGCGGCGGACGGGCCAGGGCGCCTGCCATGACCAGCCGGTCGACGCCCGCGGCCTTCAGCGCCTTGATGACCGCGCCCATCTTCTCGAACCGTGCGGGCTGCCCCGAGGTGGGCGCGACCTCGGCCGCGACCCCTTCGAAGGTCACGACATGCACGTCGGGATTGGCGGCGACGACCAGCGCGGGAAGGTCGCCGCGAAAGGCCAGAAGGCCCAGCCGGCCCGGCATCAGCCGCGGCCCGGGGTCAGGAAGGAGCGGTCGCTCTCGGCGGTGATGAAATCGACGATCTGGCGGACATAGGCGCTCTCGGTCTCCTGACCGAGGCGGCGGGCGCGGTCCTGGAAGGTCCCCTCGCCCTGCGCCAGCATCTGGAAGGCGGCGCGGAGCGCGGTGATGTCGGACCGCGCCACGCCCTTGCGCTTCAGCCCGACCAGGTTCAGCCCGTCGAGTTCGCCGCGCGCCGCCTGCACGAGACCGTGCGGGATGACGTCGTTCGTCACCATGGTCACCGCGCCGATGATCGCGCCCTGCCCGATCCGCACCCATTGGTGCACGCCCGAGAGCCCGCCGACGATCACGTCGTCCTCCAGCACGCAATGCCCCGCGACCGAGGCGTGGTTCACGAGGATCACCCGGTCGCCGATCTGCACGTCATGCGCCACATGGCAGCCCGCCATGAAGAGCCCGTCGTCGCCGACACGGGTCACGCCGCCGCCGCCGTCGGTGCCGGTGTTCATGGTGACGTGTTCGCGAATCCGGTTGCGTCTGCCGATCACCAGCCGGGTCTTCTCGCCCCGGAACTTCAGGTCCTGGGGGATGCCGCCGATGACGGCGAAGGGATGGATCCGCGTCTCGTCGCCGATCTCGGTGTCGCCCTCGATCACCACGTGGCTCTGCAGCACGACGCCGGCGCCAAGCCGCGCCTGAGGTCCGACATGGCAGAACGGACCCACGACGCAGCCCGGACCGATCCCGGCCCCGTCCTCGATCACCGCCGAGGGATGGATGCGCGCCTCGGGACTTACCGCCATGCCATCACTCCCTGGGCAGGTCCATCATCGCGGTGAAATCGGCCTCGCAGGCCAGTTCTCCCTCGACCGTGGCGCGGCCCGAGAACTTCCAGACCTTGCCGCCGGGCTTGCCGCGCACCGTGGTCAGATGCATCTCGAGCACGTCGCCCGGGACCACCATGCGGCGGAACTTGCAGCTGTCGATGGCCATGAAATAGACCAGCATGTTCTTGTCTTCCATCCCGAGCGCCGCGCCCACCATCACGGCGGCGGTCTGTGCCATCGCCTCGACGATGGTGACGCCCGGCATGATCGGCTTGCCCGGGAAGTGGCCCTGGAAATGCGGCTCGTTCATGGTGACGTTCTTGATGCCGCGGGCGGAGTGGAAGCCCTCGATATCCTCGACCCGGTCCACCAGAAGGAACGGGTAGCGATGCGGGATGATCCGCTGGATCAGGGCGATATCCGCTCGGGTGGGCGCGTCGGTCATGGTCGGTCTTTCCTTTTCCCGCGCCGCTGCGGGCGCTGCTCGCCCGTCCCCTAGCAAGCCGGGCGCCGCCGGGCAAGCTTGCGCAGGGCGGGCTCAGTCGGAGGCGCCGGTCTCGTCCGTCTCTGGCCCAGGCCCCTCCGGCGCGTCCGCCGGGGCCTCGGCCGGGGCATCGGGCGCGGGGATGGCGGCCTCTCCGGCATCGCCCGTCGCGTTGAGGCGGTCGATCAGCAGCGTCGTGATGTTCACCCCTTCCGCACCAAGGAACACGTCCCGGGTCTCGAGGATCACCGCCGCGCCGCTTTCGCGCATGATCTGTTCCAGCACCGGGCGTGCGGCGGTCAGGAACTCCCGCCGACCGGCATCGCCCTGCTGGCCGAGCGCGCGGGCCTTGGCATCCTGCTCCGAGCGGATCCGGCGGACCTTTTCGTCGAAGGCGTCGGCGAGGGCGCGGAAGGCGTCCGCCTCCATCGCCTTGCGCTTCTCGGTGAGGGATTTCTCCTCCTCGATCAGTTCGGCCTCGATGCGCCGGTTCTCGGCCGCCAATTCCTTGGTGGCGTCCTCCATCCGGGTGGCGATGCGCTGGCCGAGATCTGAGCGCGCGAAGGCCTCTTCGCTGTCGATCAGCAGGATCGGGCTCTGGACGACTTCGGTCGCGTCCTGAGCGGCAAGCGGGGCCGACAGAGCCAGCCCCGCGCAGAGCGCCGCGATCCGCCAGACGGTCCGGCGCGGGAATCCCGCGCGTGCCATCGGGTCAGAACCGCGTGCTGATGGTCAGGTCGAATTCCTGCACTTCGTCGTAGGTCTCTTTCTTCAGAGCATGCGAGAAGTTGAAGCGCAGCGGCCCGATCGGCGTGTCCCAGAAGATCGAGAGGCCGACGACATGCCGCAGGTCCGGATCGTTCTGCACGACCGAGTTGCCGGCGGCGACGTTGGTGGCGCCGTCGATGCCCCAGACCGTGCCGACGTCGTAGAACACGCCGCCGCGGATGCCGTATTCCTCGGGCAGGCCAAGCGGGAATTCCGCCTCGAACTGCGCCGCGGCGAAGAACTTGCCGCCGAGCGCGTCGCTGGTGGTGCCGCCGTTGGTGGCGTTGTCGATCTCACGCGGGCCGAGCCCGTCGGGTTTGAAGCCGCGCAGGACACGGTTGCTCAGCAGGTAGCGGTCGGTGACGCGGGTGTCGTAATCCGAGAAGGTCGAGATCGCCCCGCCCTGCACCGTGGCGCGCAGGGTCACCTCTTCGTTCCAGACCTTGGTCTGGGCGATGGCGCGGGCCGAGCTCTTGACATAGGTCGCGTCCCCGCCAACGCCGGCGACATCCTGGCCGAAGCTCAGCAGCACGCCGGCGTTCGGGTTCAGGCCGGTCAGGCGGCTGTCGTAGGTGAATTCATAGCCGACCGCCGAGGTGAACAGCCCGCCGCGTGCCGCCTCGGCGGTGACGATGCCGCCCGCGACGCTGGAGTCGATCTGCATGTCGGTCCAGTTGAGCAGGTACTTGGCCTTGAACGTCGATTGTTCGGACAGCGGGAAGGTCAGCCCGGTCTCGAAATTGGCGTTCTGGGTGTCGTATTCCGAGTTCGCGTTGTCGGTCTCATAGTACCCGAGGTTCAGGCTGAAGGCGACGTCACGGCCAAGGAAGGCCGGTTCGATGAAGCCCGCCTGGTAGACCCGGCTTTCCGAGGCGCCCGAGAAGGACAGGTTCACGGTCTGGCCGCGGCCGAGGAAGTTGGTTTCCTTGAAGTTGGCCACGAGGCCGATGCCCGAGCTGGTCGAATAGGTGCCGCCGAAGGAGAGCGAGCCGGTCGGCGCCTCGTCCACGTCGACATCCACCACGACCTGCTGCGGCGTGGAGCCTTCGCGCGCCTGCACGTCGGCATTGCCGAAGTAGCCGAGCGCCCGGATCCGTTCCGCGCTCTCGCGGATTTCGCGGGGGTTGAACGGGTCGCCTTCGGCCACGTCGAACTGGCGCCGGATCACGCTGTCGAGCGTGGTCGTGTTGCCCTCGATGTCGATCCGCTCGACGAAGACGCGCGGGCCGCGGGTGAGCTTGAAGTTCACGTCGAGCGTCAGGGCGCGGTCGTTGCGCGAGATCTCGGGTTCGACCCGCAGGAAATCGAGCCCCTGCTGGATCGCCAGACGCTCCATCCGGGCGATCGTGTTCTCGACATCCGTCGGCGAGAAGTAGGCGCCGCTGCGCACGCGGATCACGTCCTGGAACGCCTGCGCGTCCGCTTCCGGCACTTCGGAGGACGTGGTGATGTTGCCGAACCGGAAGCGCTGCCCCTCGACCAGGTTGAAGGTCAGGAAATAGCCGTCCCGTTCCCGCGCCAGCTGCGCCTGCACCGAGTTGATGCGGAAATCGACATAACCGCGCGAGAGGTAGAAGTCCCGCAGCACCTGGCGGTCGAAGGCGATACGATCCTCGGAATAGGTGTCGCGCTGGATGATCTGGCGCAGGAAGCCCGCCTGTTTCGATTCCACCACGCGGCGCAGACGGGAATCCGAGAACGCCTTGTTGCCGACGAAGCTCACGCGTTCGAGCTCGACGATGTCGCCCTCGAAGATCTCGAAAACCAGGTCGACGCGGCCATTGCCGCGGCGGATGACCTTGGGCGTGACGCGGGCCGCGACACGGCCGGTCTGGGAATAGGCCTCGGCGATGGCCTGGGCATCCGCCTCGGCCTGGTTCGCGCTGTAGACGTAGCGCGAGCGCGAGCCGATCGTGTTCGCCAGCGTCTCGTCATCGACGCGGCGGTTGCCCTCGAAGGTGATGCGGTTGACCGTCGGGAATTCCACCACGGTGATGCGGAGCGTGCTGCCGCTGGGTTCCAGGGCCACCGACTCGAACAATCCGGATTCGTTGATCCGCTGATAGGCCGAGTTCAGCTGCGCCGCGCTCACCGGCTGGCCGCGGGGAATCGCGGCATAGGAGAGGATGGTGCCGGAATCGACCCGCTGGTTGCCGGCGACGGTGACCGACGAGAAGCTGTAGGTCTGCGCGTCGGCGGCGGTGCCGAAGGCCGTGAACAAAAGGGAAAAAACGAATATCCAGGAGGCCAGGATGACACGAAGACGGCCTTGGACGGCCGGGCCAAATGGCGCTGCACGGTGGTTCGACTGCATATCCTGTCCCGCTCTTTTATCTTGTCGGAGTCGTGGTATCCACTATGCATGATGTTGTCAAAACAGCAAAACGCACAACCGTATTTAGGTCGTGCGTCGCAGAATTTCCGACAGGGTATCGCGCTCGCCGCAGGTCCCGCCCGGCCCCGGACGGCGCCTTGGGGTCAGCCCAGGACGTGGCCCGCGAAGGCGCCCAGCACGAGCGCGACCGAGATCGCGGTGACATAGACGATCCGGTCCCAGTTGAGGGCGAAAAGAAGGGTCAGGCTGTGATAGCCGCTCTGGATCGCGTCCGACATGTCTTGTCCGTTACCGTTTACCGTGGCGTGTTTTGATTGCACGGCAGAGTCTCGGAGGAATACGGCGGGAATCGGCGCACGAATGTGACCGAAAAATGGCGTTTGTGGCGCTTCTTCGCGGTGGCCCCGTGACGCTTCCGGAGCGTCAGGGGCAGAAGATGTCGTTCGTCAGCGCGAAGACCATCACCGACAGCACCAGCGTCAGCCCGGCCGCCATCAGCACCCGCAGCGCGAAATCCGACGGCGGGCGGCCGACCACGGCCTCGTAGGCGTAGAAGACAAGGTGGCCGCCGTCGAGCACCGGGACCGGGAAGAGGTTCAGCAGGCCCACGGCCGTCGACAGCGCGGCGACGAACCAGATGAAGCTCTCGGCCCCCTGGCTTGCCATGGCGCCCGAGGTCTGCGCGATGCCGATCGGGCCGGTCATGTTGCAGGTCGAGATCGCGCCGGTGATCATGTGCCAGAGCCCCGAGATCGAGCCGGTCATGATGCGGTAGGTCTGCAAGACACCGTCACCGATCGCCTCGAAGGGGCCGATCACCTCGGTCGCCGGTTCGAAGGCGAGCCCGCCGACGATGCCGATCCGCCACTTGGTCGCGAAGCCGCCGCCGGGCTGCGGCTCATCCACGCGGCGGGGCGCCAGCACGAAATCGAGCGTCTCGCCGGTGCTCGGCCGGAAGACCTTCAGCTTGATCGGCGCGCCGTCGGCGCCCTCCACATGGGTCTTGAGCTGGTCGAAGGCGCTGACCTCGTCCTCGTTCACGGCGACGATCACGTCCCCGGTCTCGAGCCCGATGTCGTAGGCCGCGGATTGCGGCGCAAGCTGCGAGATCAGCGGCGGGTAGAGGTTCGGTCCGGTCACCTGAAGCACCTCGCCGTCGCGCCGGACGGTGTAGTCGAGCACACGTGCCTGCGGGATGGCGCTCGAGAATTCGTTCATCGCCTCGGCATCCGAGAAGGCCGGAACCTCCTGCCCCTCGACCGCGAGGACCTCGTCGCCCTCCTGCAACTCGAAGATCATGTCGGGTAGCGGGCGCATCTCGCCCACGGTCAGCGGTTCGGCGACCTGTCCGCGGACCATGATGATCGCCGCGAAGACGATGATCGAAAGCGCGAAGTTGAAGGCCGGCCCCGCGACCACGGTGGCCGCCCGCGCCCAGAGCGGCGCGCCGTGCATGGTCCGGCGGCGCTCGGTCTCGGTCATCGCGCGCACCACGTCCCCGTCCTTGCCGGAGGCCGCGTCGCTGTCGCCCAGGAACCGGACGTAGCCGCCGAACGGCAGCGCGGCGACCTGCCAGCGCGTGCCGCGGCTGTCGACGCGCGAGAAGAGGACCGGCCCGAAGCCCAGCGAGAAGACCTCGGCATGGATGCCCGACCAGCGGCCCACGATGTAATGTCCGTATTCGTGGATCGCCACGATGATCGACAGGGCCACGACGAAAGCGATGAGGGTCATCGCGAACCCGCCGAACTCGGGCAGAAATGCCATGCTTGAATCCCTTCCGTCTCTAATTCGTCCTGCCGAGGATATACTCACCGGCCCAGTGACGCGCCATCGCATCTGCGTGAAGGATGGTATCCAGCGTCATTTCCGCATCAATCAGGCCCGCCTCGCGCTCGGCCCGGTCGAGCACCGCGGCCACGGTGTCGGCCATCGCCATGAAGGGCAGCTTGCCGTCGATGAAGGCGTCGAGCGCGCGCTCCTTGGCCGCGTTGAAGACCGCGCCCGAGAGCCCGCCCCGCGCCATCACCTGCCGCGCGAGCGCGAGCGCGGGATAACGCGTGTCGTCGGGGCGGCGAAAGGTCAGCGCGCCGATCTCGGCCAGGTCGAGCCGGGCCACCGGCAGCGCTGCCCGTTCGGGCCAGTTCAGCGCGTAGCCGATGGCATGGCGCATGTCGGCCGCGCCCAGATGCGCCATCAGCGCGCCGTCGGTATGGCCGACGAGGGCATGGATCAGGCTTTCGGGATGCAGCAGCACCTCGATCTTCTCGGGCGGCAGGCCGAAGAACTCCTTCGCCTCGATCACCTCGAGCGCCTTGTTGAACATCGAGGCGCTGTCGATGGTGATCCGCTGGCCCATCGACCAGTTCGGGTGGGTCGCGGCCTCTTCCGGCGTGGCATGGGCCAGCCGCTCGAGCGGCCAGTCCCGGAACGCGCCGCCCGAGGCGGTGAGGATCAGCCGCTCGACCTGCGCCGGATCCTCGCCCGCGAGGCACTGGAAGGCGGCGGAATGTTCGCTGTCGACCGGCAGGATCGTGGCGCCCGAGGCCGCGGCCTCGGCCATGACGAGCGGCCCGGCGGCCACCAGCGTCTCCTTGTTGGCCAGCGCCAGCGTCGCGCCCTGCCCGATCGCCGCCAGCCCCGGTTCGAGCCCGGCGGCGCCGATGATCGCGCTCATCACCCAGTCGGCGGGGCGGGCGGCGGCCTCGCAGAGCGCCCCTGCCCCGGCGGCCACCTCGATCCCCGTGCCCGCCAGCGCGGCGCGCAGCGCGTCGAGGCAGTCGTCATGTGCGGTCACGGCGAGCCTGGCGCCAAGCCGCCGCGCATCCTCGGCCAGCTGCGCGACGTTGCGCCCGCCGGTCAGCGCCACGACCTCGAACCGCGCCGGATCCCGGGCGATGAGGTCAATGGTGCTCTGCCCGACCGAGCCGGTTGCCCCGAGGATCGTGATGCGCCGCATGGCTGTCCTATCCAAGCCCCGGCGGGAAGCCCACCACCGGCCCTGCGAGCAGCAGGAAGACCGACCCGCCGAGCATGCCGTCGAACCGGTCGAGCAGACCGCCATGCCCGGGAATGAGCGAGGAGCTGTCCTTCACGCCCACCTTCCGCTTCACGGCGCTTTCCGCCATGTCGCCCATCTGGGAGGCCATGGAGACCGCCACCGAAACGCCCGCGACCATGGCGCCCGCGTCCGAGATGCCGCCGAAGATCAGCCCGACGACCGCCGCGCCGACCCAGCCCGCGATCGTGCCGGACCACGTCTTCTTGGGCGAGACGCGCGGCCAGAACTTCGGCCCGCCGATCAGCCGGCCGGCGAAATAGCCCATCACGTCGGTCACGACGACGACGGCGACCAGCCAGAGCAGCCAGCCGAAGCCCAGATCGTCGCGGATGTTCACCATGCCGAAGGCGGCGATCAGGATCAGCGCGCAATAGGCCATGAAGATCGAGCGTTTGCTGGGCACCAGAGAGATCGAGACCATGGAGGGCGCCAGCAGCAGCGGAAGCGCGGCGAACGGCGGCAGGTAGATCGCGAGCGCGAGGCAGCCCCCCGCGATCCCGCCCATCTGGAGCGCGACACCGGGCCGCGCCGGCACGATCATCCGCGCCAGTTCCCACACCATGCCCGCGCCGATCAGCGCGGCGCCGATCCGGAACCAGTGCCCGCCCGCCCAGATCAGCAGGGCGCCGACGAGCACCATCGCGAGGCCCGACAGGAGGCGTGGCCAGAGATCGCCCCAGTTGCGGCCCGGGCTGGAAGGCGCCTGCTCGACCATGTCAGACCTTCACCCCGCCGTAGCGCCGTTCGCGCCCGGCGTAGCTCTTGACGAGGTTGGCAAAAATGTCGCGGGTGAAATCGGGCCAGAGCGTCTCGATGAATTCGTATTCGGCATAGGCCGACTGCCAGAGCAGGAAGTTCGAGATCCGCGCCTCGCCGCTGGTCCGGATCACGAGGTCCGGGTCCGGCAGCACGCAGGTGTCGAGGTAGCGCGGCAGGGTTTCCTCGTTCACCGCGGCGGGATCGAGCCGTCCGGCCGCGACGTCCTCGGCCAGGCGCTTGGTGGCGCGCGCCACCTCGTCCCGGCCGCCGTAGTTCATCGCGATGGTGAGGTTCGTGCCCTGGCAGGTCGAGGTCGTCTCTTCCAGCTCGTCCATCAGGTTCTGCAGCTTCTTGTCCAGCCCCGGCCGGTCGCCGATGAAGCGCACCCGCACGTCGTGGTCGCGCAGGCCCCGCGCCTCGCGCCGGATATAGGTGCGGAAGAGGCTCATCAGCCCGGCCACCTCGCGCTGCGTGCGCTTCCAGTTCTCGGTCGAGAAGGCGAAGATCGTCAGGTAGTCGACGCCGAGATCGGGACAGGCCTCGACCACCTCGCGCACGCGCTTGGCGCCCGCGTGGTGCCCGAAGAGGCGCGGCTGGCCGCGACGCTCGGCCCAGCGTCCGTTGCCGTCCATGATGATGGCGACGTGGCTCGGGCCGGCCTTCGGTTCTCTGGCATCATCGGGCAAGGCTGTCTCCTCCCGTCACGCGGGTCAGACCTGCATGATCTCGGCTTGCTTGGTCTCCAGCGCCTTGTCGACGGCGCCGATATAGCGGTTGGTCAGTTCCTGGACCTCGGTTTCCCAGAGCTTCACGTCGTCTTCCGACATGCCGGCGGCCTTGGCCTTCTTGATCTGGTCCATGCCGTCGCGGCGCACGTTGCGGATCGCGACCCGGCCGTGTTCGGCATATTGCGCGGCGACCTTCGTCAGCTCCCGGCGGCGTTCCTCGTTCAGTTCGGGGATCGGCAGCATGATGATCGTGCCGTTCATCTGGGGATTGATCCCCAGCCCGCTTTCGCGGATCGCCTTTTCGACCTTGTTGACCAGGCCCTTGTCCCAGACGTTGATCGTCACCATGCGCGGTTCGGGCACGTTCACCGTGCCGACCTGGTTGATCGGGGTCGGCTGGCCGTAGGCGTCCACCATCACCGGCTCCAGCATCGCGGCCGAGGCCCGCCCGGTCCTGAGCGAGGCGAACTCGGTCCGGAGCGAGGCCATGGCCCCTTCCATCCGCCGTTCCAGATCGTCGGTGTCGATGTCGAATTCTTCGTCAGCCATGTGTGTCACCCGTGGTCTTGCTGTCCCGTCTGCGCGGGTTCTGCCCTCTTATCGCGCGGTGCCGCGACTGTATAGCTCAGCCGTGCACCCGCGTATAGGTGCCTTCCCCCGCCAGTATGGTGCGGAAGCCGCCCGGTTCATCCAGCGAGAAGACGATGATCGGCATGGAATTGTCCCGCGCCAGCGCGATCGCGCTCGCGTCCATCACCTTGAGGTATTCCGTCAGCACCTGGTCGTAGGTGATCGTGTCGTAGCGCTTGGCGTCCGGATGGTGCTTGGGGTCCTTGTCGTAGACGCCGTCCACCTGCTTGCCCATGAAGATCGCCTCGCAGGCCATCTCGGACGCGCGCAGCGTCGCCGCGGTGTCGGTGGTGAAATAGGGGTTTCCGGTGCCGGCCGCGAAGATCACGATCCGCTTCTTCTCGAGATGGCGGACGGCGCGGCGGCGGATGTAGGGCTCGCAGACCTGGTCCATCGGGATCGCGCTGACCACGCGGGTATGGATCTTCAGCGTCTCGAGCGCGGATTGCATGGCGAGCGCGTTCATCACGGTGCCCAGCATGCCCATGTAATCGGCGGTTGTCCGCTCCATCCCCTGCGCAGAGCCCGAGAGCCCGCGGAAGATGTTGCCGCCGCCGATCACCATGCAGACCTCGACGCCCATGTCGTGGACCGACTTCACCTCGCGGGCGATCCGCTCCACCGTCGGCGGATGCAGCCCGTATTGCTGGTCCCCCATCAGGGCCTCGCCCGAGATTTTCAGAAGCACGCGGCGGAACGTCGCCTTGGGGGTCTCGGTTTCGGCCATGTTGCGCTCCGTCGCTGGGGGGGTCTAGGATCGCGCGCAAACTGTCCGAAAACGCCGTCCGGTTCAATGCTCCATCGCCGCCTGTCGCGGTGTCTGGCCGAACGCCCCTGAAAATGCGCGCGAACCCTTGGTTTTCCTGCCTTCCGACCTTGACCCCGACCGCCCCGTCCTGATCGCGGGCCCGACCGCCTCGGGCAAATCCGCCCTGGCGATCGCCATCGCCGAACGCGACGGCGGAGTCGTGGTGAACGCCGACGCGAGCCAGGTCTTCGCCAACTGGCGCGTGCTCACCGCCCGGCCTTCCGCCGCCGAGGAGGCCCGCGTGCCGCACCGCCTGTTCGGGCATGTCCCCGGCGACGCGGCCTATTCGGTCGGGCATTGGCTGCGCGAGGTCGCGCCGCTGCTCGGGGGCGCCCGGCCGATCATCGTGGGCGGGACGGGGCTTTATTTCACCGCGCTCACCGAGGGGCTGGCGGAGATCCCCGAGACCCCGGCCGAGGTGCGGGCCGAGGCCGACGCCCTGCGCAGGGACGGCGGCGTCGATGCGCTGCTCGGCGCGATCGACGCGGAGACGCTCTCGCGGATCGACCGGCAGAACCCGATGCGGGTGCAGCGGGCGTGGGAGGTGCAGCGCGCCACCGGACGGGGCCTTGCCGCCTGGCAGGACGCCACGCCCCCGCCGTTGCTGCCGCTGGAGCGGGCGCAGCCGCTGCTTGTCGAGGCCGGGAAGGACTGGCTCAACGACCGGATCGCCCGCCGGTTCGACGCGATGCTGGCCGAGGGCGCGCTGGAGGAGGCACGCGCCAACCTGCCCGGCTGGGACCCCGCCCTGCCCTCCTCCCGCGCGATCGGCGCGCCCGAGCTGATCGCGCACCTGCGCGGCGAGATGACGCG
This sequence comes from Pseudooceanicola nanhaiensis DSM 18065, assembly GCF_000688295.1. Lineage (GTDB taxonomy): Bacteria > Pseudomonadota > Alphaproteobacteria > Rhodobacterales > Rhodobacteraceae > Pseudooceanicola > Pseudooceanicola nanhaiensis. The sequence goes on along the minus strand of NZ_JHZF01000011.1, from coordinate 842,251 downwards.
CGAGGAGGCGCGTGCGGCCGCCACCATCGCCACCCGGCAATATGCGAAGCGCCAGCGGACGTGGTTCCGGGCCCGGATGAAGGCCTGGAGGCCGCTTCCGGCCGTGACCTAAGGGCACTTTACCGATTCGAACCGACGGGGTAGCCTGCGGCGATTGAGGCCACCCCGGGCTCACCAGATTTCGGACAATGCCCATTTCAATCCCCACGTCGCGCCCGTATCTCTCCTCGCTCGGCCAGCTGGCCCGGGGCGGCGCATGGCGCCTGACCCTGCCACATTCGCACGATCACGACCTCTTCGTCTGGACCACGCGGGGCCAGGGCATCGTCCATGTTACCGGGCGGCGCCGCGGGCTGGGCGTGCACAACGCGCTGCTGGTGCCCGCCGGCGCGATGATCGCGATCGACCTCGGCAAGCAGGGCTTCGCACAGGCCATGACGGTGCCGGCCGGGACCGTCGCGGGCTTCCCGCGCGAGCCGGTGCTGCTGCGGGTGCGCGACGTGCAGATGCAGGGCGAGATCACCAACCTGCTCGAAGCGCTCCTGCGCGAGCAGAGCACCGAACGTCCCCTGACGGCCGAGGCCGCGCAGGCCCATGCCGCGCTGATCTCGGTCTGGTTCCGCCGCACCCGCGATGCCGTTCCGGAGCGCGACCCCTCGCCCACGGCCGCCGAACGGCTGGCTGCCGCCTTCACCGAACTGGCCGAGCGGCACCATGCCTCGGGGCGCCCGATGGCCGATTACGCCGAGATGCTGGGCGTCACGCCGACCCACCTGACACGGGTCTGCCGCCACTGCGCGGGCCTGACGGCCGCGGCCATGCTGAGCGCGCGTGTCCTGCACGCCGCCCGTTGCGGGCTGGCCGACACGACCGAGCCCGTGTCCGAGATCGCGGGCCGCCTCGGCTTCTCCAGCCCCGCCTACTTTTCCCGGTTCGTGCACCACCACACCGGGCGCAGCCCGACCGAGCTTCGCCGCGCCGCAACCACCGGGAAGTGACGGAGTTTCCCGCAATTTATGTTGCATGCGGACCGGGTGTCGCTTTTGTCTGGTGAAGACGTCGCAAATGCGCCTCCGATTGCGGAACGGGAAGATTGACGCAAGGGGAGCCTCCGTGCGGAAATGCATGCGACGGCGCGGGTGCCGCGCCCCCCATAGACCCGGGCAAACGGGCGACAGACGACCAACGGACCACCGTGTCACAGGGAGAACAAGATGACGCAGATGACGACCGAGGGGCGGATCCATCCGGCCGCCCAGATGTACGCGAGAGAGTTCCGCGAGGGCAAACTCGACCGCCGCGAATTCCTCGCCCGCGCCTCGGCGCTCGGGGTGGCGACACCCGCGATCTACGCGCTCGGCGGCCTCGCCCAGCCGGCCCTGGCGCAGGAAGAGCCCCAGATGGGCGGCACCCTGCGCGTCCAGATGGAATGCAAGGCGCTGAAGGACCCGCGGAACTACGACTGGTCGCAGATGGCCAACTTCTCGCGCGGGTGGCTCGAATACCTCGTCCAGTACAACGCCGACGGCACCTTCGAGGGGCGCCTGCTGGAAAGCTGGGAGACCAACGAGGACGCCACCGAATACACGCTGAAGGTCCGCGAGGGCGTGACCTGGAACAACGGCGATCCCTTCACCGCCGATGACGTGATCTTCAACATCAGGCGCTGGTGCGAAAGCGGGGTCGAGGGGAATTCGATGGCCGGCCGTCTCGCGACGCTGGCCGACGAGGACACCGGCAACGCGCGGGAGGATGCGATCGAGAAGGTGGACGATTACACGGTCAAGCTGACCTGCTCGGCCCCGGACATCGCGATCATCCCGAATTTCGCCGATTACCCCGCGCAGGTCGTCCATCCCTCCTATTCCGGAGAGGACCCGTCCGAGAACCCGATCGGCACCGGGCCCTTCCTGCCGGAAGAGAACAATCCCGGCGTCAACCAGGTGCTGGTGAAGAACACCGACCACGACTGGTGGGGCGGCGAGGCCTATCTCGACCGGATCGAGTTCATCGACTTCGGCACCGACATGGCCGCATGGGTCGCGGCCGCGGACGCCGACGAGGTCGACATGACCTACCAGTCCACCGGCGAATTCGTCGAGGTGCTGGACGCGATCGGATGGACCAGGTCCGAGGTCGTCACCGCCGCCACGCTCTGCGTCCGCTTCAACCAGGACAACGCGCCCTACGGCGACGTCAACGTCCGCAAGGCGCTCCAGCGCGCGACCGACAATGCCGTCGTGCTCGAACTGGGCTATTCCGGCCTCGGCACCGTGGCCGAGAACTTCCACGTCTGCCCGATCCACCCCGAATACGCCGAGATCGAGACGCCCGAGCCTTCCGTCGAAGAGGCGCAGCGCCTGCTCGAGGAGGCCGGCCACACCGACACCGAGTTCGAGCTGATCTCGATCGACGATGAATGGCAGTCGGCCACCTGCGATGCGGTCGCCGCCCAGTGCCGCGACGCCGGCATCAACGTGAGGCGGACGATCCTGCCCGGCTCGACCTTCTGGAACGACTGGCTGACCTATCCGTGGTCGGCGACCGAATGGAACATGCGCCCGCTCGGCGTGCAGATCCTCGCGCTGGCCTACCGTTCGGGCGTGGCCTGGAACGAGACCGCCTTCAGCAACGAGACGTTCGACGCGAAGCTGGCCGAGGCGATGTCCATCGCCGATGCCGAGCAGCGGTCGCAGATCATGGCCGAAATCGAGAAGATCATGATCGACGAGGGCGTGGTCATCCAGCCCTACTGGCGCTCGCTCTTCCGCCATTACAAGGACACAGTGCACGGCGCCGAGATGCATCCGACCTTCGAGATGCATCACTACAAGTGGTGGATCGAAAGCTGACGCCCGGTGCCGGGGCCGCCTGCGCAGCGGCCCCGGACCATATCCAGCACCGTGCCGAGCGACAGAGCCGCAAGGGCCAGGCGCGCGGGGCCAGACGGGGATGCATGAATGGTCTTTTTCCTCTTGCGGAGGACCGGGACGATGATCCTGACGGCGCTCTGCCTCAGCTTCATCGTCTTCTTCCTGACCAATCTCGAACCGAACCTCGAGAAGGTCGCGAAATACGAAGGCAACAGCCGGATGAGCGACCAGGAGGTCGAGAACTGGCTGAGCAACAACGGCTTCGCACAGCCCCTCGCGATCCGCTACGGCGAATGGCTGGGTGCCTGGCCCGGCTGGACGCGCGAAGATGCCGATGGCCAGACCGTCGCCGGGCGCTGCATCCCGGCGGGCACCGATCCGGCCGAGGCGCCCTCCTATTGCGGCATCCTGCAGGGCGAATGGGGCGAGAGCCGGGTCTTCCGCGAGGAGGTGAGCTCGATCATCTCCACCCGGCTGGCGCTGACCGGCAAGCTGATGTTCTGGGTGATGCTGCTGATGGTGCCCTCGGCGCTGATCCTGGGCGTTCTGGCGGGGATGCGCGAAGGGTCGCGCACCGACCGCACCCTCTCCACCTTCTCGATCGCCACCACCGCGACACCGGAATACGTCTCGGGCGTGATCCTGATCGCGGTCTTCGCCTCTTCCACGGTGGGCCTGAAATGGTTCAAGGGCACCGCCACCAGCGCCATGAACGACGCCACCTTCGAGAACTTCTTCCTGCCGGTCCTGACGATCTCGCTCTACGGCATGGGCTACATCGCCCGGATGACCCGCGCCGCGATGGCCGAGGTGATGACCGCGCAATACATCCGCACCGCCCGGCTCAAGGGCGTGGCCTTCCCGAACATCGTGATGAAACACGCGCTCCGGAACGCCCTCATCGCGCCCTTCACGGTCATCATGCTCCAGTTTCCCTGGCTGCTGAACGGCGTGGTGATCGTCGAGACGCTCTTCAACTACAAGGGCTTCGGCTGGGCGCTGGTGCAGGCGGCGGGCAACAACGACATCGACCTCCTGCTCGGCATCTCGGTCGTGTCGGTCTTCGTCGTCCTCGTGACGCAGCTGATCTCCGACATCGGCTACGTCTATCTTAACCCCCGCATCCGCATCTCGTGAGGAGGCCCTGATGGAACCGCTGTCCTGGACCGGCCTTCTCGGCCCCGTGCTGAACCCGATCCTTCTCGCCGCGCTCGCGGTGCTGGCGCTCTCGCTCATCGCCACGCTGATCCTCGGCCTCCTGCCCGCCCCGGCCCCGGTGGCCCAGGCCGACGGCACCCTGGCCGGGCGCCGCGGCCCGGCCGACTGGTCCCGGCTGGTGATGCAGGGCGCGCTCTGGGCGATCCTGGCCATCGTGGTGATCTATCTCGGCGCGGGCATCGTGATCCCGGGGATCGAGAACAAGGGCATCATCGGCGCCGTCTCGGCCCGCTTCCTGCCGGTCTGGATCGCACTCATCGTCACCTTCGCGCTCTCGATCACCTTCAAGCGGCGGCTCGGCCTCTACGGCAAGCTGTTCGACAACCCGATCGGGATGGCGGGCTTCGGCCTCGTCATGTTCTGGATCTTCACCGCGCTCTTCGCCGGGCTCTTCGACATGATCACCACCCATGGCGCGCTCGACGTGGCGTCGGGCATGAAGAACAAGGCCCCGGGCACGCCGCTGAACGGCGCGGAGCCCGGAGACTACCCCTATTACCTGCTCGGCGGCGACACCCTCGCCCGCGACGTCTTCAGCCGGATGGTCGCGGGCAGCTTCGTGGTGATCCGCATCGCGCCGCTCGCCACGCTCTTCGCCTTCATGGTCGGCATCACGCTGGGCCTGCCCGCGGGCTACGTGGGCGGGCGGCTCGACACGCTCCTGTCGTTCCTCGCCAACCTCATCCTCGCCTTCCCGGTGATCCTGCTCTTCTACCTGCTGGTCACGCCCGAGATCGTCGAGACCGGGATCCCCTCCTACCTCGCGGTGGTGCTCTTCCTCTTCCCGCTGATCTTCCTCACGGTGCTGATCAACGCGCGCTACTTCACCGATCCGCGCAAACGCACGATCATCCTCGCATTGGTGCTGATCCCGCTCGGCTGGCTCTATCTCTCGCTCGTCTCGGACCGGGACACGCCGGTCAATGTCCTGCCCGCCGGGCTCGACCTCTTCGACATCCCCGGCGGCATCCTCGTCGTTTTCGTCTCCGTCGTCTTCGTGAACGCCCCCACGGTCTTCCGGATCGTCCGGGGCCTCGCGATGGACATCAAGACCCGCGATTACGTCGCCGCCGCCCAGACCCGCGGCGAAGGCCCCTGGTACATCATGCTGTGGGAGATCCTGCCCAATGCCCGCGGCCCGCTGATCGTCGATTTCTGCCTGCGCATCGGCTACACGACGATCCTCCTCGGCACGCTCGGCTTCTTCGGCCTCGGCCTGCCGCCCGACAGCCCCGACTGGGGGACCACGATCAACGCCGGCCGCAAGCTCCTGTCGATCTACCCGCACGCCGCCATCGTCCCCGCCCTCGCCCTCCTCAGCCTCGTCCTCGGCCTGAACCTCATGGCGGACGGGCTGCGCGAGGAAAGCCTGAAGGACTAGCGCGATGCCCGGCCTGCTTCCTCTTGCCGAAAATATCCCGGGGGAGTCGCGGGCCACGGCCCGCGACGGGGGCAGCGCCCCCTCCCGAAGGAAATCGCGTGCGCGGGCCCTGGCCCGCGCGCCGCTGGATCGGACCTCCCCGGAAGGAGAACGCCATGGATGAGCAGCCCTGCGACGGCCCGATCCTCGAGATCGACAATCTCTCGATCTCCTTCTTCACCCGCCTGCGCGAGATCCCGGCGGTGATGGATTTCTCCTGCGTCGTGCACCCCGGCGAGGCGGTCGGCCTCGTGGGCGAGTCGGGCTGCGGCAAGTCCACCGTCGCGCTCGGCGTGATGCAGGATCTCGGCAGGAACGGCCGCATCACCGGCGGCACGATCCGCTTCAAGGGGCGCGACCTCTCGACCCTGTCGCAGGCCGAGCTGCGCCAGATCCGCGGCAACGAGATCGCGATGATCTACCAGGAGCCGATGGCCTCGCTGAACCCGGCGATGAAGATCGGCCGCCAGCTCGTCGAAGTGCCGATGATCCACGAGGGCATCTCGCAGAAAGAGGCCCGCGCCCGCGCCCTGCAGGTCGTCACCGACGTCAAGCTGCCCGATCCGAAGCGCATCCTCGACGCCTATCCGCACCAGCTCTCGGGCGGGCAGCAGCAGCGCATCGTCATCGCCATGGCGCTGATGTCGAAACCCGCCCTGCTGATCCTCGACGAACCCACCACCGCGCTCGACGTCACCGTCGAGGCCGCGATCGTCGACCTGGTGAAGGAGCTCGGCGCGAAATACGGCACCTCGATGCTCTTCATCTCGCACAACCTCGGCCTCGTGCTCGAGACCTGCAATTCGCTCTGCGTGATGTATTCCGGAGAGGCGGTGGAGCGCGGCTCGATCGAGGACGTCTTCGACCGGATGCGTCACCCCTATACCCAGGCGCTCTTCCGCTCGATCCCGCTGCCGGGCGCCGACAAGACAGTGCGGCCGCTGAAGGCGATCCCGGGCAACTTCCCCCTGCCCCACGAACGCCCGCCCGGCTGCAACTTCGGCCCGCGCTGCGAGCACTTCCAGGCCGGGCGCTGCGACGCGCAGGCGATCCCGATGGTCCCGATCGCGGGCGACGAGGCGCACACGACCCGCTGCCTCCGCGTCGAGGAGATCGACTGGGACGCTCCCCTCGTCGCCACCGACGCGCGCGAAAGGGCGCAGTCCGGCGACGTGGTCCTGCGCATCGACGATCTGAGGAAGTATTACGAGGTCGCGGCCGGGGCCTTCTCGGGCTCGGGCGGCACGAAGGTCGTGAAGGCGAACGAGACACTCTCCTTCGAGGCGCACGAATCCGAGACGCTGGCCATCGTCGGCGAGTCGGGCTGCGGCAAATCCACCTTCGCCAAGGTGCTGATGGGGCTGGAGACGGCGACCGCGGGCAGGATCATCCTCGACAACCGCGAGATCCAGGACATTCCCATCGAGCGGCGCGACACCAAGACCGTCGCCGATGTCCAGATGGTGTTCCAGAACCCGTTCGACACGCTCAACCCCTCGATGACCGTGGGGCGCCAGATCATCCGGGCGCTCGAGATCTTCAGGATCGGCCGGAGCGACGCGGAGCGGCGCGACCGGATGCTGACGCTGCTCGACCTCGTGAAGCTGCCGCGCGCCTTCGCCGACCGGATGCCGCGCCAGCTCTCCGGCGGGCAGAAGCAGCGCGTCGGCATCGCCCGCGCCTTCGCGGGCGGCGCGCGGATCGTGGTTGCGGACGAACCCGTCTCGGCGCTCGACGTCAGCGTGCAGGCGGCGGTGACGGACCTGCTGATGGACATCCAGCGCGAGGAGAAGACGACGCTGCTCTTCATCTCGCACGACCTGTCCATCGTGCGCTACCTGAGCGACCGTGTGATGGTCATGTACCTCGGCCACGTGGTCGAACTGGGCACCACGGACGAGGTCTTCGCGCCGCCCTACCACCCCTATACCGAAGCGCTGCTCTCGGCGGTGCCGATTGCCGATACCAGTGTGCAGAAGAGGCACATCGTGCTCGAGGGCGACATCCCCTCGGCGATGAATCCGCCGCCGGGCTGTCCGTTCCAGACGCGCTGCCGGTGGAAGGGTCAGGTGCCCGGCAATCTCTGCGAGATCGAGGTCCCGCCCATCCAGCGCTTCGGGGATCACCAGATCAAGTGCCACCTCTCGGACGTGAAATTCGCCGAGATGGAGCCGGTCATCAAGGTCGCCGCCGAATGACCGCTGCCCGGAATGCAGCGAGCCCGCCGCGCTTCACGCGCGACGGGCCCTGGCTTTCCAGTCGGAACCGGGGGTCAACGGTCTTCCTGGATCGCGTCGGCGGTCGGTTCGGGCAGATCGGCCATCCGGTCGGTCACGCCGCTGGCGAAGGCCATGACCATCGCCCGGTAGTAATCGGCTTCCGACGGTGCGACGACGATCACACCGGCCGGCGCGTCGCCCGCCGTCGCCTTCACCTCGATCGGGAAGGTCCCGGACGCCTGATCGGCGCCGTCGAAGGTGTAGGTCACGATGCCGGTCATCTCGTTGAACTCGCCTGCGGGGCCCATGGCCGCGTCGTCGAGCTCGATCGACGTCACCTTGACGTCGATGTTGAAGCCGCGGCTGCCGCCGGTCTGCGGGTTTTCAACCTCGGCCCAGATCGCCTTCTCGAGGTCCTCGTTGAAGGCGGGGTAGAAGTTGGTCACATCCGACACCGCGACGCCGTCGAGGTCGGTCGCGACCTCTACGCCCGAGACGGGGAACGGACGGTCGAGGGAGAACCCGGGGACGGCGGAGACGAGGGTCAGGGCAATGGCTGCGGTTGCGGTTTTCAGCATTGGTACGCTCGCTTGACATAAGTGGCCGCCTGCCGCGTTCAGTCGCGATTTATGGCGGGTCGCGGGACGGGTCAGGTCCGCCATCCGTGACGCATTGGAAACCCGGTCCCCGTCAGACGGTTCCCGAAAAAAGATCTGCCACGGAATGTTTTGCCGCCGACGCGGGCGCGCTCAGCGTCCGAAGACCACCTTCACGTAATGCGTCGTCTCCTTGTACGGCGGAATCCCGTCGTACTTGCGCACCGCCTCGGGCCCCGCGTTGTAGGCGGCGAGCGCCAGCTGCCAGGAGCCGAAATCGCGGTACTGCCGGGCGAGGTAGCGCGCCCCGCCCTCGAGGTTCTGGTGCGGGTCGTGCGGATCCACCCCCAGCCGTTTGGCCGTCTCGGGCATCAGCTGTGCAAGCCCGATGGCGCCCTTGTGCGACTTGGCATTGGCGCGCCAGCCGCTTTCCTGCTGCACCAGCCGCAGGAACAGGTCCTCGGGCACGCCGTGCTTGACCGCCGCGGCGCGGGCCACATCGAGGTAGGGTCCCTTGTATGCCCCGGCAAAGGCGACGCCGGTGTCCCACTTGCTGGGCGCGATGACCGGCTCGGGCTGCAGCCGGACGGAGTTCTTGTATTGCTGTGCCGCGCGGCTATCGAGCAGCTTGGTCTGCGACTTGAAGAGGCTGACCCGCGATTTGGTGGACACCGTCTCGGCCATGCCGGATGCCGCAAGGCTCAGCCCGGCCAGCGTGGCCAGCACGAATACGCCAGTTCTCATATCCTGTCCCGTCCTTGTCCCTCGAACGCCGGCGGCATGTTAACCTGATTTTAATCGGCTGGCACCCCCTTCGATGCGGGGGCCTGCGCCCGACCTGTGCGGAAATGTGCGAAGGCCCGGCCGACCTGTCGTAAAACTTTACGTTTTCTTTCCGGTCTGCTGTAACCGTCGGCAAGCAATCACCGGATTCGAAGGTAAAGGGGGCCCCATGGCGGGATCGGTCAACAAAGTCATCCTCGTCGGAAATCTCGGGCGCGACCCCGAGGTCCGTTCGTTCCAGAACGGCGGCAAGGTCTGCAACCTCCGCATCGCGACCTCCGAGAACTGGAAGGACCGCAACACCGGCGAACGCCGCGAGAAGACCGAGTGGCACTCGGTGGCGATCTTCTCCGAACCGCTCGCGCGCATCGCCGAGCAATACCTGCGCAAGGGCTCGAAGGTCTATATCGAGGGCCAGCTCGAGACCCGCAAATGGCAGGACCAGTCCGGCCAGGACCGCTATTCGACCGAGGTCGTGCTGCGCCCCTACCGCGGTGAGCTGACGCTGCTCGACAGCCGTGGCGGCGAAGGCGGCGGCGGTGGCGGCTACGGCGGTGGCGGCGGCAGCTACGGTGGTGGCGGCGGCGGCGGCTACGACGACCGCGATTACGGCGGCGGTGGCGGCGGCGGCGACGACCGCGGGGGCTCGGCCCCGTCGCGCGATCTGGACGACGAGATCCCGTTCTGATCCCCATCTGACGGCAAGACCGAACACGAAGGCCGCCGGCGATATCGCCGGCGGCCTTTCATGTTCCCGCGACCCGTCATGGGGATGCACCGGGGCGGAACAGCGTTCCGCGGGCCGGCCTGGCAGGGGTGTGCCGGACCGGCCCGTCGAAACTGGTAAAGTGTTTGGGGTGTGATGGCTGCTGGTATTCTTTGGGTTTATGAGCGCGCATAAACGCTTCCATCCCCTTGAATTCAAAGACCTGTTCGCGAAATATGCGCATATTTCGTAAAACCGGATTCGGGACCATTTCGCGATGCGTGAATTTTTGAGCGACTTGCGCTCGGACCGTGGGCTGCTCGTTTTCCTCGGCGCCATCTGCCTTCTGACCCTCCTCGGGCCCTTCGGATCCTACGACGCCCTGCCGCCGGCACGCCGGTTCTTCTTCTGGACCGCGGCGCTGACGGCGGTCGCCCTGCCGATGCATATCGCCATCCGCGCCCTGCTCGACTCGCCGCATCTGGGGCGGCTGCCGCGACTCGCCCGGGTCGCCCTCGGCGCGATGCTGGCGGCGGTCCCCGGCACCGGGCTCGTCTTCTTCGTGCGCGCGGTGCTCTGGCCGGAAAGCTACATGCTCGACACGATCGGCACGACCTGGGTGCAGGTCAGCGCCATCGGCTTCGCGATCGGCTGCTTCCATTTCCTGCCGGTCATCTCCGTGACCGAAGGGCCCGGGCAGGAGACAGCCGCCGAAGCCCCCCGGCACGGGGCGACGCGCTTTCAGGCCCGGCTCGATCCCGCGACGGGGACGGATATCGTCTCACTCACCATGCAGGACCATTACGTCCGGGTCAGCACGACGACCGGCACCGAGATGGTGCTGATCCGCTTCGCCGACGCGCTGAGCGAGCTCGGGGAGATCGACGGGCTGCGCATCCACCGCTCGCACTGGGTTGCGATGCGCCACGTGACCACGCTCGGCCGGGAGGACGGCAAGCTGAAGGTGCAGCTCGACGACGGGCGGAGCCTGCCGGTCAGCCAGACCTATGCGGCGGATCTGCGGAAGAGACTGGCGGCGCGCGCCGCCTCAGCGTGAGCGGAAGAGCCCGCCAAGGATGCCCCGGACGATGCGGCGCCCGGTGGTGCCGCGCAGCTCCTTGATGACGGCGGTCGAGATCGCCTCGCCCAGGCTGTCCCCCTCGCGCCGCGCGCGCGAGGACGATTGCGAGACGCGGCCGCCCGAATAGCGCCGTGCCCGCTGGTATTCGCGCGCCTCGGCCTGCATCGTCGCTTCCCGCGCCTCGGCCTCTTCGGCGGCCCGGGCCGCCTGCCCGGCCCGCTCCAGCAGGATCTCGTGCGCCGAGACCCGGTCGATGGCGCTGTCGTATTTCCCGGCGACGGGCGAGGCCGCGATCCGCGCCTCCCGGTCCGCCTCCGCGATCGGGCCGAGCTGCGAGGACGGGGGCCGGACCAGCGTCCGCTCCACCATTCCCGGCGCGCCCTTCCTTTCGAGGAACGAGGTCACCGCCTCGCCGGTGCCGACCTCGCGGATCGCCTCTTCGGTCGAGAAACGGGGGTTGTCGCGATAGGTCTCGGCGGCCTGCCGCAGCGCCTTGCGATCCTTCGCGGTGAAGGCGCGCAACGCGTGCTGCACCCGGTTGCCGAGCTGGCCCAGAACGTCCTCGGGCACGTCGGCGGGGTTCTGGGTGCAGAAATAGACCCCCACCCCCTTCGAGCGGATCAGCCGGGCCACCTGCTCCACCTTGTCGATCAGCGCCTTGGGCGCGTCGTCGAACAGCAGATGCGCCTCGTCGAAGAAGAAGACGAGCTTCGGCTTCTCGGGATCGCCCACCTCGGGAAGCTGTTCGAAAAGCTCCGACAGCAGCCAGAGCAGGAAGGTCGCGTAGAGCCGGGGCGAGGCCATGAGACGGTCCGCGGCGAGGATCGAGATCATGCCGCGCCCGTCGGTGTCGGTGCGCATGAGATCCGGCAGCTCCAGCGCCGGTTCACCGAAAAGCGCCTCGCCGCCCTGGGTTTCGAGCACCAGAAGCGCCCGCTGGATCGCGCCCACCGATTGCGGCGAGATGTTCCCGTAGCGCAGGCCAAGGTCCGAGCGGTGTTCGCCCACCCAAGCCAGCAGGGCGCGCAGGTCCTTGAGGTCGAGGAGCGGCAGCCCCTCCTCGTCGGCGACGCGGAAGGCGATGTTCATCACCCCCTCCTGCGCCTCGGTCAGTTCCAGCAGACGCGAGAGCAGCAGCGGCCCCATCTCGGAGATCGTGGTGCGGATCGGGTGGCCCTGGTCCCCGAAGAGATCCCAGAAGATCACCGGAAAGGCGGAGTAGGCGTAATCCTCGAACCCGATGGTCGCGGCGCGCGAGAGGAAGGCGTCGTGCAGCTTGCCCTCCGGATCGCCCGCCACGGCGAGACCGGAAAGATCGCCCTTCACGTCGGCCAGCACCACCGGCACGCCCGCGGCCGAGAAGCCTTCGGCCATGATCTGCAGCGTGACCGTCTTGCCGGTGCCCGTCGCGCCGGCGATCAGCCCGTGGCGGTTCGCGTAATCCAGCCGCAAGCCCTGTGCCGTCGCGTAGCCCTCGCCGCCGCCGCCGATGAAGATCCTGCCGTCCAAGCCTCTGGCCCCCCGCTCGCTGGAAAAATGACGTCCGGCGAGCATACTTGCTTAACCATTTCCTGCCACAGTGAAAATCGATCCGGGGGCGCATCTCCTCGCACTCCCGGGTTGACTTCCTCCCTGTCAGACTGGCCGTGCCTTCGGGCACGGTCCTTTTCGCTTTGAAAACAGGCGAGTGCGTTGGAATGGCTGTCAAACTTGGCTGTTGACGGGACCGGGCAAACCACTTAGCGTCTGGATCAATACAAAGTCGGCCAGTCCGACAGGGAGCAAAGGGGAAGGGGCCGCACGGCCCCTTTTCTCTTGACCCGATCCCTCTCTTCTCTTCGCTGTCCGGGCCCCTCCCCTCTGCGCCCCGCCCTGCCCTTGGCGGGGACACGCGCAGGTGAAGCCGCGTGGCCCGGCGGTGCCGTTTCGGGGGCCTGACAATCCCGCGCCTGCGTGTTAGACGCCTTGCCAAGACCATGGCTTCGCGCCGCTCAGCAACCACAGGATTGAGATGACCCGACTTATCAGCATTCTGCTCGCAATGGCCCTTGCCGCCCCTGCCGTCGCGCAGGACACCGGCACCGCCACCACCGGGGAAACGACGACCGAAACCCAGAGCGACACGGCCACCGACACGGCAACCGACGCCACCACCGAAACCGAAGCCGAAGCCGAGACCGACGAAGCGCCGGCCACGGGCGAGACGACCGAGCAGACCGGGCTCGACATGGGATCGGACAGCGCGGCGGGCGAGCCGGGCGTGGGCGATGCCTATACCCGCGAGAGCTTCGGCGACTGGCAGCTCCAGTGCGTGAAGACGGAGAACGGCGAGGACCCCTGCCAGCTCTACCAGCTGCTGACCGACGAGGACGACAACCCGGTCGCCGAATTCAGCATGTTCCGCCTGCCCGAGGGCGGCCAGGCCGTGGCCGGCGCGACCGTCGTCGTGCCGCTCGAGACCGCGCTGACCGAAGACCTGCTGCTCGGCGTGGACGGCAACAAGGGCAAGCGCTACCGCTTCTCCTTCTGCACCACCATCGGCTGCTTCGCGCGGATCGGCCTGACCCAGGCGGACGTGGATTCGCTGAAGCGCGGCGCGGAAGCCTCGATCACCATCACCCCCTGGGCGGCGCCGGATGCGAAGGTTCGCCTGACCATGTCGCTGATCGGCTTCACCGCCGGTTTCGAAGAGGTGACCGAAGCGCTGCCGCAGCAGCGCTGACCGCGCCGGGCCACGGCCCGGACCATCGCAGGGCAGATCACGGACGCCCCGGCACCTCGCCGGGGCGTTCCGCGTTCAGACCCTGCGCAGCGCCAGAACCGCGTTGAGCCCGCCGAAGGCGAAGGCGTTCGACAGCGCGACCTCGACCCGGGCCTCGCGCGCCTCGTTCGGCACGACGTCGAGCGCGCATTCCGGGTCCGGCTCCTCGTAGCCGATGGTGGGCGCGATCACCCCGTCCCGCAGCGCCATGATGCAGGCCAGAAGCTCCACCGCGCCGGTGCCGCCGATCAGGTGGCCGTGCATGGATTTCGTGGACGAGATCATCAGGTTGTCCGCGTGCTGGCCGAAGGCATCGGCGACGGCGGCGCATTCCGTCTTGTCGTTGGCCGCGGTCCCGGTGCCATGGGCATTGATGTAACCCACCTCCGCGGGGTTGATCCGCGCATCCGCCATCGCCCCGGTGATCGCCCGCGCCGCGCCCTGCTTCGAGGGCATCACGATGTCGGCCGCGTCGGACGTCATGGCGAAGCCCACCACCTCGGCCAGGATCTCGGCGCCGCGGGCCTTTGCATGCTCCATCTCCTCGAAGACGAAGATGCCCGCCCCCTCGCCCTGGACCATGCCGTTGCGGTTGGCGCTGAAGGGGCGGCAGGCGTCCTTCGACATGACCCGCAGCCCCTCCCACGCCTTCACGCCGCCGAAGCAGAGCATGGATTCGGAGCCGCCCGTCACCATCGCCGTCGACATGCCGTGCCGGACCATCTGGAAGGCCTGCGCCATCGCGTGGTTCGACGAGGCGCAGGCGGTCGAGACCGTGAAGCTCGGCCCCTTGAGGTTGTAGGTCATCGAGACGTGGCTGGCGGCGGCGTTGTTCATCAGCTTCGGCACGACGAAGGGGTGAACGCGGTTCTTCCCCTCCTCGTAGACGGTGCGGTAATTCTCGTCCCAGGTCGAGACGCCGCCGCCCGCGGTGCCCAGCACCACGCCCGCCTTTGCCGCCAGCTCGCCGTGGAATTCGAGCCCGGACTGGGCCAGCGCCTCCTTCGCCGCATGCAGCGTGAATTGCGTGAACCGGTCGTAGAGCGCGATCTGCTGGCGGTTGAACTCGCCCTCGGCCTCGAAGCCCTTCACCTGCCCGCCGATCCGGATCGATAGGCGGTCGACGTCGCGCATCTCGAGCTCGCCGATGCCGCAACGGCCCTCGCGCATCGCCTCCATCGTTTCGGCAACCGAATGGCCGAGCGCGTTGATCGTGCCCGCCCCGGTAATGACAACCCGTTTCACGCGTGCTGTTCCGCCACCAGTTTCTCGATACCGGCGACGATCGTGCCGACGTTGGAGATGTCGAAGTCGCTTTCCTGCGGTTCGTTCGCGTTGAACGGCACCTGGATGTCGAAGGCCTCTTCGATCGCGAAGATGCTCTCGACCAGGCCGAGGCTGTCGATGCCCAGATCCTCGAGCGTGGACTCCATCGTCACGTCCGACGGTTCCAGCACGGCCTGTTCCGCGATGATGTTGATCACCCTGTCCTTGACGCTCATGATCTCGCCTCCCCTTGCGCGGTCCGGCTCGATTTATTCGGAGCCGTCCGCCTTGGAAACCGCTTTCTGCAGGGCTGCCACCTGCTCCATCAGCCGTGGCAGACGCCGCAGCGCCTTGTACATTTCCAAATGTGTTTCCATCTTGACCGCGGGGTAACCCATGACCACGCGACCAGCGGGGACCTTGCTGATGATGCCGGTGCCCCCGCCAGCGACAACATTATCGCCAATTGTAATATTATCGCTAACCCCCACCTGTCCGCCGAGCACGACGTGATTTCCGATGCGGGTGCTGCCCGCAATCCCCACCATCGAGGCAAAGAAGCAGTGGTCACCGATGACCACGTTGTGGCCGACCATGCAGAGGTTGTCGATTTTCGTGCCGTTGCCGACCTGCGTGGGCCGGATGGTGCCGGCATCGACGCAGGTATTGGCGCCAAGCTCCACGTCGTCCCCGATGACAACGCCGCCGAGGGAGTGGATCCGCACCCATGCCTGCGCCCTGGACTCGGCGACCTCGCCGAGGGTCGAGCGGGCCTGTTCGACGTTGGAGGCCTCTTCGGTCACGAAGGAGGTGCCGTCGAAACCGATGGTGGCGCCGGGCTGGGCGATGAAGCGGGCGCCGATCCGGGCGCGTGCCCCGATCCGGACATGGGCATGCAGGATCGCGTCCTCGCCGATCTCGGCCCCGGCTCCGACATAGACGCCGGGCCCGATCACCGAACGGGCCCCGATCGTGGCGCCCGCACCGATCACCGCCTGCGGCGCAACGCTGACATCGGCGCCAAGACGGGCCGAGGGATCGATGACGGCCGAGGCATGCACCCCCGCGCCGTAGCCCTGCCCCGGATCGAGCATCCGCGTCAGCCCCGCCATCGCCAGACGCCCGCGTGGGGCGAAGATCGCCGCCTTCAGGCCCAGCGATTCCCACTCCGCACCGGGCCAGAGCATCGCGGCCTGCGCCGCACCGGCGGAGAGGCCCGCGGCAAACTCCGGCTTCAGGGCCAGCGCGATGTCCGCCGGTCCCGCCTGCGCGGGCTCAGCGGCGCCGGTGATGGAAATGGACGTGTCTCCGACCGCCTCCGCGCCGATGGCGGCGGCGATCTCTGCAACGCTGTGTGCCATGGGTTGCCCCTTTCGGCCGGGAATTTATCCCTGAACCGAGTAGAGCGAAACGCCCGCCCGTTCAAGCGCCTCCCAGATCCGCGCATCACGGCCATAGATGTCGCGGCGGTAGTTCATCCGCCCTTTCGCCGGGCTCACGGCGGTCCGGTAGATGAGGTGCACCTGAACCGGCGTCTCGAGCGGCACGGTCGTCTCGCGGCCGGTGTTGAGGATGCGCTGGAAGACCCCCTTGGGATCGGATTCCTGCCGCGCCAGCAGCGCATAGGCGAAGTCGAACGGATCGCTCAGGCGGATGCAGCCGTGCGAGAAGTCACGCTCCTCGCGCGAGAACAGGTCCTTGGACGGCGTGTCGTGCAGGTAGATGTTGTAGACGTTCGGGAACATGAACTTCACCAGCCCGAGCGCATTCCGTTCCGACGGCGGCTGCTTCATCGTGAAGGGGAAGTTCGACGCGTTGTAGGCGGCGAAGTTCACCGCGTTCCGCGGCACGATCCGGCCGCGGCGGTCGACCACGTTCAGGTGCTGGTTCGAATAGGGGTTGCGCTGGAGCTGCGGCAGGTATTCCTGCGTCACGATCGAGCGCGGAATGTTCCAGGTCGGGTTGACGACCATGTGCTCCATCACGTCCGAGAACTCGGGGCTGCGGCGCCCGTCCTCGTTCCGTCCGATCACCGAGCGGGTCTTGAACGTCACCTTGCCGAAATCGACGATGCGGGCGTGATAGTCGGTCAGGTTCACCAGCACATGGCGGTCGCCGCGGGGCCGGTTCAGCCAGCGCTCGCGTTCCATCGCCACGACGATCGATTGCAGGCGCTTCTCCAGCGGCACGTTGATCTCGGCCAGCGTACCGGAGCCGGCGATCCCGTCGGTCAGCAGACCGTGGTCGCGCTGGAATTCCTGCACCGCCTCCTGCAAGGCACCGTCATAGCGGGTGGAGACCGTGCGCGGCAGGTAGCCCATGGCGATCAGGCGGTTGCGCAGCAGGACGACCTCGCGGCCCTCCATCCCGGGCTCGAGCTTGGTCGCGGGCACGGTCGGGCCCCAGCCACCGGAGGCGAGCCGCCGCTCCATGTCGAGCTTGGCCTTCACGAGCCGGGCGTATTCGGCATTCGTGGGCTGCAGGCTGCGCAGGAAGGCCGACGGATTGTCGCCCATGATCCCGTCGAGGTAATGGGAGGCGTCGCGCAGCGGCACCTCGCGGTGGATGTCGGCCACGACCTTCGAGGGCGTCAGGATGCCGGTCTGCAGATCGGTCGCGAAATCGAGATAGGTGCGCGTCAGCTCCATCTCGAGCCGCCCGCGGTCGCGCGGCGAGCGTGCCGCTTCCATCAGGCCGCGCAGCTTGGCGGCCTGGTACTTGCCGTCGGGCAGGCCATGGGCGGACGCCATCTCGAATGCGGACAGGAGCGCGGAGCGACGTGCGGACGCCTCCGGATCCGACGAGACCCAGATCGGGGCGAAGTCGCGGGCGCGGTAGAAGGCGGCGACGTCCTTGTCCGACGACATCGCCTCGGCCACGGCCAGCTTGTAGGCGGTGACCTGGGCGCTCGCTCCGGTCGGTCCGAACAGGCACCCGGCCGCCAGCGCGGCGCTCAACGTGATTCCAAGACGGCTGCTGCGCGCGATAGGCATTTCCTGACCCCTTTGTTCTCGTTCTGCTCGGCCCGGCCCAGCGTTTACCCTGTGTTCCGATGCTCTGCACCCACAACGTCGCAGCGGCCAAAAAGATCCGAAAACTGATGTAATCCAATGACTCGCCCCCGAGAATGGCGGAATTCCGTACCGAGTCAGCAAGATTTTGCCGAACTCACGGCTCGGTGAAATTTGGAGGGAACAAATGCTTGGCCAGGCCAACCAAGTATGTCACCTTTTGGCCACTTGGGGATGACTATGGCAGGGCCGCGTAACATCGCGGCCACACAGGTAAGCGACGGGACAGCGCAGTATGACCAGTATCAGCTCGACGAGCATGTCGCGGCGTGCCCTTCTGGGGGCGTTCGCAGCAACCGCGGTGGCAGCCGCACCGACCTACACCAAGGCGGCCGGATTTCTGAGGGGCAGCGGCGATATCCGCCGGCTCAAGATGTACTCGGCCCGCACCGGCGAAAAACTCGACATGATCTACTGGATCGAAGGCGAGTACATTCGCGACGCGGTGGACGAGGTTTCGCATTTCATGCGGGACTGGCGCAACAACAAGCACATGAACATCGACATGCGGACGATGGACATCATGTCCGCCGCGCACAACCTGATGGACGTGAGCGAACCCTACCTCCTGATTTCCGGCTACCGTTCGCCCGAGACCAACGCGATGCTCCGCAGCCGCTCCTCGGGCGTGGCCAAGAACTCGCGCCACCTTCAGGGCCAGGCCGCGGACCTTCGCCTCTCCAGCCGCTCGGTGAACCAGATGTTCAAGGCGGCTTCGGCCTGCCGGGCGGGCGGCGTCGGGCGCTACACCAGCTCCGATTTCGTGCACATGGATTGCGGCCCGGTCCGCAGCTGGGGCAGCTGAGCGCAGCGCCGCACTGACCAGCGGTCCGGCGCAGACCCGGACCGACACGACGATGGCCCCGATCTCGGGGCCATTCGTGCTTTACACCGCCCGACCAACGCGACGCATGCCGGTACGGAACCGACCGCCGGGATTGATCGGAGTGGTGTTTCGGGCTAGGTAACCCCCTACCCTTCAACCCGGCCGACCATGCTCCACACCTTCTGGCAGACCTTCATCAGCCCCGTTCTCCGGCGACCCGCGCGGTTCCAGGTGGCCGCGCTGTGCTATCGGCGTACGGCCGAGGGACCGGAGGTGCTGGTGCTGACCTCCCTGCACACGAAGCGCTGGATCCTGCCGAAGGGCTGGCCCAAGACCGGGCTGGATGCCGGCGGCGTCGCGATCGAAGAGGCCTGGGAGGAAGCGGGCGTCATCACCCGCGATCACAAGCCGCCGCGGATCGGCCGCTATCGCTACGTCAAACGGCTGCGCGGCGGGGTTCCCGTCGCCACCGAAGTCGACGTCTTCGCCATCGAGGTGCAGAAGCTGCACGGAGATTACCCCGAGGTCGGGCGCCGCGAACGCCGCTGGATGAGCCCGCTCGAGGCCGCCCGCGCCGTCGACGAGCCCGAACTGAAGGAAGTGATCGAACGCTTCCCGGCAAAGCTTCAGGACGGTTTCCGGACCTGAGACCGGGGCACCCAGAAATGACAGGAACGGACAGGGACACGTGAGCGATCCGAACGCCGCGCATCAGTGGAGCACACTCGACAAGGACCTCAACCGCCTGTCCCGGGTCGAAGCGGCGACGATGTACGCCGCCCGGCCGCTGGTCGGCGTCGGCATCTCGCTGCTCTTCGTCGCGGTGGCCGCGGTCGTCGCGCTCCTGCTCACCGGATCGGCACCGGGCGGCTTCCTGATCGTCGTGGCCGCGGCGCTCGGCGCCTACATGGCGCTCAACATCGGCGCCAACGACGTCGCCAACAACATGGGCCCCGCGGTCGGCGCCAACGCCCTCTCGATGGCGGGGGCCATCGCGATCGCCGCCATCTTCGAGAGCGCGGGCGCCCTGCTCGCCGGCGGCGATGTCGTCTCGACCATCTCGAAGGGAATCATCGACCCGGCCAGCCTGGAAAGCGGGCACAGTTTCGTCTGGGCGATGATGGCGGCGCTCCTCTCGGCGGCGGTCTGGGTCAACGTCGCCACCTGGGTCGGAGCGCCGGTCTCGACCACGCATGCCGTCGTCGGCGGCGTGATGGGCGCCGGGATCGCCGCGGCCGGGCTGGGTGCGGTCGACTGGGGCACGATGGGTTCCATCGCGCTGTCCTGGGTCGTGTCGCCGCTGCTCGGCGGCATCATCGCCGCGGCGATGCTGGCCTTCATCAAGTGGAAGGTGATCTATGTCGAGGACAAGATCGCCGCCGCCCGGATCTGGGTTCCCGTGCTGATCGGCGTGATGGCCGCGGCCTTCGGCACCTACCTTGTCATGAAGGGCCTCAAGCACCTCATGAGCGTCGACATCGGCATCGCGCTTCTGATCGGGGCAGCCATCGGGCTGGGCTGCTACTTTGCTTCCGTCCCGCTGATCCGGCGGCAGTCGCAGGGGCTGGAGAACCGGAACCGCTCGCTCAAGACGCTGTTCCAGCTCCCGCTCGTGGTCTCGGCCGCGCTTCTGTCCTTCGCGCATGGCGCGAACGACGTGGCCAATGCCGTGGGACCGCTTGCCGCCATCGTCCATGCCCGCGATTCCATGGGCGTCGCGACCGAGGTCGCGATTCCGATGTGGGTCATGCTGATCGGCGCGCTCGGGATCTCCTTCGGGCTGATCCTCTTCGGGCCCAAGCTGATCCGGATGGTCGGCAACCAGATCACCAAGCTGAACCCGATGCGCGCCTATTGCGTGGCGCTTTCCGCCGCGGTGACGGTGATCGCCGCCTCCTGGCTTGGCCTGCCGGTCAGCTCCACCCATATCGCGGTCGGCGGTGTCTTCGGTGTCGGCTTCTTCCGCGAATGGTACATGGAGCGCCGCACCCGCCAGATCGCCGAGGCGCGTCCCCGCCCGCCCCAAATTGCCGCGCAGGAGCGCCAGCGCCGCAAGCTGGTCCGCCGGTCGCACTTCCTGACCATCGTGGCCGCCTGGGTCGTCACCGTGCCGGCGGCCGCGTCGATCTCCGCGCTCGCCTTCTATTGTCTTTCGGCCCTCCTGGATTAACGCCTCGCGATGGATGGCCCGGCGGGATTGGTCCATTCGTGCCGGCGCGATTTCGAACGCCCCCGGAATGTCCCGCCTCGTGACGATCGGACCGGTTTAAATCCCTTGAAGTCAATGGCTTAATATGTTCGGTGCGTGGTTTGAACTTTCGCGTTGCCGCAAGAGCCAATTCCGTATAATCCGGAATGTGTTCACCAAAAATGAAGGACGAGTGGAATATTGAGCGTCGCATTCTCAGCTATTGCCGGCCTGATCATCCTGCTCGTTTTCCTGAACGTCGTCACGGATTCCGATCCGCGGAGCTATGCCCGCCGCGATCCGAGGCCCGTCCGAATCCTCGTCGCGCTCATGGCCGCCGCCTCGGCCGGACTGACCTACATGCTGGGCTGACGCGCCCGCCACCTCACCATCGCCAAGACAGGGCCGCCCGCGCCAGCGGTGCGTCATTTTTTACCGGGGAGAGAGTGGCGCACCCGAGAGGATTCGAACCTCTGGCCTCTGCCTTCGGAGGGCAGCGCTCTATCCAGCTGAGCTACGGGTGCGTGCAGGGGGTGATTAGACCATCCTGCGCGCCCCCGCAATGGGATCCGGCACCCGCCGTTGCGGAAATTTCGCTCAGGCCGGTTTGACGCCTTCGGCCAGCATCGTCATCTCGGGGATCATCGGCCGGACGCCCACCTCGGTGAAGCCGGCGCCCTCGAGCGCGGCCTTGAGCCAGCCATCGTCGAGCGAGCGCGCCTCCGGCGTGAAGGCCGTGTGCTGAAGCTGCCAGAGCGCCGCGAGCCGCGGCCCCTCGCGGCTTTCATCCACCACGAAATCATGCACGAGGATGCGGCCCCCGGGCCTGAGGGCGGTCCAGGCGTCGGCGATCAGCCCGTGATGCGCATCGCCCGGCACGCCTGAAAAGAGGTAGGACATCAGCACGATGTCCTGCCCGCCGGGCCAGCCCTTCTCGAGCGCGTCGCCGTCGGCATAGGCGATGCGGTCGGATAGCCCGGCCTCTTCGACATAGCGCCGGCCGAGCGCGGCGACGTTCGGGAAATCGACGATGGTTGCGGTAAGCTCCGGGAAGGCCTTGCAGAGCGTGATCGCGAAGGCCCCGGTCCCGCCGCCGACGTCCAGCAGCCGCGCGGGCCCCTCGATCTCGAGCGCCTTGGCCAGCTGGCGGGCCGGTCCGATGGATCCGGCGTGCTGGCTCTCGGAATAGAGCCGGGCCTCTTCGGGGTCGGAGAACCATTCGGCGTAGCTCTTCGTCGCCTCCGCGCCGAGCGAGCCGTCGAGCGCCCTCTCGATCTGGTCGAGCAGCGGATACATCTGCTGGCCGACCTGAAGGCGGAGGTATTCGCCGAAATCGTATTTCGCCCCGCGTACGAGGAAGGCTTCGGCCGCGGGCGAGTTGCTGAAACGCCCGTCCTCGACCGTCACCAGCCCGAGCCCCGCGAGCGCGGTCAGCAGGGTCTCCATCCGGTCGGGGTGGATCTCGTCCCCGGCAAGGTCCGCGGCGGTGCCGGGACCCTCCGAGAGCTTCGTGAAGACCCCGAACTTCAGGGCGGCGAAGAGGGCCTTGGACCCCATGAACCCGAAGGCGATGTCCGAGATCTCGTCGGCTTCGGTCAGCGGGGTCATCGGCGGCTCCTCTCAGGTGGCTGGTGCCGCCATGCTAGCGGCCCCTGCCCCGGAATTGAACCGCTCGGTGACGAATACGACCCGGAACAGGTCGCATTCGGTGCATTTCCGGGCAGTCAGGCCGTCAGGCGAAGAGCTCCTGCGCAAGTTCCAGCGCCTCGATCAGGACATCGACCTCGGCCTTCGTGTTGTACATCCCGAAGCTGGCGCGGCAGGTCGCAGTCACGCCCAGATGCTCCATCAGCGGCTGCGCGCAATGGTGCCCGGCCCGGACCGCGACCCCCTTCTTGTCGAGGATGGTCGAGATGTCATGCGCATGCGCCGCCCCGTTCAGCGTGAACGAGAAGATGGCGGCCTTGCCCGGCGCCTGCCCCTGGATGTTGAGCCAGTTGAGCCCGTGCAGCCTGCGGTCGGCGTATTCCGCGATGTCCTTCTCGTGGGCGGCGATGGCCTCCATCCCGATCCCGTCGAGGTAATCCAGCGCGGCGCCCAGCCCGATGATCGAGACGATCCCGGGCGTCCCGGCCTCGAACCGCATCGGCGGGTCGGTATAGCTCACCGCCTCCTTCGACACCTCGCGGATCATGTCGCCGCCCCCCATGAAGGGGCGCATCTCGGCCATGCGCTCGCGGCGGATGTAGATCGCGCCGGAGCCGGAGGGGCCGTAGAGCTTGTGCCCGGTGATGGCGTAGAAATCGCAGCCGATGTCCTTGACGTCGACCTTCATGTGCACCGCGCCCTGCGAGCCATCCACCAGCACCGGCACGCCCTTCTCATGCGCGCCCGCGCAGATCGCCTTCACGTCGACCACGGTGCCCAGAACGTTCGACAGATGCGTCACGGCCACCAGCCGGGTGCGCGGGCCGATCGCGTCGATCACCTTCTGCGGATCGAGAGAGCCGTCGAGCTCCGGATCGACCCATTTCAGCACGACCCCCTGCCGTTCGCGCAGGAAGTGCCACGGCACGATGTTGGCGTGGTGCTCCATCGTGCTCAGCACGATCTCATCCCCCGGCTCGAACCGCGGCGCGGCCCAGCCGTAGGAGACCAGGTTGATCCCCGCCGTGGTGCCGGTGTTCAGGACGATCTCGTCCTCCTCCGCGCCCAGGAAGCGGGCGAGCTTGCCCCGCACCGCCTCGTATTTCTCGGTCGCGACGTTGGACAGGTAATGCAGGCCGCGGTGCACGTTGGCGTATTCCATCGCATAGGCCTGCGTGACCGCGTCGATCACCGCCTGCGGCTTCTGGGCCGAGGCGCCGTTGTCCAGGTAGACCAGCGGTTTGCCGTTCACCTCGCGCGACAGGATCGGGAAATCCGCGCGAATTTTCTCAAGGTCCATCGTCAACTCCCGCTCGGGCCGACCCCGAACAATGTCATCAGGAAGGTCATCGCGAAGGCCACGCCCAGGACGCCCAGGATCATCACGGCGATCGCCTTCATCGCGTTCTCGAAACGGTGCGCGGCGGTCAGGAAGTTGGCCAGCACGTAGAGCCCCCAGATCCCCCCCACGAAGGCGAGGATCCCGGCCAGCCCCGGCGACAGGAGCGCCAGCGCCATCACAAGCAGCTGGAAGGCCAGGCGGAGCGATTGCAGCCAGCAGGTCACCTGCAGAAGGGCCGCGAAATCTCCGCGTCCGCCCAGCATCCGCCCGGACATGGTGAAGAACCAGGTCATCAGCACCATCACCACCGCGACAAAGACCGAGAGCGTGATCGGGCTCTGGACGAAGGCGGGCAGCACGAGGCCCATCTCCGCCTCTCCGGGCAGGGTCAGCGAATAGAGGATGCCGTTCAGCACCGACAGGAGCGCGAGCCAGATCCAGAGCGCCTCGCGCGGGAGGGGGCGCGCGAGCAGCTCCTCTCCGGCCGCGCGCGGCTGAAACAGGCTTTCCTGCACCATCCGGCGCAGCCAGTCACGGCTGTAGGGTGCGTCCGTCATGCGACCTCTCTTCGTTCAACGGCCACCATGCCCCCGAGCCAGAACCACAGGAACACGGCGCACCAGAGCGCCCCCACGAGGACCAGTTGCGGCCCCGGTCCGATGAACCCGGCCACGAGCCCGTGCAGCAGCAGCAGCGGCGACGCCGCCAGCAGCGCCCAGAAGAGCGCGAGCCGTGCGCCGTAGAAGCTGCCCCTCCCGCCGAGGACCCGCGCGATGATATGCGCCACCCCGGCTACGAGGTAAAGCACCAGCGGCATGATGATGATCCAGCCGAGAAGGCTCGCACCGAGCAGCGGGTTCAGATCCTGGCCCGTCAGATGCGCCTCGCGCGCCAGCCGGGGCCATTGCGCGACGAAGACCAGCGCGCAACCCGCCATCAGGATGGCGAGCGCACGGTCCTCGCGCTGGCCCCGGGCCAGCAGGCGGCGCAGCACGCCGCCCGGTCCGCGATAGGTCGCGGCGATGTCGGTGAGCGCCGACATCAGCCCCGCCGGCGTTCCAGCCAGCCGCGCAGGCGGTCCACGATCTCCTCGCGCAGCGCCTCGTCGTCGATCTCGTCCACCGCCTCGGCCAGGAAGGCGAGCGTCAGCAGATCGGTCGCCTGCTGCGTCGGCACGCCGCGCGAGCGCAGGTAGAAGAGCGCCGTCTCGTCGATCGCGCCCGAGGTGGAGCCGTGCGAGCAGGCCACGTCGTCGGCATAGATCTCGAGCTCGGGCTTGGCGAGGAACTGGCTGTCCCCGTCCAGCAGCAGCGACTGGCTGATCTGGTAGCCGTCGGTCTTCTGCGCCCCCGCCTTCACGAGGATCTTGCCCTGGAAGACGCCCGTGGCGCCGTTCCGCAGAACCTTCTTGAAGACCTGCCGGCTTTCGCAATTCACCGCGTCATGGGTGATGAAGACGGTGTCGTCGTGGTGGAAATCGCCATCGCCGAGCGCGGCGCCCGCAACATGCGCCACCGCATCGTCGCCGGTCAGCTCGATGACGCATTCGTTCCGGGTCATCACGCCGTTCGCGGTCATGGTGAAGGACTTGAAGGTGCTTTCGGTCCCGAGCCGGGTGAAGATATGCGTCGCCGCCCGCCGTTCGTGATCCCTTCCTTGCGTCCGGATATGGGCGAAGCGCGCGGTGTCGGCGACCTCGACCTCCATCACGTTGTTGAAACGCGCCGCAGCGGGGCCGCTTTCCAGAACGGTCAGCTCCGCGCCCTCTTCAAGCTTCACGCAATGGTGGAGCATCGCGTCGGAAGTCTCTGACTTATGGTGATAAACGAAGTGAACGGGCTTCGTGACCTTGCCCGAGACGTGGATCAGGATCCCGTCCGTCGCAAAGGCCGTGTTGAGCGCGGCGAGCGGCCGATCGACCGGGCTCTGCCCGCGCTCTTCAAGCCTGCCGTAGACATCGCGCGCCCAGTGAAGGTCGCTCTTCTGCGCCTCCGCCAGCCGCTCGATCTTCAGCCCTTCGAGCGCAAGGTCGTCCGAGGCCGCTTCGTCGAAGACCCCGTCCACGAAGACCACCTTCAGACGGTCGATCCCGTCGAAGGTCGGCGCCTCGTCGCCGCCCTCGAAGGTCGCCGCGCGGGGCGCTTCGGCCTGCACCAGCGTGTCGGGCCGAGTGAACTTCCAGTATTCATCGCGGCGGCCCGGCAGGCCCATGGCCCCGACCCGGGCGACGGCCGCGTCCCGCGCGGGCCCGGTCCAGCCGGGCGCCTCGGGCAGCGACATCGCCGCGAGCCGCTCCTCGGTCGCGGTCTGTTTGACTTTCGGCAGAGCCATTACGCCTCCTCCGTGTCCAGGAACTCGGCATAGCCGTTGTTCTCGACCTCGAGCGCCAGCTCGGGCCCGCCGGTCTTCACGATCTTGCCGTTCGACATGATGTGCACGACGTCCGGCTTGATATGGTCGAGAAGCCGCTGGTAGTGCGTGATGACGAGGAACCCGCGTCCTTCGGTCCGCAGCGCGTTCACCCCTTCCGCCACCAGTTTCATCGCATCGACGTCGAGGCCGGAATCGGTCTCGTCGAGGATGCACATCTTCGGCTCGAGCACCGCCATCTGGAGGATCTCGTTCCGCTTCTTCTCGCCGCCCGAGAAGCCGACGTTGACGGGGCGCTTCAGCATGTCCGCGTCGATCTTCAGCGCCTTGGCGCGCTCGCGGATGAACTTGAGGAAGTCGGCCGCCGACATCTCGTCTTCGCCCTTCGCCTTGCGCTGTGCGTTCACCGCGGTGCGCAGGAAGGTCATGTTGCCGACACCGGGGATCTCCACCGGGTACTGGAACGCGAGGAAGAGGCCGAGCGCCGCGCGCTCTTCGGGCTCGAGATCCAGCAGGTCCTCGCCGTCGAGTGTCGCTTCGCCGCCCGTGACTTCATAGCCGTCACGGCCCGAAAGGACATAGCTCAGCGTCGACTTGCCCGAGCCGTTCGGCCCCATGATCGCATGCACCTCGCCGGCGCCGACCTTCAGGTCCACACCCTTGAGGATCTGCTTGTCCTCTTCTTCAAGCTTCACTTGCAGGTTCTTGATTTCCAGCATCTTTCGTCCTCGTCTCTGCCGTCTCGAACGGCGTTGTCCAATGGGGCCGCAGGGGCCCCGCAATGTCTCAGGCGGCGCTCAGCCGCGGAACACCAGCGCCGCGCCGCAGGCGATCAGCACGAAGCCCGCCGCGGTGTTCCAAGTGATCTCTTCCTTCAGCCACCAGGCGGAGAAGCCCGCGAAGATCACCAGCGTGATGACCTCCTGCATCGTCTTGAGCTGGGCGGCGGAATAGACCTGGTGCCCGATCCGGTTGGCCGGCACCGCCAGCCAGTATTCGAAGAAGGCGATCCCCCAGGACACCATGACGGCCGCCCAGAGCGGGGCCGCCTTGTGTCCCAGGTGCCCGTACCACGCGAAGGTCATGAAGACGTTCGACGCGATCAGCAGCACGACCGGCAGGATATAGGGTGCCATGCATGGCCAACTCCAAGGGGGCCGCGGCCCCTAGCCCACCGAACCTTCAAGGCTGATCGCCACGAGCGCCTGTGCCTCCATGGCGAATTCCATCGGCAGCGCCTGGAGCACTTCCTTGCAGAACCCGTTCACCACGAGGGCCACCGCCTCCTCCTCGTCCATGCCGCGCGAGCGGCAGTAGAAGAGCTGGTCGTCGTCCACCTTCGAGGTCGTCGCCTCGTGTTCGACGCGCGCCGTGTTGTTCTTCACCTCGATATACGGAACCGTATGCGCCCCGCACTTGTCGCCGATCAGCAGCGAATCGCACTGGGTGTAGTTCCGCGCGTGCGTCGCCTTCGGGTGCATCGAGACGAGCCCCCGATAGGTGTTCTGCGCATGGCCCGCGCTGATCCCCTTCGAGACGATCCGGCTTTTCGTGTTCTTGCCGAGGTGGATCATCTTGGTGCCCGTATCGGCCTGCTGGTAGTTGTTGGCGATGGCGATCGAGTAGAACTCGCCCTGGCTGTCATCGCCCCGCAGGATGCAGGAGGGATATTTCCACGTCACGGCGGATCCGGTCTCGACCTGCGTCCACATCACCTTCGCCCGGTCGCCCCGGCAATCGGCGCGCTTGGTGACGAAGTTGTAGATGCCGCCCTTGCCGTTCTCGTCGCCCGGATACCAGTTCTGGACGGTCGAGTATTTCACCTCGGCGTCCTCCTCGACGATGATCTCCACCACGGCCGCGTGCAGCTGCGCGGTGTCGCGCTTGGGCGCGGTGCAGCCTTCGAGGTAGCTCACGTAGGAGCCCTTGTCGGCGATGATCAGCGTCCGCTCGAACTGGCCGGTGTTCTCGGCATTGATCCGGAAATAGGTCGACAGCTCCATCGGGCAGCGCACCCCCGGCGGCACGTAGACGAAGGAACCGTCCGAGAAGACCGCCGAGTTGAGCGTCGCGTAGAAGTTGTCGTTCACCGGCACGACGGAGCCGAGGTATTTCTTCACCAGCTCCGGATGCTCGCGGATCGCCTCCGAGATCGAGCAGAAGATCACGCCGGCCTTCTTGAGCTCCTTCTGGAAGGTCGTGCCCACGGAGACGGAATCGAAGACGGCGTCCACGGCGACCTTCCGGTCGGATGTCCGCCCCTCGGCCGGGGCGGCGTCCTCGGCGCCTTCGACACCGGCCAGGATCATCTGCTCCTTGAGCGGAATCCCCAGCTTCTCGTAGGTCGCCAGCAACGCCGGATCCACCTCGTCCAGGGACTTCGGCTTCACCTCCATGCTCTTCGGCCGGGCGTAGTAGTACTGCTTCTGGAAGTCGATCTTCGGATAATCGACCATCGCCCAGTCGGG
This sequence comes from Pseudooceanicola nanhaiensis DSM 18065, assembly GCF_000688295.1. Lineage (GTDB taxonomy): Bacteria > Pseudomonadota > Alphaproteobacteria > Rhodobacterales > Rhodobacteraceae > Pseudooceanicola > Pseudooceanicola nanhaiensis. The sequence continues at coordinate 813,416 of NZ_JHZF01000011.1, read as the reverse complement.
CTCTTCCTTGGTGAGCCACCGCTCGAAGGCCTGCAGACGCCATTCGGTCATCCATTCCGGCTCTTCGTTCTTGTCCGAGATCAGGCGGACGATGTCCTCGTTCAGCCCCATCGGGGCGTATTCGGTCTCGACCTCGGTTTCCCAGCCGTACTTGTAGGTGCTGACCGCGGCGACGGCGTCCACCGTCTCCTGGTCGACGCCTTCCTTGACCTCGGTCTTCTCGATGCTCTTGTCGAGTGCGGTCATGTCGTTCCTCTCGATCTCACGCCGCGCGGGCGCGGTGTTTCCGGCTTTGCGCGCACCAGCGTTCGGCGAAGCGCATCACGTCATCCTCGGTGGTCAGGGGGCCCAGGCTCACGCGGATCGCGCTGGCGGCCGCCCCCTCGTCAAATCCCATGGCGGCGAGCACCTTGGAGGCGCGCACCTTGCCGCTGGAGCAGGCGGAGCCGGCGCTGATCGCGAACCCGTTCAGGTCCATCTGCATCACCTGCGTCTCGCCCTTCCAGCCGGGGCTCACGATGCAGGAGGTATTGGGCAGACGCGCCGCCCCTTTCCCTGCAAACGTAATATCGGAAGCCTCTGCCGCAATGGCCGCCTCCATCTTGTCTCTCAGCGCCGCGATCCTTTCCCAGACCCCGTCCGAAAGGTCCCGCGCCGCAGCCTCCGCCGCCGCGCCGAAGCCCGCGATCCCGATCACGTTCTCGGTGCCGGACCGGCGCCCCATCTCCTGCCCGCCGCCCCTGATCCGGGCGGCGAGGTCGATGCCGCGCTTCATCACCAGTGCGCCAATGCCCTTGGGCCCGCCCAGCTTGTGCGCCGAGACGAGCGCCATGTCGCAGCCCAGCCAGTTGAAGGCAATCGGCAATTTCCCGAAGCCCTGGGTGATGTCGCTGAGCGCCAGACCCTCGGGCAGGTCCTGGATCACGCCGGTCTCGGAATTGGCCAGCTGCACAGCGTAGGCGTGCGGGGTCGCAACTTGCACCTTGCCATTTGCATCGACCGGCAGGCTCGCCTCGCACCAGGCGAGCACGGCCTCGTGCTCCACCGCCGCGCAGGCGATCCCGCGCCCTTCCAGCGCCAGCGCCGCCGCCTCGGTCGCCCCGGAGGTGAAGACGATATCCGCCCCCTCCGCCCCGAGCGCCGCCGCGATCTGCGCCCGCGCCTTCTCCACCAGCGCCTTGGCGGCCCGCCCCTCGGCATGGACCGAAGACGGGTTCCCCGCCACATCCATCGCCGCGACCATCGCCGCCCGCGCCTCGTCCCGAAGCGGCGTCGTCGCGTTGTGATCGAGGTAGACCCTCTTCATCACGCCCGCCCCCCCGGCTTCACCGTTCCGAAACCACGCCTTCCGGAGGACCGCTCTCCGAGAGCGCTCCCGCACGGAGGATATGCGGGACGCGCTCTCACGCCTCCACCTCGTCCACCACGGCGAACAGCCCCGGCACCGCGGGGCACGGCGCGAGCTTGTTGCCCACCACGTCCGCCAGCGTCGTCTGGTGCAGGAAGACATAGACCTGCGCCGAGAGCGATTCCCACAGCCGGTTGGTCACCGATTGCGCCCGGCTGCCCGAGGTGCCCCCCGATGCGCCCGCGCCCTTGTGCAGCGCGCTCACCGTCTCGTCGACCGCCTGCAGCACTTCGGCCACCGTGATCTGGCGCGCGTCCCTGGCAAGACGGTAGCCGCCGCCCGGGCCGCGCACCGATTCCACCAGCCCCGCCCGGCGGAGCTTCACGAACAGCTGCTCCAGATAGGGCAGCGAGATCGCCTGACGCTTGGAAATGCCCGCCAGCGTCACGAGCCCTTCCTCGGACTGGAACGCTATGTCGGCAAGCGCCACCATCGCATATCGCCCCTTGGTGCTCAGCTTCATGACCTCGTCCTCCCCAGGCAGCCTCAACCGGAGTTTGTTGACCTTCGAACCCCCAAGCCTTATCTCGCTTGGAACCCGATCCGGGGCCGCGCGCTCCGGATTTAGAACCGTTCTAATAAGCCGGATGGAATTCGTCAACAATTCCCCCGCGCTTCAGCAGGAGCCCGCGCCAACTTATGCCCGAGGTGATTTTTCCCGGCCCCGAGGGCCGGCTCGAAGGCCGCTACCACCCGCAGAAGGAACGCGACGCGCCGATTGCCATCATCCTGCACCCGCATCCCCAGTTCGGGGGCACGATGAACAACAAGGTCGTCTACAACCTGCATTACGCCTTCAACAAGATGGGCTTCACCGTCCTGCGGTTCAACTTCCGCGGCGTCGGTCGCAGCCAGGGCGAATACGACCAGGGCGTGGGCGAGCTGTCGGACGCCGCGTCGGCGCTCGACTACCTGCAGTCGATGAACAACAATTCCAAGCATTGCTGGGTCGCCGGCTTCTCCTTCGGGGCCTGGATCGGCATGCAGCTTCTGATGCGCCGCCCCGAGATCACCGGCTTCATCTCGGTCTCGCCGCCCGCGAACATGTACGATTTCTCGTTCCTCGCCCCCTGCCCGGCCTCGGGCCTGATCATCAACGGGTCCGCCGACCGGGTCGCGCCGCCCGCGGACACCGCCGCGCTGGTCGGCAAGCTGCAGGAGCAGAAGGGGATCACCGTCACCCACGAACAGATCGAGGGCGCCGGCCACTTCTTCGAAGAGCCGCACATGGACACGATGATCGGGACCGTGTCGGACTACGTGAAGCGGAGATTGACCGAAACCTCGCGGTGAGCCCATGTCGACACTGGAAAGACTGGCCGAGGCGCTTGGCGCCGACGTGATGAAGGCGATGGACGAGACCGGCGACGAACGGCTCTTCATGGAGGTGGCGGGCGTCATCGGCACCGCCTCGCAGACGCTGGAAGAGGCTTTCCTGACCGACATCCGCGTGCGACTGGCCGAACGCAAGGCGCGCGCACACCTGATCGCGCGGGTGAAACAGCATCGCGCGGCGCAGAAGAAGCAGGGCTGATGACGCAACCGACCCGTCTCGACGCCCAGATGGCCTTCCTGATGGAGGCCGACCGGCTCAAGACCATCCTCCGCGCGACCCCGATCGCCGACGATTCCCGGCGCGAGAACTCGGCCGAACATTCCTGGCACCTCGCGCTCTTCGCGCTGGTGCTGGGCGAACATGGCGCGGATGTCTCGACCGACCGGGTGATCCGGATGCTGCTGCTGCACGACCTCGTCGAGATCGACGCGGGCGACGTGCCCATCTACGGAGAGGTCGACACCGCCGCCATCGAGGCGCGCGAACAGGCCGCGGCCGATCGCATCTTCGGCCTGCTGCCCGCCGACCAGGCCGCCGAGTTCCGCGCGCTCTGGGAAGAGTTCGAGGCGAACGAGACCCCCGACGCCCGCTTCGCCAAGTCCGTCGACCGGTTCCAGCCGCCGAACCTGAACCTTGCCTCGGGCGGGGGATCCTGGCGCGACTACGCGGTCGACTGGCCGATGTTCGAGGCCAGGGTCGGCCGGAAGATCGCCCGTGGCGCGCCCACGCTCTGGGGCTGGATCGCCCCCAAGGTCCGCGCCTTCCTGTCGCGCGCCTGACCGCGCCTCTGGCCAAGGCGCGCCGCATCCGGCAGGCTTGGCCAAACGCCTGACGGAGCCGCGCCATGCCTGACACCTATTACGACCTAGGGACCCATTCCTTCCCGGTCACCACCCGGTCGGCCGAGGCGCAGCTCTGGTTCGATCGCGGGCTCAACTGGACCTACGGCTACAACCATGAAGAGGCCGTCGCCTGTTACCGCCGGGCGCTGGAGCACGATCCCGACTGCGCGATGGCCCATTGGGGCGTCGCCTACGCGGCCGGGCCCAACTACAATTTCCCTTGGGTGCTGATGGATCCGGCCTCGCAGCGCACCGCGCTCGAGACCGCCCATGATGCCATGCAGGAGGCGCTGTCGCGCCTCCAGGGCGTCACCCCGGAGGAGGCTGCGCTCATCACCGCCCTGCCCGCCCGCTATCCGCAGCGTGAACCGGTCGAGGATCAGCGCCCCTGGGACACCGCCTTCGCGCAGGCCATGCGGGCAGCGCAGCAGGCCCATCCCGACAGCCTCGACATCCGCGCCTTCACCGCCGAGGCGATGCTGAACCGCACGCCGTGGCAGATGTGGGACATCTACAGCGGCACGCCCGCCGAGGGCGCGGATACGCTCGAATGCCAGGCGCTGCTCGAAGAGGCGCTCGACCACGACCCCCGCGCCATGCGGCATCCCGGGATCCTGCACCTCTACATCCACTTGATGGAGATGTCGCCGACCCCCGAGAAGGCGTTGAAGGCCGGCGACGCGCTGCGCGCGCTCGTGCCGGATGCGGGCCACCTCGTGCACATGCCCTCGCATATCGACGTGCAATGCGCGGCCTACCAGGACGCGGTCTACTGGAACCAGCGGGCCTGCGCGGCGGACGAGACCTTCTATGCCCGTGAAGGCGGCATGAACTTCTACACCGGCTATCGGCAGCACAATTACCATTTCATCATCTACGGCGCCCTCTTCCTCGGCCAGATCGCGCCGGCGCTCGACGCCTGCCGCCGCCTCCGCGAAACGACACCGGAGGAGATGCTGAGGATCGAGAGCCCGCCGATGGCGGATTTCTTCGAAAGCTACCTCGCGATGGAGCCGCATATCCTCATCCGTTTCGGCCGCTGGCGCGAGATCCTCGCGCTCGACCTGCCCGAGGACCCGAAGCTCTACGCCACGACCCATTGCAACACGCTCTACTCCAAGGCGCTGGCCCATGCCGCGCTCGGCGAGGTCGAGACGGCGCTGGAGATGGAGCAGCGCTTCCTCACCGCCGCCGCGCAGATGCCCGAGACGCGCTACCTGCACACCAACCGGGTCGTCGACCTGCTGGAGGTGGCCAAGGCGATGCTGCGGGGAGAGATCCTCTATCGGCAGGGCGATTTCGAGGCGGCCTTCGCGGCGCTCCGCCGCTCCGTCGCGCTGGACGACGGGCTGAACTACGACGAGCCCTGGGGTTGGATGCAGCCGACCCGTCATGCGCTCGGCGCGCTGCTCTACGAACAGGGCCGGGTGGCGGAGGCAGAGCAGGTCTATCGCGAGGATCTGGGCCTCCTCCCCGGCCTGCCGCGCGCCTGCATCCATCCCGACAATGTCTGGTCGCTGAAGGGGCTCGTGGATTGCCTCGATGCGCGGGGCAAGACGGCGGAGGTCGTGCTGCTGCGGCAGAAACTGACGCTGGCGCTGGCCCGCGCGGATACCGAGGTCGCGGCCTCGTGTTTCTGCGCCCAGGCCGCCATGCGGAGCTCCTGCTGCGCTACCTGACCAGAGTCAACTATCCGCTTGACGGCGCCCTGGTATCTGACAAAAGTCAGGTATCATGACACCCGATCCGATCTCCCGCTACCGCCGATTCAGCCGCGCCGTCACCTCCGAGGTCGGCGCGCTGGACCATTCCTTCCTGGGCCGCGGCCGGCCGCTCGGCGCCGCGCGGGTCCTGAACGCCATCGGCCATGGCCGCACCGGGGTCGCCGCTGTCCGCGATTACCTGGGCCTCGATTCCGGGCTGATGAGCCGCCTCCTGCGCGGGCTTGAAGAGGAGGGGCTGATCACCCTCGCTCCGCATCCCGACGATGCCCGCGCCCGCATCGCGACGCTCACCGACAAGGGCCGGGCCGAGTTCACCGCCTACGAGGCCCTCTCCGACGACCGTGCCGCGCAGGCGCTGGCCCGGCATCCCCACCCCGAGGCGCTGCTCGCGGCGATGGACCTCGTCGCCTCGGCGCTCGGCCGGGACCGGATCACCTTCGAGGAGGTCGATCCCCGCGCCGAGGCCGCGCGCTACTGCCTGTCCGAATATTACGCGGAGCTCGGCCGCCGCTTCGCCACCGGCTTCGACGTCAGCCTCTCGCGCGACCCCGAGGCGGGCGACATGATCGCGCCCCGCGGGGCCTTCCTGCTGGCGATGTCGGACGGGCTGCCGATCGGCTGCGTCGGGCTCAAGGGCCAGGGCGGTGCGGTGGCCGAGATCAAACGGCTCTGGATCGCGCCCTCCGCGCGGGGGCTGGGGCTGTCGAAACGGTTGATGGCGCAGATCGAGACGCGGGCGCGCGCGCTCGGGATCGGGACGCTGCGGCTCGACACCAATTCCGCGCTGCCCGAGGCGGTGGCGCTCTACCGCGGCACGGGCTGGACCGAGATCGCGCGGTTCAACGACGATCCCTACCCGGACCATTTCTTCGAGAAACGGATCGCGTCCTAGAGGCCCCGGTCAGAGTCGCGCCAAGGGCCGCGCCGGTCGTCCGGGCGCCACGGCGCTGCCCGGCCTGCGGCCGGGCGGCACACCTCTCAGGCCTTCTTCTCGGCCTCCGACGCCGCGGCCTTCCTGGCGGGCTTCACCGCCTCGGCCTTCTCGGCCAGGTCCCGCGCGATGGCGAAGGCGCCCTTGATCTTGTCGCTGTCCTTCTTCCAGTCGCGGCGCACGACGATCTTGTTGTCCTTCACCTTGGCCAGCCCGCGCTGGTCCTTGATGAATTCCACCAGCCCGGCCGGGTTGCCGAACTTGTCGTTGTGGAACTGGATCGTCGCGCCCTTGGGTCCGCCGTCGAGCTTGGCGATGCCCGCCCGCTTGCACATCCCCTTGATCCGCACGACGAGAAGCAGCGTGTTGACCTCCTTCGGCAGCTTGCCGAACCGGTCGATCAGCTCGGCCGCGAAGCCCTCCAGCTCGACCTTGGTCGAGAGCCCCGAGAGCCGCCGGTAGAGCCCGAGCCGCAGGTCGAGGTCCGGCACGTACTCCTCGGGGATCAGCACCGGCACGCCGAGGTTGATCTGCGGCGCCCATTGCTCGTCCGCCTCGGTCAGCCCCTCCATCTCACCGGCCTTGATCTTGGCGATCGCCTCCTCGAGCATCTGCTGGTAAAGTTCGTAGCCCACGTCGCGCATGTTGCCCGACTGCTCCTCGCCCAGCAGGTTGCCCGCGCCCCGGATGTCGAGGTCCTGCGACGCCAGCGTGAAGCCCGCGCCCAGCGTGTCGAGCGTGCCGAGAACCCTGAGCCGCTTCTGCGCCTGATCGGTCAGCTTCACCCGCGGTTTCGTGGTGAGATAGGCGTAGGCCCGCGCCTTCGACCGGCCCACGCGGCCCCGGATCTGGTAGAGCTGCGCAAGGCCGAACATGTCCGCACGGTGGATGATCATCGTGTTGGCGCTCGGGATGTCGAGACCCGATTCAACGATCGTCGTCGCCAGCAGCACGTCGAACTTGCCGTCGTAGAAGGCGTTCATCCGGCGGTCGAGCTCGCCCGCCGCCATCTGGCCATGCGCGGTGACGAAGGTCACCTCGGGCACCTGCTCCTTCAGGAAGGCCTCGATCTCGGGGATGTCGGCCACGCGCGGCACGACGAAGAAGCTCTGCCCGCCGCGGTAATGTTCGCGCAGAAGCGCCTCGCGGATCGTCACGCCGTCGAATTCCGAGACATAGGTCCGGATCGCCAGCCGGTCGATCGGCGGGGTGCCGATGATCGACAGGTCGCGGACGCCCGAGAGCGAGAGCTGCAGCGTCCGGGGGATCGGCGTCGCGGTCAGCGTCAGCACGTGGATGTCGGTGCGCAGCTGCTTCAGCCGTTCCTTGTGGGCGACGCCGAAGCGCTGCTCTTCATCCACGATGAGAAGACCGAGGTTCTTGAACTTGATATTCTTGGCCAAAAGCGCGTGGGTGCCGACCACGATGTCCACCGTGCCGTCCGCCATCCCGGCGCGCACCCTCTGTGCATCCGATGCGCTGACAAAGCGCGACAAGGGGCTGACCTGAATGGGAAATCCGCGGAACCGTTCTGCGAAGCCCTGGTAGTGCTGGCGGGCCAGCAGCGTCGTCGGCGCGATCACCGCCACCTGCACGCCGGACATGGCGGCCACGAAGGCCGCACGCAGCGCCACCTCGGTCTTGCCGAAGCCCACGTCGCCGCAGATCAGCCGGTCCATCGGGTGTCCGCTCTCGAGGTCGGTCAGCACGTCCTGGATGGCCGAGAGCTGGTCGTCCGTCTCCTGGTAGGGGAAGCGCGCCTGGAAGGCGTCCCAGGCCCCGTCCGGCGGGTCGAGGATCGGCGCGTTCCTGAGCGCGCGCTCGGCGGCGACCCGGATCAGCCGGTCCGCCATCTCGCGGATCCGCTCCTTCAGCTTCGCCTTCTTGGCCTGCCACGCGCCGCCGCCGAGACGGTCGAGCAGACCCTCCTCATGGCCGTAGCGCGACAGCAGTTCGATGTTCTCGACCGGCAGGTAGAGCCTTGCGTTCTCGGCATATTCCAGCAGGAGGCATTCATGCGCGGCGCCCGCCGCGGTGATGACCTCCATCCCGAGATAGCGCCCGATCCCGTGGTCGACATGGACCACGAGGTCGCCGGGGCTCAGGCTCTGCGCCTCGGTCAGGAAGTTGTCCGCTCGGCGTTTGCGCTTGGGCTGCCGGATCAGCCGGTCGCCGAGCACGTCCTGTTCCGAGATGACGGTGATTTCGCCTTTCTGCCAGGGACCCGAGAAGCCGTGCTCCAGCGGCCAGACGGCGAGGTGCAGCCCCCGCTTGCCGATGCCGTCGGCATTGCGGACCGAGACGGCGCCGACCAGCCCCTCGTCCTCGATCAGGCCTTCGAGCCGCTCGCGCGCGCCCTCGGAATAGGAGGCGACGACCACCGGCCCGAGATCGAGCTTTGCGCGAATATGCTCCGCCAGAGCGCTGAAAAGGTTCACCTTCTCAAGCTGACGCTCGGGCGAGAAGTTGCGCCCGATGCGGCCTCCGGCATCCACGACGCCGGGGCCGGAATGCTGCGGCAGCGGCGACATCTGGACCACGCGGCGCGCCTCGAGCGCCCGGTCCCAGGCCGTGTCGTCGAGATAGAGCAGGCCCGGCGGCGCGGGTTTGTAGACGGAATCCATCCGGCCCCGGTCCTGCAGCGCGATGCGCCGGGTCTCGTACTGGTCGACGATCGTGTCCCAGCGGTGCAGCCGGGCGGCCGCGCTCTGGTCGTCGAGCATGACGCTCGCGCCGGGAAGATAGTCGAAGAGCGTTTCAAGCCGTTCGTGGAAGAACGGCAGCCAGTGCTCCATCCCCTGGTGCTTGCGCCCGGCGCTGACCGCCTCGTAGAGCGGGTCGTCGGTCCCGGCGGCGCCGAATTCGGCGCGGTAGTTCTGGCGGAAGCGGGTGATCGCCGCCTCGTCGAGGATGATCTCGGAGACCGGCGCCAGTTCCACGACGTCGAGCTTCGAGGTGGTGCGCTGCGTTTCGGCATCGAAACGGCGTGCGCCGTCCAGCACGTCGCCGAACATGTCGAGCCGCACCGGCCCGCCCTCGCCCGGCGGATAGATGTCGATGATGCCGCCGCGGACCGCGTAATCGCCGGGTTCGGTCACCGAATGGGATTGCGAGAAGCCCATGCGGACGAGGAAGTCGCGCAGCCCCTTCTCGTCGATGCGGGAGCCGACGCGGGCCGAGAAGGCGGCTTCCTTCAGCACCTCGCGCGCGGGCACCCGCTGGGTCGCGGCATTGAGCGTGGTGAGCAGCACGTAGCGCTCGGGCATCCCGTGCACGAGGCCCGCCAGCGTCGCCATCCGCGTGGCCGAGATGTCGGCATTGGGCGAAACGCGGTCATAGGGCAGGCAATCCCAGCTCGGGAACCGGATGATCGGCAGGCCGGGCGCGAAGAAGGCCAGCGCATCCGCCATCGCGGCCATGCGGCGATCGTCGCGGGCGACATGGACGACAGGTCCGCCGCGCGCCTCGACCTCGCGCAGGATGAGGGCCGCGTCGAAGCCTTCGGGTGCGCCCCCGAGGGTGATATGCTCTGCCTTGGTCATGTTCAGCCCAATACGCCGATCGAGAAGTTCTGCAGCATGCCCCACATCGCGGTGAAGAAGATCGACACGATGCCGATCGCCTGGACCGAGATCCGGTGCCGTGCCAGCCGCCGGTGCAGCTCTTCCCCGGTTTCGTCCGCCGCGCGGACCTTCTGCGCGGTGCGGATCGAGAGGATCCAGACCAGCGTCATCGGGAAGGCCATCAGGAAGACGGCCTGCGCGAATTCGATCCGGTAGTAGAAGCCCAGCACGCCGAGCACCGTCAGCAGGAAGGGGATGAGAGAGGTGAGCATCAGCCCCGAGACCTCGGCGATGTGGACGAGCCGCGCGGTGTAGATCCGGACCAGCGCCTCGAAATCCTCTTCCAGCCGGCCGCCCTTGCGGCGGGCGCGGATCGCCATGTCCCACGGGACGCCCAGCACCCAGTGACTGGCCGTTGACCACATGACTGCGAGACCGATCCAGTACCACAGGTTGGAGAAGGACCGCATGTCGATGACTTCGAAAATCGTCTGGTGCAGGTCCACCTGCCGTTCCCCTGCTCTGCCTCGATCGCCCGGTCGGAACCTCTTAGCGCCGGGACGCGGCAATTCCTACCCTTGAGATGCGCTGCGGTCCATGCCACTCAATGCCCCTCGGATCAACCAATCGAGGCCGCAGATGACGCCGCTCCACGCCCCCTTCCCGCTCACCCGCTTCCGCCGCGCGCGCCAGTCGCCCGCGATCCGGGCGCTCGCGCAGGAAAACACGCTGGGCACGGGCGACCTGATCTGGCCGGTCTTCGTGCGCGAGGGCGACGGCGTGGCGCAGGAGGAGATCGCCTCGATGCCCGGCGTTTACCGCCGCACCGTCGATGCGGTGGCCGAGGCGGCGCGGGAAGCGGCCGACCTGGGTATCGGGGCGATCTGCCTCTTCCCCTACACGCCGATGGAGAAGCGCACCAGGGATTGCGCCGAGGCCTGGAACCCCGAGAACCTGTCGAACCGCGCGACGCGGGCGATCAAGCGGGCCGTGCCAGATATGGCGGTGATGACCGATGTCGCGCTCGATCCCTACAACATCGACGGGCATGACGGCTTCGTGGTGGATGGCGAGATCCTGAACGACGAGACGGTCGAGGCGCTGGTCAGACAGACGCTGTCCCAGGCCGAGGCGGGTGCCGACATCATCGGCCCCTCCGACATGATGGACGGCCGGATCGGCGCCATGCGGCAGGCGCTGGAAAGCCAGGGCCACCGCAACGTGATGATCCTGAGCTATTCGGCGAAATACGCCAGCGCGTTCTATGGTCCCTTCCGGGACGCCGTCGGCGCGGCGGGCGCGCTGAAGGGCGACAAGGCGACCTACCAGATGAACCCCGGCAATTCGGACGAGGCGCTGCGGCTGGTGGCCCGCGACCTGTCCGAAGGCGCGGACATGGTGATGGTGAAGCCGGGGATGCCCTATCTCGACATCTGCCGCCGCGTGAAGGACCAGTTCGGCGTGCCCACCTTCGCCTACCAGGTGTCGGGCGAATACGCGATGATCCGGGCGGCCGCGCTCAACGGCTGGATCGACGGCGACCGCGCCATGGCCGAGAGCCTCTTGTGCTTCAAGCGGGCCGGATGCGACGGGATCCTGACCTATTTCGCCCCCGAGATGGCCCGCGCGCTCGGCGCGTAGCGGGTTCCCGCCCCCGCGCCACAAGGGATAGTGACACGGGGCGGGCCTGCGCCTATACTTCGCTCCAATGCCGGAAAACCGGCGGGCCCGAACGGGCACATGGGCAAGTGAGGCAAAAGATGAGCAGTTTCTCCAGACGCAGTTTTGCGGTCGCGGCCCTCGCCGCGCTTCCGTTCCTGGCCGCCTGCGACAACAGCATCGGGGCGAACGGCGGTCAGACCGTCGATGCGCGGGTCGATGCGACGCTGGCATTCATGTACAACGAATACCCCGGCACGCGGGATCTTGCCGCGAAATCGGCGGGCATGCTGGTGATGCCGCTTCAGACCGAGGTCGGCTTCGGCGTGGGCGGCGGCTATGGTCGCGGCGCGCTGCGGGTGAACGGCGCGAGCGTGGATTACTATTCCTCGACCTTCGCCAACGTCGGGCTCCAGTTCGGTGCGCAGCAATACGCGCATGTGCTGTTCTTCATGACGCAGGACGCGCTCGAGGACTTCCGGCGCGGGCCGGGCTGGGCACTCGGCGCGGATGTGGAATACGTCTTCTCCGACGTGCGCGAGGGGCTCAGGGCGGAATCCACCACGGGCCTTGCTCCGGTGATCGCCATCGTCTTCGGCCAGGCCGGCCTGAAGCTCGGCGCCACGCTCGAGGGCATCAAGTACTCGCGCATCATCCCCTGAGACGCGGATCGGGTGGGCGTCTCGCCCACCCCCTTCGTCAGTGCAGCGGGATCTCTCCGGTCACGTTCCGCCAATGGCCCGGCCCGATCTCGCGCCGGTGCGTGAAGCGCACGGAATGGAGCGGGCCCTCGATCTCCTTCTGCCAGAAGTCGATGAACTTGAAGAGCCGCGGGTGATCCGGGGCGATGTCGTAGTCCTGCCAGATGAAGCTGTTGAGGACATGCGCGTAATCCGGCATGTGGTAGTAGAACTCCGCGGTGGTCAGCCCGTAGCCGCGCAGCATCAATTCCGTTTCGTTGCCTGCCATATTCCGCCTCCTGATGAGATCATGCGTGAAATGATGCCTGATGCGGATTACTTTTCAACAAAAACAGTGTGTTATCCACCTGACGCCTTGGCTGCCAAATTGACCGTCCGGGCATGATTGCACCCCCTATCTGGGCGGTGCTATAACCCCCCCAACAAGATGTAGATCACCCCTCAGGACAAGGCCCCCATAGTGAGCGACACTCCGGAACCCCCTGAAAACCAAGAAGAAAATCCGCCCGCGGCACCGAAGGGCCCGACCGTCTCCATCACCGAGGAGATGCGGACGTCCTACCTCGATTACGCGATGAGCGTGATCGTCGCCCGCGCGATCCCCGATCTGCGCGACGGGTTGAAACCCGTGCACCGGCGCATCCTGTTCGCGATGAACGAGGTCGGCAACACCTTCGACAAGCCCTATCGGAAGTCTTCGCGCCCCGTCGCGGACGCCATGGGCAAATACCACCCGCATGGTGATTCCGCGATCTACGACGCGCTGGTGCGGATGGCGCAGAGCTTCTCCATGTCGCTGCCGCTGCTCGACGGCCAAGGCAACTTCGGCTCGATGGACGGCGACAAGGCCGCGGCCTTCCGCTACACCGAGGTCCGGATGGCGAAGGCCGCGAACTACCTGCTCGCGGACATCGACAAGGACACGGTCGACTTCCAGGACAATTACGACGGCAAGGACCGCGAGCCGGTCGTCCTGCCGGCGCGCTTCCCGAACATGCTGGTCAACGGCGCGGGCGGCATCGCCGTCGGCATGGCCACCAACATCCCGCCCCACAACCTGGGCGAGGTGATCGACGCGACGCTGGCGCTGATCGAAGACCCGGACATGTCGACCGAGCAGCTGATCGAATACGTGCCCGCCCCGGACTTCCCGACGGGCGGCCTGATCCTCGGCCGCTCCGGCGCGCGCAAGGCCTATCTCGAGGGCCGCGGCTCGGTCATCGTGCGGGCGAAGACCCATGTCGAAGAGCTCCGCAAGGACCGCTACGCCATCGTCATCGACGAGATCCCCTACCAGGTGAACAAGGCCTCGATGATCGAGAAGATCGCCGAGCTTGTCCGCGACAAGCGGCTCGAAGGCATCGCCCACGTTCAGGACGAAAGCGACCGGCACGGCGTCCGCGTGGTGGTCGAGCTGAAACGCGACGCGACGCCCGACGTGGTGCTGAACCAGCTCTTCCGCTTCACGCCGATGCAGATCTCCTTCGGCTGCAACATGCTGGCGCTGAACGGCGGCAAGCCCGAGACGCTGACGCTCTACGGCTTCCTGTCGGCCTTCATCACCTTCCGCGAGGAGGTCGTCGCCCGGCGCACCGCCTATGAGCTGCGCAAGGCGCGCGAGCGCAGCCACATCCTCTGCGGCCTCGCCGTGGCCGTGACCAACGTGGACGAGGTGGTCGCCACCATCCGCGCCTCCGCCGACGCCGCCGAGGCGCGCGAGAAGCTGATGACCCGGCGCTGGCCGGCGGGGTCGATCGCCGAATACATCAAGCTGATCGACGACCCGACCCACAAGATCAACGACGACGGCACCTACAACCTGTCCGAGGCACAGGCCCGCGCGATCCTCGAGCTGCGGCTGCAGCGCCTGACCCAGCTCGGCGTGCAGGAAGTCACCGACGAGCTGCAGGAACTGGCCAAGAAGATCCGCGAATACCTCGAGATCCTCGGCTCTCGCGAGCGGATCATGGGCATCATCTCGGACGAGCTGCGCGAGGTGAAGGAGCTCTTCGCCGTGCCGCGCCGCACCGAGATCGCCGATTGGTCCGGCGACATGGAGGACGAGGACCTCATCGAGCGCGAGGACATGGTCGTCACCGTGACCCAGGGCGGCTACATCAAGCGCACGCCGCTGGCCGATTACCGCAGCCAGAAGCGCGGCGGCAAGGGGCTGTCGGGCGGCGGGCTGAAGGACGACGACGTCGTGACCTCGCTCTTCGTGGCGAACACGCACACGCAGCTGCTGTTCTTCACCACCGACGGGATGGTCTACAAGCTGAAGACCTGGCGCCTGCCGCTCGGCGGGCGGACCTCGCGGGGCAAGGCGATCGTCAACATCCTGCCGATCCCCGGCGGCGTCTCGATCGCCTCGATCATGCCGGTGGACCGGGACGAAAGCGAATGGGGCGATCTCCAGATCGTCTTCGCGACCTCCGCGGGCACCGTGCGCCGCAACGCGCTGTCGGATTTCACCAACGTCATGCGGAACGGCAAGATCGCGATGAAGTTCGAAGGTGACGCCGAGGGCTGGCGCCTGATCAACGCGGCGATCTGCGGGGCCGAGGACGACGTGATGCTCTTCACCCAATCCGGCCGCGCGATCCGCTTCCGCGCCGACGACGTGCGGGTCTTCAACTCGCGCAGCTCGACCGGCGTGCGCGGCGTCCGGCTGAACGAGAAGGACGAGGTCGCCTCCATGTTCGTGCTGCCGACCTTCCGGGCGGACAGCGACGAACGCGCCTCCTACCTCAAGATGCGCCGCGCCATGGCGGGCGATGTCGAACAGGTGGGCGACGAGGAGGAAGGCAACGCGGACATGCCGCTGAGCCAGGAGCGCTATGCCGAGATGTCGGCGGCCGAGACGCTGATCGTGACGATCACGGCGGGCGGCGCGGGACATATCAGCTCGTCGCACGACTACCCGCTCAGGGGACGCGGCGGCATGGGCGTGACGGCCTGGGAGAAATCCATGCGGACGGGCGAGGTCATCGCCTCCTTCCCGGTCGAGATGGACGACCAGATCATGCTTGCCACCTCGCGCGGGCAGTCGATCCGGGTGCCCGTCGACGGCATCTCCTTCCGCTCCCGCTCGGCCGGCGGCGTGAAGGTGTTCAACACCGGCGCCGGCGAAGAGGTCGTGTCGGTGGCGCGGATCGCCGAACAGGGCGACGAGGACGGAAACGGGAACGGCTCGGACGAGGCGCCGGGCGAAGAGAATTGACCCCGGCCGCCCCGGACCTCCGAGACCGGGCGGGACGCATGAAGAACTGGGACGATCTGCGCTACCTGATCGCGGTCCACAAGACCGGCAGCATGTCCGCGGCGGCACGGCTTCTCGACACCAACCCCGCCACCGTCTCGCGCCGCCTCGCGCGGCTCGGCGAAACGTTGGGCTGCGACCTTTTCATCAAGACCCCCGACGGCTGGGTGGCGAACGCGGCGATCACCGACCTGATCGACAGCGCCACCAATTTCGAGGCCGAGATCGCCACCTACCTCAACGCCAACCGGGAAGCCGACACGCCCTCGTCCGGCAAGGTCACGGTCGGCTGCCCGCCCTCGATCATGTCCTACCTGCTCTACCCCGAGTTGCGGGATTTCAGGAAGACATGGCCCGGCATCTCGCTGGTGTTCAACTCGCAGATGTTCACCGAAGCCCTGGGCGAGAACGACCTGATCCTCGTCCCGGTCCGGCCGACGCAGGGGCGGCTCGTGGTGCGGTATCTGGGCAAGATGCGGCTGAACGTCTACGCCTACCCGGACAGCCCACGCGACGGCAAGTGGATCGGCCTCATCAAGCAGCACGAGATGCATCAGCCGATGCAGAAGGCACGCGAGATCATGGGCGGCCGGGATCCCGATTTCCGCGTGGAAACACTGGCCGAGGTCGTCACCACGGTGCAATCGACCCGCCTGCCCGGCCTGATGCCGCATATCGCCGCCGTCCGCGAACCGGGGCTCGCCAGGTTCGACCCCGAGAGCCGCGACATCGAAAGCCAGCTCTACCTCTGCTTCCACGAGACCCGCCGCCGGGACCCGCTGCTCAGGGCGGTGGCGGACTGGGTCGCGAGCTGCTTCACCAACGCGCCGGCGCTCTGACGACGCCCGGGCAGCGCCGCCCGTTGCACGGGAGCGACACCACTTTCTGCAACCGCAAGATTGCATTGGCGCCACCTTCAAGCCGCCACCTATGCGTGCAATAGATCGGTCAGCAAGACTGTCCGGATTGCAGGGCGGAAGGTACGGAGCGGCGAGAGCCGCAGCGACTTACCCTCTCCGCCCGGTTCCGGGCAGATGCGGGTAATGTAACGATTTCACGTTTTGCAGATCCCCGGCGCCGGACATGCGGTGCCGGGTGCCGATCCGCTCCTGCGCCCTCGGGCGACGGGGCCAGCTCTCGCCCCGAAGCGGATCGGATCGTGGTGGTTCGACGTGTCTACCCCGTCAAGCCCTCCAAACTGGGCCGGCCTGAACAGCCGGCCCATCTTTGCCGGATCACAGCCCGTAGATGCCGCTGAACTTCGCTTCGATATAGTCGAGCAGCGGCCCCGCCCCCGGTTCCCGACCGCAGGCCCTGGCGATGACCTCGCGCGGCTTCATCAGCCCGCCGTGCCGCTGCACCCGCTCGCGCAGCCAGCCGGTCGCCTGGCCCGTCTCGCCCCGGGCGAGCTGGTCGTCGAGGCCGGGAATGTCGGAGCGGAGCGCTTCGTGCAGGCAGCCCGCGTAGACATTGCCCAGCGAATAGGTCGGGAAGTAGCCGAAGAGCCCGACCGACCAGTGCACATCCTGCAGGCAGCCCAGCGAGGCACGCGGAACGGCATAGCCGAAATCCTTCTCGAACCGCTCGTTCCACGCGCCTTCCAGCTCCGCCGGCGCGAGATCGCCCGCCACCATCGCGCGCTCCAGATCGAAGCGCAGCATGATGTGAAGGTTGTACTGCACCTCGTCGGCCTCGGTGCGGATGAAGTCCTTCTGGACCCGGTTCACCGCCGCATAGAACGCCTCCGGAGAGTCGATCCCGATGTCGCCGAAGACCTCCTGCATCTGTTCGAAGAGGAACCCGGCGAAGGCGCGCGAGCGGCCCAGCTGGTTCTCGTAGATCCGGCTCTGGCTCTCGTGCACGCCCATGGACACACCCTGCCCGAGCGGGGTCAGCGCATAGTCCGGGTCGATCCCCTGCTCGTAGCAGGCGTGGCCGACCTCGTGGATCGTCGAATAGAAGCAGTTGAACGGATCCGCCGGATTGGTCCGGGTGGTGATCCGCACGTCGCTGCCCGAGCCCGAGGAGAACGGATGCACCGCCTTGTCGATCCGTCCCCGCTCGAAATCGTAACCGAAGACGCCCGCGAGCTTTGCCGAGAGTGCGAGCTGCGCCTCTTCCGGGAAACTGCCGGTCACCGCCTTCGGCTCAGGCTGCGCCAGCACCGCCTCGCGCAGGGCCCGCAGCCGGGGCCGCATCTCGCCGAACATCGCGTCCAGCTCGGCCGCCGTCATCTCGGGCTCGTAATCGTCGAGCATCGCGTCGTAGACGTCGCCGCCGTCGGCCAGCGCCGCGCCCTCCTCGCGCTTCAGCGCCACGACCTGCGCCAGCACCGGCGCGAAGGCCGCGAAATCGTCCTGCGCGCGGGCTGCCGCCCATTTGCCCTGGGAGACGGAGGTCACCCGCGCGATCTCGGCCGCCAGCTTCGCGGGCACCTTGTTCGCCCGGTCGAAGCTTCGCCGGATGTGCCGCAGCTTGGCGGCGGCCACCGGGTCCAGCTCGGACCCTTCCAGCCCCGAGAGCCACTCGCCCACGCGGGGATCGGTCCGGCGGGCATGGAGCACGCTCTCCATCGCCGCCATCTCCTCGCCGCGCTGCATGGCGGCGCCGCGGGGCATCATCGTCTCCTGGTCCCAGGAGAGCCGGCCCGCCACCTGCGCCAGCGCTTCCGTCTCCTTCTGGAAGTCCAGAAGGGCCGAGAGGGTGTCGTTGATCATGTCAGGCTCCGCGGATCGAGGTTGTCACGGGATAGCGCGAGAGATAGCGCGCGCGCAGGATCAGCACCCAGACCACCACGGCGAGGCACTGGTGCAGGATCGCGACCTGCCACGGCGCCCCGGTGATCACCGTGTAGATGCCGAGGCAGACCTGCCCCAGAAGCGCCACGAAGGCCACGACAAAGGCCGAGCGCGTGACCGGATGCGACGACCGCCGCCCCCGGATCAGCGCGAAGATCCCGTAGGCGAAGAGCGCATAGCCCGCCATCCGGTGCATGAACTGCACGGTGCCGGGGTTCTCGAGGAAATTGTGCCACACGGGCTCCAGCATCAGCGGATCGGGCGGCAGGAAGCCCCCGCCGATGGTCGGCCAGTCGGTATAGCTGCGGCCCGCGTCGATCCCGGCCACCAGCGCGCCCAGCAGGATCTGCAGGAAGGCGAAATGCATCCACCCCGTCGAGACACCGAAGAGCCGCTTCTCGCCGGCTCGCCGCGCCTGCATCAGGTCGCGCTCCTCCCGGCCCAGCAGGAAGACGTACCAGGCGATGAAGCCGAGGATGACGAAGGCAAGCCCCAGGTGGATCGCCAGCCGGTAGGAGGCCACGTCCAGCATCGTCCCCTCGAGCCCCGATGAGACCATCCACCAGCCGATCGCCCCCTGCAGCCCGCCGAGCGCGCCGATCCAGAGCAGCCTGCGGTTCCAGCCGGGCGGCACCTTGCCGAGCGCGAGGAAGCCCGCGAAGCCCAGGGCCCACACAAGCCCGATCACGCGGCCGAGCTGCCGGTGCCCCCATTCCCACCAGTAGATCGACTTGAAATCGGCGAGGTCCATCCAGGCGTTCTGGATCCGGAACTCGGGGATCTGCTGGTACTTGTCGAACTCGGATTGCCATTCGGCCTCCGACATCGGCGGGATCGCCCCGGTCACCGGCTTCCATTCGGTGATCGAGAGCCCGCTGTCGGTCAGCCGCGTCATGCCGCCCACGAGGATCATCGCGAAGACCAGCGCGAAGAGCACCATCAGCCAGACCCGGACCGCCCCGCGCGACCCGCGCCGCGCCCGGTCGATCACCCCGGTCTGGACCTGCGGCTTCTCGCTGGTCTCGACCTCTTCGAAAATGCTTCTCTTCTGGCTCATCCCGCCCTCCGTCTGGCGCGCAACCTAAGGCGGGGCGCACGGGGCGGCAAGATCGTCACCCGCGTTCCTTCCACCGGACCATTTGACGCATCACCCCGTGCAGCATCTGCACGTCGGCCCGCGTCAGCGGCATCCGCGACCAGAGGTTGCGCAGGTTCAGCTTCATCCCCTCGGCCTTGGTCTCGGGGAAGAAGAACCCCGCCGCGTCCAGCCGCTCCTCGTAATGGGTGGCAAGCTTCTCCATCTCGATCTGGCTCGCCCAGTCGGTCCCGGCCAGCTCGACCCGCTCGGCCGCGACCTCGACCCCCTGCCGGCGCCATTCATAGGCGGTCAGCAGCACGCATTGCGCGAGGTTGAGAGAGGCGAAGTCCGGGTTCACCGGCACGTTGATGATCGCATTGGCCCGCGCGATGTCGTCGTTCTCGAGCCCCGCGCGCTCCGGCCCGAAGAGCACCGCGACCTTCTCGCCCGCCGCGATCCTCTCGCGCGCCACCTCCATCGCACGCTCGGGCGTCACCACGGGCTTCGTCAGCCCCCGCGCCCGCGCCGTCGTCGCGAAGACGTAATCGCAATCGCCGACCGCCTCGGCCGTCGTCGGAAACACCCCCGCCTCGTCCAGCAGCCGACCCGCGCCGCTCGCCATCGCGACGGCCTTCTGGTTCGGCCAGCCGTCGCGCGGATCGACCAGCCGCATCCGGTCCAGACCGAAGTTCCACATCGCCCGCGCGGCACCGCCGATGTTCTCACCCATCTGCGACCGCACCAGAACGAAGACCGGCTGCACCATGACGCCCCTTTCCGAAAAATCCGCCCGCCTCATACCACGCCACGCCCGTGGCACAAGGCGCGCGCCGCCTGCTTTCCTCTGGTCCATGTATCCCGGGGGAGTCGCCCGCAGGGCGACGGGGGCAGAGCCCCCTCTTTCCTGGCCTTGTCGCCATCCGGCGACCGGGGGCAGAGCCCCCTCTTTCTTTCTTGACCTTGTCGCCATCCGGCGACGGGGGGCAGAGCCCCCTGTGTCCTTTCATTGTCGCCATCCGGCGACGGAGGCAAAGCCCCCTCTGTCCTTCGCCGGCCCCACACCCCCTTTCGCAAAGCCCCACGCCACGCTATAGCGGCCCGACCCTAGAGAGAGCCGCCAGATGTCCGAGACCGACACCCCGCAACTCTACCTGATCTCGCCGCCGGAGTTCGACCTGTCGGACTTCCCGCCGCAGCTTGCCGCCGTGCTCGACACGCGCGAGGTCGCCTGCGTCCGTCTTGCGCTCGCCACCCATGACGAGGACCGGATCTGCCGTGCCGCCGATGCGCTGCGCGAGGTGACCCATGCCCGCGACGTGGCGCTGGTGATCGACACGCATTTCGTGCTGGCCGAACGGCTGGGCCTCGACGGGGTCCACCTGACCGACGGCGCCCGTTCCGTCCGCAAGGCGCGCAAGGCGCTCGGCGCGGATGCGATCGTCGGCGCCTTCTGCGGCGCCTCCCGGCACGAGGGGATGAACGCGGGCGAGGCCGGCGCGGATTACGTGAGCTTCGGCCCGGTCGGCGCGACCTCCCTCGCCGGGGCGGAGCGTGCCGAGGACGAGATCTTCGGCTGGTGGTCCGAGATGATCGAGATCCCCGTGGTGGCCGAAGGCGCGCTCGATGCCGAGGCCGTGGCCCGGCTCGCCCCGATGACCGATTTCTTCGGCATCGGGCAGGAGATCTGGGACAGCGCCGATCCGAAGGCCGCGCTCGCCACGCTGCTTTCCGCGATCAGCTGATCCGCCGCTCTTCCGGCATGCCGCCCCGCACCGCCCGTTCGGCGGCCGCGGCCATCGCCTTGCGGTCCGCGACCTCTGCCGCGGCGATCGGCGGGTGCCAGATGACCTCCACCCGGCCGCGCCGGCCGTGGGTCAGCACCTGCACGATATGTTCGGCGAAGCCCATGCCGCCGAACCAGCCGTAGAACCGCGGTTCGGCGCCCGGGGGGGCGTGGTAGATGACCGAGACCGGCTGCACATGCAGATGCGCCTTCAGGTCTTCGGCGAAGAAGGCATCGAAGAGCGTCGACTTGAACGGCAGGATCCGCATCCCGTCGGTCGAGGTGCCCTCGGGAAAGAACAGCAGCTTGTGCCCCGCGCCGAGCCTTTCGCGGAAGACCTGCGTCTGGGCCTTCGCCTCGCGCCGGTCGCGCTTGATGAAGACGGTGCCCGTGGCGCGCGCGAGCCAGCCGATCCCGACCCAGCCGGCCACCTCGTCCTTCGACACGAAGTAGATCCGCTTGGTCGCGTTCAGCACGAAGATGTCGAGCCAGGAGGAATGGTTCGCCACCACCGCGCCGCCTTCGCGCATCGGGCTGCCCTGCACGCTCAGCCGCAGCCCCACCAGTTTCAGCGAGAGGATGCAGACCCCCTGCACCAGCCGCGAGGTCACCGGGCGGTGCACGCCATGGATCCGCCGCTCCACCAGCCGGATCAGGTAGAGCACCACCAGCCCGCCGAAGTTCAGGATCACCAGCGGGACCGCCCGCAGCACCAGCCTGACCCAGCCGAGCACGCCGGGCCGGGCCGGTTCGGGATAGCCATCCGCCGGATCCGGCGCCCAGACCCGCGTCACGTGGCGGCCTCGCGGGTGTAGATGGCCTTCTGCCGCGCGTTCATCTGCGCGGTGTCCAGCACGAGGCAGACGTCCACCGTGTTGAAGGCATGATCGACGAAGGCCCCCTCGCCCACGAAACCGCCGAGCCGCAGGTAGGCCTTGATCAGCGCGGGCACCGCCAGCATGGCGCGGCGCCGGTCAATCCGGTCCTCGGGCATCAGGTCCATCGGCTGGAACTGCGCGGGCCGGGCCCGGACCCGCAGCGCCTCGGGCGCGCGGTGGCGGTGGTGCAGGAGCGAGAGCGGCTCGGCCAGCGCCGCGACATCGGTGCCGTGGAAGGAGGCCACGCCGAAGAGCACCTCGATCTCCCTGTCGCGGACGTATTGCGCGAGCGCGGTCCAGAGATGCCACATCGCCATGCCGCCCCGGTACTCGGGCAGCAGGCAGGACCGCCCCAGTTCAAGAAGCCGCCGGCCGGAGCCGCGCAGCACCGAGAGGTCGTATTCGTCCTCGGAATAGTAGCGCCCGATCCGCCCGAAGCCCTCGGGCGGCAGCAGACGGTAGGCCCCGACCACGCGGTCGCGCGGATCCCTGTCGCTGCGGGCCTCGTCCCAGAGCAGGAGGTGGTCGAAATCGGCGTCGAAGGCGTCCCGTTCCAGCCGTGCGGCGTGGTCGACCATCTCGCCGTCGCCGCCAAGCTCCTCGACGAAGACCCGGTAGCGCAGGCGCTGCGCGGCCGCCACCTCGGCCGCGGTCCGGGCGAGGCGAACCGAGAAGCGGGGATCACCCGTTCCGGTTGATTCGGCGAGAGGTCTGGAGGGCATGAGGTCGGTTCCGGCGGTCTGTCGTCCGGCGCTTGTAGAAAAGCGCCTCCCCCTGTTCAATCCCTGAGCACCGCGACGGCTGACGTCAGGTGACGCCGATCAGCGTCGCCGGCACGCGGCAAATCGGTGCGTATTAACCATTTGGCAACCATAATCATGCTCCAAAGTCGGGTAGGAGCGCAATGCGGGAGCTGTCGATCACGACCTTGCCCGCCTCGGGGAAGTTGACAGTGATCTTGCCGCCAATGTTTGATTGGACCTGTCCGGTCCCCCAGTCCGGCCGGTCCGGGTGCGTGACCCTCATCCCGGGTTCGAGCAGAGCGTTGAGATCTTCCATTGTTCAGTGTGTCCGGCGTGTGATGCGAAAGGATGGTCATGTGGCAGTCTAATCACAATCTCGCCGCGCTGATAGGCTCGCGGATCTGTCACGACCTGATCTCCCCGATCGGCGCGATCTGCAACGGGATCGAGCTCATGTCCCTCGATGGCAGGCCGGTCACGCCCGAGCTCGCGCTGATCTCGGAATCGGTCGACAACGCCAATGCGCGCATCCGTTTCCTGCGGGTCGCCTTCGGCTTGGCCTCGCCCGAACAGATGATGGGCCGGCCCGAGATCACCGGGATCCTCGAGGCCATCAGCGCCGGCGCGCGGGTGCAGTTCGACTGGACGCCGGTCTGCGAATATCCCCGGACCCGCGTGCAGGAGGTCTTCCTCGCCCTGCAGTGCTTCGAAAGCGCGATGCCGCAGGGCGGCACCGTCACCGTCACCCGCGCCGACGATGACCGTTGGGAGATCTCGGGGCCCGCCGAGGCGCACCGCCCGGCCCCGCAGCTGTGGCAGGCCCTGGCCGACCCGGCGCGTCCCGCCGAGGTGAAGCCCGCGCAGGTCCAGTTCGCGCTGCTGCCCGCCCTTCTGACCGAACGCGGCCGCCGGATCGCGGTCGAGGTCCGCAAGTCCGAGATCGTCCTGCGCTTCTGAGCCCGCCGCACCGCTTGGCGCGGATGGACCTCATTGCGGCGTTTCCCGCCTTTTGCCCCGCCGGCCGCGGCCCTAATGTGCGCGCAACCAGCAGAACGGCGGACCATGGCACAAGACCCTCTCGTCATCTTCACCCCCTCCGGCAAACGTGGCCGGGTGGCCGCGGGGACGCGCGTCCTCGACGCGGCGCGCCAGCTTGGCGTGGACCTCGATTCCGTCTGTGGCGGTCGGGGGATCTGCTCCAAGTGCCAGGTCGCTCCGTCCTTCGGGGAATTCTCGAAGCATGGCGTCACGGCCCGGCCCGACGCGCTTTCGGAATGGAACGCGGTCGAGGCGCGCTATGACCGGGTCCGCGGGCTGAAGGAGGGGCGCCGCCTCGGCTGCCAGGCGCAGATCCTGGGCGACGTGGTGATCGACGTGCCCCCCGAGAGCCAGGTGCATCGACAGGTCGTGCGCAAGGACGCCGCGGTCCGGGCGATCACCATGGACCCCGCCACCCGTCTGCATTTCGTCGAGGTGGCCGAGCCCGACATGCACGAACCCTCGGGGGATTTCGAACGCCTCGCCCGCGCGCTGCGCGAGCAATGGGGGATCGAGGAGATCACGGCCGAGCTCTCGCTCATGGGCAAGCTCCAGCCGGTCCTGCGCAAGGGCGGGTGGAAGGTCACCGTCGCGGTCTTCGCCGACCACCGGGGCGGGCCGGCCCGGGTGCTCGACATCTGGCCCGGGCTGCACGAGGGCGGGCTCTACGGGCTGGCCATCGACCTCGGCTCCACCACCATCGCGGCGCATCTCTGCGACCTCGACACCGGTGAGGTGAAGGCCTCCGCCGGCGTCATGAACCCGCAGATCCGCTTCGGCGAGGACCTGATGTCCCGCGTCTCCTATTCGATGATGAACCCCGGCGGGGACAGGGAGATGACGAAGGCGGTGCGCGAGGCGCTGAACCGGCTCGCCACCGGGATCGCCGCGGACGCGGGGCTGGACCCCGCGCTGATCGTCGAGACGGTCGTGGTCTGCAACCCGGTGATGCACCACCTGCTGATGGGCTTCGACCCGGTCGAACTGGGCCAGGCGCCCTTCGCGCTCGTCACCTCGCAGGCCATGGCGCTCGCCGCGTCCGACCTTGAGCTGACCGCGATCAATCCCTGCGCCCGGACCTATGTGCTGCCCTGCATCGCGGGCCACGTGGGCGCCGACGCCGCCGCGGTCGCGCTCTCGGAAGAGCCGGGGCTCTCCGACGAGCTCGTGCTGGTCGTGGACGTGGGAACCAATGCGGAGCTTCTGCTGGGCGACAGGACCCGCGTCCTTGCCTGCTCCTCGCCCACCGGACCGGCCTTCGAGGGTGCGCAGATCTCCTCGGGCCAGCGGGCCGCGCCCGGCGCGATCGAGAAGCTGCGCATCGACCCCGAAACCAGGGAGCCCCGGTTCCGCGTCATCGGCTGCGAGCTCTGGTCGGACGAACCGGGCTTCGCCGCCGCCACCGCGCAGAGCGGGATCACCGGCATCTGCGGCTCGGGCATCATCGAGGCGGTGGCCGAGATGCGCATTGCCGGGCTGCTCGACGCCTCGGGCCTGATCGGCTCGGCCGAGCAGACCGGCACGCCGCGTTGCGAGGCCGAGGGGCGGACCCATGCCTACCTGATCCACGACGGCACGGCCGAGGGCGGCCCGCGGATCACCGTCACGCAGGGCGACATCCGGGCGATCCAGCTGGCCAAGTCGGCGCTCTACGCGGGTGCGCGGCTGCTGATGGACGAACGCGGTGTCGATGCGGTCGACCGCGTCACGCTGGCGGGCGCCTTCGGGGCGCATATCTCGCCGCTGCACGCCATGGTGCTGGGCATGATCCCGGACGTGCCGCTCGACCGCGTGACCTCGGCCGGCAACGCCGCGGGGACCGGCGCGCGGATTGCGCTCTGCAGCCGCGCCGCCCGCGCGCGGATCGAGCGGGAGGTGCGCGAGATCACCAAGGTCGAAACCGCCATCGCGCCGCGCTTCCAGGAGCATTTCGTGGCCGCGAGCGCGATCCCCCACGCCTCCGATCCCTTCCCGCACCTGCGGGCCGAGGTCGCCCTGCCCGAGGTCGGGTTCAACACCGGCGGCGACGGCGACCGCGGGGCGCGGAAACGGCGGCGCCGCGCCTGACGGGCGGCGGGCCGCCAAACGACGCGAGCGTCCCGCGTCACGCCGCACTTTATGGTTGTGTCGCGGGCCAACTCGGCGCAATGCTGACCTTACGGAAACCCGAAAGGACAGGACCATGCCCGATCCGAAAGGCCCCGTCGAACTCGTCATGATCGAGTTCCCGGACAACCGCTTCAACGGCGAGGTGGCGCCCCGCTTCTTCGACCTCGTCGACCGAGAGCTGATCCGCGTCATCGACCTCGTGGTCGTCACCAAGGACGCCGACGGCACCGCCGCCGTGCTCGAGATCGAGGAGCTCGACGACGAGGTGGCCGAGGCGCTGGCGCGACTCACCGGCGACGAGGACGGGCTCCTGTCGGAAGCGGACCTGATGGAGCTTGCCGCCGAACTGCCCGCGAACTCGACGGCGATGATGGTGCTGTTCGAAAACACCTGGGTCGCCGCCTTCGCCACCAGCGTGCGCGAATCGGGCGGGCGCGTGGTGATGTCCGAACGCATCCCCGCCCCGGTCGTGCAGGAGGCGCGCGCGCTCCTGCTCGACGCCGCGGCCTCGGCCTGACCGCACCCAGACAGGAGACAGCACCATGAGACGCAGGATCGGACGCCCCGGCATCATCGGACAAGCCGCCCGCACCGCGGCCACCACAGCCGTCGTGGTGGGCACGGCCAACGCCATGTCCCGCCCCCGCGGACAGGCCGCCGCCCCGCAGGCCGCACCGCAGCCGGACCACGCGCCGCCCCCGCCCCCGGCCCAGGCAGGCGGGCTCACGGACGACAAGATCCAGCGCCTGAAGGACCTTGCCGAGCTGAAGTCCCAGGGCATCCTCAGCGAGGCGGAGTTCGAGGTCGAGAAGGCCAAACTGCTGGCCTGACGCGGAGGCCACGTCGGGCGGCGGCGGCGGCGCGGTGACATCCCGCCGTCACCGCAATTAGGCGATTGACGCGCGCCGCCGGCTTGGCTACCTCTGCCGCACTCTGTGCGGGTGTAGCTCAATGGTAGAGCAGGAGCTTCCCAAGCTTAAGACGAGGGTTCGATTCCCTTCACCCGCTCCAGAGCCCTGCTCTCCCTCTCGACATTGGTGACCGTGCACGTTGACGGCGTGCCTTCCGGTCAGAGGACCCGCAGGTACATGTCGCCAAATCCCTGCCAGTGGTTGTTGTAGTTCTCCGTTGCGAGATACCCGCGGTTGATGAACTCGATCACCGCCTCGCGGATCGGCGCGTGGCCGGTGTCGTCGAGGATGATGTGCCTGACCCTGCCGGACGTGTTCGGGAGGAAGACGGCGTGAACGAGGTCCGCCCAGCAGACGTCCAGACCGTGTCCGCCATCGATGTGGATCAGGTCGACGTCCGTGAACTCGAAATACCGGAGCGGAAAGACCTTGGTCGAATCTCCCTTGAGAAACCGGAACCGCGAGCCGTAACGGGACGACAGGTAATCGGCACAGATCGGCGTGTAGGCGTGCGCCGCGATATCGATCGAGGTGAACTTGATCGTCTCGTTGCATTCCAGGACGAAACCGGCGCTGTGCCCTGCATTGAGCCCGATCTCGAGCATGTGCGTCTTGCCGCGTGTCGCGTTGAGTACGTTGTAGCGCTTGTGAAATGTCCCATCGATGGGGATTTCCGCATTGTCCCCTTCCGGGTACTTGTAATGGCCATAGAAAAGAGAGCCTTCCATCTTCTCGCCGGACTGGATGACGCAGCGGTTCAGGTCGTAAAGCACCTGCATGAGCTCGTCCGAAAGCTTCTCCTGGAAGCCTCGTTCCATTCGATACATTCTCTGCTCCCGATTGAAATGTGCCGACATTACCGCCGTGCAGGATGTAGTCTGTTGGCCCGCCAACCTTGCGTCAACCAAAACCGGGCGCAGACGAAGACCATGTCCGGGAAACGGCCGGGTCACGTCCATCAGGTTCGCTCCGCATGCGGCGGGCGGGCCCGCCTCCCCCCGCCACCCTTGTGAATTCGCCGCCCATGCCGGGCCCACGCGCCTTGTCCTGACGCGCCTTTCCTGTTGTCCTGCAGACACGGATCGGAAGGAGGAGCCGATGAACGAGATGACAGGCGTGGACCCCGGGGCGGCGCTGGATGCTCTGGTGCAGCCGCTCGACGTGCTGATCGTGGGCGCGGGCATCTCCGGCATTGCCGCCGCACGCTACCTGCGTGTCGACCGGCCGGGCGACAGCTTCGCCGTGCTGGACGAGAAGGAGACCTTCGGCGGGACATGGGTCACGCACCGCTATCCCGGGATCCGGTCGGACAGCGACCTGCACACCTTCGGCTACGGCTTCAAGCCCTGGGTCGGCCCCCCGATCGCCACCGCCGAGGAAATCCGCGACTACATGGGCGAGGTGATCGAGGAAAACGCGCTCGGCCCCGACATTCACTACGGCTGGCGGATATCGGACGCGGCCTGGAGCTCGGAAGAGGCGCTCTGGACGGTGACCGCCACCCATTCCGCCACCGGCACCGAACGCCGGATCTCGGCGCGGTTCCTCTGGATGTGCCAGGGCTATTACCGCCATTCCGAGGGCTACACACCGGACTGGCCCGGGATGGAGGATTTCGCCGGAGAGATCATCCACCCGCAGACCTGGCCCGAGGATTTCGACGGCACGGGCAAGCGTCTCGTCGTCATCGGCTCCGGCGCCACCGCGGCCACGCTGGTGCCGAACGTGGCCGAGCAGGTGGCGCATGTGACGATGCTCCAGCGCTCGCCCACCTATTTCCGGTCCGAGAAGAACGAGATCCCGATCGCCGCGCATCTGCGCAAGCTGCAGGTGGACGAGGACTGGATCCACGAGATCGTGCGCCGCGAGATCCTGCTTGCGAGCCACGAGTTCACCGAACGCTGCTTTGCGGACCCCGAGCAGGTGAAGACCGAGCTGATCGGTGTCGCCCGAAGGTATCTGGGCGAGGATTTCGACGTGGACCGCCATTTCACGCCCCCCTACATGCCCTGGCGCCAGCGCATCGCCCGGATCCCCGACGGCGATCTCTACAAGGCGCTCTCGGGCGGCCGGGCCTCCATCGTCACCGACGAGATCGAGCGTTTCGTGCCCGAGGGCATCCGGCTGAAATCCGGCGCGCTGCTCGAGGCCGACGTGGTCGCGACCGCGACGGGCTTCGACCTCTGCGCCTTCGGCGACATTGCCTTCACCGTCGACGGGGCCCCGGTCGATTTCCACGACACCGTGGGCTACCGCTCGATGATGTTCACCGGGGTGCCGAACCTCGTCTGGGTGATGGGCTACTTCCGCTCGTCCTGGACGCTCCGGGCCGAGCTGGTGGCGCAATTCGTGACCCGGCTGCTCGATCACATGCAGAGGCATCAGAAATCCCGGGTGGAGCCGCGCCTGCGCGATCCCGACATGCCGCTGCACGACTGGGCGGATCTCGAGGATTTCAACCCCGGCTACCTGCTCCGCGGCCAGCATCTCCTGCCCCGCCGCGGCGAGGACAACGAATGGAAGCTGAACCAGGATTACTGGACCGAGAAGGACGAATTCGCGGCGATCGACCTCGATGACGTGGTGTTCGCCTACGGGTGAGGAGGTATCGGACGGCAGGGGGCCTCCGAGCCTTCGAGCCTTCGAGCCTTCGAGCCTTCGAGCCTTCGGCGCTGACCTCCTGTCGCGATGGCAAGGCCCATGCAGGTCGCGCAGAACGGCTTGGCTGCGCGACCGACTGACGCCTCGGTCCGCAACGTGGCGCGTCAATGGACCGTATCGGACCTCTCGTCATCCCGCGGCTTCGCCCGAGAAGCTCGCCTGAAACGCCCCCGGCCACCTGCGAGAAGCCGCACCGTCGGACCAGCCCCGCAGACCGTGAGAGCGTCCAGGCCCCTCGTCGCCCCCCGCCCCACGAGCCCGCGCCGAAGGACCGAGGCGGCCCCCCGGCCCCCGTCACCGCGCGGCCTACCCCTGCAGCACCGGCTTCAGCCCCGGCAGCGTCTCGAGCACCGATTTCGCCAGCATCGCATGGCTGCCCTTCTCGCCGTTCACCACCTGGGTGATCCGGAGGTCGCCGGTCAGGCTCATCAGCATGTAGACATCCGTGCGGCTGAGGTCGGTGATCTCCGAGACCCAGTCGATCATCCGGCGGAGCGCATCGCGGGCGGCCGTATCGAGATCCTCGTGCATCCCCATCGTGATCAGGTGGGTCGGCGTCTCGGCCCGCGGGTAGTCCCAGCCTTTTCCCTTGTGCAGATGGAATTCGAAGGTTCCCCTCAGGCCGGTCTCGATGGCGGTGAGGCAGACCTCGCCGTCCCCCTGGATCCCGTGCCCGTCGCCGCAGGAAAAGAGCGCGCCCTCGGCCCAGACCGGCAGGTAGAGCGTCGCGCCCGCGCCCAGTTCCTTGTTGTCGAGGTTGCCGCCATGCGCGCGCGGCTGGATCGTCGGGATCTCGCCCCAGCCCTCGGGCGGCGCCACGCCCATCACCCCGAAGAACGGCGCGAGCTCGAGCTCGGTCCCCCAGGGCAGCCGGGCCTTGCGGGCGTCGATGTCGATGGCCGAATGGATCTGCGCCGCCTCGAATTCGCCCGGCAGCGCCCCGCCCAGCGTTCGGCAGGCGGTGTATCCCCAGTCCATCCAGGGGGCCACGTCGAGGATGCGGACCTCGAGCATGTCGCCGGGACGTGCCCCCGCGATGGCGACCGGCCCGGTCAGGATATGCCCGACCTGCCGTCGTTCGGCACGGGCGTGGATGTCGCGCAGTTCCGGCGGCACCACATGCCCCTCGGGCGGCAGGTTCACCGGCCCGCCGGAGACGCTCTCGATCTGCACCCTGTCCCCGCTCTCCACGGTCAGAACGGGCGCGAGGCGGGCATCGAACCAACCCCAGTGAACGGTTTCCGGGGTGGGTTTCAGGACATGGGTCATCTGCTTCGGGACCTTCCGGCTGAGCACGACACGTGCGGATGAAAGAGGCAAAGTGACGAAGCTGCAAACCCGGCCTGGCGGCTATCGGCACCACCTGGAAACGGGGTGCACCGAGGTGCCGCATCTGCCGCCTTCCAGGCAACGCGCTGCGCAGTGGCATTTCGGAGGGCGGTCCGGGAGGCTTTGCAAACCGTATTCAGGCATTTGCAAAGTTCACGTCGCATCGGTCGCCATCTCATCAGCAATCTTTACGTCCCACGTCCCACCTTGCGCTCTGCAAACCGTAGCCAACGCGGTGCAGTTTGCAATTTGCGGTTTGCGGTTTGCGGTTTGCGGTTTGCGGTTTGCGGTTTGCGGTTTGCGGTTTGCGGTTTGCGGTTTGCGGTTTGCGGTTTGCGGTTTGCGGTTGAGGCTAGGCGCTCGGACGCGATTGGAAAGCCCGAATGCGAACATAGGCGTCAGGTGTAGAAGGCCTCCAGGATCTGTGCCGGAAGAATGCCCTGCATGCCTTCGTATGCGGTATTCGTGAGCAGCAGCGAAACGCGCGCGGCGGCCGGGTCGATGAACCAGGAGTGCCCGTAGACGCCGCCCCATTTCAGCATCCCCGCCGGGTCCGGGGCCGCGGCGAGGCCGGGATCGGTGACGATCGCCCAGCCATACCCGAACGAAAAGCCGGGCCCCCGGATCGTCATTACCTCGGACGGGATTTGCGGCCTCATCATCTGCGCCACTGTCTCCGGCGCCAGGATGGCGGGGCCATGTCCCATGAGGCTCCGGAAGACGGCCATCACGTCCTCTGCCCGCCCCGTCAGGCCCGCGCCGCTCGAGGCGAAGGAGGCGGACTCATGCACCCGGGACGGCGCGAAGGTGACCCCGCCCTCGCCCCAGAGCAGCGGGCGGTCGCCGTCGCGCAGGGGCTTCGGTTCGGGCGTCGCGTTGATGTAGGGCGTGGCCAGGTCGGCGGCGGGTGGCACGGCGAAAGCCAGCGATCCGAGGCCGAGCGGGCGCGAGATCCGGGCGTCGATCAGGGCCTGCATGCCCTGCCCCGTCACCGCTTCGGCCACCGCGCCCATGACGTCGAGGCCGACCGAATAGCGCCACCCCGTGCCCGGCGCAAAGTAGAGCGGCGCCGAAGCGATCCGGTCGAGGTTTTCCTTCATGGAGAGCCCCGGTTGGTCCATGCCGTCCGAGACGCCGGCCTGCGCATAGGGTCCGGTCTCGGGTTCGAGGAACCGGTAGCCGAGGCCCGAAGTGTGGGTGATCAGGTGGTGCAACGTGATTTCGGGCGCGGTGCCGTCGGGCAGACGGGGGCGAAAATCCGGCAGGTAGGCGGTCACCGGGTCCGAGAGCGACAGCGTGCCGTCCTCGACCAGCGACATGAAGCAGGCGGTGGCGATCGGCTTGGTGACCGAGGCGAGGCGGAAGCGGTCGGTCACCTCCATCACGCGCCCGCTGGTGCGATCCGAAAGGCCGATAGCGCGGGCATAGACCGTCTCGCCCCGCTCGCAGACGAGCAGCACGCCGCCCACGATGCGTTTCTCCGTGATGGCTGCCTCCATCGCGGCGTCCAGCCTGTCCGTCATCATCTGCCCGATCTCCTGCCTGTCGCGGCAGGATGCCCGCCCGCGATGGCGAAGTATAGGCCCGGGCGCGCGGCTTTCGCGTGTTTGGCGCAGGGCGCCGCGGATATCCACGATCGCGTCTTCCGGGCGGCGGCCGGCGGGCTCACATCATGGCCGCGCCTGGCCTCGGGCGCGCGAGCGCCAGGATCAGAGCCTAGCCGCGGGCACCCGCCATCCGGATGCCCCCGCCAAAAAAACCGCCGCGTGTCCTTGCGGGACGCGCGGCGGTCAGGAGGAGCGGTTCCCGTGGGGGACATGAAGACCGGGCCGGGGAATGAGGCAAGCCGGCAATCCAGGACAGGCATCCAGGGGCACGCCACCGCGCTTGGGGACGCGGGGATCAGGCGTGGGTCTTCGGCACGGAAACCGCAGGCAGAACTCTCAGGTGAAGGCGGGGAGATAGAGCGCGCCCACGAGCAGAAGCATCAGCGCGGTCGCCCCGAGCGCATCCTGCGCCAGCGTGCCGCGGGACCTGAGGGCGGTCTTTCTGATCTGGTCGAGCATCTTCCATCTCCCGTCGAAATGTTTGTTGCCACTTTGTTCTCACATCACCCAGCGTCAGGCAAGAACTTTTTAAGAACATTTGAGAACAAAAAGACCGAAGACAGGCTAACCGATTGAAATCAGGCGGATCGCCTCGTCCTGCCCCATGAGCCAGAGCAGCACCCGGGCGGCCTTTCCCCGCGCGCCTTCCAGCGTCGGATCCGTTTCCAGCAACGCCCGCGCATCGCTCTGCGCGACCGCCATGAGCCCGGCCTGCCGTTCGATGTCGGCGACCCGGAATCGCGGCAGCCCCGATTGCGCGACGCCGATCACGTCGCCCGCCCCGCGCATCTCCAGATCGACCTCGGCGATGCGGAAGCCGTCCTCGGTCTCGCGCAGGAGCGAGAGGCGCTTCTCGGCGCTTTCGCCAAGCGGCGCCGCGTAGAGCAGCAGGCAGGTCGATTGCGCGGCCCCGCGCCCGACCCTTCCGCGCAGCTGGTGAAGCTGCGCCAGGCCGAAGGTCTCGGCCCGCTCGATCACCATGATGGAGGCGTTCGGCACGTTGACCCCGACCTCGATCACGGTCGTGGCCACGAGGACCGAGGTCTCGCCCGCCACGAACCGCGCCATCGCGGCGTCCTTCTCGGGCCCCGGCATCTGGCCGTGGACGAGGCCCACGACCCCCTCGCCAAGCGCCGCCCTGAGCGCCTTGAACCGGTCCTCGGCCGCGGTCAGGTCCGAGGTCTCGCTCTCCTCGACCAACGGGCAGACCCAGTAGGCCTGACGCCCCTCCGCCACCGCCTTGCGCAGGTGCTCGACCACCTCGCCGATCCGGCCGAGCGAGACGAGCGCCGTGGTCACCGGCTTCCGGCCCGGCGGCTTCTCGTCCAGCACCGAGACGTCCATGTCGCCGTAGCTTGCCAGCGCGAGGCTGCGCGGGATCGGCGTCGCGGTCATCACCAGCACGTCCGGCGCCTGCCCCTTGCGGCCGAGCTCCATCCGCTGGCGCACGCCGAAACGGTGCTGCTCGTCGATCACCACCAGCCGCAGGTCGCGGAATTCGACCCCCGCCTGGAAGACGGCGTGGGTGCCCACGAGGATGTCGATCTCGCCGCGGGCCAGCCGCTCCAGCAGCGCGCGGCGCTCGCCCCCCTTGGCCCGGCCGGTGAGACATTCGACCCGGACGCCCGCCGCCGCGGCCAGGGGGCCGAGGCTTTCCAGGTGCTGCCGCGCGAGGATCTCCGTGGGGGCCATCATGACGCCCTGCCCGCCGGCCTCGACCGCGACGAGCAGCGAAAGGAAGGCCACCAGGGTCTTGCCCGCGCCGACATCCCCCTGCAGGAGCCGCGACATGCGCTCTTCCCGCGCGAGGTCCCGCTCCACCTCGGCCACGGCGCGGGTCTGGGCACCGGTCGGGGCGTAACCGAGCGAGGCCAGCACCTTGCGCCTGAGCCGCCCGTCGCCGCGGGTCACCCGCCCCTTGCCGCGGCGGACATTGCGCCGGGCCAGAGCGAGGGTGAGCTGATGCGCGAAGAGCTCGTCATAGGCCAGCCGCTCGCGGGCGGGGTCGGTGTCGAGGATCAGCTCTTCCGGCGCATGGGCCGCGCGGACGGCGGCCCGCCAGGCGGGCCAGGCCTTCGCGGCGCGCTGCCCGGGGTCGATCCATTCCTCGAGCTCGGGCGCACGGTCGAGCGCGGCACGCACGGCGCGGGTCATCACCCTGAGCGTGACGCCGTTGGTGAGCGGATAGACCGGTTCGAAATCCGGCACCTCGTCCGCCTCTTCGGGCAGGAGCACGTGATCGGGATGCGGCATCTGGGCCATGCCGTCGAAGAATTCCAGCCGGCCCGAGACCAGCCGCCGTTCGCCGACCGGCAGCATCTTCTTCAGGTAATCGCCCTTCGCGTGGAAGAAGACGAGGATGAAATCCGTCTCGGCGTCTCGCACCAGCACCCGGTAGGCGCCGCCGCGGGTGCGGGCGGGACGATGGCTCTCGACCTCGACCTCGACCGTGGCGACGGCCGGAAGCTCCAGGCCGCGGATCGTGCGGCGGCGGCGGCGGTCGATCACCGAATGCGGCAGGTGCAGCAGCAGGTCCCGGGGCCGTTCCAGCCCGAGCTGCGCCATGTTCTGCGCGGTCTTGGCGCCGACGCCCGGCAGCGTCTCGAGCCCGGCGAAGAGCGGGAAGAGGATCTCGGGGCGCCCCTTCACCGGCTCAGCCTGCCCCGATCAGCGCGATCCAGCCGTCCTCGTCGATCGTCTCGACACCCAGCTCGGTGGCCTTCTTCGCCTTCGACCCCGCCCCCGGGCCCGCCACCAGCAGGTCGGTCTTGGCCGAGACCGAACCCGAGACCTTGGCGCCGAGCGCCTCGGCCCGCGCCTTGGCCTCGGCGCGGGTCATCTTCTCGAGCGTGCCGGTGAAGACGATCGTCTTGCCGGCCACCGGGCTGTCCGAGCTCTGCGGCGCCGCGGCGGATTGCGGCGTGAGCAGCTCTGCCAGCGCGTCGATGGAGCGCCGTTCCGCCGCCTGCGCGAAGGTCGTGGTGAGCGCGACCGCCACCGAGGCGCCGATCCCCTCGATCCCGACCAGCTCGTCCCAGGCGGCTTTCGCGTCGTCCGGGACCGAATCCTTCGCCCAGATGGCGTCCCGGGTCTGCGCGATCTGCGCGCGGCGCCCTTCCTCGGCGGCGGCGGCGCGTTCGGCGGCGACCGCCGCGTCGGCCGCGCGGTGCCGTTCGGCGGCCGGCGCGGCGCGGTCCACGGCGGCGGTGAAACTCGCCCAATCGTGGTAATGGCGCGCGAGATCGCCGGCCACGACCTCGCCGACGTGCCGGATGCCGAGCGCGAAGATCAGCCGCTGGAGCGGGATCTCGCGCTTCTCGTCGATGGCCGCGAAAAGGTTCGTCGCGCTCTTCTCGCCAAACCCCTTGATCCGCGCCAGCGGCGTCTCGGCGAGGTGGCGGATCGCCTGCGCCAGATGGGCGGGATCCGCGTCATCCACCGGCACCCCGACCGAGCGCAGCATCTCGGCCAGCCCGTCGAGATGGTCGCGGCGCCGTTCGGCGGGCAGCGTCTCGGCATAGGCGGTCACCTCCTTCGGATCCCGGACCAGACGGTCGCCCGTCCTGTCCCGCGTCGGAAGCGTGAAGATGTCGGCCGGCTGGGCGATCCAGCACATGGCGTAGAAGAACTCCACCTGCCGGGCGCCGAGCCCTTCGATGTCGAAGGCCGGGCGCGAGACGAAATGCTTCAGCTTCTCGACGGCCTGCGCGGGGCAGATGAGGCCGCCCGTGCAGCGGCGGACGGCGTCGCCCTCCTCCCGGATCGCCTCGGAGCCGCACTCCGGGCAGGTCTCGGGGAAGCGGTAGGGCGTGGCATCGTCGGGACGTCTGGAGAGGTCCACGTCCGCGACCTTGGGGATCACGTCGCCCGCACGGTAGACCTGCACCCAGTCGCCGATGCGGATGTCCTTGCCGCCGCGGATCTCCTCTCCCTTCGAATCCCGGCCCGCGATGTAATCCTCGTTGTGCAGGGTCGCGTTCGAGACGACGACGCCGCCGACCGTCACGGGCGTCAGCCGGGCGACGGGCGACAGCGCGCCGGTGCGGCCGACCTGGATGTCGATCGCCTCCAGCCGGGTCCAGGCCAGCTCGGCCGGGAACTTGTGCGCGAGCGCCCAGCGGGGCGTGGTGGAGCGGAACCCGAGCCGGGCCTGCAGCGCGAGGTCGTTCACCTTGTAGACGACGCCGTCGATGTCGTAGCCGAGCGTCGCGCGCTGCGCCTCGATCTCGGCGTAATGGGCCAGCATGTCCGACGGGCCGTCGCAGAGCCGGGTCAGCGGGTTGGTCTGGAAGCCGAGCGCGCGGAGCTGGTCGATCGCGCCCATCTGGGTGTCGGCCAGCGGCGCGGAGAGCTCTCCCCAGGCATAGGCGAAGAAGCGGAGCGGCCTGGTGCGGGTGATCGCGGGATCGAGCTGCCGGAGCGAGCCCGCCGCCGCGTTCCGGGGATTGGCGAAGGTCTTGGCGCCCGCGGCCTCCTGCCGGTCGTTGAGCGCGGCGAAATCGGCGTGGCTCATGTACACCTCGCCACGGACCTCGAGCACCTCGGGCGCGCCTTCGAGCTCCGTCGGGATGTCGTCGATCGTGCGGGCGTTTGCGGTCACGTTCTCGCCCGTCTCCCCGTCGCCGCGGGTCGCCGCCTGCACCAGCGTGCCGCCCTCGTAGCGCAGCGAAAGGCTGAGCCCGTCGATCTTGGGCTCGGCTGTGAAGCTCAGGTCCGCATCGGCGGCAAGGTTCAGGTAGCGCCGTACGCGGTCGTCGAAATCGCGGATCTCGCCCTCTTCGAAGGCGTTGCCGAGCGAGAGCATCCGCACCGAATGCCGGACCTTCGCGAACCCTTCGGAGGGGGCCGAGCCCACCATCTCGCTCGGGCTGTCGGAACGCTTGAGGGCGGGAAAGCGCGCCTCGATCTCGGCGTTGCGCCGTTTCAGCGCGTCGTATTCGGCGTCGGAGATGTCAGGCGAATCCGCGCCATGGTAGGCGCTGTTCGCCCGGGCGAGCAGCTCTGCCAGCCGCGCCAGTTCCTCGCGCGCCTCTGCCTCGCCAAGTTTCCCGACCGGCACCAGATCCGTCACCGCCTGCCCCTCTTGTCGCCCGCGGCCACGCCGCACGTTCCGGGGAAGTGATAGGGCCGCCTGCCGGGCAGGTCCAGAGGGGCCGCGTCAGGCGCCGAGCGCGATCCGCTGGTCGTCCATCCGCTCGGGCTCGGGATCGCGGAGCACATAGCCGCGGCCCCAGACCGTCTCGATGTAATTGTCGCCGCCCGTCGCGCCGGTGAGCTTCTTGCGGAGCTTGCAGATGAAGACATCGATGATCTTCAGTTCCGGCTCGTCCATGCCGCCGTAGAGGTGGTTGAGGAACATCTCCTTGGTGAGCGTCGTGCCCTTCCTGAGGCTCAGAAGCTCGAGCATCTGGTATTCCTTGCCGGTCAGATGCACGGACTTGCCCGCGACCTCCACCGTCTTGGCGTCCAGGTTGACCGCGACCTTTCCGGTCCGGATCACCGATTGCGAATGGCCCTTGGAGCGGCGGATGATCGCATGGATCCGCGCCACGAGTTCCTCGCGATGGAAAGGCTTGGTGAGGTAATCGTCAGCGCCGAAGCCGAAACCCTTGATCTTGCTTTCGGTATCGTCCGCGCCGGACAGGATCAGGATCGGCGTTTCGATCTTCGCGAGCCGCAATTGCCGCAGCACGTCGTGGCCGTTCATGTCCGGCAGGCCGAGGTCCAGCAGGATGAGGTCGTAATCGTAGAGCTTGGCAAGGTCGATCCCCTCCTCGCCCATGTCGGTCGTGTACACGTTCAGATTGGCGTGCGTGAGCATCAGTTCGATGCTCTTCGACGTGGTCGGATCGTCTTCTACCAAAAGCACTCGCATCACGTTCACTCCATTCGCCCGGTGACTTTCACTCAACCTGACCGGAAATGGTTAACTCCACGTTACCGGGATACTCGCATTCTGACAATCGCTTATGAGAGTCATTTTAAAACCCTAACGGTCATGCGCCTCGCCGTTCCGGAACCGCTGCAGGGCGGTGGCCTTCAGCGCCTCTTCGCCATGTTCGGTAACGGCCGTCACCCATTCGATGAATTCCTCCCGGCTGAGACCGTAGCGCGCCAGCGCCTCGTCCTGCGTGATCAGCCCGTAGACCACCCCCCGCACCACGGCAAGCTTGCGTGAGGCGACCCAGCGTCGCGTTTCGGCGGGCGGGAGGTCGGCGCGCGTCATCACGCTGCCGTCGGCCAGTGTGACCGCTCTTGGCCCGCGAACCTTCTTGAGATACATGGCGGCCCATCCCCGCGTCGTCCGATGCCGCCAGAATTGCGCGGCCGGCTTAACGGCGGATGAAATGGCGGGTTGTTAGTATCTCGCATTTTCCTATATTCTCCGGGACTTCCCCTGCCCGACCGCCGCGATCCAGGAGGCCCCGATGGCCCTCGACACCACCAAGACCCTGAATTCCCTCGGCTTCGCCAAACCCCCGTCCGAGACGCGGGTGGTGGTGGCGATGTCGGGCGGCGTGGACAGCTCGGTCGTGGCGGCGATGCTGGCCGAGGAGGGCTA
Organism: Pseudooceanicola nanhaiensis DSM 18065; assembly: GCF_000688295.1. Taxonomy (GTDB): domain Bacteria; phylum Pseudomonadota; class Alphaproteobacteria; order Rhodobacterales; family Rhodobacteraceae; genus Pseudooceanicola; species Pseudooceanicola nanhaiensis. The sequence goes on along the minus strand of NZ_JHZF01000011.1, from coordinate 774,496 downwards.
TGACGTGGTGGGCGTGACGCTGCAGCTCTACGACCACGGCGCGGCGCTTGCCAAGAAGGGCGCCTGCTGCGCCGGGCTCGACATCCACGACGCGCGCCGCGTGGCCGAGGAGATGGGCTTCCCGCATTACGTTCTGGATTACGAGAACATCTTCAGGGACGCGGTGATCGACGAGTTCGCCGACAGCTACCTCGCGGGCGCGACGCCGGTGCCCTGCATCCGCTGCAACGAGCGGGTGAAATTCAAGGACCTGCTCGAGACCGCGCGCGACCTCGATGCCGATTGCATGGCCACCGGGCATTACATCCAGCGCAAGATGGGCGAAGCGGGGCCGGAGCTGCACAGCGCGGCCGATGCGAACCGTGACCAGAGCTACTTCCTGTTCTCGACCACGCCCGAGCAGCTCGATTACCTGCGCTTCCCGCTGGGCCACCTCGCCTCGAAGGCCGAGACCAGGGCGCTTGCCGCGAAATACGGGCTGGCGGTCGCCGACAAGCCCGACAGCCAGGACATCTGCTTCGTGCCGAACGGCAATTACGCCTCGGTCATCGAGAAGCTGCGCCCCGGTGCGGCGGAGCCCGGAGAGATCGTGCATGCCGACGGCCGGGTGCTGGGCACCCATGACGGCGTCATCCACTACACGATCGGCCAGCGCCGCGGCCTCGGCATCGGCGGTCTTTCCGAGCCGCTCTACGTGGTGAAGCTCGACGTCGACACCCGCCGCGTCGTGGTGGGGCCCAAGGAGATGCTGGCCACCCGGACCATCCCAGTGCGCGAGATCAACTGGCTGGGCAACGGCGCCTTCGACAGCGCGGCCGAGCATCACGTCCTGGTCAAGGTCCGCTCCACCCGCCCCCCGCGCGAGGCGGTGATCCGTCCGCTCTCGGCCACCACGGCCGAGGTCGAGCTGCTGACACCCGAAGAAGGCGTCTCCCCGGGCCAGGCCTGCGTCTTCTACGCGCCGGACAGCTCGCGCATCCTCGGCGGCGGCTGGATCCACAAGGGCTGAGCCGCCCGCCCCAGGCTTCATCTTTCCGGAAATACTCCGGGGGAGTCGCGGCCTGCCGCGACGGGGGCAGAGCCCCCTGCCACGGCCGCTGTTTGAACTGGCCTCTGGTTTTCAGCAGTTACCGAGCTCCAAGTCGATCCGTCGTGCGAGGTGGGGGCACTGCAACCAACAGTGAGACTGGGCCCTCTGCCACACCGGCCTTCCGCATTGCCGTTGATCGCCGCAGACGGATCGAGCGCCCGGCCGCAGCGTCTCGCAGGCCGGGCACTTGGCAGTGGGACCGGCCCCCCCTTACAGGCTCGGAAATTCCGCGAGATCGCGGGGACGGCGCCCCTACTCCGCCACCATGGGCAAGGACGGCGCGAGGCGTGCGCCGCGCGTGACATCCTCGCGATAGATCCAGTCGAACTGGCGCACCATGGCGCCGGGGGCGAACCGGCCGCCGAGACGCAGCGCCATGTGGCCGGCGCGGCGCAGGGGCGGCAGGCTGAGGTGGTATTTCCACGCATTGCGCGAGGCGGCGGCGACGATGCGGCTTGCGCGGCCCTGCCGCGCCTGCTGGTAGGCGGACAGCCCCGAGGCCATGTCCGTCCCCTCCGCCAGGCTCTCGGCCAGCACCCAGGCGTCTTCCAGCGCGAGGCAGGCGCCCTGCGCCATGAAGGGTAGCGTCGGGTGCGCCGCGTCGCCGACCAGCGCGGTGCCCTCGCCGTGCCAGCGCCGCGCGACCGGGTGACGGAAGAGGCCCCAGCGATGCACCGTCTCGACGCGGGCGAGCAGGTCGCGCACGTCCGGGCCGAAGTCCGAAAACAGCGCGCGCAGCCGGTCGGGATCGCCGGCATGGGACCATCCCTCCTCGGTCCAGACCGGCGTTTCCTCGACCGCCACGAGGTTGCGCAGCGTGCCGCCGCGCAGCGGATAGGTCACGATGTGCCGCTTCGGCCCCATGTAGAGCCGGACCTCGGCCGCGGGCGTGCCGGTTTCGGGCAGGACCGCGCGCCAGGCGACATGGCGGGTGAAGGCGGGCGCCGCGCCGGGGTTCAGGACCGGGCGGAGGCGCGAATGCAGCCCGTCGGCACCGATCACGAGGTCGGCCCTGAGCCGTGCGCCCCGGCAGGTGACGATCTCGGGCCGCGGCCCGGGCGTGACCGCATCGACCTTGTGCAGCAGGCGCAGCCGGACGCCCGCCGCCCGCGCGCCCTCGGCCAGCACGTCGATCAGGTCGGCGCGATGCACGCAGAGATGCGATTGCCCGGGCGCATGCCGCGCGAGGTCCAGCCGCAGCACCTCGTCCCCGCCGGCATCGCGGAGCGAGACGGCGCCCGCCTCCACCGGGCGCCGCGCCAGCAGCGCCTGGTCGAGGCCGAGACCCCGCATCACCGCCACGCCATTCGGCGAGACCTGCAGCCCGGCGCCCACCTCGCGGATCTCCGGCGCCTGTTCCAGCACCGTCACCGATGCGCCGCGCAGCGCGAGCGCGCGGGCCAGGGCAAGCCCGCCGATCCCGGCCCCGACGACCGCAACTTTGAGTTGATTGAGGTCCATACCCGATTCAGACACCAAAACGCGCCGGAGCGAAAGCCCGGCGCGTTGGATTTTGTTCAAATTCAGTCGATTGACACCGCGGCCAGAACGCCGCGACGAGATCAGTCGTCCCGGTGGACCTTCTCGCGCCGTTCGTGGCGTTCCTGTGCCTCGAGGCTCATGGTGGCGATCGGCCGTGCATCCAGGCGCTTGAGGCTGATCGGCTCGCCGGTGACCTCGCAATAGCCGTATTCGCCCTCGTCGATCCGCCGCAGCGCCGCGTCGATCTTGGCCACCAGCTTGCGCTGGCGATCGCGGGTCCGCAGTTCCAGGGCGCGGTCGGTCTCTTCGCTGGCGCGGTCGGCGACGTCCGGGATGTTGCGGGTGCTGTCCTGAAGGCCCTCGATGGTCTCGCGGCTGTCTTCCAGGATCTCGTCTTTCCAGGTCCAAAGTTTTCTGCGGAAATATTCGAGCTGGCGCTCGTTCATGAAAGGCTCGTCCTCAGCGGGCCGGTAATCATCAGAAAGAAACGTCTCTGCTTTCATGCACAAGGCTCCCTCAAAAACGGCCAAACACGTCGCTTTCAGAGTTCAGAAAGCCCGCTGGCCACCCCTGCGCTGGCATCTACTCCTTTCAAGATGTCTTGTCACTACACAATGCAATAAAGCAGTAACCCCTGCCCGCTTCACGAACCTGCCGAACGGCAAGGGATTGATTGCGGCGCCGTCCGAAGGCCTCTAGTGTCGCCCCCGGACCAACCGAGGGATATGCGCAGATGAAATTCGAGGGAACCAAGGACTACGTCGCAACCGACGACCTGACCGTCGCGGTGAACGCCGCCGTGACGCTGGAGCGCCCGCTCCTCGTCAAGGGCGAACCCGGCACCGGCAAGACCGAGCTGGCGCGGCAGGTGGCCTCGGGCCTGGGCCTCGAGATGATCGAATGGAACATCAAATCGACCACCAAGGCGCAGCAGGGTCTTTATGAATACGATGCCGTATCGCGCCTGCGGGACTCGCAGCTCGGCGACGAGAAGGTCCACGACGTCCGCAACTACATCCGCAAGGGCAAGCTCTGGACCGCCTTCGAGGCCGACAAGAAGGTCGTGCTGCTGATCGACGAGATCGACAAGGCCGACATCGAGTTCCCGAACGACCTCCTGCAGGAGCTCGACCGGATGGAGTTCCACGTCTACGAGACCGGCGACACGATCCGCGCCGCGCAGCGCCCCATCGTGATCATCACCTCGAACAACGAGAAGGAGCTGCCCGACGCCTTCCTGCGCCGCTGCTTCTTCCACTACATCCGCTTCCCCGACATGGACACGATGCGAAAGATCGTCGAGGTCCACCATCCCGGGATCAAGGAAAGCCTGCTGACCACCGCGCTGACCCAGTTCTTCGAGCTGCGCGAGACGAGCGGTCTCAAGAAGAAGCCCTCGACCTCGGAAGTGCTGGACTGGCTGAAGCTGCTCCTGGCCGAGGACCTGACCGCCGAGGACCTCAAGCGGGACGGCGCCAATGCGCTGCCGAAGCTGCACGGGGCGCTTCTGAAGAACGAGCAGGACGTGCATCTCTTCGAACGTCTGGCCTTCATGGCGCGCGGCCAACGCTGACGTGCTCGGGGTCCTGACGGATCCGATCCTGCCGGTCTTCGCCATCGCATTGATCGGCTACGCGAGCGGGCGGACCGGCTGGGTCGGCGCGGGGGACGCGCGGGTCCTGAACCGGTTCGCCATGACCGTCCTGCTGCCGATCTTCCTGTTCCGCGCCATCGCCACCGCGCCCTGGCCCGCGTTCGAGCTCGTGCCGCTGCTCGCCTACGTGGGGGTGGAGGCTCTGGTCTATGCCGCGGGCTTCGCGGTGGCGCGCAATCTCTTCGGGCGATCCCGTCAGGAGGCGCTGCTTCTGGGCTTCGCGGGCGTCTTCGTCAACAACGCGTACTACACCCTGCCGATCGCGCAGTTCCTCGGAGAACCGGAGACCACGCTCGCGATCACCTCGGTCATCATGGTGGATTCGATCCTCGCCTTCGCCGGCACCATGATCGCGCTCGAGGTGATGGCCGGGCGCGATGCGGGCAGCAGCGCCGGGCTGGTCCTGACGCGCGTGCTGCGCCTGCCGCTGCTCTGGGCCATCGCGGCGGCGGCGGTCTTCGCGGCGGGCGGGCTGCCCCTGCCCGGCCCGCTCGACACCTTCGCGGGGTTCGTCGGCCGCGCCGCCTCGCCGACCGCGCTCTTCGCCATGGGGGTGATCCTGTCGGTGACGCCGCTCCGCCCCGAACCGCTGGCCCTGCTCGTCATCGCGGTCAAGGTGGCCGTCTTCCCGCTGGCGCTCTGGGCCGCGATCGTGGTTCTGGCGCCCGGCACCGCGCCCGATGGCTTCCTGCTCTCGGCGGCCGGACCCACGGGCGCGATGGCCTTCTCGATGGCGCTGCTCTACGAGGTGCGCACGCGCACGATCATGCAGGTCACCGTCTGGACCACCGTCGCGACCCTCGCCACGCTCGCCTGGCTGGCCTGACACCGCCCGCGATCGGCAGAAGAGCGACACTCCGCTGGCCCGCGGATCACCGGGCGTGACATTCCGGGCAAAATTGCGGACACTCTTGCGAAAGAACCGCCGTCGGGCGGCATTGCAGGCTGATGATAGGACAATTCCATTGAGCGATACGGTTACGATCCGCCCGATCACCCCTTCCGACCGCGCCGAATGGGAACGTCTCTGGGATCTCTACCTGGAATTCTACCACACCTCCGTCACGCCCGAGATCAAGGCATCGAGCTTCGCGCGCCTGCTCGGCGACGACCCGCAGGATTTCAACGGCCTCATCGCCGAGGTTGACGGCAAGCCCGTGGGCCTGGTGCATTACCTCTTCCACCGGCACGGTTGGAAGGTGGAGAACGTCTGCTACCTGCAGGACCTCTACGCCGATCCCGAGGTCCGCGGCACCGGTGTCGGCCGCGCGCTGATCGAGGCGGTCTACGAACGGGCCGACGCCGCCGGTGCGCCCACCGTCTACTGGCTGACGCAGGAGGACAACGCGACGGCCCGCAAGCTCTATGACCGGATCGCGAAGAAGACGGATTTCATCAAGTACCAGAGGGCGCTCTGATGCGGCTGAAACATGCCGCGTTTCTGTTGATGGCCCTGGCCGCCTGCCAGCCCCTGTCGCAGGCCGGAGAACCGCCGTCGCGCGCCGCCCATTCCGCGGGCGGCATGGACCTGCCGCCGATGAAGCTGTTCTCGGAAAACCGTGCCGGGCCGGGCCAGGTCAGCGCGTCCAACGCCGACATCGCCCGCGATTTCCTCGACCTCGCCTTCCGGCTGGAATCGGGCCGCGAGCTGCCCGTGCTGACACGGTTCGAGGGGACCATACGCGTCCGCATGACCGGCACCGCGCCCACGGGAATGCGGACCGAGCTGGACCGCGTGCTGGCGCGGATGCGGCGCGAGGCGGGGCTCGACATCCAGCGCACCTCGGCCAGCGATGCAAACGTGACGATCCAGGCCGTCTCGGGCGACCAGATCCGGCGCTTCCTGCCGCAGGCCGCCTGCTTCGTCGTGCCCAATGTCTCGAGCCTCGCGGAATACAACCGCGCCCGGCGTCGCGCGCAATCGTCCTGGACCGGCCTGACGAAGCGCGAGCGGATCGCCATCTTCGTGCCGAACGACGTGAGCCCGCAGGAGGTCCGCGACTGCCTGCACGAGGAGCTGGCGCAGGCGCTCGGGCCGCTGAACGACCTCTACCGGCTGGATAATTCCGTCTTCAACGACGACAACGTCCACACCGTGCTGACGCCCTTCGACATGCTGATCCTGCGGGCCTTCTACGCGGACGAACTGCAGAACGGCATGACGAAGGCGCAGGTCGCGGCCCGCCTGCCCGCCCTGCTCGCCCGGCTGAACCCGGCCGGGGAGCGGCGCCCGACCCGCAACCTGCCCGAAACCTCGCGCGACTGGATCGACGCGATCCAGAACGCGCTCGGGCCCGGCACCTCGAACCTGGAGCGGCTGCGCGCCGCCGGTCGCGCGCTCGACATCGCGCGACGGAGCGGCTGGAGCGATCACCGCCTCGCCTTTTCGCATTACGCCTATGCGCGGCTGGTGCAGTCGACGGATCCGCAGGCGGCGCTGGCCAGCTACCGCCGGGCCGACGCGCTCTACGGCCGCAACCCCGACACCGCGATCCACCGTGCCTTCGTCCGCGCGCAGCTGGCCGCCCATGCCATCGCCCGCAGCGACGGGGCCGCCGCGCTGTCGCTGCTGAAGGGCCAGTCCGATCTCGCGCGCCGGCACGAGAACGCGGCGCTCCTGTCGTCGCTGATGATGCTCGAGGCCGAGGCGCTGGACCTCGTCGGGCGCGGCGAAGCGGCGCAGGCCACCCGCCGTGACTCCCTCGGCTGGGCGCGCTACGGCTTCGGTCCCGATTGGGCGGTCCGGGCGAAACTCTCCGAGGTCGCCGCGCTCAATCCGAACCGAACCGGAGGCTGAACATGCTGGTCATCATCGGCATCATCGCCGGCGCCCTCGTCGGCGGCTGGCGGGCGAAATCGCGCGGCGGCAAGACTGCGGACATTTTGCAATACGCGGCGGTACATGCCATGATCTTCGCGCTGGCGGGTCTCTTCCTGACCCTCATAATCCACCGCACGATGGTCTGATGTTCATACCCTTCTTCGAGAACCTCCGGAAACACGCCGTCCCCGTCACCCTGCGCGAATACCTGACCTTCCTGGAAGCGGTGCGCGCCGGACTGGCGACCTACGACGTCGAGGCGTTCTACTACCTCGCCCGGACCTCGATGGTGAAGGACGAGCGCAATATCGACAAGTTCGACATCGCCTTCGCGAAGACCTTCGAGGGGCTCGAGAACATCTCGTTCGATCAGGTGATCGAGGCGGTGGACCTGCCCGCCGACTGGCTGACCCAGATGGCTGAAAAGCATCTCTCGAAGGAGGAGATGGACGAGATCAAGGCGCTCGGCGGCTTCGAGAAGCTGATGGAGACGCTCAAGGAGCGCCTGAAGGAGCAGAAGGAACGGCACGAGGGCGGCTCCAAGTGGATCGGCACCAAGGGCACCTCGCCCTTCGGCGCGCAGGGCTACAACCCGGAAGGGGTGCGCATCGGCCAGGAGAAATCCCGCCACCAGCGCGCGGTGAAGGTCTGGGACAAGCGCGAGTTCAAGAATTTCGACGACAACGTCGAGCTCGGGACCCGCAACATCAAGATGGCGCTCAAGCGTCTGCGTCGCTGGGCCCGCGACGGCGCGCATGACGAGCTCGACCTCGACGGCACGATCCGCTCGACCGCCGAACACGGCTATCTCGACGTGCAGACAAGGCCCGAGCGGCGCAACGCGGTGAAGGTGCTGCTGTTCCTCGATGTCGGCGGCTCGATGGACCCGCATATCAAGGTGATGGAAGAGCTCTTCTCGGCCGCCAAGTCCGAGTTCAAGCATCTCGAACACTTCTACTTCCACAATTGCCTCTACGAAGGCGTCTGGAAGGACAACCGCCGCCGCTGGCAGGAGCAGACGCCCACATGGGAGGTGCTGCGGACCTACGGCCACGATTACAAGGCGATCTTCATCGGCGATGCCTCGATGTCGCCTTACGAGGTGGCCTATCCCGGCGGCGCGAACGAGCACTGGAACGAGGAATCCGGCGAGACCTGGCTGCGGCGCGCCCGCGCGCAGTGGAAGGACAACGTCTGGATCAACCCGGTGCCGCGCAAATACTGGGGCTATACCCAGTCGATCAAGATGATCGGCGAGATCTTCGAGGACCAGATGTTCCCGATGACGCTCGAAGGGCTCTCGCAGGGGATGAAGGAACTCACCCGCTGAGCCTGCCTTCCGGCGCCGCTATCGGTGGCAAGTGCTCCGGTGCGCCGGTCAACAATCTTCACGCACCACGTCCGGACCTTTACGCAAGCCGCTGAACGGGCAAGGTTTCCCGCATGAGCATCATCCCCGCCCCGCCGCCGGACCTGCCCGACCCGACGATGATCGACATCGCGGGAGAGGACTGGCTGATCCAGGCCCTCGCCGCGCACGGGCCGGTCGTCATCTTCGCGGTCTGCCTCGCCTCCTGCGTGGCGCTGCCGGTGCCCGCCTCGGTGATCCTGATCTCGGCGGGGGCCATATCGGCGGCCAGCGGATTGCCGTTGTGGCAGCTCGCGCTCGCGGGGATCCTCGGGGCCATCGCGGGCGACCAGATCGCCTATGCCATCGGTCGCGCGGGGCGCGGTCCGCTGATCCGCTGGATGGACGCGAAGCCGAAACGGCGCGCGGGGCGACTCAGGGCCGAGGGCTGGATCGCCCGCCGCGGCGGCCCGGGGGTGCTGTTCAGCCGCTGGCCGGTCTCTCCGCTCGGCCCATATGTGAATTTTGCCGCCGGTGCCGCCGGGTACAACTGGGCCCGTTTCACCGCCTGGGCCTCGGTCGGTGAGGTGATCTGGGTGCTCGTGAACCTCGCCGCGGGCTACACCTTCGCGGACCCGATCCTCTTCGCCGCCATGGTGGTGCACGAGGCGACCGGATTGCTCCTGTCCGCAGGCGCGCTGGTGCTGATCCTCTGGGCGATCCGCCGGGTCGCGAAGCGGGACCACCCCGAGACCTAGACCCCGCTTGCCCGGCCGCTGCCGCGACCCCATATCGAGACAATGCTCCGCTTCGCCCCGATCCTGCTGGCCATCCTCTACGGGCTCGTCGCCTACCACTTCTCGGTCTGGCGCACCCGCAAGGAACTGGACGCCAAATCCTCCGAACTGGCGGACCCGAAGCTGCTCGAGATCACCACGCGGCTCGCCAAGGCGCTCGACCTGCCCCGGATCCGCGTCCACATCTACGAGATCGCGCCGGTCAACGGCCTGGCCGCGCCGGACGGGCGCATCTTCATCACCCGCGGCTTCTACGACCGGTTCCGCAAGGGCGAGGTCACGGCCGAGGAGATGGGATCGGTCATCGCCCACGAACTGGGCCACGTGGCGCTTGGCCATTCGCGGCGGCGGATGATCGACTTCTCCGGCCAGAACGCGCTTCGGACCGCGCTCGGGCTGGTGCTGGCGCGGCTGATCCCCGGGATCGGCATCCTGATCGCGGGCGCGCTGACCTCGCTGCTGGCCGCCCGGCTCTCGCGCTCGGACGAATACGAGGCCGATGCCTATGCCGCCGCCCTGCTCACCAAGTCCGGCATCGGCACCGGGCCGCAGAAATCGCTCTTCCGCAAGCTCGCCGCGCTCACCGGCGGCGGCGGGGCGACGCCCGCCTGGCTGATGAGCCATCCGAAGACCGACGCCCGCATCGCCGCCATCGACAAGCTCGAGGCCGGCTGGGCCGCGAAGGGAGAGCTTCGCTGAGCCTGGCGCACAGAGGCCGCCGCCAGCCTCTCCGTTCCGCACTTGCCCCCGGCGGGCAAAGGCCATTCACTGCTGTCCGACACGTTCGAAAGGACCACCCCATGCGCTATTCGCTGCTCGATCTCTCGCCCGTCTCCGAAGGCCATGACGCGGCCGAGGCGATCGCCGCCACCGTCGCCCTCGCCCAGACCGCCGAGGCCGAGGGCTACCGCCGCTTCTGGCTGGCCGAACATCACAACATGCCGGGCATCGCCTCGGCCGCGACCTCGGTCCTGATCGGCCACGTGGCGCAGCAGACGCAGCGGATCCGCGTGGGCTCGGGCGGGATCATGCTGCCCAACCACTCGCCGCTGGTGATCGCCGAACAGTTCGGCACGCTCGCCACCATGTTCCCCGGCCGGATCGACCTCGGGCTCGGCCGCGCGCCCGGCACCGACATGGAGACCGCCCGCGCACTGCGCCGCAACCTGCAGGCGCCCGACACCTTCCCGCAGGACGTGATCGAGCTCCTGGCCTATTTCGGCGATCCCGAGCCCGGCCAGCGGCTGCACGCGATCCCCGGCGAAGGCACCCATGTGCCGCTCTGGATCCTCGGCTCCTCGCTCTACGGCGCCCAGCTTGCCGCGCATCTCGGGCTGCCCTACGCCTTCGCCTCGCATTTCGCCCCCGACGCGCTGGAAGAGGCCGCCGACATCTATCGCCAGACCTTCCGTCCGTCCGAGTTCCTCGAACGCCCGCATTTCATGATGGCCATCAATGTCTTCGGCGCCGACACCTCGGACGAGGCGCATTTCATCCGCACCTCCGCCCAGCTCGCCATGATCAACCTGCGCTCCGGGCGGCCGGGCAAGCTGCCGCGGCCGGTGGAGCGAATCGAGGATCACGCCGACGCGTCGATGATCCGCATGACCGATATCGGCGGGCGCATCCGGGCGGTCGGCGACAAGGCCGAGGTGCAGGCACAGCTCTCCGGCCTGATCGACCGGCACGGGCCCGACGAGGTGATCCTCGCAGGCCACATCCACGACCCGGCCAAGCGGCGCCGGTCGTTCGAGATCGCGGCGGCCGCGCTCCGGGATCTGGGGTTCGAGGCCTCGCAGGCGGCCTGACCCAGGGCGCCGTGCCGGAAGGTCAGTCCTTCCGGCGCACCCCGTAGAGTTCGAGCTTGTGGCCCTTGAGGTCGTAGCCGAGCTTGCGGGCGATCCTTTCCTGCAGCTGCTCGATCTCGGGGTCGACGAATTCGATGACCTTGCCGGTCTCGAGGTCGATCAGGTGGTCGTGATGGTCGCGCTCCGCATCCTCGTAGCGCGCCCGTCCGTCGCCGAAATCGACCTTCTCGAGGATCCCCGCCTCTTCGAACAGCTTCACCGTCCGGTAGACCGTCGCGAGCGAGATGCGCGGGTCCGCGGCATTGGCCCGCGCATGCAGCTCTTCCACGTCCGGATGGTCCCGTGCCCCGTCCAGCACCCCCGCGATCACGCGCCGCTGCTCGGTCAGGCGGAGGCCCTGCTGCTCGCAGCGGGTGAGGATGGTCTCGCGCTTGTGCATGGGCTCCAATCCGGGTCCGGGGCTTTCTTTTGGCAGAGCCGGGCGGGGTGAGGCAAGCGGTTTGGGAGGCCGGGACGCGCACGGCCCGGCGGCGGTCAGCGCCGCGGCGCGCGGCTCACTCCCACTCGATGGTTCCCGGGGGCTTCGACGTGATGTCGTAGGTCACGCGGTTGATGCCCTTCACCTCGTTGATGATCCGGGTCGCGGTCTCGCCGAGGAAATCGTGGCTGAACGGATAGTAATCCGCCGTCATGCCGTCGACGCTCGTCACCGCGCGGAGCGCACAGGCGAAATCATAGGTCCGGCCGTCGCCCATGACGCCCACCGTGCGGACCGGCAGGATGGCGGCGAAGGCCTGCCAGATCTCGTCGTAGAGCCCGTGCTTGCGGATCTGGTCGATATAGACCGCATCCGCCTTGCGCAGGATCTCGAGCTTCTCGCGCGTGATCTCGCCCGGGCAGCGGATCGCGAGGCCCGGCCCCGGGAACGGATGGCGGCCGATGAAGGACGCGGGCAGCCCCAGCTCGGTGCCGAGCGCGCGGACCTCGTCCTTGAAGAGCTCGCGCAGCGGCTCGACCAGCTTCAGGCCCATCTTCTCGGGCAGGCCGCCCACGTTGTGGTGCGACTTGATCGTGACCGAAGGACCGCCCGAGAAGCTGACGCTCTCGATCACGTCGGGATAGAGCGTGCCCTGGGCCAGGAAGCGCGCGCCCTCGATCTCGTCGGCGTATTTCTGGAACACGTCGATGAAGAGCTTACCGATGATCTTGCGCTTGGTCTCGGGGTCCGAGACCCCCTCCAGCGCGCCGAGGAAGAGCTCCTGCTCCTGCGCGTGGATCACCCTGAGGTTCATGTGGTCGCGGAACATCGTGACCACCTCCTCGGCCTCGTTGAGCCGCAGCAGCCCGTGGTCGACGAAGACGCAGGTCAGGTTCTCGCCGATCGCCTCGTGGATCAGCGCCGCGGCGACCGAGCTGTCGACACCGCCCGACAGGCCGCAGATGACCTTGGCGTCGCCGACCTGCGCGCGGATCTTCTCGATCATCTCCTCGCGGTAGGCGGCCATGGTCCAGTCGCCGGTGAAGCCCGCGAGCTTCACGAAATTCTCGTAGAGCGTCTTGCCGTTCGGGGTGTGGTGCACCTCGGGGTGGAACTGCACGGCATAGAACCGGCGCTCCAGATCGGCGGTCACCGCGAAGGGCGCGCCCGGAGAGGTGCCGTAGACGGCGAAGCCGGGCGCCAGTTCCGAGACGTGGTCGCCGTGGCTCATCCAGGCCTGTTCGCGGCCCGTCCCGTCGAGGAACCAGCCGGTCAGCAGGTCGGTGCGCTCCTCCGAGGGCGTGACCCAGGCGCGGCCGAATTCCGCGGTGTGGCTCTCGCCCGCCTCCACCTTGCCGCCGAGGTCCTGCATCATCACCTGCTGGCCGTAGCAGATGCCGAGGATCGGCACCCCGAGCTCGTAGACGGCCCCGGGCGGGCGCGGCGAGCCCTCGCGCGTCACGCTGTCGGGGCCGCCCGAGAAGATGATGGCCTTCGGCGCGAAGTCCCGCAGGAAGTCGTCGGTGACCTTCTGGTAGGGATGGATCTCGCAATAGACGTTCAGTTCGCGCAGGCGGCGCGCGATCAGCTGCGTCACCTGGCTGCCGAAGTCGATGATGAGAAGGCGGTCGTGGTTCATGTCGCTCATGTGCGAGCGTTTAGAGAGGCGGCGGGGCGGAGGCAAGAGGCGGCAATGCCACGCCGCCCCTCCCCGTTGCCGCGCGCGCCCTCTGCCCGTTGCGGTGGCAGCCCGGGGCTCATTCCTCCCGCTCGGTGGTGAAGGCCAGCGGATAGCCCGCGCGGCGCCCCGCGTCATTGCCCTGCGCGCATTTCGTCTCGGCCACCTCTTTGGTGAAGACCGCGACGACGCAGGCGCCGCGGCGGTGCGCGGTCAGCATGACGCCCTCCGCCTCGGCCTCCGTCATCCGGAAGACGCCCTGCAGAACCTTCACCACGAAGGCGCGCGGCGTGAAATCGTCGTTCAGCAGGATGACCTTCCAGAGCCTCGGACGCTCGGTCCGGGGACTGGTCTCGGTCTTCGGCAGGGTGATGGTCCGGGACATGGCCGCCTCCCGGGCCCGCATCTGCGCCCAGCCTTCCAGAACGCGCGGCCCCGGTAAAGCGCGAAGCGCTCAGACCGGGCCCGCGCCTTCCGGTGTGGCCATCGCGCGGGCGATCCGGCGTTCGCGCAGGAAGGTGTAGACGCCGCTCGCCACGATCAGGAGCGAACCCGCGATCGTCCAGCCGTCGGGCCGCTCGGCGAAGACCGTCACCGCGATCGCCATGGCGAAGACGAGCCGGGTGTAGCGGAAGGGCGCCACGGTCGAGAGCTGCCCGACCCGGACCGAGGCGGTCAGCGCGTAATAGCCGAGCGCCGTCACCGCCACGGCGGCGATCAGGTAGACGAGCGTCACCCCCTCGACCGGCGCGGCCCCCGGGCCGAAGGCCATCAGCACCGCCCCGCCCAGGACGGAGCCGGCGAAGCCCCAGGCGGCCAGCACCAGCGAGGGGATCGAGGCGGGTGCCGCACGCGTGGCGAGGTCGCGCGCCGAGAGCGCGCAGGCCGCGACCACGGCGATCAGGACGGTGGCGTCGTAGTCGGACCCGCCCGGACGCACGATCATCAGCATCGCGACAAGACCGACGGCAATCGCCAGCCAGCGCCGCCACCCGACCTTCTCGGACAGAAAGAGCGCGGCGCCCATGGTCACCAGCAGGGGATTGCTCTGCATGATCGCCGTCACGGTCGAGAGCGGCACCAGCGCGATCGCCGTCATCATCGAGACGCCGGCGACGGCCTCCGCGAAGGTGCGCAGCAGGATCACCGGCCGGAAGAAGACGCGCGAGAAGAGCGGCATGCCGAAGGCCAGGGCGCCCGCCGCGTAGACCAGCGTCGTCCCGCCCCCCACGAGCAGGATGATCTGCGCGGGCGGCAGCACGCCCGAGGCGAGCTTGACGAACATGTCCGACAGCGCGAGCCCGAACATCGCCAGCGTCATCAGCACGATGCCCTTGAGATTGTCCGCCATGTCCGCTCCTTCGCCGATGCCCCGCAGCGCTAGTCCGTTTGGGCGGGGATTGTAAGGGGCGGCCCCTGTCGGATGCGGGCTTGCGGAACCGCGCGCCGCAGCCCCGGCACCGAGGCCCTGTCGCCGCGGCCGGGATCGCGCCCTGCTTCCTCTTGCCGGAAATATCCCGGGGGAGTCGGGCCGCATGGCCCGACGGGGGCAGAGCCCCCGAAAACCCCCTGCTGTTTGCGCAAACCTCGGAATGGCCCCTTTTCCTCGGCCATGCCGCCCCTTACAAGCCGAGCCGAAACTGGTTCCGGCGAAGGGAAGCCCTCCATGAGCACCATCATCGACATCCACGCCCGCGAGATCCTCGACAGCCGCGGCAATCCCACGGTCGAGGTCGACGTCCTGCTCGAGGACGGCACCATGGGCCGCGCGGCCGTGCCCTCGGGCGCCTCGACCGGCGCATACGAAGCGGTGGAGCTGCGCGACGGCGACACCTCCCGCTACCTCGGCAAGGGCGTGCTCGACGCCATCGAGGGCGTGAACGGCGAGATCGCCGAGACCCTCGTCGGCTTCGACGCGACCGAGCAGGTCGCCATCGACACCGCGATGATCGAGCTCGACGGGACCGAGAACAAGTCCCGCCTCGGCGCCAACGCGATCCTCGGCGTCTCGCTCGCCGTGGCGCGGGCGGCGGCGGATTTCTCGATGCAGCCGCTCTACCGTTACGTCGGCGGCACCTCGGCCCGCGTCATGCCGGTCCCGATGATGAACATCATCAACGGCGGCGAACATGCGGACAACCCGATCGACATCCAGGAATTCATGATCATGCCGGTCTCGGCCGAGACCTGCGCCGACGCGATCCGGATGGGGTCCGAGGTGTTCCACACGCTGAAGAAGGAACTCGCCGCCGCCGGTCACAGCACCGCCGTCGGTGACGAGGGCGGCTTCGCGCCGAACCTCAACTCCACCACCGACGCGCTCGATTTCATCCTGAAGGCCGTCGAGAAGGCCGGCTACAAGCCCGGCGAGGACATCCACCTCGCGCTCGACTGCGCCTCGACCGAATACTTCAGGGACGGCGTCTACGACATGACCGGCGAGGGTAAGAAGCTCTCCGCGGCCGAGAACGTCGACTTCCTGGCGAAGCTCTGCGCCTCCTACCCGATCATCTCGATCGAGGACGGCTGCGCCGAGGACGACTGGGAGGGCTGGAAGCTGCTCACCGACACGCTGGGCGGCAAGGTCCAGCTCGTGGGCGACGACCTCTTCGTGACCAACCCCGCGCGGCTGGCCGACGGCATCAGGCAGGGCGTCGCGAACTCCATGCTGGTGAAGGTGAACCAGATCGGCACCCTGACCGAGACGTTGCGGGCCGTCGATATGGCGCATCGCGCCGGCTATACCAACGTCATGAGCCACCGCTCGGGCGAGACCGAGGACACCACGATCGCGGATCTCGCCGTCGCCACCAATTGCGGGCAGATCAAGACCGGCTCGCTGTCGCGCTCGGACCGGATGGCGAAATACAATCAGCTGATCCGGATCGAGGAAGTGCTGGGCGAGACCGCCGAATACGCCGGCCGCTCGATCCTGAAGTGATCCTGCGCGCGCTCCGGACCGCGCCGGCCCGGAGCGCCTGACTCAGAAGGCACAGGACTCAGAAGGCACAGGCGCAAACGAAAACCCCGCCGGAGAACCGGCGGGGTTTCATCACGTTCTGGACGTGACAGCAGGTCTTACGGGCAGGGCGCCGTGTAGTAGGTGCCGTTGCCGCGCGAATAGGCGCATTGCTGCGTCTGGGCGTTCTGGGCCACCATGGTGCCGGCTGCAGCGCCGCCGAGCGCCGCGATCAGGCGCCAGTTGTCGTTGGCCTCGAGTGCCTCGGCTGCAATCAGCCCGGCCGCCGCCCCGCCAGCCACGCCGGCCACCGTATTGGCTTGGGGGTTCATCGTGTTGGCGCAGGCCGCCAGAAGGCTGCCGGACAGGCCAAGCGCGAGGACGAAACGGGTTTTCATGTATCTCTCCTGTTACACGTCGTGTTTTACGACCGCTCAACGGCTCACCTACCATTCGGTTCCATGACGATCCAACGACATTTCAAAATGTGCATACATCCGCCGATCACCCCGCCATCGCGCCCGCGCCCCTGCTGCGTGATCCCGGAACATGCGCCGCGCACCACCGCCCGACGTCACCGCCACTTGAAGGACGCTCCATGACCGCCGACGAGATCATCACCCGCCTTGGCCTCGCGCCGCATCCGGAAGGCGGCCATTATCGCCAGACGTGGATTGCCGATGCGGCCCGCGGCACCCGGCCCGCGGGGACCTGCATCTACTTCCTGCTGAAGGCCGGCGAGCGCAGCCACTGGCACAAGGTCGACGCCACGGAGATCTGGCACCACTACGCGGGCGCCCCGCTGATCCTGTCGCTCGCGGCGAACGAGGCGGGCCCCGCCACGGAGCATCGCCTCGGCCCCGATCTGGCGGCGGGCGAGGCGCCGCAGGTCATCGTGCCCGAGGCGCATTGGCAGGCGGCCCGCAGCACGGACGGCTGGAGCCTTGTCGGCTGCACCGTCTCGCCGGGGTTCCGCTTCGAGGGCTTCACCCTCGCCCCGCCGGGCTTCGACATCCCCCGCGGCTGAGCCCGGCGAAAGGCTCTTGCCGGATCCGCCGGGCCGGTTAACGTTGCGGCACGTCCATGCCCGGAGGATCCTGCCCGTGAAGACGTTCCTGACGACGAGCTGCCTGCTGGCAGTCACCGCCCTGCCCCTTGCCGCGCAGGACGAACCCGCGCCGAGCCCCGGGCTGATGCAGCAGGCGGTGCTCTCGGAACAGCTGATCGCCCTCGGCCGCGCGCGGAACGATCCCGTGCTGATGCTGGCCGCGCTGCGGCTGCGCGCCTCGCTCGACGACACCGGCGTCGCCCCCGCGGACAGCTTCACCGACAAGGAGAGCCTGCTCGAGGCCGCCCGCGCGGCTGCCGCCGGACAGGACGCGCTTCTCGGCCTGATCGAGGATGCGGCGACGGAGAAGGGGCGCACCTTCTGCTACCCGTCCTGGGGCCGGATGATCTGCTTCTGAGCGGAAACCGGTCGCATCCGAAGAAAATTTTGCACCGCGGCGAAACTCTCGGCGCGGGCAAACGTGACTGCGTTCGGTGGCGTCAGCATCCCAAGTCTCGAAGCCGCCATTCCTCGCGACCGGTCAGACAAACCCTTCTCGGCCGGTCGCGGGGTATCACCCCAGGCCGTGATCCCGCATGTAGGCGACGAGCGCCGCGGTGGAACCGTCCTTGCCCGCCGTGTCCTTTTGTCCCTGCAGCACCGGATCGAGGGCGAGCGCCAGTTCCTTGCCCAGTTCCACGCCCCATTGATCGTAGGAGTTGATCCCGAGGATCACGCCCTCGACAAAGACCCGGTGTTCATAGAGCGCGACGATCATGCCCAGCACCTCGGGCGTGAGTTTCGGATAGGCCAGCGTCGTGCTGGGGCGGTTGCCCGGAAAGACCCGGTGCCGCGCCTGACGTTCAAGCTCGTCGCCCTCGAGCCCCTTCTCCGCCATCAGGACCCGCGCCTGCCCGAGCGGGCGGCCGCGCAGCAGCGCCTCGGACTGGGCGAGGCAATTGGCCACCAGAAGACGGTGCTGATGCGCCAGCGCGGGCTCGTGGCCCTCGGCGCCCACGAGGAATTCGCAGGGCACGACCTGCGTGCCCTGGTGGATCAGCTGGTAGAAGGCGTGCTGACCGTTGGTCCCGGGCTCGCCCCAGACCACCGGCCCGGCAGGGGTTTCGAGCGGCGTGCCGTCCATCGCGACGCTCTTGCCGTTGCTCTCCATCTCGAGCTGCTGAAGATAGGCCGGCAGCCGCAGAAGCCGCTGTTCGTAGGGCAGCACCGCGCGGGTCGGGTAGCCCAGCACCTGGTTGTGCCAGATGCCGACGAGCGCCAGCAGCACCGGCAGGTTCCCGGCGAATGCCGCCTCCCGGAAATGCCTGTCCATCGCCTGACCGCCGCGCAGGAAGGCACGGAAATCCTCGGGCCCCACGGCCAGCATCAGCGACAGCCCGATCGGCCCCCAGACCGAATAGCGCCCGCCGACCCAATCCTCGAACCCGAAGACGCGGCTCTCGTCGATGCCCCACGCCGCGGTCGCGTCGCGGTTCGACGACAGCGCCGCGAACTGGGCACCGGGATCGCGGACCCGATCCGCCATCCAGGCGCGGGCGGTTTCGGCATTGGTCATGGTCTCGATCGTGGTGAAGGTCTTCGAGGCGACGATCACCAGCGTCGTCGTCGGATCGAGCCGCTCCAGCACGTCATGCACATGCGCCCCGTCCACGTTCGACACGAAATGGCAGCGCGGCCCGTCGCAATAGGGCCCGAGCGCCTGCACCGCCATCACCGGCCCGAGGTCCGAGCCTCCGATGCCGATGTTGACCACGTCGGTGATCGGGCCGCCCTGCCCCGCGAAGCCGCCCGAGCGCAGCGCGCGGGCGAAGTCCTCCATCCGGTCCAGCGTCGCGCGGACCTCGGGCATCACGTCCCGACCGTCCACCCGGACCGGCCCGCCGTCGAGGTTGCGCAGGGCCGTATGCAGGACCGCGCGGCCCTCCGTCTCGTTGATCTTCTCGCCCGACATCATCGCCGCGCGCCGGTCCGCGACGCCCGCCTCTTCGGCCAGCCGCAGGAGCGCCGCCATCGTGCCGTCGTCGATGTTGGTCTTGGAATAGTCGAAGAGCATGCCGCCGAAGGTGGCCGAGAAGGACGCCGCCCGGTCGCCTTCCTCGAACAGCGAAAGGATCTCGCGCCCCTCGGCCGCGGCGCCGCGGCGCTTCAGGTCGTCCCACATGATGTCACTCCTTGCCTATGGCGCCGGGCCCTATTCGGCCCAATGCACCACCGCCTCGTCAAGCACCGTGGCCACAGGGGCCTCGGCGGGGGTCATCCCGGCGGCCCGTTCCAGCGCCGCGCGCTTCTCGGCGCCGGTGATGACGACGTGGATCGAGATCGCGCCGCGCAGGACCGGCGCGGTCAGGGTGATGCGCGGCTCGGGCGCGCCGGGCGCGCGCATCGCCATCAGGGCGGGCGCATCGGCGGCGAGCGCCGCCTCCAGCCGGTCCGCCCCCGGGAAGAGCGAGGCGGTGTGCATGTCCGCCCCCATCCCCAGCACCAGCACGTCGATCGGCAGATGCGGCAGCAGGCCCTCGGACAATCCCTCGAGCGCCTCTTCCGGTGTCGGCGTATCGGCCACCAGCGGCAGCAGCGTGGCCGCGGCGGCATGGCCCTGCAGCAGCCGCTCGCGCACCAGCCGCGTGTTGGAACGCTCGGCGCTTTCCGGCACCCAGCGTTCATCGGTCAGCACGACGTCCACGCGGTCCCAGTCCAGCCGCACCGCGGTCAGCGCGTCGAAGATCGGCCCGGGCGAGGTGCCTCCCGGCACCGCGAAGGTGACCCGTTCCTTGTGCCTGAGCGCGCTGCCCAGTTCGCTCGCCAGCCGGTCGCTGAGGTCGAGCGCCAGCATGTCGCGGTCGGGATATTCGGTGAGGATCATACCCGGATGTCCCTCCAGCGCCGCCCGTCGTGATGCAGCAGCGCCAGCGCGTCCTCGGGCCCGGACGAGCCGCTGTCGTAGGGCTTGGGCGCCTCGCCGCGTTCTTCCCAGGCGGCGATGATCGGATCGGTCCAGGCCCAGGCGGCGACCACCTCGTCGCCGCGCATGAACAAGGTCTGGTTGCCGCGGATCACGTCCATGATGAGCCGCTCGTAGGCGTCGGGCACGTCCTCGGCATCGGGTCCGAGCGCGTCCGCGAAGGTCATGTCGAGCGGCACGTCGACAAGGCGCATGCCCCCCGGTCCCGGCTCCTTGATGGTGACGCCCAGGTCCATCCCCTCGTTCGGCTGCAGCCGGATCGTCAGGATGTTGCGGTGCCGCCCGGCATCCTCGGTGAAGATGGAATGCGGCGTTTCCTTGAAGACCACCGCGATCTCGCTGACCTTGGCCCGCAGCCGCTTGCCGGTGCGCAGGTAGAAGGGCGTGCCGGCCCATCTCCAGTTAGAGATCCGCGCCTTCAGCGCCACGAAGCTCTCGGTCCGGCTATCGGGATTTTCGACCTGCGTGCGGTAATCGGGCTGACCGTCGCCGCCGGTGTACTGCCCGCGCACGATGTCCTGGGGTTCCACCGGGTCGAGCGCGCGGATCACCTTCAGCTTCTCGTCGCGCACCGCGTCGGGATCGAACTTCGCCGGCGGCTCCATGGCGATCAGGCAGAGCAGCTGCATCAGGTGGTTCTGCATCATGTCCCGCATGGCGCCGGACTTGTCGTAATATTCGCCCCGGCCGCCGACACCGACCGTTTCGGCCACGGTGATCTGGATGTGGTCGACATATTGCGAATTCCAGAGCGGCTCGAACAGCATGTTGCCGAAGCGGACCGCCATGAGGTTCTGCACGGTCTCCTTGCCCAGGTAATGGTCGATCCGGTAGATCTGGCTCTCGTCGAAATGTTCGGCCAGCGTCGCGTTCAGCGCCCGGGCCGAGGCCTCGTCCCGCCCGAAGGGCTTTTCCACCACGATCCGCGTGCCCTCGCCCGCCATGCCATGGGCATGCAGCCGTTCGGCCAGCGCGCCGAAGAGGCTCGGTCCGACCGAGAAATAGAACGCCTGCACGACATTGCGGTCGCGCATCCGGCGTCCCAGCTCCTCCCAGCCGTCCTCACCCATGGCGTCGACGGCGACGTAGCCCACCCGTTCGAGGAACCCGTCCACCGTCCCGGCCTCGCAGGTGGCGGGGCCGGTGTTGAACTCCGCGATCGCCTCGCGCACGAAATCGCGGTAGCCCGCATCGTCCATATCGGCCCGCGCGGCGCCTATGATGCGGGAATTGTCCTCCATCTGGCCGGCGCAGAATCGCCGGAAGAGGGCCGGCAGGATCTTGCGCCGGGCAAGATCGCCCGTGCCGCCGAAAATCACGAGATCGAAGGGATCGACCGGGATGACACGCGAGACCATGACCTGTGGCTCCACTTTTCATGCGCCGATGTTAGCGCTCACAGGGCCGGACCTTATCGCGGAAATCCGACCTTCACAACGCTGTGCGGCGTTGCAGAAAGCATTGCAGGACAACGGGCTCCTGTCCATGCTTGGACCATGAAGGATATTCCGGCCATGCCCGCGAACAAGGGCAAGTTCATCGACCCGCAGATCACCGCCGACGGCGAGGTGCGGGCCTCCGTCGCGCTGGAGGGGCTGCGCACCCTCTGGGTCAACACCGGCACGCTCTGCAACATCGAATGTGCGAACTGCTATATCGAGAGCTCGCCGGGCAATGACCGGCTGGTCTATTTCCGCGCCAGCGACCTCGCCCATTACCTCGCGGAGGCCCGCAGCCTCGGCGCCCCGCTCGAGGAGGTGGGCTTCACCGGCGGCGAGCCCTTCATGAACCCCGAGATCATCGAGATGGCCCGCCTCGCCCTCGGGGCCGGGCACCGCGTGCTGATCCTGACCAACGCCATGCGTCCGATGATGCGGCCCCGGATGCGGGCGGGGCTCGCGGCGCTGCAGGCCGACTTCCCGGGCCTGCTGACGCTGCGCATCTCGCTCGACCATCCCCGGGCCGAGGTCCACGATGCCGAACGCGGCCCGGGCACCCATGCGGTGACGCTGGAGGGGATGCGCTGGATCCGCGACGCGGGCATCGAGATGCATGTCGCGGGCCGCTCGCTGACCGACGAGACCGAGGCCGAGACCCGCGCCGCCTTCGCCGCGCTCTTCGAGGCC
Source organism: Pseudooceanicola nanhaiensis DSM 18065 (assembly GCF_000688295.1). Taxonomy (GTDB): domain Bacteria; phylum Pseudomonadota; class Alphaproteobacteria; order Rhodobacterales; family Rhodobacteraceae; genus Pseudooceanicola; species Pseudooceanicola nanhaiensis. Next base: position 752,224 of record NZ_JHZF01000011.1, on the reverse strand, counting down.
GAGGGTTTCGCGACCGACCCGCAGGACCCCGCGCAGACCGTGATCTTCCCCGAGATGGACCTGTCGGTCGAGGTGCCCGAGATCACGACCGCCTGCTGGGGCATCCTCGGCAAGTCGCCCTCGGACGTGATGTGTTCGGGCTCACGGATGCTGGTCCACCGCAAGGGCGCCGCGCGGCCCGCGGTGCTGGCCTGCACGCTTCTCGCCTATGACGAGGGTTTCGAGCTTGGCGGGACGCTGGCGGAGGCGTCGCGCCCCGTCGCGCTCAACCATCCGCATTGCGCCAAGTTCTGCGTACTGGGTGGGGCCTCCTGCTCGGCGTGAGGTCGCGCCGGGCGATCCATGAAGATGGCCGGACCCGAGCCCGGCCCGCGAGCGCCTCGGATCACCCGGCGACGAGCTGCCAGCCCAGCCCGGCCATCACCGCACCCGTCACCGCCAGCCCGAGATAGGCGGCAAAGACGCGCGGCTTGACCAGCGCCCAGACCGCGACCGCCGCGGGGATGGAGCTGACGCCCCCCGCGATCACGAAGGACATCGCCGCGCCGGGGGCCATCCCCTGGGCCAGCAGCGCATCCACCAGCGGGACCGCCGCGTAGCCGTTGAGATAGGCGGGCATGCCGACGAGGGCGCCCAGAAGGATGGGCCAGGCCCCCTCGCCGCCCAGCACGCCCGCCACCCATGCCGAGGGCACGTAGGTCAGCATCACGCTTTCCAGCAGGTAGGCCAGCGTCAGCCATTTGAGCAGGAAGACCGCGTTCTCCATGATCGAGCTGCGGAAGGTCTCGCGCCGGTCGGGCTCGCTCCAGAAGGCCCAGACCGGGCGGCCCTCGTAGGGTTTCTTCACCCCGCAGCAGCCGCCGACCTGCGGTTTCGCGCGCAGCGGGTCGGCGAAGACCGGGCTGCGGCGCATCAGCATCGTGACCGTGCCGCCGAAGAGGCCGAGCGCCACCGCGCCGAGCGTCTTGCCGATCGCAAAGGGCAGGCCCAGCGTGCCCGCCGTCACGATGAACATGCCCGGATCCATGATCGGCGAGGCCAGCCAGAAGGCCATGACCGCCGAGAGCGGCACGCCAAGCGCCAGCATCGCGGCGACGAAGGGGATGACCTGGCACGAGCAGAAGGGCGAGAGCCCGCCCAGAAGCGCCGCCATCAGGATCATCCGCCCCTCGCGCCCGGTAAAGGCCTTCGAGAGCAGCGTCTCCGCCCCGCTCGCCTTCATGTAGCCGATCGCCAGCACCGCGAAGAGGATCACCGGCGCCGTCCGGATCAGCGCGGCCGCGGCGAAGCGGATCGTGTCGCCCAGTTGCGCCGGATCGAGGATCACCAGGGCCAGCACCACGACGACCATCGCGGCCAGGGCGCCGTCGACCCGGCCCCGAAGGCTTCGCAGGCTGCGGGACGGGGGCGTGCTCAGGTCAGTCATCGGATGTGCCTTTCGGGCTCGGGGCTCCCGCGTCGGCGCAGCATTCGCGCAGCAGGAAGCCGGACAGGTCGCGCAGTTCCTCGTAGGCGACGGCGGCGCAGATGATGCTGCGCCCCGCCTTGCGCTGGTGGACGAGGCCCGCCTGCGCGAGGATCTTCATGTGATGGGTCAGGGTCGAGCCGGTGACGCCGCTGCGGGTGCCGAGCTCTCCGATCGAGAGCCCCTCCGGCCCCGCCCGGACCAGGGTCCGGAGCACGGTGAGCCGCTGCTCGGAGCCGAGGGCCGCGAAGGTCGAGGCCGCCCGGGCGAGGTCGAAATCGGGGTCGGTGGTGGGGTGAGTCGTTTTCATGATTCTAGAAATATAGAAATCTTTGCGGACCGCAAAGCGATATTTCGATAATCGTGAAACTGTTCGCCACCACGACACGTCCGGGTCGGCGTCGCTATCCCGCCACGTCCGCAGAGGTCTCCATGATCAGCGGCCCCCCCGCGCGTCGCCTCCACCGGTGCGCCTTGCCGACAAGAGCGCCTGTCCGCACCGGTGAACCGTCCGCAGAAGCGGTCCGTTCTCGCCAATGCGCTGTCATCCCCGGGCGCGCAACGGGACCGCGCCGGGTGCCCGGACCGGGCCGAACGACACGGACTTCACATGCCGTTCGCCCCGTCAGACCTGCCCCGCCACCCCGCGCGAGATCTCGCCGCCGCCGATCGCGCCCCGCACCCCGGTGGTGGAGGGGCACGAGGTCGCCATCCCGCGCGCCACCCGGACGGCGAGATGGGCGAAGGCCTGCGCCTCGAGCATGTCGCCGTCGAGCCCTGCCTCCTCGACCGGCACCACGGGACAGTCGAGCGCCACGGCCATCATCTCCATCAGGACCGGGTTCTTCCGTCCGCCGCCCGTCACCAGCACCCGCTCGGGCGGCTTCGGGCAATGCTCCATCCCGCGCAGCACAGCCGCCGCGGACATCCCCGTCAGCGTCGCGGCCGCATCGGCATCCGACAGCTCCCGCACCAGGCCCACCATCTCGGCGAAGGCGTTGCGGTCGAGCGACTTCGGCGGCATGCGCGAGAAGAAGGGATCGTCGAGGAAGAGCTCGAGCGCCCCCTCCACCACGTCCCCTTTCGCGGCCAGCGCGCCGTCGCGGTCACAGGCCTCGCCCCGCCGCTCCTGCATCAGGTCGTTGATCGGCGCGTTCGCGGGCCCCGTGTCGAAGGCCAGCAGCGCGCCCTCGCTCTCGGGCGCGGGCTGCGAGGGATCGACATAGGTCAGGTTCCCGACGCCGCCGAGGTTGAGGAAGCACAGAGGCTCCCGCGCGCCGATCCACTTGGCGCAGGCGAAATGGAAGAACGGCGCGAGCGGCGCGCCCTCGCCCCCGAACCGCACATCCGCCGAGCGGAAGTCCCAGACCACCGGCAGCCCGAGCGCGCGCGCCAGCGCCGCGCCGTCGCCCAGCTGGTGCGTCCCCCGCCCCCGCGGCTCATGCGCCAGGGTCTGGCCGTGGAAACCCGCGATCTCGACGTCGCGGAACCGCGACATGACTTCGGTATGCGCGCGTTGGACGACCTCGGCGGCCTCGGCGACGCCCGGCTCGCCCGGCCAGCGGCCCAGGGCCCGGCGCAGCACCTCGCGCTCCTCGTTGGTGTATTCGCGATAGGCCGTCTCTCCGAAGCCGAAAATCCGCTCCCCGTCGCTCTCCACGACCGCCACGTCGACCCCGTCGAGCGAGGTCCCCGACATCGTGCCGAGCGCCCGGACCGGCGCCTGCGGCTTGCCCTTGGGCTTCAACATGCCCTTTTCCTTCCCCTGCCTGCGGCCTATACACTGCCGCGCAACCAAATCCCGGACAAGTGCCATGACCTACAGCCCCAAATCCGACTTCCTGAACGTCATGCAGGCGCGCGGCTTCGTCGCCGACTGCACCGACTACCAGGGCTTCGACGAAGCCCTGCTGGCAGGAGTCGTCCCGGGCTATATCGGCTTCGACGCGACAGCGAAATCGCTGCATGTCGGCTCGCTGATCCAGATCATGATGCTGCGCTGGCTGCAGAAGACCGGCCACCAGCCGATCACCCTGATGGGGGGCGGCACGACCAAGGTGGGCGATCCCTCCTTCCGTGCCGACGAACGCCCCCTGCTGACGCCCGACCAGATCGACGACAACATCGCCGGGATCAAACAGGTCTTCGCGGCCTACATCGACTACGACACCGAGGCGCCGAACAAGGCGCTCATGCTGAACAACGCCGAATGGCTCGACGGGCTCAACTACCTCGAGTTCCTGCGCGACATCGGGCGGCATTTCTCGGTCAACCGGATGCTGTCCTTCGAAAGCGTGAAATCCCGGCTCGACCGCGAACAATCGCTGTCGTTCCTCGAGTTCAACTACATGATCCTGCAGGCCTACGACTTCCTCGAGCTGAACCGGCGCTACGGCTGCCTCGTGCAGTTCGGCGGCTCGGACCAGTGGGGCAACATCGTGAACGGGATCGACCTGACCCGCCGCGTGCTCGATCACGAGATCTACGGGCTGACCTCGCACCTGCTGACCACCTCGGACGGCAAGAAGATGGGCAAGACGGCCGACGGCGCGGTCTGGCTGAACGCGGACATGAAGTCGCCCTATGACTTCTGGCAGTTCTGGCGGAACACGACCGATGCCGACGTGGGCCGCTTCCTCAAGCTCTACACCGAGCTTCCGGTCGAGGAATGCGACCGGCTCGGCGCGCTCGGGGGCTCTGAGATCAACGCGGCGAAGATCATCCTCGCCAACGAGGTCACGACGCTCCTGCACGGGGCCGAGGCGGCGGCGACGGCCGAGACCACCGCGCGCGAGGTCTTCGAGAAGGGCGGCGTCGGGGACGATCTGCCGAAGTTCGACCTGACCGGGCTGAACTTCCTTCAGGGCGAGACGATCGACGCGCCGGAACCGGGCCTCTACTGCGCCGCCAACACGATCTTCGTCGAGGCGAAGCTGGCGTCCTCGGGCAAGGACGCGAAGCGCCTGATCGCCGAGAACGGCGCCCTGATCGACGGCGAGCCGGTGTCGAAGGACTTCCCCTTCGTGAATGTCGAGCGTCTGCGCGACTTCACCAAGGTCTCGGCCGGCAAGAAGCGCCACGCGCTGGTCAAGCTGAGCCAGCCGGCGTGATCCCCGCATGGCGCGTATCCCCCTGATATCGCGCCTCCTCCCCCTGCTCGCCGCCTGTCTTCTGGCGGCGGGCTGTTCGGGCTACGCGCCGGATCACACGCCCGCATCGGCCGCCCGCGAGGTGGGCCCGCTCACCGCCGAGATCGCCGCCCTCTCGCCCGACGTCGACCCGGAGGAAGCCGCCCGCGCGGCCCGCATCGCGCTCGACTACCCGCTCGAGCTCCGCCAGCGCTACGAGGTGTCGGACCCGCCGCTCGTCCACAACACCAAGGTGAACATGGGGCTGAAGCCGCGCGGGCTCTGCAAGGACTGGGCCGACGACATGGAGGCGCGGCTGGCCGCGGAAGGCTTCGAAACCCTCGCCCTCCACCGCGCCATCGCCAATGCGGACAACGCCCGGATCGAGCATTCCACGCTCATCGTCTCGGCGCGGGGCGCGGGGCTCTACGACGGCATCGTGCTCGACCCCTGGCGCTACGGCGGCGATCTGCACTGGGGGCCCGTCACCGGGGACCCGGACTATCGCTGGCTGCCCCGCCGGCAGGCCTTCGAGGCGCGGCGCGAGCGGGAGAAGGCGAAGAAAAATCTCGCCATCGGAATGCGTGAAAGCCTTTGAAATTCCGGACGGGCAGTCCTATATGTCCCCTGTCGGGCAACCGACTATGGACATAAACGCGCACGTAATAAGCGGTTCGGACCCGGGGGCGGTACCCGGCGGCTCCACCATACATCCTTTGTTGGGGGATCATGGGGCCGAAACAGGATCGACGAACGTCTAAAGGTGTTTGCTTTGTCCCGGTGAGTTACCACCGTTATCGGTACGCTAAGCATAATTGCCAACAACAATCGTGCTCCGGTTGCTCTGGCCGCGTAAGCGGTTCGAGTAATCGATCTTTAAGTCCTTGCGCTTAGCCGCGTAAGGCGGGGTTCGCAGGCACCTGGCAACAGAAGCCTGCACTTTCCCCACATGACAGACGATGCCTCGGACCAGGCGCATGCTGCGCAGGCGAAGGCCCCCCCGGTCGGTTCGCGAAACTTCTGTGACAGGCCGCCCTCCCGCTTGCCAAGGTCCGCCTCGCCCGCCAAAAGAGCGCGACCTCAACCGAGGATGCAGACCCTGGCCGCCCCTCCCGACCTTTTCCGCGCCTTCGCCCGCATCGGCCTTCTGTCCTTCGGCGGACCGGCGGCGCAGATCGCCATCATGCACCGCGAGCTCGTCGAGACACGGGCATGGCTCTCGGAAAAGCAGTTCCTCGGCGCGCTGTCCTTCGCCATGCTCCTGCCCGGCCCCGAGGCGATGCAGCTGGCCACCTGGGCGGGCTGGAGGCTGGGCGGCACCCGCGCCGGCCTGATGGCCGGCCTGCTCTTCGTCCTGCCCGGCGCGCTCGTCATCGTGGCGCTCGCGCTCGCCTATGTCGCCTGGGGCGACCTTCCGGCCGTGCAGGCGGCCTTCGACGGGATCAAGGCGCTGATCGTGGTGGTCGTCGTCCAGGCGATGATCCGGATGGGGAAGAAGGCGCTCCGCCGTCCCGCCGACATCGCCCTTGCCGCCGCGGCCTTCGTGGCGATCTTCCTTCTCGCGGTGCCCTTCCCGCTCATCATCCTGGCCGCCGCGGCGATCGGCGCCCTGCTCGGCCCGGCCGCCCCGCCCGACCCCGCGCCGCCCGGCCGCCCCGTGCCGCTGGCGGCGACGCTGCGCACCGTCGCGCTCTGGCTCCTCCTCTGGGCCATGCCGCTCGTCGCGGTCTGGCTGGCGGGTTCCGTGTTCCTGACCGACATCGCGCTCTTCTTCGCCAAGCTCGCCGTCGTCACCTTCGGCGGCGCCTACGCGGTGCTCGCCTACATGGCGCAGGAGGTGGTGCAGGGCTATGGCTGGCTGACCACGGGCGAGATGATCGACGCGCTCGGCCTGGCCGAGACGACGCCGGGGCCGCTGATCCTCGTCACCCAGTTCACCGCCATGGTGGCGGGCGCGAAGGAGGCCGGCTGGCCGATGGCGCTCATGGCGGGGGCGCTCTGCCTCTGGATGACCTTCGTGCCCTGCTTCCTGTGGATCTTCGCCTTCGCCCCGCATCTCGAACGCCTGCTCTCCGCCCCGCGGCTCGCCGGCGCCCTGCAGGGCATCACCGCGGCCGTCGCAGGCGTCATCGCCAACCTGTCGGCCTGGTTCGCGCTGCATGTGCTCTTCGCCCGCATCGCCCCCGGCAGCATGCCGCCGCGCCCGGACTGGAGCAGTTTCGACCCCGCCGCGCTGGCCCTGATCGCCGTCTCGGCCGTGCTGGTCTTCGCCCTCCGGCTCGGGCTTCTGCCCGCGATGGCGCTGATGGCGATGGCGGGTCTTGCGCTCGACGTGGCGGCAGGCTGAACCCCGCCCCCGTTTCTTCACCCCGCATCTTTCGTTTTCCTTCGAATCCCTTATGTTGGGGTCGAGCAAGTGAGGGACGCGATGTCGGCAACCATCGACTATGGCAGGCTTATGCACCGGGCGATGCGCGGGCTGATCCAGCGGGTTCTGAGCGACGTCGCGCAGGACGGCCTGCCCGGCCAGCACCACTTCTTCATCACCTTCGACACCACCCATCCCGAGGCGACGCTCGCCGACTGGCTGAAGGAGCGGTATCCGGAAGAGATGACCGTGGTGATGCAGCACTGGTTCGACGACCTTCAGGTCGGCGACGACGGCTTCGCGGTCACGCTCAACTTCGGGGACGCGCCCGAGCGGATGTTCATCCCCTACGATTCCATCAAGACCTTCGTGGATCCGTCGGTGGAATTCGGCCTGCGCTTCGAGACCCAGGAGTTCGAGGAAGACGACGAGGAGGAGGACGACGACGATCCGACGCCCCCCGCCGATCCGCTGCCGCTCCGCGACCAGTCGAAGGAAGAGCTGCACCGCGACAGGAAGCCCTCGGAAAAGCGCGACGCCGAGGTCGTGCGGCTGGATACCTTCCGCAAGTAGCGCGCGCCCCGCGGCGGGTTTCGCGCCGTGCGACATTGAACTCGCCCCCAGATCCGCTAAACCGGCTGCGACATTCCGCAGGGGAGAGCTGATCCAATGACCAAGACCCGCACCGAGACCGACAGTTTCGGCCCGCTGGAGGTGCCCGCAGACAAGTACTGGGGCGCCCAGACCCAACGTTCGATCATGAACTTCCCGATCGGCTGGGAGAAGCAGCCGGTCCCGATCATCCGGGCGCTCGGCGTGGTCAAGAAGGCCTGCGCGCAGGCCAATCTCGAGCTGGGCGCGATCGACAAGGAGGTCGGCGAGGCCATCGTTGCCGCCGCGACCGAGGTCATCGACGGCAAGTTCGACGACAACTTCCCGCTGGTCGTCTGGCAGACGGGCTCCGGCACCCAGTCCAACATGAACGCGAACGAGGTGATCTCGAACCGCGCGATCGAGATGCTGGGCGGCGAGATGGGCTCCAAGAAGCCCGTGCACCCGAACGATCACTGCAACATGGGGCAAAGCTCCAACGACACCTTCCCGACCGCGATGCACGTGGCCATCGCCATGCAGGCGCGCGACGTTCTGCTGCCGGGGCTCGAGAAGCTGGCGGCTGCGCTCGAGGCCAAGAGCGAGGCCTTCAAGGACATCATCAAGATCGGCCGGACCCACACCCAGGACGCGACGCCGCTGACGCTGGGCCAGGAATTCTCGGGCTACGCGCACCAGGTCCGCAAGGGGATCGAACGGGTCAAGGCCTGCCTGCCCGACATCCACGAGCTCGCCCAGGGCGGCACCGCCGTCGGCACCGGGCTGAACACGAAAAAGGGCTGGGCCGAGATGGTCGCGAAGAACATGGCCGAGATCACCGGCCTGCCCTTCGTCACCGCGCCCAACAAGTTCGAGGCGCTGGCCGCCCATGACGCCATGGTCATGTTCTCGGGCGCGCTGAAGACCGTCGCGGCCTCGCTCTTCAAGATCGCCAACGACATCCGCCTGCTGGGCTCGGGCCCCCGCTCGGGCCTGGGCGAATTGATCCTGCCCGAGAACGAGCCCGGCTCCTCGATCATGCCGGGCAAGGTGAATCCGACCCAGGCCGAGGCGCTGACCATGGTCTGCGCGCATGTCATGGGCAACGACGCCGCCGTCGGTTTCGCGGGCAGCCAGGGCCATTTCGAGCTCAACGTCTACAACCCGATGATGAGCTACAACGTCCTCCAGTCGATGCAGCTTCTGGGTGACTCGGCCTCGGCCTTCACCGACAACATGGTCGTGGGCATCGAGGCCAACGAGGCGCGGATCGAGAAGCTGATGAAGGAGAGCCTGATGCTTGTCACCGCGCTCGCCCCCACCATCGGCTACGACAACGCCACAAAGGTCGCGAAGACCGCGCACAAGAACGGCACGACGCTGCGGGAAGAGGCCGTGGCGCTCGGCTTCGTGGACGAAGAGACCTTCGACCGCGTGGTGCGCCCCGAGGACATGATCGGCCCGAAGGACTGACACCTCCTGCAGAGAGCATCTGAACGCAGGGGCCCCGCGCCCCTGCGTTTTTCTTTGCGCCCATGGCATCTGGACGGCACCCGGGCCGCCGCCTATCTTTGGCAGATGGCCGAACCGACCAACCTCAACCGTTTCCGCAAACAGCAGGCCCGCGAGAAAAAACGCGCGCAGGCCGATGAGAACGCGGTGAAATTCGGCCGGACCAGGGCCGAGAAGCAGCGCGACAAGGCCGAGGCCGAACGCGCAACCCGCAGGATCGACGGACACAAGCGCGACGCATGAGCCGGCCGGTCAAACGCTCGCTCACCCTGCACCAGCACCGCACCTCCGTCACGCTGGAGGACGAGTTCTGGCAGGCCTTCCGCGAAATCGCCGAGGCCCAGAACAAGGGCATCAACCAGCTCGCCACCGAGATCGACGATGCGCGCGACCCCGAGATCGGCCTCGCCACGGCGATCCGGCTGAGCGTGCTGGCCCATTATCGCGCGGCCCGCAAGGAACCCTGACCGCAGGCGGCACGTTTACCGGCACAACCGTCTTTCGGGAGCAGGCCATGGCCGACACTGCCTACAACGACACCGGGCGACGCACGCACCGCGACAGCAAGAGCGCCGCCGCCGAACTCGACCGGCTGGAATGGCTGGCCCGCAACATGGACGCCGCCTTCCGGCTGCCGATCATCGGCACCCGCATCGGCTGGGACGGCGTGCTTGGCCTGATCCCGGGCGTCGGCGACGTCGCGACGCTCGGCCCGGGCCTCTACATCCTCTACCGCGCGCACAAGCTCGGCGCGAGCCGCGCGACGCTCTCGCGGATGGCAGCGAACATGGGCGTGGATTTCGTGGTCGGCAGCATCCCCCTTCTGGGCGATCTCTTCGACATGGGATTCAAGTCGAACCTCCGGAATGTGCGGCTTCTGCGCCAACATCTTGATTTTCCGCAAGGTCACGCGCCCAAGACCGCGGCGTGATTGACCGCATCGGGAAATTGAGGTACATCCCGCCGCGGGATCGAGTAGCGCATGAGACGCAGGACCATCCGGGTCCGGATCCCTCTGATGCGGCGGGCCTGAAGTGTCCGTCAACAACGGACACACATGACCACGTTTTCTGATCTAGAACTGGACCCGAAGGTCCTCAAGGCAATTTCCGAAGCCGGGTACGAAACCCCGACACCCATCCAGGCGGGCGCCATTCCCCCGGCGCTCCAGGGGAAGGATGTGCTCGGCATCGCGCAGACCGGCACGGGCAAGACGGCAAGCTTCACGCTGCCGATGATCACCATGCTGGCCAAGGGCCGGGCGCGCGCGCGCATGCCGCGCAGCCTCGTGCTCTGCCCGACGCGCGAACTGGCCGCGCAGGTGGCCGAGAACTTCGACACCTATGCCAAGCACGTGAAGCTGACGAAGGCGCTGCTGATCGGCGGCGTCTCGTTCAAGGAGCAGGACGCGCTGATCGACAAGGGTGTCGACGTGCTGATCGCCACCCCCGGCCGCCTGCTCGACCATTTCGAGCGCGGCAAGCTGCTGCTGACCGGCGTGCAGATCATGGTGGTGGACGAGGCCGACCGGATGCTCGACATGGGCTTCATCCCGGACATCGAGCGAATCTTCTCGCTCACGCCCTTCACCCGGCAGACGCTGTTCTTCTCGGCCACCATGGCACCCGAGATCGAGCGGATCACCAACACCTTCCTCTCCGGCCCCGCACGGATCGAGGTGGCGCGCCAGGCCACCACCGGCGAGAACATCGAGCAGGGCGTGGTGATGTTCAAGGGGTCCCGCAAGGACCGCGAAGGCTCGGAAAAGCGCCGGCTGCTGCGTGACCTGATCGAGGCCGAGGGCGAGCGCCTGACCAACGCGATCATCTTCTGCAACCGCAAGACGGACGTGGATATCGTCGCGAAATCGCTCAAGAAATACGGGCTGGACGCGGCGCCGATCCACGGCGACCTGGACCAGTCGCAACGCACCCGCACGCTCGACGGCTTCCGCGAGGGCTCTCTCAAGCTGCTCGTCGCCTCCGACGTGGCGGCGCGCGGGCTCGACGTGCCGTCGGTGTCCCACGTCTTCAACTTCGACGTGCCCAGCCATGCCGAGGATTACGTTCACCGCATCGGCCGGACCGGCCGCGCGGGCCGTGACGGCAAGGCGGTGATGATCTGCGTGCCGCGCGACGAAAAGAACCTCGCCGACATCGAACGGCTGGTCGAGAAGACCATCCCCCGGATCGAGATGCCGAACGCGCCGGCCCAGGCAGAGCCCGAGGCCGCCGACGAACAACCGGCGGAGAAGCCGACCCGCACCCGCACGCGCCGCCGGTCCCCGGCATCCGAGCCGAAGGCCGAAGCCCCGAAGACCGAGGCGCCGAAGGCTGACGCAGCGAAGACCGACGCACCGAAGGCTGACGCACCGGCCGCCGAGATGCCGAATGTCGAAGAGGCCGCGCCCGCCCAGGCCGAGCGCGACGACCGCGGCGATCAGGGCGAAAGCGGCCGCGGACGGGAACGCCGGGGTCGCGGCGGGCGGCCGAAATCCGACCGCAGCGAAGGCGTGGTCGGCATGGGCGATCACATGCCCAGCTTCATCGCCCTCTCCTTCGACGAGCGCAAGGCGTCCTGACGGCCGCCCTCCCGCTCCGCCGGACAGTCATTGAAGAGCGCGCGCCGGTCCGACCGGCGCGCGCTTCGTTTACCCGGCATACACACATGGGCGGTTATTCACCGGCGCCAGACATCGGTTTCGCACGAGGCAGACCATGCAGACGCTCGCACGGTATCCCCATACAGACCGGCGCCAGCACCCGCGGGTGCCCGTCGATCTGTCATGTCAGGTGAATTTCTCGGATCGGATGGCGCATGGTCGGCTGCGCGACCTCTCGCTCGGCGGCGCCCGGGTCGAGATGCCCCTGCACGTCGCGGCCTACACCTTTGACCGCCTGACGAGCCTGCACATGCGCAACATCGGTCTGGTCAGGGTGCGCTGGCGCTGGTCGCGCGACCACCTTGTCGGGATGGAATTCCTCTCGCCTGAAGCGATCCGGCAGGCCCTGTCCCGCTTCCTCGCGGAACAGGCCCCGCCAGAGGGGATCAGGCCGACAGACGGCTGATCACCACGGTCACTTCCGGCTTCTTGCCGATCTCGTCCTGCGCGCCCTGCCGAACCACGCGGCGGAGCGCCTCTTCCAGCTTGTCATCGTCCCGCAGGGTCTTGGCACCTGCCCGGCCGAGGAATTGCGACAGGTCCTCCTCGAGCACGTCCTGAAGCGGCGCATTCGAGCGGCCGGTTTCGGACAGCCCGCGCACGTCGCACCACGGATCGCCGAGCGGCTCGTCCTCTTCGTCGATGATGACGGTGACGGTGACATGGCCGTTCAGCGCCATCCGGATCCGGTCGCGCACGATCCCGTCGAGCGCCCCGATCCGCACCGAGCCGTCGAGGTAGGTGCGCCCCGTCTCGACATATTCCGCGACCTTCGGCGCGTTGCCCGTCAGGTCCAGCATGGTGCCGTTGACGGCGATGACGCCCGGACGGCCGAGCTCTTCGGCCAGTTTCGCGTGTTCCCGCAGGTGCCGGTGCTCGCCGTGCATGGGGATCACCATCTGCGGATCGACGATGCGGTGGATCTCCATAAGGTCGGGCCGGTTGGCATGGCCCGAGACGTGGTAGAGCCCGTCGTTGTCGTCGACCACGTCCACGCCCTTTTCCGAGAAGGCGTTCATGATCGAGATCACGCCGCGCTCGTTGCCGGGAATGGTCTTGGACGAGAAGAGGAAGGTGTCGCCTTCCTTCAGCTCGACGCCCAGGTACTTGCCGCGCGACAGCTGGGCGGAGGCCGCCCGGCGTTCGCCCTGGCTGCCGGTGACGATCAGCATCAGGTTCTCGCGCGGGATGCTCGCGGCATCCTCGGGCGAGACGGTCGAGGGGAAGTCCGCCAGCACGCCGGTCGAGACCGCGGCCTCGATCATCCGCCGCATCGCCCGGCCCATCAGGCAGACCGAGCGCCCGGCGCGGACGCCCGCCTCGGCCAGGGTCTTCACCCGCGCGACGTTCGAGGCGAAGGTGGTCGCGACCATCATCTCGGGCACCGAGGCGACGAGCTTGGTGATCTCGTCGCCCAGGGTCGCCTCGGACCGGCCTTCATGCCGGGAGAAGACGTTGGTGGAATCGCAGACCAGCGCGCGGACGCCGGGCTTCGAGACCTCGGCCCAGACGTCCGGGTCATAGGGCTCGCCCACGAGCGGCGTGCGGTCCAGCTTGAAGTCGCCGGTGTGGATCACCCGGCCCGCCGGCGTGTCGATCACCAGCGCGGAGCTTTCGGGGATCGAATGCGACATCGGCAGGAAGGACACCTTGAACGGCCCCGCCTGCACCACCTCGGGCCAGGCCGAGGCGACGCGCACGGCGTTCTCGCCGATCCCGTATTCCGACAGCTTCCCGCGCGCGATGTTGGCGGTGAAGGCGCGGGCCACCAGCTCGGGCTTGCCGAGCGCCTCGTAGAGATGGCCGACGGCGCCGACGTGGTCCTCGTGCGCATGGGTGATGAACACCGCTTCCAGCCGGTCCTTGCGTTCGGCCAGCCAGGTGACATCCGCCATGATCAGGTCCACCCCCGGGGTGCTGTCCATGTCCGGGAAGGTCACGCCCAGGTCGACGAGGATCAGACGTTCCTCACCCGGCGCACCATAGCCGTAGACATAGGCGTTCATCCCGATTTCCCCGGCGCCACCGAGGGGGAGGTAGATCAATCTCTCGGCGGTCATGCAGTCCCCTGAGCCTTGTTGTAGTCGTGGATGATCCTGAGCCCGTGAATCGTCAGGAACTCGTCGAATTCGTCGTAGAGCGTGTCGCCCTGTTGGAAGAGCGGCGCAAGGCCCCCGGTCGAGATAATGCGCATAGGCTTATCATATTCGCCCCGAATCCGGTCGCAAATTCCGCGGACGAGCCCGACATAGCCCCAGAACACGCCCGACTGCATGCAGGCAACCGTGTTGGTGCCGATGACCTTCTGCGGCTTGGTCACATCGACGTGAGGCAGCGCAGCCGCCGCCTCGTGCAGCGCCTGAAGCGACAGGTTCACGCCCGGCGCGATGACGCCACCGACATAGGCGCCGTCCTCGGCCACCACGTCGAAGGTGGTCGCGGTGCCGAAATCCACCACGATCAGGTTGCCGCCGTAGCGGTCGAAGGCGCCGGCGGAGTTCACCAGCCGGTCGGGGCCGACCTGCGTGCCCTCGTCCACCCGCGGCATCCGCGGCAGCAGGCATTCGGGCCGGCCGACGACCAGCGGCCGCGTGTTGAAATAGCGGTCCGACAGGACCCGCAGGTTGAACACCACCCGCGGCACGGTCGACGAGATGATGACCGCGTTGATGTCCAGCGGGATCCGGTGATGGGCCAGCAGCGCCGAAAGCCAGACGTAATACTGGTCCGCCGTCCGCTGGTGCTCGGTCGAGGTGCGCAGCGTGCATAGGAACCGCTCGCCGTCCCAGATCGAGAATACCGTGTTGGTGTTGCCGCAATCGATGGTCAGCAGCATCGCAGCCCTCCTCCAAGAAAGCTCAGAAATACACGTCCGCCGCCGCGATGGCCTGCCGCCCGATGGGCGTCTGCAGGATCAGGCGGCCCTGTTCGTCCACCGTGTCGAAGATGCCGCGGGTCTCGGCCTTGCCGGTCCGCGCGACGATCTCCTCGCCCAGCCGGGCGGCGCGGGCGAGCCAGGCCTCGCGGATCGGCGCGAAGCCGTAATCGCGCAGGGTCCGCTCATGCGCGGCCATGGCTTGGGCCAGCGGGGTCAGGAACTCTTCGGGCGTCGCCAGCACCCCGGTTTCCGAGGCGAGCGCGGCGGGGCGCACCGCCTCGGGCGGCAGATCCGCCGCCGCGGGCGCCTCGGCGAGGTTGACGCCGATGCCGATGCCGACGCCGACCATCCGGCCGCCCCGCTGGATGCTCTCCAGCAGGATGCCCGCGACCTTGCCGCCGTTCAGCAGCACGTCGTTCGGCCATTTCAGGCTGTAGGGCTCCGTCCGCCCGGTGACCGCGACGAAGGCGTCGTAGAGCGCGAGCGAGGCGGTGAAGCTGCGCAGCGCCGCGGCCTCGGGGCCGCCCTCGACGCGGGTGACGAAGGTGCCGGCGAAATTGCCTTCGGGCTGCTTCCACGGCCGGCCCCGGCGTCCGCGCGCCGTGGTCTGGCGGCGGGCGAGGATCCAGGCCGGTCCGGGAAATTCCTCGAACCGGCGGTCGGCCTCGCTCAGCGTGCTGTCGGTCTCGTCGAGGACGAGCCGGGCGACGCCCAGGGGCCAGCCGTCGCCCGGCCCTCCGGTCAATTGACCAGCGTCATGGCGGCGGCTTCGGCCGCGGCTTCGATGCCGAAGAGGTTCACGATCCCGATCAGCATGATCGCGGCCGAGGCCATCAGCATCGTCCAGAGCACCGGCGAGCGCCCGGTCTCGAGCACCGCGCCCTCCTTGCCGAAATACATGTAGAACACGATCCGCAGGTAGTAGAACGCCGCGATGGCCGAGGCGAGCACCCCCGCGACCGCGAGCCAGCCGAGGTTCGCATCCACCGCCGCGCGCAGCACCCAGAGCTTGGCGAAGAAGCCGATCAGCGGCGGCACGCCCGCGAGCGAGAACATCAGCAGCAGAACCGCGAAGGCCCGGCCCGGCTGGACCCTGGAATAGAGGTTCAGCGAGGCGATATCGACCACCGGCTGGCCGTCCCGCTCCATCGTCAGGATGAAGGCGAAGACGCCGATGTTCATGGTGACGTAGATCGCCATGTAGATCAGCATCGCCTGCACGCCGACCACGGTGCCCGCGGCCAGACCCATCAGCGCATAGCCCATGTGGGCGATCGAGGAATAGGCCATCAGGCGCTTGATGTTGGTCTGCGAGATCGCGGCGAAGGCGCCGAGGAACATCGACAGAAGCGACAGGAGCGCCACGATCTGCTGCCAGTCGCCGATCACGCCGCCGAAGGCATCGAACATCACCCGGGCGAAGAGCCCCATGGCCGCGACCTTGGGCGCGGTGGCGAAGAAGGCGGTGACCGGGGTCGGCGCGCCTTCGTAGACGTCGGGCGTCCACATGTGGAACGGCACCGCAGACACCTTGAAGGCGAGGCCCGAGATGATGAAGACGAGGCCGAAGAGCAGGCCCAGCGACACCTGTCCGTCACCGGCGGCGAGGATGATGCCCGAGAAGAGCGTCGTGCCCGAGAAGCCGTAGACCAGCGAGGCGCCGTAGAGCAGCAGGCCCGACGACAGCGCGCCCAGCACGAAGTACTTCAGGCCCGCCTCGGTCGCCTTGGCGCTGTCGCGCCGGATCGAGGCCATGACGTAGAGCGACAGCGACTGCAGCTCGAGCCCCATGTAGAGCGTCATGAGGTCGCCGGCCGAGACCATGACCATCATGCCGACCACGGCCAGCGCGACCAGCAGCGGGTATTCGAACCGCAGCATCCCGCGGCGCAGCATGTATTCCTGCCCCATGACCAGCACGGCGGCGGCCGAGAACAGGATGACCACCTTCGAGAACCGCGCGAAGCCGTCGTCGATGAACATGCCGAAGAAGGCGGTGCGGTCCCCGGCGTCGCCGTAGACCAGGAGCCAGACCCCCAGGATGACCATGACCGCGGCCGTCATCCAGACGATGAGCGAGGCGGCCTTGTCCTTGGTCGTGTAGACCGCGCCGAGCAGCGCCAGCATCGCGTAGAGCGACAGGATGATTTCCGGGAGGATGACGTTCAGATCGGACTGCATCGTCTCAGGGCTCCGTCAGTGCGAGGCCGCGACCCGGGTGGCCTCTCGGCCCTCCGCGGTGGCGGTCTCGTAGTTTTGCACCAGCGCCTCGGTCGAGGGGCCGATGATATCGGTGATGAGGCTCGGGTAGACGCCGAGCCACAGGGTCATCACCACGAGCGGCGCGAAGATTGCCTTCTCGCGGCGGGTCATGTCGGAGATCGTCCGCAGGCTTTCCTTGATCAGGTCGCCGAACACGACCCGGCGGTAGAGCCAGAGCGCATAGGCGGCCGAGAGGATCACGCCGGTGGTGGCCACCGCGGCGATGATCGTGTTGACCTGGAAGATGCCCATCAGGGTCAGGAATTCACCCACGAAGCCGGAGGTGCCCGGCAGGCCGACATTGGCCATGGTGAAGAGCATGAAGATCATCGCATAGGCCGGCATCCGGTTCACGAGGCCGCCGTAGGCGTCGATGTCGCGGGTGTGCATCCGGTCGTAGATCACGCCGACGCAGAGGAAGAGCGCGCCCGAGATGAAGCCGTGGCTCAGCATCTGGAAGATGGCCCCGTCGATCCCCTGCTGGTTCGCCGCGAAGATGCCCATGGTGACATAGCCCATGTGCGCGACGGACGAATAGGCGATGAGCTTCTTCATGTCCTCCTGCACCAGTGCCACGAGCGAGGTGTAGACGATGGCGATGGCCGACATCCAGAACACCAGCGGCGCGAGGTCGGCCGAGGCTTCGGGGAACATCGGCAGCGAGAAGCGCAGGAAGCCGTAGCCCCCCATCTTCAGCAGGATCGCCGCCAGCACCACGGAGCCCGCCGTCGGCGCCTGCACGTGGGCGTCCGGCAGCCAGGTGTGGACCGGCCACATCGGCATCTTCACCGCGAAGGAGGCGAAGAACCCGATCCAGAGCAGCGTCTGCAGCCCCGCCGCGAAGCGGATGCCGAGGAAGGTGATCGGATCGGAGGCGAACTGGAAGGTCAGCAGCGTCTCGATGTCGGTGGTGCCGGCCTGCGCATACATCGCCACCATGGCCACCAGCATCAGGACCGAGCCCGCGAAGGTGTAGAGGAAGAACTTGAACGAGGCGTAGATGCGCTCCTTCCCGCCCCAGATGCCGATGATCAGGAACATCGGGATCAGGCCGGCCTCGAAGAAGAGGTAGAAGAGCACCAGGTCCAGCGCCATGAACACGCCCAGCATGAGCGTTTCCAGCACGAGGAAGGCGATCATGTATTCCTTCACCCGGGTCTTCACGTCCCAGCTCGCCGCGATGGTCAGCGGCATGATGAATGTGGTCAGCAGCACGAACAGGACCGAGATCCCGTCGACGCCCATCTTGTATTCCAGGCCGAGCAGCCAGGGATGCTCTTCGACGAACTGGAAGCCGGTGTCGGAGGGGTCGAAGCCGAACAGGATGAAGAGCGAGACGATGAAGGTCAGCGAGGTGGCGATCAGCGCCACCCACTTGGCATTGCGCTGTGCCGCCTCGTCCTCGCCGCGCAGGAAGATCCCGAGGATCAGCGCGGCGACGGCCGGGATGAAACAGGTGATCGAGAGAAGGTTCGACATTATTCCGCTCCCGCGCCGATGGTCATCCAGGTGATGAGGATCGCCGCCCCGATCACCATGGCGAAGGCATAGGTGAAGATGTAACCGGACTGCGCCCGACCGGCGAGCCGCGTGAAGAACGGGATGATCCCCATGGCGAGGCCGTTGATGCCGCCGTCGATGGTCTTTCCGTCACCCTTCTTCCACAGGAAGCTGCCGAGCCAGAAGGCCGGGCGGACGAAGATGAAGTTGTAGAGCTCGTCGAAGTACCACTTGTTCAGCAGGAAGAGGTAGAGGGGCCGCTGCGCCTCGGCCAGCTGACGCGGGCGCGCGGGGTTCACGATGTAGAACCAGTAGGCCACCAGCAGACCCAGCACCATCGCGACGAAGGGCGAGACCTTGACCCAGACGGGCGCATGGTGCGCGTCGTCCATGACGTGGTTCTGGGGGGCCATGTAGATCGCGCCCTGCGGCGCCGCGCCCGCGCCGATCGAGGGCACGGTATGCGCGCTCTCGGCGGCGGAGCCGGCTTCGGAATGGCCCGGGTCCTCGGTCAGCGCGTCGGCCACGGCCTCGCCGTCACCCTCGCCCGCGGCCTCGAGCGCTGCGCCCACGCCTTCGCCATGCCCCTCTTCCGAGGCCTCGGCGTGATGGGCCGGGATGCCGAAGAAGGCGTTGACCTTGTCATGGCTGCCGAAGAACGAGCCGTACCAGACCATGCCCGCGAAGATCGCGCCCAGCGACAGCACGCCGAGCGGGATCAGCATGACCATCGGGCTTTCATGCGCATGCTCGTGCGTGTGCCGGTCGCCGCGCTGCTCGCCGAAGAAGGTCATGAAGATCAGCCGCCAGGAATAGAAGCTGGTGAAGAGCGCCGCGATCACGAGCATCCAGAAGCCGTAGCCCCCGGCGGTGCCCGCCCAGGCGGATTCGATGATCGCGTCCTTCGAGAGGAACCCGGCGAAACCGATATGGGTCAGCGGAATCCCGACGCCGGTGATCGCCAGCGTGCCGATCATCATCGCCCAGAAGGTATAGGGGATCTTCTTCCGCAGGTTGCCGTAGTTCCGCATGTCCTGCTCGTGGTGCATCGCGTGGATGACCGAGCCCGCGCCGAGGAACAGCATCGCCTTGAAGAAGGCGTGCGTGAAGAGGTGGAACATCGCCGCCGAATAGACGCCGACGCCCGCGGCCACGAACATGTAGCCGAGCTGCGAACAGGTCGAATAGGCGATGACGCGCTTGATGTCGTTCTGCACGAGGCCGACGGTCGCCGCGAAGAACGCGGTCGAGGCGCCGATGAAGACGATGATCGACTTGGCATCGGGGGCGAACTCGACCAGCGGCGACATGCGGCAGATCATGAAGACCCCCGCGGTCACCATGGTCGCGGCGTGGATCAGCGCCGACACGGGGGTCGGGCCTTCCATCGCGTCCGGAAGCCAGGTGTGCAGCAGAAGCTGGGCGGACTTGCCCATGGCGCCGATGAAGAGCAGCAGGACCACGACCTCGGTCGCATCCCAGGAGATGCCGAGGAACTCGAGGTTCACGCCCGCCAGGCGCGGCGCCTCGGCGAAGACGGTGTCGAAGTCGATCGAGTCCGTCAGGTAGTAGAGCGCGAAGATGCCGAGCGCGAAGCCGAAGTCGCCCACACGGTTGACCACGAAGGCCTTGATCGCCGCCGCGCTGGCCGAGGGCTTGCGGTAGTAGAAGCCGATCAGAAGGTAGGAGGCGACGCCCACGCCTTCCCAGCCGAAGAACATCTGCACCAGGTTGTCCGCGGTCACCAGCGCGAGCATCGCGAAGGTGAAGAAGGACAGGTAGGCGAAGAAGCGCGGCTTGTAGCTCTCGCCCTCTTTCCACTGCGGGTCATGCGCCATGTAGCCGAAGCTGTAGAGGTGGACGAGCGCCGAGACGGTCGTGACCACGATCAACATGATCGCCGTCAGCCGGTCCAGCCGGATCGCCCATTCGGTCGTCAGCGTGCCGCTTTCGATGAAGGGCAGGATCGAGACCTTCACCAGCTCGCCGTCGAAGCCCAGGAAGGTGACCCAGGAGAAGGCGCAGGCCACGAAGAGAAGCCCGGTGGTGATCCACATCGCGCCCCGTTCGGTGACGATGCGCCAGCCGAAGCCCGCGATGATGGCGCCGATGAGCGGCAGGAAGAGGATGAGCTGCAACATGCCGTCAGCCTTTCATCACGTTGACGTCTTCCACGGCGATCGAGCCGCGGCTGCGGAAGAAGCAGACGAGGATGGCGAGCCCGATGGCTGCCTCCGCCGCCGCGACCGTCAGCACGAAGAGGGTGAAGACCTGTCCCGCGAGGTCGCCCAGGAAGGACGAGAAGGCGACGAGGTTGATGTTGACCGACAGCAGGATCAGCTCGATCGACATCAGCAGGATGATGACGTTCTTCCGGTTCAGGAAGGTGCCGAAGATCCCGATGACGAAGAGCGCCGCCGCGACGGTGAGGTAATGCTCCAGACCGATCATTTGCTTTCCCCTTTCCGCTGCCGGTTCGCCCGGGCGCCGAGGACCACGGGCACGAAGATGCCCGCGAAGAAGATGGCTATCCAACTGGCTATGCTCATCGCTGTCCCATTCCTCCCCCTCTGCCGGGGGTCTTTCCATATGCGGGCCCTTGGCGGGCCCATTATCCTTGTCCGGGCGGGGCCCGGTCCCGGTCAGAGGCTCAGAGCCCCTGCCCCGGTTTGACGTCCTTCAGCTCCATCGCCTTGGCCGGGTCGCGCCACATCTGCTCGAGCACGTTCTGGCGCTTCACGTCGCTGCGGTGGCGGACGGTCAGCACGATGGCCCCGATCATCGCGACCAGCAGGATCAGGCCCGCGAGCTGGAAGATCATGAAGTACTGTTCGTAGACGATGAGCCCGAGCGCGGCGGTGTTCTCGACGCCCGCGGGCGTCACGGCAAGCCGCGCGGCCTCGGCCCCCTCGGATTCGGCCCAGGAGCCGTAGGCGAGGCCGAATTCCATCATCAGGATCACGCCGACCAGCAGCGCCAGCGGCATGTAGCGGGCCATCTCGGCCTTCAGCTCGGCGAAATCGACGTCGAGCATCATCACCACGAAGAGGAAGAGCACCGCAACCGCGCCCACGTAGACGATGATCAGCAGCATGGCCACGAATTCCGCGCCCAGCAGGACGAAGAGCCCCGCGGCCGACAGGAACGACAGGATCAGCCAGAGCACCGAATGCACCGGGTTGCGCGCGATGACCGTGAACAGGCCCCCCGCCAGCACCGCGATGGCGAACAGATAAAAGGACAGCACCGAGATGGTCATTCCTCATCCCCTTCCATTTCGTCCATGACTTCCTTGGCGAGCGTGCCCGCCTTGGTCACGGCCGGGACGCCGGCGAACATCGTCATCTGGGCGATGGCCTCGGCGATCTCCTGTTTCGTGGCGCCCGCCTCCATGAGGTGGCGCACCGTCATCCGCACCTGGCTTTCCGCCACGGCGCCCTGCATCGTCAGCCCCGAGAGCACGAGGAAGAGCCGGGTCTTGCTGTCCAGCCCCTCCTTGTTGAAGGCCTTGCCGAAGGCGACCTCCATGAACTCCTTGGGCAGCGTCGGCCACATCGCCTCGAACGCCTTCGGATTGAAGTTCTCGAGCGCGGGGTTCATGGCCTTGGCCATGGCATGCGCCTGCTCCATCATCTTCTCGAAGGGGTTGAACGGATCAGCCATGCCCGCCTCCTGCGATATGTCCGGCGCGGCCGCTCATCGGTAGGGCGCGTCCAGCTCGAGGTTGCGGGCGATCTCGGCCTCCCAGCGTTCGCCGTTGGCGAGCAGCTTGGCCTTGTCGTAATACAGCTCTTCCCGCGTCTCGGTTGCGAACTCGAAATTCGGCCCCTCGACGATCGCGTCCACCGGGCAGGCTTCCTGGCAGAAACCGCAGTAGATGCACTTCGTCATGTCGATGTCGTAGCGCGTCGTCCGGCGCGAGCCGTCGTCGCGCGGTTCCGCGTCGATGGTGATGGCCTGTGCCGGGCAGATCGCCTCGCAGAGCTTGCAGGCGATGCAGCGCTCTTCCCCGTTGGGATAGCGGCGCAGGGCGTGCTCACCGCGGAAACGGGGCGACAGCGGGCCCTTCTCGTGCGGGTAGTTCAGTGTGGCCTTGGGCTTGAAGAAGTACTTCATGCCCATCCGGAACCCGGCAAAGATGTCCGTCAGCAGGAAGTATTTCGCGGCGCGGCCATAGTCGATGCTGGCCATGTCAGCCTCCAATCGCCCAGCGAGCCCAGAACCCGCCGAGAACTTCGAATTTTGCAAGGAACGCGACGATCACGACCCAGGCGAGCGACAGCGGAAGGAACACCTTCCAGCCGATCCGCATGAGCTGGTCGTAGCGGTAGCGCGGGACCACGGCCTTCACCAGAGCGAAGACGAAGAAGGCCATGAGCATCTTCAGGAACATCCAGAAGAACCCGTCCGGCAGGAACGGCACCGGCGAGAGCCAGCCGCCGAAGAACAGGATCGAGACGAGCGCGCACATCAGCACGATGGCCACGTATTCGCCGATCATGAACAGCAGGAACGGGGTCGAGGAATATTCCACCTGGTAGCCCGCGACGAGCTCCGATTCCGCTTCCGGAAGGTCGAAGGGCGGGCGGTTGGTCTCGGCCAGGCAGGAGATGAAGAACAGGAACACCATCGGCAGGTGCGGCAGCCAGTACCAGTTGAACAGGCCCCAGTCGCCCTCCTGCGCCAGCACGATGTGGCTGAGGTTCAGCGAACCCGTCGAGATCACGACGCCGATGATGATGAGCCCCAGCGAGACCTCGTAGGAGATCATCTGCGCGGCGGAGCGCAGCGAGCCGAGGAACGGGTATTTCGAGTTCGACGCCCAGCCCCCCATGATCACGCCGTAGACCTCGAGCGAGGAGACGGCGAAGATGTAGAGGATCGCGACGTTGATGTCCGACAGCACCCAGCCGTCGCTGAACGGGATCACCGCCCAGGCGACCATCGCCAGCACGAAGCTCGTCAGCGGCGCCATCAGGAAGACCGCGCGGTCGGCACCGGCGGGAATCACGACCTCTTTCGTGATGTACTTGATGAAGTCCGCGAAGCTCTGCAGCAGGCCGAAGACGCCCACCACGTTCGGCCCCCGGCGCAGCTGCACCGCGGCCCAGATCTTGCGGTCGGCATAGAGCAGAAACGCCAGGGCCACGAGCAACGGCACGACGATCAGCAGAACCTGTCCGATGACCAGCAGCAAGATGCCCAGAGGATGGTCGGTAAAGAAGCTCATTGGTCCCTACATCCTTTTCATACCGTCGGAATCTTACGTTCCGTGCAGTCGGCGACGACCACTTCGGCGTCGATGGTTTTCAGTCCATCCGGCAGCGCCGCCGAGATGGTATAAACCGCATCTGCCAGCCAGAGGCCACCCTCTTGAGCGACATTTGTGCGCAAATGTCTGGCAAATCCGTAGCCCCTGATCAGGGCATATTGTGCCGCGGCGCATTCGGCGTACTGGGCCAGGTCCGCGTCGTCCCGCGCACCGCGCATACGGACGTGGAAATTGACCAGATCGCCGTCCAGAAGCCGCGTCTCGATTCCCTCGTAGACGGCCCCCGCGGGGGCCGGACCGGCCGCCCGCTGCGCGGCCAGCGCCTTCGCCTCGGCCGGGTCGGGCCCGGGAGCGCAGGCGGCCAGGCCGGCCAGGGCGAGGGGTATGAGCGCCATGCGACCCACTCCTACTCCGCGGCCATGGCGGTCTGGCCCCGCGCCTTGGCGCGCGCCGAGAGATCGGCCATCACCTCGGAGGCGCGCGCGATCGGGTTGGTGAGGTAGAAGTCCTTCACCGCGCCGACGAAGCTCGCCTCGCCCAGCTGGCCCGGCTCGAGGGCCTGCCATTCGTTCTCGGCCACCTCGTCCAGCCCCTTCAGGACCGGCGCCACCTCGACCATGGCCGTGCGCAGCTGCGCGAGGCTGTCGAAGGGCAGCGTCTCTCCGGCCTCGGCCGAAAGCGCGCGCAGGATCGCCCAGTTCTCCTTGGCCTCGCCCGGGGCGAACCCGGCCCGGAGCGCCAGCTGCGGGCGGCCCTCGGTGTTGACGAAAAGCCCGTTCTCCTCGGTCCAGGCGGCGCCCGGCAGGATCACGTCGGCGCGGTGCGCGCCCCGGTCGCCATGGCTGCCCTGGTAGATCACGAAGGCGCCCTCGCCGATCTCGACCTCGTCGGCGCCGAGGTTGTAGATCACCTCCGCCCCGTCGAGCGCGGCCTCCATGCCGCCCTCGGTCACGGCGCCGATGTCCATTGCGCCGACGCGGGAGGCGGCGGTGTGCAGGATCAGCAGCTTCGCCTTGCGCGCCTCGGCGATCTCCATCGCGGCGGCCAGCACGGCCGCGCCGTCCGCCTCGCGCAGGGCGCCCTGCCCGACGATCACGATGCCCTGGCTCTCGTCCTCGGGCGCCTCCTTCGCGGTCTTTACATGCTCGGAGAGCGCCGCGCGGTCGGTGCCGAAATGGTGGTAATCGTAGGTCAGGTCGACCGCCTCGCCGATCACCCCGACCTGCGCGCCCTTCAGCCATGCCTTGCGGATCCGGGCGTTCAGCACCGGCGCCTCGGCGCGCGGGTTGGTCCCGATCAGAAGGATGCCGCCGGCGGTGTCGATGTCCTCGATCGCGGCGGTCCCGGCATAGCCCGACCGGTTGCCGGCGGGCAGCTTCGCGCCATCGGTGCGGCACTCCACGGTGCCGCCGAGGCTTTCGACCAGCGTCTTCAGCGCATAGGCCGCCTCGACCGAGACGAGATCGCCGACCAGCCCGGCAACCTTCCTGCCCTTCATCGCGTTGGCGGCAGCCGTCAGCGCCTCCGGCCAGGTCGCGGGCTTCAGCTTGCCGTCCACGCGCAGATAGGGCCGGTCGAGGCGCTGGCGCCGCAGCCCGTCCCAGACGAAGCGCGTCTTGTCCGAGATCCATTCCTCGTTCACGCCGTCATGGTTGCGCGGCAGGATCCGCATCACTTCGCGGCCCTTCGTGTCCACCCGGATCGAGGACCCGAGCGCGTCCATCACGTCGACCGTCTCGGTCTTCGAAAGCTCCCAGGGCCGCGCGGTGAAGGCGTAGGGCTTCGAGACCAGAGCGCCCACGGGGCAGAGGTCGATGATGTTGCCCTGAAGCTCCGAATCGAGCGTCTGGTTGAGGTAGGAGGTGATCTCCGCATCCTCGCCCCGGCCGGTCTGGCCCATCTGGGTGATGCCCGCGACCTCGGTCGTGAAGCGCACGCAGCGGGTGCAGGAGATGCAGCGGGTCATGTGCGTCTCGACCAGCGGGCCGAGGTCCAGATCGTCCACGGCGCGCTTCGGCTCGCGGTAGCGCGAGAAGTCGACGCCATAGGCCATCGCCTGGTCCTGCAGGTCGCATTCGCCGCCCTGGTCGCAGATCGGGCAGTCGAGCGGGTGGTTGATGAGCAGGAACTCCATCACCCCCTCGCGGGCCTTCTTCACCATCGGCGAATTCGTCTTGATGACCGGCGGGGCGCCTTCCGGCCCGGGCCGCAGGTCGCGGACCTGCATCGCGCAGGAGGCAGCGGGCTTCGGCGGCCCGCCGACGACCTCGACGAGGCACATCCGGCAGTTGCCCGCGATCGACAGACGCTCGTGATAGCAGAAGCGCGGCACCTCGATCCCGGCCTGCTCACAGGCCTGGATCAGCGTCAGCGCCGGATCCACCTCGATTTCCTTGCCGTCGATGACGATCTTGCGAAGGTCAGCCATGTCTCACTTCTCCTTCAGAAAGGCGCCGATCTGGCTGCCCTTCTCCATTTCCTGCGTGCCGAGTGCGCAGAGATCCGCGTCGCTCTCGGGATCGAGCCCCTTTGCCCGCACATAAGCCTCGCCGCGCCGGCGCATCCGGGCCTTCTCGGCATCGGAGCGCACGTAGGCGCGGATTTCATCGTCCGTGTAGCCCAGCTTGCTGGCGTCGGACTTGAGCCCCCAGAGATAGCTCAGCCCGGTCAGCGTCCGGGGCGCGATGGCCGCGCAGCGGTCGCTGATCTCGATGGCGAGCGCCACCCAGAGCATCTTGTCGTCGATCTCCTTCTGCTCGCGCAGCGGCGTCTTGGCCGCGGCGCCGGCGCCGAAGCCGAGCGCCAGCACCAGCGCGAGGGAGAGACCGGGTTTCAGGCTCAGACCCATCCGACGCACTCCCCCTGCAGGGTCAGGCGGCCGTCGGTGATCCTCAGGCTCTGCCGCGGCGCATCGGGGCCGAGCGCCCAGCGGATGTCGGTCAGGCCGAACTGGTTCAGGCAATAGGTATAGGCCTCGTAGCGGCCCGCCTCCACGGCGCCCTCGAGCCCGCGGTCGAGGTTGCCGACGCCGACGACGAAAAGCTCGGGCCGGGTCGCATCCGCCTGCACCTTGGCCGAATAGAGCTGCCCGTTGAACCGCTGCCGGTCGTTCGACAGGGCCCGCGTCCCGTTCTGGATCGCCGCGCAGCCCGCGAGCACACCCAGGATGATCACCGCACCTACCAGCTTCATGCCGCCTCCCCGCACCGATGTGCCTGCCAACCCTGCGCCTTCACCGCGTCCCAGCCGAAGGCATGATCCGTGGGCCCGTGTTCAGTCAGACGCTCGAGCCGCTCCATCCGGACGAACCCGGGCCCGCGGTGCGCCAGGGCGTTCACGCGGTCCAGCCCGTTCACGAAATCGGCGATCCGCGGATCGTCCCAGCCGTGCCGGAGGATGCCGATGTTGAACTCGGCGATATGACGGATGGGGGCGCTCACCTCAGCGGGCCGCCACCGCAGAGACGCGGCCTGTCTGCTTGGCCTTGATGCGGTCCTCGATCTCGCCCCGGAAGTTGCGGATCAGGCCCTGGATCGGCCAGGCCGCCGCATCGCCCAATGCGCAGATCGTGTGGCCCTCGACCTGCTTGGTGACGTCGAGCAGCATGTCGATCTCCTCGATGCTGGCGTCGCCGCGCACGAGCCGTTCCATCACCCGCATCATCCAGCCGGTGCCTTCCCGGCAGGGCGTGCACTGGCCGCAGCTTTCGTGCTTGTAGAACTTCGCCAGCCGCCAGATCGCCTTCACGATGTCGGTGTTCTTGTCCATGACGATCACCGCCGCCGTGCCGAGGCCGGATTGCAGCTCGCCCCGGAGGTAGTCGAAATCCATGATCGCGTCGCGCATCTTCTCGCCGCGGACGCACGGGACCGAGGAACCGCCGGGGATCACGGCGAGCAGGTTGTCCCAGCCCCCGCGGATACCGCCGCAATGCTTCTCGATCAGCTCCTCGAAGGGGATGCTCATCGCCTCTTCGACGACGCAGGGGTTATTCACGTGGCCCGAGATGGCATAGAGCTTGGTGCCCGCGTTGTTCTCGCGGCCGAAGCCCGCGAACCATTCGGCGCCGCGGCGCAGGATGGTCGGCACGACGGCGATGGATTCGACGTTGTTCACCGTGGTCGGGCAGCCGTAGAGCCCCGCGCCCGCCGGGAACGGCGGCTTCATCCGGGGCATGCCCTTCTTGCCTTCGAGGCTTTCCAGCAGCGCGGTTTCCTCGCCGCAGATGTAGGCGCCGGCGCCGTGGTGGAGGTAGAGGTCGAAATCCCAGCCCGTGCCGCAGGCATTGGTCCCGAGGAAGCCCGCGTCATAGCATTCGTCGATCGCCATCTGGAGCGCCTCGCGCTCGCGGATGTATTCGCCGCGCAGGTAGATGTAGCAGGCATGCGCGTTCATCGCGAAGGAGGCGATCAGGCAGCCTTCGATCAGCGTGTGCGGATCATGGCGCATGATCTCGCGGTCCTTGCAGGTCCCGGGCTCGGATTCGTCCGCGTTCACCACCAGGTAGGACGGCCGCCCGTCGCTTTCCTTCGGCATGAAGGACCACTTGAGCCCGGTCGGGAAGCCTGCCCCGCCGCGGCCGCGAAGACCGGAGGCCTTCATGATCTCGATGATCTTGTCACGCCCCAGACCGATCAGGTCCTTCGTCCCGTCCCAATGGCCGCGCGCCTGCGCGCCCTTCAGCGTGCGGTCGTGCATGCCGTAGAGGTTGGTGAAAATGCGGTCTTCGTCCTTGAGCATCACGCTACCTCGGCCCGTTCTCGTTCAGTTGCTGGCGCAATTGCCAGATTTGCCAGATCACCACGAACACCCAGATGAAGGCGGCGATCGCGGCCATGTCGAAGAGGAAGACGAAGCGTGCCGGCCAGCCCATGTAGGGCACGAGCGTCGTGCCCACGAGCCAGATCACCATCGTCGCGGCGATGACGAGGGCGACGGTGCGCCCCTTGCGGGCCATGGCCCGTTCCGTCTGTTGCCTGTCTTCCCGGTTCATCTCTCACGTCACATCGTTCCCGGCCGAGAGCGCCTTCGCCTGCCCGACCCAATCATCCCTTGCCGCCCGGCCCCGCAGCGCGGGCGCCTCGGCCTCGATCCGGGTGACGTCCTCCCCGGTCCATGCGGCGATCTGGTCGTAGCGCCAGATCCCGAGACCGTTCAGCGTCTCCTCGACCTTCGGGCCGATGCCCTCCAGCCGTTTCAGATCGTCCGCCGTGCCGCCCTGCGGGCTTTCCGGCATCTCCGGTTCCACATAGGCCACCGCGCTGGTGGCCGCGGTCGAGCCGCTCTCCTGCGCCTCGTCCCATTCCGCCGTTCCCGCATCCGCCGGAACATGCACCCGTGCGGCGCCCCCGCTTCCGGGCTGCGCCAGTGCCGCGCTGCCGCCCGCGCCCGGGGCGGGCGCGGCCTGCGGCGCGGCCACCGCGTCCGGCGACAGATCGGCCGGATCAGGCGGCGGGGCCTTGTGCGAGACGCAGACGGTCTGCGTCAGCACGATACCGGCCCCGACGAGCACCAGGAGCCCGCCGATCTGGGCCAGCAGCTTGAAGAGGAAGGTGTCGAGAACGAAGAAGGCGAGGAGGCCGATGACGATGGCCCCGGCCCAGCAGGCCAGCGTGCAGCGTCCTTCCTTGCTTTCCCAGTCCATGGTCTCATCCTCTCGGCCACGCCCCTGTGCCTGCCCTCTCAGCCCTTCTTCCCGAGCTCCTTCGCGTGATCGACCCAGCCATCGCGGCTGGCGCGGCCCTTGAACCCTTCGAGGTTCTGATCGATCCAGGCCACCTCATCCTCGCTCCAGGCCGCGACCTGATCGTAGTGATAATAGCCCATCGAATGCAGCTGCGCCTCGAGCTTCGGGCCCACGCCCCGGAGCTTCTTCAGATCGTCGGGCCTGCCATCGCGCGCCTCGGTCAGGCCCGCGGGCCTCGTGCCGGTGACGTCGCGCGGGTTCCTCGGCCCCTCCTGGTTGCCGCCCTCCTGCTGATCGCCACGGGATTGCGGATGGCCCTTCTCGACCTCCTGCGCCTCCTGCTCGGTGGCGCCGGTCTCGTCCACCGGCTTGCCTTCGGCGGGGCGCGGTTCCTGCGCCTCGGTCTGCGCGACGGACTCTTCCGGCGTCTGGTCGGCATTGCCCGCCGCGGCCGGGGTCTTGTCGGCGCGGTCCTGCCACGGCGTCAGCAGCGGCACCTCGGTCCCGTCGATCCGCTTCACCGTGTCGCCGATGTCGGTCGCCAGCTGCGCCGAGGCGTTGTACTGCGTCTTGCCGCTGTCGTGGTCCTTGAGGCTGGTCAGCCCCGACAGCGGTTCCGAGGCATAGCGCCCGTTCTGCGGCCCCGGCACCGGCACCTTGCCCTCGGCCAGCTCGTCGATGATCTCGGCCAGCCGTTCGGTGGTCAGGTCCTCGTAGTAATCCTTGCCGATCTGGGCCATGGGCGCGTTCGCGCAGGCGCCGAGGCATTCGACCTCCTCCCACGAGAACTTGCCGTCCGCCGACAGCTCGTGCGGCCGGGGCGCGATCTTGTCCTTGCAGACCTCCATCAGGTCCTCGGCGCCGCAGATCATGCAGGAGGTCGTCCCGCAGACCTGGATATGCGCGACCGAGCCCACGGGCTGGAGCTGGAACATGAAGTAGAACGTCGCCACCTCGAGCGCCCGGATGTAGGCCATGCCCAGCATCTCGGCCACGCTCTCGATGGCGGGCCGGGTCAGCCAGCCCTCCTGCTCCTGCGCGCGCCACAGCAGCGGGATGATCGCCGAGGCCTGCCGACCCTCGGGATACTTGGTGATCTGCGCCTCGGCCCATTTCTGGTTGTCCGGGGTGAAGGCAAAGCCCTCGGGCTGTTCGTGATGCAGGCGTCGCAGCATGTCTCGACTGTTCCTCTAACCTTCGCTTGCCGGCGCTCAGCCGGCACAGGGCCCCGAGGTCAGGCGGATACCGCCCCCCTCGATCGGTTGAGCCGCGCCCGCGGCCATCCGGTACTGCCCCATTTCGATCGTCTGTTCGCGCGTCATCCCGGTCTGGAACTCGACGGCGCGATATTGCGGTTCGTTCACCATCTCGCAGCCGACGGAGGCGACGGCGGCGTCATAGGCGCCCACCATGTCCGGCCCCACGCTTGCCGGCGGCACCGCGCAGGCGGCCAGAAGCCCGAGAGCGCCGCATGCCGCGGCCAGGTGCGTTCGTCTTGCCATGTCTTCCCTCGCCTCGCGGACGCGCTCTGCGGCGCCTCCTGTCAGTGATGTGGCGGCCCGCAGGCTCACCGGTCGATCTCGCCGAACACGACGTCCAGCGTCCCGATGATCGCGGCCACGTCGGCCAGCTGGTGCCCGCCCGCGATATGGTCCATCGCCTGCAGATGCGCGAAGCCCGGCGCGCGCAGCTTGGCGCGGTAGGGCTTGTTGGTCCCGTCGCTGACGAGGTAGACGCCGAATTCGCCCTTCGGCGCCTCGACCGCGGCATAGACCTCGCCCGCCGGCACCCGGAAGCCCTCGGTATAGAGCTTGAAGTGGTGGATCAGCGCTTCCATCGAGGTCTTCATGTCGCCCCGTTTCGGCGGGGTGATCTTGCCGCGGGCCAGAACCTCGCCCGGCTCCTCGCGCAGCTTGGCGACGCACTGGCGGATGATGTGGGTCGATTGCCGCATCTCTTCCATCCGGACGAGGTAGCGGTCGTAGCAATCGCCGTTCTTGCCGACGGGGATCTGGAACTCGAACTCGTCATAGCATTCGTAGGGCTGCGCGCGGCGCAGGTCCCATGCGAAGCCCGAACCGCGGACCATCACGCCCGAGAAGCCCCAGTTCTGGATGTCCTCTTCGGTCACCACCCCGATGTCGACGTTCCGCTGCTTGAAGATCCGGTTCTCGGTCAGCAGCGAATTGAGGTCGTCGATGAAGTCGAGGAACTCGACCGTCCATTCCTCGATGTCGTCGATCAGCTTCTCGGGGATGTCCTGGTGCACGCCGCCGGGCCGGAAATAGGCCGCGTGCAGGCGCGCGCCGCAGGCCCGCTCGTAGAAGATCATCAGGTTCTCGCGGTGCTCGAAGCCCCAGAGCGGCGGCGTCAGCGCGCCCACGTCCATCGCCTGCGTCGTGACGTTCATCAGGTGGTTCAGGATGCGCCCGATCTCGCAGAACAGCACCCGCAGGAGCGAGGCGCGGCGCGGCACTTCAACGCCCGTCAGCTTCTCGATGGCGAGGCACCAGGCGTGTTCCTGGTTCATCGGCGCCACGTAGTCCAGCCGGTCGAAATACGGCAGGTTCTGCAGGTAGGTGCGGCTTTCCATCAGCTTCTCGGTCCCGCGGTGCAGCAGGCCGATATGCGGGTCGCAGCGCTCGACGATCTCGCCGTCGAGCTCGAGCACCAGCCGCAGCACACCGTGCGCCGCCGGGTGCTGGGGGCCGAAGTTCAGGTTGAAGTTCCTGATCTTCTGTTCGTTGGTCTCGGCGTCGCCGAAACGGTTGGAGCCGTCCATCATCTGATGTCTCCGTCAAACTTGTCCCGGAAGGCGATGACCCAGAGCAGGATGATCGCGACCAGCGGCAGCACCGCCAGCAGGGCGAAATACTTCGGGATCCCGAACTGCGGCAGCAGCCGCCAGAACGGGACGACCAGCAGCACGCAGACGATCACCCACCACAGGAGTCCTCCGCCGCCGCCCATCATTTCGCGCCGTCCTTCTTCTCGTCGCCGGGCAGGATGTATTGCGCACCCTCCCAGGGGCTCATGAAGTCGAATTGGCGGTATTCCTGCACCAGGCTCACCGGTTCGTAGACCACGCGCTTGGCGGTCTCGTCATAGCGGACCTCGGTGTAGCCGGTGGTCGGGAAGTCCTTGCGCAGCGGGTAGCCGCGGAAGCCGTAGTCGGTCAGGATGCGCCGCAGGTCCGGGTGGCCCGAGAAGATGATCCCGAACATGTCGAAGACCTCGCGCTCGAACCAGTCGGCGCTCGGATGCACGCCGGTGATCGAGGGCACCATCTCGTCCTCGCGGGTCGAGACGCGCAGCCGGACGCGGTGGTTCTGGTACATCGACAGGAAATGGTAGACCACGTCGAACCGCTTGGCCCGCGCCGGGTAATCGACGGCGGTGATGTCCACCAGCGTCGAGAAGCGGCAATTGGCGTCGGTGCGCAGGAAGTCCACGAAATCGGCCAGACCCGACGGCGCCACGTCCACGGTCAGCTCGCCGAAGGCCACGCTCCAGCCGAGCACGCTGTCCGGGCGCTTCAGTTCGATATGGGTGCCGAGTTCCTCGAGTGCCTGTGTCATGTCGCCCTACCTCGCGATCGTGCCGGTGCGGCGGATCTTCCGCGCCAGCTGCATGATGCCGTAGAGCAGCGCCTCGGCCGTCGGCGGGCAGCCCGGAACGTAGATGTCCACGGGCACGATCCGGTCGCAGCCGCGCACCACGGAATAGCTGTAGTGATAATAGCCGCCGCCGTTCGCGCAGGACCCCATCGAGACCACGTAACGCGGTTCCGGCATCTGGTCGTAGACCTTGCGCAGCGCGGGGGCCATCTTGTTCGTCAGCGTGCCGGCGACGATCATCACGTCCGATTGCCGCGGAGAGGCGCGGGGCGCGATCCCGAAGCGTTCGGCATCGTAGCGCGGCATCGAGGTGTGCATCATCTCGACCGCGCAGCAGGCCAGGCCGAAGGTCATCCAGTGCAGCGAGCCGGTGCGCGCCCAGTTTATGATGTCCTCGGAGGAGGCCAGCAGGAAGCCCTTGTCCTGCAGCTCCTTGTTGAGCGTCTGGGTGGCGACCTCGGGATCGGGGCCGGCACCGGTCGCGCCGTAGGCCTGCGGCACCGAGGGGCCGGACTTCACCCGGTCGGTCTGCAGCCCGTCGCCCTGCACGGGCGTCACGAGCGCGTCGTCGTTGTGCTTCACTGCCATTCCAGCGCCCCTTTCTTCCATTCGTAGGCGAAGCCGATCGTCAGCACGCCGAGGAAGACCATCATCGACCAGAAGCCCACCATGCTCACGTCCTTGAAGGCCACGGCCCAGGGGAAGAGCATCGCGATCTCGAGATCGAAGATGATGAACAGGATCGACACGAGGTAGAACCTCACGTCGAATTTCATCCGCGCGTCGTCGAAGGCGTTGAAGCCGCATTCATAGGCCGAAACCTTCTCGGGGTCGGGATTGCGGACGGCAACGATCACGGCGGCGAGGATCAGGACAAGGCCCAGGCCGATCGCGACGGCCAGAAAGACGAGAATGGGGAGGTATTCCCGCAGCATCTCTTCCAAGGTCGGCTCCTTTGCTTGCGCGGGCGGACCCCCCGGGAGGGGGCCGCATTGGCTGGTGTCGGGTTTACTCCCGCCCCATGGCAGGGTCAACCGAAGCCGGGCCTTTTCCGCATTGCGGCATGGGCGGCCGGTGATGGGTCTCCGGATCGGCGGAATTCAACGGAAATTCACGGTGAAAGAGGGCTCCGGGGAGCGGGTGGCGGGGCAATTCGTAAAGATTTCCCGAACGTTAAACCTCCGCTGCCGCGACTCACCGCGGCGCAACGTATCCCGCTCGATCCGTGCGGCACCTTCATCGCACCCGCGAAAGGATCGCGCCCGACCCCGGGGGCGGCGCCATTGGTGCTCGACCCGATGGCGCCCCCATGGCGAGCGGGCGCGATCCGACCCGGCGCTGCCGGAGCGGGGCATGGGGGGCGGAGGACGCGCGGCTGTCGGAGACGATGACACGGCGCGCAGCTCTCGCCTTCGCTCCGTCACAATGCGGCTTGCCCGCATGATCTCCCGGTCACGACGTCCCCGGGCCAAGCCCGGGGATGTCGGCACGCACAAGTTCCCCCGGCGCCTTGCACGCTAGCGGCCGAACACCTGTTCCGGACGTCTTCCTGCCCGCCCCTCACCCCTGCCAGCGCGGCTTCCGCTTGTCGAAGAACCCGCCGATCCCCTCCGGCGCCTCGTCGCCTTCCCAGCAGGCCACGAGTTCGCCCACGGAATGGTCGATCTCGGCCTCTCCGACCCGCGGCCCGAGATGCTGCACGAGCGCCTTCGCCCGCGCCACCGCGCCGGGCGCGCAGTCGAGCGCGGGCACGATCTCGGCCTCCACCGCCGCGTCGAGCTCGCTTTCCGGCACCGCGCGCGAGAGCAGGTCGAGCGCCACCGCCTCGGCCGCATCGAACCTGCGGCCGGTGAAGAACACCCGCCGCGCCTTGGCCTCGCCCATCCGGGCGACCACGTAGGGCCCGATGGTCGCGGGGATCAGGCCCAGCCGGGTCTCGGTCAGCGCCATCGAGAGCGTGTCCACCCCGATCGCGATGTCGCAGACCGCGGCCATGCCCACGCCGCCGCCGAAGGCATTGCCCTGCAGCCGCCCGATCAGCGGCTTCGGCATGTCGTTCAGCGCCTTGAGCATGTAGGCCAGCGCCGCCGCCTCGCGCCGGCGCTCATCGGGCGAGGCGTCGAACTGGTCCTTCATCCAACCCAGGTCGCCCCCGGCGCAGAAGGTCCGGCCCTTCGCGCCCAGCACGACGACCCGCACGCTTTCATCCGCCGCAAGCTCATTCGCCGCCGCCGTGATCTCGCCGATCATCCGGGCCGACATCGCGTTGTGCTTCTCGGCCCGGTCGAGCCAGAGCCAGGCGACGTCGCGGTCGTCGCGCTCGATGGTCACGGTCTCGTACATGCTCATCCCTCCCGCATCCGGCGCGCCATGGCCGCTGCCTCGTCCAGAACGTCCCGGTCGAGCCCGGTCTCGTAGCCCAGCGACAAGAGCCGGTCATGCACCGCCTCCGTCGCCACGTTGCCCTTCGCCCCCGGCGCATAGGGACAGCCGCCAAGGCCCCCGACCGCGGCGTCGAAGACCCGCAGGCCCATCTCGAGCGACACCTCTATGTTCGCGAGCGCCCGCCCGGCCGTATCGTGGTAATGCCCCGCGAGCCTCTCGGCCGGGATCTCGGCCAGCACCGCCTCCAGCATCGCCCGGATGCTCGCCGGCGTCCCCTGCCCGATCGTGTCCCCGAGCGAGACCTCATAGGCCCCGAGCCCGTCGAGCGCCTTCGCCACCCGCGCGACCTCGGACGGCGGCACCGCGCCGTCATAGGGACAATCCGTCACGCAGGAGACATAGCCCCGCATCGGCACGCCCGCCTTCGCGGCTGCCTCCGCCACAGGCGCGAAGCGCTCGAGGCTTTCGGCGATGGAGCAGTTGATGTTCGCCCGCGAGAACCCCTCCGAGGCCGAGGCGAAGATCGCCACCTCGTCCGCGCCCGCCGCCAGGGCATCCTCGAACCCGCGCAGGTTCGGCGTGAGGGCCGTGTAGCGCACCCCCTCCGCCCGGCGGATCCCGGCAAGGACCTCGCCACTTCCGGCCATCTGCGGCACCCATTTCGGGCTCACGAAGGACGCCGTCTCGATATGCCGGAACCCGGCGCGGCTCAGGCAATCGACAAGCGCGATCTTCTCGGCCACCGGGATCGCGCGCTTTTCGTTCTGGAGCCCGTCGCGTGGCCCCATCTCGAAGATCTCGACCCGTTCGGGCATCACGATTCCCCGACGGCGTAGAACTCTTCGCGGTGGAAGTTCGGCGCCCCGTCCAGCTCCTGCGCCCGCTTGAACCCGTCACGCGCCTTCATCCGTTCGACATAGGCGCGGATGTTCGGGAAGGGATCGAACCGCACGTAGCGGGGGGCGGCCAGCAGCGTCCAGCCGATCATCGTGTCGGCCGCCGAGAAGCCCGAGGGCAGCATCCACTCGTGCTCTGCGAAGGTCTTCTCGAGCGGCGCCAGCGTGGCCGCCAGCCGCCGCGCCTCGATCTTCACCACGGTGTCCGAACGGTGCGAGGGGTCGCGCAGGAAGATCCACTGGAGGTTCAGGTTCGCGACCAGATGCCCCATCGTCTCGGCGTAATGCATCGCCTCGAGGAAGGGCACCCGCTCCGGATCGCCCGGCAACCGCCCCAGCCCGTGCTCGGGCCGCGTCTCGACCAGGTATTCGGTGATCGCGCCGCTCTCGTGGATCACCTGCCCGTCCACCTCCAGCGCCGGCACCCGGCCCGCGGGCGAGCGCTCGAGGTATTCCGGCGTCCGCAAGGAGCCGTCGGTGATCGAATAGGTCACGACCTCGGGCTCTTCGCCCATCTCGGTCAATAGCCACAGGATGCGGAAACTCCGCGTCATGGGGATGTGATGCAGCTTCATTCTTCGCCCTCCAGCCGGATCAGAGGCGCCCCGGCCTCCACCTGCGCACCCTCGGTCACCAGCACCTCGGCGACAATACCGTCGCGCGGTGCGACAAGTCCGTGTTCCATCTTCATCGCTTCCAGCACGGCAAGCCTCTGCCCCGCCGTCACCGCCTGCCCGGCCTCGGCCGTCAGCAGCTTCACGAGCCCCGGCATCGGCGCCTCGATCACGTCGCCCGAGCCGGCCTCGGCCGCGCGTTCCAGCGGGTCGATCACGTCGAAGACCTGCGCCACGGCGCCAAAGACCGTGATCCGCTGGCCGTCCGCGTGATGCGCGGGCATCGCCCGTCCGTCGAGCCGCCATGCGCCGCCCTGCCAGCGGGCCGCGGTGTCGGTCTCCCCGACCCGCAGCGCGATCTCGCCGGGGCCGCGCACCTCGACCCGGACCTCCTGCTCCTCCCCGCGGTGCCGCAGCGCCACCCGCCGCGCCATCGGCGCCCAGAGCGAGAAGCCGTCGAACCGCCCCGGCGCGCCGTCGAGCCCGAGCGCGACCATGGCCGCCACCGCGACCTCCTGCGCCGTCGCCTGCGGCACGGCGGCGAGCCCCTCGATGTCGCGCCCGATCAGCCCGGTGTCCACCTCGCCCCGCCGGAAGCCCTCATGCTCCGAGAGCGCGGCGAGGAAGGCGAGGTTCGTCACGGTCCCCGCCACCTTCGTCTCCCGCAGCGCGCGGGAGAGCTGCCGCAGGGCGATGTCGCGCGTCGCGCCATGCACGATCACCTTCGAGATCATCGGGTCGTAATGCGGAGAGATCACGTCCCCCGCCCGCACCCCGGTATCCGCCCGCACGCCTTCCGGAAACTCCAGCGCCCCGAGCCGCCCCGTCGCGGGCAGGAACCCCTTCTCGACATCCTCCGCATAGAGCCGCGCCTCGAAGGCATGGCCGTGGATCGCCAGGTCCTCCTGCGCCAGAGGGATCGGTTCCCCCGCCGCCACCCGGATCTGCCATTCGACGAGGT
The DNA here is from genome assembly GCF_000688295.1 of Pseudooceanicola nanhaiensis DSM 18065. Taxonomy (GTDB): domain Bacteria; phylum Pseudomonadota; class Alphaproteobacteria; order Rhodobacterales; family Rhodobacteraceae; genus Pseudooceanicola; species Pseudooceanicola nanhaiensis. Next base: position 714,427 of record NZ_JHZF01000011.1, on the reverse strand, counting down.
CCACGCCCGTGATCGCCTCGGTCACCGGATGCTCGACCTGAAGCCGCGTGTTCATCTCCATGAACCAGAACCCGTCCGTCCGGAGCGGGCCCGAGCCGTCCACGATGAACTCGATCGTTCCCGCCCCGCGGTAGCCGATGGCCTCCGCCGCCTTCACCGCGGCCCCGCCCATGGCGGCGCGCATCTCTCCGGTCATGCCCGGGGCGGGCGCCTCCTCGATCACCTTCTGGTGGCGGCGCTGCAGCGAGCAGTCCCGCTCGAACAGATGCACGGCCGAGGTGCCGTCGCCGAAGACCTGCACCTCGATATGCCGCGGGTTCGTCACGAATTTCTCGATCAGCACGTCGGGGTTGCCGAAGGCCGTCTTCGCCTCGCCCCGTGCGCTCGCCAGCGCGTCGGCGAAATCCTTAGGGTCCTCGACCAGCCGCATCCCCTTGCCGCCGCCCCCCGCGACGGCCTTGATGAGGACCGGATAGCCGATCTCCTCCGCCGCCCGGGTCAGCACCTCGTCCGACTGGTCCGCGCCGTGATAGCCCGGCACGACCGGCACGCCCGCCTCGTCCATCAGCGCCTTGGCGGCGTCCTTCAGCCCCATGGCGCGGATCGCCCTGGCCGAGGGGCCGATGAAGGTCAGCCCCGCGGCCTCCACGGCCTCCACGAAATCGGGGTTCTCCGACAGGAAGCCGTAGCCCGGATGCACCGCCTGCGCGCCGGTCGCCCGGGCCGCCGCGATGATCGCATCGCCCCGCAGGTAGCTCTCGGAGGGCGCCGCGCCGCCGATATGCACCGCGTCATCGGCCATCTGCACATGCATCGCCCCCGCGTCGGCATCGGAGAACACCGCCACCGTGCGCAGCCCCATGGCGCGCGCCGTGCGGATGACGCGGCAGGCGATCTCGCCCCGGTTCGCGATCAGGATCGTGTCGAACATCATGCCTCCAAAGCCTTTTCCAGGATCGCCGCGGTCGCCCCATCGAAGGCGACCAGCGTGACCTCGTATCCCTCGCGCCCCGCAAGCCAGTCGCGCAGGGTCGCCACGGCGACCGCGGCCGCCGCCGTCGCCGGGTAGCCGTATACGCCCGTCGAGATCGCCGGGAAGGCCACCGTCCGGCACCCCGCCGCCTCGGCCAGATCCATCGCCGACCGGTAGCATCCCGCCAGCAGCTCCGCCTCGCCCTGCCCGCCGCCGTGCCAGACCGGCCCGACCGCATGGATCACGTGGTGCGCCGGCAGACCATGCCCGCCGGTGATCTTCGCGCGTCCCGTCTCGCAACCGCCGAGCCCGCGGCATTCCTCCAGCAGCCCCGGCCCGGCTGCGCGATGGATCGCCCCATCGACGCCCCCGCCGCCCAGAAGGCTCCGGTTCGCGGCGTTCACGATGGCGCAGACGTCGAGCGTCGTGATGTCGCCCTGCCAGACCCGGATCATCGCCATCCTCCCGTCAGCAGACGTTCCGCCGCACCGCTCATCGCCGCCAGGATCTCGGCCGCGGCGGGCGCGTCGCAGATCATGCCGATGCCCTCGCCGACGATGGGCGGCGCCATCTCGGGATCGCCCCGTGCGGCCGCCTCGGACCATGCGGCACGGGCCTTTTCATCCGCCGCGAGCGCCTCTGCCCGGCCGGACCATGCGTCCACGAAGGGATTGCGCAGGGTCCTGAGGTCGAACCGCTCGGGCCAGTCGGTCAGCCCGCGCGCGGCGTCGATCACCTTGCCGCGTGTCGTCTGATCGCCGTCCGCGGCAAGCGCCATGCGCATCTGCCCCTCCGGGACCAGCGCCTCGCGGCAGGCCCAGAAGCGGGTGCCGCAGAGCACGCCCCCGGCCCCCAGCATCAGCGCCGCCGCGAGCCCGCGCCCGTCGACGACCCCGCCCGCGGCCAGCAGGTGCGTCCCCGGCGCGGCCCCCTCAAGGTAATCCGCCACCTCGGGCACCAGCGTCAGCGTCGCCCGCCGCGCGCCGTGACCCCCCGCTTCCGTGCCCTGCGCGACGATCACATCCGCGCCCGCATCGACGGCGCACCGGGCGTCGTCGAGCGTCTGGACCTGGCAGAACAGCCGCGCCCCCGCCGCGCGGACGCGCTCGCCATACGGCACCGGATCGCCGAAGGACAGGAACACCGCCCGCGGTCGGCGCTCGAGCACCCGGTCGAGCACCCCGGGCGCCTGGTCGAGCTTCCAGGTGATGAAGCCCATGCCGACGGGCGTGTTTCCCGCCTCGGCCATCTCGGTCTCGATCCAGTCGGCGTCGCAATAGCCGCCGCCGATCAGCCCGAGCCCGCCGCCCGCGCTCACCGCCGCGGCCAGACGGCCGCCCGCGACCCGCGCCATCGGGGCGCTGACGATCGGATGCTCGAGTCCGAAGGCGCGGGTGAAGCTGGTGTCGATCATCTGCCCTCCCTCCGGATCACATCCGGAACACGCCGAACGTCGTCTCTTCGATGGGCCGGTTGAGGCAGGCCCGCAGGCTCAGCGCCAGCACGTCCCGGGTCTTGCGCGGGTCGACGATCCCGTCATCCCAGAGCCGCGCGCTGGCATAGAGCGGATGCGACTGGCGTTCGAACATCTCGATCGTGGGGCGCTTGAACTCGGCCTCCTCCTCGGCGGACCACGTGCCGCCGCTGCGTTCGATCGCGTCGCGCTTCACCGTCGCCAGCACGCCCGCCGCCTGCGGGCCGCCCATCACCGAGATCCGCGAGATCGGCCATGTCCACATGAAGCGCGGCTGGTAAGCCCTTCCGGACATGCCGTAATTCCCCGCTCCGAACGATCCCCCGAGCACCATCGTGATCTTCGGCACGGCCGTGGTCGCCACCGCCGTCACCATCTTTGCGCCGTGCCGCGCGATGCCCTCGTTCTCGTAGCGGCGGCCGACCATGAAGCCGGTGATGTTCTGCAGGAAGACCAGCGGGACCTTCCGCTGCGAGCAGAGTTCGACGAAATGCGCCCCCTTCTGCGCGCTTTCCGAGAAGAGCACCCCGTTGTTGGCCACGATCCCGACGGGCATCCCCTCGACATGGGCGAAACCGCAGACCAGCGACTCGCCGAAGCGCGCCTTGAACTCGTCGAAGCGGGAGCCGTCGACGACGCGGGCAATGACCTCGCGGATGTCATAGGGCTGGCGCAGGTCGGGAGGCACGACGCCGAGGATCTCCTCGGGGTCGTAGGCAGGCGGCTCCGCCGTCTCGAGGTGCAGGCCGGGCGTCATCCCGGCACCGCGAAGGTTGGCGACCGCCCGCCGCGCCAGCGCCAGCGCGTGCGCGTCATCCTCTGCCAGGTAATCCGCCACGCCAGACAGGCGGGTGTGCACGTCGCCGCCGCCAAGGTCCTCGGCCGAGACGACCTCTCCGGTCGCCGCCTTCACCAGCGGCGGCCCGGCGAGGAAGATCGTGCCCTGCTCCTTCACGATGATCGTCACGTCCGACATCGCGGGCACATAGGCCCCGCCCGCGGTGCAGGAGCCCATGACCACGGCGATCTGCGCGATGCCCTTGGCGGACATGTTGGCCTGGTTGTAGAAGATGCGCCCGAAATGGTCGCGGTCGGGGAAGACCTCGTCCTGGTTCGGCAGGTTCGCGCCGCCGCTGTCGACGAGGTAGACGCAGGGCAGATGGTTCTCCATCGCGATCTCCTGCGCGCGGAGATGCTTCTTCACGGTGACCGGGTAATAGGTCCCGCCCTTCACCGTGGCGTCGTTGCACAGGATCATGACGTCGCGCCCCGCGACCCGGCCCACCCCCGCGATCATGCCCGCGCCCGGCGCCGCGCCGTCATACATGCCATGCGCCGCCGTCGCGCCGATCTCGAGGAAGGGCGCGCCCGGATCGAGCAGCCCCGCGACCCGGTCGCGCGGCAGCATCTTGCCCCGCGCGAGGTGTCGCTCGCGCGCCTTCGCACCGCCGCCGGCCGTCGCTGCTTCGGCCGCGTCCCGAACGATATCAAGGGCTTCCATGTGGCCCTTCACGTTCGCGCGGAACTCTTCGCTGCCCGAAACGACCTGGGATTGCAGTTTCATGTGGTCACATCCTCCGTTTCCGCCGCTGCGCGGGCTTTCAGCGCCTTGCGGATCACCTTGCCCGTCACGGTCATCGGCAGCGCCTCGACGAAGGCGATCTCGCGCGGGCGGGAATAGCTGGCGAGATGCGCGCCGACGAAGGCCATGAGGGCCTGCGCCAGCTCGTCCGAAGGCTGAACATCGTCCCGCAGGACAATGTATCCCTTGACGATTTCCGTCCGGACCGGGTCCGGCTTTCCGACGACGCCGCAGGTCGCAACCGCAGGGTGCTTCAGCAGGCAATCCTCGATCTCGGCAGGACCGATGCGGTATCCGGCCGAGGTGATCACGTCATCCTCGCGCCCGAGAAACCGCAACGTGCCGTCCTCCATCACGCCGCGATCGCCCGTCACCATCCAGTCGCCGCGGAACTTCGCCGCCGTCTCCTCGGGTTTCCTCCAGTATTCCAGCATCATGGAGGCCGATCCTCGACCGATGGCCACGTCGCCTTCGCCCTCGGTCACCGCCCCCGCAGGGTCTATCACGGCGACATCGTGCCCCGGCACGGGCCGGCCGATGGCGCCCGGCCGCACGGGGTAGAGCGCCGCGCAGGCGGAGACGACCATGTTGCACTCGGTCTGGCCATAGAATTCGTTGATCGTGACGCCGAGGGCGCGGCGCCCCCAGTCCAGCATCTCGGCGCCAAGCGGCTCTCCACCGCTGGCCACCGAGCGCAGGCCTGGCACCTCGGCGCCCGCCGCCTTCAACATGCGAAGCGCCGTCGGCGGGAAAAACACATTCCGGACAGAGCCTTCCCGGATGATCCTCAGGCACTCCCCGACCTCGAACCGCGCCATGCGCGCCGCCACCACCGGCACGCCGAGCGCCAGCGCAGGCATCGCCACGTCGAAGAGCCCGCCGATCCAGGCCCAATCTGCCGGCGTCCAGAGGCAATCCTCCGGCGCACCCAGCAGGTCATGGCTCAACTCCACCCCCGGCAGGTGCCCGGTCAGCAGCCGGTGGCCATGCAGCGCACCCTTGGGACTGCCGGTCGTGCCGGAGGTGTAGATCAGGATCGCGGGCGTGTCCGGTGCGGTCTCCGCGGTCTCGACGCGCCCCTCCGGCAGGCGCGCGGTCTCGGGCACCAGGACATCCACCGCGAAGGGCGCGAGCATCCCGGCGCCTTCGGTGTCCGTCACGACAACGCCGGCGCCGCTGTCCGTCAGACGCGATGCGAGCGCATCCTCGCGGAAGAGCTTGAACAGCGGGACGGAAATCGCCCCCAGCTTCCATGCCGCGACATGGGCGGCCGCGCACCATGCGCCCTGCGCGCGCAGCACGCCGACCCGGTCGCCCTCGGCCACGCCCCGCGCCCGCAGCGCCAGGGCCAGCCGGTCGGCCATGTCCCTCAGCTCGGCATAGCTCACCTCGGTCCGGGGCCCGGAAAGGTCGATGATCGCGACCTTCCCGGGCGCCCGTTCCGCCCAGTCGTCGCAGACCTGCGACGCCATGTTCAGACGCGCGGGAAGATCCCAGCGGAAGTCCCGCCGCAGGCCCTCGAAATCGCGCCTCCGGGGCAGCATCACCTCGCCTCGAGGCGCCGTTCGAGGACGCGCGTCTGCGCCCCCGTCTCCTGCATCAGGCAGGCCAGCCGTGCGGGCCCCGCACCGGTGCCGCCGCCCCATTGCACCGTCTCCCAGTCGCACTTGGCGTCGCGGAACGCGATCCACGCGCGCTGCATCTCGCGCAGGGCCTTCTGTTCGGTCAGCGGGCGTTCACCCTCGGCCGCGTCGGCCGTCTTCGCGGCCTCCATCGCCTTGCCGTAGACGGTGTTGAGCCGGTCGTCCCACCACGAGAGCTCCTTCTCGAAGCAGGCGCCCATGACGGGCGTGGAGGATCCGCCGGAGGTCTCCTCCATGCAGGCGTCGGCCGAGCGGCCGATGCAGTCGGCGCCATCGCGCGCGAGGCAGGTTTCGGTCGCCTCGGGCGAGAAGGCCAGGTCCTGCGCGGCCGCCGGTCCGGCAAGCGTCAGGGCAAGAAAAGCGTATCGGATCATTGCATTGTTCCCATGAGTTCACGCCCGATCAACATCCGGCGGATCTCCGAGGTTCCCGCCCCGATCTCCATCAGCTTCGCGTCCCGGAAAATCCGGCCCACGGGGTTGTCGTTGAGATAGCCCGCCCCGCCGAGCGCCTGCACGGCCTGGTGCGCCACGACCATCGCCTCCTCCGAGGCGTAGAGCACGCAGGCCGCCGCGTCCTGCCGGGTCACGCGGCCGCGGTCGCAGGCCCTTGCCACCTCGTAGACATAGGCCCGCGCCGTGTTCAGCTTGGTGTACATGTCCGCGATCTTGCCCTGCATCAGCTGGAAATTCCCGATCGGCTGGCCGAACTGCCTGCGCTCAACCATGTAGGGCATCACCTCGTCGAGGCAGGCCGCCATGATCCCCGTGCCGATGCCCGAGAGCACGACGCGCTCGTAGTCGAGCCCGGACATGAGCACGCGCACGCCCTTGCCCTCCTCGCCCAGAACGTTCTCGAAGGGCACCTCGCAGTCGTCGAAGATCAGCTCGGCCGTGTTCGAGCCGCGCATGCCGAGCTTGTCGAAATGGGGCGAGGTCGAAAAGCCCTTCATCTCCTTCTCGATCAGGAAGGCGGTGATGCCCTTGGACCCGGCCTCGGGGTCGGTCTTGGCATAGACGACGAGCGTGTCGGCGTCCGGCCCGTTGGTGATCCAGTACTTGTTGCCGTTCAGCACGTAGCGGTCGTTCCGCTTCTCGGCCCGCAGCTTCATCGAGACGACGTCGGACCCCGCGGAGGGTTCGCTCATCGCCAGCGCACCGACATGCTCGCCGGAAATCAGGCGCGGCAGGTATTTCGCCTTCTGCTCCTCCGAGCCGTTCAGCTTGATCTGGTTCACGCAGAGGTTGGAATGCGCGCCGTAGGACAGCGAGACGGAGGCCGAGGCACGGGCGATCTCCTCCACCGCGACCACATGCGCGAGGTAGCCCAGCCCGGTGCCGCCGTATTCCTCGGGCACGGTGAGACCGAGCAGCCCCATCTCGCCCATCTCGGTCCAGAGCTCGGCCGGGAATTCGTTCTTGCGGTCGATCTCCGCCGCCATCGGCTTCAGCCGCTCCTGCGCCCAGCGATGCACCGCGTCGCGCAGCGCATTCACGTCCTCGCCCAGATCGAATTCCATGGATCCGGTGAACATCGGCGCCTCCTCCCGAGAGCGTTTAATGAACAGTCGTTCACAGAACTGGCACGGATATCGAGTCGGGTCAAGCGGACCGGAACCAGCGCCCGGCGCCCGCGTTCTCACCCAGACGCCGCGCAGACCGCGCGGCCCGAATTGAAGGAGGACGAGATGAAGGATCTCACCCACGAGCAGAAAGAGACGTTCTGGAACCGGATGGACGATGTCCGGGCGGGGATGCTGCACACCGATCCCGACCGCGTGGTGCCGATGTCGCATTACACCGACGAGGAGCGCGGCGTGTTCTGGTTCATCACCGCCGACGGCACGGATGCCTATGACGCCGCCAAGGAGGGCAAGGAGGTCCATTACGTCGTCGCCGAGGCGGGTGCAAAGATCTACGCCAAGATCGACGGCCGGCTGACGGTCGAGAACGACAGGGAGAAGCTGGACGAACTCTGGTCCCCCGTCGCGGCCGCCTGGTTCGAGGACGGCAAGGAAGACGAGGACGTGCGGCTGGTGAAGTTCACGCCCTCCCACGCCGAGGCCTGGCTGACCGACGGCGGCGCCGGCTTCCTCTACGAGATCGCCAAGGCGAACATCACGCATGACAAGCCCGACATGGGCGAGCACGGCGTGGTGCGCTTCTGATGCGGGCGCTGCTTTCCGCGGCGCTCATCGCCGCCTCCCCGGCCGTTGCGGAACAGGTCGGGGAGGTTGGCGTCGACTGGGTCGGGAACGACGTCATCATCGAGGCGATCGCCGATCCCGACGTGAAGGGCGTCACATGCCACATCGCCTATTTCGAACGCGGGCTGATCGACCGGCTGTCGAAGGGCAACTGGTTCGAGGATCCGTCCAACGCCTCGATCTCCTGCCGCCAGACCGGCCCGATCGAGATCGGCGACATCGACATGGACGAGGCCGGGGAAGACGTGTTCCGCACATCGCGCTCGATCATCCTCAAGTCGCTTCGGGTCAAGCGGATCTATGATCGCGCGAACCGGACCCTGATCTACCTCGCCCATGCCGCCGAACTGACCGACGGATCCGCGAAGCTCTCGATGTCCACGGTCCCGCTCTACGGCACCGACACGCGGCTCCCTGACTGACACCGAAACGCCGCCCGGCCCGGCCCGACGCGGGCGTGGGGGCGCTGCCCCCGCCGCCCCTGCGGGGCGACTCCCCCGGGATACGAAACCAGAGGAAAGCAGGCGTTGCGCCCGCCCTTCCTCTGGTCTCGTATCCTCGGGGGGTCCGGGGGGCAGACAGCCCCCCGGGGTCGCCAGAGGCACCGCCTCTGGCAAACGATCCGTCCCTGTCACGCGCCCTGAAACACCGCGGAGACCTCGGCGCGGATGATCCGCGCGATCAGCGCACAATCGTCGAGGCTGAAGGTCAGCGGCAGGCGCATGTCGAGGATCGCGCGCAGGATGCGGTCGCTCGCGGGCATCGGCTCGGACGGTGCGTAACGCCAGGACTCGTAGCGCGAGGTGAAGCCCGCGGGCTCCGGCGCGCCGAACCATTTCAGCTCGACCCCGCGCGCCGCGCAGCGCGCGATCACCTCGCGCAGCGCCGCATCGCTCCAGTCGAGCAGCAGGACCTGGATCGAGGAGCCGACGAACCGCTCGGCCGCCGGCCGCGCGATCAGCGTCAGGCCCGGCAGGTCCCGCAGCCCCTCCTCGACCACGCGGTAGCGTGCGGTCCATGCCTCGCAGCGCGCCTCGAGCCGCGCGAGCTGCGGGCGCAGGATCGCGGCGCGCAGGTTGTCCATCCGCCCCGAGACATTGGGCGTGTCGTAGCGCAGGTCGGCATAGGCCTCGGGGGATGGCCCCGCGAGGTGTCGCCCGTAGAGCATGTAGCTGCCCGACAGCATCACCGCCCTGGCCATCAGCTCCGCATCGTCCGACACCAGCAGCCCGCCCTCCCCGGAGTTCAGGTGCTTGTAGGTCTGCGTCGAATAGCAGCCGAAGACCCCGTGGCGCCCCGACAGCGTGCCGTTCCAGCGCGCGCCCATCGTGTGGGCGCAATCCTCGATCAGCGTCAGGCCGTGGGTGTCGCAGAGCGCCATCAGCGCCGCCATGTCGCAGATGTGGCCCCGCATGTGGCTCAGCAGCAGGACATCGGCCTGCCCCGCCTTCGCGGCCAGATCGTCGAGATCGATGGTCAGCGCCTCCGTCACCCCCACGAAGACCGGCACCGCCCCGAGCGAGGCGATGGCCCCCGGCACCGGGGCGAGCGTGAAGGCATTGGTCAGCACGCGGTCCCCGGGCCGGACCCCGCAGGCGCGCAGCGCGGTTGCGAGGGCATAGCCGCCCGAGGCCACGGCCAGCGCATAGCGCGCGCCCATGGCGGCGGCGAATTCGGACTCGAGCAGCGCGACCTCCGCGACCTCGTCCGCGACCGTGTTGTAGCGGTGCAGCCGCCCGTGGCGCATGACCGCCACGGCGGCCTCGATCGCCTCGTCGGGGATCGGCTCCTGCTGGGTGAAGGTGCCGGTGAAACGCTCCATGCCGCACAGCTTCCCCGGCCCCGACCCGCCCGTCAAGCGAGCGGAACGACGCGGCGGACGATGTCCGGCAGCTCGTCGAAATGGGCGAACAGCGCCTCGGGCTCCAGCGCCGCCGTAAGCGGGCCGGAGGGGCCGAAGCTCACGAGGACGGAAGGAAGGCCGGCGGCGCGCGCGGTTTCCCGGTCGGTCCTGCTGTCACCGATCAGGCAGGCGCGCATCGGATCGCCCCCCGCACGCCGGATCGCCTCGCGCAGGGGTTCGGGATCGGGCTTCTTCACCTTGAGCGTGTCGGCCCCGACGAGCGAGCCGAAGGCGTCGCGCACGCCGAGCCGGGTCAGCAGCAGCTGCGCCAGACGCTCGGGCTTGTTGGTGCAGATGCCCATCCGGTAGCCGCCGTCCGAGAGCAGCCGGATCGCCTCCATCGCGCCGGGGAAGACCAGCGTGTGGTGGTCGATCGCCTCCTCGTAATGCTCGAGCAGCACCGGGTAGAGCCGGTCGACCTCGGCCTCGTCGCCGGCCCGGCCGAGCCGCTCCATCCCGAGCCGCAGCATCGCGCGCCCGCCGTTCAGCGCCACCGGGGCGTCGTCGGGCCCCAGCAGGTCGCCCTCGCCCATGCTCCGGAAACAGGCGTTCGCCGCGGCGAGCAGGTCCCCGCTCGTGTCCGCGAGCGTCCCGTCCAGATCGAAGATCACCGTGCCCATTCCGTCCGCCCCGTTTCTGCCCGTCACCTCTCGTGATCCGCGCATGACTTGCACGGCCACGGGAACCGGATAGAACGGGCGGCAGCGAAGAACAAGGAGCAGACCGACGATGGAGACCGCCCTCATCATCCTCGCCGCGGGGATGGGCACGCGCATGAACTCGGACCTGCCCAAGGTGCTGCACGAGATCGCGGGCGCCCCGATGCTCGCCCATGCCATGCGGGCGGGCGCCGCGCTGGAGCCCGCCCGCATCGTCGTGGTGACCGGTCACGGCGGCGAGGCCGTCGCCGCGACCGCCCGCGACTGGGACGAACGCGCCGAGATCGCGGTGCAGGCGGAGCAGCTCGGCACCGGACATGCGGTGGCGCAGGCGGGGCCGCTGCTCGGGAGCTTCTCGGGCGACGCCTATGTGCTCTACGGCGACACGCCCTTCATCAGCGCCGGGACGCTCGAGCGGATGCGCGAGGCCCGCGCGGGCCACGACGTCGTGATCCTGGGCTTCGAGGCGCAGGACCCCGGGCGCTACGGGCGGCTGGTGATGGAGGGCGCGGAGCTTGCCCGGATCGTCGAATTCGCCGAGGCGAGCGAGGCAGAGAAGGCGATCACCCTTTGCAATTCCGGTGTGGTCTGCGCCGACAGCGCGACGCTGTTCGAGCTGATCGCCGCGGTGAAGAACGACAATGCCAAGGGCGAATACTACCTCACCGACATCGTCGAGATCGCCCGCGCGCGTGGCCTCTCGGCCACCGCCGTCGCCTGCGACGAGGCCGAGACGATGGGCATCAATTCCCGCGCCGAGCTTGCCGCGGCCGAGGCTGCCTTCCAGTCGCGGGCCCGCGCCGCGGCGCTGGAGGACGGGGTGACGCTGACCGCCCCCGAGACGGTGCATTTCGCCTTCGACACGGTCGTGGGCCGCGACGCCATCATCGAGCCCAACGTCGTCTTCGGACCCGACGTGACCGTGGAAAGCGGCGCGCGGATCCGGGCGTTCTCGCATCTCGAGGGCGCGCATGTCTCGCGCGGCGGCGTGATCGGGCCCTATGCCCGGCTCCGCCCCGGGGCGGAGCTGGCCGAGGACGTGAGGATCGGCAATTTCGTCGAGGTGAAGGCCGCCCGCATCGACCGCGGCGCCAAGGTGAACCACCTGAGCTATATCGGCGACGCCGAGATCGGCGAGGAGACGAACATCGGCGCCGGCACGATCACCTGCAATTACGACGGCGTCTTCAAGCACCGGACGCGGCTCGGCGCGCGGGTCTTCATCGGCTCGAACACGATGCTGGTGGCCCCGGTCTCGGTGGGCGACGACGCGATGACGGCCTCCGGATCGGTCATCACCGAGGACGTCGAGCCCGGAGCGCTGGCCCTGGGCCGGGCCCAGCAGGTGACGAAGCCCGGGCGCGCCCGGAAGCTCTTTGAAATACTACGCGCGAAAAAAGCGCAAATGCGGGACAGGTGAGGCCATATGTGCGGGATTATCGGATACCTCGGCGACCATGAAGCGGCGCCCTTCCTCGTCGAGGCGCTGAAGCGCCTGGAATACCGGGGATACGACAGCGCGGGCATCGCCGCCATCGACAACGGCCAGCTCGACCGGCGGCGCGCCGTCGGCAAGCTGGTGAACCTGTCGGATCTGCTGGTGCATGCGCCGCTGCGCGGAAAGTCGGGGATCGGCCACACCCGCTGGGCGACGCACGGCGCGCCGACCGAAGGGAACGCGCATCCGCACAAGGCGGGCCCCGTCGCGGTGGTTCACAACGGCATCATCGAGAACTTCCGCGAGCTCCGCGAGGAACTCGCCGGCCACGGGATCGGCCACGAGACCGAGACCGACACCGAGACCGTCGCCCTGCTCGCGAACCTCTATCTCTCGCAGGGCATGAGCCCGGTCGAGGCCGCGACCAGCACGATCCGCCGGCTCGAGGGCGCCTTCGCACTGCTCTTCCTCTTCGAGGAGGACGACAACCTCATGGTGGCCGCCCGCAAGGGCCCGCCGCTGGCCGTGGGACATGGCGACGGCGAGAACTACGTGGGCTCGGACGCCATCGCGCTCGCCCCGCTGACCGACCGGATCACCTATCTGGAGGAGGACGACATCGCCGTCGTCACCCGCCAGAGCGTCGAGATTCGCGATGCCAATGGCGCGCTCGCGAACCGCGAGATCCGGACCATCCGCCTCGACACCGCGCAGGTGGACAAGGCCGGGCACAAGCACTTCATGGCGAAGGAGATCGCCGAACAGCCCCGCGTCATCGGCGAGGCGCTGTCGCATTACCTCAAGGGCGACACGATCACCCTGCCCGGCGACGGCATCGACTTCACCGCCTATGACCGGCTGACCTTCGTCGCCTGCGGCACCGCCTATTACGCCTGCCTCACGGCGAAATACTGGTTCGAGACGCTGGCGCGGATCCCGGTCGAGGTCGATATCGCCTCGGAATTCCGCTACCGCGAGCCGCCGATCCCGGCCCGGACCGCCGCGCTCTTCGTCTCGCAATCGGGCGAGACGGCGGACACGCTCGCCGCGCTGCGCTATTGCGAGGGCAAGGCCGCGACGATCCTGTCGGTGCTGAACGCGACCGAAAGTTCCATGGCCCGCGAAAGCGACGTCGTCCTGCCGATCCATGCCGGGCCCGAGATCGGCGTCGCCTCGACCAAGGCGTTCTCCTGCCAGCTCACCGTGCTGCTGCTTCTGGCCCTCGAAGCGGCCCGCCAGCGCGGCGAGATCGACGCCGCCCGCATGGCCGAGATCCTGCCGAAGCTGCGCGCCCTTCCGGCGGTCTTCGGCAATGCCATCGACGGGGCCGACCAGACCCGCGCCGTCAGCCAGGAACTCGCGGAATCCCGCGACGTGCTCTACCTGGGCCGCGGGCTGATGTATCCGCTCGCACTGGAAGGTGCGCTGAAACTCAAGGAACTCAGCTACCTGCACGCCGAAGCTTATGCGTCAGGCGAACTGAAGCACGGGCCGATCGCCCTGATCGACAGCCATGTCCCGGTCGTTGTCATGGCCCCCCGCGATGCGCTGTTCGAGAAGACCGTCTCGAACATGCAGGAGGTCATGGCCCGCGGCGGCCGCGTCCTGCTGATCTCGGATGCCGAGGGGATCGCGGCCGCCGGTGACGGTGTCTGGCGGTCCATCGAGATGCCGAAGGTCGATCCCCTGCTGGCGCCGATCCTCTACGCGCTGCCGGCGCAGCTCCTCTCCTACCACACGGCCATCGCCAAGGGGACGGACGTGGACCAGCCCCGCAACCTCGCGAAATCCGTCACCGTGGAGTAGCCCGGAGGAGCCGATGGCCAGGCAGTTCGACCGGATCGAGGACGATCACCGCCGCTTCATCGGCGCAGCACATGTTCTTCGTGGCCAAGATGCCCGCCTATTGGCGCGAGAAGAACACCCTGACGCTGGATGGCGCCCCGACCGGCATCGTCGCGGGCAACATCGGCGCCGACGCATGACACCCGACGCCGCGCTCGAGGCGCTCCGCGCCCATGCCGAGCCCGGCAAGGCCGAGGCGATGGCCCGCTATCACAAGGCCGCGCGGTCCTATCTCGGCGTCGGCAACACGGCGATCAACGACCTCGCCGCGGACTGGCGGCACAGCCTGTCGCTGGACGACCGGCTCACCCTCGCCGCGGGCCTCTGGGACACCGACATCCACGAGGCGCGCATTGCCGCGGCGAAGGTGCTGACGCAGGCTCGGATCAGGCCCGACGACACCCCGGTCTGGCGGATGATCTGCGGCTGGGTGCCCGAGTTCGACGCCTGGGCCATCGCCGACCACGCCTGCCTCGCCGGCCATCGCCGGGTCATGGCCGACCTCTCCCGCCTCGACGAGGTGGCGCGCTGGACGACGTCCGGGCAGATGTGGACCCGCCGCGCCGCGCTGGTCATCACCCTCCCGCTCACCAGGGCGAACCATCCGGGCGTCGCGGAAGCCGCCGCCCGCGACCGTGTGCTGGGCTGGGCGGCGGGCTACCTGGACGACCCGCAATGGTTCATCCAGAAGGCCGTCGCCTGGTGGCTGCGGGATCTGTCGAAACACGACGTGCCCCGCGCGCAGGCCTTCCTCGACGCACATGGCGCCCGGATGAAGCCCTTCGCCCGGGCCGAGGCCGCGAAACACCTCTAGTTGCGGAAGACCTCGACCTCGGGCAGCCCGGTGATCGAGGCGCCGAGCGCCTGGAAGGCCGCCAGCGACATGCGGCTGCCGGCGCCCACCTCGCCCGGGATCGGGATCAGGTCGACCTCGACGCTCTCGCCGGCATGGACCACCCTTCCCTTCGCCGCCGCATCGACCAGCGGCGTCTCGAGCCAGGCCCCGCCCCGCCCGGGATCGCCGAGCGACACGATCGTGGTGCCGAGCCGGCCGCCCGCCTCGGGTTCCGGCGCGACCTCGTCGGCGCGTTCGGCATCGCTCTCGCCGGTGACGGGCGCAGGCACGGGCGCGGAGGGCGGCGGAGCGGCGGCGGGCGTGACCTTCTCCAGCGCGCTGCAGGCGGTCAGCGCGGTTGCGACAAGGGCGAGCGGGAGGAGTGTTCGCGTGATCATCCGCAGAAGGTAGAGCGTTCCCCCCCGGGCGGCAATCTGTCTCCGCCCCCTTGTGAGCGGAGGGGCGCGGCTTTACCTTTGGTGCATGACAGCGCCGTTGATCGACCCCTTCGCCAGGCCCATCACCTATCTCCGCGTCTCCGTCACGGACCGGTGCGATTTCCGCTGCGTCTACTGCATGACGGAGAACATGACCTTCCTGCCGAAGAAGGACCTCCTGACGCTGGAAGAACTCGACCGCATGTGCTCGGCCTTCGTCGGGCTCGGGGTGCGCAAGCTCCGGATCACCGGCGGCGAGCCGCTGGTGCGGCGCGACATCATGACCTTCTTCGAGGGCATGACCCGGCACCTCGAAAGCGGCGCGCTGGAAGAGCTCACGCTCACGACGAACGGATCCCAGCTCGAACGCTTCGCGGAAGAGCTCCACGCCGCCGGCGTGCGCCGGGTGAACGTCTCGCTCGACACGCTGGACGAGGAGAAATTCGCCCGCGTGACCCGCTGGGGCCGGCTGCCGCAGGTGCTGCGCGGGCTCGATGCGGCGCAGCGCGCGGGGCTCCGGGTGAAACTGAACGCCGTGGCGCTGAAGGGCTTCAACGAGGACGAGATCTTCACGCTGTCGGAGTTCTGCGCCGCCCGCGGCATGGATCTCACCTGGATCGAGGTCATGCCCATGGGCGATCTCGGCAACGAGGACCGGGTGGGCCAGTACTGGTCCCTCAACGACCTCCGCGCCCGCCTGGCCGAGCGCTACACCCTCACCGATCTTCCCGAACGCACCGGCGGGCCCGCGCGCTACGTGAGGCTCGAGGAGACCGGCCAGAAGATCGGCTTCATCACGCCGCTCACCCACAATTTCTGCGAAAGCTGCAACCGGGTGCGGATGACCTGCACCGGCCAGCTCTACATGTGCCTCGGCCAGGAGGACATGGCCGACCTGCGCCCGGCGCTGCGCAACCACCCGAATGACGACGCCCCCCTGCGGGAGGCGATCCGGGAGGCGATCGCGCACAAGCCCAAGGGCCACGATTTCGACTATTCGCGGCAGAAGGCGGACGGCCAGGTCTCGCGCCACATGAGCCACACCGGCGGCTGAGCCCGCCCGGGGCGTCGCCCGTCGCATCGGGCTCGAACCAATGGCGCCCCCCCGAGGATATTTATCACAAGAGGACTCAGGCGACCCGCGCCCTGCCCTTCCTCTTGCCCGAAATATCCTGGGGGAGCTCGAGGGGGTGAAACCCCCTCGTCAGCAAGAATGGATCATGTGCGCCGCAGGCGCGCCTTTCGGTCAGGCCCGGGCGATCAGGTCGATCAGCGCGGAGCGGCCGGAATGGCCCCGGCCTTCCTGCACGTCGCGCTCGTAGGAGGCGAGGCGCTCGATCTGCAGGCCGGTGAAGGCCGCGCGCAGCAGGGCCTCGTCATACATATGCGCAGGATCGGGCGGGCCGCCGGTGCCGAGCTCGACCTGCGGCGGGCGGTAGCCGTGCAGGAGCAGACGGCCGCCGGGCGCGAGCGCGCGGCGGAGGTCGGCGAACTGGCGGCGCCGGAACTCGGGCTCCGCGAACTGGATGAAGATGCCGACGACGAGGTCGTAGCGGCCCGACCAGTCCCAGCCCTCCCAGTCCGAGACATGGGCGTCGAGCCTCACGCCCCGCTCCGCCGCCAGGGCGCGCGCCCGGGCCACGGCCGTGGGTGCCGGATCGAAGGTCGTCACCGACAGCCCCTGCCCGGCCAGCCAGCAGCCGTTCCGGCCCTCGCCGTCCGCCACGCAGAGCGCGGTCTTCGCGCCATCAGCCAGCCACGGGTTCTCCGTCAGCACCGCGGCGGGCGCGGTGCCGAAGAGGTAGTCCCCCGTGCCGCTGTAGCGTTCCTCCCACATCAGGCGGCCGGCATCCGTTTCTCGACGATCTCGGCCCACCAGGAGCAGCCGGCGGGGATCGCCTCGTCGTTGAAGTTGTAATCCGGCGTGTGGACCGGGGCGCTGTCGCCGTTGCCGACGAGGATGTAGGCGCCGGGGCGTTCGTTCAGCATGTAGGCGAAGTCCTCGCCGCCCATGGTGATCTCGGCCAGGTCGCACTTGCCCGCGACGCCGGCGGCGACCTCGGCCGCGAATGCGGTCTGCGCCTCGGAATTCACCATCGGCGGATAGCCCGGCCGCCAGTCAATCTCAGCCTCGCAGCCATAGGCCGCGCAGGTGGCGGTGCAGATCGCCTTGAACCGCTCCTCGGCGAGTTTCTTGGTCTCGGGCGTCAGCGTCCGGATCGTGCCGCGGATGGTCACGCTGGGCGGGATCACGTTGAAGGCCTTGGACGCGGTCTCGAACGACGTCACCGAGACGACGATCTGCTCCACCGGGTCCACGTTGCGGGACGCGATGGTCTGCAGGGCCAGAACGAGCTGGGAGGTCGCGACGGTCGGGTCGATCGTCTCGTTGGGCTTCGCGGCATGGCCGCCGCTGCCCTGCACGACCACCTCGAACTGGTCGGTCCCGGCGAAGAACGGCCCCGGACGGATCGCGAACTGGCCCAGAGGCACGCCGGGCCAGTTGTGCATGCCGTAGACTTCCTGGATGCCGTACTTGTCCATCATCCCGTCCTCGCACATCTCCCGGCCACCGCCGCCGCCTTCCTCGGCGGGCTGGAAGATCACCACGACGGTGCCGTCGAAATTGCGCGTCTCGGCGAGGTACTTGGCCGCACCCAGAAGCATCGCCGTGTGGCCGTCATGGCCGCAGGCATGCATCGCGCCGGGGGTCTTCGAGGCATAGTCGAGCCCCGTCGCCTCGAGGATCGGCAGCGCGTCCATGTCGGCGCGCAGCCCGATGACCTTGCCGGAGGTGTCGGTCTTCCCCTTGATGACCCCGACGACGCCGGTCCGGCCGACGCCGGTCTCGATGCTGTCGACACCGAATTCCTTCAGCTTTTCGGCCACGACGCCCGCGGTGCGGACCGTGTCGAAGAGGATCTCGGGGTTCTCGTGCAGGTCGCGGCGCCAGGCGGTGATGTCGGCCTGAAGCTCGGCGAAACGGTTCTTGATGGGCATTCGTCTTTCCTTCTCGATCAGGCCGCGGGCATCCGGCGTTCGGCCATTTCGGCCAGCCAGGAGCATCCGGCGGGGATCGCCTCGTCGTTGAAATCGTATTCCGGGTGGTGGACGTTGGGGCGCCCCTCGCCGATGCCGAGGAAGATGTAGGCGCCGGGACGCTCCTCGAGCATGAAGGCGAAATCCTCGCCGCCCATGAGCTGCGGCGTGTCGCGGTCCACCCCGCCCGAGATCGCCTCGGCCGCGGCCGCCGCGTATTCCGTCTCGGTCTCGTGGTTGACCGTCACCGGGTAGCCGCGGCGATAGTCGATCTCGGCCTTCGCGCCGAAGGCCTCGGCGACCGAGGTCACCAGCGGCTTGAACCGGTCCTCGGCGAGGTCGCGGACGGCCGGATCGAGCGTCCGGATCGTGCCCTTGAGGTGCACGTTGTCCGAGATCACGTTGTAGGCGTCGGTCTCGGTGCGGAACGAGGTGACCGAGATCACCAGCTGCTTCACCGGGTCGAGGTTGCGGCTCTTGATCGACTGGAGCGCCTGCACGACGTTCGAGGCCGCGACCACCGGGTCCACCGTCTTGTTCGGCATTGCGGCATGGCCGCCGACGCCGCGGATGATGACGTCGAACTCGTCGGCCGAGGCCATGACGGCGCCCGGGCGGATGTGGAACGAGCCCACCGGATGGCCCGGCATGTTGTGCAGGCCATAGACCTCCTGCACGTTCCACCGCTCCATCATCCCGTCCTCGCACATGGCGCGGCCCCCGGCGCCGCCCTCTTCGGCGGGCTGGAAGATCACCACGGCGGTGCCGTCGAAGCGGCGGGTCTCGCAGAGGTATTTCGCGGCGCCCAGAAGCATCGCGGTGTGGCCGTCATGGCCGCAGGCGTGGGAGGCGCCGGGCACCTTCGAGGCATAGGGCTTGCCGGACATGTCGGGCATCGGCAGCGCGTCCATGTCGGCGCGCAGCCCCACGACCCTGCCCTTGGTGTCCGTCTGGCCCTTGATGATCCCCACGACGCCCGTGCGGCCGATCCCCTCGACCACCTCGTCGCAGCCGAAGGCGCGCAGCTTCTCGGCCACGATCCCGGCGGTGCGGTGGACCTCGTAGAGGATCTCGGGGTTCTCGTGGAAATCGCGGCGCCAGGCGGTGATTTCCTCGTGCATCTCGGCGAAACGGTTCTTCACTGGCATCTGTCTTCGTCCTTCTCAGGCGGCGGGCATGCGCCGCTCGACCATCTCTGCGAACCAGGAACACCCGGCGGGGATGGCGTCGTCGTTGAAATTGTACTCGGGGTGGTGGAGCGGCGCGCTGTCGCCGTTGCCGAGCGAGATATAGGCCCCGGGCCGGCGCTCCAGCAGGTAGGCGAAGTCCTCGCCGCCGAGCCGCGCGGGGGCGTTCACGTCCACCTCCGCCGAGACGGCCCTCGCCGCCTCGGCCGCGAAGTCGATGTTGTCGTCGTGGTTCACCAGCACCGGGTAGCCGCGTTCGTAGTCGATCTCGGCCTCGGCGCCGAAGGCCGCGCAGGTGTTCTCGACGATGGCGCGGAAGCGGGGTTCGACCTGTTCGCGCACCTCCGGGTCGAGCGTGCGGATCGTGCCGCGAAGCTTGACCGACATCGGGATGACGTTGTGCGCCTCGCTGTCCGATCTCAGCGTGCAGATCGAGACGACGACCTCCTTCACCGGGTCGATGTTGCGCGAGGCGATGGATTGCAGCGCGACGATCACGTGGCCCGCCGTCACCACCGGGTCGATGGCGAGCTGCGGCCGCGCGGCGTGGCCGCCCTTGCCCTTGATGATGACGTCGAACTGGTCGGCCGAGGCCATGGTCGGGCCCTTCCGCATCGCGAAGGTGCCGACGGGCAGACCGGGCGCGTTGTGGAGGCCGTAGACCTCCTGGATGTTCCATTTCTCGAGCATCCCGTCCTCGCACATGGCAAGGCCGCCTGCCCCGCCTTCCTCGGCGGGCTGGAAGATCATGATCGCGGTGCCGTCGAAATTGCGGGTCTCGGCGAGGTATTTCGCCGTCCCGAGCAGGATCGCGGTGTGACCGTCATGGCCGCAGGCGTGCATCTTGCCCGGCGTCTGCGAGGCATAGTCGAGCCCGGTGATCTCGTTGATCGGCAGCGCGTCCATGTCGGCGCGCAGGCCGATGACCTTGCCCGAGCTGTCGGTCCTGCCCTTGATGACGGCAACGACGCCGGTGCGGCCGACGCCCTCGATCACCTCGTCGACGCCGAATTCGCGCAGCTTCTCGGCCACCTTCCCGGCGGTGCGGTGCACGTCGTAGAGCAGTTCGGGGTTGCGGTGGAAGTCCTGCCGCCACTCCGCGATCTCGGCCTGCAGTTCGGCGAAACGGTTACGGATGGGCATGGGTCAGGACTCCTTCAGTGTCTCGAGCAGGCGCTGCATGAAGGCGTGGCCCTTCTCGAATTCTTCGACGGTGATGTATTCGTCAGGCTGGTGCGCCTGCGCGATGTCGCCGGGCCCGCAGACCACGGCGGAAAACCCGTGCGCCTGGAAATACCCCGCCTCGGTGCCGTAGCTGACGACATGGGTGCCATTGTCGCCGGTCAGGCGGCGGGCGAGCTCCTCGGCGGCGCCATTCTCCTCGGGCGTCAGGCCCTTTCCGCTGAATTTCTCGGAGACCTCGATCCAGGCCTCGGGGCGGACCTTCGTGATCTCGGCATTGATCCGGTCGACCTCTGCCAGGAAGCGCGCGCCCCATTCCTCGGGATCGTCGCCCGGCACGCAGCGGAAGGTCAGGACGAATTCGCAGTCCTTTGCCGTGATGTTGTGCGCCGTGCCGCCCGAGATCATGCCGACATGCACGTTGGTCCAGGGCGGATCGAAGAGCGCGTCCACCCCCTCGGGCGTCTTCGCCATGCCTTCGGCGTTCATCGCGTTCGCCCACATGATGAGCCGCGCGCCTTCCATGATGGCCGAGACGCCCTTGTAGGCGATCGAGGAATGGACCTCGAAACCGTGGACATGGACGGCGTAGCCCTTGCCCGACTTGTGGCCGGTGACGACCTCCATGGTGGAAGGCTCGCCGATGATGGCGACATCGCCCTTGGGGAAATTCGGCAGCGCGTCGCGGATCAGGGGATCGACGCCGATCAGGCCGACCTCCTCGTCATAGGTGAGCGCGAGCTGCAGCGGGCGCTTCACGCCGGCATATTGCGCCTCGACCACCGCCCAGATGGCGAGCGCGTCGAAACCCTTCATGTCGACGCAGCCGCGGCCGTAATACTTGCCGTCGCGCTCCTCGACCACCCAGGGGTCCGAGGACCAGTCCTGCCCGTCCACCGGCACCACGTCGGTGTGCCCGGACAGGACCACCGCGCCCTCGACCTCGGGCCCGGCATGGGCCCAGAGACCGGCCTTCGGTTCGTCGGGGTGCAGGTGGCGGAAGGTCTTGACGCCGTGAGAGGTGAGATAGTCCTCGACCCAGTCGATCAGGGGGATGTTGGTATCTCGGCTCACTGTCGGGAAGCTGACAAGCTTCTCCATGATCTCGTAGGGCGTCAGACGGTCAGTCATCTTCGGTCTTTCCTGTCGTTTTCCGGCCGGGTCTTCCCGGCCATGATCCTTCGGCCGCGGCGCGCACCACGGCGCGCCGCGCGGCCGGGTCGCTCCGGCAATCCGGACCGATCCGCGTCGGGGTTGCAAGTCGTCGGGCCGGCAAAGCCGGGCGTGCAGGTATCTTCGGGGCGGGCGAGGTGCCGGAGGGTCATTCCGGCTCCTGGCAGATATCCGTCCTGCGCGCCCTGCCCGTCATGACGTGATCAATACCCGCTGTCGGTGATGAGCACGTAATGGTCGTCCTCGCCGATCTGGCGATAGACCGAGGGCTCGGGTTCGTAGTCGAGGCCGTGGATCGGCGAAGGGATCGGCTTGAAGTTCAGCTCGCTTTCCTTCTTCCGCCGGTGCGGGTCGGCGACCGGCACGGCCTTCATCAGGGCCTGCGTGTAGGGGTGCTGCGGGTTCTCGAAGACCGCCTGGCGCGAGCCGATCTCGACAATCCGGCCGAGGTACATCACGCCGACCCGGTGGCTGACGCGTTCGACGACGGCCATGTCGTGGCTGATGAAGAGGAACGAGATCCCCATCTCTGCCTGCAATTCCATCATCAGGTTCAGCACCTGCGCCTGCACGCTGACGTCAAGCGCCGAGACCGCCTCGTCCGCGACGATGAGCTTGGGGTTCAGCGCGAGCGCGCGGGCGATGGCCACCCGCTGGCGCTGGCCGCCCGACAGCTCGTGCGGGTAGCGGCGCATGAAGTTGCGCGGCAGTTCCACCCGGTCGAAGAGCATCTCGATCCGCTTGTGCATGTCGGCGCCCTTGTGGGTGCCGTAATTGCGCATCGGCTCGGCCACCTGGTCGGACAGGTTCATCTGCGGGTTCAGCGAGGCGAAGGGATCCTGGAAGATCATCTGCATGTCGAGCCGGGCCTTGCGCAGCCCCTGCTGCCCGAGCGCGATGATGTCCTTGCCGTCCAGCCAGACGTGGCCCGAATTCGGTTCGACCAGCCGCAGGACCGAGCGGCCGCAGGTGGATTTCCCGCAGCCCGATTCACCGACGAGGCTGAGGGTCTGGCCCTTGTTGATGACGAAGGAGACATCCTCGACCGCGTGGACCTGCGCCACAGTGCTGCGGAAGAACCCGCCCTTCACGGCAAACCGGGTGGTGAGGTTGCGCACCTCGAGCAGCGGACGGTTCTCGCCCGGGATCGGGGCGATCTTCTGGTCCACCGCGCCGAAGAGCTTCATCGGCTCGGGCAGCGGCTTGCCGGTCATCTCGCCCAGCTTCGGCACCGCCGCCAGCAGCGCCTTGGTGTATTCGTGCTGCGGGTTCTCGAAGATCTGCTCGACCGGGCCTTCCTCGACCTTGTTGCCGCGGAACATGACGACCACGCGATCGGCCATCTGCGCCACGACGGCCATGTCGTGGGTGATGAACATGACGGCCGTGCCGGTCTCGTTCTTCAGCCGGTTCACCAGCGCGAGGATCTCGGCCTGGATCGTCACGTCGAGCGCGGTGGTCGGCTCGTCCGCGATCAGCAGGCGCGGCTCGCAGGCCAGCGCCATGGCGATCACCACGCGCTGGCGCATGCCGCCGGACAATTCGTGCGGGTACTGGTTCAGCCGCCGCTCGGGTTCCGGGATGCGCACCTGCTTCATCAGCTCGAGCGCGCGGGCCCTGGCCTCGTCCTTGGACATCCCCATGTGGACGCGCAGCCCCTCGGTCAGCTGCTTGCCGACGGTGAAGACCGGGTTCAGCGCGGTCATCGGCTCCTGGAAGATCATGCCGATCTCGTTGCCGCGAATCGTCTTCATCAGGTCGGGCGCGGCCGTGGCGAGATCCAGTTCCTGGCCGTCCTTGCGGTCGAAGATCATCCGGCCGCCGGCGATCGTCCCGCCGCCATATTCCACGAGCCGCATGAGCGAGAGCGAGGACACCGATTTGCCGGACCCGGATTCGCCCACGACCGCGACCGTCTCGCCCGGACGGATCGAGAACGACACGTCCTCGACGCCGACGACGGTTCCGTCCTTGGTCTCGAACTCGACCCTCAGGTTCTCGATACGGGCAAGCGCTTGGTCCAGCATGTGGCATGTCCTTGTCACGGAATGGACAGACGCTAGCGATCATCTTGTGCGAATGTCAAACGACGCGTCCCGCTCTCCTAGCGTCAGGTGAAGGCCGGGCTTGCATTTTAATCGGAACCCGTTTTCGATGAGTCGCATCCGTGGGGAGGGGTCGGAAGGCCTTTCGGGAAGTCTGGACTCTGGCCGCCGTCCACGGGCAAAACGCCGGAATCCGAAGCCCGGTCCGTCAAGAGACCGGAGCACACCAACTAGGAGTGTGACATGAACGTCAAAACGCTATTGCTGGGCGCGGCCGCTTCGCTCGCCCTCGCCCCGGCGGCTTACGCCGAGCGAGGGGCCGACGGCCACCTCAACATCATCTACTGGCAGGCGCCGTCGACGATGAACCCCTTCCTTTCGGGCGGCACGAAAGAGGTCGAGGCCTCTTCCATGGTCATCGAACCGCTGATCCGCTTCGACGAGAAGGGCGAGATGGTCCCGATGCTGGTCTCCGAGATTCCGACCGTCGAGAACGGTGGCGTCGCCGAGGACCTGAAGTCCATCACCTACAAGCTGAAGGAAGGCGTCAAGTGGTCCGACGGCTCCGACTTCACCGCTGAGGACGTCGTCTTCACCTGGGAATACTGCACCCACCCCGAAGGCGGCTGCGCGCAATCGTCCTACTTCGACGGTGTCGCCAGCGTCGAGGCGCCGGACCCGCTGACCGTCAAGGTCAACTTCACCGAGCCCAAGCCCTTCCCCTACACCGCCTTCGTCGGTTCTGAATCCCCGGTCATCCAGAAGGCCCAGTTCTCCGAGTGCCTCGGCGCGAAAGCCCCGGAATGCACCGATGCGAACTTCGGCCCGATCGGCACCGGCCCGTTCACCGTGGACGAGTTCAAGCCGAACGACGTGATCTCGCTCTCGGCCAACGAGAACTATCGTGAGGCCGACAAGCCGGCCTTCGCGACCGTCACGCTCAAGGGCGGCGGCGATGCGGCGGCCGCGGCACGCGCCGTGCTCGAGACCGGCGAATTCGACTACGCCTGGAACCTCCAGCTCGCGCCGGAAGTGCTCGAGAAGATGGAGGCCGCCGGCAAGGGCGAGGTCGTCGTGGCCTTCGGCACCTCGGTCGAGCGTCTCCACCTGAACCAGACCAACGCCGACTCGAGCCTCGGGCCGGACGAGCGTTCGGTCTTCATGAACGGCGAGAACAAGCACCCGTTCCTGACCGATCCGGCCGTCGGCAAGGCCCTCTCCATGGCCATCGACCGCCAGCTGCTGGTCGACGTGGGCTACGGCAAGGCCGGCAAGGCGACCTGCAACGTCCTGCCCGCACCCGAGGCCTATGCCTCGACCGCCAATGACGACTGCCTGACGCAGGACATCGAAGGCGCGAAGAAGGTGCTGGAAGACGCCGGCTGGGTGGCGGGCGCCGATGGCGTGCGCGAGAAGGACGGCATGCGTCTTTCGGTGCTCTACCAGACCTCGACCAACGCCGTCCGTCAGGACACCCAGGCGCTGGTGAAGCAGTGGTGGAACGAGATCGGCGTCGAGACCGAGCTGCGCAACGTCGACGCGTCGGTCTTCTTCGGCGGTGATCCGTCCTCGCCGGACACCTTCCAGAAGTTCTACGCCGACATCGAGATGTACACGAACAACTTCGCGGGCGTCGACCCCGAGGCGTACATGGCGAACTGGCGCTGCTCCGAGATCCCGACGCCCAAGACCCAGTGGCAGGGCTCGAACATCCAGCGCTTCTGCGACCCGGCCTACGACGAGATCGTGACCGAGATGTCGAAGACGGCAGACCTCGAGACCCGGGGCGAGCTGGCCAAGCAGATGAACGACATGATCGTTCAGGGCTACTCGATCATCCCGCTGATCCACCGCGGTGGTCAGTCGGCCCACGCAAAGACCCTGGCCGGCGTCAAGATGACCGACTGGGATTCCGAGCTGTGGAACATCGCTGACTGGCATCGGGTCGAGTGATCCGGACCAATCCGGGGGGGCGGCGCGACCGCCCCCCCGTTTCCATTTCCGCCATATGCAATGCCGAGTTAGTAGAAGGCGAGCCGCCTGAATGTTGACCTATTTCACCCGTAGGCTTCTGCTCGCGATTCCGACGCTCCTGTTCATCGGTCTCGTGATTTTCCTGCTGCTGGACCTCGCCCCCGGCGATCCCACGGCCCAGCTTCCCCTCACCATCCCGCCCGCGGTCCGCGAACAGATCCGGATCTCGCTCGGCCTTGGCGAACCGCTTCCGATCCGCTTCTTCAAGTGGATGTACCAGTTCTTCATCGTCGAGCCGCAGGTCGTCATCGACAGCATCTTCGGCACCAGCTTCTCGGCCGGCGACGCCCGCGTGCTGTCGTGGCAGACGCGCTCCCCGGTGATGGACATTGTCTGGCAGCGTATCCCGCAGACCCTCTGGGTCGTCGGCACCGCCTATGTGGTCGCGATCATCATCGCCCTGCCCATCGGGATCTACTCGGCCTACCGGCAGTATTCGATCTTCGACAACGTGGGGACGTTCATCACGATGATCGGCTTCTCGGTCCCGCCCTTCTTCTCGGGCGTGCTGGTGATCGTGATCTTCTCGGTGAACCTCGGCTGGTTCCCCTCGATCTATGACACGACACTGGTGGTCAACGACTGGGACAGCTTCATGCAGCAGCTCCAGCAGATGATCCTGCCGGTGATGGTGCTCGCGCTGCAGATCACCTCGCAGCTCTCGCGCTTCATGCGGGCCTCGATGCTGGACAACCTGAACCAGGATTACGTCCGCACCGCCCGGGCCAAGGGCCTCGGCGAGAAGAGCGTCGTGCTCGTGCACGTCCTGCGCAACTCGATGATCCCGGTGGTCACGGTGATCGCCCTCGGCATCCCGCAGATCTTCGGCGGCGCCATCATCACCGAGCAGGTCTTCAAGGTGAACGGGATCGGCCAGCTGCTGATCACCGCGATCCAGGCGAACGACGTGCCGCTGGTGCAGACGCTGACCTTCATCTTCGCGATCCTGATCGTGCTCTTCAACCTGATCGCCGACGTCCTTTACGGCCTCCTCGACCCGCGGATTCGCTATGACTGACGAAAAGCACCCTGCCACCGAGAACATGGCGCCGATCGGCGCCGTCCCGTCGGGCGACGGTGTGCTCGACACCGGCCCGATGCCCACCAACCCGCCCCGCAGCCAGTGGCGCGAGGTCTGGGGGCAGTTCATCCGCCACAAGGGCGCCGTCGCCGGCGGGATCGTGTTCCTGGTCATCCTGATCGGGGTCTTCATCGGCCCCTACATCTGGACCATCGACCCCAGCTACATCGACATCCGCGCCCGCAATCAGGGCCCGAGCCTGGCGCATCCCTTCGGGACCGACCAGCTGGGCCGCGACATGCTGGCCCGGATGATGGCGGGCGGGCAGACCTCGATGCTGGTCGGGATCGTCGCGATGCTCATCGCGCTGTTCCTCGGCACGCTGATCGGGGTCGTCGCGGGCTATTACCGCAAGCTCGACGGCGTGCTGATGCGGATGACGGACCTGTTCCTCGCCCTGCCCCTGCTGCCGCTGCTGCTGGTCATGGTGATGCTGTTCCGGGATTCCCTGTCCAAGGCCTTCGGCCCCGAGACCGGCATCTTCATCCTGATGGTCACGGCCATCGGCATCACCTCGTGGATGCCGACCGCGCGGATCGTGCGCGGCGACGTGCTCGCCCTGAAGGAGCGGGAATTCGTGCTCGCCGCGCGCTCGATCGGGACGCGGAACGGCATGCTGATCGGGCGGCACATCCTGCCCAACGTGATCTCGCCCATCGTGGTCTCGGCCACGCTGGGGATCGCCAACGCGATCATCACCGAAAGCTCGCTGTCCTTCCTCGGGCTCGGCTTCCCGCCGGACTTCCCGACCTGGGGGCGGCTCCTGTTCGACGGCGTCGACTACATGCAGCAATACCCCGAGCGGGTGATCCTGCCCGGCCTCGCCATCTCGCTCACCGTGCTCTCGGTGAACTACCTCGGCGACGGTCTGCGCGACGCGCTCGACCCGCGCATCCGGGGGCGCTGAGGCGCCAGCGGAACGGTTCGGCGGGGCTCCACGTTGATCTCGGGATATCCGAGACACAGGACGGAGCCCCGCCATGACCGACACCACCCTCTCCCAGAGCCGATCCGACCCGAAGGCCGACGCGAAACCCCGCGCGGTCCTCTATCGCATGGTGATGCCGGATCACCTCTGTCCCTTCGGGCGGAAATCGAAGTGGCTGCTGGAGCACGAAGGCTACGAGGTCGAGGATCACCACCTCACCACCCGCGCCGAAACCGACGCCTTCATGGAGAAGCACGGGGTAAAGACCACGCCCCAGACCTTCATCGGCGGCGAGCGGATCGGCGGCTACGACGACCTGCGCGCCTTCTTCGGGCAGGCGCTGAAGGGCGAGGACGAGACCTCCTACCGCCCGGTGATCGCGATCTTCGCAACCGGCTTCCTGATGGCGCTCGCCGTCATGTGGCTCGCCGGCGCGCCGCTCGTCTCGCTCCGGACGCTCACCACCTTCATCGCGATCTCGATGGTCCTGCTCGGCATTCAGAAGCTGCAGGACGTCGAGAGCTTCTCGACCATGTTCCTGAACTACGACCTGCTCGCGCGGAAATGGGTCCCCTACGGCTACGTCTACCCCTACGGAGAGACACTGGCGGGCCTGCTGATGATCGCGGGCGTGCTGCCCTGGCTCTCGGGGCCGCTGGCGCTCTTCATCGGGACGGTCGGGGCGGTCTCCGTCTTCAAGGCGGTCTACATCGACAAGCGCGAGCTGAAATGCGCCTGCGTCGGCGGCGGCTCGAACGTGCCGCTCGGCTTCGTCTCGCTGACCGAGAACCTCATGATGATGGTCATGGGCGCCTGGACGCTGGCGAAGCTGGTGATCTGACCGCGGGACCTGCGCCCGGCAGGACCGTCAGGCGGACCTTGGCCGCACGGCTTCCGGCCCGATCTGCTCCAGGCCCGCATCTTCATCTTTCCGGAAATACTCCGGGGTCCGGGGCAGCGCCCCGGATCTTTCCACACAGGAAAAGGGCGGCCCCCGGGGGACCGCCCTTTCCTTCATCCCGAGGGATCGGCTCAGCCCAGCTTGTTCAGCAGCGCGCCGATCGAGTCCTTCGCGTCGCCGTAATACATCCGCGTGTTGTCCTTGTAGAACAGCGGGTTCTCGATGCCGGAATAGCCGGTCCCCTGCCCGCGCTTGGACACGAAGACGGTCTTGGCCTTCCAGACCTCGAGCACCGGCATCCCGGCGATCGGCGAATTCGGATCGTCCTGCGCCGCCGGGTTCACGATGTCGTTCGAGCCGATGACGATGACGACGTCCGTATCGGGGAAATCGTCGTTGATCTCGTCCATCTCGAGCACGATGTCATAGGGCACCTTGGCCTCGGCCAGGAGCACGTTCATGTGCCCCGGCAGACGGCCCGCCACGGGGTGGATCGCGAAACGCACCTCCTTGCCCTGCCCGCGCAGCTTGCGGGTCAGCTCGGCCACGTTCTGCTGCGCCTGCGCCACCGCCATGCCGTAGCCCGGCACGATGATCACGCTGTCGGCCTCTTCGAGCGCCTGGGCCACGCCGTCGACGTCGATCGCCACCTGCTCGCCCTCGACCTCCATCGCCGGGCCGCCGGTCGAACCGAAGCCGCCGAGGATCACCGAGACGAAGCTCCGGTTCATCGCCTTGCACATGATGTAGGACAGGATCGCACCCGAGGAGCCGACGAGCGCACCGACCACGATGAGGAGGTCGTTGCCGAGGCTGAAGCCGATCGCCGCCGCCGCCCAGCCCGAATACGAGTTGAGCATCGAGACGACCACCGGCATGTCGGCGCCGCCGATGCCCATGATCAGGTGATAGCCGATGAAGAGCGCGCAGAGCGTCATGATGAAGAGCGGGAAGAAACCGCCCGACGACAGGTACCAGATCAGGCAGAGCACCGAGAGCGCCGCCGCGGCCGCGTTCAGGAGATGGCCGCCCGGCAGCTTGGTCGCCGCCGAGGTCACCCTGCCAGCCAGCTTGCCGTAGGCGATCACCGAGCCGGTGAAGGTCACCGCGCCGATGAAGACGCCGAGGAAGAGCTCGACCCTGAGGATGTTGATCTCGACGCCCGTCTTGTGCGCGACGATGGCGGCGAAGCCGCGGAAGCCCTCCTCGACCGCGTGATAGCGCAGCGCGAGCTCGCCCGCGTAGCCCTCATGCGGCACCGGGAAGGGGATCCCGTTGTCGGCCATGATCGCGGCGACCCGGCCGATCTCGATATGCGCGTTGTAGCCCACGAAGACCGCCGCGAGACCGACCAGCGAATGCATCGCGGCGACCAGCTGCGGCATCTCGGTCATCTGGACGCGCTGCGCCACGTAGACCCCGCAGGCGCCGCCGGCCGCGATCAGGATCAGCGACAGCAGCCAGAAGCCGCTGCCCGGCCCGACGAGCGTCGCGACCACGGCGAGCGCCATGCCCACGATGCCGTACCAGACGGCCCGCTTGGCGCTCTCCTGGCCCGACAGACCGCCCAGCGAGAGGATGAAGAGAACGGCCGCGACCACGTAGGCCGCCGTTGTGAAACCGAAGTCCATGTCTCGACCTCCCGCTTACGATTTCTGGAACATGGCAAGCATGCGCCGTGTCAAGAGGAAACCCCCGAAGATGTTGATCCCGGCCATGAAGACCGACAGCGCCGCCAGCACGATCACGATGAAGCTCCCCGAGCCGATCTGCATCAGCGCGCCGAGGATGATGATCGAGGAGATCGCGTTGGTCACGGCCATCAGCGGCGTGTGCAGCGAATGGCTGACGTTCCAGATCACCTGGAAGCCGACGAAGACCGACAGCACGAAGACGATGAAGTGCTGCATGAAGCTCGCCGGCGCATAGAGACCGGCCAGCAGGATCAGACCGCCGCCGATGGCCAGAAGGCCGACCTGCTGCTTGGTCTGCGCCTTGAAGGCCGCGACCTCGTTGGCGCGGCGTTCCTCGGGCGTGAGCTCCTTCGGCTTCTCCTTGGGCTTCTGGGCCGCGATGGCCTGCACCTTCGGAGGCGGCGGGGGGAAGGTGATCTCGCCCGCGTGCGCGATGGTCGCGCCGCGGATCACGTCGTCTTCCATGTTGTGGTTGATCACCCCGTCCTTCTCGGGCGTCAGGTCCGTCAGCATGTGGCGCACGTTGGTCGCGTAGAGCGCCGAGGATTGCGTCGCCATCCGGCTCGGGAAATCCGTGTAGCCGACGATGGTCACGCCGTTGTCGGTCACGAGCTTCTCGTCCGGCCTGGTCAGTTCGCAGTTCCCGCCGCGCTCGGCGGCGAGGTCCACGATGACCGAACCCGGCTTCATCATCTCGACCATGTCCCTGGTCCAGAGCACCGGCGCGGGCCGGTTCGGGATGAGGGCGGTGGTGATGACGATGTCGATGTCGGGCGCCAGCTCGCGGAACTTCTTGAGCTGGGCCTCGCGGAACTCGGGGCTGGAGGGCGCCGCGTAGCCGCCGGTGGCCGCGCCGTCCTGCGCCGCCTCCTCGAAGTCGAGATAGACGAACTCGGCGCCCATCGACTCGATCTGCTCGGCCACTTCGGGCCGCACGTCGAAGGCGTAGGTGATCGCGCCCAGCGACGTCGAGGTGCCGATCGCGGCCAGACCCGCGACCCCGGCGCCGACGATCAGCACCTTGGCCGGAGGCACCTTGCCCGCGGCGGTCACCTGGCCGGTGAAGAAGCGGCCGAAGTTGTTGCCGGCCTCGATCACCGCGCGGTAGCCCGCGATATTGGCCATCGAGGACAGCGCGTCCATCTTCTGCGCGCGGCTGATGCGGGGCACCATGTCCATCGCGATGACGCTGGCGCCCTTGGACTTGCAGAGCTCCATCAGCGCTTCGTTCGATCCCGGGTAGAAGAACGAGATCAGCGTCTTGTCCGCGGTGAGGCGTCCGGCTTCCTCGTCCGAGGGCGGGCGCACCTTGGCGATGATGTCCGCCGTCTCCCAGAGGGCGGCGGCGCTGTCCAGCACGGTCACTCCGGCCTCTTCATAGGCGGAATCAAGGAACCCGGCCCTGACGCCGGCGCCGGTTTCGATGAAGCATTCGTGGCCCAGCTTCTGAAGCTGGAGGGCGGAATCCGGGGTCATCGCGACCCGCGCCTCCCCTTCGAACACTTCCTTTGGCGTTCCGATCTTCACGTCTGTCTTCTCCCTTCAGGACAAAGGCAATGCCGCACCGGGGGTCGGTGCCCGGCGCAGCCGTTAATTCTGCATCGCGCAATATTGTTGCGCATTCTCATCGGACGGGATGCACGTTCTTGCGCATGGTGTCAAACCCATCTCCGCACCTTGAGGCTGTAGCGGGCGTAATCGGCGCGGAATTTCCTCCTCAGGTGATCTTCTTCGGGCAGGACGAAGCGTTTTTCAATGACCCAGAGGAAGATCGGCACCAATGGTAGCGATAGCACCGCCCCCCAATACAAGATCATGCCCGCGAGGATCAGCGTGTCGCCCAGGTAGATCGGGTTGCGCGTCCGGCTGAAGATGCCCGACTGCACCAGCCGCGCGGCCTGCTGCCGGGGCAGGATCGTCGTCCGCTGCCGCCGCATCTCGGACGCGGCCAGCAGGATCAGGACCAGCCCGCCCCCGACCAGGAGCCCGCCCAGGAAGCGGCCCCACGTCGTGCCGAAGCCCAGCCCCAGCGACAGGTACTGCGCCTGCGCCCAGGCGAGGCACAGCGCCCCGAGGAGCCAGACCGGAGGTATGTCGATCCACTTGCGCATGGCCTCACCCTAGCCTGCCTGCCCTCCCCCTGCCATGCCCATTCGCCGCCTTGCCTCTCGGGGCACAGCGGATAAGTTGGCGCTGAAAGAGGAGGATGTCATGTATCTCGAAGGCAAGCACGCGATCGTCACCGGCGGCGGCACCGGCATCGGGCTGGCCATTGCGCGGGCCCTCGTGGCCGAAGGCGCGAAGGTCACGATCACCGGACGCCGGCTGGAGGTGCTGGAGGACGTGGCCGAAGACGGCATGTTCCCCATGGTGATGGACGTCACCGACGAGGCGCAGGTCCGCGACGTGACCGCCGCCGCGGTCGAGGCGCGCGGCCCGGTGCAGGTCTGCGTGGCCAATGCCGGCATCGCCGAGGGCCGCAAGCTGCACAAGACCGACGGCGCCTTCTGGCGGAAGATCATGGCCACCAACCTCGACGGTTGCTTCTACACGGTGCGCGAGAGCCTGCGCTCGATGCTCGACACCGATTGGGGCCGGGTCATCGCGGTCTCGTCCATTGCCGGGATCAAGGGCTCGGCCGGTGCCGGTGCCTATTCCGCCTCCAAGCACGGGGTGATCGGGATGATGCGCTCCTTCGGCGAGGATTTCCTCGGCCAGCCCTACACGTTCAATTCGATCTGCCCGGGCTATGTCGACACCCCCATCGTCGAGCGCAACACCGCCTCGATCGCCGAACGGACCGGCGCGAGCAGCGAAGAGGCGCGCGGCATGATGGTCGATGTGAACCGCCACAAGCGCCTGATCCGGCCCGAGGAGATCGCGGCCGCGGCGCTCTGGCTCTGCAACCCGCTGAGCGAAAGCGTGAACGGGACCGAGATCCATATCGGCGGCGGCCAGTTCTGACCTCGCCCTTCGACCATATCCGGGCGGTGGACTACACCGTCATCCACGGAAGCGACTTGCTGGCGATGCGGTCGGTCCAGGCGCGCGTGCTGCGCTTACGCGTCACGCGCGAACTGGGCCCCCCGCGACCGGGACGGCAATCCTCCGACGATTGACGCGGAGCTCTAGGCGCTCTGGAGCACGGGGCGGGCCATCCGACCCTCGGCCCAGGCCCGGGCGGCATCGCCGAAGGACTCGAACAGCGGGCGCGAGACCGGATCCGCGGCGGCGTTGTATTCCGGGTGCCACTGGACCGAGAGCGTGAACCCCTTGGCCCCGTCGACATAGGCCGCTTCGGGCGTCTCGTCGGGGGCATAGCCGTCGATCCGGAAGCGCTTGCCGGGCCGGGTGACGCCCTGCCCGTGCAGCGTGTTGGTCATCACCTCCTGCGCGCCCATGAGCTGGTGGAACACGCCGCCCTCGGTGAAGGTCACCTTGTGGCGCAGCGCGAACTTTTCCTCGATCGTGCCGTCGGGCGGCATCCGGTGGTTCAGCCGGCCCGGGATCTCGCGGATCTCGGGGTGCAGGGTAGACCCCATGGCGACCGCGACCTCCTGGAACCCGCGGCAGATGCCGAGGAAGGGCTGCCCGCGCTCGACGCAGGCCCGCACCAGCGGCAGGGTGATCGCGTCGCGGTTGCGGTCGAAGGCGCCATGCGCCTCGGTCGGGGCCTCGCCGTATTCCTCGGGATGCACGTTCGGACGCCCGCCGGTCAGGACGAAGCCATCGAAGCTCTCCAGCAGTTCCTCGACCGAGACGAAGCGCGGATCGGCGGGGATCAGCAGCGGCATGCAGCCCGATACCTCGGCCACGGCCTGGGTGTTCATCACCCCGCCTGAATGGGTCCGGTACTGGTTGTCGACGACGTTCTGGTTCGTGATGATCCCGACACGGGGGCGCGACATGATGAATCCTGCTCGATTGCGGTTCCGCCAATGTAACGTGCACATGGCGCCAGATAAACAGGCAACCATGTGCGTCAGCGCAGAGTGCGCGCGCCTGCCCGCCGAATGGGCAGAGAGCCGGGTCCGCGCAGGGCGCGCTTCGGCCCGCTGGTCCGCGCGGGGCCTTAGCGCGCCGCCTTCATCTCGAGCCGGCGCCGGTGCAGCACCGGCTCCGTATAGCCCGAGGGCTGCATCCGGCCCCTGAAGACAAGGTCGCAGGCCGCCTGGAAGGCGAAGCCGTCGAAATCGGGCGCCATCGGGCGATAGGCCGGATCGTCGGCGTTCTGGCGGTCGACCACCTCGGCCATCTTGCGCATCGCGGCCATCACCTGCTGCTCGTCCACCACCCCGTGATGCAGCCAGTTGGCCAGCGCCTGCGACGAGATCCGGCAGGTCGCGCGGTCCTCCATCAGGCCCACGTCGTTGATGTCGGGCACCTTGGAGCACCCGACCCCCTGGTCGACCCAGCGGACCACGTAGCCGAGGATCCCTTGGGCGTTGTTCTCGACCTCGCGGGCGACCTCCTCGTCGCGCAGGTTGCGGCCCGAGAGCAGCGGGATCGTCAGAAGATCGTCCAGCGTGCCGCGCGGCCCGCCCCTGGCGATCTCGGCCTGCCGGGCGGCCACGTCGACCTTGTGGTAATGCGTCGCGTGCAGCGTGGCGGCGGTCGGCGACGGCACCCAGGCGCAGCTCGCCCCGGCCTGAGGATGGCCGATCTTGGCCTCCAGCATCTCGGCCATGCGGTCGGGCATCGCCCACATCCCCTTGCCGATCTGCGCGCGCCCCTTCAGCCCGCAGGCAAGCCCGATGTCGACGTTGCGATCCTCGTAGGCCGCGATCCAGGCGGTCGATTTCATCTCGCCCTTCGGCAGGAAGGGCCCGGCCTCCATGCTGGTGTGGATCTCGTCGCCCGTCCGGTCGAGGAAGCCGGTGTTGATGAAGGCCACCCGGTGCTTCGCGGCGCGGATGCATTCCCCGAGGTTGACCGAGGTGCGCCGCTCCTCGTCCATGATCCCCAGTTTCACCGTGTAGGGCCTGAGCCCCAGCATCGCCTCGACGCGGGAGAAGAGCTCGTCCGCGAAGGCCACTTCCTCGGGCCCGTGCATCTTGGGCTTCACCACGTAGACCGACCCCTCGACCGAATTGCGGTCCCCACCCGATTTCGTCAGGTCGTGGATCCCGATCAGGGTGGTGATCGCGGCGTCCATCAGACCCTCGAAGACCTCGTTGCCCTCGGCGTCGAGGATCGCGGGGTTGGTCATCAGGTGGCCGACGTTGCGCACCAGCATCAGCGCGCGGGTCTTCACGCGCAGGATCTCTCCGTCCGGCAGGGTGAACTCGCGGTCCTTCGCCAGCCGGCGGGTGAAGCTCTTTCCGCCCTTCTCCACGGTCTCGGACAGGTCGCCCTTCATCAGGCCCAGCCAGTTGCGGTAGGCGCCGACCTTCTCGGCCGCATCGACCGCGGCGACGCTGTCCTCGCAATCCATGATCGCCGAGACGGCGCTCTCGAGCCGCACGTCCGAAATGCCCGCCGGATCGGTCCGGCCGACGGGGGTGTCGTGATCGACCACCACCTCGATCAGGAGCCCGTTCCTGCGCAGCATCACGCAGAGCGGCGCCTGGTCCTCCTCGCGCCAGCCGATGAACTGCGCGCTGTCCCTGAGCCCGACCGGCCCCGCCTCGGTGGTCACCGCCAGCCCGCCATTGTTGATCGAGAGGCCCTTGGCATCGCTCCACGACCCCTTGGCGAGCGGCACCGCCGCGTCGAGATGCGCCTTGGCCCAGGCGATCACCTGCGCGCCGCGCGCCGCGTCGTAGCCGCCGCCATGCGGCAGCGAGCCCAGCACGTCGGTCCCGTAGAGCGCATCGTAGAGCGAGCCCCAGCGGGCGTTCGCCGCGTTCAGCGCGTAGCGCGCATTGGTCACCGGCACCACGAGCTGCGGCCCGGCGATGCGGGCGATCTCGGGGTCGATGTTCCCGGTCTCGATGGTGAAATCCCCGCCCTCGGGGACGAGATAGCCGATCTCCTCGAGGAAGGCGCGATAGGCGGCCGGGTCGTGGGCCTCGCCCCGGCGCTGCTGGTGCCAGGCGTCGATCTTCTGCTGGAGCGCCTCGCGCGTTTCCAGGAGCGCCCGGTTCCGCGGGCCCAGTTCGGCGACGATGGCGGCGAAACCGCGCCAGAAATCGTCCGCCGCCACGCCCGTGCCCGGCAGCGCCTCTTCGGCGAGGAACCGGTGAAGCTCCGCCGCGACCTGCAACCCTTCGACCTCGATCCTATCGACCATGCGGCTCCTCCTTCGTGATCCCGGCCACGCTACAAGCCCCGCCCCGCACCCACAAGCGCCCGCGCCGCCTCCCGGGGCGGTCGCCCGCTTCCTCTTGCCGCAAATATCCCCGCCGGAGGCATCGCCGCGCGCGGCGATCCTCCACGACCGCGGCGCGCGCCGTCCTGTGGAGGTCGCCACCGGACCGCGCCCCTGGGGCATCGGTCCGGCCAGCGGAACGCGGGCGTTACTTAGGCTTCTGCCTGAATATCTCTTGACCGAAGGGAAGCCGGCGGATTACTTAGGCACATGGCTAAGCATGACCCCTCTCTCGACCATCTCTTCACCGCGCTCGGCGATCCGACGCGGCGGGCGATCCTGACCCGGCTGGCCGAGGGCCCTGCCAGCGTCAGCGAACTGGCCGCCCCGTTCGACATGGCCCTGCCGTCGTTCATGGGGCATCTCGGCAAGCTCGAGGCGGCGGGGCTGATCGAGACGTCCAAGGCGGGCCGGGTGCGCTCCTGCGCGCTCAACCCGCAGGGCTTCGCCCCGGCGATCGACTGGCTCGACGCGCAGCGCGCGCTCTGGGCCGGGCGGCTCGACCGGCTCGACGCGCTGGTGCTGGGGCTGGCCAGACAGACACCCACCGACACTTGAAAGAGGTATCGAATGTCCACCGACCTGCATTTCTCCCGCGTCCTGCCGGCCTCCCGCGATCTCGTCTGGGCCTGCTGGACCGATCCGGCGCTGATCCCGCTCTGGTTCATGCCGAAGCCGCACAGGGCCCTGTCGGCCGAGATCGACCTCCGCCCGGGCGGCATCTTCTGCGTCGAGATGGAGGTGGAGGGCACCGTCATGAAGGAACCCGGCGTGGTGCTCGAGGCGATCCCCGCGCGGCGTTTCGTCTTCACCGACACCTATGCTCCCGGCTGGAAGCCGAACCCCGAGCCGTTCATGACCGCGATCATCGAGTTCTCCGACGCGGGCGACGACACCCGGTATGACGTGACCGTCCGGCACCGGAGCGAGGAGGCCGCACGGCGCCATGAGGAGATGGGCTTCTTCGAGGGCTGGGGCACCGTGGCGGGCCAGCTCGGCGCGTCGGCGGCGGCCCTCCGCGGCCCCGATCCCGAGCGCGAGATCCGCATCACCCGCCACATCGATGCGCCGCCCGACCTGGTCTGGAAGGCCTGGACGGACCCGGAGCTGCTGCCGAAATGGTTCGGCCCGGACGGCTATCATTGCGAGACCGAAGAGATCGACATCCGCCCCGGCGGGCGCTGGCGGTTCACGATGGTGGGCGAAGGCCAGCGCTTCCCGAACCTGCACGAATTCGGCGAGATGGAGCCCGGGAAACGGCTGACCTATCGCCTGTCGGGCTTCGAGGACATGCGCCACCATGCCGATGTGGAGGTGGAGTTCACCCCCGAGGGGACCGGCACCCGGATCACCATGCGCCTGACCTTCAAGGACATGAAACGCGCCGACGCAATGGCGTTCGGCGCGCTGGAAAAGGGCTACGAGACCCTTGCGAAACTGGCAGCCGTCGCGCGGATCCTGCCGCGCTGAGGGCTCAGTCGGCCGGTTCGGCGGCGCCGGTCCGGCCGTCCACCTGGGTTTCGGCGCCTTCGGGCTCGTCGGCGCCGAAGAAGGCGGTGCTGGTCGACAGGAAGGCGCCGACGAAGACGCCGAAGATCACCGCGAGGATGATCCCCCAGATCGGGGCGGCGTGACGGCGTTCCTGCTTCTCGATATTGGTTTGCGGGGCGGACATTGGGGCCTCCTTGGCTTTGGCTTGCAAGGACAACGCCCGACCCCCCTCCGCGGTTTCAGCCGGGCGCCCTTGCATTTCCGCGCCCCCTGCCCCAGCAATGGGCGCGCAGCGAACAGGAGGCGGCGATGAAGGACGTGGACGGTCGGACCATCTACCTGAAGGATTACGCCCCGCCCGCCTATCTCGTGGAGCGCGTCGAGCTGACCTTCGTGCTCGCGCCCGAGGCCACGCGGGTGAAGAGCCGCATCCGTTTCACGCCGAACCCCGGGACCGCGTCCCGCGACTTCTTCCTGCATGGCGAAGAGCTGAAGCTCGTCTCGGCCTCCGTGGACGGCCAGGCCGTCACCCCCGCGGTGACCGACGAGGGCCTGACCTGCGAGGTGCCCGACGCCCCCTTCACATGGGAGGCCGAGGTCGAGATCGCGCCCGCGCGGAACACCGCGCTGGAGGGGCTCTACATGTCGAACGGCATGTATTGCACCCAGTGCGAGGCGGAGGGCTTCCGCAAGATCACCTATTACCCCGACCGCCCCGACGTGATGGCCGTCTTCACCGTCCGGATCGAGAGCGAGCTGCCCGTCATGCTGTCGAACGGCAACCCGGGCGCCTCGGGCGCGGGGTTCGCCGAATGGCACGATCCCTGGCCGAAGCCCGCCTATCTCTTCGCGCTGGTCGCGGGCGAGCTGGTGAACCATTCCGGCAGCTTCACGACGAGATCCGGCAAGGACGTCGAGCTCAACGTCTGGGTCCGCCCCGGCGACGAGGGCAAATGCGCCTTCGCGATGGAGAGCCTGAAGAAGTCGATGAAATGGGACGAGGAGGTCTATGGCCGGGAATACGACCTCGACATCTTCAACATCGTGGCGGTCGACGATTTCAACATGGGCGCGATGGAGAACAAGGGGCTGAACATCTTCAACTCCGCCGCCGTGCTGGCCTCGCCCGAGACCTCGACCGACGCCAATTTCGAGCGGATCGAGGCGATCATCGCGCATGAGTATTTCCACAACTGGACCGGCAACCGGATCACCTGCCGCGACTGGTTCCAGCTGTGCCTCAAGGAGGGTCTGACCGTCTTCCGCGACGCCCAGTTCACCGCCGACATGCGCTCGGAACCGGTGAAGCGGATCACCGACGTGATCGACCTGCGCGGCCGGCAGTTCCGCGAGGACAACGGCCCGCTGGCGCACCCGGTCCGGCCCGAGAGCTTCGTCGAGATCAACAATTTCTACACCGCGACCGTCTACGAGAAGGGCGCCGAGGTGATCGGCATGCTCAAGCGGCTTGTCGGCGACGAGGCCTATGCCAAGGCGCTCGACCTCTATTTCGAGCGTCACGACGGCGATGCGGCGACGATCGAGGACTGGCTCAAGGTCTTCGAGGACACGACCGGGCGGGACCTGTCGCAGTTCAAGCGGTGGTACAGCCAGGCCGGCACGCCGCGCGTGTCGGTCGACGAGGCGTGGGAGGATGGCACCTACACCCTCACCTTCCGCCAGTCGACGCCGCCCACCCCGGGCCAGCCGGTGAAGGATCCGCGCGTCATCCCGATCGCCGTCGGCCTGCTCGGTCCGAACGGCGACGAGGTGCAGGAGACGACCCTGCTGGAGCTGACCGAGGCGGAGCAGAGCTTCACCTTCGAGGGGCTCGCCGCGAAACCCGTGCCGTCGATCCTGCGCGGCTTCTCCGCCCCGGTGATCCTCGACCGCGAGACGGACAATGCCGAACGCGCCTTCCTGCTCGCCCATGACACCGACCCGTTCTGCAAGTGGGAAGCCGGCCGGGCGCTTGCCCGCGACGTCCTGCTGAGGATGCTGAACGAGGGCGCGGCGCCGGACAAGGCGTTCCTCGGGGCGCTCTCCTCGACGCTGGCGGACGAGAGCCTCGACCCGGCCTTCGTCGCGCTCGTGCTGGCCCTGCCGTCGGAGGACGACCTCGCGCAGGCGCAGGTGGATGCGGGGCTCGTGCCCGACCCGCAGGCGATCCACGCGGTCCGCGAACGGATGCGCGACGCGATGGCCGAGGCGCTGGAGGACCAGCTCCGCGCGGCCTACGCGGCGCACCAGGTCCCCGGCCCCTACCGCCCGGATGCCGATGCCGCCGCCTCCCGTGCGCTGGCGAACACCGCGCTCATGCTGCTGTCGCGCCGGGACGGCGGCGCGCTGGCGCAGACGCAATACGACACGGCGGACAACATGACCCAGCAACTGGCGGCCCTTTCCGCCCTGCTGACCGCCGGCGCGGGCGAGGAGGCGCTGAAGGCCTTCGAGGCGCAGTGGAAGGACGACCGGCTCGTCATGGACAAGTGGTTCTCGCTGCAGGTCGCCCATGCCGAACCCGGGGACACCGCCGCGACCGTCGAACGGCTGACGCGGCACCCGGCCTTCACCATGAAGAACCCCAACCGCTTCCGCGCGGTCTTCGGGGCCTTCGCGATGAACCAGGCGGGGTTCCATCACGACAGCGGCGATGGCTACCGGCTGATGGCCGACTGGCTGATCGAGCTCGACGCCCTGAACCCGCAGACCACGGCGCGGATGTGTTCGGCCTTCCAGACGTGGCGGCGCTATGACGCCGACCGGCAGGCGCTGATCCGAGAGGCGCTCGAACGGATCATGGCGAAGAAGGACCTGAGCCGCGACACCGCCGAGATGATCGGGCGGATCCTCGATGCCTGAGCCCCGCACCCTGTTCGTCACCGGCGGATCCTCCGGCATCGGCGCCGCGGTCGTGCGGATGGCCGCCCGGCCCGGCCTGACCGTCCTGCTGCATTACGGCGGCAACCGCGACGGCGCCGCGCAG
Source organism: Pseudooceanicola nanhaiensis DSM 18065 (assembly GCF_000688295.1). Taxonomy (GTDB): domain Bacteria; phylum Pseudomonadota; class Alphaproteobacteria; order Rhodobacterales; family Rhodobacteraceae; genus Pseudooceanicola; species Pseudooceanicola nanhaiensis. The sequence continues at coordinate 673,381 of NZ_JHZF01000011.1, read as the reverse complement.
GTGGCCGAGGAGGCCCGCGCGAAGGGTGCCGAGGTGCACCTGCTGCAGGCCGACCTCGCGGATCCCGACAGCGTCGCCCCGATGATCGCCGAGGCCGCGGCGCTGGCCGACCCGGACCTGCCGCTCGATCTGGTGAACAACGCGGGCGTGGTGGACGCGACCGCGACGATCATGGAGATGACGCCCGCCCGCCTGACGCGCATGTTCGCGATCAACGTGGTCTCGGCCATCCTGGTGGCCCGCGGCGCGGTGGAGCTGATGCGCCGCCACGGCGCGGGCGGCGCGATCGTGAACACCTCCTCGGTCGCAGCACGGCTCGGGTCCGGGAACCAGTTCCTCGATTACGCGGCCTCGAAGGGCGCGATCGACAGCTTCACCCTGGGCCTCGCCGACGAACTGGCCGCGGAGGGGATCCGCGTGAACGCCGTCCGCCCCGGCCTGATCGACACCGACATCCACGGCAAGGGTGGAGAGCCCGACCGGGCGCGCCGTCTGGCGCACAACGTCCCGATGAAGCGCACCGGGAGCGCCGAGGAAGTGGCGAGCGCGATCCTGTGGCTCCTGTCCGACGGCGCCTCCTACGTCACCCGCACCCTCGTTGACGTGGCGGGAGGGCGCTGATCCCCTTTCGGTGACGGAACGGGCGGCGGGGGCTGTCCGTTGACCCTCCGAAACGAAAGGAGGCTGAAATGCCGGATATCAGCGACAAGAAGATCCTTATCATCGCCACCAACGGTTTCGAGCAATCGGAGCTGGAGGTTCCCCGTGACAAGCTGCGCGAGATGGGCGCGACCGTCCACGTCGCCAGCCCGAGCGGCCAGCCGATCAAGGGCTGGGAAGAAGACGACTGGGGCGAGGAAGTCCCTGTCGATGCCAAGCTTTCCGATGTGAGCGAGGGCGATTACGACGCGCTCGTCCTGCCGGGCGGCCAGATCAACCCCGACCTGCTGCGCGTGGACGAGACCGCCATGGGGCTCATCAAGAGCTTCATTTCGGCGGGCAAGGCCATCGGCGCCATCTGCCATGCGCCCTGGCTGCTGATCGAGGCCGACGCCGTGCGCGGTCGCGAAGTGACCTCGTATCCTTCCATCCGCCGCGACGTCGAGAACGCCGGCGGGAAGTGGGTGGACACCGAAGTGGCCTGCGAGAACGGCATCGTGACCAGCCGGAAGCCCGACGATCTTGACGCTTTCGTGGCGAAAGTCGCGGAAGAGATCGCGGAAGGCACGCACGAGCGGAAAGCCGCCTGAACGGCGCGGGCCCGAGCGGCCCCTCAAAGCCCTTCAAATGCGGGCTTGCCACCAGAACTGCGCCGCCCGGCCACAACCGGGCGGCGTTTTCCCGCCGATTTCGCGGGGTCACAAACTTCCGCCTTATCTCCTGAAAGCGGTCACGATCTGGCCGTTTTGCGGCGTCACGCTGCGGTCACAGACAGACCTGACCGGAGCCTTCGATGCGCGGCATTGCCAAACTTCCCGACATGATCGCCTCTCGCCTCGACAAGACGCGGCGGTCCGAGGCTCCGGAAAAGGACGCCCGTGCCCCGAAGCCGGCATCGCGCAGCCAGACCGACGCGGTCGGCGCGGCGCAATACGCCATGAGCCTGTCGCGCGGCCGAAAGCCCAGCCATGACCGGGACCGCGGGCTCATCCTGCCGGTGCAGTCGCTCGGGCAGGAAGACCACCTGCGGCAGACCTTCCTCGGCAAGGGTCTCTTCCTCGTCCGCCAGGACCAGTGGGAGGAACTGGGCCAGCTGATCCGCGATACCGATGTCGCGCGCGAGAAGACCTCGGAGGGAATCGCGACCGCCACGCTGCTGTCGCAGGGCGCGCGCGAGGATTTCGTGCAGGCCGCGCGGGGCGCCTTCGCGGGCGGCAAGATGCCCGACAACCACGTCATCCTCGCGCTGGAAGAGGCGCTGGAGGATTGCCCGGAGTGCTGGGGCGTGGCCGTGGTCGTGGCGCAGGCGCATATGGACATCGGCCTTGCCGCGCTCGGCAATGGTCACCCGTCGACGCGCCCCGCGCTCGACAACAAGGTCTTCCGCCACCATTTCGCCCGCGCGGCCGAGATCCTCGACGCCTATTGCGCGGTCGAGCTGGGCAGCCCCCTCATGGCCGAGGCGCGCTGCGACCTGCTGCTGGCCGCGCCAGATGCGCCGGACCGGGTGTCGGACGATTTCGAGGACCTCATCGACCTCGATCCCGACAATTCGTCCCATATGCGCCGGTTCGGCCTCCGCCTCCTGCCCCGCTGGTACGGCAGTTTCGACCGGATCGACGACCGCGCGCACGAGACGGCCGAACGTGTCGGCGACATCTGGGGCGAAGGCGGCTACACCTGGGTCTGGTTCGACGTGCTGCGCGCCGTGCCCAATGCGGCCGAACGGCTGGACATCGACCGCTACCTCGAAGGCATGGCGGACATTCTCGATCGGCGCGGGACGCAGCATGTCGTGAACCTCATGGCGGCCCATGCGGCCGTGGCGATGGACCCGACCAGCGCGTCGGACGACCTCAGCCCCACTGCGGCCCGCAAACGCGCCAGCATCAACGCCGCCTTTGACGGCATCGTGCGCGGGCACCTGCGCGAACTGCATCCCCGCCACTGGGCCGAGGCCCAGCAATCCCCGTTCCATCCCATGCCCGATATCGAGGCGCTGGCCGAGGATGGCGAGGCGCTCGCCCGCACCCTGATCTCGCGCCATTTCCGCGAAGAGCTGTCCTCGGGCCGGACGGTCACCTTCTCGCCGCGCGGGCTTGAGCTGCAGACCCCGGCCTGAGGCTCTTGCCCCCTCTCCCGGCCTGTCCTAGAACGCGCTCTGTTCCAACGCGGAAAGGACGGGCCATGCTGGATCTCAGCTACGAGACACCGAAACCCAAGGTCATCGCCGGCGCCAAGCACGACTGGGAGCTGGTGATCGGCATGGAGGTGCACGCGCAGGTGTCCTCGCGGGCCAAGCTCTTCTCGGGCGCCTCGACCGAATTCGGCGCCGAGCCGAACGCCAATGTCTCCTTCGTGGACGCGGCGATGCCCGGCATGCTGCCGGTGATCAACGCGTTCTGCGTGGAACAGGCGGTCCGCACCGGGCTGGGGCTGAAGGCGCAGATCAACCTGGTCTCGGCCTTCGACCGCAAGAACTACTTCTACCCGGACAACCCGCAGGGCTACCAGATCAGCCAGCTCTACCATCCCATTGTCGGCGAAGGGGAAATCCTGGTCGACATGGGCCCGGGCGTGGCCCGGCTGGTCCGCGTGGAGCGCATCCACATCGAACAGGACGCCGGCAAGTCGATCCACGACATGGACCCGAACATGTCCTTCATGGATTTCAACCGGACCGGCGTGCCGCTGATGGAGATCGTCTCGCGCCCCGACATCCGGGGGCCCGAGGAAGCCGCGGCCTACATGGCGAAGCTGCGCCAGATCCTGCGCTACCTCGGCACCTGCGACGGCAACATGCAGAACGGCAACCTGCGGGCGGACGTGAACGTCTCGGTCTGCCGGGTCGGGCAATACGAGAAGTACCAGGAGACGCAGGACTTCGCGCACCTTGGCACCCGGTGCGAGATCAAGAACATGAACTCCATGAGGTTCATCCAGCAAGCCATTGATTACGAAGCGAAACGCCAGATCGCGATCCTCGAGGCAGGCGGCAAGGTCGACCAGGAGACGCGGCTCTATGACCCGGACAAGGGCGAGACGCGCTCGATGCGGTCGAAGGAGGAGGCACAGGACTACCGCTACTTCCCCGATCCGGACCTCCTGCCGCTCGAGATCGAACAGGCCTGGGTCGACGAGATCGCAGCCGCGCTCCCCGAACTGCCGGACGAGAAGAAGGCGCGCTTCGTCAAGGATTTCGGCCTGTCCGAATATGACGCGGGCGTGCTGACCGCCGAGGCCGAGAATGCCGCCTTCTTCGAGAAGGTGGCCGAAGGGCGCGACGGCAAGCTGGCGGCGAACTGGGTCATCAACGAGCTTTTCGGACGGCTGAAGAAGGAAGACCACGACATTACCGAGAGCCCGATCGCGCCCGAGATGCTGGGCAAGATCGTGGGGCTGATCTCGAAAGGCGACATCAGCGGCAAGATCGCCAAGGATGTCTTTGAAATCGCCTATACTTCCGGGCGCGACCCGGAAGAGATCGTCGAAACCGAGGGCATGCGCCAGGTCACCGACACCGGCGCCATCGAGGCGGCCGTCGACGAGGTGATCGCGGCCAACCCGGCGCAGGTCGAGAAGGCGAAGCAGAACCCGAAACTCGCGGGCTGGTTCGTGGGTCAGGTGATGAAGGCCACGGGCGGCAAGGCGAACCCGGCGGCGGTGAACCAGATGGTGAGCGAGAAGCTCGGGCTTTAAGGTCCGGGGGAACGGTGGTGCCGGGCTTGATCCCGGCCTGCGGCAGCGATCCGGCGATCCCGCGATCACACCCGCCCCTTGCACCGCCAATCATGTGACCAATGCCCGGAACAAGGCCGAAGGCCGCCGGGCAAGCGCCGGCCCGTCCCCGCGGGCTGGCGCTTTGTCGACGTTGGCCGCGACCCCTGAGCGGGGAATGTGCTTGGCACCATAAATCGCTCCCGTCCAATCGGGGCGAGCGCCATCCCACGGGCCGGCGCTTGCCCGGGGGCGGACGGCAGGGTGAACCCCGCCCTGCGCGAGAAACCTCCCCCTCCGCCACAGACCCGAAACCGCCGCCCGGCCCCTTGCCCTTCCCCGCCCCACGCGGCACCTTCCGCCGGAACCAGCAGAGGGAGGCGCGGATGGCCGTCGGAATCAAGGAACTCATGGCACGGGCCGAGGCGGAGGTGCGCTCGGTCTCGCACACCGAGGCGCAGCCGATGACACAGGACGCGGATGTCGTCTTCGTCGACATCCGCGATGTCCGCGAGCTCGAGCGCGAGGGCTTCATCCCCGGCGCGAAACACGCCCCCCGGGGGATGCTCGAATTCTGGATCGACCCGGAAAGCCCCTACCACAAGCCATGGTTCGCCGAGGACAAGACCTTCGTCTTCTACTGCGCCTCGGGCTGGCGGTCGCTGCTGGCGACGCAGGTCGCGCAGGAGATGGGCCTGAAGGCCGCGAGCCTGACGGGCGGGTTCGGCGACTGGAAGCGGGCGGGCCTGCCGGTGGAAGAGCGCAAACCGAAATGACCGAGGCGCAGCTCGACGGAAAATACCTCTCCGACCCGATGGAGGTGCGTCCCGAGTGGATCGACCACAACGGGCACATGAACATGGCCTATTACGGGGTGCTCTTCGACAAGGGCTCCTCCCATGTCTACCGCCGCATCGGCTTCGGCAACGAATACCGCCGGGCGCACCGGCACACGACCTTCTCGGGCGAGTTCCGGGTGCGCTACCTGCGCGAGCTGAAGCTGGGCGACCGGGTGCGCTGCGCCTTCCAGATGCTCGACGTGGGCCCGAAGAGCTTCCACTACGTGCAGGAGCTGATCCATTCCGACGGCTGGGTCGCGGCCACCGGCGAGGAGCTTTCGCTCCACATCGACCAGACGGGCCCACGCGTCGCGCCCTACCCGCCGCAGATCATGTCCGCGCTCGAGGCGATCATGGCCGAGCAGGCGCATCTGCCGCGGCCGGAATTCATCGGACAGAAGATGGGGCTGAGGAAATGACCATGCCGTACAGGGCGGGCAACCAGGTGCTGAAGCCCGAATGGATCGACTTCAACGGCCATCTCAACATGGCCTATTACGTGGTGCTCTTCGACTGGGGCGTGGACGAGGCGCAGGCGAGCGTCGGCCTCGGGGTGAACTACTCCGAGACCTCGGGCTTCACCACCTTCTCGGCCGAGTTCCACATCCGTTACGTCCGCGAGCTGCCGCCCGGATCGACGGTCTATTCGACCTTCCGCCTGCTCGACGTCGGGCCGAAGGCCTATCACTTCTGCCAGGAGCTCTACCACGAGGACGGCTGGCTTTCGGCCACCGGCGAGGGGATCTCGCTCCACATCGACCGGAGCGGGCCGAAGGTCGCGCCCTACCCGGCGCATGTCATGCAGAACCTCGAGGCGATGCTGGCCGAACACCGGACGCTGCCGGTGCCCGACTGGGTCGGCCGCCAGATGGGCGTCAGGAAGTAGTCACAGCACGGCGCCGATGGTGCGGGCCTTCTGCACCGTCTCCTCGTATTCCGTCGCGGGGTCCGAGGCCGCGACGATCCCGCCGCCCACGTGAAGGTAGGCGTGGGTCGGCGTGATCCGCGCGGTGCGCAGGTTGACCTGCAGCCGGGTCTCGCCGTCGATGTTCACCGGGCCGAGGTAGCCGGTGTAGAAACCCCGGGTCGGTCCCTCTTCCGACAGGATGAAGTCGCGCGCCGTGGCCCGCGGCATGCCGCAGACGGCCGAGGTCGGGTGCAGCTTGCGCAGCAGGTCGGCGAGCTGCTCAGGCGTGGCGGCGGGCGCGTGGAAATCCGAGCGCAGGTGGCAGAGGTTCGCGGCCTGCACGGTGCCCGCCGGGGTCTCGGTCGTGTCGTGAAGGCCCGCCGCGGCGAAGGCGCGGGCGATCTCGCGCGCGACGACGGCCTGCTCGTCGACGATCTTCTGCGGCCAGGTGAGCGCGGCGATGTCGGTCCCGGGCTCGGGCCATTGCGTGCCGGCCAGCGCCATGGTCCGCACGCCGTCGGCGTCTGCCGTCAGCAGGATCTCGGGCGTGGCGACCAGCCATGTCCCGGCCTCGGCCGAGGAGGTGAGGCAGACGAAGGCCTGCGGATAGGCCCGCGCCAGCGCCTCCAGCAGGTCGCGCAGGTCGTGATCGGGGGAAAGGGGCCGCGGGTCGATGCGCGACAGGACGATCTTCTCGGCCCGGCCCGCCTCGATCGCGGCCACCGCGCGGGCGACCCGCGCCTCGTAGGCGGCGCGCTCCGTCGGCGCGGGCTCCGGCAGATCCGAGGGCGCCGCCTGCAGCGGCCCCTGGGCGTCGGCCGCCGCGAAGGCCGCCTGCGCGTCGGTCTGCGGGGTATCGGTGAGCGCGTCGCCCCGGCGATAGCGGATGTCGGCGCCCACCTCGATATCGGCGGCCAGGTGCAGCGCGGCATTCCCGTCCGTCGCGTCGAAGGGGCAGAGCACGAAGCCCGGCGGCGTCTCGGCCCCGAAGACCGGACGCGTTCGGGCCGGTCCGGTCGCGACGATCATGCGGAAGACGTCTCCGCCCGGCACGCGCCAGATCGCATAGCCCATGCGGCAGGCGGCTGCAGCGGAGGCGGCGCTCCGCTGGGCGTCGGTCATGATGGTCATTTGCATCCCCTTCCCGTATTCGGCGGCACCATGGCCCGGCATGCCGGGAGGGTCCAGAGGGGTTTGGCAGGATGGTGACGGCGGCGGCACAGGTGGTCTTCATGCTGGGGCACCCGGTCTCGGGCACGGCGATGCCGGGGCGGTTCAACCGGCTGGCGGGCGATGCGGGGCTCGACCGGGTCATGGTCCCGCTCGACCTGGACGCGGCGGGCCTGCGCGCGGTCGTCGCCGGTCTCCGCGGCATGGCGAACGTGCCGGGCGCGGTGGTGACGGCACCCTGGAAGCAGCTGGCCCTGGACCTGGTCGACGAGGCCAGCGCCACGGCGCGCCTCGCCGGGGCGGTGAACGTCATCCGGCGCGCGCCGGACGGCCGGCTTCACGGCGAGAACACCGACGGCGGCGGTTTCCTGGCGGCCCTGGCGGGACACGCGGTCGCACCCCGCGGGCTTCGGACGCTGGTGATCGGCGCGGGCGGCGCCGGCTCGGCGATCGCGGCGGCCCTTGTGGCGGCGGGCGCGACGGTCGCGGTCAGCGACCTGGACCGCACCCGGGCGGTGGCGCTTGCGGCGCGGATCGGGGCCGAGGCGATGCCGCCGCCCGGCAGCCTCGGGGGTTTCGGCCTTGTCGTGAACGCGACCGACGTGGGCCATGACGGGACCGCCCTGCCGCATCAGCTGACCGGCCTCGACGCGCAGGCGCTGGTGGCCGACGTGATCGCCGCGCCCGAGATCACGCCGTTCCTCGCCCGGGCAAGGGATCTTGGCGCGCGCATCCAGACCGGGGCCGAGATGTCGGCCGGGCAGCTGCCCCTCGTGCTCGACCTGCTCGGGTTACGCAGCGACAGCTGACACAGATTGGGACAGCCGCCCCTCTTTTCCGAACGGCTGTTTTCCGCCAATGTCTTGCGACCTGCGGGACCGAGTCCCGCACAGACAGAGGCCCCCCTTGGGGGCAAGGGAGGAACCCAGATGACCAAGACCCTCACCCGCCGCGCGTGGCTCGCCGGCGTCTCGATGATCGCCGCCGGCACGATGGCGCTCGGCGCAACGGCCGCCGCCGCGAACGACCCCGTGACCGTGGGCGCGCTGCGCTTCACCAGCCATGCCGCGGGCTTCGTCGCCTTCGAGAAGGGCTATTTCGAGGAGGAAGGCCTCGACGTGACCTTCGAATTTTTCCAGGCCGCGCAGCCGATCGCCGTGGCGACCGCGGGCGGCGACGTGGACTTCGGGATCACCGGCGTGACCGGCGGCCTGATGAACCTCGCCGAGAAGGACGCGATCCGGATCGTCGGCGGCGTGCTGCACGAGAAGAAGGGCTATGACGGCATGATGGTCATGGCCTCGAACCAGGCCTATGACGCCGGGATGACCACCGTCGACGACATCAAGGGCCATTCGGTCGCGATGACGCAGGTCGGCTCCACCTTCCACTACATGACCAACCTGATCGCCGATGCGAAGGGCTGGGACATGGCCGAGATGAAGATGGTCCCGCTGCAGAAGGTCGGCGCCATGGTCGCGGCCACCAAGTCGGGCCAGACCGATGTCCTGATCATGGTTCCGCACATCGCCAAGGCGCTGGCCGAAAGCGGGGCCGCGAAGGAGATCGGCTGGCTGAACGATTACGCCGAATACCAGATCTCGACGATGATCACGAGCGTGGACAACATCGAGAACAACCGCGACATGGTCGAGCGCTTCGTGCGCGCCTATTCCAAGGGCATCGCCGACATGAACCGCGTCTACCTCGAAGGCGACGCGGACGAGGCCGAGGTCGAGGAGATGACCAAGCTGATCGCCGGCTACGTCGCACCCGACCAGCCCTACGAGAAGGCCGCGCCCTCGATCATCAACGGCGCGATGTACCTGAACCCCGGCATGGGGCTGAACAAGACGGATGTCGCCGAGCAGATGCAGTGGTTCAAGGACGAGGGCCTCGTGAAGAGCGACCTGACCGTGGACCAGCTGGTCGACGACAGCTTCGTCGAGACCTGGTAAGCGAAAGGACCCGAGCGGCATGGATCTGCGCGTCGAAGGACTGTCTCACCGCTACGACGATCTCGAGGTCCTGAGGGACATCAACCTCGAGATCAACGCGGGCGAGATCGTCTGCGTCATCGGCCCGTCGGGCTGCGGGAAATCCACGCTGCTGCGTCTTCTCGGGGGGCTCGAACAGCCCTCCGAGGGGCAGGTCCTGCAAGTGGGCGAGCCGCCGGAAGGCTCGCTCAACCCCCTCACCTACGTGTTCCAGGATTTCGCGCTCCTGCCGTGGAGGAGCGTCGAGGGCAATGTCTCGCTGGTGCTCGAAGGCCACAAGATTCCCGCCGCCGAGAAGGAGGCCCGGATCGCCGACGTGCTGGAGCGCACGCGGCTGTCGGATTTCCGCAATGCGGTGCCGAAGCAGCTCTCGGGCGGGATGAAGCAGCGCGTCGCCATCGCGCGGGCGCTGTCGGTGAACCCCGCGGTGCTGCTGATGGACGAGCCGCTCTCGGCGCTCGACAGCCAGACGCGCGAGCTGCTGATGGACGATCTGATCGACCTCTGGGAGCGCGAGCGCTTCACCTCGTGCTACATCACCCACAACCTCGCCGAGGCGGTCCGTCTCGGCCACAAGGTCGTTGTCCTGTCCCGTCGCCCGGGGCTCATCCGGGAGGTGGTCGAGATCGACATGCCCCTGAAGGAGCGCACCCTGTCGAACCCGGTGGTGGCCGGGATCCAGCAACAGCTCTGGGACATGATGCGCAAAGAGGCGCAGGCCGCGGACGTGGAACTGGCGGGGTGATGCGCGCACCCGACGCCACCGCCACCGGTCCGAGGCGACACGGCATGACATTTGAACCGAACATCCGCCCGGTCGAATGGACCGGGCCGCGTCCGCGTTCCGTGCAACCGTCTGAGCGCCGGCATGCGCATGCCTGCGCCGCTCGACGGCTGCCCTCCGCGCCCTTGAAGGAGACCCCCCATGGCTGACGTCACCGCAGGCGCCACCCCGTCCCCCTCCGAGACCCGGCCCGTCCGCTTCCGCGGCGGCGGCTTCCTTCCGAAGCCCCGGCGCATCATCGGCTTCATCACCTTCGCGGTGATCCTGCTCGCCTGGGAACTGGGCTCGCGCTCGGGTGTCATCCCGGCGCTCGTCCTGCCCGCCCCCTCCGAGGCGTGGGCGGCGTTCATGGATCTCGTCCGGTCCGGCAACCTGCAGAAACACCTTTCGGCCTCGCTCTGGCGGCTCTTCCTCGGGTTCACCTTCGGCAGCATTCTCGGGCTGATCGTCGGCACGGCCATCGGGCTCAATTCGCTCGCGCGCTCGGCATTGGCGCCTCTGGTATCGGCCATTTTCCCGATCCCGAAGATTGCGCTGCTGCCGCTCTTCATCATCTGGTTCGGGATCGGCGAAGGCTCCAAGGTCGCGACCATTCTCTTCGGCTGCTTCTTCCCGACGGTGATCGCCACCTATGGCGGGATCGACAGCGTGGACCGCGCCCTGATCCGCATGGGCCAGAGCTTCGGCCTCTCGCGCGTCGACATCATCCGCAAGATCGTCCTGCCCGCCGCCCTGCCCGCGATCCTCTCGGGCATGCGGATCTCGGCCTCCATTTCGATCATCCTGCTCGTCGCCGCGGAAATGATCGGCGCCGAATACGGGATCGGCGCCTATGTCCTTCTCGCCGGCAACCTGATGTCCACCGATCAGCTCATCGCCGGGGTGGCGATGCTCTCGGTCTTCGGGCTGACGGTGAATTACCTGATCACGCTGGCGGAACGCCGGTTCCTGGCCTGGAGAAACTGATGCCCCGCAATGAAAGCGATTACGACGTCATCGTGGCCGGTGGCGGTGCCGGCGGTGTCGGCGCGGCGATCGGCGCCGCGAAAGCCGGGGCCCGTGTCGCGCTGGTCGAGAAATACGGATTCCTCGGCGGCGCCGCGACCAATGCCCAGGTGCTGGCCTATTGCGGCTTCTTTCACCACGGCGGGAACGAGGCGGTGCAATCCGTCGCGGGCGCGGGCGAGGAAGTGCGCGACGAATTGCGCCGCCTCGGGCTGGACTGCAAACCCTACCATTCGCCGACCACCGGCAACTGGATCATCCTGCTCGACCCCGAGCGGCTGAAGGTGGCGCTCGACCGGGTGCTGGCGGCGCATGGCGTCGATGTCTTCCTGCATTCCCGCGTCGCCGCCGCCTCGCGCACCGCGGACGCGATCGAGAGCGTGACCGTGGCCGGAATGGACGGCCGTTTCCGGCTGATCGGCGAGAGCTTCGTGGACGGCAGCGGGGATGCGAACCTCGCGCTCGTGGCGGGCCAGCCCATGCGGCTTGGCGATGGCGAGGGGCGCATCCAGGCCTTCACCATGCCGATCCGCGTCGGCGGCGTGACCGCCGAGGGACGGATCGACCGGCAGCGGATCATCGCGGCGGTGGACGCCTTCAACGAACGCTCGCCCGAAAAGATCAACCGAACCGACGGCGGCATCTACACCCGGGTGGAGGGCTCGGGCGATTTCTGGTGGCTCATCATCGACCGCGAGATGCCGGACCTGAGCTCGCGCAGCTTCACCCGGGCCGAGCAATCGGCGCGCGAGATGGCCGTGACGATGGTCGAGGTGCTGCGCGACAAGGTCGAGGGGTTCGAACGTGCCTACCTCGCCCAGACCGGGCCGCAGATCGGCGTGCGCGAGACGCGCCACCCGGCCGCGCGCTACGAGATCACCCATGACGACGTGCTGCAGGGACGCCTGCGGGAGGACGGGGTCGCCCGCGCCTCCTGGCCGATCGAGCTGCACACCGAGGCGGGGAAACCGGCCTACGAATTCATCGGCGGGCCGGGCTATTACCACGTCCCGCTCGACGCGCTTCATGCGAAGGGGATCGGCAACCTGTGGTACGCGGGCCGCGTGATCGGTGCGGACCCCCGCGCCTATGGCTCGACCCGGGTCATGGGCACCGCCTTTGCCAGCGGAGAAGCCGCGGGCGTGGCCGCGGCGCTCACGGCGGGCGCGGGGCAGGCCCCGGACGCCGCCGCCGTTCGCGCGCAGCTGCTGGCGCAGGGCGCCCTGATCTGACCTATTTGCGGATCAGGTAATCGTCGAGGTCGCCGCCCGAGGACAGGATCTCCTTGACCCATGCGGGCTGGCGGCCACGACCGCTCCAGGTCTTCGAGCTATCGTCGGGATGCCGGTATTTCGCCGGATGCACCTTGCGCGACTTGCTGCCCGCGGTGGTCAGTTCCGAAAGGCTGAAGCCCATCTCCTGCGCCTTTTCCTCGAGCGCGGCGAGCGCCTTTTTCCGTTCACGGTCCTGGTAGGTGCGAATGGCATTGTCCACTTCCTTGCGGAGCTGCTTCAGCTCGTCCAGGGACATGCCGTCGAGTTCTTTTGTCATTATTCTGTCTGTCCTTGTGTTTTTCATGCTGCCAGCACGTTTTGCAATCTCACTTACCCAGCTTCTGAATCGAGTATTTGCCGGATAGAAGTCAAGCGGCACATTTGTGTCACCGGAATCGGACGCCGCAATCGGCGAAATGCCACCGGGATAATTCGGACTTTCCTTTCGATCCGACAGGAAACGCTCACAATTTGATCGCCGGAAAACTGTCGCTCAATAGCGTCAAGAACGTTTTACAACGACAATTATTCAGGCAAGAGATTAATGCCAAGTAAAGAAATCCGGGCCATTCGGGAATGAAATCGGCATCGCCCGCAATGAGCGATGCCGGTCAGCGTCACTTTCCGAGACGGCTCACGACATTCTCGATCATGCGAATGCCCGCGTCCTGCCCGAGGGACATGATGCTTTCGGGATGGAATTGCACCGCCGCGATCGGCCGGGTCGCATGTTCGACGCCCATCACGCAGCCGTCCGCGGTCGTCGCCGTCACCCGCAATTCCTCGGGAATCGTTTCCGGGCGGGCATGCAGCGAATGGTACCGCCCGATGGTGACCTCGTCGGGCAGGCCCGCGAAGACCGTGCCGTGGTGATGCACCGTCACCCGCGAGGGCTTGCCGTGCATCGGATCGGCCAGCTGGTCCAGCTCGGCGCCGAAGTAATCCGCGATGGCCTGCAGCCCGAGGCAGACGCCGAAGACCGGCAGGTCGCGGTCGAGCGCCTTGCCGATGGTGGCGCGGCAGTCGAAATCGGAGGGGTTGCCCGGCCCCGGAGACAGCACCACGAGGTCCGGCGCGAAATCCGTGAAGACCTGGTCGTCGAGCGGGGTGCGCGTCGTCAGCACCTCGGCCCCGGTCTGGCGGAAGTAGTTCGCCAGCGTATGCACGAAGCTGTCCTCGTGATCGACGAGCAGCACCCGGCGCCCCTGTCCCATGGGCACGCGCGATCCGTCGCCCGCGCCCTCGTTGGAGCTCATGTCGCCGCGGATCGCGGCCCGCATCGCCGAGGCCTTCAGCTCAGTCTCGGCCTCTTCCTCGTCCGGGTCGCTGTCGTTCAGAAGCGTCGCCCCCGCGCGCACCTCGGCCACGCCGTTCTTGATCCGGATGGTCCTGAGCGTGAGCCCGGTGTTCATGTCGCCGTCGAACTGCACCGCCCCGACGGCGCCGCCGTACCAGAAGCGCGTCGATTTCTCGTGGGTCTCGATGAATCGCATCGCCCAGAGCTTCGGCGCCCCGGTGACCGTCACCGCCCAGGCGTGGCTGAGGAAGGCGTCAAAGGCGTCCATGCCGGGGCGCAGCCGCCCCTCGATATGGTCGACCGTGTGGATCAGCCGCGAATACATCTCGATCTGGCGCCGTCCGATCACGCGGACCGATCCCGGCTCGCAGACCCGGGACTTGTCGTTGCGATCGACGTCCGAGCACATGGTGAGCTCGCTCTCGTCCTTCTTGGATTGCAGCAGCTTCAGGATCTGCTCGCTGTCCTCGATCGCGTCCGCCCCGCGCTTGATGGTGCCCGAGATCGGGCAGGTCTCGACCCGGCGCCCGGTGACGCGCACGAACATCTCGGGCGAGGCGCCGACGAGGTACTCCTGTTCCCCGAGGTTCATCATGAAGCCGAAGGGCGCGGGGTTGATCCGTTTCAGCCGCCGGAAGATGGCCGAGGGCGCGTCCTTGCAGGGTTCGTAGAAGACCTGCCCCGGGACCACCTCGAACAGGTCGCCGCGGCGGAAGCTCTTCTTCGCCTCCTTCACGAGCTCGGCATATTCGCCCGGCACGTGATCGCCGCGCGGCACATCCTCGGGCCCGCGCTGGAAGGGTTCCGCCGCGCTGCCGCCCTCCAGCCCCTCGGTCGAATGGGTCTCGAAGGCGAAATCGTAGGAGATCGTGTAGGCGCGGGTCGCGTAATGGTCCGTCACCAGCAGGCTGTCGACGAGGAAGAGCACCAGGTCGCGCTGGTCGGCGGGGCGCTCGAGCTTCAGCTCGATCGGCTCGAACTGGAAGGCGAGGTCGTAGCCGAAGGCGCCGTAGAGGCCGAGGTGGTGATCCTCCTCGGTGTGGAAGAGATCGGTGATCGCGCGCAGCACCGAGAAGACGGAGGGCGCGCGGGAGCGCTCCTCCTCGTTGTAGACCCGCGTCGGCTGCCGCACCTCGAGCGCAAGCCCGTCGGCCACCGCCTCGACGGAGGCGAGCGCCTCCAGCCCCTCGAGCACCGGGCGCAGGATCGCGACGAGCACCTCGCCCCGGGGGTTCAGCGCCCGGATCGCCATCTTGCGTCCGCGCGCGTCGATCATCAGCGGCGGCTCGGCAAAGCCGAACTCCCACCGGGTGTAGCGCCCGGGATATTCGTAGTTCGACGAGAAGAGCGCGCCGACGTGGCTGTCCAGCCGGTCGATCAGCGCTTCGGAGGACTCGAGGTAGGTGCCTTCGGTCTCGCGACGCGTAACGGTGATGCCACCCTTGGTGACAAAGGTCTGGTTGCTCATTTCAGGTGATCTCATGTGCCGGGGCGCGTGGCCCGCGTTGATGGAAAGGGGTCAGGTCTGGCGAGGGCTGCGCCATCGCCCGGTCATCCACCGGCCTTGCCATCGTTCGCACATGCATCCGCTCCGTTGCTCGGGCCGGACTCGATTAGCAAGGGGTCCGCGGTTTGTAAACACGCCAGCGTCACCTTGCGGCAGCCGCGCAAGCATGCGTAAACCGGGCGGCAGGACCCGCCCCGCCCCGACCCGGAGAGAGAGATGCCCCAGACCGACCTGCCCCCGCTGCCCGACCGCCCGCTGGATATCTGCGTCGTGGGCCCCGGCGCCATCGGCGGCACGATCGCCGCGCGGCTCGCGCAGGCGCAGGGCACCGGCGGGATCGGCCGCGTCTCGGTCGTGGCCCGCGGCGCGCATCTTGCGGCGATCCGCGACCACGGCCTGCGCCTCGGGACGCCCGGGGGCACGACCGACGTCGCGCTGCACGCCGTCGGCGACCCGGCCGAGCTGCCCGCGCAGGACGTCGTCATCACCGCTCTGAAGGGCCACCAGATCCCGCCGATGGCCGCCGCGCTGAAGGCTCTGATGGCGCCCCATGCCCGGATCCTGCCGGTCGTGAACGGCCTGCCCTGGTGGTATCCCCTGCCCGACGGCAAGGGCGGCCATCGCGGCGCGGAAGAGGTCGATCCCGGCGGCACCCTATGGCGCGAGATCGGGCCCGAGCGTGCCATCGGCGCCATCGCCTATCTCGGCGCCTCGGTCCCCGAGCCGGGCGTCGTCTCGGTCGAGATCGAGGGCTATCTCGACCTCGGCCGCCTGCCCGGCGCCCCGCGCGAGGATGTGACCCGCATCGCCGGGCTGCTGCGCGACGCCGGCTGGACGATCCGCGAGACCGAGCCGTTCCAGAACTCGCTCTTCTCCAAGCTCTTCTCCAACTGCTCGCTCAATTCGGTGGCCGCCCTCGCGCGCGCGACCCAGAAGCGGATCGCCACCACCCCCGCGCTGCGCGAACTCGCGGCCGACATCATGGAGGAGGTCCGCGCCCTCGCCACGGCCGAGGGCGCCGAGATCCGGATGACCACCGAAAAGCGTCTGCACCATGCCGAGACCGGGCCCGACCACGCGCCCTCGACCCTGCAGGATCTGCGACGCGGCACTCCGATGGAGATCGAGCCGATCTTCGGCGCCACGCTCGCGCTCGGCCGGTCCCGCGGCGTGCCGATGCCGCGGCTCGAGCTCGCAACCGAGATGCTGCGCGCGGTCGAGGACAGCCGCGCGCTCGGCTGAGCCGGCCCCACGCCACCGACGACCCCCAGGAGAGATCATGATCACGCTGCACCATCTCGACAATTCCCGTTCCCAGCGGGTGCTCTGGCTGCTCGAGGAACTCGGCGTTCCCTACGAGGTCGCATATTACAAGCGCGACCCCAGGACGATGCGCGCCCCGAAGGAGCTGCTCGCGATCCATCCGCTCGGGCGCTCGCCGGTGATCGTCGAGGACGGCGAGACCTTCGCCGAGACCGGCGCCATCGTCCGCCACATCCTCGACCGCCACGGCAACGGGCGGCTCGAACCCGCGCCCGGCACGAAGGAGGCGCGCGAGCTGACCTACTGGCTGCACTACGCCGAAGGCTCGGCCATGCCGCCCCTGCTGATGAAGCTGGTGTTCGACAGCCTGCCACGGCGCGCGCCGGCGCTGTTGCGGCCGATCGTGACGCGGGTGGCCACGCAGGCGCGGAACGGCTACGTCAGCCCCGAGATCAAGCTCCACATCGACTACTGGGATCAGACGCTGGCCCGCAGCGGCTGGTTCGTGGGTGACGAGTTCAGCGCCGCGGACATCATGATGTCCTTCCCGCTCGAAGCCGCCGCGGACCGGGGCGGCGCCGGGATGCGCCCGGCGATCGCGGCCTTCCTGAAGCGCATCCACACCCGCCCGGCCTATCGCCGCGCGCTCGAGATCGGCGGCCCCTACCGCTACGCCTAGACGCCCAGATGCGACCTCAGCCGCTCGGGCGCGCGGGTCAGGGCGGCCGCGTCGAAGGTCTCGACGGTGCGGCCGTTCTCGATCACCTGCACATGATCGGCCAGCGCCAGCACCGCGTCGATCCGCTGCTCGACCAGCAGGATCGCCGCGCCGCGGTCCCGCAGCGTCAGCATGGCCTGCCGGATCGCGTCGATCATCGAGGGCTGGAGCCCCTCGGTCGGCTCGTCGAGCAGCAGCACCTTCGGCTGCAGGCAGAGCGCCCGCGCCGTCGCGAGCATCTGCTGCTCCCCGCCCGAGAGCGTGTCCGCCCGCTGCCCCAGCCGGTCCCGCAACCGGGGGAAGAGCTCGAGCACCTCCGCGCGCAGGCCTGTCCCCGATCCGCGTGCCATCAGCGCGACCTCGAGGTTCTCCGCCACGCTCAGCGCGCCGAAGAGTCGCCGGCCCTGCGGCACATAGCCGATCCCGCGCCCCGGCACCTGGTGCGGGGGCAGGTCCGAAACGACCTCTCCGTCCAGAACGACACGCCCCGCGGCCGGGGGCACGAGCCCCATGATCGCCTTCAGCGTCGTGGTCTTGCCCGCCCCGTTCCGCCCCATCAGGCAGGTGATCCGGCCCGCCTCGGCGACCAGCGAGAGATCGCGCAGGATCATCGCGTGCCCGTAACCGGCAGTCAGCCCCTCGACGCTCAGCATGACCGCCACCCGCGCGGAACGGCGCCATGCGCCGTTGCCTCCGGCGGGGATATTTGCAGCAAGAGGAAGTGAGGACCGGCCCGCCTGCTTCCTCTTGCCCGAAATATCCCCGCCGGAGGCATCCGCGATTTCCGGAGGAAATCGCAAGGCATCGCGTGCGCGCCGCAGGCGCGCGCAATCCGGTCGCGGCCCGCGCGAAGCTCAGCCATGGGCGGCCTCCGTGCCGAGATAGGCCTCCTGCACCGCGCGGTCGGCGCGGATCGCGGCGGGGGTGCCCTCGGCCAGCACCTCGCCGAAGTTCAGCACTGTGATCCGGTGCGCGAGTTCCATCACCACCGCCATGTTGTGCTCGATCAGCAGGATCGTGGTCTGCCCGGCCAGATCGCGCACCAGCGCCTTGAAGGCGGCGATCTCGGTCTCGGCCAGCCCCTGCGTCGGCTCGTCGAGGATCAGGAGCCGCGGATGCTGCGCCAGCCCCATGGCGATCTCGAGCAGCCGCTGGTGCCCGTAGGAGAGATCCTCGGCCGCCACCTCCCCCTGCCCGGCCAGCCCGGTGCGCTCCAGCGCCGTCGCGACCTCGCGCGCCACCGCGGCGCGGTCGCCGCCCAGCCGGCGGCGGGCGGCGAGCGCCACGTTCTCCGCCGCCGTCAGCCGCGAGAAGACCGAGGTGATCTGGAACGTGTAGGCCATCCCGAGCGCCACGCGCCGGTGATCCGGCAGGGCGGTGATGTCGCGCCCCTCGAAGATCACCTGCCCCGCATCCGCCGCCAGCCGGCCGATCAGCATCGACACGAAGGTCGTCTTGCCCGCCCCGTTCGGCCCGATCAGCGCCCGGATCTCGCCCGCCTCCAGCGCGAAATCCACGTCATGCACCGCGCGCAGGCCGTGGAAGCTGCGGGACAGCCCGCGGGTTTCGAGGATCGGGCTCATGGCAGCCCCCGCCAGGCCCGGCGGCGCAGCTCGCCCGCGATCCCCTGCGGCGCAAAGAGCGTGAGCCCGATCAGCGCCACGCCCGCGATCAGCATGTAGGCATCGGTGATCCCCGAGGAGAGATCGATCAGGTAGAACATGAAGAGCGTCCCGAGGAAGGGCCCGATCACCGTTCCGGCCCCGCCGAGCAGCACCCAGAGCAGCGGGAAGATCGAATATTGAACCCCCGCGAAGCTCGCCCCCGCGTAGCCGAAGAACAGCCCGTAGCCCGCCCCCGAGGCGGCCGAGACCATGCCCGAGATGACCAGCGCTCCCAGCTTCAGCCGGAACGTGTCGTAGCCCAGCAGACGCGCCCGCGGCTCGTTCTCGCGGATCGCGACCAGGACCTTGCCCATGGGGCGGTTGACCAGCCAGAGCGAGAACAGGAACGCCGCCGAGAACAGCGCCCAGGCCGCAAGGTAGCGCACCTGCGCATCGCCGAGGTCATGGCCCGCAACGACCCGGGACGCGGCCGCGATCACGAAGCCCTCGTCGCCCCGGGTGTACTCCGCGAAATAGAGGATCGCGAGGGCGCAGGCCTGCGAGAACATCAGCGTCACGATCATGAACGACACGCCCGCCGTCCGCAGCGCCAGCAGCCCGGTGACCAGCGCGAGCCCCGCTCCGCAGGCCAGCGCCACCCCGAAGGCCGCGACCGCGCCCGCATCGGTGAAGCGCAGCAGCAGCCCGGCCCCGTACATGCCCGCGGCGAAGAACATCGCGTGCCCGAGCGACAGAAGCCCGGTGTAGCCGAAGGCGATGTTGTAGCCGATCGCGTAGACGGCGAGCGTCATGACCCGCGCGATATTGCCATGCGCATAGGCCGGCAGCACGAAGTTCAGCGCGAAGAGCACCGCCACGAGGCCGAGGTGCAGCGCCAGCGATGCCCTCATCTCTCGCGCGCCCCGAACAGCCCCTGCGGCCG
This sequence comes from Pseudooceanicola nanhaiensis DSM 18065, assembly GCF_000688295.1. Classification (GTDB taxonomy): domain Bacteria; phylum Pseudomonadota; class Alphaproteobacteria; order Rhodobacterales; family Rhodobacteraceae; genus Pseudooceanicola; species Pseudooceanicola nanhaiensis. The sequence goes on along the minus strand of NZ_JHZF01000011.1, from coordinate 653,696 downwards.
GAAGACCAGCACCAGCGCCACCAGCAGGGTCGCGAGGATCTTGGCAAGCGTCGGCGAGAAGAAGACCGAGATGATCCCGTCCGACATCCCGATCAGCACCGCCGCCACGATGGTGCCCGTCAGGCTGCCCAGGCCGCCGATGATGACGACGATGAAGCTCAGCAGCAGCGCCTCGCCGCCCATCAGGTAATGCGCCTGCTGGATCGGCACGATCAGCACCCCGGCCAGCGCGGCGAGCCCCGCGCCGACCCCGAAGACGGCGGCATAGACCCGCTCGACCGGGATGCCGAAGGCCGTCGCCATCTCGCTGTCGAGCTGCGTGGCCCGCATCACGAGACCCGCCTTGCTGTGCAGCAGCACCAGCCGGATGGCGAGGATCAGGGCGGCGGCGGCCCCGATCACGAAGAGCTTGTAGCTGGTCGTCGAGAGGCCCCACGGGAAATAGACCGAGGGCCCGCCCGCGCCCCATTCGATCCAGGGCAGCGCGATGCGGGTGTTGAAGGGCGGCGCCACCGGCCGCGCCTCGGGTCCATATCCCATCAGGGTGAGCTGCTGGATGACGTAGAGCAGGCCGATGGTGGCCACGATCGTGCGCTCGGGGTCGTAGTCGATCCGTTTCAGGATCGTCATGTCCGCGGCCGCCGCCAGCCCGCCGACGATGAGCGGCGCGAGGATCAGCGCCGCGATGAAGCCGACGGCCGGCCCGCCGCCCACGAGATCGGCCACCGCCCAGGCGACCACCGCGCCCAGCATGTAGAATTCGCCATGCGCGACATTGACCACGCGCATCACCCCGAAGACGAGGCTGAGGCCCGAGGCCATCAGCGCCAGGACCGCGGCCAGGACCGCGCCTTCCAGCAGGGCGAGCATCAGGTGGGGGCCGAAATCCATGACACCTCAGGTGGTTGCGCGGATGTCTTCAGGGAAAGTCTCAAGCCGCCCGGTCCCGGAGCCCGGTCCGGGCGGCTGCGCGTCTCGGCGCGGATCAGAAGCTCTGCGTGGTGTAATCGACCTCGTCCGGGTAGAGCGTGTCCTCGATCGGCGCGACATGGGTGACGTTCAGCTTCCCACTCTCGACCTTCGAGATGTATTGCGGCCCGAAGACCTGGTGCGTCCTGCCGTTGAAGAGCTTGTCGCCCTGCGGATGCGCCGCGCCGGCGGGCATCTCGGTCATCGCCTCGACCGCCTCGACCAGCGCCTGCCGGTCGGCGGTCGAGCTGTAGCCCGCGGCCTCCATCCCCGCCTTGATGATGTGCAGCGTTTCCCAGCATCCGAACATGTGCGCCGCGGTCGAGACGTCCTTCGGGTCCGAGGTGCTGGCCCCGTTGGCGTCGATGCCGACCGCGTCGCGGTAGGCGGTCACGTAGGCCGGGGCATCCGCCTGCAGGTAACGCGGCATCCCCTCCCAGAAATAGGTGCCTTCGAGGAAGTCCAGCCCCGGCGAGGCAAGGTCGACCGCCTCGAGACTGTCGATGAAGCCGAAGATCTCGGGGCGCGAGGGGCCGAAGAATTCGCCCATCTCCTTGACGAAGGTCAGCACGGCCGGCCCGACCATCACGTGATAGATCACCTCGGTCTCGCGCGGGATCTGCGGGAAGTACTTGGTGAAGGAGGTCTCGGTCGGCGGGATCGCGATCTGGGCCACGATCTCTCCGCCCGCCGCCTGGACTGCGGGGACGAGGTTGTCGCGGTGATCGTAGCCGAACCCGTAATCGGGATAGATCATCGTGACCTTCTTGCCGAGCGTGTCGGTGATGAAGGGCGCCATCGCCTGCACCTGCGATTTCACATCCGTGATCCCCGGCTGCAGCGTCCAGCGGTTCAGCATGCCGCTCGCGACGTGATGCCCTTCGGAGACCACGAAGTAGGGCAGCTTCAGTTCGCCCGCACGGGGGGCGGAGCCGATCACGACATGGGAGAACAGCGTGCCGAAGGCGATGTCGCACTTCGACTGGTTGGCGAATTTCTCGATCACCTCGGCGCCGCGCTTGGGATCGGTGCCGTCGTCCTCGGTGACCAGCTCGATCATCCGCCCGTTGATTCCCCCCTCCCCGTTGATCTTGGCCACCGCGGCCTGGCTCGTCCGGTCGTACCAGCGACCATAGGCGGCGCCGATGCCGGTCGCGTGCTTCTGGAAGCCGATGCGGATCGGCGCGGCGGTCTGCGCATGGGTATAGCGCGCCCAGAGCGGCAGAGTGGCGGCCGCCCCGGCGGCGCCCAGCGTCTTCAATGCGGCGCGGCGGGAGCTCGATTGCGGGTGGTCGGACTTCGACATGATGTCATCCCCTGTTGATCGGACAATCCCTGCAGGCGAGGGTCGGGAGAGTCTGTCGTCGCTTCAGACGGTTGTCCAGCGAATTGCCCCGCCGTCAGGCCCCGCGCGGCGCGGCCAGCAGCCAGAGCCCGAAAAGCGTGTAAAGCACCATGAAGAGCGCCAGCGGCACCTGGCTGAGGAGCGCCTGGCGCGGTGTCGCGAAATGCGCGAGCGCGCGGACATGGGCCATCAGGATCGCCACCACGTGCCCGAGGACGACGGCCCCGGCCTGGGTAAGCCAGATCACCCGGACCGTATCGCGGCTGTTGAAGATGCCGGTCGTGACCTGCATCCCGGCCAGCCCCAGAAGGTTCGCGCCGGTCCCCGCCGGATCGTTCAGCATGAGCAGAAGGTACTGCCCCTCGACCAGCATGGCGGGAAGGTAATGGGCGAAATGGTAGGCGAAGGCGATCGGCAGCAGCGTCGGCGCGAAGGCGCGCAGAAGTCCCGGCGTCGGGCGCGCGTCCTCGGCCAGGATGGCGCCCGCGTGCAGGCTCGCGGCGAAGAGCGCGGCAAGCCCCGCCCAGGCCAGCGCCAGCCCCGCGAGCGTCGGCAGCACCACGGCCGAGCGGCCGGGAAACTCCAGCGGGTTCACGCCGAGCCGGGCGAGCCACCAGAAGGTCTCGTTCAGCCCGTCGAAACTGCCCGCGGCCAGCATCGCGACCATGAAGAGGGCCAGCGCCATCGGCGGGTCGGCCCGCGCGAGGTGGCGCCACCCGGACAGGCCGATGGCCCGACGCCCCCGCCATCGCCCCGGCAGCGCGAGGCCGGAATAGGCCCGCATCAGCACCGTCAGCGCCTCGGCCGAGAGCAGCCAGCGCGGCCCGAAGGCCAGCGTGCCGGCCATGTTGAGCGCCCAGTATCCGCCCGCCGCCAGCGCCAGCCGCTCGGGCCGGGCCGGGGCGGGGTCGGCCAGCAGGAAGCCCGCGATCGCGAAGAGGCCGAGCAGCGCCGGCCAATGCCCGAGCGCGCGCGGATACTGCAGCGGGCGCGGCCGGCCCAGCCGGGCCCAGAGCCCGGTCCAAGGATTGAGCGCGCGCCAGAGGTCGCCGACCAGCGCCTGCGCGATCACGAGACACAGCCAGACCGCCGTCCAGATCACCAGGGGCAAAGGGTTGACCGTGGGGTCCTGCGATCCGCTCAGCCCGCGCCAGATCAGCCACCAGAGCCAAAGCGCCGACAGCAGGCTGGGCCAGCCGCCACGGCGCCTGCGCGCGGCAGGCCAGAGCGGGACGGGCCGGAACAGGCGCCGGGCGGCCCGGTCCGGCACGGCCGCCACCAGCAGCACCGTCAGCGCCACGGCCGCCACCCCGCCCGCGATGTAGAGATCGGTCGGCAGCAGCAGCACGAAGCCCTGCTCCGAGGCGTGGGCCGCGGCCATCCCTGGCGACAGGAGTAAGGAAAGATGGATCAGCCAGCGCATCGCCAGAGAGAACCCCGCCGAGGCGCCGAGGTAAAGGGGCCCGGCCCGGGCAGAGACGGCGGCCCGCCCTGCCCGCGGTCTCCGGGATCAGCCGGTGAAGGCACCCGCGAACTGGTCGCGCAGCAGGTTCTTCTGCACCTTGCCCATCGTGTTCCGCGGCAGCTCCTCGACGACCTCGAGCGCCTTCGGCTGCTTGAACTTCGCCAGCCTCTCGCCCGCGGCCGCGCGCACCGCGTCGCAATCGATCGTCTGCCCCGGCGCAGCGACCAGCACCGCCACGACGCCCTCGCCGAAATCGGGGTGCGGCACGCCGATCACCGCGCTTTCCAGAACGCCGGGCTGTTCGTCGAGGATCAGCTCGATCTCCTTCGGGTAGATGTTGTAACCGCCCGAGATGATCAGGTCCTTGGCGCGGCCGACGATGTGCACGTAGCCGTCCGGGTCGATCATGCCGATGTCGCCGGTGATGAAGAAGCCGTCCTCGCGCAGTTCGGCCGCGGTCTTCTCGGGCATCTGCCAATAGCCCTGGAAGACGTTGGGCCCGCGCACCTCGATCATGCCGGATGCGCCGTCGTCCAGCGTCTCGCCGGTCTCGGGGTCGGTGATCTTCAGCTCGACGCCCGGCAGCGGGAAGCCCACGGTGCCCGCGCGCCGCTCGCCGTCATAGGGGTTCGAGGTGTTCATGTTGGTTTCGGTCATGCCGTAGCGCTCGAGGATGCGATGCCCGGTGCGGGCCTCGAACTCGCGGTGCGTCTCGGCCAGGAGCGGCGCGGAGCCCGAGGTGAAGAGCCGCATGTTGGCGCAGGTCTCGCGGCCGAAGCCGGGCTCGGCCAGAAGGCGCGTGTAGAAGGTGGGCACGCCCATCATCGTGGTCACCCGCGGCAGCCAGTCCAGCGCCTCGGCCGCGTCGAACTTGGGCAGGAAGACCATCGAGCCGCCCGCGGCGAGCACCACGTGCGAGGCCACGAAAAGCCCGTGGGTGTGGAAGATCGGCAGGACGTGCAGCAGCACGTCGTCGGCCGTGAAGCGCCACAGGTCGACCAGCGCCTCGGCGTTCGACAGAAGGTTCGTCTGGCTGAGCATCGCGCCCTTGGACCGGCCCGTGGTGCCCGAGGTATAGAGCAGTGCGGCCAGGTCCTCGGCCTCGCGGTCCACCGGATCGAACCTGTCCGGCTGCCCGGCGGCGGCCTCGGTCAGGCTGCCCGTCCCGTCCGCGTCCAGCGTCAGCACGGGGACCGAGGCGATGCCCTTGACGGTCGCCTCGGCGCCGGTGCCGCAGACCACCGCGCCGGCCGCGCTGTCGGTGATGAAATACTCCAGCTCCGAGGCCGTGTAGGCCGTGTTCAGCGGCAGGAAGACCACGCCCGCCGCGACGCAGGCGGCATAGAGGGCCAGCGCCTCGGGGGATTTCTCGACCTGCACCGCCAGCCGGTCGCCGGGTTTCAGCCCTGCCGCCGTCAGCGCATGGGCCGTCCGCGCCGCCGTCGCGAGGAACGCCTGACCGGAGACGCGGGTCCCGTCGCGCAGGATCAGCAGCGCGTCCTCGCGGGTGGCGAGCGGCGCGAACATCCGGTCGTAGAGGGGGTTTGGCATATGGCGTTCTCCTTCAGGCCGCGGCGGGCGGCGGGACCAGGGCGCGGACCTCGCGCGAGGCGACGACCTCCTGCGCACCGGCAAACTTCTCGTGGTTCTCGACGAAAGCGTCGGGATCGTAGCGGTAATTGACCATCGCCCCCGCGCTCTCGGCCATCCCCTTGGGCGAGGTATCCGCCCCGGCATGGACCGCGTGGACATAGGCCCCGTTGCCCAGATGGAACCGGGTCACGGGATCATAGGGCATGCCGTCGGCACGCTTCGCCGTCAAGAGGAAGCGCGCCGCGGTGGCCTTCAGCGCCTCCGCATCGAGCTTCGCGGGGTCGATCCCCTCTTCCTTCATCCAGGCAGCGAGCGTCGGGATCGGCGAGAGGGTGACGAAGGTCTCGAGGTTGGGCAGTTCGGCCGAGAGGTCCTCGGCCACCTGCTTGATCAGCGAATTGCCGAAGGAGATCCCCGCGAGCCCCGCCTGGCAGTTCGAGATCGAATAGAACACCGCCGTGTCCGCCTCCTGCGCCGAGAGCGCCTGCCGGTCCTCGGCCAGCAGCTTCTGGACGGATCCGGGCGTGCCCTTGGTCAGCGCCACCTCGACGAAGATCAGCGGCTCGTCGGGCATCGCGGGATGGAAGAAGGCGAAACAGCGCCGGTCCGCGGGTTCGACCCTGCGGCGCAGGTCCTCCCAGCTGTCGATCGCGTGGACCGCCTCGTAGGCGATGATCTTCTCGAGGATCGCCGCCGGGCTTTCCCAGCTGATCGGGCGCAGGACCAGGAAGCCGCGGTTGAACCACGAGGCGAAGAGGTGCCGGAAATCGAGGTCGATCCGCGCTCGCGCGTCGCTGCGCGGGATCAGGCGGAGCAGGTCCGCCCGCATCTCCACCAGCTGCGTCGTGGCCCCCGGCACCCGGTTGAGGCGGCGCGCCAGCTCCTGCCGGGCGGGTTCGGCCGAGGCGAGGAACCTGCGGTAATGCGCCGCCGACGGGTCGGCCTCGAAAGCGTCGAGCGCGGCGCGCACCTTTGCAGGCTCGATCCCCAGATCGCCGGCGAGATGGTCGAAGAAGGCGAGCTTCTCGTCATCGCCCATCTGCGCGAACCGGTCGAGCAGCTGCGCCGCCGCCGTCAGGCCCGAGATCTCGCCCTGCGTCGACAGGATGTCGCCGATCAGCTCCTGCGTGGTCCGCTCGGACGGGGGCGGCAGGGCTTTTCTCGACTGGCGGGCGAAGAGCGTGGCGAGGACGTCGGACAGAAGGCTCATAGCGCGACTCCCATGACCGCGGTCGGCAACCATGTCGCCAGGCCGGGGAAGAGACAGAGAATGACGATCGCGAGGATCATGCAGCCGACGAAGGGGAGCGATCCGAGAAGCACCTGCTTCAGCCTGATGTCCGGCGCGATGCCGTTGATGACGTAGAGGTTGAGGCCGACGGGCGGGGTTATCAACCCGATCTCCATGTTGATCGTCAGGATCACGGCGAACCAGTAGGGATCGAAGCCCGCCGCGGTGATGATCGGCAGCAGGATGGGCGCCGACATGAGGATGACCGCCACCGGCGGCAGGAAGAAGCCCGCGACCAGCAGGAAGAGATTGATGATTCCCATCAGCACCCAGCGGTTCACCTCGAGCGCGCCGATCCACTGGGCGACGGACTGGGTGACGAAGAGCGAGGACAGCATGAAGGAGAACACCCCCGCCGCCCCGATGATGAAGAGGATCATCACCGACTCGCGGGTCGAGTCCCTGAGCACGACCCAGAAGTCGCGGTAGGAGAACATCCGGTAGATCAGCACCGCCGCCAGCAGGCACAGCATCGCCCCGACCGCCGCCGTCTCGGACGGCGTGGCGACCCCGCCGTAGAGCGCGACGAGCACGCCGACGATGATCAGCAGGAACGGGATCACCCGCGGCAGCATCTCGAACTTCTCGCGCCAGGAATAGGTCACGCCCGACAGGACCGAGGAGGCCGCGCCGCGGCGCCAGGTGTCGAAGATCGCCCAGGCGATGAACAGCAGCGTCAGCAGCAGCCCCGGGATCACCCCCGCAAGGAAGAGCCGCCCGATCGAGGTCTCGGTCGCGATGCCGTAGACGATCATGGTGACAGAGGGCGGGATCAGGATGCCCAGCGTGCCGCCCGCCGCGATCGAGCCCGCCGCGACCTCGGCCGGGTAGCCGCGGCGGCGCATCTCGGGGATGCCCATCTTGCCGATGGCCGCGCAGGTGGCCGGGGACGATCCCGACATCGCGGCGAAGAGTGCGCAGGCGCCGAGGTTCGAGACCAGAAGCCCCCCGGGCACCCGGGTGAGCCAGCGCTCCAGGGCCTCGTAGAGGTCGGGTCCGGCCCGGGTCGAGGCGATGGAGGCGCCCATGATGATGAACATCGGGATCGACAGGAGCGCGAAGGAATTGAGCTCGGCGTAGAAGAGCTCGGGCAGCGCGGTCAGCGACCGGGGCCCGTCGAAGATCCACAGAAAGAGCGTCGCGACCAGCAAGAGCCCGATCGCCACCGAGACGCCGGAGAAGAGGACGATCACCGTCACGAGCGCGACGATGCCACCGATAACGAGGGGATCCATCAGTCCAGGCTCCGTTCCGGGTGAACTTCGGGCAGAGCCCCGGGCGGCGCGAAGGCCGCGATCCAGAGGTCGACCAGCAATTGCATGAGGTAGAGGCCGAAGCCGAGCGGCATCGCGAGATAGGAGATCCAGAGCGGGAACTTCCACACGGATTCCGACGTCCAGTTCCGCTCCCAGGCAAGGTGGAACATCTCCCAGCCGTACCAGAGCATCGTCGCCGCCATGGCGATGGTCAGCGCGGTGACGATCACGGCGAGCACCCGGCGCGCGGGCACCGGCAGCAGGCCCGGCAGCAGGTCGACGCCGACATGCCCGCGCAGCTTCTGCACGTAGGCGAGGCCCAGCAGGGTCGCGCCGATGACGAGGTAGATCACCGCCTCGGTCTGCCAGATGGTGGACTGGCCGAGCACGCTGCGCACGAAGATCATGTGGCAGGTCACCAGCACGGCGGCGAGGATCATGAAGGCCGCGACGACGCCGAAGCCCACCGACACCGCCGTCAATGCGCGAAGCACCAGCGGCGGGCGGTAGGTGGCGCCCGCCTCCGAGGGGGCGGGCGTATGGGTCATTCGACGCTCAGCGCCGCGTCGAGCAGTTCCTGCCCGTTCGGCACCTCTTCGACGAAGGCCGGGTAGGAAGTCGTCTTCGCCAGCTCGCGCCAGGCGTCGAAATCCTCCTGCGTCATCTCGGCGATCTCCACGCCCGCGTCGGCGAAGGCCTTGGTGGTGACCGCGTCGCCCTCCTTGGCCTGCTCGAGATACCAGGCTTCCGCCTTGGCGGAGGCGTCGGTCAGCGCCTGCTGCTGCTCGGGGGTCAGGTTGTCGAAGGTCGTCTTGTTGATGAGAAGCGGCTGGTACATGAACCACAGCGCGGTGTCGCCCGCGGGGGTGTAGCACTTGAGCTGCTCATAGAGGCGATAGCTCAGGAAGCTCTCGGACGAGGTGTTCGTCGCATCGAGCACCCCGGTCTGGAGCGCCGAGTAGATCTCGGACGAGGCCATGGACGAGATCGAGGCCCCTGCCCCGGCCAGCATCTGCTCGAAGCTCGAGCCCGCGGCGCGGATCGTCACGCCCTGCACGTCCTCGGGCCCGGTGATGCAGCCCTTGTTCGAGCCGAAGCCGCCCGCGAGGTAGCCATGCACCAGCGTCTTCACGTCGTCGCCGGCCATGATCTCCTCGATGTCCTCCATGAAGGGCGAGGCCGAGAGCCGCGCGGCGTGGTCGTGGTTCTTCACCAGCCCCGGCATGAGCGTCAGGTTGTAGGCCGGCTGCTGTCCGCCCGCGTAGGAGAGCGGGAAGATCGTCATGTCGAGCTGTCCGCGGCTCAGCGGCGTGTATTGCTCGCGCGCCTTGAAGAGCGTCTGGTTGGGGTAGATCTGGATGTCGAGGTCGACATCGGCGGCTTTCACCTCGTCCGCCACCATCTGCGCGACCTTGTGGCGGACATCGCCCTCGGACCATTGGTGCGACAGCTTCAGCGTCTCGGCATGTGCCACGCCGCCGACAAGGATGGCGAGCGCGCTCGCCGAAATCAGGCGTTTCATTGTTGTTCCTCCCATGGCTGCCCCTCCCCGGGACAGGCGTGACGTCATGAGGCTTTTGATTGCCTACGATGTCAACCGTCTTGTATACGAAAACCATGACACCGAATACGCATCACCCGGATCCTGCCGATGGACGCAGTCGCGCGGACCGCATCGCGGCGCTCCTGGAAGAGCAGATCCTGACGGGGCGCTTCCCGCCCGGCACCCGGCTGGACGAGGCGTCCCTGGCCGAGGAGCACAAGGTATCCCGCACGCCGATCCGTGAAGCCTTCCAGCGGCTTGCGCTCTCGGGCCTCGTCGAACACGCGCCGCGCCGGGGGATCTTCGTGAGGCAGGCCACGGCGGTCGAGATCATGGAGATGTTCGAGGTCATGGCCGAGCTCGAGGCGGTCTGCGGCCGCCTCGCCGCCCTGCGCTCGAGGGAAGCCGATGTCGAGAAGCTCCGCGCCGCGAACCTGCTCTGCCACGCGGCGCTGGAGGCGGGCGACGCCGATGCCTATTACGCCGAGAACGGCACCTTCCATCACCTGATCTACGCGCTCTCCGGCAACCGCTTCCTCGAACAGGAGGCCTCGCGCCTGCACCGCCGGCTGAAGCCCTATCGACGGATGCAGCTGTACCTGCGCGGGCGGCTGGCCCAGTCGATGGAGGAGCACGAGGCGATCGTCGCGGCCATCGCCGCGGGCGATGCGGCGGAGGCGGCGGAACAGCTGCGCCGCCACGTCGCCGTCCAGGGCGAGAAGTTCCACCACCTGCTGACGCAGCTGCGGCTCGACGGCGCGGGCTGAGGCGCGGCGCCGCAGGTACATGCATTTGCAAGCAATGACGCAGCGGCCCTCGTGACAACATGGGGCTTGCCTGACAGAACTGGGCGCGAACAGGACTTCAGGGGCCGCCGCCGCGCGGTCCGGACACGAGGGAGAGGAACCACATGGCCGTGCCCGCCGTACTTCAGAACCTGCGCATTCCGCTGATCGGAAGCCCGCTTTTCATCATCTCGAACCCCGACCTCGTGCTGGCCCAGTGCAAGGCGGGCATCGTCGGCTCCTTCCCCGCGCTCAACGCGCGCGAGAAGGAGGGCGAGGAGATCGAGCTTGAGAAATGGCTCGTCCGGATCAACGAGGAGCTCGACGCCCACAACCAGGCGAACCCCGACCGGCCCGCCGCACCCTACGCGGTGAACCAGATCGTGCACCGCACCAACGCGCGGCTGGAACGCGACGTGGAGCTCTGCGTGAAGCACAAGGTGCCGGTCTGGATCACCTCGCTCGGCGCCCAGGAATGGGTCTACGAGGCGGCGCATTCGGTGGGCGCGATCGTGCTCCACGACATCATCAACGACACCTTCGCGAAGAAGGCGATCTCGAAGGGCGCGGACGGGCTGATCGCCGTGGCCGCCGGGGCCGGTGGTCATGCGGGCGCGCTGTCGCCCTTCGCGCTGGTGCAGGAAATCCGCGAATGGTTCGACGGGCCGCTCTACCTCTCGGGCGCGATCGCCAAGGGCGACTCGATCCTCGCCGCCCAGGCCATGGGCGCGGACGGCGGCTATGCGGGCTCGTGCTTCATCGCGACGGAAGAGGCCAACGCGGTCGCGGGCTACAAGGAGATGATCACCCGGTCCGGCGCGTCGGACATCGTCTATTCCAACCTCTTCACCGGGGTCTGGGGGAATTACCTGAAGCCCTCGATCGCCAATGCCGGGATGGATCCCGACCAGCTCGAGACGGCCGATCCGTCGAAGATGAACTTCGGCTCGGGCGACGGCTCCAAGGGCAAGCGCTGGAAGGACATCTGGGGTTCGGGCCAGGGCATCGGCATGGTGAAGGAGGTCCTTCCCGCCGCCACGCTGATCGACCGGCTCGCCGCCGAATACGACGCGGCGCAGGAGCGGCTCTTCGCGCAGGTCAAGCGCGCGTCCTGAGCCCCGCGGACAGACGAACGGCGCCGGACCTCCATCCGGCGCCGTTTCCGTTTCCGCGCATCAGGTCGGGCCTCAGATGGAGGCCCAGTCGCTGAACCGAGTCGTCGGCGCGGCGGGCCGGGGCGCGGAGGCCTGCTGGCCCTGCTGTTGCTGGCCTTGGGTGTTCGGGGTGGTCGGAGCGCTGCTCATGGTTTGCCTGTAGGTCTGCACGCGACAATCGGGGCCGCGCATTCCGGCCAGATGCGCCGCCCGCGACGACTTGGCAAGCCCCCGCGGATCACGCCAGCGAGAGCCTTGCGCGGCGCGCATGGATACCGGCCGGTTCCCGCGCTCAGGCATCACGATTCTGCCGTGGATCGTTACAGGATCTCGCGATTTCGGTGGCCGGCCGGGCGGCCCGGCATCACGGCGCAGGCCGCTCCGGCACCGGCTCCTTGCCGAGCGCGCGTTCGCGCAGCACGATGTAGATGCCGCTGGCGATGATCACCGCCGCCCCGAGGTAGGTGAAGAGATCCGGGATCTCGGCCCAGAAGACATAGCCCAGGATCGAGGCCCAGATCAGCGCCGTGTAGTCGAGCGGCGCCACCACGGCGGGGGTCGCGAAGCGGAAGGCCTGCGTCATCATCGTCATGCCGGCCGTCCCGAAGACGGCCGAACCGGCGAAGAGCCAGAGATCGTCGGGCGCGACCGGAACCCAGATGAAGGGCTGGATGAAGACGCCGATCAGGGCGCCGCTGCCGGTGAGGTAGAGCGACAGGGTCCAGACGCTTTCGCGCGGATCGACGAACCGGGCGCTGAGCAGCATGAGCGCGTAAAGGAACGCCGTCCCCAGCACCAGCAGCGCCGCCGGCTGGAACGCCTCGCCCCCCGGCCGCACCACGATCACCACGCCGAGCAGACCGACGAGCACGGCGGTCCAGCGCCGCGCGCCGACCTCCTCGCGGAAGATCAGCGCGGAGAGCGCGGTGACCAGCACGGGCGCCACGAAGATCAGCGCCGTCGCCTCGGCCAGGCCGAGGTATTTCAGGCTGGTGAAGAAGCAGAACATGCCGATGACCCAGAGCGCGCCGCGCCACAGGTGCGTCACCGGCCGGTAGGACCGCAGCGCCGCCGTGCCGCCCATCCGGAGCGTGATGAGCAGCACCACCGGCAGCGCGATGACATTGCGCAGGAAGGCGATCTGCCAGGCGGTGTAGTCCTCGGTCAGGGTCTTGGCGATGGCGTCGTTGATCGACAGGCAGAAGACCCCCGCGCACATCAGCGCGATCCCGGTCAGGTTGGCCTGCCGCATGTCTCCCGCCGCCTGCATCGTCCCGGCTCCTCTCTCCCGTTCTGGGCCCGGGTGTAACAGATGACCCCGGCGCGGCCACCCCCGAACGCCGCGCCGCCGCCGCCCATATGGGACAAGGCCGGGTTGCGACGCTTGAGGATGGTCACGGACCGCCACGGGCGTTATAGGTGCCGCCAAGACAGGAGGATTCCGATGCCCGCATATCGTTCCCGCACCACCACGCATGGCCGCAACATGGCAGGGGCCCGCGGCCTCTGGCGCGCGACCGGCATGAAGGACGGCGATTTCGGCAAGCCGATCATCGCCATCGTGAACAGCTTCACCCAGTTCGTGCCCGGCCACGTCCACCTCAAGGACCTGGGCCAGCTCGTCGCGCGCGAGGTCGAGGCCGCCGGCGGCGTGGCGAAGGAATTCAACACCATCGCGGTCGATGACGGCATCGCCATGGGCCACGACGGGATGCTCTATTCGCTCCCCTCGCGCGAGATCATCGCGGACTCGGTCGAATACATGGTCAACGCCCATTGCGCCGACGCGATGGTCTGCATCTCGAACTGCGACAAGATCACCCCCGGCATGCTGAACGCCGCGATGCGGCTCAACATCCCCGTGGTCTTCGTCTCGGGCGGCCCGATGGAGGCCGGCAAGGTCGTGCTGAACGGCAAGGAACAGGCGCTCGATCTGGTCGACGCGATGGTCTACGCGGCCGACGACAAGTACACCGACGAGGAGGTCGAACAGATCGAGCAGAATGCCTGCCCGACCTGCGGCTCCTGCTCGGGCATGTTCACCGCGAACTCGATGAACTGCCTGACCGAGGCGCTTGGCCTGTCGCTGCCCGGCAACGGCTCCACCCTCGCCACCCATGCCGACCGCAAGCGGCTCTTCGTCGAGGCAGGGCACCTGATCGTCGACCTCGCGCGGCGCTATTACGAGGGCGAGGACGCCTCGGTCCTGCCGCGCTCCATCGCGACCTTCGACGCCTTCAAGAACGCCATGTCGCTCGACATCGCCATGGGCGGGTCCACGAACACCGTGCTCCACCTGCTCGCCGCCGCGCATGAGGGCGAGGTCGATTTCACCATGTCCGACATCGACAAGCTGTCGCGCCAGGTGCCGGTGCTCTGCAAGGTCGCGCCCGCGAAGAACGACGTCCACATGGAGGACGTGCACCGCGCCGGCGGCATCATGGCGATCCTCGGAGAGCTCGACCGCGCGGGCCTGCTGAACACCTCGCTGCCGACGGTCCACGCGACGACCATGGGCGACGCGCTGGCCCAGTGGGACATCAGGCAGACCCAGTCGAACTCGGTGCATGAATTCTACGCCGCCGCCCCCGGCGGGGTGCCGACCCAGACCGCCTTCTCGCAGTCCCGACGCTACGATTCCGTGGACCTCGACCGCGAAGGCGGCGTGATCCGCGAGAAGGCCCATGCCTTCAGCCAGGACGGCGGCCTCGCGGTGCTCTACGGCAACCTCGCCGAGGACGGCTGCATCGTGAAGACGGCCGGTGTCGACGAGTCGATCCTGAAGTTCACGGGCCCGGCGCATGTCTTCGAAAGCCAGGATGACGCGGTCTCGGGCATCCTCACCGGCAAGGTGAAGGAGGGCGAGGTCGTCCTGATCCGCTACGAGGGCCCGCGCGGCGGTCCGGGGATGCAGGAGATGCTCTACCCGACCTCCTACCTCAAGTCGAAGGGGCTCGGGAAAGCCTGTGCGCTGGTCACCGACGGGCGCTTCTCGGGCGGCTCCTCGGGGCTTTCCATCGGGCATTGCTCGCCGGAAGCGGCCGAGGGCGGGACCATCGGCCTCGTCGAACAGGGCGACCTGATCGAGATCGACATCCCGAACCGCACGATCAACCTGGCCGTGGACGACGCCACCCTTGCCGCCCGCCGCGAGGCGCAGGAGGAGAAGGGCTGGAAACCGGCGAAACCGCGCAAGCGCAAGATCACCGGCGCGCTGCGGGCCTATGCGGCGCTGACCACCTCGGCCTCCAAGGGCGCCGTGCGCCAGATCTGATGCAGGCCGCGGCCGGATCCCTGCCCTCCCCCTCGCGCGGGACCGTCGGGACCCGGCCGCGCGCGCAACCGCGGTAGCGCCATGGCGAGCCCGGTGTCCTCCATCCCCAACCTCGGCCCCGCCGCGGACCGCGACTACGCCAGGGCCGGGATCACCAGCGCGGAAGAGCTGCGCGCGCTCGGCGCCGACACCGCCTATCTCGCCGCGCTGAAGGCGGGCTGCCAGCCGCATTTCATCGGCTTCTACGCCCTTGTGATGGGCCTGCAGGGCCGCCCATGGCACGATTGCTCAGCCGAGGAGAAGGCCGCCCTCCGCCCCCGCTTCGATGCGCTGAAGGCACAGGCGCGGCGCGACGCCGGGATGGAGGCGATCCTTGACGCAATCGGCACCGGAGACCGTCGCGGATGAGCGACCGCCCGGCGCCGAATCCGTGAAGAGCTCGGCAGAGGTCTCTCCGAACCCGCAGGTGCCGCCCATGACCGACGACAACGCCGAAGCCCCCCGCCTCCGCCTGATGGACCGGCCCGACTGGCTCTACCTCCTGCGCGAGTTCGAGGCGCTCTACCGCCACGGATCTGCCGGCGGCTCCAGACCGATCCGAAGCCACCGCAAGCGGGTGCGCGACACCCTCTCGGCCATCCTCGACACGAACCCCGAGCTCGCCCTGCGCGCGCCGCAGGTGAAGCCCGTCACCGCGCACCTGAACCGGGCGCTCGACCGGGCCGAAAGCGGCGCGGTCTCGGGCCTCGCCCGGGCGCTGTCGCGCGTCGCGGACGGGCTGACATGGGAATGGGGCTACGAGAAGGTGCCGAAGGCGCTGGCGCAGAAATACGGCTATTGCGAGATCCTCGGCCCGCGCGGCCCGGTGAAGGCCGAGAAGCTGATCCTCGGCTTCGTCCTCTTCGCGCCCCGCACGACCTATCCGCAGCATTCCCACAAGGAGATCGAGGAAAGCTACATCTCCGTCTCCGGCGCCTGGTCCGAGAACGAGGTCGCGGTGCATGCTCCCGGCTCGCTGATCCTCAACCGCCCCGGGGACGAGCACCGGATCACCACGGCCGAACTCGAACCCTGCCTGCTGGCCTATGCCTGGGTCGGGGCCGAGGCCTCGCTGGCTGCGCCGGGGATGAGGCTCACGGCGACGCGGAAGTCGCGGATGGCGAAGGGGATCTAGGCCCCCCGCAGCCCCGGGACAGTCCCGGTCGGAGGACGCAGGCGGCCGCGGAGGCCCGGCCACCTCCCGCGCCGGTCACTCGAACCCCTGGAAGGTCGCCACCTCGGACACCTCCCGGCGCAGCGAACGCACGGCGTTCGCCTCGAACCCGTGGTCGGGCCAGCCGAGCGCGACACAGGTGAGGATCACCTCGTCCTCGGGGATCTCCGCGTGCTCCCGCACCACGGGCGATTGCATGATCCCCTGCCCGTTGATCACCGCGCCCAGGCCCCGGCTCCAGGCCGCCAGCACCAGCCCGTAGACCGCCGCGCCCGCGTCGAAGATCGCCACCGGCCCGTGCTCGTCGAGCGCCCGGTCATAGGTCACCACCACCGAGACCGGGGCGTCGAACTGGCGGAAGCCGCGCATCACCCAGTCCTGCCGTGCCTCCGCATCATGCCGCTCGATCCCCATGGCCGCGAAGAGCTGCTTGGCGATCTCGACCTGCCGGTCGCGATGAATGCCCTCGTATTTCCCGTGCGCGGGTATCTCGCGCGACGGCGGCACCCCGCCCAGCATCCGCTCGGTGTTGCCCGCGCGCACCTTCTCCAGCACATCGCCCGTCAGCACATGCATGTGCCAGGGCTGCGTGTTCATCGAGGACGGCGCACGGATCGCCAGCGAGATGATCTCTTCCAGAACCTCCCGGGCCACGGGCTCGTCCGTGAACCCCCGGATACTCCGCCTGTCCAGCATCGCCTGATCGAGCTGCATCATCGCCTCACCTTCCCTTCCGCGCAGGGTCCCCTGCTTCCTCTTGCCGAAAATATCCTCGGGGGGTGAATTGGCCGCAGGCCAAGAGGGGGGCGGAAAGCCCCCCTTCCCCCGCTCACCGCAGGTGCCGCCGCCTCAGGCGGCGAGACCACCCGCCTCGCACAGCCGGTCCATGTGGAAATCCCGGTCGCCCCAGAGGATCTCCAGCATGGTCAGCCGCTTGAAGTAATGCCCGATGGAATATTCCATCGTCATCCCGACCCCGCCATGCAGCTGGATCGACATCTGCCCCACGAAGCGCGCGGCGTCGCACATCTTCACCTTGGCCGTGGACAAGGCGAGGTCGCGCGTCTCCGCGTCCCCCTCGTCGCACATGAGGGCGGCATACATCGCCATGGACTTCACCTGCTCCTTCTCCACCACGGCCTGGGCCGCGATGTGCTGGAGCGCCTGGAACGTCCCGATGGGCCGGCCGAACTGCTCGCGGCCCTTGATGTACTCGACCGTCAGCTCGATGGCCTTCTCCATGATCCCGAGCGCCTCGCCGATCGAGGCCGCGAGTCCGCGCGCCTCGGCGGCGGCAATCGCCTCCGCCGCCGGAATGCCACCCTCGAGCTTCTCCGCGGGCGTTCCGTCGAAGGTCAGCTCCGCCGCCCGGCCCTCGTCCTGGGTGCGGTAGCCGCGGGCCTCGAGCCCCTCGGCGCCCTTGCGGACCACGTAGAGACCGGTCTCGCCCGCGTCGTCCACGGCCGAGACGAAGATCACGTCGGCCTCGGCTCCGAAGGACACCACCGTCTTGGCGCCCGAGAGCTTGCCGTCGCGCGCCGTCGTCTTCATCTTTTCGTCGCGCTCGATCATGCCGGTCTCGCGATGCGCCCATGTCGGCACCGCCTCGCCCGAGATGATGCCCTCGGCGATCGCCGCCCGCTGCTCGGAGGACGCGGCCTGCAGGAGCGCCGGGACGATGGCGATGGCCTCGGTCCAGGGCTCGACGGCGATGGCGCCGCCCATGGCCTCGGCCACCAGCATGGTCTCGGTGGGCGTGCCCCCGATGCCGCCTTCGTCTTCGGGATAGGGCAGCGCGAAAAGGCCCATCTCGGCATAGCCCTGCCAGATCCTGCGGTCGAAGCCCTCGGCCGTGGCGATGTATTTCTTCCGCTTCTCGAAATCGTATCGGTCGGCCAGGAAACGCGAGAGGCTGTCGGACAGCATCCGCTGTTCGTCGTTCAGTTCGAAGTTCATGATATTACCTCAGAGCCCAAGGATCGCCTTGGAGATGATCCCCTTCTGCACCTGGTCGGACCCGCCGTAGATGCTCGACTTGCGCATGTTGAAATAGTTGGGCGCCGCGCGGATCGTCCAGTCGGGACCGACCTGCGCGTTGTCGCCCTCGTCGTCGAGCCACGGCACCGATTGCTCGCCCGCCGCCTCGACGTAGAGCTCGGTCAGCCGCTGCACCATCTGCGCGCCCTTGATCTTGATCACGCTCGTCGCCGGGTCGGGCTTCGACTGGTCGGCCCCGCTCTCGATGCCCGAGAGCACCCGCATCACGGTCATCTCCAGCGCCTTCAGCTCGATCTGCGCCTCGACGAACTTGTCGCGGAAGCGGGGATGATCCCAGAGCGGCCGGCCCCGGACGATCCGGTTCTTGGCGATCTCCTTCAGCTCCTGGAGCTTGGCCTGGGAGGCGCCGACCCGCGGCGCACCGAGCCGCTCGTTGCCGAGCAGGAACTTGGCATAGGTCCAGCCCTTGTTGACCTCGCCGATCATGTTCTCGGCCGGGACCTTCACGTCGGTGAAGAAGACCGAGTTGATCTCGTGCCCGCCGTCCATGGTCTGGATCGGATGCACCTCCACGCCCGGAGACTTCATGTCGATCAGCAGGAACGAGATGCCCTCCTGCTTCTTGCCCTCGTTCGAGGTCCGCACCAGCGCGAAAATCCAGTCGGCATGCTGGGCGAGCGTGGTCCAGGTCTTCTGGCCGTTGACGATCCAGTGATCGCCATCCTTCTCGGCCCGCGTCTTCAGGCTGGCCAGATCGGAACCGGCCCCCGGTTCGGAGAAACCCTGGCACCACCAGTCGTCGATGTTCGCGATCCGCGGCAGGAAGCGCTTCTTCTGCTCCTCGTTGCCGAACTGGATGATGACCGGGCCCACCATGTTGACGCCGAAACCCAGCGGATCGGGCGCCGGGGCGCGCTGGTTCTCCTGCTGGAAGATGTATTGCTGGGTCACGGTCCAGCCCGGGCCGCCCCATTCGGCGGGCCAGCGCGGCGTCGCCCAGCCCTTCTTGTTGAGCGTCCGCTGCCATTCGATCGTCATCTCCTTGGTGGGGGCGTTCCCCAGCTTGAGATGTTGGCGCGTCGCGTCAGGCAGGTTGGCGTCGATGAAGTCGCGCACTTCCTGACGGAAGGCCTCCTCCTCGGGTGTGAATTTGAGTTCCATGGTTCCTCCTCAGGCCTCTGCGGCTTCCCTTCTGGCCCGTTCCTCGTCCTTGAGCATCTTGCGGGAGGCTTTTCCCACGGATGTGCGGGGCAGCTCCGTCCGGAACTCGAGGAAGCGCGGCATCTCGTGGCGGCCCAGCTTGTCGGCGAGGAAACCCTGCAACTCCTCCAGGGTAAATTCCCGGGCGCCCTTATTCAGGCATACGAAAGCTTTCGCGCTTTCCCCGCGGTAATCGTCCGGCACGCCGATGACCAGCGCCTCGGCCACGTCCGGATGCTGGTGAATCGCATTCTCGATGGTGAGCGGATAGACGTTGAACCCGCCCGAGAGGATCAGGTCCTTCTTGCGGTCGACGATGTAGAACCAGCCGTCCTCGTCCATGTAGCCGATGTCGCCCGTCAGCAGCCAGCCGTCGACGAAGGCGTTCTCGGTCTCCTCGGGCTTGTTCCAGTAGCCGACCGTCACGGCGGGGGCCTTGATGATCATCTCGCCCGTCTCGTTCGGACCCAGCCGTATCGTCGGATCCTCCATGTCGACGATGGCCATCTGCACGCCGGTCAGCGGGATGCCGATCGTGCCGAGCTTCTCGTCGGGCATCCCCTTCGGCACGGAGGTCCCGTTCGAGGCCGTCTCGGTCATCCCCCAGCCTCCGCGCAATTGCAGGCCGGTGAGCTGGCGGATGCGGTTGTAGACCTCCTTCGGCAGGGGCGCGCCGCCCGAGCCGATGAACTGGAGGCTCGAGAGGTTCCGCTTCTCGATGTTCGGAAGCTGCATGATCGCGATCCACGAGGTCGGGACCCCGCCGCAGGAGACGATCCCGTGCTTCTCGATGTCATCCACCACCGAGGCCGCGTCGAAACGCAGGCGGAGGTGCATCTTGCCGCCCTCCATCGTCCGCTTCAGCATGCCCGAGGTCAGGCCCATGATGTGGAAGAGCGGGGCAAAGAGCATCCCGGGCATGCCCGGTTCTCCCGTGGGCTCCCCCTCCGAGCCGTAATTGTAGGTCTGGACCGAGGCCGAGATGTTGCCGTGGGTCAGGATCGCCGCTTTCGGCACGCCGGTCGTCCCCCCGGTGAACTGCAGGAGCGCCACCTCGTCCGTCCGCATGACCGGCGGATCGTAGGGCGCGCCTTCGTGACCGGCGATCAGCTCCTCGACCGCGTGCATCCCGTCCGGCACGGGACAGGGCCGGCCCTGCGCCGACACCGGATCGGGGCAGAGGTAGACCGGCGGGAAATCCGCCTGCCGCACGAGGCGGGCGAAGCGTCCGGCGAATTCCGGCGTGGTGAGCGAGATCACCATCTTCGCGTCCACGTCGCGGACCTTGTGGGCGATCTCCTGTTCCGCGTCGAGCGGGGAGAGATGCGTCACCGCCGCCCCCGCCGTCAGCACGCCGAAGAAGAAGATCGGATGCCAGGGCGAATTCGGCAGGTGCAGCGCCACCCGGTCGCCGCGCCGGATGCCCGCGGCCTTGAGCCCGGCCGCCACCTGCGCGGCCTTGTCCCGGACCTGCGCATAGGTCAGCTCCTGGCCGTAATATTCGAACTGCACGAGGTCGGCGTGCGCCTCGAACGTCCGCTTGAGCATCGTGTTCACACAGATGTCCTCGGGCACGTAGAAGGGGTCCTTTCCTTCCGTGTACCATTTCGCCCAGACCGGCGTTTCGCGCGTCATGCTGTCCTCCCTAGCAACCTGCCGCCCCGCGGCGCCCGGACCCTCCCGTCCGGCGCCCGAGGCCCGTCCTCGTCCACGAGTATGAAAACCGGAGTCCCGCCACCCGATTGGATGGTGACCCCTCATGTGGACATGACTATGCTCCTCCGCATTGCAAAAATCGCCCGCCATTCCGCGTTGCGGAAATGTGTTTCGCGATTTAGCACAGGCTATGAAGCCCGGCTTCGCGCGTCAATACGCATGACTTCGCGCAGGACGGGCAGGACAGCGGCAGATTGCAGGAGGAGTTTCCATGCTGGACAGGCGGTGCAAGAGCATCGAGGAGGCCATGGCCGGGATCGAGGACGGCGCGACCGTCATGATTTCGGGCTTCGGCGAGGCCGGGCGGCCGAACTACCTCATCAAGTGCCTGATGGACACCGGGGTGAAGGATCTCACCCTGGTCTCGAACAACGCGGGCGCGGGCTACGAGGGGCTGGCCATGCTGCTCCGGCGCGAAATGGTGAAGAAGCTCGTCTGCTCCTTCCCGCGCGGCGCCATGGGCGACGAGGTGCAGCGGCTCATCAAGGAGCACGGGCTGGTCATCGAGGTGAACCCGCAGGGCACCCTGGCCGAGCGCATCCGCGCGGCCGGCTGCGGCATCCCGGCCTTCTTCACGCCGACGGCCTATGGCACGGCGCTGGCCGAGGGCAAGGAGACCCGCGAGATCGACGGCAAGGGCTGCGTGCTCGAAACCGCGCTGCAGGCAGATTTCGCACTCGTGAAAGCGCACAAGGCGGACCGGTGGGGCAACCTCACCTATCTCAACCTCGCCCGCAACTTCTCGCCCCTCATGGCGATGGCCGCGAAGACCACCATCGTCGAGGCGGACGAGATCGTCGAACTGGGCCAGCTCGAGCCCAACACAATCGTCACGCCGGGCATCTGCGTCGATCGCCTGGTGCTCACCCGCCCCGTGGCGGACCATGAATGGGGAGCCGCCGCATGACACCGCTCAGCCGCGAAGCCATCGCCGCCCGCCTCGCCCAGGACATCGAGGAAGGCTGGCACGTGAACCTCGGCATCGGCATGCCCGAGGGCGTCGCCAACTTCCTGCCCGAGGGGCGCGACATCCTGCTGCATTCCGAGAACGGCATCCTCGGCATGGGGCCGACCCCGCCCGAGGGCCAGGAGGATCCGACGCTGGTGAACGCCGGCAAGAAGCCCATCACCATGCTGCAGGGCGCCTCGATCTTCGACCATGCCATGAGCTTCGGCCTCGTCCGCGGCGGGCACCTCCAGCTCTGCGTGCTGGGCGGCTACCAGGTGGCGCAGAACGGCGATCTGGCGAACTGGAGCCGGGACCACGGCGATCCGATCGCCTCGGTCGGCGGCGCGATGGACCTCGCCGTCGGCGCGCAGCGCATCTGGGTGATGATGCAGCACAATTCCAAGGACGGCGCGCCGCGCATCCTCGAGAACTGCACCTTCCCGCTGACCGGCTCGGGCTGCGTCAAGCGGGTCTACACCGACCTCGCGGTGATCGAGGTCACGCCCGAGGGCTTCCTCGTGACCGAGATGATCGACGGCATGACCCCCGAGGAGCTTCAGAACCGTTCGGCCGCACCGCTGCGCTTCGCAGAGGGCTGCGGCGTGATGCCGGACATGACCCGGGCGGCCTGACCCGGGACCCGGACCAGGGGGGCGCGTCCGGCGGGCGCGCCCCTTCGCATGAGGAGAGAGAATGGACGACGCGACACCCGATGCCGACACCGGCATGTACAAGCTGGGCGGCTTCAACACGATGCTCGGCCTGCGGTTCATCGAGCGCAGCGAGGGCCACCTGAAGGCCGATCTCGAGCTGCGCGCCGAACACATGAACAAGGCCGGCTTCACCCATGGCGGGGTCTATGCCGCGGTGCTCGACAGCTGCTCGACCGGTGCGGGCCTCTACTGCCCCTACCCGGGGCGCATCCGCAAGGGCTCCACCCTCTCGCTCACGGTGAACTACGTCGGCATGTCGCGCGGCGGCAGGCTCCACATCGAGGCCAATGTCACCCGGTCCGGCCGCACGATCTATTCCGTCGCCGCCGAGGTGCGCGACGACGAGGGCAACCTCTGCGCCCATTCCGTCGGCACCTTCAAGTACATGCGCGGCAGCGAGGCGCCCGAGGGCGTGCCGGTCGATCCCGAGTGAACGCCTTGCCGGAGAGGCGGAATTTCCGCGGGCAGGCTCTGCCGTAAATGCAGAACCGCACCGATTGCGCTTGAAAGAAACGGGGCACGGCACTACCTTGCCGCCTCACTATTCTGCACCATCGAAGGAGTGATAAACTGGCTCGCAGACCCCATAACGCGCCGCCTACCCGTGATACCGGACCCCGCGTGAACGACAAGATCCGTGCCCCCGAAGTTCGCCTGATCGGCGCCGAGGGTGAAAACGTCGGCGTCGTGACGCCCGCCCGGGCCATGCAGATCGCAGAGGAAGCGGGGCTGGACCTCGTCGAGATCTCTCCGAACGCGACCCCGCCCGTCTGCAAGGTGATGGACTTCGGCAAGTTCAAGTACGAGACGCAGAAACGCGAATCCGAAGCCAGGAAGAAACAGAAGATCATCGAGGTGAAGGAGGTGAAGTTCCGCCCCAACACCGACGTGCACGATTACGACGTGAAGATGCGCAACGTGGTCCGCTTCCTGGAAGCCGGCGACAAGGTGAAGGTCACCCTGCGCTTCCGCGGCCGTGAGATGGCCCACCAGAACCTTGGCCGCGAACTGCTCGAGCGGGTCGCCGAGGACGTCAAGGAAATCGGCAAGGTCGAGAACATGCCGAAGATGGAAGGCCGCCAGATGGTCATGATGATCGGGCCGGTCAAATGACCCGCGCTCCCGGCCTTTGCTGGCGCAAACGCCTGCCGCTCTCGCAGCGCGCGGCGGGGCCGGAGGGTGTTTGCAGGGCAGACACCGGCGAAGGCCGCCAGATGGTCATGATGATCGGGCCGGTCAAATGACCGGCACCGGGCCGGCGAAGTGACACGGCGACCGGCGCTTCGGCGCCGGGCCGGGACGGCCTGAATGCCCGTCACCCTGACCTCCGTTTCAGACCTGGCGTCGCAGGGCTTCGATGACATCATCGACGTCCGCGCCCCGTCGGAATTCGCCGACGACCACCTGCCGGGAGCGATCTCGCTCCCGGTGCTGGACGACGACGAGCGTGCCCGCGTCGGCACGATCTACAAGCAGGTCTCGCCCTTCGACGCCCGCAAGCTCGGCGCGGCCCTCGTGGCCGCCAATGCCGCCCGCCACATCGCCGGTCCGCTGGCCGACCGCCAGGGCGGCTGGCGCCCGCTGGTCTATTGCTGGCGCGGCGGCCAGCGTTCGGGATCCTTCGCGACGATCCTCTCCCAGATCGGCTGGCGGGTCGAAACCCTGCAGGGCGGCTACAAGTCCTGGCGCAGGCTGGTCCTGGCCGAGGTCTCCGAGGGCGCCTTCCCCTGCCCCGTCGTCGTGCTCGACGGCAACACCGGCTCCGCCAAGACCGAGATCCTGAACCTCCTCGCCGCCCGCGGCGTCCAGGTGATCGACCTCGAGGGTCTCGCCCGTCACCGCGGCTCCCTCTTCGGCGCCATGGGCGACCAGCCGGGCCAGCGCGCCTTCGAATCCCGCCTCGCGGTCGAGATCGCCGCCCTCGACCCGGCCCGCCCCGTGGTGCTTGAGGCCGAGAGCGCCAAGGTCGGCGAATGCATCGTCCCGCCGCGCCTCTGGAAGGCGATGCAGCGCGCCCCCCGGATCGCGCTCTGCGTCCCGCGCCCCGAGCGCGCGGCCTATCTCACCCGCGCCTATGCCGACATCATCGCCGATCCCGCCCGCCTGATCGCCACGCTCGAGGCGCTGCGGCCGTTCCAGCCCGGCGCGCTGGTCGACGCCTGGGAGGAGATGGCCCGCGCCGGCGCCTTCACCGCCCTCGCCGACGGGCTCATGGAGGCCCATTACGACCCCCGCTACGAGAAGCACCGCCGCCGCGCGGATGTCCCCGTGACCCCGCTGGAGGCCCCGAGCCTCGCCCCCGACGCCCTGCCGCAGATCGCCGACCGGCTGGCCGGGATGATCGCCACGCGCTAGATCCGGATCGACAGAAGGAGCCCTCCCCATGCCCGACACCTCGACCGCCCGGGAACCCCGCCTCACCAGCCTCAGCCACGGCGGCGGCTGCGGCTGCAAGATCGCGCCCGGCGTCCTCTCGGGCCTCCTGCGCGGCACGAAGGCGCTGCCTGTCCCCGAGGAGCTGCTGGTCGGGATCGAGACCTCGGACGACGCCGCCGTCTACAGGATCAACGACCGCCAGGCGCTGGTGGCCACCACCGACTTCTTCATGCCCATCGTCGATGACCCGGAGCATTTCGGCCGCATCGCCGCGACCAACGCGATCTCCGACGTCTACGCCATGGGCGCCACGCCGATCTTCGCCCTCGCCGTCGTCGGGATGCCGATCGACGTCCTCTCGCCCGAGACCATCGGCAAAATCCTCGAAGGCGGCGCCGGCGCCTGCCGCGACGCGGGGATCCCGATCGCCGGCGGCCACACCATCGATTCGGTCGAGGCGATCTACGGCCTCGTCGCCATCGGCCTGATGGAGATCGACGCGCTCAAGCGCAACGCGGGCGCGGAGCCGGGCGACGTGCTGATCCTCGGCAAGCCCCTCGGCGTCGGCATCATGTCGGCGGCACTGAAGAAGGGCACCCTTTCGGACGAGGGCTACGCCGAGATGGTCGCCACCATGACCCGCCTCAACACCCCCGGCCCCGACCTCGCCCGCATCGAGGGCGTGCACGCCATGACCGACGTCACCGGCTTCGGCCTCGGCGGCCACGCGCTCGAGATGGCCCGCGGCGCCAACGCCCGGCTCGAGATCGACTGGGCCTCGGTCCCCGTGCTCGCCGAGGCCCGGAGCCTCGCGGACGAGGGCATTGCCACCGGCGCCTCGGGCCGCAACTGGGCCAGCTACAGCGACGGCGTCACCCTCGACACGCTCTCCGGGCCCGACCGCAACCTCGTCACCGATCCCCAGACCAGCGGTGGCCTGCTCGTCTCCTGCGCGCCTGACGCCGTCGAGACGGTCCTCACCTGCTTCCGGGCGCATGGGTTCGACCACGCCACGACCATCGGCCGCGTCACCGACGGACCGGCCGGCGTCACGCTGGCCTGACGCAGGACCGGACCCGGGGTCCCCGGCTTCCTCTTGCCGAAAATATCCTCGGGGGATGAATTGGCCGCAGGCCAAGAGGGGGGCAGACAGCCCCCCTTTTTCGTCGCCGGTCGCCCCGCGACCGGCCGACGGGTCGCGCTAGTCCGCCGGCGTCAGGTCCGACACGTCCTGCCCGGAGGCCGCCATGATCGCCTTGACGATGTTGTGGTAGCCCGTGCAGCGGCAGATATTGCCATGCAGATGCTCGCGGATCTCCGTCTCCGAGGGCTTCGCATTCACCTTCAGCAGCGATTCCGCCGCCATGATCATGCCGGGCGTGCAGAAGCCGCATTGCAGCCCGTGGTGCTCCTGGAAGGCCTGCTGCACGACAGAGAGCTCCTCGCCCTTCGCCACGCCTTCGATGGTCACCACCTCGGCCCCGTCCGCCTCGCCCGCGAACATGGTGCAGGCCTTCACCTGCAGCCCGTCCACATGCACCGTGCAGGCGCCGCATTGCGAGGTGTCGCAGCCGACATGGGTCCCGGTGAGCCCGAGGTTTTCGCGCAGGAACTCGACCAGAAGCGTCCGGCCCTCGACCTCGCCGCTCTTCGTCTCGCCGTTCACCTTCATGCTGATCTGGGGCATGCCTGGACCTCTGTGGATGCTGCTTCGGGCGGAGTTAAACACGCGTCGGGAGGGAGGAAAAGGGAAGATCCGCCCTATTCACGTCTGCGACGCCGCGGCTGCGGGCGGGTCGGGATCTCCTTGAGCAACCCGCCGACGCCCATGCCCGCGATATCGGCCGAGCTGACCTCGAGCCCGCAGGCGACGCGGGCAAGCACCCAATCCGCCCCGTTCAGCGCGGGCGAACGCGCGCAGCCCGGCAGGCCGATCACCGGGCGGTCACCCAGAGCCCCGAGAAAGAGCAGGTTGCCCGGGTCGACCGGCATCCCGAAATGCTCGAGCCGCCCGCCGGCCAGCGCCAGGCCCGACGGCGCCACGTCCTGCGGATCCGAGGTCGCCGAGCCCGTCAGGATGAGGATCAGGTCCTCCTCCGCCGCCGAGATCGCCCCGGCCAGGGGCTCCGCCGCGTGCGGCACCGCGACCGGCCCCGCCATCTCCATCCCGAGCGCCTCGAGCCGGCCGCGGACCGCCTCGACCCCCTTCTCGCCCGCCCCGCCCGGGATCTCCGTCACGATCAGCCGCGCGGTCTTCAGAACGACCGGCTGCAGCCGGATCGCGGGCGGCCCCGCAAGCACCTCCCGCGCCGCCTCCAGATGGAGGCCGGCCAGCGCGTAGGAGATGATCTTCACCGTGGCCACCATGCCGCCGGCTGTCATCTGCTGGAAGGCCGGGACCGTGGCCAGCGTCAGCATCGGATCGATCCGGTTCAGCCGGTCGAGACGCGCGGCATCGAGCACCACCACGCCGGGCGCTTCGGCGATCAGGTTCACCCGGCCGGTGAAGGCCTCGGTCAGCCGCAGCCCCTGCGCCGCCGGGTCCGGCACCAGCGCCGCGGCCACCGCCGCCGCCGCCCGGTCCTCGTCCACGTCGCCGGGATCGAGCCGCGCGACGATCACCGTCTCCATCCCGATCGCGCTCAGCGCCGCGACATCCTCGGCCGTGAGCACCTGCCCCTTGCGCAGACGTCCGCGCGCCAGCCGCACGGAATGCGCGAGCGTCGCACCCTCGGCCTCCTGCAGGGGAACCGGACCGAACCTCATGCCTGCCGCAGCACTTTCGTCATCTCGGCCAGGATCGAGACCGCGATCTCCGCCGGTCCCGCCGCCCCGATGTCGAGCCCGATGGGACCGTGGATGCGCCCGATCGCGCCCTCCGAATGCCCCGCCGCCTCCATCCGCGTCACCCGCTTCGCATGGGTCCGGGTGGAGCCGAGCGCGCCGATGTAGAAGCATTCCGAGGCCAGCGCCTGCTCCAGCGCCGCATCGTCGATCTTGGGATCATGGGTCAGCAGCACCAGCGCCGTCCGGCTGTCGAGGCCCAGATCGTCCAGCACCTCGTCCGGATAGGCCTCGCGGATGTCCTCGCCCGGGAAGCGGTGCTCGGCGGCGAAGGCCGGCCGCGGGTCGATCACCACCGGGTCGTAGCCCGCGATCCGCGCCATCGGCAAAAGCGCCTGCGCGATATGCACCGCGCCCACGCAGATCAGCCTGAGCGGCGGGTTGTGGATCGCGACGAAGGTCCGCCCGTCCTCCTCGAAGCCCGAGCGGTCCGCCCGGAACCGCGCCTCGTAGGCGCCGGGATCGCCGAGAGAGCGGCTCCAGCTTTCGGTATCGACCACATAGGCCGCCTTCTCGCGCGCACCCCGCGCCGCGCAGAGCGCCTCGAGCAGCGCGACCGGCATGCCGCCCGCCCCGCCGACGGGCTCCACGAGGATCCGGATCGTGCCGCCGCAGGCGAGCCCCACGGCGAAGGCGTCGTCGTCCGAGACCCCGAAGGTCAGCACCCGCGAACGTCCGTCCCCGATCGCCTCGATCGCCTCGGTCACCACCGCGCCCTCGACGCAGCCGCCCGAGACCGAGCCCACGAGGTCGCCCTCTCCCGACACCGCCAGCATCGCGCCGGTCCGGCGCGGGGCCGAGCCCCAGGTCTCCACCACCGTGGCCAGCGCCGCGCCCTTGCCGGCGCGGTGGAAGGCCAGCGCCTGTTCGGGGCTGTCGTCGAAACGGTCCATGCGTCTCTCCTTCTGTGGTGGCGGCGCGCCCTCCGGAGGTCCACGCCCGGGGGCAGCCGCCGATCGGGGGCTCTGCCCCCGTACCCCCGGGATATATTGACCAGAGGAAGGCAGAACCAGCCCCTCCCCCTTCCTCTGGTCGCGGGCTCCGCCCGTTCGGTGCCGAAATGCGCCACCGGCGCCTTTCCGGGAAGGCACCTCACTCCCCGCCGGAGGCACATCGCGATTTGCCCGCGGCAAATCGCAAAATGTCGTGTGCGCCGCTTGCGGCGCTCCGTTTCGCACCGCCCGCGACCCTCCGTCCGCTTGATGGAGGCGGCGCGGCGGCGCATAAGGGCCGCGACACCCATTCGGAGGACCATCATGATCGGACGCCTGAACCACGTCGCCATCGCCGTGCCGGATCTCGAGACCGCCTGCGCGCAGTACCGCGACGCCCTCGGCGCGAATGTCGGCGCCCCGCAGGACGAGCCCGACCACGGCGTGACCGTCGTCTTCATCGAACTGCCCAACACCAAGATCGAGCTGCTTTACCCGCTGGGCGAGGCCTCCCCGATCCGCGGCTTCCTCGACAAGAACCCCGCGGGCGGCATCCACCACGTCTGCTACGAGGTCGAGGACATCCTGGCTGCCCGCGACCACCTGCAGGCCACCGGCGCGCGGGTGCTGGGCGATGGCGAACCGAAGATCGGCGCGCATGGCAAGCCGGTGCTGTTCCTGCATCCCAAGGACTTCAACGGCACCCTGGTGGAACTGGAGCAGGTCTGATGGGTCCGACCTCCGCCCTCGTCCTCTTCGCCGTGATCTGGTTCATGGTGCTGCTGATCCTCGCCCCCGTCCGCGTCCGCACCCAGGGCGACGAGGGCGAGGTGGTGCCCGGCACCCATGCCGGCGCGCCCGAGGTGCATCACCTCAAGAAGAAGATGTGGATCACGACCGGCGTCTCGGTCGTGCTCTGGCTGGTGATCGCCGGCATCATCGTCTCGGGCCGGATCTCGGTCCGCGACATCGACTGGTTCCAACGCATGGCCCCGCCGACGGGGATCGAGGCGCAGGGCTGATCCCGCCCGGCGCGGGGTCTCAGCCCCGCGCCTGCAGCTTGTGGAAGATGTGCGTGAAGGTGGCCGCGCCGAGGATCGGGATCACGAGGTTCACCAGCGGGATCGACAGCGGCATCGCCATCAGCACGCCCGCCATCCAGATCGTGCCCATGTGGCGCCGCCGGAGCCGTGCGGCCTCTTCCCGGCCCACCCGGCGCATCGCGGCCAGCGTGTAGTATTCCCGGCCCAGCAGGAACCCGTTCAGCCCCCAGAAGATGAAGAGCGCGAAGGGCGCGAAGATCACGTAGAGCACCAGCGCCAGCAGGTTCGCCGCGATCAGCACGCCGAGGAAGGCGACCGAATCCTTCACCGCCTCGCCGATGCCCTGATGCCCGACCGGGGGAAGCGCGGGGTAATGCCGGTCCTCCACCGCCTGCGCCACGTCGTCGAGGAAGAGCGAGGTGATGGCCGAGGCGACCGGCACCATCAGGAAGACCGAGAGCACCAGCATCACCAGGAAGCCCGTCACGGTGGCCAGATCGTTCACCCATGTCACCGGGCCGATCAGCGGCAGGCTCGCCTCGGGGCCGAGCAGCCAGTTGACGAGCAGCAGGACCCCGGCCGTGACCGCGACGAGCAGCGCGAAGGTCAGCCCCACGCCGATGAACAGCACCCGCCGGAAGCGCGGGTCTCCGAGCTGTCCGATCGTGAGCGAGAAGGCGGCGGGGATTACGCCGAGCGCCATGTCACGATCCGCTCGAGGTCGGGGCGCGGCCGGTCGGGCGGCGCGGCGGTTTCGGTGCCGATATGGATCGTGCCGACCACGCGCTCATGCGGCGAGAGGCCGAGGCCCTCGGTCGTGAAGACCGGGTCCGAGGCCACCCACCCGGTCAGCCAGTTGGCGCCCCAGCCCGCGGCCAGCGCCGCGTTCAGGAGCGACAGGGCCACGGCACCGGCGGAATAGGTCTGTTCGATCACCGGGATCTTGTCCGAGATGACCGGGCTCTCGACCACCACGACGGCGAGCGGCGAGTCGGCGAACTGGCTGACCGCCTTCTCGACATCGCGCGCCTCATGGCCGAGCGCCTCGCCCCGGGCCTTGGCGAGATCCGCGAGACGGTCGAGCGCGCCGCGTTCCAGCACGATGAAGCGCCAGGGCTCCAGCTTGCCGTGATCGGGCGTGCGGGCAGCCGCGGTCAGGATCTCGGTCAGCGCGTCGCGGTCCGGCGCGGGGCCGGTCAGCGTCTTCGCCGGCCGCGACCTGCGGCTCAGCAGGAAATCGAGGGCGGGTTGGTTGCGATCGGGCATGCGGGTCTCCGTACTTGCCCGGCCTATGTCGGCCCTCGGGCCCGGAGGGTCAAGTGGCGGGCTCGGGCGGCACCGGGAAGACCCGGTCGTAGACCCAGTAGAAGACGAAGGCATAGACGAGGAAGAAGGCCGAGAGCGAGATGTCCACCAGGAATGCCTCCCAGAGCCCGAGTCCGAGCACCCAGGCGACGATCGGCACGAGAAAGCCGATCAGCCCCGCCTCGAGCAGGACGGCGTGCAGCAGCCGCAGCGGCAGCGTCTTGTCCACCCCGCCGCGCAGCCGCAGCAGCGCATGGTCGAAGGCGAGGTTGTAGAGGAAGGTCCAGACCGCGGCCACCAACGAGCAGAGCAGCGCGAGCAGGCCGAAATCCCACGGGCTGTGGCCGAAGACCCAGGCCCCGAGCGGACTCACGATCAGCAGCGCGACAAGCTCGAACGCCACGGCCTGCCGGATACGGTCTGACGTCTTGCGCATCTCGGCCCTCCGCGTCTCGGTCGGGCCAGGTCCCCACCGTCGCGGCCGATCCATACGCGGGCGAGGGGAAAACGCAAGCCGCCGGGGCGCGGATGCCGTCAAGCGCGATGCCCTGCCAGCTCCGGGCGAAGGCCGGCGGAGATCAATAGAGTGAGGGCGACGGCCAGCAGAACGCGACGCGCATGATGAAAATGCCCCGAAAGATACCCGCGGACCGCAAAGCGGCCCCGGGCGCGGCCGGCCTGAGCGAAGAGGCTATACCGGCGGCGGGCATCTCCGGCGGGCCCGGAGATGAAAAACGCCCCCGCAGATGGCTGCGGGGGCGTCTGTCGGTCAGCCCGCGGGCTGGTGTCGGATCAGCTGCTCTGGCCGAGCAGCGGGGTGATCCGGCGCACCGCGGCGCGGCGGTTGGCGCGTTCGGCCGTGGCGGTCTCGACCTTCAGGTCGCTCTCGCCGTAGCCCTGCACGACCATGTTCTCCGGCGGGACGCCGAAATACTCGGTCAGGGCCAGTGCGAGCGATTCCGCGCGGCGGTCGGACAGGGCGAGGTTGTAGCCCGCGCCGCCGACAGCGTCGGTGTGACCTTCGACGAGGAAGACCTCGCCGGGGTTCTGCTCGATCGCGTCCTTCATCGCGGCGCCGAGGGCGGCCAGCTCTTCGGCCTCCTCGGGACGGATCACGGCCGAGCCGGTGTCGAAGTTGACGTTGTTCACCTCGATCTCGGGAGCGAGCGCCCGCACCTGCTGGATGTTGCGCACCTGCGCGAGCGAGAAGCTGCGGCCGGGATCGTTCTCCAGACGGGCCTGCAGAGCCTGGCGCAGCGCCTGCTCGTCGGTCTGCTGGAAGTCGATGCTGCGGCGGCTGTCCTCGACCTGCGGCAGATCGTTGACCGTCACCTCCTGGAAGGAGCGCGTGTCGTCGAAGAGCACGACCTCGCGCCCGTCCGCGAGAATGCGGGTTCGGCTGAGCACCCGGCCGTCCGAGGCGCGGATGGTCTCGACCTGGCTGCCGTCCGGGTTGGTCACGACCGTCCGGGTCGAGCCGTCCGAGAAGGAATAGGTCTTCACGTCGGCGCCCGGCTGGCGCAGCAGGCTGTCGTCGTTCTTCAGCACGCGGTAGGTGCCGTTGTCGTCGACCACGACACGGTCGCCCGAGTTCGACACGACCCGCTGCCCGTTGTTCAGCAGCGCACCGATGGCGAGCGCGCCAAGGCCGCCGATGGCGATCTTCTGCGCGGTCGACAGACCTTCGTCGTCCTCTTCGGCCTCTGCCTCGGCCGCAGGCGCGGCCTGGGCCTGAGCCTGAGCGTCAACCTGCGTTTCGAACTCCTCGTCCGAGCTGCGGGCGGTCTCCTCGGTCACGGTCTCTTCGACCAGCTCACCTTCTTCCGATCCGGCGGCGGCCTGAACTTCGGGCGCTTCGCCCGAAAGCGTCTCCTCGGACGGCTCGGACCGCGCCTCGACGGGCTCTTCCGCGGTCGTCTCGGTCTCGGAGCCTGCAGCGGTCGCCTCTTCGGTCGCGGTTGCGTCGCCGGTGGCCTCGGCCTCGGCCGTCGGAGCGGCTTCCGTGGTCGCGGAGTCCTGCGCTGGCGCCTCGGTGGTCGTCACGGCCTCGTCCGAGGTCGCATCGGTCTCGGTCGTGGTTTCGGCGGTCGCTTCGGGGGCATCGGCCTCCGTCGTGGCCTCCGGCTCGGCCCCTGCCTCGGCAGTGGTGGCGTCCCCGCTTTCGACCTGCGTTTCGGTCGTGGCCTCTGCGTTCATGCTGCCGGCGGCCTCGGCCTGGGGCAGTTCTTCGGCGTCAGCCGATTGCGGTTCTTCGGTCGCCGTGGCGTCCGTCGAGGTCTCGGCCTGCTGTTCGGTCGCGGTCGAGTCGGTGGAGGTCTCGGCCTGCTGCTCGGTCGCGGTGGCGTCGGTGGAGGTCTCCGCCTGCTCTTCCGTCGCGGTGGCGTCGGTCGAGGTTTCGGCCTGCTGTTCGGTGGTGGTGGTCTCGGTGTTCTCCGTCGTGGCCGCGTCGACTTCGGCCTCGGTCTCGGCGGGCAGGGTCTCGTCGGTGACGGCCTCGGTGGTGCCTTCTTCCGCGGCCTGCTCGAGCTGCTTCTGCAGTTCTTCTTCGGTCGGTGCGTCCTGCGCCAGGATCGGTGCGGGCGCCGCGACAGCGAGCGCCAGCACGATCGCCGTCGTGGATTTCAGGAATTTGCTCTGCATCGGTGTGGTCCTTCTCCATTCCGCCTCAATGCGGGATCAGGGGAGGAACGCGCGACGATGCATCGGGTTTCATGCATGAATCGCGACAGGCGATGTCCCGCCGATGTCAGCGGGGCTTCAAAATATTGATAAGACGGGTCTTTTCACCGTCTCCGCTGGCGCGCGACAGCCGGTCGCCAAGATCTTCCAGCGAGGCGACGTCATGGGCGGAACAGAGCGCGTCCACCTGCGGCAGAAGGGCCGCCACGCCACGGGCGCGGGGTGCGAAACCGTCGAACCGCAGCAGCGGGTTCAGCCAGATCAGACGCCGGGCCGACAGGCGCAGCCGCTCCGCCTCGGCCGCAAGCTGCACCGGGTCGCCGCGGTCGAGCCCGTCGGTCACCAGCAGCACCACGGCGCCCTGCCCCAGAACGCGGCGCGACCAATCCCGGTTGAAGGCGCGCAGGCTGTCCCCGATCCGGGTGCCGCCCTGCCAGTCCCGCGCCTCGGCGCCGGCGGCCGCCAGCGCCTCGTCCACGTCGCGCGCGGCCATGTGGCGGGTGATGTTGGTCAGCCGCGTGCCGAAGGTGAAGGCATGGACCCGCGCCCAGCCCGCCCCGCGCCGGCTGGCGACCGCATGAACGAAATGCAGCAGCATCCGTGAATATGCCGTCATCGAGCCGGAGATGTCGCAGAGCACGACGAGGTTCGGCGCGCGCGGGCGGGGGCGTTCGCGGACCGGGGCCGAGAGCTCTCCGCCCCGGCGCAGCGCGCGGCGCAGGGTGCGGGCACGGTCGATCCGGCCCGTCGCCGCGCCACGGCCGCGCCGCGCGGGCACCGGCGGGACCGGCAGGGCGAGGGTCGCGATCATCCGCTCGGCCGCCGCGCGCTCGGCCCCGGTCATCTGGGCGAAGTCGAGACGGCGCAGGCGTTCGCCCGGCGACGCGGTGCCGCGCATGTCGAGCGTGAGCTCGGGCCGCTCCTCGCGGGGGGGATCCGGGATCAGCCCGTCGAGCAGCGCCTCGGCCGCGCGCGTCTCCGCGGGGGGCCGTGTCTCGGGTGCGCCGGCCGCGCGCAGGGCCGGCATCATCGCCGCCATCAGCGTCTCGAGCGCCCGGGGATCGCGCCAGAACATCCGGAAGACCTGCGCGAAGACCGCCCGGTGCCCGGGGCGCGAGACGAAACAGGCGTGCAGGGTCCAGTAGAAATCCGCGCGTTCCGTGAAGCCCGCGGCGGCCACCGCCTCGACCGCATCGGCGATGCGAGCGGGTCCGATCGGCAGCCCCGCCCGCCGCAGGGCGCGGGCGAAATGGGCGATGTTGGCGGCGAGCTGCGGCGCCTCTGCCGGGGCGCGGCTCATGCGGGGCGGGTGCAGGGGGGCTGTCTGCCCCCCGCCGGGCCTGCGGCCCGCCTCCCCCCGAGGATATTTCCGGCAAGAGGAAGGGGCCCGGTCATGCGGCGGGTCCGAGGCGCGCGCGGACCTCGGACAGGAGGCGGGCGGCCTCGGAGCCCTCCATCCGGGCGATGTCGTCCTGGTATTTCAGCACGGCGCCCAGCGTGTCCGAGATGAGCTCGGGGCTGAGCGCGACCGCGTCGAGGGCGAGCAGGCATTTCGCCCAGTCGATCGTCTCGGCCACGCCGGGCCGCTTGAAGAGGTCCTCGGCCCGCAGACGCTGGACGAAGCCCGTGACCTCCTGCGCGAGCCGGGCGCCGGCCTCGGGCACGCGGGCGGCCAGGATCTCCATCTCGGCCGCGAAGTCCGGGTAATCGACCCAGTGGTAGAGGCAGCGGCGCTTCAGCGCATCATGGACCTCGCGCGTGCGGTTCGAGGTCAGCACCACGATCGGCGGTTCGGGCGCGCGGATCGTGCCGAGCTCGGGGATCGTCACCTGGTGGTCCGAGAGCGCCTCGAGCAGGAAGGCCTCGAAGGGTTCGTCGGCGCGGTCGATCTCGTCGATCAGCAGGACGGGCGGGCCGTTCTCATGCGGGCGCATGGCCTGCAGGAGCGGCCGTTCGATCAGGAAGTCGGGGCCGAAGAGATCCCGGTTCAGCAGCTCCGCGTCGGCGTTTCCCGCCGCCTCGGCGGTGCGGATCGCGATCATCTGCGCGGCGAAATTCCATTCGTAGACCGCCGTCGTCGCATCCAGCCCCTCGTAGCATTGCAGCCGGATCAGGTCGCGCCCGAGCGTGGCGGCCAGCGTGCGCGCGATCTCGGTCTTGCCGGTCCCGGCCTCGCCCTCCAGAAAGAGCGGCCGCCCGAGCCGCAGCGCGAGGAAGGCCACCGTGGCAAGCGGACGGGAGGCGACGTAGCCCGCCCGGCCCAGCGTCTGCTGCATCGCGTCGATACTTCCGGGTGCCTGCATGCGCGTCCCTTCCCCTCTGCCCGCGCCAGCCTGCACCCCGGCGCGGCGCAGTCAAGCCGCCGGGCGCGCGCCTCGTGCAGAAGTCACGGCTGCCGTGGCGAAACCGGGGCGGACGATTGACGCAAACTCCCCGATCGGGTCATCTTTTGGCCAAGGAAAGACGGTTCAACCGCGCCCGAGAGGCTGCGAGCGACAGAATGGCACCGAGCAAACAGGCGGAGGCGCGGAGATGCGCATAACCGCCGTCACCTGCGTGAAGAACGAAGGGCCCTTCCTGCTGGAATGGATCGCCTTCAACCGGCTGATCGGGGTCACCGGGTTCCTGGTCTATTCGAACGATTGCACCGATGGCACCGACAGGCTGCTCGACGCGCTGGCGGGTCACGGGCTGGTGACGCACCTGCCCAACCCGGCCGAGGGGCGCAATTACCAGATGGAGGCGCTGAAGGACGCAAGGCGCCAGGCGGTGGTGTCCGAGGCCGACTGGCTCTGGGTCGCGGATGTGGACGAGTTCCTGAACATCCACGCCGAGGGCCACACGATTCCCGCCCTGATCGCAGCCTGCGGCGATCCGCAGGCGATCTCGGTGCATTTCCAGTTCTTCGGCAACGATGGCGTGGAGCGGTTCGAGGACCGGCCGGTGATCGCGCAATTCACCCGGTCCCACAATCCCGACATCTGGTGCAGCGAGACCGCGATCGAGGTCAAGACGCTGGTCCGCGGGGACTTTCCCTTGCAGTATCTCGGCGCGCACCGGCCCTTCGTCCGGAAATCCGCGAAGGCCGCCCCGGTCTGGACCGACGGATCCGGCCGCCCGGTGCCCGACAATTTCCTGCGCGCGGCGCATGAGCGGCGGATCCGCAAGTTCCCGGCCCGCGGCGCGCGCGCGTTCGCCACGCTCAACCACTATGCGCTGCGCTCGCTCGACAGCTACCTCGTGAAGACCGACCGCGGCGACGTGAACCGCGAGAACCGCGCCTTCGACGACACCTACTGGCGCGAGCGGGCCGACATCGCCTGGCAGGACCGCAGCATCCTGCGCCACCTGCCGGCGCTCGAGCGCGAGATCGCCGCGCTGAAGGACCTGCCCGGCGTCGCCGCGCTGCACGCGGAGGCCGTGGCGCTGCACCGCGCGAAATGCGCCGCGCTGGACACGCAGCCCGGATACCGCGCCCTGCGGGCGCAGCTGAAGGCCGCGGGCACGCTCCCCCCGCGCGAGGCGGCGCTGCTGGCCGAGCTGGGGCTCGCGCCGTGAGCCGGCTCAGGGTCATCAACCTCGGCCTGCCGAAGAGCGGCACGACCACGCTGGGCGAGGCGCTGAAGCGCGCCGGGCTCTCGGTCGCCGACCACCGGATCCCCGGGGCGGAGATTGGGTCCGGGGACAGGCGGCGGCGTTTCGTGGGCGATCTGCTCTACGCCGGGTATTTCCGCACCGGCGATCCGCTGGCCGAGCTCGACGCCTTCGACGCGATCGCCGAATGTTCGTATCTCACCGGCCCGCGGTCGGTCTGGCCGCAGATGGATTTCGGCCTGATCGAAGCGATCCGCACCCACCACGACGGCGTCCGCTTCGTCGCCACGCACCGGCGGCCGAAGCTGCTTGCGCGCTCCATGCTGGCATGGAGCAACATGAACGACCGGCTCCAGCGGGCGCAGATCCCGGGGCTGCCGAATGGGTATGGAGAGACGACGCTGGAACGGGTCACCTGGATCAAGGCGCATTACGCGCACCTGCGGCGCATCTTCGGGGCGCGCT
Organism: Pseudooceanicola nanhaiensis DSM 18065; assembly: GCF_000688295.1. Lineage (GTDB taxonomy): Bacteria > Pseudomonadota > Alphaproteobacteria > Rhodobacterales > Rhodobacteraceae > Pseudooceanicola > Pseudooceanicola nanhaiensis. The sequence continues at coordinate 615,994 of NZ_JHZF01000011.1, read as the reverse complement.
CGGAGCAGTTCCTGATGCTCGACGTGGCGGCCGAGGATGCCCGCGAGCAGCTCGCCGATTTCCTCGGGATCGCACTGCCGTGGTGGGGACGCGCCAATCCGAACCCCGATCCGTCTCTTGCGGGGGGCAAGGGATGAGGATCGTCCTGCACATCGGGGTCGACACGCGGGCGGTCGCGCGGCTGCAATCGGTGCTGGCGGCCAAGCGCGGGCAGCTTGCCGCGAAGGGCGTGCTCTTCCCGCGCAGTCCCGGGAACGAGAACCACACGCGCCTCTTCATGGCGGTGAGCGACCCGGATCATGTCGACACGCTGCGCGACAACCGCGGCTTTGCCGAGCCTGCGCGCCAGGCGCGGTTGCGGGAGGACGTGACGGCGGGGCTCGCCAGGGAGATCGCGGCGCAGCGGCCGGAGACGCTGGTGCTCTCGGCCGTCCAGCTGGGCCAGGGCCTTGCGCGGCGGTCCGAGCTGGAGCGGCTGCGGGACATGCTCTCGGGCTGGTCGAACGATATTCGGGTGGTGGCCCACGTGGACGCGCCCGCCTCCCTGCTGGCCCGGCATTACGCGGCGCAGGTGCTCGAGGGTCGCGCGTCCGGGTTGGAGGTCGAGCTGGGGCTGGGGCCCGAGTGGTGGCAGGCTGCCCTTGCCGCGACGCCCGGGGCCGATCCGGCGGCCGGGATCTTTGCCGAGGTGCAGGGCCCGGCCTTCTGGCTGGATTACGAACGCCTCGCAAGCCATTGGGAAAGCGTGTTCGGAGCGGGACGGGTGGCGCTCCGCTCCACCGATGAGAGCATCTGGGGCCCCGGCGCGACGGAGGAGATCCGCACGGCCTTCGGGATCGAGCCCCGGATCGGCAAGGCCGAGCCTGCCACGCCGCCCGAGCCGCCATCGGCCGCATGGCTCGCCCGGGGCCGCGCCTTCAACGCGCTCACATTGCGGATGCTGGCGCGACGCGACCGGGTCCTGCCGCGGCCGCTTCAGATGCGTTTCATGGAAGAGATGAGGATAGACGGAGAACCGGTTGATCCGGCGTCTCTTTCCAGAATTTCCGAAAGGTTCGCACCGATGCTTTCGAGGCTGGAGCGGTCCCATCCTGGCCTGCATCTACCGCCGCCGCCCGCGCCCGCCGACGCCTGGCAGGAGGCCGACCCGCGCCACGGCTTCCGCGCCTCGCAATACCTCTCGGCCTTCCTCTGGCGGATCGACAAGGCGACCGCCGAGGCCAAGGCCGCCACGCGGCTTGACGGCCAGGCGGCACCTCTCCAGAAGCCCGACCTCCCGCCCGAGGCCGCCCGCGCGCAGATGCCGCCCGAGGCGATCCGCAAGTATCAGGAGATCCTCCGCTCACCCTTCCGGCCGCACAACCGCCTGGGCAGCGTGGACGAGGAAACGCCCGGCACGCCCTACGCGCCTGCCCCGGCCCGGACGCCCGGCCCCGGCTCCTCCGGCAACCTGATCGTCGCCTGCATGAAGGACGAGGCGCCCTACGTCCTCGAATGGATCGCCTATCACCGTGCGATCGGCTTCGACACGTTCCTGATCTACACCAACGATTGCTCGGACGGGACCGACGCCATACTCGCCCGTCTGGACGAGATGGGCGTGGTCCATCATCGCGACAACACTGGCTGGACCGGCAATTCCCCGCAGCAATGCGCGCTCGATGCGGCGATGGCGGAGCCCGTCTTCCGCAACGCCGCATGGATCGCCCATATCGACGTGGACGAATTCGTGAACATCCGCTGCGGCAACGGGACGCTCGGGGACCTCTTCGCCCGCACCGGCGACGCGACCAACATCGCGATGACCTGGCGTCTCTTCGGGCATGACGGCGTGACGCGGATAAAGGACCGGCCGGTGATCGCGCAGTTCACCTCCTGCGCCCCGAAATTCGCCCCGAAGCCGCATACGGCCTGGGGTTTCAAGACCCTCTTCCGCAACAACGGGGTCTATTCCCGGCTCTCCTGCCACCGGCCCAACAGGCCCGATCCCGACCGCGTGGACGAGATCACCTGGGTGAACGGCTCGGGTGCGCCGATGGGTCCGCAGGTGGTCCGGAACGGCTGGCGCAATTCGCGGCGCTCGATCGGCTACGACCTCGTGCAGCTGAACCACTATGCCCTGCGATCGGCCGACAGCTACCTCGTGAAACGCCAGCGCGGCCGGGCTCTGCATGTCGACCGCGCGATCGGCTTGAACTACTGGATCCGGATGGACTGGAACGACACGCGGGACGTCACGATCCAACGCAACCTGCCCCGGCTGAAGACCGAAATGGCCCGCCTGCGCGCCGACCCCGCGCTCGAGGCATTGCATGCCGCGGGTCTCGGCTGGCACCGCGCCAAGGCGGAGGAGCTGCGGAACACCCCGGAGTTCCGCGCGCTCTACGACCAGGCGCTCGGCATCCGGCTGAACGGGACCGAGCGGGTGGCCTATGCCCTGGCGCTCGACATGGAAAGCTGAAGGCAATGAACGAAGATCGGCCGATAACAGGATGAAATTCCTTGCCATCCTTTGCGTCCGTAACGAGGGCGCCTTCCTGCTCGAATGGCTCGCGCATCACCGCGCGACAGGCTTCACCGATTTCGTGGTCTTTTCGAACGATTGCGACGACTGCACCGACCTGCTGCTCGACCGGCTGCAGGAGCTCGGGGCGCTGACCCACATCCGCAACGACGGCCCCTACGAGAACGGCGGCATCCAGTTCACCGCGCTGAAGATCGCGGACACCCTGCCGGTGGTGCGCACGGCGGACTGGATCCTCACGCTCGACGTGGACGAGTTCGTCAATGTCCATACGGGCGCGCATCGCCTGCCCGACCTGATCGCCGCCCTCCCCGAGGCCACGGCCATCACGCTCACCTGGCGGCTCTTCGGCAATGCCGAGGTGATCCGGTTCGAGGATGCGCCCGTCACCCGGCAGTTCACCCGCGCCGCGCCCGAGGTGCTGACATGGCCGTGGCGGGCGTCGATGTTCAAGACGCTGTACCGCAACGACGGCACCTACCGGAAGCTGGGCGTGCACCGGCCGCGCGACCCGGATCCGGAGCGGCTGGCCTCTGCCCGCTGGTTCGACGCCTCGGGGCGCGCGCTCGACGAGAAGTTCCGGACCGGGCAGATCTTCTCGCCCTACGGCCGCAAGAACAACGGGCTGGCCCAGCTCAACCACTATCCGCTCGGCGCGATGGAGAGCTTCGTGGTCAAGGCCGACCGGGGACGCGCCGTGCATTCCGGGGACATGCTCGACATCGACTACTGGATCGAACGCAACCTCAACACCGACGAGGACCGCACGATCCTGGCGCTTGCGCCCGAGGCCGAGGCGGAGCGCGCGCGCCTGATGGCGGACGCGGAGGTGGCGCGCCTGCACCATGCCGCCGCCCGCTGGCGCCGCACGCGATTCGAGGCGCTGATGCTGGAGGAGCCCTACCGTGCGCTCTTCGGCCGGCTGCTGATGACGCCGCCCAGCCGAACGGTGACCGAGAATGCCGCGCGGTTCCTGATCCGGCGGGCGAACCTTGCGCGCCGCAAGGACAATTCGGATGAAACCGGTGCATAATTGCCGAAACGGCGACAATTCCACGCGGACCTTCGCGCCGCTGCGGTTATGATGCAGGATGACAGCCGGACCGCTCCTTCGGGGACGGACGGGGTACGGGGGACAAGATGAACGAGACGGACACGGCGTTCGGCCGGTCGCTCGCGGGGCTGGACGCGTCTGACTGGCTGCGCGAATTCGTCGACATCGCCGAGGAGCACGGCTATTTCCAGCCGCTCGGCAAGCACCATTTCGCCGCGCTGGTCGAACGGGGCGTGACCCTGCTCGTCACCTTCGAGACCCTGCCCGCGATCCGCACCGAGGGCGAACCGCTGGGCTGGCAGATGGTGCGCGATCATGGCTGGTCGCACCTCTGCATCGCCAGCGACACCGACACGTGGTTCCGCGATCCAAAGGTCTACGGCTTCTTCGACAGGCTGATCGACGACGGCTTCCTCGAGGATTTCGAGCGGGTGGTGTTCTACGGCGCGGGCCCCTGCGGCTATGCCGCGGCGGCCTTCTCGGTCGCCGCGCCGGGCGCCACCGTGCTGGCCGTCGCGCCGCAGGCGACGCTCGATCCGGGGCTGACGCTCTGGGACGACCGCTTCCCCGAGATGCGGCGCGTCGATTTCACGGACCGCTACGGCTTCGCGCCCGACATGATCGAGGCGGCCGAGCGTGCCTTCGTCATCTTCGACCCGACGATCCTGCAGGACGCGGCCCATGCCGCGCTCTTCCGGCGCCCGAACGTCACCTACCTGCGGATGCGCCGGATGGGCCCGGCGATCGAGACCGACCTCAAGACCATGCGCATCCTGCCCCGCCTGCTGGAGCTTGCCGGCACCGGACGGCTGACGCCCCGGAGCTTCGCGCGGCTGGCGCGGACCCGGCGCAGCCACCCGCCCTACCTCCGCCGCCTCCTGGCCGCCGTCGAGGCCGCGGAGCGGCCGGGCCTGGCCCTCGCGCTCTGCCGCAACGTGGTCTCGCGGATGAAGGCGCCGCGCTTCGCCCGGCGGCTCGAGACGCTCGAAGCCGCGGCCCCGGCGCCCGAGGCGGAGGCGGAGGCGGAGGCGGCGCGCTCCGGCTGATCGCGGGGCTGGAAAAGCCGCGGGGGCTGCGCTATGCGCTGGCCATGACCCAGAGCCTCACCCTCCGCCGCCCGGACGACTGGCACCTGCACCTGCGCGACGGCGCGATGCTGAAGGCCGTGCTGCCGGAATCCGCGCGCCACTTCGCCCGCGCCATCATCATGCCGAACCTCGTGCCGCCGGTGGTCACCTCCGCCGACGCCGCGGCCTACCGCGACCGGATCATGGCGGCCCTGCCCGAGGGCATGGCGTTCAGGCCGCTGATGACGCTCTACCTGACCGAGGAGACCGACCCGGCCGACGTGCGCGCGGCCCATGCCTCGGGGCTGATCACCGCGGTGAAGCTCTACCCGGCGGGGGCCACGACGAACTCGGCCTCGGGGGTGCGCGATTTCGAGAAGATCCGCGGCGTGCTCGACTGCATGGCCGAGATCGGGCTGCCGCTCTGCACCCATGGCGAGGTGACGGCGCCCGAGGTCGACATCTTCGACCGCGAGGCGGTCTTCATCGACAAGGTGCTGGACCCGATCCGGCGCGCCCATCCGGGGCTGCGCGTGGTGATGGAGCACATCACCACCTCGGACGCCGTGGATTACGTGACGGACGCGGACGAGAACCTCGGCGCGACGATCACCACGCACCACCTCGTCATCAACCGCAACCACCTCCTCGTGGGCGGCATCAGGCCGCATTACTACTGCCTGCCGGTCGCCAAGCGCGCCACGCACCAGCGCGCGCTGGTCAAGGCCGCAACCTCGGGCGCCGCGCGGTTCTTCCTCGGCACCGACAGCGCGCCGCATGTGGACGCGCTGAAGGAACATGCCTGCGGCTGCGCCGGCTGCTTCACGGCGACGAACACGATGTCGGTTCTGGCGGAGGTGTTCGAACGGGAAAACGCGCTCGACAGGCTCGAGGCGTTCACCTCGCTCAACGGCCCGGCCTACTACTTCCTCGCGCCCAACGAGGAGACGATCACCCTGACCAGGGGCGACCCCGTCACCTATCCCGCCAAGATCGAGGGCGGCGACGGCCCCGTGACCGTCTTCGACCCCGGCTTCCCGCTGCACTGGCGGGTCGATGCCTGACCCCCGGCTTCATCTTTCCGAAAATACTCCCGCCGGAGGCATCGCCGCCATCGGCGGCGATCACGGGGCAAGGCCCCGTGACGATTTCGCCTTCGGCGAGAGTATTTATGGAAAGATGAAGCACGGGACCTTCGCCTACAGGAGACCTTCCGCATGATCCCCTCGTCCTATCCCTCGCCCGAGGAAATCGCCCGCCTCTCCGCCGGCATGCTGCTCGACATCGAGGCGGTGCATTTCAACGCGGCCGAGCCCTATACCTATGCCTCCGGGCTTCAGGGGCCGACCTATATCGACTGCCGGAAGCTGATCTCCTACCCGCGCATCCGGTCCACCCTGATGGACTTCCTGACCGTCACCGTGATGCGGAACGCAGGCCTCGAGGCCTTCGACAACATCGCGGGCGGCGAGACGGCGGGCATTCCCTTCGCGGCCCTCGTCGCCGAGCGCATGGCGCTGCCGATGACCTATGTGCGCAAGAAACCCAAGGGCTACGGCCGGAACGCCCGGATCGAGGGCCAGATGAGCGAAGGCCAGCGGGTCCTGCTGGTCGAGGACCTCACCACCGACGGCGGCTCGAAGATCTCCTTCGTGGACGCGATCCGCGAGACCGGCGCCTCCTGTGCGCATACGGCGGTGATCTTCTATTACGGCATCTTCCCCCAGACCGAGAAGACGCTGGGAGATCATGGCGTGAGCCTGCATCACCTCTGCACCTGGTGGGACGTGCTGGCCGAGGCACGCCGTCGCGAGGCCTTCGACGCCGAGACCCTGGCCGAGGTCGAACGCTTCCTCGCCGCGCCGCGGGAATGGCAGGAGGCCCGCCGGAACGGCTGACGATTCGGCCGGGCGGCCGGGGCGGCCCGGCCGGCAGGCGCGCAATTCCGCAATGCGGAAGGCTGGCGCGGCATGGGCCGGCCGCCGTGCCGGCGATGCGCGGAAAGTGACGTATGCCTCCGCCGAGCTTTGTCGGCACCCCCGCAAGATCTCGCGAATTGCTCGCGTCGCTTGCATAGATGTGGTAGCGTCGGCTTATGCACAGATCATCCACAGGATATCCAGATTGCCGGTCGCCCGGGGCCTCGGTTAATGCTTCGTTTCACAGAACGACGCGTCGTCCGAGACGCGCATATCGAGGCAGCGGGCAGACCGGCGCGGGAGACGCGCCGAGGCGGCTCGTGGGCTGCGAGGGGACGAGATGAACGACCATGCGAGGATTGACGCCGGCGGGGCCCTTGTGCCCCAGTCCGACGCCGCGGACCGTGTGCCGCATTCCATCGAGGCGGAGCAGCAGCTCCTGGGCGCGCTGCTGACCAACAACGACATCTACGACAAGATCGCGGGCATCATCGGCCCGCAGCACTTCTACGAACCGGTGCACGCGCGCATCTTCGAGACCGCCGCGGCGCGGATCGCGAAGAACAATCTCGCCTCCCCGGTGACGCTGAAGGCGTTCCTCGAGGATGACGAGGGGCTGAAGGAACTGGGCGGACCCGCCTACCTGGCGCGGATCGCGGGCGCGGCCGTCTCGGCCTATGCGGCCAAGGATTACGCCCAGATGATCTATGACATGGCGATCCGTCGCCAGCTGATCGCGCTCGGGCAGGAGATCTCGGCCAAGGCCGCCAAGGTCGACGTGAAGTCCGAGCCGAAGGAGCAGATCGTCGAGGCCGAGCAGCAGCTCTACAAGCTGTCCGAACAGGGCCAGACCGAGAGCGGCTTCGTGTCCTTCCTGCGTGCCGTCACCGACGCGGTGAACGTCGCGAACGCCGCCTACCAGCGCGAGGGGGGCCTTGCGGGGATCTCCACCGGGCTCGTGGACATGGACAAGAAGCTCGGCGGCCTGCACCCCTCGGACCTTCTGATCCTCGCCGGGCGGCCCTCGATGGGGAAGACCTCGCTCGCCACCAACATCGCCTTCAACGTGGCCAAGGCCTACAAGCGCGGCATCCGGCATGACGGGACCGAGGGCGCCATCGACGGCGGCGTCGTGGGTTTCTACTCGCTCGAGATGTCGGCCGAGCAGCTGGCCGCCCGGGTCCTGTCCGAGGCGGCCGAGGTGCCCTCGGAGCAGATCCGCAAGGGCGACATGACGGAGGAGGAGTTCCGCCGCTTCGTCGAGGCCGCGAAGACGCTCGAATCCTGCCCGCTCTACATCGACGACACGCCCGCCCTGCCGATCGCCCAGCTCGCCGCACGGGCGCGGCGGCTGAAGCGGACCCACGGGCTCGACCTCCTGATCGTCGACTACCTTCAGCTCGTCCGCGGCACGGCCGAGAACCGGGTGAACGAGATCGCCGAGATCTCGATGGGCATGAAGGCGATCGCGAAGGAGCTGAACATCCCCGTGATCGCGCTCTCGCAGCTGTCGCGTCAGGTGGAGAGCCGCGAGGACAAGCGTCCGCAGCTCTCGGACCTGCGGGAATCGGGCTCGATCGAGCAGGACGCGGACGTGGTCATGTTCGTCTTCCGCGAGGAATATTACGTCGAACGCGAGAAGCCCTCGGACGACAAGATGGAAGAGATCGCCGCCTGGCAGGAGCGCATGGAGCGGCTCCACGGCAAGGCCGAGGTCGTCATCGGCAAGCAGCGCCACGGGCCGATCGGCACCGTGGAGCTGAGCTTCGACGGCCGCTTCACCCGGTTCGGCAACCTCGTGAAGCCCTGGCAGAACGGCAACGACGACGGCTACTGAGACCCGGCATTATCGAGCAGAGCGGCCCCTGCCTCCTTCGGGAGGCGGGGGTCGCCGTTTCCGGGGCCGCGTGACCCCGGAACCCGAGGTTTACGCGTAGGTTTTCTCGGACAGGTTGGCCGACGCGATCACCGTCGCCTCCTCGGCCGGACGCGCGGGCTTCTCGATCCGCTCCATCATGTTGATCGAGACATGCGGCCAGCGGATCAGGCCCGGCCGCCCGTCGAACCGTCCGAAGAAGTCCAGGAAGATGAACTGCGAATAGGCCAGCACCAGCCGCGGGTCGCCGTCCTCGTCCATCTCGTCGAGCTCCATGATCCAGAAGGTCGACCGCATCAGCGTCGGGTTCGCCTGCCGCACGATGAAGGGGATGTTGTTGATCCCGCCCTCCATCACGTCCGTCTCAAGGACCAGTTCCGTCGTGCGCACGACATTGGGCGGCATGCCGAGCCGCAGGAGCAGGTTCGTGTCATCCGGCCCGAAGCCCGGGAAGCCCGCGTCGCCGATCACGCCCTTGAAGGGCTGGTCGATGAAATGCCGATAGGGGAAGAGATAGCTGTCCTCGGTCGCCTGGTTCACCGCCGCGGCGATGTTCGAGGCGACACCTTCGGGAAGGCCCGACAGCGGCGGGATGCTGGGCGGGCCGTCGAACGAGGCCGCGCGGCCGAGTGCCGCGGCCGCATCGCCATGCGGGATGGTGGCCAGCCGGGCGATGTCGAAGCCGTTGATCGTCTGATCCTTCATGTGCAGGAAGAACCCGGGCTCGTGGTGGATCGGCAGTTCGGGATCGCCGGCCGTGCCGCTGACCGAGGCGTCTTCGGCCTTTATCTGCGCGATCATCTGCTGGTAATCGAGCGCCGCCACCCGCTGGTCCGCGTTCTGGGCCGGGGTCTCCTGCGTGATGCCCCGGTTCGGGACACCGTCGTCGATGAATTTGAATTCCAGCACCTCGTTGTACTGGTTCATCAGGACGCGGTAGTTGCGCCGCGCGCCGGCCTCGGCGAAGGGCAGCGCGATCAGGTTCCAGCCGCGCCCGTCGAAGGGGCTCTGACCCTGTCCGGTCAGGGTGCCTTCGCCCTTGAAGAGGTTCGGGGTGCCGTCGTTGTTCGTGACCCGGTGTTCCGGACGGATATTGGCCCATGTGCCCGGCAGAAGCCGCAGCGGACCGAGATCCGGTTCATTGGGCCTGGCGACACGGATCTCACGATGGGCGCCGGCCGAGCCGGGAGAATAATCCTGCATGTCAATCGCTCCGATTGCTGAAATGAACGGTCTGAAAATTTTCTCTCTCAATGGTTGAGTTGTATCACATATTTTCCCGTAAATGAATATGTCGCGGGCGGATGGCGCGGCGGATGCGGTGCGGTTGGCGGAATTTCACCGGTCCCCCGCAGGGGCCGCCGCACAAACCCCCGCCCCGTCAGTCGCCCCCTCCGGGAACCGCGGGCACCTGGCGGGGTTGCCTTACCCCATGGACGACTTCTTCGGGTTCACCTCCTACCACATTCTGCTCGCCATCACCGGCGGCGCCCTGCTGCTGTCGTGGTGGCTGCCGATGAAGCTGTTCCGGCATCCGCCGGCCGGATCGGCGATCCTGATGCTCGTGGGGCTGGTCGCCGCGCTGATCTTTCCCGATGCGACGGCCTTCCTCGACCCGTCCGAGAACCCGAAGATCTGGGAGATCACGGCCGAGATCGTCGTGATCGTCGTGCTCTTCGCCACCGGGCTGAGGATCGACGACCTGCGCAACCTGCAGCACTGGCGACCGACCATCGGCCTGCTGGCGATCACCATGCCGTTGACCATCGCGGCGGTCGCCTTCCTGGGCTGGTGGCTGGCCGGGCTGACCGTCGCGGGGGCGCTGGTGCTGGGGGCGGTGCTTGCCCCGACCGACCCGGTCCTTGCCGGCGACGTGCAGGTCGGCCCGCCGCTCGAGGGCAAGGAGCATCCCGTCCGCTTCACCCTGACGACCGAGGCCGGGCTGAACGACGGGCTCGCCTTCCCCTTCGTCTACCTCGCCCTGCATGTCGCGGTGCAGCCCGAGGGCGGCTGGTTCACGGAATGGCTGCTGCTCGACATGATCTACCGGATCGTCATGGGCGCGGCGCTCGGCGCGGGGATCGGATGGATCGTCGCCCAGCTCCTGTTCTCGGGCGTGCGCCACACGCGGCTGGCCGATGCGGGGCCGGGATCGCTTGCGCTCGGCGCCGTGCTGTTGGCCTACGGGCTGGTCGAGCTGGCCGAGGGCTACGGGTTCATCGCCGCCTTCGTCGCGGGCATCGTCTGCCGGCGGGGCGAGCTGGAGCACCGGATCCACCAGCGCCTGCACGTGTTCTCGGATTCCATCGAGCAGGCGGCGACCTCGATCCTGCTGGTGCTGCTCGGCAGCCTGATGCCATTGCTCTGGAACGAGCTCGACTGGCGCCATTCCCTGATCGGCTTCGGCCTGCTGCTGGTGATCCGTCCCCTCGCCGGGCGCATCGGTCTGGTGCGCTCCGGCATGCGCGACGGCGAGCGCTGGCTGACCGCGTTCTACGGCGTGCGCGGCATCGGTTCGGTCTACTATCTCGCCTATGCCGCGAGCCATATCGAGTTCGTCAACGAACGCGCGCTCTGGGCACTGGTGGTCTTCGTCGTCTTCGCCTCGACGGTGATCCACGGGCTGACCGCCCGCTGGGCCGTCGGCCGCATCCTGCCCGAGGACGACGCTGCCTGAAGCGGCGGCGGCCTCGTACGGCCATTCACCTTTCCGTGCAATCGAAGGTAGCGCTGGACAGGCGCGGGTGACGCAGGGACAGTTGGGCCATGCTCAGGGCGTTTCTGCTATCACTGGCGACGCTGCTCGGCGCCCCCGTTGCCGCGCAGGTGGAGCCCTACGATCCCGCCTCGGTCGAGGTCGATGTGGAGCTTCTGCTTCTGGTCGACGTCTCGCGCTCCATGACGCCGAACGAACTTGAAATCCAGCGCCGCGGCTATGCGGAGGCGCTGGTCTCCGACGCGGTGCTGAATGCCATCGGCGCGGGTTTCCTAGGCCATATCGCCATCGCCTATGTCGAATGGGCGGGCAGCTATTCGCAGCGGGTGGTCAACGACTGGGCGGTGATCGGCAGTCTCGCCGACGCGCAGGCCTTCGCGCAGCGGCTGGAAAGCCATTTCTCCACCGGCATGCGGCGCACCTCCATCTCGTCCGCCCTGACCATGGGCGCCGCGATGTTCGACGACAACGGCTTCACCGGGCTGCGGCGGGTGATCGACATCTCGGGCGACGGACCCAACAACGACGGCATGCCGGTCCTGTCGGCCCGCGACGCGGTGCTGGCACGGGGGATCACGATCAACGGCCTGCCTCTGATGACGCAGGAAGGGATGGGCAGCCACTGGCAGCTCGAGGATCTCGACCTCTATTACACCGATTGCGTGATCGGCGGCACGGGCAGCTTCGTCATCCCGGTCGACGACTGGTCCGAATTCGCCGCCGCCGTGCGCCGCAAGCTGGTGCTCGAGATCGCGGGGCGTCAGCCCGACCCGGTGCCGCCGCAGGCGCGCCGCGCGCGGGTGCTCAGGGTGCAGTCGGGCGGCGGCTACGATTGCCTCGTGGGCGAGAAGATATGGGAAAACTACCGCAACAACTGGGAACCCTGACCTGCGGTTGAAAAGCGGCGCTTTGTCCCTTGCACCCCCCTGCCGCTCCGGTCAGAAACGCGGGCATGGGAACGGGACAGCTTACCATCGACCTCGACGCGCTGATTGCCAACTGGCAGGCGCTGAACGCATTCTCCGACGACCGGGTCGAGACCGCCGCGGTGGTCAAGGCCGACGGCTACGGGCTGGGCGCGGGCCGCGTGGCAAAGGCGCTTGCCCGCGCGGGCGCACGCCGCTTCTTCGTCGCCGTGGCCGAAGAAGGCGCCAAGGTGCGCGAGGCGCTCGGGCCGGGGGTCGAGATCAACGTCTTCGGCGGACACATGCGCGGCGACACCGACATGATCCACGACCTCGACCTCGTGCCGATGATCAACTCGCTCGACCAGATGCTCCGCCATGTGGAGGCCCTGCCCGGCCACCGCTTCGGCGTGCAGCTCGACACCGGGATGAACCGGCTCGGGATGGAGCCCGCCGAATGGCAGGCCGTCCGCGGGATCGCGGAAGAGCAGAGCCTCACCATCGTCATGTCGCACCTCGCCTGCGCCGACGAACCCGACCACCCGATGAATCCGCAGCAGCTCAAAACCTTCAAGGCGATGACCGAGGGGCTCGACGTGCCGCGTTCGCTCTCGGCCACCGGGGGCATCCTGCTGGGATCCGACTATCATTTCGATCTCACCCGGCCCGGCATCGGCCTCTATGGCGGCCGCCCGTTCGAGCAGGCCCATCCGGTCGCGCATCTCGACCTGCCGGTGATCCAGACGCGCGAGCTCGCCGCGGGCGAGACGGTGGGCTACGGCAACACCTGGACGGCAGAGGCGCCCTGCCGCATCGCCACCGTCTCGGCCGGCTATGCCGACGGGATCCAGCGCATCATGGGGCCGATGACCGCGATGTATTTCGGCGAGACGCCCTGCCCGATCCGCGGCCGCATCTCGATGGACCTGATCGGCGTCGACATCACCCACCTTCCCGAGGTGCCGGACCGGCTGAGCCTGCTGGGCCACCGGCAGGGGGTCGACGACCTCGCCGACAATGCGGGCACCATCGGCTACGAGATTCTCACCCAGCTCGGTCACCGCTACACGCGGCGCTACGCGGGCGGCTGAGCATGGCGGTCCTCACACGCCCCCTTGCCGCGGTCGGGGCACGGGTGCTGGCCCTGTTCGCGATGATCGGACGGGTGACGCTGTTCTTCCTCGAGACGCTCAGCCATGTCGTCCGGCCGCCGTTCTACGCGCGCGAGCTGGGCGTGCAGGTCCTCCAGATCGGCTGGCTCTCGCTGCCCGTCGTCGGCCTGACCGCGGTCTTCACCGGCGGGGCGCTGGCGCTCCAGATCTACGCCGGCGGCGCGCGTTTCGATGCCGAGGCGGTGGTCCCCCAGATCGTCGCCATCGGCATGGTGCGCGAGCTTGGCCCGGTGCTCGTCGGGCTGATGATCGCGGCGCGGGTGACCTCGTCCATCGCGGCCGAGATCGCGACGATGAAGGTGACCGAGCAGATCGACGCGCTCGTCACGCTCTCCACCCACCCGATGAAATACCTCACGGTGCCGCGGGTCCTGGCCGCGCTGATCACGGTCCCGGTGCTGGTCGGCGTGGGCGACATCGTGGGCATCTTCGGCGGCTACCAGGTCGCGACCGGCACGCTGGGCTTCAACCCGGCGACCTACCTCAAGAACACGGTCGATTTCCTCGAGCCGCTCGACGTGATCTCGTCGCTGGTGAAGGGCGCGGTCTTCGGCGTCATCGCCGCCGTCATGGGCTGCCAGGCGGGCATGAACTCGGGCCGGGGCGCGCAGGGCGTCGGCCGGGCCACCAAGTCCGCGGTCGAGGCGGCGGCGGTGATGATCCTGGCCGCGAACTTCCTCCTGACGGGGGTGTTCTTCTCGCTATGATCCGCTTCGACGATGTCCACAAGAGCTTCGGCCGGAACCATGTCCTTCAGGGCATGACGCTGGAGGTTCCGAAAGGCACCTCGATGGTCATCATCGGCGGCTCGGGCACCGGCAAGTCCGTGGCGCTGAAATGCGTCCTCGGCCTGATCCGGCCCGACAGCGGCACGATCACCGTGGAGGGCGCGAGCAAGGACCGCGACGCCTTCCTCGCCCGGTTCGGGATGCTCTTCCAGGGCGGCGCGCTTTTCGATTCGCTGCCCGTCTGGCAGAACGTCGCCTTCCGCCTGCTGCGCGGCGCGCTCAAGCGCCCCAAGGCCGAGGCGCGGGAGATCGCGATCGAGAAGCTGCGCCGCGTGGGCCTCGCGCCCGAGGTGGCCGACCGCCTGCCCGCCGAGCTGTCTGGCGGGATGCAGAAGCGCGTCGGGCTCGCCAGGGCCATCGCGGCGGACCCCGAGATCATCTTCTTCGACGAACCCACCACCGGGCTCGACCCGATCATGGCCGGCGTCATCAACGAGCTGATCCGCGAGATCGTGACCGAGATGGGCGCCACCGCCATGACGATCACCCACGACATGAGCTCGGTCCGGGCCATTGCCGACGACGTGGCCATGCTGCACGGGGGCAAGATCCGCTGGACCGGACCGGTCGCGCGGATGGACGACAGCGGCGATCCCTACCTCGACCAGTTCATCCACGGCCGCGCCGAGGGCCCGATCCCCGCGGTGCGCTGATGCGCCTGCCGGTCGCGGCCTCGCTCGCGCTCCTGGTGCTCTACCCCGTCGCCTGGACGGCCCCGCTGATGCGTGCCGGGCTGCTGCCGCTCTTCGGCCTGTCCGAGATCAGCGTGCTCTCGGGCCTCGCCTCGCTCGCCGGGACGGACCCGGTCCTGGCCGCGCTCGTGGCACTCTTCGCGCTGGCCGCGCCCTATGCCAAGACGCTCGCCCTGCTCGCCGTCCAGCTGGGCCGCGCCGGGCCGCGGACGCTGGCGCTCGCCGAATGGGCCGGACGCCTTGCGATGGCCGATATCTTCCTGATTTCGCTCTATATCGCGATGGCCAAGGGCATCGGTGTGGGACGGGTCGAAACCGCCTGGGGCCTGTACCTTTTCAGCGGATGTATTCTTGCCAGCCTGGCCCTGTCCTGGGCCACCGGACGGGCGCTGAAGGCAGCCCCCCGGCGCTAAGCGACTGACCCTTCGGAACTAAAATATTCAAGTCGTGTTATACTATCGGCAATTCTTTGCCGAATCATTTATCGCCAGACTTAGGGGTCGCCAGCGTTATGGTCACGCAAGCTCACACAGGTCCGTCGGGGACCGCGTCGCTCATCCTCACGAAAATCATCCAGCCGGTCACCATGGGCGTCATGCTCCTGCTGGCCCTCGGTTTAAGCCTTGCGGTGGCGCTTGCCGCCTTCGGGGTCATCGCCTGGCCGGAACTGCCGCTGATGTGGAACGGCGCGCCGGTCGAAGGCGCCGGCATGTGGGCGATGATCGGGCTTGCCGCCTTCTTCGTGGCGCTCTGCGCCTTCCTGCCGATGAGCCACCGCGTGATGTCGCTGGAAAGCGCGCATCGTGACTTCCGGATCTCGATGCATGACGTGGCCCATGCCTATGTCACCGCCCATGCCGCCGACCGCGCCGGCGCGTTCCGGCTGAGCCACGAGTTCGACGCCGTGCGCGAACGCCTCGCCTTCCTGCGCGACCATCCCGACCTCGGACGGCTGGAGCCGGACATCCTGGAGGCCGCCGCGCAGATGAGCCAGATGTCCCGCGAACTGGCCGATACCTATTCCGAGGAGAAGGTCGAACGCGCCCGGACCTTCCTCAAGCAGCGCCAGGAAGAGATCGAACAGTTCAACGACCGGCTCGAGACCGCCAAGGCCGTCACCCGCGACCTGCGGCACTGGCTGGAAGCGGTGGAGCTGGACGAGAGCGTCGCGCGCAGCCAGCTGGACCGGCTCAGGGCCGAGCTGGACGACATCCTGCCCGAGCTGAACATCGGCCTGAACGCGGCGATCCGGAAAGAGACCGGCTCCGCCGGCAACGTGGTGGGCCTCGGCGTCAAACCCGCCGCCGAATAGGCCCGGTTGACCCTGTCCGCGCCGCGGGGCAAGAAGCCTCATGGCGCGGGCGAACACCTCCTACACATGCACGGAATGCGGCGCGGTCCACTCCAAGTGGTCCGGCCAGTGCGATGCCTGCGGGGCGTGGAACTCGATCACCGAGGAAACGCCGCTCTCCGCCGCCGCCGGGACCCAGTCGCTGGGCGCCTCGCGCGGCAGGACGATCACCCTCACCGACCTCTCGGCGCGTGAAGCGCCCCTGCCCCGGACGCAGAGCGGTCTGGCCGAGCTCGACCGCGTGCTCGGCGGCGGGCTGGTGCCCGCCTCGGCAATCCTGGTGGGCGGCGATCCGGGGATCGGGAAATCGACGCTGCTGCTTCAAGCCGCGGCGCATTTTGCCGCGCGGGGGCTGAAGACCTTCTACATCTCGGGCGAGGAAGCGGCCGCGCAGGTGCGGATGCGGGCCGACCGGCTGGGGCTTTCGGACGCGCCCGTGCAGCTCGCCGCCGAGACGGTGCTGCGCGACATCCTGACCACGCTGGACGCCGAGCGCCCGGACCTCGTGATCGTCGACTCGATCCAGACCATGTGGTCGGACAGCGTGGGCAGCGCGCCGGGCTCGGTCAGCCAGGTGCGCGCCGCGGCGCACGAGCTGACCGCCTTCGCCAAGCGCCGCGGCTCGGCCGTGATCCTCGTCGGGCATGTCACCAAGGACGGGCAGATCGCCGGGCCCCGGGTCGTCGAGCACATGGTCGACACGGTGCTCTATTTCGAGGGCGAGCGCGGGCACCAGTTCCGCATCCTGCGCGCGGTCAAGAACCGCTTCGGCCCGGCTGACGAGATCGGCGTCTTCGAAATGACCGGCCGGGGTCTGTCGGAGGTCGCGAACCCCTCGGCGCTTTTCCTGTCGGACCGCGGCACGCCTGCGCCGGGCTCGGCCGTCTTCGCCGGGATCGAGGGCACGCGGCCCGTTCTGGTCGAGATACAGGCGCTCGTGGCCCCCACGCCCCAATCGCAGCCCCGACGCTCGGTCGTGGGCTGGGACGGCGGGCGACTCGCGATGATCCTCGCGGTGCTCGAGGCGCGCTGCGGCATCCCCTTCACCGGGCTCGACGTCTACCTGAACGTCGCGGGCGGGCTGAAGATCGGCGAGCCCGCGGCCGACCTCGCCGTCGCCGCCGCGCTGCTTTCCGCGCGGGAGGACACGGCCCTGCCGGCGGAATGTGTCGTTTTTGGCGAGATTTCCCTGTCAGGCGCCCTCCGTCCGGTGGGTCAGGCCGAAAACAGGTTGAAAGAGGCGGCGAAACTTGGTTTTTCATCGGCCATCGCGCCGGCCGGAGGCAAGCCGGGCGGTGAGAGCGGTCTGAAGGTCACACGGATGACCGACCTGACCGCCTTCGTAGGCGAGATCTTCGGCGCGGGCTGATCCCCGCGCACCGTTGCAAGGAAGTACGGGAGCGTTATGGAAGGCTTTACCCTCATCGACGGCGTGGTGGCCGCAATCATCGTGCTGTCGGCCATCCTGGCCTATTCGCGTGGCTTCCTGCGCGAGGTGCTGGCCATCGCGGGATGGGTTGTCGCCGCCATCGTGGCCTATATCTTCGCCCCGGCGGTGATGCCGCT
This sequence comes from Pseudooceanicola nanhaiensis DSM 18065, assembly GCF_000688295.1. Classification (GTDB taxonomy): domain Bacteria; phylum Pseudomonadota; class Alphaproteobacteria; order Rhodobacterales; family Rhodobacteraceae; genus Pseudooceanicola; species Pseudooceanicola nanhaiensis. The sequence goes on along the minus strand of NZ_JHZF01000011.1, from coordinate 598,364 downwards.
GGTCAAGGAAGTCCCCTTCCTGGGCGATTTCATCTCGGACAGCTGCGAGCTCTCGATCATCACCGCCTTCGCGGCGGTCTTCGCCGTGGCGCTCGTCATTGCCTCGCTCTTCACGCCGCTCTTCTCGTCGGTGGTCCAGCGCTCGGTTCTGGGCGGGCTCGACCAGGCGCTCGGCTTCTTCTTCGGCGCGGCGCGGGGCGTGCTGCTCGTGGCCATCGCCTTCTTCGTCTACGACACGGTGCTGACCTCGCAGGACATCCCGATGATCGACGACAGCCGCTCGGCGCAGGTCTTCGCGCAGGTCACCGGACGGATCAACGACGAGGATCCGGCGCAGGCGCTCGGCTGGATCACCACCCAGTACGAAGGCCTCGTCGGCGCCTGCGACCAGCCGACCTGATCGCTGGACGATTGCGGATGCGCGGCACGGCCCCCCCGGGCGCCGTGCCGTTTGCGTTTCGCCCCGGCCCTGCATGCCGCCGCCCTGCCTGACCTTGCGTCACCCTGGCGCACAATCCGGGCGTGGCGGACAAGGTTCTGTGATCCTTTCGTGACATACCGGCCCGGACGTCTTAACTAGGGCCCAGGACGCGATAGGATTCGGAGCCGCTCCCTTGTCCAGCAACCAGCCTGACACCGTGACCAAAGATCTTCCCCGCCACCCGTGGGACGACGACGACAAGCTGCATGAGGAATGCGGCGTCTTCGGCACCATCGGCGTGACCGACGCGGCGAGCTTCGTGGCCCTCGGGCTGCACGCGCTCCAGCACCGCGGGCAGGAGGCCGGCGGGATCGTCACCTACGACCCGTCGCACGGGTTCAACTCGGCCCGCCGCTTCGGCTACATCCGGGACAACTTCACGTCGCAATCGGTGATGGAGACGCTGCCCGGGATGCTCGGGATCGGCCATGTGCGCTATTCCACCTCCGGCTCCAAGGGCGCGACGCAGATCCGCGACGTGCAGCCCTTCTTCGGCGAATTCGCCATGGGCGGCGCGGCCATCGCGCATAACGGCAACATCACCAATGCCGAGTCGCTGCGGCGCGAGCTGATCGAGCGCGGCTCGATCTTCCAGAGCTCCAGCGACAGCGAATGCATCGTCCACCTGATGGCGCGGTCGCTCCAGAAGGCCCTGCCGGAACGGATGGAGGACGCGCTCCGCCGGGTCGAGGGCGCCTTCGCCGTCGTGGCCATGACCGCGACCCAGCTGATCGGCGTGCGCGACGCGCTCGGCGTGCGGCCGCTCGTGCTGGGCCAGGTCGGCGACGGCTGGGTGCTGAGCTCCGAGACCTGCGCGCTCGACATCATCGGCGCGACCTTCGTGCGCGAGATCGAGCCGGGCGAGATGGTCGTCATCACCGACCAGGGGATCGAGAGCCGCCGGCCCTTCCGCCAGCAAAGCCCCCGGTTCTGCATCTTCGAACATGTCTATTTCTCCCGCCCGGATTCGATCCTCGGCGGCCGCTCGGTCTATGAAAGCCGCCGCCAGATCGGCGTGGAGCTGGCCCGCGAGGCGCCGGTGGATGCGGATCTCGTCTGCCCGGTGCCCGATTCCGGCACGCCCGCGGCGATCGGGTTCTCCCAGGAAAGCGGTATCCCCTATGCCATGGGGATCACCCGCAACCAGTACATGGGCCGGACCTTCATCGAGCCGACCGAGCAGATCCGGAACATGGGTGTCCGCCTGAAGCTCAACGTCAACCGCGCCCTGATCAAGGACAAGCGGGTGATCCTGGTGGACGACTCGGTGGTGCGCGGCACGACCAGCCGGAAGATCAAGGAGATGATCCTCGACGCCGGCGCCAAGGAGGTGCATTTCCGCATCGCCTCCCCGCCGACCGCCTGGCCCTGCTTCTACGGCGTCGACACCCCGCAGCGCGAAAAGCTGCTGGCCGCGACCATGTCCGAGGAGGAGATGCGCGAACATCTCGCCGTGGACAGCCTGAAGTTCATCTCGCTCGACGGGCTCTACCGCGCGGTCGGTGAGGCCAATGGCCGCGACAACAAGTGCCCGCAATATTGCGACGCCTGTTTCTCGGGCGAATACCCGGTCGAACCCGCCGACATGATCGAGAAGGGGTTCGAGCTGAAGGCGGCGGAGTGACCGCGCCCGCGGATCACCACCCCTGCCTCGCCCCTGTCGCACCGGAGCGCGCGCATCCTCGCCGCGCTCCGCAGCCGCCGTCCGGATCGCCTGCCGCAGGCGTCCCGGCTGATTTCCTGCGCGATGCCCGCTTCCGCCTGCCATCCCGTCGGGTGGACGGGGCACCAGGCGATCTCTCCGCTCTGCGTCACCGCCCTGTCCGGCCTCGCCCCGCCGCCGGAATGGCTCGGGGCCGAGTGCCGCGCATTGCCTGACCGGCCAAGCCGCCTGATCGCCCCGCCATTCGCCGACAGGGAAGGCACCGGCCAAGCCTGAGCGCCTCACGGCCGCTCACGAAACCCTCCGGCAAACGTGACACTTTTTCCCCTCGGATCAAGCGATTGCGGCGTATTGGCGCCGGCGTAGGCGGCCTGCGTCGCGGCATGCCGCCGATGACCCAGCGTCAACGTCCGAGGCCCGGTTTGCAGACCCGCCCGCAGTCCTTAGGTGAACCCCGTCGCCGCCCGCCGACCCTTCGCTCAAACCGGAGGCGGGCGCGTGTGACGGACACTTCCACCGGTAGAGACATGCCCAAGATTTCCCTCCGGCCGCGCCTGCGGCCCGCAAACCTCGATACCGCACCGCGTCCCGATCCGGCGAGCGGCTCCGCCGCCGATACCGCGACCGTTGCGGCCCAGTTCGATCCGACCGAGCCGCTGCTGCTCGGCACCTACGGCTCCGACAGCGACCGCCGCGCGATCCTGCGCCTGCCCAATGGCGTCGTCAGCAAGGTGACCGTCGGCGACCGGCTCGCGGGCGACAAGGTGCTCGCCATCGCCGAGGACTTCGTCACCGTGGCTCATCGGGGCAAGCTCAGGCGTTTCACCTTCCCGAGCGCTTGACTGTCGCCGAGATTGACCGCAAACCGCGCCGCATGACAACACATCCCGTCCTCGTCACCGGCGCCTCGCGCGGTCTCGGTGCCGCCCTCGCCCTCGCGCTCGCCCCCGAGCATCACGTGATCTGCGTCGCCCGCACGGTGGGCGCGCTGGAAGAGCTCGACGACCGTATCCAGGCCAAGGGCGGTTCGGCCACGCTCGCGCCGATGGATGTCACCAACCGGGACGCGATGGCCCAGCTCTGCCGGTCGATCCACGACCGCTGGGGCGGGCTTGCGCTCTGGGCGCACACGGCGGTCCACGCGCCGCCGCTGACCCCGGCCGAGCACATCGACGCCAAGGACTGGGACAAGACCATGGCGACGAACCTCGCCGCCATGGGGATCCTGATCCCCTATGTCGCCCCCCTGCTGGGGCCCGAGGCCACGGCGATCTTCTTCGACGACCCGTCGGCCGACGAGAAGTTCCACGGCTGCTACGGCGCCACCAAGCGCGGCCAGATCGCGCTGGCCCGGGCCTGGGCGCAGGAGGGCACCGTCGCCTCGCCCCGGATCCGCATCCTGACGCCGAAGCCGATGCCGACCGCGCTCCGCGCCCGGTTCCACCCCGGCGAGGACCGTGCCGCGTTGAGCGCCCCCGATACCGAGGCCGCCCGCCTGCTGGCCGAGGCCCTGGCCTGAGCGCCTCGCCCCTCGGGGCCGGGCTCTGGACCGGCCTGCACCGGACCTCCCGGCGCGGCGCCTGATCCGGGCGCCGCGGGACCGGGGGCCGAAGCGGAGAGGCCCGGAAACGCCACGTCGCGCCGCGCCCTCGCGCCACACCGGGTCACAACCCCTTACCGACCGCTTGCCCCTCGCTGACCTCTCGCCTATGCAGGCCATGGGCAGGAACGGGGGCAGACACGCATGCGCATTCTCATCACCAACGACGACGGGATCTCCGCTCCGGGCCTCGAGATCATGCAGGTCATCGCCGCCGAGCTTGCCGGTGACGCGGGCGAGGTCTGGTGCGTCGCCCCCGCCTTCGAGCAATCGGGCGTCGCGCACAAGATCTCCTACACTCACCCGATGATGGTCACCAAGCTCGGCCCCCGCCGCTTCGCCGCCGAGGGCTCCCCGGCCGATTGCGTCCTTGCGGGGCTGCATGACGTGCTGAAGGAGGAAAAGGTCGACCTGATCCTCTCCGGCGTGAACCGGGGCAACAACTCGGCCGAGAACGCGCTCTATTCCGGCACGCTCGGCGGCGCCATGGAAGGCGCGCTGCAGGGCATCCCCTCCTTCGCGCTCTCGCAATACCTCGGGCCCGAGAACTTCCAGATGGACAACCCGTTCGAGGCGGCGGCGGTGCACGGCGCGGAGCTCGTCCGCCGAATCCTCGCCGCGCAGCCGAAGGACGACGGCGACTACCGGCTGTTCTACAACATCAACTTCCCGCCCTGCCCCGCCGCCAGCGTGCGCGGCGCGAAGGTCACCACGCAGGGCTTCCGCCGCAACACCCGCTTCTCGACCCAGCCGCATTTCTCGCCCTCGGGGCGCAAGTTCCTCTGGATCCAGGGCGGCGACCAGCAGGTCCCGACCCTGCCCGGCTCGGACGCCCATGCGAACCTCGACAATTACATCTCGGTCACGCCGATGCGCGCCGACCTGACCGCCCATGACATGCTCGGGGAGCTGAAGAGCATCGAATGACCGACGAGGCCGCCGAACGGAAGATGCAGTTCCTCTACACGCTGCGCACCCGCGGCGTGACGGACAAGGCCACCCTGACGGCGATGGAGAAGATCGACCGCGGTCCCTTCGTCCGGGGCATCTTCGCGGGCCGCGCCTACGAGGACACGCCGCTGCCCATCGACTGCGGGCAGACGATCTCCCAGCCGTCGATCGTGGGGCTGATGACCCAGGCGCTCGACGTGCAGCGCCGCGACAAGGTGCTCGAGGTCGGCACCGGCTCGGGCTACCAGGCCGCGGTGCTCAGCCAGATCGCCCGCCGGGTCTACACGATCGACCGCCACGCCCGCCTCGTGCAGGAGGCGCGCAAGCTCTTCGAGGCGATGAACCTGTCGAACATCACCGCGATCCACGGCGACGGATCGCACGGGCTGCCCGACCAGGCGCCGTTCGATCGTATCCTTGTGACCGCAGCGGCCGAGGATCCGCCGGGCCCCCTATTGGCCCAACTGAAGATTGGCGGTATCATGGTCCTGCCCGTCGGTCAGTCCGACACGGTTCAGAGCCTGATCCGTGTCCGCCGCACCGAGACCGGGCTCGATTACGACGAACTGAGCCCGGTGCGGTTCGTGCCCCTCGTCGGGGGGCTTGCCCGGGAATGACGCAGAGACGACAGGCGCACGATTTGACAGTCACATGCGCAGGGTCCGGCAGGCCGGCGCACCGAACATCACCGAAAGCTCCGACCAACAGGGGCGACGCTGAGGGATCGAACAGATGAACGCTTTCCGGAACGCCATGCGGGGCCTCGCGGTCTCCGGGCTTGCCCTGACCATCGCCGGGTGCAGCAATGCGCCACGGGTCGATTACGACCTCCGGCACCACCTGAACGGCTTCTCCACCGCCGAGGCGGCCCGGATGGCCACCGCGGACCGCCCGATGCCCGACAACCGCGGCATCATCTCCTACCCGAATTACCAGGTCGCCGTGGCACAGCGCGGCGACACCGTCGCCAGCCTCGCGGCCCGGATCGGCGCCGAACCCGCCGCCCTGGCCCGCCACAACGGGCTGCGCGTCGATGACCGGCTGCGCGAGGACGAGGTGCTCTCGCTGCCGACGCGGGTCGCCGAACCGTCGCAGGCCACCGGCGCAATGACCGCCGGACCGCTGCGGCCAAGCTCGGACATCAGCTCGCTCGCGGGCGGCGCCATCGACCGCGCCGGCGACCAGAGCGTGCAGACCTCGACCCTCGCGCCCGCCGCCGCGCCCAAGCCCGCCCCGGCCCCGGGCGGCGCCGAACCCACGCGCCACCGGGTGCAGCGCGGCGAGACCGCCTATACCGTGGCCCGCCTCTACGGTGTGCCGGTCAAGTCGCTGGCGGAATGGAACGGGCTCGACGGCAATCTGACGATCCGCGAAGGCCAGTTCCTGCTGATCCCGGTCGCCAGCGCCGCGCCCGCCCAGGCCGCGCCCGCCGCGCCGGCGGTGGTGGAGGCGCCCGGCGTCGGCTCCCCGACCCCCGTGCCGCCGAGCGCGGCCAAGCCGCTGCCGGACGAGAAGACGGTGCCCGTCGCCAAGGCCAAGGCCGAGGCGAAGGCGGCCCCGCCGCCGGACATCGGCCAGGACCAGGCGGCCCCCGCCAGTTCCGGCGCGATGAGCTACCCGGTGCGCGGCAAGGTGATCCGCGAATATGCCAAGGGGCGCAACGACGGGATCGACATCCAGGCCGCGCCCGGCTCTGCCGTGGGCGCCGCCGATGGCGGCCAGGTCGCCGCGATCACCTCGGATGCCGAGGGCAACCATGTGGTCGTCCTGCGCCACGACGGCAAGCTGCTGACGATCTATTCCAACGTCACCAAGATCGCGGTGAAGGAAAAGCAGACCGTCTCGCGCGGCCAGAAGATCGCCGAGATCCCCGGCGGCGCATCGCCCTACGTACATTTCGAGGTCCGCAAGGGCCTCGAGAGCACCGACCCCATGCCGTACCTGCAATAAGGCCGGCGTCGGCGGGGGCTCTGCCCCCGTCGCGGCAGGCCGCGACTCCCCCGGGATATTTTCGGCAAGAGGAAGCAGGGGACACGTGTCCGCCCTTCCTCTGGTCAAGGGCTCCGCCCGTTCGGTGCCGAAACGCGCCACTGGCGCGTTTCCGGGAAGACACCGCACTCCCCGCCGGAGGCAAACGCGATTTGGCCCCGCCAAATCGCAAGGGATCGTGTGCGGCCCGCAGGGCCGCTCCGTTCGGACAGACACGTTGTGAGATGGCCTCAGGCGGGCAGCGCCACGCCCTTGCGACCGGCGAGGTCGGTGAAATACTGCCAGGCGACGCGCCCCGAGCGGGAACCACGGGTCGCCTGCCACTCGATCGCCTCGGCGCGCAGGGTGGCGTCGTCGATCCCGACCCCGAAGGCATCGCAATAGCCGCGGATCATCGCGAGGTAGCTGTCCTGGTCGCAGGCGTGGAAGCCCAGCCAGAGACCGAACCGGTCAGAGAGCGAGACCTTCTCCTCCACCGCCTCGGAGGGGTTGATCGCCGAGCCGCGCTCGTTCTCGATCATGTCCCGCGGCATCAGATGGCGCCGGTTCGACGTGGCGTAGAGCAGCACGTTCTCGGGCCGCCCCGCGATGCCGCCGTCGAGCACCGCCTTCAGCGACTTGTAATGCTCGTCGTCATGGCTGAAGGACAGGTCGTCGCAGAACAGCAGGAAGCGCTCCTCCGAGGCCGCCAGAAGCTCCATCAGCCGGCCCACCGTCGGCAGGTCCTCGCGCTGCAGCTCGACGATCTTCAGCCCCAGCCCCTGCCGCAGCACCTCGGCATGGATCGCCTTGACCAGGCTCGACTTGCCCATCCCCCGCGCGCCCCAGAGCAGCGCATTGTTGGCGGGCAGGCCCTTCGCGAACTGCAGCGTGTTGGCCAGCAGCGTGTCGCGCGAGCGGTCGATCCCCACGAGCAGCTCGAGCGCCACCCGGTTGACCCGCCCCACGGGCACCAGCCGTTCGGGGTTCACGTGCCAGACGAAGGCGTCCGCCGCGGCGAAATCGGGCGCGGCCAGCGGCGCGGGCGCCATGCGTTCCAGCGCCGCGGCGATGCGTTCCTGCACGTCACTCATCCTTGCGTCCGGTCTCCGCTGCGGCGAGGTCCTCGGCCTCTTCCTCCTCGACGTCGTCGACCCAGAGCCCCTGCGCCCGGAGCTCCGCCTCGCGCTTGCGCTCGACGCGGCCGACCAGGAAGATCGAGACCTCGTAGAGCCCGTAGACCACGACGAAGAGGATCACCTGCGTGATCACATCGGGCGGCGTCACCAGCGCGGCGAGCACGAGGATGGCGACGACCGCGTATTTCCGAACCGAGCGCAGCCCGGCCGAGGACACCAGCCCCGCCTTGCCCATGAGGGTCAGAAGCACGGGCAGCTGGAAGCAGAGGCCGAAGGCCACGATGAACTTGATGGTCAGCGACAGGTATTCCTGCGCCGAGCCCTGGAAGGCGATGCCGGCGATGCCGTTGCCCTCGGGCCCGCCCTCGGCGATCACCGAGCCGGGCTGCTGGAAGCCGAGGAAGAAGTCGAAGGCCAGCGGCGTCACCACGTAGAAGGCGAAGGAGGCGCCGAGCGCGAACATCACCGGCGAGGCCACCAGGAAGGGCAGGAAGGCGTTCTTTTCCTTGCGGTAGAGCCCGGGCGCCACGAAGCGCCACATCTGGTAGGCGATGAACGGGAAGGACAGGCAGAGCCCGCCCATGAGCGAGATCGAGATCGCGACGAAGAAGCCTTCCTGCAGCTTGATCAGGATCAGCCCGCAATCGCCGATCTGGCCGCGCTCGGCCAGCGCGTCGCAGAGCGGCTGGGTCAGGAAGTTGAAGATCGGGTTCCAGAAGCTGAAACAGATCACCATGCCGACGATGAAGAACAGCACGGAATAGATCAGCCGGGTCCGCAGTTCGGCCAGGTGCTCGATCAGCGGGGCGGAGCTGTCCTCCAGCTCGTCCGTCTCGATGCTCATGAAGCGGCGCCTCCCGGGGCGGCCTTGACGGGCTTGTCAGCCGCCTGGGCCGGTGCGCTGTCGCCTGCCGGGGCGGGCGCGGCGTCGGCGGCCGGCGACGTCCCGGCCGCGGCCCTGGCCGAGGCCTTCGCCACGTCGGCGGCTTCCGCGGCCGCGGCGGCCTCTTCCGCCTTGCGCTTGGCGGCGCGTTCGGCGGTGGCGGCGTGGATTTTCTTGGCGGCCTCGGCGCGGTCCTCGGCCAGCTTGCCGGTGGCGCTGCCGGGTTCCCATTTCGAGAAGTCCGTGGCCTCCTTCAGCTTGTCGAGCCCCAGCTTGCCGGGGTTGGTCGCGTCCTTGAAGGTCTTGGAGACGTCCTTGACGCCCGCCTCGTCGGCGGCCTCCTCCATCGCCCGGGTGAACTCCCTGGCCATCGCCTTCGCCTTGCCGACGAAACGTCCGACATTGCGAAACAGCACGGGCAGGTCCTTGGGACCCACCACGATCAGCGCAACGATGCCGATCAGGAGAAGCTCGGTCCAGCCGAGGTCAAACATGGTCTGTCGTCCGGATCAGGGCGTGAGGCGCGGGCCTCAGGCCTTGTCCTTTTCGGCATCCGCCGGGGTGACGTCGCGGGCATGGTCGGAGCCGTCTTCCAGCTCCTTGCTGCCGTCGCTGACGCCCTTCTTGAAGGCGGTGATGCCCTTGCCGACCTCGCCCATGAGCGAGGAGATCTTGCCGCGCCCGAAGAGGACCAGCACGACCACGGCGATCAGCAGCAGGCCGGGAAGTCCGATATTGTTCAGCATGGGTTCTGCTCCCTTGGTATGACCCGCCTCCCCGCGGGCCAAAATGTCCAACTGTATCTAATCGGTCGGTGGAGCGGATGAAAGGACCAATCAGTCACATTTCCCCGATTTGACCCGGGGCGCCGGTTTTGTCGCACAGCCGCCGGGCAGCCCGGCCGCCTGCCGTAGCGGCACCCGGGCGGAGCGACGAATCGCCCGCTTCAGCCCCAGGGCCCCTCGTCGCGGTCCGGCGTGGCCCGGCGGCGGCCCGAGCGGGGCACGTTGCTGGGCGAGGCCGGGCGCGCGGCGGGTGCCGGCTGCGGACGGGGGGCGGTGCGGCGGGGCGTCGATGCGCCCTGCCCCATCTCGGCGGCGAGCTGGCGCAACGCGGCGACCCGGTTCTCGGTCGCCGGATGCGTCGCGAAGAGCGCGTCCCGCTTGTGGGCGTGGAGCGGGTTGATGATGAACATGTGCGCCGTGGCCGGGTTGCGCTCGGCCGCCTCGTTGTCGATCCGGGACGCCCCGCGCTGGATCTGCTCGAGCGCGGCGGCCAGCCAGAGCGGATGGCCGCAGATCTCGGCCCCCGCCTTGTCGGCGGCATATTCCCGCGTCCGGCTGATCGCCATCTGCACGAGCCCCGCCGCCAGCGGCGCGAGGATCATCATCGCGAGCGTCCCGACAAGGCCCAGCCGTTCCCGCGAACCGCCGAAAAACAGCGCGAAGTTCGCCAGCATCGAGATGGCACCGGCGAAGGTCGCGGTCACCGTCATGATCGCCGTGTCGTGGTTGCGGATATGCGCCAGCTCGTGGGCGATCACGCCCGCCAGCTCCTCGCGCGAGAGGCTGCGCAGCAGCCCGGCGGTGACCGCGACGGCGGCGTTGTTCGGGTTGCGCCCGGTGGCGAAGGCATTGGGCTGCTCGGTCTGGATGAGATAGACGGCGGGCGTCGGCAGCCCGGCGTTGCGGGCCAGATCGGCCACCATCTCGTGCAGGCCCGAGCCGTCGCGCGGCCCCACGGGCTGCGCATTGTGCATCCGCAGGACCATCTTGTCCGAATTCCACCACGTGACCGCGTTCATCCCCGCGGCGACGACGAGCGCGATCAGCGCCCCGCCCGTGCCGCCCAGAAGATAGCCCAGCCCCATGAAGAGGGCGGTCATCGCGGCCATCAGGATGGCGGTCTTGAAGTATCCCATGTGTCACTCCGGTCTGCGCCGCGGCGGCGGGCGGTCAGGAGAGATATAGACAGCAAACCGGCGCCCGCAACGCACCCGCGCGCTTCAGGCGGTCACATGCCGCGGATGCGCCCGGCGGGACCCCGGAATCGAAAAGGCCCCCGCGCTGCGAGGGCCCTTCGCGACTTTTCGCTCATCGAAGCTCAGGAGGCTTCCGAGATGAACTTCACCGCGTCACCGAAGGTCTGGATGTTCTCGGCGGCGTCGTCCGGGATTTCGATGCCGAACTCTTCCTCGAATGCCATCACCAGCTCGACGGTGTCGAGGCTGTCTGCGCCCAGATCGTCGATGAACGAAGCGTTCTCGGTCACCTTGTCCTCTTCCACGCCCAGGTGGTCGACAACGATCTTCTTCACGCGTTCTGCGACATCGCTCATGAAATTACCCTCACGTCATGGGCCTTCAGCCCGTTTCTGCCCTCGCCCCTCCGGGGTCGCGCTCGTCATGCCCTGCCGGGCGGCTCTCCCCCGCAGACGCGGGAGGCCGACTGGCCCGCGAGCCACCCGGCAAAATCCTTCGCCGCCTATAGCATAAGCATGCGGGGAGGCAAACGCTTTCGCAAGGCGGCTGTTCCATGCCGCGAAGCAGCGTCCCGGGCGGGCCCGAACCCTGCCGCGCCTTGACTTTCCAAGGCCGCAGGGCGCTCATCCGCACGCAGATCAAGGAGACCGGAATGCGCACCGAATTCGACACCGAACTGGAAGAGCGGCTGGTCCGCTACGCCGCCATCGACAGCCAGTCGGACGAGGATTCGCCCGGATCGCCCTCCACCGACATCCAGCTCGACATGGCGCGCCTGCTGGTCGCCGAGCTCGAGGAGATGGGGGCCGAGGATGTCCATCTCACCGATTACGGCACCGTGCTCGCCACCGTTCCGGCAACCGCCGAAGGGCCGGTGCTGGGGCTTCTCGCCCATGTCGACACCGCGCCCGCCTACAACGCCACCGGCGTGAAGCCGGTCGTGCACCGCAATTACAACGGCGGCGAGATCGCCTTCGCCGATGCGCCCGAGCTGCGGCTCTCGCCCGAGATCTCGCCCTACCTCGGCCAGAAGGCTGGCGACGACATCATCACCGCCTCCGGCACCACGCTGCTCGGCGCCGACGACAAGGCGGGCATCGCCATCATCATGACCGCCGCGCGCCACCTGCTTGCCAACCCGTCGATCCCGCACGGACGGATCCGCATCGCCTTCACCCCGGACGAAGAGATCGGCCGCGGCGTCGATGCGCGCCTGCCCCCCGACCTCGGCGCCGATTACGCCTATACGTTCGACGGCTCGAAACCCGGCGAGATCATCTACGAGACCTTTTCGGCCGACGCCGCCCTGGTGACGGTCACGGGCGTCTCGGCACATCCCGGCTGGGCCAGGGACAAGCTGGTGAACGCGCTGCATCTGGCCGCGAAGATCGTCCAGACGCTGCCGCAGGTGACGCGCACGCCCGAGACGACGGACGGCCGCGCGGGCTTCCTCCACCTGACGGAGATGCGCGGCAATGCCGCCGAATGCGAACTGAAGCTCATCCTGCGGGACTTCGAGCTCGACGGGCTGGAGAGCCACGGCGCGCTCCTGCGCCAGGTCTGCGAGGCTGTCGCGGCCACCGAGCCGCGCGCGAGGATCACCTGCGAGATCCGGCCGCAATACCGCAACATGCGCTACTGGCTCGAGAAGGACATGACCCCCGTGGAGCTCGCCCGCGAGGCCTGCCGCGCCGTCGGGCTCGACCCGAAGGGTGAGCCGATCCGCGGCGGCACCGACGGCTCGCGCCTGACCGAGATGGGGGTGCCCACGCCCAACATCTTCACCGGGATGCAGGAGATCCACGGACCGCTCGAATGGATCTCGGTGCAGGACATGGGGCTTGCGACGAAGGTGGCGCTGGAGCTGGTGCAGCGCGCCGCCCGCGCCGGCTGAGAGGGGCGCCGCGATGACGACCTACGAGCTGCTCTTCTACCTCATCCACCTGCCCGTCATGGTGGGCTGGGCCTGCCTTGTCTTCGCCCCCCGCTCGGAGGTGACGGCACAGCTGGCCCACAGCGGCGCGATACCGCTGCTCCTCGGGCTGGTCTATGCGGCGCTGCTCTTCACCGGCGTCTTCCTCGGCCAATCGGCCGAGGGCGCGGGCATGTCCTCGCTTCCGGCCGTCATCGCGCTCCTCTCCCATCCGGTGGGCGCGCTGACCGGCTGGGTCCACTTCATCCTGTTCGATTTCTTCTGCGGCGCCTGGATCGCCCGCGACGCGGCCCGGCTGGGCCTGTCGCATGGCTGGACCGTGCCGGTCCTGATCCTGACGCTGATGTTCGGCCCGCTCGGGCTGGCGGCGCATGTCCTGCGGCGCCTCGCGACCGGCGCGGGGCTTTCCCTCGCCGGGGCGGCGCTCAGACCATCGTCATCCCGCCGTTGACGTGCAGCGTCGCGCCGGTGACGTAGCCGGCCTCGGCGCTGGCGAGGTAGAGCACCGCCGCCGCGATCTCCTCGGCCTCGCCCATGCGGCCCGCCGGGATCTGCCCGTTGATCTTGGCCTTCTGGTCGTCGTTCAGCTTGTCGGTCATCGCCGTCGCGATGAAGCCCGGGGCCACGCAGTTGACGGTGATCCCGCGGCTGGCGACCTCGTAGGCGATGGACTTCGACATCCCCACCATCCCGGCCTTCGAGGCGGCATAATTCGCCTGCCCCGGGTTGCCCGTGGTCCCGACGATCGACGAGATGTTCACGATCCGGCCCCAGCGGGCCTTCATCATCCCGCGCATCACGCCCCGGCACAGCCGCATGGTCGAGGTCAGGTTCACGTCGAGCACGCTCTGCCATTCCTCGTCCGACATCCGCATGAAGATCTGGTCCCGGGTGATGCCCGCGTTGTTCACCAGGATGTCGACCGCGCCCATGGCCTCCGCCGCCTGCTTCGGCAGCTCCGCCACGGCCTCCGCAACCCCGAGGTTGCAGGGCAGCACGAAGGCCCGCTCGCCGAGCTCCGCCGCCAGCGCCTCGAGCGGCTCGACCCGCGTGCCGCTCAGCCCCACAGAGGCACCCGCCCCGTGCAGCGCCTTGGCGATCGCGCCGCCGATGCCGCCCGATGCGCCCGTGACCAGCGCCGATTTTCCTGTCAGATCGAACATCTCTCGCCCTTCCGAACGGGTCCGTCCCGTTCTTCACTTTTCCGAAAATACTCTGCGGGGGTCCGGGGGCGCAAAGCCCCCGGCCGCTCTCCGTTGTCTCAGCCCCTGAGGCTCTCCGCCGCGGCCTTCACCTCGTCGGGCGTGCCGACCGGCCGGCACTCGATCTCGCGCGCGATCCGCCGGATCATGCCCGACAGCGCCTTGCCCGCGCCGATCTCCCAGATCTCGGTGACGCCGTTTCCGGCCATCCACATCACGCTCTCGCGCCAGCGGACCGAGCCCGTCACCTGCTCGACCAGCAGCTGCTCGATCTCGTGGGCCGCCTGCACCGGTTCGGCGCGGACGTTGGCGATGACCGGCACGGCCGGGACCTGCATCTCGATCTTCGCCAGCGCCTCGGCCATGACCTCGGCCGCGGGCGCCATCAGGGAGCAATGGAAGGGCGCGGAGACCGGCAGCAGCAGCGCGCGCTTGGCGCCCTTCTCCTTGGCGATCTCCACCGCGCGTTCCACCGCCGCCTTGTGGCCCGAGACCACCACCTGCGCGGGGTCGTTGTCGTTCGCGGCCTGGCAGACCTCGCCCTGCGCGGCCTCCTCGGCCACCTCGGTCGCGGTCGCGAAATCGAGACCCAGAAGCGCCGCCATGGCCCCCTGCCCGACCGGCACCGCGCTCTGCATCGCCTCGCCGCGGATCCGCAGAAGCCGGGCGGCGTCCGATACGCTCAGCGCCCCGGCGGCGGCCAGCGCCGAGTATTCGCCCAGCGAATGGCCCGCGACGCAGGTGGCATCCGTGATCGACACCCCCTCGGCCTCGAGCGCCCGGAAGGCCGCCAGGGAGGTCGCCATCAGCGCGGGCTGCGCGTTCCGCGTGAGCGTCAGCTCGTCCTGCTCGCCCTCCCAGATCAGCGCCGAGAGTTTTTCGCCCAGGGCCTCGTCGACCTCGTCGAAGACGGCGCGCGCCGCCGGATAGGCGTCGGCCAGCGCGCGGCCCATGCCGATCGTCTGGGCGCCCTGCCCGGGAAACACGAATGCGCGGCTCATATTGGCCCTCCCATGAATTGCTCCGTTGCGACCGGGGGATAAACGCTGGGGCCCCGGCTGTCCATCTCCCCCGCTTGCCCTTGCACGGGGCGGGGTTTCGGTCTAAGGGAGCGCTTCCTTCCGCACAGGATCTGAACCGCGCAGCCTCTCGTGACCGGCCCGCGGAAGGAGCCAGGGCCCGTCTATGAAATGCGCCTCGACAGAAATGGAGTGCACATGCCGCTTTACGAGCATGTATTCATCTCGCGCCAGGATCTTTCCAACGCGCAGGCCGAAGGTCTCATCGAGCACTTTGGCGCCGTCCTGTCCGACAACGGCGGGAAACTCGTGGATCACGAGTACTGGGGCGTCAAGACGATGGCCTACAAGATCAACAAGAACCGCAAGGGCCACTACGCCTTCCTCCGCTCCGACGCCCCGGCGCCGGCCGTCGAGGAAATGGAACGCCTGATGCGGCTGCATGACGACGTGATGCGCGTGCTGACCATCAAGGTCGACGAGCACGAAGAGGGTCCGTCGGCCCAGATGCAGAAGCGCGACGACCGCGACGACCGTCGCCGCCGCTGATCCAACGCCTGAACAAAGGAAGCTAAGACATGGCTGCTAAACCGTTTTTCCGCCGCCGGAAAGTCTGCCCCTTCTCGGGCGACAACGCGCCCAAGATCGACTACAAGGACACCCGCCTGCTGCAGCGCTACATCAGCGAACGCGGCAAGATCGTCCCGTCCCGCATCACCGCCGTCTCGGCCAAGAAGCAACGCGAACTCGCCCGTGCCATCAAGCGCGCGCGCTTCCTCGCCCTGCTTCCCTACGCCGTGAAATAAGGAGACCCGACCGATGGAAGTCATCCTTCTCGAACGCGTCGCCAAGCTTGGCCAGATGGGCGATGTCGTCACCGTCAAGCCCGGCTACGCCCGCAACTACCTGCTGCTGCAGGGCAAGGCGCTGACCGCCTCGAAAGAGAACATCGCCGCCTTCGAGGGCCAGAAGGCCCAGCTCGAGGCGCGCAACCTCGAGACCAAGAAAGAGGCCGAGGCGCTCGCCTCCCGTCTCGACGGCGAGAAGTTCGTCGTGATTCGCTCGGCCTCGGACGGCGGCAACCTCTACGGCTCCGTCACCCCGCGTGACGTTGCCGCGGTGACCGCCGAAGCCGGCTACACCGTCGAGCGCAAGCAGGTCATCATCCCGCAGCCGATCAAGGAACTTGGCCTGCACAAGGTGGACATCTACCTGCACCCCGAGGTCGAGGTCGAGATCACCCTGAACGTCGCCCGCTCGCCCGAAGAGGCCGAGATCCAGGCGCAGGGCAAGACCATCCAGGAGCTGGCCGCCGAAGAGGAAGCCGCTGCGGAATTCGAGATCTCGGAACTGTTCGACGATCTCGGCTCGGCCGCGTCGGACGACGAGGACGAGGGCCCGGCCCGCGAAGAGGCACCGGAGGAGGACGAGGACTGATCCTCTCCCCCTTGCCGGACCGACAGAGAACCGCGCCCCCGGGCGCGGTTTTTTCATGCCCGCCGCCCGGCAACGGAGCGCCCCCCGGGCGCCTACCCCGCAAACGAAAAGGGCCGCCCCACGGGGCGGCCCTTCGGTTCGATCGTCGCGGCGGCGATCACTCGTCGTCGAGCGCCTCGACAGCCTTCTGCAGCTCGTCCTTGGAGACTTCCTTCTCCTGGACCTTCGCCTGTTCGAAGACGTAGTCGACGACCTTGTCCTCGAAGATCGGCGCGCGCAGCTGCTGCTGCATCTGCGGATTGTTCTGCACGAATTCGAAGAACTGGCGTTCCTGGCCCGGGTACTGGCGCGCCTGGTTGAGGATCGCCTGGGTCATCTCGGAATCGGAGACCTCGACCTCGGCCTTCTGGCCCAGCTCGGCGAGCAGCAGGCCAAGGCGCACGCGGCGCTCGGCCAGCTTGTTGTGCTCCTCGGTCGGCTTGATCTCGCCGTGGTCGTGACCGTGATCGTCCGGGTGCTCTTCGTGGTAGAGCTGGTGCGCGATCTGGCCGGCTTCCGCCTCGACGAGGCTCGGCGGCAGGTCGAAGGAAACCTTCTTGTCCAGCGCGTCGAGCAGGGCGCGCTTCATGACGGCGCGGCCGGCCTGGTTGTACTCGGCCTCGAGCCGCTCGGTGATCTGGGCCTTCAGCGCAGCGAGGTCCTCGGCGCCGTATTTCTTCGCCAGCTCGTCGTCGACCGCGGCCTTCTCGGGGGCTTTCACCTCCTTGATGGTGCAGTCGAAGGTGGCTTCCTTGCCCTTCAGGTTCTCGGCCTGGTATTCCTCGGGGAAGGTGACCGTGACGGTCTTCTCCTCGCCGGCCTTCACGCCGGTGAGCTGTTCCTCGAAGCCCGGAATGAACTGGCCGGAGCCCAGCACCAGCGGGTAATCCTCGGCCGCGCCGCCCTCGAAGGGCTCGCCGTCGACCTTGCCGACGAAGTCGAAGACCACCTGGTCGCCCTCTTCCGCGGCGCCGTCCTTGGTTTCGAAGTTCTGGGCGTTCTCGGCGAGGTTCTCGAGCGCTTCGGTGACGGAGGCGTCATCGGCCTTCACCACGAGCTTCTCGAGCGCGATGTCGCTCAGGTCGACCTCGGGGATCTCGGGCAGCGCTTCGTAGGTCATGTCGACCACGACGTCGTCGCCTTCCTTCCAGGTCTCGCCGTCCTTCATCTGGACGTTCGGCTGGAGCGCCGGACGGTCGCCCGAATCCTCGAAATGCTTGTTCATCGCGCCGTCGATGGCTTCCTGCATCGCTTCGCCGATCAGGCGCTGGCCGAACTGCTTCTTGAGCAGGGCCATCGGGACCTTGCCCTTCCGGAAGCCCTTCATCTCGATCTCGGGCTGCGCCTCGACAAGCTTCTCGTTGACCTTCGCGTCCAGTTCGTCCGCCGTCAGCGTGATCTGGTAGCCGCGTTTCAGGCCTTCGTTCTGGGTCTCGGTGACCTGCATCCTGCGTCGTCCTCTCAGTTCGGTCGCGGGCCGCGGAAGGCGGCCGGAAATTCAGACGTCCTTCTATGAGGCGCGATGCAGTCATGCAAGGCGAAAACCCGTGCCGGGCGGGCTAATCCGCCGATCTGCCGCGACGCTCGCCGCCCTGCGCGACGCGGCCGCAGGCGGCGCGCTCGAGGCGCGTCCGAGGAACGCATCCCCACCGGTCCGGTGCGCGCTCCGGTCAAGGGCCGCGTCACCGAGCGCCTGCCTCTCGGCCCCGAAACGCGCAGGCGCCCTCCCTGCCCCGCCGGCCGTCGACGCCGCCCCGGGGTCAGCGAAGTGCGTATGGACGTGACGGCGCCTCGACACATTGGACCAAAGCGCGATCACCCGCAGGGCAGTTCCGCGCCCCTCGACGACAGGACGACCACGGTGCCTCGGCGCAACCGCAAGCGCCGCCTGCCTCCGGCGCGCGCCGACGGTCGCGGCCCCCGCGATGGCGACCCCGGTCTCAGGCCCGACCTCGGTTCGGCCCCCGCGGAGGACAATGGCGCCCTGCCGGGCTCCCGGCGGGTCCGGCCGCCGGCGCGGTTCACAGCGCCGCGTAAAGGCCGACCGTTTCGTTCATGACGATCAGCACCACTTCGGCCGCGCGGGCGAGCTGTGCCAGCCGATCCGGCCCCATGTCCGTGCCGCTGGCCAGCGCCTCGAGATCCGCGCCGAGCCAGCGCCACATCCGCACAATACGGACGAGCTGCGCGTCGATCTCGGGCGTGGGGACGGGAATGACGCCCGCCGCCGCGTCGCCGATGAGCAGGTTGGCAAGGCTGTGCTCGAACAGGGATTTCGTCGCAAGCACCTTGGCCTTCAGCGCCGCGCCGTGGCCGCTGCTCGCGGCGAAGCAGGCCTGCATCATCGCCTTCTGGATCAGCATGCGCTGGCGCCCGGCCAGGCTGACCGCCCCGGCCAGCTCCGGCGCGACAAGCCCCTGCGCATAGGCGTCCTCCATCCGCGTCACGACCTCGTTCGTGGCCTTCAGCAGCATCCCGGCCTGCGTGCGCAGCCTCGTGAGCGCCAATGCGGCGGCGGGTCCGCCCTCGCGGACGACCATCGCCGTCTCGCGCATCTTCGGCCAGAGCCTTTCGACCGCCGTCAGCGCCTCCAGCACGTCGGCCTGTGACTCGGGCGCAAGGTCCAGCTCGGCGTCACCGGCCCGCAGCCCCCTCTGCGTGCGGTCGAAGAGCGCCTCCGCCCTGTCGGCACGGGCGGCGTTCACCGCCGGTTCCGCCCCCGCATGGACAAGGCAGGCGGACATGGCGATGCGCTGCGACAGCATCCTCTGCCGCCCCGCAAGGTCGATCCGGTGCAGGATCGAGGCGCGCGCCTCCGGCGCGTCGCTGTCGCTGAGCGCCAATGCGGGCGGCGCGAAGATGAGGCAGGCCAGGACCATGGCGAGCAGGCGCATGGCGGTATCCTTCGATGATGCTCTGGCCGCCGTGTAGCCCGCCACGCGCTAAGACTTCGTGAATCCGGTCGGGATGATCCATCCCCGCACCACACACGTACAGAGAGGGCACGGACAACCCCCTCACGTTCCGTGCCGGCCCGGCAGGGTGCTGTCCCCGCACGATCCCGCCTGTCGGGCCGTCAGCTTTCCGGACGCCGGATGCGTGACATCAGTTCAGGAATTGTGGTGCGGGTGGAGGGACTTGAACCCCCACGCCTTGCGGCGCCAGAACCTAAATCTGGTGCGTCTACCAATTTCGCCACACCCGCGCGCCCCCGGGCCGCGCCGGGGTCCGCGCTGTCTATCAAAGCCCGGCAGGCGTGGCGAGAGGGAAATTTTGGCCCCGCAGCGCCCCGGCGGCACACTTGTTAATCCTTTCTTGAGATGTTCACGCGCAGGATGCGGGGACCGGCGGACGTCCTCTCAATTGCGGCGCGAATGGGGCGTCTGCCGCCACAATGCCCCGCGGAGTCCCGCCCCGCGGCCCATTTCGGCCATAATTCCCGGCGAAACAGGGCGGACCAGAAGGAGTTGACCGCCATGAAACCGTCCACATCGCAGCGCCAGACCCAGACCCGCCCCGCAGCGGAAGCTCCGGCAGGGATCGTGACGGGCACCCGCGTGCTCACGCTCGACGGCGAAATGCCGGTTGAATTCCTGACCCCGGGCGACCGGGTCATCACGCGCGACAGCGGAATGGCCGTGCTCCGCGACATCCGTGTGCGCAAGGTCGCCGTGGCGGCCGTGGCGATCGCCGCCGGATCGCTCGGGCACACCCGTCCCGACGAGGACATGATCCTGCCCGCCGCCCAGAAGGTGCTGGTGCGGGACTGGCGGGCGGAGGCGCTCTTCGGCGCGAAGCAGGCGATGGTGCCGGTGGCGCGCCTGGCCGACGGCCAATTCGTGCGCGAGATCGGCGAGCGCGAGCTGACGCTCTGCGAACTGGTCTTCGACAGCGCCCATGTGGTCTATGCCGGCGGGATGGAACTCGACGCGCCGGTGCCGGAGACGGCGACCGCCTGAACCAGCCGCAGCCGCAACCGGACAGGGCCGCTTTCGCGGCCCTTTTTCATGGGCGCCGCCGGCTCATGTGCCCGACAGACCGGCCATGACCCGTGGCAGGATCTCGGGCAGGTCCTCGGCGATGAGCCCCGGCCCGAAGGCCCGGGCACAGGCGGCATGCAGCCCGGCGGCGGTGAGCGCGGCTTCGCCGGGCGCCATCCCCCGGGCCAGCAGCCCCGTGACGAAACCCGCCAGCACGTCCCCTGCCCCTGCGGTCGCGAGCCACGGCGCCGCGTCATCGTAGACGGCGGCGCTGACGACGGCCTGTCCGTCCGGCGTGGCGACGATCGTGTCGGGGCCCTTCATGAGCAGCGTGCAGCCCGCCCGCGCCGCCGCCGCGCGCGCCGCGTCGGCGCGGCTCATCGCCGGGCCACGGCGTGCGGGGGCCGAGAGCCGGTCGGCAATGTCCGGGAAGAGCCGTGCGAATTCTCCCATGTGCGGGGTGAGCACGCAGCGCGGGTTCAGCCCGGCGAAGAGCGCCTGATCCTGCGCGACGGCCGTCAGCGCATCCGCGTCCAGCACGACCCCCGGCGCGTGCGGCGCGGAGAGCGCCGCCGGGACCAGCGCCGACGCGCGCTCGACGCCCAGCCCCGGTCCGAGGCAGAGCGCGGTGAGGCGGCGGTCCTCCAGCTGTTCGGCCAGCGCCTCCGGCCCGTCCATCCGCCGCAGCATCACGGCGGTGAGCTGCGCGGCGCATTCCATCATCGCCGCGCCGGGCGCGCCGAGCGTCACCAGCCCCGCCCCGATCCTGAGCGCGCCCCTGGCCGTCAGCCGGGCCGCGCCGGAACGCCCCATCCCGCCCGAGAGGACGAGCGCATGGCCATGGTCGAACTTGTGCCCCCCGGCCTTCGTCGGCGCCGCGGGCCGGTCGATCCGCCGCAAGGCACCACCGCTCGGAGGCAGGCCGATGTCGACAACCGAAAGCGCGCCGCAATGGTCCGGCCCCTCGGCCAGGTAATGGCCGGCCTTCGCGCGATGGAAGCTGACGGTGAGATCGGCCCGCACGGCCCGCTCGCCGATGACCCGGCCGCTGTCGCTGCAGAGCCCGCTCGGCAGGTCCACCGCGACGATCCGCGCACCCGGAGCGATGTCGGCGAGCAGGTCGAGCCAGGGCAGGTCCACCGGCCGGCTCAGCCCGGTGCCGAAGAGGGCGTCGATGACCAGATCGCGCGGCGCGGCACTGTCCCAGCCCGCCCCCAGGGTGCCGACCGCGCCCGCCGCGGCCCATCGGTCGTGAGCCGCGCGGGCATCCGGCGGCAGGCGCTCGGCCGAGCCGAGCAGGCGACTCTCGACCTCCCAGCCCCGGTCGCGCAGGAGGCGCGCGATCACGAAACCGTCGCCCCCGTTGTTGCCCGGCCCGCAGAGCACCAGCGCCCGGCCCGGCCCCGCGGCGAGCCGGGGCCAGCGCGCGAATGCCGCCTCAACCACGCCGCGGCCGGCGCGCTCCATCAGCTCGCCGCCGGTGCCAAGCCCGCGAGTCATGGCCTCGGCCTCGGCCGCGCGCATCTCTTCGGCGGTCAGAAGATCGGTGAAAGTGGAGGTGTTCACAAACTGCCCATTTCTTACGCTATCAGCCTTAATTTTCGGCGCGACCCCGCCGCTCCCGCTCGACACGGCCTGCCGGGTCAGTTAGCCAATTGTGGGTCCCGGACGAAAGTGGTCTGAGGTCGAACCGACGGGTCAGGCGAGGAGTATTCCCATGAAAAAGATCGAGGCGATCATCAAGCCGTTCAAGCTTGATGAGGTCAAGGAAGCGCTTCAGGACGTGGGCGTTCAGGGCCTCTCCGTGATCGAGGTCAAGGGCTTCGGGCGCCAGAAGGGCCACACCGAGCTCTACCGCGGCGCAGAATATGTCGTGGATTTCCTGCCGAAGGTGAAGATCGAGGTGGTGCTGGACGACGATCAGGTTGACAGCGCCGTCGAGGCGATCATCGATGCCGCCAAGACCGAGAAGATCGGCGACGGCAAGATCTTCGTCTCCTCTGTCGAGCAGGCGATCCGCATCCGTACCGGCGAGTCGGGCTCCGACGCGCTGTAAGAAACGTTCCTAGTCAAGGAAGGGATATAGGGAATGAGCGATAAGGTTCTGAAACTTATCAAGGACGAAGAGGCGGAATACGTCGATATCCGCTTCACCGATCCGCGCGGCAAGCTGCAGCACGTGACGGTCATGGCCGATCAGGTCGACGAGGACTTCCTCGAGGAAGGCTTCATGTTCGACGGTTCGTCCATCGAGGGCTGGAAGTCGATCGAAGCGTCGGACATGAAGCTGATGCCCGATCCGGACAGCGCCTATGTCGACCCCTTCTATGCCGAGAAGACCATCTGCCTGCATTGCTCCGTGGTCGAGCCGGACACCGGCGAAGCCTACGAGCGCGACCCGCGCGGCACCGCGCTGAAGGCAGAGGCCTACCTGAAGTCGTCCGGTATCGGCGATCAGGCGTTCATGGGTCCGGAAGCCGAGTTCTTCCTGTTCGACAACGTCAAGTACGCCGTGTCGATGAACAAGGTCTCCTACGAGGTCGACGCGATCGACGGCGCCTGGAACACCGACACCGATTACGAGATGGGCAACACCGGCCACCGTCCCGGCATCAAGGGCGGCTACTTCCCGGTCAACCCCGTCGATGACGGCCAGGACATCCGGGCCGAGATGCTCTCGACCATGAAGCGCATCGGCATGAAGGTCGACAAGCACCACCACGAGGTGGCGTCCTGCCAGCACGAGCTGGGCATGATCTTCTCGACCCTGACCGACCAGGCCGACCAGCTGCAGAAGTACAAGTACGTCATCCACAACGTGGCGCAGGCCTACGGCAAGACGGCGACCTTCATGCCGAAGCCGATCAAGGGCGACAACGGCACCGGGATGCACGTGAACATGTCGATCTGGAAGGACGGCAAGCCGCTCTTCGCGGGCGACAAATACGCCGACCTGTCTCAGGAAGCCCTGTGGTACATCGGCGGCATCCTGAAGCACGCCAAGGCGCTGAACGCCTTCACCAACCCCGGGACCAACTCCTACAAGCGTCTGATCCCGGGCTTCGAGGCCCCCGTGCTGCGCGCCTATTCGGCCCGCAACCGTTCGGGCTGCGTCCGGATCCCCTGGACCGAGTCGCCCAAGGCGAAACGCGTCGAGGCCCGCTTCCCCGATCCGTCGGCGAACCCCTACCTGTGCTTCGCCGCGCTCCTGATGGCCGGTCTCGACGGCATCAAGAACAAGATCGATCCGGGCGAAGCCATGGACAAGAACCTCTACGACCTGCCCCCCGAGGAGCTGGCCGACATCCCGACCGTCTGCGGCTCGCTCCGCGAGGCGCTCGAGGAGCTGCAGAAGGACATGGACTTCCTGCTGGCCGGCGACGTCTTCACGAAGGACCAGATCGAGGGCTACATCGGCCTGAAGATGCACGAGCTCGAGATGTACGAGCACACGCCGCATCCGGTCGAATACGCGATGTACTACTCCTGCTGAGCCGATCGGCAGCGACAGGGAAAGGGCGCCTCCGGGCGCCCTTTTTTGTGGGTGCAATGCCGGAAACGTGAGCAATTCTCCGCGCATTTTCGCAAGGTAAGGACGGGCTCGAGGCTTCGGGTTCTGGGCAGGATTGCCGCATTTGCCCCCTGTATTCCTGGCTTTCGGGCACGAATGTGGCGCAAGACACATTCAGTGCCCAGAATTTACCCAGATGCGGCGGATTCGCCAGGATTCATGTCCGATTTTCATCTCATTTCGCGGCGAAACTGGCGGGGAATGCGGGAAGAAGACCCGTGCAAACTCGCAAAAAGAGTGCGGCACACAGATGATCCAAGACCCCGAAACCTACGAGGCCGCCCTGGTCCTCGGCGCGGATGCCGAGATCGCGGTCCACCAGCTCATCGCCCCGGCGCTGACCGCGCTGGATGTGTTCGGAATCGACGCGCGGCAGACCGGAGGCGGCTGCACCGGCGCGGCGCTTTCCGGCGAGGCCGTCACCGTCGGGATCACCATGGACGAGACCGAGGCCGAGGACGGGCCCGCGGTCCGTGTCGCCTTCACCGTCACCCAGACCGGCGCGCTGCCCTCCGGCCACCCGCAGGCCGCCGCGGCCCTTCTGGCCGAGATGCTGCACATCGCCATCGAAGAGACGGGCGCCAGCTTCGTCGACTGGCAGGGCGCGCTGATCCCGGCGCGCACCTATCAGGAGGCCGTTACCTCGGTCCGCCTTGCCGCCGACCCGGCCGCCCGTGCCGTGGCCGAGATGGTCAGCGCGGATATGCACCGGGACGACGCGGACGAGGCGGAGGACGCCTGCGCGGTTGCGCAGACCCCTGCCCCGACGCCGACGCCCCTGCCGCGCCGGGTGAAGCCTGCCACCCACCACCGTCACCTCGGCACGCGGGTGAACGTGCATCACTACAAGACCCGCGCCGCCACCGCCCGCCGGATGCGTTGCTGGGACAATTTCGACGATTACGTCGCCGCCGAAGTGGCGCGCCTGAAGCCCCGGAAGGCCGGAGAGCCGCTGTCCGACGTCTTCCGTGTCGATCTGCCGATCCCGCCCGAGATGGTCCCGCAGCCCAAGGTGAAGTTCGAACGGCGTGTCGCGAGCCTCGTCCTCACGGCCTCGCTCACGCTCCTCGGCCTTGGCCTGCACGAGGCCGTGGCGGCCACGCTCCAGGCGCTGCCGTTCTGAGGGCGCCCCGGCTCAGGCCGGGGGCCATTCCACCATGTAGGTGTGAATCCCGAAGATCACCGCCCGCGTGCGCGGCAGGCGCAGGATCGTCTGCCGTTCGCTGCGCAGGTAGGGCATGCCCGTCGCGCGGATCTTGTCGGCATATTCCAGTTTCGGCCGGAAGAGCGCCGTGTCGTTCGTCGGCAGCCAGTTGAACCGCCAGAGCGGTCGCCCGACCTGCACCCCGTCGAAGAGCCGCTGCACACGGCGCCCGATCCCTTCGTCATACTCCTCGACCGGGGCATGGATGCGCATCAGCGGACGGCCGATCTTCTGCGCAAGCGTCCAGGCCGAGGGGAAACAGAGCACCGCGCCGGTGAGCACGTGTTCAGCGGCTCCCGCGGGCTTTTCCAGGATGCAGAGGTCCTCCTGCACCAGCAGGCCCAGCGTGCCCAGCGGGTCGGCCGGATCGAGCGTGACGGTGACCCCGTCGGGGCGCGTCACCGTGCCCTCGGCGCAGCTGTAGCCCGCGCGGGTCTGCAGGAAGGCCAGCACGCTCTCCATGAGCTCGGAGGCGGCCTCGGCACCTTCGGGGGTGAGGGCGACGACCTTGTCGCGCATCCCGCCGAGCAGGCGGGCGCGTTCGGCCATCTGCCCGGCAAAGGCGTCGTCGGCGATCAGCCATTCGCCAGGGTCGAGCGGCTGGATGCCCGGCAGCGGGCGGCGGTCGGTCTCGGCATAGGGCAAGCGGGTCTGGAGGATCGGCGTCATGGCACTGTTCTGCGACGCGCCGCCTCCCGGTGCAAGCGGCTCAACTCCGCGTGACGCCCGGGATTGCGCGCTTGCCCGCCGGATGCGCAGCTTGCAGGGTCCCCTCTGAGCGCGACGATCGGAGGGCCTCATGCCAACGCAACGCATCAGCTTCGAGGGACATGACGGAAGCACCCTCGCTGCCCGGCTCGACATGCCCGATGGGCCCCGGCTGGCGACCGCGCTCTTCGCGCATTGCTTCACCTGCGGCAAGGACATCGCCGCCGCGCGCCGGATCTCGCAACGGCTGGCCTCGATGGGCATCGCGGTGCTGCGATTCGACTTCACCGGTCTTGGCCATTCGGACGGGGAATTCGCCAACACGACGTTTACGTCGAACGTCGAGGACCTCGTCCGTGCGGCCCGACACCTTGCGGACACGGGCCATGCGCCCGAGCTGCTGATCGGACATTCGCTGGGCGGCGCGGCAATCCTGAAGGCCGCCGGGCAGATCGCCTCCGCCAAGGCCGTCGTCGCCATCGCGGCCCCCTTCGACCCGGCCCATGTGGAGCACAACTTCGCCGATGCGCTGGACGAGATCGCGCGCCGCGGCGAGGCCGTGGTGACGCTGGGCCAGCGGCCCTTCACCATCCGGCGGCAGTTCGTGGAGGATATCGAGGCGACCTCTCTCGGCCCCGCGATCCGCGAGCTCCGCCGCGCGCTCCTGATCCTGCACGCCCCGCGCGACGAGAGCGTCGGGATCGAGAACGCCGCGCGCATCTTCACCGCCGCCCGCCATCCGAAAAGCTTCGTCACGCTCGACGATTCCGATCACCTTGTCTCGCGCGCCGACGATGCCGAATACGCGGCCGAGGTCATTGCCGCCTGGCTCACGCGCTACGTGACGCTGACGCCGCCCGCACCGCCGCCCGGCGCGCCCGAGGGCATCGTGCGGGTTTCCGAAGCGGACCCCGACGGATTCATGCAGGACGTGAATGACGGTCCCTATCACCATGTGATCGCAGACGAACCCGAAGGCTACGGCGGGACCAACCGCGGCATGTCGCCCTACGGGTTCCTGTCCGCGGCGCTTGGCGCCTGTACCTCGATGACCATCCGCATGTACGCCCGCCGCAAGGGCTGGGATCTGGACCATGTGCAGGTGGATGTGAGCCACGACAAGGTCCATGCACAGGACGCCGGCAGCGCCTCGGACGAGAAGGTCGACACCTTCCAGCGCCGCATCCGGCTCGAGGGCAGGCTGACGGCCGCGCAGCGCGCCAAGCTGCGCGAGATCGCCGACAAGTGCCCGGTCCACAAGACGCTCGAGCGGTCCTCCCGCGTGCTGACCGACCTCGACTGAGCCATGGAAAAACGCGGCCCCGGGAGGGGCCGCGTTCCTGGTTCCGAACCGGGTGGACCGGGATCAGCCGCGGGCGCGGCCGACCAGCTTCCACGCCGCGGGCAGGATCATCGCCGCCAGCGCCAGCTTCATCAGGTCGCCGATGACGAAGGGCGTCAGGCCCCATTCGAGGATCGGCTTGTCCCAGCCGTAGATCTGGCCCAGCCACAGAAGGCCCGGCACGTAGAGGATGATGTTGCCGGCCAGCATCGCCACGGCCATCCAGACCACCGAACGGTCCCAGCCCCGGCGGGCCAGCGCGCCCAGCAGGACGGTGGCCATCACGTAGCCCAGCAGGTAGCCGCCGGTGGAGCCCGTCATGTAGTCGATGCCGGACAATTCGGCCGTCGAGGACTGGAAGACGTCGAAGCCGAGCGCCCCGATCAGCATGTAGCCGATGATCGTGACAAGCCCGAGCCGCGCGCCATAGGCCGCGCCGATGGTCAGCACGGCGAAGGTGCCCATGTTCACCGCGACGGGCGACGGCGGGACCGGCAGCTTGATCTTCGCCATGATGGCCAGCAGGGCGATCCCCGCCACCACCAGAAACGCCTGCTTGATGCGAAGTGCTGCGCCTTCGCTGGGACCGAATGTCTCGGTCAGAACCCTGTCAGTCATCGCCTGCGCCATGCGCGAGTGCCTCCTCTGAGTGTTTCGCCCCCGGTAATGCCGCGTCGCCGCCTCCGGTGCAAGCCTCGGGCTCACCGGCTGTAGGTGCTGTGCATCACGTAGGATTTGCGCGGGCCCGCCACCTGCCAGACGGCGTGCCAGCGCGGCCAGCCCGTGAAGTCATAGGCCACCCGGTAGTGATCAGGGGCGCAGGGGTGCTCGGCCTCGGGGCGCGGCTCCGTCGGATCGAAATCGTGAAACGGGCGGAGGTCGTCGAAGAATACCGCGATGCGCGCCCCCACGCCGCGCCAGAGGTAGCGGCGTTCGGCGCGGAAGGCGCCCTGCCCCTCGATCCGCATCTCGCCCGTCTCCTGCAGGACCAGCCCCGCGCCGTCCGGCGTGAAGACCGCCTCGCCGGTGAAGCGCGCGTCCGGCCCGAGGGCGTTCTCCACCCGGCGGTCCAGCCGCCAGACCCCCTCGAAGGGCGCGAGCGCGCTCATCCTCCGACCGCCCGGCTGAGCCCGCGCGCCGTCCGGCGCGGCAGCACCAGCCCCGCGAGCGCCAATGCGGCCGCGCAGCCCGCCGGCACCCAGAGCGCGCCCGCGCCCCAGTGCATGGCCAGCCCCGCCCCGGCCACGGCCCCCGCCGCCATGCCGCACCACGGCACGATCTGGATCTCCCAGCCCGGCCGCGCCTCTCCGCGCAGCCGCCGCCCCAGCCCCTTGCCGAAGCGCGACAGCGCGCCCGTGACATAGGTCAGCCCGATCGGCAGGCCCGCGACCTGCTCGACCGCCGCGTTCAGCACCGCCATCGCCAGCACCGCCAGCAGGAACCCCGCGAGCGGCCAGGCAAAGACCAGCGCCGCGCCCGCGACCAGCAGCGCCACCAGCCCCAGCACCCGTGTAAAGGCCCGCCGCCCGCGCCCCGCCACCAGCACGCCGAGCGCATTGCCCGCGACGAAGACCGCGACGGCCAGCAGCATCGGCAGGGCGGCGCCGAAGCGCCCCTCGGCCAGCGCCACCCCGGCGCGCGTCGTGTTGCCGGACATGAAGGAGACGAAATTGCCCGCGATCATCAGCCCGATCGCGTCGGTCATCCCCGCCAGGGCCGAGACGGCGGCCACGAAGACGAGGGCGACCCGCAGCCGGTGCCGCTCGACCCGGCGCCGC
The DNA here is from genome assembly GCF_000688295.1 of Pseudooceanicola nanhaiensis DSM 18065. Taxonomy (GTDB): domain Bacteria; phylum Pseudomonadota; class Alphaproteobacteria; order Rhodobacterales; family Rhodobacteraceae; genus Pseudooceanicola; species Pseudooceanicola nanhaiensis. The sequence goes on along the minus strand of NZ_JHZF01000011.1, from coordinate 569,485 downwards.
GCCTGGCGCGCGCGCATCCCCGTTTCCTCTGCCTGACGCATCGGCCCGTCTCCCTTCGCGCGGCGGACAGCCGCCTTGCCCCGCGCGCCCCCCGGGAGTAATGACCGCGGCGAACAAGGTAAAGGAGCGCCGCGCCCATGATCCCCCGCTATTCCCGCCCCGAGATGACCGCGATCTGGGAGCCCGCCACCAAGTTCCGCATCTGGTACGAGATCGAGGCCCATGCCTGCGACGCCATGGCGGATCTCGGCGTCATCCCGCGCGAGAACGCCGAGGCGGTGTGGAAGGCGAAGGACGTGGAGTTCGACGTCGCCCGCATCGACGAGATCGAGGCCGTCACCAAGCATGACGTCATCGCCTTCCTGACCCATCTGGCCGAACACGTCGGTTCGGAAGAGGCGCGCTTCGTGCACCAGGGGATGACCTCGTCGGACGTGCTCGACACCTGCCTCAACGTGCAGCTGACCCGGGCCGCCGACATCCTGCTGGCCGATCTCGACCGCGTGCTGGCCGCGCTGAAGAAGCGCGCGATGGAGCACAAGATGACCGTGCGCGTCGGCCGCTCCCACGGGATCCATGCCGAGCCCACGACGATGGGCCTGACCTTCGCCCGCTTCTACGCCGAGATGGACCGCAACAAGGCGCGCCTGCAAGCCGCGCGCGAGGAGATCGCCACCGGCGCGATCTCGGGCGCCGTCGGCACCTTCGCCAACATCGACCCCCGCGTGGAGGAACATGTCTGCGCGCAACTCGGCCTGAAGCCCGAGCCGATCTCCACCCAGGTGATCCCGCGCGACCGCCACGCGATGTTCTTCGCGGTGCTCGGTGTCATCGCCTCCTCGATCGAGAACGTCGCGATCGAGATCCGGCACATGCAGCGCACCGAGGTCCTGGAAGGGGCGGAGTTCTTCTCGATGGGCCAGAAGGGCTCCTCGGCGATGCCGCACAAGAAGAACCCGGTGCTGACCGAGAACCTCACCGGCCTCGCCCGCCTGGTGCGCATGGCGGTCGTCCCGGCGATGGAGAACGTGGCCCTCTGGCACGAGCGCGACATCTCGCACAGCTCCGTCGAACGCGGCATCGGCCCGGATGCTACGATCACCCTCGACTTCGCGCTGAACCGGCTTGCCGGCGTGATCGACAAGATGCTGATCTTCCCCGAGAACATGCTCGAGAACATGAACCGCTTCCCGGGCCTCGTGATGTCCCAGCGGGTGCTCCTCGCCCTGACCCAGGCCGGCGTGTCGCGGGAAGATGCCTACGCCATGGTCCAGCGCAACGCGCTCAAGGTCTGGGAAGACCGCGTCGATTTCCGCGAGCAGCTCCTCGCCGACGAGGACGTGGTGAAGGCGCTCGGCGTCGACCGGATCAACGAGAAGTTCGACATGGATTACCACACGAAGCACGTCGACACGATCTTCGCCCGCGTCTTCGGCGAAAGCTGACGCCCCTCTTTCCTCTGGTCCCCACTTTCCTCTGGTTCATGTATCCCGGGGGAGTCGCGGGTCGACAGACCCGCGACGGGGGCAGAGCCCCCATTCTTCCGCTGCCTGTCGTCCTCTCCCGGCGGTCTCCCTCTGTACCATTGGAGATGACCCTGCGTCATGCTATGCTCGACGCATCCAACGGGAGACATCGACATGACGATCCGCACGATCCTGACGGCCTCGGTTCTTGCCTTCCTTCCCGCGCTCGCCTCTGCCAGCTGCGCCTATCACGAGCGGCAGGCCAGCTCCTGCGCCGAGGGCTATGTCTGGGATGCCGAGGCAAGGACCTGCGTCCAGCAGGTGAACGGCTGATCCGGCTGCCCGTCTAAACCACTCGTTCACGACTTTCCGGCTAGCCTTGCGGGGACAGCAGGAACGAGGCAGAGATGGGCACGCTTGCGCCGCTCGGACAAATGACACCCCCCCGCGGCGGGGGACGCGCCGCACTGACGCGGCGGCAGAAGGCGGCGATCGTCGTCCGTCTGCTGCTGGCAGAGGGCGAGACGCTGCCACTCCGCGACCTGCCGGACGAATTGCAGGCCGATCTCACACAGATCCTGGGCTCCATGCGCCCGATCGACCGTGCGACGCTCGACGAGGTCGTGGAGGAATTCGCCGACGAGCTCGAAGGGCTGGGCCTCACCTTTCCGAAGGGGATCGCCGGGGCGCTGACGGCGCTCGACGGCCAGATCTCGCCGCATACCGCCGCGCGGCTGCGGAAGGAGGCGGGGGTGAAGCAGGCCGGCGATCCCTGGGACCGGATCCGGCAGCTCGATGTCAAGGACCTCCTGCCGCTCATCGAACAGGAAAGCACCGAGGTCGGCGCCATCGTGCTGTCGAAGCTCGATGTCGGCCGCGCGGCCGAGGTGCTGGGCGCCCTGCCCGGCGCCCGTGCCCGCCGGATCACCTATGCCATCAGCCAGACCACCGGCGTCACCCCCGAGGCGCTGGAACGCATCGGCCTCTCGCTTGCCGCGCAGGTCGAGGCGCGGCGCGGCTCGGTCTTCGACAAGGGCCCGGCCGAGATGGTGGGCGCGATCCTCAACTATTCCACCGCGAACACGCGCGACGACATGCTGACCGGGCTCGACGAGACCGATTCCGATTTCGCCGAGGAGGTTCGCCGGGCGATCTTCACCTTCGCCAACATTCCCGCTCGGATTGCCCCCCGCGACGTGCCAAAGGTGGTCCGCAACCTCGACCAGAGCGCCCTGATCACCGCCATCGCCGCGGGCAGCGGCGGCACCGGGCCGGAAACCAAGGCGGCGGAGTACCTTCTGGGCAACATGTCCGGCCGCCTGGCCGAACAGCTGCGCGAGGACGCCAGGGACCTCGGCAAGATCAAGGCGAAGGACGCGGAGGCGGCGATGACCGAGATCGTGAACGCAATCCGCGAAATGGAGGCGGCGGGCGATCTGCTCCTGCTCACGGACGAGGATCAGGAGGACGCCTGAACGCCGATCGACGCCGAGGGGCGCCCGGGGCCCGACCGACACCGCGGACGCCTCCCGGCCGGAAGCCGGGACGCCCCGGTTCGCCCGCAGGGCAAAGAGGCGAGGCGCTCAGCCTGGCCCGCCGCGGCCCGCGCGCGACCTCGCAGGTCCGGCTCTCCGCGGCGCGCCGAGGCCCCGACGCGCCCGCTGTCGGCCAGGAAGGCCCGTCCCCGCAAACCGGCGACGGGACGAAGCGCATATGTCGCGCAGGCGGCAGGCAGGCGCGGTCCCGCGATATCCCCACGCCCATCGAAAAGGGTCGGGCCCGGCTGCCGCGCCCGGACCGGCCGGACCTCGGACCGCGCGGCGGTCCGGTCCGTGCCCGCACACCCCCGCCTGCCCCAGGCTGACCGCCCGCCCCTCCGGCCCGCGTGGACATTCCCCGCGCCCCCGCCTATGGCTGCCGCCATGACATGCGCGCCGCTCCTTCCGCCCCCGGGGTCACCCCGCCCCCGCCCGCAGGCAGCAACTTGGTGAGCGCCCCCCTGCCCGTCGCCGACAATTCCCGCGCCATCCTGCTGATGCTGGCGGCAATCTTCTGCTTCACGTCGATGGACGCCACCGCCAAGGCCCTGTCGCAGGAATCGGGCACCGTCGTCGCGCTCTGGGCGCGCTACGCGGGCCAGTCGCTGCTGGTGCTGGCGCTGGTCTCGCGCCGTCTGGGCGCCGTGGCGCGCACGCGCTTCCCGGGCCTGCAGCTGCTGCGCTCGGCCTTCCTGATGTGCTCGACCACGCTCTTCTTCTTCGGCATCTCGCATATCGGCCTCGCCCAGGCCACGGCGATCATGGATGTGAACCCGGTGCTCATCACCCTCGGCGCCGCGCTCTTCCTTGGCGAAACCGTCGGACCGCGCCGGATCGTGGCCATCGCGATCTCGCTCGTGGGGGCGATGATCGTGATCCGGCCGGGCGGCGCGGTCTTCTCGCTCTGGTCGCTCCTGCCGTTCTGCGCCGCCTTCACCTACGCCGGCTACGCGTTGATGACGCGCTACGTCGGCCGGTCCGAGGATCCCTGGACCTCGCTGCTCTACGGGGCGCTCTTCGGGGCGATCATCCTGACCGTGCTGGTGCCCTTCCACTGGCAGCCGGTCACGCCGAAGGGCGTGGTGCTGATGCTCATGCTCGCGGGTTTCGGCACGCTGGGCCAGCTTCTGCTGATCCGCGCCTTCACCGCAGGCGAGGCCGCGGTGCTCGCCCCCTTCGGCTATGTCGGGCTGGTCTTCGCCACGCTCTTCGGAATCGTCGCCTTCGGCGAATGGCCCGACCTCTGGACATGGGTCGGCGCGCTTGTGATCGTCGGGTCCGGGCTCTATGTCTGGCACCGCGAACACGGGGCCCGCACGGCGCCCTGACAGGGAGAGCACCGATGAGCGCCAGCGCGCCCGAGCCCCGGTCCCTGCCCGAGCGGATCGGCGATCACGCGGTCAACGCCGCCCTGATGGGCGCGCTCGGCCTGATGCGGCTCCTGCCCTACGAGACGAGGGTGCGCGCCTTCGGCCGCTTCACCTCCGCCGTGATCGCGCCGCTTGCGGGCTGGCGCCGCCGCATCCGCGACAACCTCGCGCTCGCCTGGCCCGAGTTGCCTCGGGACGAGGTCGAGCGGCTGGTCCGCCTGGTCCCCGACCAGGTCGGCCGCACGGTGATGGAGTTCTTCTCGCCCGACGAGGTCGACGCGCGGATCCGCGACATCGCCCTCGAAGGCCCCGGTGTCGAGACCCTGCTCGACGGGATGGAGCATCACCGGCCGATGATCCTCGTCTCGGGCCATTTCAGCAATTACGCGATCTTCCGCGCCCTCATGCGCCAGCGCTACGGCGCGCTCGGCGGCCTCTACCGCCCGATGAGCAACGTGCCCTTCAACCTGCATTACGTCCGGATGATGGAGGCGAATGCCACGCCGCTCTTCCCCCGCTCGCGCCGGGGCCTCGCCGACATGGTGAAATACGTCCGCTCGGGCGGCGCCGTGGCGATCCTGCACGACCAGCACATGGAGGACGGGGTGGCGCTGGAGTTCTTCGGCGTTACGGCGATGACCGCGCTCTCGCCGGCCGAGATGGCGGTGAAATACGGCGCGCCGCTGATTCCGATCTACACGATCCGCCAGCCCGACGGCCTGTCCTTCCGGATCGAGGTCGAGGCGCCGATCCCGCCGGGCGAGCCGGCCGAAATGATGCAGGCGCTCAACGATTCGCTCGAGGCGCGGGTCCGCGCCCATCCCGACCAGTGGCTCTGGATCCACCGCCGCTGGCGCGCGGTGCAGGACGGCACGGCCTGAGGCGTCAGCGCAGCCGCGCCGCGGCCTCGATCGCGCCGGGGCCCGCGTGCTGGATCAGCACCACGACCGGGTCATCGCCCGCGGCCTCCGCCTCGATGTCGAGCGGGGTGCGCGGGTCCCATTCGCCCAGGTTGTGCCATTCGGTGACGATGTTGCTGTAGACCAGCGTCTTGCCCGCGTTCTCGCCGCGCAGCACCTCGATCCGGGCCGAGGGCGCGTAGCGGACCAGCTGCACGGTCAACGGTTGGGTGAAGCCCTGCGCCGCCTCGGCCTCGATCCCCACCCTGCCGGCGCCGAGGCGCTCCAGTTCGACGGTCACCGCGGCGGGCACGGCGCGGTAGCGCATGATGAGCTCGGCCACGTCGACCGGGTGGGTGCCCACGACATCCTCCTGCCCGTGGATGATCATCTGCGGGGTATAGATCGAACGGCGCCCGGCGTGGCGCGCATAGGACTTCTGGCGCTTGGTGAAGAGCGGGCTGGCGAAGACGTCCTTCCAGCCGATGTAATCCCAGTAATCGACATGCAGGCCCAGGGCGATCACGTCCTCGCGCTCGGCGAGCGTCGAGAAGAAGGCATCGGCCGGCGGGCAGGACGAACATCCCTGCGAGGTGTAGAGCTCGACCACAACAGGGCGCGCGCCTTCGGCCGCCACCGGCGCGGACGCCGCAACGCCCCCCGCCAGAGCCAGAACCGCGGCGCGCACGCCCACCTTGACCCTTGCCCACATACTCAGCCTGTCCTTGAACTTCCCAACGTCACGACCCGGTCTAAGAGATCGGAACTGAAACAACCAATCAAGGTTTTGAGACCGCCCGCGAGCGTGTCCTTTCAGCGTCCCGGCACGAAGGCCATCAGGCAGAGCTGTTCGAAGAGCACCTGCGCCGCGGCCTGCGCGGTGTTCGAGGTCGGATCGTAGGAGGGCGCGACCTCCACCACGTCGCCGCCCTTCATGTCGATGCCCTTGAGCCCGCGCAGGATCGCCAGCGCCTCGCGCGGGGTCAGCCCGCCGACCTCGGGCGTGCCGGTTCCGGGTGCGAAGGCCGGGTCGAGCGAATCGACATCGAAGCTGACATAGGTCGGGCCCGCGCCCACCACCTCGAGCGCCCTGGCGATGACCGCGGGCAGTCCCATCCCGGCCAGTTCCTCGGCATGGATCACGGTCATCCCGCTCTCGTAGGAGAATTCCCACAGGAAATCCCCGCCGCCCCGGATGCCGATCTGGATGGTCCGCGCGGGGTCGAGGCTGCCCTCCAGAACCGCCTGCCGGAACGGGCCGCCATGATGGAACTTCGCCCCCTCGTAGACGCCCGACGTATCCGCATGCGCATCGATATGCACCATGCCGAGCGGACCGTGCACCCCGGCCAGCGCCTTCAGGATCGGGCGCGAGATCGAATGGTCGCCCCCGACCGAAAGCGGCGGGATGCCCGAGGCGGCGAGCGCCGTGTAGAAGGTCTCGATATCCTCGTGGCAGGAGGTGAGGTCATAGCGCGAGCGCATCGGCACGTCGCCGATGTCGGCCACCTTCAGCACCTGCATCGGGGCCACGTCCATGACCCGGTTCCACGGTCCGATCCGCTCGATCTCGCGCACCGCCTTGGGCCCGCGCCGCGCGCCCGCCCGGTTGGTCACGCCCAGATCCATCGGCACGCCGACCAGCGCCACGTCGAGCCCCTCGATCCGCCCGCCATCGGCCAGCACGCCCGCGTCCTGCGGCCGGTAGGGCGCGTCGAGCAGGGTCGAGACCCCCGCGAAGGGCCAGGCCCGGCGGCCGCCCTCCCCGAAGATGCCGTCGGCCACCGCCTTCAGCCGCGGATCGTAGAACGCGGTGCCCTTGTCGTTGCCATAGCGCGCGCGCAGTTCGTCGAGCGTCGGTGCGGTCTTGCCGGCCATCGAAACCTCCTGTCGTTCCGACACCACCAAACCGCGCGCCCGCGCGGATGACAAGCCACGCCCCGACAGGTTCCCCTGCTTCCTCTGGTCAAGAATATCCCGGGGGTGAATTTCGCGTCCTCGGGACGCGAAAGGGGGGGCAGCGCCCCCCTGCGCCGCCTGCCGCCAGGGCGGCAGGCCGGGCCTCAGCTCATGCCGAGCGCTTCCTTGTACATCTCGAGCACCGCCTCTTCCTCGGCGATGTCGTCCTTGTCGCGCTTGCGCAGCGCGATGACCTTGCGCATGACCTTGGTGTCGTAGCCGCGCGCCTTCGCCTCGGCCATGACTTCCTTCTGCTGGTCCGCCAGGTCCTTCTTCTCGGCATCCAGCCGCTCGATCCGCTCGATGAACTGGCGCAGTTCGTTCGCGGTCACGCGGTAGCTGGCCTCGCCGTTGTCGATCACGCCGTCATCCATCTTGAGCCTCCATCGCTGCGGGAGGTTCCCCGATAGCGCCCCGCCGCGCGTCCCGCAAGGGGGCCGCGGGGCTTGCAACCGGGGCCGGCATCTTTTAGGCGCATCGCGGATCACAACCGGGCGGAGATGGCATGGACTACCTGATCTGGGGCGGCGCGGCGCTCTCGCTGCTGGGGCTCGCGGGGCTTTTCTGGTCGATCGCCAAGGTGAACCGCGCCCGCAAGGCGAAGCTCACCGACGAGGAGCTGCGCGCGGCCGTGCAGAAGGCCCTGCCGCTGAACCTCGGCGCGCTCTTCCTGTCGGTCATCGGGCTGATGCTGGTGATCCTCGGCGTCTTCCTCGGCTGACGCTCAGCCGTTCAGGTCCGAGAACCCGACCCCGTTGGCCATCAGGTCGCCGATCAGCGGGTGCGGCGCCCAGACCGACTTGTCGAGCTCTGCGAGCACCCGCATCGCCTGCGACAGATGCCCGAGCCCGATCGTCTCGGCGGCCTGCATCGGCCCGCCCTGCGTCCGCGGGAAGCCGTAGCCCTGCACCATCACCACGTCGAGCACCAGCGGCCGGGCCACGACCCTGTCCGCGAGAAGCCGCGCGCCCTCGTTGACCAGGGCCGCCAGCAGCGCGGTGCGCACCTCCGAGGCGCGCCAGCCATGGGCGTGCTCCGCGGGACGCCCCGCGCGGGCCTCGGCCACCAGCGCCTGAAGCGCTCCGCTGCACCTATCCCGCCCCGGCTTCAGCCCGGCGCGCGCGATCAGCGACGACAGGCCCGCTGCGCGGCCCAGCCGGGCCTCGCGCTCGGCATGGGCCATGGCCGCGATCTCGCCCAGCATGGCATAGGGGCCGCGCGCGAATCCGTAGCCCGTCATCGCCGCGTCGATCTCGCCGGCGTCCAGCCCGACCCGGACCAGCGCGTCCGCCGCGGCAAGGAGCGCGCCCATCATCGCGGGCCCGGCCAGCCCGTCCGAGGCGCTCACCCGCACCGGGATGCGCCGGATCTGCTGCATGAACCGCCGGGCGCGGCCATGGGCGCGGCTGGTGGTCCCGGGGGTGACGACCAGCTCGGCCAGGTGCGCGGGAAAGCTGCGCCCGGGCAGGTGCAGGCCGATCACCCGGCCGCGCGCCGCCCGGGGCGCCAGGTTCGCGGTGTCGAGGTGCCGGGTCGCGCTCAGCACCGGCGCATCGCTTTCGGGCAGTGCCGCCAGCGCGACGAGCGCGGCCGATTTCGCCGCCGGATCGTCGGGGGAGAGGTCGAGCAGCAGTTCTGCCGTGGTCATCGCCGCGATGTCCGACTGCAGGATCACCCGGTCCTCCGGCCGCTCGCCCGCCGCGCCGGTCTGCGCCCGGAGCGAGGCCCTGGCCGCCAGCGCCCGGCGCAGGGCCGCGGCGAAGCGGGCGGCGCGATGGCGGTCGGGCTCGTGCACCACGACGCCGATCCCGCGCTGCGCGAGCGTCGCGACGAGCGCCGGTGCCCCGGGGCCGAGCGCGAGGATCCCGGCGAGCGCCACCGGCGGCGCCTTGATCCCGGCGCTGACCCGGGTCTCGGCGATCAGCGCGTGGCGCAGTCCGCGGGCGCGGTCGCTTGCCGCGATCTCGTCGAAGAACTCCTGTTCGAGCTCCAGCCCGGCCTCGAAGGGGAACAGCTGCGCCGCCTCGACCGCCCGGCAGACCGCCGCCACCATCCGGTCATCGGGCGCGGCATTGGCGCGGCGGCGGGCCAGTTCCGCCTGATAGGCACCGGCATCCGCGAAACCTTCGGTCCGGTCGCGCGCGCGCGGCCGGTCCGGCGCCTCGGCCAGCGCGAGCGCGATCTCCCGCGCCTTCGCCTCGGCCTTGGCGGCGGGCACGATGGCGTCGAAGATGCCCTGCGCGACCTCGCTGGTGACCGGGTAGTTGCGCCCGGTCAGCATCAGCGTCAGCGCATGGTGGGCCCCGATCAGCCGCGGCAGCCTCTGGGTCGCCCCGGCCGAGGGCGGCAGCCCGATCAGCGTGTCGGCAAAACCGATCCGGGCCGCGGGTACCGCGACGCGCGCATCGGCCGCCAGCGCGAGCTCGGCCCCTGCCCCGGTGACGTTGCCCGCGAGCAGGGCGACGACCGGCTTGGGAAAGCTCTCGATCCTGAGTGCGAGCGCCGCGGGCACCGGCGCGGCCAGCGGTGCGCCGAATTCGCGCGGGTTGACCTGTCCGGGAAATCCGCCCGAGGCATCGCCGATGATCACCGCGCGGATCGCGGGATCGGCCTCGGCCCGGTCGAGCGCCGTCATCAGCCCCTTGCGCGCCCGCTGCGACAGGATCTGCGCCGGCGGATGGTCCAGCAAAAGGACTGCGACCGGCCCCTCCCGATGCATCCTGACGGTTCCCGCCACCTCGGCCCTCCCGTGCCCCCGCACGGCGCCCCCGCTTCCTGCGCGGTGCCGCGGCCCATTGTCGGCGGTAGCCTATGCCCTGGCCCCCCGAATACAAGCCCTCCGAACAGAAGCCCGCCTGCGCGCCGAACGAAAACCCCCGCCGGGCGGGCGCCGGGCGGGGGCGGTGTTTTCGATGTCGCGCCCGGGGGCACGACCGCGGTGCGGGGCCCCGCCGGTGGCGGGACGGGTCTACACGGGCAGGTTGTCGAACCGGGCCTCGATGGCCTCGTTCGTCAGATCTTCCTGAAGTTGCCGCAGCTGGCGCGGAATCCCGTTTCCGGTGAGTGCGTACTTGCTGATCACGCCATGCAGCTTGTCCAGATGGACGTGACGCGTGGCCGGGTCGGCCAAGGCGATCTCGGACACGATGGCCCGTGCAGTCGAATCGAGTTCCGTCATGGACATACTCCTCCTTCGCGCGACGGAGAGCGCCGTCACGCCATGTTATCCCCACTTCCGACTGATGCCGCGGGCCATCCGGTGAAAGGCCCGCAATTTCCTCCCAGGCGTTTCCGCCTGTGCCTGAAGATAGTATCAGGCTTCCCCTGCGGCAATGCCGAATATTCCGCATCGCGGACAACCCCGGACATTTTTGGACTTATCCCCCGCTTTTCGCCCTCGACGGCGGGAATCCGCGCTGGAATGCTTGGGCAGATCTTGCATCACATTCCATTTTCATTATATGAAGTCAGGAAACAACCTTGGGGGTACTCATGAAACCCGACGTCACAGCCTTCTTCGACGACGCCACCAACACGATCTCCTACGTGGTCCGCGACCCCGCGGGGAGCGCCTGCGCGGTGGTCGATTCCGTGCTCGACTTCGACTACAGTTCGGGCCGCACCGACACCCGGTCGGCCGATGCGATCATCGCCTTCGTCCGGGATCACGGGCTCGAGGTGCAATGGCTCCTCGAGACGCATGTCCATGCCGACCACCTTTCGGCCGCGCCCTACATCCAGGAAAAGCTTGGCGGGAAGATCGGCATCGGCGACCGGATCACGCTGGTGCAGGACACCTTCGGCAAGGTCTTCAACGAAGGCACCGAGTTCCAGCGTGACGGGTCGCAGTTCGACCGGCTCTTCCAGCAGGGCGACAGCTTCCACATCGGCCAGCTGCGCGGGGACGTGCTGCACACGCCGGGCCACACGCCCGCCTGCCTGACCTACGTGATCGGCGACGCGGCCTTCGTGGGCGACACGCTCTTCATGCCGGATTTCGGCACCGCGCGCTGCGATTTCCCGGGCGGCTCGTCCGAGGCGCTCTATGCCTCGATCCAGAAGATCCTCGCCCTGCCGGACGAGACCCGGATCTTCGTCGGACACGATTACAAGGCGCCCGGCCGCGATGCCTATGCCTGGGAGACCACGGTGGGCGCGCAGAAGGCGCTCAACATCCACGTCGGCCAGGGCACATCGGCCGAGGACTTCGTGGCGATGCGCGATGCGCGCGACGCGACCCTGGCGATGCCGAAGCTGATCATCCCCTCGCTGCAGGTGAACATGCGCGCGGGCCACATGCCTCCGGCGGACGAGAAGGGCGATGTCTTTCTCAAGGTCCCGGTGAACAAGCTCTGAGGGGGAGACAGAAACATGCAACCTGACTGGATCATGGGCCTCCTCGGGGGGCTGATCATCGGCCTCGCCGGGGCGGTCTACCTGCTCGGCAACGGGCGGATCATGGGCGCGAGCGGCATCATCGGCGGCGCGGTCGACGGCTCGGACCGAACGGCCGAGCGGCTGACCTTCCTCGCCGGGCTCTTCGGCGCGCCGGCCCTGCTCGCGCTCGTCGTGGGCGCGCCGGACACCCGCGTCACCTCGGACATCGCGGTGCTGGTCGCCGCAGGGCTGCTGGTCGGCATCGGCACGCGGATCGCCAACGGCTGCACCTCGGGCCACGGGGTCTGCGGGATCTCGCGGCTGTCGCTGCGCGGCATCGTGGCGACCGTCTTCTACATCCTGGCGGGCGGGCTCACCGTCACGGTCTTCCGCCACGTCCTGGGGGTGATCTGATGCGCAGCCTCGTCTCGCTTCTCGCCGGGAGCCTCTTCGGCATCGGCCTCCTGCTTTCGGGCATGACCGACACCGTGAAGGTGCAGGGCTGGCTCGACGTCTTCGGCGACTGGGATCCCACGCTCGCCTTCGTCATGGGCGGCGCGATCATTCCGATGGCCATTGCCTGGCAGGTGGCCCGGGTCCTGCGGCGCCCGCTGGCGGGCGACCGCTTCCCGCCCGCGCCCGGGGCCGAGGTCGACCGCATGATCGTGATCGGCTCGGTGCTTTTCGGCATGGGCTGGGGGCTCGCCGGGCTCTGCCCGGGGCCGGCCGTGGCCTCGCTCTCCTACGGGGGAACGGGCGGGCTGATCTTCGCCCTCGCGATGGTGGCGGGCATGTGGCTCGCGCCGCGGCTCCGGGCGCGTCTGGACAGGGCCGTGCCGGCGGAATAAGGCTGACGATCATGGATATTCGCCCCGTCACCCCCCGCTACGCCGTTTCGCCCCAGATCGCGCCCGAGGACGTCGCCGCGATCAAGGAGGCGGGCTTCACCCGCATCATCTGCAACCGGCCCGACGCCGAGAACCCGCCCGAATACCAGGCCGCCGCGGTCGAGGCCGCGGCGCAGGAGGCGGGGATCGACTTCGTCACCCTGCCGCTGACCTATCCGACCATGACGCCCGAGCGGATCGCCGAGCACATGGCCGCGATCGAGGACGCCCCCGGTCCGGTGCTCGCCTATTGTGCCTCGGGCACCCGCTGCACCACGGTCTGGGCACTCGGCCGCGCCACTGCGGGCGACGCCCCGGACGAGCTGATCGCGGCGGCGGCCAAGGCGGGCTACGACCTGAACCAGCTGCGCCCGCGGCTCGACGAGCTCTCCGCCGGTTAATCCCCGAGCGGCGGCAGCCCCGGCATCGGGGCTGCGCCGAAATCGGGCAGCTCCTCGGCCTCGCCGTCCAGCTCCGGCAGGTCGTCGAGTTCCGGCAGGTCGTCCAGCTGGGGGAGGTCTCCCAGCTCCGGCAGGTCGTCGAAGGACGGCAGTTCCCCCATCTCCATCGGAGCGCCGGGCGCGGGAAGTGTCCCGGGCTCCGGCAGCCCTCCAACCTCGGCCGCATCGGGCGGCGCAGCCTCCGCGTCGGGCGCAGGCGGCTCTGCGGGCGGCGGACCGGTCCCCACATGGCCCGCGGCTGCCGCGCCTTCCGCCGGGGTCAACCGCACGGCGCGGAAGCCGTTCAGCTGGCCAAGCCGCGCCGCGGCGATGCGGTGACGCGGGCCGGCTTCCAGGATGGTGTCCGACAACGCGCTCCTGGGCACCTCCAGCAGGTCGCCGGGCTTGAGCCTCCCGACCTCCGCCAGCGGCAGGCTGAACCGGTGCAGCACGGCGTCGAGCCGCGCGCGCGCCGCCATCACCACGGGGCTGAGCGGCACGCTTGCGGGCGCCTCGCCCTCCGCCCCCTCGTCCGCCGAGGGCTGGGGCGCGGCCTCGCGCAGGGGCAGCGCCAGCGTCACCTCCCCGTCACGGGCGCCGGCCACGTCCAGCCGCATGCGGTAGCGGGTGAAGTCCGTCGCCTCGATGGCGAGCCCGACCATGCGCGGATTGTCGAGCATCACGCCGAAGCGGTAGCCCGCGAACTGCTCTTCCGCCGCCTCGCCCTTGAGCAGCTCGGCGAGGTTGGCGAAGGCCGCGTCGATCAGCGGCGCGATCATCGCGGCATCGGTCCGGGTCGGGCGCCGCGGTTCGAGCGGGCCGCCCATCACGCGGCCCATGGTCAGCATCTCGACCAGCCCGGCGACCACGGGGAAGGCCAGGGCCGCCACCCCGATCGCCCCGCCGGGACCGTCGAGCAGAACCAGAAGCTCCCCGTCCTCAAGCGCGCCGAGCATCTCTTCGGCGCCGGGCGTGTCGGCCTCGACCGACGAGACCGCCATGGCGAGGTCCATCAGGTCGTCCGCCGCCCGTGCGAAGGCGAGCTTCAACGCCTTCGCGGGCGACATGGCGCGCGCCTGCCATACCTCGCGCGCCGCGCTGGTCTTGCGGCGCAGGACTGCATTGGGAGAGTCGCTGATCATATCCTCCACCGCCGGATGCGGGCACCTGCTTCGCCGCACACTAGGCCGGAGATGGTTACCAACGGCTTTAACCGATCGCACCGGCCGCGCCGGTCACTGCGCGGCCAGCGCCCGTTCGCCGGGCAGCGTCACGCGGAAGGCGGCGCCGCCCTGCCCCGGCAGATAGGCGATGGAGCCCCCGAGCCGGGCCATCACCTCGCGGCAGATCGCCAGCCCCAGCCCCGCGCCGCCCGCCTGATGGTGACCGATGCGCGAGAATTTCTCGAAGATCAGCCCCTGCATCCCGGTCTCCACACCCGAGCCGTTGTCCGAGAAATCGACGTGGATCGCGCCTCTGTGCCGGCTGACGGCGATGGTCAGCACGGGCTGGGCTGCGTCGCAGTATTTCTGCGCATTGGCGATCAGGTTGATGAAGACCTGCGACAGGCGGTCGACATCGGTCTCGACCACCAGCGCCTCGGCCTGCGGATCGCGCCGTATCTCGATGCCGCGCTCCTGCAACGCGGCGCGGACCGAATGGTCGAGCACGTCGGACAGCACCGCCTCGCGGAAGTTGAGGTTCACCTGCCCGTTTTCCAGCACGCTGAGATCCAGCAGGTCATCGAGCAGTCGCGTCAGCCGCACCGCCTCCTCGAGGATGATCGAGGCATATTTGCCGCGCTCTGCCGCGCTGAGGCCGCCCTCGTCGCGCAGGATCTCGGAGAACGCCCGGATCGAGGTCATCGGCGTGCGCAGCTCGTGGCTGATCTGGCTGAGGAAGGCATCCTTCTGCACCGAGATCTGGGTGAGCTTGTCGTTCGCCGCCCTGAGCTGGCGGGCGGTGCGGGCGAGCTCCTCGGATTTCGCCTCGAGCTGGGAGGAGTATTCCATGATCTGCGCGGTCTCGTCGGCCACCGCCATCAGCTCCTCGACCGAGACGGAGGCGCCGCCGACGATCTGGCCGACCATCGCATGGGCGGTCGCCGCGCCGACCGATCCGGACAGCTCGCGCTCGAGCCGCTGGAGGAATTCCGCCGTCGGCTCGGGCAGATAGCCCGGCAGCCCCTGACGCCGCGCGGCGTCCTGGAAGAGCGCCTGCGCGTCGGCCGCGCCGAGGATGCGCTGCGCCATGATCATCAGGTCCTCGCTCTGCGCGGCGCCGCCCTGCCAGCCCTGCGGCGCCTCGGAATGGGCGAAGACGTTGACGAATTGCGCGCCCTGGAGCCGCTCCATCGGCGAGGGGAAGGTGAAGACCGAGACCAGCGCGAAGGCGCCCGCGTTGAAGAGCATCGACCACAGCACGCCGTGGACCAGCGGATCGAGCCCGGCAATGCCGAACAGCGCGTAGGGCCGCAGCCAGCCGAAGCCGAAGGGGCCGTGCAGCATCACCTCGCCGGGGATGATGACGTCCGGGCCGAAGCTGGGCAGGAACAGGCACCAGACCCAGAGAACCGAGCCGATCATCAGCCCCGCGAAGGCCCCCATGCGGGTGGCCCCGCGCCAGAAGATCCCGCCGAGCAGCGCGGGCAGGAACTGCGCGACGCCCGAGAACGAGATCAGGCCGATGGCGGCCAGCGCCTCGCCCCCGCCGGAGACGCGGTAATAGAGATACCCGAGCAGCAGGACCCCCACGATCGACAGCCGGCGCGCCAGCAGGACGACGTGGCGCACATCGCCCGAGATCGCGGCCCCGCCGCCGGTGGCCTTGAGCCAGATCGGCATGACGATGTGGTTCGAGACCATGGTCGACAACGCGATCGAGGCGACGATCACCATGGAGGTGGCCGAGGAGAAGCCGCCGAGGAAGGACAGCATCGCCAGCCCCTCCTGCCCCGCGGCGAGCGGGACGGTCAGCACGAAGAGGTCGGGGTTGGAGCCCTCGGGCAGCAGCTCGAGCCCGGTCACCGCGATCGGCACCACAAAGAGCGACATCAGCATCAGGTAGGCCGGGAAGGCCCAGGCCGCCGTGCGCAGGTGGCTCTCGTCGTCGTTCTCGACCACGAGGACCTGGAACATCCGCGGCAGGCAGAAGAGCGCCGCGCCCGCGAGGAAGATCAGCCCGGCCCAGCGACCGTTGGCCATCTGCCAGTGCCCGAGCCGGGAGGCGTCGATCCGCGCCATCGTCTCGGACAGGCCCCCGCCGATCCCCCAGACGACGAAGATGCCGACCGCCATCAGCGCCACCAGCTTGACCACCGCCTCGACCGCGATCGCCATGACGACCCCGTGGTGCCGTTCGTTGGCATCGAGGTTCCGCGTCCCGAAGAGCACCGTGAAGAAGGCCAGACCCGCGGCGACCCAGAGCGCCGTGGAGGCGCTGTCGCCCTTCGGCGTGACGTCGGGATCGGCCAATGCAAAGCTTGAGAAGCTCTCGACAACCGATTGAAGTTGCAGCGCGATATAGGGCGTCGTCCCGATCACGGCGAGCACCGTCACGCAGACCGCCAGCAGGTTCGACTTGCCGTAGCGGGACGAGATCAGGTCCGCGACCGAGGTGATCCGCTGGGTCCGTCCGATGCGGACGATCTTGCGCACGGCCCAGAGCCAGCCGACCATCACCAGGCTGGGGCCGATGTAGATCGTCAGGTATTCGAGCCCCGAACGCGCCGCGTATCCGACCGCGCCGTAGAAGGTCCAGGCGGTGCAGTAGATCGACAGCGACAGCGTGTAGACGAGCGGCGAACGCAGCCAGTGGCCCCGGCCCCGCATCGCCGCGCGCTCGGCCGCGAAGGCGACGAGGAACAGGATCGCCACGTAGCTCAGGCAGACGCCGATGAGCAGGTTCAGCGAGGCCATCAGCGCCGCGCCCCGCGGTCCGCCTCCGGCAGGGGCCGCGGCGTGCCCTGGGCGTCGAGCTCGGATTCGAGCCGGCGCGAGGCGAGCCATGCGGTCGCCGCCACCAGCACCACCCAGACGCCGAAGATCCACAGGATCGCCCGGCTCGTCGGCATGCCGCCCGCGCCCTCCTGCCAGAGCAGCGGCACCAGCAGCAGCACCAGCCCGATCACCGGCATCAGCCGGGCCAGGTCCGCCAGCCGCCGCCGCCGGTAGGTCCGGCGCTCGAGGAAGAGCACACGCGGCGGCCGGGCCATCCGCCTATCCGCCGGCGAGGTCGCGGACCGCTTCCAGGACCTCGGCGTTCGAGAAGGGCTTGGTCATGAACCGCGAGGCACCGTAGCTTTCGGCCATCTCGCGGTCCTTGGTCTGCCCGCGCGCGGTCAGCAGCAGCACCGGCAGGTCCGATGTTCCCTCGCCCGCGCGCAGGTCGCGCAGGATGTCATAGCCCGAGCGGCCGGGCAGCATCACGTCGAGGATCACGAGGTCGGGCGCGCGCGCGCGCACCGCCTCCACCGCGTCGACCCCGTTGGAATGCGTCGCCACCCGCCAGCCGTCGCGTGACAGGATGAAACCGATGGCTTCGATGATGTTGGGTTCGTCCTCGATCACAAGAACGGTCTTGCCCATCAGGTCCTCCCCTCCCTTCCGAGCGTTTCTTTTTCTTCTTGTCCGCTTGTTATCAGGCAGGAAATGCAACCTGTCAAAAACGTTATTCCGCACTGTGGATAATTTACTTTAGGTCACCCGGCGGCGGCGCTCTCGGCCATGATCGAGGGTTCGCGCCGTCCGCGGCACTCCGCCCGCGGGCAGATCCGGCAGGTGACACCGACCCGGCGCAGCCCCTCCTCGCTCTCGTCACGGTCCGGCACGATCAGCATATGCGCCTCGAACAGCGGCTCCCGACCGGCCTGCACCACGCCCACGGGCTCGGCCACCGCATGGGTGACGAACCAGCCTTCGGCGCGGCTGGCAAGGCGGAGGCGCTGGCGGAGCGGGATCATCGGGCGCGACAGTGCCTGGAACAGCGGCCAGAGCGGACAGGCCGCGCCGAACCGCGGCAGCGGGAAGCCGGGCAGCGGGCGGCGGAAGGTGAAGGTCCCGCTCGCGTCGCAGGCCACGAGCCCGAAGGGCCCGCCCAGTGTCGCCGCGGCCTCGGGCGGCAGGCTCGCGAGGCGGCGCATCATCGCACCGGGCCCGACGCCGAACCGGGCGGCGAGCCAGCCGGGATCGAGCGTTTCGGCAGCCGCCTCCGTCACCGGGCCGACCGCCAGCCGTGCGGCGTCCTCGGCGTAGCGGGCGAGGATCCCCTGCGCCATCTCGCGCGCGGCGGTGGAGCTCAGCGCCTCTCCGGCCTCGGCGATCACCTCGGCCGGGGTTGCACCGCCCCCGGCCTCGAGTTCCGGCAGGTGGAAGCCCCGGGCGGCCAGGAAGCGCTCCACCTCGTCCTGCGGCGCGCCCAGCGTGTCCTGGCGGCGCTGCCCGGCCTCCAGCTCGCTCACCAGCCGCTGCGCGCCTTCGGCCAGGCGCTGGCTGTCCTCGTTGATGTTGCGGTGGAAGCGGTCGCGCCATTCCGGCTCGATCTCCTTCGTCTCGACGAGGATCGAGGCCGTGGAATGGATCGCCGTCACGGTCGAGAGCACCTCGTGCATCGACGCGGCGAGGTGCGGGTCGTGGGTCAGACGGTCGGTGAGCACCTCGAGCGTGCGTTCCAGCCCCTCGATGGCGCGGTGCTGCGCGGCGACAAGGGCGGCCCAGCCCGGAAACCGGCCGGCGAGCTCCTCCACCGCGTCGGCCTCGGCCCCCGCCTCGGCCCGGTCGGCGGCCGCTTCGCGCAGGGTGGCGATCAGCGCGGCCTCGGCGCCCTCGGAGAGGAGCGATGGTTCCACGTCCAGCGCCGCGGCGATGTCGAGCAGCAGCTTGCCGCCGATTCTGCGCCGGTTGTGCTCGATCAGGTTGAGGTAGGAGGCCGAGATCCCGGCCCGTCGCGCCAGCTCGGCCTGCCGCATCCCGCGCAGGGCCCGCCGTTCGCGGATCCGGCTTCCCGTCAAGGTTGGGCGCGCCATCCGAATTTCCCTTCCATTTCAGCGTGTTTCTGCGCTGCCAAAAAACTTCTTTACCAACTCTACGTGATCCTTGTGATTTTGTTTACAAAAAAATCGTTTGCACAAAGGGAGTTGTTGCTTGGTTTTCTCTTCGTCTGCGAAGGTATCTTTGCACTTAGTGCGGTCCGCAGGCGTGAGGAGACGTCGGCGGTTCCACCGAACAGGGAGGATAACAATGTCCAACAGACTCACACGCCGCGGCGTGCTCCGGACCGGCGCAGTCGCCGGGGCGGGCCTCGCGGTTCCGACGATCTTCACCGGATCCTCGGCGCGCGCCTATACGAACGAACCGACCGGAAGCAGCGTCACGCTGGGCTTCAACGTGCCGCAGACCGGCCCCTACGCGGATGAGGGCGCCGACGAGCTGCGCGCCTTCGAGCTGGCGGTCGAGCACCTGAACGGCGGCGGCGACGGCGGCATGATGCAGACCTTCTCCGAGAAGAACCTGAAGGGGAACGGGATCCTCGGCAAGGAGGTGAAATTCGTCACCGGCGACACGCAGACCAAGTCGGACGCCGCCCGCGCCTCGGCCAAGTCGATGATCGAGAAGGACGGCGCGGTGATGATCTCGGGCGGTTCGTCCTCGGGCGTGGCCGTGGCCGTGCAGGGCCTCTGCCAGGAGGCCGGCGTGATCTTCATGGCGGGTCTCACCCATTCGAACGACACCACCGGCAAGGACAAGAAGGCAAACGGCTTCCGTCACTTCTTCAACGCCTACATGTCGGCCGCGGCGCTCGCCCCGGTGCTCGAGAAGATGTACGGCGCGGACCGCAAGGCCTATCACCTGACCGCCGATTACACCTGGGGCTGGACGCAGCAGGAATCGATCCAGGCCGCCACCGAGGCGCTTGGCTGGGAAACCGTCAACAACGTGCTGACGCCGCTCGCCCAGACCGACTTCAGCTCCTACATCGCGCCGGTCCTGAACTCGGGCGCCGACGTGCTGGTCCTGAACCACTACGGCGGAAACATGGTCAATTCGCTGACCAACGCCGTGCAGTTCGGCCTGCGCGACAAGCAGGTCAACGGCAAGAACTTCGAGATCGTCGTGCCGCTCTACTCGGAGCTCATGGCGCGCGGCGCCGGCGAGAACATCAAGGGCATCCCCGGCTCCCAGAACTGGGACTGGAAGCTCGAGAACCAGATGGGCGACCGCTACACCGGCACCAATGCCTTCGTGCAGTCCTTCGGCGAGAAATACGGCTTCCCGCCGAGCCAGGCGGCGCACACCTGCTACGCGCAGACGCTGCTCTACGCGGATGCCGTGGAGCGCGCCGGGTCCTTCGATCCCTGCGCCGTCGCCGAAGCGCTCGAGGATTTCGAGTTCGACGGCCTCGGCAACGGCCCGACCCTCTACCGCGCGGCGGACCACCAGTGCTTCAAGGACGTCGTGGTCGTGCGGGGCAAGGAGAACCCGGAGAACGAATTCGACCTCGTGGAGATCGTGGAAGTCACGCCCCGCGAGCAGGTCGAATACGCGGCGGATCATCCGATGTTCGCAGGCGGCAACCTGGGTGCCTGCAACTCGGGCGCATAAGCCTCAGACGGGGCGCGTCGCGGACGCGCCCCGACCAAGCGCCCGGCATCACGCGCGGGCTTGCCGGTAGGGTGCGTGCGCGGCACGCACCTTGCCCACGTGCATCTTCGGGAAGAGGTCCATGGACGCCATCATCCTTCAGATCCTGAACGGGCTGGACAAGGGCAGTGCCTATGCCCTGATCGCCCTCGGGCTCACCCTGATCTTCGGCACCCTCGGTGTCGTCAACTTCGCCCATGGCGCGCTCTTCATGATCGGCGCCTTCATCGCGGTTTCGGTGCAGAAGCTGCTGTCGCTCAGCTACGTCACGCTCGACGAGACCCGGACCGACTTCCTCGGCAACCCGGTGAAGGTCGAGACGCCCTATGTCGTGGAATGGTTCGGTCCCGAGGTCGGCGCCACCATCATCGACTGGTCGGTGCCGATCGCGATCCTCTTCGCGATCCCGATCATGGCGCTGGTCGGCTACGTGATGGAGCGCGGTCTCATCAAGCACTTCTACAAGCGCCCCCATGCGGACCAGATCCTCGTGACCTTCGGCCTGGCCATCGTGCTGCAGGAGATCATCAAGCATTACTACGGCGCGAACCCGATCCAGACCCCCGCCCCCGACGCGCTGCAGGGCTCGTTCGACTTCGGCGTGCTGATCGGCTTCGACCCGAACGTGATCATCTATCCCTACTGGCGGATGGTCTACTTCGCCTTCGCGGCGCTGCTGATCGGGTCGGTCTTCGCCTTTCTGCAGTTTACCACCTTCGGCATGGTCGTCCGCGCCGGCATGGCCGACCGCGAGACGGTGGGCCTTCTGGGCATCAACATCGACAAGCGCTTCACCTTCACCTTCGCCATGGCCGCGGTCGTCGCGGGGCTGGCGGGCGTGATGTACGCGCCGATCAACTCGCCCAACTACCACATGGGGATGGACTTCCTGGTCCTCAGCTTCGTGGTGGTCGTGGTGGGCGGCATGGGCTCCCTGCCCGGCGCCGTCGCCGCGGGCTTCCTGCTCGGCATCCTCGAAAGCTTCGCCTCGATGAACGAGATCAAGTCCATCCTGCCCGGCATCGACCAGATCATCATCTACCTCGTCGCCATCATCATTCTGCTTGCCCGTCCTCGGGGCCTTCTGGGCCGCAAGGGCGTGATGGAGGAGTAACCCATGCTCGGTCTCGACAGAAAAGACTTCATCCTGTTGCTGGTCGTCTTCGCGCTGGTCGTCCTCGCTCCGTTCCTGCTGAACCCGTTCCCGACGAACAGCGCCATGGCGCAGTTCAACGCGGGCTATCCGGACCTGATGCAGCGCTTCGTGATCTTCGGCATCTTCGCGATCGGCTTCAACCTGCTCTTCGGCCTCACCGGCTATCTCAGCTTCGGCCATGCGGCCTTCCTGGGCGTGGGATCCTACTCGGCCGTCTGGATGTTCAAGCTCCTGAGCATGAGCGTCGTCCCCGCGATCATCGCCTCGGTCATCGCCTCGGGCATCTTCGCGCTGCTGATCGGCTACATCTCGCTGCGGCGGACGGGGATCTACTTCTCGATCCTCACCCTCGCCTTCGCGCAGATGTCGTTCAACCTCGCCTATTCGGTGCTCACCCCGATCACCAACGGCGAGACCGGGCTGCAGATCACCCTGGCCGATCCGCGCATCCTCGGCGTCACGGCGACCGAGAGCGGCTCCATCCCGGTGACCAACCTGCTCGGCGCCGAGATGCGCTCGACCTACATCATGGATGTCGGCACCTGGGCGTTCCAGTTCAACGTGGGTTATTACGTCTGCGCGGCGATCATGCTGCTGGCCTTCTACGTGTCGGTGCGCATCTTCCGCTCGCCCTTCGGGCTGATGCTGCGGGCGATCAAGGCGAACAAGACGCGGCTCAACTACACCGGCCTCAACATCCGGCCCTACACCCTCGCGGTCTTCGTGATCTCGGGCATGTATGCCGGTCTTGCGGGTGGTCTTATGGCCTCGATGGACCCGCTCGCCGGCGCCGAGCGGATGCAGTGGACCGCGTCGGGCGAGGTCGTCCTGATGACCATCCTCGGCGGTGCGGGCACCCTGATCGGGCCGGTCCTGGGCGCGGGCGTCATCAAGTACTTCGAGAACATCTTCTCCAAGATCAACTCGTCGGTGCTCGAATCCTGGTTCGCCTTCATGCCCGAGAACATGCAGCACGCCGCGGTCTACGTCTCGGAACACTTCGTCGGCCCCGGCTGGCACCTGACGCTGGGCCTGCTGTTCATGCTCGTCGTGACCTTCCTGCCCGGCGGGCTCGTCGAGGGCGGCCAGCGGCTGTCCCGGCTGTTCCGTCGCAAGCCGCAGAAGGACGCGGCGCGCG
This sequence comes from Pseudooceanicola nanhaiensis DSM 18065, assembly GCF_000688295.1. Lineage (GTDB taxonomy): Bacteria > Pseudomonadota > Alphaproteobacteria > Rhodobacterales > Rhodobacteraceae > Pseudooceanicola > Pseudooceanicola nanhaiensis. The sequence goes on along the minus strand of NZ_JHZF01000011.1, from coordinate 546,618 downwards.
ATTCCACCCAGTCCAACCCCGCCGAATGAGGAGCGCGATCCATGGGCATCCTTGAAGTCAAGAACGTGGGCAAGCGGTTCGGAGGGCTGAAGGCGCTGTCGGACGTGAACCTGAGCGTGGCCGAGAATTCGGTCCACGCGATCATCGGGCCGAACGGGGCGGGCAAGTCGACCCTGCTGAACTGCCTCGTCGGCAAGCTGATCCCGGACACCGGGTCGGTCATGTTCGACGGACAGTCCGTGCTGGGCCGCAAGCCTTACCAGATCAACCAGATGGGGATCAGCCGGGTGTTCCAGACGCCTGAGATCTTCGGCGACCTGACGGTCATGGAGAACATGATGATCCCCTGCTTCGCCAAGCGCGACGGGGCCTTCGAGCTGAACCCGATCCGGGCCATCACCGCGCAGAAGGACATCATCGCGCATGCCGAAAGCGTGCTGGCCGACATGAACCTGCTCGAGAAGCGCGACATGCATTCGGCCTCGATGTCGCGCGGCGACAAGCGGCGGCTCGAGATCGCGATGTGCCTCGCGCAGGAGCCGCGGCTGCTGCTGCTCGACGAACCGACGGCCGGCATGGCGCGTGCGGACACCAACAACACGATCGAGCTGCTGAAGGAGATCCGGGACAAGCGCAACATCACCATCGTGATCATCGAGCACGACATGCACGTCGTCTTCAGCCTGGCCGAGCGGATCACCGTGCTGGCCCAGGGCACGCCGCTGGTCGAGGACGTGCCGGCGAAGATCAAGGGCCATCCGAAGGTGCGCGAAGCCTACCTCGGCGAGAGCCAGCCTGCGTAAGGGAGAGCCAGGATGAACGTCAAACCCGATTTCTCGAAGGGCAGGAACTACGCCGAGACGGCGCCTGCCTTCCTGTCGGTCTGGAACATGGAGGCCTATTACGGCGAGAGCTACATCGTCCAGAACGTGAGCTTCAACGTCCACGAGGGCGAGATCCTCGCCCTGCTGGGCCGCAACGGGGCGGGCAAGACCTCGACCCTGCGCGCCATCGCCCGGCTCGACGCGCCGCAGGTGACGCATGGCGAGATCTGGCTCGACCACCAGCCGCTGCACACGATGAGGTCGCACGAGGCGGCGCAGGCGGGGCTGGGGCTCGTGCCGGAGGACCGGCGGATCATCCCCGGCCTCACGGTCGAGGAGAACATCGACCTCGCCCAGATCGCCCCGCCGATCGGCTGGTCGAAGGAGCGGCTCTTCGAGCTGTTCCCCCGCCTCGGCGAACGCCGCCGGCAGGAGGGCGTCACCCTGTCGGGCGGCGAGCAGCAGATGCTGTCGATCGCCCGGGCACTGGCGCGCGACATCAAGGTGCTTCTGCTCGACGAACCCTACGAGGGGCTTGCCCCGGTGATCGTGGACGAGATCGAAAAGACCCTCCGGATCATCAAGGAACAGGGCATCACCACGATCCTCGTCGAACAGAACGCGGTCCGCGCGCTCGAGCTTGCCGACCGCGCGGTGATCCTCGACACCGGCTCCATCGTGTTCGACGGATCGGCCGCCGAGGTGCTTGGAAACTCCGAGCTGCGGGCCGAGTACCTGGCCATCTGACGGGACAACGCCCGGCGGGTTCGCCTTGAACCTCGCCGGGCGATGGTCCTATCTACTCCCTAACGGGACGTCACCAACGCGAAAGGGAGGCGCGTCATGAACGAAGCCAGCAACCCCAAAATCTATCCGCCGTCCAACGACTTCGTGGCCAAGGCTCACGTGGGCGCCGAAACCTACGAGACGATGTACAAGGCCTCCATCGAGGACCCCGAGTCCTTCTGGGGCGAGCAGGCGAAGACGCGGCTCGACTGGATCGAATCCTTCACGAAGGTCAAGGACGCGGACTTCACCCTCGGCAAGGTCAAGATCAAGTGGTTCGAGGACGGCGTGCTGAACGTCGCCTACAATTGCATCGACCGGCACCTGGAAGAACGCGGCGACCAGACCGCGATCATCTTCGAGCCGGACGAGCCGGGAGATGGCGCGCAGCACATCACCTACCGGGAACTGCACGAGAAGGTCTGCCGCTTCGCCAACGTCCTGCTGGCGCAGGGCGTGATGCGCGGCGACCGCGTCGTGATCTACCTCCCGATGATCCCCGAGGCGGCCTATGCCATGCTCGCCTGCGCCCGGATCGGGGCGATCCACTCGGTCGTCTTCGCCGGCTTCTCGCCCGACGCGCTCGCCAACCGGATCAACGATTGCCAGGCCAAGGTGGTCATCACCGCCGACACCGCGCCGCGCGGCGGGCGCCGCACCGCGCTGAAGTCGAACACCGACGCCGCGCTGCTGCACTGCTCGGACAAGGTGCGCTGCCTCGTCGTGAAGCACACCGGCGACCAGACGACCTGGATCCAGGACCGCGACGTCGACGTGAAGGCGATGATGGCCGAGGTCGCCCCCGATTGCCCGATCCGTCCGATGGGCGCCGAGGATCCGCTCTTCATCCTCTACACCTCCGGTTCGACCGGCAAACCCAAGGGCGTGGTGCATTCCTCCGGCGGCTACCTGCTCTACGCCGCGATGACGCAGGAGCTGACCTTCGACTACCACGACGGCGACGTCTTCTGGTGCGGTGCGGATGTCGGCTGGGTGACCGGCCACACCTACATCATCTACGGGCCGCTCGCGAACGGCGCGACCACGCTGATGTTCGAGGGCGTGCCCACCTACCCCGACGCCTCGCGCTTCTGGCAGGTGATCGAGAAGCACAAGGTGAACCAGTTCTACACCGCCCCGACCGCGATCCGCGCGCTCATGGGACAGGGGACGAAGTTCGTCGAGGGCTCGGATCTCTCGTCGCTCAAGGTGCTCGGCACCGTGGGCGAGCCGATCAACCCCGAGGCTTGGAACTGGTACAACGACAACGTCGGCAAGGGGAAGCTGCCCATCGTCGACACCTGGTGGCAGACTGAGACGGGCGGGCACATGATCACCCCCCTGCCCGGCGCCACCGCGACCAAGCCCGGCTCGGCCACGAAGCCGTTCTTCGGCGTGCAGCCCGTGGTGCTGGACGCGACCTCCGGCAAGGAGATCGAGGAGACCCAGGCCGAGGGCGTCCTTGCCATCAAGCAGAGCTGGCCCGGCCAGATGCGCACCGTCTGGGGTGATCACGAGCGGTTCGAGAAGACCTATTTCTCGGACTACAAGGGCTATTACTTCGCCGGTGACGGCTGCCGCCGCGACGCGGACGGCTATTACTGGATCACCGGCCGCGTGGACGACGTGATCAACGTCTCGGGCCATCGCATGGGCACGGCCGAGGTCGAATCCGCCCTCGTCGCCCACGCCAAGGTCGCCGAGGCGGCGGTGGTGGGCTACCCGCACGAGGTGAAGGGCCAGGGCATCTACGCCTACGTGACGCTGATGAACGACGTGGAGCCCTCGGACGAGCTCCGCAAGGAGCTCGAGGGCTGGGTCCGCAACGAGATCGGGCCGATCGCGAAGCCCGACCTGATCCAGTGGGCCCCCGGCCTGCCCAAGACCCGCTCGGGCAAGATCATGCGCCGGATCCTGCGCAAGATCGCCGAGAACGATTACGGCGCGCTCGGCGACACCTCGACCCTGGCCGACCCTTCGGTGGTGGACGAGCTGATCGAGAACCGCATGAACAAGTGACCGCCGCAGGGCGTGACACGGAAAGGCGGGCCCGCGCGGCCCGCCTTTCTTCTTGCCCGCCTCGCCCCGGCGAAACCGGCCGCGACAGATCGGCAGCATGCCGCCGGAAAGCTTCCCCCTGGCGGAACCTCCGCCACCGTGGCCCGTTCCTCCTTCAGCACATCGCAAGAGCGACATACCGCAAACGCGAACAAGGAGAACATGATGACACCGGTCAAGAAAACACTGATTTCCAGCGCTGCCGCGCTTGCCCTTCTCTCGGGCCCCGTGCTGGCACAGGACACCGCGACGGACACCGGAACGCAGGTCGAGAGCACCCTCGGCGACGGCGAGATCAACGCCACGGCGACCACCACCGACGAGGGCGCAACGGCGCAGGCCGAGGCCGAGGCCGAGGCCGATGTCGATCCGCTGCGGCAGAACGTCGAGGACGGCGTCGCCGCCATCGGTGACGCGGTCGAGACCGTCGGAGAGGCCACGATCGCCGCGGGCGAACAGGTCGGCGACAGCGCCGAAGCCGCCGGCGACGCGGCCGTCGACACCGCGGATGCGGCGGACGAGCAGCTCGAGGACGGCGCCGAGGCCACCGAAGAGGCGCTCTCGCCCGACGCGACCGCCACGGCGGATGCCGAGGCCGCTGCCGCCGCCGGCTCCGCCCCCTCCACCGCGGGCGCCCTGATCGGCGCCGAGGTGGCGTCCTCGGCGGGTGAGGACATCGGCGAGATCGACAATGTCGTCCGGATCAACGGCGAGGTGATGGCCGTCGTGGGTGTCGGCGGCTTCCTCGGCCTGGGCGAGCATTCGGTGGCGCTGCCGCTGACCGAGCTCGACTGGCAGGGCGAGACCGTCACCGCCTTCGGCTATACCGAGGAACAGCTCAAGAGCATGGACGAATACGATTCCGAGCTCGCCACGCAGCTGGAGGCTGACGAACAGATCTCGCTGGGAAAGTCGTGACCCCGGCCGACCGCTGACGGCCGGATCCCTGCACGGGGGGCGCCCGCCGGGCGCCCCTTTCCGTTTGACCGGGCCCGCGCTTGCGCATAGGTCGCTTTCCACACGCCTCCCCTTACCTTATAAGCCCCGGGGAAAGGGCCACAGGGAAGGGCCCGGGCTTCTGATCGAGGACAGCATGACGAACAAGTCGCACGACGCCGATGTTTCTTTCATCCAGGCTCTGGCCGGTCTCCTGAAGGACAATGACCTCAGCGAGATCGAAGTGAAACGGGAATACGGCGAGGACGACTCCCTCAACGTCCGCGTCAGCCGCCATGTCGCCGCCCCCGCCCCCGTGGCGATGGCCGCCCCCGCCGCCCTGCCGGCACCGGCCCCCGCGGCCTCTGCCGCAGCGCCCGCGGCCCCTGCCGCCGCATCCGAGACCGCCGATCCGGCCAGCCACCCGGGCGCCGTGACCTCGCCGATGGTGGGCACCGTCTACCTCCAGCCCGAACCGGGCGCGGAGCCTTTCGCCAAGGTCGGCGCGCAGGTGTCCGAGGGCGACACGCTGCTCATCATCGAAGCCATGAAGACCATGAACCACATCCCCGCGCCGCGCTCCGGCACGATCAAGCGGATCATGGTGGAAGACCAGTCGGCCGTCGAATTCGGCGCGCCGCTCATGATCATCGAGTAAGGCCACTCAGATGTTCGACAAGATCCTCATCGCCAACCGGGGCGAGATCGCACTCCGCGTCATCCGCGCGGCGCGCGAGATGGGCATCCGCTCCGTCGCGGTCCATTCCACCGCTGACGCCGACGCGATGCATGTCCGCATGGCCGACGAAAGCGTCTGCATCGGTCCGCCCTCCTCGGCCCAGAGCTACCTGCACATCCCCTCGATCATCGCCGCCTGCGAAGTGACGGGCGCGCAGGCGATCCACCCGGGCTACGGCTTCCTGTCGGAAAACGCCGGCTTCGTGCAGATCGTCGAGGACCACGGGCTCACCTTCATCGGCCCCCGGGCGGAGCATATCCGCATCATGGGCGACAAGATCACCGCCAAGGACACGATGAAGAACCTGGGCGTGCCCTGCGTGCCCGGCTCCGACGGCGGCGTGCCCAGCCTCGAGGACGCCAAGCGCATCGGGGCCGAGATCGGCTACCCGGTCATCATCAAGGCCACCGCCGGCGGCGGCGGGCGCGGCATGAAGGTCGCGAAGAATGACGGCGAGATGGAGCGCGCCTTCCACTCCGCCCGGTCCGAGGCCAAGGCCGCCTTCGGCAACGACGAAGTCTATATCGAGAAATACCTCACCACCCCCCGCCACGTGGAGATCCAGGTCTTCGGCGACGGCAAGGGCGGCGCGGTGCACCTCGGCGAGCGGGACTGCTCGCTCCAGCGCCGCCACCAGAAGGTCTTCGAGGAGGCCCCCGGCCCCGCGATCACGCCCGAGCTGCGGGCCCGGATCGGCAAGACCTGCGCCGATGCCGTGGCCGCGATCAACTACGCCGGCGCCGGCACGATCGAGTTCCTCTACGAGAACGGCGAGTTCTACTTCATCGAGATGAACACCCGCCTGCAGGTCGAACACCCGGTCACCGAGGCCATCTTCGGCGTCGACCTCGTGCGCGAGCAGATCCGCGTGGCCGAGGGCTATCCGCTCTCCTTCACGCAGGACGATCTCACGATCAACGGCCACGCCATCGAGGTCCGGATCAACGCCGAACGCCTGCCCGATTTCGCACCGCGCCCCGGCCGTATCACGCATTACCACGCGCCCGGCGGTCTCGGCGTCCGGATGGACAGCGCGCTCTACGACGGCTATTCGATCCCGCCCTATTACGACAGCCTGATCGGCAAGCTGATCGTGCACGGCCGCGACCGGCCCGAGGCGCTCGCCCGTCTCGACCGCGCCCTCGGAGAGCTGATCGTCGACGGGGTGGAGAACACCGTGCCCCTCTTCGACGCGCTCCTGCAGGAGCCCGACATCCAGTCCGGCAACTACAACATCCACTGGCTGGAGGCGTGGCTGGAGAAGAACCTCCAGGCCTGAGCGCCCCGCCCGGCTTTCCTCTGGTCATGTATCCTCGGGGGGAGTCGGGCCGCAGGCCCGACGGGGGGGGCAGACAGCCCCCCTCCCCGCCCTCCGCCCCGCGGAGGGCCGCGTTTTGCGCAATCCCGCACCCCGCGAATTCCGTATCCCGTTTTCGACCCCTTTCGTCGCTCCCGGACTGGCCCTCCCGGGGTCACTGCGGGCAAGCATGACCCATGCGCCTTCTCCTGACCTTCGCCCCGCTCTTCCTTTCGGTCCTGCTGCTCCAGCTCTCGACCGGCGGCGTGGGCCCGCTCGACGCGCTCTCCGGGATCGCGCTCGACTTCACCGTGGGCCAGATCGGCCTGCTCGGTTCGGCGCATTTCGTGGGCTTCTTCATCGGCTGCTGGTGGGCCCCGCGCCTGATGGGGGCCGTCGGCCATTCCCGCGCCTTCGCGGCCTTCACCGCGGCCGGCGCGATCGGGCTCATTGCCCACATGACGATCGTCGATCCCTATGCCTGGGCCATGATGCGGGTCGCCTCGGGGCTCTGCGTCGCGGGCTGCTACACGGTGATCGAGGGCTGGATGATGGCGCGGCTCGAGAATGCCGAGCGCGGCCGCGTCATGGGCTCCTACCGCATCATCGACATGGGCGGCTCGCTGCTGGCGCAGACGATGATCTCGTTCCTGGCGCCTGCCGATTACGTCTCCTACAACGTGCTGGCGATCCTCTGCTGCGCCGCGCTCTTCCCGCTGACGCTCACCCGCGCGGAACAGCCCGCCATGCCCGCGCAGCCGCGCCTCAGGCCGGGCCTCGCTTGGGCGCGCTCGCCGCTCGCCGTGGCGGCCGTCATCGTCTCGGCGCTCTCGGCCGCGACCTTCCGGATGATCGGCCCGCTCTACGGCAAGGAGGTCGGGCTCGGCACCGACCAGATCGCGCTCTTCCTGTCGATCTACATCCTCGGCGGCGCATTGGCGCAATACCCGGCGGGCTGGCTTGCGGACAAGTTCGACCGCCGCCGGGTCCTGATCTGGATCTCGGTCGGCGCGATGCTCAGCTGCCTGCTGGCCGCGACGACCTCGGACGGGGTGACGATGGTGATGCTGAACGCCGCGCTCTTCGGCTTCACCACCTTCCCGGTCTATTCGGTCGCCGCCGCCCATGCCCATGATTTCGCCAGCCACGAGGAACGGGCCGAGCTCTCGGCCGCGCTCCTCTTCTTCTACGCGCTCGGCGCCATCGCCGCGCCCTGGACGGCCTCCCAGCTGATCGCGGCCTTCGGGCCCGGCGCACTCTTCGCCATGGTGGCGGTCGGGCACCTGGCGCTCCTGGGCTTCGGGCTCCTGCGGATGCGTGTCGGCCGGGTCCGCACCGCGCGCACGCGCTACGTCTGGGCGCCGCGCACCTCGTTCATCATCGGGCGCCTGCTCCGGCGCGCGCGGGAGCGCGAGGACGGGACAGCCTGACGCAGCCACCTTGGCGGACCCTGCCCGAAGGCATAGGTCTCTGGACGGGGAGCCCCACGCGAAAAGGAGACACATCATGGACATTCGGTTTGACGGCAGGACGATCATCGTCACCGGCGCGGCCTCGGGCATCGGCCTGGCCATCGCGGAGCGGCTGGCCGAGAGCGGCGCGCGCGTCATCGTGTCGGACATCGACCAGGCGGCGGCGGAGGCGGCGGCCGAAAGGATCGGCCACGGCGCGCTGGCCCGCGCCTGCGACGTGTCGAAACCCGAGGCGGTCGAGGCGCTGGTCGATTTCGCCGTGACGGAGACCGGCGCGCTCCACGGCATCGTGAACAACGCCGGGATCGGCGGGGCGCAGGCCGCCACCGGCGACTACCCGCTCGACAGCTGGGACAAGGTCATCGGCGTGAACCTCAGCGGCGTCTTCTACGGCACGCGCTACGGCATCGCCGCGATGCGGAAAACGGGCGGCGGCGTGGTGGTCAACATCGCCTCGATCCTGGGCTCCGTGGGCTTCGCCAATTCCGTGGCCTATGTCGCGGCCAAGCACGGCGTGGTCGGCCTGACCAAGAGCGCCGCGCTGGAACACGCCGGCGACAACATCCGCGTCAACGCCATCGGCCCCGCCTTCATCCACACGCCGCTGATCGACGAACATCTCGACGACGCGACGCAGCAGGCGCTGGCCCAGATGCACGCGATGAAGCGCCTCGGCAAGCCGTCCGAGGTCGCCGATCTCTGCTGCTACCTGCTCTCGGACCAGGCAAGCTTCATCACCGGCTCCTATCACCTCGTCGATGGCGGCTATACCGCCCAGTAGACCTATGGCGCAGCTGCGCGGCCTCTGCTAGGGACCGCGCATGCTACGCCTCGAAGACATCTCCTACGCCGTTGCCGGCCGCACCCTGATCGATCACGCCTCGGCCACGATTCCCGAAGGCCACAAGGTCGGGATCGTCGGCCGCAACGGCACCGGCAAGACCACCCTCTTCCGCCTGATCCGGGGCGAGCTCGCGCTCGAGACCGGCGCCATCTCGCTGCCGCCCCGCGCCCGCATCGGCGGCGTCGCGCAGGAGGTGCCGGGCAACGAGGTCTCGCTGATCGACACGGTACTCGCCGCCGATACCGAGCGCGCGGCGCTGATGGCCGAATCCGAGACCGCCACCGACGGGATGCGCGTGGCCGAGGTGCAGACCCGCCTCGCCGACATCGACGCCTGGGGCGCCGAGGCGCGCGCCGCGACGATCCTCAAGGGCCTGGGCTTCACCGATGCCGAGCAGCGGATGCCGTGTTCGGCCTTCTCGGGCGGCTGGCGGATGCGCGTGGCGCTCGCCGCGGTGCTCTTCTCGCAGCCCGATCTGCTGCTGCTCGACGAACCGACCAACTACCTCGACCTCGAGGGCGCGCTCTGGCTCGAAAGCTACCTCGCGCGCTATCCCCACACCGTGCTCATCATCAGCCACGACCGCGGCCTGCTGAACCGGGCGGTGAACCATATCCTGCATCTCGAGGGCAAGAAGCTGACCCTCTACGCCGGCGGCTACGACGATTTCGCCCGCCAGCGCGCGGCGCAGCGCAGCCTGCAGGCCGCCGCCGCCAAGAAGCAGGAGGCACGGCGCGCGCATCTGCAAAGCTTCGTCGATCGTTTCAAGGCCAAGGCGTCGAAGGCCAAGCAGGCCCAATCCCGCGTCAAGATGCTGGAGAAGATGGAGAAGATCACCGCCCCCGAGGACGAGGCGCGCACGGTCTTCACCTTCCCCGAACCCGAGGAGCTCTCGCCCCCCATCGTCGCCCTCGAGGGCGCCTCCACCGGCTACGGCGAGACGGTGATCCTGCGCGGCATGAACCTGCGCATCGACCAGGACGACCGGATCGCGCTTCTCGGCCGCAACGGCGAGGGCAAGTCGACGCTGTCGAAGATGCTGTCGGACCGGCTGCCGCTGATCGACGGGCGCAAGGTCGCCTCCTCGAAACTCCGGATCGGCTTCTTCGCCCAGCACCAGGTGGACGAGCTGCACGTGGACGAGACACCGCTCCAGCACCTCCTGCGCGCCCGGCCCGGTGAGCAGCAAGCCAAGCTCCGCGCCCGCCTGGCAGGCTTCGGGCTCGGCGCCGAGCAGGCCGAAACCGAGGTCGGCCGCCTCTCGGGCGGTCAGAAGGCCCGGCTGTCGCTCCTGCTCGCCACGCTCGACGCGCCGCACATGCTGATCCTCGACGAACCGACCAACCACCTCGACATAGAGAGCCGCGAGGCGCTGGTCGAGGCGCTGACCGATTACACCGGGGCGGTGATCCTCGTCTCCCACGACATGCACCTCCTCAGCCTCGTGGCCGACCGGCTCTGGCTGGTGAAGGACGGCCGCGTCTCGCCCTACGAGGGCGACCTGGAAAGCTACCGCCAGATGCTGATCGGCCCGGCGCCCTCGGCGAAGTCCGACAAGCCGAAGGAGAAGCCGAAACGCCCCTCCCGCGACCAGGTGCTCGCGCTTCGCGCCGAGGTCCGCAAATGCGAGGAACGGGTGAAGAAGCTCTCTGACATGAGCGACAAGCTCTCCGCGAAGCTGGCCGATCCCGCGCTCTACGAGGACGACAAGGTGGGCGAGCTGGAGGTCTGGAACCGCAAGTACGCGGAACTGCGCGGGGCGATGGAAAAGGCCGAGACGCTCTGGATGGCCGCGCTCGAAAAGCTGGAAGCCGCCGAAGCCCCGGCGGCCTGACCCCCCGCTTCATCTTTCCGGAAATACTCCGGGGGAGTCGGGCCAGCGGCCCGACGGGGGCAGCGCCCCCCTCCACCGCCGTCATTCGAACCGACCTTGGAGGCTTGACGCCGGTCGGGCTCCAGGTCCTGCCGTCGCGCAGGCCCGGGGGCAGTGCAACCGACATCGGGCCCGGGCCGCCTTGCACCACCGCCCTCCGCACCGATCTTCGAGGCTCAGATCCGATCGCGCTCCAGGTCCTGCCGTCGCGCAGGCGGGGGCACTGCACCCTAACGGTGGCTCCCGGGCCCCCTCCCGCGCCCGCCCCGCGCATCCAGGTCGTAGGTTGCCTGCCCGTGCCCGCAGCCCAGGGCCGCCTCAGGCCCCCGCGCCGACGGCCAGGCCGGTGCACGGCGGTGGTCGCGCCCGGCACCCGGCGTGTCAGGTTGCGTCCCGCGCCGCCGCTACCGGCAGGCCATCGCGCTTGCCATGGCCTCGGCGGAATACCCCCCGAGCGCCCGCGTCTCGATCCGCCCGCCGGTCAGGCGCGAGGCCATCACCCGGCCCCAGTCCCGATCCGCGGTGATCATCTCGGGCCCCTGCCCGCACTCCCGGATGCCGCCCGGGATGTGGTCCCAGCCGATCCGGTGGTTCGTCAGCCCCTCGGCCGCGGCGACCTCCCGGAAGGCGCCCTCCCGGTAGCGCCAGACCCGGAGCACCTTCGCGAGGTGCGGCCGGTCGACATAGGCCAGCTCGACGAACCCGTCCCCGTCGAGGTCCGCGCCCCCGAGCGGCGCCAGCCAGCGGTGCCTCTGCCCGATGTAGGGGGTCGCCACGAGGGGCGCCTCCGCGCCCGGCTGCCAGGCCGAGAGACGCGCGCCGCGGTTCAGGTCGGTCTCCACCACCACCACTTCCGGGCTGCCGTCGCGGTCCAGATCGACGAGCCGCGGCGCCACATCCTCGAAGACGCGGTTCTCGGGCAGGCGGATGGTATGCTCGGAGGTCCCCGCGGCACTCTGCAGGGTGATCGTCAACGCCCCCCATTCCACGGCATCCCCGAGGACCCCGTGGTCGTAGCGCGTCGTGGGCTCGCCGAACCGGGCGGCCACCACCCGTCCCTCCGCCGCCCAGCCTGCCACCGGCAGCAGCGCCGCGAGGAGCGCCGCCGCCAGCCGCATCAGATCTGCCGCTCGGGCATCTGCACGACCAGCCCGTCGAGCGCGTCTGTCACCTTCAGCTGGCAGGTCAGCCGGGACCGGGCGGGATCGGGCTCGAAGGCGAAATCCAGCATGTCCTCTTCCATGTCGCCCTTCTCGGGCAGCTTGTCGGTCCAGGCCGGATCGACATAGACATGGCAGGTGGAGCAGGCGCAGGCACCGCCGCAATCGGCCTCGATGCCGGGAATGCCGTTGTCCCGCGCGCCCTCCATCACGGTCATGCCGTTGGCGACCTCGACGACGTGCTCGGTGCCGTTGTGCTCGATATAGGTGATCTTCGCCATCTCGCTCCCCTTGCTGCTCCGGTTCGGTCTAGCTTCGCGTCACCGCCCGTTCCAGCCCCTTTTGCATCTGTCCGGGACAAGGGCTTGTGAGCGTTGCGTCATGTTCTATATTCGTTCTCATGAGACCCGCCGACCGCCCCTGGCCGAAACCGCCCTCGGCCATCCCCGCCGCCCTGCTCCAGCTGCCGCCCGCCAATGCCCGGGTGACGGTGGCGGGGATCGTGATCCTGCGCCAGCGCCCCGGCACGGCGAAGGGGGTGATCTTCCTCACGCTCGAGGACGAGACCGGGATCGTCAACATCATCGTCTGGCGCAAGCTCTACGACGCGTTCCGGCGCGCGGTGATCTCGGGGCGGATGCTGCGGGTGACGGGCCGGGTGCAGCGCGACAGCGGCGTGACCCACGTGGTCGCCGAACGGATCGAGGATATCTCGGCCATGCTCGACAGCCTGCCCGCCCTCGGGGTCGACAAGCTCTGCCACGGCAAGGGCGGCGACGCGGCACGGGTTCCCCGCTACGGCGAAACCGGCTAGACTGCGGACCAACGAGGCGGGCCAACCCGCGCGAGCAGTCCACGAGCCGATCATGCCCCGCATCCCCCTGCCCCTCCGGGCCCCGCTCATGACGCTGGCGCTCGCCGCCTGCGGGGGCGAGACGCTGACCCCGCTCGCCATCGGGCCCGAGGTCACGCAGATCCGCGCGGCCGCGCCCCCGGGCGCGGCGCCGGGCACCTGCTGGGGCCGCGACGCCACGCCCGCGGTGATCGAGACGGTGACCGAGCAGGCCGCGGTCCCCGGCCCCGACGGCAGTTCCAGCTACCGGACCGAGACCAGCCAGCGCATCGTGCAGGAACGGCGCGAGGTCTGGTTCCGCACCCCCTGCCAGCCCGAGATGACGGCCGAGTTCATCTCATCGCTCCAGCGCGCGCTGGCGGCCCGCGGCCTCTACCGCGGCGCGATCACCGGCACGATCGACGGCCCCACGCGGACCGCGATCCGCGCCTACCAGAAGCCCGAGGGGCTCGACAGCGGCACCCTGTCGCTCGCCGCCGCCCGCAAGCTGGGCCTCGCGGTCGTCGATGTCCCCGGGGCCTCGGCCACGCCCGAGACCGTGCCCGTCGCGGGCTGAGCCGCCCCCTTCCCCTGGTTCCCGTATCCCGGGGTGTGAATTGGCCGAAGGCCAAGAGAGGGGCAGCGCCCCTCTGACCCGCGGCACCCCGTGCCGCAAGGCATCCTGTGCGCGGGCCCCCGGCCCGCGCGCCGCCTGGCACCGCCCGAAAGGAAACGGGCGCCGCGAAGGGCGCCCGTTCGGATCGGTCGGCTGCGGAGAGGATCACTCCTCTTCCGTCTCCTCGACCGGCAGCGCGACGAAGCGCGGGTCCCCGGCACGGCGGACGAGCAGCAGGATCGACTTGCGGCCCGCATCCTGCGCCGCGGCGATCCGCTCCTCGAGCTCGCCGAGGCTCGCCACCTTCTGCTGGCCGGCCTCGGTGATGAGGTCGCCCGCCCGCAGGCCCTTCTCGTAGGCGTCGGACATCTCGTCCACGTCCACGACGACCAGCCCCTCGGCATTCTCGCCGAGTTCCAGCTGCTCGATCAGCTCCGGAGTGACCGGGCTCACGGTGAGGCCCATGAGCTCCTTCTCCGCCGGCGCCTCGCCGTCCTCGGCACCCGGCTGGGCGGCGGGGACCGGGTTCTCGGCCTGTTCGCGGCGGCCGAGCGTCACCGAGAGGTCGGTCTCTTCGCCGTCGCGCAGCACCACCACGTCCACGGCCTTGCCGACCGCGGTGTTGCCGACCTGGCGGACCAGGCCGCGGGTGTCCTCGACATCGCGGCCGTCGAAGGTGACGATGACGTCGCCGGCCTGCATGCCGGCTTCCATCGCCGGGCCTTCCGGCACGTCGGTGACGAGCGCGCCGCGCGCCTCGTCGAGCCCCATGGCCTCGGCCATGTCGGGGGTCACGTCCTGGATGCGGACGCCCAGCCAGCCGCGGCGGGTCTCGCCGAATTCCTTCAGCTGGTCGACGACCTTCGACACCACGTTCGCGGCCATCGAGAAGCCGATCCCGATCGAGCCGCCATTGGGCGACAGGATCGCGGTGTTCACGCCGATCACCTCGCCGTCGAGGTTGAAGAGCGGCCCGCCCGAGTTGCCGCGGTTGATGGCGGCGTCGGTCTGGATGTAATCGTCATAGGTGCCCGAGAGCGCCCGGTTCCGGGCCGAGACGATGCCCGCGGAGACCGAGAAGCCCTGGCCCAGCGGGTTGCCCATGGCGAGCACCCAGTCGCCAACGCGGGCCACGTCGCTGTCGCCGAACGACACGTAGGGCAGCGGACCCTCGGCCGTGACCTTCAGCAGCGCGATGTCGGTCTTCGGGTCGGTCCCGACGACTTCGGCGTCCAGTTCGGTGCCGTTGAAGAACTCGACGGTGATCTCGTCGGCGGATTCGATGACGTGGTTGTTGGTCACCACGTAGCCGTCTTCCGAGATGACGAAGCCGGAGCCCAGTGCGGAAGAACGGCGCGGACGGTCGCTCTCGCCGTTCCGGTCACGGAATTCACGGAAGAAATCCTCGAAGGGAGAGCCCTCGGGAACGATGGGGTTCACGCCGGCGTTGCCGGCGACGGTGGTGGACGTGGTGATGTTCACCACGGCGGGGCTGAATTTCTCTGCCAGGTCCGCGAAGCTCGACGGCCGGTCCTGCGCGACGGCCTGCTGGCCGACGGCCATCAGCGTCATCATCACGCCGAGGACGAGGCCCCGCAGGGTCCATTGGCCCTGCGTGTCGCGGTCCCGGGGTTGGGTGGCATAAGCCAGTTGTGTCACACCCGTTCTCCTCTTTGGTTTGCTCTGCCGGCCGCGGCTTCATGCCGGTTCCGGCGGTCAAGTGTGGCGGGCGCGCCGGGCGCCCTCGCCCGTTAGATGCAATGTAGACCCGATGGACCGCAACTCAAAGCCCGTCGCGCGGTCTCAACTGCTCGTGAAAGTCCCGTGGCGACAGACATCGCTCAGGCCCCCATGGTCTTGGCGATCCAGACGAAGACGAAACCGATGGCCAGCGCCCCCAGACCGAGGGTCCGCCGCGCCTCCACTGGCATCGCCCTGAGCGCCTCGAGCAGCTGCTCCACAAGCGAAGGGGCCAGCGCGTACGCCAGCCCCTCCACGATCAGCACCAGCCCGAGGGCCAGGAATGCCGTTTCGATCATTCGCTCGCTGCCGGCGCGGTGGTCTCTTCCTCCGCGGCGGTCGCGGCGGCGGGGGTGTCCTCCCCCGCGGGCGCGGTGTCATCCGCCGCAGCCTCGTCCGTCGCGGGCCCGACGCCGGCGCCCTCGTCGGCCGGGGTGCTCTCCTCGGCCGAGGTCTCCGCCTCGGAGCCGGGCGCCTGCGTCGCCGCGTCGGAGCTCTCCTCCGCGACGGCTGCCGCCCCCTGATCGCCCTGCCCCTCGCCTGCGCCGCTCTGCGGCACGTCGGCCGATCCGGTCGCTGCGACCTCGGCCGCGATCTCCGGGTTCGAGCTGCGCAGGTAGTTGAAGAACTCCCCGTTGGGCGAGATCACCATCGTCGAATTCTCGCCCTTCAGCGCGCGTTCATAGGCGCTGAGCGAACGGTAGAACTCGAAGAACTCCGAATCCGCGCCATAGGCGTTGGCGTAGACCGAGTTCCGGCGCGCGTCGGCCTGACCGCGGACGATCTCGGCCTGGCGGTTCGCGTCCGAGACGATTTCCACCTGGGTCCGGTCGGCCTGCGCGCGGATCCGCTGCGCGGCCTCGTTGCCCCGGGCGATCTCGTCCGCCGCCTCGCGTTCACGCTCCGCCCGCATCCGGGCGAAGGTGGCATCGAGGTTCTCCCGCGGGAGGTCGGTGCGCTTCAGCCGGACGTCGATGATCTCGAGCCCGAGGTTGCGTGCCTCGGTCACCGCGCCGTTCCGGATGCGCTGCATCAGCGCCGCCCGGTCCGAGGACAGGATGTCGTTGGAACTGACGGAGCCCAGCACTTCCCGGATCTGCGAGCGCAGGATCGAGTCGAGCCGGCTTTCCGCCGCGGTGATGCCGCCGACGCCGACCGCCTGACGGAACTGCTTCACGTCGGTGATGCGGTAGCGCGCGAAGGCGTCCACCACGAGCCGGCGGTCATCGAGCGGCGTGACCTCGAGCGGGTCGGTGTCGCGCGACAGGATGCGGTCGTCGTAGCGCACGACCTCCTGCACCAGCGGGATCTTGAAGGCGAGGCCCGGGTCTTCCTTGACCGAGACGACCCGGCCGAACTGCAGGACCAGCGCCTTCTCGCGTTCGTCCACGATGAAGATCGAGGACACGAACAGCAGGAACGCCGCGACCAGGACGATGATGAGTGCGGTACCCTTGCGCATCACTGGGTCTCCTCGGTCTGGCGGGAACGGTTCAATTCGTTGAGCGGGAGGTACGGCACGACGCCCTGTCCGCCCGCCGTGTCTTCGAGGATGACCTTGTCGACATCGCCCAGCACCCGCTCCATCGTCTCGATGTAGAGACGCTTGCGCGTCACCTCGGGGGCCTTGGCGTATTCCTCGAGGATCGCCGAGAAGCGGCTCGCGTCGCCCTCGGCCTCGTTGACCACGCGGGCGCGGTAGCCCTCGGCCTCTTCGAGCACCTGCGCGGCTTCACCGCGGGCGCCGGCAAGGACGCGGTTGGCATAGGCGTCGGCCTGGTTGGTCAGGCGTTCGCGCTCCTGCTCGGCCGCCTGCACCTCGCGGAAGGCGTCGATCACCTCGGCGGGCGGGTCGGCCTTGTCGAAGGTCACCCGGACCACGTTGAGCCCGCTGTCGTAGCTGTCGAGCGTCGACTGGATCATGTCCTGCAGACGCCCGGCGATGGCGCCCCGGTCCCGGTTGAGGATCGGCGCCAGCTCGGATTGCGCGATGATCTCGCGCATGGCCGATTCCGACACGGCGCGGATCGTCATCCGCGGATCGCGCAGGTTGAAGAGATACTGCGCCGGGTCCGAGATGTTCCAGACGACCTGGAAGTCGATGTCGACGATGTTCTCGTCGCCGGTCAGCATCAGCCCGGCCTCGTCGCCGCGGCCCGCGACACCGATATCCTCGGTCTGTTCGCGCGTCACCGGGATGACCTCGGCGGTCACCAGCGGCCATGGAGCGAAGTTCAGACCGGGGTCGCCGGTCGAATAGTAATCGCCCAGGAAGAGCTCGACCGAGCGTTCCTCGGGCCGCACCGTGTAGAAGCTGGCAAAGAGCCACAGGGCCACGGCAACCAGCCCCGCGATGATCAGCGTGCCACGGGTGATGAAGGGCCCGCCGGGGCCGGCGCCATTGCCGTCATCCGGTTTGCGCGGGCCGCCACGGCCGCCCATCAGCACGCGGAGCTGGTCCTGCCCCTTGCGGACGAGTTCGTCGATATCGGGGATCTGTCCCCCCTCGCCTGGGCGCCTGCCACCGTTGCCGGGCCGCTGCCCGCCGTTGTTCCCCTGATCGTCGCCGCCGCGGTTGCCACCGCCGCCTCCGCCCCAGGGTCCGCCGGAATGTCCAGCCATCTTGTTCCTTCCCTTGACCTCAATAAGGTGTCCCTTGCCTCCCTAGCTGTGCCGGGAAGGCATCGAATTCAAGCCTTTCGCACCGGCTGTCGCATGGTCACGAGCTCTTCCGCCATGGTGGGGTGCACCGCCACGGTCCGGTCGAAATCTTCCTTGGTCGCACCCATCTTTACAGCGATTCCCGCCAGCTGGATCATTTCTCCGGCCTGCGGTGCGACGATATGGCAGCCCAGCACCTTCCGGCTCGCCTGGCTGACCACGAGTTTCATCAGCACCCGGTCGGCCCGGCCGGCAAAGGCCTGCTGCATCGGCTTGAACGAGGTCGAATAGACCTCGATCGGCTCCTGCTCGCGCGCGGCCTCCTCCGAGAGGCCCACGGTGCCGAATTCCGGCTGCGTGAAGATGGCCGAGGGGATCAGCTCGTGATCGACCGGCGTCGGGTTGCCCTTGAAGACGGTCTCGACGAAGGCCATGCCCTCGCGGATCGCGACCGGCGTCAGGTTCACCCGGTCCGTCACGTCGCCGATGGCATAGATCGAGGGCACGGCGGTCTGGCTGTAGCGGTCCACCACGATCTCGCCGCGGCGGCCCAGTTCCACACCCAGATCCTCGAGCCCCATGTCGCGGCTGTTCGGATCGCGCCCGATGGCGAAGAGCACCTGGTCGAAGACCGCCTCGGTGCCGTTCGAGGCCTTCACCCGGATGCCGTCCCCGTCGCGTGCCATCTCGAGGATGTTGGTCCCGCAGTGGATCGTGATCCCCTTCTGCTGCATCTCGTCGGCGACCAGCCCGCGCGCCTCTCCGTCGAAGCCGCGCAGGATCTGCGCACCGCGGTAGAACTGCGTCACTTCGGAGCCGAGGCCGTTGAAGATGCAGGCGAATTCGCAGGCGATATAGCCGCCGCCGACGACGAGGATGCGCTTCGGCAGCGTCTTGAGGTGGAAGACCTCGTTGGACGAGATCGCCAGTTCCGCGCCCGGAATGTCGGCGGGCACCGGCCGGCCGCCGGTGGCGACCAGGATGTGCTTGGCGGTGAAGGTCTCGCCGGTCGAGAGCTCGACCGTGTGGGCATCCTTCAGCCGCGCCCGCGCGTCGTAGGCGGTCACGCCGGAATTCTTCAGCAGGTTGCGGTAGATGTTCTCGAGCCGGTCGAGCTCGGCCTCGAGCTTGCCGCGGAAGGCGTCCCAGTCGAAGGCGGGATCGTTCAGGTCCCACCCATAGGCGCGCGCGTCCGCCACCATGGCGGGGTATTCGCTGGCGAAGACCATGAGCTTCTTCGGCACGCAGCCCCGGATGACGCAGGTGCCGCCGTAACGGTCCTGCTCGGCCAGCGCCACCTTCGCGCCCGCCTCGCCGGCCGCCACGCGGGCCGCCCGGACCCCGCCGGAGCCGCCGCCGATGACGAAGAGATCGTAGTCGAAGTCGCTCATGAACCGCCTCTTTTCAAGTCCCGGTCCATAGACCACAGCCGGTGCTGGAATGCCAGAGCGCGCTGGTCCGGCGGCGAAGGGCCCGGAAGGGGGGAACCTTCCAGCGCGGGAAGGCCGTTGAGCAGCTACAGCGCCTCAGACATGGGAGCAGATCTATGACATACACCCGCTTCGCCCTGATGATCGCCACCTCCACCGTCGTGATGTTCGGGCTCATGTATCTCAACACATATGCTTTCGAGCACGTGTTCTACAGCGAAACCCGCGCCTGGATGGCGCTGCTCATGGGCGGCACGATGGCTTTCGTCATGATGGCCTTCATGTTCGCCATGTACCCGAACAAGGGTGCGAACCTCGCCATTCTCGCTGGCGCAATCGTGATCGCCGGTGTCGCGCTCTGGCTGGTGCGCAGCCAGATCACGGTTTCGGGCCCGAGCTACATGCGCGCGATGATCCCGCACCATTCCATCGCCGTGATGACCTCGGAGCGCGCGGGGATCGAGGACCCGCGGGTGCGCAAGCTCGCCGATGCGATCATCGGCGCCCAGCAGAAGGAGATCGCCGAGATGCGCTATCTCATCGCGGACATCGATGAGAACGGACCGGCCTCGGAGATCTACGAGGATCCCGCCGCCCGGCCCGGCACGGTGGAGGACGCGTTGAACACGACCCTGCTGGGAGAGCTCGACCCGGCTCCGCTGACCCGCGACGAGGCAGGCCGGATCATCACTCCGGAATGCGGTTTCGCCCGCACGGCCGCGGCCGACCCCATCCTCTGGATCGCCGAAGGCGGCGCGGCGGCGATGAAGCTGAACGGCGTTCTCATCGCGCTCGAGGCGCAGGAGGACGGCCAGTTCTCCGCACCCGGCGTCAGCCTGAGGCTGCGGGATCTCCCCGATCCCGACTGGCGGAGCAACGCGGAGCTGGTGTTCGCGCTGGAGAACGGCCCGACCGTGGGCTACCGCGGCTTCGACAGGTGTCGCCGGTAGGCGGCCGCCAGCCGCCCGCTCGCTTCATCTTTCCGGAAATACTCCGGGGGAGTCGGGCCTCCGGCCCGACGGGGGCAGCGCCCCCGCCACGGCCGCTGTTTGAACTGGCCTCTGGTTTTCAGCAGTTACCGAGATCCAAGTCGAGCCGTCGCGCGAGGCGGGGGCACTGCAACTAACAGTGGGTCTGGGCCCCCTGCCACGGCCGCTGTTTGAACTGGCCTCTGGTTTTCGGCAGTTACCGAGATCCAAGTCGAGCCGTCGCGCGAGGCGGGGGCACTGCAACTAACAGTGAGTCTGGGCCCCCGGCACTGCCCTGCGCCCCGGGGACCGCCCTCCGGACACCGGACACCGGCGCGGGCCGGGCTTCGGCCCGGCCGCGCGCGCGCGCGCCCCGGCCCCTACTCCCCGAGATCGCGGAAGAGGTTGTCGTCCTCGAGGAAATCCAGCCGACCCTCCTCGATCGAGCCGTCGTTGATGTCGCGCACCTCGACCCGGCCGTCGCCGAAGCCCACGACGACCTTGTCGCAGATGTCGATGAAGAGCCCGTTCTCGACCACCCCGGGGATCTGGTTCAGCACCATCGCGAGCTGCCGCGCATTGCCGATCCGGTTGAGGTGCAGATCGAGGATGTAATTGCCCTCGTCCGTCACATAGGGCGCCGCGCCGTTCATCCGGAGCGAACTCTGCCGCCCCAGGACATCCATCGAGATCAGCATCTCCTCGGCCAGCGCCTGGGTGGTCTGCCAGCCGAAGGGGATGACCTCGAGCGGCAGGGGGAAATGGCCCAGATGCTCGACCTCCTTGCCGACATCCGCGATGACGATCATCTGGTCCGAGGCGGTCGCGACGATCTTCTCCTGCAGAAGCGCACCGCCACCGCCCTTGATCAGGTTGAGGTCCTGGTCGAACTCGTCCGCCCCGTCGATCGTCAGGTCGAGCCACCTCGCCTCGTCGAGGCTGACGACGGTGATCCCGCAATCCCGCGCCAGCTCGGCGGTGCGGGACGAGGTCGGCACGCCCTTGATCCGCAGCCCGTCCTCGCGCACCAGCTCGCCCAGGCAGCGCACCATCCAGGCGGCGGTCGATCCGGTGCCGAGCCCCACGCGCATCCCGTCCTCGACGAAGTCGACGGCGCGCTTGGCGGCCACGAACTTGGCCTTGTCGATGGGGGACAGCTCTCCGGACATGGACGGGGACTCCGTTGGGTCGTTGCGCCCGGTTATAGGCAAGCGCACCCCGCATGCATAGGGCCCCCGGACCGCGGATCCGCAACGGGCGGCACGGTCCGGAGGCCCCGGGGGCGGCCCGATGGGCCACCCCGGCCGGTCACCGGCGGGCGGTTACCCGACCAGTTTCTCCGTGAATGTCACGAGCCGCTTCGCCTGGTGCGCGACAGCGGTGCGGCCCGCATCGTCGAACTCGCCCGCCTTGGCGGAATAGCCGTAGGGGTTGCCGCCCGCGGCATAGAGCGCCTCGTCGGTATAGCCCGGCGTCACGAGGATGGCGCCCCAGTGCATCAGCGTGGTGTAGAAGCCCAGCAGCGTGCTCTCCTGCCCGCCATGGGTGTTCATCGCCGATGTGGTGGCGGTCGCCGTCTTGTCGGCCAGCTTGCCCTGCTGCCAGAGCGGCCCGAGCGTGTCGATGAAGGCACGGACCTGGCCCGGCGCATTGCCGTAGCGGGTCGGGAAGGAGAAGAAATACCCCTCGGCCCACTCCATGTCGTCATGCGAGATCTCGGGGATGTCCTGCATCTTCTCGAGCTGCGCCTTCCACTGCTCCTGGCCGTCGATGACCTCCTGCGGGGCGGTCTCGGCGAAGCGGCGGAAGCGGACCTCGGCGCCCGCGGCCTCGGCGGCGCGCCTGGCCTCCTCGGCGATCTGATGGTTGGTCCCGGTCATGGTGTAGAACGCGATCGTGATCTTCGGTTTGCTCATTGGAAGCCTCCTTTTGCGAAGTTCAATTCGTGCCTACGCCGGAGGTTCCCCGCGTCCCATCTGCGCCAGATCACATGCCCCGTGCGGACATGCAGGGGCTCAGCGGAACGCGGGCCCATGCGCCCAGACGGTCAGCGAGGCGCGGGCCCCCGCCGTGACCGGCGTCACCCGGTGCAGCGCGAAGGCCGGGAAGAGCGCCGCCGTCCCCAATGCGCGCGGCGCGGTGAGGCGGTGCGCCGCCGGCATCACCTCGAGCGACCCGCCCTCGTAGGCCTCCGATGCCGAGAGCTGCACCACCAGCGTCAGCTTGCGCCGGCCCGCCAGCGCCCCCTCGCCGATATCGGAATGCCAGTCGAAATGCCCCTGACGCTCCGCGCCGTAGCGGGCGACCTGCGGGCTCTCGGCGAATTCGGTCAGGGCGAAATCGAACACCTGCCGGTTGGCCTCGGCCACCACGTCGATCAGCCGGTCCATCACCCAGCCCGTGCCGGGGATGTCGTCGAGCCAGACGAGATCCGCGCGCCGCATGTCGTGATCGCGCTGCCCCACGAGCCGCGCCTCGGCGGCAGGCTGGGCGGCGGCAAGGCGGATGATCCGGTCGCATTCCTCGGCGGAGAAGGCGTCGGGCACGACATGGAGGGTGAGCATCGGCGGGGTCCTCGGGAGCTGCAAATGGCGCCGCATAGGGCCACGTCCCGGCGCCCGCCCGCCCGTTTTCGACGCGCGTGTCGCATTCCGCCCTTCCGTCCGGCCTGACGCCACGCCATATCGGGCCCATGTCCCAGGATCTCTCCCTCGACCGTTTCGAACGGGTGGCGCTCGCCACCATCGCCGCCCTGCCCCCGCCCTTCGCCGAGCCCGCCAGGGCGGTCCTGCTGCGCATCGCCGACTGGCCCGCGGCGGACATGCTGGCCGATCTCGGGATGGAGGACCCGCTGGAACTCACCGGCCTCTACGACGGCGTGCCGATGACCGAGAAATCCGTCTTCGCCTTCGGCGGCCCGCCCGACACGGTCTGGCTCTTCCGCGAACCCATCCTGGCCGAATGGCGCGAGCGCGGCGACGTGGAGCTCGACGACCTCGTCGCCCATGTCGTGATCCACGAATTCGCCCACCATTTCGGCTGGTCCGACGCCGACATCGCCGCCATCGACCCCTGGTGGGAATGACACGTCCCCCGGGGACCCTCCCCCCTTCCACTTGCCGGAAGTAACCTCGGGGCGGTGAGGTGCCATGAGGCAGGCGTCCACTGGACCCCTGCGGCGCCGAACGGGCGGAGCCCAGGGGATTGGACCGTCCCCGCTTTCCTCTGGTCAATGTATCCTCGGGGGGTGAATTGGCCGCAGGCCAAGAGGGGGGCAGACGGCCCCCCTTCCCCGGGCCGGGCGCCCGCGCCCGGCTACCCGTTGTCGCGCCAGCGGTTGACGATCGGATAGCGCCGGTCGAGCCAGAAGGCCCGCTTGGTCAGCCGCGTGCCCGGCGCCGACTGGAAGCGCTTGTATTCGCTGATGAAGAGCAGGTGCTCGACCCGTTTCGCATCCTCGCGCGAGAACCCGGCGGCGACGCAATCCGCCACCGAGCCGTCGAGGTCCACGAGGATGTTCAGGATCGCGTCCAGCACCGGGTAATCGGGCAGCGAGTCGCTGTCCTTCTGGTCCGCCCTGAGCTCGGCCGAAGGCGGTTTCGAGATCACCCGGTCGGGGATCACCTCACCCTCGGGCCCCATCATCCAGTCACGGTGATTGGCGTTGCGCCAGCGGCACTGCTCGAAGACGCGGGTCTTGTAGAGGTCCTTGATCGGGTTGTAGCCCCCCGCCATGTCGCCGTAGATCGTGGCATAGCCGACCGCGACCTCGGACTTGTTGCCGGTGGTCAGCAGCATTTCCCCGAACTTGTTCGAGAGCGCCATCAGCAGAAGCCCGCGCAGGCGCGACTGGATGTTCTCCTCGGTGACATCGGGTTTCGTCCCCTCGAAGAGCGGCGCCAGCGTCTCGGTGATCGCCTGCCGGCCGGCGCTGATCGGAACGAAATCGTAGCGGCAGCCGAGCGCCTCCGCCACGGCCCTGGCATCCTCCAGCGAATGCTCCGAGGTGTATTCCGAGGGCAGCATCACGCAGCGCACGTTCTCCGGCCCGAGCGCATCCGCCGCGATGGTCGCCACGATCGCGCTGTCGATCCCGCCCGACAGCCCCAGCAGGACCTTCCCGAAGCCCGTCTTGCCGCAATAGTCGCGCAGGCTCTGGACCATGGCCCGGTAATCCTGCTCCCAATCGTCGGGCATATGCGCCCGTTCGCCCGGACAGATGCGCCAGCCGGTCTCCCCGCGCTCCAGGTCGACATGCTCCACGCAGGCATCGAAGACCGGCATGTGGAAGGCCATCTCGCCGCCGGGGTTCAGCCCGAAGGAGCCGCCGTCGAAGACCTGGTCGTCCTGTCCGCCCACCATGTTGAGGTAGATCAGCGGCAGCCCGGTCTCGACCACCCGCGCCACCATGTGGTTGAAGCGGGTGTCCATCTTGCCGCGGTAATAGGGCGAGCCGTTCGGCACCAGCAGGAACTCCGCCCCGGATTCCTCCAGCGTCTCGGCGACCTCCGGGTGCCAGGCATCCTCGCAGACCGGGGATCCCACGCGGGTGTTCCCGACCGCATAGGGCCCGCCCAGGGGACCGCTGTCGAAGACCCGCACCTCGTCGAACACCGTCTCGTTCGGCAGGTTGTGCTTGAGCGAGCGGTGCACGACCTTTCCGCCCCGGCAGAAATGATAGGCGTTGTAGAGGCTCGCCCCCTCGATCCACGGACCGCCGATGACGAAGGCGGGCCCGTCGGCATGTTCCTCGGCCAGCGCCTCGATCGCGGCGATCGCCGCCTGGTGGAAGGCGGGCTTCTCGACCAGGTCCTGGGTGTTGTAGCCGGTGATGAACATCTCGGTGAAGGCGACGAGGTCGGCGCCGGCCGCGCGACCGGCCTCCAGCACCTCGCGCGCCTTGGCGGCGTTGCCCTCGATATCGCCCACCACGGGGTTCAGTTGAGCCAGCGTGATCCGGAACCTGTCGGCCATGTGTGCCCTTCCTCTCGGTTTCGGCATGCTTAGCTTCACCTCGCCGCGAGGAAAAGGTGATTTGCCCGAAAGGCGTTGTCAGCCCCTGCGCCCTCCACTAGTTTCTGCGCACCGTCAGGGCTGGAGCCACCGCCACCGGCCGGCACACGAGCAATTCGAGGGGGCCCCATGGCAAACAGGTTCACCAAATCCGTCGCAACGGGAGCGCGGGCCGCGGCGCTCGGGCTGACCTTCGCCGCGCCGCTCTGGGCGCAGGAGGGCGACGTCCGGACCAAGCAATACGACGATGGCGGGGTCTACGAGGGCACCTTCAAGGACGGGCTTCAGCACGGCACCGGGACCTACCGGCTGCCGAACGGCTACGAATACACCGGCGACTGGGTCGAGGGCGAGATCCTCGGCACCGGCGTCGCGCGCTTCCCGAACGGCTCGGTCTACGAGGGCGAATTCGCCAAGGGCAAGCCGAGCGGGATCGGCAAGATCGTCTTTTCCGACGGCGGCACCTACGAGGGCGAGTGGGAAGACGGCAAGATCATGGGCCAGGGCGTGGCCAATTACGCCAACGGCGTGCGCTACGAGGGCGGGTTCCGCAACGCGATGCATCACGGCCGCGGCCGGATGGAGAGCCCCGGCGGCTATGTCTACGACGGCGACTGGGTGAATGGCGTCAAGGAAGGGCTCGGCACCATCACCTATCCCGACGGCGCGGTCTACGAGGGCGAGATCCTGCGCGGCGCGCGCGAGGGCCAGGGCAAGCTGACGATGCCCGACGGGCTGATCTACGAGGGCACCTGGAAGGACGGCCAGATCAACGGCACCGGCACGCTCACCCAGCCCAACGGCGACGTCTACGAGGGCGAGCTGGTCTCGGGCCGCCGCGAGGGGCGCGGCAAGGTCACCTATGCCAACGGCGATGTCTATGACGGCCAGTTCAAGGACGACCAGCGCCACGGCGAGGGCACCTTCACCGGCTCGGACGGCTACACCTACAGCGGCAACTGGATCGCCGGCCGGATCGAGGGCGACGGCCGCGTGGTCTATCCCGACGGCTCGGTCTACGAGGGCCAGTTCCGCAACGATCTCGCCGACGGGACGGGCAAGATCACCTATCCCGACGGCGCGACCTACGAGGGTGCGTGGAAGGCCGGCGTGATCGACGGCGCGGGCGTGGCCACCTATCCCAACGGGCTGGTCTACGAAGGCGAGTTCAAGGACGCGAAGAACCACGGCAAGGGGGTCATGACCTACCCCGACGGCTACCGTTACGAGGGCGACTGGGTCGCGGGCCAGCGCGACGGCACCGGCAAGGCGACCTACCCCGACGGCACCGTCTACGAGGGCGAGTTCAAGGACGGCCAGCGCCACGGCACCGGCACGATCACCATGGCCGACGGCTTCAGGTACGAAGGCCAGTGGCAGGCCGGAGAGATCTCGGGCGCCGGCAAGGCCACCTATGCCAATGGCGACGTCTACGAGGGCCAGTTCAAGGACGGCCGCCGCCAGGGCGAAGGCACGATGACCTACGCCAGCGGCGAGGAGCGCAGCGGGACATGGCAGAACGGCGCGCTCTCCGACGACACGGCGCCCGCCGAGGCCGCCCCCGACACGTCCGATGCGACGCCAGAGGCGCCCGCGGAAGGCGCCGAGGGAACGGAGCCCCCGGCCGAGGGCGCCGAAACGACCGACGCGCCTGCCGGGAACGCCCCTCCGGCCCCCGCCGACGAGGGCACCGGCGCCGGCACGGACTGAACCCCGCTCCCCACGGGCCCTTCATGGCCCCGGGGGATCGCCCCCCGGCCCGACCTTTCCGTCACGACGGCCCCCTGTCCTCCGGCGCCCCGAGGCTGTAAGAGGCGCCCATTCCGATCCTCCCGCGCCGCCCCATCCTCCGCGGCGCGCTTCACACGGGACAGCGACATGACCGCCAGCAAACGTATCGCCCTTTCCAGCGACCACGCCGCCATCGAGATGCGGCAGGCCGTGGCCGCCCACCTCTCCGCGCAGGGCTGGGAGCCGGTCGACATCGGCCCGACCACCCCCGAGAGCACCCATTATCCCAGGCACGGCGAAGCCGCCGCGCGCCTGGTCGCCTCGGGCGATTGCCGCCTCGGGATCGTGCTCTGCGGCACCGGACAGGGCATCATGATGGCCGCCAACAAGGTGAAGGGCATCCGCTGCGGCGTCTGCTCGGACAGCTTCTCGGCCCGGATGATCCGGCAGCACAACGACGCGAACATGCTCGCCCTCGGCGCCCGGGTGATCGGCGAAGGTCTCGCGCTCGAGATCGTGGACGCCTTCGTCTCGGCCGAATTCGAAGGTGGACGGCACGGCACGCGCGTCGAGATGATCATGCAGATCGAAGGCTGAACGCTCCGCGCTCCGGGCCGGGGCAAGCCACGAAGGCGCTCCCGACCGACGGCCGACAGGACATCCCGTAGAGCCGCCTGAAGGACCGCCGGAGCGCGGCGTGACGGGTCACGCCAGGGGCGCGCGCGCGCGCGCCCCGTCTCGCCGCCAGAGGCCGCCCCTGTCCCCACCCTCTTCCTCTTGCCGGAAATATCCCGGGGGGAATTGGCGGCCAGCGGCCGCCAAGGGGGGCAGCGCCCCCGAAACCGAAAGCATGTCGTGCGCCGCGCCAGGGCGCGGCGCTCCGCTGGATCAGACGTCCTGGTAGATCTCGGCGATCCGCGCCACGGCCTGCTCGGGCGGCATCTCCTCGCTCTCGCCGGTCCGGCGCGAGGTCAACTCCACCACGCCGTTCTTCAGCCCGCGCGGCCCGACGGTGATCCGCCAGGGCAGGCCGATCAGGTCCATCGTCGCGAATTTCGCCCCCGCCCGCTCTGACGTGTCGTCGTAGAGCGGGTCGAGCCCGAGCGCCGTGAAGCTCTCGTGCAGCGCCGCGCAGGCGGCATCGGCCTCGGGATCGCCCGACTTGAGGTTCACGATGCCCACGTGGAAGGGCGTCACGCCCTCGGGCCAGATGATGCCGCGGTCGTCGTGGCTCGCCTCGATGATCGCCCCGAGCAGGCGCGAGACGCCGATCCCGTGCGAGCCCATGTGCACCGGCACCGGCTTGCCGTCCGGCCCCTGCACCGTCGCGCCCATGGGCTCGGAATACTTGGTGCCGAAATAGAAGATCTGCCCGACCTCGATGCCGCGCGCCACCCGGCGGCGGTCCTCGGGGATCTCGTTGAAGAGCGCCTCGTCATGGGTCTCGTCGGTGCGGGCATAGCGCGAGGTGAATTCCTCGAGCACGGACCGGCACTGCTCGACATTGTCGTAATCGATCTCGCGGTCGCCGAACTTCAGCCCGGTGATCTCGCTGTCGTAGAAGACCTCGCTCTCGCCGGTCTCGGCCAGCACGAGGAACTCGTGCGTGTCGTCGCCGCCGATCGGGCCGGAGTCGGCGCGCATCGGGATCGCCTGCAGGCCCATCCGCTCGTAGGTGCGCAGGTAGCTCACCAGGTGGCGGTTGTAGGCATGCAGCGCGTCTTCCTTCGTCAGGTCGAAGGTGTAGCCGTCCTTCATCAGGAACTCGCGGCCGCGCATCACGCCGAACCGGGGGCGGACCTCGTCGCGGAACTTCCACTGGATGTGGTAGAGCGTCAGCGGCAGGTCCTTGTAGCTCGACACGTGGCTGCGGAAGATGTCGGTGATCATCTCCTCGTTGGTCGGCCCGTAGAGCATGTCGCGGTCGTGGCGGTCGCGGATCCGCAGCATCTCGGGCCCGTAGGCGTCGTAGCGGCCGGATTCCTTCCACAGATCGGCCGATTGCAGCGTCGGCATCAGCAGCGGGATGTGCCCGGCGCGGACCTGCTCCTCGTGCACGATCCGCTCGATGTTGCGCAGCACCTTGTAGCCGAGCGGCAGCCAGGAATAGATCCCCGCCGAGGCCTGCTTGATCATCCCGGCCCGGAGCATCAGCCGGTGGCTGACGATCTGCGCCTCGGAGGGCGTTTCCTTGAGAACGGGAAGGAAGTAGCGGGACAGACGCATGAGGCGGAGACTCCTGGCTTCGGGTTCCGTTCCCCTAGGCGATTTTCGGCACTCCCACAAGCGGCTCGCGGCCGCCCGCGCGCCGCTCCCGCCCTGCCGTGTGCCGGGTCGCGGGACCAATCCGGGGTTGCATTTGCGCGTCCCCGCGGTGAGATAGACGCAACAGGACAGGAAACCGAATGACCCCGACAATCCGGGACCAACTGAAGTACTGGGGCATCGCTGCGGCGATCCTTTTCCTGCTGCTGTGGTGGCTGGGCGACGTGATCCTGCCCTTCGTGATCGGCGCCGCGGTGGCCTATTTCCTCGACCCGGTGGCGGACAAGCTGCAACGGATGGGGCTGAGCCGGGCCGCGGCCACGGCGGTGATCACCATCTCGGCCGTGCTGATCTTCGTGCTGATCGCGCTGCTGATCCTGCCGACGCTGGTGCAGCAGGCGATCGAGTTCTTCAACATCGTGCCCGACGTGCTGCGCCGCCTGCAGGACTTCCTGACCGAGCGCTTCCCCGACCTGCTCGACGAGGGCTCGGCCGTGCGCCGCTCGCTCAACGGCGTGGGCGAGACGCTGCAATCCAAGGGGCCGGAACTGCTGCAGACCGCGATGGCCTCGGCCGCCTCGCTGATCAACGTCTTCATGCTGTTCATCATCGTGCCGGTGGTGTCGTTCTACCTGCTTTACGACTGGGACAACATGATCGGCAAGATCGACGACATGCTGCCCCGCGACTTCGCCCCCACGATCCGCAAGCTGGCCCGCGAGATCGACCTGACCATGGCAGGCTTCGTCCGCGGCATGGGCACGGTCTGCCTGATCCTCGGCACCTATTACGCCGTGGCGCTGATGCTGGCGGGGCTCAACTTCGGGCTCTTCGTGGGCGCCGTGGCGGGCATCCTGACCTTCATCCCCTATGTCGGGGCCCTTCTGGGCGGCATCCTCGCCATCGGCCTTGCCCTGTTCCAGTTCTGGGGCGACTGGGTGAGCATCGGCATCGTCGCCGCGATCTTCTTCGCGGGCCAGGTGATCGAGGGCAACATCGTCACGCCCAAGCTGGTCGGCGACTCCGTGCGCCTCCACCCGGTCTGGCTGCTCTTCGCCATCTCCGCCTTCGCGGCGCTCTTCGGCTTCGTGGGCATGCTGATCGCGGTGCCGGTCGCCGCGTCGATCGGGGTGATCATGCGGTTCCTGATCGCGCGCTACAAGGAAAGCGCGCTCTACCTGGGCGGTGCGCCGGATGCCGACATGATCGAGCCGACCACCATGCCCGCCGAGCTGCGCGCGGAGCAGGACGCGCCCTGACATGCCGCGGCAACTGAATTTCGACCTGCCCGCCAGACCGGCGCTCGGGCGCGACGACTTTTTCGTCGCCGAGCCCAATGCCGTGGCGCTCGCGCTGGTCGAGAGCTGGCCGGACTGGCCGAACCGCAAGCTGCTGATCATCGGGCCCACCGGGTCGGGCAAGACCCACCTGGCCCATGTCTGGGCGACCCGGTCGCGGGCGCGGCTGATCCCGGCCTACCTTCTGCCGCAGGAGAACATCCCCGCCCTCGCCGCCGGACCCGTGGTGATCGAGGACGCGCAGGAGATCGCGGGCAACGAAGCGGCCGAACACGCGCTCTTCCACCTGCACAACCACCTGCTCGCCGAGGGCCAGTCGCTTCTGCTGACGGCCAACACCGCCCCCCAGCACTGGGGCCTGCACCTGCCGGACCTCGCCAGCCGGATGCAGGGCACCACCAGCGTGTCGATCGACCTGCCCGACGACCGCCTGCTCGCGGTGGTGCTGGCCAAGCTCTTCGCCGACCGCCAGATCGTGCCGCATGGCGACGTGATCCCCTACCTGCTGCGCCGGATGGACCGCTCCTTCGCCGATGCCCAGAGGATCGTCGCCGCCATCGACGCCTTGTCGCTCAGCGAGAAGCGGGATGTCACCCGCAGGTTGGCGGGACGGGCCTGCGATCAACTGGAACAGGACGCCGGGTGAGGATAAGGTCCGGGACATGAACTCCCGTCACGAAACCTTTGCACTTAGCGGCAAGAAGACCGGCATGACCGAGGCAGACTTCCTGACGAGCGGCCCCGACGCCGCACACACCATGCCCGACCTCGACCCCGAGGGTCCGGCGCGATTCTTCAACCGCGAAATGAGCTGGCTCGGCTTCAACTGGCGTGTGCTGGAAGAGGCCGAGAACACCGAGGTGCCGCTTCTGGAGCGGCTCCGGTTCCTGTCGATCAGCGCCACCAACCTCGACGAGTTCTACACCGTCCGGGTCGCGGGCCTGCGCGAGCTCGCCAAGGAGGGCAACACCACCCCCGCCGTGGACGGCATGACCCCGGCGCAGCAGCTCGTCCTGATCAACGACGACGCCCGGGCGCTCATGAAGCGCCAGCAGATCGTGTTCCGCGCGCTGCGGGCCGAGATGCAGGAGGCCGGGATCTCGATCCTCACCCGCGAGGACCTGACCCAGGCCGACCGCGATCACCTGGGCGAGGTCTTCCTCAGCAACGTCTTCCCGGTGCTCTCGCCGCTCGCCATCGACCCGGCGCACCCCTTTCCCTTCATCCCGAACCTCGGCTTCTCGCTCGCCCTGATGCTCGAGCGGAAACGCGACCGGCGCACCCTGCAGGCGCTGCTGCCGATCCCGCACCAGATCGACCGCTTCGTCCCCCTGCCCTCGGGCGCCGGAGAGCACCGCTTCCTGCCGCTGGAAGAACTGCTGCTGGTGCATATCGACCGGCTCTTCCCCGGCTACCGCGCGCTCGGCACCTGCACCTTCCGGGTGCTGCGCGACAGCGACCTCGAGGTCGAGGAAGAGGCCGAGGACCTCGTGCGCGAATTCGAGACCGCCCTGAAGCGCCGCCGCAGGGGCGAGGTCGTGCGGCTCAAGATCTCGGCCGGCGCGCCCGAGGCGCTGCGCCGGATCATCGAGCGCGAGCTGCACGTGCAGGACGAGGAGGTGATCGAGGTCGACGGCATCATCGGCATCTCGCACCTCTCCGAACTGGTGCTGGACGACCGCCCGGATCTGCTCTGGCCGTCGTTCAACCCGCGCGTGCCGGAACGCGTCCTCGACCACGAGGGCGACATGTTCGCGGCGATCCGGCAGAAGGACATGCTGCTGCACCACCCCTACGAGACCTTCGACATGGTGGTCCGCTTCCTCCAGCAGGCGGCGCGCGACCCGGACGTGGTGGCGATCAAGCAGACGCTCTACCGGACGTCGAAGAATTCGCCCATCGTGGAGGCGCTCTGCGAGGCGGCCGAGGACGGGAAATCCGTGACCGCGCTGGTCGAGCTGAAAGCGCGGTTCGACGAGGCCGCCAATATCCGCCAGTCCCGCAGGCTCGAACGCTCGGGCGCCCACGTCGTCTACGGCTTCGTCGACTGGAAGACCCACGCCAAGATCTCGACCGTCGTGCGGCGCGAGGGAAAGCAGCTGGTCACCTACACGCATTACGGCACCGGCAACTACCACCCGATCACGGCGCGGATCTACACCGACCTCAGTTTCTTCACCTGCGATCCGGCGCTCGGCCGCGACGCGACGAAGGTGTTCAACTACCTCTCGGGCTATGCCCTGCCGGAGGGTCTCGAGAAGCTGACGATCTCGCCGCACTGGATGAAGGCGGACCTGATCGAGATGATCGGGGCCGAGGCCGATCATGCCCGCGCCGGCCGGCCCGCGCGGATCTGGGCCAAGATGAATTCGCTCATCGAACCCAGCATCATCGACGCGCTCTATGCCGCCAGCCGCGCGGGGGTGAAGATCGACCTCGTGATCCGCGGCATCTGCGGGCTGCGGCCGGGAATCGCCGGGCTGTCCGAGAACATCCGGGTGAAATCCATCGTCGGCCGGTTCCTGGAACATTCGCGCATCGTCTGTTTCGGCAACGGCCACGAGCTGCCGCATGACGCGGCGAAGGTCTTCATCTCGTCGGCCGACTGGATGAGCCGCAACCTCAACCGCCGGGTCGAGACGCTGGTCCGGATCGACAACCCCACGGTCAAGGCGCAGATCGTCCAGCAGATCATGGCGGCGAACCTCGCCGACGTGGCGCAGAGCTGGGTGATGCAGCCCGACGGCCGCTTCCTGCGCGCCACCCGGCCCGAGACCGGAACCCCGTTCAGCTGCCACCGGTTCTTCATGGAAAACCCCTCGCTCTCGGGCCGCGGATCGGCGGGCGCGGCGGACGTGCCGGAGCTCACCCACACGGCCGAGGCCCGAGACGACGCGGGGGCATCGGTTGACGTGGCCTCCGCGCGGGGCACATAAGGGGTCAACGGGACCCGAAAGACGAAAGTCATGGACGCGACAAACGACACCTCGCCGCCCGACTGGGGGCCCTTCGGCCGCCCGCTCTTCGAAGACCCCGAGGCCCGTGCCCTCTCCCGCGTGGGGGTGGTCGACATCGGCTCGAACTCGGTCCGGATGGTCGTCTTCGACGGCGCGGCGCGGAGCCCGGCCTATTTCTACAACGAAAAGATCATGTGCGGGCTCGGCGCGGGCCTGGGCGACAGCGGCCGGCTGAACCCGGAAGGCCGCAAGCGCGCGCTGGCCGCGATCAAGCGCTTCCAGCTTCTCGCCCACGGGATGGAGGCCACCCCCCTCACCGCCGTCGCCACCGCCGCGGTGCGCGAGGCCGAGGACGGCGCGGAATTCGTCGCCGATGTCGAGCGCGAAACCGGGATGAATGTCCACATCATCGACGGCAGCGAAGAGGCGCGGCTCTCGGCGCAGGGCGTCCTGCTGGGCTGGCCCGGGTCCTACGGGCTCGTCTGCGACATCGGCGGCTCCTCGATGGAGCTGGCCGAGATCTCGGGCGGACAGGTCGGGCGTTGCGTGACCTCGCCGCTCGGTCCGCTAAAGCTCGCCTCGGTCAAGGGCGGCAAGAAGGGCCGGCGCAGCTTCATCAAGGAACAGGTCGCCCGGCTTCATGACCAGATGGGCGAGCAGCCGAACCGCCTGTTCCTCGTCGGCGGGTCGTGGCGCGCGATCGCCCGGATCGACATGGACCGGCGCGGCTATCCGCTGCATGTGCTGCACGAATACCGCATGACCGCCAAGGCGATCCGCGACACCGCCGCCTACATCGCCGCCGAGGACCCGGACAAGCTGCGGTCGCGCTGCGGCATCTCGAAGGACCGGATGGCGCTGGTGCCGCTGGCCTCCGAAGTGCTGGTCGAGGTGATGCGGAGCTTCCGCCCGCGCGACATCGCCGTCTCGGCCTACGGCATCCGCGAGGGGATGCTCTACCAGCAGATGCCCCAGAAACTGCGCGACCGCGACCCGCTGATCGAGAGCTGCCGCTTCGCCGAGCGCAAGGATGCCCGCCTGCCCGGCTTCGGCCGCACGCTTTACGAATTCATCCTGCCGCTGTTCCGCTCCGCCCGGCCCGACCGGATGCGCATCATCAAGGCGGCCTGCCTGCTGCACGACGTGACATGGCGGGCGCATCCCGATTACCGCGCCGAGGTCTGTTTCGACAACGCGACGCGCGCGAACCTCGGGGGGCTCAAGCATTCCGAGCGGATCTTCCTCGGCCTTGCGCTGCTGCACCGCTATCGCAACAAGCGCGAAGGCACGCATTTCGAGGAGCTCTACGAGCTGATCCCGCCGGAAGAGCAGCTCAACGCCGAGATCCTCGGCAAGGCGATGCGCTTCGGTGCGATGCTCTGGCTCGACCGCGATGCCGACATCGGCGAACTGAAGTGGTTTCCGAAGAAGAAGCGGCTCGAACTTCACCTGACCGAGGCCGCGTTCCCCCTCTTCGGCGAGGTCGCATCGGCGCGCTTCGCCTCGCTCGCCTCCTCGCTTGGAGCGGAGACGGAGATCCTGCTGCGGAGATAGCGGCACGCCGGGCCCAGGCCCGGCCTGCGTCGTCGATCGCGGCTCTGCGCAGGGCGTCGCCTGTCAGAGCTCCACTTCGCCGTCCGGCCCCACCTCGGTCTCGCCGGGCGTCTCCATCTCCCCGGGCAGCTTCTTGCGCATGATGATGTCGCCGTTCGGCAGGATCTCGGGCGGGTGATAGCCGCGGAAGTCCTTGACCGTCTCGAGCAGATCCACCACGGCGGGGCCCATCTCCTGGACGAAGCTGCGGATCGCGGGTTCGACCTCCTCGAAGCTCTCGTGCAGGTCGCGCAGCGCGGGCTCCATCTCGGACATCAGCCCGCGCATGAAGATCCGCGCGCCCCGCTCCATGAGGGTGGGACCGTCCTCGGTCGCCTCCTCATCGGTCGTGGCCTGCGCGATCGCGGCAATGGGAAGCGGTGCCGCAAGGGCGAGGAGCAGGATGAGGGGCATGTGCTTTGTCATGGCGCCCATTCTACCGCATCGGGGCGCGCGGCCCAAATCACACTTCGATGTCGATGGTCACCGGGTAGTGATCGCTGGCGGCAATCAGCGCATCGCGCAGCTCGGGCCGGGCCCAGCAACCGGTGTCGTCGAACGGGTGCCAGATGCGCCAGCGCGGCCCCGTCGCGGCCAGGTCCGGCGAGACGAGGATGTAATCCAGCAGCGCCTGCAGGTAGCGCCCCTCGGGCTTGACGTAGAACCGCGCGGTGGTCGGCAGGGCGGCCAGCCGGCCCTGCAGCGCGCGCGCCGCGTGCGGGTCGTGGAGCGCGACCTCTCCCTCTCCGCCGATGACGATCTCGAGCGAGGAGCGCCCGAAGAGATGTTCGTATTCGTCGAGCCCCGGCCCGTCGTTCAGATCGCCCATCACCATCAGCGGAGTGCCCGCCGCCAGGTGCTCGGCCACCCGCGCCCTGAGCCAGATCGCCTGCGCCAGCTGCTTGCGACGGTTCGCGATCGACAGCCGCATCACCGCGTCCCGGTCCACCGCCCCGTGCGGCGCCTTGGATTTCAGATGCGCGCCGATCACCCGGATCGGCCGCCCGGAGCGTGGCGTCACCTCGAGCTCCAGGGGCGGCTTGGAGAACCGCACATGGTCCTCGGTCGCGTCGACGTCGAGGTCGATCCGGAAGACACCGTCGAACCGCGGCGCGCCGAAGGCGCCCTTCTTGCCCGTGGGGTCGCCGCCGGGATCGTGGCGCACCTCCATCGCGTCCGGATCGTAGAGGAAGGCGATCTCCTGCTGGGTCTCGTTGGGAA
This sequence comes from Pseudooceanicola nanhaiensis DSM 18065, assembly GCF_000688295.1. GTDB lineage: Bacteria > Pseudomonadota > Alphaproteobacteria > Rhodobacterales > Rhodobacteraceae > Pseudooceanicola > Pseudooceanicola nanhaiensis. The sequence continues at coordinate 510,304 of NZ_JHZF01000011.1, read as the reverse complement.
AGCCGATCAGCGCCTTGCGCGCGCGCAGCGAGAACACATCGGCGAAATATTCGAGCGCCCGCACCGTGCTGCGCCGCGACCCGTGGTCGGGCGCCTCGATCACCATGATGCCGTCGGCATCGAGCGCGGTCATCACCGTGGCAATGGCCTCGATCTGCTGGCTCTTGGTGACGTTGTGGCGCGCGGACCAGCTGTCGTCCGCGATCAGCCGGTCGGCATCGTCGAAGAGCCCCGAGAACCATTCGACGTTCCAGGTGGCGAGCCGCATCAGGCGGCTTCGCCGCGGGTCTGCCTGATCTCTTCCCATGCCGTGTTGAGGTCGGCCATCCGCTTTTCCGCCATCTTCATCGCCTCTTCCGGCAACCCCTGCGACATCAGCCGGTCGGGATGGCTTTCGCGGACGGCGCGGCGATAGGCGCGGCGGATCTCCTCGGTCGTGGCGCCGCTGTCCACGCCCAGCACCTCGTAGGGATCGCGTTCGGCGCTCGGCACGAAGCGGGCGCGCAGGCGGCGGAAGTCGCCCTCCCCCAGCCCGAAGATCCGCGCCACGTCGGCAAGGAAGGCATCTTCGTCCGGGTGATAGTCGCCGTCCGAGATCGCGATGTGGAAGAGGCCCTCCAGCAGGTTGCAGAGCATCCCCGGCTGGTCCTTCAGCATCCCCGCCACGCGCTCGGCATAATCCTGGTAGCCCGCCACGTCCTGCCGGGCGAGGTTGAAGACCCGCGCGGCGTTCTTCTCGTCCTCGGGCGCGATGCGGAAGACCTCGCGGAAGGCGCGCACCTCGACCCGGTTCACCACGCCGTCCGCCTTGGCCATCTTCGCGCCGAGCGCGATCACCGCGATGGCGAAGACCACGCTGCGTTCGCGCGGGCCGCGGAGCTTGTCGAAGACGGCTGCCAGCCCTTCGCCATTGGCGAGGGCCGCGAGGGCTTCTGCGATGCGGGACCAGATCGACATGGGCGCGCACTCTAACCGCTGCGCTGCGGAATCAAAGGACCTTCTGCATCAAAATGAGGTCATGCCAGCGGCCGAATTTCCGGCCCGATTGCGGCATGCGCCCGCAGGCTTCGTAACCGACGGCGGCATGGAACGGCACCGCGCCCGGATTGCCGCCCGAGATCCCCGCCACCATCGTATGCGCGCCGGCCGCGCGGGCATGATCCTCGACCGCCCGCATCAGCGCCCGGCCGATCCCGCGGCCCCGCGCCCCTTCGGCCAGGATCACCGTGTGCTCCATGGCATGGACATAGCCGTCGCCCGCCCGGAACTGGTCGTAGGAGGCAAAGCCCAGCACGGTCTCGCCCTCCGTCGCCACGAAGAACTCCCGGCCGCGGGCGCGGCGCCCGTCGATGTAGTCGGCCAGCGTCTCGGGGGTCTTCTCGACCGAGGCAAAGGTGACGAGGCTGTCGCGGAAGATCGGGTTCCAGATCGCGAGGATCTGGGCGTGATCCCCGTGGGTTGCGGGGCGTATACTATGGGTCATGGGGTGTCTCTGGCTGATCTCTGGCCGATCCTTGCCAAAGCGCGGCGCAGCGCAAGGGCGGATCAGAGCGGCAGCGCGAAAGTTCCGCCCAGAAGCCGCCAGAGCACCCAGAATGCCGCCAGAACCGTCGGGTAGAAGCTGGCCGCGAAGCCGAAGGCCCGGAGCGGCGGCGCCATGTGGTAACCGACCCAGAAGAGCACCCGCGCGATGGCGAATCCGAGGCCGAGCGCCAGCACCACCCCGGGGCCGAGCGCGTAGCCCGCCACCGGCCAGACGAGGAGCGCGAGCGTCACCTGCTCGACCGTGTTGCGCAGGACCGCCTGGTCGATGGCGGCGGCCGAGCCGGGCGCGAAGGGCGAGCCGTCGATGATCGTGTCGTCGAAGAACCGGCGCTGCGCGAGGCGCCCGATCATCACGCAGGTGACGAGCCCCGCCGGGAAAAGCGCCATGGCCAGCACCATCGGCGGCGGGACGGGCAGGAAGACGCGCGCGCCCGCCCAGAGCAGCCCGACCCCCCAGAGGAGGCCGAGCGCCATGCCCAGCAGGATGACCGGGCGCTTGCCCATCTCAGACGGCCGGCTCGCCTGCCCGGGCCTCGCGGATCAGCCGCAGGATGTCCTGCGCCGCCGTCGGGATGTTGGTCCCCGGCCCGAAGATCGCCTTCACGCCGGCGTTCTTGAGGAACTCGTAATCCTGCTGCGGGATCACCCCGCCGCAGATCACGATGATGTCGCCCGCGTCATTGGCCTTGAGCGCCTCGATCAGCTGCGGCGCCAGCGTCTTGTGGCCCGCCGCCTGGGAGGAGATCCCCACGACGTGCACGTCGTTGTCGATCGCGTCCTGCGCGGCCTCTTCCGGCGTCTGGAACAGCGGGCCGACATCCACGTCGAACCCGATGTCGGCAAAGGCCGTGGCGATCACCTTGGCGCCGCGGTCATGGCCGTCCTGGCCCATCTTGACCACGAGCATCCGGGGGCGGCGGCCCTCCTCCTCGGCGAAGTCCTCGACCGATTTCTGGATCGCCGCGAAGCCCTCGTCGCCCTCGTAGGCCTTGCCGTAGACCCCCGCGAGCGTCTTCACCTCGGCCCGGTGGCGGCCGAACACCTTTTCCATCGCCATGCTGATCTCTCCCACGCTGGCACGCGCGCGCGCCGCTTCGACCGCGGCGGCCAGTAGGTTGCCGCCCTCCTTCGCCACACGCTCGAGCTCGGCCAGGGCCGCGTCGCAGGCCGCCTGGTCACGTTCCGCCCGGATACGCTCCAACGCCTTCACCTGGCCCTCGCGGACCTTCACGTTGTCCACGTCGAGAATGTCGATCGGGTCTTCTTTGTCCTTACGGTACTTGTTGACCCCGACGATCACCTCCTCGCCCCGGTCGATCATCGACTGGCGGATGGCGGCGCTTTCCTCGATCCGGAGCTTCGGCATGCCGGAGGCCACGGCCTTCGTCATGCCGCCCATCTCGTCGACCTCCCGGATGAGCTCCCAGGCCTTCTCGGCCAGCTCATGGGTCAGGCTCTCGACGTAGTAGCTGCCCGCCAGCGGATCGACCACCCGGGTCACCTGCGTCTCTTCCTGCAGGATGAGCTGCGTGTTCCGCGCGATCCGGGCGCTGAAGTCCGTCGGCAGTGCAATCGCCTCGTCCAGCGCGTTGGTGTGCAGCGACTGGGTCCCGCCGAGCACCGCCGACATCGCCTCGTAGGCGGTGCGGATGACGTTGTTGTAGGGGTCCTGCTCCTGCAGCGAGACGCCCGAGGTCTGGCAATGGGTCCGCAGCATCTTGGAGCGCTCCTGCTTCGCGCCCACCTCGTCCATGATGCGATACCACAGCAGCCGCGCGGCGCGCAGCTTCGCGGCCTCCATGAAGAAGTTCATCCCGATGGCGAAGAAGAACGACAGCCGCCCGGCGAACTTGTCCACGTCCATCCCGGCCTCGATCGCGGCCTTCACGTATTCCTTGCCGTCCGCCAGCGTGTAGGCGAGCTCCTGCACCAGGTTCGCGCCCGCCTCCTGCATGTGGTAGCCGGAGATCGAGATCGAGTTGAACCGCGGCATCTCGTTCGAGGTGTATTCGATGATGTCCGAGATGATCCGCATCGAGGGCTCGGGCGGGTAGATGTAGGTGTTGCGGACCATGAACTCCTTGAGGATGTCGTTCTGGATGGTCCCCGAGAGCACGGACTTGTCGTGCCCCTGCTCCTCGCCCGCGACGATGAAACTGGCGAGGATCGGGATCACCGCGCCGTTCATCGTCATCGAGACCGAAACCTGGTCGAGCGGGATGCCGTCGAAGAGGATCTTCATGTCCTCGACCGAATCGATCGCCACGCCCGCCTTGCCGACGTCGCCGACCACGCGGGGGTGGTCGCTGTCATAACCCCGGTGGGTGGCGAGGTCGAAGGCGACCGAGACGCCCTGCTGACCGGCGGCGAGGTTGCGGCGGTAGAAGGCGTTCGATTCCTCCGCCGTCGAGAAGCCCGCGTATTGCCGGATCGTCCAGGGCCGGCCCGCATACATCGTGGCCTTCACCCCGCGGGTGAACGGCGCCTTGCCGGGGAGCGAGCCCATGTGGGGCAGATCGGCGGTGTCCTCCTCGGTGTAGAGCGGCTTCACCTCGATCCCCTCGAGCGTCTGCCAGTTCAGGTCCTCGAGCGTGCGGCTCTTGAGTTCCTTCTCGGCGATGGCCGCCCATTCGTCCTTCTTCGATGTCATCGTGACGTCCTCTTCTCTTCACCGGATGCGGAGGGGGCTCCGCCTGCCGGGCGTGTGTCTTCCCTGCCCCGTCGCGACGGTGCGGGGGGTGCGGATATCTCTGCCGTGCGGCCCTCGGGCCGCGGTGCGGGCGCCTGCGATCGGCCATGCGGGGCGGGGCCGATCGCGCCCCGAGCCGCCATGCCGGAGGGCACGGACGGTCGAGCGTGCCAAAATTCTGCGTGACGACGCGTGTAAGCGCGCGGATTTGTGCCTATATTCGTCCCAGCAGGAGGACGCATGAAGCCATTCACGACACTTGCCCTGGCGCTGACACTGGCTCTGCCGCTGCAGGCGACCGCCGCGGCCGACCCCGAGCAGGAGCCGCTGTTCGTCGAGGCGGGCGACCTGGAGCTCGACGCGTTCAGGTGGGAAAAGCGTCCCGTGGTCGTCTTCGCCGACAGCCCGCTCGACCCGATGTTCCGCCGGCAGATGGAAGCGCTCGAGCTGCGGCCCGACGAATTGCGCGACCGCGACGTGATCGTCATCACCGACACCGACCCCGACGCGCCCTCGCCGATCCGGCAGGCGCTGCGCCCGCGCGGCTTCATGATGGTGCTGATCGGCAAGGACGGACAGATCAAGCTGCGCAAACCCCAGCCCTGGGACGTGCGCGAGATCTCGCGCTCCATCGACAAGCTGCCCGACCGCCAGCAGGAGATCCGCGACCGCCGGGCCGCGCCTATCCGGTAGCGCCCGTTCATGCCGCCTGCTCCGCGGCTGGCACATCGCCGTCCCGCACGCTGAAGATCCGCGCCAGATCACCCGCGTCCCCGACGAGCCCCCGGTCACGCCAGAGCCCGGCGAGCCGCCTGCGCTGCGCCTGGGTCAGCCGGGCCACCGCCGCGCGGTGCAGCGCGAGCGAGACCGCCCCCTGCTCGACCGCGTCGAGCGCGGCATCCACCCACGCCGCATCATGGCTCCGCATGATGACCGGCGGGAGGGGCCGAGCGGTGTCGAACACCGCCTCGAGGCTGCCGTGCCGCGCGATGCAATGGGCGGTGATCAGCATCGCCTCGGTCTCGCCCTTGCGGTGGACGGCGAAAAGCACCTGCAGGGGGCCCGCCTTCGCTTCCACCGCCTCGGTCACGTCGCGCAGCAGCGCGGTCGCCACCGGCAGCGGCATGATGCCGTCGGCGACCCGGGGCCCCGCGGCATCGGGCGGCAGCCCGAACTGGGCGAAGGAGGGCGCGAGCCAGTCCATCCGCGCATCGGAAAGGTCCTTGCAGATCATCCGCGGACGGCCGTCGGGGGCGAAGAACTCGGACCGCGGCACCGGGGCCATGAAGTGGATCTTGCTGTCGAGCAGAACGGTCCAGGGCGTCGAGACCTCGCGCCAGATCGCCAGCTTGCAGACCTGCTGGATCTTCCAGCCGCCATGCCCGCGCCAGGCGGTGCCGGGCGAGCGGAGCGCGAGACGCGGATGCAGCGCCTGCACCCGCCGCAGCCGGGCCAGAGGTCCGCGCGGCCCCACGTTCCAGCGGAAGAGCCGCGTGGCGGGGATCACCCGCAGGCGGCCCGAGAGCGCGCCATATTCGGCGCGCATCGCCTCGACCGCATCGCCAAGCGCCGCCTCGTCGCGGTCGTTCACCACGACGAGGATCTCGCCCACCATATCGGGCGGCAGGAACGCCGCCATCGAGCGGGCCTGCAGGCGCAGCAGTTCCAGCTCTTCGCGGAAGGTGATCGTGACGAAGGTCAGATCTCTCCCGCTGCCGTTATGCCGCGCCGCGCCGTTCACGTCATTCGAACTCCATGATGACTTCATCGACGGCGAGGCTGTCGCCCGCGCCCGCGTTGATCTTCGACACCACGGCACGTTTCTCGGCGCGCAGGATGTTCTCCATCTTCATCGCCTCGATGGTGCAGAGCGGCTGGCCCTCCTGCACCTCCTGCCCCTCTTCCACGTCGATCTTCACGACGAGGCCCGGCATAGGGCAGAGCAGCAGCTTCGACGTGTCCGGCGGCAGCTTCTCGGGCATCAGCTTCGCGAGCTCGGCCTGCCGGGGGTTGCGGACGTGCACCTTGATGTCGGCCCCGCGCGCCCGGATCCGGAACCCGCCCGAGATCTTGCCGACCTTCAGCACCAGCGGCGTGCCGTCGACGCTCATCGTCGCCAGTGTCATGCCGGGGGTCCACCTGCCCTCGACCCTCAGGCTCGCGCCGTCCTCGAAGCGGATCGTCGCACCCTCGCGGTCGGCCTGCACCGTCAGCGGGAAATCCGTCCCCTGCAGCGTCACGACCCAGTCGTCGCCCACCTTGCGCTCGTGGTTGTCCATCCGGCCCGAGACGCGGGCGCGGCGGATCTCGCTCACCCGGTTCATCGCCGCGCAGGCGGCGGCGATCCGGCGGAGCGCGTCCTGCGGCAGCTCGACCCCCTCGAAGCCCTCGGGCCATTCCTCGGCGATGAAGGCGGTGGTCATCTCGCCGCTGACGAACTTCGGATGGTCCATCACGGCGGACAGGAACGGCAGGTTGTGCCCGATCCCCTCGACCTCGAAACTGTCGAGCGCCACGCGCATCGCCTCGATCGCCTCGGCCCGGGTCGGCGCCCAGGTGCAGAGCTTGGCGATCATCGGGTCGTAATACATCGAGATCTCGCCGCCCTCGTAGACGCCGGTGTCATTGCGCACGGCCGTCGCGCCCTCGGGCGCGTCGCCCTGCCATTTGCCGTTCGTCACCAGCGGGCCCGCGGCCACCTCGGCGGGCGGGGAATAGGCCGTCAGCCGCCCGATCGAGGGCAGGAAGTTGCGATAGGGATCCTCGGCATAGAGCCGGTTCTCGATGGCCCAGCCGGTGAGTTTCACATCGTCCTGGCTGATGCTCAGCGCCTCGCCGTTGGCCACGCGGATCATCTGTTCGACAAGGTCGATGCCGGTGATCAGCTCGGTGACCGGGTGCTCCACCTGAAGGCGGGTGTTCATCTCGAGGAAGTAGAAGTTCTTCTCACCATCGACGATGAATTCCACGGTCCCGGCCGAGGTGTAGCCGACGGCCTTCGCAAGGGCCACCGCCTGCTCGCCCATGGCCTTGCGGGTCGCCTCGTCGAGGAAGGGGCTCGGCGCTTCCTCCACCACCTTCTGGTTCCGGCGCTGGATCGAACATTCCCGCTCGCCCAGGTAGATGCCGTTGCCATGCGCGTCGCAGAGCACCTGGATCTCGATATGCCGGGGCTGGGTGACGAACTTCTCGATGAAGATCCGGTCGTCGCCGAAGGAATTCGCGGCCTCGTTCTTGGACGACTGGAAGCCCTCGCGCGCCTCGGTGTCGGTCCAGGCGATCCGCATCCCCTTGCCGCCGCCGCCGGCGGAGGCCTTGATCATCACCGGGTAGCCGATCTCGTTCGAGATCTTCACCGCCTCCTCGGCATCCTCGATGAGCCCCATGTAGCCGGGCACGGTCGAGACGCCCGCCTCCTGCGCGATCTTCTTCGAGGTGATCTTGTCGCCCATGGCCTCGATCGCCTTCACCGGCGGGCCGACGAAGGCCACGCCCGCGGCCTCCAGCGCCTCGGCGAACTTCGCGTTCTCGGACAGGAAGCCGTAGCCCGGATGCACCGCCTGCGCACCGCTCTCCCTGACCGCGGCCATGACCTTGTCGATCACGATGTAGGACTGGTTCGCGGGCGGCGGGCCGATGTGGATCGCCTCGTCCGCCATCTCGACATGCAGCGCGTTGCGGTCGGCGTCGGAATAGATCGCCACGGTCGAAATGCCCATCTTGCGCGCGGTCTTGATGACGCGGCAGGCGATCTCGCCCCGGTTCGCGATCAGGATCTTGTTGAACATCTACGGTCCCTTTCCCCTCCGGCGATCGCTCGCGCCGCCGGTTCGATGCCAAAGAAAAGGCCACCGCGGCGGGTCGCCACGGTGGCCGGTGTCACGTCCGAAAGCTGCGGCCGGGCGGCCGCGCGCGCTGCGTCAGCAGCGGCTCGGGTAATTCTGGCAATAGGCGACGTTCGCCGCTGCGCCGACCAGCGCGCCGGTGCCGACACTGCCGCCAAGCACGGCCGAAGTGGCTGCGCCGCCGCCGGCGCCGATGACGGCCTGCTCGCCGAATGATTGTCCGCAGGCCGCAAGGCTGCCCATGAGCGCCGCGGCGACGAGGATCTTCCTGAATAGCATGTGTCGGTTCCCCTGACTTTTGGTTGACTGCCGGGGCGAACTCTCTGCCAGTGTGCGGGTTCCTGCAATGGCCTGCGGACCGCTGCGCGCAAAGGCGCCGAAGCCTTGCCGACCATGGCAATTTCTCGCCGGCTTTCAGCCATTTGCGGGGAAGTGTTGCGCGCGGCGCACATCAGCCCGTCATTTTCCCGTCCCGCGAAAAAGGCGGGCGGCCGACCGTTGGGGGGGTCAGACCGCCCTCTAGGGGAAGGGTAACGGTATAGACACGCCGGATCGGACAGCATGTTGCCGATCGATCCAACACGTTCAGTCTTCTCTGAAAGTTCGGTCGGCGCAAACGCAAACACACGCGATAGGCGAGCATCGGCGACAACCGGCCTGAAAGACTGACCATACGGCAAGATCATGCCGACCCCTCGTCGATCACGTCCGGAAACGACGCCTGGATCGCGGCCGGGTCGAGCACCAGGAGCGCCTCGTAGCTCTCGGGGTCGAAGGGATCTTCCGCCGGCAGGACCTCGCGCCCGAAGAGCCAGCTCAGCCGCCCTGCGTCGAGGTTGCCGCGCTCGAACGGCTCTTCACCGAAATGCTCCCAGAGGGCGAGCAGGAAAAGCTCGTCCGCCTTCCGGTCGACGGCCTTGCGGTCACGGAAGCGCTCGCGCCGGGTGAGCGGTGTCACCCCCTTGGGGTTCGCGCGACGGATGGTGAACTGGAGATCGGTGCCGGGAAGGCGGCCGGGAAAACCGCGATGCTTCAGCATGGCCGCGACTCCCCTTGCAGGCAGGTGCGGCGGAAGGGGGCCGGCCAGGCGGCCGCGCCCCCGAAAACACGTGTGACCGGCTTACTTGTACTTGCCGGTGTAGACGGGCTCGGTCGTGATCGGCTGGGGATCGACCACGACGTATTCTTCCTCTTGCTGCGCACAGGCCGCCACAAAGACGACGAGGCCGAGCGCGAGGATACCACGAACGCTCTTGGACATCTGCTTCTCCTGTCTCGTTCGCAGGTCGCCCCCGGCCTTGTCCCGGTCCGGTTTGCGGCCTGCATGAAAAGGGCCGCCGGACGGCTTCCCTGGCTCAGGATACAGAAGTTAGAACGCGAAGGACATGGGGCCAGCCCGCGCCGCCGGCCTTGTGACTCGAAAGCCTCAGAAAGCGCGGGACGCGCGCGTCGGTCCGCAAGATGTTGTGGCATGCTCAAAGCCCTTCCCAGATGCAGGCTGAGGGTTCCAGCCGGAAGACCTCGAAAAACTGGACGACATCGGGTGCCGCCGTGCCGAATTCCGTCGCCGCCGAGGCCATCGAGATCACGACGCGGCCGACCGGTTCGCCCTGCACCGCGGCCCAGGGCAGGACGACGTCGGAACAGAGGACCGGAAAATCCCCCTCGACGCCCGCGAAACCGAAACCCTCGAGCCCCGCCGCGACATAGCGGAAACGCGCCATGGAGACCGCGTCGGGCCCCTGCTCCAGCAGGATCTCCTGCAGCGTGAGCGGGATGCCGGAGGGCACGGACGGGGGCTCCTCCTGCCCCGCTGCCGTGGTCGCGGCCCCGAGAAGGGCCCCTCCTGCCGCGACGAAATTCCTTGCGATGGCCTTCATGGCATCCTCCCGCGCATCAGAGCGGAATGTTGTCGTGCTTCTTCCAGGGGTTCTGGAGCTTCTTGTTCCGCAGGCTCGCAAAGGCCCGCGCCACCCGGCGGCGGGTCGAACGGGGCTGGATCACCTCGTCGATGAAGCCGCGCTCGGCCGCCACGAAGGGGTTCGCGAAGCGGTCCTCGTAATCCTGCGCGCGCTTGGCGATCTTCTCGGGATCGCCCAGTTCCGAGCGATAGAGGATCTCGGTCGCGCCCTTGGCCCCCATCACCGCGATCTCGGCCGTGGGCCAGGCGTAGTTGAAATCGCCGCGGATATGCTTGGAGCTCATCACGTCATAGGCGCCGCCATAGGCCTTGCGGGTGATGACCGTCACCTTCGGCACCGTCGCCTCGCCATAGGCGAAGAGCAGCTTCGCCCCGTGCTTGATGACGCCGCCGTATTCCTGCCCGGTCCCCGGCAGGAAGCCCGGCACGTCGACGAAGGTCAGGATCGGGATCTCGAAACAGTCGCAGAACCGCACGAAGCGCGCGGCCTTGCGCGAGCTGTCGATGTCGAGGCAGCCGGCCAGCACCATCGGCTGGTTCGCCACCACGCCGACGGTCTGGCCTTCGAGCCGGATGAAGCCGGTGATGATGTTCTTCGCGAAATCCTCCTGGATCTCGTAGAAATCGCCCTCGTCCGCAACCTTCAGGATCAGCTCCTTCATGTCGTAGGGCGTGTTGGCGTTGTCCGGCACCAAGGTGTCGAGGCTTTTCTCGATCCGGTCGGGGCTGTCGAAGAAGGGACGCACCGGCGGTTTCTCGCGGTTGTTCAGCGGCAGGAAATCGACGAGGCGGCGGACCTCGGCCATTGCCTCGACGTCGTTCTCGAAGGCGCCGTCGGCGACCGAGGATTTCTTCGTATGCGTGCTGGCGCCGCCAAGCTCCTCGGCGGTGACGACCTCGTTGGTCACGGTCTTCACCACGTCCGGGCCGGTGACGAACATGTAGGAGCTGTCCTTCACCATGAAGATGAAGTCGGTCATCGCCGGGGAATAGACCGCCCCGCCCGCGCAGGGGCCCATGATCACCGAGATCTGCGGCACGACACCGCTGGCCATGATATTGCGCTGGAAGACATCCGCGTAGCCGGCGAGCGAGGCGACGCCCTCCTGGATGCGGGCACCGCCCGAGTCGTTCAGGCCGATGACCGGGGCGCCGTTCTGGACGGCCATGTCCATGATCTTGCAGATCTTCTGGGCGTGGGTCTCGGACAGCGAGCCGCCGAAGACGGTGAAGTCCTGGCTGAAGACATAGACCATCCTGCCGTTGATCGTGCCCCAGCCGGTGACCACGCCGTCGCCGTAGGGGCGCTGTTCTTCCATGCCGAAATCGGTGCAGCGGTGACTGACGAACATGTCGAATTCTTCGAAACTGTCGGCGTCGAGCAGCAGCTCGATCCGTTCCCGCGCAGTCAGCTTGCCCTTGGCGTGCTGTGCCTCGATCCGCTTCTCGCCACCGCCAAGCCGGGCGATCTCGCGCCGACTGTCCAGTTCCTGAAGAATATCCTTCATTGCCGCCTTCCCTGTGACCGGTCAGATTTGGCGGCGACCATATGCGAAATCGCGGAGGGAACAAGCCGCATCGGGCAAATTTGCAAAGTCTTCGCAGAACCTGGATTGCAAATTGCAAAGCTGCAAATTTAGATGCGATCCACATGGACTTTCCCGGCCGCCGGACATACCGCAGATCAATGACCCACGCGCCGATCCGCTTCCTCGACCGGAGCACGCCCCCGCATATCGCGACCCTCGTGTTGCTCACCGGGCTGGGCGCGCTGGCGATGAACGTCTTCCTGCCCTCGCTGCCGAAGATGGCGGAATGGTATGCCGCGCCCTATGCGCTGATGCAGCTGACGGTCGCGGGCTTCCTCGCCACCAACGCGGTGATGCAGATCTTCATCGGCCCGCTCTCGGACAAGTTCGGACGGCGCCCGATGATCCTGGCCGGGGTCCTCGTCTTCTGCCTCGCGACGGTGGGCTGCCTGCTGGCCGAAAACGTCTATGTCTTCCTCTTCTTCCGGATGATGCAGGCCGCGGTCGCCGTCGGCTTCGCCCTGTCCCGCGCCGTGGTGCGCGACATGTTCCCGCCGGACAAGGCCGCCTCGATGATGGGCTACGTCACGATGGGCATGTCGCTCGTGCCCATGGTCGCGCCCGCCGTCGGCGGGCTGATCGACGAGACGCTGGGCTGGCGCGCCTCCTTCTGGCTGATGCTGATCCTCGGGGTGCTGATCCTCGTGCTGGTCTGGGCCGACCTCGGCGAGACCGCACGGAAAAGCGACCGCACGGTCCTGGGACAGTTCCGGGAATACCCGGAACTTCTGACCTCGCCCCGCTTCTGGGGCTATTGCCTGGCCTGCGCCTTCTCGTCGGGGGCCTTCTTCGCCTTCCTCGGCGGCGCGCCCTACGTCGGATCCGAGGTCTTCGGCATGACCCCGGCCGAGTTCGGCATCTGGGCCGCCCTGCCCGGCATCGGCTACTTCCTCGGCAATTTCCTGACCGGGCTCATTGCCGCCCGCGTCGGCGTGAACCGGATGGTGATGGCCGGATCGCTTACGCTGGCATGCGGCATGGCCGGCGCGCTGATCCTCGGCTGGCTGGGCTTCGGCGGGCCCGAGGTCTTCTTCGGCGCGATGATCTTCGTGGGCATCGGCAACGGCATGACGATCCCGTCTGCCACCTCGGGCATGCTCTCGGTCCGCCCGCATCTTGCCGGCACCGCCTCGGGCCTCGGGGGCACGATGCAGATCGGCGGCGGCGCCGCGCTCTCGGTCGTGGCCGGTCTGATCCTCGGGCCGGGCAGCGACGAGACGCCCCTCCTGCTGCTGATGTTCACCACCGCGCTCTGCGGGCTGGTGGCGATCCTGATCGTCGTCCGGCGCGAGAAGAAGCTGGGGCTGACGCTCTCCTGAGCCGATAATCGCTTGTTAAGCTCGATTTGCAAAGTTACCGAAGGAATCGGCAAATTTGCAAAGTCGGGGGTCGCATGGTCCAGAAACTCTATGCCGGTGCGAAGCTGCGCGAGACGCGGCAGAAGCTTGCCCTGACCCAGAAGGAATTCGCCGGCAAGCTGGGCGTCTCCCTGCCCTATCTGAACCAGATGGAGAACAACAACCGCCCGGTCTCGACCGCCGTGGTGCTCTCGCTCGCGCAGGAATTCGGCTTCGACGTGACCGAGCTGTCGACCGGCGACAGCGAGCGGCTCGTCTCGGACATGCGCGAGGCGATGGCCGATCCGGTGCTGGCCGAGATGGCGCCGCCGATGGCCGACCTGCGGCTCACCGCCTCGAACGCCCCGGCGCTGGCGCGGGCCTTCCTGCACCTGCACCAGGCCTACCGGCAGACGCAGGAACGGCTCGCCTCGCTCGACGAGGCGCTCGGACGCGAGGACAGCCGCACCCAGCCGTCGCCCTGGGACGAGGTGCGCGACTTCTTCCATTACTGCGACAATTACATCGACGCCGTGGACCGCGCCGCCGAACGCTTCGCCCAGCCCGTCCGGGACGAGAACAACATCCGCGTCAAGGCGGTGGCCGAGCTGGGCCATCACGGGATCGAGGTCGAGTTCCGCGACACCCACCATCTGCGCCACTTCGACCGCACCGCCGGGCGGCTGACCCTCTCGCGCCGCGCCGCGCCCGAGACGCAGAGCTTCCAGCTGCTGCTCCAGGTCGCGCTTCTGACCCAGGACAAGCTGCTGGAGGCGACGCTCGACCTCGCCCGGTTCCAGTCGGACACCGCACGCTCCATCGCCAAGATCGGGCTCGCGAACTACTTCGCGGGCGCGGCGCTGATGCCCTACACCGCCTTCCTCGCCGCCGCGCAGGAGACGCGGCACGATCTCGAGCTGATGGCGAACCGCTTCGGCGCCTCGATCGAGCAGGTCGCGCACCGGCTCTCGACGCTGCAGCGACCCGGTGCGAAGGGCGTGCCCTTCTTCTTCGTGCGCGTCGATCAGGCCGGCACGATCACCAAGCGCCATTCCGCGACGCGGCTGCAATTCGCCCGCTTCGGCGGCGCCTGCCCGCTCTGGAACGTGCACCGCGCCTTCGAAACGCCGAGCCGCTTCCTGCGCCAGCAGGCCGAGACGCCGGACGGGGTGCGCTACATCCTGCTCGCCCGCGACGTCAGCAAGCTCGGCGGCGCCTTCGGCGCGCCGGTCCGCCGCTTCGCCATCGCGCTCGGATGCGAGGTCGCCCATGCCGACGCGCTGGTCTATGCGGACGATCTGGACCTGACGAACCCGAAGGCCTTCGAGCCGATCGGGATCTCCTGCCGGATCTGCGACCGCGTGAACTGCCACCAGCGCTCGGTGCCGCCGCTGGAGCGGCGGCTGGTGATCGACCCGGACGAACGGGGCGTGCTGCCCTACGAGGTCGGCTGAGCCGCCTTCAGCAGCGCGTAGATCTCGTCCTTCAGGTGGCCGCGCTGCTTGCGCAGCCCGATCATCGCCAGATCGTCGACCGGCGCGATGTTCGTCTCGGCCCGGTGGATCATGTCGTTCACCTCGTCATACTCGGTCGCAAGACGGGCGAAATGGGCATCGGCGTGCTTCAGCCTCGCGATGTTCGCGGCCATGTCCGGGAATTCGGCGGGCAGGTCGTGGGGTCTGTGGGTCATCTCCGGTCTCCTCAGAAGGGTCAGCTCGACCCTAGGGCGCCCGGCACACCGCCACCTTGATCCGGATCAACCGCCGGCATCGCCCGAAGGGGCGAAGCCCGGGGCGGCACCCCGGGCTTCGTCGTTTCGGGAACATTCATGCGACGCCGGTGCGACGCCGGTCAGTGTCCGGCGCTTTCCATCCGCCGGTGCTCGATCACCTCTTCCAGCCAGCCGAGGCGCATCTCGGGCACCGAGGAGAGCAGCAGGTCGGTGTAATCGTCGAAGGGCGGCGAAAGGACCTCGCTCTTCGGCCCGTAGCGGACCACCTTGCCCTGGTACATCACGGCGATTGAATCCGCGATCGCCTTCACCGTCGCGAGGTCATGGGTGATGAAGAGGAAGGCCACGTCCTCCTCCTTCTGGAGCTTCAGCAGGAGCTTGAGGATCCCGTCCGCCACCAGCGGGTCGAGCGCGCTCGTCACCTCGTCGCAGATGATGACCTTGGGGTCCGCCGCCAGCGCCCGCGCGATGCAGACGCGCTGTTTCTGGCCGCCCGAAAGCTCGGCCGGGTAACGGTCGGCAAAGCCCTGGCCCAGCTCGATCTCGTCGAGAAGCGCGTCCACACGGGCATCGCGTTCCCGGCCCCGCAGGCCGAAGTAGAACTCGAGCGGCCGCCCGATGATCCTGCGCACCGTCTGGCGCGGGTTCATCGCCACGTCGGCCATCTGGTAGATCATCTGCAGCTCGCGCAGGTCGTCGCGCGAGCGCCCCGCCAGCTCGTTCGAGAGCGTGCGACCGGCGAAGGTCACGCGGCCCTTGGAGGGCGGCAGGAGCCCGGTGATGACACGCGCGAGCGTCGACTTGCCCGACCCGCTCTCGCCCACGACGGCCAGCGTCTGGCCCGGATGCAGCGCGACCGAGACGTTCGAGAGCACGTCGCGCTTCAGCCCCGAATAGCGCGCGGTGACATGTTCGACCCTCAGCACCGGATCGGCGGTCGGCGCCTTCTCCTCGTGGTCGATGGAGCGGACGCTGACCAGGTCGCGGGTGTATTGCTCGGTGGGGTTGTTGATGATCTGGTCGGTGGTGCCGACCTCGACCGTCTTGCCGGCCTTCAGCACCATGATGTCGTCGGCCACCTGCGCCACGACGGCAAGGTCGTGGGTGATGTAGAGCGCCGCCACCCCGGTGTCCCGGATCGCGTCCTTGATCGCCGCCAGCACGTCGATCTGCGTGGTCACGTCGAGCGCCGTGGTGGGCTCGTCGAAGATCACGAGTTCGGGCTCGGGGCAGAGCGCCATCGCGGTCATCACCCGCTGAAGCTGCCCGCCCGAAACCTGGTGCGGGTAGCGGTTGCCGATGGTCTCGGGGTCCGGCAGGCCCAGCTTGGTGAAGAGCGCGACCGCCCGCCGCTCGGCCTCCGCGCGGGCGACGCCGCGCGCGCTGACGGTGGTCTCGGTCACCTGGTCCATCAGCTTGCGCGCCGGGTTGAAGCTGGCGGCGGCGGATTGCGCCACATAGGTCACGATCTTGCCGCGCAGGCGACGCAGCGCCCCGGGTTTCGCCTCCCGGATCTCGGCGCCGTTCAGCAGAACCTCGCCCTGCGTCAGCCGCACCCCGCCCCGCCCGTAGGACATGGCCGAGAGCCCGATGGTCGACTTGCCCGCGCCGGATTCCCCGATCAGCCCCATGACGCGCCCCTTGGGCAGCGTCAGCGAGATGCCGTCGACGATCACGATGTCCTGCGGCGGCTCTCCGGGCGGATAGGCGGTCGCCTCGATCTTCAGGTTCCGGATCTTCAGAAGCTCCGCGCCCTCGGGGACATGGTCCACCGGAACCAGCTCGTCCTCGTCGCTCATCCGCGACCTCCTTTCAGGCTGCTCGTCCGGTTCAGGATCCAGTCCGCCACGAGGTTGACCGAGATCGCGAGGGTGGCGATGGCCACCGCCGGGTAGAGCGCGGCAGGGATGCCGTAGACGATGCCCTCCTTGTTCTCCTTCACGATGCCGCCCCAATCCGCGAGCGGCGGCTGCACGCCGAGGCCGAGGAAGGAGAGTGTCGAGATGAAGAGCACCATGAAGATGAAGCGCAGCCCGGCCTCGGCGACGAGCGGGCTGAGCGAGTTGGGCAGGATCTCCTTGAAGATCACGTAGGCCGCGCCTTCACCGCGCAGCCGCGCCGCCTCCACGTAATCCATCACCACGATGTCCGAGGCGACGGCCCGCGAGAGGCGGAAGACCCGCGTGGATTCGATCAGCCCCATGACGAGGATCAGCACCGGCATGGTGACCGGCATGACCGAGAGCACGACAAGCGCGAAGATCAGCGCCGGGATCGACATGATGAGATCGACGAGCCGGCTCAGCATCTGGTCGACCCAGCCGCCGGCCACGGCGGCGGTGAAGCCGAGCAGCGCGCCGGTGACGAAGGCGAGGATTGTCGCGGCGGTGGCCACGAAGATGGTGATCCGCCCGCCGTAGATCATGCGCGACAAGAGGTCCCGGCCGATGGAATCGGTGCCGAGCAGGAATTCCGAGGAGGACGGCTCCCAGACCTCGCCCACCACCTCGAAATAGCTGTAGGGGGCGAGCCAGTCCGCGAAGATCGCGCCGAGGAAGTAGGTGACGGTGATGATGAGGCCGATGGCGGCAGAGGGAGGTATTCTCATTTCGGATGCCTCAGCCGCGGGTTGGCCAGGATCGCGATCACGTCCGCCAGCATGTTGAGCCCGATGTAGACCGCC
The DNA here is from genome assembly GCF_000688295.1 of Pseudooceanicola nanhaiensis DSM 18065. Classification (GTDB taxonomy): domain Bacteria; phylum Pseudomonadota; class Alphaproteobacteria; order Rhodobacterales; family Rhodobacteraceae; genus Pseudooceanicola; species Pseudooceanicola nanhaiensis. Next base: position 492,963 of record NZ_JHZF01000011.1, on the reverse strand, counting down.
GCGAAGACCAGCCCGCAGGCCTGCACCACCGGCACGTCCCGCTTGGCGACATGGTCGACGAGGTATTGGCCCATCCCGGGATAGACGAAGACCACCTCGACCACGACGACACCGACGACGAGGTAGGCCATGTTCAGCATGACCACGTTGACGATCGGCGCGATGGCGTTCGGGAAGGCGTGCTTGCGGATGATGGTGAAGGGACGCAGGCCCTTCAGCTCGGCCGTCTCGATATAGGCCGATTGCATCACGTTCAGGATCGCCGCGCGGGTCATCCGCATCATGTGTCCGAGGACCACCATGACAAGGACCATGACCGGCAGCGCGATGGCGTTCAGCTTGTCGAGCAGCGGCATGCCGTCATAGACGGTCGAAACGCTCGGGAAGAGCCGCCACTGCACCGCGAAGTAGAACATCACGATGTAGCCCAGGAGGAATTCGGGGATCGAGACGGTCGTGAGCGTCACCGCCGAGATCAGCTTGTCCGGCCACTTGCCGGCATAGCGCACCGCGATCAGCCCCAGCGTGATCGCCAGCGGGATCGAGATCAGCGCCGCCCAGCCCGCGAGGAAGAGCGTGTTGCCGAGCCGCTGGCCCATCGACGTGGCGATGTCCTGACCATTGGTCAGGGCCGTGCCGAGGTCGCCCTGCAGCGCCGCGGTCAGCCAGTCGAGGTAGCGTGTGACGAGAGGATCGTTCAGGCCGAGCTCTGCCCGGAGGTTGGCGAGCGCCTGTTCGGTCGCGCTCTGGCCAAGGATGGACTGTGCCACATCACCCGGGAGAATCTGGGTGCCGGCGAAGATCATGATCGACGCCGCGAAGAGGAGAACGAGGCCCAGCAGGATACGCTGGGCCACGAATTTCACGATTGGGTGCACCGGATCGCCCTCAGGAGATCCAGCACTTGTGCGCCACGTACCCGTTCATGTTGTCCTGGTTCGGATCGTCGATCCAGCCCTGGAGGTTTTCCGAATGGGCCGAGACGAAGTCGTTGAACATCGGGCAGATCAACCCGCCCTCGTCGCGGACCATCATCGCCATCTCGCGGTACATCTCCTTCCGCTTGGCCTCGTCCAGCTCGCCCTTGGCTTCCTGCAGCAGCTTGTCGAAGGCCGGGTCCTTGAACCGGGTGTCGTTCCAGTCCGCCGTCGACATGTAGGCGGTGGAATACATCTGGTCCTGCACCGGGCGGCCGCCCCAGTAGGAGGCGCAGAAGGGCTGCACGTTCCAGACGTCCGTCCAGTAGCCGTCACCCGGCTCGCGCTTGATCTCCAGCTCGATGCCGGCCGCGGCCGCCGATTGCTGGAAGAGCGCGGTGGCGTCGAGCGCGCCCGAGAAGGCGACGTCCGAGGTCCGCAGCGTGATCGGGCCGGAATGGCCGGACTTCTCGTAGTGGAATTTCGCCTTGTCGGGGTCGTAGGTCCGCTGCTCGATCCCTTCGGGGAAGAGCGGATAGGCCGCGTTGATCGGGAAGTCGTTGCCGACCGAGCCGTAGCCGCGGAGGATCTTCTCGACCATCTCCTCGCGGTTGATCGCGTATTTCAGCGCCAGCCGCAGGTCGTTGTTGTCGAAGGGCGCCGTGTCGCAATGCATGATGAACACGTAATGCCCCTTGCCCGAGGCCTGGGTGACGGTGACGGTGGGCGCCCGGTCCAGCAGGCCCGCGACCTTCGGGTCGATCCGGTTGATGTAATGCACCTGCCCCGACTGCAGCGCCGAGGTCCGCGCGGTGTTGTCGTTGATGACGGTGATCTCGACCGTGTCCACGTGGCCCATCGACTCGTCGAAATATTCGTCGAACTTCTCGAAGACATGGCGCACGCCGGGCTCGTTCACGACGATCTTGTAGGCGCCCGTGCCGATGCCGCTGGTCGGATCGTCCTTGCCGCCGTTAGGCTGCACCACGAGGTGATAATCGGCCATCAGGTAGGGGAAGTCGGCGTTCGGCGCCTCCAGGGTCATCACGACATTGTCGCCGTCGACCTTCATCTCCTTGATGCCCTTCACCACCCCGAGCGCGCCGGACTTCGATTCCTCGTCCGAATGGCGCTCGACCGTGGCGACCACGTCGGCCGGCGTCATGGTGGCGCCGTTATGGAACTTCACGCCCTTGCGGATCCTGAAGGTCCAGACGGTCGCGGTGTCGTCGCTCGTCACCTCTTCGGCAAGGCGCGGGATGACCGGGCCGCCGTTCGGATCGAGCTCGACCAGCGGGTCGCCGATCAGCTTGCAGATCTGGAAGGTGACCTGGTTCGACGCGAGGCCCGGATCGAGGCTGTCGGTCGAGCCGCCGCCCTGCATCCCGAGCTTCATCGTGCCGCCCTTCACGGGCTCCTGCGCGCGCAGGCCCGAGGCCAGCATGGTGTTTGCGCCCGCCGCGGTGAGGCCGAGGGCCATCGCCCGGCCGAGGAAGGCCCGCCGCGGCATGCGGCCCAGCACGGTACGATTCAGGTAATAACGAAGTTCGTCACTCATCTCGGTCTTCTCCCGTTGACCCGGGGCGCGCCCGGTCTTTTATTGATTGATGGGTCAATTAACCCGGAGGGGCCCCCTTATGGCAAGCCCTTTGAAGATTTTTTGCCCGTTTTCAGGGCTTTTGCCCAGAGACCGCCACATCCCGTGCGGGGTATCAGGGTACCGCGCGGGGCGGCGCAACCGAAAGCTGCCGGACACGTCCGGCGCTCGCCTCACATGAAATCGCGTGGCACGGCCTCGTCGAACTCGCGTTCGTAGACCAGCCTGTCTCCTTCCCATGCTTCCAGCCTACCACGCAGGAAGAATGTGGCAACGTCGCACGACATCTCGGCAAAGGTCTCGGTCCTGAGCCGCAGGCCGTCGCGTTCGACCACCTCGGTCCAGTGCGTTTCGCCCCGCGCGGACAGCGGATCGTCGGGATGGATCGACCAGCGTTCGCGCGCCACCCCGCCCGAGATCAGCCCGTGGTCGAGGTTCTCGGCCTCGCCGAAATCGTCCTCGATCACCAGCGTCACGGTGCCCGTCCGGCGGTCGGTTTCGGTCCGGCGCACATGGGCCGCGGGGCGGATCTCGCGCTGCTCGAGCGGCTTGGCGCTTTCGGGACCGGGGAAGGTGACCTCGTCCCCCTGCCCCGTCGCCGCCCGCACCGGGAGCGAGAGCGCGCCGCCGGTGATGGTGACCGACACGGCCTCGGGCGCGGGCCAGATCATCGGCCAGTAGGCGGTCGACACCGCGACCCGCAGCCGGTGCCCCTCGGGCAGGCGATAGGCGATATGGTCGAGCGGAACCTCGACCTCCACCGGATCGCCGGGAACCAGCGGCTCGGGCGCGGCCATCGAGTTGCGGCGGGACAGGTTCAGCACGCCCCAGGTGATCCGGGTGGAGGCGCCGTCCGGGTGGACATGGTTCAACCGGACCGCAAGCTGTGCCTGCGGCCGGTCGCTGGCGATCCGGAGCTTCAGGACCGGCGCGCCCACGATATCGGTCGCCGCCATCGGCGCGGTGTCGAAACAGGCCGAGAAGGCGTCGTCCGTCCGCTGGTCGCCCGGCATCTCGGGGCCCAGCCAGATCGCGCAGAACTCGCCGCCCTCGGCGCCGCAATGCTGCGGCGAGGCGAGCGGAACCTCGAAATCGGGCCGCACGACGGCGCCGGTCTCGGGCGCGTGCAAGGTCCCCGCCCCGAGCGGCATCTCGACCTCGGAAATCCGCGGCGAAGGCCAGCGCGCTTCGGCGATCCAGCGGCCGGGACGCTCGGCATACCAGCTTGCGGGCCGCACGCCGTCCATCAGGTACATCGCGTAGGCGGGATCGTCCTCGACGCCGGTGTCGACGTCCTTCAGCCAGCGGTCCCACCACCGCAGCGCCTCCTGCAGGAAGCCGATCCGCGGCTCGGGGACGGCGAAATGCGGATACTTGTGGACCCAGGGGCCCACGATCCCCCGCGCGCCCGGCAGGTTTTCCACGATCTGCGGCACGGCGTTCTTGTAGCTATCGCCCCACCCCCCGACGGCCATCACCTTGGCCTTCAGCGCCGCGTAATCCTCGCAGACCGACCCGTGCTTCCAGAAATCGTCGCGGCTCTGGTGGCGCAGCCAGGTCTCGGGCAGGAACGGCTCGGCCTCGAGCCGCGCGTGCCAGAGCTCCCGCCAGTCGTTCCTCAGCGCCGGATCGGGCGGGCGCGAGGAATAGGCCCACATCGTCGCGCCCCAGCCGAGGTTCTCGTTCAGAAGGCACCCGCCCTTGTAGTGGATGTCGTCGGCGTAGCGGTCCACCGTCGAGCAGAGCGTCACCACCGCCTTCAGCGCGGGCGGAGCCAGCGCCGCGACCTGCAATCCGTTGAACCCGCCCCAGCTGATCCCCATCATCCCGACGCGCCCGTTGCACCAGCCCTGCGCCGCGGCCCAGGCGATGACCTCGCAGGCGTCGGAAAGCTCCTGCGCGGAATATTCGTCCTCCATCAGCCCGTCGCTGTCGCCGTTGCCGCGCATGTCGACGCGCAGGCAGGCATAGCCGTGGCCGGCGAAATAGGGATGGGTCAGCGCGTCCCGGACGGCGGTCCCGTCGCGCTTGCGGTAGGGCAGGAATTCCAGGATCGCGGGCACCGGGTCCTCGCCCGCGTCCTCGGGCATCCAGACCCTTGCGGACAGGGTGCAGCCGTCGGAGAGCGCGATGCGGAGATCGGGGGTCTCCTCGACCGCGCGCGGGAATTCGGTGATGATCTTCATGGGGGCTCCGTTGCGTCGCGCCCTATCCTGCACCGCGCGCCCTGGGGATCAACCCCGGTTGACCCCACGTACCGCCGCGCGCGCCCCGGGTCACTCCATGTCGGCGCCGTATTCCAGCACCACGGGCACGATGATTTCCTCCTCGTCCTCGAGGTGGCGGTGCAGGAAGCTCCGGAAATCCCGCTGCGTGGCCGCCAGAAGGTCCACCGCCTTCTTCTCGTCCTCGCCCGCCGCCATCAGCTTGAGCACGTCGTTCGACCGCTCCGCCAGCCCGTGGATATGCCCGTCGAGCGCGTGGTGGTCCCGGTCGAGCAGCTCGAAGGCGGGCTCCAGCCGCGCATCCAGCGGGATGAACTGCGGAAAGTAATGCTGGTCCTCGATCATGTGGTGGCCGTGGAGCTGGTTCAGGAAGAACCCGGTCGTCCGGCTCATCTCGGCCGCGAAGCGCGGGTCGGCCGCGTCGAGGTGGCGCTCGGCGCCCTCGACCAGCCGCGCCATCAGCTCGCGGAACATCAGGTGCCGCTCAAGCCAGAAGGCGGTGAGCCCCGAGAAGTTCCGATGCCCCTGCCATGTCTCGCGCGGGTAGAGGTCGGCCAGCACGCGCAGATGCTCGGGCAGGCCCGTGCGCCGTTCCAGTTCGAGGTCCATATGCCTATACCTTCGTCGCCTGCGGCGGGGGTATCACCGCCCGGCGCTTCAGCTTGGCCTCGCGCCAGGTGATGAAGCTCACCGCCGCGATGATCATGCCGCCGCCGAGGATCACGTAAGGGTCCACCGCCTCGTCAAAGGCGAAATAGCCCAGCGAGACCGCCCAGACCAGTTGCAGGAAGGTGACGGGCTGCGTGAGCGTGATCGGCGCGGCCCTCAGCCCCAGGGTCATGCAGTAATGCCCCGTCGTCGCCACCACCGCGACCCCGAAGAGGATGATCAGCGTCTCGAGGTCCGGCGGCACCCAGACCGAGATGGCCACCGGGGCCAGCGCCACGGCCACGCTGATCGACAGCAGCGACACCACCACCATCGGCGGCAGCTCGTCCGACAGCCGCTTGGCGATCATGTAGGAGACGGCGAAGAACAGCGCCGTGACGACCATCGCCATGTGCCCCGCCTCGATCTCGCGCGCGCCGGGGCGCAGGATGACGAGGGCACCCAGCAGGCCGATCGCGATCGCCGCGATCCGGCGGGCGGCGAGCTTCTCGCCCATGAAGACCGCGGCACCGATCGCCACGAAGATCGGCGAGAGGTAGTTGATCGCGGTCACGTCCGCGATCGGGATCTGCGCCATCGCGTAGAACCATGTCCCCACGCCGAGCGCATGCAGGACGCCCCGGGCCGAGATCATGCCCCATTGCCGGCGCGTCAGCCGGGCCCGGATGATCGGGCGGATGGTGGGCAGAAGCAGCACGATGCCGAGGGCATAGCGCAGGAAGGCGGCCTCGGGTGCGGGCACGCGGGGGCCGAGATACTTCACCCCGGCATTCACGAAGACAAAGAGAAGCCCGGACGCCACCATCCAGAGGATACCGGCGACGGGCCGGTTCACCGGCGCGTCAGTCATGCGCCCAAGAACCATGGAACCCGGGCGGGGACAAGCGATTGCATGACATCGGCATGTTTGCGAAATGCATCGGTCGCCCGGATGCCCGCTATCCGGCCAGGATCAGCCGCAGGGCGATCGTCCACATGACGATCCCCACCCCGAGGTCGAGCCCCCGCCACGCCCCCGGCCGCCGGAAGAGCGGCGCCAGCAGCCGCGCGCCGTAGCCGAGGGCCACGAAGAAGCACAGGCTCGCCGTCATGCCGCCGAGGGCGAAGGCGCCCCTGGCCTGCCATTCGGCCGAGACGGCGCCCATCAGGACCACGGTGTCGAGATAGACATGCGGGTTGGCCCATGTCAGCGTCAGGCAGACCGCCAGCGCCCGGCCGAGCGAATGCCCCGCGCCCGGCCCGGCCTCGAGCGTCGCGCCGCCGCGCCACGCGCTGCGCAGGGCCATCGCTCCGTAGACCAGCAGGAAGGCCGCGCCGAACCAGCGCATCGCCGGCGCGAACCACGGCGCGACCTCGGCGAGGCGCCCGAAGCCCAGCACCCCGGCCGAGATCAGGAGCGCGTCCGAGACGGCGCAGACGGCGACCACCGCGCCGACATGCTCGCGCCGCAGCCCCTGCCGCAGCACGAAGGCGTTCTGTGCGCCGATGGCCACGATCAGCGAAAGCCCGAGGGCGAAGCCGGCGCCGGCCGCGGCGATCTGTGTCTGGTCCATCTGGGCCCTCCTGTCCGAAGGCCCCGTCTAGCCGGTGGCGCCGCATCAGGAAAACGCATAATCCTGATCCGGCATAAGGAGCGCTTATCCATGCTCGATCACAACCAGCTCGCCGCGCTCGCCGCCATCCTGCGCCGCGGCTCCTTCGAGGCGGCGGCCGCGCAGCTCGGCGTGACGCAATCGGCGGTCTCGCAGCGCATCCGCGCGCTGGAGGAGCGGGTCGGCCAGCCGCTGGTCCTGCGCGGCACCCCCTGCACCGGGACCGAGGCCGGCCGCCGCCTCGCCCGGCACGCCGAGGACGTGGCGCTGCTGGAGGCCGAGGCGACGGGCGAGATCGGCCTCGCCCCCGCGCCCGGCCGCCACCCGCTGCGGATCGCGGCCAATGCCGACAGCCTCGCCGCCTGGCTGATCCCGGCGCTCGCCGAGGCGCAGGCGGCCGCGCCGCATCTGGCCTTCGACGTGACGGTGGACGACCAGGACCATTCCGCCGACTGGCTAAGGCGCGGCGAGGTGGTGGCCGCGGTCACCGCCACCGCCGCCCCGCCGCATGGCTGCGACGCGATCCCGCTCGGGCGGCTGCGCTACCACGCCACCGCCTCCCCCGGCTTCATGGCGCGGCATTTCCCGCACGGCGTCACGGCCGAGGCGCTGGCACGGGCGCCCTGCATGACCTTCGACCGGAAGGACCGGCTGCAATCGCAGTGGCTGGCGGAGAATTTCGGAGAGGTCCCCGCGCCGCCGTCGCATTTCCTGCCCTCGACGCAGGCCTTCATCGACGGGGCGGAGGCGGGGCTGGGCTGGGGCATGAACCCCGAGCCCCTGGTCCGCGAGGCGCTCGCGGCCGGGCGGCTGGTGCCGCTTCTTGCCGACGCGCCGCTCGACACGCCGCTCTACTGGCAGGTGTCGCGGCGGATGGCCCCGGCGCTGGCCGCGCTCACCCGCGCGGTGCGGCAGCGGGCGGCGCGCCTGCTGCACGCCGCCTGACGCGCGGCGTCAGAGCGCCTCCATCACCTCGTCGGAGGCTTCGAAATTGGTCGTCACGCGCTGGACGTCGTCGTCGTCCTCGAGCGCGTCGATCAGCTTCATCAGCTTCTGCATCCCCTCGAGGTCGAGCTCGGTCGTGGTCACCGGCTTCCAGACGAGCTTGGTCGACTCGCTCTCGCCCAGCTCCGCCTCGAGCGCGGAGGCGACCTCGGCCAGGTCGGTGTCGGCGCAGTAGATGACGTGGCCGTCCTCGGAGCTTTCCACGTCCTCGGCGCCGGCCTCGATCGCGGCCATCATCACGGTGTCCGCATCACCCACGCCGGCGCCGTAGACGACCTCGCCCTTGCGCTCGAACATGAAGCCGACGGAGCCCGTCTCGCCCAGGTTGCCGCCGTTCTTGCCGAAGGTGGAGCGCACGTTCGAGGCGGTCCGGTTGCGGTTGTCGGTCATCGCCTCGACGATGACGGCGACGCCGTTCGGGCCGTAGCCCTCGTAGCGGATTTCCTCGTAATCGTCGCCCTCGCCGGCCTGCGACTTCTTGATCGCGCGGTCGATCACGTCCTTGGGGACCGAGTTCGACTTGGCTTCCTTGACCGCGAGCCGCAGGCGCGGGTTCTTGTCGGGATCGGGGTCGCCCATCTTGGCGGCGACGGTGATCTCCTTGGAGAGTTTGGAAAACAGCTTGGAACGGGCCGCATCCTGCCGCCCCTTGCGGTGCTGGATGTTTGCCCACTTGGAATGGCCTGCCATGGCGCTCGGTCTCCGGGTCGTTCTGGGGGTGATCTGTCGGGCGCCTCTATATGACAGGCGCGCCCCGGCTCGCAAGGGTGCCGGCGCCGTCGCCGGGGTGGTTTCGGTGCGGTTTGCGGCGGAATCGCGGGCGAAAGGGCGCGTCCGGGCCCCGGAGCGGTGTTGCGCCGCCCATGGGGCGTCGCCCGGGGGGAGGGTCCGACCGGGCATCGAGCCCGGTCGGCCCCTTGCCTCCGGCGGGGATATTTATGGCAAGAGGAAGCAGGGGAAGACCTTGCCGGCGGCGCGGAAGAAATTACGTGCCCGGCACATTCAAACACGCTAAGTCTCTGACATGCAATTCGATCAGGCCGTCCTCTTCACCCTCTTCGTCGCCGTCTTCGCCCTGCTGCTCTGGGGGAGGTGGCGCTATGACGTCGTGGCCTTCTCGGCCCTGATGGTGGCGGTGGTGCTGGGCGTGGTGCCCGCGGACGCGGCGTTTTCCGGCTTCGGCCATCCGGCGACGCTGGTGGTGGCGCTGGTGCTCGTCGTCTCGGCGGGGCTGGTGCGCTCGGGCGCGGTCTACCTGATCACCCGGACGCTGGTGGACAGTTCGCGCCGGCTCGGCACCCATATCGCGATCATGGGCGGGATCGGCGGCGTGCTCTCGGCCTTCATGAACAACGTGGCGGCGCTGGCGCTCTTGATGCCGGTGGACGTGCAGACCGCGCGCAAGGCGGGCCGGGCGCCGGGGCTGTCGCTGATGCCGCTCTCCTTCGCGACGATCCTCGGAGGCATGGCCACGCTGATCGGCACGCCGCCCAACATCATCATCGCGACCTTCCGGGCCGATGCGCTCGGCGCGCCCTACCGGATGTTCGACTTCGCCCCCGTGGGCGGCATCGCGGCCATCGCCGGGCTCGCCTTCGTCGCGCTGATCGGCTGGCGGCTGATCCCGCAGCGCGAGGATGGGGTGATCCGGGCCGCCGACCTGGCGCAATACGTGGCCGAGCTGAACGTGCCGGAAGACAGCGATCACGTCGGCAAGCGGCTCGGCGAGCTCTGGCAGGAGGCCGAGAAGGCCGACGTCGCCATCATCGGGCTGACCCGCGACGGCCGGAGGCTCTACGGCAACGCGCGCAACAACATCCTGCAGGCGGGCGACGCCATCGTGCTCGAGGCCACCCCCGAGGCGCTGGACGAATTCCGCTCGGCGCTGAACCTCGCCTTCTCGGACGAGAAGCGCGAGGGGCTGCTGACCGCGGCGGGCGAAGGGCTTGACATCCTCGAGGTCGTGGTCCCGACCGAGAGCCGCCTCGTCGGCCGTTCGGCCCAGTCGATCGGCCTGTCCTGGCGCCAGCGCGCGGTCCTGCTGGGCCTGTCGCGGCAGGGCCAGCGGATCCGGTCGCAGATCCGGCGCACCTCGATCGAGGCGGGCGACATCCTGCTCTTGCTGGTGCCCAAGGACACCGGGCCCGACGTCGCCGAATGGATGGGCTGCCTGCCGCTGGCCGACCGCGGGCTGACGGTGACCGAGAACACCAAGACCTGGCTCGCCATCGGGCTCTTCGCCGCCGCCGTGCTCGCGGCCTCGCTGGGGCTGATCTACCTGCCCGTGGCGCTCGGGATCGTGGTGGTGGGCTACGTGCTCTTCCGCATCCTGCCGCTGCAGGAGCTCTACGAACACATCGAATGGCCCGTGGTCGTCCTGCTGGGGTCGATGATCCCGCTCGGCGCGGCGCTGGAAAGCTCGGGCGGCACCTCGCTGATCGCCGACAGCCTGGTCTGGGCGACCGACGGCTGGCCGGCCTGGGCCATCCTGACCGCGCTGATGGTGGTGACGATGACGCTTTCGGACGTGCTGAACAACACGGCGACGGCGATCGTCGCGGCGCCGATCGGGGTGCAGATGGCGCAGACGCTGGATGTCTCGCCCGATCCCTTCCTGATGGCGGTTGCGGTGGCGGCCTCCTCGGCCTTCCTGACGCCGATCGGGCACAAGAACAACACGCTGGTGCTGGGGCCCGGGGGCTATCGCTTCGGGGATTACTGGCGCATGGGGCTGCCGCTCGAGATCCTCGTGATCGCGGTGTCGATCCCGGCGATCCTGGTGTTCTGGCCGCTCTGACCGGGCTCTGCGCGCCGCGGGTGGCGGAGAGGGCGCCGACAGGGCGCAGAGGGGGCCCGGCGGGCCGCTTTTGATCTTGCGCCCCGCGCGGGCGCGGGATATCCGCGCGCCCTTTCGCAGCCGACGGGAGCGACGCCGTGCAGAGCCAGACACTCGCCATCGATTTCGGGACCTCGAACTCCGCCGCCGCGCTGCTGGTGAACGGCGCGCCCTGGCGCCTGCCCGTCGAAGCGGGCGCCGAGACCCTGCCGACCGCGGTGTTCTTTCCCGCCGACAAGGGCCGGATGCGGATCGGCACGGCCGCCGCGCGCGCGCTGACGGCGGGCGAGGAAGGCCGCTACATGCGCGCGCTGAAATCGGTGCTGGGCGATCCGCTCCTGCACGAATCCCGCCTGATCGAGGGCAGGCGGCGCACGCTCTCGGAGGTGGTGACCGCCTTCCTCGTCGCGGTGCGCGAGGCGGCGGAGGCGCGGACCGGCCTGCGCCTGACGCGCGCGCTCTCGGGCCGGCCGGTGCATTTCCACACCCGCGATGCCGTGCGCGACGCGCAGGCGGAGGCGGACCTGCGGGCCTGCTATGCCGCGGCGGGCTTCGCCGAGGTGGATTTCATGTTCGAACCCGAGGCCGCGGCGCGTGCGGCGCATGGGCTGGGGCGCGCGGGCGAGCTGGGCCTGATCGTCGACATCGGCGGCGGCACGTCGGACTTCTCGCTCTTCCGGGCCGAGGGCGGGCGGCTCGAGATCCTCGCGAGCCATGGCATCCGCCTCGGTGGCACGGATTTCGATCATGCCGTCTCGATGAGCCACGCGATGCCGCTCCTGGGTTACGGCGGCACGCTCCGGCGGGAGATGGGCGAGGGGCTGCTGCCGGTGCCGAACGCGATCTATGCGGACCTCGCCACCTGGGCGCGCATCCCCTTCGTCTATGCGCCCGAGACCCGGCGGCAGGTGGCCGCGATGCAGCGGCTCGCCACCGATGTCCGTGCGATGGCGCGCCTCGCCACGGTGCTGGAGGACGAGCTGGGCCACGACCTCGCCTTCGCGGTGGAGCGTGGCAAGATCGAGGCCAATGGCGCGGGCGCCGAGGGGCGGATCGCCATGGGCCTGATCGAGACGGGACTGGCCGCGCCCGTCACCGAGGCGAGCCTCGACGCGGCGCTGGCGCGCTACCGCGACGCGCTGCGCGAGGCGGCGGCCGAGACGCTGGCGCTGGCGGGCGTGGCGCCCGGACAGGTCGGGACCGTGGTGCTGGTCGGCGGGTCGAGCCTGATGCGGCTCGTGTCGGAGGAGATGCAGGCGCTCTGCCCGACGGCGGGGATGCGGATGTCGGAGGCCTTCACCGCGGTGGTGGACGGGCTGGCGCTGGCCACAGGCGAGAGCTGAGGGCCCCGGGGCGGCCGGCGCAGGCGCCGCTTGCCCCCGCCCGCGCTGCCGCTAGATTGCCCACCGGGCGTTTCACGAGTCGCGCGCCCGCGGCTCCGCCCCCGGAGATCCGCGCCGCCATGGACCAGCCGGTCCTTCGCCCGCCCCTGCCCCACATGACGAACCCCTCCCCCGCCCGGGCCCCGCGCGCCGCGGGAGCCGCCGCATGATCTGGACCCTGCCGCCCGAGATCGCCGCCTGGGCCGCGCTCGTGCTCGTGGCCCTGGTCTTCGTGGCCTTCGTGCTGGAGATCCGGCCGCCCGAGGTCACCGCCTTCGCGGGCGCGGCGCTTGCCCTCGCCCTCGGGCTGGTGAGCACCGATGACGTGCTGGGCGCGCTGTCGAACTCGGCGCCCGCGACGATCGGCGCGATGTTCATCCTCTCGGCCGCGCTCGTGCGCTCGGGTGCGCTGGAGGCCGCGGTGAGCCGGCTCTCGGGGCTGGCCGCGCGGCGGCCGGTGCTGGCCATGGGCGGTTTCTTCGTCGCCGCCGGCGCGGCCTCGGCCTTCATGAACAACACGCCCGTGGTCATGGTGCTGATCCCCGTGGTGCTGGGCCTGTCGAAACCGATGGGCGTGGCGCCCTCGCGGCTGCTGATCCCGCTGTCCTATGTCGTGATCCTCGGCGGGACCTGCACGATGATCGGGACCTCGACCAACCTCCTGGTCGACGGCGTCGCCCGCGACCTCGGGCTGGCGCCTTTCGGCCTGTTCGAGATCGCGCCGCTCGGCCTCTGCGTGGCGCTGGTCGGCGGCGGCTTCCTCGCGCTCTTCGGCGCGCGGCTCCTGCCCGATCGCGGCCCGGCGGTGGCGGGTCTCGCCGGGCCCGACCGGGCGTGGCTGGCCGAGCTCTTCATCCCGCCGGAATCGCCGCTGATCGGCGTGCGGGCGGGCGATGTCACCGACCTGTCGCGCGGCGGCAGCCGGGTGATGGACCTGATCCGCGGCGACGTCTCGCTGCGCGGGCAGATCGCCGATACCCTGCTCGAGGCCGGCGACACGCTCGTCGTGCGCACCCGCGACGTGGAGGTCATGGGCTTCCGCGAGGGTCGCGCCCGCGGGCTCGCGATCCCGGGGCTGGAGGCGGCGCGCGCCCGCAAGAGCGACGCGGTCGAGGTCATCGTCGGCCCCGACAGCGCGGTGCTGGGCCGGACGCTGGGCCGCCTGCGCTGGCGGCGGCGCTACGGGGTCTACCCGCTGGCCGTGCACCGGCGCGGCGCGCAGATCACCGACCGGTTCTCGGACGCGCATCTCGCCATCGGCGACACGCTGCTGCTCGACGGCTCCGCCGAGGACATCGCCCGGCTGGTCGAGGAGATGCGGCTGATCCCGCTCGCCCCCTCGCGCGCCGAGGCGTTCCGGCGCGACAAGGCGCTGCTCTCGGTCGGGCTGCTGGTCGGCGTGGTGGTGCTGGCCGCGCTGGAGGTGGCCCCCATCCTGCCGCTCGCCATCGTCGCGGCGGCGCTGGCGCTGGTGCTGGGCTGCGTCTCGGCCCGCGAGGGCATCGGCGCGATCGACGGCCGGCTCCTGCTGCTGATCGTCTCGATGCTGGTGATCGGCGGCAGCCTCGAGAGCACCGGTGCGCTCGGGCTCATCGTCGAGGCGCTGCGGCCGCTCGTCGAAAGCGCCCCGCCGCTCCTGGTGCTGGCGGTGGTCTATGCCGTGACCTCGGTGCTTACCGAGAGCGTGACCAACAACGCGGTGGCGGTGGTCATGACGCCCTTCATCGCCGCGCTGGCGGTGGCGCTCGGCTATGACCCGCGGCCCTTCGTCGTGGCGGTGATGTTCGCGGCCTCGGCAAGCTTCGCGACGCCGATCGGCTACCAGACCAACACGCTGGTCTACAGCGCCGGGGGGTATCGCTTTGCCGACTTCCTGAAGGTGGGCGTGCCGATGAACCTGATCGTGGGACTGGTGACGGTGCTGCTGGTGCCCCTGTTCTGGCCGCTGGAACTGCCCTGAGGGCGGCGGGGGGCCAGCCCCCCCTCGGCCTGCGGCCGAGTCCCCCCGGGATACATGGACCAGAGGAAAGAGGGGCGCGGTCTCAGGGGACGGGCCTGCCCCAGGCCATCAGGTGGAACCAGGGCGCGGCGCTGTAGCGCGCGACGCGGGCCGGATCGCCGCCCGAGGGCTGCGGTTCCTCGAACGCGGTGAGCTGCAGCCCGGCGGCGAGAAAGGCGTTCATGTAGCGCGACAGCGGGCGGTGGTAATTCACGATGCGGATGCCGCGCCATGCGGTCCATGCGCCGCGCTCGTCGAAGTAGCGGTCGACGACCAGCTGGTCGCGGCCGGCCGCGTCGGTGATCCGGTGATCGGGCACGGCCGCGGTGGCGAAGGGGTTGAGATTGGCGACCAGGAGCGTGCCGCCGGGCGCGAGGACGCGGGCCATCTCGGGGATCGCGGCGTCGATGTCGGGAATGTCGATCAGGCTGAGGTAGCTCACGACGAGATCGAAGCTGGCGTCGGCGAAGGGCAGCGCCTCGGCGCGCGCCTCGATGTAGCGGCCCTCCGGATCGCGCGCGCGGGCGGCGTCGAGCAGCGCCCGGGTCGGATCGATCCCGACACGCTCGCGGACGCGCGGGGCGGTCATCCGGCAGAAGCGCCCCTCGCCGCAGCCCACGTCCAGCATGCGCTCGAAGCGCCCGTGCCCGACCCGCGCCAGCATCGGCGCGTCGAGGACATGTTCCCGGCCGAAATCGCCGGCCGCGCCGAGGCTCTCGATCCAGGGCCCGGCCGAGGCCTCCCACCCGTTGTCCATCACAGCGGCCAGATCAGCGGGATGACCGCCGAGGCGATGAGCCCGGTGGTCAAGTTCAGCGGGATGCCGACGCGCAGGAAGTCGGTGAACTTGTAGCCCCCCGGGCCGTAGACCAGCATGTTGGTCTGGTAGCCGATCGGGGTCGCGAAGCTTGCCGAGGCCGCGACCATGACCGCGACCACGAGCGGCCGCGGATCGACCCCCATGGCGGCGCCGAGGCCGATGGCGATCGGCGTCACCACCACGGCGACGGCATTGTTCGACACCAGCTCGGTCAGGATCGAGGTCAGCAGGTAGATCGCCCAGATCACGAAGAAGCCCGGCAGCCCCATCAGCCAGGGCGTCACCGCGTCGACGATCAGCGCCACCGCGCCCGATTCCTCGAGCGCCGCGCCGACGGCGAGCATCGAGAAAATCAGCGCCAGGAGGCTGAGGTCGACCTGCGCGAAGGCCTCGTCGCTGTCGATGCAGCGGGTCAGCAGGACCACGGCCACCGCGAAGCCCGAGAGCAGCAGGATCGGCGCCACCCCGAACGCGGCGAGGATCACCACCCCGAAGAGCGCGACCACGGCGATCGGCGCGTGATCCCGGCGGAAGGCCCGCGCCTGCGGCTGCGAGACGTCGACGAGGTTCATCTCGGCCGCGAGGCGACGGATGTCCTCGGGCGCGCCCTCGAGCAGCAGCGTGTCGCCGACCCGCACGACCAGGTCGTCGAGCTGACGCCCGATGTTCTGGTTCCGCCGGTGCACCGCCAGCGGATAGACCCCGTAACGCCGCCTGAGCCGCATGGAGCCCAGCGACCGGCCCACCATCTTGCAGTCGGGCGAGATCAGGACCTCGACCGTCGTCGTCTCGACCGCCGAGATCTGGTCGACCCGCTTGAGGCTCTTGTCCCGCTGCAGCGACAGGAGTTCCGTCATCTGGGTCCTCAGCACGACCCGGTCGCCGACCTGCAGCTCGACCCCCTTCAGGTTGCGCCGGAGCGAGACGTCGCCGCGGACCACGTCGATCAGCCGCACGCCCTCGCGCTTGAAGAGCTGGACGCCGGTGACCTCGCGCCCGATCAGGTTCGACTCGGGCGGGATCACCGCCTCGGTGAAGAACTTCATCCGCGAGCGGTCCGACAACAGGTTCGCCATGCTCGCCCGTTCGGGCAGCAGCCAGCGCCCGACGACGGCGAGGTAGAGCATCCCCCAGGCGACCACCACGATGCCGAGCGGCGTGACCTCGAAGATCGTGAACGGCTCGATCCCGCCGGCCCGGGCGACCCCGTCGACCAGCAGGTTCGTCGAGGTGCCGATCAGGGTCAGCGTGCCGCCCATGATCGCCCCGTAGCTGAGCGGGATCAGCAGTTTCGAGGCGGCCACCCCTAGCCGGCGCGAGATCTGCACGAAGACCGGGATCATCACCACCACGACCGGCGTGTTGTTCACGAAGGCCGAGCAGACCACCACGAAGGCCAGCAGCGCGACGATGGCGGTCTTCGGGCTGTCGACCGCGCGTTTCTCGGCGGTCTTGGTGAAGGTCTCGAGCGCCCCGGTGCGCACCAGGGCCCCCATCACGATGAACATCGCCGCGATGGTCCAGGGCGCCGGGTTCGACAGCACCTCGAGCGCGCGGTCGTAGGGCAGAAGACCCAGCAGCATCATCAGGCAGGCGCCGCCGATCGCGACCACCTCGGTGGGATAGATCTCGCGGATGAACATGAGGAACATGATCACCACGACGGCCAGCGCGAGCAGCGCCTGACCGGTCTGGGGGATGTCCAGGAATTGCATCTGTGCCGTCGGTCCCTGCCTCTGCGTCGGGCCATTTATCCGAAGCGGCCGCGACGGGGCAAGCGCGGCGCGGCCTTCATGCGGTCCGCCGGCCTGCCGAACCGCGGCCGCCGCCCCGCGCGGCTCAGGCCGGGCCGGCCTGCGTCAGCCGCCCGCCCTGGCGCACCATCTCGACCCGCGTCGCCTTGCCGGTGCGGTCGTCGGTCTCGACATAGAGGCCCGAGAGCGTCGCCTCGCCCGCCGCCGGGCTGAAGCGCCCCCTCGTCATCCCGGTCACGAAGCGCCGCATCGGCTCTTCCTTGTCCATGCCGATGACGCTGTCGTAATCGCCGCACATCCCCGCATCGGTCAGGTAGGCGGTGCCCTTGGGCAAGATCATCGCGTCGCCCGTCGGCACATGGGTATGCGTGCCCACCACCATCGAGGCCCGCCCGTCGCACCAATGCCCGAGCGCCATCTTCTCCGAGGTCGCCTCGCAATGCACGTCGACGAGGCTCGCCTGCACCATGCCGCCGGGGGGATGCGCCTTCAGCACGCCCTCGATCTGGCTGAACGGATCCTCGAAGGCGCGCTTCATGAAGACCTGTCCCAGCACCTGGGTCACCAGCACCTTGCGCCCCTGCGTCGCCGGGAAGACGCCGTGCCCGCGGCCCGGCGCGCCCTTGGCGAAGTTGACGGGCCGGATCACCCGGGGCTCGGTCTCGATGAACTGGAGCATGTCCTTCTGGTCGAAGGCATGATCGCCCAGGGTCACCACGTCGGCGCCCGCCTCGAGGATGAGCTTCGCGTGATCGCCCGTCAGCCCCGCCCCGTTCGAGGCATTCTCGCCGTTGACCACGACGAAATCGAGCCGCCAGTCCCGGCGCAGCCGGGGAAGGGTCTCTGCCACGGCGGCGCGCCCGGCGCGGCCCATGACGTCTCCGAGGAAGAGTATGCGCATGGGCCGGGTATGAACCCGGCGGGCGGCGGGGGCAAGGGGTCTCGCGCCGGATCAGGGACCGCCGGGCAGGCCGCGCGCGGGCCGGGCTTCGCCCACCTTCCTCTGGTCCATGTATCCTCGGGGGGTGAATTGGCCGCAGGCCAAGAGGGGGGCAGACAGCCCCCCTCCGGCGCGACGGGCTTCGCCCGGCGCAAACCTTTCCCGGACGCACCCCCCGCACCACGGCCCGCGGGCCGGACGTCGGACCGGCACGGGACCCGGCCGGCGGGCTGCGCGCCTCATCCCTTCCCGAGGCTCTCCAGCATCTCCTGCGCGGCGGCGGCGGGGGCCGCCTCGCCCTGCGCCACCCGGTCCGCCAGCGCCGCCATCCGGGCCTTCGCATCGGGCTCGTCCAACCGGGCGAGCAGCCCGTGGCGGACCTCCTCGCGGAACCAGTAGCGCGCCTGGTCGGCCCGGTTGCGCGCGAAATGACCCTGCGCCCGGCGCCAGCCGACCAGCTCCGTCATGGTCTCCCAGGCCTCCGGCAGGCCCGCCTCCTCCACCGCCGAGACCGTCATCGCCTTCGGGAAGCCCTCCGGGTCCTGCGGCCGCTTGCGCAGCAGCCGCAGCGCCCCCGCGTAATCGGCGCGGGTCCGCGTGGCGGTCTCCCTCAGCGCGCCATCGGCCTTGTTGACGAGGATCAGGTCGGCCATCTCCATGATCCCGCGCTTCACCCCCTGCAGCTCGTCCCCGCCCGCGGGCGCCAGCAGCAGGACGAAGAGGTCGGTCATCTCGGCCACCACGGTCTCGGACTGCCCGACGCCCACGGTCTCCACCAGCACGACGTCGAACCCGGCGGCCTCGCAGAGCGCCACCGCCTCGCGCGAGCGCCGCGCAACGCCCCCGAGCTGCGATTGCGCCGGAGACGGACGGATGAAGGCCTTCGGATCGCGCGAGAGCCGCTCCATCCGCGTCTTGTCGCCCAGGATCGAACCGCCCGAGCGCGCCGAGGAAGGGTCCACCGCCAGCACTGCGACGCGCAGCCCCTGCCCCGTCAGCATCATCCCGAAGCTCTCGATGAAGGTCGACTTGCCCACGCCCGGCGTGCCCGAGAGCCCGATCCGCACCGCCTCGCGCCCGGCGCCCCGAAGCCGCTCCATCAGCTCGGCGGTCATCGCGCGATGGTCCGCCCGCCGGCTCTCCACCAATGTCACGGCGCGCGCCAGCGCCCGACGGTCGCCCGCGATCACCTTCTCGGCCAGTTGCGCGATATCCATGCCACCCCCGGTCTGCTGCAGGGGCCTGAATGCCTGCCCCCGGCCCCCAAGTCCAGAGCCGCATGGACGCCGCGCCCGCCCTGCCCCATAAACCGCCCCATGACGACGCCCCGCCTGCCCATCGACGATGCCCTCCCCGCCCTGATCGCGGCCCTGCGGGACCGGGGCCGCGCGGTGCTGCAGGCCCCGCCCGGCGCCGGCAAGACGACGAAGGTGCCCCTGGCGATGCTCGAGGCGGGGCTCGCCCGCGGCCGCATCCTGATGCTGGAGCCGCGCCGCCTCGCCGCCCGCGCCGCCGCCGCGCGGATGGCCGAGACGCTGGGCGAGGCGCCCGGAGAGACCGTCGGCTACCGCATTCGCGGCGAGGCGAAGGTCTCCGGGGCGACCCGCATCGAGGTCGTCACCGAGGGCATCCTGACCCGCATGATCCAGTCCGACCCGGAGCTCACGGGCATCGGCGCGGTGATCTTCGACGAGTTCCACGAACGCTCGCTGAACGCCGATCTCGGCCTCGCCCTCTGCCTCGAGATCGCCGGTGCACTGCGCGAGGACCTCCTCCTCCTCGCCATGTCCGCAACGCTCGACGCGGGCCCGGTGGCCGCCCTGATGGACGCGCCGCTCGTCACCTCCGAAGGCCGCATGTTCCCGGTCGAGACCCGCTGGCTCGACCGCCCCCTCGGGCGCGGCGCGCGCATGGAACCCGCCCTCGCCGATCTCGTCCTTCAGGCCGCGGGCGAAACCACGGGCGGGATCCTCGTCTTCCTTCCCGGCGAGGGCGAGATCCGGCGCACCGAGGCCCTCCTCAGGGACCGCCTGCCCGGGGACCACCACATCCGCCCCCTCTTCGGCGCGATGGATTTCGCCGCGCAGCGCGCCGCGATCCGTACCGAGACCGCGGGCCGCAAGATCGTCCTTGCCACCTCCATCGCGGAAACCTCGCTCACCATCGAGGACATCCGCGTCGTGGTCGATGCGGGCCTCGCCCGCCGCGCCCGCTTCGATCCCGGCTCCGGCATGGCGCGGCTCGTCACCGAGCGCGTCACCCGCGCCGAGGCCGAGCAGCGCCGCGGCCGCGCGGGGCGCGTGGCGGAGGGCACCTGCTACCGCCTCTGGACCCGCGGCGAGGAGGGCGCGCTCGCCGCCTTCCCGCCCGCGGGGATCGAGGCCGAGGACCTCGCGCCCCTCGCCCTCGACCTCGCGCTCTGGGGCGCCGAACCCGCGGCGATGCCCTTTCTCACCCAGCCGAACCCCGGCGCCTATGCCGAGGCGCAGGCGCTGCTGCACATGCTGGGCGCGCTCGACGCGGGCGGTCTCATCACCGACCATGGCCGGGCCCTGGCGGCGCTTCCGCTCCACCCCCGCCTCGCCCACATGCTCCAGCTCGGCGGTCCCGACGCCGCCCTGCTGGCGGCCCTCATGGCCGAGCGCGACATCCTCCCGCGCGAAGCGCCCCGGGACCTCACGCTCCGCGTCGAGGCCGCCCGGGACCCCGCCCGCTTCCAGCGCGACCGCGGATTCGCGGTGCACCGCGCCACGCTGGAACGCGTGAAGCAGGAGGCGAAACGCCTCCGCGCCAGCGCCGGCCCGGCGCAGGGCCTCGGCACCGCGGAGCTCGCCGCCCTCGCCTACCCCGACCGCATCGGCCTGCGCCGCCCCGGCGAGGCGCCGCGCTTCCTGCTCTCGGGCGGCAAGGGCGCGGTGATCGACGCGGGCGACCCGCTCGCCTCGGCCCGGCTGATCGTCGCCACCGACCTCGACGGCGACCCGCGCGAGGCCAGGGTCCGCCAGGCCGCGGCGATCAGCGAAAGCGCGCTGCGGGGGCTGTTTCCGGACCAGATCGCCTGGGTGGACATCTGCGAATGGTCCCGCCGCGAGCGCCGCGTCGTGGCCCGGCGGCAGGAGCGCTTCGGGGCCATCGCGCTCGACGACCGCAGCTGGACGGACGCCCCGGCGCAGGCCGTGGCCCGCGCCATGCTCGAGGGCGTGCGCGAACTGGGCCTGCCCCAGCAGGAGGCCGCGCGGCTGTTCCGCGCCCGGGTCGCTCTCGCCCGCGCGGGCGGGCTCGCCCTGCCCGACATGTCGGAGGACGCGCTGATGGCGACCCTCGAGGACTGGCTGCTCCCGCACCTCACCGGCGTGAAGACGGTCGCGCAATGGAAGAGCTTCGATCTGATGCCCGCGCTGCGCGGCATGCTCGACTGGGACCGGCAGCAGGCGCTCGACCGGGCCGTGCCGGCGCGGTTCACGACGCCTCTTGGGCGCGAGATCCCCATCGATTATTCCGGCGAGGTCCCCGCGATCGAACTGCGGCTGCAGGAACTCTTCGGCCAGACCACCCACCCGAGCGTCGCCGGCCAGCCGCTGCGCGTCTCGCTCCTCTCCCCGGCGGGGCGGCCGGTGCAGGTCACGATGGACCTGCCCGGATTCTGGGCGAGCTCCTACGCCGATGTCCGGAAGGACATGCGCGGACGCTACCCCAGGCACCCCTGGCCCGAGGATCCGACGCAGGCCGATCCGACGCTCAGGGCGAAACCGCGACGGTAGAGGGGCCGCAGGGGGCGAAGCGCCAGGCTGCGCCCTGCGCGCCGGCACGCGCGACCCCGTCCGGCCGGGCCCGTCCCGCCACCACCGCCTCTGCGCCAGGGCCCCCGCGCGATCCGGCCATGGCCGGATCGCAAGGCGTCAAGTGCGGCCCGCGCCGCGGGCCGCTCCGCCGGATCAGACCCCGAGGCACCAGCGCATGATGGCCTTCTGGGCGTGGAGCCGGTTCTCGGCCTCGTCGAAGACCACCGATTGCGGGCCGTCCATGACCGAGGAGGTGACCTCCTCGCCCCGATGCGCGGGCAGGCAGTGCATGAACAGCGCCTCGTCCCCCGCCGCCGCCATCAGGTCGTCGTTCACCTGGTAGGCGCGCAGCAGGTTGTGCCGCCGCTCCCGCGTCGATTGCGCGTCGTGCATCGAGACCCAGGTGTCCGCCACGATCAGGTCCGCGCCCTCGACCGCCCGCCAGGGGTCGCGCTGGATGGTGAAGTCGACGCCCTTCTCGCGCGCCCGGTCGACGTAATCCCGGTCGGGGTCGAGCTGCTGCGGGCCGGAGAATGTCAGCGAGAAGTCGAACTGCTCGGCCGCGTGCAGGAAGGAGGCGAAGACGTTGTTGCCGTCACCGACCCAGACCACCTTCTTGCCCTTGATCGGCCCCCGCCGCTCCTCGAAGGTCATCATGTCGGCCATGATCTGGCAGGGGTGCGAGCGGTCCGTCAGCCCGTTGATGACCGGCACGCTGGCGCATTCCGCCATCTCCTGGAGCACCGTCTCGTCGAAGGTCCGGATCATGATCAGATCGACATAGCGCGACAGCACCCGCGCCGTGTCGCCGATCGTCTCGCCGTGGCCCAGCTGCATGTCCTGCCCCGAAAGCACCATCGTCTCGCCGCCCATCTGGCGCACGCCCACGTCGAAGGAGACGCGGGTCCGGGTCGAGGGCTTCTCGAAGATCAGCGCGACCATGTGGCCCGCGAGCGGCTGCTCGTCGTCGGGCGCGCCGCGCGGGCGGCCGAGGCGGGCCTGCTTCATGCCCTGGGCGTGGTCGATCATGTGCCGCAGATCGGCGGCGTCGGTGGTGTGGATGTCAAGGAAATGGTTCATCTGTCTGTCGGTAAAAAGGGCGCCGCCCGGGGGACGGCGCCGGTGTCAGGGAAGGAGCTGTCAGCCCGCCGCGACGGCGATGGCCGCGTGGTCGAGCCGGGCGATCGCCTCGGCGATCTCGTCCTCGGTGATGGTGAGCGGCGGCAGCAGGCGGATGACGTTGTCCGCGGCCGGCACCGTGATGACCTCGGCCTCGTAGCCCGCCTTCACCACGTCCGCGTTCGGGGCGACGCATTTGAGCCCGAGCATGAGACCCTGGCCCCGGACCTCGGCGAAGACGCCGGGATGGGTCGCGACCAGCCCTTCGAGCTTCTGGCGGAAGAGCGAGGCCTTGCGGTTCACCTGCGCGAGGAAATCGGGATCGGTCACCGTCTCCATCACCGCGAGCCCGACGGCGCAGCCCAGCGGGTTGCCGCCATAGGTCGAGCCATGGGTGCCGGCCGTCATGCCTGCCGCGGCCTTCTCGGTGGCCAGCACGGCACCCAGCGGGAAGCCCCCGCCGATGCCCTTGGCGACCATCATGATGTCGGGCGTCACGCCCGCCCATTCATGGGCAAAGAGCCGTCCCGTCCGGGCCACGCCGCATTGCACCTCGTCGAAGATCAGGAGCGTGCCGGTCTCGTCGCAGAAGGCGCGCAGCGTCTTCAGGAACTCGTCGGTGGCCACGTTGATGCCGCCCTCGCCCTGCACCGGCTCGATCATCACCGCGCAGGTCTTGTCGGACATCGCGGCGCGGACCGCCTCGATATCGCCGAAGGGAAGCTGCTTGAACCCCGGCAGGAGAGGCCCGAAACCCTTCACCATCTTCTCGGTGTTCACCGCGGCGATGGCCGCCGAGGAGCGCCCGTGGAAAGCCCCGTGGAAGGTGAGGATCTCGGTCCGGTCGGCGCCCGCTTCGTAATGGTATTTCCGCGCCATCTTCACGGCAAGCTCGCAGGCCTCGGTGCCCGAGTTGGTGAAGAAGACGGTGTCGGCGAAGGTGTTCTCGACCAGCTTGTCGGCCAGCGCCTTCTGCTCGGGGATCTCGTAGAGGTTCGAGAGGTGCCAGACCTTGTTCGCCTGCTCGGTCAGCGCCGCGACCAGCTTCGGGTTCGCATGTCCCAGCACGTTCACCGCGATGCCCGACCCGAGGTCGAGGAATCGGCGCCCGTCCTCCTCGATCAGCCAGGAGCCTTCGCCCTTCACGAAGTGAAGCGGCGCGCGGGAATAGGTCGGCAGGACGGAGGGGATCATGTGGATACCTCGGATATGGAAGAGCCATGACAGAGCATGAGGCTCGGGACCAAGTCAATGTTGCGGAGGGTTTTGTCGGGGGTGCGGCAGGCGCACGGGATCACGGGACGTCAGGCGCGGGTGCGTCGGCGTCGGATGGAGGCGTTGAGGGCGGTCCGTGTGATCATGGACCGCCTGATAGACCGGAACCTGCCGCTTGGGAAGGGGGAATGTCTCCCCGGTTCCAGATCAGCCCCGGGCGGCGAAACCTGCGATCAGCGCGGGATACGCGTCGGGATCGGGGAAGCCGGGGAAGGCATGCTCGGCCGGGGTCTGCGCCCACGGCAGCTTCTCGGCGGTCATCGTTTCCATGTAGGGGCGGCTCCATTCCGGGACGTCGAACATGGTCGGGCGGATGTTGACGAATTCCTGCCCCTCGATCCGGGTGAAGAGCCATGTCAGGCACCTGGGGCAGAAACGATGGTCGAGCGGCGGCGCCCCGATGCCACCCCGCACGGTCTCGCCTTCCACCTCCAGAGCGTCTTGCGGGACCATGGCGGTCAGCGAGAAGGCGCTCGAGGACATCTTCCGGCAGCCGGTGCAATGGCAGGCGGTGGTCATGAAAGGCGGCTGCGTCACCGTGAGGGTCACGGCGCCGCAGCGGCAGGTTCCGGTCTGTGCGTCCATCTTTCTCTCCTTCAGAAGAAGCTCTGCGGGTCGATGTCGACCGAGAGCCGGAAATCCTTGGGCAGGGCCAGCGGGCCCAGCCACCTGGCGATCGCGTCCTGCACCGGCGCGCCCTTCGGCGCCTTCACCAGCAGGCGGACCCTGTGGCGGCCGCGGATCCGGGCGATCGGCGCGGGCGCGGGTCCGAAGACCTGCGCGCCGATGGCCCGGATCGCGCCGTCGTGGCGGGCGAGCTCGGTGCCGATCCGCATCGCCTCGGCCGCGTCGGTGGAGCTGAGCACGAGGCCCGCAAGCCGTCCATAGGGCGGCATTTCCATGGCGCGGCGGGTCTCGGCCTCGGCCTGCCAGAAGGTTTCCTCGTTCCCGGTCAGGATCGCGCGGATCACCGGGTGGTCTGGCTGATGCGTCTGCAGGAGCGCGGTGCCCGGCCGGTCGGCGCGGCCCGCGCGGCCCGAGACCTGCCGCATGAGCTGGAAGGTGCGCTCGGCCGCGCGAAGGTCGGAGCCTTGCAGTCCGAGGTCCGCATCGATCACGCCGACGAGGGTGAGAAGCGGGAAATTGTGCCCCTTTGCAACGAGTTGCGTGCCGATGATGAGGTCGGCGCCCCCGGCCGCAATGGTCTCGATCCGCTCCTTCAGGGCCCGGGCGGAGGAGAAGAGGTCCGACGACAGCGTCGCGATCCGGGCGTCCGGGAAGACCGCCTGCGCCTCTTCGGTCAGGCGCTCGACGCCGGGACCGATCGGCGCAAGCCGGCCCTCGGCCTCGCAGGAGGGGCACTTGTCCGGCATCGGGCGCGTCTCGCCGCATTGGTGGCAGACGAGGCGCTTCAGGAAGCGGTGCTCGACCATCGCGGCGTCACAATGTTCGCAGTTGATCTGCTCACCGCAGGCCCGGCAGAGCGTCACCGGCGCATAGCCCCGCCGGTTGATGAAAAGCAAGGATTGCTCGCCATTTGCAAGGCGTTCTTCGACCTGCGCGCGAAGTGTGGGCGAGACCCAGCGCCCCGTTTCCAGACGCTCCTTCCGCATGTCGATGGCCTTCATCTCCGGCAGGAGCGAGTCCCCGAAACGGCTCTCGAGATCGACGCGGGCGTATTTGCCCGCTTCGGCATTCGCCCAGCTTTCGAGCGAGGGCGTGGCCGAGGCCAGCACAACCTGCGCCCCGCAGAGCGAGGCGCGCAGCACGCTCATGTCGCGGGCGTTGTAGAGAACCCCGTCCTCCTGCTTGTAGGAGCCGTCGTGTTCCTCGTCGATGACGATCAGCCCGAGATCGCGGAACGGCAGGAAGAGCGCCGATCGCGCACCCACCACCAGCTCTGCGCCACCCTGGCCGACCATCTTCCAGATGCGCCGCCGCTCGGTCATGGTGACACCGTGGTGCCACTCGGCGGGGCGCGCGCCGAAGCGCTGTTCGACGCGGTTCAGGAACTCTGCGGTCAGGGCGATTTCCGGAAGCAGAACAAGCGCCTGCCGCCCTTTCCTCAGGCATTGCGCGACCGCCTCCAGATAGACTTCGGTCTTGCCAGAGCCGGTCACGCCGCGCAGCAGCGTCGTCCCGTAGCGCTCCGTCCGCACGCCTTCCGCGATCCGGTCGGCGGCGCTCTGCTGGTCCTCGGTCAGCGCCTTGCCGGGCCGGTGGCTGTCGAGCCGGGGGAAGGCGACGTCGCGGGGCGCGGCCTCTTCCCGGACGGCGCCCGCCTGCACCAGCCCCTTCACGACCGAGGAGGAGGTCCCCGCCTCGTCGCAGAGCTCCTTCAGCGTGAACCCCGCCCCGCCATGCGATGCGAGCACGTCCAGCACGCGGGTCCGGGCATCGGTCATCCGCGCGGGCTCTGCATCGCCCAGCCGGTAGATCTTGCGCATCGAGGGCGGATCGGTCAGCCCCGGCGCGCGTGTGGCAAGCCGCAGCATCGCGGCCATCGGCGTCAGCGTGTAGGCGGCTGCCCGCGTCAGGAACTCGCGCATCTCCTCGCGCATCGGGGCGACGTTCAGCACCCGCGTCACGGGGCGGACCCTGGAGATGTCGAAATCCCCGCGTCCCGGCCCCCAGACGACGCCCATCACCTGCCGTGGCCCGAGCGGCACCTGCACGAAGGCCCCCTCCACGCAGCCTCCCTCGGGCGCGCGGTAATCGAGCGTCCGGTCCAGCGGCTGAGTCGTCAGCACCGACACCAGCGCGCCTTCGTCGAAATACCCGGGTTCCCTCACGCTCGCCATTACGCTCGATCGCGCCTTCCTGCTTTCGGAGGCCCGTCTTATCGGATAACAAGCGGCCAAAGTCCAACCCGGCAGAGGACCCCTCACATGAAATTCTTCGTCGACACCGCCGAGATCGAGGCGATCCGTGAACTCCATGCGCTCGGCATGGTGGACGGCGTCACCACCAACCCGTCGCTGATCATGAAATCCGGCCGTGACATCAAGGAAGTCACCAGGGAGATCTGCGAGCTCGTCGAGGGCCCCGTCTCGGCCGAGACCGTCGCGCTCGATGCCGAGGGCATGATCGCCGAGGGTCGCGAGCTGGCCAAGATCGCCGACAACATCACCATCAAGGTGCCGCTCACCTGGGACGGGCTGCGCGCCTGCAAGGTGCTGAGCGACGAGGGCCGGATGGTCAACGTGACGCTCTGCTTCAGCGCGAACCAGGCGCTGCTGGCGGCGAAGGCGGGCGCGACCTTCATCTCGCCCTTCATCGGGCGGCTCGACGACATCAACCTCGACGGGATGGACCTGATCCAGGACATCCGGATCATCTATGACAATTACGGCTTCGAGACCCAGATCCTCGCGGCCTCGATCCGCTCGGTGAACCACATGACGGACGCCGCCCGGATCGGCGCCGACGTGGCGACCGCCCCGCCGTCGGTGATCCACCAGATGGCGAACCACGTCCTGACCGACAAGGGGCTCGACGCCTTCATGAAGGATTGGGCGAAGACGGGTCAGAAGATCCTCTGACCCCGGACCGGATGGGCGCCGCTCCCTTCCCGATCCCCCCGGTTGCGCGATGATCTCGCGCAACCTGCGACACCTGCGGGTCTTCCTCGCCGTGTGCGAGCTGGGATCGCTCACGCAGGCCTCGGCCCGCGGCAACGTTTCCCAGCCGGCCGGAACCCAGGCGCTGCGCAAGCTCGAGGCGGCCGCGGGCGGCGCGCTGTTCGAGCGGACCCGCCAGGGCATGTATCCCACCGACCGCGGCCGCCTGCTGCAGGCGCGCGCCGGACGGGCCTTCGCGCGGCTCGACGCGGCGCTGGCCGATCTCTCGCCCCGCCTGCCGCTGACCGCCTCGAGCGCCCAGCTCTCGGCCTTCGTCGCGGTCTGCGACGCCGAGAACTTCACCCTCGCCGCGCGGCGTCTGAACCTCGCCCAGCCCACCGTGCACCGCGCCGTCACCCAGATCGAGACCGAGGCGCAGGCCCCCCTCTTCGAGCGGCGCCCGCACGGGCTGGTCCCGACCCGGGCCGCCGTCGCCCTGGCGCAGGCCGCCCGGCTGGCGTTTTCCGAGCTCGAGCAGGCCGAGGCCGAGATCGCCGCGCTGGACGGGCGCGAAGTCGGGCAGATCGTCGTCGGCGCCCTGCCGCTGGCCCGGTCCGTCCTGCTGCCGCAGGCGCTGTCGGACTTCCGCCGCGCCCGGCCCACGACGCCGATCCGGGTGATCGACGGGCTCTACAGCGACCTGCTCTCGGGCCTCCGGCGCGGCGACATCGACCTCGTGCTCGGCGCGCTGCGTCATCCGGTGCCGATCGGCGACGTGGTGCAGGAGGCGCTTTTCGAGGACCGGCTGGCCGTGGTCGCCCGGAACGGACATCCTCTGGCGCGCCGCGGCGGGCTCGCTCCGGCCGACCTCTCGGACCAGGAATGGGTGGTCCCCCGCAGCGGCACGCCCTCGCGCATCCAGTTCGACGCGATCTTCGCCCCGGGCGGCAGGGCGCCGGCGCGGCTGATCGAAGCGGGCTCGATCCTCTTCATGCGCGAATACCTCAACCGCGGCGACGCGCTCGGCTGCATCTCGGCCGCGCAGGCCGAGGCCGAGATCGCCAAGGGCCTGCTCCTGCGGCTCGACGTCGAGGTGGACTGGCCCGGGCGGCCGATCGGGATCACCCTGCGCGAGGGCTGGGTGCCGACCCCCGCGCAGGCGCTGCTGCTCGACACCCTGCGGCGGACGGCGCGCGCGCTCTAGCGGCGCCCGGCCTGCGCCTCGCGCAGCAGCGCGGCGAAGCGGTAGAAGCCGTGCGCCATCTTGGAATAGGGCGTCAGCAGGAAGAGCGTCAGCACGCTGCCCAGATGCAGGGCCAGCAGCGGCCCGGTCAGCACGCTCTCGCGCAACCCATAGAGCAGCAGACCCGACAGCCCGACACCGCCCAGAAGCCAGACGAAGGCCCATTCCCCCGAGGCGCGCCCCGGCGTGCCGAGCGCCGGATCGGCCTTGCCCTTCAGGACCAGCATCCCGGCGCAGCCCAGGGTCAGCAGCACGCCGCCCGGCACCCCCAGCAGTTTCGGCGCCGAGAAGAAGCCGTAGGGCGCGGGGCTGGCAAAGGCGTAATGCAGGATCGTCCCCGAGACGGTCGAGGCGAAGCAGAGCAGGAAGCCCCACATGACCGCGTGATGGGCCATGCGCCGCTCGTCCGAAAAGCGCTCTTCGGCCTCGAAGTTGCAGCCCTGCCCCTGCCCGCCGCCCAGGTTCCCGAGCGTCGCGGCGGAGCGGGCGGCCGCACCGATGTCCGCCAGCGTCACCGCGCCGCCGCCGGTTTCGGACCAGTAGCGGCGCAGGCCGATGCCAAGCGCGGCGAGCGGGAGCAGGAAGGCCGGCAGGAAGATCAGCACCATGGCGCCGTGCCCGAGATAGGCGTAGAACCCCTCGCCCCCGCCCGGCAGCGCCGCCACGGCCAGGAACATCAGCGCGCAGGCGAGCACCAGCGCCGCGGCCAGCGCGGTGCCGCGCCGCTGGAAGAGCGCCGCCAGACCGCCGGGCCATGCGAAACGCTCCCAGCTTTCGGCCCGCGCCGCACCGAGCGCCGCGGGCAGGTTCAGGTCGAACGCATGCGGCGCGGTGTACTGGCAGGCGTAATAGCAGCCCCGGCAGTTGTGGCAGAGGTTGGCCAGCTGGGTGATGTCGCCATCGGCAAAAACCTTCTGGCGGGTGATCGCCGGGAAGACCGCGCAGAAGCCTTCGCAATAGCGGCAGGCGTTGCAGATCTCGACCTGCCGGCGGGCCTCGGCGACCGGATCGGAAGAGATCGCGCCGGGATCGGTCTGAAGGGTGACGTCAAGCGACATGGGCGGCGGCCTCCTGTCCCGCGATGCGTCCGAAGACGGTGCCGATGGTCATGCCGAAGCCGGCGAGGTAGCCCTGCCCGAGGATCGAGCCCGCCATCATCTCGCCCGCGCTCCAGAGGTTCTCGTAGGGACCATCGGGCCCGGCGACCCGCGCGCGGTCGTCCACCTTCAGCCCGAGATAGGTGAAGGTCACGCCGGGACGCAGGGAATAGGCATAGAACGGGGGCTCTTCGATGGGCCGCGCCCAGTTCGTCTTGGGCGGCTCCAGCCCCCCGGTCGCGAGGCCGTCGAGCCGCTGCGGGTGGAAGTCCCCGGGGCGGCAGGCGGCGTTGAAAGCGGCGATGGTGGTGCGGAGCCTCTCGGCCGGCAGCTCCAGCTTCGCGGCCAGTTCGGCAATGCTCCCGGCCGCGATCGGCGGATAGACCGAGGGCATGAAAAGGTCGATCGAGCGGGCGTCGATGATCGAATAGGCCACCTGCCCGGGCTGGGCGGCCACCAGCCGTCCCCAGATTGCGTAGCGCTTCGGCCAGACGTCCTCGCCTTCGTCATAGAAGCGCTCCGCGTTGCGGTTCACCACCACCGAGAAGGGCACGCAATCCAGCCGGGTCACGATCCCGCCGTCGTATTTCGGCGCGCGCCCGTCGATCGCCACCGCGTGGCACTGGGTCGGATCGCCGACCGACCGGGCGCCCTGGTCCAGCATGTCCTTCAGCACGACGCCGCGATTGTAGGGCGTGCCGCGGATCAGGAAGTTCCGCGCGCTCTCGCCCCAGGCCCGCGCAAGCCAGTCGATGTCCCCCTGGAACCCGCCCGAGGCCAGCACGAAGGCCCGCGCGTGGAAATGGCGGGTCACGCCGTCGACCTCGACCTCCAGATGGGTCGCCCGCGCGCCCTCGATGCCGACATGGCGCACCTGCGCCTCGTAGAGCACCTTCACCCCCAGGTCCTGCGCCGTCAGGTAATAGGCGTTCACCAGCGCCTTGCCGCCGCCGAGGAAGAAGGCGTTCGTCCGGTCGAGCGACAGGGTCCCCGCGAGCGAGGGCTGGAAGCGGACGCCATGCGCCTGCATCCACGGCAGGCAATCCTCGGAGCTGCGGATGCACATCCGCGCCAGCGCCTCGTCGGTCTCGCCCTTGGTGACGCGGATCAGGTCGTCGAAGAACTCCGCCTCGTCATAGGTCTCGACCAGCGGGCCCAGATCGCCGTGATGCATGCAGCGGAAGTTGCGGGTGTGGCGGGAATTGCCGCCCCGGTAGGGCTTCGGCGCGCCTTCGAGGATCAGCACCTTCGCGCCCCGCTCCGCCGCCTCGATCGCGGCGCAGAGCGCGGCGTTGCCGCCGCCCGCGATGATGATGTCCCAGGTCTCCGACGCGCGCGCGATGGCCTCGCTCATGCCCCGCCCTCCTGCCGGAGGATGCGCAGGCGGGTCAGCTGCGCCCGCTCCATATGCGCCCGCATCGCGGCCTCCGCCGCCGCGCCGTCGCGGGCCGCCATCGCCTCCAGCACGGCGCGGTGTTCCTCCACCGCCTCCGCCGCCCGGTCCGGCCGCTCCATCGCCGAGGGTCCGAGGATCAGCAGCGCCGCCTCGACCGAGGCCATCGAGCGCACCAGGAACCGGTTGCGCGCCGCGTCCAGCAGACGCGCATGGAACTGCCGGTTGAGCCGGGCGAGCGCCGCCGAGGCCCCCGCCGCCGCCATGTCCGCGTTGATCGCGCGAAGCTCCTCCAGCTCCATCGGAGAGGCCGCCCGCGCCGCCAGCCGCGCGGCGGTGCCCTCGAGCACCGTGCGCATCTCGTAGAGCTCCATGATCTCGGGATAATCCATGCTGCGGACCACGGCGCCGAGGCGCGGCTGGTGATCGACGAGCCCCTCCGCCTCGAGCCGCCGGATCGCCTCCCGCACCGGCGTCCGGCTGACGGCGAGCCGCGCGGCCAGCTCGGTCTCGGTCAGCCGCGCGCCCGGCGGGAGCGCGCCCGACCGGATCTCCTCGCGGAGCCGCTCATGCACGCTGTCGCCGTGCAGCGGCCGGCTGGCGGTCTCCGTCGAAGGCGTGTCTGCGGGCTGTGTCTCTTCCATGCATCCAGTCGTATACAGGCGGGCACAGGAGCGCAAGGCGCCCCTCCGGCCTGCAACGCCGCCCCGGTCGGGGGCGCCGTTCAGGACCGCGGAAAGACCCGCCCCTCGAAGAGCTTGCGCGCCGTCCGCAACGTGCCCGCCCTGATGACGCGGCCCTGCGCGTCGCGCTCGATCAGCACCTCCGCGGCGCCGGTCGGGTGTTCGATGGCGAAGGTCTCGCCCGCGGGCAGCACGGCAAGCCCGGCGGCGGGCGCGCCGTCCAGCGTGCAGGCGGTGGCGACGCTGACCGCGGCAAAGACCCCGATCGTGGCATGGCAGCGGTGCGGGATGAACGAGCGTGTGGCGATCACGCCCCCCGCCTGCGGGGCCGAGACGAGGGTCATCTTGGGCACCGATTTCTCCGCCACGTCACCGAGGCCCATCATCGGCCCGGCCTTCAGCCGGATCGCCTCGAGCCGCGCCTTGAGCGCGGTGTCGGCGTCCAGCGCCTCGCGGCTTTCGGTGCCGGTGATGCCCACGTCAGCCGCCCTGAGCACGACGCAGGGCATGCCGTTGTCGATCAGCGTGCAGGCGATGCCCTCGATCTCGTCAACCACGCGCCCCGTGGGCAGCAGCGCCCCGCACATCGACCCCGCCGTGTCGCCGAACATCAGCGGCACCGCGGCGTGGCGGCCCGGCACCCCGTCGATCCGCGCCGCGCCGGCATAGCTGACCCGGCCGCCCGGCGTGGCGATCCGGGCGGTGGCGATCTCGCCGGTGTTCACCATGTGGATCCGCACCGGGGTCTCCTCTCCCGCGACCGCGACCAGCCCGCCTTCGATCGCGGCGGGGCCCACGCCCGCGAGGATATTGCCGCAGCCCTGCGCGTCCGAGACCAGCGCCCGGTCCACGAAGACCTGCAGGAAGAGGTAATCGACATCCGCGTCCGCCCGCGACGGCGGCGCCAGCACCGCCACCTTCGAGGTCAGCGGATCCGCCCCGCCGATCCCGTCGATCTGGGTCGGATCGGGCGAGCCCATGATCCTGAGCAGCAGATCATCCCGCGCGGCCGGCTCCGCCGGCAGGTCGCCTGCCAGGAAATACGCCCCCTTCGACGTCCCGCCCCGCATCCAGATGCAGGGAATGCCCTCGGTCTCGTAACCCATCGGTCCCGACTTCCTCTTGCCGCAAATATCCCGGGGGTGCGGGGGCAGAGCCCCCGCTCCGACCCCTCCGCTCAGACGTACCGCAACCCCTTTTCGGCCAGCCGTGCCCGCATGTCGTAGATGTCGAGCCCCAGCTCCCCCGCGGCCAGCCGCGCCCGCTTCGCCTCCTCCGCCGCCAGCCGCGCCGCGGCCTTCTCCAGTACCGCGGCCGCCGCGGCCCGGCGCACCACGCAGACCCCGTCGTCGTCGGCGACGATCACGTCGCCGGGCTCGATGCTCCGGCCCGCGCAGACCACCGGCACGTTGACCGAGCCCAGCGTCTCCTTCACCGTCCCCTGCGCCGAGATCGCCCTGGACCAGACCGGAAAGCCCATGGCGGTAAGGTCCCGCACGTCCCTGACCCCCGCGTCGATCACCAGCCCGCGGCAGCCGCGCGCCATGGCCGAGGTCGCCAGCAGGTCGCCGAAATAGCCCGCGTCGCAGGGCGAAGTCGGGGCGAGGACGAGGATGTCACCCTCCCGGAGCTGCTCGATGGCGACGTGGAGCATCCAGTTGTCGCCCGGCGGCGCGCTGATGGTGACGGCAGAGCCCGCGATCCGCGCCCCCGAATAGATCGGGCGCATGTAGGAGGCGAGGCAGCCGGTCCGCCCCTGCGCCTCGTGCACGGTGGCGACCCCGGCCTGGCCGAGGGCCTCGATGGTGGCCGGGTCGGCCCGCTCGATGGTCTGTTTCACGATGTGCATTGTCCTGCTCCTCTCTCCCTGACCGCATTTCCGAAAGACCCTGTACCAGAGCGTTTTCCGAAGGTCCGCCTTCCCGCCCTCTCCCCGGAGGCCCCTTGCGCAAGCCTCTCCGCCAGGCGCTCCGGATCGCGCCCGCCCCGGTGGCGTCGCCATGGGTGCTCGAACCAATGGCGCTCCCATGGGGATCGGGCGCGATCCGATCTGCCGTAGGCAGATCGGGGCGACAGGTGGACGGGTCCCCGCCTCATCCTGACGTGATTGTGCCCTACTCCTCCACCGGCGGCGTCCCGTGCGTGTGGAACGTCGGGATCGTCTTCAGCCCCCAGGCCTGCCCCTTCTTCCGGTCGGCTTCCGTCCAGCAGACCGGCTCCCAGTCCGGCGCGAGGATGAGCCGCGCGCCCGCATTCGCGAGCTCCACCCGGTTGCCCGCGGGTTCCCAGGCATAGAGGAAGAACGACCCCTGGATCGCGTGCTTGTGCGGCCCGGTCTCGATGAAGACCCCGTTTTCCAGATAGATGTCCGCGGCCTTCAGGATGTCCTCCCGCGTGTCCGTCGCGTAGGTCACGTGATGCAGCCGCCCGTGCCCCTTCCCGCGCTCCTCCGTGCAGACCAGATCATAGGTCTTGTTGTTGACCGAGAACCACACGCCGCCGAGCCGGCCGTTGTCGAGCTGGATGTATTCCGTCACCCGGGATCCGAGGCAGACCTCCGCGAAATCCCGGAATTCCGACACGTCCTCGCCCAGCAGGTTCACATGGTCGATCCGCCGGGTGTTCACCCCGTTCCCGGTGAAGCGGCTCGCGAGGTTCTTCAGCGCCGAACGGTCCGCCTCGGGCGCCTCGTAGCGCACGGTCTCCCAGTAGAGCTCGAACACATGCCCGAACGGGTCCTCGAACCGGTAGGCCCGCCCGTGCCCCCTGTCGCCATCGACCCAGCCGAGGCTCTTGAACCGGCTCGCCTCGATCGCCGCCACCCGCCGCTCGAGCGCCTCCGGCGAGGCGACGCGATAGCCCACGTGCCCGATCCCCGTCCGCTCGGCACGGGTGAGCTTCATCGAATGGAACTCGTAATCGTCCCAGGCCCGGAGATAGGCGCTGTCACCCTCCTGCGCGGAGCATTTCAGCCCGTAGACCCGGGTGAAGAAATCGAGGCTCTCCTCGAAGCGGTCGGTGAAGATCTCCACATGCCCCAGGTGGGCCACGTCGAAGCTCGGGTTCGTCGGAGCGTTCATCCCTGCCCCCTCACAGCTCGTCCACGGTGCGCGGGAAGACCGACTCGAAGCCCTCCGCATATTTGCAGTCGCGCCCGCCGGACTGGCCGCCGGAGTTGCGTTTGAAATGGTTCGCCCGCTGCTGCGCGACGCGGGTGTAATATTCCCAGAGATGTTCCTGCCCCTGCATGCATTCGATCGCCGCGCGCTTGCGGTCCCACACCGGCGTGATGTCGAGGAAGGTATCCGGTTTCCAGCCCATCTGCTCGGTCTGGTGCGGCTCGAAGAGGTAGAGCTGCGGCGCGCCGAGCACCGTCTCGCCGGGGTTGTGCCCCCAGGCCTGCGCGATCATCCGGCACTCCAGCGCCACCTGCGTCGTGTACATGTGGTCCGTATTGTAGGGGTCGTATTTCGAATGGCTCAGCATGAAGGCGGGCTGGACCTTGCGGATGACGTCGACGATCCGCTCCTTGTTCTCGCGGCTGAAATCGAGCGGGTAATCCCCCATGTCGAGGCAGACGAGGTCGTGCACGCCGAGCGCCGCGCCGGCCGCCTCGGCCTCTCTCCGGCGGGCATCCTTCACCTTGTCGAGCGTCATGCCCGCCTGCTTCCAGAGCTTCGCGCTCTCGCCGCGTTCGCCGAAGGACAGGCAGAGGACGGTGACGTCATAGCCCTTCTCGGCATGCAGCGCGATGGCGCCGCCGCAGCGCCAGACGAAATCGGCGGCATGGGCGGAAATGACGAGCGCGGTCCTGTCGGCCATGGGTCCCTCCTCCTGTCGTCCCGCCGCGGAGCCTGTCACGGGCAGGCCAGCCCCGGCAATTCCAAAACCCGGCCCCGCCCATAAGCTGCGGCTATACCGCCGGGCCGCCCCCGGCCCCTCGCCTCATCCGGGGAGGACCCGGAGGCAACACTTCGCCCGGACCCGCCCGCGCGCCCCGATTTTGCCGGGATCTTGCCGCGGGGCTTTGTTACGGTGCCGGCAAAACAAGAGCAGGCAGGCAATGAACACACCGAAGATCGAGGGTGATCTGCGCGAGCGGATCATCGAGCAGCCCGATGTCATCCTGAACGATCACGACCTGATGCGCGCCCTCGTGGCCGCCAACGAACGCAGCATGGGCGCCAACGTGGTCGACCTGCGCGGCATTGCGATGGAGCGGCTGGAGGCGCGGCTCGACCGGCTCGAGGACACGCACCGGTCGGTGATCGCGGCGGCCTACGAGAACCTCGCCGGGATGAACCAGGTGCACCGCGCGGTGCTCCGGATGCTCGACCCGATGGATTTCGAGACCTTCCTGCGCGATCTCGGCGGCGAGGTGGCCGAGATCCTCGGCGTCGACTTCGCCCACCTGGTGCTCGAGACCCAGCAGGAGGACGAGGATCCGACCGTCCGTCGCCTCGGCCAGGTGCT
Source organism: Pseudooceanicola nanhaiensis DSM 18065 (assembly GCF_000688295.1). Lineage (GTDB taxonomy): Bacteria > Pseudomonadota > Alphaproteobacteria > Rhodobacterales > Rhodobacteraceae > Pseudooceanicola > Pseudooceanicola nanhaiensis. The sequence goes on along the minus strand of NZ_JHZF01000011.1, from coordinate 456,602 downwards.
GCGGGTGGTCCCGCCGGGATTCGTCTCGGCCTATGCCGAACGCGAGCGCAACGCGCCGGCGCGGCAGATCGTGCTGCGCCAGGTCAGCCGGGGCACGACCGAGGTCTATGGCAGCAACGCCGAATGGGTCCGCTCCGAGGCCTGCCTGCGGCTCGACTTCGGACCCGGCCGCATGCCCGGCATGCTGGTGCTGGGATCGGAGGATCCGCATCTCTTCACGCCGCAGCAGGGGACCGACCTTCTGTCCTTCTTCGCCGGCTCCTTCGAGCGCACGATGCGCCGCTGGCTGCAATGAGCCTGATCTCGCCCGCCGCCCGCGACGCCCTGCAGGGGTTTCTCGAGCATGAGCGCGCGCTCAAGGCGGCGAGCGAGAACACCGTCACCGCCTATTCCCGCGACCTCGCCGATTTCCTGTCGTTCATGGGTGCGCACAAGGGCGCGGCGCAGGGGCTGGGGCCGCTGAAGGAGGTGGGCGTCACCGACATGCGGGCCTGGATGGCGCATACCCGCGGGCACGGGGTCGGCGCCCGCTCGCTCGCGCGCAAGCTTTCCGCGGTCAAGAGCTTCTACCGCTGGCTGGCCGAACGCGAGGGGTTCGATCCGACCGCCGTGCTGTCGGCCCGCGCGCCGAAATACCAGCGCAAGCTGCCGCGCCCCCTGCCCGAGGATGCCGCGATCCGCATGATCGAGACGATGGCGCTGCAATCGACCGAGCCCTGGGTGCAGGCCCGCGACGTGGCGGTGCTGACGCTGCTCTACGGCTGCGGGCTGCGGATCTCGGAGGCGCTGTCGCTGACCGGGGCCGACCTGCCGCTCGGCGGCACGCTCCGGATCACCGGCAAGGGCGGCAAGGAACGCGTGGTGCCGCTGATCCGTCCCGCGCGCGAGGCGGTCGAGGCCTATCTCGCGCTTTGCCCCTACCCCTGCGAGCGCGGCGATCCGGTCTTCCGCTCGGTTCGGGCGAAGCCGCTCTCGGCCCGGACGATCCAGAAGACGATGGAAGCGGCGCGCAACCAGCTGGGCCTGCCGGCCTCGGCCACGCCGCATGCGCTCAGGCATTCCTTCGCCACGCACCTGCTGAACGCCGGCGGGGACCTGCGCGCGATCCAGGAGCTGCTCGGCCATGCCAGCCTCTCCACCACGCAGGCCTACACCGCCGTCGACACCGCGCGGCTGATGGAGGTCTACGCGGCCTCGCATCCGCGCGCCTGATCGCGGCGCCCGATCCCTCGCGCCGATACGGGCCCGTGACGCGGCGCATTGATCGGGGCCGCTTTTTCCGGCATCAGGGGCCCATGAGCACTCGCGCCAAGGCCCTCGCCGTCCATCTCCTCACCGCCACCGGCGCCGTCTTCGCCATGCTCGCCATGCTCGCGGCGGTGGACGAGAAATGGGACCTGATGTTCCTGTGGCTCGTCGTGGCCTTCTTCGTCGACGGGATCGACGGGCCGCTGGCGCGGAGATACGCGGTGAAGGAGAACGCGCCGGAATTCGACGGGGTCCTGATGGACCTCATCATCGACTACCTGACCTATGTCTTCATCCCGGCCTATGCGCTTTTCCGGTCGGACCTGCTGTCGGGCTGGACGGGGTGGTTCGCGATCATCGTGATCACCTATGCCTCGGTGGTCTACTTCGCCGACACCCGGATGAAGACGAAGGACAATTCCTTCTCGGGCTTCCCCGGATGCTGGAACATGGTGGTGCTGGTGCTTTTCGCGCTGAAGCCGGATTTCTGGGTCATCCTGATCCTCGTCACGCTGCTGGCCATCGCGATGTTCCTGCCGCTGAAGTTCATCCACCCCGTGCGGACGGAGCGCTGGCGCGCGCTGTCGCTGCCGGTGGCGCTGGTCTGGACGGGCTTCGCGGGCTGGGCGGCATGGTTCGACTTCCACCCGGAGCTCTGGGCGCATTGGGGGCTGATCGTGACCTCGGTCTACCTGATCTTCGCGGGCATCGCGCAGCAGCTCTTCCCGGTCCGCGACTGACCGCGCCCGCCTAGCGCGCCGCGCTGCCCTTCAGCCAGCCTCGCACCGCCTCGGTCATCGCCTCGGGCGCCTCGATCGGCAGAAGGTGCCCGGCCCCGGGCAGCACGTCGAGGCGGGAATTCGGCATCAGCTCGGCCATGAATTCGTGCCGTTTCGGCGGGGTCAGCCCGTCCTCTTCACCGCACAGGATCAGCGTGGACGCCTTCACCTTGTGCAGCGTCGCCTGCTGGTCGCGGCGGCGCTGGAGGGCGCGGATCTGGCGCGAGAGCAGCTCCGGCCCCAGATCGAGCCCCATGGCCAGGAAGCGGTTCAGGATCGCCAGCCGGTCGGGGCCCGGCCCGATGTGCTCCACCGGCATCAGCGCGCGCAGCGCGTCCTCGGTCCGCCCGGCGCGCAGCTTGACCAGCAGCGGCTCCCGGTCGGCCGCCTGTTGCGGGGTGTCGGCCAGCGGAGAGCACGAGACCAGCGCCACGCGCAGCACCCGCTCCGGGGCGCGCCGCAGGATCTCCATCGCGACGACGGCGCCGAAGTCGTGCCCCAGCAGGGCGAATTTCGGCGGCAGCTGCGACAGGAGTTCCGAGGCGATCTCCTCGATCCGCTCGCCGAGCGTGGGCAGGGCGATGGTGATCGCCCGGTCGCGCCCGAGCGCCCGGATCTGGGTCTCGAACAGGCGCGCGTCGCACGCCATGCCCGGTATCAGCACCAGCGGTTCGCCCATGCACTGCCTCCTGTCCGCGCCTGTCCCCTGCGCGGTCGCGGCAAATTGGCAGGATCGGCGGCGAATTCAAGCCGACCCTCCCGGCAGGGGCGGAAATGCGCCGGCCCCTGCCCTGCGCTCATGCGACGAGGTCCAGGACCTCCTCGATCCGGTCCGTCAGGATCGCGAGGCAGGCCCCGTCCGAGAACCGATGATCGGCGCCCTTCACGAATTCCAGGTGCATGTCCGGCCCCTCGGCCCGGTCGAGCAGGCGCAGCGCGGTTTCGCGCGTGACATCCGCGTCCGCGGTGCCCTGCAGGAAGCGCACCGGGAACGGCAGCGGCAGCGGATCGCGCAGGACGAGGTGGTCGCGGCCGTCCTCGATCAGGCGCCGGGTGATGATGTAGGGCTCGCCGTATTCCGACGGCAGCGCGACCTGGTCCACCATGTCGAGCGCCAGCCGCTGCGCCTGGTCGAACCCGGCCCACATGCTGTCCTCGGTGAAATCGGGCGCGGCGGCGATGGTGACGAGGCCCGCGATGCGCTCCGGCAGCCGCTTCGTCATCAGCAGCGAGATCCAGCCGCCCATCGAGGAGCCGACGAGCAGCAGCGGCCCGTCCACGGCCTCGGTCAGGATGGTCTCGGCATCCGCGGCCCAATCGCCGATGCAGCCGTCGGTGAAGGCGCCCGAGCTCTGGCCGTGCCCGGTGTAGTCGAAGCGCAGGAACGCCTGTCCCCGCGCCCGTGCCCAGGCCTCGAGGTGGATCGCCTTGGTCCCTTCCATGTCGGATTTGAACCCGCCCAGGAAGACCACCGTGGGCCCCTTGCCCTCGGTCCGGTGAAAGGCGATCCGCCGCCCGTGACCGGCGTCGAGATAATCCGGTTGCGCCATGCGTCCCTCCGTGTCTTGCCGCGGGTCTTTTGGCACCCCGCGCCCGGATTGTCAGCCCTCCTCGGCCTCCGGCAGCCCGAGCGCGAGAAGGCCGCCCAGCAGGGCCAGCGCGCCAAAGCCCGCGACCGCCACGGCGGGCGAGACCAGCGAAAGCGCCCCGCCCCCGGCCCCGACCGCCAGCAGGATGATCCCGATCGAGGTATTGGCCACCGCGGTGTAGGAGGCGCGGCGCGCCTCGGGCGCGTAGTCGACAAGCCAGACCGATCGCGCCTGCCGCACCCCGTGATAGGCCACCATCAGCCCGAAGATCGCCGCGGGCCCGGCCCAGAGCTGACCGATCAGCCCGGCCCAGGCCAGCAGCAGCGCCCCGGCCATCGTCGCCGCCCCCGCCGCGCCGGAGAGCGCCAGAACCATCCGGGACGAGCGGTCCGCGAGCCGCCCCCAGACATAGGAGCTGACGAAGGAGGCGGCGGCCGAGGCCAGCACCAGCGCGCCCAGCTGGCCGAGCAGCGCGTCGCCCCCCGCCTGCGCCAGGAGCACGATATAGGGCGGCGCCAGCGCGGTCGAGACGAGCAGCCCGCGCACCAGGATGAACCGGCGCAGGCCGCCATCCGCCAGCACCTCGCGGAAGGCGGTCATGTCGGCGCCGGTGCGGTCTTCGCTGGGCGCCTCCTCGATGGTCGAGAAGATCGCCGCCGCCGCCAGCCAGAACAGCCCCGCGACCGCGATGGCGATCAGCACCGGGGCCTTCGCCTCCATCAGCCCCGAGACCAGCAGCAGCGCGAAGACCAGCACGCCCAGCGAGGCGGCGGAGCCGGCAAATCCCGTCACCGCGCCGCGCCGGCTTTCGCCCACGGTCTTGCCCAGCACATCCTTGTAGCTGACCGAACACCCCGCCCGCGCCAGCGCCAGCACCGCCAGCGCGCCGCAGATGGCAAGGCCCGCCGCCAGCCCCTCGAGCAGCCAGCCCGCAAGCGCGATGGCCAGGGCCGCCACCCCCTGCACCGCCGAGCCCGCGACCCACATCCACTTGCGGCGCTTCATCCGCTCGGCCCGGTCCGCAAGGAAGACCTGCGGCAGCAGCGCACCCGCCTCGCGGATCGGCACCAGCAGCCCGACCAGCGCCGAGGGCGCGGCGACGGCCGAGAGCAGCCAGCTCAGCACCAGCTTCGGGTCGATCAGCCCGTCCGAGATCTTGGTGAGCGAGAGAGAGCAGATGTGCCGCAGGCCGTTGCGCGCCTCGGCGCGGTCTTCGGGCGCCTCTCCGGCGATACGGGCGAAGAGCCCCTGCGTTGCCTGCGCCGGCTCCGGCGTCCGGGTCACGCTCATGCGATTTCCTTTTCTGTTCGCGGGCCCCGGCGCTTGACACGACCCGCCCCACGGACCACTTAGGGCCCGCAACATAACCCGCAACCGGGCGTTCCGTGGGCGCCAGACCGACGAGGAGGACAGACATGTCCCAGATTTCCCTCACCTTCCCCGATGGCAATACGAAAGAGGTCCCTGCCGGGATCACTCCGGCCGAAATTGCCGAGGGCATTTCCAAGTCCCTCGCCAAGAAGGCGATCAGCGCGCAGGTGAACGGCGCGCACTGGGACCTGGCCTGGCCGATCGAGGAAGACGCCTCCATCGCCATCAACACGATGCAGGACGACGAAGCGGCGCTGGAACTGATCCGCCACGACCTCGCGCATATCATGGCGCGGGCGGTGCAGGAGCTCTGGCCCGACGTGAAGGTCACCATCGGCCCGGTGCGCGACCACGGCTGGTTCTACGATTTCGACCGGGCAGAGCCCTTCACGCCCGAGGACCTCGGCGCGATCGAGGCGCGGATGAAGGAGATCATCAACGCCCGCGACGTGGTGAAGACCGAGGTCTGGGACCGTGACCGCGTCCGCCAGCACTACATCGACACGAACGAGCCCTACAAGGTCGAGCTGCTCGACCGGATCCCCGGGGACGAGCCGATCCGGATGTACTGGCACGGCGACTGGCAGGACCTCTGCCGCGGGCCGCACCTCCAGCACACGGGCCAGGTGCCGGCGGATGCCTTCAAGCTGATGAACGTGGCGGGGGCCTACTGGCTCGGTGACAGCTCGCGCCCGATGCTCCAGCGGATCTACGGCGTCGCCTTCAAGAACCGCGAGGCGCTGAAGGCGCACCTGACGATGCTCGAGGAGGCCGCGAAGCGTGACCACCGGCGCCTGGGCCGCGAGATGGAGCTCTTCCACATGCAGGAAGAGGCCCCGGGCCAGATCTTCTGGCACCCGAACGGCTGGCGCATCTACACGACGCTGCAGGATTACATGCGCCGCAAGCAGGACGCGGACGGCTATGTCGAGGTGAACACGCCGCAGGTCGTCAACCGCAACCTCTGGGAGGCCTCGGGCCACTGGGAGAACTACCAGGAGCACATGTTCATCGTCGAGGTCGACGAGGAGCACGCCCGCGAGAAGACGGTCAACGCGCTGAAGCCGATGAACTGCCCCTGCCACGTGCAGGTGTTCAACCAGGGCCTCAAGTCCTATCGCGACCTGCCGCTCCGGATGGCGGAGTTCGGCTCCTGCGCGCGCTACGAGCCTTCGGGCGCGCTGCACGGGATCATGCGGGTCCGCGGCTTTACCCAGGACGACGCGCATATCTTCTGCTCGGACGACCAGATCGAGGCGGAGACGCAGAAGTTCATCGAATTCCTCGCGGGGATCTATGCCGACCTCGGCTTCACCGACTGGAAGGTGAAGCTCTCCACCCGGCCCGAGAAGCGGATCGGCTCGGAAGAGGAATGGGACCGCGTGGAGGCCGCGCTCGGCAATGCGACGAAGGCGGCGGGCTACGACTACACGATCAACGAGGGCGAAGGCGCGTTCTACGGGCCCAAGCTCGAATTCGTGCTGACCGACGCGATCGGCCGGGACTGGCAGTGCGGGACCTTCCAGGTCGACCCGAACCTGCCCGAGCGGCTGGACGCGAGCTACATCGGGCGGGACGGCGAGAAGCATCGTCCGGTGATGCTGCACCGCGCCGTGGTGGGCTCCTTCGAGCGCTTCATCGGGATCCTGATCGAGAACTACGCCGGGAAGCTGCCGCTCTGGCTCGCGCCGCGGCAGGTGGTCGTGGCGGCGATCGTGTCGGATGCGGACGCGTATTGCGTCGAGGTGGTCGAGAAGCTGAAGGCGGCGGGGATCCGGGCCGAGGCGGATCTGCGGAACGAGAAGATCAACTACAAGGTCCGCGAGCATTCGGTCGGCAAGGTGCCCTACATCCTCGCCTGCGGCATGAAGGAGGTCGAGGATCGGACGGTGTCGACCCGGAAGCTCGGCGAGAAGCAGACGAAGGTCCAGAGCCTGGACGAGATCGTGGCCGAGCTGGTCGCGGAGGCGAAGGCGCCGGACCAGCGGTAAGCGGGTGGCGGGCCAAGGCCCACTCTACGGATGCGGTTCGGGCGGGGCTTTGGTCCCGCCCGTTTCGTTTGGCGGCGGAGTGTTCCGAGTGATCCCTTGCCACCCGTTCCCCCGATCCGCCTTCAGGCGGATCGGATCGCGCCCGACCCCGCCCCCCAGGGCGGGCGCGATCTGGCGGTGGTGGTGCCACGTTCTGGCGGTCGGGGCTTTGGCGTGCAACAGCGCCCCGTCCGACGCCGCCCTCGGGGCCGGGCGCGATCCGGGTTGCCCCGCTCGACCTACTGCGTCGGTCCGAGGGGTGACGGTGGGTTGAAACCTGTCCTACGGAGATTGGTTGCGGTGCGCGCGGGACCCGGTGGCAAACGCGGGCTCAAGGCCGCCCTGCATCTCCACTCGGTCCGACGGCAACGCTGTCCGCAGGGCGGGCTTCAGCCCACGCCTCCCCTCACCACCGGAGCGCCCGCGCCCCGATCACCGCCCCGAGGCCCGTCGCGAGGCAGACCGCCAGCGAATACCACACGCCGTAGAACAGCGGCGTGTCCTCCACGCAGAAGGTCGAGTAGATCCCGCAGGCGATCCCGCCCGCCGCGAGCCCGGCAAGCGCGCCGCTCAGCGCCGGCCGCACCGGGGCGCCCGACCTGAGCGCCGCCACCAGCCCGGCGTAGATCGGCAGCGACAGGATCACCACCGCCGGCAGGCAGACCGCGATCGAGTGACCGATGAACGCCGCCATCCGCGCCTCGGGCGGGGTCGCCGCGAAGGCCCACAGCACGAGCCCCGCGACCGCCACCGGCACCGCCCAGACCACCCGCGCGAGCGCGCCGCCCGGAACGCCCGGGCGCGCCGCCCTGAGCGCGAGCACCAGGGCCATCCCGCCAAGCACCAGCGGCAGCACGGTCTTCGCCGCCACCACCGGATCGGCCAGCGCTGCCGCCAGCCCGGGCCGCGGTCCGAGCGCCCAGAGGAAGAGCGCGAGGGTCACCAGCACGCCCAGCCCCACGCCGAGGGCGGCCCGCCGCTCCAGCGTGGTCGGGGGCGCGGCGGCCGGGGCCGCGGCCAGCTCTGCTATGAGGTCTTCCGTCTTCATCCCGTCCTTCCGGTCTCGTCCGCCGCCATCTCCTTGAGCCGCTGCATCGCCCGGTGATAGGCCACGCGCACGGCGCCTTCGCTCATGCCGAGGCGGGCGCCGACCTCTCCGGCGCTCTCGCCCTCGATCCCGACGGCCCGGACGATCCCGGCCGAGCGCGCGTCGATCCGGTCGAGCATACCGGCCAGATCGCGCGCCGCCATCACCTCGCCGCTGCGCTCGTCGGGCAGCACCTCGGCCACGTCCTCGATCGGCACCGGGGTCCCGCCCTTGCGCCTGCGCCAGAGATCGACCGTCTTGTAGCGGGCGATGGCGTAGAGCCAGGGCGTCACCGGGTCGGCCTCCCGCCATGTATGGCGCTTGGCGTGGATCGCAAGCAGGACCTCCTGCACGACATCCTCGACCTCGTCCCCGCCGCCGGACCGCGCCCGGACGATGTTGCGGATCACCGGCGCGCATTCGGTCAGGAAGGCCGCATAGGCCGCCCCGTCGCCGCGGTTCGCGCGGCGGAGCAGGTCGCCCCAGCGGTCGTTCCGGTCCGACATGCCCCTCTCCATACGTAGCAGCTTGCCGAACGTTACAGCCGGGCGCGCCGGTTTGGCAATTTCATCACGCCTGCGTGAGCGGCGTAACGCGGGCCGGCGGGGCGCCGAACGGAGAGGCACGGACGCCGGGACAGGCGCCGCCACACATGGAGAGAAGAAGATGACCAACAAGACCATCCTCGTCAGCGCCGTCGCCGCCGCCTTCGCGGCCACCGCGGGCGCCGCCTCGGCCGCCGAACAGGTGAAATGCTACGGCGTCTCGCTCGCCGGCGAGAACGACTGCGCCGCGGGCCCCGGCACCACCTGCGCCGGGACCTCCAAGGTCGATTACCAGGGCAACGCCTGGACGCTGGTCGACGAAGGCACCTGCGAGAGCATGGAGCTTCCCGCGATGGAGAACGGCGACACCCGGATGGGCTCGCCCGAGCCGCTGGAGCGCGACCTGCCGACGGAAAGCTGACCCCGTCCGGCGCGCCCCCCCGCGCCCCCGGGGGCGCGCCGATCCACCCCTGCCATGCCGGAGGATTTGCCATGCTCGACCGAACGCCCCCCGAAGGACTGCCCGCCCGGCCCGGTGTCGGCTACAAGGCGCGGCATTACACGTCGATCCTCGCGGATCCCGCCCCGGTCGGCTGGCTCGAGATGCATGCCGAGAACTACATGGGCGACGGCGGCCGCCCCCTTGCCCAGCTTCGCCACCTGGCGGAGCGCTTCCCCGTCTCGGTCCACGGCGTCGGCCTCTCGATCGGCGGCGAGGGGCGGCTCGATCCGGAGCACCTTGCCCGGCTGAAGCATCTCTGCGGCTGGCTGCATCCGGCGAGCTTCTCGGAACACCTCGCCTGGTCGACGCATGACAGCGCCTTCCTGAACGACCTCCTGCCGCTGCCCTATACGCAAGCCACCCTGGCCCGCGTCGCGGACCATGTCGACGAGGTGCAGGCGGTGCTTGGACGGCGGATGCTGCTCGAGAACCCGTCCTCCTATCTTTCCTTCGCCGAGAGCACGATGAGCGAGACGGACTTCCTGCGCGCGCTTGCGCAACGGACGGGCTGCGGCCTGCTGCTCGACGTGAACAACGTCTTCGTCTCTGCCACCAACCTCGGGCTCGACCCGCGGGCCTACATCGCGGATTTTCCGCTGGAGCAGGTCGGAGAGATCCACCTCGGCGGGCACGACGAGGACGCGGACGACGCGGGCCGCCCGCTCCTGATCGACAGCCACGGACGCGCGGTGGCGGACCCGGTCTGGGCGCTGCTCGACGAGACCCTGGCGCTGTCCGGCCCGCGCCCGGTGCTGATCGAATGGGACACCGACGTGCCGGACTGGCCGGTGCTGGCCGCCGAGGCCGCCCGCGCCGCCGCCGCGCTTGAAAGGGTTGCGGCATGACCGGGCAAGAGACGTTCCGCGCGGCCCTTCTGGACCCCGCGCAGGCGGTCCCGGACGGGCTGCTCGACGGCCATGGCGGCCCCGCCGGGCGGCGCTTCGCGGTCTACCGCAACAACGTCGCGGTGGCGCTGACCGAGGCGCTGGAAAGCGGCTTCCCGACCGTCCGCAAACTGCTCGGGCCGCAGAATTTCCGCGGGGTCGCGGGGCTCTACCTGCGGGCCCATCCTCCCGCCTCGCCGGTGATGATGCTCTACGGCGGCACCTTCCCCGCCTTCATCGCCGGCACCCCGCAGCTCGCGCATCGGGGCTACCTGCCCGATGTGGCCCGGCTCGACCTTGCCCTGCGCGAGGCCTATCACGCGGCCGACGCGCAGCCGGTCGCGCCCGAGGTGCTCGCCGCGATCCCGGCACGGGCGCTCGAGGGCATCCGGATCACCCTCGCGCCCGCGCTCCGACTGGTACGCTCACGCTGGCCGCTGCACGCGATCCACCGCTTCAACCACGAACCGGGCGCGCCGAAACCCGCGCCGCGGGCCGAGGATGTGCTGGTCACGCGGCCCGGGTTCGATCCCCTGCCCCGCCTTCTGCCGCCGGGCGGCGGTGCCGCCCTCGCGGCGCTCGGGGATGGCCGGACGCTCGGCGCGGCGCTCGAGGCGGGCGCGGCCGAAGACCCCGCCTTCGATCCCGCCGCCCTGCTGAGGCTGCTCGCGCAGGACGGATGCATCACCGGAGTGGAGACGCAGGAATGACCCGTTTCGCCCGCCTCGCCGCCCCGCTCGACCGGCTCGACCCCGGCCTGCCGCTCTTCGCCCGGATCATCTTTGCCGCCGTGCTCCTGCGCTACTTCTGGGCCTCGGCGCTCACCAAGGTCGGGGACGGCCCCTTCGGCCTCTTCACCCCTTCGACCGGCGCCTATGCGCAGATCTTCCCCCGCCAGTTCGAGGCCGCGGGCTACGACACCGCGCAGCTCGGCCTCTTCCACTGGGCGGTCGTCACCGCGGGCACCTGGGCGGAGTTCCTGCTGCCGCTGGCGATCGTGCTGGGGCTCTTCACCCGGATCGCCGCGCTCGGCATGATCGGCTTCGTCGCGGTCCAGAGCCTCACCGACCTCTACGGCCACGGCGGGATCGCCCATGCCGAAACGCTGGGCGCGCTCTTCGACCGGGCGCCGGACGGGGTGATCCTCGACCAGCGGCTGCTCTGGGCCTACCTGCTGGTCGTGCTGGTGGTGAAGGGTGGCGGATGGCTCTCCGCCGACCGGCTCATCGCTGGAAATGCGCCTTCGGCTCGTCCGGCTGCGCCCCGGCCAGCGCCATGAGGCCCGCAACGGCGCAGAAGCCCATCGGGAAGAGCGTGAAGACGTTCACGCCGAAGGCCACGAACATGCCGACGGCCGACGCCACGAGCAGCACCCCGCCCCAGAGCGCGCGCACCTTGGCCATCCCGGCCCCGGCGATGGCGAGAAGCGGCGACAGGAAGGACACGGTGCGGATCAGGTCCACGTTGGCCACCTGCTCGAAGAGCCCGGGCATTTCGCCGTAATGCTCGATGGCTTCGGTATAGCCATAGCTGAACATCCCCACGAACAGGCCGAGCAGGCCTCCGATCAATCCCAGGACAAGGGCCGCGCTGCGCACATCACTACTCCGTACAAGATACGCCGAATGTCAGACATCAAGCGCCCGACGTGTGGTTTCATTCCACCCCAGATAGAGATCGTCGCCCCGCTCGATAAGGGGCCGCTTCATCAAAGTTGGGTGTTCGGCAATCAGATCCAGCATCGGACGGCTGCGCTCGGCCTCGGCAAGGCCGCGCCATGTGGCCGATTTCACATTCAGCAATTCATTGCCGAACGCAGCCTCGGCACGCTCCAGCAGGCCGGGCGGGAAGCCCTCTGCGCGGACGTCGTGGAGCTGGGCATCGGGAAGCAATTTCAACGCCTTGCGGCAGGTGTCGCAGGTCTTGATTCCGTAGAGCTTCATCGCTTTTCCTTTCTCCGGCTGGGATGAAATACTAGGCATTCCATTGCACCGCACGCTCGTTTCTCTTGATTTTTATGTCCGGCCTGTAATCCTGATCACGTGACACGAGGTCAACTCGGCGCCGGCACCGGACTTGCCGCGGCGCCGCAGGCCCGTCCGCGTGACATCGTTCCTCTGGATGCGGGGAGCGGATTGACGACAGAAGGAGAGACGGAATGCCGGTTGGCACCGTGAAATGGTTCAACACGACGAAGGGTTACGGTTTCATCGAGCCCGAGGAAGGCGGCAAGGACGTCTTCGTGCACATTTCTGCTGTGGAGAGGTCCGGGCTGACCGGGCTCGCGGACAACCAGAAGGTCGGCTACGAGCTTCTTGACGGCCGCGACGGTCGCAAGATGGCGGGCGATCTCAAGCTGCTCTGACCGCCAAGGCAGGCGATCAGGCCGGTTCCCGCGCCACCGCCTGCCAATCCTGCCCCATGGCGACGATGCAGGACGTTCCGCTGGCGTAGGTCACGACCAGCGTCCAGTCTCCGTCCGCCCCGGTCCAGAGCTCCATCACCTGCTCGGGACCGCGCAGGCCCATGGCCTGACGCTCGGCGCCGAGGCGCCGGCTCAGCCGCTGTTCCATCCGCACCGTCTCTTCGCAGATCACCTCGGCGATCGGGCTGACCGCATGGGCGGGGCCCGAGAGCGCGAGGATCGGAAGGAGGATGCGGAACATGCCGGCCTGCTGCGTGGTGACAGGCGCAATGTAACAGGTTCATGACGGCCCGGCGAGAGGCGATCGCGCTCCGCCCTGCTGCGGCCAGGGGGTCCGCCGGTCCGGAACGTCTCCGGACCGGCGCGACCGAGAGAGCGTACCCGACCGGCACCCGGAGGGCGGGGCCGGCGGGCGCCGGTGACGGCACCCTACACGCCCCCCTCGGCGCTACAACGCGCACACGCGAAACAGTCCGTTCACTGCCAGCGCGAGGCGACCAGAACCCCGACCGCCGCCGCGGTGCCGGTCAGGAGCGTCCCCCAGGTGAGGTCGAGCGCGACCATCTTCCAGTGCCAGTCCCGGAGCGTCGCGTAATTGGTGAACTCGTAGGTCCCGTAGGCCATGGCCCCGATCAGCGCGCCGTTCAGGAACGCCTGCCCCGCGGCGCCCGTCCGCAGCGCGGGCAGCGAGACGAACCAGCAGAGCGCGCCCACGTAGAAGAGATAGAAGATCGCCGCCGGCGCCACCCGGAGGTCCTGCGCCAGCGCATCCCCCAGATGGGTCTCGAAGACCGGCTTGATGACGCTGCGCAGCATGATCGCATCGAGGATCAGGAAGACGGCCGCGGTGGAAAGATAGAGTATGGCGAGTTGCATGAAGCCTCCGGCGGTTATTGGAGGGTATACGCCCGGGGACGGGATGTGGATCGGTCGGGAATGCAGGCCCCCGTGTCCGGTGCGTTTGCGCCGCACCCCCGGGCGAAAGGCGCCCGCGCGGATTGACAGAACGGCGGGGTCCGCCGAAGTTTCGGGCCAAGGCGGGCCGGGCAACGGCCGCGCAGCAGAGACGAGGCAGGACCATGTGGAAAGAGGCGGCATTCCCGCTGGCAGTGATGCTGGCGCTGGCGGGCTGCAGCGGGGACGGCACGAACCCGTTCAGCGACGACAGCGACCCCGACAGCGGCGAGGAGACGACCGGGATCACCGTCCCCGCCGAAGTGGCCGGCAACGTCAGCGCGATGCGCTACGACGCGACCGCCCAGACCCTGACCGTGACCGGGGTCAGCCTCGACAAGGTCCCGTTCCAGGCGGTCTACACGCGCGAGGCCGCGCGCGACGTCGATTACGGCGGCTACCAGGTCTTCATGGCGCAGGACGACGCGCTCGACCGGCATGCGACGGCGCTGGTGCTGCAATCGGACGGCACCGCGGTCACGGGCCGGGTCCGCGCCGGGGTGGCGGCCACTCCGGGCCCGCGCAACCGGTATCTCGCGGGCGGCTATTTCGAGCGTGACGGCGATTTCGATCCGCCCGCCGTCACCGCGACCTCGGGCATGGTCAGCTACGCGGGCCGCTATGCCGGTCTGACGAACGCGGGGGTGCGGGATTACGGCGAGGGCATCCTCCTAGAGCCCGATCCCTCCACGCCGGACGAACTCCTCCCGGCGCGGGCCGCGCAGACCACCGGCGACGTGTTCATCAACGCGGATTTCGCCGACAACCGGGTCGAGGGCAACATCTACAACCGCCGGTTCGTGCCCACGAACGCGGCCCTGCCGTCGATCGTGCTGGTCGCCTCGGAGATCGACGCGGACGGGACCTTCGCGGGCCGTGTCGAATACGACCTGCGGCAATCCAACGGCGCCTATGCGGGCCTCGATGACACCGAGATCGGGAATTACGCCGGCATCTTCGGCGGCCGGGACGCGAGCGCCGTCGGCGGGGTCGTCGCGCTCAACCAGTTCGACGGCGAGGATGCGCTCGGCTTCGAGACCGAGCAGGAACACGGCGTCTTCGTGATCGGGAAATGCGGCACCGCCGGGGCCTCCGCCTCCGTCTGCAACGACGTCAAGTGATGCGCCTCCGACGCCCGCGCCCGGCGCGGACGCTCGGCCGTCTCGCCCTGCTGCTGGCGCTCGCCGCGCCCGCCCCCGCCCTGCATGCCCAGCCCGCGGGAGAGAGCGTCACGCTCACCCTGCCCCAGGTCCGCGCGGCCATCGTCGCGGCGGCGGCGCGGGGCGACCGGCGCACCGTCCGGCTGCTGGCCGAGGGGCTGGCCGGAACCGGCAAGGCGGATGGCCAGGTCTATTACCTCTGGGCCGAGGCGGAGGCCGCGGCGGGCGGTCATGCCCGCGCGCTGGAGGCCGCGAAACAGGCCTACCGGCTGGCCGGCACCGACCAGCAGCGGTTCCAGGCCGCGCAGGTCGCGGCCCGGGCGGCCCATGACGGGGGGCAGACGACGACGGCCCAGCTCTGGCTGCGGCGGACCTATGAACATGCCGGGGACGCGCGGACCCGCGATGCCATCGCCAGGGATTACCGGACCCTGCGCGCGATCAACCCGCTCCAGTTCCGGCTGAGCTTCGGGATCTCGCCCAGTTCGAACGTGAACAACGGCTCGGAGTCGCGGCTGAACTTCATCGACGGCGTGCCGGTCGTGGGTGTTCTGAGCCCCGAGGCGCAGGCGCTGTCGGGCATCGAGACCACCGCGGACCTCGCCGTCGGCTACCGGCTGGGCGCCCCGCAGCCGACCCGGCAGATCACCGCCGTCGCGCGGCTCTTCACCCGGCAGGTGCGGCTCTCGGAGGAGGCGCGCGAGCGCGCGCCCGCGGCCGGGAACGGCGATTTCGCCTTCAGCCTCGCCCAGGCGGGGCTCCGGGCGCAGTTCGCCCCCGCGGCGGGCCGGCGCATCGGCGCGGGGCTGGTCGCGGGGCAAAGCTGGTACGGCGGCGCGCGGTATTACAAGTTCGGCCGGATCGAGGGCGAATGGTCGCAGACCCTCGCCCCCGCCACCCGGCTCGGGGTCGCGGGCTATGCCGAAAAGCGCTTTCACGACCAGTCGGCCCTGACCGAGGAGATCGCCCAGATCGGTCTGAGCCTCGGCCACGTCCTGCCCTCGGGCGGCGTTCTGCGCGGCCGCGTGACCGCGCAGAACGACAACACCACCGGGCGCAGCCGCGACAACCACGCGCTGTCGGTCGCGCTCGACTGGACCCCGGCGCGCGCGCTCGGGCCGGTCAGCCTCTCCTTCGGGATCAGCGCCTCCTACACCGATTTCCCGGGCTACCGGGTGGGCTTCATCGCCGTGCCGGGCGGGCGGCAGGACCGGACCGTCGCGGCCGAGGTCACGGTCGATTTCGACCGGGTGGATTACGCGGGCTTCATCCCGACGATGGACATCGGCCTGAGGCGCACGCGCTCCAACGTGAGCCGCTTCGACACCGAGGAGATCACTCTCGGCCTCGGCATCCGCTCGGCCTTCTGAGCCGGGCCGCCCGGCCGCGCCACTCGACTTTTGCCGCCATCCGGCTAAGCTTCGCTCCAGACGGTTAACTGGAAAGAGGCGGCAATGACGCTCAAGTATCTGCATACGATGGTCCGGGTGAAGGACCTCGAAAAAAGCATGGCTTTCTATGAGCTTCTGGGCCTGAAAGAGACCCGGCGCATGGACAGCGAACAGGGGCGCTTCAGCCTCGTGTTCATGGCGCCCCCGGGACAGGAGGACTGCCCGGTCGAACTGACCTACAATTGGGACGGCGATGATGGGCTGCCCTCGGACAGCCGCCATTTCGGGCACCTCGCCTATCGCGTCGATGACATCTACGCGATGTGCGAGAAGCTCCAGAAGGCCGGCGTGACGATCAACCGGCCGCCGCGCGACGGCCACATGGCCTTCGTCCGCTCGCCCGACAACGTCTCGATCGAGCTTCTGCAGGAGGGCGACGCCCTGCCGAAACAGGAACCCTGGGCCAGCATGGAGAACACCGGGCATTGGTGAGATCACAGCTCCGCCGGGCGGGCCTCATGGGGCCCGCCGGTCTGGTTGCAGGGCTGGCCCTCGGGCCGGCCGCTGCGACCGCGGCGGAGTGTCGGCTGGCCCTCGTGCTGGCGCTCGACGTGTCCTCCTCGGTCGATCCGGGGGAATACGATCTCCAGAAGCTCGGCCTCGCCGCCGCGCTCGGGTCGATCCCGGTGCGCGAGGCGCTGACCAACGTCACGGGCGGCTACGTGACGCTTGCGGTCTTCGAATGGTCCGGGCGCTACCAGCAGAAGGTGGTGCTGGACTGGACCCGCATGGACGACCCCGCCGCGATCGACACCGCGGTCGCCGTGATCGCCACCGCCGAACGCAGCTATTCCCGCTTCCCGACCGCCATCGGCTATGCCCTGGGCTATGCCTCGACGCTGCTGAAGCGCGCGCCCGAGTGCCGGCGGCGCGTCATCGACCTGTCGGGCGACGGGGTGAACAACGAGGGCTTCGGCCCCGACCTCGCCTACCGCAACTTCCCGCTCGACGGTGTGACGGTGAACGGGCTGGTGATCCTCGGCCAGGATGCCGACGTGCTGCCCTTCTACCGCAACGAGGTCCGGCGCGGCGACGGCGCCTTCGTGGAGACCGCCTCGGGGTTCGAGGATTTCTCGGCCGCGATGACCCGCAAGCTGTTTCGGGAACTGAACGACGTGATGGTCGGCGAAGTTGACGCGCCCTACCCGGACGAACGGGGATGAGCCTGCGCGCGCTGGCCTCCGCCGCGGCGCTGGCGCTCTGGGGCAGCGCGGTGGCGGCGGAGTGCCGGCTGGCGCTGGCGCTCGGGCTCGATGTGTCGGGCTCGGTCGACGTCATGGAATACCGCCTCCAGCTCGACGGTGTCGCCAATGCGCTGACCCATCCCGAGGTGATCGCCGCCATCGTCTCGACCCCCGGGGCGAGCGTGGCGCTCGGCGTCTACGAATGGAGCGGGCCGGATTTTCAGCGCATCCTCGTGGACTGGACCCTGCTGCAGGGCCCGGCGGAGGTGGTCGAGGCCGCCGAGCGGCTGCGCGGTGCGGGTCGGGTGGCCAGCGATCCCTCCACCGCGATCGGCGCCTCGATGCTCTTCGGCGCGCGGATGCTCGGCGCCGCGCCTGCCTGCTGGCGGCAGGTGATCGACATCTCGGGCGACGGGAAGTCCAACACCGGCCCGCATCCCCGCGACGTGAGCGTGCCGGGCGACGTGATGATCAACGCGCTCGTCATCGGCGGCGAGCTGATCGACCCGGCCGAGAACCGCGCGGTGCTGCTGCCCGAGCTGTCCGCCTATTTCCGCGCCTACATCCTCCGCGGCCCCGACGCCTTTGTCGAGACCGCCCGCGGCTTCCACGATTTCGAGGACGCGATGGTCCGCAAGCTGAAACGCGAGCTGATGGTCGTCGCCGTGTCCGACCTCGGCCGCGACGTGCCCGCACGGCCCCGCGGTCAGTAGATGTAGCGGATCTGGTCCGTCCAGAAGCGTTCCAGCCGCCGCAGCTGACCGTTGATCTCGTCCAGCCCGTCGAGCGAGATGACGCCCCGCTCCTCCATCCCGCCGGACTGGCGTTCGAAGAGGTCCGAGACGAGATCCCGTATCTCCCGCCCGCGGCGGGTCAGCCGGACGCGAACCGAGCGGCGGTCGATCTCGCAGCGCTGGTGATGCATGAAGCCCATCTCGACCAGCTTCTTGAGATTGTAGCTGACATTCGAACCCTGGTAATAGCCGCGCGATTTCAGCTCTCCGGCGGTGACCTCGTTGTCGCCGATGTTGAAGAGCAGAAGCGCCTGCACCGCGTTCACCTCGAGTACGCCGACCCGTTCGAATTCGTCCTTGATGACGTCGAGAAGCAGCCGGTGCAGCCGCTCCACCAACGCCAGCGCGTCCAGATAGCCCATATGGTAGGCATTCTGCCCCTGATCCACCGCCAAGGCATTTTGCATGCTCATTGTCGTCTCCGTCCGAAACCGCTCGGACGGGAGATTGGCGGAGAAACCCGAAAATTCCGTTAAAAACGGTGAAGGCACCGTACGGTGCCCTCGATACGCCTCAGCCGGGGGTGGCCACGCGGGCGATCCGGTCCACGAGGCCCGCGTATTTCGCGGGCGCGGGCTGCTGGCCGGTGACCCAGACCAGCAGGTCCTGGTCGTTCTCCCAGAGCAGCGCGTCGTAGAGATCCAGCGTCTCGGCGTCCATCCCGGCCAGCTCCGCCTCGGCGTAGCGCGACAGCAGGATGTCCATCTCCTTGATGCCGCGCCGCATGGAGCGCATGTGCAGCCGCTTCAGCCGTGCCTCGGGGGATTCGCTCATGTGGTCTCCTTCACCGCCTGCCGGAGCCGCTTTTCCAGCAGCCCCATCCGGTCCGCCATCTGCCCCATCTGGGTCCGGAGGTCACGCAATTCGTTGAGCATGCCGTTGATGTCGGGGGTGGCCGGGTCGGACATGCTGGGCGCGCCCTCGCCCACGCCGTTCAGCAGCCAGACCAGCGAGACGTTCAGCAGCCCGGCCATCATCTGGAGCTTGTTGGCCCGCGGCTCTGCCCGGTCGTCTTCCCATCCGCGCAACGTGTTCAGCTGGATGCCGAGGCGCCGCGCCAGTTGGCTCTGGGTCATTCCCGCCGCCTCGCGCGCGCCCGCGATCCGGTCGCCGAAGGTCGAGGTCTCGGGGTCGAACCAGCCCTCTTCCAAATCCGTCATCTGTCTCTGCCCTTTCCGCCGTTCCCGCTTGAACGGCCCTTTCCCTGTAGTAAGACAAGGCTGCCCGTAAAACAAACCCAGGTCACGCCATGCCCTTCCTTTCCGACACGCTCTCCCGCGTGAAACCCTCGCCCACGATCGCCGTCAGCAACAAGGCGCAGGAGCTCAAGGCGGCCGGCGAGGACGTGATCGGCCTCGGCGCCGGTGAGCCGGACTTTGACACGCCGCAGAACATCAAGGATGCCGCGATTGCGGCAATCGAGGCCGGGAAAACGAAATACACCGCCGTGGACGGGATCGCCGAGCTGAAACAGGCGATCTGCGCCAAGTTCAAGCGCGACAACAATCTCGACTACACGCCCGATCAGGTCAGCGTCTCGGGGGGCGGCAAGCAGGTGCTCTACAACGCGCTGATGGCGACGCTGAACCCCGGCGACGAGGTGGTGATCCCCGCGCCCTACTGGGTGAGCTATCCCGACATGGTGCTGCTGGCCGGCGGCACGCCGGTGGTGGCCGAAGCGCAGCTTCAGACCGGCTACAAGCTCACGCCCGAGCAGCTCGAGGCGGCGATCACCGACAAGACCAAGTGGCTGATCTTCAACTCGCCCTCGAATCCCACGGGCGCGGGCTATTCGCGCGAGGAGCTCAAGGGCCTGACCGACGTGCTGATGCGGCACCCCCATGTCTGGGTGATGACCGACGACATGTACGAGCACCTCGCCTACGACGGTTTCGAATTCTGCACGCCTGCCGAGGTGGAGCCCCGGCTCTATGACCGCACCCTCACGGTGAACGGCGTCTCGAAGGCCTACGCGATGACCGGCTGGCGGATCGGCTACGCCGCCGGGCCGAAGGAGCTGATCGGCGCGATGCGCAAGATCCAGTCGCAATCGACCTCAAACCCCTCCTCGGTCAGCCAGTGGGCCGCGGTCGAGGCGCTGAACGGCACGCAGGATTACATCGCGACCAACAACGAGGTCTTCAAGCGGCGCCGCGACCTCGTCGTGTCGATGCTGAACGAGATCGAGGGCATGACCTGCCCCACGCCCGAGGGCGCGTTCTACGTCTATCCCTCGATCGGCGGGCTGATCGGCAAGACCTCGGCCAAGGGCACGAAGATCGTCGACGACGAGGCCTTCGCGACGGCGCTTCTGGAAGAGACCGGGGTTGCGGTGGTCTTCGGCGCGGCCTTCGGGCTCTCGCCGAACTTCCGGATCTCCTACGCCACCTCGGATGCGGAGCTGAAGGACGCCTGCGAGCGGATCCAGCGGTTCTGTGCGGCGCTGAGCTGACCCGGGCGCGGGGCCGGGCCGAAGCCCGGCCTGCGGAAGGGGGGGCGCCCCGGGGCGGGCGCGACCCGGGATGCCCGTCCTCGGAACGGCGCTTCGATGTTCGAGGGGCGGTGCATGCCAGCACGCCCCCTGCGGCAGGCTGATGGTCCGAGCGCCGGTGTGCGCAGCAGCGCGGCCGCTCCGGGGCCCCATGGCCTCGGAGCGCGGGACTACATCACCCGCCCGCGCCGGCCGCCGCGGCGCGTCGGGGTCGCCATGCCCTTGCGCCCGTCCCGCAGGATCCCGCTCATCGGATGGTCCGGTTCGGTTTCCGCGTGCCGCGCGATCAGCACGTCGAGCGCGCCGGGCGTGTCCGCCCCGTCGGGCAGGCTCAGCGCCCAGTCCATGAAGATCGAGCGACATTCCTCCACCCGGATGCCCTCGATCCGGTAGCTTTCGCCGATCACCCCCTTGGGGTCCACCGCATCCCGCACCATCATGCGTCCTCCTCGTATCCGGCGAGCGCGCGGTCGATCACCGCCGCCGCCCGGGCCGTTGCCTCCTGGTACCGCGCCTCCAGCGCGGCGATGTCCTTTGCCCCGGTCTCGCGCAGGAGCATGTCGCGGCCGCCCTGCCCGATCCGGTCGGGGTCGAGCGGCTGGTCGCTCAGCAGCTTGGCCACCTGGCCCAGCTGCCAGCAGAGGTCGTAGGCCTCGAGCAGCGCCGCGCGGTCCTCCTCCGAGAGCCAGCCATCCGCGACCGCACCGTCGAGCCCGGTGACGAGCGGCCCCGAAGGCACCCGCCCGATCAGCGCGCCGGCCTGGGCGATCAGCTCGATCTCCTGGTTCCGGCCGGGGCCCGTCTTTACCTCCCACGCGTCGGGGGCGCGTCCGGCCCGGGCGATCCGTGCCCGCATCTCGGCCACGGCGCTCAGGATCTCATCCTTGTCGCGGCCCCGTTCCTGCAGCGCGTCCCGGAACGACGTTACATCATGCCCGAGCGCCGCGCCCTCGGCGCCGACCTCGGCCACGATCCGGGCGCGCGTCATGGCAAGGTGCTCCCAGACCCAGGCCTGTTCGGACTGGTAGTTGCGGAAGGCAGGCCACGAGGTCGCGACCGGCCCCTGGTTGCCCGAGGGGCGCAGCCGCATGTCGGCCTCGTAGAGGCGGCCTTCCGACATCTGCGCGCTGAGCGCCGTCACCAGCGCCTGCGTCAGCCGTGCGTAATAGGTCCGCACATTGAGGGGCCGCCGGCCGTCCGACTGCTCGGCCTCGCCCGCGTCGTAGATCACGATCAGGTCCAGGTCGGACCGCGCGTTGAGCCGCCCGGCGCCGAGAGAGCCCATGCCCAGCACCACCGCGCCGCGACCCGGCAGATCGCCGTGCTTGCGGGCGAATTCGGTGGCGACGACGGGGAAGATCACCCGCAGGACCGCCTCGGCCAGCTCGGCATATTCCGCGCCGGCCGTCCTGGCGTCGATCAGCCCGCGCAGGTGGTGCACGCCGATGCGGAAATGCCAGTCCTTCTGCCAGCGCCGTGCGGCGTCGAGCCTGGTCTCGTAATCCGCCTCGGTTTGCAGGACGCCGGCGAGGTCCTTGCAAAGCGCCTCGCCCCCCGGCCATTTCGCGAAGAAATCCCCCCCGATCACCGCGTCGAAGACCCCGGCGTTGCGGCCGAGGTAACTCGCCAGTTCGGGCGCGGTGCCGACGATGTCGCCCAGCAGGTCGATCAGCTGCGGGTTGGCCTCGAAGAGCGAGAAGAGCTGCACGCCCGCCGGAAGCCCGGCGAGGAACCGGTCGAAGGCGACCAGCGCCTCCTCGGGTTTCGCGGCGCGCGACAGGCGCGAGAGCATCTCGGGCCGGAGCCGGTCGAAGATCACCCGGGCGCGTTCGGACCGCAGCGCCGGGTAGGAATGCCAGCGCGAGGTGACCGAGGCGTCGAAGGCGACCTCGGGCTCCGGCACCGGCTCGGGGCGGTCGCGATCGTCGCGGGCGAAGAACCCGTCGGTGAGGTCGCGCACCTCTTCCAGCCGGGCGCGGATCTCGGCCCGCAGCTCCGCCGCGTCGCGGTCCATGAAGCAGGCGAGACGGTCAAAGCCCTCTTCCGATTGCGGCAGGGCGTGGGTCTGCGCGTCGTTCACCATCTGCACCCGGTGCTCGACCTCGCGATGCGCGCGGTAGGCATCGGTCAGGGTGGCGGCCAGCTCGCCGGGGATCCAGCCCTTGGCCGAGAGCACCTCGAGCGCGGGCACCGTGCCGCGCACCCGCAGGTCCGGGTCGCGGCCGCCCGCCACGATCTGGTGGAACTGCGCGAAGAACTCGATCGCGCGGATGCCGCCCTCGCCCTGCTTGAGATCGAAGCCCGGCAGCTCGATCCGGCCATGCAGCCCCTTGTGATCGCGGATCTTGCGCCGCATGTCATGGGCGTCCTGGATCGCCGCGTAATCGAGGTGGCGGCGCCAGACGAAGGGACGCAGTTCCGCCCGGAAGCGTTCGCCCCCCGCGATGTCGCCCGCGCAGGGCCTGGCCTTGATCCAGGCCGCGCGCTCCCAGGTCCGGCCGAGGCTCTCGTAATACCGCTCCGCCGCCTCCATCCCGAGGCAGACGGGCGTGACGGAGGGATCGGGACGCAGCCGGAGGTCGGTGCGGAAGACATAGCCCTCCCCGGTCAGATCCGAGAGCGTCGCCGCCCATTTCCGGGTCGCCCGGATATAGGCGGGCCGCGCCTCGAGGAAGGCGTCCGCGTCGAAGCGGGTCTCGTCGAAGAGCACGATCAGGTCGATGTCGGACGAATAGTTGAGCTCGCCCGCCCCCATCTTGCCCATGGCGAAGGCCACCATGCCCGCCCCGGTCTCGAGCGCGTCCTCGCCCATGCCCGGCAGCTTGCCGCGCCGCAGCTCGTGGGCCAGCGCGGCCCGCATCGCGCGGGCGACGGCGAGATCGGCGAAATCGGTCAGCCGGCCGGTGACCTCCTCCAGCGGCCAGACCCCGCCCAGATCGGCCAGCCCCGCCAGCAGGGCCACGCGCCGCTTGCCGCGCCGCAGCTCCGGCGCGAGATCCTCCTCGAGCGCGCCGATCCGCGCCATCTCGGCGTCGAAGGCGGCCTCCGGATCGTCCAGCGCCCCGGCGAGCCAGCCCGCCTCCTTGCCGATCAGGCCGCAGAGGTAGGGGCTGCAGCCGGCCGCGCCCCGGACAAGGTCCGCGGCCGGGCCGGTGAGGTCCGGCAGATGCTCCAGCGCCTCCCTCCCCCGGTCAGGGTCGAAGGGGCGCGGGCTGCGGGTCATGCGTGAGGCGATTGTCATGCGCGCACCATATCCCCGCGCCCGGTCTGGTCAATCCGCACGCAGGCTGGCACAAACCGCGCATCACGGCAGCCGGAGGGCAGGATGAGCAAGAGCAAGACCCGGGTGATCCGCGCGCTGGAAGCGGCGGGGATCGAGGCGGAGATCGTCGAGCTGACAGAGGCCAAGACCGCGCAGATGGCGGCCGACGGGGTCGGCTGCGAGCTGGACCAGATCGCCAAGTCGATCATCTTCCGCGGCGAGGAAAGCGGCGCGGCCATCCTGTTTCTGACCGCGGGCGGCAACCGGGTGGACGACCTCAAGGCCAGCGCCATCGCCGGAGAGCCGCTCGGCAAGGCGGACGCGGCGCTGATCCGGGCGCAGACGGGCTTTGCGATCGGCGGCGTCGCGCCTGTCGGGCACCTGACCCCGATCCGCGCCTTCCTCGACCCGCGCCTGATGGAATTCGACGTCATCTGGGCCGCCGCCGGCACGCCGCACCACGTCTTCGCCCTCGACCCGGCGGAGCTGCCCCGGCTGACCGGCGCGCAAACGGCTGATTTCACTGCCTGAACCGGCCGCATGTTAAAAACTTTCACATGACCCCTTGCGAGAGGGGCGCGCGACCTCCATCTTCGATAATGTGAAAGACATTCACATCCACACGAACACGGAGAGACACACGATGACCCCCGCCACTGCAACGGCCCAGACCTACGAACGCCCGATGGGCTGGCTGGCCAAAGCCGAGGCCTGGCTCGACGACAAGGGCAAGGGTGCCTGGATCGCACTGATGATCCTTGGCTTCATCTTTGTCTGGCCCGTCGGCCTCGCCCTTCTCGCCTACATGATCTGGAGCAAACGGATGTTCTCGAAATCCTGCAGCCGCCGCCGCGGCCACCGTCACGAAATGCGCCGTTCGGGCTATGCCGCGATGAGATCGAGCGGCAACCACGCCTTCGACGCCTACAAGGCCGAGACGCTGCAGCGCCTCGAACAGGAACAGGAAGCCTTCGAATCCTTCCTGCAGCGCCTGCGCGACGCCAAGGATAAGGCCGAGTTCGACCAGTTCATGGAGGACCGCGCCCGCCGTGCCGAGCGCGAGCCCCAGGACGATCGCGAAGAGGCCTGAGCCCTTCCCTCGCCCGGCCCCCGATCCCCGGGGGCCGGTTCCTCATGGACCCCACCGGACCCGAGACGACGACGATGTATTACGACGCCCTGAGCCTGCCCGACCCCGACGCCCAGCCCGAATTCTACGCGGGCGTGCCGGTCAAGCGCTTCCTCGCCTGGGTGGTGGACGCGCTCCTCATCCTGCTGCTCTGCCTGCTGATCCTGCCCTTCACCGCCTTCACCGGCCTGTTCTTCTTCCCGCTCCTGATGCTGGTCACGGGCTTCCTCTATCGCTGGGCGACGCTCGCGGGCGGATCCTCGACCTGGGGCATGCGGCTGATGTCGATCGAGCTGCGCCGCCTCGACGGTGAAAGGCTCGACGGCGGCACGGCCTTCATGCACACGCTCGGCTATTCGCTCTCGATGGCCTTCTTCCTCGTGCAGTTCGTCTCCATGGTGCTGATGGCGACCTCCTACCGCGGCCAGGGTGTCAGCGACTACCTGCTCGGCACCACCGCGGTGAACCGCGCGGGCTGACCCGCGGCCTCGCTTTCCGGGTGAAGCCTGCAGCCCCGCGTTGCAGGCTTTTGCCGTGAAGGGAGCGCCCCGCGGGCGGCCACATCGTCACCGACCTCGGCGCCGGGGGAATCCGGCCTTCTCGCCCGTCTCCCTCCGCGCCGGCAGCCCGCCGCAACAGGCGACTTCGGGCCGGGAGCTTGCGCAGGGGAACTCTTGGCTTGGCGTGCAGGTTTGTCGCTGTTATCGTCCGTCCTGCAATTCAGCCGACCTTAGTTCATGCGCCACACCCTACCGCTCGCCCCGCAATTCTACGTGACGGCTCCGCAGCCCTGCCCCTATCTCGAGGGGCGGATGGAACGGAAGCTGTTCACGGCATTGCAGGGCGACAGTGCGGGTCGGCTCAACGACTGCCTGTCCAAGCAGGGCTTCCGGCGCTCGCAGAACGTGCTCTACCGGCCTTCCTGCGCCGATTGCGCGGCCTGCCTCTCGGCCCGGATCTCGGTCAAGGACTTCGCGCCCTCCCGCAGCCAGCGCCGCACGGTCAACCGCAATGCCGCGCTGAAACGGACCGCGACCTCGCCCTGGGCGACCGAAGAGCAGTACGACCTCTTCCGCGACTACCTCGACAGCCGGCACGCGGATGGCGGGATGGCCGACATGGACGTCTTCGAATTCGCCGCCATGATCGAGGAGACCCCGATCCGGTCGCGCGTCGTCGAATACCAGCACCCCGAGGAGGGGTTGATCGCCGTGGCCCTGACCGACGTGCTCGATGACGGGCTGTCGATGGTCTATTCCTTCTACGATCCGACCCGGCAGAAGGACAGCCTCGGGACCTACCTGATCCTCGACCATGTCGAGATCGCGCGCGAGGCGGGGCTGCCTTACGTCTATCTCGGCTACTGGGTGCCGGGCTCGCCCAAGATGGGCTACAAGGCGCGGTTCTCGGGGCTCGAGCTCTACGTCGACGGCAAGTGGCAGAAGATGCGCGACCCGGCCGATTACGACAAGGAGACGCATCCGCTCTCGGTCGATCCGATCGCCGAGCAGGTGGCGAACATCACCCTGCCGGACGTGCGCCCCGCGGGCACGCGGTAGACCCGCGCCGGACAGAAGCGGACGCTGCCCTCGACGCCGGGCGCGATCCGCCCTCCCAGCTTCACCGTCAAGCAAAAGCGCCGCGCGATCTCCATCGCGCGGCGCTCCGAAACTCCGGCCCTTTCCGGCCTCACATCCCGATCAGCTGGTCCATGCTGACCGAGGGCTGGTCGCACCCGGCCTCGCCCACGATCTTCGCGGGCACGCCGGCCACGGTCTTGCAGGGCGGCACCTCGTTCAGCACCACCGAACCCGCCGCGATCCGGGAGCAATGGCCGATGTGGATATTCCCCAGCACCTTCGCCCCGGCCCCGATCAGCACGCCGTTGCCGATCTTGGGATGCCGGTCCTCGTCCTCCTTGCCGGTCCCGCCCAGCGTCACCGAATGCAGCATGGAGACGTTGTCGCCCACCACCGCCGTCTCGCCGATGACGATGGAATGGGCGTGGTCGATCATGATCCCCTTGCCCAGGCGGGCATGGGGATGGATGTCGACGCCGAAGATCTCGCTCACCCGCATCTGGAAGTAATAGGCCAGATCGTGCCGCCCCTCGCCGTAGAGCCAATGCGCCACGCGATGCGCCTGCAGCGCCTGGAAGCCCTTGAAGAACAGCACCGGCTGCAGGAAGCGGTGGCAGGCCGGGTCGCGGTCGAAGACGGCGGCGATGTCGGCCCGGGCCGCATCGGCCAGCCAGACGTCGCTGCCATAGGCCTCGTCGCAGATCTCGCGCAGGATCTGCGCCGACATCTCGTGGTTCGCGAGCTTGGCCGAGATCCGGTAGGCCAGCGCCCGTTCCAGCGTCGGATGGTGCAGCACGGAGGAATGAACGAGCCCGCCAAGAAGCGGTTCGTCGCGGATCGCCTGCTCGGCCTCGTGGGTGATCCGGGCCCAGACCGGGTCCAGCTTTGCCAGTTTGGTTCTCGTCTCGGCCATGACCGTTCCTCGCGCTGATCGCTCAAGAATACCAGATAGGCGGTCGGGGCGAAAACGCAAAGCGGTGATGGCCGGGATTTCCCGCCGAGATGGGCGCCCCGATCAGGCGGACAGGCTCAGCCCCCGGAACGGCCCCGCCCCGTAGAGCGCCGAGACCTGCGCGACCTGCACCTCGAAAAGTCCCGGCGTGAGCCCGTCCGCCGCCTGCATCGCCGCCGTGTAGACCCAGCCGGGCGCGCCTGTCTGGGCCTCGCGCAGCAGCCCGCCCGCCTGCATGACGCGGACAAGGTAGAGCTCCGCCTCCTCGGCCAGCGGCACCTCCACGCCGTCCCATCCGTCGCCGCCGATCCGGGTGCGGCGGATCCAGCCGACCGACAGATCGCCCCCCGTCCATGCCCCGCGCAGATGCACCGGCGCATAGGGTCTCAGCCCGTTGCCGTCGAAGGCGAGCACCGCATGCCCGTAGGCCGGATCGTCCACCGGCCGCAGCGCCGGGCCGTAGCGGTAATGCCGCGCCAGCCTCCGCTGGCCGAGCGTCAGCCCGATCTGCTCGGGCGCCCGGTCCAGCAGCACGAAACGGCTGCCGACCGGCCAGAGCGCGGGCATCAGCGCGTCCGAACCGAGCTGCCCGCGCAGCCGCTGCGACAGGAGCCAGGTGTCCGGCCCCGTCATCACCGCATCGCGGAACTGGAAGAGCTCCCAGTTGCCGGGCGTCCCGTCCCCGATCGCCGCCAGGTTCGCCCCGCCGAGCAGCGCCCGGTCGCTGACCGAAGCCAGCGCGCCCGAGGTCAGCCGCACCGACAGCCCCTCGCCCCGGTCGACAAGCCCAACCGGGCCTGCGGCCAGCGCGGACTCCGTCACCCCGACGGTGGCCCGGCGCGTGATCTCGGTGTTCAGCCGGTAGCCCGCGTCCTCGTCCGCGGCATAAACCGCCACGGCCCCCGGCCAGGGCTTCGCCGTGACCGCGACATGCGGCGCATGCGGCACCTCCTCGCCGGTGATCAGCGGCAGATCCATGAAGACCGGCAGAACCGGCACCGGCGGAACGAAGCGGCTGAGCGCGACCTCGTCCTCCGCCATGTCGACGGGCCGGTAGGTCTCGGGTTCGATCCGCACGGCCTCGACGATCTGATGCGCTGCCTGCTCCACCCCGTCCACCCGGAAGAGCCCCGCGCCATCCGCCACCGGAAGCCTCAGGACGTCCCCCGCGCCCAGGTCCCGCCGCGACGGCGGCAGGGCCAGCCGCACCGTGTCCCGCGCCACCCGCGCCTCGGTCAGCCAGCGCTCCAGCACCTGCCGCCCCTCGCCCCGCGTCATCGCCAGAGCCATCTCGGAGGTCGCCACGCCGCGGCTCGCCTGGTCGGGCATCACCGCCTCTTCCGCGACCACCGCGAATTCCGCATCCGCCTGCACGAAACGCAGCCGCACCCGTCCCGCCATCTCGGCCTGCCCGGCGCGGGTCTCCTCGATCCTTCCCTCGAGCTCATCGGTCACGGCCAGGTCGGCCTCGCCCAGATCCGCATCCGCCCGCCCGTCCCGCATCACGAAGCGCAGCGCGCCGTCGCGTTCCACCGCGTCGAAACCATGGCGCAGCATCAGCGGCTGAAGCGCGCCCCGCGCCGCGCCGACCTCCTCCACCGCGTAGCCGCTGACATGGCCGTGCAGGTCCGAGACGTCCACGTCCTCCAGCCCCGCCTCCCGGCAGATCTCCGAGACCAGCGAATCGAGCCCGCGCCCCGAGGCACGCCCCGTGATCCAGTGCCCGACGCGGTAGTTCGCCCCGTCGCTCCAGGCCTCCTCGGTGCTGGGGAAGGCGGGAAACGGTCGCGCATCCCAGGCCCAGACATGCATCCGGTCGAGGTCCAGCATCCGGCCGCCATAGACCGGAGACACCGGGTTGTGCGCCGGATCGCTCCAGTAGCGGTGCATCACCTCGAGATAGCGCGCTTGGATCACCTCGTCCCGTCGGCCGGTCGAATGGCGCGGCAGGAAGCTCTCCGAGGATTTGGGATCGTGGAAGACGTTGGGCTGGTTGGTGCCCTTGTCGACCGCGGGGCAGCCCAGTTCCGTGAACCAGACGGGCTTCATGCCCGGCATCCAGTCCGTCGCCCCGGCCTGCCGCACGCCGCCGATCCGGTCGTGATGCGCATTGGCCCACCAGTTGCGCACGTCCTTGTAGCGGAAGACCCAATCCTCGCCATGGGCCCCATCCTCGATGGGCGTGCGGATCTGCGCCGCTTCCGCCTCGGGCGAGTGATAATACCACGCGTAGCCCTCTCCGCCCTCCACGTTCGAGGCCAGGTAATCGGGGTCGTAGACCGAGCCCCAGGCCGCATCGGCGTGATCGTCCCCCTCGCGCCAGTCCGACAGCGGCATGTAATTGTCGATCCCCACGAAATCGATCGTGTCGTCGGCCCAGAGCGGATCGAGATGGAAGAACACATCGCCCGACCCGTCCTGCGGGTGATGGCCGAAATACTCGCTCCAATCCGCGGCATAGCCGATCTTCGCATCCGGCAGCAGCGCGCGGACCTCCGCCGCCAGATCGCGCAGCGCGGCCACCGCCGGGAAGCTGTTCCCCGGCCCCCGGACCTGGGTGAGCCCCCGCATCTCCGAGCCGATGCAGAACGCATCCACTCCGCCCGCCGCCGCGCAGAGCGCCGCGCAATGCAGGATGAACCGGCGGAATCGCCACTCCGCCGGGCCGGTGTAGCCGACGCCGCCCGCAAGGCTGAAATCCGCGGCCGCCGCCGTGCCGAAGAAGGCCGCCACCTCCGCCGCCGCCGTCGCGGTCCCGTCCGGAGAGCCCTCCCGCCCCGGCGCGACCGAGCAGGTGATCCGCCCGCGCCACGGCAGGACCGGCTGGTTGCCTGCCGCGCTCCACGGGTCGGGCAGGCCGTTGCCCGCCATCTGCTCCATCAGCACGAAGGGATAGAACATCACCCTCTTGCCGCGCGCATTCAGCTCGCGGATCGCCTCGATCACCGAGGCATCGGCGGGCGTGCCGCCATAGACCGGGCGGTCGTCCCCGTCGCGGCCGACCTCGCCCGCCGCCGCACGGCTCAGCCCGGCGACCTGCCAGGGCATCCCGCGTCCGTCGGCCAGCGTCTGCTCCACCCGCGGCCGGACCTCGCAGGCCCCGCAGCGCAGATCATTGCCGAACCAGCTCACCACCAGCGAGACGCCCTCGCAGGCGACAAGGCTCGCGTCCATCTGGTCCAGCGCCGTCGTGAAATCGCTCTTGCCCGAGGCGGTGTGGACATTCGCCATCCGCACCCGCCCGTGGCCCTCGTCGAAGCTGACCGGCGTCGTGGCCAGCGCGTATTCCCCGCAGCCCGGCAGCATCGCGACCGCCCGCACCGCCCGCGCGGGCGAGAAGGCCCCGACGGGCTCGTCCGCGGGCGCGGGCCGGATCGTCTCGATCGCGAATTGCGGCACACGGTTGCCGAAGGGCGCAAGCGCCAGGTCCTCGAAGACGACATAGGCCGTGCCGCGGTAGGCCGGCGCCCGGCCCGCGCCCTCCACCGCCTCGATCTTCGGATCGGGCAGCTGATCCTCCGTGCCATGGTAGACCCGCAGGCCGAGCGTATCCTGCGCGATCTCGACGCCGTCCGCCCAGATCCGCCCGATGCCCGAGATCGCGCCCTCGCAGAGCGCCACGGCCAGGCTCACCCGGTAGGCATGGCTGCGCGTCTCGGGCGCCCGCGGCCCGCCCTTGCCGCCGCCCGAGACGGTCACGATCTCCTCGAATTGCGAGGCCCAGATCACCTGTCCCGGCAGCCGCATCCGCCCATAGAGCCGCGCCACCGGGTCGCCCTCTCCGGCGCCGGTCAGGCGGAAGCGGTCGACCCGCCCGCTCTCGACCACGTCCGACCCCTGGCCGAGCAGCCGCTGGTCGATGAGCCGCCCCAGCGTCGCCCCTGCGAAACGCCCGACCGCCGCCGTCGAAAGCCCCACGACGGAGCCGCCGATGGATGAACCCACGGCCGCCCCGACCGCGGAGAGTATGATCGTTGCCATCTGAATCCTCCGGGATCAATCAATCGGCGGAAAGGCGAACCGGGCCACGATCCGCCGGCGCCAGGGCAGGCTCAGCGGGCTTTCGACCACCGCGTGCCCGGAATAGGCGTGGATGAAGCTCGCCCCCGCCCCGACACGTCCGGCAAGCCCGAGGTGCTTCGCGACCCCGCCGTCCCGCATCCGGAAGAGCAGCACGTCGCCGGGCGCCTCGGCCGCTCGCGGCTTCACCACGAGATGCCTCAGCGCCGCCTCCCACAGAAGCTCCTCGCGTCCGGGTTCGGCCCAGTCGCAGGTGTAGGCGGGGACCGGCTCGGGCTCCGCGCCCAGCACCTCGCGCCAGACCCCCCTCAGAAGTCCGAGGCAATCCGTCCCCGCCCCCTTGACCGAGGCCTGGTGCCGGTAGGGCGTCCCGATCCAGCCGCGCGCCGCATGCGCGATCCTTTCGCCCGTCATCGCCGGCTCCCCCCGGATGTCTCGCCCGAACGGACCGGCAGCGCCATCTGCCAGTCCTCGCCGGGGATGTCCGGGAAACCCCGGAAATTCAGCACGTTGTCGAACTTCAGTCGGCAGGTCTCGAAGCGCTTGTCGCACCCGGCCTCCAGCCGGACGATGTCGCCCGCCACGATCGGCGCGCGCAGCGGCTCCCAGAGCTCGACCACCCGACCGCCCTCGAGGAACCGGTCCCGCTTCACCGTCCCGACCAGCCCCGCGGCCGCTCCGCTCAGCACCGTCAGACGGCCACGCTGGAACCAGCCGAAATCGAACCCGGCCAGCGCGTCGAAGGTGAATTTCTGCCCGTCCTCGACCGCCTCGAGCGCCCGCTCGGCCACATAGCCGGGCTGCGACAGGTCCACCTTGCAGGCCCCATCCCCCAGCACCGCCGGGCACGGCTTCTGATACACCCGCCCCGCGGGCCGGTTCAGCGCCTCCGTCAGCCCGCGCAGCTCCGCCCGGAATGCACCGCCGGCCCGCCGGATCTCGCCCAGCGTGCCGCGGAAGACCACCTGCCGCTCGTCCACCGCCGCCCAGTTCACCAGCCACGCCGTCAGCTCGGCCCCGTCGAACCGCCCGGCCTCGATGTCGGTCTCGCGGATCGCCCCGTCCGAAAGCGCGCCGACCGCCTCGGTGTTGTCGACCGAAAGCCCCGTGCCCTGCTGCAGCGCCAGCGCGCTCAGCCCGCTGTCGGCGCGGAACACAACGCCATCGAACCGCAGCTCCCGGTCATGGTCGGTGAACCCCATCACCACCCCGTCGCCCCGCGCGATCCGCCAGGCATGGCAGACCGAGGTCGCCCCCGTCGCCAGATGCGCCTTCAGCCCCGCATCGAAGCTCATACCCGCACCTCCACGATCGGCACGCTCGGCACGTCGCCCGCCCGGAACGAGGCCACGGAGACCTGGATCAGGTCCGTGTCGAAGCGCACCGGCACGTCGAACTCGAACCCCGCGGTGATCTCGTCCCCCTCCGCCGGCACCTCGGCGAAGACGATCAGCCCGGTCGCGCTGTCGACCTCGTAATGCAGCCCCTCCTGCAGCTCGTCGCCACCGACGCCCACGCGTACCGTCCCCGCCACCGGCTTCGTCACCGGCCGCAGGTAGGTCTGTTCGCCCGACCGGTAGCGCTTGGCGAGCTGCCATTCGTCCGTCGCCCCGTCCCCGGTCGCGATCACCTGGTCGTCGAAGGCCACCTCCGCCGTCGCCCGGCAGGATTTGAAATCCGACCAGTCCTTCCAGCGGAACCCGTAGAGCTGCCCCTGCCGCGCCTCGAAGAAGGCGATCAGCGCCTCCACATCATCGAGCGAGCGCATCGCCACCCCGGCATCGTAGCGCCTGCGCGAATGGGCCCAGGGCGTGTTCCGCTCCTCGAACCCGTTCGCGAGCGTCACCACGTCCGTCCGCCGCTCCGGCCCGCCGACCGAGCCGAAGGACAGGCTCGCCGGAAACCGCACCTCGTGAAAATTCATCGCTGCCTCCTACCGGTTCCGCTGCCCGCGCGAGAGCGCCCGCCCCATCTGCGCCGCGATCTGGCTCTGCGACCGTTGGAAGCCCTGCACGTCGGGTGTCTGCACATGCATCACCACGCTCACCGCGCGCCCGCCCTTCGAGCGCACCCCGAGCCGCCCGTCCGGGCCGCGTGACAGCGGCATGATCGCCTCCGGCCCGGCCTCGCCCATGAGCCCCGTGCCACCCCGCATCGGGAACCGCACCGGGCCGCTGACGATCCCGCCATTGGCAAACGGCATCACCCGCCCCTGAGAAAACGGCGCCCCGTGCGCGAAGGGCAGAACCTCCTGCACCATCGCCCCGACACCGCCCGCGATCAGCCCGCCGAAATGCCGTGCCACGGGCCGGGCGGCGGCGGAATAGGCCGTGCCCACCATGCTCCGCGCCATCGTCCGGAGCGCATCCGACAGCTTCATTCCGTCGAACATCACCCCGTCGAACGCCCGCCTGAGCCCCCGGCTCAACCCGCGCTCCAGCGTCGCGACATCCTTCCCCGCCTCGCCCATCGAGGCGCGGACCCGCCGCAACTCCGCGTCGAAGCTCGCCGCCATGTCGGCGCTCGCCCCCAGCGTCAGCGTCAAGGCCTCCGCCTGGGTCTCCAGCGCCTCGAGGTTCCCGATCTCATCCATCACCCGTCTCCTTGTCCGGATAGGCCGCGAGCAGCGCGTCCAGCCCCGCCCGCCGCATCGGCGCGCCCTGCCCGCCCTCGCCCAGCATCAGCCGCAGCTCGGCCGGCGTCAGCCGCCAGAACTCCTCCGGCCTGAGCCCCAGCCCGCGGATGCCTGCCGCCATCAGCACCGGCCAGTCGAACCGGCTCATCCCGGCACCGCAAAGGCGCGCGCCAGAAGCTCCGCCGCCGCCCGCGCCGCCGCCATCGGCCCGCCCTCGATCTCGGCGCTCAGCAGGTCCTCCGCCCGGCCCCGCCAGCCGCCGCCCCTGAGGCCCGCCACGATCAAGGCCATCACGTCGCGCGAGGAGAACGAGCCGCTCTCGAACCGCTCGACCAGCGCCACCAGCGTGTCCTCCCCGAGCGTCGCCTCCAGCTCCGCCAGCGCGCCGAGCGTCAGCCGCATCACGACCCGCTCGCCGTTCAGCACCAGCGCCACCTCGCCGTGATACGGATTGCCCATCAGAGCGCCGTGAAGGTCAGCGCGCCGGCCGACGCCATCGACATCTCGTAGGTCGCCTCCCCGTCATGCGCGCCCGCGTATTCGATCGCCGTCACCTGGAACTTCCCCTCGACCACGCCGAAATCCGGGATGATCACCTGGAAATCCGGGCAGTCCCCGTCGAAGAAGATCTGCCGCGCCCGCTCGTCGCTCGAGGCGTCCTTGAACACCCCCGCCCCCGAGATCGCGGCCGAGCGCACGCCCGCGCCCGCCAGCAGCTCCCGCCAGCCCCCCTGGCTCTCGAGGCTCGTCACGTCCACGCTCTCCGCGTTGAACGAGATCCGCGTGGCGCGAAGCCCCGCGAGGGTCTCGAAGGACCCGGCATCGTTCATGTCCACCTTGATCAACAGATCCTTGCCGTTCTGTGCCGCCATCTGCCTGCTCCTAGCTATCAGTCGTCATGCACCCGCGCGCGGAAGGTCAGGTCGATCCGCCGGATCTGTCCCGCCTCCTCGCGCCGGGCGCGTGCCTTGAGGAAATTCAGCGTGATCACCCGCCCGCGCTCCAGCGCCGGAAGGCCCGCCATCAGCGCGTCCGACACGGCGCCCGCCACGTCCTTCGCCGCCTGGAACCCGTCCGCATCGGTCACCACCGAAACCGAGAAATCGTGCCGTGCCCCATGTCCCGACTTGTCCGAGAGGTCCCGCACCTCCTCCGGACCGAGCGTCACGTAGGTGGTCGGCACCGTCCCCGAGGGCGGCGCGTCGAAGATCGCCGTGCCCACGAGCGCGGCCAGCGCCGCATCCCCCGTGAGCGTCGTGAAAACCGCCTTCTGCAAGGCCGAGGATACCGCGTAGCTCATGTCAGCGCCTCCTCGCGCACGAAGCAGGTGAGATAGGCCCCCGCGAGGTCGCGGTCCGCCACCGTCTCGATCCGGAACACCCGCGCGCCCTCCCGGAACCGCTGCTGCGGCAGGGGCCGCGCGTCCGATCCCACGGGGGCCGAGCGCACGGTCACCTTGTAGCTGGTCTGCGCCAGCGGCAGCCCGCCGCCGTCATGCACCCGGCCCGACCGGGCGATGACCTCGGCCCAGACCTCGCCGAGCGCCACCCAGGTCTCGACGAACCCGCCCGCCCCGTCTGCGACCCTGACGGGCGCCTCGAGCGCCAGCTTCCGGTTCAGACGCGGCATCATTGCCCCATCCCCAACCGGAGGTTCCGGTATCGCGCCAGCAGCGAAGACACGCCGAACGGCATGCACCCCTCGCCCAGCCCGGTCTCGCCCCGGAATTCGTAGTAATGCGCCGCCAGCAGCATCACCGCCTGCCTGAGGTCCGCGGGCACCGCGTCCCAGGCCCCGAAGCCCGCGGTAAAGGCGATCTCCACCGCCCCACCCGTCGGAATCGTCGGCAGCATCGCGCCTGCGCTCTCGATCCGCGGCACGTGCAGATCCTGCACCAGCCGGTAGAGCCCGGCCTCCACGACCGCCTCGCTCCCGTCGCCATAGACCCGCCGCACCGCGCTCACCGCGCTCACCGGCCCCAGGGGGAGCACCTGCACATCCCCCCGCCGCCAGCCCACGATCCGCCAGGTGAAATCCCGCGCGATCAGTGCCTTGCCGGTCCGCGCCTCGACGGCCGCCATGGCCGCGCGCAGGAAGCTCTCCAGCACCTCGTCCTGCACCACGTCCGAGGCGAAGCCGGTGCCCAGCCGGAGGTGGCTCTTGAACGCCTCGACCGGAAGCGAGGCCAGGGGAATGTCAGTGTCTTCTTTCAGCATCTCGACCTCTCACCGGATGACCCTCCCCGACGGATGGCGCGTGCCACCCGCGTTGCTCGACGGAGGGAGCAGCTGGACAACGCCTGTCGGTGACACGCGCCGGGACGGGCCGTCAGGCCCGCCCCATCGACCCCGCTTACGCGGTGCCGAATTTCAGCAGCTTGATCGCCGCGAAATCGCTCACGTCGCCGCCGACGCGCTTGGTCGCGTAGAACAGGACATGCGGCTTGGCGCTGAACGGATCGCGCAGCACGCGCAGGTCCGGACGCTCGGCGATGGTGTAGCCCGCGTTGAAATCGCCGAAGGCCACCGAGTAGCTGTTCGTCGCGATGTCGGGCATGTCCTCGGCGATCAGAACCGGATAGCCGAGCAGACGCGCCGGCTCCCCGGCCTGGAGGCCATCGGACCACATGTAGCGCCCGTCCGCATCCTTCAGCTTGCGCAGCGCACCCGCGGTCTTCGAGTTCATCACGAAGGTGCCGTTCGCGCGATACCGCGCGCCGAGCGCGTAGACGAGGTCGATCACCGCGTCGCCCGCGTCCGAGGCGAAGCCGCCGTCCATCCCGGTCACGATGTAGCCGAGGCTGTCCCAGGCCCAGGCGCCATCGGCCACCTTGGAGTGCGTCAGGAAGCCCGTGGGTTTGTCCGAGCCGTTGCCCGTCACGAAGGCCGAGGCCTCGGCCCGCAGGAACTTGTCGGCGATCCGGCCCGCCAGCCAACCCTCGATGTCGAAGGCGCTGTCGTCGAGCAGCCGCTGGCTGATCTTCGGCAGGGCGGAAAGCTCGTAGAGCGGGATCGAGATGCGGTCGATCGTCGGCGTCCCGGTCTCGGACACGCTCGTCTCGCCCGACCAGCCCGAGCCCACGTCGGTGTGGTCGATCAGCACGTCGTAGGAGGTCGCCTCCACCGTGACCACATTGGCGATCTGCCGGATCGAGGCACCGCCCGACAGCGTCGACTGGATCCGCCCCGAGGTCTCGGGATCGACGAGATACCCGCCGTCGCCCGCCATCGCGGTGCTCATCGCCTTGCCCTCGAGCTCCAGCCCGCGGAGGCCGTCATCCTCGCCCGAGCGCACATAGGCGCCGAAGGCCTTCTGGTGCGGCGCCTCCGCCTCGGCGGCCGAGGCCAGGACAGGGCGCGTGGCCCGGTGGGATTTGCGGTCCAGCGTGCTCATGCGGCCCTCCTGTTGGTCAAGTCGTGTCTGAATGTCGTCCCGGAAGCCCTTGAACTCCCGGATGAACTCGGCCACCGCGGCCTTCGCGCCCTGCTCCGGGGACAAAGCCTCCCCGGTCCGAGACGCGCTCTCGGTTGAAGTCATCGGATTGTCCCCTCGATGGGTGTCTTGCCGAGCCCTAGCGGCCCGTCTCGTCAAGCCGCAGGGCCCTCAGCCCCGCCGCCAGCTCGCGCCAGATCGCGGCGCCCGGGTCATCGCCCTTGGCCGCCACCCGCGCACTGGGCAGCATCGGGAAGGTCACCAGCGACACCTCCCAAAGCTCCAGTTCGGTCAGGAGCCGCCGGCCCCCGTCATCCTTCACCGCGCGCTTCGTCCGGTATCCGATCGACAGCCCGTCGATCGCCCCCGCCTGCAGGAGCGCCACCGCCTCGCGCCCCTTCGCGACGCTCTCCAGCACCCGGCCCTTCACATGCAGCCCGCGCCCGTCCTCCCGGATCTCGTCCCAGACCCCGATGGGCTGCGCCGGGTCATGCTGCCAGAGCATCTTCACCCGCCGCCCCTCGCGCGCCAGCGCCGCCAGCGAACCGGCATAGGCCCCCGCCTGCACCACGTCGCCGCCCTGGTCCGCCGCCCCGAAGAGCGAGGCATAGCCCTCGATCACATGCCCGTCCGTGACCGTCAGCGCCGACCCGAGCGCCACGTATTTCCGTTCCAGTTCCATCTCCATCCCCCTCACGGCAGCAGCACCGACTGGAAGGCCTGCGCGAGGATCACGCCGACCACCCCGTAGACCGTCACCCAGAGCCGCCGTTCCAGCCGCTCCACCATCTCCTCGAGCTTGTCGACCCGACGCGTCAGCGCCTCCAGCCGGACCTCGCTCAGCCGTTCATGGGCCTGGAGCCTCAGCCCCGGCGCACATTCGAAAGGCACGCCCTCCCAGTCGCTTATGGCGCGCGCCTCACCCATCCGCCTCATCCACCGGCAGCCCCAGCATGACCCGCTTCTCGCGCTTCGTCAGGAAATCCGCGGCCGAGACCCGGCTCCACTGCGCGTCCCGCTCCGCCGCCAACGCGGGAACCTGGTCGAGGTCGGGCTTCAGCTCCAGCGCCTCGCCCACGAACCCGGACATCCACTCCGCCACCCGCGCCGTCACCCGTGCGGCCAAGGGCAGCACCGTCAGGCGATAGAATGCCCGATGCGCCTCCTGGTAATTCGCGTAGGTCGCCTCCCCGGGGATCCCCATGAGCATCGGCGGCACCCCGAAGGCCAGCGCGATCTCCCGCGCTGCCGCCTCCTTGGTCTTCTGGAACTCCATGTCGGAGGGAGAGAACCCCATCGGCTTCCAGTCGAGCCCGCCCTCCAGCAGCATCGGCCGCCCGGCGTTCCGCGCGCCCTGGTGATGGCTCTCCATCTCCGCCACCAGCCGGTCGTACTGGTCCGGGGACATCACCCCCTGGCCCTCCGCGCCGCGATAGACGATGGCGCCAGAGGGCCGCGCCGCATTGTCCAGCAGCGCCTTCGACCAGCGCGACGCGGAATTGTGCACGTCCACCGCCTGCGCCGCCGCCTGCAACGGGCTCAGCCCGTAATGATCGTCCTGCGGGTGGAACGCCTTCACGTGACAGACCGGCGGCCGCCCCCCGCTCACGTCGAAGCGATGCTTCCGCCCGCCGACGCTGTACTCATAGGCCACCGGCCAGCCGTCCGCCCCCGGCACGAGGCTCATCCGGTCCGACCGCAGCACATGCAGCTCCACCGGTGCGCCGTCCTCGCCCGCGACCGCCTCGAGATACCCGTTCCCGGTCAGCAGGAGCTGACCGTAGAACGCCTCGAACAGCTCCGCCCGCCCCTGCACCGGGTTCGGCGCGCGCACCAGGTCCAGCACCGGGTGCGTCTCGAACCGCCGCGCCCCGTCCTGCAGCACCAGCGGCAGGGCGGCCGCGGCCTCGGCGATCATCTTCACCGCGCGGAAGCCCACCGGGTTGCCCGCGAACCCCGTCCGCGTCAGCGTGGCGACGTCCCGCGGGCTCCAGGCCACGCGGCCCGAGGAATGCCAGGCGACGACCTTGCCCGTCGCGCTCGCCTTCACCTCGGGCGCCTGTGCCTCACGCCGGAAATAGTCGATCACACCCATGGGCCTCTCCCGATATGGGCGAGGGCCGAAGCCCCCGCACCTTTCCCTCCGTCTGCGCCATCCGAAGATTGCGTGGAGAGGGTTATCCCCCCTTCCGGTTAACGCTACCCCGCCAGACCGGCCGCTGCCCGTTGCGCGCCGCTCACAGCGCCCGCACCTGCGGCCGCATCCAGTTGCCCCCCGGCACGATCATCAGCTCGTGCAGCGCCCAGACGAGCGCATCCAGCCGGTCGGGCGACCCCTTCCCCTCGTATCCCGCCATGGCCATCGCGCACATCTGCTCCTCCAGCGCCCCGAGCCCGCGCGCATGGAACACCCGCCCCTGTTCGTAGAGCGCCGCCACCGGCTCGGCCCGCGCCGCCTTCCCGCGGGTCGCATGCACCTTCCGGAACGGCACCATCGGATCGACCTGCCGGATCACGCTCTCCACGAGGTCGCCCCCCTGGTTCACCTCCGCCACCAGCCGTTCCCCGCCATGGCGCCGCAAGGCGGCAATCGCCGCCGCCGCCCATTGCGACGGAGAGGCGGCCGAGACGCTCGCATCCTCGATCACATAGGCCCGCCAGTCCCGGACATCCCCGCGCATGGTCACGCCCGCCACCACGATCCCGCATTCGTCCGAGCCCTTGTGCCCCGTCACCGGCGGGTCCACCGCGACCACCACCCGGTCCATCTCCGGCAGGATGTCGACCGAGGCGCGCTCCAGCGCCGAGGGCGTCCAGAGCGCCCCCTCCACATCGTCGAGCAAGAGCCCCTCCAGCTCCTGCCGCCCCAGCCGGGTCCCGTCGTAGCGCGCCTTCACCTCCGCGAGGAACGAATCCGCCAGGTTCGCCCGGTTGGCCTCGGTCGGCGCGTTCGTCACCACGGTCGAGGGACTCTCCAGCAGCATCTTCAGCACCCGCACGTTCCGCGGCGTGGTGGTCACGCAGACCCGCGGGTCCTCACCCAGACGCAGCGCGAACTGCAACATGTCCCAGGCATCCTGCCCCCGCCGCCATTTCGCCAGCTCATCGGCCCAGGCGCAGTCGAACTGCGGCCCCCGCAGGCTCTCCGGATCATGCGCCGAAAAGACCCGCGCCTCCGCCCCATTGGGCCACACGAGCCGCTTCTTCGTCGCCTCCCAGACCGGCCGCCGGTCGGGCGGGGAACAGGCCATGATCCCGCTGTCCCCGAAGACCATCACGTCGCGCGCCTGCTCGATCGTCTCGGCCACCAGCGCCACGCGGCGGCACAGCCCCGGATCCCCCGGCCGCGCCCCCTCGACCTGCGTCCGCAC
This sequence comes from Pseudooceanicola nanhaiensis DSM 18065, assembly GCF_000688295.1. GTDB lineage: Bacteria > Pseudomonadota > Alphaproteobacteria > Rhodobacterales > Rhodobacteraceae > Pseudooceanicola > Pseudooceanicola nanhaiensis. The sequence continues at coordinate 415,727 of NZ_JHZF01000011.1, read as the reverse complement.
CCATTCGGCCCCGGCCCGCGTCTTCCCCGCGCCGCGCCCGCCCAGGATCACCCAGGACCGCCACGCCCCTTCGGGCGGCAATTGATGCTCCAGCGCCCAGAACTCGAACAGAAAAGGGAGAGCCATGAGCTCTCCCTCCTCCAGACCATCCAGGAATTCATCCTGCACCGTGACATCGGCGGAGGCGATCCAGGCGGCACCGGATCGCAACCCGGGCCCCGTCGAGATCGAGCGCGTATCCCCGCGCGCCCCCGTGTCTTCCGTTGATTTCCGCAAGTCTCGCCTCCGTTTCCGCGGCCCGCGCAAGGAAGGTGCGCACCTCTGCCACCGTCTTCTGCGCCTCCTTGGCCGCCGCCATGTCCCCGTTCCGCGCCCGCGCCTGCAGCCGCACCATCTCGGCCTTCAGATCCCGAAGCTGCGCCGTCACGATCCCGACTTCCTCGTCGAGCCAGTTGGTCTCTGTCTCCGTTGTCATTGCCACGCCCTCTCGCTGGTTGGCCCCCGCACGACGGACATGAAAAAACGGCCTCGGGGTATGAACCCCGGGCCGTTTGCCCATCTCCTCCAGCATGGCCGAATGAATACTCCGGACCGTGCGCAAAGTCAAGAAATCAAAGGTTAACCACCCGGCGTAACCGTCCGGTATCTTTACCTTTTCTTAAGAATACGCGGGGCGGGCGGCCTACTGGTTCGCCCGCTCCGCCTCGATCTTGCGCCACTTGGCGACGTTGGCGTTGTGCTCGTCCAGCGTCTCGGCGAAGGCATGGCCGCCGGTGCCGTCGGCCACGAAGAACAGGTAATCGCTCTCCGGCGGGTTCACCGCCGCCTCGAGGCTCTTGACCCCCGGGTTGGCGATCGGCGTCGGCGGCAGCCCGTCGATGACATAGGTGTTGTAGGGCGTCTCGCGCCGCAGCTCGCTCTGCCGCAGCCCGCGGCCCAGCACGCCCTTGCCTTCGGTGATGCCGTAGATCACCGTCGGGTCCGTCTGCAGCCGCATGCCCTGCTTCAGGCGGTTGGTGAAGACGCTGGCGACAAGCCCGCGCTCTTCCGGAACGCCGGTCTCCTTCTCGATGATCGAGGCCAGGATCAGCGCCTCCTCCGGGCTCCCGACGGCCAGGTCGTCGCTGCGCGCGGCCCATGCGGCGGCGAGGCGCTCCTCCTGCGCGGCCAGCATCTTGGCCACGAGCTCGGCCCGGTCGGCCCCGTCGGAGACCTCGTAGCTGTCCGGGGCGAGCGCGCCCTCCGCGGGAACCTCCGAGACCTCGCCCGACATCACGTCGAAGCGCTTGAGCGAATCCACGATCTGCCAGCTCGTCACGCCCTCGGCGACCGAGACGCGGTAGCGGGTGTCGGGCTCTTCGCGCACCTTCTCGTATTCGGCGGGCACCGGGGTCTCGGTGTCGGCGGGGTTGAACTCGGCCGTCTCCGTGAACTGGTTCGTCGCCGGGTCGAGCTCGCGGACCTCCACCAGCGAGCGGGTCACGCCGATGCGATAGACCACCTCGGTGCCGCAGGTGCTGGCGCCCCCCCGGGTGATGATGTCGACGATCTCCTCCATCGAGGCGCCTTCGGGGATAAGGAAGCTCCCCGCCTTCAGGTCACCCGCCTTGTCGGTGTAATCCACCCCGATGCGGAACAGCGGCCCGCTCGAGATCGCGCCCTGCTCCTCCAGATCGCGGCTGACCCGCGACATGTTGGAGCCGCTCGCGACCCGCAGGCAGATCCCCTCGGACAGCGGCCCCTCGCTGCGGTATTCCTCCTGCCCCCAGAGGATCAGACCCCCGAGCAGGAAGACCGCGACGATCAGCATCGTCAGGGCATTGGAGGCGATCGCCCGCCACATTCAGTTGGCCTTTCCGAACACGAGGCTCGCGTTGGTGCCGCCGAAGCCGAAGGAATTGGACAGCGCCACGTCGATCTTGCGCTCGACCTTCTTGTTCGGCGCGAGGTCGAGCGGAGTTTCCACGGCGGGCGTGTCGAGGTTGATGGTCGGGGGCGCGACCTGGTCGCGCAGGGCGAGGATCGAGAAGATCGCCTCGATCGCGCCGGCCGCGCCCAGCAGGTGCCCGGTGGCCGACTTGGTGGACGACATGGTCGCCTGGCCCGCCGCCTCGCCGAGCAGACGCTCCACGGCCGCCAGTTCGATGACGTCCGCCATGGTCGAGGTGCCATGCGCGTTGATGTAATCCACATCCGAAGGCTTCAGCCCCGCGCGGTCGAGTGCGGCGGTCATCGACCGGAACGCGCCGTCGCCGTCTTCCGAAGGCGCGGTGATGTGATAGGCGTCGCCCGACATCCCGTAGCCGAGATATTCGCCGTAGATCTTCGCGCCGCGCGCCTTGGCGTGCTCGTATTCCTCCAGCACCACGACGCCCGCGCCCTCGCCCATGACAAAGCCGTCCCGGTCCGCGTCATAGGGACGCGAGGCCTTGGTGGGATCGTCCCGCCGCTTGGTCGAGAGCGCCTTGCAGGCGTTGAACCCGGCGATGCCGATTTCCGAGATCGAGGCCTCGGCCCCGCCGGCCAGCATCACGTCCGCATCGCCCCACTGGATCAGCCGCGCCGCGTCGCCGATGGCGTGCGCCCCGGTCGAGCATGCGGTCACCACCGCGTGGTTCGGGCCCTTGAAGCCATAGCGGATCTGCACCTGGCCCGAGATCAGGTTGATCAGCGCGCCGGGGATGAAGAAGGGCGACACCCGCCGAGGCCCGCGCTCCTTGATCAGCACCGCCGTCTCGGCGATCGAGTTCAGCCCGCCGATGCCCGAGCCGATCATCACGCCGGTCCGGACCTTGTCCTCTTCCGACATCGCGTCGATGCCGGCGTCGGTCACCGCCTGGATGGCGGCCGCCATGCCGTAGAGGATGAAATCGTCGACCTTGCGGCGCTCTTTCGGCTCCATCCAGTCGTCGGGATTGAAGGTGCCGTCGCTGCCGTCGCCGAAGGGAAGCTCGCAGGCGTAGTTCGTCGCCAGGTGATCCGCATCGAACCGGGTGATGGTGCCCGCACCGGATTGGCCCGCCAGAAGACGCGACCAGGTTTCCTCGACTCCGCTTGCCAAGGGCGTGACCATTCCAAGTCCCGTAACCACTACTCGACGCATGGGCTGCCTCTCCCCGTAATTTTCCGAAACCGCTCATACCCCGCCTTGGCCCGCAGGGGCAAGAGCGGGAGGGGGCGGAACCCCGCCGCCCTTCGGCCTCGGGACCACCTCTAGCACCGAACGGGTCCGCGCAGATAGGGAGGATCCCGCCCGCCCCTCCCGCACGGAGGCGGCACCGCACGCCCGCGCCGGCCCGGACTTGCGCGGATCGGCCGGCCCGCGCCCGGCGAGCGGGCCCGTCCTGCGAAAAGCGCCCGACACGCCAGATACTGTATGCAAATGTATGCAAAACCCGCGCCGCCCCCTTGATCGGCGTCCCGAAAAGGGGCAGAAGCGGGCCAGCGACAACCCCTGTTCCTACGAAAGGGAGGCCACTCCATGCCCATCCAAGTCGGACAAGACACCACCAAGACGCGCAAGTCGCTCTCGGTGGGCGACAAGACCTTCTCCTATTACTCCATTCCCGCCGCCGAAGAGGCCGGGCTGGGCGAGTTCTCGAAACTCCCCGCCGCGCTGAAGGTGGTGCTGGAGAACATGCTCCGCTTCGAAGACGGCAAGACCGTCTCGGTGGACGACATCAAGGCCTTCTCCGACTGGGGCAAGAACGGCGGCAAGAATCCCGTCGAGATCGCCTACCGCCCGGCCCGCGTGCTGATGCAGGACTTCACCGGCGTTCCCGCGGTGGTCGACCTCGCCGCGATGCGTGACGGGATCGTGGGCCTCGGCGGCGACGCCAAGAAGATCAACCCGCTGGTGCCCGTCGACCTCGTCATCGACCACTCGGTCATGATCGACGAATTCGGCAACCCGCGCGCCTTCCAGATGAACGTGGACCGCGAATACGAGCGCAACATGGAGCGCTACCAGTTCCTGAAATGGGGCCAGACCGCGTTCGAGAACTTCCGCGTCGTGCCCCCGGGGACCGGCATCTGCCACCAGGTGAACCTCGAATACCTCTCGAAGACCGTCTGGTCCGACAAGGACCAGAACGGTGAGCTCGTCGCCTACCCCGACACGCTCGTGGGCACCGACAGCCACACGACGATGGTCAACGGCGCGGCCGTGCTCGGCTGGGGCGTCGGCGGGATCGAGGCCGAGGCTGCGATGCTCGGCCAGCCGATCTCGATGCTGATCCCCGAGGTCGTGGGCTTCAAGCTCACCGGCGCGATGACCGAAGGCACCACCGGCACCGACCTCGTCCTGCGCGTGGTCGAGATGCTGCGCGAGAAGGGCGTGGTCGGCAAGTTCGTCGAATTCTACGGCGAAGGCCTCGACAACCTGCCGCTCGCCCAGCGTGCGACGATCGCCAACATGGCGCCCGAATACGGCGCCACCTGCGGCTTCTTCCCGATCGACGACGAGACGCTGCGCTACCTGACCCAGACCGGCCGCGACAAGGACACGATCGCCCTGGTCGAAGCCTATGCCAAGGCCAACGGCATGTGGCGCGAGCCGGGCTACGATCCGGTCTACACCGACACGCTCGCGCTCGACATGTCGACCGTTGTGCCGGCGATCTCGGGCCCGAAACGGCCGCAGGACCACATCGACCTCGACAAGGCGGCGGCAAACTTCGCCCAGTACGTCCGCGGCCAGCGCGAAGGCAAGGACGCCTCCGAGAACCAGGAGGTCCGCTGGGAAGGTGAAGGCGGCCAGCCCGAACCGCGGGAGATCCCGGGCGACGAAGGCCACCACAAGCGCGGCTTCGTGAAGACCGAAGGCGAGGGCTACCAGCTCCACGACGGCTCGATCGTGATCGCCTCGATCACCTCCTGCACCAACACGTCGAACCCCTACGTGATGATCGGCGCCGGCCTCGTCGCCCGCAAGGCGCGCCAGCTCGGCCTCGACCGCAAGCCCTGGGTGAAGACCTCGCTCGCACCGGGCTCCCAGGTCGTCACGGAATATCTGGAGGCCGCCGGCCTGCAGGAAGACCTCGACGCGGTCGGCTTCAACCTCGTGGGCTACGGATGCACCACCTGCATCGGCAACTCCGGTCCGCTGCAGGCCGAGATCTCGAAGGCCGTCAACGATCACGACCTGATCGCCACCGCGGTCCTGTCGGGCAACCGCAACTTCGAGGGCCGGATCAGCCCGGACGTGCGCGCGAACTACCTCGCCTCGCCGCCGCTGGTCGTGGCCTATGCGCTCGCCGGTGACATGAACATCGACATGGCCAATTCGCCGATCGCGCAGACGCCGGACGGCAAGGACGTCTACCTCAAGGACATCTGGCCGACCGACGCCGAGATCGCCGAGCTGGTCGAGAAGGTCGTCACCCGCGAGGCGTTCCAGTCGAAATACGCCGACGTCTTCAAGGGCGACGAGAAGTGGCAGGCCGTGGACGTCTCGGGCGGCGAAACCTACGACTGGCCGCCGAGCTCGACCTACATCCAGAACCCGCCCTACTTCCAGGGCATGGGGCCCAAGGCCGGTGACATCAAGGATATCGAGGGCGCCCGCGTTCTCGCCGTCCTCGGCGACATGATCACCACCGACCACATCTCGCCCGCCGGGTCCTTCAAGGACACCACCCCGGCCGGGAAATACCTCATCGAACGCCAGGTGCCGGTGCGGGAGTTCAACTCCTACGGCTCGCGCCGCGGCAACCACGAGGTCATGATGCGCGGCACCTTCGCCAACATCCGCATCAAGAACGAGATGCTGGACGGGGTCGAAGGCGGCTACACCAAGGGTCCCGACGGCGAACAGACCTCGATCTACGACGCGGCCATGGCCTACCAGGACCAGGGCACGCCGCTCGTGATCTTCGGCGGTGAGCAATACGGCGCAGGCTCGTCCCGCGACTGGGCCGCGAAGGGCACGGCACTTCTGGGCGTCAAGGCCGTGATCGCCGAGAACTTCGAGCGCATCCACCGCTCGAACCTCGTCGGCATGGGCGTCATTCCCTTCGAGTTCACGGGCGGCGACACCCGCACCTCGCTGGGGCTGAAGGGCGACGAGACCGTCTCGATCACCGGGCTGGAGGGCGATCTGAAGCCGCTCTCCGAGGTGCCCTGCACGATCACCTACGGCGACGGCTCCACCAAGGAGATCACGCTGAAGTGCCGGATCGATACTGCGATCGAGAAGGAATACGTCGAGCATGGCGGCGTGCTGCACTACGTGCTGCGCGATCTCGCCAAGAGCTGACACGCCCCGATTGATCGAAAACGGAACCGCCGGGCCCAGCCCGGCGGTTTTCCTTTGGGAACCAAACCGTTGCGTCCGGGTTTCGACCTTCATGACGAGTTCCACCAAAACCCGCCCCGGCGCTGACGCGAAATCGCCCACCGACCTTCCGCAACAGGGCTGGCTTGCCGTGCTCAAGCGGGTCTGGGCCTCGATCGGGCGGGACCACGTCTCGACCATCTCGGCGGGCATCGCCTTCTTCGCACTGTTCGCGATCTTCCCCGCCATCGCCGCGCTGGTGATGCTGGCCGGCCTCGCGATCGAACCGCCCCAGCTGGCATCGGTGATCGACAGCTACGCCGCGGCCCTGCCCGAAGAAGCCGCCGCCATCATCACCGATCAGGTGGAACAGGTCGTCTCGGACGACGGCACCGCGCTCAGCATCGCCCTGGTCTTCTCGCTCGCCTTGTCGCTCTTCTCGGCCTCCGCCGCGATCCGGACGCTGATGGACGGGCTGAACGCGGCGAACAAGGAAGACGAGACGCGTTCGATCCTCGCCTTCTACGGCACCGGGCTGGCGCTGACACTGCTGCTGATCTTCGGTTTCATCCTCGCCGTCGTGGTCACGCTGGCGATCCCGATCCTCCAGCAGGTGCTGCCCCTGCCCGACCTGCTCGACACGGCGCTCACCTGGCTGCGCTGGCCGATCTTCGCGCTGCTCGTCGTCTTCGGCCTCGGCGTCGTCTTCCGCTACGGCCCCTCCCGGGCGCCCGCGAAATGGCGCTGGCTCTCTCCCGGTGCGATCACGGCGACGGTGCTCTGGATCCTCTTCTCGGTGGCCTTCTCGATCTACGTGCGGAATTTCGGCAGCTATACCGAGACCTACGGCGCGCTCGCAGGCGTCATCATCCTGATGACCTGGCTCTGGCTCTCGGCCTTCATCGTCCTGCTCGGGGCCGAGCTGGATGCGGAGCTCGAGTTCCAGACCGACGCCGACACGACGACTGGACCCTCGGAGCCCGCGGGCCAGCGCGGCGCCGTCGTTGCCGACACGACCCCGGACGATCGGGACTGACGGCGGGGCCTCAGCGCGCGCCGACCGCCTTGCGCGCCATCTCGACGTAGATCGCCTCCACCTCGTCGAGGCTCAGGCGGCCCTCCGGCCGGAACCAGGTCGTCACGCCGGTGAGCATCGCGATCACGGCCATCGTGGCCACCCGCGCATCGCGCACCGAAAAGATCCCGGCCTCGGCGCCGCGGGCCAGCATGCCCTCCAGCCGGTCCTCGTAGCGGCGGCGCAGCGCCTCGATCCCGGCGAAGTTCTCGGGCCCGAGGTTCCTGAGCTCCATATAGGCGATGAAGACCTCGTCCGGCCGCGCCGCGTGATAGCGGATGTGGAACCGGACGAACCCCTCCAGCGCGGCGTCCGGCGCCTCGGGCAGCGCCTCGGCGTCCAGCGCGGCCAGCAGCGCCTCCATGTGCTCGCGCATCAGCACGACCAGCAGGCTCTGCTTGTCCGCAACGTGGTTGTAGAGCGCGCCGACCTGCAGCCCCACCTCGCCCGCGATCTGGCGCATCGACACGGCCGCATAGCCGTCCCGCGCGAAGAGGCGCAGGGCGGCGGCGCGGATGCGGGCGCCGGTCTCGGCGCTGCGGATGCGGGTCTGGCGGGTCATGGCGCAAGGATATCTGAACACCCGTTCATGACAACACGCGCTGGACGGCCCCGCCGGGATGCGTCATTCCTGACACATGAGCCCGCGCACCCTCGCCCTTCTCCTGCTGATCCCCGCCGCCGCCTGCACCGAGCTGCCGCCGGTCGAGCAGACCGTCAGCGCCGAGGCGCAGGCCGCGCCCTATCCCGACCTCGCCCCGACCGCGTCGCTGACCGACGCTCTGCCCGAGGGCCGGATCGCGCCGGGCGATGCCGCGGCACTCGAGGCGCGCGGCGACGCGCTGCGCCGCAAGGCCGCCGCAGCGGGCAGCTGACACCTCCCCGATCCGGCTTCGCGTTGCGCCGCCCCGGCCAAAGCGCTAAGCGGGCCGGGTAGGAAATCCGCGAGTATGGAGAAGACCATGAGTGAACCCCTGCGCCTCGGGATCGCCGGACTGGGAACGGTCGGCGTCGGCGTTCTCCGCATCATCCGCAAGCAGGCCGAGATGCTGACCGCACGAACCGGGCGCAAGATCACCGTCACCGCCGTCTCCGCCCGCACCCGCGGCAAGGACCGCGGCGTCCCGATCGACGGCTACGCCTGGGAGGACGACCCCGTCACGCTCGCCACCCGCGACGACGTCGACGTCTTCGTCGAGCTCATGGGCGGCGCGGACGGCCCCGCCAAGGCCGCGACCGAGGCCGCGCTGAAGGCCGGCAAGGACGTGGTGACCGCGAACAAGGCGATGCTGGCCGTGAACGGACAGGCGCTGGCCGAGCTGGCCGAATCCGAGGGCCGCCAGATCCGCTACGAGGCCGCCGTCGCGGGGGGGATCCCGGTGATCAAGACGCTGCTCGAGGGGCTTGCGGGGAACGAGTTCACCCGCGTCATGGGCGTGATGAACGGCACCTGCAACTACATCCTGACCCGGATGCAATCGGCGGGCCTGCCCTACGAGACCGTCTTCGAAGAGGCGAACCAGCTGGGCTATCTCGAAGCCGACCCGGAGCTCGACGTGGGCGGCATCGACGCGGGCCACAAGCTGGCGATCCTCGCCTCCATCGCCTTCGGCACCCGCGTCGCCTTCGACGCGATGGAGCTCGAGGGGATCGGCCGGATCACGACCGAGGACATCAGGCAGGCCGCCGACATGGGCTACCGGATCAAGCTGCTCGGCGTCTCCCGGATGACCGGCCGCGGGCTCGAACAGCGCATGTCGCCCTGCCTCGTGCCCGCCGCCTCGCCGCTCGGTCAGCTCGAGGGCGGCACCAACATGGTGGTGGTCGAGGGCGACGCGGTCGGCCAGATCGTGCTGCGGGGCGCGGGGGCCGGCGAAGGCCCGACCGCCTCGGCCGTGATGGGCGACATCTGCGACATCGCGCGCGGCACCCGGCTGCCGGTCTTCGGCCAGCCCGCCGCCTCGCTGGTGGATGCGACGCCCGCCTCCTCGGCCACGCCCGCGGCGTTCTACCTGCGGATGGAGCTGCAGGACAAACCCGGCGCGCTGGCGAAGGTGGCGACCGTGCTCGGCAACCACGGGATCTCGATCAACCGGATGCGGCAATACGATCACGAGGCGCAGACCGCGCCGGTGCTGATCGTCACGCACCGCTGCGTGCGCGCCGATCTCGACAAGGCCATCGCGGCAATGGCGGCGACCGGGGTCGTCGAAGGCGATCCCGTGGCGCTGCGGATCGAGGAAGTGTGAGACGGCATGCTTCCGGCGAGGGCGGGAGCCTCCGGCGGGAGTATTTATGGAAAGATGAAGTCCGGGGACGGCGCGGGAACGGGTCCGTGGCCGCAGTTTGATCGGGGCATGGGGCGCGCGCGTTGACCGCGTGTGAGGGATTATTGGCGTATCTCGGGGTCGAGCAATCTTTGAACGGGCGGCGCTGGCTCGGACCCTCGGTCGAGATGGACCGGGCTTCGGAAGCACTGACCCAGGCGACCGGAATGGACCGGGCGATCTGCCAGGTGCTGGCCCGCGCCGGGATCGACGCGGCGGGCTGCGAGGCCTACCTCGCCCCGGCCCTCCGCGACCTGCTGCCCGATCCCCGCTCGCTCCGGGACATGGAGACCGCGGCCGCGCGCTTCCTCCGTGCCGTCGAGAGGCGCGAGCGGATCGCGATCTTCGCCGATTACGACGTGGACGGCGGATCCTCGGCCGCGCTGCTGCTCGACTGGCTGCGGCAGATGGGGCGCCAGGCGACACTCTACGTGCCCGACCGGATCGACGAGGGCTATGGACCCAACGTCCCCGCCATGCAGGCGCTCGGGGCCGAGCACGACCTCATCATCTGCGTCGACTGCGGCACGCTCAGCCACGAGCCGGTGGCGGCGGCGGGCTGCGACGTGGTGATCCTCGATCACCACCTCGGCGGCGAGACCCTGCCCGACTGCGTCGCCTGCGTGAACCCGAACCGTCAGGACGAAAGCGGCGCGCTGGCCCATCTCTGCGCCGCCGCGGTGGTCTTCCTGATGCTGGTGGAGGCGAACCGCCAGCTCCGCGAGCGCGGCGTGAAGGGACCGGACCTGATGGGGATGCTCGACCTCGTGGCGCTGGCCACGGTGGCCGACGTGGCGCCGCTGATCGGGGTGAACCGGGCGCTCGTGCGGCAGGGGCTGAGGGTGATGGCCCGGCGCGAGAGGCCGGGGCTGGCCGCGCTCGCCGACATCGGGCGGCTGACGACGGCGCCCTCGTCCTATCACCTGGGCTACGTGCTCGGCCCCCGGATCAATGCCGGCGGGCGGGTCGGGCGCGCCGATCTCGGGGCGCGGCTTCTGTCGACCACCGACCCGCACGAGGCGCAGGCGATGGCCGAACGTCTGGACCAGTTCAACGCCGAACGGCGCGCGATCGAGGCCGAGGTGCAGGCCGCCGCCCTGGCGCAGGCCGAGGCGCGCGGCCTCGACGGCCCGCTCGCCTGGGCGGCGGGCGAGGGCTGGCATCCCGGGGTCGTCGGCATCGTCGCCTCGCGGCTGAAGGAGCAGACCAACCGCCCCGCGATCGTGATCGGGCTGGACGGGGACGAGGGCAAGGGCTCGGGCCGGTCCGTCGCGGGCGTCGACCTTGGCGCCAGCATCCAGCGGCTGGCGGCCGAGGGCCTCCTGATCAAGGGCGGCGGGCACAAGATGGCGGCCGGGCTCACCGTCGCCCGTGACCGGCTGGAGGCCGCGATGGACCGGCTGGGCGAGCTCCTGGCGAAACAGGGCGCGGGCCTTGGCGGCGCGGCGGACCTGCGGCTCGACGGGGTGCTGATGCCGGGCGGCGCCACGGTCGAGCTGATCCGCCGGATCGAGGATGCCGGTCCCTTCGGCGCCGGCGCCCCCGCCCCGCGCTTCGCCTTCCCGGACGTCGCGATCTCCTTCGCGAAACAGGTCGGCGACAGCCACCTGAAGGTCTCCTTCGGCGACGGCCTCGGCGCGCGGATCGACGCGATCAGCTTCGGCGCCTTCGACGGCCCCCTCGGCCCCGCGCTCGCAGGCCACAACGGCCGGCGCTTCCACCTCGCCGGACGGCTCGAGATCAACGATTGGGGCGGGCGCCAGTCGGTGCAGCTCAGGCTCGACGACGCGGCCCCCGCGGACGGCCGCTGAGCCCGTCCTGAGGGGCCGGAACCGGGCCGCGCGGGGCATCGCGACGTCACCTCCGGACGGGGCCGAAAATCTGGACGGCGGGCAAAAAATCCGCTTGCAGTGATCCGAGGCTTTCCCTAGAACCCCGCTCACGCCACGGCGATGGCCCGTTCGTCTATCGGTTAGGACGCCAGGTTTTCAACCTGGAAAGAGGGGTTCGATTCCCCTACGGGCTGCCACTCCCCCGGCAGGGACACGGTCACGGGCCGTGAGACATAGCCAGCGCCCCGGCGATGGCCCGTTCGTCTATCGGTTAGGACGCCAGGTTTTCAACCTGGAAAGAGGGGTTCGATTCCCCTACGGGCTGCCACTTCTTCCCAATCGATCGTGGCTGTGACGAAGGGCCCGGCGCCCTTTCCTCGGCCCAGGCATTGCCCCTGAATATCCAGTCGCGACGACCGGCGCAGAGCCGAGCGTCCACCGGTTCAGGAAGGTCCTGAGACCTGTCCCGCTCGCCCGTTTTGAGGACTGGCCGAACCGTGTGATCTTCTGATCGGTTTCCGCTCACGCAAAAGGGCGCGGCCAGCGCCGCGCCCTTCCCCGTGCGTTCCCTGTCCGGCCTCAGCCGATGATCGCGTTCAGCGTCTCGGAGGGGCGCATCACCGCCGCCGTCTTGTCGGCATCGGTGTGGTAATAGCCGCCGAGGTCCGCGGGCCTGCCCTGCACGGCCGCCAGCTCTCCGGTGATCGCCGCCTCGCTTTCGGCCAGCGCCCTGGCGATCGGGGCGAAATGCGCGGCAAGATCGGCGTCGTCCGACTGGTCGGCCAGCGCCTGCGCCCAGTAGCGGGCGAACCAGTAATGGCTGTCGCGGTTGTCGGGCTCACCCACCTTGCGGGACGGGCTGCGGTCGTGGTCGAGGATGCCCTGCGTGGCCGCATCCACGGCCTTGCCCAGCACGCGCGCCTTCTCGTTGTTCCGGGCGTCGGCCAGGAACTGGAGGCTTTCGCCAAGCGCGCAGAACTCGCCCAGCGAATCCCAGCGGAGGTGGTTTTCCTCCATCAGCTGCTGCACATGCTTCGGCGCGGAGCCGCCTGCCCCGGTCTCGAACAGCCCGCCGCCGTTCATCAGCTTCACGATCGAGAGCATCTTGGCCGACGTCGCCAGCTCGAGGATCGGGAAGAGGTCGGTCAGGTAGTCGCGCAGCACGTTGCCGGTGATCGCGATGGTGTTCTCGCCCTTGGTGATCGTCTCGAGCGAGGCGCGGGTGGCCTCGCGGGGCGCCATGATCTCGAACTTGTCGGCGACGCCCTTGGCTTCGAGGATCGGCTTCACCATCTTGATCAGCTCGGCGTCATGGGCGCGCGTCTCGTCCAGCCAGAAGATCGACCGGAATCCGGTGGCCTTCTGCCGCTCGATGGCGAGGTTCACCCAATCCTCGATCGGCGCCTTGCGGGCCGAGGCCGAGCGCCAGATGTCGCCCTTCTCCACCTTGTGCTCGTGCAGGACCGTGCCGTCGTCGAGCACCATCTTCACGGTGCCGTCCGCCGGGATCTCGAAGGTGGTCGGGTGGGAGCCGTATTCCTCGGCCTTCTGCGCCATCAGCCCGAGGTTCTGGACCGTGCCGGCGGTGGCCGGGTTCAGCTTGCCGTTCGCCTTGAAGAACGCGATCGCCTCGTCATAGACCGGCGCGTAGGAGCTGTCGGGGATGACGCAGTTGGTGTCGTGCTGCTTGTTGTCCGGGCCCCAGCCCTTGCCGCCGTCGCGGATCAGCGCGGGCATCGAGGCGTCGATGATGACGTCGGAGGGCACGTGCAGGTTGGTGATGCCCTTGTCGGAATTCACCATGTACATCGGCGGGCGCTGGTCGCGGCATGCCTCGATCGCCTTCACGATCTCGGGCTCGCCCTTCACGCGCTCCAGCAGGTCACCCATGCCGGAGGCGGGGTTCACGCCCAGCTCCTTCAGCTTGTCGCCATATTGCTCGAAGACGGGCTTCAGCCATTCCTTGACCGCGTGGCCGAAGATGATCGGGTCGGAGACCTTCATCATCGTGGCCTTCATGTGCAGCGAGAAGAGCGTGCCTTCCGCCTTGGTCTTCTCGATCTCGTCCGCGAGGAAGGCGTCGAGCGCCCGGGCGCTCATGAAGGTCGCGTCGACCACGGTGCCTGCGGGGTAGGAAACACCCTCTTTCAGCACGGTCTCGCCGTCCGCCGTCTCCAGCACGATCTTCGCCTTGGCCGCCCCGTCGAGCGTGGCCGAAACCTCGTTCGAGAAGAAGTCGCCCTTTGACATCGAGGCGACGCGGGTCTTGCTGTCCGAGGTCCACTCGCCCATCCGGTGCGGGTTGGCCATCGCGTAGTTCTTCACCGCCACCGCGGCGCGGCGGTCGGAGTTGCCCTCGCGCAGGACCGGGTTCACGGCCGAACCCTTGATCCCGTCGTACCTGGCGCGGATGGCCTTCTCCTCGTCGGTCGAGGGGCTCTCGGGGTAGTCCGGCAGCGCGTAGCCCTGCGCCTGGAGCTCCTTCACCGCGGCGACGAGCTGCGGGACCGAGGCCGAGATGTTCGGCAGCTTGATGACGTTCGCTTCCGGCGTCTTGACCAGTTCGCCCAGCTCGGCCAGGTCGTCCGGCTGGCGCTGCGCCTCGGTCAGATGCTCGGGGAAGGTCGCGATGATGCGCCCGGCGAGAGAGATGTCCTTGGTGCCCACCGAGACCCCGGCAGCCGCCGCGAAGGTCCGGATGATCGGCAGGAGCGACGCGGATGCCAGCTCCGGCGCTTCGTCCACCTTGGTATACACGATATCGGGGGTGTTCGGTTCAGCCATAGTTTCCAAGCCCTTTTTGAAGCCGCGCAAGGCTTAACCGAAGCGGGGGCCGAGGTCCATGGACCGTGGCGCGGTTCTTTCGGGCCGCGCCGAGGGGGGCCTGTTCAGGGGCCGTGGGGTGGCGGCGCGAGGTCCCGGTGGAAGATGAACCGCCCCCGCCCGCCCCGCTTGGCGGCATAGAGAGCATGGTCGGCATCGGCCACCAGCCCGGCGGCGTCCGGGCGCGCGTAATCGGTCGAGATGGTGATGCCGAGGCTGGCCGAGACCCGGCATTCCGTCCCCTGCCACGGCACCGGCTCTTCCAGACGCGCGATCAGGCGCTGCGCGATCTCGGCCAGCCGGCCCGGGTCGCAGAGGCGGTCGAACATCAGCACGAATTCATCCCCGCCGACCCGCGCCACGGTGTCGTCGTCGCGCAGCTCTTCGGTCATGCGGCGGGCCAATGTGACCAGCACGGTGTCGCCTGCCGCATGGCCATGGCTGTCGTTGACCTGCTTGAACCGATCCAGATCGAGGTGCATCAGCGCGAATTCCTGCCCGCCCGCGATGGTGTGGCCAAGCGCCAGTTCCAGCGCGCGCCGGTTCCTGAGCCCGGTCACCGGATCGGTCAGCGCCTGCGCCTCGGCCGCGACCCGCGCCCCGTTGAACCGGAGCGATGTCTGGCGCAGCGCCTCCATCGCGGTCGACTTCGCCTCGACGAGGAAGAGCATCTCGACCGCGAGGTCGGTGGGCGCGAAATCGGCGGTCGTCAGCGCGTGGTCGCGCACCGCGTCCACGACGCCGATCCCGAAGCCGAGGTTCACGAGCGCGCCGCCATCCGCCTCCGGCGCGAGCACCCCGGTCAGCACCGTGCGCGGCCCGGACCGCAGGCGGAACCGCAGCCTTGCCCCGGCATGGGCGCGCAGATCCTCCATGCCGCCGAGCGCGCGCGGGCGCAGCGGTTCGAACGCTTCGAGAAACCGCGTCCCGTCGAGCGGGGCGCCGTGCAGACGGCGCAGCGTCGGGCCGGCGTGCAGGATATGCCCGCGCGGCCCCAGCCGAAGGTGCATCGGGCAGAGCACGTCGAGCGCCGGAGGCGGAGCGGCGGACATCATCCCGCCCGTGCGCCGAGGTCGAACTCGCGCCCCTCGGTGAAGGCGGCGAGGACCAGCGCGATCTCGATCACCTCGCGCCCCTGCCCGGCCTCGCGGTGCTCGAGCGTCACCAGCGCGCCGTAATCGTCGGCCATGGCGCGCAGCAGGCCGACGAGGACGTGCCCCAAGCCCCGCATGTGCGGCCGGCAGGAGAGGCTGTAGCGGTCCGGCCCGCATTGGCGCAGTTCCAGCGCTGGCAGGTCCAGTTCGGCCACCGCCAGCCGCGCGCGGTCCGGCAGATCGTCGAGCGAATGCAGGAACTCCTCGAACCCGGCGCCGCAGAACCGCAGGAGCCGCCGGATGCCGGCGCTCGAGGGGTGCGAGACGAGGTAGATCCCCACGTCTTCGAGCACCGCGTCGCGGGGACGGTCGAGCGCATCCGACAGACCGCGCAGCAGCGCTTCGGTGCTGGCCTGGTCGGCGGGCATCATCGCCTCGACATCCGGTTGCGGCAGGCCCGCGCCCGCCGCGACCCGCACCCAGAGCGACGCGCCGTAGGTGTCGCTGGCAAAGCGTTGCAACGCCTTGTTGAACAATCCGTGTATCATGCCGTCCATCCGACCCGCTGGCCCCAGCATCGCCGCGCGGGATTAAGGGAGGACGAACACCTTCAATTGTCCGGAATGATTTCCTTGTCGCCGATGGTCAGCGCCCGCAGGCTGGACGGCCCGACCGTGAAATCGCCGTCGAGCACGCGGATCAGGTCCTCGCGGTCGACCTGCGGCCAGACGTTCGCCTCCACGTCGAAGAGCGAGCGCACGCGCGGCTGGCCGCTGTCGAAGGCGACGTATTGCGCCGTGACCGAGCCGTCCTCCTCGAGCAGCAGGAGGATCCCCTGCGGGTCGGTCTCGTTCGGGAAGAAGGCATCGCGCACGAGGACGCAGCCGGGCCGCCCGTCGGGCAGGCTCCGGTCGCAGGCCTGCAGGATCCGGTCGACGAAATATTCGTCGAGCCCGTCCAGCGCCGCGCGGCCGAGCGTCGCGCCCTCGGGGCGGATCGGCAGGGATGCCGCGAGCCGGTCGAGCCGCTCGGGTCGGTCCGCCCGGGTCACGTCGCGGCGGTATTCCTCGCGGTAGCGCGCGCTCCGGGCCTTCTCGATGAGCTGCGTCAGCTGTGCGGCATCCTCGCGGCCCTCCATCGCCGCCAGTTCCGCAAGGCCCGCCTTGCCGGCGCGGCCCCAGTCGTTGGCCATCTCGTAGAGCGGCAGGTCCTCGGCGGGTATCGTGCCGTTCTCGTAGCGCGCGATCTGGCTCTCGGTCGAGATTCGCTCCGCGTTCAGCACCGGCGTCAGCCAGAGCGCCGAGATCCCGATCACCACGAGCGCCATCCAGAGGTTCGCCTCGCGCAGGCGCCGGGCCCAGCGACGCCCACCCAGCACGGCGAAGAGATAGGCCAGCCCGTAGAGGACCAGCACCAGCGCCGCGAGCCCGGCGGTCACCCGGTCGGGCGTCCAGCCGTATTGTTCCACCCGCAGGAACACGGCGATCAGCGCCAGCGCGGCCAGCCCCGGGGTCAGCGCGGCGGCGATCCGGGCACTGATCAGCATGAAGCCCGACCGCGCCGCCGCGCTCTCGTCGCGGTCGACGACCGAGGTCACGAGCGTCAGGATCGCCACCGCAACCGCCATCAGCGTGCCCGCGGCCGAAAGCCCGCCGAACAGGCCCGAGAGCCCGCGCACCGGCAGCGCGATCAGGAAGATCAGCACCACCGCGAGCACCGGCGGCAGGAGCAGGCGCAGGAGCCGCAGAAGAAGGAAGGGCGACACGTAGCTGCGGTACTGGTGGATGACCGCCAGCGCCGTTCCCAGCACCGCGCCGGTCAGCGCGAAGGGCACCGGGTCGATCCCGATGACGTCGCCGATGACGCCGATGCCGACGATGCCCAGAAGCGCGTCCGACAGGAAGAGCAGCAGCCAGAACAGGCCGGTGAAGGCCCAGGACAGCCCGTAGCGGACCACGATCATCCAGGACAGGTCGAAGAGCGCGGCGTAGTCGCGCCAGCCCCCGGGGCGGCGCAGCGCCGCGGCGGTGAAGGGCGTGCCGAGCGTGACGATGGCGATGAAGGCGGTGATCGCCTGCGGGCTGCCGAGGAACCCCTCCACCCCCTCGTAGCGGAAGCTCGCCCAGACCAGCAGCCCCGAGGCGGGCAGCACCAGCGCGATGGCCGCGAGGCCCGCGTGCAGGCGCCGGGCCGGCCCCGAGAGCGCGAAGAAGACGGCGAAGGCGCCGATCACGAAGACGATGAGGAAGAGCGCGAACCGGGTGCCGTCGAACCGCTCCGCCAGCGCCCAGGTGGCAAAGCCCGCCAGCGCCCCGAGTGCGGCCATCGACAGCCGGTCGAGCGTGACTGCCTTCTCGTCTTCCGCCGCACCGTCCATGACCCGCTCCCTGCCTTGCCTGCGGCGAACCTAGCGCGGTCGGCGGGGCGCTGCCAGAGCCCTGACCGAGCTCAGAAATCCGTGGGCGCGCCGCCCTCCAGCTTGCGCCGTTCGACGAATTCGGCAAGCTCCTGGCGGATGCCGTCGTCCATCGGCGGCGGCTCGAATTCGGCGAGGATGCGCTTGTAGAGATGGTGCGCGCGTTCGGCGGTCCAGATCCCGCCCTCGGCCTGCCAGGCCTCGAAATTGCGCCAGTCGGACAGGAAGGGCTGGTAGAAGGCGGTGGTGTAGCGCTCCTGCGTGTGTTGGGTGCCGAAGAAATGGCCCTGATGCCGGACCTCGCGGATCGCCGAGAGCGCGAGGTCGTCGGGCGTCGTCGCGAAGGTCTCGGGGTCCATGTAGCGCTGGATCTGCTGGATCACCTCGCAATCCATGACGAACTTCTCGGGGCTCGCGATCAGCCCGCCCTCGAGCCAGCCCGCCGCGTGGTAGACGACGTTCGTCCCCGACTGCACCGCGGCCCAGAGCGAATTGCTCGTCTCCCACATCGCCTGCCCGTCCGGCACGTTCGCCGCGCAGGCCCCGGAAGAGCGCATCGGCAGCCCGTAGCGGCGCACCATCTGCCCGGTCATCTGCGTCGCGCGCATGTATTCCGGGGTGCCGAAGGCCGGCGCGCCCGACTTCATGTCGACGTTCGAGGTGAAGGTCCCGATGGCGCAGGGCACGCCGGGGTTGATGTATTGCGCCAGCGCGACGGCGCTCAGCGCCTCGGCCAGCGATTGTGCCACCGCGCCCGCCATCGTCACCGGCGCCATCGCGCCCGCCAGCGTGAAGGGCGAGACGATCAGCCCCTGCCCCCGCCGCGCCAGCCGCATCCAGCCGTCCAGCATCGGCCAGTCGTGCTTGAGCGGCGAGGTGGAGTTGATGTTGGTGAACATCCGCGGGCTGGCCTCGAACGCCTCGCGGCTGAGCCCGGCGGCGATGCGCACCATCTCCATCACGTCCTCGACCCGCTCCGGCCCCAGCGAATAGGCGTGCGGCACCTTGTCGGTGAGCGTGAGCTTGTCGAAGAGCACGTCGAGGTGGCGGATCGAGGGATGCACGTCGACCGGCTCGACCGGGTAGCCGCCCGCGAAATGGATGCAGTTGAAATACTGGGTCAGCCGCAGCAGGTTCGCGCAATGCTCGCGCGTGCCGGGGATCTTCCGTCCGAGCTCGAGATCCCAGTAGTTCGGCGGCGAGGAGACGTTGCCGAAGAGGATCCGGTCCGCTCCGACGACGATCTGCCGGTCCGGGTTGCGCGGCGTGATGGTGAAGCGCGACGGCGCCTTGCCGACCATCTCCATCACGAAATGCCGGTCGAAATGGACGATCTCGTCCTCCTCGACCCGGCAGCCGGCCTCGGCGAGGATCGCCACCGCCTCGGGGTTCAGCATGGCGACGCCGATCTCCTCGAGGATGGTCATCGCGGTCTCGTGGATCGCCTCGATGCCGGCCTCGTCCAGCGGCTCGGTCGGGCGGTCACGGTTGACGGTCAGCTGCCACGGCCGCTGCTCGATCACCGTCGGACCCCGGCGGGCGGCATGGCCCGCGCGGCCGCCGCCGCGCCTGCGTCTGGGATGTTCGGTCATCGCGGCCTCCTGGTCTGCCGCTTCAACTGAACGGACGGACCGCGCCGCTTTCGCCACCAGAAGCGACGGAAACTGTCGCTTTCGGGCCGACGGGCCGGGGCCGGAGGCCCTCAGGCGGCGGCGAGCCAGCCGGTCAGGTGGCCGATGTCCGGAAAGACGTGGTCGGCGAAGGGCGCAAGCTCGTGTTCCAGTGCGGTGCCCGTCAGGACGGCGATGCAGACCATGCCGGCCGCGCGCCCCGCGATCAGGTCGTGGGTGCTGTCGCCCACCATCGCCACCCGCTCGGGCGCGAGGCCCTGCGCCGTCGCGAAGGCGAGCAGAGGCTCCGGGTCGGGCTTGGCGCCGTAGCCGCTGTCGAAGCCGATGACCATGTCGAAGAACTCCGTCACGCCCGCCTGGTCGAGATGCGCGCGGGCCGCGTATTCGGTGTCGTTCGTCATCACGCCCAGCTTCAGCCCCGCGCGCCTGAGCGCCTCCAGAAGCGGCGCGAGATCCGTGGCCGGCACCTGAACCAGCCGCGCCGCGCTTTCCATCAGATGGACCTCCATGTCCTCGACGGTCCACTCCGGCAGGGCCGAGACCGCAAGCTCGGCTGCCTCCCGGTTGGTGCCCGCGATCACCGGGCTGTCCGGGCGGAAGGCCTGCGCGCCGAGGTCGTAGCGCAGCGCCGCGGCCAGGCGCTCGGCGCGTTCGGGCTCGCCCCGGCAGGTCTCGGCGATCAGCTCGCCCGCCCAGCTGTTCCAGGTGCGTGCGAAGTCGAACAGCGTGCCGTCCTTGTCGAAGAGAATCCCGTCCAGCTGCATGCACGCCCCCGTCTGTCGCCGCGCCCCTGCGGCACGGGCGCAACTTGGACCGGACAGAGTTGCGCCGCAAGCCACATCGGGGCGCGATCCGGATTGACATCGGCGCGGCCGCTTGCAGCGATGGCGGCATGACGGACAGCCCCTACCGCCTGCACGAATCCCTCGGCTATCGCCTTTCGGTCGCGTCACGCCAGCAGGAGCGGCGGCTCGACGAAGGGCTCCGCAGCCTCGGGCTGACCCGGATCACCTGGTGCGTGCTGCTGGCGATCGGCAACGAGGACCTGACCCAGCCCTCCGAGATCGCGCAATTCGTGGGCATAGACCGCACCGCCACCTCGCGCGCCCTGCGCCAGATGGAGACCGACGGGCTGATCGGCCGCGCCTCGGGCCGGGACGACCGCCGCACCCGTCGCGTCAGCCTGACCGAGGCCGGTCAGCAGGCGCTCGAGGCCGGAACGCCGATCGCCCGGCGCAATGCCGCGGCCATGGCGGACCAGCTCTCGTCCGAGGAATACACGATGCTCAAGTCCCTGCTCGACAAGCTCATGAACGCCGAGAAGAAGGCGCTGAAGCGCCTCTGAGCCCGGGAGGTCACGTCCAGTGCGTCCGTCCCGCCCCCTGCAGCCGCGCCATGGCCATCATCGGCTCTTCGTAGCGCAGGCCCCGCGCGTCGCAGCAGCGGACGACCCACTGGTCGTCCATGGTGATGAACTCCAGCACGGAGGTCAGGAAATCCGACTCACCCGCGCGCACCCGGATATCGGCCTCCGTGGCGCCCGAGGATCCCAGGAAGACCGGCATCAGGTCGTCCTCTCCCGCCAGCCAGGCGAGGCATTCCAGCGCGATCGTCTCCGCATGGTCCTGTTTCATGTCGCTCCGGCCTTTCTGGCTGACACAATTAAAGGAATCCTTAACCATTCCGAATAAAGTATGATGCCATCGTTCACAGCAGACGAAAGCCCCTCCGCGATGACCGGCAAAATCCTCGTGGTCGACGAAGCAGCGACCAGCAGGATCGTTATGAAAGTGCAGCTGTCGTCATCCTTCCCCAAGGCGTATCTCGCCGCATCGGGGCAGGAGGCGCTGGACATCGCCGTGCGCGAACGGCCCGACCTCATCATGCTGTCCGATTCCCTGCCCGACGTCGCAACCGAGGACCTCTGCCGCCGCCTGCGCGAGGCGCCCGCCACCGCGCAATCGATGCTGGTCGTCATGGTGCAGGACGCGGGCCGGTCCAAGCGCTCGCGGCTGCTGGCGGCCGGGGCCGACGACCTCTTCGCGCGCACCCAGCCCGAGGCGCTGCTGCTCTCGCGGCTGCGCTGCCTGATCCGCGCCCGCGGGACCGAGGAGGAGATGTCCCTGCGCGAGACCACCGGGCGCGCCTTCGGCCTGGCCGAGGCGGCGGCGCATTTCGAGCAGCCGGCCAACGTCGCGCTGGTCACGCAGCGCTCGGCCGCGGCGCTCGACTGGCACCACGCCCTGACGCGGCTCAGCCGCCACGTCTTCCGCCCCTTCCCGATGAGCGAGGCGCTGCGCTGGTTCCAGTCGGGCGGTGCTTCGGACGTGATCGCGATCGACACCGATTCCTGCGATCCGAAGGCCGTCATCCGCCTGATCGTCGAGGTCCGGTCCCGCCCCGCCTCGCGCCATTCCGAGATCCTGCTGATCACCGGCGATCACAACGCCCCGGTCCTGTCGGATGCGCTCGACCACGGGGCGAGCGCGGTGATGACCTTCGGCTTCGACCCGCGCGAGGCGCTGCTGCGGATGGAGACGCTGGTCCGGCGCAAGCAGATCGCCGACCGGATGCGCCGCCGCCTGCACGACGGGCTGCGCGATTCGGTGACGGATTCGCTGACCGGGCTCTACAACCGCCGCTACGCCGAACCCTACCTCGAGCGGCTGGCCGAGGACTCGCGCCACGCGGGCCGGCCCTTCGCGCTGGTCCTCGCCGATATCGACCATTTCAAGCAGGTGAACGACACCTACGGCCACCCGGCCGGCGATGCGGTGCTGATGATGGTGGCGGACCTGCTGCGCGACAACCTGCGGGCGCGCGATCTGGTCGCGCGCTTCGGAGGCGAGGAATTCCTGATCGTCATGCCCGACACCGGCGCGGGCGAGGCACGGATCGTGGCCGACCGTCTGCGGGTCCGGCTGGCCGAGGCGCCGATCGCCGTGCCGGGCCGGGAGGCGCGGATCCAGGTCACCATCTCGATGGGCGCCTGTGTGGAGACCACCCCGCCGGAGGCCGCGGTCCCCGCGCTGATCGAACGGATGATCGACCGCGCGGACCGGGCGCTCTATGCGGCGAAGAACGCGGGGCGCAACAAGGTGGCGCTCGCCCCGGCCGAGGACCCGGTCTGAAAGGAGCGGACCGGGAACCGGCCTGAAGACCGGGCCTCCGCTAGTCCTTCTCGTCGGCGCGGCGCCGCTCGTGCTCGCGCATTCTTTCCAGCCCCTCCTCGAGCCGGTCAGCGAAGGCCGCGCGCTCCGCGGGCGTCATCGCCGCGAGCCGTTCGCGCAGCAGGCGCTGGCCCAGCTCCTGCCGCTCGACCGCGAATTCGAGCTGCTTCTGCAGGCTCTGTTCCACCACCGCAGGGTCGTAGGGCTCGCGCCTGAGGGCCGCGATCACGTCGGCCAGTTCGGCGCGCATGTCCGCCCGCGAGGGGCGGCCGTCGCGGTAGGAGCGCCACAGCGCGCGCCCGATCTCGCGCCGGTCCTCGCGGCTCAGCGCGCCGGTCAGAGGGCCGCCCATCTGGTCCACCCGCGGCGGGCGGTGCCGGCGGTCGCCGTCATGGGTCAGCACGAAGCTCGCCACGGCCACGACGATCAGAAGGTTCACCGCCAGCGACAGCGCCAGCAGCACCTTCTGCCATCTGCGCATCGGGGCGTGGTGGGTCTTGGTCTCGCTCATGCGCTGCTCCTAGCCTTCCTGGGCCAGCTGGTCGAAGGCCGGCATCGTGTCGACCAGGTAAAGATCCTCCGCGGTGCCCCCGCCCGAGGTGTAATAGGCCGCCTCGCTCGCGACCAGCGCGGGCGGGCTCATTCCGATCCAGACCCCGGCCACGGTGGCGGTGGCGAAGCCCGCCAGCGCGGGCCAGCCGCCGATCCCGGCGAAGGCCCGCGCGAACCACCCGGGGCGCGGCGCCGTATCGGGCCCCTGCGGCAGAGGGGCCGCGGCAAAGCCCTCCTGCACGGCGTCGGCATCGGCCAGCATCCGCGCGGCCAGCCCCTCCGGCAGGTCGGGCGCGGCGGCGCGCGCCTCCGCGAAAAGCGCCTCGAGCTGGTCGTCGCTCGGAATTCCGGTGGTCTCACTCTTCGGCATAACCCAACTCCTCGCGCCGTCCGGCCAGGGCGGCCGACAGCGCTCGCTTGCCCCGGGCGGTGAGCGATTCCACCGCCTCGGTGCTGATCTCCATGACCTCGGCAATCTCGGGATTGGCGAGGCCCTCGATGTGGCGCAGCACGACCGCCTGCCGCTGCCTCTCCGGCAGGCTGTCGAGCGCCTGTTGCAGCGCGTCCATCCGCGCCGCCTGCTGCATCCGTTCGACCGGGCCGGGACGGTCGTCCTCGGGCTCGGCCGCCTCGTCGAGGCCCCTGTGTCCGCCGCGCGCCTTGCGCAGCCGGTCGGTGCAGAGGTTCGCCGTCACCCGGTAGAGCCAGGTCGTGACCTTCGCCTCGCCCGGCCGCCAGTCCGGCGCGATCCGCCAGAGCCGCAGCATGGCCTCCTGGGCCACGTCCTCCGCCTCGGCCCTGTCGCCCAGCAGGCGCTGCGCATGGCCGAGGAGCCGCGGCGCCAGACGTGCCGTCAGCAGGCGCGCGGCATCGCGGTCGCCGTTGGCATACAGCACAAGCAGCGCGTCGTCTTCCAGCTCGCTCAGGGCGTCGAAAGCCATATCGGTCATGGTCCCGCGGGCGTATCCCTTAAAGCGACGCCGGGCAATCGCGCCGGCACCGCGCGGTCCGGGAGGGGGGCCGGCCGCGACGGTCCGCGCCGGCCCCCGGCCCGGTCAGTCGTTGGCCGGCGCCTCTGCGGGGGCATCCGCCCCGCGTTCGGCGAAGGGCGGCTTCATCCAGCCATGGCCGCCGTCATGCGAGTCGCGGTGATGCCCGCCGAAGCGCTTGCCCATGCGGCCGTGATGCTCGCCGTCGCCGCGCCGGCCGTGGTGGCGCGCCCGGGCGAATTCCTCTTCCGAGATCATGCCGTCGTCATTGGCGTCCATCCGGTCGAACCGCCGCGCCTGCGTGCGCTCGGGCGGCATCATCTCGGCCAGGCTGAGCGCGCCGTCCTTGTCGTCGTCCGCCCGCTCGAGCATCCGCTCCGCCATGCGCTGGCGGCGTTCGGCCCTGCGGGCCTCCTCGCGGGCTTCCATGTGGGCGACCATCTCCTCGACCGTCACCTTGCCGTCGCCGTCGGCATCCGCGGCGCCGAAGCGCTTCTCGGCCTGGGCGCGCATCTCTTCGGGGGAAATCTGTCCGTCGCCATTCGTGTCCATGGCGGCGAAACGGCCGGACTTCGGCCCGCTCTGGGGCCCCGGGGAGGTGCTGTCCTGCGCGGTCACGGCGCCGGCCGTGACGGCCAGCAGGACCAGGCCCGACATGAGGGTCTTGCGGTTCATGGGGGTTCTCCTTGGGTGGTTCTTGTGTCGTTGCTCTCGAAACCGGCCTCGTCATCCGCTTTCAAAGGCTCATACGCCGGGCCACCGCCATTCCGTCGCCGCGGGGCACGATTTTTTTCCCGCCCCCGCCGGTGCGGCGAGAGGGCACGGTTTATTCGCCGTCGAAAAGGCCTAGATGACAGGGGCGCGCGCATCTGGCCTCCATGACAGGCGTCAGACGCACCTGGCGCAGACCACGAAGGCATTGCCGATGACCCAGACCGACATGAACTCCGAACGCGACACGCTGCGCGCCACGTGGAAAGGCTTCTGCGGGCGCTGCCCGAACTGCGGCTCAGGCCCGCTGATGAAGGGCTTCCTGCAGGTGCGCGACCATTGCCCGGAGTGCCAGGAACCCTTCCATTACCACCGCGCCGACGACGGCCCGGCCTACCTGACGATCCTCATCGTCGGCCACCTGATGGCGCCGCTGCTGCTGGCGGTCTACACGGCCTTCCGGCCCGAACCGATGATGCTGTTCCTCGGCTTCCTCGTCGGCACGGTCGGCCTGTCGCTCTTCCTGCTGCCGCGGTTCAAGGGCGGTCTCGTGGCGTTCCAGTGGGCGCGCTACATGCACGGATTCGAGAGCGGCAGGGCCACCTGAGCCACGCGCTGTCAGGCGGCTGCGCATCGGGCGGGCTTTCCGGTGCGCGCCTTCCCCACATCCTTGACGGATCGCCCGATGCGGCTTGGCACCCCCCGGGCCGCCCGGTAGTCTCGCCCGACAGGCGACGCGGGCACGCGCGCTGAACAAGGACAAAGAGCAGCCATGATCGACAAGACAGCCATCCGCAACGCCGCCACCATCATCGTTCTGCGGGACCGCGACACCGCGCCCAAGGTGCTGATGGGCCAGCGCGGCGCGAAGGCCGTCTTCATGCCGTCGATGTTCGTCTTTCCCGGCGGCGCGGTCGATCCCGACGACGGCGACACGCCGCTTGCGGGCGCCCTGCCCGACCTCTGCGCCGGCCGCATCCGCGAGAATTGCGACGAGGACCTGACCCATGCGCTGGCCGCCGCCGCGATCCGCGAGCTCTGGGAAGAGACCGGCCAGATCCTCGGCACCAAGGGCGACTGGCCCGGCACGCCGCATGCCGACTGGGTCGATTTCGCGGCCACCGGCCATGTGCCGGACCCGAGCTCGCTGCAATTCGTCTTTCGCGCGATCACCCCTCCGGGCCGGCCCCGCCGGTTCGATGCGCGGTTCTTCCTGACCGACACCGACGCGCTGCAGAGCGATCCGGACGATTTCTCCCGCGCCTCCGACGAGCTGACGCTGCTCCAGTGGATCCCGCTCGAGAAGGCGCGCGAGTTCGACCTGCCCTTCATCACCGAGGTGGTGCTAGCCGAGGTCGCGCAGCGCGCGGCCGACCCGACCCCGCCCGAGAGCGTGCCCTTCTTCTCGAACGAGGACGAGAACCGCGCCTTCGCTCGGCTGAAGGGCGAGATCGCGCGCGGCGAGCGGGCCGACTGAGCCTCAGACCAGCAGGATGAGCGACAGCACCGAGACGCTGACAAGCGCGATGCCGGTGCCTTCGCGCCATGACAGCCGTTCGCGGAAGATGACGTAGGAGGCGAGCAGGCTCAGGATCACCTCGCTCTGTCCGACGGCGTAGACATAGGTCGCGTTCTGCAGCGTGAAGGCGGTGAACCAGCAGACCGACCCGCCGAGCGAGGCAAGCCCGATCAGCCCGGCCGTCCGCCATGCCGCGACGACCTTGCCGATCTGGCCGCGCTCCCTGAGGTGCATCCAGAGCCCCATCCCGATCAGCTGCGAGATCCCGACCGCCGCCAGCGTCACGACGGCCCGCGTCAGCGGATCGTCGACCGCGATCTGCAGGGTCGCGCCGCGGTAGCACACGCCCGAGACCGCGAAGAACACGCCCGAGCCGATGCCCAGAATCGCCGCCCGGCTGTCGAGCCGGCGCCACCATGCGCCCTGGCCCTCGGGCATGTTCGACAGGATCAGCACGCCGGTCATGCCGACGACGATCGCGACCAGCGCGGGGATCGAGACGCCCTCGCCCAGCACCACGAGCGAGACCAGCGCAGTCAGCAGCACCTCGGTCTTCTTCAGGGTGATCCCGACGGCGAAGTTGCGGCTGCGGAAGATCAGCAGCACGAAGACCGTCGCGAAGATCTGCGTGGCCCCGCCGATCCAGGCATAGAGCCAGAAGAGCGGCGGCATGGCCGGCCAGTCGAGCCCCTTCGCCGCCAGCAGCAGCGGCACCGCGGCCAGCACCAGCGGGGCGGAATAGAGAAACCGCGCGAAGGTCGCGCCGCTCGCCGAGAGCGCCGCGGCCGAGAGCTGTTTCTGAAGCATGAAGCGCGCGGTCTGGAAGACGACCGCGCCGAATGTGAGCAAGACCCAGGGTTCCATACCCTGCGCCTATGCGCCTTTATTCCGGAGAGTGCCAGAGCGGATGGGGCACCGGGTCCTTGGCCTTCAGGAAATAGCGGCGGAAGATTTCTCCATAGGAGCCATAGCGGTAGCCGCCGTTCCGCCCGAGGTAGCGCGCCCGGTTCTCCTGGTAGAGCCCGGGCAGACGGTACCACGGCATGCGCGGATGCATGTGGTGGACGACGTGCAGGTTGTTGTTGAGGAACAGGAAGGCGAGGATCCCGCGGTCCTCGATGATCACGGTGCGGCCGCGCGCCCGCTCATGCGCCTGATGTTCCAGGAAGGTGCGGATCTTGAGGATCGACAGCCCCATGTAGGCGGACAGGAGATAGGCCCAGACCGGCATCTGCGCGACGTGGCCCAGCCAGAGCGCCACCGGCACGAGCGCCGGCAGGTGCCAGAGCCAGCCCGAGAGAACCCCCGCCCGCCCCGCGCGGATCGCCCGCAGGTCCGACAGGGTGAAGGCCCAGGTCCCGACCGCGGGGCCGATCAGAAGACGCCCGGCCAGCGTATTGTTCACCCGCAGGATCGCCTGCTGCCATGGCTTCAGCCTCTGCCAGACGGCCGGGTCCCAGTAATTGCTCTCGGGGTCGTCATAGGGATCGGTCAGCAGCGAATCCCGGTGATGTTCGAGATGCGTGTCACGGAAGCGCCGATACGGCACGACGAGCGTCAGCGCCGGGAAGACCAGCGCCTCGTTCACCCGGCGGTCGGGGAACGGGTGGCCGTGGATCATCTCGTGGCTGAGCGAGGAATGCAGCGCGATGGCCAGCGTCGTGAGCGCGATCCCGGCGGGCAGCCAGAGCGCCGCGAGCCATGTCGTGGCCAGCGCCCAGGCCGCGTAGCACCCCGCCAGCAGAAGGAGCGTCGGCCATTCGGTCGGAGCGGAGCGTTTCGGATCAGACATGACGCCCCCATCCGATAGTCGCCCCGAGGCGTTCGCAGGCCGCGTGGCCGATCCGCCCCGGGACGGCGTTGACCGCCGCCAGGCCGCCACCGATCGTCAGCGCGCCGGTGAAGGCAAGGCCCGCCCCCGCCATGACGAGCAGGCCGCCGAGCGCCCATAGAAGTGATGTCACGAACGTGCGTGCACCTGTGTCCATGCCGGAATGTCCCCTCTTCGCGCCGGTAGGTGCCGGCGTCTTGTCATGCGGTTGTCACACGGGGGGCGTCGCTGCGGCAGCCCGGATGTGATTAACAAACGCCGCAATTGGTGATAGTTGTCACCGTATGGGTGGAATCATCGACAAACGCGCCCGGGCGCGCGCCTTCCGGCAGAGGCTGGAGCGGGCGATGCAGACCGCCGGCATGAGCCAGAGCGGCCTTGCGCGCGCGATCGGGGTGGACCGCTCGACCGTTTCGCAGCTGCTGAAGGACGAAGGCGCCCGGCTGCCGAATGCGCAGGTGATCGGGGAATGCGCCGGCGCGCTCGGTGTCTCGGCGGACTGGCTGCTGTCGCTCTCGGACCGGCCCGAGACGGCGACCGACCTGCTGGCCACCTCGCTCACCCTGACCGAGGCGCCGCGCGCGCTCGTCGACCAGCAGATCTTCGAATGGCACCGGGAGGCGGCGGGCTACAAGGTGCGCCATGTCCCCGCCGCGCTGCCCGACATGCTGAAGCTGCGCGAGGTGCTGGAATGGGAATATTCCCCGCATCTGGGCCGGACGACCTCGCAGGCGATCGGCGCCTCGGAGGACCGGCTGCGCTGGATGCGCGAGGCGCGCTCGGATTACGAGATCGCCATGCCGCTGCACGAGATGGTCAGCTTCGCCCATGGCGAGAGCTATTATCGCGGCCTCCCGCGGGCGCTGCGCAAGCGGCAGGTTGAGCGCTTCATCGAGCTGAACGACACGCTCTATCCCCGCCTCCGGCTCTATCTCTTCGACGCGCGGCGCATCTTCTCGGCGCCGGTGACCGTCTTCGGCCCCCTCCTGGCGGTGGTCTACGCCGGGCGGCACTACCTCGCCTTCCGGGATTCGCTCCGTGTGCAGGCCTTCACCGAGCATTTCGACAATCTGGTCCGCGAGGCGAGCGTGCCGGACCGCGAGATCAAGCCGTTCCTCGCCCGGCTGGCGCGGGATATCTAGCCGGGACGGACCCGGCCCGCCCCTTCGGGCGCCGGGGTCCTGGCCTGCGCGCGGGCGAGCTGCCGCATCGCCTCGGCCAGCGCGGGGTCGGGCGCGCAGGTCTGCCGCGTGTCCAGATCCGCGTGCTCCAGCAGATGTTCCGCACTCGCAAGGAGCCGCGCCCCCGACATCATCTCGTGCCAGAGGTGCAGGCGCCCGTCCCCGGCCCCGAGCACGCGGCTGCAGATCCGCAGCGGCGCGCCCGCCTGCGCCGCGTCGAGCTGGCGGATGTGGCTTTCGGTCACGAGGAAGCCCTTGCCGGCGGCGATGTACTCCGGCGTGCAGCCGAGGATCTCGAGCAACCTGTCGGTGGCCTGTCCGAACGCCTCGAGATGGCGCGCCCCGGTCATCCGGTCGTGGTCGTCGAGCCAGTCGAGCGGCACCGCGCGATCGACGGTCAGGATCGGCTGCGACGGGTCGGCGAGATCCGCGATCCGGCGCGGCATCGCGCGCCCCTCGGCGCGGGCCTTGTCGCGACGCCGCAGCACCGCGCCGGCGCCCCGGCTGTCGGCCGAGAGGCTGCGCAGCAGCGCCACGAGGGTGCGGTCGCGCTGGTCGCGCAGCTCGTCCAGCGTCATGTGGCCCGAGGCGTCGTCGGATTGTTCGACGATCCGGGCGATCAGGGCGGGGTCGAGCTCCGGCACCTCGGTGAGCTTGCTGCGGGACCAGTTCAGCGCGGGTCCGATGCGCCGCAGGAAGGCCTCCATCCCCTCCTCCCCGGCCGCGATCCGGGCGGATTCGAAGGGCCCCATCTGAGCCCAGCGAAGGCCGGGGCCCATGCGCAGCGCCTCGTCGACCTCGCCCACCTGGGCCACCTCGTCGCGCACCAGCCAGAGCGCCTCGCGCCAGAGCGCCTCCTGCAGGCGGTCGGCCACATGGGCGGTGATCTCGCCCCGCACCCGCAGCGCGAACATGCCGAGCTCGGCGAGCGTGTCGCGCGCCCGGTCGATCAGGTCGGGATGGTTCTTGTCCGAATGCACCACCTCGACCAGCGGCAGGAGGTAGACCGGGTCGAGCGGGTGGCAGACGAGAATCCGGCCCGGATCGCTCAGACCCGCCTGCAGTTCGGACGGCGTCAGGCCGGAGGTCGATGAGGCGAGGATCGCCCCTTCGTCCGCGTGTTCCTGCAGCTTGCGGAAAAGGGTCTGCTTCAGCTCCAGCCGCTCCGGCACGCTTTCCTGGATCCAGTCCGCGCCGGTCACCGTCTCGGAGATCAGGCCGCAGAAGGACAGCGTGCCTTCGGCTGGCAGCGCGACGTCGCCCAGCCCGGCCAGCGCCCGGCGGGCGCGGGCCAGCACCGCCCCGACCCTGTCGGGCGTCGCGGGGTCCGGATCGAACAGCCGCACGTCCCAGCCGTTCAGCAGGAAGCGCGCCGCCCAGCCCGCGCCGACGACCCCGCCGCCGATGATCGCCGCGACACGCGCCATCAGCCCGCGCCCCTGCGCGAGACGGTGCCGTCCCGTGATCCGGTGAGTGGCATGACTCCCCCTTGTTCCGCGTGGCAGCGCGGCGAATGCCTGTCGCCGATGGAAGGCGCCGGCCCGGTCGGTGGCAACGGTCAAATTCGGTCAGCGGACGAATTACCGCCGGGTGTTGTCAGAAGGGCATGGGCCAGGCGCGGCGGACGGCCTCCACGTCCGCGAGGACCTCGGGCGAAAGCTCGAGGTCGATCTGGCCCAGGATCCGGTCGAGCTGCTCGGTCGTGGTGGCGCCGAAGACGACCGAGGTGGTGATCCGGCGCGAGGCGACCCAGTTGAGGGCAAGTCCCACCACGTCGATGTCGTGCTTGAGGGCCACGTCGAGGTAATCGTCCACCGCGCGGAGGGCGAGCGCCGTCTTGCGGCCGCCGAGGTCGGGCATCATCGCGAGGCGCGACGCCTTGGGCCGGGCCCCGCCCTGGTACTTGCCCGTCAGCAGCCCGAGGGCCAGCGGCGCATAGGCCAGGAGGCCGACCTCCTCGTTCACGAAGACCTCGGCCATGTCGGCGTCCGGGTGACGGCAGAGCAGCGAGTACTCGTTCTGGACCGAGACCGGCCGCGGCCCTGCCCCGGCCTCGGCCAGCCGCAGCCATTGCGCCATGCCCCAGGCGGTTTCGTTCGAAAGGCCGAACTGCCGGATGGTGCCGCGTTTGCGTTCCGCCTCCAGCGCGCCCAGGCACGCCTCCATGTTGGCGATCACCGCGCGGGGATCGGCGCGGTGGCCATCGTCGGGGAAATGTGGGTCGCGCCAGGTCGGCCGGTTGGGCCAGTGGAACTGGTAGAGGTCGATGTAATCGGTCTTCAGGCGCCGGAGCGAGCCTTCCACCGCGGTGCGGATCGTCTCGGGCGTGATGGCGGCGCCCTGCCGCACCATCCTCTGTCCGCCGCCGGCATGCTGTGTGGCGAGCACCACGTCGCCGCGCCGGCCGTTCTGTGCGAACCAGAGGCCGATGATCCGTTCGGTGCGGCCCACGGTCTCGGCCCGGATCGGGGTGACGGGGTAAAGTTCCGCCGTGTCGATGAAGTTGATCCCGTGGGCGAGCGCCCGGTCGATCTGGGCATGCGCCTCGGTCAGCGGCGTCGGCCCGCCCCATGTGATCGAGCCGAGACAGTAGCGGCTGACCTCTATCCCGCTGTGGCCAAGTCTGTTCGTCTGCATGCGCGCTCCCGTGCCGGTGACACGGTCATACCGGCAGGAAGTTACTGAAATTCGAACGCGCCCCCCCCGGGAGCATGATTGAGAACAAAATGAGAACATGCTAGAAGGGACGCATGCCCGCCCCCGCCTCCACCCTGCTGCGCAACGCCCCGCACCGCCCCGCCCCCACGCTCGATCTGGGGGCGGGCGCGTCGCTGCGGCTCGGCCGGCTGCACGAGGCCTGCGGCAATGCCCGCCGCACCCTCGCGCTGCGGCTCGCGGCCCGGATCGGGGTGACCCCGCAGCGCCCCCTGTTCTGGATCGCCCCCGCCTGGAGCCCGGACCGGCTGAACGGCGACGGGATGGCGCGGTTCCTGTCGCCCGCCGCGGTGATCTTCGTGCACGCCGTGCGGGCCGAGGACATCCTCTGGACCGCCGAGGAGGTGCTGCGCGCGGGCGCCGCGCCGATGATGGTGGCGGACCTGCCGGGCCTGCCCTCGCTCACCGCGGTGCGGCGGATGCACCTCGCCGCCGAGACGGGGGCCGAGGGAGGGCGCGTCCTGCCCCTGGGGCTGATCCTGACCGAGGGCGCGGGCGGCGCCCCGGGGGTGGAGAGCCGCTGGCGGATGGACGCCGCGCACCCGCCCTGCCCCGGCGACAGCGCGCCGGAGGGCGAGGCCTGGCGGCTGGAACGGCTGCGCGCCCGGACCGACCCGCCGCGGATCTGGCGGGTCGCGGGCGGGCGGCTGGAGGTCGTGACGGGAGACGACGGCGGCCCGTCCCCCGGCCTGCCGGAGCTGGCGGAGGGGACGCCCGCCTCCCGACGGATGGCCGGGAGCGCCGAAAACCGCCCGCCATTCACCGCGGCGTCCGGGACCGGCGCGCAGCCCCCTGTCTCCGTCGGCCGGGCCTGAGCCCGGCACGCCCCCCGGCCCCCCCCGCGCGCGCCTTCGCCCCGTCCCGGCGAGGCACCTGCCCGGATCTTGCGATGCACACCCCGGAGACACCCTTATCTTGTGGACAAAGCGAACCATGCCCTTTCCCCGGTCCCGATGATTTGCCATAGTGACCGACAACCAAAGACAGAGCAGACACCATGGCAGACGACCTCCTCGCGGCCGTGCCGCAATCCGACTACAACGCCGACAGCATCGAGGTCCTCGAAGGGCTGGAACCCGTCCGCAAGCGGCCCGGCATGTATATCGGCGGCACCGATGAGCGGGCGCTGCATCACCTCGTGGCCGAGGTGCTCGACAACTCCATGGACGAGGCCGTCGCGGGCCATGCCAACCGGATCGAGGTGGAGCTGCACGACGATTACTCCGTGACCATCCGCGACAACGGCCGGGGCATGCCCTTCGACCCGCATCCGAAATTCCCCGGCAAGTCCGCGCTCGAGGTCATCCTCTGCACGCTGCACGCCGGCGGCAAGTTCTCGGGCAAGGCCTACGAGACCTCGGGCGGTCTGCACGGCGTCGGCGCCTCGGTGGTCAACGCCCTGTCGGATTCGATGGTCGTGCAGGTCGCCCGCGACCGCAAGCTGGTGGAACAGCGCTTCTCCCGCGGGGTTCCCCTCGGCCCGCTGGAAGAGATCGGCGCCGCCCCGAACCGGCGCGGCACCACGACGACCTTCCATGCCGACGAGCAGATCTTCGGCCATCACCGCTTCAAGCCCGCCCGGCTCTTCAAGTCGATCCGGTCCAAGGCCTACCTCTTCTCGGGCGTCGAGATCCGCTGGAAGACCGCCATCGACGACGGCGAGACCCCGACGGAGGCCGTCTTCCACTTCCCCGGCGGCCTCTCGGACTACCTCACCGAGACGCTGGGCAAATCCTCCACCTATGCCGAGGCGCCGTTCTCGGGCCGGGTCGAATTCCGCGAGCGCTTCGGCGTGCCGGGCCGGGTCGAATGGGCGATCAACTGGACGCCCTCGCGCGACGGCTTCATCCAGTCCTACTGCAACACGGTCCCCACCCCCGAGGGCGGCACCCATGTCGCGGGCTTCTGGGCCGCGATCCTGAAGGGGATCAAGGCCTATGGCGAGCTGGTGAACAACCGCAAGGCCGCGCAGATCACCCGGGACGACCTGCTGACGGGCGGCTGTGCGCTGGTGTCCTGCTTCATCTCCGAGCCGGAATTCGTCGGCCAGACCAAGGACCGCCTCGCCACGACCGAGGCGCAGCGGCTGGTCGAGGGCGCGGTGCGCGACCATTTCGACAACTGGCTGGCCGCCGATACCAAGTCGGCGGGCGCCATCCTCGACTTCCTCGTGCTGCGGGCCGAGGAACGCCTCCGCCGCCGGCAGGAGAAGGAGACACAGCGCAAATCGGCCACCAAGAAGCTCCGCCTGCCCGGCAAGCTGACCGACTGCACCGCGAGCGCACGCGACGGGACCGAGCTGTTCCTCGTCGAGGGCGACAGCGCCGGCGGGTCGGCCAAGATGGCGCGGGACCGGAAGCTGCAGGCGCTGCTGCCGCTCCGCGGCAAGATCCTGAACGTGCTGGGCGCGGCGTCGAACAAGATCGGCACCAATGCCGAGATCCAGGACCT
This sequence comes from Pseudooceanicola nanhaiensis DSM 18065, assembly GCF_000688295.1. Taxonomy (GTDB): domain Bacteria; phylum Pseudomonadota; class Alphaproteobacteria; order Rhodobacterales; family Rhodobacteraceae; genus Pseudooceanicola; species Pseudooceanicola nanhaiensis. Next base: position 381,136 of record NZ_JHZF01000011.1, on the reverse strand, counting down.
CTGCCAGGCCATGGGCGTCGGCCTCGGGACCAGGTTCAACATCGACGACCTGCGCTACGACAAGATCATCATCATGACGGACGCCGACGTCGACGGGGCGCATATCGCCTCGCTGCTGATGACCTTCTTCTTCACCCAGATGCGGCCGCTGATCGACCACGGCCACCTCTACCTCGCCTGCCCGCCGCTCTTCCGGCTGACGCAGGGGGCGCAGCGGGTCTATGTCCAGGACGAGGCCGAGCGCGACGTCTGGCTGGCCAAGGGGCTGGGCGGCAAGGGCAAGATCGAGGTCTCGCGCTTCAAGGGTCTGGGCGAGATGGATGCGAAGGACCTGAAGGAAACCACGATGGACCCCAATTCGCGGAAGCTCATCCGCGTGACCATCGACGACGAGGAGCCGGGCCAGACCAGCGACCTCGTGGAGCGGCTGATGGGCAAGAAGCCCGAGCTGCGGTTCCAGTACATCCAGGAGAACGCCAAGTTCGTCGAGGATATCGACGTCTGAACGGGCGCCGCCCTGCAAGGCGCCGGGCGCAGGCGAATCGCTCTGCACCGGCACGGCCCCCCCGTGGTGCAAGCGGCTTGGGCGGTCCCTGCGTCATCGGCGGAAATCCGCCAACATTAGGGAACTTGAATGCGATTGCCCAAAGTCGGGCATCACCTCGCCTCCGGACGAGCCGGTTCGTGCCGTATTCCCGCCCCGTTTCAGCAAGACTTTGCAATGGTTGTTGTCACGGAGCCAGCCATGCGCCAGCCACGCGGAAGAGTCAGTCGGTTTTGTCGGGACGATAGCGGCACCGCCACCGTGGAATCCGTGATCTGGCTGCCCATCTTCGTGTGGATGCTCGCCCTGGTCATCAACGTCTCGATGATCGTCTTCGAAAAGAACCAGGCCTACCGCGTCCTGCAGAACGCGAACCGCATCCTCAGCACCGGCTACATCCAGTCCGAGGCCGAGACCGAGGCCTACATCCGCCAGAAGATCTCCCACATCGCCCCCGAGGCCGTGGTCACCACGCGGATCGAGAACGGCGTCGTGACGAGCGAACTGGCCTATCGCGTCACCGATCTGCTGGTGCCGCAGGCCCTCGTCGATCTGGCGAATATCTGGATCCGCGTCTCCTCCCAGCATTTCGTGGAGTACTGACGATGCCGCCTGTCCGCCTGAAAGACTTCGCCCGGACCGAGGACGGGGCCATCACCATCCTTGCCGTCTACCTTCTGGCCGCGACGCTGCTGGCGAGCGCCTTCGCGGTGGAATTCGCCTATCTCCAATCCGCCCGCACCCAGCTTCAGGTCGCCGCCGACAGCGCGGCCCACGCGGCACTCTACAACCGAGAGACGATGGGTCCCGAGGAGGCCAAGGCGCGGGCCGCCGCGGTCGCGCTGCATGACATGCCCCCCGCCGCCTACGGCGCGGTGCTCACCGCCGAGAACGTGGAATTCGGTGTCTGGGACGCGGCCGCACGCAGCTTCGTGTCGGACCCGACTGCCGTCTCGGCCGTGCGGGTCCGTCCGTCCCGGACCGGCGCGGGCGGCAATCCGGTCAAGACCTACATCTTCCGGCTGCTCGACCACGGGGACTGGGACATCGCGGCCGAGGCCGTCTTCACCACCTTCCAGCCGCCCTGCCTGCGCGAAGGTTTCGTCGCGGACGGCATCGTGGACATCCAGTCGAACAACGGCTTCTCGAACGGGTTCTGCGTGCATTCCAACACCTATGTCTCGCTGAACTCGAACAACACCTTCGAACCGGGCACCGTGGTCTCGATGCCCGATCTCTCGCAACTCGACCTGCCGAAATCGGGCTTCGAGACCAACGAGGGGCTGCAGATCGCGCTGCGCCGCGGCTATTACCGGCTGCGGGTGCTCAACAAGATCGACGCGATCCACGACGACCTCCTGACCGGTTACGGTCACTACGTGCCGGACTACCTGCGCGGCGTGACCGTCTACCTGACGGGATCGAAGTTCACGGCCGAGGATTTCACGCCGAACCGGATCCACCGCATTTCCTGTTCCGGCACCAAGGTCACGATCGAGCAGGACTCCCACCTGAAGAACCTCGGGATCATCACGGATTGCCCGGTCGCCTTCGGCCAGGGCGTGCTGCTGGAAAACGTGGTGGTCTTCAACGAGAGCACCGACGCGAAAAGCTTCACGGCCCCCTCCGGGCTCTCGGTCGGACTGGACGACGGTTGCGCCCCCGGGGGCGGCGCCCAGCTGATCACGCGGGGCGGCGTCGATGTGGCGGCGGACCTGCGGGTCTACGGCGGTCAGATCATCGCGCTCGGCGACATCACCTTCAGCGCCAATGCGAACGGGATCCAGGGCGCCTCGCTGATCTCGGGGCAGGAAATCAGCGGCACGTCGAACATGGACATGGGTTTCTGCGGCACGGGGATGGAGGGCAATTACGAAGCGCCCTACTTCCGCCTCGCGCTCTGAACTCCCACGGCAAACGGTCCGTCACCCGCGGGCCGTTCGGGGCCGCGCGGTTTCTCTCATACCGGCCGCGCGGTCCCGGCTTTCAGGCGCATGGCGGGACCCGTCAGGCCGCCGTCAGCTCCCCGGCATCCAGCCGCAGGACGCGGTCCATCCGCCGGGCGAGCTCGAGGTTGTGGGTCGCGATCAGCGCCGAGAGGCCGGTGTCGCGGACCAGCTCCATCAGCGCGCCGAAGACCCGGTCCGAGGTCTCGGGATCGAGGTTCCCCGTCGGCTCGTCCGCCAGCAGAAGCCGCGGCGCATTGGCGAGCGCCCGGCAGAAGGCCACCCGCTGCTGTTCGCCGCCCGACATCTGCGCCGGCCGGTGCCCTGCCCGTTCGGCGATGCCGACGCGGGCCAGAAGCTCCTGCGCGCGCGCCTCGGCCTCGCGCTTCGGCTTGCCGTCGGCGAGCTGCGGCAGGACGACGTTCTCGAGCGCGGTGAACTCCGGCAGCAGGTGGTGGAACTGGTAGACGAAGCCCACGTCCGACCGCCGCACTGCCGTGCGGCGGCGGTCCGACAGGCCCGTGACATCCTCGCCGCCGATCCGGACCGAGCCGGTGTCGGCCGTGTCCAGCAGCCCCGCGATGTGCAGCAGCGTCGATTTGCCGGCCCCCGAGGGCGCGACGAGGGCCACGACCTCGCCCGGTGCGATGGCGAGGTCGATGTCGCGCAGCACGCGGATCTCGCCCGGCAGGCCCTGGTTGTAGGTCTTGGCGATGCCCGACAGGGCCAGAACCGGATCACTCATAGCGGAGCGCCTCCACGGGGTTCATCCGCGCGGCGCGGCGTGCGGGGAATATGGTGACGATGAACGACAGCCCGAGCGAGAGCCCGACCGCCGACAGGACGTCCTGCAGCTGCAGCTTTGCGGGCAGGTTGTAGAGACCACGGACCGAAGGGTCCCAGACGCCGCCCCCCGCCACGTAGTTCACCGCCGAGAAGATCGGGTCGATCCAGATCGCGAAGGCGCAGCCGAGGATCACGCCGGCCAGAGTGCCGATGATCCCCGTGAAGGCGCCGCAGATGAAGAAGACGCGCAGGACCGAGCCTTCCGTCAGGCCCATCGTGCGCAGGATGCCGATGTCGCGGCCCTTGTTCTTCACCAGCATGATGAGGCCCGAGACGATGTTCATCGCCGCGATCAGCACCAGGATCGAGAGGATCACGAACATCACGTTGTCCTCGATGTCGAGCGCGCGCAGGAAGGCGCCGCTGGCGTCCCGCCAGGTCCAGATCATGTAGCCGTCACCGGCCGCAAGCGCGATCGGGCGGACCATGTCCTGCACGTTCTCGGGATCGTCGATCATGATCTCGATCTCGTCCGCCGTGCCCTCGCGGTTGAAATAGCTCTGCGCCTCGGCGAAGGGCAGGTAGACGCGGGTCCGGTCGATGTCGTAGCGACCGGCGGTGAAGACATAGACGACCTCGTAGGCGTTCACCCGCGGGCTGGTGCCGAAGGCGGTCTTCACCCCGTCGGGCGAGATCAGCCGGATCCTGTCGCCCGTCGTGACGCCCAGTTCCCGCGCCACGCCCGATCCGATCGCCACGCCCTCGCCGAAGCGCGCGATGTCGCCATAGCTGGTTTCGGGATCCGCGATCCGGGGGATGGCGAGCAGGTCCTCCTCGGTGATGCCGAAGACCTCGACGCCCGAGTTCCGGCCGTTGGCATTGGCCATCACCTGCCCCTTGATGAGCGGCGCGGCACGGCTCACGCCCTCGACGGTGGCGACCTGCCCGGCCAGCGCCTCGTAATCGGTGATGGCGCGGGTGACGCGGCCGTTCTCGTCCTGCACCGCCTGCGGATAGAGCGTGACATGGGCGTTCGAGCCAAGGATCGTGTCGACAAATTCCGCGCGGAACCCGGACCTTACGGCAAGCGTCGCGATCAGGGCGAAGACCGCCAGCGCGATCCCGACCAGCGAGATCCAGGTCATGACCGAGACGCCGCCCTCGGAACGGCGCGCCCGCAGGTAGCGCCAGGCGATCAGGAATTCGAACGGCGCGAAGGGGGGCGTGCGGCCGGCCATGCTGCTCTCCGGTTGTGATTGCGGCGGAAGGTGGGGGAGCGGGCGCGGCGCGTCAAGCGCTCAGACCGGCTTCCCCGCCGACAGATCCGTCAGGAAGGTCTCGGCCCCGGCCAGCACCGTCTCGCGGTGCCCGGGCTCCATGCGGTCCCAGGTGGCATAGACCTGCCCCATGCGATGGTTCGACGCGAACCTCGCCCGGTGACGCTCCATGAAGGCCCAGTAGAGCAGGTTGAAGGGACAGGCCCCCTCGCCCGTCCTGGTCTTGGGATCGTAGCGGCAGCCGGTGCAGTAATCCGACATCCGGTCGATGTAATTGGCCGACGAGACATAGGGTTTCGAGCCGACCACGCCCCCGTCCGCGAACTGGCTCATCCCCACGGTGTTCGGCGCCTCGACCCATTCGAAGGCGTCGAAATAGACCGAAAGATACCATCCATGCACCTCGGCTGGGTCGATCCCGGCGAGCAGCGCGAAATTTCCGGTGATCATCAGCCGCTGGATATGATGCGCATAGGCGAGATCACGGGTCTGGGCCACGACCTGTGCGAGGCAGTTCATCCCGGTCTCCGCCCCCCAGTAGAGCGGCGGCAGCTTGCGCCGGTGGTTCAGCGCGTTGCGACGCGGGTAGTCGGGGCCTTCGAGGAAATAGACCCCGCGCACGAATTCCCGCCAGCCGATGACCTGCCGGATGAAGCCTTCGGCCGAGCTGATCGGCACCTCGCCCGCCTCCCACGCGGCCTGCACGGCGTCGCAGACCTCGCGCGGGCAGAGCAGGCCGATGTTCATGTACCCCGAGATCAGCGCATGTTCGAGATAGGGCTCGTTCTCCAGCATCCCGTCCTGGGAGGGACCGAATCCGGGCAGCTGGTGACGCACGAAATGGGCCAGCGCGCGGCGCGCCTGGCTCCGCGTCACGGCGAAGCCGAAGGGGCGGAGCGTGCCGAAATTCTCGCCGAACTCGGCCGCGACCAGGTCCAGAACCTCCTCTGTCACCGCATCCGGGGTGAACTGCATGGGCGCGCTGCGCAGCAGGTCGCGCGCGGCGGGCTTCCGGTTCGAGGCATCGAAGTTCCATTTCCCGCCCGCGGGCTCCCTGCCCTTCATCAGGTAGCCGGTCCGCCGCCGCATCTCGCGGTAGAACCACTCCATCCGCAATTCCTTGCGGCCCTCGGCCCAGGCCTCGAACGCGGGCCGGGCACAGAGGAAGCGGTCGTCCGGCAGGGTCGACGTGGCGAGCGGGCAGTCCTCGAGCGCCTCGATCAGGCGCCATTCACCCGGCTCGGTGAGCAGCACCTGCCGCGCGCCCGTCTCCATGGCGCGGCGCATCAGCTCGGCGGGAATCGAGCCCGCGTTTTCCGGATCGTCATAGCGGGTGTAGGCCACGTCCCAGCCGTCGGCCTGCAACTCCGCCGCGAAATGGCGCATCGCGGCGAAGATCAGCGCGATCTTCTTGGGGTGGTGCGGCACATAGCTGGCCTCGCTCCGGACCTCGGCCATCACCACCCGGTCCCGCGCCCTGTCCGCCGCGCGCAGCGCCGACAGCGCGGGCGACAGCTGGTCGCCCAGGACGAGGACGAGGCGTCTCACCACGGCACCGCCGTGCCGCGCCAGTCGAAGAAGCCGCCGGTGTCGGTGACCTTCAGCCCGTCGATCACGCCCAGCAGGTGCCCCGCGGCTTCGTCCGGCGCGACGGAGGGGTGCCGGAAGAGATAGCGCTGCGTCAGCGCCGTCTGCACCGTGCCCGGATGCAGCGCGACGCAGATCGCCAGCGGATGGCTGCGCGCCAGTTCGATCGCGCCGGTGTGGAGCACCTGGTTCAGCGCCGCCTTCGCGCTCCGATACCCGTACCAGCCGCCAAGCCCGTTGTCGCCGATGCTGCCCACCCGGGCCGAAAGCGCCGCGAAGACCGAGCGCCGGTCGCGCGGCAGCAGGCGGACCGAATGCTTCAGCACGAGCGCGGGACCGATGCAGTTCAGCGCATATTGCTCGGCCATCGCCGCGGCGTCGATCTCGCGCAGGCTCTTCTCGGGCCTGCGGCCCCCGATCTCGAGCGCGCCGGTCGCGACAAGCACCGCGTCGAAGCCCGGCTCGAGCGCCCCGAGATGGTCCTCCACGCTCCGTTCGTCGGTCACGTCGAGCCCGTCACCGCTGCGGGACAGGGCGGTCACATCGGCGCCGCGGTCGCGCAGCGCCTGCAAGAGAGCGTTGCCGATGCCGCCGGTCGCCCCGATCAGGAGTGTTCTGTTCATGGACCGTCTACGCGCGACGGCCGGTCAAAGATCACAAAAACCGCATGCTGCAACGCCGCGAAATTCCCGGGTTTTCATCCCTGACGCGGCGTCGTATAGAAACGCCATGACGACCTTGGGCCATATCGCATCCGACGCGCGCCGTTCCGGCGCCCCGCGGGCTGCGCTGTCCGCCGCTGTCCTGATTCTCCTAATCCGCCTCTGAGCGTGCCGTTCGGCGCGACCGCTCAGGGGACAAGCCTTCGCGCCATGGCTTCAGGAGAAAAGAGAGACATCACATGACACAGACCAAAGACCAGGACCGCGTCGTCATCTTCGACACGACCCTCCGCGACGGCGAACAGAGCCCGGGCGCGACCATGTCCCACGAGGAAAAGCTCGAGATCGCGGGCCTGCTCGACGAGATGGGCGTCGACATCATCGAGGCCGGCTTCCCGATCGCCTCGGAAGGCGATTTCCGCGCCGTGTCCGAGATCGCGAAGAACGCGCGGAACTCAGTGATCTGCGGGCTGTCCCGCGCCCAGATCCCCGACATCGACCGGAACTGGGAAGCGATCCAGCACGCGAAACGGCCGCGGATCCACACCTTCATCGGCACCTCCCCGCTGCACCGGGCGATCCCGAACCTCGACATGGACCAGATGGCCGAACGGATCCACGAGACCGTGACCCACGCCCGCAACCTCTGCGATGACGTGCAATGGTCGCCGATGGACGCCACCCGGACCGAGCGCGACTATCTCTGCCGCGTGGTCGAGATCGCGATCAAGGCCGGCGCCACGACGATCAACATCCCCGACACGGTGGGCTACACCGCGCCCCGCGAAAGCGCCGAGATCATCCGCATGCTCCTCGAACGCGTCCCCGGCGCCGACGAGGTGGTCTTCTCGACGCACTGCCACAACGACCTCGGCATGGCGACGGCGAACAGCCTCGCCGCGGTCGAGGCCGGCGCCCGCCAGATCGAATGCACGATCAACGGCCTGGGCGAACGCGCCGGCAACACCGCGCTCGAAGAGGTGGTGATGGCGCTGCGCGTGCGCAACGACATCATGCCCTACCGCACCGGCATCGACACCACGAAGATCATGAACCTCTCGCGCCGGGTCGCCACCGTCTCGGGCTTCGCGGTCCAGTTCAACAAGGCGATCGTCGGCAAGAACGCCTTCCTTCACGAGTCTGGCATCCACCAGGACGGCGTGCTGAAGAACGTCGAGACCTTCGAGATCATGAAGCCCGCCGACATCGGTCTGAACGAGGACAACATCGTCCTCGGCAAGCACTCGGGCCGCGCGGCGCTCCGCTCCAAGCTCAAGGGCCTCGGGATCGAGATGGGGGAGAACCAGCTCAAGGACGTCTTCGTCCGCTTCAAGGATCTCGCCGACCGCAAGAAGGAGGTCTATGACGAGGACCTCATCGCCCTCGTCCAGATGTCCGACGATGCGGGCGCCGACCGGCTGGCGCTCAAGCGGCTCCGCGTGGTCTGCGGGACCGAGGGCCAGGAGGCCGAGATGACCATGCTCGTCGACGGCGCGGAGAAGGAGGTCTCCTCCACCGGGGACGGCCCCGTGGACGCCGCCTTCAACTGCATCAAGGCGATCTTCCCGCATGACGTCCGGCTGCAGCTCTACCAGGTGCACGCGGTGACGGAAGGCACCGACGCGCAGGCCACCGTCTCGGTCCGGCTGGAAGAGGACGGCCGCATCGTCACCGGGCAATCAGCCGACACCGACACGGTCGTCGCGAGCGTCAAGGCCTATATCCACGCGCTGAACCGACTGCTCGTCCGCCGCGGCAAGACCGGCTCGGACACGCGGGAGATCTCCTACAAGGACGTGTCCTGAGCCCATGGGACACCTTGAGAAAGGCCCCGCAAGCACATGCTTGCGGGGCCTTTTCCCTTGGCGATCGGGCTCTGGGTCGCGGGCTCCGGGACGCGGACCCGGACCCCGGAGCCATTTCGGGCCGGTGACGCCGCAGACACCCACGCGGCTTCACCTTTCGTGAAATACTCCCGCCGGAGGCCCGCGATCCGGCCTTGCCGGATCGCCATGAAATCGTGTGCGCCGCTTGCGGCGCGCCTTTCGGTCAGGCGACGAGGGTCTGGAGACGACCGCGGATGACCGCCTCGGCATCGGCCACGATGCGCTCGATCAGCTCCTTGCAGCTCGGCACGTCCCTGATGACACCTGCGACCATGCCGGCGGACCAGAGCCCCTCCTGCACGTCACCGCTGGCATAGACGTTCCTGCCGCGCGCGCCCGCGACAAGCTCGGAGACGTCCTCGATCCGGAAGTCGGTGCCCTTCTCCTTCTCGATCCGGGCGACCTCTTCCGCGACCTCGTTGCGGAACACCCGGCTCGTGTTGCGGAGCGCGCGCATGATCAGGACGGAATCCCGCTCGCCCGCCTCGACCAGCCGCTGCTTCACCGCGTCGTGGATCGGCGCCTCCTTCGTGGCCATGAAACGCGTGCCCATGTTGATGCCCTCGGCCCCGAGCGCGAGCGCCGAGGCGAGCTGCCGCCCCTCGCCGAAGCCCCCCGAGGCGATCACGCAGATGTCGAGCGCGTCGACCGCCAGCGGCACCAGAAGCTGGTTGGTGATGTCGTCCTCGCCCACGTGGCCCGCACATTCGAACCCGTCGATCGAGATCACGTCGACCCCGAGCCGCTGCGCCGTCAGCGCATGGCGGATCGCCGTGCACTTGTGGAGCACCTTGCAGCCCGCATCCTTGAACATGCCGATGAACTCGCCCGGGTTGTTGCCCGCCGTCTCGACGATCTTCACGCCGCCGTCGATGATCGCCTGGGCATAGTCCTTGTGCGGGATCGGCCGCAGCGAGGGCAGGATCGTCAGGTTCACCCCGAACGGCTTGTCGGTCATGCTCCGGCAGCGCTCGATCTCCTTCAGCAGATCGTCGGGCGTGGGCTGGGTGAGCGCCGTCATGATGCCGAGCCCGCCCGCGTTGGAGACCCCGGCCGCCAGTTCGGCCCGCGCCACCCATTGCATCCCGCCCTGCACGATCGGGTGCTCGATGCCCATCATCTCGGTGAACCGCGTCTTCAGCATCGCTCTCGTCTCCTCTTCCAGAGCTTTCGCACGACCATAGCAGGCGCCCCTCCCCCGCAAAGCTGCGGGGGCGCGAATTCGGGTATCTGGGAGCGTGACGGGGCCGGCGTCGCGAGGCCCGGAGCCGATCGCTCAGAACGCCGCGGCGACGGTGAAGGCCGCGATGAGGACGAGGCAGAAGACGCCTTCGGGCATGGTCGGTCTCTCCGGTGGTTGAACCCTGTCGCGCGCTCCTCGCGGGGGGCGCGAAACGTGAACGAGATCCGACGCAGGAAGTTCCGCGCCCCCGCAACGCCTTCAATTCCTGACACTTTTCACACTCTCGAAGGACGCGGGACGGCGGTCGAATATGCCGGTCCGGTCATATTTCCGTCCAAATCTTCCGTCACTGGAACAGGCGGGGCGTTCGTTGCGCGCTCCGGAACGAGCAGGGTGCCCGGCGCAAAGACGGGTTTGGTGAGAGTAGAGAGGCGCGTCGCAATGAAGAAGAAGATGGCCGTCGCGATTTCCCGCGCGCATATCTTCCTCGCGATCATGGCCGGTGTCATGCTGCTGGCATTCGGAATCCAGCTCGTCCGTCAGGACTACCGCGACCATCTCCACCAGGCGCGTGCAGATACCGCCGAGGATGCGAAATCGGCGCTCATGGCGCTCGAATCACGCATCTTCGCGATGGAGCTGGTGGCCAACCGGCTCGCGACCTTCATTGCGGTCTCCCCCGACATCCCGGAAAACCTCGTCGCCGACACCGCCGCCAAGCTGGTCGAGCGGCATCCCGAGATCAAGTCGATCGCGCTGGCTCCCGGCCTGCGCGTCAGCCATGTCGCGCCCCGGCGCGGCAACGAGGCTGTGCTGGGCCTGGATTATCGCGACGTGCCGAACCAGCTGGCCAGCGTCGCCCGCGCCTATCGCGACGGGGCGCCCGTCCTGACGGGGCCCACCGAGCTGGTGCAGGGCGGCCGCGGCTATGTCCTGCGCTATCCCGTCTTCGTGCCCAGCGTCTCCTTCGCCGGCCAGAGCTTCTGGGGCGTGATCTCGGTCGTGCTGTCCGAGAAGGGCCTTCTGGGCACCGACCTCGCCGGCCATCATTACGGGAGCGGGCTGAACTTCGCCCTGCGCGAGATCGACGGCAACGGCCGCACGCGCAACGTGCTGTTCGGCGACGAGGCGCTCTTCGAGACGGACGCGGTGGTCCAGACGACCCGTTTCCTCAAGAGTCGCTGGCAGCTGGCCGCCCGCCCGGCGCAGGGCTGGCCCACCATCGGCCCGAACGCCCTGAAGATCGTGCTCGCGGTTGCCGGCGCGGCAATGGTGCTGGGCGGGGTGATCTTCCTGATCCGCCGCCTTGCGCTGCAGATCGAACGCTCGCGCCGGCTGCTCGCCCACGCGGTCGAGGCGCTGGACGAGGGCTTCGTGCTCTATGACGAGAACGACCGCCTGACCCTGTGTAACTCGCGCTTTGCCGAATATTACAAGACCGACCGCAACCTCCTGCTGGGCGTCCGCTTCAGGACCCTGATCCGGATCGCCGCCAGGAACGGCCAGTTCGTCGAAGGCGTCGGCCGCGAGGACGCGTGGATCGAAGAGCGGATGGACGCGCACCGCAACGGCACGGTCCTGCTGGAGCCGCTCGAGGATGGCCGCACGCTCAAGGTCACCGAAAGCCGGACGCCCGAGGGCTATACCGTGGGCGTGCATTCGGACGTGACCGACCAGATCAACGGCCGCCTGCAGGCCGAGGCCGCGAACCGGCAGAAGTCCGAGTTCCTGTCCAACGTCACCCACGAGCTGCGCACGCCGCTCACGGTGATCTCGGGCTATGCGCAGCTGCTCGGCGAAAAGAGCTTCTTCCCGCAGCTCATCCGCCTGACCGAGGCGCTTTCAGGTCCCGACCTCGACGCCGTGAAGGCCCGCAAGGCGGCCGACGAATACGCCGCCGCGGTGGCCGAGCAGAGCCGTCGCATCGGCGGATCGGCCCGTCACATGCTGGCGATGGTGAACGAGCTGCTCGACTGGGCCGAGGTCGAACGCGGGCATATCCAGCTCGCGCCCGAACCCGTCTCGCCCGCGCAGATCACCGAGGACGCGCTGGAAGAGCTGCGCCAGCAGGCCGAGAGCAAGTCGCTGAAGCTGGACTTCGACTGCACCGACACGCCCGTCAACGCCGATCCGCAGCGGCTGAAGCAGGTGCTCTACAACCTCGTCGGCAACGCGATCAAGTTCACCGACAGCGGCTCGGTCACCGTGCGGGCCGAGAATTTCGAGGACCGCACCGTCTTCAGCGTCACCGACACCGGCTGCGGCGTGCCCGAGGAATACCTCGAACGGATCTTCGAACGCTTCCAGCAGGTCGACGGCTCGGATGCGCGCGCTCACGGCGGTTTCGGGCTGGGCCTCGCGATCACGCGGCAGCTGGTCGAACTGCATGGCGGGACGATCTCGGCCTCCTCCATCGTCGGGCGCGGCTCCTGCTTCACCTTCGACATTCCGCACGATCAGCATCGGCCCGAGGACGGCAGGACGGAACCCGCGCGCGCCGCGGCCTGATCCTCGGCCCGGACCGGGCCACCGGGCCCCGGTCGCAAGGCGACTTCACCGTAATATTATGCGACAGCCGCGCCCGCAGGCCCTAGCTTGACCGGGAAACCGGCAGGTGGCTGGAATTCGGCGCGGGAGAGCGCAAGGTCTCTGGCGCCAAATGCGTGTCTGCTGATAGATTTCGCTGCGGCAGGGGTGGCCCCTCCTCTCCGTCCCGTGACGCGCCCTTCGCGGCGCAAGCTAGGTACGCATCGCCCATGTGGCTCAATTGGTTCAAATCCGCGCTCAGCCAGCTCCTCCTGGCGGCCATCGTCATCGGGGGCACCGTGGCGCTCTGGATCGAATACGTCCCCTCCGCCCGGCCGTGGCTGGAACGCGCAGGCGTCTACGACGCGCTCGGGCTGACGCCGGCCGAGGCGGCCGAAGCCGCCGAGGGGCCCCGCGGCTACGGCGGGGGTGGCGCATCGAAGGTGGTCGTGGCCGAGGTCGGCACCGGCACGCTGAACGACCGTGTAACTTCCATCGGCGACGGCCGCGCGCTGCGCTCCGTCTCGGTCCGGCCCGAGGCGAGCGGCCGGATCACCGAGATCGGCTTCCGCGCCGGCGAATACGTCGAGGAGGGCACGGTGATCTTCCGCCTCGACGACCAGGCCGAGCAGATCGCGCTCGACCGCGCCCGCCTCATGCTGACCGACGCGCAGGAGAACGCCGGACGGCTCGACCGCCTGCGCCAGGCCGGCACGGCCAGCGCCGTCGCGCTGCGCGAGGCGGAGCTTGCGTTGCGCACCGCCGAGCTTGCCGTGCGCCAGGCCGAGTTCGATCTGGCGCAGCGCGAGGTCGTGGCGCCGATCGCGGGCTGGATGGGCCTTGTGGAGAACGAGGTCGGCGACCGCGTCGCCGCGCAGGACGAGCTGGCGGTGATTTCGGACCGCAGCGAGATCCAGATCGACTTTCGCGTGCCCGAGCGTCTGCTGGCGAAGCTGGCGCCGGGCATGGACCTCGTTGCCGAACCGCTCGCGATGCCCGGCACCCGGATCGACGGCCGCATCGTCGCCATCGACAACCAGGTCGACCGCAACAGCCGCACGATCCGCCTGCTCGGCCAGCTCGAGAACGAAGGCGACCGCCTGCGCGACGGCATGGCGCTGTCGGTGACGCTGGCCTTCACCGGCGACGCCCACCCCACCGTCGACCCGCTGGCGGTGCAATGGTCGAGCGACGGCGCCTTCGTCTGGTTGGTGCGCGAGGGCAAGGTCGCCCGCGTGCCGGTCGAGATCCGCCAGCGCAACGCCGCGGCCGTTCTGGTCGAAGGCGCGCTGGAGCCGGGCGAAAAGGTGGTGATCGAGGGCGTGCAGACCCTGCGCCCCGGCGCCGAGGTCACGATCGAGGGCGAGAAGGCGGCGCTGGAAGCGACCGCCTCGACGCCGCGCAAGTCCTGAGGCGCGCGATGGCCCGGGGCTGGTGGAACCGGAGCAAGGGCAAGGCGCCCGCGGACGGACGGGCGCCGGTCCTGCCCGACCTCGAGGTGCCCGCCAATCCCGGAGCCACCGACCGGCGGTCCGCCGCGACCCCGGAGATCCCGGAACCCACGGCCGTGGCGGCGCGGGACACCGCCGCGCGGACGGCGGACGAGCCCGCCCTGCCCCCGGGTGCCAGCGGCGGCCTCGGCCTTTTCGTCCGGCGTCCGATCCTGGCCTTCGTGCTCTCCTCGCTCATCGTCATCGCGGGCATCGCCGGCCTCGCCGGGGTCGAGATACGCGAGCTTCCCGATGTCGACCGCCCCGTCGTGACCGTGACCACCGATTATGCCGGCGCCTCGCCCGAGACCGTCGACCAGGAGGTCACCTCCCGCGTCGAGGGTGCGGTCGGCCGGGTCTCGGGCATCCGCGCGATCTCGTCCAGCTCGCGCTACGGCCGCAGCCGGGTGACGCTGGAATTCGGCGATGACGTCGATCTCGACGTGGCCGCCACCGACACCCGCGACGCCATCGCGCGGATCACCAACCAGCTGCCCGAGAACGCCGAGGATCCGCGCATCGTCAAGGCCGACGCCAATGCCCAGCCGGTGATCCGCCTCGCCGTCACCTCGCCCTCGCGCTCGCCGCAGGAGCTGACGCAGATCGTCGCCGACCGCGTGGAGGACCGGCTGATCTCGGTCGAGGGCGTCGCCGACCTGCAGGTCTACGGCGACCGGGAGCCGATCTTCCGCGTCGACATCGACCAGAGGAAACTCGCCGCCCGCGGCCTGACGCTCGCCAATCTCCGCACCGCGCTCGGCACCGTGGCCTACGACGTGCCCGCGGGCGATCTGTCGGGCGAGCGCCAGACGATCAACGTGCGCACCACGGCGCTGGTGGCCACCGCCGAGGCCTTCGAGGCGCTCGAGATCGCCGACAACGTGGTGCTGGGCGACGTGGCCCGCGTCTCGCTCGGACCGGCCCCGAACGAAACGGTGCTGCGGGCGAACGGGCAGACCGGGATCGGCATCGGGGTGATCCGGCAGGCGACGTCGAACACGCTGGAGATCTCGGAAAACGTCCGCGCCGTCGTCGCCCAGCTCTCCCGGACCCTGCCCGAGGACGTGGACATCTTCATCACCTCGGACGATGCGAACTTCATCAACGGCTCGATCCGCGAGGTGCTGGTGACCCTCGGCCTTGCCGTGGCCATCGTCATCGCGATCATCTACCTCTTCCTGCGCGACATCCGCGCCACGCTGATCCCGGCGCTGACCATGCCGGTCGCGCTGATCGGCACCATCGCCGCGCTCTACCTCGCGGGGTTCTCGGTCAACATCCTCACCCTGCTGGCGCTCGTGCTCGCCACCGGCATGGTGGTCGACGATGCCATCGTCGTGCTCGAGAACATCGTGCGGCACCGCGCCATGGGCACCGGCCCCCGCGCCGCCGCCGTGATCGGCACGCAGGAGGTGTTCTTCGCCGTCGTCACCACCACCGCGACGCTGGCGGCGGTGTTCGTGCCGCTGTCCTTCCTGCCCGGCCAGGTCGGCGGGCTGTTCCGCGAATTCGGCTTCACGCTCGCGATCGCCGTCTCGCTCTCCTCCGTCGTGGCGCTGACGCTCTGCCCGGTGCTGGCCAGCCGCCTGCTCACGAAACCGGTGGACCCGGACCCGCGCGGGCCGGTCGTCTGGTTGGGCAACCGGCTGGCCGGCCTCTACCGCGCGACGCTCGACTGGGCGCTCGCCGCCCCCTTCGTGGTCCTCTTGATCGCCGTGCTCTTCGCGCTGACCGCGGTGATGATGTCGGGCGGCATCAAGCAGGAGCTCACCCCGCGCGAGGACCGCGCCGTCGCGCTCCTCTCCGTGACCGCCCCGCAGGGGGTGGCGCTGAATTACACCACCGGGAAGATGGCCGAGATCGAGGACGCGATCCAGCCGCTCAAGGACAGCGGAGAGATCGTGTCGGTCTTCTCGATCACCGGCTTCGGCGGCAACAATTCGCGCGGCTTCATGGTGATGTCGCTGGCCCCCTGGGACGAACGCGACCGCGCGCAGGACGCGATCGTGGGCGACATCAACCGCGCGCTCGGCAACGTCGTGGGCGTGCGGGCCTTCGCGATCCAGCCCAATTCCCTGGGCATCCGCGGCGCGGGCCGCGGGCTGGCCTTCGCGGTGACCGGCAACAACTACGCCCAGCTTGCCGAGGTCGCCGACCGGCTTGTCGCGCGGATGTCCGAGAACCCGGATTTCGGGCAGGTCCGGCTCGAGTTCGAGACGACCATGCCGCAGCTCTTCATCGAAATCGACCGCCGCCGCGCCTCGGACCTCGGCGTCGACATCACGGGGCTGGGCGACGCGCTCCGCGCCGTGCTGGACGGGCGGTCGGTGGGCGAGCTCTTCATCGACGACAAGAGCTACGACATCCAGATGCTGTCGACCTCGAACCCGGTCAACGACCCCTCCGACCTCGAGAACGTCTTCATCCGGGCGGGCGACGGGCAGATGATCCCGATGTCGACCTTCGTCACGCTCTCGGAACGCGCCGTGGCGCCCGAGCTGAACCGCGAGGGGCAGAACCGTTCGGTCGAGATCTCGGCGGGCCTGACCCCGGCGATGTCGCTCGGCAGCGCGATGGCGGAGGTCGAACGGCTGGGCGCGGAGGTCCTCTCCGAGGAGAACCGCATCGTGCCGCTGGCCGAGGCCGCGACGCTCGACCAGACCTCGGCCGGCATGTTCCTGACCTTCGGCTTCGCGATCGTGGTGGTGTTCCTCGTGCTCTCGGCCCAGTTCGAAAGCTTCATCTCGGCCATCGTCGTGATGTCGACCGTGCCCCTTGGCCTCGCCTGCGCGGCGGTGGCGATGGTGCTGACGGGGATGACGCTGAACGTCTATTCCCAGATCGGGCTGGTGATGCTCATAGGGATCATGGCCAAGAACGGCATCCTGATCGTGGAATTCGCCAACCAGCTGCGCGACCGGGGCTTTGCCCTGCGCGAGGCGATCTTCGAGGCCTCCACCATCCGGCTGCGCCCGGTGATGATGACGATGACCTCGACCGTGCTGGGCGGCGTGCCGCTGATCTTCGCCTCGGGCGCGGGCGCCGAGGCGCGCGAGGCGCTCGGCTGGGTCATCGTGGGCGGGCTGGGGCTGGCCACGCTCTCCACCCTCTACCTGACCCCGGTGGTCTACCTGCTGCTCGCCCGGTTCTCCGTCCCGAAGGTCGAGGAGGAGAAACGGCTGGCCCGCGAGATGGCGGCGGCGGGGGGCTGATTGGGCGGTCGCGCCGTTTCGGACCGTCACCGCCGCGTGGCCGGCGGCGGGTCATTGCCAGGGCGCCGGGAATGCGGCACGATGATTGCAGCGGGTCCCCAGACCGGGCCCCGGATCGGAGCCGACCTTGGACGACGAGAAGATCGCCAGCGCCGGAGAACTTGCACTCGGCCTTCTCGAAGGGACCAAGCGTCGCGACGTGCTCGCGGCCCTGCAGGAGGATGCCGAGCTGCGGCGGGCCTTCCGGTCCTGGAACGAATATCTCTCGCTGATCCACGAAGCCGACATGGCCGCCGATGCCGCCCCCCCTGCCCGGGTCTTCGCGGGGATCGAGGCGAGGCTCTTCGGCGCGCCCGCGGCGCGGGGCTGGCGGCATTACCTCGAGGTGCTGCGCGCGCCCGAGAACCGCGACACGCTCCTGCTGCTGGCCGTCGCCAAGGTCGCGCTGCTGGCCTGGCTGCTCTGGCTCTTCCTCTGAACGCCTATTCCGCCGGCTGAAGCCGCTGCCCGTCGAGCACGCGCCCGACGTAGGGTACGATCAGCACCGTCGCGGCCACGGTCGCCACGAGGCCGACGAGCAGAAGCGTGCCCGCGCCCTGCCAGCTTCCCGACGCCACGGCATAGGCCGCGATGGCGACGATCGGGATGTGAAGGAAGGCCGCGCAGACGATCTGCACACGGCGTTTGCTGTGCGTGGTGGTCATGGATACCTCGGCGGTCGTGAGTTCCCGCATGGGACGAAGGGTGGCAAAGCCCGCGTCACTTGGCAAGTCCCGGGCGCGCGGTCCCGCCGCCCGCAGCGTGACGCGTCCGGTTCGGCGAGGGTTGCCGCAAAGGCCCCGGTCTTCCCGGGCCTCAGTTCCTCTGCCGGTCGTCGAGCCCGAGGCCGCGGCCGATGATCTCGCGCATGATCTCGGAGGTGCCGGCGTAGATCCGGCTGATCCGGGCATCGCGGTAGAGGCGCGAGATCTCGTATTCGTCCATGAACCCCGCCCCGCCGTGGAGCTGGAGGCATTCGTCCACCACGCGGCCCTCGACCTCGGAGGTGTAGAGCTTCACCTCGGCCGCCATCTCGGCGCTGAGCTCGCCCTGCAGGTGTTCCCGCACGCAATGGTCGGTGAGCGCCCAGGCGGCATCCAGCTCGGTCCGCATCGAGGCCATCTTGAAGCGCGAATTCTGGAACGTGCCGATCGCCCTGCCGAAGGCCCGGCGCTCCAGGATGTAGTCCATCGTGATGGCGAAGGCGTATTCCGCCCGCGCCATGAAGCCCGTGGCGCCGATCAGCCGCTCTTCAGCGAGGTTCTTCATCATGATGCGGAAGCCCATCTTCGGATCGCCCAGCACGTCTCGCTTCGGGACCTTCACGTTGTCGAAGAAGAGCTCCGCCGTGTCCTGCGACGGCAGGCCCATCTTCGACAGGTTCCGCCCCCGGCTCAGCCCCTCGGCATCGCCCTCGACGAGGAAGAGCCCGATCTCGTGGCTGGCTTCCGGATTGGTGCGGGCGGCGACGATGACGAGCCCGGCAAGGAAACCGTTCGAGATGTAGGTCTTCGATCCGTTCAGCACCCAGTGGTCATCCTGTTCGACCGCGCGCGTCCTGATCCCGGCCAGGTCCGAGCCCGTCCCCGGTTCGGTCATCGCGATGGCGAGGATGGTCTCGCCCGAGACGATCCCGGGCATGTAGCGGTCGCGCTGGTCGTCGCTGGCCACGTGCTGCATGTAGGGTCCGGCGATCCGGTTGTGCAGCCCGAGGAAGAAGCCCGGTTCCTTCGCGCCCAGCTCCTCGTTCAGGATCATGTCGTAGCGGAAATCCTGCAGGCCGAGCCCGCCGTATTTCTCGTCGGCATACATGCAGAGAAACCCCTGTTCCCCCGCGCTGCGCCATGCCTCGCGCGAGACGGCGCCGGTCTCGCGCCAGGTCTCGGAGTTCGGGAAAACCTCCCGCTCGGCCCAGGCCCGGACGCTCTTGCGGAAAATCTCGTGTTCCTCGTCGTAGATCGTGCGTCGCAGCATGCCTGCCTCTCGGGTTGGAAAGGCGGGGCGGCCAGGCGCCGCCCCGCGTCACGTGTCATTCGATGGTGTCGACCAGCACCCAGGACCCGTTCTCGATCTTCGAGACGAAGACCTCGTCCGCGCCCGCGTGATCCTCGGCCGAGAAGGTGACCGTGTTGCCCGCGACCTTGTCCTCGAAGTTCAGACCCTCCATCGCGGCGATGAAGCTCTCGCGGGTCAGGTCGGGACCTGCTGCCTCCAGCGCCTCGACCATGATCCGCGCGCCGGCATGGCCCAGAAGCGCGCCGGTGCCGGGATACTCCTCGCCGGTGGCCTCCTTGTAGGCGGCGACGAATTCCTGCACCTCGGGCTCGCCGAGCCGCGCTTCGAGGTCCTGCCAGCCGGCGCCCGCATAGACGCCGTCCATCACGCCCTGCTGGGCGAGGCCCTTGGCCACGACGGTGTGGAAGCCCGCGCTCGACAGCAGGATCTTCTGATCCATCCCGAGCTTGCGCGCGGTGGCGATCGCGTTGATCATCTGGCTGATCCCGAGCGCCATGCCGATCGTGTCGCAGCCCGATTCCTTCACCTTGCCGAGCGCGCCGGTGAAGTCGCTCTCGTCCGGCTTGTGGGCGATCTCGGCCCCCATCTCGATCTTGCCCTCGTCGCGGAGCTGGTAGACCGCCGCCTCGATCTCCTTGCCGAAGTCGGTGGGCAGGAGCATCAGGCAGACCTTCTCGGTCCCCTCGTTCTCGGACATGTAGTTCACGGTCTCGAGGATCGCGTCGTAATAGGACGAGGTGCCCGCGAACTTCCACGGCTCGAAGGGCTCGATCATCTGGCGCGCGGCCGTGATGGGCGAGACGTTGGGGATCCCCTTCGGTCCCATCAGCTGGAACATCGCGATGTTGTGCGGCGTCCCGAGGTTCAGGAACATCGCGAAGACCTCGTCGCGATTGATCAGCTTGTTGGCCGCCTGCACGGCCTTCGGCACCTGGTAGCCGTGATCCTCGACGATGTAGGTGATCTTGCGCCCGTGGATGCCGCCTTCCGCGTTCACCTTGTCGAAATAGGCGTTCGCGGCGGCGACCGCGGGGACCGAGAACGGCGCGAAGATGCCCGAGAGGTCATGCGCCCCCCCCAGCTTGATCTCCGTGTCGGTGACGCCGGGCGTCTGCGCCCAGGCGGGACCCGCCAGCGCAAGGACGGCCGTGGCGGCCAGTGCCTTGAATGTCGTCATTGTCTTCCTCCCTAGGTTGCCCGGCCGTCCTCCCGGCGCGGGTCAGTACATCTCGTCGATCAGCGCCGCGTGGCGCTCGTTCACGAAATTC
This sequence comes from Pseudooceanicola nanhaiensis DSM 18065, assembly GCF_000688295.1. GTDB lineage: Bacteria > Pseudomonadota > Alphaproteobacteria > Rhodobacterales > Rhodobacteraceae > Pseudooceanicola > Pseudooceanicola nanhaiensis. Next base: position 360,714 of record NZ_JHZF01000011.1, on the reverse strand, counting down.
CGCTTCAGCTTCATGGTCGGCGTCAGCTCCTCGTCCTCGGCCGTCAGAAGAATGTCGATCAGCCGGAAATCCTTGATCTGCTCGACCTGGGCGAACTGGCGGTTGGTCTCCGCCACCACCTGTCCGATCAGCTCGCGCACTTCCGGCGCCCGGGTGAGAGAGGCGAAGTCCGAGAAGTGGATCTGCCTCGACTGGGCGAAGTTCTCGACGTTCTCCTGGTCGATCATCACGAGGCAGGTCAGGTATTTCCGCCTGTCCCCGATCACCACCGCATCCGAGATGTAGGGGCTGAACTTCAGCCGGCTCTCGATCTCGGCGGGGGTGATGTTCTTGCCGCCCGCGGTGATGATGATGTCCTTCATCCGCCCGGTGATCGTCAGGCAGCCGCGGTTGTCGATCCGGCCGACGTCGCCGGTTTTCAGCCAGCCGTCCTCGGTCATCGTCTCGGCCGTCTTCTCGGGCTTGTTCCAGTAGCCGCCGAAGACGCAGGCGCCGCCCACCTGGATTTCTCCCTCGGGCGAAATCCTGAGACCCACCCCCGGCAGCGCGGGCCCGACGGTGCCGATGTGGTTGGCCTTCACGGTGTTGATCGTGGCGACGCCCGAGGTCTCGGTCATGCCGTAGCCCTCGATCAGGGGCACACCGATCGCGGCGAACCAGCGGATCAGCTCGGGCGAGATCGGGGCGGCGCCCGAGGTCACCCGGCGGGCGCGGGAGAGCCCGACCATGCGCCGCAGGTTCGACAGGACCAGAAGGTCGGCGAGCCAGTGCTGCGCCTTGAGCGCTGCCCCGACCGGCTTTTCCTCTTCCCGCGCGCGTGCCATCTTCTCGCCGACGCCGAGCGCCCAGTCGAAGGCGTGCCGCCCCAGCCAGCCGGCCTCGGACCGCAGGATCATCACGCGGGAATGGATCTTCTCCCAGATCCGCGGCACGCCCGAGAAGGAATGCGGCGAGACCTCCTGCAGGTTCTCGAACACCGTCTCGGGGCTTTCGGCGAAGTTCACCGTGCAGCCGTGCCCGATCGGGAGTTCCACCGAGATCAGCCGTTCGAGCACATGGCAGAGCGGCAGGAAGCACAGCAGTTCGTCGCTCTCGTAAAACTCCAGCATCTCCTCGCCCGCGACGTGCTGGAAGAGGATGTTGCGGTGCGTGACCATCGCGCCCTTCGGCGGGCCGGTGGTGCCGGAGGTATAGATCAGCATCCGCGGATCCTCGGGCTGCACCGCCGCGAGCGCGTCTTCGAAGCGCGCCGGGTGGGCCTCGGCCTCCGTCCCGCCGAGCGCCAGCAGCTCGTCGAGGAACATCACCTGCGGGTCCGAGAACTCGGCCAGCCCGTCGCGGTCGAAGACAACGACCTTCTCGATGCCGGGCATCCGGTCGCGCGCCTCGAGATACTTGTCGAGCTGCTCGTCGTTCTCGACGAAGAGCACCCGGGCGCCGGAATCCTGCGCGAGATAGGCGAGCTGCGAGGGGCTGTCGGTCGTGTAGACCCCCGTCGGGATCGCCCCGATCGCGGCCGCGCCCAGGTCGCAGTAGAGCCATTCCCGCCGGTCCTCGGCAAGGATCAGCACCGGCTCGCCCCTGCGCACGCCAAGCGCCATCAGCGCCAGCCCGATCCGCTTCGCCCCGTCGTAATACGCCGCCCAGGAATATTCCTGCCAGACGCCGAGCTCCTTCTCGCGGTGCGCGGGACGGTCGCCATATGCCTCGCAGCGGTTCTTCCACAGTTTCACGACCGTGTCGCAGCCGTCCACGGTGATCGGCGCGGTGTCGAAGCGGGTCATCTCCATGTCTTGCGCCTCTTCCAGCGTTTCTGCCCGCGCTGCGTCTCGCCCGATTTCCCGAGGTAGAATTCCTGGATGTCGGGCGAATTCCTCAGCGTCTCGGCAGGGCCCGCCATGACGATCCGCCCGGTCTCGAGCACGTAGCCCTTGTGGGCGGTGGCAAGCGCGATATGGGCGTTCTGTTCGACCACCAGCATCGTCACCCCCTGCTCGGCATTGAGCCGGGCGATGATGCCGAAGATCTCCTGCGTCAGCAGCGGCGAGAGCCCGAGGCTGGGCTCGTCCAGGAGCATCAGCTTCGGCCGCGCCATCAGCCCCCGCCCGATGGCCAGCATCTGCTGCTGTCCGCCCGAAAGGAACCCGGCCGCCTGTTTCCTGCGCTCCTTCAGGATCGGGAAGTACTGGTAGACAAGCTCGAGATCGCCGCCGATGGCATCGCGCCGGGTGAAGGCGCCGAGCCTCAGGTTCTCCTCGATGGTGAGATAGGGAAAGACCTCCCGCCCCTCGGGCACCAGCGCGAGGCCCTTCTTGACGATCCGGTCCGGGTCCATCCCCTCGATCCGCTCGCCCAGCAGGGTGACGGAGCCCTTCTCGGGGTCCATCAGCCCGCAGATCGTCTTCATCAGCGTCGTCTTGCCCGCCCCGTTCGCGCCGAGGATGGTGACGATCTCGCCCTCCTCCACGTCGATGCTGACCCCGCGCAGCGCCATGATCGCGCCGTAGAAGGTCTCCACGTTCCGGACCGCGAGCACGCTCATGCCGCCGCCTCCGCCGTGGTGCCGAGGTAGGCGGCCTGGACCTCCGGGTCGGCCTGCACCTCGGCCGGGGTGCCTTGCGCGAGGGGCCGTCCGTTCGCCACCGCCAGCACCCGGTCGGCCACCGCCGTGACCAGCCCCATGTCGTGTTCGACCATCAGCACGGTCAGCCCCATTTCGCGGCGCATGTCCTCGATCCAGAAGGCGACCTCCTGGCTTTCCTCGACCGAGAGGCCCGAGGCCGGTTCGTCCAGCAGGATCAGCTTCGGCCCGAGGGCGAGCGCGCGCCCGATCTCGACCACCTTGCGGACGCCGTAGGGCAGGCCCGCGATCATCTTGTTGCGGTAGGCTTCGAGCTCGAGGAACTCGATCACCTCCTCGACCCGGTGGCGGTGAAGATGCTCCTCGCGCCGGACCTTCGGCAAAAAGAGGATGTCCTGCAGGAAATTCGTCCGCCGGTGCGTGTGCCGTCCCATCAGGAGGTTCTGGAGCACCGTCGAATGGTCGAAGAGCTCGATGTTCTGGAAGGTCCGCGCAATCCCGAGCGGCGCGATCTGGTGCGCCCTGAGGCCGGTGATCTCCTGCCCGTCGAACCAGATCCGGCCCTTCGTCAGCGGATAGATCCGCGAGATCAGGTTGAAGATCGTCGACTTGCCCGCCCCGTTCGGCCCGATGATGGCGAAGACCTCGCCCGCCTCGACCTCGAACGACACGCCGTCCACGGCCTTCACGCCGCCGAAATGCACCGCGATGTCCTCGGCTTTCAGCAGGCTCATCTCATGCGCTCCGTCTTGAGGTAGGATTTCTGCCGCCGGAACATGTCCTTGCGGGCCAGCGGGAAGAGCTCCCACCAGGTGCGGATCTTGAGCCAGCGGCCGTAGAGCCCGGCGGGTTCGTAGATGATGAAGGCGATCAGCACGGCCGAGAAGATCATCGTGTCGAGCCCGGGAATCCCGCCCAGATCGACGCCGAGCGAGGCATTCGCCCAGTCCCGGAAGATCGCGATGGCCTGCGGCACGGCGGTGATGAGGATCGCGCCGAGGAAGGCGCCCTGGATGAAGCCGAGGCCCCCGATGGTGACGACGAGCAGCAGGTTGATCGAGATGAAGATCGAGAAGAGCTCGTAGTTGAAGAAGCCGATGTAATGGCCCATCAGCGCGCCCGCCAGGCCCGTCACCCCGGAGGATAGCCCGAAAGCCAGCGCCCGGGTCCGCGTCACGTTGATGCCGAGCGCGCGGGCCGAAACCTCGCTGTCGCGCACCGCCAGAAACGACCGCCCCGTGGGCGAGCGCATCAGGTTGGCGTAGCCCCAGGTCACCAGCACGACCACGGCGAGGACCAGCCAGTAGAGGTTGGCGAGCTCCGCGTAGCGGTCGAAGCTGATCCCGAGGATCTCGATCGTGGGGGCGAAGATGCCGCCGACCCCGCCGGTGATGGGCGAGAGCAGGATCACCATCTCCTCGACGATGACGAAGACCGCGAGCGTCGCGATGGCGAGGTAGATGCCCGACATCCTGACCGCCGGGATCGCGATCAGCGCCCCGAAGAGCCCCGCGGCGATGCCCGCCAGGGGGAAGGAGACCAGGAACGGCACCCCCGCCGTCATCAGCGCCGCGTCCGTGTAGGCCCCGATGGCGAGGAAGGCCGCGTGGCCGAGCGAGACCTGCCCCGTGTGCCCGACCAGAACCATCAGCCCCATCCCGGCGAGCGACCAGATCAGCGTGTTGGTCGCCTCGGCCAGGTAGTATTCGCCGACGAGGAAAGGCAGCACCGCCATGACCGCCAGCAGCGCAAGGTAGGCGCCCCGCTTGCCCCAGTGCTCGTGGATGTCGATGTCGCGGTCGTAGGTGGTCTTGAAGACGATCCGCATGGGCTCAGACCTTCTTCATCTGGATTTGCGAGAACAGCCCGCCCGGCCGGGTCACCAGCACCACCAGCATGATGATGTAGGGCGACATCTGCGCGAACTCGCCCGGCGCGTAGCGGCCCGCCAGCGGCTCGACGATGCCGATCAGGAGCCCGCCGAGCAGCGCGCCCGGGAGCGAGCCCATCCCGCCGATGACGGCCGCCGCGAAGGCCTTGATGCCGAGCAGCCCGATGTTCGGGTCGATCGCCCCCTTGGTGGCGTAGAGCACGCCCGCCACGGTCGCCACGACCCCCGAGAGGCCCCAGATCAGACCGTTCAGCCGCATCACCGGGACGCCGACGATATAGGCCGCCATCTGGTTCTGCGAGGCCGCCTGCGCGGCCAGCCCCACCCGCGTGAAGGCGAAGAAGGCCCAGAGCAGCAGTGTCAGGACCGCGGTGACGAGGATGGTCACCAGGTCCGCCGCCCCCAGCACCACGCCGCCGAAGTAGAAGTTCACGCCGGAGAAGGGCGTCTCCAGAACCAGCGGCGTGTAGCCCCAGATCGAGCCGGCGACGAAGCGCAGCACGAAGCCGAGCGCGATGGTCAGGATCACCAGAGCGAATTGCGGCTGGCCGAAGATCCGGCGCACGAAGACCCGCTCGATCCCCCAGCCGACCCCGAACATGCAGGCCATGGCCGCGGGAACCGCGAGGAAGAAGGGCCAGCCCATCTGGTCCGCATTTCCGAAGCCGAGCGCGATGAAGGCGCCCAGCATCATCATGTCGCCCTGGGCGAAGTTCACCCCTTCGCTGGCCTTGTAGATGAGCACGAACCCGAGCGCGACGAGCCCGTAGATACAGCCGTTCGCCACGCCGCCGAACAGCAGCTGCAGAAGCTCCATGAACCTCTCCTTTCGCGCGCCGGAACCCGGCCGCGCGCCTCCCTGTGTGCAGCGCTTCTGCCGCCTCCTCCTGACGGAGCCTGAACGCTGTTGACACGATTTAAACAGACGTGTTCAATTTCGGTCAACACATATTTCGGACCCCCCTTCCCCTGATGAACAGCGCCAGCCTCCGCATCCACCATGCTGCCATGCGCATCTTCGCCGAGACCGGCGGGACCACGATTCCCGTCAGCGAGCTGGCGAAGGAGGCGGGGCTCTCGCGCGGCACGATCTACAACAACCTCGCCGAGCCCTCGGGGCTCTTCGCCTCGGTCTGCGACATGATGGCCGAGGAATTCCTGCACTCCGTGCGGGAGAGCTTCGGCACCGAGACCGATCCCGCGCTGCGGATTTCCAACGCCATGCGGCTCTGCGTGCGCCGGGTGCACGAGGAACCCCACTGGGGCCGCTTCATCGCGCGCTATGCCATGCTCGAGCAGAAGCTCGGCGCCTTCTGGGGCCGGGTGCCGGCCGAAGAGCTGAACCGCGGGATCGAGACCGGGCGCTTCGACGTCCGGCCCGAGCAGGTCGTCTCGATCTGCGGGATGATGGGCGGGGCCACCTTCGGCGCGATGACGCTGGTGCTGAACGGGCACCGCACATGGCGCGAAGCGGGCAGCGACACCGCCGAGGCGATGCTGCGCGCCCTCGGGATCGAGCGGCGCGAGGCTCGGCTGCTGGCCGCCAGGGAGTTCGAGCCCCTGCCCCGCATGGCGCTTTTCGACGCGGCCTGAGGAGGGCCCGGGAGACAGGACGAAACAGACCGACATCGCATTCTGGGAGGAAACCGATGGCCGAAACCGCCTATATCTACGACGCGATCCGCACGCCCCGCTCCAAGGGCAAGCCGGACGGCACGCTGCACGAGGTGAAACCCATCGACCTCGTCACCACGCTCCTCGGCGAGATGCAGTCGCGCCACGACCTCGATACAGCCCGGGTGGATGACGTGATGCTGGGCTGCGTGATGCCGGTGATGGAACAGGGCGCGGTGCTGCCCAAGATCGCGTTGCAGAAGGCCGGCTGGTCCGACAAGGTTCCCGGCGCGCAGGTGAACCGGTTCTGCGCCTCCGGGCTCGACACCTTCAACACCGCCGCCGCCAAGGTGGCCTCGGGCTGGGAGGACCTGGTCTGCGCGGGCGGCTTCGAGTCGATGTCCCGCGTCCCCATGGGCGCCGACGGCGGCCCCTTCGCCGAGGATCCGGCGACCGCGATCCAGACCGGCTTCGTGCCGCAGGGCATCGGCGCCGACCTGATCGCCACCATCGAGGGCTGGAGCCGCGACGACGTCGACGCCTTCGCGCTGGAGAGCCAGAAACGCGCGGCCCACGCCCGGGATTCGGGCTGGTTCGACCGCTCGGTCGTGCCGGTGAAGGACGAGAACGGCATCACGATCCTGGAACGGGACGATTTCATCAAACCCGACACCGACATGCAGAAGCTGGGCGCGCTGAAGCCCTCCTTCGCGGGCCCCGGGGCCATGGGCTTCGACACCGTGGCGCTCGCCCGCTACCCCGAGGTCGAGCGGATCAACCATGTCCACACGCCGGGCAATTCCAGCGGAATCGTGGACGGCGCCTCGCTGGTGATGGTGGGCTCCGAACAGGCCGGCAAGGATCTCGGCCTCACGCCGCGCGGGCGGGTGGTTTCCATCGCGCTGACCTCGACCGATCCGACGATCATGCTGACCGGGCCGGGGCCGGCCTCGGAAAAGGCGCTGGCCAAGGCCGGGCTTTCCATCGAGGACATCGACCTCGTGGAGATCAACGAGGCTTTCGCCAGCGTTGCCCTGCGCCTGCAGCGCGATCTCGATGTGCCGGACGAGAAGCTGAACGTCGTCGGCGGCGCCATCGCCATGGGGCATCCGCTGGGCGCGACGGGGGGCTGTCTCGTCTCGACGATGCTGGACGAGCTGGAGCGGCGGAAACTGAAGCGCGCGCTGATCTGCATGTGCGTGGGCGGCGGCATGGGCATCGCCTCGATCATCGAACGCGTCTGAGGGAGGGGCACATGAGCGATTTCATCTACGAGAAGGACGCGGACGGCATCGTGACCGTGACGATGGACATGGCCGGCCAGTCCGCCAACACGATGAACGCCCGGTTCGTGCCGGGGATGCAGGACGTGATCGCGAAGCTTCGGGCGGAAGAGGACCTCAGGGGCGTGATCTTCGCCTCGGCCAAGAAGACCTTCTTCGCGGGCGGCGATCTGAACGACATCCTCGCGACCACCCGGGCCGATGCCGAGACCTTCGCCTATATCGAGGCGAACAAGGCCGTCTACCGCGATCTCGAACGCCTCCCCGTCCCGGTCGTCGCCGCGATCAACGGCGCGGCGCTCGGCGGCGGCTACGAGCTCTGCCTCGCCTGCAACCACCGGATCGTCGCGGATGACCCGAAGGCGGTCGTCGGCCTGCCCGAGGTGACCCTCGGCCTGCTGCCGGGGGCCGGAGGCGTGGTCCGGCTGACCGCGCTCCTCGGGCTGGAGAAGGCGCTGCCCTACCTGCTCGAGGGCAAGCAGGCCAAGCCGCAGCAGGCCCTCTCCGAGGGCATGGTCGACGCGGTCGTCGCCAAGGACGAACTGATCCCCGCCGCCCGGGCCTGGATCAAGGCCAACCCCGACAGCCAAACCCAGCCCTGGGACCGGAAGGGCTTCCGCTACCCGAATGGCGATGCGCTGCATCCGCGCATCCGGCAGACCATCCAGGTCAGCTCGGCCATGCTCTTCCAGAAGACCCGAGGGCTCCTGCCCGCACCCGAGAAGATCCTCGACATCGCGGTCAATTCCATGCGGATGAGCTTCGACGCCGCGCTCAGGATGGAGAGCCGGGGGATCGTCGCGCTGATGACCACGCCCGAGTGCAAGGCCGCGATCACGACGTTCTTCTTCGGGATGCAGGCGATCAGGTCCGGCAAGGTGCGCCCCGAGGGGCCGCAGTGGAAGGCCTCCAAGGCCGCCGTTCTGGGGGCGGGCATGATGGGATCGGGCATCGCCTATGCCCATGCCAGGGCGGGGCTGACCACCGCGCTCAAGGACATGGAGATGGCCAGGGCCGAGAAGGGCAAGGCCTATTCGCAAGCCCTCTGCGACAAGGCGATCAAGCGGGGGCGGATGAGCGAGGAGGCCAGGGCAGCCCTGCTGGACAAGATCACGCCCGTCACCGACGACGCCGCCTGCAAGGGCGCCGACATCATCATCGAGGCGGTGTTCGAGGATATCGACCTGAAGGAGACGGTCATCCCCGAGACCTGGAAGCAGCTCGCCGATGACGGGATCTACGGCTCGAACACCTCGACCCTGCCGATCTCGATCCTCGCGGAAAGCTGCCCCGATCCGACCCGCTTCATCGGCCTGCATTTCTTCAGCCCGGTCGACAAGATGAAGGTGGTCGAGATCATCATGGGCGAGAAGACGAGCGCCGAAACCCTCCGCCGCGCCTACGATTACGTCCAGCAGATCGGCTACATGCCCATCGTGGTGAACGACAGCCGCGGCTTCTTCACCAGCCGCGTCTTCGGCACCTTCATGGACGAGGGGATGCAGCTTCTGCAGGACGGCATGTCCCCCGCCGCCATCGAGCGTGCCGCCTGGAAGGCCGGGATGCCGGTTGGGCCGCTCGCGGTGTCGGACGAGGTCTCGCAGGTGCTCTCCCAGAAGGTGCGCAGGACGCACGAGGCGCTCGACGCGCGGCTCGGGGTGGAGAGCGACTTCGGCCACCACAACACCGCCAGCGCAAGGGTCGTCGACGCGATGATCGCACAGGGCCGCGGCGGGCGGCACTACGGCGGCGGCTTCTACGATTACGCCTCGGACGGGACGAAATCGCTCTGGCCGGGGCTGTCGCAATTCGCACAGGGCAACGCGGAGGTGCCGATGGAGGACGCCATCGACCGCCTCCTCTACCGGCAGGCGATCGAGACGCTGCGCTGCCTCGACGAGGGCGTGCTGAACACCGAGGTGGAGGCCAACCTCGGCGGCATCTTCGCCATCGGCTTCCCGGCCCATACCGGCGGCGCGATCCAGTTCATCCGCGGAATCGGCGTGGACGCCTTCAATGCCCGCGCGAAGGCCCTGGCCGAACGCTACGGCGAGCGGTTCGCGATCCCCGACGCGGCCTTCGACCGGCTGCGCGACAGCGCGGCAGAGGCGGCATGAGCGGGCCCCTCGCCGGCCTCCGGGTGGTGGAGATGGCGGGCATCGGCCCCGCGCCGCTGGCCGGCCAGTTCCTGGCCGACCTGGGCGCCGAGGTCACGCTGATCGCCCGCAAGTCGGCCGCGGCGCATCCCGCCGACATCAACAACCGCGGCAAGCGGTCGGTGGCGCTGAACCTCAAGCACCCCGAAGGGGTGGCCGCGGCGATGGCGCTGATCGCGGGGGCGGACGTGCTGATCGAGGGCTTCCGTCCCGGCGTGATGGAGCGCATGGGGCTTGGTCCCGCGGAATGCGCCGAGCGCAATCCCGGGCTGGTCTATGGCCGGATGACCGGCTGGGGCCAGGACGGTCCGATGGCGCAGATGGCGGGGCACGACATCAACTACCTCGGGCTGACCGGCTTCCTGCATGCCATCGGCCGGGCGGACGACGTGCCCACCCCGCCGCTCAACATCGGGGCGGATTACGCGGGCGGCACGATGTTCCTGCTGTTCGGCATCATGGCCGCGCTCTGGGAGCGCCAGACCTCGGGCAAGGGCCAGGTGATCGATGCGGCGATGGTCGACGGGGCCTCGGCGCTGATGGCGCTGGTCCATTCGATGATCGCCATGGGCCGCTGGAGCGAAGCGCGCGAGAGCAACCTGCTCGACGGCGGCGCGCCGCATTACCGGACCTACGCCTGCGCCGACGGGAAGTTCATCGCGCTCGGACCGCTCGAGCCGCAGTTCTTCGCCGAGATGATCGCGAGGGCCGGCATCGACGACGCGCAGCGCGCCGACCAGACCGACCCCGCCCGGTGGCCCGAGCGGCGCGAGGATTACGCGGCAATCTTCCGGCAGAAGACCCGCGACGAATGGACCGCGATCTTCGACGGCACCGACGCCTGCGCGACCCCGGTGCTGACATGGTCCGAGGCCGCGGATCACCCCCACCTCGCCGCCCGGCGGACCTTTGTCGTGCGGGACGGCGTCACCCAGGCCGCCCCCGCGCCGCGCTTCAGCCGCACCCCCGCCGACGCGCCGCGCCCGCCCCCCGCCCCGGGTCAGGACACCGAGGCCGCGCTGAGGGCCGCGGGTTACGACGAGGACACGATCGCGCGGCTCAGGGCCGAGGGCGTGCTGACCTGACAGAAGGAGAGCATCGCGCCCGCCCGCCTTGTCAGCTCCGGCAGACGCGGCCTAGGCTCGATGAGGCACGACATGAACCGCCCCACGGTGACGGGCGCCCGACACGGCAGCGGAGGAGGCACCGGCATGAATACGACCGAAGACGCGCCCTGCGCGCGGGCAGGACGCGCCCGGATGGCCTTGCCCCGGCGGACCGCCACAGGCAGGCGCCGCCACGGCCCGCCGGCCTGCGACCGCGCGGCACCGCACCCGACGCCCGCGAGAGCCGTGATCGGACGCCGCAGAGCCGCCGCGCTTGAAGCGACGGGCGCCGCGATCCCGCCCGGAACGGCGGATCCCGATCCGCCGCCGGACGCCTAGACTTCACGACACGACAGGAGGAGATCGTGGCGACAGCTGACCAACAGGAACTGCACATCGGCGTCTGGGCCGCCCGGACACCGGACCGCCCCGCCGTGATCGAGGCCGAGACGGGCCGCGTGATCACCTTCGGCGCCTATGAGGCGATGTCGAACCGCGTCGCGCATCTCGCGCGGGCGCTCGGGCTCAGGCCGCATGACCACGCGGTCGTGCTGCTGGAGAACCGCTACGATTACCTGCCGCTCTTCTGGGGGCTGATCCGCGCCGGGCTGCGTGTGACGCCGATGCCGACACATCTGACGAAGGCGGAAATCGAATACATCCTCGCGGATTGCGACGCGAAGCTCTTCCTGACCTCGCAGGCCATGGCGCCGGTGGCCGGCCAGCTCGACCTGTCCTGCATGCCCGCCGAAGCGCGGCTGATGACGGACGGCGCCGCCCCGGGGTTCGCCGATCTCGACGCGGAACTCGCCGGGCTGCCCGACACGCCGATCCCGGACCAGCAGGAGGGGATCGACATGCTCTATTCCTCCGGCACCACGGGGCGCCCGAAGGGGGTGCGCAAACCGATGCCGCAGGGCCCCTTCGGCGTGCCGAACGCGCTGCTGACGAAAACCGCCGAGCGCTACGGCTTCGACACGAGCACGGTCTACCTCCACCCCTCGCCGCTCTACCATGCGGCGCCCCTGGGCTACACGATCCGGATCGGGCGGCTCGGCGGGTGCATCGTGGTGATGCGGAAGTTCGATGCCGAGGCCTGCCTCGCGAACATCGAACGCTACGGCGTGACCCACAGCCAGTGGGTGCCGACGCATTTCAACCGCCTGCTCAAGCTGCCCGAGGAGGTCCGGCACCGCTACGACCTCTCGACCCTGCAATGCGCCATCCACGCCGCGGCCCCCTGCCCGCATGACGTCAAGCGCGCGATGATCGACTGGTGGGGGCCGGTGATCCAGGAATATTACGCGGGCAGCGAAGGCAACGGCCAGTGCTCGATCACCTCCGAGGAATGGCTCGAGCGCCCCGGCTCGGTCGGGCAGGCCAAGGTCGGCACGCTCCACATCTGCGACGAGGACGGGCGCGAATTGCCCGCCGGTGAGATCGGCACGATCTATTTCGAGGGCGGCGCGCCGTTCGAATACCACAACGACCCCGGCAAGACCGCCGAGTCCCGGCATCCGACCGAAACCTGGTCGACCATCGGCGATGTCGGATACGTGGACGATGCGGGCTACCTCTATCTCACCGACCGCAAGAGCTTCATGATCCTGTCCGGCGGGGTGAACATCTACCCGCAGGAGGTCGAGGCGCTGCTGCTCACCCATCCCGACATCGAGGACGCCGCCGTCTTCGGCGTGCCGAACGAGGATTTCGGCGAGGAGGTGAAGGCGGTGGTCCAGCCCAAGGCGGGGGTCGTGCCCTCGGACGCGCTGGCGGCCGAGATCAGCGCCTTCTGCCGCGCCAACCTCAGCCACGTGAAATGCCCGCGGAGCGTGGAGTTCATCGCCGAGATGCCGCGCGGCGACAATGGCAAGCTCTACAAGAAGGTGCTCCGCGCGCCCTATTGGGAACAGACGCCCGCCTGAGCGGGGACATGGGACACGGACGGGAGGTCATCGGATGAACCTGGAATTCTCTGCGGAGAGCCTCGAGATCAGGGACCAGGGGCGCAGGTTCCTGGCCGGGCAGACCTGCCTGCCCAAGGTGCGCGCCGCGCTCGACGGCGGCGGGATCGACAACGCCGCGCTCTGGCAGGGCATCGTCGCCCAGGGCTGGACCGGCGCGGCAATCCCGGAGGAATACGGCGGTCATGGCATCGGCTACGAGGCGCTCTGCGTCATCGCCGAGGAACTGGGCCGGTCCCTCGCCCCCGTGCCCTTCGCCTCGACCGCCTTCCTCGCCGCCGAGGCGCTGATGCTCGCGGGCTCCGAGGAGCAAAAAGAGGCCTGGCTGCCGAAACTCGCCTCCGGAGAGGCCACCGGCACCTTCGCGCTGTCCGAGGGGCCGGGCGCGATCGCCCCCGGCGCGGTGAAGGCGCGCTTCGCGGACGGCAGGCTCAGCGGGACCAAGTGGCCGGTGCCCGACGGCGACACCGCCGACATCGCCATCGTCGCCGCGCGGGACGCGGACGGCCGCATCGTGCAGGTGCTGGTGGACTTGGGCGCGGAGGGTGTGACGCGCGGGACGCTCGACACGCTCGACCCCTCCCGCCCGCAGGCCCGGCTCGATTTCGACGGCGCGCCGGCGCAGGTGCTCCAGTCCAACGAGGATCCGTGGGAGACGGTGCTCTCCCTCCTCGACCGGGCCGCGATCCTGACCGCCTTCGAAGAGGTCGGCGGCGCGCAGGCCTGCCTCGACATGGCGACTGCCTATGCCAAGGAGCGGATGGCCTTCGGGCGGCCCATCGGATCGAACCAGGCGATCAAGCACAAGCTGGCGGATGTCTTCGTGGCGCTCGAGCTGGCGCGGTCCAACGCCTACATGGGCGCGCTCGGCCTGACCTCGGGCGAGCGGGACCTGACGCTGGCCGCGGCCACCGCGCGGGTCTCCTCGATCCAGGCGTTCACGCTGGCCGCGTCCGAGAACATCCAGACCCACGGCGGCATCGGTTTCACCTGGGAGGCGGATCCGCAGCTCTATTACCGCCGGGCGGGGGCGCTGGCGCTCACGAACGGCACGCTGGGGTTCTGGAAGGACCGGCTGGTCACGGCGCTCGAACGCCGCGACGCGGCCTGAGGGGAGGAACGACATGGATCTCGAAGACACGAAAGCGGAAGCCGAGTACCGCGCGAAGGTCCGCGCCTTCCTGGACGCCCATGCCGAGAAGCGGGTGCGCGGCGCGGCCCCTGCGCCCTCGCGCGGGATCGACGCGGAGGCTCTGACCCGCGCGAAGGCCTGGCAGGCGAAGAAGGCCGAGGCGGGCTTTGCCGGCATCCGCTGGCCCGAGGAATGGGGCGGCCAGGGCGGCGGGCCGATCGAGGAGGTGATCTATACCCAGGAGGAGGCGAAATACACCGTCCCCCGCGGCGTCTTCGAGATCGGCCTCGGCATGTGCCTGCCGACGATGATCGCCTATGCCACGAAGGAGCAGCTCGAACGCTACACCGGCCCCGCGCTCCGCGGCGAGGAGGTCTGGTGCCAGCTCTTTTCCGAACCCGCCTCGGGCTCGGACCTCGCGGGGCTCCGGACCCGCGCGGTCAGGGACGGCGACGAATGGGTCATCAACGGGCAGAAGATCTGGACCTCGGGCGCGCATCTGTCGGATTACGGCATCCTGCTGACCCGGACCGATCCGACGGTGCCGAAGCACAAGGGGCTCACGATGTTCTTCATCGACATGCACGCCCCCGGCGTCGAGGTCCGGCCCATCCACCAGATGTCCGGCGCCTCGCATTTCAACGAGGTCTTCTTCACCGACCTGCGGGTGCCCGACGCGCATCGCCTCGGCGCGGTCGGGGACGGCTGGCGGGTGGCGCTGACCACGCTGATGAACGAACGCCTCGCGGTCGGGGACGAGCCGCGGCCCGATGTCGAGGACCTGATCGCCTTCCTCGAGGAATTCGAGATCGACGGCGTGCCCGCCATCCGCACGCCCGTGGTCCGCGACCGGCTGGCCGATATCTACGCCCGCTCCGCCGGGGTGAAGAGCGCGCGGTTCCGCGCCATCACCGCGCTGTCGCGGGGCGAGACGCCGGGGCCCGAGGCCTCCATCGGGCGGCTGGTGAACGCGATGAAACAGCAGGAGATCGCGCGGCTCGCGCTGGAACTGATGGGTGCGGGCGGCATGGTCTCGGACCCCGAGACGGCGCTGCGCGCGGGCAGCTTCCAGCAATCGCTGCTGGCCGCCCCCGGACAGCGGATCGCGGGCGGCACCTCCGAGATCCTGCGCAACATCATCGCGGAGCGGGTGCTGGGCCTGCCCGGCGATCCGCGGGTCGACAAGGACGTCCCGTTTCAGGACATCGGCCGCGGACGATCCTGACGCGCCGGGCGGGCGGCGGGGCTGCCTGCCCGCCGCATGACCCAACGTCACCGTCGCGACGGAACTTGCATGGCGTCACGTTCAATCCAAATTGAACGGAAACGACCCAAGGCCCCTGCATGTCCGAAACGCCCACCGACCGCTTCATCGAGACCCTCGGCCTGATCTACCAGTCCGAGGGCGCGCCGCGCATTGCGGGGATGATCCTCGCGCTGCTGCTGATGTCCGACCGGCCGATGAGCCTGGCCGAGATCGCCGGGCGGCTCGGGATCTCGAAGGCCTCCGCCTCGACCAACACGCGCCTGCTGGAACGGCGCGGCATGGCCTCGAAGACGCGGGGCGGCGGACGGCAGGATTTCTGGGAGGCCGACCCCGATCCGCAGAGCCGCGTGCTGCCCGCGCTGGCGGAGCGGTTCCGCGAACACGCCCGCGCGGTGCAGGGCGTCGCCAGGACATTCCCGCCCGAAGAGGAAGCGAAACGTGCCAAGATCGCGCGGTTCGCGGCCTTCTACGACGATTCGGCAGAGTTCCTCGATGCATGGTCCGCCCGGCTCACCGCCATGGCCGACCCCTCCCCCGAGACAAACTGAGAGCGGCACACGGATGACGAACGATCCCCGGAAACCGAAATGGGCGCAGCGCGCCGCGGGCGCCGACGAGGCCTCCGGCGCGGCCCCGCCCTATCGCAAGCGGCGGCGCTGGCTGGCCCCGCTGCTGATCCTGGTGGCGGTCGCCGCGGTGGCCGCCTACCTCGTGCTCGGCCGCGAGGACGCGCTGACCGGCGCCGATCCCGAGACCGCCGCGCCGGCCGAGCCCGCGGAGGCACGCGAGGTCGTGATGCAGGTCCTGTCGACCGAGCTCCACGAAGTCGAGGCCGGGGAATTGCGCGAGACGACGCGGATCACCGGCTCGCTCGATCCGGCCAACAAGCTCGAGATCCCGGCCGAGGTCGCGGGCCGGGTGGACGAGGTCACGCTCCAGCCCGGCGATCCCGTCGAGCAGGGGCAGGTGCTGGTCAGGATCGACATCGAGACGCTGACCAACCAGCTCGAGCAGCAGCGCGCCAGTGCCGAGGCCACGCGCGCCCAGCTCGAACTGGCGCAATCGGAATACGAACGCACGCAGAGCCTGGTGAACCGGGGCGTCGCCAGCGTCTCGACCCTCGACAGCCAGGCGGCGCAGGTGCGGCAGCTCGAGGCCAATCTCGCCGTTCAGGAACGGCAGGTCGCGAATGCCGAGCAATCGCTCGAGAAGGCGACGATCACCGCGCCCTTTGCCGGCACCGTGTCGGAACGCGCGGTCGATCCGGGCACCTACGTCAGCCCCGGCACGCCGCTGATGACCATCGTGGACCTGTCGTCGCTGACGCTCGAGGGGGTGGTCCCGGTGATCTACGCGCCGCGGATCAGGGTCGGGCAGACCGGCGAGGTTTCGGTCGACGGGCTGGGCGATCAGGTCTTCACCGGCACCGTGGACCGCGTCTCGCCGGTGGCGAAGGCCGGAACGCGGATGCTGCCGATCTACGCGACGGTCGAGAATTCCAACAGCACCCTGCGCGGCGGCATGTTCGCCTCGGGCGTGCTGATCCTCGACGCGGCAGAGGACGCGATCGGCATCCCCGTCGCGGCCCTGCGCGAGGATGACGAGGGGCAATACGTGCTGAAGGTCGAGGGCGATCAGGTCGTCCGCCAGCCGGTCGAGTTGGCGCGGACCTGGGACGGCGGCCAAGTCTATCAGGTGACCTCGGGCCTCGCCGCGGGCGACGTGATCGTCGCCAGCGCGCTCGAGCGGCTCGACCCCGGCACGACCATCACCGTGATCGGGAACTAGGCCGATGATCCTCACCCGCATCTCCGTCAGCCAGCCGGTCTTCGCCACGATGATGATGGTGGCGATCTTCGTGATCGGCCTGTTCTCCTACACCCGCCTGCCGGTCGAGCAGCTGCCCGACGTGGACTTCCCGGTCGTGGCCGTCGTCACCTCCTACCCCGGGGCGACGCCCGAGGCGGTGGAGGCCGACATCATCAAGCCGATCGAGGACGGGATATCGACCCTGTCCGGCATCGACACGATCACCTCGACGGCGCAGACCGGCTCCTCCATGGTGCTGATCCAGTTCGATCTCGAGGTCGACAGCTCGGTCGCCGCGCAGGATGTGCGCGACCGGATCGCGCAGATCTCGGGCACGCTGCCGGACAATGCCGAAGACCCGCAGATCCTGCGGTTCGACCCATCGGAGCTGCCCGTCATGTCGGTTGCGGTCGTCTCGGACCGCTACGACGCCGGCACGCTGACCGCGCTGGCCGAGGACCAGCTGGCCACGCGCCTGTCGAACATCACCGGCGTCGGCCGCGCCTCTGTCGTGGGCGGCATCCCGCGCGAGATCCATGTTCTGCTGGACCCGAACCGCATGGCCGCGCTCGGCATCGGCGCGCCCGAGATCGCGCAGGCGCTGGCCAGCGAGAACACCGACCTGCCCGCCGGCTCGGTGACCGAGGGCGGCGCCAAGCAATCGGTGCAGGTCGAGGGGCGCCTGAAGGAAGTGCGCGCCTTCGACGACATCATCGTCGCGCGCCGCGGCGGCTATCCGGTGCGGCTGAGCGACGTCGCCCGGACCGGCCCCGAGCTTGCCGAACAGGACAGCCTCGCCATGCTCGACGGCGCGCCGGCGCTGGCGGTCGACATCGTCAAGACGCAGGGCGCCAACACCGTCGCGGTGGCCGAGGCGATCCGCGAGGAGATCGTGAAGCTGGGCGAGGACCCGCTCTACGAGGGCATCACCTTCCAGATCATCCGCGACAATGCCGTGCCGGTCGAAGAGAGCTTCGAATCCGTGCAGTCGATGCTGATCGAGGGCGCGCTGCTGGCCACGATCATCGTCTTCCTGTTCCTCAACTCGTGGCGCTCGACCGTCATCACCGGGCTCACGCTGCCGATCTCGATCATCGGCACCATGGCGGCGATCTACTTCCTCGGCTTCACGCTCAACATGATGACGATGATGGCCCTGTCGCTCGCCGTCGGCATCCTGATCGACGACGCCATCGTGGTGCGCGAGAACATCATGCGCCATCTCCAGATGGGCAAGTCGCACCACCAGGCCGCGCTCGACGGCACCAACGAGATCGGCCTCGCGGTGCTCGCCACCACGCTCTCCGTCGTCGCGGTGTTCCTGCCCGTGGCCTTCATGGAGGGCATCCTCGGCCGCTTCTTCCTGCAGTTCGGGGTGACGGTCTCGGTCGCGGTGATGATCTCGCTCTTCGTCTCCTTCACGCTCGACCCGATGATGTCCTCGGTCTGGTACGACCCGGCGGCGGACGAGAACGCGAAGCGCGGGCCCCTGGGCCGTGCCGTGGCACAGTTCGAACGGTTCTTCGACTGGGTCGGCCGGCGCTATCGCGCCCTGCTCGTCTGGTGCCTGAACTGGCGCAAGACGACGCTGCTCGTCGCCGTGCTGGCCTTTGTCGGCGGGCTCGCCCTGTTCCCGTTCATCGGCGCCGAATTCGTCCCGCCAGAGGACAATTCCGAGGTCCAGATCGACATGGAGATGCCGGTCGGCACGCCGCTCGCCCGGACCGCCGAGAAGATCGCGCAGGTGGATGCGGCGCTGGAAGGCTTCCCCTACGTGCTGGGCACCTATGCCACCGTCAACTCGGGCACCAACTCGGGCGAGAACTCGGCCGCGATCATCGTCAAGCTGACCGGCCCGACCGAGCGCGAGCAGAACCCGACCCAGCTTGCCGCGCCGATCCGCGAGGCGCTCGCGGCGATCCCCGGCGCCAAGTTCCGCGTCGGCGCCTCGGGCGGCTTCGGCGGCGGTGTCGCCACGCCGATCGAGGTGAAGATCTACGGCGAGGATCTGGACGTGCTGGAACGCCTCGCCGATGATCTTGCCGCGAAGATGTCGCAGATCGAGGGGATGGTGGACGTGCGCACCTCGCTCGACGATCCGCAGCCGACGATCGGGGTGCAGGTCGACCGCGAGGCGGCCTCGGACCTCGGCGTGACCGTGGCGCAGGTCGGCAACGCGCTGTCGCCGATGATCCAGGGCCAGACGGTGTCGGACTGGACCGCCCCCGACGGCGAGACCTACGACGTCGTGCTGCGGCTGCCCGAAGCGGCGCGCAACGATCCGGCCGTCTTCGGCTCGCTGCCCGTGGCCGCGAATGCCGACGGGACCGGGGTCGTCCGGCTCGACCAGCTGGCGAGCGTGACCCATTCGGTGGGCCCGGGCGTCATAAACCGCGAGAACCGCGAACGCTCGGTCAGCGTGACGGCGGGGCTGGACGGCGTCGACATCCGCGCCGTGGACCCCGCGCTGACCGAGGCCAAGGACAGCCTCGCCCTGCCGCCGGGCTATCACCTCGGCACCGGGGGCGACGCCGAGCAGATCGCCGAATCCGCCGCCTCGGCCGGGGCCGCCCTGACGCTGGCGGTGGTCTTCATCTACCTCGTGCTTGCCTCGCAGTTCGGCAGCTTCGTCCAGCCGGTCGCGATCATGTCCTCCCTCCCCCTCGCCCTGATCGGCGTGATGGGCGGGCTGCTGGTCGGCGGCTCCACCCTCAACATGTTCTCGATCATCGGCTTCGTGATGCTGATGGGGCTCGTGGTGAAGAACGCGATCCTGCTCGTCGACAACTCGAACCAGCACCGGCGCGCGGGGATGGACCTCTACGATTCGCTGATCGAGGCGGGCGGCACGCGGTTCCGGCCCATCGTGATGACGACGCTGGCGATGATCTTCGGGATGCTGCCCCTGGCACTCAACCTGCACGGTGGTTCGGGGCAGAACGCGCCGATGGCCCACGCGGTGATCGGCGGGCTGATCTCGTCCTCGCTGCTGACGCTGGTGGTGGTGCCGGTGCTGCTGACCTACGTGGACGGCTTCCTGAGGCTGGTCCGGCCCCTGCTGCCCAAGGCGCCCGACGAGACCCACGCCTGAACCGGCCCGCGGAGGGCCAAACCCTGACCAATCCCCGGCGGAGCCTTCGGGTTCCGCCGGTTCGCGCCCTCCGTCAGATCTTTGGGCGAAACACCGCCTATCAAACGATTTTTTTTGGCGAGCGCTCGCCCTTGCTGCACGTGCAGCATTGATTTCCGCATCGCGGCAATCACATCTCTTGTCCAGTTTCGGACAGGAGACTCACTTGCCTAAAGCCCACGACCCCGTGCGCTCCCCGCGCCCGCCGCACCGCCGTGCCTTCCTCGGTGGTCTCGGCGGGTCCCTGACGCTGCCCATGCTTCTTTCGCCCGCCCGTCTGTTCGCCCAGGACGCCGCCGCGCCGACCGCGCCGGAAGGCGAGGCGTTTTCCTTCGACATCCTGAGCGAGTGGATGCTTGCCGCCAGCAAGGGCGAGCCGAAGACGCCGGAACAGGTCGGCGGCTTCCTCGCCGAGCTCGATTACGACGGCTACCAGCGCATCGCCTTCGACCGTGACCGCACCCGCTGGGCCGACACCGGCGAGGGCGGCTTCCGCGTCAACGCCTTCCACCTCGGATGGCTCTTCAAGGAGCCGGTGCACCTGCACGAGGTCGAGGATGGCAAGGCGCACGGGATGAGCTTCTCGACGGCCGATTTCGAATATCACGGGCTCGAGCAGGAGATCCCCGAGGATTTCGACCTGCCGGGCGTCGCGGGCTTCCGCGTGCTCGCGCCGCTGAACCGCGCCGACCGCCACGACGAGGTGGCGGCCTTCCTCGGCGCAAGCTACTTCCGCGCGCTCGGCCGCGACACCCATTACGGGCTGTCGGCCCGCGGCCTCTCGGTCAACACCGGCCAGCCCGACGGCGAGGAATTCCCCGTCTTCACCGACTTCTGGCTCGAACGTCCCGCCCCCGGATCCGAGACGGTGACGATCTACGCCGCCCTGCGCAGCGAGAGCCTGACCGGCGCCTATCGCTTCGTGCTGAACCCCGGCGAGACGACCACCGTGGACGTGACCGCACGGCTCTTCTTCCGCAGCGACATCGAACAGCTCGGCATCGCGCCGCTGACCTCGATGTTCCTTTTCGGCGGCGCCGATCAGGGCCCGTTCGACGATTACCGCCCCGCCGTCCATGACAGCGAGGCGCTGGTGGTCAACATGGCCTCGGGCGAGACCTTCTTCCGTCCGCTCAACAACCCGCCGCGGCTGGCGGGGTCGTATTTCTCGGCCGAGAACCCGGTCTCCTTCGGGCTCGTCCAGCGCGAGCGCGATTTCGAGAACTACCTCGACGCGCAGGCCCGCTACGAGACGCGCCCCTCGCTGATGATCGAACCGATCGGCCAGTGGGGCCGCGGCATCGTGCGGCTGATGGAGATCCCCTCGGATCTGGAAGGCAACGACAACATCGTGGCCTACTGGATCCCCGAGAAGCCAGCCCGCGCGGGCGACCAGCTCGAGATCTCGTATCGCCAGCACTGGGGCGCGGCGCCGCAGGGTGACGGGTCTTCGCAACATGCCCACGTCGTGCGCACGCGCGCCGGAAAAGGCGGCGTTTCCGGGGTCAAGGACAAGACCGACACGCGAAAATTCGTGATCGACTTCGAAGGCGGCCTGCTGGCGGAACTTCCCGCGGAAGGCGAGGTTACGCCGGAAGTGAGCGCCTCCCGAGGCGAGATCGTCGAGAAGGTCCTGTCCCGCGTGCCGGGCACGGATGTCTGGCGGCTGGTGATCGAGGCCCGCGGC
This sequence comes from Pseudooceanicola nanhaiensis DSM 18065, assembly GCF_000688295.1. Lineage (GTDB taxonomy): Bacteria > Pseudomonadota > Alphaproteobacteria > Rhodobacterales > Rhodobacteraceae > Pseudooceanicola > Pseudooceanicola nanhaiensis. Next base: position 339,094 of record NZ_JHZF01000011.1, on the reverse strand, counting down.
GAAGCGGGCGCGACCGTCGAACTCAAGGCGCTGCTGACCGGCTACGGCCGGGTGCTGACGGAAACCTGGGTCTATCAATGGGTCAAGGAATGAGCACTGTCCAATCCTCTCCCGCCGCGGCCTCGACCGAGGCGGATGCGTGGCTGCCGCCCGAGGCGCCGCTGGCGATGCCGCGGCAGGCGCTCGAGCGCGAACGCGCCGCGGAAGGGGTCCTCGCGACCCTCTTCCGCCTGATCTTCACGCCCCTGCGCGGCTGAGGCCATGTCCGCCCGCCCCGCCCCGACCGCTGCCACACGCCGCCTGCGCGCCATCGCGCTGGTCTGCGCCGTGCTGGCCGCGGGCCTTGCCGCGGGGCTGCTGGCCGAAGCGGTGATCCTCGACGGGTTCGACACGATGGACCTCGTCCGGAGCAGCCTGATCTTCGTGACGACCGCCTGGCTGGCATGGGGTGCGGCGCTGGCCTTCACCGGCCTGCCCCCCGCGCGGCGCCGCGCGCCGCCCGAGATGGTGCTGCCGCAGCCGCGCAGCGTGATCCTCGTGCCGATCTGCAACGAGGACCCGGTCGAGACCTTCGCCCGGATCGCCGCGATGGACGCCTCGGTGCAGGCCGCGGGGGTGGAGGCCGATTTCGCCATCCTCTCCGACACGCGCGACGCGCTGGCCGCCAAGCGCGAGCGCGACGCCTTCGTGCGCCTGCTGGAGACCACCGGCGGGACGGGCCGCATCTTCTATCGCCGCCGGGAGGACAACCGGGGCCGCAAGGCCGGCAACGTCGAGGAGTTCTTCCGCACTTCGGGCGCGGCCTACGACCTTGCCGTGATCCTCGATGCGGACAGCCTGATGGAAGGCGCCGCGATCCGCACCATGATCGCGAGGATGCAGGCCGACCCCGAGCTCGGGCTGCTCCAGACCCTGCCCCGGATCGTGGCCGCGCGGTCGTTCTTCGGTCGCGCGATGCAGTTCTCGGCCGCCTTCCACGGACCCGTCTTCACCCGCGGGCTGGCCCGGATGCAGGGCGTCACCGGCCCGTTCTGGGGCCACAACGCCATCGTGCGCGTGCGCGCCTTCGCGCAGAGCTGCGCCCTGCCCGAGCTGAAGGGCCGCGCGCCCTTCGGCGGCCACATCCTGAGCCACGATTACGTCGAGGCGGCGCTTCTGGCCCGGAACGGCTGGAAAGTCGAGGTCGACGGCACGATCGAGGGCTCCTACGAGGAAGGCCCGGAAAACGTGCTCGCCTTCGCCAAGCGCGATCGCCGCTGGTGCCAGGGCAACCTGCAGCACGCCCGGCTCCTCTTCGCGCCGGGCCTCGCCCCGTGGAGCCGCTTCGTCTTCCTGCAGGGCATCTTCGCCTACCTCGTCTCGCTGCTCTGGGCGGGCTTCCTCGTCGCCTCCGTCGTGGCGGCGGTCACGATCACCGAGCCCGATTATTTCCCCGACGCCTATCAGCTCTTCCCCGTCTTCCCCGACGACCGGACCCGCGAGCTGACGGCGCTGGCGCTCGGGATCGTGGGGCTCCTGATCCTGCCCAAGTTCGCCATCCTCGCCGAGGCGGCCCTGACCGGACGGGCGCGCGGCTTCGGCGGCGTCTTCGGCGCGCTCGCCTCGGTCGTGACCGAGATCATCCTGACCTCGATCCTCGCCCCGATCATGATGCTCTACCAGAGCCGCGCCGTGCTGCAGGTCCTCGCCGGACAGGACGGCGGCTGGCCTGCCAACGCGCGCGGCGAAGGGCGGCTGACGCTCGGCCAGTCGCTGCGGGCGGGGCTCTGGCTGACGGTAACCGGCGTCGTGACCTTCGGCGCCACGCTCTGGTTCGCGCCCGCGCTCGCGCCGTGGCTGCTGCCCGTGTGCCTGCCGATGATGCTGGCGCCGCTCATCATCGCGGCCAGTTCGCAGCCGACGGGGCTCGCCTTCTTCCGGGTGCCCGAGGAAGGCGCCCGCCCCGAGGTCGTCGCGGCCTACCGTGCCGTGCGCGACCGCTGGACCGCCCCCGCGACCGCCGATCAAGGAGAGGCCCGCGATGTCGCAGCCTGACGCCAAGCTCCTGTCCTTCCCGAAGGGCACCAAGCAGCCGCTCCGGCGGCCGCGCGATCCCCGGATCGACGCCTTCCGCGGGCTGGCGCTGCTGATGATCTTCATCGACCACATGCCGGGCAATCCCTACGAACACGGCACCCTGCGGAACTGGGGCTTCTCGGACGCGGCCGAGGGCTTCTTCGTCATGTCGGGCGTGGCCGCCGGCCTTGCCTATTCGGGCCGCTTCCTGCCCGAGGCGCGGAGCGCGAACGGCTTCTGGCCCGCCGTGGCGCCGGTCTGGAAACGGTCCTGGACGCTCTACCTCGTCCACATCTTCCTGACCTTCTGGGCGGTCGCGATCTTCGCCGGTGGCGCCGATTTCTTCGGCATGCCGCAGCTCTTCCGGCCGCACAACCTGGCCGGGGTCTTCGAGAACCCCGAAGAGGTGCTTTTCGGCGTCGTGACCCTCGGGCACCAGATCGGCTACGTGAACATCCTGCCGACCTATTCCGTGCTGCTGATCTTCGCACCCGCAGCCATCCTGATCGGCCTCTGGCGCCCGATGGTGCTGGCCGCGATCGCGGTCGGCATCTGGTTCGCGGCCGGCGTCGCGCGGGTGAACATCATCAACTTCCCCGGCAACGGCGAATGGTTCTTCAACCCGCTCTCGTGGCAGCTGGTCTTCGTGCTCGGCCTGCTGATCGGCCTGCGGCTGCGGCTGAACGAACGCCTCGTGCCGGTCTCGCGGCCGCTCTTCGCGCTGGCGGCCGGCTGGCTGCTCTTCGTGCTGGCCTGGCGGCTGGTGCCTGCGGTCGGCGATTTCATGAACCACCAGATGTGGCGCATGGGTGAGGCCGGGGCCCCGCGCCTCTTCGTGACGCACAACAAGACCTATCTCAGCCTGCCCCGCCTGCTGCACGTCGCGGCGCTGGTCTACGTGCTCTCCTGCCTGCCCTCGGTCACGCGGGCCTGCGGTTCGGCATGGGCCGCACCGCTCCGCCTGCTCGGACGGCAGGGGCTCCTGGTGTTCTCGGTCGCGACGCTGCTGGCGCTCGTCGGCCAGGTGCTGATGGACGGCTACCCGACCTCGGCTGCCGTCGTCTGGCTCTACCCGCTCCTCGGCGCCGCGCTGATGCTGCTCGCCGCGTGGCTGGCGGATGACCAGCGCCGGCGGGCGCGCAGGGCGCAGCGCGAGGCCGCAGCGATCGAGGGCGCCGCCACGCGGCGCAGTGCCGCCAGCGCCTGACCTTTGACGGAAGGGGTGCGGCACCCTAAGTTGTGTATCCCGCAACGGAGGAACCCGACATGGCCGGAGGCTGGTCCCGCGATGGCGCGGTGAGCGAACAGATCGAGGCATCCATCGCCGAGGAGCTCGAGCGCATGAAGGCGCGCCGCAGCCCCATGGGCGAGAGCCGGACCCATTGCGCGGAATGCGAGGAGGAGATCCCCGAGGCGCGCCGCACGGCGATCCCGGGCGTGAAGCTCTGCATCGACTGCCAGCAGGAACGCGACGGCCGCCCGGTCTCCCGCGCGGGGTTCAACCGGCGCGGATCGAAGGACAGCCAGCTGAAGTAGGGCGCGACGGCACGGGCCCGGCCTGCCGCGCGCTGCGCATCAGGCCGAGGCGAGCTCTGCCGCCCATGGCGGGTTGGCCCCGTCCCGCGAGACGGTGATCGCGGCGACGGCGTTGGCCTGGGCAAGTGCCGCCTCTACCGCCTCCGGGCCGATCCCGGCGATCCCCGGCTTGCTCAGCAGCCCCCGGGCGTCCAGCGCGGCCAGGAACCCGGCGTTGAAGCTGTCCCCGGCCCCGACCGTGTCGGCCACCTCGACCGCGCGGGCCGCGACGGAGACCGCCCCACCCCCGGAGAGATAGGCCGTCGCCCCTGCCGCGCCTTCCGTCACCACGGTTACGTGCGGCCCCGGCAGCGACCGGAGCTTCTCGGCCACCGTCGCCGCCCCGGGCACCAGCCAGTCGAGGTCCTCGTCCGAGACCTTCATGAGGTCCGCCTGCCCGATCATCGCGCCGAGCCGCGCGCGATACCGCGCCTCGTCGGTCACGAAGCCCGGCCGGATGTTCGGGTCGATCATCACCACCCGCCGCGCCGCCTCGCGCGAGAGGAGCGCGGCATAGGCCTCGGCCCCCGGTTCGACGACGAGGCTGATGCCGCCGAAGAAAAGCGTGCCGACGTCCTCCGGCAGCTCGGGCAGGTCGTCGGCCGAGATCATCCGCCCGGCGGAGTTCTCGTCATAGAAGGTGTAGCGCGCCTTGCCTTCGGTCAGCTGCACGAAGGCCAGCGTGGTCAGCCGGTCCGAACGGATCACGAGCTCCGTCTCGACGCCCGAGGCGGCAAGCTCCGCCTCGAGCATCGCGCCGAACATGTCCCGCGACAGCCCGGTCAGCATCCCGGCCCGCGCGCCCAGCCGTCCGAGGGCGATGGCGGTGTTGAAGACCGCCCCGCCGGTGTGCGGGACATAACCGCCCCCGCCCGGGATCATGTCGATCAGGGCCTCGCCGCAGCAGAGGATGCGCCCTTGGCTCATGGCTCAGCCGTTCAGGTAGGCGTGCAGGGTCTGTTCCATGCCGTCGGCATAGATCATGCGAAGCCACTTGGCGAAGGGTTTCGCGAAGGCCGCCTGCTCCCCGAGGTCGCCGTAGAACTGGCGCATCCCGAGCCAGGCCTCGGGGCGTTCCTTGGCCGCGGCCGCGACGCCGGTCAGCATCTCCCAATGCGGGTCGTTGGGCTCCACCGTCGAGCCGTCCTCGCGGATGCCGAGGCAGTAGCGCGCCCAGGTCGCGGAGACGAGCGCCAGCCCCTCCACCGGCGCGCCCTTCGCCAGCCCGTCGCGGATCGAGGGCACGATGAAGCCCGGGTGGCGGCTGGACCCGTCGAAGGCGACGCGCCGGGTGGTGTCGGCGATCTCGGGATTGGCGAAGCGCGTGTCGATCAGGTCGAGATACGCCGCGGCGCTGTAGCCCGGCACCGGCGCCACATGGGGCACGATCTCTTCGCTCTCGACCTTGCGGAAGAGCCCGTGGATCAGCGGATGCGCCATCGCCGCGGCGATGGTGGCGACGGACATGACCTCTCCCGGGTCGGCGATCACCTGGTGGCCGCCGTTCAGGATGCGGATCTTCATCGTCTCGAAATCGTGCACCCGGTCCGAGAAGGTCGCCCCCGCCCGGTCCCAGTCGGGGCGGCCGGCGCAGAAATCGTCCTCGATCACCCATTGGCGGAAATTCTCGTGGGTGACCGGGGCCGTGTCCTCGATCCCGAACTCGCGCACCAGGGCCAGCTCGTTCGGCCCCGTGGCGGGCACGATGCAATCGACCATGGAATTGGGAAAGCTGCATTCGGCTTCGATCCAGTCCGCGAGACCCGGGTCCGAGAGCCGCGCGAGCGATACCAGGGTCTGCCGCAGGACCCCGCCGTTGCCCTGCAGGTTGTCGCAGCTCTGGCAGGTGAAGGGCCCCGCCCCGCTCGCGCGCCGCCGCTTCAGCGCCGCGATCATCGCGCCGAAGGCCGTGCGCGGCGTGTCGGGATGGGCCGCGTCATGGACCATGTCCGGATGGTCCGCCGCGAACCCCTTGGTGGCCGCGTCGATGTAATACCCGCCCTCCGTCACGGTGAGCGAGACGATGCGGATCGCGGGATCGGCCATCCGGGCGATGAGCGGGCCGTGGCCCTCCTCGACCGGGACGTAGTCGATCATCGCGCCCACCACCTCGGCGGACTTGCCCGAGGGGTCGAGCTCGATCAGCGTGGTCAGGCAGTCCTGCGCCATCAGCTTCGCGCGCAGGCCGGCGTCGTAGGGCCGGACCCCGGCCCCGACGATGGCCCAGTCCTGCGCCGTGCCCGCCTGCATCAGCCGGTGGAGATACCACGCCTGGTGCGCGCGGTGGAAATTGCCCAGGCCGATGTGGACGATGCCGGGGCGCAGCGCGGCGCGGTCATAGACCGGGGCCGCCACCCGGCCCGGCAGGTTCGAGAGGTTTGCGTCCGAAAGCTTCATCCTCAGCTCATCCAGTTCCCGCCGTCGACGTTGTAGGTCTGGGCGACGATGTACCGGGCCTCGTCCGAGGCGAGGAACACCGCCATGCCCGTCAGGTCGGCCGCCGTGCCCATCCGCCCGTAGGGCACCGCCGCGCCCACCTCGGCCTTCTTCTGGCCGGGCGCCTTGCCCTCGTATCTGGCAAAGAGCGCATCGACCCCGTCCCAGTGCGCGCCGTCGACCACCCCCGGCGCGATGGCGTTCACGTTGATCCCGTGGCGGATGAGGTTCAGCCCGGCCGATTGCGTGAGGCTGATCACCGCGGCCTTCGAGGCGCAGTAGACCGCGACCAGCGGCTCGCCGCGGCGACCGGCCTGGCTTGCCATGTTGATGATCGCGCCCTGCGTGCCGGTCTCGATCATGTGGCGCGCGACGGCCTGCATGGTGAAGAGCACGCCCGCCACGTTCACCGCGAAGACGCGGTCGTAATCGGCGCGCTCGATCTCGGCCAGCGGCGCCGCGGTGAAGAGCGCCGCGTTGTTCACGAGGATGTCGATGCCGCCCATCCGGGCCGCGGCCTCGGCGACGCCCGCCTCGATGCTCTCCTGCCGGCTCACGTCCATGCCGATCGCGATGGCGCCCTCGCCCATGTCCACGGCGGCCGCCTCGGCCCGGCCGAGGTCGATGTCGGCCACCGCCACCTGCGCGCCCTCGGCGAGGTAGGCGCGGGCGAAGGCCTCGCCGATCCCCCGGGCCGCGCCGGTGATCAGGGCGCGTCTTCCCTGGAGCCGTTTCATGCGATCCGCAGCCCCGCGGCGTCGAAGCGGTGGATCTTGTCCGGCTCGGGGGTGAGGAAGACACTGTCCCCGTGCCGCACGTCGAACTCGCCATCCACCCGGACCGTCATCACCTCGGCAAGTCCCGTGTCATGCACATGCAGGAAAGTGTCCGAGCCGAGGTGCTCCGACACGACGACCCGGCCCTGCCAGGTCCCTTCCGTGGTCGAGGCCGCGATATGTTCGGGCCGGATCCCGATGGTATGGGCGTCGTGCTTCGCGGCCTCGGGGCCCGAGAAGAGGTTCATCTTCGGACTGCCGATGAAGCCCGCCACGAAGACGTTCTTCGGCGTCCGGTAGAGCTCCAGCGGCGATCCCACTTGTTCGATCCGCCCGGCCTGGAGCACGACGATCTTGTCGGCCATGGTCATCGCCTCGACCTGGTCGTGGGTGACGTAGATCATCGTGGTCTTGAGCCGCGCGTGCAGTTCGGAGATCTCCAGCCGCATCCCCACCCGGAGCGCCGCGTCGAGGTTCGAGAGCGGTTCGTCAAACAGGAAGGCCGAGGGCTCGCGCACGATCGACCGCCCGATCGCCACCCGCTGCCGCTGCCCGCCCGAAAGCTGCCCGGGCCGCCGGTCGAGGTAGTCGGTCAGGTTCAGGACCCGCGCCGCCTCCTCGACCTTGCGGTCCTGCTCGGCCTTGTCGAGCCCCGCCATCCTGAGCGGAAAGGCGATGTTCTTGCGCACCGTCATGTGCGGGTAGAGCGCGTAGGACTGGAACACCATCGCGAGGCGCCGTTTGGCGGGCGGCAGATGCGTCGCGGGCTCCCGGTCGATCCGGATCTCGCCGCCCGAGACGTCCTCGAGCCCCGCGATCAGCCTGAGCAGCGTGGATTTCCCGCAGCCCGAGGGACCGACGAAGACGACGAATTCCCCGTCGTCGATGGTCAGGTCCAGCGGCGGGATGACCTCCACCTCGCCGAAGCTCTTCGACACCTTGTCGAGCGTGATGCGTCCCATGGTCCTGTCCTTATTTCACGGCGCCGAAGGTGAGCCCGCGGACGAGCTGTTTCTGGCTGAACCAGCCCATGATGAGGATCGGGGCGATCGCCATCGTGCTGGCCGCCGAGAGCTTGGCGTAGAAGAGCCCCTCGGGGCTGGAATAGCTCGCGATGAAGGCGGTGAGCGGCGCGGCCTTGGCGGCCGTCAGGTTCAGCGTCCAGAAGCTCTCGTTCCAGGCGAGGATGATGTTGAGAAGCAGCGTCGAGGCGATGCCGGGCACGGCCATCGGCAAGAGGACATAGAGCACCTCCTCCTTCAGCGACGCCCCGTCCATGCGGGCGGCTTCGAGGATGTCGCGGGGGATCTCCTTGAAATAGGTGTAGAGCATCCAGATCATGATCGGCAGGTTGATCAGCATCAGGATGACGACCAGCGCGATCTTCGTGTCGAGCAGGCCGAGGGACTGGCAGATCAGGTAGATCGGCAGCAGCACCCCCACGGGCGGCAGCATCTTGGTCGACAGCATCCACATCAGCACGTCCTTCGTTCGCCTGCCCGGCACGAAGGCCATGGCCCAGGCGGAGGGGACCGCGATCACCAGCCCGATGACCGTGGAGCCCAGCGAGATCACCACCGAGTTCCAGAAGTGCCGGAAGTAGTCCGAACGCTCCTGCACCACCGCATAGCTCTCCATCGTCCAGGGGGCGGAGAGCACCGCGAGCGGCGTCTTGATCGCGTCGCCTTCCGTCTTGAACGACAGGATCACGATCCAGAGGATCGGGAAGAAGACGAGCACCCCCACGATCCACGCCGCCAGAGTGTTGAACGCCTTCCGGCGCGGGGTCACCGCACGGGCCATCAGACCGCCCTCCCTGCACCGGGTCCGCCGGCACGGCCCTGGATGGGACGCGCCGCGCCCCGCTTCATCTTTCCGGAAATACTCCCGCCGGAGGCACGCGCCGCCCCGCGGCGCGTCACGACGGTTCCGCCAGCGTCACGCATCGAGGTTCCTCCCGATCATCCGCATCAGGAAGATCGCCACGATATTGGCGAGGATGATGGCGATCACGCCGCCCGCGCTGCCGGTGCCCACGTCGAAGCTCAGCAGGCTCTCCTTGTAGATGAGGTAGGTGAGGTTGGTCGACGCCGTCCCCGGGCCACCGTTGGTGGTCACGAAGATCTCGGCGAAGACCGACAGAAGGAAGATCGTCTGGATCAGGATCACCACCGTCACCGCCCGCGCGAGATGCGGCACCACGATGTGGTAGAAGCGCGCGAACGCCCCCGCCCCGTCCATCTCCGCGGCCTCGAGCTGCTCGCTGTCGAGCGATTGCAGCGCGGTCAGCAGGATCAGCGTCGCGAAGGGCAGCCATTGCCAGCTCACGATCCCGATGATCGAGGCCAGCGGCGCCTGCGCGAGGAAATCGTAGGGCTGCACCCCGATGGTCTTGGCCAGATGCCCGAACAGCCCGTTCACCGGATCGAAGAACATGTTCTTCCACACCAGCGCCGAAACGGTGGGCATGACGAAGAACGGCGCGATCACCATGATGCGGACGATGCCCTGCCCCCAGATCGGCAGATCCAGGAGCAGGGCGAGGAGGACCCCTCCAACCACGGTGATCAGCAGCACGCCGCCAACCAGCAGCAGGGTGTTCACGATGGCATCGGTGAATGCGGGATCCGATACGAAATACTGGTAGTTCTCGAGCCCGACGAAGGGATGCGCCCCGGGCATCAGCAGGTTGTAGCGCAGGAGCGAGAACCAGACCGTCATCGCCAGCGGCACCACCATCCAGCACAGCAGGAGGAGCACCGAGGGAGAGATCATCGCGCGTGCCGCGGATCGGGATGCCTTCGTGGACATGGGAAGCGGGCCTCGAGAAAGGGTCCGGCACGGGCTCCCCGCAAGGGAAGTCGGAGCGCGCCGTGCCGGAGGAAGACCCGGGGCCGCAGGAGGGGCGGCCCCGGGGAAGGCGCGTCAGCTCACTTGATGTAGCCGGCGCGCTTCATCTCGCGCTCGGTCAGGGCCTGGGCCCGCGACAGCGCCTCTTCGGCCGAGACCTGCCCGGCCAGCGCCGCCGAGAACTGCTGCCCGACCGCCGTGCCGATGGCCTGGAACTCGGGGATCGCGACGAACTGGACGCCGGTGTAGGGCACCGGATCGACCGTCGGGTTGGTCGGGTCGGCCGCGTTGATCGACTCGAGCGTCATCTGCGCGAAGGGCACCTTCTGGTATTCCGGGTTCTCGTAGAGCGAGGTCCGCGTGCCCGGCGGCACATTGGCCCAGCCTTCGGTCTCGGCCACGAGCTCCGTATATTCCTTCGAGGTCGCCCATTCGACGAACTTCTTGGCCGAGGCCTCCGCGTCGGTCCCCGCGGGCACCGCCAGCGACCAGGCCCAGAGCCAGTTGCCCCGCTTGCCCAGCCCCTTGTCGGGCGCCAGCGCGAAGCCGACATCCTCGGCCACGGTGGAATCCGTCGGGTTGGTCACGAAGGAGGCGGCGACGGTGGCGTCGATCCACATCCCGCACTTGCCCTGCTGGAACAGCGCGAGGTTCTCGTTGAACCCGTTGGACGAGGCACCCGGCGGCCCGTATTCGTTCATCAGTTCGAGGTAATCGGTCAGCGCCGCCTTCCAGGCCTCGCCGTCGAACTGCGGATTCCATTCCTCGTCGAACCAGCGCGCGCCGTAGGAGTTCGCCATCGCCGACAGGAAGGCCATGTTCTCGCCCCAGCCGGCCTTGCCGCGCAGGCAGATGCCGTATTGCTCGGCCTCCTTGTCGGTCATCGCCGCCGCGGCTTCCTTGATGAAATCCCAGCTTGGCGCGTCGGGCATCTCGAGCCCGGCTTCCTCCATCAGGTCCTTGCGGTACATGACCATCGAGCTCTCGCCGTAGAACGGCACGGCATAGAGGCTGCCGTCGACCGTCAGGCCGCCGCGGATGGCGGGCAGCAGGTCGTCCACGTCGTAGCTTTCGGGCAGGTCGTCGAGCGGCACCAGCCAGCCCTGCTTGCCCCAGATCGGAACCTCGTAGGTGCCGATCGTCATCACGTCGAACTGGCCGCCGCTGGTGGCCACGTCCTGCGTCACGCGCTGGCGCAGCACGTTCTCTTCCAGCGTGACCCATTCCAGCTCGATGTCCGGGTTCGCCTCGGTGAAGGCGTCGGCCAGCTTCTGCATCCGGATCATGTCGCCGTTGTTGACGGTGGCGATGGTGATCGTCTCGGCGCCCGCCGCCGTGGCGAGTGCGGCGGTGGCGCACGCTCCCATCAGGGCGCGAAATTTCGGTGTCATCAGGTCTCCTCCCGTGCGCGGGCATTTGCCCATCTTACGAGCATATGCTCGATTTACTTCACGGCAAAGTCAAGCCCCCGGTCCTGCGGGTGCAGCATGGCGCCGTCGCGCCGGCTCAGGCCTTGTCCAGAAGAGCCTGCGCGGTGATCTCGTCGGTGATGAGCTGGTTGAAGAGCCCCCCGGCCAGCGCGCCACGCAGCGCCGTGAGCTTGGTCGGACCGGCCGCGATGCAGCAGACCGGGTTGTGCGAGACGGTCGGACGCACCCCCATGATTCGCTCGTTCACGGGGTGGTCGAGGTAGCGCCCGGACGCGTCGAAGACATGCCCCGCCATCTCGCCCGCCGCCCCCGCCGCACGCAGGCTCGCCAGTTCCTCGGCGGTGATGAAGCCGTCGACATAGAGCGGCGCGTCGTCGGCGATCTGGCCGAGGCCCACGAAGGCGACATCGGCCGCGATCGCCAGCTCGCGCGAGGCCTTCACATGCGGCATCGAGAGATAGAGCGCGTATTCCTCGCGCGTCCGCGCCACGACCGGGATCGCCAGCGGATATTGCGGCGCGTTCATCTTCTCGGCCAGCCGGACGATGACCTCGTAGGCCGTGGCCGAGCCGTCGGGCGCGACGTTGCCATTGAGCGCGACCAGCTTGTGATGCGCGCCGTCGAGCTTCTCGACATGCTCGATCACCGCACGGAGCGTCCGCCCGGTGCCGACCGCGATGGTCTGCGGTGCCTCGGCGCGGAAGACGCGCTCCAGCACCGGCGCGGCGAAGCTCGCGAGCCCCTCCAGCACATCGGCCGAGCCGCCGGCACGGGGCGAGACCCAGGCGCCGTCCAGTCCGAACCGCGCCTTGAGCGCGCGCTCCAGCTCGAGACAGGTGGCGATCGGGTGGGCGATGCGCACCCGCACCAGCCCCTCGGCCGTGGCCCGCGCCACCAGCCGCTGCGCGCGCTGGCGCGAGATGCCGAGCTCCTGCGCGATCTGGTCCTGCGTCAGCCCGCCCACGAAGGACATCCAGGCCGCCCGCGCCGCGAAATCGCGGGGCGAGACGTCGCGGTCGTCATCCTTCCGTCCGGCCATGTCAGGCGGTCTCCGTTCTCAAGTGGGGACAAAGGTTGAAGAATTCGTCGAAAGACGCAAGCGCCGCGTCCGGCACGGCCATCGGATCGGCCCGCAGGTCGAGCCCGCGCAGGTGGCTGCCGCCGGTGAAATGCCAGACCGTCATCCCGGCGGCGAGGCCGGCGCGGATGCCCGCGAAACTGTCCTCGATCACGAGGCAGCGGACGGGGGCCGCGCCGAATGTCTCGGCCGCGTGCAGGAAGAGGTCCGGCGCGGGCTTGCCGCGCTTCACCTCGGAGGCCGTCACCGCCCGCCCCTCGAACCGCGGCGCAAGCCCGGTGCGCTTCAGCGAGAAGGCCAGCCGTCCCGGGCTGGAACTGGTCGCAAGGCAGAACGGCACGGCGAGGCGGTCGAGCACCGCCTCCACCCCGGCCATCACCGCGAGATCCCGGTCGAAGGCCGCAAGCAGGCGGGCGCGGTAATCGGCTTCGAACCCGTCCGGCAGGTCGATGCCGAAATCGGCGCGGATCTGGGTCAGCACCACCGGATAGCTCCGCCCGAGGAAATGCCGGGCCACATAGGCGAGATCCACCTCGACGCCGTGGCCCTTCAGTTCCTCGACCAGCATCCGGGCCGAGATCACCTCGCTGTCGATCAGCACGCCGTCGCAGTCGAAGATGACAAGATCGTATGGCAGCATCAGACGCTCCTCCGTTCCGGGGCAGCTATCCCGTCCGGTGCCGCGAAAACAACCGTCTCGTTGCGCGACAGGGCCTGTTCCGGGCTCCGGGGCTTGCCGGGGCGCAGGGGATCGGCTGAACTCGGCGCCGCGGTTCGGGGTGGAAAAGGCAGGCAGGTCATGACTTTGCGGAACAGACGGCAGGGCGCGCGAGCCCCGGCGGGGCAGAGGTGAGCGGCCCCCGTGTCATCCGGCAGGCCCGGATCGCCGACGGGGCCGATCCGGTCGATCTGCTGGTGGCCGAGGGGCGCATCGCCGCGATCGCGCCGCGGATCGACAGCGACGCGCCCGCGCTCGAGGCCCGGGGCGGACGGCTGATCCGCGGCTTCGCGGACAGCCACCTGCACCTCGACAAGGCCTGCCTGCTCGAACGCGCCGCCAATCCCGCGGGCACGCTGCAGGGCGCCATCGCCGCGGTCAGCGCCGCGAAGCGCGACTTCACCAAGGCCGATGTCTATGCCCGCGGCGCCCACGTGCTGGAGAAGGCGATCGCGCAGGGCACCAACCTGATCCGCACCCAGGTCGAGATCGACCCCATCGTGGGCCTTGCCGGGTTCCACGCGGTCCGGCAGCTCAAGGCGGATTTCGCCTGGGCGCTCGAGCTGCAGATCTGCGTCTTCCCGCAGGAAGGCCTGCTGAACCTCCCCGGGACCGAGGCGCTCCTCCGCGACGCGCTGAACGACGGCGCCGATCTGCTGGGCGGCTGTCCCTACACCGACCGCGATCCCATCGGCCATATCGCGCGTGTCTTCGACATGGCGCGGGAGTTCGGCGTGGACCTCGACCTGCATCTCGACTTCGACCTCGACACCAGCTGGCGCCACCTCGACGCGGTGATCCGCCAGACGGACGCGCATGGCATGGGCGGGCGGGTCACGGTCGGCCATGTGACGAAGCTGTCGATGCTGCCGCCCGAGCCGCTGGCCCGGACCATTACGGCGATGCGGGACGCGGGCGTCGCGCTGACCGTGCTGCCCGCGACCGACCTCTTCATGACCGGCCGGGACCGCGATCACGCGGTGCCGCGCGGGGTGGCGCCCGCGCATCTCTTCGACCGCGCGGGGGTCTGCTGCACGGTGGCGACCAACAACGTGCTGAACCCCTTCACGCCCTACGGCGACCTGTCGCTGCCGCGGATGGCGAACCTGTTCGCCAACGTGGCGCAACTGGGCGCGGCCGAGGACCTGTCCCGGAGTTTCCGGATGGTGACCGAGGCGCCGCGCCGCCTGCTCGGCCGGGACCCCGTGATCGCCCCGGGCACGGTGGCCGACCTCGTCCTGCTGCCCTCCGAGAGCGACGCGATGGCGGTGGCCGAGATCGCCCGCCCGCTCTGGGGGATGAAGGCCGGGCGGCTCAGCTTCGAACGCCCCGCAGAGCGGCTTTTCCCCCCGGGCCAGTAGCTTGAAGCGGAAAGCTCAAGCGCTAGGTCGCGCAGGACGGTGCCCGCCGCCGCCCGTCGCGCTGGACAGAGGCGGGACCGGGGCGCACCATCCCCGCAGGGCCGTCCGCCGGCCCGTCCCCAGAGGTCCAGACCCGGAGCCCGCCCCCATGTTCCTATCACGTCTCACCGCCCTCGCCCTCTTCGCCCTCGCGCCCACGCTGGTCTCGGCCGAGGCCGTCACCGGCACGGCCACCTACCGCGAGAGGATCCTGCCGCCGCCCGGCGCGGTGTTTCTCGCGGTGATCCAGGATGTGTCCTCGACCGGCGGCAAGGCCGTCGACATCGGGCAGGACGAGCAGCCCGATCCCGAAGGTCCGCCGTTCCGCTTCTCGATCGAATACGACCCCGCGGCCATCGACCCGACGCACCGCTACGTGGTCCGAACGACGCTGCGGGACGCCGGGGGCGCGCTGCTCTTCACCTCGGACACCGTCACCCCGGTCATCACCGGCGGCGCGCCCACGACGGTCGAGATGCAGATGGTCGCCGTCGCGCAGCCGGCGGGGGCCGCGGGCGCCCCGGTGCCGCCCGCCGCGCAGGAGGCGCAGCGCGACGTCCGCGGGCTGACGCTGCCCGCGACCTACACCGGCACCCTGCCCTGCGCCGATTGCGAGGGGATCTCGCATCACCTCGACCTCTGGCCGGACCACGGCTTCCACCTGCGCCGCCAGTGGCTCGGCCGGGACGCCACCGCCGAGGCGAGCGAGATCCGGCGCGACGCGATCGGGCTCTGGGCGGCGACGCCCGGCAGCAACGTGATCACGCTCCACGGCTCGGACGAGCCGCCGCTGCAGTTCGAGGCGACCGACGCCACCACGCTGCGCCAGCTCGACCAGGAGGGCGCGCATATCGAATCGGACCTGCCCTACGACCTGACCACCGACGGCACGCTGGACGAGACCGATATCGAGCACCTGCTGATGAGCGGGATGATGGTCTACATGGCCGACGCGGCAAGCTTCACCGATTGCATCACCGGGCAGGACTACCCGATCGCGATGGAGGAGGATTACCCCGCGCTCGAGGAAGCCTACCTTGCCCAGGGAACCGGCGACGGCGCGCCGCTCTATGTCGAGACGGTGGGCAGCCTTCTGCTGCGCCCCGCGATGGAGGGGCCCGACAAGCGCAGCCTCGTGGCCGAGAACTTCATCCGCACCCGCCCCGGCCTGACCTGCGAGCGGCAGCGCGCGGACAGCCAGCTGGTGAACACCTACTGGCGCTTCGACCTGTTGCGGGGCGAGACGGTCGAGGCCGTGGACGACGCGCGCGAGCCCTACATGGTGCTCAACGACAGTTCCGAGCCGCGCTACGTCGCCACCGCGGGCTGCAACCGGATCACCGGCGTCTTCGCCGCCAGCGGCGAACACCTGAACTTCCAGCCCGGCGCGACCACGCGGATGGCCTGCCCGCCGCCTCTGGACGCGATGGAGACGACATTGACCGACACGCTCGCGGCGGTCGCGCAGCACCAGATCCGCGGCGAGACGATGGTGCTCTACGACGACGTGGGGATGGAGATCGCGGTGCTCAGCGCCGTCCATCTGCGCTGACGGCGAAGCCCGCGGCACAGAAGGCGACAAGGTGATCGACCTGCCCCGGCGTGGCCCTGCCCGCGCCGGGGTTTTCCGTCCCCTCCGCGCCGAGCGCGCCGATCCGGCCCTGCGAGGTCAGCAGCGACAGCATGGCCGAGACCGAGAAGACGAAGGCCTGCGCCCGCGTCCTCCGGGTCAGGTCGGGGGCCAGCTCCGCGAGCTCGGACAGGAAGAGCGCGGCCGTCGGGTCGAAGCATTCCGCCGCGATGCCGCGCCAGCGGTCGTCGGCCGACACGAGCGCGACGAGACGGGCGTAATCGCTCCAGCGCGGCTCGTCCTCCGCCAGCGCGAAGAAGGGCCGCATGAAGGCGTCGAGCACCCGTTCGAGCGTCAGCGGACCGGAGGCCCGCGCCGCCTCGAGCGCGTCCCGCCGGGCCTGTGACAGCTCGACCGAGCGCCGCGCAACGGCCTGGTGGAAGAGCAGTTCCTTCCCGCCCCCGTGGTGATGCACCGAGCCGACGGGCTCCCCGGCGTCGGCCGCGATGTCGCGAATCGTCGCGCCGTCGAATCCCCGCGCCGCGAATATCCGTTCGGCCGCGTCCAGCACCCGCTCACGGGTCGCCAGCGCCCGTTTCGAGGGCGCCCTTTGTCGTTTCCGGTCAAAGGGATGTTCCGTCTGCATCAAATCAGCTTGCCTTATATTGAACAAATGTTCAAGTTTAGCCGCAGGGGGAGGACAATGTGATGAGTGATACGCGTGACAAGTACGCCTTGGTCGGCGCCGGCCCGATGGGTCTGGCGGCGGCCAAGGTCCTCTCCGAGCAGGGGGTCCCCTTCCAGGGGTTCGAGATGCACTCGGATGTCGGTGGCCTCTGGGACATCGACGGCCCCCGCTCGACGATGTACGACAGCGCCCACCTGATCTCGTCCAAGCGGATGACGGAATTCGCCGACTTCCCGATGCGGGACGAGGTGGCGGACTACCCCTCGCACCGTGAGCTGAAGCGCTACTTCCGCGACTTCGCCGCGCATTTCGACCTCTACCGCCATTACCGCTTCAACGCCGAGGTGCTGCGCTGCGTCCCGCTCGGCGGCTCGGGCGACGGCTGGGAGGTCACGTGGCGCGACGCCGAAGGTGAGCATACCCGGGCTTTCGCCGGGCTGATGATCGCCAACGGCACGCTCTCCACCCCGAACCTGCCGCGCTTCGCCGGAGACTTCGCGGGCGAGATCCTGCATTCCGCCGATTACCGCTCGCCCCGCCAGTTCGACGGCAAGCGCGTGCTGGTGGTGGGCGCGGGCAATTCCGGCTGCGACATCGCGGTCGACGCGATCCACCACGGCAGCCTCTGCGACCTCTCGATGCGGCGGGGCTATTACTTCGTGCCGAAATACGTCTTCGGCAAACCGGCCGACACCTTGGGCGGGGCGATCAGGCTGCCGATGCCGATCAAGCGGGTGATCGACGGGGCGATCCTGAAATGGTTCGTGGGCGACCCGCAGAAATACGGCTTCCCGAAACCCGATTACAAGCTCTACGAAAGCCACCCGGTGGTGAATTCCCTCGTGCTCTACCACGCAGGCCACGGCGACATCCGGATCCGGCCCGACATCGACCGGCTCGACGGGCACACGGTGCATTTCAGGGACGGCACGCAGGCCGAATACGACCTGATCCTCGCCGCCACGGGCTACAAGCTGGACTATCCGTTCATCGAAAAAGCGCTGCTGAACTGGCAGGGCGACGCGCCGCATCTCTACCTGAACGCGATGCATCCGGAGCGCGACGACCTCTTCGTGCTGGGCATGGTCGAGGCCTCGGGCCTCGGCTGGCAGGGCCGGCACGAACAGGCCGAGATGGTGGTGCGCTACATCACGGGTCTCGCGGCAGGCAGCGACGCTGCAGCGCGGCTCAGGGCCGAAAAGGCGGCGGGCTTCGACCGGGCCACGGGGGGCATGACCTATCTCGAGCTTCCCCGGATGGCCTATTACGTCGACAAGGCCACCTACCGGAAGGCCGTCGGCCGCTGGATCGCGGCGCTCCGGGGGGCGCGGGCATGATCGACGGGGCGGTCCTCAATTTCTCCCCCGCCTCGTTGATGCTTCTGAACGCGATCCTTGCCGTGGTGATGTTCTCCATCGCCATCGACCTGCGCCCGCGCGACTTCCAGGTCCTGCTGAGGGGGCCGAAACCGGTGATCGCGGGGCTGGTGGCGCAGTTCCTCGTGCTGCCCGCGCTGACCTTCCTGATGGTGCTGATCGTGCAGCCGCAGGCCTCCATCGCGCTCGGCCTGATCCTGGTGGCGGCCTGCCCGGGCGGCAACATCTCGAACTTCATCACCTACCGTGCGGGCGGCAACGCGGCGCTCTCGGTGTCGCTCACCGCCTTCGCGACCGTGGGGGCGATCGTGCTCACACCCGTCAACATCGCCTTCTGGGGCAGCCTCTACGCGCCGTCCCGCGCGATCCTCGAACAGACGCAGATCGACCCGGTGCAGGTGGCGATCACCCTGGGGCTGATGCTGATCCTGCCGCTGGTGCTGGGCGTGGCGCTCAACAGCTGGCGCCCGCTGGTGGCGGCCCGGCTGCGCCAGCCGCTGCAATGGCTCTCGATGGGGATCTTCGCGCTCTTCATCGTGCTGGCGCTGGCCGCCAACTGGGCGCAGTTCCTGGCCTATGCGGGCGGCATCGCGGCGCTGGTGATCGCGCACAACGCGCTGGCCCTCGGCGGCGGCTACGCGACCGCCACGCTCTTCGGGCTGACACCCTACGACCGCCGCTCGGTGACCATCGAGACGGGGATCCAGAATTCCGGCCTCGGGCTGGTTCTGATCTTCGGCTTCTTCGGGGGCCTGGGCGGGATGGCGGTGATCGCCGCGGCCTGGGGCATCTGGCACGCGGTCTCGGGCATCGCCCTGGCCGCGGTGATGAACCGGACGGAGGCCGCGCGATGACGAGGATCCTCATCACCGGCGCGGCCGGCATGGTCGGCCGCGCGCTGGTGGCCGAGATGCAGGGCACCGACATCGTCGCGACCGACCTTGCCCGCGGCCCCCTGCCCGACATCGTGCGCTTCCGCACCGTGGACGTGACCGGCAAGGACCCCGCCCGCGTGATCGGGGCGGAGGCGCCCGAGGTCGTGGTCCACCTCGCCTCGATCGTCACCCCGCCCCCGGGGATGGCGCGGGAGGCGGCCTTCGCGGTCGACGTGACCGGCACGCGCAACGTGCTCGAGGCCTGCCTGAAGCACGGCGTCCGGCGGCTGGTCGTCACGAGCTCGGGCGCGGCCTACGGCTATCACGCCGACAACCCCGTGCCGCTGCGCGAGAGCGATCCCTGCCGCGGCAATCCCGAGTTCGCCTATGCCGATCACAAGCGGCAGGTCGAGGAGATGCTGGCTGAGGCCCGGGCCGAGCACCCCGGGCTGGAGCAGGTCGTCCTGCGCGTCGGCACCGTGCTGGGCGCGGGCACCGAGAACCAGATCACCGCACTCTTCCACCGCAAGGCGCTGCTGGCGGTGCGGGGCGCGGAGAGCCCCTTCGTCTTCATCTGGACGAAGGACCTCGCGCGGATCCTGCGACGCGCGGCAACCGACGGACCGCCGGGGATCTACAACGTGGCCGGATCCGGCACGCTCTCGGTCGAGGAGATCGCCGTCCGGCTGGGCAAGCCTGTCCGCCGGGTTCCGCCCTGGGCGCTGAAGGCGGCGCTCGGGCTGGCGCGGCCGCTCGGGCTGTCGCGCTACGGGCCGGAACAGGTGCGCTTCCTGCAATACCGCCCCGTGCTTGCGAACGATGCGCTGATCGAGGTCTTCGGCTATACGCCCGAGCTGACCACGGAACAGGTGTTCGCACTCTGGCAGAGGGAGGCCGGACTGTGAAGACGGCGGTCATCTCGGGCGGCAACGGCGGGCTCGGGCGCGCCCTGACGGCCGGGCTGCAGGCGCAGGGCTGGCACGTGGTGGCGCTCGACATCGCCACGGAGGGCCTGGAGGCCGGTGCGGCGCTCACCCCGGTGCGGGTCGATCTCACCGACGGTCCCGCCCTCGCCCGCGCCTGCACCGGCATCGTGGCGGCGCGGCCGAGCATCGACCTGGTGGTCTACAATGCCGGCGTCTCGCAGATCGGGCCGTTCGAGCGCGCCTCGGAGGAGAGCCACCGGAAGGTCTTCGAGATCAACTACTTCGCCGCGGTGAACATGGCACGGGGGTTCCTCGCGCCGCTGCGGCAGAGCCGCGGGACGCACCTCGCGATCTCGTCGGTGGCAGGCTTCGCGCCTCTGGTCAACCGCACGGCCTATGCCGGGTCGAAACACGCGATGGAGGGCTTCTTCGGCTCGCTCCGGGCGGAGGAGGCGGCGCACGGGGTGGCCGTGCGCATCGCCGCGCCAAGCTTCGTGGCGACGAATATCGGCCAGGCTGGGCGCGATGCCGACGGGATCATCCGGCCGGGAGCCGCGGCGGACGGGGTGGATTACATGACGCCAGCGGAGGCGGCGGAGGTGATCCTCCGCGGCCTCGCGCGGCGGCGGGACTTCATCCCGGTCGGCCGGGTCGCGCGGCTGGCATACCTGGTGAACCGGGCCTCGCCCGCGCTCTACCAGCGGCTGATGCGGCGGAAGATCTCCGGCGAGGGGTAAGGCTCAAGCCCGGCCGACACCGCCGCAGCGTCGCGCAGGGCTCGCCCCGCCGCCCTCACCGGCTCCCCCGCCGGAACGGCTGCATCAGCGCCTGTGGCACCCGCGCCCGCCGCGACATGATCACCAGCGCCACGATCGACAGCACATAGGGCATCATCAGGAACAGCTGATACGGCACGGCCTTGCCGAGCGAGGTCTGCAACCGCAGCTGATAGGCGTCGAAGAACGCGAAGAGCAGCGCGCCGAGCAACGCCCTGCCCGGCCGCCAGGTGGAGAAGACGACGAGGGCGATGCAGACCCAGCCCCGCCCCTGCACCATCGTCGGGAAGAAGGAGTTGAAGGCCGACATCGTCAGGAACGCCCCCCCGACCGCCATCAGGGCCGAGCCGCAGATCACCGCCCCGTAGCGCAGCGCGATCGGATCGAGCCCCTGCGCCTCGGCCGCGTGCGGGTTCTCTCCCGTCATCCGGAGCGCCAGCCCGAGCGGTGTGCGCGCCAGCACCCAGGCCAGCACCAGCACCGCGCCGATCGCCAGCCATGTCGGCGCCGTCTGGGCCGCGAGGACCGGGCCGATGCCGGGGATCCCCGCGAGCCCGGGGAAGGCCGGGCCGAAGGGCTCGATGGTCGGTGGCGTGCCCTGCACGGGCACCACCAGCCGGAAGAGGTAGTAGCTGAAGGACGAGGCGAAAAGCGTGATCCCCAGCCCCGTCACGTGCTGCGAGAGCCCGAGGCTCACCGTCAGCACCGCGTGCAGCGCCCCGAAGAGCCCGCCGCAGATGGCCGCGACCGCGAGCCCCGTCCACAGATCCGCCCCGTTGAAGACCGCGAGCCAGCCCGCCATCGCGCCGAAGGTCATGATCCCCTCGATCCCGAGGTTCAGCACGCCGACCCTCTCGCAGAGCAGCGCCCCCAGGGTCCCGAAGATCAAGGGCGTCGCGATGCGCAGCACCGAGGCCCAGAGCCCCGCGGTGAAGAGGATCTCCCACATGCTCATCGCCGGATCCTCCACTGGCTGAAGAAGATCGCCACCAGCATCGCCAGCAGCGAGAGCGAGACGGTCACGTCCGCGATGTAGCTCGGCACCTCGAGCGCGCGGGACATGCCGTCGGTGCCGACGAAGACCGCCGCCACGAAAAGCGCCGCCGCGACGACGCCGAGCGCGTTCAGCCCCGCGAGCATCGCGACGACGATCCCGGAATAGCCGAAGCCCGGCGAGAGGTCGGTGGTGAGATACCCCCGCACCCCCATCACCTCGATCGCGCCCGCCAGCCCCGCGAGCCCGCCCGAAAGGCAGGCCACCCGGATCAGCGTCCCGGTCAGCGGCACGCCTGCGAAGGTCGCGGCCTCGGCGCTGGCCCCGGCCGCCCGGGCGCGGAGCCCGAAGGTCGAGAAACGGTCGATCACCCAGACCGCCACCGCGCAGGCCAGTGCCACGAAGAGGCCGGCGTGGAGCCTTGTCTTCGGCACCAGCTTGTCGAGCCTCGCCTCGGCGGGCAACGGCACCGACTTGGGCCAGCCGAAGGCCATCGGGTCCTTGAGGAAGCCCTCGACCGCCAGCGAGACGAAGAGGAGCACGATGAAGTTCAGAAGCAGCGTGGTCACCACCTCGTCCACCCCGCTCTTCACCCGCATCAGAACCGGGATCACCAGCAGGATCACCCCCGCGAGCGCCCCCATGAGCATCAGCGCCGGGATCATCACCACGCCCGGCAGGTCGAGCCATTGCGCGCAGGCCACCGCCGCGAAGGCGCCGAGGTAGAATTGCCCCTCCGCCCCGATGTTCCAGACCCTTGCCCGGAAGGCCACCGCAGCCGCGAGCCCCGTCAGGATCAGGGGCGTCGTCCGGGTCAGCGTCTCGGTGAAGGCCAGCCGCGTGCCGAAGGCCGAGGTGACGATGGTGCCGTAGGCCTCGAAGACCGGCGCACCGGAGAGCGCGATCAGCAGCCCCGAGAGCACCAGCGCCGCCGCCACGGCGATCAGCGGCGCCCCGAGGGTCAGCCAGAGGGGCGGCTTCGCGCGCCGTTCAAACTGCATCGAGCCCCTCCCATTCGCCCGCCATCATCAGCCCGAGCCGCTGCGCGTCGAGCCCCTCGGTCGCCACCGGGGGCGAGAGCCGCCCCTGCACGATCGCCCGCACCCGGTCGCTGAGCGCGAGGGCCTCGTCGAGGTCTTCGGTGATCAGCACGACGGCGCATCCCTTCGACCGCGCGTCGAGAATATCCGCCTGTACGGCGGCAATGGCCCCCTCGTCGAGGCCCCGCGTCGGCTGGGCGGCGATGAGCACCCGGGGGGCGGCGATGAGGTTCCGGCCGAAGATCAGCTTCTGCATGTTGCCGCCCGAAAGGAGCCGGGTCTGGGTCTCAGGCCCGCCACCGCGGACGTCGAAACGCCCGATCACCTCGGCGCAGAAGGCCTTCGCGGCGGCGGCCTTCACGAAGCCTGCGCGCGCGAAGCGCGCCTCGTGGAGCCGTTCCAGCACCGCATTCTGCCAAAGGGGGAAATCGCCGACGGCGCCTTCCGTGTTCCGGTCCTCCGGGATGCGGCCGACACCGCGCGAGATCAGCTCGGAGGGGCTCAGCCCCCCGGCCTCCGCGCCGTCCAGCGTCAGCCGGCCGCGCGTCGGCCGTGCCAGCCCGGACAACAGCCGCGCGAGCGCCGTCTGCCCGTTGCCGGAGACGCCGATGATCCCCAGCACCTCGCCCTCGTGCAGCGTGAAGCCCACCCCGTCGAGCCGCTTCACCCCGCCCTCCTCGACGTCGATCCCCTCGGCCACGACCACCGGCGCGCCCATCTCGCGCGACTCGCGTATGGGGCGTTCGACGCGGCGGCCGACCATCAGCTCGGCCAGCTCCTCCTTGGAGGTTTCGGAGGTCAGCCGTTCGGCGGCGACCCTGCCGCCGCGCAGGATCACCACGCGGTCGGCGGCGGCCATCACCTCGCCCAGCTTGTGCGAGATGAAGATGATCGAAAGCCCCTCCCGGGCCATGCCCCGGAGCGTTTCGAAGAGCTTCTCCGCCTCGGGCCGGGTCAGCACGCCCGAGGGTTCATCGAGGATCAGGATCCGCGCCTCGTTGTAGAGCGCCTTCAGGATCTCGACCCTCTGCCGCTCGCCCACCGAGAGGTCGGAGACCATCGCGTCGGGGTCCGCCGTGAGCCCGAACCGCTCGGACAGGGCGGCCAGCCGCGCGCGGCCCGTCGCGCGGGACGAGCGGGCGCGCCAGAGGCTCTCGGTGCCGCACATGACGTTCTCGAGAACCGAGAGGTTCGGCGCGAGGGTGAAATGCTGGTGGACCATGCCGACCCCCGCCGCGATGGCATGGCGCGGGCGGCCGAGAGGAAGGTCCTTTCCCTCGACCGTCACGCTGCCCGTGTCGGGGGTGTAATGGCCGAAGAGGATGTTCATGAGGGTCGTCTTGCCCGCGCCGTTCTCGCCAAGGAGCGCGAGGACCTCGCCGCGCGCGAGGCTGATCGAGATGTCGTCATTGGCGACGGTCTCGCCGAAGCGCTTCGAGATGTGATCGAGGGAAAGGACGGGTGACTTCATCGCAGAGGCCGCAGGCTGGTGGCGTTGCGCGCGGAACAGAGGCCGGCACCCGTCCGCGGGGGGGCGCGAAAGCGCCCGCCCGGGGGGGCGGACGGGCGCCGGCCGGGCCGCTGCGCGTCCCAGCCAAAACCCAGGAGAAGCGACGTCCTCACAACCACTTACGTCGGCTCGTTGAAGTCGATCGGCACCTCGAGCTCGCCCGCCTTGATCGCGGCGCGGGCCTCTTCCATCGGGCCGATGGCCTCCGTCGGCACCATGTCCTCGGAATAGACGATGTCGTTCCCGCCTTCCTTCATCAGGCAGTAGGGCGTGTAGTTCCGCCCCGTCGGCTCACCCGCCGCCTTGTCGGCCAGCGCCGCGTCAAGAAGCGGGCGGAAGTACCACATCGCGTTGGCGAAAACGGTCTCGGGGTAGCGCGGGGTGTAGTCGATCAGCGAGCCGATCGCCTTGATCCCACGCTCCTTCGCGGCGTCCGCCGTGCCGATCCGCTCACCGAAGAGGATGTCCGCCCCGGCGTCGATCTGCGCGAGCCCGGCTTCGCGGGCCTTGGGCGGGTCGAAGAAGGTGCCGATGAAGCCGATCAGGTGCTCGGCATCGGGGCGCACCGCATCAACACCGGCGCGGAACCCGTTGATCAGCATATTGACTTCCGGGATCGGAATCGCGCCGACGGCGCCGAACTTGCCGGTCTCGGACATCCGCCCCGCGAGCATCCCGGCGAGGTAGGCCGCCTCGTGGTTCCAGGTCCCGAAGGTGCCGAAGTTCTCGCCCGAGGGCTCCCCGGAGGAGCCCATCAGGAAACCCACCTCGGGGTAATCGGCGGCGGCCTCGCGGGCCTCGGCCTCGACCGGGTAGACCTCGCCCACGATCAGGTCGACGCCGCTCTCGGCGTATTCCCGCATCGCGCGGACATAGTCGGTGCCGGCCACGCCCTCGGAGAAGACGTAGTCGATCTTGCCCTCGGCAGCCGCCTCCACCATCGCGCCGTGCAGGCGCGAGTTCCAGGCGTTCTCGACCGGCGAGCCGTGGATGCCCGCGACCTTCGGCACCGCCTGACCGATCACCGGCGGGGCGGCGAGCAGCAGGCCGGTGGCGGCGGTGCCTTGCAGGAACGTCCTGCGCGTGGTGAGCAGTTTTCTTGTCATTTCAATTCCCTCTCTGTTGGTCTTCATTCAGTCCCCGGCCACCTCCGCGGCCTTCGGCGCATAGCTCGCGGGGTCGACCGAACCGGGCCGCCCCTCGACGAAAAGATCGGCCACGGCAGGCGCGGACCGCGCCACGACCCGGCCCCGGCGCATCACGACGAGGCGGGTGGCACGAAGGCGGATCGCCTCGACCGGATCGCTGGCCTGAAGGATCACGAGGTCGGCATGGCAGCCCGGCGCGAGCCCGTAACCCTCGAGCCCGATGGCGTTCGCGGCGTTCACCGTCACCGTGTCGAACACCTCACGCATGCCGGTGCGGGACGTCATCTGCGCGACGTGCAGGCCCATGGAGGCGACCTCGAGCATGTCGCCGGAGCCCAGCGGATACCACGGGTCCATGACGCAATCGTGGCCAAAGGCGACCGTGAGCCCCGCGGCCATCATCTCGGGCACCCGGGTCAGGCCCCGGCGTTTCGGATAGGTATCGTGGCGGCCCTGAAGGGTGATGTTGATCAGCGGGTTGGCGATGGCCGCGATCTCGGCCTCGGCCATCAGCGGCAGAAGCTTCGAGACGTAGTAATTGTCCATCGAATGCATCGAGGTCAGGTGCGACCCGGCCACCCTGCCCTGAAGCCCGTGGCGCAGGGTCTCCCGCGCCAGGGTCTCCACGTGGCGCGACATCGGATCGTCGCTCTCGTCGCAATGCAGGTCGACCCGCAGCCCGCGTTCGGCCGCGATCCGGCAGAGGGCGGCGACGCTCTCGGCCCCCTCGCCCATGGTGCGTTCGAAATGCGGGATGCCGCCGACCACGTCGAGCCCCATGTCGAGCGCGCGGTCCATGAGCTCCACCGCGCCGGGCGCGCGGAGATAGCCGTCCTGCGGGAAGGCCACCAGCTGGAGGTCGATGTAGGGCGCGACGGTCTCGCGGACCTCGATCATCGCCTCCGCCGTCCGGAGCGTGGGGTCCGAGACATCGACGTGCGAGCGGATCGACAGCAGCCCGCGCGTCACCGCGAGGTCGCAATAGCGCAGCGCCCGCTCGACCATCGCCTCGACGGTGAGCTGCGGCTTCAGCTCGCCCCAGAGGGCGATCCCCTCCAGCAGCGTGCCGGAGCGGTTCAGCCGCGGCATCCCGAGCGAGAGCGTGGCGTCCATGTGGAAATGCGAATCGACGAAGGGCGGCGTGACCAGCATCCCGCCCGCGTCGATCACCTCGCCCGCCTCGGCGTCGATGCCGGGCGCGACCTCGGCGATGCGTCCTGCGCGGATCGCGATGTCCATGCCCCGGCGCCCGTCCGGCAGCGTGGCGTTTCTGATTACGGTATCAAGCACATCTGTCCCCCGGCCTTGCGGCGACGTTTGCAGAGCCCGGCCGGGGACGCCACTGTCCCGCACACCCGCCCGCCGTTCCGCGTCGCTTTCTTGACCATTAGATCAAGATTTCAGCACTCAGGTCCAGCGTCGCGTGATGCCGCAGGGCGCGGGAGGGTCGCGATTGACCTTGCCCGCGCCCGCGCCAGTTCGGACCCCATGCAGGACGCGACCGAGATCGAGGCCGATCACACCCATTTCTATCCCGGCGCGACGGCACGCGTGCCGCCGGGTGCGGCACCGGGGGACGGCGCGCTGGTGGTGCATTTCGCGGACGGCTCGACCGCTTCGGGAACGCTGGCAGCCGAGACCCTGACGGTTGCGCCCTACCGGACCCGTGCCGGAACCCCGATCGCGGCCAGGCGCTGGCGAATCGAGAGGCGCGCGGACGGGCTGCGCATCGCCGCGCGTCTGCCTGCCTGACGCGCGACGGTTGAACCCCGTGGCAGGCGGCCGATATGACAGGAAGATGACATCCCTGTAACGGCCCCGCCATGACGCCCCCCGCCCCACCCGACCTGACAGCGCTCCGCGCGGCCATGCGATCCGCGGAGGAGGCGCGCATCCAGCGCATCGAGCTCGACGGGACGACCTATTGGGTGAAGCACCCCGAGACGCTGTCGATGCGGTGGCGCATCCAGAAGGGCGATCCGGCGCTGGCACTGGAACGCGAACGCAACGCCTATCACGCGCTGGCGGGGCGAGGCCTGCCGGTTGCCGATTGCGTCGACGAGGGGCCGGATTACCTGGTCGTGCGCGATGCCGGCACGCCGCTGTCGCAGGTGCTGGCGGGCGACGCGCCGCGCGAGGAACGCGACCGGGCGCTGAGCGCCGGGGCCGAGGCGCTGCACAGCCTGCATGACGCCGACGTGGCCCACGGGCGCCCCTCGCTCCGCGACATGATGTGGGACGGGACACGGATCGCCTTCATCGATTTCGAACGGTTCGGCGCCACGCGCGAGCTGCGCCGGGCCAAGGCGATGGACCTGCTGCTCTTCGCACATTCCTGCTTCGACGTGGCGGGCGGCCCGCGGCCCGAGATCGACCACGCCTTCGCGGCCTATCGCAGCCGCGACCGCGACGGCGTCTGGGGCGACGCGGCGCGGATGCTGAGGCGGTATCGCTGGCTCGACCCGCTCGTTTCGCGCCTGCCGAAGCTCAGGGACAGCCATGACGTAAAGGCAGGCCAGCTGGTCTTCCGGACCTTCCTGAGCCCCGATTCCGCCGCGCCTTAGGGCATGGTTCCCTTCCTTTGCAGGCTCCATGCGTCGTTCGGGCGGAAAAGCCGATGCGTCACCGTCGGGCGAAACCGGGCGGGACGGGGTTGACAGCTCGCAAGCCACGGCTTTTTCTGCCGAAACGATGTCAACCACCACCTCCGAACTGCTTTCACTGGTCCTCGGCAAGCGGGATTCGCTCATGCCGGAGGAACTCGATGCCCTTGCCGCGCTTCCGGTGCGGTCGGTGACCTTCATGCATGGCGAGACGATCATCGCGCAGGGGCCCACGCCCGACGAAAGCTGCCTGGTCGTCGGCGGCATGGCCCTGCGCTCGCAGGCCACGCACAAGCCCGAGCCCATCGTCTCGGCGCTGCACATTCCCGGCGATTTCGTCGATCTGCACGCCTTCGTGCTGGAGCAGCTGGACCACGCGGTGATCGCCCAGGGCGCCTGCAAGGTGCAGTTCGTCAAGCGCGAGCATCTGGTCGAGATCACCGATCGCTTCCCGCACCTGACGCGGCTTCTGTGGATGCTCTCGCTCGTCGACGCCAAGATCAGCCGCGCCTGGCTGACCGCCGCGGCCACCCTCCGCGCGAAGGAACGGATCGGCCACATGCTCTGCGAGCTGCACACCCGCTACGGGATGATCGGCTTCGTGAAGGACGACGGCTTCCCGATGGGGCTCGAACAGAAGGACCTCGCCCGGATCTTCGGCTTCTCGCGCACCCACGTGAACCGCTCGGTGCAGGAGCTGCGGGCGGCGGGGCTTCTGGAATGGGAACGCGGCCACGTCCACCTGCCCGACCCCGAGCGGCTGAAGAAGATGTCGCATTTCGACCCGGGCTACCTCGAAGTGGTGCGGGTCCGGCGCTGATCCGGCTCAGGCGCTGCCGCCGAGGCAGCGCGTCGCGATCACCGAGGTGTCGGTCATGTAATCCCGGCGGCGCGCGAAGCTCTCGGCCCATTCGGGTTTCCGGCTGCCCGGCGCGAGGTTGAAGTAGCGCGAGGCCGACCACGCCGCGAGATCGTCGTATTTCGCCACCAGCAGGTAGCGCGTCACCCCGTCCTGCGGCGGCGCGTGCCAGAGGCCGATCACCTTGCACTTGGTGTCGGTCTCGAACCCGTCCCAGACCGGGACGGTCGCCGCCTCGAAATCCGCCGCGCGATCCGAACGGACGTGGAACCAGCGGTTCGTGAACATGGCCGGACTGTCCTCGAGCAGGTCCAGGTTGCGTTCCGAGGCGGGCTCGACCGGCTGCCGGTCGACCGTGGCGACATCCGCCATCACGGCGATCTCGTCTCCGGCCTGTCCGAGCGCCTCTGACGCGCCGGAAACGATGGCGAAGATCGTGTTCACGCTGGCCCCGATCTGCGGCGCAAAGAGCCCGAGCGCCCGCGCCTGCCCGCCGGCGAGCCGCGCGCTGCGCAGCGCCTCGCCCACCCCGGCCGCCCGGTTGGGGGCCGTCCTGATCGTCAGATATTCCGTCATCCCGCACGGTCCTTCTCGCTGGCGCATCCTGTCGGCGCGTGACGCCGGTGCGGCCAGACTAGCGCGATCCCGCGCCGATACGCCCGACCGGCGCCCGAATTCACATCGCTGGCGCCGGACGTGCCGCGGCCGCACAGCTGCCCCGGCGTCGGCGGACCGCCGCTGCGTAATTCTTGCAATCGCACCCGCTTACCGCGCATCTTTCCGAAAATCCCGCATAGCGGGAAAACGGACATAGGGGAGGATATCCGTGCCATTCACCGGACGCGCCGACGCGCTTGCGCTTCAGAACGAAATGCCCTGGGCCGAGCGCGACCTGCCGGTCACGCTCAACCAGCTGCTCGAACGGACCGCAACGAAGTTCCCGTCGCACAACGCCGTCAGCTTCCAGCTCGAATCCGGGCCGACCGACAAGGCCGAGACGCTGACCTGGGGCGAGCTGCACGCCAAGACCTGCCAGGCCGCGAACCTCTTCCGGTCGCTCGGGATCGGCGAGACCGATGTGGTGGCGCTGGTGCTGCCGAACGCGACCGAGACGGTGCTGGCGACGCTGGGCGGCGCGATCGCGGGGATCGTGAACCCGATCAACCCGCTGCTCGAACCCGAACAGATCGGCGCCATCCTGCGCGAGACCAATGCCAAGGTCGTCGTCACGCTGAAGAACTTCCCGAAGACCGACGTGGCCCAGAAGACCGCCGAGGCGGTGCGCCACGCGCCGAACGTGAAGACGATTCTGACGGTGGACCTGAACCGCTATCTGACCCCGCCGAAAAGCTGGATCGTGCCCTTCATCCGGCCCAAGGTTCCCGGCAAGCACCACGCCGACGTCAAGGATTTCAACGCCGAGCTGGCGCGCCAGCCCGGGACGCTCGCCTTCGAGGACAGCAAGGGCGACCGGGTCGCCTGCTATTTCCACACCGGCGGCACGACGGGCATGCCGAAGGTGGCGCAGCACAAGTATTCGGGCATCATCTACAACGGCTGGGTGTGCCACACGCTGCTCTATACAGAGAACGACAACATCATCTGCCCGTTGCCGCTGTTCCACGTCTTTGCCTGCCACGTGATCCTGATGGCCTGCGTGACCTCGGGCGCGCACGTGGTCTTCCCGACGCCCGCGGGCTATCGCGGCGAGGGCGTGTTCGACAATTTCTGGAAGCTCTGCGAGCGGTGGAAGATCACCTTCATCATCACCGTGCCGACCGCCATCTCGGCGCTGATGCAGCGCCCCGTGGATGCCGATGTGTCGACGGTGCAGACCGCCTTCTCGGGCTCCGCACCGCTGCCGCGCGAGCTGTTCCACCGGTTCGAGAGCGCCGCCGGGATCGAGATCATCGAGGGCTACGGCCTGACCGAGGCGACCTGCCTCGTCTCCTGCAATCCCTCGGACGGCGAGAAGAAGATCGGCTCGGTCGGCGTCGCCTTCCCCTATACGGACGTGCGGATCTTCGACCACACCTCGAAGGAGCTGCGCGAATGCGGCACGGACGAGGTCGGCGAGATCTGCGTCTCGAACCCCGGCGTGCTGGATGGCGCGACCTATACCGAGGACGCGAAGAACCGTGACCTCTATCACCATGTGCCGGGCGAGAACCGGGCGTTCCTGCGGACGGGCGACCTGGGCCGGATCGACGCGGACGGGTATATCTTCATCACCGGCCGCGCGAAGGACCTGATCATCCGCGGGGGTCACAACATCGACCCCGCCGAGATCGAGGAGGCGATGCTGGCCCACCCCGCCGTCGCCTTCGCCGGAGCCATCGGCCAGCCCGACGCGCGCGCGGGCGAACTGCCTTGCGTCTACGTCGAGCTGGTGGCCGGCGCCAGCGTGACGGTGGACGAGCTTGAAACCCATGCGCAGCGCCACATCCACGAGCGGGCGGCGCATCCGAAGCACATCGAGATCATGGACGAGCTGCCGAAGACCGCCGTCGGCAAGGTGTTCAAGCCCGACCTGCGGAAGATGGCGATCGCCCGTGTCTACGACGCGGCGCTCGCCGAGGCCGGCGTGCCGACGCATGTGGTCGCGGTGGTGGACGACAAGCAACGCGGGCTGACCGCGCAGCTCGCCAAGACGGACGGCGCGGACGAGGCCGCGGTGGAGGCTCTGCTCGGGACCTACACGCGGCCCTGGGAATGGGCCAAGTGAGCGCCGACAGACCGTGACGACGATGCGCCCGGCCATGTGCCGGGCGTTTTCGTTCGGCGGGACACCCACCCGAGGGCGGTGGAGGGCGGACGGTTCGGGCCTCCCGGCCGTGCCGCGCCCGAGACCGGCCTGCATCTCGGCACGGGCGGGGCACCCTGTCCCTCGTCATGCCGAAGTGTCGGCGGCCGCGCCTGCGGCCCTCCGGCCGCAGGCGCGGTGACCCGGCGGCGAAGTGCCGCCACGTCCTTGTGACATCCCGCAGCTTTACCTTGCCGTAAGGTCGCGGAGGCGTTTCACTGGCCCCGACCCCCGAGCGCGGGGAATTGCAGGAAGGGAGGCCAGCAATGAAAGACGCCATCAGCCCCGACACCCTCGAGGAGAGCCGCGAAGCCGCCTACAGCACGCCGCTCGACCAGTTCACCGCCGCCCAGGCCGACCGCTTCGCGAACGACACCATGTGGCCCTGGTTCCAGCGCCTGCGCGAAGAGGCGCCCGTCCACTGGTCCGAGACCGGCGCCTACGAGCCACATTGGTCGATCACCCGCTACGAGGACATCCTCGCCATCGACACCGACCACCGCCGGTTTTCCTCGGCCGAGGGGATCGTGCTGCAGACGCCGGAAAGCCGGGCCCATTCCCTGGAACGCGGCACCGACGGCGCGGGCTTCATCACGATGGACAACCCGCAGCACAACCAGCAGCGCAAGCAGGTCTCCCCGGCCTTCACGCCGCCCAGCCTCGACAAGCTGAAGGGGCTGCTGCGGGAACGCGCGGGCAACCTGCTCGACTCGCTGCCCGTGGGCGAGACCTTCGACTGGGTGGACCTCGTCTCGAAGGAATACACGGCGATGACACTCGCCACGCTCTTCGATTTCCCCTTCGAGGACCGGCGCAAGCTGACCTACTGGTCCGACATCATCACCAACACGCCCGGCTTCGGGCCGGTGACTGACTGGGACCAGAAGTTCTACACCACGATGGAGTGTTTCACCGCCTTCGACGAGCTGCTGGCCGAGCGCAAGGCCAGGCCGCCTTCCTTCGACCTGATCTCGATGCTCGCCCATGGCGAGGGCACGCGCGACATGCCGAAGAAGGAGTTTCACGGCAACGTCGTGCTCCTGATCGTCGGTGGCAACGACACGACGCGGAACACGCTCTCGGGTTCGGTCTACGCGCTGAACAAGCACCCCGACCAGTACGACCGGCTGCGCGCCGATCCCTCGCTGATCCCGGCCATGGTCTCGGAAACGATCCGCTGGCAGACGCCGCTCGCCCACATGGCCCGGGTCGCGCTGGAGGATGTGGAGATGCACGGGCAGACCATCCGCAAGGGCGACCGCGTCGTGATGTGGTACGTCTCGGGCAACCGCGACGACACCAAGATCGACAGCCCGGACGATTACCAGATCGGCCGCGACATCAGGAAGGCGCACCTCTCCTTCGGCTTCGGCATCCACCGCTGCCTCGGCAACCGTGTGGCCGAGCTGCAGCTCACCATCCTCTGGGAGGAGATCCTGAAGCGCTTCCCCACCATCGAGGTGATGGAAGAGCCCACGCGGACCCATTCGGTCTTCGTGAAGGGCTACGAGACGCTGCCGGTCCGCATTCCCGAGCGGATCTGAGCCCTCAGGCCGGGGACCGCGGGGCGGGCTCCGGCATCTCGAAACAGGCGGCGAAGCGGGTCAGCACGGCCTCGTCGCCCTCGATCCGCAGACCCTGCGCCCGCGCCTCGGCGAGCGGCCGCTTCATGTAGAGCACGCCCAGAAGGATGTTCTGGTCGCCGGTGACCGTGACCTGCGGCGCCGCGGCGCGCACCGGCTCCACGTCGATCCGGCCGCGCGCCACCCGGACGGTGAAATCCTGCCACGACAGGTGAAGCCCCAGCACGCCTTCGAAATCGCCCGCCAGATCGCTGCGGAACATCGAGCCGAGGCTCATCATCGCGGCGCTGACCGAGAGCGGCCAGCCCCCTTCCAGCAGCGGAGAGCGCGCGGCCCAGCGTCCCATAGCCTCGAGGACCGGCCCGAGATCCCGCCCCCACGTGCTCAGATCATAGAGCCGCGCCTTCCGCGGCGGCGGCATCTCGCGCCGGACGACGAGCCCCGCGTCCTCAAGATCGGCCAGCCGCTGGGTCAGCACGTTGGAGGCGATCCCGGGCAGGTCGGCCTTCAGGTCGGTGAAGCGCTTGGGGCCGAACATGAGCTCCCGGATGACGAGAAGCGCCCAGCGTTCCCCGACGATGTCGAGCGATTGCGCGAAGGCGCAGCCATCCTCGTACCTGCGTTTGCCAGCCATTTGCCGCCCATTTGGTTGCTTATCAAAACTGTTCGGTTGCTTTTTACAACTTAAATCGCCACCATACAAGTATCCAACCTAGGAGATTCTCATGTCCACCGACTACAAGCAGATGATTTTCCTCAATATCCCCGTCTCCGATATCGCCCGCTCCCGCGCGTTCTACGCCGGGCTCGGCTTCACCTTCGACGAACGCTTCTGCGACGAGGGCGGCGCCTGCGTGGTGATCTCGGACACGATCACCCTGATGATCCTGACCCACGAGAAGTTCGCGGGCTTCTCCCCGCGCCCGGTCTCAAGCCCCGCCGAGAGCGCCCAGCACCTGATCTGCCTGAGCAGCGAGAGCCGGGCCGCCGTGGACGCATTGCTGGACAAGGCGCTGGCCTCTGGCGGCACCGACACCGGCAAGACGATTGAAATGGGCGATTACATGTACGGCCGCAGCTTCTCGGACCCCGACGGTCATGTGTTCGAGATCATGTGGATGGATGTCGACAGGGCGATGGCCGCCTGGGCCCCGGAAGCGGCTTCCGCATAGAGCCTGCCCGAACCGGCCTCCGCCCCTTCGCAGCCGGAACCGTCCACCGGAGGTTGTCCGGGACGCCGCTCGCGCCCCGGCGGAGGCCACGCAGGGCCCGGGCGCGGTGCCCGGACCCTGAGCCCGGCGCCACCATTGCCGAAGACGCCGCGACCGACTAAACCCCGCCCGCACCCCGGACGGAGCCCGCCCCATGCACTACGACGCGATCATCCTCGGCGCCGGCGGCGCGGGCCTGCTGGCCGCGGCGACCGCGGGCCAGGCCGGCGCGACGGTGCTCGTGCTCGATCACGCGGACAGGGCGGGCAAGAAGATCCTGATCTCGGGCGGCGGGCGGTGCAACTTCACCAATCTCGGGATCGAGCCGCAGTGCTACCTCTCCGAGAACCCGCATTTCGCCAAGTCCGCGCTCAGCCGCTATACCCAGTGGGATTTCCTCGCCCTGGTCGAGGCGCACGGGATCGCCTGGCACGAGAAGACCCTCGGTCAGCTTTTCTGCGATGGCTCGGCGAAGCAGATCGTGCGGATGCTGCTCGACGAATGCGCCAGGGGCGGCGTCGATATCCGGCTCTCCACGACATTGGGCGACATCCGCCATGCCGACGGCCTCTTCCACGTGGCGGGCCATTCGGCCCGGCAGCTCGTCATCGCGACCGGCGGCCCCTCGATCCCGAAGATGGGCGCCACGGGACGCGCCTATGACATCGCGCGGGATTTCGGCCTGGGCGTCGTGGCCCCGCGCCCGGCCCTCGTGCCCTTCACGCTGGGCGCCGAGGACAACCTCTTCACCGAGGTCACGGGCATTGCCACCCCCGCCACGGCCAGCGTGAACGGCGCGCGGTTCGACGAGGCCGTGCTCTTCACCCACAAGGGGCTTTCGGGGCCCGCGATCCTGCAGGTCTCGTCCTACTGGCGCCCCGGCGATCCGGTGTCGCTCGACATCCTGCCCGAGGCGGCGAGCCTCCTGCGCGACGCAAGGCGCCGGATGCCCCGCGCCCATCTCAAGGCCGCGCTGGCCGAGCACCTGCCCAACCGGCTGGCCGAGGCGCTCGCCCGGCGCATCGGTCTCGCGACGGAACTCGGCAACCTGTCCGACACCGCGCTCGACCGTGCCGCCGCGACCCTGACCGCCCTCACCTTCCACCCGACCGGCACCGAGGGCTATGCCAAGGCCGAGGTCACCGCGGGCGGCATCGACACCGCCGGCCTCTCCTCCAAGACGATGGAGGCGACGTCCTGCCCCGGCCTCTACGCGATCGGCGAGGCGGTCGACGTCACCGGCTGGCTCGGCGGCTACAATTTCCAGTGGGCATGGTCTTCGGGCGCGGCCTGCGGACAGGCCATCGCCGCCCGCAAGGGCTGAGAGGCGCCACGGGACGCTCCGCGCAGGCGGAGGCTTCGCCAGGGTGAAGGTCGGCGAGGCAAATCCCGGCCAGTGCCTGACATTCCGAAGCTGACATTGTCGGGGAGGATACTGGTGCCGCAGGGGAGGATTGAACTCCCGACCTCACCCTTACCAAGGGTGCGCTCTACCACTGAGCTACTGCGGCGATCAGGTGAGGGGCCTTTTACCGGATGCGCGCGGGAGTGCAAGGGCTTTGAAGTGGCGAAATCCGGGAAAATTTCCCGGCCTCTCCGTAACCTCGCGGCAGGGTCCCGAGGCGCGGCGGGCGGGGTGCCGAAATGGCCCGGACGGCGGGAAATCCGGCTTCCCCTGCCGACATGCTGGACGTTGCAGGGGGGGTGCCTTATTTCTCGGACATGAGCGACAAGGCGAAACCCGGACAATCGCGCGATGAACGGCTGAAACAGGCCCTCAAGGCAAACATCGCGCGGCGGAAGGCACAGGCGAAGGCCCGCGCCCGGGACGACGAGGCACACACCGACGGCGAGACCGAGGAGAGCAGCGATGGATAGAATCGTGGTGACTGGCAATGGCCAGCTGAACGGGCAGATCCCGATCGCGGGTGCCAAGAACGCCTGCCTGACCCTGATGCCGGCGACGCTGCTGAGCGAGGAGCCGTTGACCCTGACCAACGCGCCGCGGCTGTCGGACATCGCGACGATGTCGGCCCTGCTGCGCTCGCTCGGGACCGAGATCACCTCGATGCAGGGCGGCAAGGTGCTGGCGATGTCGAGCCACGGCATCGACAACCACAAGGCCGATTACGAGATCGTCCGCAAGATGCGCGCCTCGATCCTCGTGCTCGGCCCGATGCTGGCGCGCGAGGGGCACGCGGTCGTCTCGCTGCCCGGCGGCTGCGCCATCGGTGCGCGGCCCGTCGACCTGCACCTGCGCGCGATGGAAGCGCTCGGCGCCGAGATGGATTTGCGCGATGGCTATGTCCACGCGACCGCGAAGGGCGGGCTGAAGGGCGGGATCGTCGATTTCCCGATCGTCTCGGTCGGCGCGACCGAGAACGCGCTGCTGGCCGCCGTGCTGGCCAAGGGCACCTCCGTCATCAGGAACGCCGCGCGTGAGCCCGAGATCGTCGACCTCGTGCATTGCCTGCGCCGCATGGGCGCGCAGATCGAGGGCGAAGGCACGTCGGAGATCACCATCCAGGGCGTCGACCGGCTGGGCGGCGCGACCCATCCCGTGGTCGCCGACCGGATCGAGCTGGGCACCTACATGCTGGCCCCCGCGATCTGCGGCGGCGAGGTCGAACTGCTCGGCGGGCGCATGGACCTGGTCGGCGCCTTCTGCGAGAAGCTCGACGCGGCGGGGATCACCGTCCGCGAAAGCGAGAACGGCATCACGGTGTCGCGCCACAACGGCCGGGCCCAGGCGGTGGACGTGACCACCGAACCCTTCCCCGGCTTCCCGACCGACCTGCAGGCCCAGATGATGGCACTGCTCTGCACCGCCGAGGGGACCTCGGTGCTGGAGGAGAAGATTTTCGAGAACCGCTTCATGCACGCGCCCGAACTGCAACGCATGGGCGCCAGGATCGACGTGCACGGCGGCACCGCCCGGGTGACCGGCGTCGAGAAGCTGAAGGGCGCGCCGGTGATGGCGACGGACCTGCGCGCGAGCGTGTCGCTGATCCTCGCGGGGCTTGCCGCCGAGGGCGAGACCATCGTGAACCGGGTCTATCACCTTGACCGCGGCTACGAGCATGTCGAGGACAAGCTCTCGGCCGTCGGCGCCAAGATCGAGAGGATCCACGAGGCATGAGCCAGGACGCACGGTTCGAAGACGGGGCGGAACGGCCGCTGAACCTCGGCGCGCTGGACGAGAGCGACCTGACGGTCATCTCAGCCCTCGCGCAGGACGCGGTGTTTCCGGCCACCGAGATGCTCTGGCGGCCGACCGAGCGCCGCTTCGCGCTCCTGCTCAACCGCTTCCGCTGGGAGGACGAGGGCCGCGCGCGTCACGGCGCGGAGCGGGTGCAATCGGTGCTGGTGGTCGAGGGCGTGACCGCCGTCGCGAGCCAGGGGATCGACCCGAAGGACCGCGACACGATCCTGTCGCTGCTCGCGGTGACCTTCGTGCCGGATGCCGAGCCGCCGGGCGGCCATGTGCTGATGACGCTGGCCGGCGACGGCGCGATCCGCCTGAAGGTCGAGGCGCTCGACCTGCGGCTCCGCGACGTCACGAAGCCCTACCGCGCGCCCTCCGGACAGGCGCCCGAACACGACGAATAGACTGTCGGGCCGACGCCCGGCCCGCCGCGGCGGGGCGGGCGGTTGCCGGGACGGGTGAGATGCAGGCCGGGCGCGCGCCCGGCCCCGGCCTCCGGCACGACGGCAGGCCAGAATTGCCCGTGCCGGACGATCCTCCGATCCGGAGCCACATGCGGCACACCCCGTGCTGATGCCCGGCCGGAAGAGGCGGCAAGCGCCCCCTCGCCGGCCCCGCGTCCGGTTGACGCCTTGACCCTGCCGCCTGCACCCTTCTAGACACCCGGCAAATTACCCGAAGGACGTCCCATGGCCCGGCAACCGATCACCCAAGGCTCCGAGGACCGCGCCGCCTCCAAGCGCGTCGGCAATCTCGCCCGGCTCTGGCCGTTCGTCGCGCCCTACCGGATCATGCTCGCCCTCGCCGTGATCGCGCTCGTGCTGACCGCCTCGGTCTCGCTGGTGCTGCCGCTTGCCGTGCGGCGGGTGGTCGACAATTTCGGCGGCGGCGCGGGCGAGCTTCTGGACCAGTATTTCGCCGCCGCCATCCTGATCGCCGCCCTGCTCGCCGTCGGCACCGGCCTGCGCTACGCGCTCGTCACCCGGCTGGGCGAACGCGTCGTGGCCGACATCCGCAAGGCCGTCTTCGGCCGGATGATCGGCATGTCGCCCGCCTTCTACGACAACGTCATGACCGGCGAGGTCCTCTCGCGCATCACCACCGACACGACGCTGGTGCAATCCGTCATCGGCTCCTCGGTCTCGATCGCGCTGCGCAACACGCTGATCTTCGTGGGCGGTCTGGCCCTGATGCTCTTCACCTCGCCCAAGCTGGCGGGGCTCGTGCTGCTGATCGTGCCGGTCGTCATCGTGCCGATCTTCGTGCTGGGCCGGCGCCTCCGCGTCCTCTCGCGCGAGAACCAGGACTGGATCGCGGCCTCGTCCGGCAAGGCGTCCGAGGCGCTCCTGTCGGCCCAGACCGTGCAGGCCTATACCCACGAGGACCTCTCCCGCGCCGAGTTCGACGAGGTCACGGAAGAGAGCTTCCGCAAGGCCCGCACGCGGATCACCACCCGCGCCGTCATGACGATGATCGTGATCTTCCTGATCTTCACCGGCGTCGTCTGCGTGCTCTGGATCGGGGCCCGGGACGTGCGGACCGGCGTGATGTCCACCGGCGCACTGATCCAGTTCGTGATCTATGCCGTCATGGTCGCGGGCGCCGTCGGTGCGCTGAGCGAGGTCTGGGGAGAGCTGCAGCGCGCCGCGGGCGCCACCGAACGGCTGGTGGAGCTTCTCTCGGCCGAGGACGAGGTGAAGGACCCCGCCTCCCCCCTGCCCCTGCCCGCGCCCGCCCGGGGCGAGATCACCTTCGAGAAGGTGCGCTTCCATTATCCCGCGCGAAGCTCCGCCCCCGCGCTGGAGGGCATCGACCTGACCATCCGCGCGGGCGAGACGGTGGCGCTGGTCGGCCCCTCGGGCGCCGGGAAATCCACGATCATCCAGCTCATCCTGCGGTTCTACGATCCGCAGCAGGGCCGCGTGCTGATCGACGGCACCGACCTCGCGCGACTGAACCGGCAGGCGTTCCGCCGCCTCGTCGCGCTGGTGCCGCAGGATCCGGTGATCTTCGCCACCTCGGCGCGCGAGAACATCCGCTTCGGCTGGCCGGAAGCCAGCGACGAGGCCGTGGAGGCCGCCGCGCAGGCCGCCGCCGCGCACGAGTTCATCACCCGGCTTCCGATGGGCTACGACAGCCAGCTCGGCGAACGGGGCGTGATGCTGTCCGGCGGGCAGAAGCAGCGCATCGCCATCGCCCGCGCCATCCTGCGCGACGCGCCGGTCCTGCTGCTGGACGAGGCGACCTCGGCGCTGGACGCCGAGAGCGAGAGGCTGGTGCAGGAGGCGGTGGAGCGCGTGGCCGAGGCCCGCACCACGATCATCGTCGCGCACCGCCTTGCCACGGTGAAGAAGGCCGACCGGATCATCGTGATGGACCAGGGCCGGATCGTCGGCCAGGGCACGCATGACGAACTGGTCACGCAGGACGGGCTCTATGCCCGCCTCGCCCGGCTCCAGTTCACCGACGGCATCGCCGCGGAGTGAGCGCCGCTCAGGCCGTCCGGGCCATCGCCCGGTCGATGACCTTCTGGCGGCGCTCCAGCGCCCAGTCGGGCCATTGCACGGACCGGCGGTAATATTGCTCCATCACCGGCACCCGCCCGTCGAGCGCGACCCAGGGCTGCCGGCTCTCGGTGAAGATGTGGATGTCCGGCGGATAGGCGCCCGGCACGGCCATCGTCCCGGACCGCACGAAGGCGAAATCCTCGCCCATGCCGGGGTAATGGCTCCAGAGCGCGACGTGACAGGTCGGACAGCGGTGGACGATCTGCCCCAGACCGCTTTCGGACGGCGTGTGCACGGCCACGGTGCGCCCCTCGACCTCGAAGCAGGCCATCTCGATCAGCGCGTTCACGGCGAAGGCGCTGCCGGTCTCGCGCTGGCACCAGGTGCAATGGCAGCAATGGACGAACAGCGGCTTGTCCGTCAGCCTGTAGGTCACCTCTCCGCAGGTGCATCGTCCGTCCATCCGCTCCTCCCGTGCGCCGGTCCTGCGCGCCCCGCCATGTCGGGACGTGCAGCTTCCGGCATATAACCCGAACAGGGTATGGCCGAAGGGATTTCCGACGCGCGGGCGGCAGGCTCCGCGCCTGCGTGACAAAAAACGCCCGCCACTCAGCGATGGCGGGCGTTCTCGCATGCGGTCTCCCGCATGGGATGCGGGACCGGGTTACTTGCGGGTGATCCGGCCGTCCGTATAGGGCGTGTAGGGCCCCTGCGCGGCGAGGTATTCGGCGGTCACGTCGGCCAGGTCGGGGCCGTAATCATAGGCATTCTCGCCCGCCACGAACATCGCGTAGCCGTCGCCGCCGTTCCGCACGTAGTTGTTCGTCACCACGCCATAGGTCTTCTCGGGCTCGATCGGCGCGCCGTCGACCATGACGTCGCTGATCCGGGACCCCGGCTCGGCCGCCGGATCGAAGGTGAAGCTCAGCCCCGCGACCTGCGGGAAGCGGCCCGCCACGTCCTCGAGCTGGGAGACCCCGTTCTCGAGCGCCTCGACGATCACCGAACCCTTGGTCTGGAAGGTCGAGAGCGTGTTCTGGAACGGCAGCACCGTCAGGACCTCGCCCATGGTCACCTCGCCGCTGTCGATGGAGGCGCGCAGCCCGCCGCCGTTCGCGATCGCCACGTCGATGCCCTGGTCCTTCACGCGGGCCAGCATCGCGTCCGCCACGAGGTTGCCCATCTGGCATTCCCCGGTGCGGCAGGCGTTCTTGTCGCCGTCGATCGCCTCGGTCGTCTCGGCCACGACCTTGTTGCGGATCTCGTCCAGCGGCTTGGCGGCCTCGGCGATGCGGTCGACCGTGGTCTGATCCTCGGTCACCGCGGCGTCCATGATGATCGGCGCGCCGGAGGCTTCCTTGATGTTGCCCTCGTCGTCGAAGAGCACGTTCAGCTCGCCCAGGAACTTGCCGTAGGCATAGGCCGACACGATCGCCGTGTCGCCCACCATCGTCGGGTACGGGCCTTCGGCGCCGTCCATGTCGCCCAGCAGGGTGTTGGTGTGGCCACCGACGATGACATCCACGCCGGTGGTGTTCTCGGCCACCCGCTTGTCGACGTTGTAGTCCGAGTGGCTGAGCACGACGATCTTGTTCACGCCCTCCTCGGTCATCCGGTCGACTTCGTGCTGCACCGCCCCGGCGGGATCGGTGAAGATCACGTTCGGCCCGGGGCTTGCCAGCTCGTCGGTGTCCTGCGGGGTCAGGCCGATCAGGCCGACCTTCTCGCCGTTGACGTCGATCACGACCGACTTCTTCAGCACGTCGGCCAGCAGCGGCTCGCCCGAGACATCGGCATTCGACATCAGGATCGGGAAGTCGAGCGCGTCCATGAAGCCGCGCAGGACCTCGGGGCCGTCGTCGAATTCGTGGTTGCCGACGGTCATGCCGTCATAGCCGAGCTTGTTCATCATCTCGGCGGCGAGCTTGCCCTTGTAATAGGTGTAGAACAGCGTGCCCTGGAACTGGTCGCCGCCGTCCACGAGGATCGAGTTCTCGGCCCGCTCGCGGGCCTCCTTGATCGCGGTGACAAGGCGTGCGGACCCGCCGAAGCATTCCCCGGCCGTGTTGTCCTCGGCCGAGCAGCCGCTGTCGTACTTGCTGATCGGCTCGAACCGCGCGTGGAAATCGTTCGTGTGCAGGATGGTCAGCGGGAAATCGGCCAGTGCGGTCCCGGCGGAAAGCGCCAGTGCCGCGGTGCCCGCAAGCAGACGGAATGTCATGGGAATATCCTCGTGTCAGGGGTCCGGATGAGGAAATGCTGCCCCTTTACGTGGCGCCTGTCAAAGGACATTCCCAAGACAGGCGCTTGACCATCGGTCAATCGCTCGGGCAAGTGATCGCATGCTGATCTACAAGATTTTCCGCGCCCCCGAATGGGCCCTCCTGCAATCCGACGGCGAGACCGACGGCGCCCCCGTCGACGTCGCGGACGGCTATGTGCATTTCTCGACCGCCGCGCAGGCGGCCGAGACCGCCGCGAAGCATTTCGCGAGTGAGGACGACCTCTGGCTGCTCGCGCTCGACGCAGACACGCTTGCCCCCGACCTGAAGTGGGAGCCGTCCCGCGGCGGCGCGCTCTTCCCGCATCTCTACCGCAGGCTGCGGCGCTCGGACGTGCTCTGGGCGCGCCCGCTGCCGCTGGAAAACGGCGCGCATGTCTTCCCGGAGGACATGGCGTGAACCTTCTCGAGCGGATCGGCCTGACGGCGCTGCACCGGATCGACCCCGAGACCGGCCACGGGCTCGCGCTCAAGGCGCTCTGCAAGGGGCTGGTCCCCCTGCCCGGCCAGATCACCTCGCCGCGCCTGCGGACCGAGCTTGCGGGCCTGCACCTGCCGAACCCCGTGGGCCTTGCCGCCGGCTTCGACAAGAACGCCGAGGCGCTGGCGCCGCTCGCCCGGGCCGGTTTCGGCTTTATCGAGGTCGGCGCCATCACGCCGAAGCCCCAGCCCGGCAACCCGAAGCCGCGGCTCTTCCGGCTGACCGAGGACCGAGGCGTCATCAACCGTTTCGGCTTCAACAACGACGGCATGGAGGCCGCGCGGGACCGCCTCGCCCGCCGGCCCCGCGATGCGGTGATCGGGCTGAACCTCGGGGCGAACAAGG
Organism: Pseudooceanicola nanhaiensis DSM 18065; assembly: GCF_000688295.1. GTDB lineage: Bacteria > Pseudomonadota > Alphaproteobacteria > Rhodobacterales > Rhodobacteraceae > Pseudooceanicola > Pseudooceanicola nanhaiensis. Next base: position 295,995 of record NZ_JHZF01000011.1, on the reverse strand, counting down.
ACAGCGCGGACCGGATGGGCGATTTCGCGCGGGTCCTGCAATGCTGCGGCACCTACCTCGATTTCGCGACCGTCAACGTCTCGTCGCCCAACACCGAGAGGCTGCGCGACCTGCAGGGCAAGGTCGCGCTGATGCAGCTCCTGCTCGGGGTGATGGCGGCGCGCGACGAATTGCGGCGGCCGCTGCCGGTCTTCCTGAAGATCGCGCCCGACCTCTCGGAGGCCGAGCTGGCCGACGTGGCCGAGGTCGCCGCCGTGACCGGGGTCGATGCGATCATCGCGACGAACACCACCCTGCGCCGCGACGGGCTGAAGACGAAGGGCGCGACCGGGATGCAGGGCGGGCTCTCGGGTGCGCCGCTCTTCGAAATGTCGACCCGCGTCCTGGCGCGGCTCTCGGCCCTGACCGAGGGCAAGGTGCCGCTCATCGGCGTGGGCGGCGTCTCCTCGGCCGAGGAGGCTTACGCCAAGATCTGCGCGGGCGCCTCGGCGGTGCAGCTCTATTCCGCGCTGGTCTACCACGGCATGTCGCTGGTGCCCGGGATCGTCCGCGGGCTCGACCGTCTGCTGGAACGCGACGGTTTCGAGACGGTGGCCCAGGCGGTCGGCTGCCAGCGGGAGGAATGGCTGTGACGGTGACGATCTGGCACAACCCGCGGTGCTCCAAGTCGCGGCAGACGCTGGCGCTGCTGCGCGAGAACGGGGTGGAGCCCGAGCTGCGCCTCTACCTCGAGGACGCCCCCTCGCCGGCAGAGCTGGACGCGGCGCTCGAGGCGCTCGGCCTGCCGCCCTCCGGGCTGGTCCGCAAGGGCGAGGCCGAGTTCAAGGCGCTCGGGCTCAAGGGCGCGCCGGAAGAGGCGGTCCTCGCCGCGATGGCCGCCAATCCCCGGCTGATCGAACGCCCGGTGGTCTTCAAGGGCGGCCGCGCGGTGCTGGGCCGTCCGCCGGAAGCGGTGCTCGAGCTTCTCTGAGCGGGGGACGGGCTGAAGCGCGGCCTGCACGTCACGAAAAAACCGCGCCCCGGGGGGCGCGGTTGAAAGCTGTCGGAGAGGCCGTCGTTCAGGCCGCGGCGCGCGAAACCAGCACGTCGTCCACCTGCTTCGCGGCGGTCACCTCGTCGCCACCCGAGACGGCGGCCACTTCGCGGGTCAGACGCTCCAGCGCCGCTTCGTAGAGCTGGCGTTCGGAGTAGCTCTGCTCACGCTGGTCGTCGCTGCGGTGCAGGTCGCGCACCACTTCGGCGATCGCGATCAGGTCGCCCGAGTTGATCTTCTGTTCGTATTCCTGCGCCCGGCGCGACCACATGGCGCGCTTCACCTTCGCCTTGCCCTTGAGCGTGGTCATCGCCTTGGACACCACGTCGGGGCTCGAGAGCGAACGCATCCCGACCTCTGTCGCCTTGTTCGTCGGCACGCGCAGGGTCATCTTGTCCTTCTCGAAGGAGATCACGAACAGCTCCAGCTGGAGGCCGGCGATCTCCTGTTTCTCGATCGAGACGATCTGACCCACGCCATGCGCGGGATAGACAACGTAGTCGTTCGGACGGAATTCGTTCTTCTTCATGTTGGTCACAGTCCTTCCTCGTGTCTGGTCCACCCGGGCGGGCATCGGCGACGCAAAACCCGACGTCGAAGCCCCTTGGGGCCACCACGCCGAATGGTGTGCATATCAGGATGTCCGTCTTGCGGTCAGCAGCATCCGCGAACGGGGGGAGCAGGCAGCATTTGTCATTTGCGGATTACACCATACCACGAATCGCGGCTTGGCGGAAGGGCATCCACCCTTACCGCCCCGAATTCGCTTGGTAATCGCCGCGTCGTGACCCGATTTGATCGAGTCCGTCGGCGGAAACTCGCCCGTTACGTGGTCCGCGCGCTCAGCCGCCCTCTCCGGGTGCCTCGCTGAAGTATTTTTCGAGCTTGCCTTCCTCGCCATCGCGCTCATCGGCCCCGGGCAGAGGGTCCTTGCGCGTGATGATGACGGGCCACATCTCGGAATACTTGCGGTTGAATTCGACCCACTTCTCCATGTCCGGCTCGGTGTCCGGACGGATGGCGTCGGCGGGGCATTCCGGCTCGCAGACGCCACAGTCGATGCATTCGTCAGGATGGATCACCAGCATGTTCTCGCCTTCGTAGAAGCAGTCCACCGGACAGACTTCGACGCAGTCGGTGTATTTGCAGGCGATGCAGTTGTCGTTGACGATGTAGGTCATGTTGCCGTGGCCCCGGGAGGTGGGTAGTCACCGGCTAGCTAACCCGCGTGCCCGGATCATTCAAGCGCCCGGCGGCGATCAAGATCGAGTTTCCTGCGGTCACGCTTCGTGGGGCGCGCATTTCCCTCGATCCGCTCGATCGGTGCGACATTGTCCTGCGGGGTCCCGGGCGCCGCCGGTTCCAGATCGTCGTAGAGCCCCTGCGCCTCGGGGGCAGGTCCGCGCCGGGTGCCGGGGGCCAGGATGCGGACCACCCGGATCCGGTTGGCCTGCGGGAAGGTCAGCACGTCGCCCGGCCCGACCGCGTGCGAGGCCTTGGCGATCTTCGCCCCGTTGACGCGCACATGCCCGCCGGACGCAAGCGCCGCGGCAAGGCTCCGGCTCTTCACGAACCGGGCCTGCCACAGCCATTTGTCCACACGGATTTTCTCTTTCGCCCGGCCCTCTTGCGGATCGGAGCTCATCTGCGGTCAGCCCCCCGGCTCAGCCCTTGTCCTTCAGCCCCATGAGGGCGGCGGCGAAGGGGTTGTCGGGGTCGATCCGGTCGCGCGACGGCTTGGGGCCGGAGGAGAAGTTCTTCGGCCCCTGCTCGCGCTTCGGACCCTTGCCGCGGTCGCGGCCCTGGCCCTTCGGCCCGCCCTTGCCCTGCGGACGGCCCTTGCCGGAGGGCTTGCCGCCCTGCGCCTGCTTGCCGCGCTGGTTCTGCGGACGTCCGCCGCCCTGACGCTGGCGCGACCAGGTGAAGGTGTAGAAGACCTCGGTCTCGGGCGCTTCGGCGGAGGCATCCGCGGCCTCGGCCGCCTCGCCCGCGGCCTCGGTCACCGGCACTTCCTCGGCCGGTGCGCGGGACTCGGGCGCCTCCGTCACCGGCTCTGCCGGGGCGGCATCCGGCGGGGTCGCGTCGGCGGGGGCGGCGTCGGGCGTCGCCTCGACCTCGCTCGCGCCGGTCTCGCCCGCGGGCGTGTCACCGGATTCGTCGGGCGTGCCCCCGGTCTCGGTGGTCCCGGCGTCCGGCGTGGCCTCGACCTCGCTCGCGCCCGGCTCCTCGGCGGCACCCGCGTCGGGCTCCCCGGCCGTTTCGGTGGCGTCAGGCCCGGCCTTCACCTTCTCGCGTTCGCCCTTCTCGGCCTTGTAGCCCAGCCCCTGCATCAGGTCGGCGAACTGGTCCAGCGTCATGCCGGTGATCGAGAGCATGTCGGCCTTCGCCTCGAACCCGCCGCGGCTGTCCTCGTTCCGCAGCATGTCCGCCAGGCGTTCCAGCATGTCGATCCGGATCGCACGGGTCCCGGCGGCGCGGTAGCCCGCCATGGTGTGATAGCCCTCGGGCGCGCCGTCATGCACCGGGACGGTGACCAGCCCCGGCGGCGGCGCCTCGGGGAATTCGTCGAGCCCGTTGGCCAGCGACCAGAGCACCAGCCGCAGCCGGGTCGGCGCGGGCTTCAGCAGGAGCGGCATGAAGACGGTGAACTGGCCGAACCGGACGCCGTGCTTGCGCAGCGCGCCGCGGGCGTCCTGGTCGAGCGATTTCACGTCCTCGGCCACCTTCTGGCGCGGGATGATGCCCAGACCTTCGACCATCTGGAAGGCAAAGCCGCGGGCCATGCCCGTCAGCGCCTCGTCCCGGCTCATCGCGATCATCGGCTCGAACAGCGCGGCGATCTTGCGGTCGATGAAATGCTGAAGCCGGCGCTGCACCTTCTGGGCCACGTCGGGCCCGGCGCTCTCGTCCACGAAGGCGACGACCTGCGGCCGCAGGGGATCATCGCCCGCAGCCAGCTTGCCGACCGCGTCCGCGCCCCACATGAGCCCGCCCTGTTCGGTGAAATCGATCTCGGTGTCCGGCGCATTGTAGAACCGGTCCGCCCGCAGGTGGAAATGCGGCGCGAGCGCCTGCGCAGAGGCCTGGGCGACGGCCTTGGCCTCCTGCCCCTCCGCGCTCTTGTCCTGCCGGAACCGGAACCCTTCCAAACGGCCGACGAATTCGCCTTCGACCGTCACTTCGCCCTTGTCGTTCACTTCGGCCACCAAGGCCTCCTTCTGCTTCAACCGGCGCAGGAGCAAGCTCGTCCGCCGGTCGACAAATCTCTGAGTCAGGCGCGCGTGGAGCGCGTCCGACAAGCGGTCTTCTACCGCGCGGGTCTCTCCGCGCCAATGGGATTCGTCCGAAACCCAGCCTGCGCGCTGCGCGACGTAGGTCCATGTCCTAATATAGGCCAAACGTTTCGAAAGCGCATCAATGTCGCCGTCCACACGGTCGATCCGCTGGATCTGGCGCGCGATCCAGTCGTCGGGGATGCGCCCGTTCTCGTGCAGGTAGCCGAAGATCCGCTCCAGCAGAGAGGCGTGTTCGGCGTGGCTGATGCCGCGGAAATCGGGCACGCGGCAGACGTCCCACAGCAGCTTGACCCCGGTGGCCGTGCCCGCCCGCGCCCGCACCTCGGCGCTTTCGGCCATGTGCTTGAGCGCCATGAGATCGTCGGCATCGCGCGCCTTCACCAGGATTGGGTCGTCCGGCCCCTCCTCGAGCGACCGGATCAGCCCGTCGACCGTGCCGAAGTTGAGCGCGGAATTCCGCCACTGGAGCTTCCTGAGCGGCGTGAACCGGTGGTCCATGATCGCCTCGGCCACCTCGGGTTCGAGCGGCGAGGCCTCTCCGGTGACGCCGAAGGTGCCGTCGGTCATCCCCCGCCCGGCGCGGCCGGCGATCTGGGCCAGCTCGTTCGGCGCGAGGTGGCGCATCCGGCGGCCGTCGAACTTCGTCAGTGACGAGAAGGCGACATGGTTGATGTCGAGGTTCAGCCCCATCCCGATCGCATCGGTCGCGACAAGGAAGTCGACATCGCCGTTCTGGTAGAGCTCGACCTGCGCGTTGCGTGTCCGCGGGCTGAGCGCGCCCATGACGACCGCCGCACCGCCCTTCTGGCGACGGATCAGCTCGGCGATGGCATAGACATTCTCGACCGAGAAGCCGACGATGGCGCTGCGGGCGGGCATCCGGCTTATCTTTTTCGAACCGGAATAGGTCAACTGCGACATCCGCTCGCGGCGCATGAACTGCGCCTTGGGCACCAGCGCCGCGATCGTCGGCCGCATCGTGTCCGATCCGAGGAACAGTGTCTCGTTCAGCCCCCGCGCGCGCAGCAGCCGGTCGGTGAAGACATGCCCCCGCTCGGGATCGGCGCAGAGCTGGATCTCGTCGATGGCGAGGAAATCCGCCCCCATCCCCTCGGGCATCGCCTCGACGGTGCAGACCCAGTACTGGGTGCGCGGCGGCACGATCCGCTCCTCGCCCGTGACCAGCGCCACGACGGAGGGGCCGCGCAGGGCGACGATGCGGTCATAGACCTCGCGCGCAAGCAGCCGCAGGGGCAGCCCGATGATGCCGGTGCGATAGCCCAGCATCCGTTCGATGGCGTAGGTGGTCTTGCCGGTATTGGTGGGGCCGAGGACCGCAGTGATCCCGCCCCGTTCGGCCAGCGATGTCATCCGGGCCTCAGATCTCGGTGCCGTTCACGCGGGCCTTGAGGCGTTCGACCCCTTCCAGCGCATCCTGATGGTGGGGATGCAACGAAAGCACCCGGGTGTAAAGCGCGTAGGCGTCCGTGTCGCGGCCGAGGCTCTCCATGACCACGCCCAGCCCGTAGATCGCGGCGAAATGGCGGGGGTTCAGCGCCAGCGTCACCTCGAGGTCGTGGAGCGCGAGGCCGAATTCCTCTTCCTGGTAGAAGGCCATGGCACGGGCGTGCCAGCCCTCCGCGAAATCGGGCGCATGGTCGGTCAGGGCCGAGAGATGACCGATGGCAAGCTCGAGCTCGCCCGCCTCGAGCGCGTCCTTGCCGCGCTTGAGCAGCAGGTCCATCGCCGGAGAGCCCGATTTCTCCCAGTCCATGCGGATCTCGCGTTCGAGCCGCGCCGCGTCTTCGGGCGACGCCACCTGCAACTGGTCTGTCAGCGATGGCTCCTCGCTGCCCGGGGCCGTGCCTTGGGCATGGACCGTACCGGCCAGACAGGCCATGGTGAGGAATGCCGCAACGGCACTTTTGATAAACTGCATAGACGCGCCCATAACGATTTCAGTGTAGCGTGCCGCGAGGCTCATGTAAGCCCTCACGCGGCGATTTCGAGGAAGGAACGCGAAAATGAGCGAAGATTTGAACGCGGCCGCGGCCATGCTCAACGAGAAACTGGACGGCGGCTTCGACGGCGTCGCGAAATTCGTCATCACCGGCGAAGGCGCGATCATGGTCGACCAGAGCGGCGCCCGGGTCGGCGACGAGGAGGCAGAGGTGACGCTCACCGCGGATGCGGAGACCTTCAAGGACATGATGTCGGGCGAGCTGAACCCGACCTCGGCCTTCATGACCGGCAAGCTGTCGGTGGACGGCGACATGGGCAAGGCCATGGCGCTCGGCTCGGCCCTGGGCTGACCGGATCGCCCGCGTGGAAGCCGCCCCGTTCTTCTCGGACGTCGACGACGGACCCGAAGGGGGCCGCGCCCTCTGGGTGACGGCCGCGGACGGGGTGCGCATCCGCGTCGGCGCATGGCCGGCGGACGGGGCGCGGGGGACCGTGCTCCTCTTCCCCGGGCGCACCGAGTATATCGAGAAATACGGCCGCGCCGCCCGCGATCTCGCGGCACGCGGCTATGCCACGGCGGCGGTGGACTGGCGCGGCCAGGGCATTGCGGACCGGCTGGTGAAGGCGCCGCTGAAGGGGCATGTCGGGGCCTTCTCCGACTATCAGCTCGACGTGCAGGCGATGCGCGCCGCGGTGGCCGAGATGGGCCTGCCGCGCCCCTTCTTCCTCATCGGCCATTCGATGGGCGGCTGCATCGGCCTGCGCGCGCTGCACGAGGGGCTGCCGGTGGATGCCGCGGCCTTCACCGGTCCGATGTGGGGCATCGCCATTCCCCCGGCGATGCGCCCCGTGGCGCGCGTGCTCTCCTCCGTCGGGACCGCGCTCGGCTTCGGCAACGCCTATGCGCCCGGCACGGTCCGGAACGCCTACGTGCTGGTGGAACCGTTCGAGGGCAACAATCTCACCAAGGACCGGGGCATGTACGATTACATGATCCGGCAGACCAGGGCCCATATGGACGTCGCCCTGGCAGGCCCGACGCTGCGCTGGCTGCGCGAGGCGCTGGCCGAAACCGCCGCGCTGGCGTCGATGCCCGCCCCTGATGTGCCCTGCATCGCCTTCGTCGGCAGCGACGAGGCCATCGTCGACGTGCCCGCGATCGAGGCGCAGATGGCGAAATGGCCCGGCGGGCGGCTGGTCCGGGTGCAGGCGGGTGATCACGAGGTGATGATGGACACGCCCGAGACCCGGGCCCGCCTCTTCGATGCGATCACCGCGCATTTCGACGCCCATAACGCGGCGCGGCGCACCACGGCCGCACGGGCCTAGCGGGCGCAACGCCGCCCCCCCCTCGGGCTCCGGCGGCCTCAATCCTCGGACCGCCCCCCGCCCTCGCGGTTCCGGTCGTACTGCCGGGCGAGCGGGACGTCCGGCAGCCAGCCCTCCCGGCGGATCACCCAGGTCTCGTAGGTCGGCACCAGCTGATCGGGTGCGTCGAGCGTGCCGAGATGGACCTCCACCTCGTCGCCGCTCCGCGCGAAGACCGGCGAGCCGCAGCGCGGGCAGAAATGACGGCCCTCGTATTGTCCCGTCACGCCCTCGACGCGCAGGGCCGCCTCGGGGAAGACCGCCGCCGCGTAGAACAGCGCCCCGTGGTGCTTGCGGCAGTCGAGGCAATGGCAGAGCCCCACGCGGTAGGGCTCTCCTTCCGCCACCAGCCGCACCGCGCCGCAACGGCATCCGCCCGAATAGGTTCGCATCCCCGCCTCCTCACTCATCCGGCCATGGGCAGCGCGCGCCAGCCCGGGCTCCAGGCCGCTCGCCGCGACGCCCTTCCCGCTTCATCTTTCCCGAAATACTCCGGGGGTGTGGGGGCTGGCCCCCACTGTCGCGCGGACCCCGCCCGCACAACCGCAGGCCCGGAGCGTGCCCGGCTGTCATCGCGCCCTGAGCCCGTCGATGAAGATGTCGATCAGCCGCAGCACCCGCGCCTCCCAGCCCGGTTCGGGCGGGCTGGCATGGCAGAGCCCGTAGATCGTCGAGAGCAGGTCCTCGACCTCGGCATCCGCGCGCAGCGCGCCATCGGCGATCCCGGCCGAGATCAGCCCGCCGACCGCCGCCTTCATCTGCACCTGCGATTCGTCGTACATCGCCCGGGATGCATCCGTCGGCACCACAGCCAGCGCGCCCAGAAGGCCCCGCTTGGTCGCCACCAGGCCGATCAGCGCATGGGTCCATGCCCTCAGGTCCGCGACCCGGTCGCCGCTGTCCAGATCCCCGGCCAGCGCGATCAGCTGCTCCACCTCGTGCCGGTAGACCGCCTGGAAGAGCGCCTCGCGCGTCGGGAAGTTGCGGTAGAGCGTGCCGATCCCCACGCCCGCGGCCCTTGCGACGGCCTCCAGGCTCGCCTCCGGCCCGCCGCGGCCCAGCACCTCCTTGGCCGCCTCGACCAGTCTCCGGCGGTTCCTCAGCGCATCCGCGCGCGGCTTTCGGCGGGCCTCTGCCATGACGTCCGAACGTCCCCCTTGCTAAACGGAGGGTGCCTCCGTATATTCCTTACCCGAGGGCAGGACACGAAGTCCCTCTTTCTGCCCCCGGCCGATACCTGACGGGCTTTCGCCGCGCACGCCCCGAAATCCCGAAATCCCACGACGATTCAATCCGAATGTAAGCCAATGGAGGATGCATGTCCCACGCCATCAGCCTGACCGTCAACGGCGAGGCACGGGCGGTAACGCTCGACGACCCGCGGGTGACCCTGCTCGACCTCTTGCGCGAGCGCATGGCCCTGCCCGGCACCAAGAAAGGCTGCGACCGCGGCCAGTGCGGCGCCTGCACGGTGCTGATCGACAACCGGCGGGTCAACGCCTGCCTGACCCTCGCCGTCACCCTCGACGGCGCCGAAGTCACCACCATCGAGGGCCTCGCCACCGGCGACACGCTGCACCCGGTGCAGGCGGCCTTCATCGACCATGACGGCTTTCAGTGCGGCTATTGCACGCCGGGTCAGATCATGTCGGCCGTCGGTCTCATCTCGGAGGGCCATGCCGGCGACGACCCCGAGCGCATCCGCGAGGGGATGAGCGGCAACCTCTGCCGCTGCGCCGCCTATCACGGGATCACCGAGGCGGTGCTCGACGCCACCCGCCGGATGGCGGACGCCGACACCGCCTCGGACGCGGACGAAAGGGCCAGCGCATGAACCTCTTCGACTACATCCGCCCCGCCTCCCTGGACGAGGCGCTCTCGGCCTGGGAGCCCGGCGCGGCCTGGCTCGGCGGCGGGACCAACCTCGTCGACCTGATGAAGACCGGGGCCATGGCGCCGGGGAAGGTGATCGACGTGACCCGCCTGCCCGGGCTCGACGGGATCGAGAGCCTGCCGGACGGCAGCACCCGGATCGGGGCGCTGGTGAGGAATTCCACCCTCGCCCACGATCCCGACTTCGCCGCCGATTTCCCGATGGTGGCCGAGGCCATCCTCTCCGGCGCCTCGGGCCAGCTCCGCAACGCGGCGACCGTCGGCGGCAACCTCGTCCAGCGCACCCGCTGCGCCTATTTCCAGGATCCCTGGAGCCCCTGCAACCGCCGCGACCCGGGCACGGGCTGCGCCGCCATCGGCGGCGAGACCCACAACCACGCGGTGATCGGCTGGTCGGACAGGTGCATCGCGACGAACCCCTCGGATTTCGCCGTCCCCCTCGCGGCGCTCGACGCGGTGGTCGAGGTGGCGGGTCCCTCGGGCCAGCGCGAGATCGCCATGGCCGCGTTCCACCACCTGCCCGGCGACACGCCGGAGACCGAGACGGCCCTCGCCCCCGGAGAGCTGATCGTCGCGATCCGCCTGCCCGCCGGGGCCAGGGCGTTCAGGGCCAACAGCCGCTATCTCAAGGTGCGCGAGCGGACCTCCTTCGCCTTCGCGCTGGCCTCCTGCGCCGCCTCGCTCCGGATCGAGGACGGCACGATCGCCGAGGCCCGCTTCGCCCTTGGCGCGGTGGCCGCGAAACCCTGGCGGGTGGCCGAGGCCGAGGCGATGCTGACAGCTCAGCCCCCCGGCGCCGCGCTCTTCTCGCAGGCGGCCGAGCGCGCCCTGCAAGATGCCGCCCCCTCGGGCGAGAACGCCTGGAAGATCGACCTCGCCCGCCGCACCGCCACCCGCGCGCTGGCGCTGGCCGCCGCCGGAACACCCGCGCGGATGCCCGCCCTGCCCGCCTCGACCTTCGGAGAGCCCGCCCATGCCTGACGTCATCATGCCCAGGTTCGGCTCGAACTCCGGCCAGCCGACCACCCGCCGCGACGGGATCGCCAAGGTCACCGGCACCGCGACCTTCGCCGCCGACAACCAACCGGACCGGATGCTGCACGCGGTCTACGCCCCGGCCACCATCGCGCGCGGCAGGGTCACGGCGCTCGACACCGAAGCGGCGCTCGCCCATCCCGGCGTCGTCGCGGTCTATACCCCGTGGAACCGGCCCCCGCTCGCGGGCGATCCCGATGCGAAACCCTTCATGTTCGCCTTCCGCTTCGAGGCTTTGCAAAGTGACGAAGTGAGATATTCAAACCAGCCCGTCGCCTTCGTCGTCGCCGAAAGCCTCGAGGCCGCGACCGAGGGCGCGCGCCTGCTGAAGCCGCAATACGAGGCGCAGCCCGCCCGCGTCGGACTGGACGGAAACGAGCCCTTCAAGCCCAAGGGCGACGCGCCCTTCGGCCTGCCCAGGGATTTCGAACACGGCGACGTTGCCGCCGGGCACGCGGCGGCGGACCAGGCGCTCGACGCCACCTACGAGACGGCCGAGAATTACCACAACGCGATGGAGAGCCACTGCCTCGTCGCCGAATGGAAGGACGGCAAGCTCGAACTCGACATCCCGACCCAGGCCGTCGTGCTGACCCGCGGCGCCTACGCCTATTACTTCGGCATCGCGCCCGGGGACATCACCATCCGCAGCCCCTATCTCGGCGGCGGTTTCGGTTCCAAGGCGATCGCCAACGGCCCCCAGATCCTCGCCATCATGGCGGCGCGGGAGCTGGGGCGCCCGGTGAAGCTGATGTTCCGGCGCGACCAGATGTTCGGGCCGACCGGGCACCGGGGCGCGACGCGCCAGCGGATCCGGATCGGGATCGACGGCGACGCGCGTATGACCGTGCTGGATCACGAGTCGCTGGCGACGACCTCCTCGTTCGACGATTTCATCGAGCCCGCCGCCTATGCCTCGCAGGGGCTCTACAATGCCGGCGCCCTCCGTTCGGCCTTCGAGGCGGTGCGGGTGGACACCGGCACGCCCGGCCCGGTGCGCGCACCGGGCGAAGCCTCGGGGTCCGCCGCGCTGGAAAGCGCGATGGACGAAATGGCCGAGAAGGCCGGGATCGACCCGCTGGACTTCCGCCTCCGGAACTATGCAGAGACCGAGCCGGGAACCGGAAAGCCCTATTCCTCCAAGGCCTTGCGGGAATGCTACGCCGAAGGTGCCAAGCGCTTCGGCTGGGAGGGCCGGCCGCTCGAGCCGCGCCGGATGCAGGACGCGGACGGAAAGCTTGTCGGCTGGGGCATGGGCACCGCGCTATTCGGCGCGCCGATGTTCGCGGCCGAGGCGCGTGCGACGCTCCTGCCCGACGGCACCGGCCTGATCGAGACCGCCGCCGCCGACATGGGCCAGGGCGCCTGGACGGCGCTGGCGCAGATCGGGGCGTATGCGCTCGGCCTGCCGCTCGACAGGGTGGAGTTCCGCTCGGGCCATTCCGACCTGCCGGACGGCGGCGTGGCGGGCGGCTCGGGCCACACCGCGACCGCCGGCGGCGCGCTGCATGCGGCCGGCGGCGACGCGGTGGCGAAGCTGGCCGGGATCGCCTCGGCCGACCCCGACAGCCCGCTCTTCGGCACCGGCAACACCGGCGTCGTGGCGCGGGACGGCTGGCTCGTTGCGGAAGAGGACGACAGCCGGCGCGATAGCTTCGCCGACATCATCGCCCGGAACGGCGGCGCGGCGGTCGTGGGCACCGGCAAGGCCGCCCGCCCGCCCGAGGACGCCGCGCGGCACGCGATGTATTCGCACGGCGCGGTCTTCGCCGAGGTGAAGGTGGACCCGGAGCTCTTCCAGGTCCGCGTGACCCGCATGGTCGGGGCCTTCGCGGCAGGGCGGATCATCAATCCCCGGCTGGCCGAGAGCCAGCTCATGGGCGGGATGATCTGGGGGATCTCCTTCGCGCTGCACGAGGAGGCGCTTTTCGACAAGCGCACCGGGCGGATCGTGAACGGCGATTTCGCGGGGTACCACATCCCGGTGAATGCCGACGTGACCGGGCTCGAGGTGCTGACGGTCCACGAGGACGACCCTTACGTGAACCCGATCGGCGTGAAGGGCGTGGGCGAGATCGGCATCTCCGGCTCGGTCGGCGCCATCGCCAACGCGATCTGGCATGCGACCGGGACACGTGTCCGGCGCTTCCCGATCCGGATCGAGGACCTGTTGGCCGGGGCCTGACCCCGGATGCCCGCGGCGGCGGGGTATTCCGTCGCCGCGGGCTTTGCAAACCGACGTCGGCCGCTTTGCAAAGATGTCCGCCCTGCCCTCTTCCCGCCGCTGCGCGCGCCGGAGACGGGTCAGTCGGCAAAGACCTCCTGCCGCTGCGTGCCGAGCCCCTCGACCGCCAGTTCCATGACGTCGCCCGCCTTGAGGAAGACCGGCGGCTTCATCCCCATGCCGACGCCCGGGGGCGTCCCGGTGGCGATCACGTCGCCGGGCTCCAGCCGCATCATCTGGCTGAGGTAGGAGATCACATGCGCCACCCCGAAGATCATCGAGGCGGTGGAGCCGGTCTGCCGCCGCTCCCCGTTCACGTCGCAGGTCAGCGCCAGCGCCTGCGGGTCCCCGACCTCGTCCGGCGTGACGACCCAGGGGCCGACGGGGCCGAAGGTGTCGCAGCTCTTGCCCTTGGTCCATTGCCCGCCCCGCTCGGACTGGAAGGCGCGTTCGGAGACATCGTTGACGATGGTGTAGCCGGCGACGTGGGACAAAGCCTCGGCCTCGCTCACGTATTTCGCGGTCTTGCCGATGACGACGCCCAGCTCGACCTCCCAGTCGCCCTTGGTGGCCCCGCGCGGCAGGTGGACGGGATCGTTCGGGCCGATGATGGCAGAGGTCGCCTTCATGAAGACGATCGGCTCTGCGGGGATCGGCATCCCGGCCTCGGCGGCGTGGTCGGAGTAATTGAGGCCGATGCAGATCATCTTGCCGATCCGCGCCACCGGCACGCCGAGGCGGGGGCTGCCCTCGACCAGCGGCAGGGTGTCGATGTCGAAGGCGGGCGGGGCGGCCAGGACCTCTCCGGTCAGGTCAGGAAGAACGCCCGAGAGGTCGCGGATGCGGCCCTCCGCGTCCAGAACGCCGGGCTTCTCCGCCCCGATCTCGCCGTAGCGCAGGAATTTCATGGGTCCCTCCCTTGGTTTGCGCGGCGAGGGTTGCCGAAGGGGGCGGGAAGCGCAAGGGGGCGCGGCATGCCGTGTTCGGGCGGCGTCCGGCGCGCGGCCACGGCCTGCCTGACGCCTGCGCCGAAGCGGGGTGGCGAGGGGAAGGGTGCATGCGGCCGCGCACCCTGCCGGGGCCGAGGGGCGGGCGCCCGGGACCGCGGGGGAAGCCGGACTTGAGCCCGGCCGAGGCCGATGATCCGTCGCCTGCGCGCGGCCCCGGGGTTGAGGCGCCCCCTTCCCCGCCTTATCTCTGCCTCAACCAGAACCGAAAGGACCCTGCCCATGCTCACCCTGCCCTTCCCCCTTCGCGACGCCAACGCCAGTTCCGGGGGCAAGAACCTGGGTGACCTGCCGGAATGGGACCTGTCGGACCTCTACACCGCGCCCGATGCGGCCGAGGTGAAGCGTGACCTCGACTGGCTGGAGGAGGCCTGCCGCTCCTTCGCGGCCGATTACGAGGGCAAGCTCGACACGCTCGACGCCCCCGCCTTCCTCGACTGCGTGAAGCGGAACGAGCGGATCCAGTCGGTCGCCGGGCGGATCATGTCCTACGCGGGCCTGCGCTATTACCAGCTGACCACCGACGCGGGCCGGGCGAAGTTCATGTCCGACATGCAGGACAGGATCACCACCTTCACCACGCCGCTCGTGTTCTTCACGCTCGAGCTCAACCGGCTGCCCGACAACCATCTCGACACGCTCTTTGCCGAGAACCCGGACCTCGCCCGCTACAAGCCGGTCTTCGACCGCATCCGGGCGATGAAGCCCTACCAGCTCTCGGACGAGCTGGAGAAGTTCCTGCACGACCTCGGCGTGGTCGGCGACGCCTGGGAGAAGCTCTTCGACGAGACCATCGCCGGGCTGACCTTCCACGTGAACGGCGAAGAGCTGAACATCGAGGGCACGCTGAACCTGCTGACCGAACAGGACCGCGACCTGCGAGAGGCCGCGGCACGCGAACTGGCCGCCGTCTTCGCCGAGAACATCCGCACCTTCGCCCGGGTCCACAACACCCAGGCCAAGGAGAAGGAGGTCATCGACCGCTGGCGGGGCATGCCCTCGGCCCAGACCGCGCGGCACCTGTCGAACCATGTCGAACCCGAGGTGGTCGAGGCGCTGCGCAACGCGGTGGTGGACGCCTACCCCAAGCTGTCGCACCGTTATTACGAGCTGAAGCGGAAATGGCTGGGGCTCGACCGGATGCAGGTCTGGGACCGCAACGCGCCGCTGCCCGCGCAAGAGACCCGGACGGTCAACTGGACCGAGGCCCGCGAGACGGTGATGAACGCCTATGGCGCATTCGACCCCCGCATGGCCGAGATCGCGACGCCCTTCTTCGACAAGGGCTGGATCGACGCGGGCGTGAAGCCCGGCAAGGCCCCGGGCGCCTTCGCCCATCCCACCGTGACCGACGTGCATCCCTACGTGATGCTCAACTACCTCGGCAAACCGCGCGACGTGATGACCCTGGCGCATGAGCTGGGACACGGCGTCCACCAGGTGCTGGCGGCGGACCAGGGCGAGATGCTGTCCTCCACGCCCCTGACGCTGGCCGAGACGGCTTCGGTCTTCGGCGAGATGCTGACCTTCCGCCGCCTTCTCGACAACGCCAGGGACGATGCAGAGAAGAAGACGCTGCTGGCCGGCAAGGTCGAGGACATGATCAACACGGTCGTGCGCCAGATCGCCTTCTACGATTTCGAATGCAAGCTGCACGAGGCCCGGCGCGGCGGGGAACTGACCCCCGACGACATCAACGCGCTCTGGATGTCGGTTCAGGCCGAAAGCCTCGGGCCGGCATTCGACTTCATGGAGGGCTACGAGACCTTCTGGGCCTATATCCCGCACTTCATCCATTCGCCCTTCTACGTCTACGCCTATGCCTTCGGCGACGGGCTGGTGAACGCGCTCTACGCGGTCTACCGGGAGAGCCCCGAAGGCTTCCAGGACAAGTATTTCGAGATGCTCAAGGCGGGCGGCTCGAAGCACCACAAGGAGCTGCTCGCGCCCTTCGGGCTCGACGCCTCGGATCCGGCGTTCTGGGACAAGGGGCTGTCGATGATCTCGGACATGATCGACGAGCTCGAGGCGATGGAGGGCTGACAGGTGGCGCAGCGTTCCCTCAAGACCCGAGGGCATCGCTTCCTCGTCAAGGCCCGCAGGACATTGCCGCCGGGGACCCGCGTGGTCCTCGGCATCATCCTGATCTGCCTGGGCTTTCTCGGCTTCCTGCCGATCCTCGGCTTCTGGATGATCCCGCTCGGCGCGGCATTGGCCTGGCTTGACGTCGGCCCCTGGTGGCGGGGACTGAAGGCCCGTCGCAGCCGGCGGGCGGCGCCCGAAGACGCGCCGTCGGAGTAGGGCCCGGCAGCCCTAGACGCCGGGCGCCTGCGCGGCGGATGCGTCCGAGATCGCGTCGAACCAGCTCCGGTCGCGCTCGTATCCCAGTGAGATCAGGATGTCGTGCAGCACCGGGAAACGGGTGAACTGCTCGACGATCCGTGCCCGGTGTTCGGGCGCGCGCCATTTCGCGATCCGCCCGGCCTCGAGCGGGCGAAGACCGTTGAGCGCACGGTCGAGCTCGGCCGTCACGCCCTGTTCGGTGAAGGCGCGGAAGTCGCCTTCGAACCGCAGGCCGAAGTCGCGGGCCAGGAGGTCCTGCACCGCCTCGGGGTGGGCCACCAGATCTTCATACTTCAGGTAGAATATCCCCTGCGGAAAGAGACCGGAGCGCGCGGTCTCGAGGATGGCCTTGTGCACCTGCAGGAAACCGGGCGCGGTCAGCGTGGGCGCCCGGTCGGGATAGATGTGGTAGCATCGGTCGGCCCCGTAGAAATACTCCCCCGGGACCGCGCGGTGCCGGCTGGTCAGGATGTCCCGCGGGTCGCGCAGCGTGACGATCAGGTCGAGTCGTTTCCGCCCGGCAAAGGCGGCGGCGATCCGGGGCATCTGGAGAATGTCGAAGGGCCGCTTGGTGCAGGCGTTGCCCGGGCGGTTCAGACAGCTCACCGCGCTGGTCTCGCCCTCCGGTAGATGGAAATCGCGCAGGCAGTGGCGCAGCATGTTGTAGAAGAGCGTGCTTCCGGCACGCCCCTGCCCTGCGATGACGAGATGCCGATCCGACATGTGAACTCCCCGAGAGTGACCCCGGGGAGGAAATAGGCAGCGCGGTTTTCGTGGTGTTTAACGCGAGCGGGCCGGCACGACCATGCGCGCCGGCCCCCTGTGCATGGCCTCAGGCCGTGGCCATCATGCCCTTCTCGCTCGCAAGGTCGCGCATCCGCTTCTGCAGCTTCTCGAAGGCGCGCACCTCGATCTGGCGGATCCGCTCGCGGCTCACGCCGTAATCGGCCGACAGGTCCTCGAGCGTGATGTTCTCTTCGGACAGCCGGCGTTTGGTCAGGATGTCCCGCTCACGATCGTTCAGGACGTCCATCGCCTCGACCAGCAGCTCGCGCCGCGCGTCGAGCTCGTCGCGCTCGGCGTAATCGTCCGCCTGGTTGGCGTCCTCGTCCTCGAGCCAGTCCTGCCATTGCATGGAGCTCTCGCCCTCGGTCCCGACCTGCGCGTTGAGCGAGGCATCCCCGCCCGACATCCGCCGGTTCATCGAGATCACCTCGTCCTCGGTCACGCCAAGATCGTTGGCGATCTGCTTGACGTTCTCCGGGCGCAGATCGCCCTCTTCCAGCGCGCCGATGCGGGCCTTGGCCTTGCGGAGGTTGAAGAAAAGCTTCTTCTGCGCCGAGGTCGTGCCAAGTTTCACGAGACTCCACGACCGCAGGATGTATTCCTGGATCGAGGCGCGGATCCACCACATCGCGTAGGTGGCGAGGCGGAAGCCCTTCTCGGGATCGAAGCGTTTCACCGCCTGCATCAGGCCCACGTTGGCCTCCGAGATCACCTCGGCCTGCGGCAGACCGTAGCCGCGGTAGCCCATGGCGATCTTCGCGGCGAGCCGCAGGTGGCTGGTGACGAGCTGGTGCGCGGCCGAGGTGTCCTGATCCTCGACCCAGCGTTTCGCCAGCATGTATTCCTCTTCCGGTTCCAGCAGCGGAAACTTCCGGATTTCCTGAAGATAGCGGTTCAGACCGCCTTCCGGCGTCGGGGCCGGCAGATTTGCGTAGTTGCTCACACCCTGTCCTTTTCATCCCTGGCGCCCAATGTTTATGGGCTTAACATCCAGATAGGTAGGCGACGGCAGGCGTTCAAGAACCCTGCGTCCTGATTCATAACGGCCCAACGTCGAACTTCCGACGGTAGTTTCGAAAAGTTACCGCCATCTCACGCGGAAGTGTGTGAGCGGTAACGGAATGCGATCTTTCATCCCCTGAGCGCGTCGAGCAGCGCCTGCATGTCGGCGGGCATGTCGGCCTCGAACCGGAGCGCCTGCCCGCTGCGGGGATGGACGAAGCCCAGGATCGCCGCGTGCAGCGCCTGGCGGGGAAAATCCTCGGCGCCGCGCAGCGCCGCCTCGCTCAGCCGGCCCGCGGCCAGGCGCTTGCGGCCGCCATACACCGGGTCACCGATCAGGCCGTGGCCGGTATAGGCCATGTGCACCCGGATCTGGTGCGTGCGCCCGGTCTCGAGCCGGCATTCCAGCAGCGCGGCCGAGGTGCCGAAGGGCTCCAGCACCCGCGCCCGCGTGACAGCGCGGCGTCCGCCCGCCCACATGACCGCCTGTTTCTGGCGGTCGAAGCGGTGGCGTCCCAGTTCGGTCGCGATCCGCATCACCGCGCCGGGCTCGAAACTCACGCCCCGCAGGCCGCGCAGCCGGGGCTCTCCGGCATCCGGGACCCCGTGGCAGAGCGCGAGATAGGCACGTTCCACCGAGTGGTCGGCGAATTGCGCGGCCAGCCCGTGATGGGCGAGGTCGGTCTTGGCGACGACCAGCAGGCCGCTCGTCTCCTTGTCGATGCGGTGCACGATACCCGGCCGCCGCTCGCCCCCGATCCCGGCGAGGCTGTCGCCGCAATGCGCGAGCAGCGCATTCACCAGCGTGCCGTCGGGCGAGCCCGGCGCGGGGTGCACGACCATCCCGGCGGGCTTCATCACCACGATCAGGTCGTCGTCCTCGTGGCGGATGTCGAGCGGGATCGCCTCGGGCGCCAGCGTGACCTCGGCGGCGGGCTCCAGCGTGATCTCGACCTCGTCACCCTCGGCCACCTTCGCCTTGGGATCGGCGGCGACGCTGCCCGCCACGCGCACCGCCCCCTCGGCGATCAGCCGGGCCAGCCGGGTGCGCGAGAGGGATGCGGCCTCTGGCACATCGCGGGCCAGCGCCTTATCAAGGCGGGCGGGCGGATCGGCGGCGATCCGGAAGGTAAGGGTGTCGTTCATGGCCAATTCCGAGGACCCGGTGCCGGAACCGGCCAACCTGCGTTTCCTGCGGCTGCTGGTGACGGTCCTGACCGGCGTGATGCTGGCTGGGCTGATACTCATCATCGCGCTGATTGTCATCCGTTTCCGCGACACCGCCCCGCCGCTGCCCGCCGACATCACGCTGCCCGACGGCGCGACGCCGACGGCCGTGACCCTGGCCGAGGGCATGGTGCTGGTGGTGAGCGCGGACGGGCGCCTCTTCGTCTACGACCGCGTCACGGGCCGGCTGAAACAGACCCTGGACCTCGCGGAATGAGCCGGCGGCTCCTCTACATCTGCCCCGAATACCCGCCTTCCCGCGCCACCGGCGCGATCCGGGCCGCCCGCTTCGCCGCGCATCTGCCCGCCCATGGCTGGGCGCCGGTGATCCTGACGCTGCGCGACGGCACGCCCGAGGTCCTGACAGGCGCGCCCGCCCCGGAGGCCGCGGCCACGGCGCCGGTCCGCCGCGTGCCCCTGCCGCTCGACCCCGAACCGAACGTGGATCCGCCGTTCCATTCCGAATGGCTGCCCTTCGGCGAGGCGCTGGCGCAGGTGCCCCGGATGATCCGCGCGGGCCATGCGGCGATCCGGGCCCATGCGCCCGACGCGATCATGGTGAACGCGCCCCCGAACGCCTTCTGCCTCGCCGCCGGGCGGCTGGCGCGGGCCCATGGCCTGCCGCTCGTCATCGACCACCGCGACCCGTGGATGCCCTGCGACCAGCGCGGGCCCCGCCGCCCGGTCTGGACCCGGGCGCTGGAAGGGCCGGCCGAACGGCGCCTGATGCGACAGGCGGCGGCGGTCATCCTGAACACCGAACGCGCACGCGACGCCTACCGCGCATGGTATCCCGAGCTGTCGCCCGCGCGTTTCCACGCGATCCGCAACGCCATCTCGGGCGCCATCTTCGCAAGTCCGCCGATGGCGCCCTTCCCCGTCTTCACCCTGCTCTATCCCGGCAGCTTCGGGCCCTACGTCTCGGCCACCCCGATCGTGGAACTGGCGCGCGAACTGGCCCGCCGCGGCCTCGGACCCGACCGGGTGCGCCTCGTGCTGACCGCCCAGCCCCGCGGCGGCCCGGACCCCGATGAGCCCGCGGCGCAGCTGATCCGGGTGATCGACCGGATCCCGCAGGCGGGCATGGGCGCGCTGATGCAATCGGCGGACATGCTGCTGGCCGTCTCGCAGCGCTCGACCCTGCGGCTGCCGCTCAAGACCTTCGACATCCTGCAGTCGAGCCGGCCGGTGATCCTCTTCGAACAGGTTCCGAACCCGGAGCTGCAGGCGCTCTACGCCGCCGCGGGCGCCGGAGAGGTGCTGCGCGCGGACGAGATCGCCCGCGCCGCCGACATCGTCGAGCAGACCATGGCGCATGGCCGCCAGCCCGACCGGCCGCGGAATCCCGATGCGCTTGCCCCCCTGCGGATCGAGGCGGCGACGGAGCGCCTCGCGGCGATCCTCGACGGCATCGTCTGAGGTGAGGTCCGGTCCGGGTCTGGGTCTGGGTCTGGGGGGAGATGGTACCGCCTCCCTGGCTTGAACAGGGGACCTCTGGATCCACAATCCAGCGCTCTAACCAACTGAGCTAAGGCGGCACGTGGGGGGCGATTTAGCCCCCCGCGCCGGTGATTGCAAGAGGGTTGGCGCGGCTCTCTCGCACTGACCGAAAGGCAATCGCCGCGACGGGTCTACTTCAGCTGCACCGTGTCGCTCTGGAGCATGATGCGAGGCTGCAGGCAGACCTTGGCGAGCCCGAGCGCCTCGCCCGTCAAGGTCAGCGCGTCGGACAGGGTGATGAGCAGCGGCGCCAGCGTGCCCTGCACCAGCGTCACCAGCCCGCCCACCTCGTACCACGTCGTCTGCAGGTAGGCGCCGAATGGCGAGACCGGGTCGACCAGCGCCGGGATCCCGGCGGCGACCTTCGTGTCGAGAAAGAGGAAGATGCGCGCCCCGTCCCCCGGCCGGCAATCCGCGCTGCTGTCGAGCGCGAAGCGGTCCGAGAGCGCGAACGGCCCCGGATCGCCGAGCAGCGCCGAGAGGTTGGACAGAATCAGCGCCATCTCGACCGTCACGTCGGCGTCGAATTCGATCGGGCAGTCGGAATAGAGCGCCACGTTGCGCAGGCTGCGCGGCCCCTCGATCCTGAGCACCTCCTGCGGGTCGCAGCGCACGCGGTAGCTCTCTCCGGCGCGCAGCTCGTAGGTCGAGAAGAGCGCGGCCTCCAGCACGTTCGGGGCGGCCCGGGCGAGAGAGACGATGTCGGCGGACAGGTTGCGTGCCTGCCATGTCGTGTCCGTGAGTGGCGTCTCGCCGAAGCCCACCAGGTTCAAGAGCCCGTCCGTGGACAGGCTGTCGGTCGAGGTGCCGGTGTCGAGCCCGGCGACGCGGGCCAGCAGGCCGTCGACGAACTCCGCCGCCTGCAGCGTCATCCACGTCTCACCGATCCCGTAGCTGGCCGTCTTGCATCACCGATTCAATCAATCGGGCAAGGCAATTTCAGCCAAGTCCTTGTCCCACCTCACCTCCACCAGATCGTGCCCGTAATTGTGCACCGGACAGCGCGGACCCCGCCGCCAGCCCTCGCGCGCATAAAGGGCGCAGGCGGCCGCGTGGCTTTCGTGGGTCCAGAGCCGCATCCGGGTGCAGCCCTGCGCCCTCGCGAAGCCTTCAGCCGCGGCCAGCATTCGCGGCGCGAGCCCGCTGCCGCGCCAGTCCGGCAGGATCAGCAAAAGGCGCACCTGGCCGGTGTCGTCATCGAGGCGGGTCGAGAAGATCGAGCCGACGCGCGCCTGTGCCACCTCGGCCACGAAGCCACGTTCGCGCGGGTCGGCCCGGTCGAGCAGCTGCTGCGCGGCGTCGCGCGCCACCGCGCCGAAGGTCTCATCGAACCCCGCCTCCTGCGCGTAGAGCCGGTGGTGGGTGGCCACCAGCCAGTCGAGGTCGGCGCGGATGAAGGGGCGGATCGCGGGACCGGTCATGGCGCGATCCCACCCCCTGCACGCTTGCATTTCAACCCCGTGCGGCGTATCTGGCTCGGCCATTCGTAGAGGAAGCAAACCATGGGCATCGACACCGAACGCGACATCGAGGCGAACCTCCAGATCGGGCCGACCGATCAGGGCATGGTGCGGCTGTTCATCGACGCGGGCAGCATCGAGATCCCGATGGATTTCGAACCGGACGAGGCGCTCGAGATCGCGGAAGAGATCAAGGCCGCCGCCGACGCGGCCCGGAAGAACGGCGCCCGCAAGGGCAAGCGCCGGTAACGGGCGAGCGCCGCAGGTCCCGGGCCCCGGGAAAGACCGGAGTGCCTCGCGGGCACGCAGGAGGGCCGGGGTCAAACCCGGCCTGCATCTTTTCGGGTCCCCTTCGGAACGGGCCACTTGCCGCCTCGCCAGGGGCAGGCCGGGCTTGAGACCGCCCCCCGCCATCGGCAAAAGGCACCTGCCGCGCCGGGATCCCCTGCCCCGGCCCGGTCCTGCGCCGAAAGCCACGCGGGCCCGTCGCGCCGGCCCGGGCATGTGCCCGCCATCGAAAGACCACGCCTGACAGGGCGGAGCAACCGCTCCGACCCGACCCTACTCCGTCGCCAGGCCCGTCCGCGGATCGCGCCAGCCCTGAAGCCGCCGCGCCGCGTCGCGGGCGAACTTCCGGGTCAGGACCTTGCGCCGCGCGGCAGCCAGCGGCACCTCGGGCGCCTCGCGCAGCAGCTCCGCCCCGTATCCGTCCGCGATGATCAGCCCGGTCTCCTCCGGCAGAAGCTCAAGCGGGAAGTCCACGTCGACCGCCCAGAAAAACCGGTCGCACCAGTCGAGATAGCCGTTCCACTTCAGGTCCGACATGAAGTCCGCCCGGCTCGACTTGCATTCCACGACCCAGAGCTCCCCTTTCGGGCCCAAGGCCATCACGTCCACCCGCTTGCCACGCTCGGGGACGAATTCCTCGAGACAGGCGAAATCGAGCGCGTCCGACAGGAAGCGGCAGACCCCGCGGGCGAGGATCTGGCCCGGCTGCGGCGCCGGCGAGAGGGTGGTCGACATGTCCGTCATCACCGGAAATATCGAACATTAGGTGAACAAACGCAACCCGCGGCACCGTGATTTGGCCAAAGCCGCCTCGCCGCCCTATGTTAAGTGCTTGTTCACACGGCGGGGGGCCAGATGACTGACCGGACCAACAGCCGCGCCAACGAGGCGCGCGAGCTCGAGGGGCACCTCGGCCATCTCGACACCTTCACCGGCACCGCGCTCGGGGTCCTGGCCGTGGCCTCGGGCATCTACACCTATCTGGGGGTCTCGACGCTGCTCGACGGCGACGGCGCGATGCAGAGCTTCGCGGCCATCGCCTATTCCACCGCCGTTTCGGTCGGCATCTTCGTCTTCTGGTCCTACATGATGCGGCTGCTGCCCGCGATGCGCACGACCCGGGCGCGCTTCGGGCTCTTCGGGGCCATGGGGCTCGGCTGTCTGGCCATCGTCGCCATGTCGTCCTGGCTGAACGCGGCGGCGCTGGCGGGCGCGGCGGCGGTCGAACAGCACATGGCCGAGACGGTGCAGGACTACCAGGGCTCGCTCGAACGCTCGCACGAGATCGCCATCACCGCGCAGGCGCTGGAGCGCGACGTCGCCCGCACCCGGCAGAGCTTCGAGGATCTCTCGGAGCAGGAAGCCGCGGGCGCGCTTTCGGGCCTTGCGGGCCGCGGGGCGGTGTTCCGGGTCCTGCGCCAGAAGGCGGCCGAGCTCTCGGCGCTCGAACAGCAGATCGCGGCGCAGTCGGAACAGGTCGAGGCAGCCTTCACGACGGGCAACGAGCTTTTGTCGCGGATGCGGGCCCTGACGGTGGAGCCCGGCCCGGTCGAGGGCCGTTCGGTCGAGTTCTCGGAGCTCGCCGTGCGGCTCGCCGGGATCATCACCCAGCTCCGTCAGCTGTCCGTCGCGCCCCTCGTCCAGCGGGCGGCGCAGGATCTCTCGGCCTCCGTCGTCCTGCCCGAACTCGACGGCGCGACCGAGGACAACCGCGTGGCGCAGGGCGCGACCATCGACTCGGTGCTGCAGGTGCTTCAGCAGCGCGCGGAGACGCTCGACCGCGCGGCCTCCGAGGTGATCGCCATGCCGCCCCCGGCCGAGACGACCTACACCCCCGTCTCCGCCGCCGACGCGGTGATCCTCTACGCCCGGAATTTCATTCCCTCCTGGGCCGGGGCCATCGCGATCGACCTTCTTCCGGCCGTCCTGGTCCTGATCCTCGCCGTCACGCAGGGCGCGATCCGCGCCTCGAAGGAGGGCACGCCGATCGAGGACCGGATGACCGTGGCCGAGATGCGCGCCGCGCTGCAGGCCGCCCGAGCCGTGGACATGACGCTCGATCCGCCCGAACCGCCCGCGCGTCAGGGCCCGCCGGCCCCGGCGGCGACCCCGGACGAGGTCCCGCGGGTCCACGAGGTTCCCACCCCGGCGCGGAAGGCGTGATCCGGTGCGTGCCACCCCGACCACCCGCCGCGCGCTGACCGCGATACTCGTCTTCCAGCTGGGCCTCGCCGGGCTGCTGGTCTTCGGCGATCTCGGGCGCGACTTCTCGCTGCCGTCGCGGGGGCCGGCGGTGCCCGATTTCGACCAGCCGGCGCGGCCGGGCGACCAGACCCGCACCTATGACCCCGGCAGCTTCCCGGCCACCCGCCCCGCGCCCGGAGGACCCGACACGCGGCCTTCGGGCCCGATGCCGGACCGCCTGACGCTCGAGACCGAGGGCGGCGCGCTGCTGCTCACCGGGACGATCGCGCCGGGCGACGGGGCGCGGCTGAAGAAGCTGCTCACCGAGCGGATCGGCACATGGGAGGGGCGTCTGCCCGAGGTGATCCTGAACTCGCCCGGCGGCTCGGTCTCGGACGCGCTGGAGCTCGGGCGGGCGCTCAGGGACACCGGGCTCGACACGCGGATGCGCGGAACCGACATCTGCCTCTCGGCCTGCCCCTATCTCTTCGCGGGCGGCGTGGAACGGCGCGCGGAGGCGGGGGCCCGCATCGGCGTGCACCAGCACTATTTCGGCGAGAACACCCTCCTGCCCGCCTTCACCGCCGTCTCGGACATCCAGCGCGGCCAGGGCGCGGTGATGCGCTATCTCGACGAGATGGGCGTCGATCCGATGATGATGGCCCCGGGCCTCGCGACCCCGCCGGACGAGATCTACCTTCTCCTGCCCGAGGAGCTGACCAAGTTCCGGCTGGTCACCGCCGCCGAGGACGCCGCATGACCGACCCGCGCGATACCGTCGCCCGCGTCCTTGCCGCCGTGGCGTCCGGGGACCGCGACGCCGCGGAGGCGCTTATCGGCAAGGCGTCTGCGTGATCTGCGAAGCTGTCGCATCGGACGGCGGGCGGTTCCCCGACACCGAGGTCTTCCCCGTGGCGGCGGGCCGGGTGCAGGCGGTCGAGGTCTTCTTCGGCGGGTCCCTGCCCCATCCGGCCCCGGGCGGAGGATCGCTGCCCGGCCGAGCCTGGCGAATTCCGGGCCGATCCCCCCTTGCCGAGCCCCCCGGCCGCGCCTAGATGGGCTTCAGGCGGTTCTGCCCTTCCCGTGTACGGTTACATTCCGGTGGCCTTAAGCAAATCCGAGGGAGCTGGCTCTGTCCGGGCCCTGGTCCGGTTACCTGGCGCCCACCTGTATATACAGGTCCTCGGGAATGCACTAACCAACGGTTGTGGTGGTTCCGCCGCTTTCCCTTCCCAGCTCAGGCTTGGCCGTGTCCGGAACGGATCCGGGCACGCGACGTGCGTGGGGTGGGATTTCGCACACACGCTCTGACGCCGGTGCGACGCAGGCTGCGCGTACGGCAGGCTCTCAAAACGAATCCGCGCCGCGGTCGCCCGGGATGATCCACAGCTACGGGAGCCGGACCCGCAGCCGGGGCCGCGGTCTCCGGGCTTCCGTCCGCGGCCGTCAGCGGCGGCGGGTGGTCGGCGCCTTTGCCGCGACGCGGATGCGGGCCCGCTCTCCGGTGATACGGATGGCGCGGCCGCGGCGGGGCGGCTCGGGACGTTCGGCCATGCTCATGATGGCGAAGGCGAACTGCGCGCCCGAGAAGACGATCCCGTTGAAGAACCACAGCAGGAAGAGCGCGAGCAAGCCGCTTTCCCCCTGCACGAGATGGCCGAGACCGCCGACGTCGAAACCGACGAGGGCTGCCGCGAAGAGGGCAGCCACCGCGAATCCGATGGCGACGCTGTTGATGTAGAGACGGACGAGCTTGGGCATGGGGCCCTCCTTTGCCGTGTGTCGGATGACAGGATATGCCGATCCTGGCAGATGACCAGTGGACCCGGTGTCGCGCCCCCCGGCGACGCCCCCCCGCGGGCGGCGATCCGCCGACCGGCATCTTCATGGACCTGGCGATCTCCGGCGCATCCGGATGCAGTCGCAGGATCGGTGAAGAGCCTTAAGAACAGGTCAATTCCGGATCCCGGCACACCGCCGGAGGATCCCTCTGACGCTGGCCGCCGACAGCCGCTGCACGGGGTCCGCCGTGGCAACAGTGGCGCGGGCCCGAGCCGCTCCTGCCCTTGGGGCATTTTCGCAACGCGCGCCGCCGCGACCGGCCCGGGGATCGTCGCATCCGACGAAACCGTGATAGGCTCGGCCTCCAGATTGTCCTCGATTTGCGGAGGGTCCCATGCGATCCGCAAGCCTGGTGACAGTTGCGATTGCCGTGGCCGTTTCCGCCACCCCTGCGCCCGGCGAATTCCGCCAGGTGCGCAGCGAGCGTGACTACATGGAGCGCGTGGCGGGCCGGACGGTCGTGACCGCCGGCGCGGCGCTGCGGATCGGGCGGGACTGGACCTTCGCAGGCACGCTGGCAGACGGCACGCCGGTCACCGGGGCCTGGACCTGGAGCGGACCGTGGTACTGCTTCAACGTGGTGAAGGACGGCGACCGGTCCCGGACCTACTGCCACGAGATCTGGGTGGACGGCAGCCGGATGATCGTGGTGCCGGAGCGCGGCCGCGGTACGCCGGAGCGCGCGACGCTGCGGTGAGGTCAGAACGCCTCGGGCCGGGCCTCGCGGGCCATGTGATCGAGCACGGCGTTGACGAACTTGGGTTCCTTCCCGTCCGGGAAGAAGGCCTTGGCGATGTCGACGTATTCCACGATCACCACGCGCGGCGGGGCATCGCCCTCGACAAACTCGGCACCCGCGGCGCGGAAGAGCGCCCGGAGCGTCGGGTCGATCCGCGCGATCGGCCATTTCGCCACCAGCGCGCGGTCGGTCATCTGGTCGATCTTCGCCTGCCAGCTGACCGCGTCGCGCATCACCTTGCGGAAGTGCGACGTGTCGCCCTCCTGCATCTCGTCGCCCTCGTAGACCGCGCCGAAGCGGTGGTCTTCGAATTCCACGATCACCTTGTCGACCGTCTGCCCCGCGGCCTCCATCTGGAACAGCGCCTGCACGGCGTAAAGCCGCGCGGCGCTGCGCATCTTGCGCTTCTGGTTGCCGGAAACGGCAGGGGCTTCACCGGTCATGGTCGTCAGGTCCTGAGCTCGTCGAGAGAGGCGATCACCGTGTCCTCCCCCATGGGTTCGGAGGGGCGGAATCCCACCCCGGCGCGCGGAGCGCCCCATTTGCGCGAAAGCGCGAGCAGATGCAAGGCCGCCGCGGCGGCACCGCCGCCCTTGTTCTGTTCGGCCACGCGGGCCCGGGCCAGCGCCTGCTCGCGGGTCTCGACCGTGAGGATGCCGTTGCCGACCGCGTGGCCCGACAGGCCCAGCAGGATCAGCCCGCGCGAGCTGTCGTTGCAGACGGTCTCGTAATGGGTGGTCTCGCCGCGGATCACGCAGCCGAGCGCGACGAAGGCGTCGAAATTCGACATCCGCGCCGCCATGCCGATGGCCGTCGGGACCTCGAGCGCGCCGGGCACCTCGATCAGCTCGTGCGTGGCGCCCCAGGCCTCGATCTCGGCGCGGGCGCCGGCGATCAGCTCGTCGGCGATGTCCTTGTAGTAGGGCGCGACGACGATCAGCACCTTGGCGGGCCGCTCGAAGCTGCCGCGCGGCAGGGTGTAGTGGGTTTCCGAACCGGCCATCAGGCGTCTCCCTCGATCCGGCGGGTGCCGGTGATTTCCAGCCCGTAGGCCTCGAGCCCAACGACCGCGGGCTTGGGCGAATTGGTCAGCAGCTCCATCTTGTGGATGCCGAGGGACGACAGGATCTGCGCCCCGAGACCGTATTGCTTGAGCACCTGCGGGCTGACCTCGCCCCCGGTGGCGAGACGCATGTGCGTGTCGCGCAGCAGCACGACGACGCCGCGGCCCTCGCGCGCGATGACGTTCATCGCATCCGCGAATTCATGCGCCCGGCCGGGCCCGCCCAGCCCCGCGACATCCTTGAGCGGATCAAGCGCGTGCATCCGCACCAGCACCGGGTCGTCGCCCTCGACCTCGCCCTTGATGAGCGCGATGTGCTCCGCGCCCTGCGTCGAGTCGGTGTAGATCCGCAGCGTCCACTCGCCGCCGAATTCCGAGGTGACGGTGCTTTCGCTGCGCACCCGGACGAGGTTGTCGTGCCGGCGGCGGTAGGCGATCAGGTCCGAGATCGTGCCGATCTTGATCCCGTGCCGCTGCGCGAAGGCGACGAGCTCGGGCAGCCGGGACATGGTGCCGTCCTCGTTCATGATCTCGCAGATCACGCCCGACGGGTTCAGCCCGGCCAGCCGCGAGATGTCGACGGCCGCCTCGGTATGGCCCGCGCGCACCAGCACGCCGCCCTCGCGGGCGCGGAGCGGGAAGACGTGGCCCGGCGTCGCGATGTCCTGCGCGCCCTTGGCGGCGTCGATGGCGACGGCGACGGTATGGGCGCGGTCATGGGCGGAGATGCCGGTGGAGACGCCCTCGCGCGCCTCGATCGAGACGGTGAAGGCGGTCTCGTGACGCGAGGAGTTCTGCGAGGCCATCAGCGGCAGGCCCAGCTGGTCGACACGTTCGCCGGTCATCGAGAGGCAGATCAGCCCGCGGCCGTGCTTGGCCATGAAGTTGATCGCGTCGGGCGTGCACATCTGCGCCGGGATGACGAGGTCGCCCTCGTTCTCGCGGTCCTCGTGGTCGACCAGGATGAACATGCGCCCGTTGCGCGCGTCGTCGATGATCTCCTCGACCGAGGAGATCGCGTCGCGCCAGTTCTCCTCGACGGGGCCCGGAGTTTCATAGGTGGCGGATTCCGGCATGGGACACTCCTCGTCAATGCTGGGGGCGAGATAATCCAACGGGCGAAGATTTGCCAGTCTTACGCGGCGAATTCACGTGGCGGAGAGCCTGTGCGCGGGTGCAGGCCATCAGGCGGTGAAATAGGCCTCGGCGGGCAGGTAGGCGCCGAGCTTGCCGGCCGCGGCCCATTCGGCCTCTCCGGGGGCCGCGCCGACGAGCACGAAGGCGGCGGCGGGCCGGCCCTCCTGCACCCGCGCCATCGTCTCGCGCAGGACGGGCCAGCGGGCATGGGGGCCGGGCGCGCGGTAGAGCCGGTCGAGCGGCAGCGCCTCCGTCAGCGCCACCGGATCGAGCGGCGCGGTCAGCAGGCCGATCCGCAGGCAGGCACGCAGACCGGCGATCCGGTCGTGGACCTCGGGGCGGAGGCTGGAACCGACATGCAGGCCGAGCGCGTTGGACGAGAAGACCAGCGCCGCCGGATCCCGGCCCGCGCTGGCGCGGATCGCGGCATAGGCGCGGTAGGACATGCCCAGCTCGGCCGCGCGGCGCAGGCGCAGGCGCACGATCTCCACCGGCAGTTTCTCCTGCGCCTGCGCCTTCGCGCGGGTCCAGGCATGCACCCGCCAGGCGCGGCCCTCGTCCATGCTGGGGCCGTTGTTGTGGCCGATGCCGGGCAGCGGATCGGCCATGGCGTTCAGCCTTCGACCTCGCGCAGGCGGGCGACGTAGCGGGCCATCGTGTCGACCTCGAGGTTCACCGCGTCGCCCTGCTTCACGTCGCCCCAGGTGGTCACCGTCTTGGTGTGCGGGATCAGGTTCACGCCGAACTCGGCCCCGGAGACGTCGTTGACCGTCAGCGAGGTGCCGTTCAGCGCGACCGAGCCCTTCGGCGCGATGAACTTCGCGAGCGCCTGCGGCGCGCGGAAGGTCAGCCGGGTGCTGTCGCCCTCGTCCACCATCGAGATCACCTCGGCCACGCCGTCGACGTGGCCCGAGACGATGTGCCCGCCCAGCTCGTCGCCCACCTTCAGCGCGCGTTCGAGGTTGATCCGGTGCCCCTCGGGCCAGCCGTTGTGGCCCACGGTCGTCTTCTCGACGGTCTCGGCGCTGATCTCCACGTCGAACCAGTCGGGCCCGGTCTCGATGACGGTCAGGCAGACACCGTCGCAGGCGATCGAGGCGCCGATCTCGATCCCGTCGGTGTCGTAGCTGGTGGCGATGCGGGCGCGCAGATCGCCGCGTTTCTCCACCTCGCGGATGGTGCCGATATCGGTGACGATGCCTGTGAACATGGGACGCGGGCTCCTTGGGGTCTCGGGACCGAGGTAAACGGGCGGCGCGGGCGTGGCAAGGGAGCGGCGTCAATCTCCCCCTCCCCGGCCGCCCACTTCCACCGGGTGCGCGCCTGCATGCGCCATCCGCCGTTTCCAGAGGCGCAAGCCGGACATGCGCCGGCCCATCACACCTTTCCTTTCCCCGCGCGACCCGCCAACCTGCCCTTCCGACTCCGCCGCAGGTGACCATGCCCCTTCCCCCCGACGCCTTCCGCCACCATCCCGGCCTTGCCGGGATGATCCAGGACCCCGAGACCTCGTTCTTCCGCGACTTCATGCCCGAGGACGTGGACGCGCGGATGCGCGAGATGGGGCGGCCCGCCGACTGGCGCTATACGGATGCCACGCGCGAGGCGAACCGGCATGCGGCGCTCGCGGGGCGGATGGACCGCGACCTCTGGGTCTTCGCCTATGGCTCGCTGATGTGGGATCCGGCGCTGCTGTTTGACGAGGTGCGGCGCGCGACGGTGATCGGGCACAGCCGGGGCATGGTGCTCTACGACACCTTCGGTGCGCGCGGCAGCCCCGGCGCGCCCGGCGTGATGGCGGGGCTCGTCCCGGGCGGCAGCTGCGAGGGCGTGGCCTTCCGCATCCCCGCCGGGACGGTCGACCGGGAGACCGAGATCCTCTGGCGGCGCGAGATGATCTCGCATTGCTACATCCCCGCCTTCCTGCCCGCCCGCACCGCGGCGGGCGAGATCGAGGTGCTGGGCTTCGTGGCCGACCCCACGGCCGAGATGATCCGGCTCGACCTGACGCGCGCCGAGATCGTCCGCGCCGCCGCCACCGGAGAGGGCCTCCGGGGCACGAGCTACGATTACCTCAAGAACATGCTCGACCATTTCACGGCGCTGCGGATCGAGGATCCCGAGCTCAGCGCGCTCATGGCCGAGGTCGATCGCTACCGCGCGGACACATCCGGGCAACAATCGCCCTGAGGCGGCCTCACTTTTGCCAATACGCGTGGTTATCAACCGACCCGATTACGCGTAGGACTTTGAACTCGGGTAGGGTAACGCATGACCGCGATCACCGGAAAGAACCGGGTCTTCCTGTTCCTGCAGGGACCCCACGGGCCGTATTTCAACCGGCTGGGCCGCATGCTGCGTCTTGCGGGGGCCGAGGTGTGGCGCGTGGGCTTCAACGCGGGCGACCAGTTCTTCTGGTCCGACCGGGCGAGCTTCATCCCATACCGCGGCCGGGTCGAGGACTGGCCCGAGACCTTCTCGGACCTCGTGGCGCGGAAACGCGTGACCGACATCGTGCTCTACGGCGACACCCGCGCGATCCATGCCGAGGCGGTGACCCGCGCCAGGGCCACCGGCCTGCGCGTGCATGTCTTCGAGGAGGGCTACATGCGGCCCTACTGGGTGACCTACGAGCGCGGCGGCTCGAACGGCAATTCGCGTCTGATGTCCATGTCGGTGCCCGAGATGCGCCACGCGCTCGAGAATTCGGACATGGACACGCCCCTGCCCCCCGCCCGCTGGGGCGACATGCGCCAGCACATCTTCTACGGCGCGCTCTACCACTGGTTCGTGATGCTGCGGAACGGCGGTTACCGCAATTTCCGCCCGCACCGCGACCTGCCGGTGACCAAGGAATTCCAGCTCTACCTGCGCCGTCTCCTGCTGATGCCGTTCCAGGCGATCGACCGCCGCATCGCGAGCCTGCGGATCCGGCGCGGCGGCTTTCCCTATCACCTCGCGCTGCTGCAGCTCGAACATGACAGCTCGTTCCGGAAGCATTCGCCCTTCGGCTCGATGACCGAATTCCTCGAGCTGGTGATGACGGGCTTCGCGCGCGGCGCGCCGATGCACCATCACCTCGTCATCAAGGCGCATCCGCTGGAGGACGGGCGCGTGCCGATCCGGCGCGAGATCCGGCGCCTGGCCCGGATGCACGGGCTGGAGGGGCGGGTGCATTACGTGCGGGGCGGCAAGCTGGCGCAGCTGCTCGACGACGCGCGGACCGCCGTGACGGTGAACTCGACCGCCGCGCAGCAGGTGCTCTTCCGCGGGATCCCGCTCAAGGTCTTCGGCCGCGCGGTCTATGCCAAGCCCGAGTTCGTCTCGGACCAGCCGCTGCCCGAGTTCTTCGCCGGCGCCGCCCGTCCGGACCGCCGCGCCTATCAGGATTACCGGCGTTATCTGCTGGAAACCAGCCAGGTTGCGGGCGGTTTCTATTCCTCGCGCGGGCGGCGGCAGCTGCTCAGGCTGGTGGTCGACATGATGCTGTCGGACGAGGATCCCTATGACGCGCTGAAATCCGGCACCGCGGCCCCGCGGCAACAGTTGCGCGCCATCACCTGACGCGCCGCCACCCCCGGACTGGCATTAACGCCCGTATCCCGATACCTTGGCCGAAAAAGCTGAGGCAAAAAAACAGGTCGAGGAGACCGGGCAGTGCTTAACCTGACAAAACGCTGGGCGAGATCCATCGCCCTTTTCGCCGTGATCGCAAGCACGGCGGGTTGCGGGCTTCTGCCGCGCGTCGGTCCCAACAAGAGCGAGATCTTCGCAGGCTCGGTCCAGCGCGAGGGCGACGCCTTCGTGGTCTCGGTCAACGACCGGGTGACGCGCGCCACCGCGCTCGTCCCCGCGCTCGGCTTCAGCCAGGGCTTCATCAATGCCGGCACGCTCGGGTCGGACACGATCAACCCGGGCGACACGCTGGGCCTGACGATCTGGGAAAACGTCGACGACGGGCTTCTGGCGGGCGAGACCAGCAACGCGACCGTCCTGCAGGAGGTGCAGGTCGACGGGTCGGGCTTCATCTTCGTCCCCTACGCAGGCCGGGTCCGCGCGGCGGGCAACACGCCCGAGGCCGTCCGCCGCATCATCACCGAAAAGCTCAAGGACCAGACGCCAGACCCGCAGGTCGAGGTGCGGCGCGTGGCCGGCGACGGCTCGACCGTCTCGCTTGTCGGCGCCGTCGGCGGCCAGGGAGTCTATGCGATCGAGCGCCCGACCCGCACGCTGTCGGCCATGATCGCGCGCGCCGGCGGTGTCACCGTCTCGCCCGAGATCGCCAAGATCACGGTGCTGCGCGGCGGGCACAGGTCGACGATCTGGTTCCAGGACCTCTATTCCAACCCGCAATACGACATCGCGCTGCGCGGCGGCGACCGGATCCTCGTCGAGGAGGACACCCGCTCCTTCACCGCGCTCGGCGCCACCGGCTCGCAGAGCCGGGTCCCGTTCGAGACCCAGACCCTGTCGGGGCTGGAAGCCATCGCGCAGGTCGGCGGCCTGCGGGCGAATTCCTCGGACCCGACCGGCGTCTTCGTCTTCCGCAACGAGCCGGCCGAGATCGCGAACACGGTGCTGGGCCGCAACGACCTCGTCGGGGCGCAGCGGATGGTCTACGTGCTCGACCTCACCAAGCCGAACGGCATGTTCATGGCTCGGGATTTCGTGATCCGCGACGGCGACACGCTCTACGTGACCGAGGCGCCCTTCACCCAGTGGAACAAGACGATCTCGGCACTGACCGGCTCGCTCTCGGCGGTCAACACGATCAGCGACGCCGGGACCAACCTGTCCGATCTCTGACGTGCCGGAGCGGCGCGATGACACGGCCGCCGGGGCACCCCCCCGGCGGCTTCGCTATTTCAGCGCGGGCTTCCTGCGGGAACGGCGCATCCGGCGGATCCTCGGGCTCGCGGGCCATGACCTGCGGCTCGGCCGACCCGCGCCCGAGGACCTGATCGCGGTCTGGGGCCGGTCCCCCCGTGCCGCCCGCGGAGAGGCAATGGCCGCGCGCAGCGGCGCGGGGCTGCTGAGGGTGGAGGACGCCTTCCTCCGCTCGCTCCGCCCGGGCCGCGCCGGAGACCCGCCGATCGGGCTGGTGGCCGATCGCGGCGGCGCACATTTCGAGGGCGACGCGGCCACCGAACTCGAAACCCTGCTTGCCACCGCGCCCTTCGACGACACCGCGCTCCTTGACCGCGCCCGCGGCGGCATCGCCCGGATGCGAGAGGCGCACCTGACGAAATACACCGGCTTTGATCCGGAGGCGCCTGTCCCGGACCCCGGCTACGTGCTGGTGATCGACCAGACCGAGGGCGACGCCTCGGTCCGGTTCGGAGGGGCCGACCGCAACACCTTCCGCGAGATGCTCTACTGGGCGCAGGAGGATTTTCCGGCGGGCCGCATCGTCATCAAGACCCACCCCGAGACGCAGGGCGGCTTCCGCCCCGGCTATTTCGGCCCGTCCGATGCCAATGAGCGCGTCACGCTCTGCACCGATCCGGTCTCTCCGTGGAGGCTGATGGAGGGCGCCGTCGCGGTCTATGTCGTGTCGTCCCAGATGGGGTTCGAGGCGATCCTCGCAGGCCACCGCCCCGTCGTCTTCGGCCGCCCCTTCTATGCCGGATGGGGCCTCACCGACGACCGCCACCCCCTGCCCTTCCCGCGCCGGAACCGGGCGCTCACCCGTGCCCAGCTCTTCGCGGGGGCGATGATCGACTATCCGCTCTGGTACGATCCCGCGCGCGACCGGCTCTGCACCTTCGAGGATGCGCTCGAACAGCTCGCCGCCGAGACCCGCGCCTGGCGCGAGGACCGGCACGGCTGGGTCGCGTCGGGCATGCGGCTCTGGAAGCGCCCCGTCCTGCGGGATTTCTTCGGCGGGCCCGCGGGCGTCAGCTTCGCCGACCGCCCCGCGCCGCCCCGCCGCCGGATGTGCTGGGCCAACCGCGCCGGCGAGATCGGAGAGGTCGTGCGGGTCGAGGACGGCTTCCTGCGGTCCCGGGGGCTGGGCGCGGAGCTGGTGCCGCCGCTGTCGCTCGTGCTCGACGATCTCGGCATCTACTACGACCCGGGCCGGGAAAGCCGCCTCGAACGCCTGATCGCGGAACGCGCCACCCTGCGCCCGGACCAGCAGGACCGGGCCGAGCGGCTGATCGCGCGCCTCGTCTCGCTGGGCCTGTCGAAATACAATCTGGGCGGCGACCTGCCCGAGCTGCCCGAAGGCCGCCGGATCCTCGTCGCCGGACAGGTCGAGGATGACGCCTCCATCCGGCTCGGCGCGGGCGCGGTGAACACCAACCTGGGCCTCCTGCAGGCCGCCCGCGCGGCCAATCCCGGGGCGGTGATCCTCTACAAGCCGCATCCGGACGTCGAGGCGGGGCTGCGTCCCGGCGCGATCCCGCAGGACGCGCTCGAGGGCCTCGCCGATGCCGTGCTGGCCCGGGCCGACCCGATCGCGCTGCTGCCGCATGTCGCGGCGCTCTGGACGATGACGTCCCTGCTGGGGTTCGAGGCGCTGCTGCGCGGCACGCCGGTCCACACCACGGGCGCCCCGTTCTACGCGGGCTGGGGCCTGACCACCGACCACGGCGAGATACCGCCCCGCCGCCGCGCGCGCCCCGATCTCGCCGGTCTCGTCCATGCCACGCTGATCGATTACCCGCGCTACCGCGACCCGGTCTCGGGCCGCCCCTGCCCGGTCGAAGTGGCCATCGACCGCCTCGCCACCGGCCGCGTCGCCCATCCCGGCGCCGCCAATCGGCTGCTGTCGAAGCTGCAGGGCCTTCTGGCCTCGCGCGCGCATCTCTGGCGCTGAGGCCGGCCCCTTCCCTCAGAACAGGCCCGGCGGCGGCGCGACCTCCTCCGGCCTGGGGCCGGAGGGCCATGCGAACAGCCGCTCCCCCTCGCGGATCGGGACATCGTTGATCGAGGCGTGACGCTCGGCCATCAGCCCGCCCGGGTCGAACCGCCAGTTCTCGTTGCCGTGGGACCGGAACCACCGCCCCTCTGCGTCGTGCCATTCATAGGCGAAACGGACGGCGATCCGGTCCTCGGTGAAGGCCCAGAGCGACTTGATCAGGCGATACTCCTGCTCGCGCTGCCACTTGCGGGTGAGGAAGGCGTGAACCTCGTCGCGCCCCGCGAGGAAGTCGGAGCGGTTCCGCCAGCGGGTGTCCGGGGTGTAGGCCAGCACCACCCGGTCCGGATCGCGCGTGTTCCACGCGTCCTCGGCCATGCGCACCTTCCGGAGCGCGGTCTCTTCGGTGAAGGGGGGAAGCGGGGGGCGGGACATGGCAGGGCCTTCGGATCGGGGGACCGGCCGGGACGAGAGCGCCCCGGCCGGAGGGGGGGGAGGCAGGGCACGCGCGCCCTGCCCGCCTACCAGCTGTTGTAGCCGAGATACTTGCCCGACATCTCGATCTTCACGCGATCGCCCTTTGGGTTCGGCACCCGGGTGATCTGCATGTCGAAATCGATGGCCGACATGATGCCGTCGCCGAACTTCTCGTGGATCAGCGCCTTGATGGTGGGGCCGTAGACGCCGACGATCTCGTAGAGGCGATAGATGCAGGGATCGGTGGGCACCGCCTGCTCCCAGACCTTGGTCGGGCTTTCGGCCAGAACGCTCGCCGCCTCCTGCGGGAGCGACATGACGCGGGACAGCGCCTCGGCCTTCTCCGCGGGCATCGCGTTCATGCCCATGCAGGCCGAGTGGGTCCAGACGGGCGACATGCCGATCTTCTCCGCGATCTCCTCCCAGGTCATGCCGGCCTGTTTCTTGGCCGACAGGATCATCATGGTGACGTCCTCTTTGGTCATCATCTTGGGCACCTCGTAATTGTCTTTCATGGGTCTTTCCTCGGGTTCGCGGCCATGGCCGCACGGCATGGTCCCGCGGCCTCCCGCCGCGGGTCTGGGACAGCGGCGGGAGGCCGCGGGGTCAGTTGGTCACGGCACGCAGCCGCAGGCTCTCGTCCCCGGCATCGTCCGGCCCGGGCGAGGTGAAATCGATCCGCACCGTCTCGGGCGATTGCGGCGCCCCGTTCGAGGGCTGACCGGCCAGTTCCTTCGACCGGCGGCCGAGGAAGTGCACGAGGTGGTTGCGGATCGGATAGTAGTTCGGATGCTCGACGATCCCGGTCCGGCTGCGGGGCCGGTCGATGGTGATCTCGACCGATTCCGCCACGCGGGCGAGCGGGCCGTTGGTCATCAAGAGGATGCGGTCGGCCAGCAGGATCGCCTCGTCGATGTCGTGGGTGATCATGAAGACCGTCTGCTTGGTCCCGCCCCAGATCTTCAGAAGCTCCTCCTGGATCGTGCCCCGGGTCAGCGCGTCGAGCGCGCCGAAGGGTTCGTCCAGCAGAAGAAGCTTCGGGTGGTTGGCAAAGGCCCGCGCGATGGAGACCCGCTGGCGCATCCCGCCCGAGAGCTGCGCGGGCTTGCGATGGATCGCGTCGCCGTCGAGGCCCACCATGGAAAGGTACGTCTCCGAATGCTCCGCGACCTTGGCCTTGGACCAGTCGGGATGGCGCGCCTTGACGCCGAACATCACGTTGCGGAGCGCCGAGAGCCACGGCAGCAGCGAATAGTTCTGGAAGACGACACCGCGGTCGAGCGAGGGGCCGGAGACCTCGAAGCCGTCCATCTTGACGACGCCCGAGGTCGGCTCGGCCAGCCCGGCGAGGATGTTCATGATCGTCGACTTGCCGCAGCCGGAATGGCCGAGGATGCAGACGAACTCGCCCTCCTCCACGCCGAAGGTGGCATTCTCGAAGACGGTCATCGTGCCGCCCTTGCCGTCCGGGAAGGACTGGGTCAGGTTCTCGACGCTCAGGAAGGGTTTGCTCATGTCGGATGCCTCGAATTCTGGGTGATGGAGGCGTGCGCTCCGGGATGGGCTCCCGCCCGGCGGCACGCCGGGCAGCGCCGGCCCGCCCCCCGTCGCCATTGGCGCTCGGACCAATGGCGCGCCAACGGCGACCGGCGCTTTGGCGCCACCCCGCGGGCCGGCGCCGCCCTTCGCTCTGTCATCTCACTCCGCATAGGCCACCGCCCGCTGAAGCGCCCCGAAGGCCGAATCCAGCAGCATGCCGACGACGCCGATCATGAGGATCGAGAAGATGACCGAGGTGAGGTCGAGGTTGTTCCACTCGTTCCAGACGTAATAGCCGATGCCGGTCCCGCCCACGAGCATCTCGGCCGCGACGATGACGAGCCACGCGATGCCGATGGAAATCCGCATCCCCGTGATGATCGTCGGCGCGGCGGCCGGCAGGATCACGGTGAAGGCGGTCTTGAGCGGTCCGAGCTCATGGGTGCGCGCGACGTTCACCCAGTCGGACCGCACTCCGGCGACACCGAAGGCCGTGTTGATGAGCATGGGCCAGATCGAACAGATGAAGATGACGAAGATCGCCGAGGCCTCGCTGTCCTGGATGATGAAGAGCGCGAGCGGCATCCAGGCGAGCGGCGAGATCGGGCGCAGCACCTGGATGAACGGGTTGAGCGCGCGGTAGGCCACCGGCGACATCCCGATCAGGAAGCCGAGCGGCAGGGCCACGATGGCGGCGAGCGCATAGCCGGTCAGGACGCGGTAGATCGAATAGCCGATCTGGATGCCGATCCCCTTGTCGTTGGGGCCCGCGTCGTAGAACGGGTTCGACAGCTGCTCCCAGGCCTTCGCGATCACCTGCGAGGGCGGAGGGACCCCGGCCTTCTGCGCCCCGCCCCCGGTGAGACGTTCGTATTCCGTCATCTCCGAGAGCGGCTTCTGGCCGGGGATGGCGGCCTCCCACACGAGGAGGCCGACCGCCAGCAGGAGAAGCGACAGGAGCGCTGCCTTCTGGTTCAGCGAGAGCGTCATGGATCAGCCCTTGCCGATGGCGAAGGACTTCACGTAGCCCTCCGGGTTCGCGGGATCGAAGGTCTTGCCCATGATCGTGTGCGACTTGTAGGTGACCTCCGGCGCCTCGTAGCCGAGATCGTTCATGATCTTCCGGCAGTCGGCGGCGAGGTAGACCCGTTCGGCCACGTCCCTGTAGTCGACGTCGCCCTCGATATAGCCCCAGCGTTTCATCTGGGTCAGGATCCAGACGCCCATGGAGTGCCAGGGGAAGGGGTCGAAATCGATGCGGTCGGGCACCTGCTTCACCTCGCCCAGGCCGTCGGCATAGGTGCCGGTCAGCACCTGTTCGATGACGGGGACCGGCTGGTTGAGGTAGTTCGTCGGCGCGATGGCCTCCGAGATCTCCTTCCGGTTCGCGGGGTCGCGGGCATATTGCGTCGCGTCGATGATCGACTTCAGCAGCGCGCCGTAGGTGTTGGGAAGCTCTTCCGCGAAGGACAGCGGCGCGGCGAAGGCGCAGCAGGGGTGGCCCTCCCAGATCTCCTTGGTCAGGACATGGATGAAGCCGATGCCTTCCCAGACCGCGCGTTGGTTGAACGGGTCGGGCGAGAGGTAGCCGTCGAGGTTCCCTGCGCTCAGGTTCGCGACCATCTCGGGCGGCGGGACCACGCGGATCTGGATGTCGACATCCGGATCGAGCCCGTGCTCGGCGACGTAGTAGCGCAGCAGGAAGTTGTGCATCGAATATTCGAACGGCACGCCGAAGGTGAAGCCCTTCCACTGCTTGGGGTCGCGCTTGTCCTTGTGGTCGTTGTGCAGGACGATCGCCTGGCCGTTGATGTTCTCGACCGCGGGCATGATGTAGGGCGCGGCGGTGGAGCCCGCGCCGAGTGTCATCGCCAGCGGCATCGGCGTCAGCATGTGCGAGGCGTCGTATTCGCCCGCCAGCGACTTGTCCCGCGCCACGGCCCAGCCGGCGGTCTTGATGACCTGCGCATTCAGCCCGTATTTCTCGTAGAAGCCCAGGGGCTGCGCCATGATGATCGGGGTGGCGCAGGTGATCGGCACGAAACCGATGTTGAGGTCGGTCTTCTCGGGCGTGCCGAGAGTGTCGAGGATCGCGGCCTTGGCCTTGTCCAGCGGGAAGACCGAGGCGAGCGCCGCCGCGACCGTGCCGCCGCCGACCATGCCCATGAAGGACCGGCGGCTCAGGTCGTTCTGGCCGAACATCGAGCGCACGACGGCGCTTTCGACCGCGCGTTCCAGCATCGCGTCGGTGGTCTCGGGTGCCGCGCCGGCCGCCGCCGTCTGCTTGCAGCCGGCGCAGCTGCACCCGGCGCCGTGGCGCAGGTCCGAGGCGTGATCGAATGGGTTTCCCAAGCTCTTCATAGGTTCCGTCTCCCGTGTTGACGCCCGGCCTTGGGTGAGTGACCGCGTCTTGATGAAGACAGGTTAACGGGTTTGATGAGGGGGAGAATGCCGAGGTGACGAAGCTGTGCGAACTTCTTTTTCCAACGTATTCAGATAGTTGACCTTATCCTCCCGAAGCCGGTTTTTACGATTTTTCGTAATTTATGAATTTTCGTAACGCCGATGCTGCGTTGCGGTATCCTCTCCGCATGACGGACCTCTCCCCCGATTCGATCCTCGACCTCTGGCCCTGGCCCGCGCTCAGCGTGGACCCCGCGACCGACCGCATCTGCGCCGCGAACGCCGATGCCGCGCGCCTGCTCGGTCCCGGTGCCGTCGGCGAACGCTTCCTGACCTTCCTCGATGGAGACGCGGGCGAGCTCGTCGTCTTCGCCGATGCCGTGCAGCATTACGGGCGCTACTGGACGCGCGAGTTCCGGCTGCGCTGCCCGGGCGAAGACGCCTGCCCCTGCGAGCTCACCGGCGCCTTCGTCGAGACGCCGGACGGCTCGCGCCTTCTGGTTGCGCTGGTGCGGCTGGACGAGCTGCAGGCGCGGCAGGACCGGACGGAAACCGCCGTGCTCCATCGCTCGGGCCTGCTGGAATGGAAGCGCACCCAGACCTTCTTTTCCGAGCTCGAGCGCCAGAACCAGCTGATCCTCGATGCCGCCGGAGAGGGCATCTACGGCATCAATGCCGACGGCCAGACCACCTTCGTCAACCGCGCCGCGCAGGAGATGCTGGGCTGGTCGGCCGAGGACCTGCTCGGCCGCGACACCCATGCGATCATCCACCACCGCCACCTCAACGGCGATCCCTACGACCACCGCGACTGCCCGATCTACCATTCCTTCCGCAACGAACGCGTCAGCCGGGTCGAGGACGAGGTGTTCTGGCGCAAGGACGGCCGGCCGATCCAGGTCGAATACGTCTCGACCCCGATCTACGACGGTCAGGTGCTGGCCGGGGCCGTGGTAATCTTCCGCGACATCACCGACCGGAAGGAAAGCGAACGGCGGCTGCACGAGGCGATGGCCGAGGTCGACGCCCTCCGGGACCGGCTGGAACAGGAAAACGCCTATCTCCAGGAAGAGATCAGCTCGGCCCGGGCGCATTACGACGTGGTGGGCCAGGCGCCCGCCATCCAGCGGACGCTGAAGCAGGTGGAGCTGGTCGCGCCGACGGATGCCAACGTGCTGATCACCGGCGAGAGCGGCACCGGCAAATCCCTGATCGCCGCGGCCGTGCACAAGGCGTCGGACCGGCGGCGGCGCTCGATGATCCGCCTCGATTGCGCGGCTCTGCCCGAGAACATCGACGCCGAGCTCTTCGGCCAGATCCGCGTCAACGGGCGCGGCATCGACAAGGCCGGGCGGCTGGAGCTGGCGCATGGCGGGACACTCTTTCTGGAAGAGATCGCCGACCTGCCGCTCGAGTTCCAGGGGCGGCTGCTGAACGCGCTCCGGGACCAGACCGTCACCCGGATCGGCGACGACCGGCAACGCCGGCTGAACCTCCGCATCATCGCCTGCACCAGCCGCAACCTCT
Source organism: Pseudooceanicola nanhaiensis DSM 18065 (assembly GCF_000688295.1). GTDB lineage: Bacteria > Pseudomonadota > Alphaproteobacteria > Rhodobacterales > Rhodobacteraceae > Pseudooceanicola > Pseudooceanicola nanhaiensis. The sequence goes on along the minus strand of NZ_JHZF01000011.1, from coordinate 253,798 downwards.
CGCGCGAGGTGATGGCGGGGCGGTTCCGCGAAGACCTCTACTTCTTCCTGAACGTCTTCCCGATCGCCCTGACCCCGCTGCGCGAACGGACCGAGGACATTCCCCTGCTGGCCGCCCATTTCCTGCGCCTCGCCTGCCGCCGCACCAACCGGGCCGAACCCCGGATCACGACCGGGGCGATCCGGCAGCTCATGTCCTACCCATGGCCCGGCAATGCGCGCGAGCTCGAGAACGTCATCGAACGGGCCCTCATCGTCTCGACGGGCGACAAGCTCCGGATCGAGGGGCTGGACGCCGCTCTGCCGCCCGCCCGGCGGCCGGACGGCAAGGTGCTGACCGAACAGGAGTTCCGCGCGGCCGAGGTGGAAAACCTCGTCGCCTGCCTCAAGCTGACGGGCGGGCGGGTCGCAGGCCCCGGCGGCGCGGCCGAGATGCTGGGCTTGCGCCAGACGACCCTCTATTCGCGGATCCGCAAGTTCGGGATCACCCCCGAGATGTGGGCAGCCGAGGGCGGCTGAGCGGAGGCGGTCGGAGTGCGGGGCGGCGCCCACGCATTCGGCAGCGGGACGCATAATTCCCACCGGGAAACATTTTTCCCTGTCAGTGGGTTTTTCCGCTGTTTACCTTCAGCCTCGACACCACGATTCGAGGAACCCCGTCATGTGCGGAATCGTCGGCCTCTTCACCAAGACCGAGGCGCTGCGCCCGGCGCTCGGACAGCACCTGTCCGGGATGCTGGTCACGCTGTCCGACCGTGGCCCGGACAGCGCGGGCCTCGCCATCTACGGCGCGGAACGCGCGGGCCGGATCAAGATCACCGTGCAGGCGGATGACCCCGCCCGCCTCTCGGCGCTGGACATCCCGGGTGCGGAGATCCGGGTGATCGACAGCCACGCCGTCCTGACGCTGCCCGAAGAGGCGGCGCCCGAGGCCGAGGCGCTGCTGCGCGCCACCCCCGGCCTGCGGGTGATGGGCGCCGGCACCCGCATCGAGATCTTCAAGGAGGTGGGCCGCCCCGCCGACGTGTCGCGCCGCTTCGGCTTCGACGGCATGCAGGGGACCCACGGGATCGGCCACACCCGGATGGCGACCGAAAGCGCGGTGACGACCGACGGCGCGCATCCCTTCTCGACCGGCCCGGACCAGTGCCTCGTGCACAACGGATCCCTTTCGAACCACAATTCGGTGCGCCGCCGCCTGGCCCGGTCCGGCGTCACCGTCTCGTCCGAGAACGACAGCGAGGTCGCCGCCGCCTACCTCACGCGCGAGATGGCCGCGGGCAAGGACCTCGGCCAGGCGCTGACCTCGGCGCTCGACGATCTCGACGGGTTCTTCACCTTCGTGGTGGGCACCCGGACGGGCTTCGGCGTGCTGCGCGACCCGGTCGCCTGCAAGCCCGCCGTCATGGCCGAGACCGACGATTACGTGGCCTTCGGATCGGAATATCGCGCCCTCGCCGCCCTGCCCGGCATCGAGACCGCGCGGGTGTGGGAGCCGGAGCCCGCGCAAGTCTATTTCTGGGAAGCCTGATGCAGCGCCACGACCTCGCCACCGACGACCTCCGCAGCCTCAACGCCGCCCTGCAGGCGCAGGCCGCGCACACCAACCAGACCGAATGGGAGGTGCTGAACCCGCGCGGCGCCCATGCCATCGCCGTGGGGCTCGACGCGCCGATCGACGTCACCGTGAACGGCTCCACCGGCTATTACTGCGCCGGCATGAACAAGCAGGCCCGTATCCATGTCACCGGCTCGGCCGGGCCGGGCGTGGCCGAGAACATGATGTCCGGCACCGTGGTGATCGACGGCGACGCCTCGCAATACGCGGGCGCCTCGGGCCATGGCGGTCTGCTGGTGGTCCGGGGCAACGCCGCCTCGCGCTGCGGCATCTCGATGAAGGGCATCGACATCGTGGTGGGCGGCAACGTGGGGCACATGTCGGCTTTCATGGCGCAGAAGGGCAGCCTCGTGGTCTGTGGCGACGCGGGCGAGGCGCTCGGGGATTCGCTCTACGAGGCGCGGCTCTACGTGCGCGGGTCGGTAAAATCGCTGGGCGCCGACTGCGTCGAGAAGGAGATGCGCGACCACCACCGCGCCGAGCTCGGACGCCTGCTGGCGGCCGCCGGGCTTGACCACGATCCCGGCAGCTTCCGGCGCTATGGCTCGGCCCGGCAGCTCTACCATTTCCACGTCGACAACGCAGGCGCCTATTGATGGACGACACCCCACGCACCCTGCCCCGGTATTCCGCGACCCTCACCCCCGAGGTCATGTCCGAGATCCGCCGCGCCGCGGCCACCGGCATCTACGACATCCGCGGCGGCGGCGCGAAACGTCGGGTGCCGCATTTCGACGACCTGCTCTTCCTTGGTGCCTCGATCTCGCGCTACCCGCTCGAGGGCTACCGCGAGGCCTGCGGCACCGGGGTCGTGCTTGGCAGCCGCTTCGCGAAGACACCGCTCGAGCTGAAGATCCCGATCACCATCGCGGGGATGTCCTTCGGCTCCCTCTCCGGGCAGGCGAAGGAAGCCCTCGGCCGCGGCGCGACGCTGGCCGGGACCTCGACCACCACCGGCGACGGCGGCATGACCGAGGAGGAGCGCGGCCATTCCGCGATGCTGGTCTACCAGCTCCTGCCCTCGCGCTACGGGATGAACCCGGACGACCTGCGCCGTGCGGATGCGATAGAGATCGTCGTCGGACAGGGCGCCAAGCCCGGCGGCGGCGGCATGCTGCTGGGTCAGAAGATCACCGAGCGGGTCGCCGGCATGCGCGACCTGCCGCAGGGCATCGACCAGCGCTCGGCCTGCCGCCATCCGGACTGGACCGGACCGGACGACATGGAGATCAAGATCCTCGAGCTGCGCGAGATCACCGGATGGGAGAAACCGATCTACGTGAAGATCGGCGGCGCCCGGCCCTATTACGACACCGCGCTCGCCGCGAAGGCGGGGGCGGATGTCGTGGTGCTCGACGGGATGCAGGGCGGCACCGCGGCGACGCAGGACGTCTTCATCGAACATGTCGGCCAGCCGACGCTGGCCTGCATCCGCCCGGCCGTCCGGGCGCTGCAGGACCTTGGCCTGCACCGCGAGGTGCAGCTGGTCGTGTCGGGCGGTATCCGGACCGGGGCGGACGTCGCGAAGGCGCTGGCGCTCGGCGCCGACGCCGTCTCGATCGGGACCGCCGCGCTGGTGGCGCTCGGCGACAACGACCCCCGGTGGGAGGAGGAGTATCGCGCCCTCGGCACCACCGCGGGCGCCTATGACGATTGGCACGAAGGCCGCGATCCGGCGGGCATAACGACGCAGAATGAGGCACTTGCCGCCCGGCTCGACCCCGTGGCAGCGGGTCGGCGCTTGCAGAACTACCTCGCCGTTCTCACGCTGGAGGCGCAGACCATCGCCCGCGCCTGCGGCAAGAGCCACCTGCTCAACCTCGAGCCCGAGGATCTCTGCGCGCTGACGATGGAGGCCGCGGCGATGGCGCAGGTGCCGCTGGCCGGCACCGACTGGTGGCCCGGCAAGGGCGGGATGTGAGGGCGCACCGGGGGGGCCGCGCCGAAGCCCGGCCCGCCCCCGGCGCGAACGATGCCGCGGCAAGGCGCGACGACAGGGGCGCGGGGGCAAACGACCCCGCCGACAGGGAAAGGGACGACGTATGACCAGGGACCTCGCCAGGTTCGCCGAGAAGAACGGCGTGAAGTACTTCATGATCTCCTACACAGACCTCTTCGGCGCGCAGCGCGCCAAGCTGGTGCCCGCGCAGGCCATCGCCGGGATGCAGCAGGACGGCGCGGGCTTTGCCGGCTTCGCCTCCTGGCTCGACTTGACGCCCGCGCATCCCGACATCCTGGCGGTGCCCGACCCGGCCTCCGTCATCCAGCTGCCGTGGAAGCCCGAGGTCGCCTGGCTGGCCGCCGATTGCACGATGGAGGGGGACGCCGTCCCGCAGGCCCCGCGCAACGTGCTCCGCGCCCAGGTGGCGAAGGCCGCGGCCGCGGGCTACCGGGTGAAGACCGGGGTCGAGGCCGAGTTCTTCCTGCTGATGCCCGACGGCAGCCGGATCTCCGATCCGCACGACACCGCCGAGAAGCCCTGCTACGACCAGCAGGCCCTGATGCGCCGCTATGACGTCGTGGCCCAGATCTGCGACCACATGCTCGCGCTCGGCTGGGGCCCCTACCAGAACGACCACGAGGACGCGAACGGCCAGTTCGAGATGAACTGGGAGTTCGACGACGCCCTCGTCACCGCCGACCGCCATTCCTTCTTCAAGTTCATGGTGAAATCCGTGGCCGAGGCGCATGGCCTGCGCGCCACCTTCATGCCGAAGCCCGTCGAGGGGCTCACCGGGAACGGCTGCCACGCGCATATCTCGGTCTGGGACAGGACGGGCCGCACGAACGTCTTCGCCGACGCGGACGACGCGCTCGGTCTCTCGCCCAGCGGGATGGCCTTCCTCGGCGGCATCGTCACCCATGCCCGCGGCATGACGGCGATCACCAACCCGACGGTGAACAGCTACAAGCGGATCAACGCGCCGGTCACCCATTCCGGCGCCACCTGGGCGCCCGACACGGTGACCTGGTCCGGCAACAACCGCACCCACATGGTGCGGGTCCCCGGCCCCGGCCGGTTCGAGCTGCGCCTGCCCGACGGCGCCGCCAACCCCTACCTGCTGCAGGCCGCGATCATCGCGGCCGGGCTCTCGGGGCTGGAGACCGGGGCCGACCCGGGCCCGCGCCTCGACATCGACATGTACGCCGAAGGCCACCTCGCGAAGGACGCGCCACGGCTGCCGCTCAACCTGCTCGACGCGCTGCGCGCCTTCGAGGCCGACACCGCCCTGACCGAAGCCCTCGGCGCGGAGGTCTCCGCGGCCTACATGAAGCTCAGGATGCAGGAGTGGAACAGCTACATGGGCCATTTCTCCGCCTGGGAGAAGGCGCACACGCTCGACGTCTGACGCGCCCTCACGCTTCATCTTTCAGGAAATACTCCCGCCGGAGGCATCGCGGCCGAAGGCCTCCCCCTGCGGGAGGAATTCGGCCGCGATTTCCCGGGCGATGCCCGAAGGGCAGCGCAAGACCTCGGGGGACGCGGGGATTTCGCCCGCCTTGCGGGCGAAGCCTCCGGCGGGGATATTTGGGGCAAGAGGAAGCGGGGCCTCAGCCCTTGCGGATGATCCTGGCGAAAGCGTCGAAGAGGTTCGAGTTGCCGCAGATCACCGCGCCGTCCTCGATGAGGTTGCCCTCGGGGTCGATCGGCTCGGCGAAGCCGCCGGCCTCGCGCATGATGATCACGCCCGCGGCGATGTCCCAGGCGTTCAGGCGGCGTTCCCAGTAGCCCTCGTAACGGCCCGCGGCGACATAGGCCATGTCGAGCGCGGCCGAGCCCCAGCGGCGCACCCCGGCGCAGACCGGCGAGATCCGCGCGAGATCCTGCAGGACCTCCGGCAGATCGCCGCGGCCCGCGAAGGGCAGGCCCGTTGCGAAGAGCGCCTCGATCATGCGGCTCCGCCCCGAAACGCGGATCCGCTGGTCGTTCATCCAGGCGCCCTCGCCCTTCTCGGCGAAGAACATCTCGTCCTTGGCGGCGTCGTAGACCACGCCCGAGATGATCTGACCCTTGTGCTCGAGCGCGATCGAGATCGCCCAATGCGGCAGGCCGTGCAGGAAGTTCGTCGTCCCGTCGAGCGGGTCGACGATCCAGCGGCGGGTCGGATCCTCGCCGTCGATCTCCTTCTCCTCCTCGGCCAGCCAGCCATAGGTCGGCCGGGCCCCCAGGAGCTCCTCCTTCAGGATCGCCTGCGCCGCGATGTCGGCGCGGCTGACGAAATCGCCCGCGCCCTTCATCGAGACCTGCAGGTTCTCGACCTCGCGGAAATCCTTCACGAGGCTGCGGCCCGCCTTGCGGGCGGCCTTGAGCATGATGTTGAGGTTCGCGCTTCCGGGCATCGGGCTCTCCTGTGGGTCAAGGCGGCGCGTATAGACCGCGCCTTCCGCCTTGCCAAGGGTCTGCGCCATGCGCCCCGCCCCGTCAACCGATGAAGGGCGGGGATCGCCCCGCCCCCGCTCTCACGCCCGCTGCAGCTTCACCGCCTCGGTCCGGGCCAGCCGCACCACGTGGGCCATGTAGGGTTTCGCCATGTCGTCCTCGCGCATTGCCGCGAACATCCGGCGGGTGAGGCCCTTGACCGTGATCGGCCGGGTGATGTAGTCGCTGTGATACTTCACCTCGCGCAGCACCCAGTCGGGCAGCACCGCCACGCCGCGCCCCGAGGCGACGAGCAGCAGGATCATCTCGGTCAGCTCGACCCGGCGGATCGCGGCGGGTTCCACCCCGTGGGGTTCCAGCAGCATCGTGAAGACGTCGAGGCGCGAACGGTCGACCGGGTAGGTCAGCAGGGTCTCGCCGCGGAAATCCTCGTGCTCGACATAGGGCTTCTCGGCCGCGGGATGGCCAGCGGCCGCGATGAAGACGGGGGAATAATCGAAGAGCGGCGCGAAGGTGATGCCCGCGACGTCCTCGGGATCGGAGGAAATCACCAGGTCCACCGATTCCCGCTCCAGCGCATCCAACGCCGTGAAGGCGAGCCCCGGGCGGATGTCGACATCGACGTCGGGCCAGGCGCGGCGGAACTGTTCCAGCACCGGCAGGAGCCATTCGAAGCAGGCATGGCACTCGATGGCGATGTGCAGCCGGCCCGCGCTGCCCTCGCGCAGGGTCTCGAACTCGGCCGCCAGCGCGTCGATCTCGGGCAGCACCCGCTCGGCCGCGCGCAGGAAGCGCTCACCCGCCGCCGAAAGCCGCAAGGGTTTGGAACGGCGGACGAAAAGCTCGACGCCTGTCTGCTCTTCCAGCCCCTTGATCTGGTGCGAGAGCGCCGATTGGGTGATGTTCAGCATGTCCGCCGCGCGCGCGAGGCCGCCCGCCTGGTCGATGGCCCGCACCGTTCTGAGGTGGCGCAGCTCGATGTGCATATGTGAGCCCTTTTCATATTCTCAATGAGAATGATGAAGTTGTCTCACATCGCGGATTTTGCCACAAGAGGGTCAAATCCGGAGTATCCCCATGTCCGCACCACGCGTCTCTTTCGAATTCTTCCCGCCCCAGAACCTCGAGGCCTCGTTCCGCCTCTGGGACACCGTCCAGGTGCTCTCGCCGCTGAAACCGCGCTTCGTCTCGGTGACCTACGGCGCGGGCGGCACCACCCGCGACCTGACCCGCGACGCGGTGGCCACGCTGCACAAGCACCTCGGCCTGAACGTCGCGGCGCATCTCACCTGCGTGCGTGCGACGAAGGAAGAGACGATGGAGATCGCCGAGGGCTTCGCCGCCGCCGGCGTGACCGAGATCGTCGCGCTCCGGGGCGATCCGCCGAAGGGCGAGGGCCAGTTCTCGGTCCACCCGGGCGGGTTCGAGAATTCGGTCGAGCTGATCGAGGCGCTGGCGGCGACCGGCAAGTTCACCCTCCGTGTCGGCGCCTATCCCGAGAAGCACCCGGACGCGGCGGACGGCGCCGCCGACGTCGCCTACCTGAAGCGCAAGTTCGAGGCGGGCGCTTCCGAGGCGATCACCCAGTTCTTCTTCGACGTCGAGCACTTCCTGCGCTTCCGGGACGCCTGCGACAAGGCCGGGATCACGGGACCGATCGTGCCGGGGATCATGCCGATCGAGAACTGGAAGGGGATGCGCCGCTTCGCGCTGAACTGCGGCACCTCGGTGCCCGGCTGGATGGACGAGGCCTTCGACAAGGCCGCCCGCGACGGCCGCGAGGAGCTTCTGGCCACCGCGCTCTGCACCGAGATGTGTTCGACCCTGATGGCCGAGGGGGTGGAAAACCTTCACTTCTACACGCTGAACAAGCCCGAACTGACGCGCGATGTCTGCCACGCCATCGGCGTCACGCCCGAGATGCGGCTGGAAAACGTTGCCTGAATCACTCGCGGACGAATGAGACAGGCGCCCGCCCCCCCCCGGGGGCGGGCGCTTTCCGTTTCCCCCGCCCTGTCAGGCTTCCACGGGACGGCGCTTCGGCGCCGGCATCCGGAGCCCGCGGGCCACCGCGGTTTCGTGCAGGCGCTCCGACCGGTCGAGCCCCACGGTCCGCCGCCTGCGCATCAGGAAGAGCTTGCCCAGCCCCTGCCATGTCCCGATCGAGGGCGCATTCGCGTCGGTCGGGAAGCGCGCCCGCCAGCCCTCCGGCAGGTCGAGCCCCGAGGCCTCGGCCTGCGTCAGCATCCAGACCAGCGGAATGTTCGAGAGCCCCCGCGCCTCCTGCGCTCCGCCAAGCTGTCCGCCGACATCGCCGTGGGTTCCCGCGAACCAGACCTGTTCCAGCCGGCCCGGCCAGTCGTCTTCCGAGTTCCACAGGAGCGGCTCGTAGGCCTCGCGCGTCTCCTCGTAGGCCAGCGCCTGATAGCCAGCCTTCACGCAGCCGGCGAGGCGCAGGCTGTGGAACATGTGATCCTTCTCGGTCAGCCACCAGAGCAGCGGCAGCCGGATGCCGAGCGCCTTGACCGTGTCGTAGGCGCCGATCATCTCGACCTGCACGTCCTCGTGGCAATAGGCCCGGCCGAAGGCCTCGGCCGCCTCGCTCACCGCGCCCGCGCGGTAATGGCGGTAGCAGGTCCGCACGTTCCGCTCGGTCGCGGCGCCCGAGCGCAGCAGGCCCACCCGGTCGATGATGCCCGCCAGCGACCGCACGGCAAAGGCGCCGCGGGAATATCCGAACAGGAAGATCCGGTCGCCCGGCCGGTAGCGCGAGGCGAGGTAGCCGTAGGCGCGCTGGATCTGGCGGTTGATCCCCTTGCCGACGATCACGTCCCAGGCGTGGCGCCATGTCTGCCACTGGATCCCGGCCTCGTAATAGACCGAGAGGTCGGCGCCACCCCGATCCGACAGCAGCCGGTAGGTGAGCCCCGCATTCGTCTCTTCGCCCGGGGCGAGCGAGGACATCGTGCCGTCGAGGATGATCACATGCGTGACGGGGCCGCGCCCGCGCGCCTTGTGCGGACGCCGCGCCCGTTCGAGGTATCCCGGCCAGAGCCGGGCGAGTATCCTGTTACTCAGCCGCCTCAGCATGGTTCAGCATCGTCCAGACACGGTCCGGTGTGAAGGGCATGTCGGCCTGGGTCACGCCCCGGCAGGCCAGCGCATCTGCCACGGCGTTGGTCACGGCGGCCATGGATCCGACGGTCCCGGCCTCGCCGCAGCCCTTCATGCCCATAGGGTTCGCGGTGGAGGGCACCGGTTCGCTGGTGAACGAGATGAAGGGCACGTCCTGGGCGCGCGGCATGGCGTAATCCATGAAGGTCGCGGTCAGAAGCTGGCCGTCCTCGTCGAAGGCGACCTTTTCCATCAGCACCTGGCCCGCACCCTGGATGACGCCGCCATGCACCTGGCCTTCGGCCAGCATCGGGTTGATGAGATTGCCGAAATCGTCGACCACGGTATAGCGGACGAGGTCGGTCTTGCCGGTCTCGGGATCGATCTCGACCTCGGCGACATGCGCGCCGTTCGGGTAGGACCGACCCGGAAGCTTCGCCGTGGCGCGGTGCCTGAGCAGGTCGCTGCGGCCCTTCTCGCGCGCCCAGTCCGCGACGTCGAGCATCGAGGGCGCGGCGTTCGAGCCTTCGATCCGGAAGCTTTCGTCATCGAAGCTGATCTTGTCGGGATCGACCTCCATCACCTCGGCCAGGAAGCCGGTGAAGGCTTCGATCATCGTCGAGACGGTCGCGAGCGTCGCGTTCGACTGCGTGGTCACGGAACGCGAGCCGCCGGTGCCGCCGCCGGTCTCGATCCGGTCGCTGTCGCCCTGCACCACGCGGATCAGCTCTGCGGGGATGCCGGTCTGGTCCGAGAGGAACTGCGCGTGGACCGTTTCATGCCCCTGCCCGTTCGACTGCGTCCCGACGTAGATGTTCACGGTGCCCTCCTCGGTGAACTCGACCTGTGCGGCCTCGTTCGGATCCCCGAGGATAGACTCGATGTAATAACAAAGCCCCAAGCCACGCAGCTTGCCCGCGGCCTCGGATTTCGCGCGGCGCTCGGCAAAGCCCTTCAGGCCGGATTTCTCGACCGCGGTGTCGAGCACCCTGTTGAAGTCGCCGACATCGTAATTCTCGCCCGAGAAGCTCTTGTACGGGAACTTGTCCCTGCCGATGAAATTCCGCCGCCGCAGCTCCCACGGGTCGACGCCCAGATCGCGCGCCGCGAGATCCATGGAGCGTTCCAGCAGGAAGATCGCCTCGGGCCGGCCGGCGCCGCGATAGGCGTCGGTCTGGGCGGTGTTGGTGTAATAGCCCTCGGCCTCGAGGAAGACGTCCTGGATGTCGTAGACGCCGGTGCAGACGCGCGCGAAGAGGAAGGTCTGGATCGCCTGCCCGAAGTTCGAGTTGTAGGCGCCGAGGTTGTAGCGGGTCTTCACGTGGTAGGCGACGAGGCGGTTGTCCGCGTCGAAGCCCATCTCGACCTCGTGCTCCAGGTCCCGCGCCCCGTTGTCCGACAGCATCGATTCCGTCCGGTCCGCGATCCAGCGCACCGGGCGGCCCAGCTCCTTCGCGGCGAAGCAGCAGGCGATGTATTCGGGATAGATCTTGGCCTTCATGCCGAAGCCGCCGCCGACATCGGGATGGGTCACGCGGACGTTGTCGGGTTCGAGCCCGAAGAGCGTGGCGACCTCCTTCTTCGGGCCCCAGACGCCCTGCCCGCCGAAGGACAGGTGCATCCGCGTGCCGTCCCATTCCGCGACGCAGCCGCGCGGCTCCATCGCGACGACCATGCAGCGGCTGTCGATGACGGTGGCGCGCATCACATGGGCCGCGCCCTTCAGGGCCTCGGCCACCTTGTCCCCGTCGCCCTCGGACCAGTCGACGCCGAGGTTGCCGGGCACGCCCTCGTGCAGGTCGGTGTCGCCGCGGGTCATGGTCATCTGCGCCGGCAGTTCGTCGATCTCGATCTCGACCAGCTCGGCCGCGTCCTTCGCGGCCGAGAGCGTCTCGGCCACGATCAGCGCGATCGGCTCGCCGACGTAGCGCACCCTGCCCTCCGCGAGGATCGGATGCTCGGGGCCCGCCGCCTCGCTGCCGTCGCGGTTCTTCATCCGCGTGGCGCTGAGATGGCCGGTGACGCCGCCCTTGTGCAGGTCTTCCGAGGTGATCGCGAGATGCACGCCCTCGGCCGCGCGCGCGGCGCTCAGATCGACCGAGGTGATCGTGCCATGCGCCACAGGGGAGCGCACGACGACGGCATGCAGCGCGCCCGCGGGAGCCACGTCGTCGATGTATCCACCCAGGCCCGAGACCAGCCGGGGATCCTCGAACCGCTTGACCGGTTGGCTCTTGCCGAACTTCTCCATGACGCGCCCTTTCCTGCCGTTTCCCCGGACCCTAACGGCTGGCGCCTCCTTGTCCAGAGCGTGCGGGATCAGAGTTCCGCGACGGTCACCGGATCGCCCAGCCCGTAGCCGTTGAACCGCGTCGCGATGGAAAGCGAATAGGCCCCCATCCCGGCGAAGAGCAGGTAATCGCCCTCGGCCGCATCGCCGGGCAGGTCGAGCGTGCCCGGCACCCGGTCGAGGGAATCGCAGGTCGGCCCGAAGACGACGCGGGGCTCGGGCGCAGCGCTGCGCGGTGTGCCGTCGGGCGCGACCAGCCGCAGCCGGTCGAGGGGGCCCATGTCGCGCAGCTCGGACAGCCCGCCGTAGAGCCCGTCGTTCAGGTAGACCCTGCCATCGGCGCGGACCGCCTTCACCCGCGCGGCCAGCGTGAAGGCCTCGGCCACCATGGCCCGGCCCGGTTCGCAGACGAGCGCGGGCGGCGTCGCGCCGAAAGCTGAGCGCGTGGCCTCCGCAATGGCGGTGAAGATGCGCTCAAGCTCGGGCGCCGCGCGCCCGCGATGCGCCGGGAAGCCGCCGCCCACGTTGAGCCGTGCCAGCCGGACGCCCGCCCGCTGCGCCACCTCGGCCGCTGCGTGGATATAGGCCACCCATGCGGCCGGATCCTCGCATTGCGTGCCGGGGTGGAAGGTCATCGCGGGGCGCAGGCCGAGGTCGGCCACGCGCCGCAGCAGGGCCTCGGCCAGATCGGGCGCCGCGCCGAATTTCGCTCCGAAATCGTAGGCGGCGCCGGGCACCGGCAGCTTCAGGCGGACGGCGACCTCGGCCCCCTGCGCCGCCACGGCGATCTTGTCGAGCTCTGCCGGATCGTCGACCGACCACGACACGACGCCCGCCGCCTGCCCCGCCGCGATCTCGTCGCGCGACCGCACCGGGTTGTTGTAATGCAGCGCCGCCCCGGGCGCGATCCGGCGCACCGCGGCCATCTCGGCGGGGCTTGCCACGTCGAAGGCCTCGATCCCGGCGGCGGAGAGGTTTTCCAGCACCTCCGTCCGGTCGTTCGCCTTCACGGCATAAGTCACAAGGCCCGGAAACCCGGTCAGGAACCGCCGCGCCGTGGCCTGCAGCACGTCGGGGCAGAAGTAGATGACGGCCGTGTCCGGCTGCATCCGCCGGAGATGGGCCACGGGGTCGGACATGTGGAAATCGCGCATACGTTGCCTCTTCGTGATCCTGCTCCGCATCAGGATCACCCGAATTCACGTCGATTTCTCTGGTCGTTCTGCCCATACTGTCGTGAAGATTCGTCATAATGCCGAGGCCGACTTGCAACTCGACGACACCGACCGTGCCCTCCTCGCACTGCTGACCGAGAACGCCCGCCTGCCGGTCACCGACCTCGCCCGGCGCCTGTCGCTTGCACGGACCACGGTGCAGGCCCGGATCGAACGGCTCGAGGCGCAGGGGCTGATCGCGGGCTACACCATCCGGCGGGGCCGCGCGCTTGCGCCCCCGCTGCGGGCCACCGCGCTCGTCTCGGTCGAGGCGCGGGCGACGCCCGCCCTGCTCACCCGCCTGCGCGACATGCCCGAGGTCGAACAGGTGCACACCCTGTCGGGCCGCTACGACCTGATGATCCGGATCGCGGCGCCCGATACCGAACGGCTGGACCGGATCCTCGACCGGATCGGCGACGCCCCGGGGGTGCGCTTTTCCGAGAGCCTCATCCAGCTGTCCACGAAGATCGACCGCGCGCCCTGAGCGCGTCAGAGCTGGTCTTCGCCGAAGACGAGGGCCGCATGGGCCCGGATCCGCTCGAGATAGCCTTCCCGCATGCCGCGCCCGGGCTCGAGCTCGGACAGCTTCTCGATCCGGGTCACCATCTCGCCCCGCTCGCGCCGGTAGGTCCGCACGACCGGTGTCACCCGCGCGGCGGCCACGTAGGTCTTCGTCTCGCCGCCGATCCGCCCCTTCTCGAGCCGCATGTTCATGATCGCGCTCAGCACGATGTGCGGCGCCATGAAACCCCATGTCAGGCTGCCCAGCGAATAGGCGATGACCGCCTGCCGGTTCGGATCGCGCTTCGTGCGATAGACCTCCCAGGGCTGCACCACGTGGGGGTGGTGGCACAGGATGCTGTCCGCGCCGTATTCGACCAGGTCCCGCGCGGTGTCGACCTGCACCTTGCGCGGGAAGAATTCGAACTCGTGCCCCCAGTGGATCGAGGCGAGGATGAAATCGCAGCCCTCGGCCCGGCAATGGTCGATCTGCCGCTTGAGCAGGCCCAGGTCCGGCGGCGCGCGTTTCGACAGCAGTTTCGAGACGTTGATCCGCCAGCGCTCCGCCTCGGGCAGCTCGTGACCGTTCAGGCCGAACCCGTCCGAGACCAGCCCGACCTTGATCCCCCGCGCCTCGATGAACCGGGCGCGGCCGTGTTCGTCGGGCGTGTCGTTCGTTCCGACGGCGAGGATCCCGGCCGCGGCCATCACCTCGCGCGTGGTCTCGACCCCCTCGACCCCCATGTCGAAGGCGTGGTTGTTCGCGGTGTTCAGCACGTCGAAGCGGCGGCCCTTGTGGCCCGAGAGCACCTCGAACTGCGCGCGCGAACAGCATTCGAGCGGCGGGCCGGCATCGCCGATCACCTCCTCCACCAGCGGCTGGTCGGTCACGGGGGACTCGAAATTGGCATAGGCGATGTCGCGGCTGAAGAGCAGATCCTCGATCCGCTCGTAGATCCTGTCCTGCGACGCCTCGATCCCGGGCGAACGCAGGATATCGCCGGCCGCGCCGATCCGGAGCCGGGTCATCATGTCGAACCCGCCCGGCAATTCGATCTGCTTCGGCGCGCCGGGCGTGATCCGCATGTCGCCGAAGGCCTGTTCGTATTCCTCCAGCGGATTCCGGGACTTGTAGATCCAGTTGAGATGGTCGAGCGCGCCCATCTCCTCGGTCGCCGTCGCCCCCCGGGCGCGCGGCCGTTTCCAGAAGCCGAAGCGCTCGGCCAGATTGACGACACCCCGGATCACCGGGCGCCGGGCCCGCATGCCGACCTGCAGAACGTCGGCGGGAGTGAAGGGCAGGCTCTTGGGCATCCGCATGGGCATCGTCCGGGACTGGGTCAGCAACTTCCCCTTACCTCCCCCGAACCCGCCGTTCTGCAAAGACATTTTCGCAGGTGACGCGGCGGCCGCCAGCCGATGTCGCCCAATTGCGCCAGCCGGACGGGCGCCTCCCCGGGGTTGCACGGGACGCGCGCGCGGCTCCGGCCCCGCCCGGAAGACGGCGTCGCGGCGCCTTCTGACGCAGCGGCCGGGGGGCGGACTACGGGGTTGCAGCCCGCGGCGCTCTGCCATAGATAGCGCCGATACCGCCGCGGCGGTCATGCCGGTGCGTTCCGGCGTGATACCGACGTGCCACCGACCCGAACCGACAGGCCGAAGACATGGAAAACGTCGTCCTCATCGTCCACCTGATCCTCGCGCTTTCGCTGATCGGCGTGGTGCTGCTCCAGCGTTCCGAAGGGGGCGGCCTGGGCATGGGCGGCGCCGCGACGGCGGGCGGGCGTCCGCCGGTCTCCGCGCTCGGCAAGGTGACCTGGGTCCTTGCGGCGGCCTTCATCTGCACCTCGATGATCCTGACGATCATCGCCGCGGAGAAGAGCGCCGGCAGCTCGGTCCTCGACCGCCTGGCCCCGGCCGCGACGGAGACCCCGGCAGAGCCCGACACGCCCAGCGTGCCCGGTGGCGCAGGCAGCCTGGTGCCGCCGCCGTCGTCGAATGACGGCGCGCTGACGCCCTCGGCCGATTGATCCACCAAAACTAGCGGGTGGACCTGCCACCCCAACATCATCTTGCGGTCTTGTTGCCAAGGCCGGGCGAATCTGTTAGCTCTTAAATCCCGTGGTACGCGCTTTTTTCAAAGCGTGTCCGGCACCGGATTTCGCGAGCATGTCCGGTCACGCAAGCCAGAATACACGGGAGCTTCGAGCACATGGCTAGGTTCATCTTCATCACGGGTGGCGTGGTCTCGTCGCTTGGCAAGGGCCTCGCCTCGGCGGCGCTCGGCTCTCTCCTGCAGGCGCGCGGCTTCACCGTCCGGCTCCGCAAGCTCGACCCCTACCTGAACGTCGATCCGGGCACGATGAGCCCCTTCGAGCACGGCGAGGTCTTCGTCACCGACGACGGCGCCGAGACCGACCTCGACCTCGGCCATTACGAGCGCTTCACCGGGGTGGCGGCGCGCAAGACGGACTCCGTCTCCTCGGGGCGCATCTACCAGAACGTGCTCGATAAGGAGCGTCGCGGCGATTACCTCGGCAAGACGATCCAGGTGATTCCGCACGTCACCAACGAGATCAAGGACTTCATCTCGATCGGCGAGGACGAGGTCGACTTCATGCTCTGCGAGATCGGCGGCACGGTCGGCGACATCGAGGGCCTGCCCTTCTTCGAGGCGATCCGCCAGTTCTCCCAGGACAAGCCGCGCGGCCAGTGCATCTTCATGCACCTGACGCTCCTGCCCTGGCTCGCGGCTTCGGGCGAGCTGAAGACCAAGCCGACCCAGCACTCGGTGAAGGAGCTGCGCTCCATCGGCCTCCAGCCCGACATCCTCGTCTGCCGCTCGGAACATCCGATCCCCGAGAAGGAGCGCGAGAAGATCGCGCTGTTCTGCAACGTCCGCCCCGAGGCCGTCATCCCCGCCTATGACCTGAAGTCGATCTACGAGGCGCCGCTGGCCTATCACGAGCAGGGCCTCGACCAGGCGGTTCTGGACGCCTTCCAGATCTCGCCCGCGCCGCGCCCCGACCTCGCCCGCTGGCAGGATGTCTACGACCGGATCCACAACACCGACGGCGAGGTGAACATCGCCATCGTCGGCAAGTACACGCAGCTCGAGGACGCCTACAAGTCGATCAAGGAGGCCCTGACCCACGGCGGCATGGCCAACCGGATCAAGGTGAACGTCGAATGGGTGGACGCCGAGATCTTCGACCACGAGGACGCGGCGCCGCATCTCGAGGGCTACCACGCCATCCTCGTGCCCGGCGGCTTCGGCGAGCGGGGCACGGAAGGCAAGATCAAGGCCGCGCAATTCGCCCGCGAGCGGAAGATCCCCTATCTCGGCATCTGCCTCGGCATGCAGATGGCGGTGATCGAGGCCGCGCGGAACCTCGCGGGGCTCGAGACGGCGGGGTCGGAGGAATTCGACCACGAGGCCGGCAAGCGCCGCTTCGAGCCGGTGGTCTATCACCTGAAGGAATGGGTGCAGGGCAACCACGCGGTGCAGCGCAAGGTGGACGACGACAAGGGCGGCACCATGCGCCTCGGCGCCTATACGGCGGCCCTGGCGGACGGGTCGAAGGTGGCCGAGGTCTACGGCGACACCTCGATCGAAGAGCGGCATCGCCACCGCTACGAGGTGGACGTGAAGTACCGCAAGAAGCTCGAGGAATGCGGGCTCTCGTTCTCCGGCATGTCGCCGGACGGGCGCCTTCCCGAAATCGTCGAGGTGAAGGACCACCCGTGGTTCATCGGCGTCCAGTTCCACCCGGAGCTGAAGTCGAAGCCCTTCGATCCGCATCCGCTGTTCCGGGATTTCGTCCGGGCGGCAAGGGATGTCTCGCGGCTGGTGTGAGCCGCTACCAGAGCGTCAGCCAGG
Organism: Pseudooceanicola nanhaiensis DSM 18065; assembly: GCF_000688295.1. Lineage (GTDB taxonomy): Bacteria > Pseudomonadota > Alphaproteobacteria > Rhodobacterales > Rhodobacteraceae > Pseudooceanicola > Pseudooceanicola nanhaiensis. The sequence goes on along the minus strand of NZ_JHZF01000011.1, from coordinate 236,798 downwards.
GCAGCCACTCACAGGCCAGCCCGTCGCCATCCCCGTCGAGCCCATGCCTGCCTGCGGCGCCGCCGTGCCGGGACATGAAGCGGAGGACCTGAAGCCGGGTCTCGAAATCCGAGCAATCGAGGTCCGCCGCCGCGGTGCCGCGGTTGACGATGACCGGCAAGGGGCGCGGCACGAGCAGCTCCGCCGCGACGCGCCAGGCGAGCCATCCGAACATCAGGCAGACGAAGATCGCCGCGGCGCGGGTCCGCCAAGCGGGTCTGGCGCGGGTCGGGCCGCCAGGATGCGCGTTCGGCCGGGGGGTCCCGGTGCGGAGACGGCGGCGGTTTCTGTCGAAGCGGTGGACGGTCATTCGTGCAGCTTGACGCGGGGTTTCGGCGACATCATGGCGGGGAAATGACCCGGCCACAACAGCGGCTCTGGAACAACCCCCGCCGCCATCCATTGTCCACCCATGACCGAAGACATCTTCTTCCAGGGCTGGAGCGGCGTCGGGCGGGTGCTGCTCATCGGCAGCCTCGCCTATGTCTACCTCATCCTGCTCCTGCGCGTGACCGGCAAACGGACACTCGCGAAGCTCAACGCCTTCGACCTCGTGGTCACGGTGGCCATCGGCTCGACCCTCGCGACGATCCTGTTGTCGAACGACGTCGCGCTGGCCGAAGGCATCGCGGCGCTGACCCTGCTCGCGGCGCTGCAATTCGCGGTGGCGTTCGTCTCGGTCCGCTGGCAGGGCTTCGCGAACGTGGTGCGGTCCGAGCCCACGATGCTGCTCCGCAAAGGCGAGTTCTGCCGGGACGCGATGCGGCGGGTCCGCGTGACCGAGGACGAGCTGATGACCGTCCTGCGCTCCCATGGCGGGCGCACACGGCCCGGGGAAGTCGGGGCGATCATCCTCGAAAGCGACGGCTCGTTCTCGGTGCTCGACGCCGACGAAGATGTCCCGCACCCCGACCGGCTGTCCTAGGGATAGCGCACCGGGCGGGGCCGGGCGCCGGGAATGTCCTCGGGCGCGGGGATGAAGTCCTGGTCGTCCCCCTCCGGCAGCCTGAAGCGGCCATGCGACCAGTCGCCCGCCCGCCAGGCCTCCTTCGCGGCATCGATCTTCTCGCGCGAGGAGGCGACGAAGTTCCACCAGATGTAGCGCGGCCCCGAAAGCGTCGCGCCGCCGAGGATCAGGATGCGTGCGCCCCTGTCCCCGGCCCTCATGGAAATCCTGTCGCCGGGGCGGAAGACCATCATCCGGCCCGGCTCGAACACCTGGCCGGCGATCTCGACCGCACCCTCCAGGACGTAGACGCCCCGGTCCTCGTGGTTGTCGGGCAGCGGGATCGCGGCGCCGGCCTCGAGCAACGCATCGGCATAGACCATCTCGGAGGCGACCGGCACCGGCGCCGTCTCGCCCCAGGCGTCCCCGAGGATCAGGCGGACCTGCTTCCCCTCGCCTTCCAGCAGCGGCAGGTCGGATTTCGGCGCGTGGACGAAGGCGGCCTCGGTCTCCTCCTCCTTCTCGGGGAGCGCCAGCCAGGTCTGGATGCCGAAGAGCGAATGCGGTTTCTCGCGCGTCGCCCCGTCGACCCGTTCCGAATGGGTGATGCCCCAGCCGGCCGTCATCAGGTTGACCTCGCCCGGCTCGATCCACTGGTCGGTGCCCAGGCTGTCGCGGTGATGGATGCGGCCCTTCATCAGGTAGGTGACGGTGGCCAGCCCGATATGCGGATGCGGGCGCACGTCGATCCCCTGCCCGGTCAGGAACTCGGCCGGGCCCATCTGGTCGAAGAAGATGAAGGGGCCGACCATCTGCCGCTGCGGCGCCGGCAGGGCGCGGCGCACCTCGAACCCGCCGAGGTCGCGGGCGCGCGGCACGATGAGGGTCTCGATCGCGTCGACGGCATCGCCCTTGGGGCAGTCCGGGTCGAGGGCGGGATTCCAGCTCATCGGTCGGTCTCCTGTGATGGGTTGCCCTCAGACTAGGCGCCGCACGGTCCCTCCGGCAATTCCGCACCCATGCACAGGAGGGGGCTACAAAAGCGTTACGGAAGGATGTTCTATGGAGCCAGATCAGCCCGCCCGCGGGCCGCATCCGCCATTCCAGAGGAGCCCGCATGTCCCCCGCAGATACCGAGAAGACCGCAGAAGACTGGCTCGAGGCGGAGCTCATGGACTCGTTCGACGAAGAGGTCGAGCTGGAGATGGAGGACGCGGTGCTCTCGATGAAGATCCGCGAGATCTATCGCAAGGCGCACGGCCCCTCGATCCCGCGGCCGGAGTATTTCCGCGCGCTGCTGCACCTGCAGGCGGAGCTCATCAAGCTGCAGGACTGGGTCGTCGCGAGCGGCGAGAAGGTCGTCGTGCTGTTCGAGGGGCGCGACAGCGCCGGCAAGGGCGGCGTCATCAAGCGGATCACCCAGCGTCTGGACCCGCGCGTGGTGCGCACCGTCGCGCTGCCCGCACCCTCGAGCCGGGAAATGAGCCAATGGTATTTCCAACGCTACGTGCCGCACCTGCCGGCGGGTGGCGAGATCGTCCTCTTCGACCGCAGCTGGTACAACCGCGCGGGCGTCGAGCGGGTCATGGGCTTTGCCAGCGACAGGCAGGTGGAAGACTTCTTCCGCGACGTGCCCGAATTCGAGAGGATGCTGGTCCGTTCCGGCATCAAGGTGGTGAAATACTGGTTCTCGATCACCGACGAGGAGCAGCAGATGCGCTTCCTCATCCGGATCCACGATCCGCTCAAGCAATGGAAGCTGTCGCCGATGGACCTGCAGTCCCGCATCAGGTGGGAGGATTACACCAAGGCCAAGGAAGAGATGTTCGAGCGCACCAACATCCCCGAGGCGCCCTGGTACATCGTGCCCGGCAACGACAAGAAGCGGGCGCGGCTGAACTGCATCGACCATCTGCTGACGCTCTTCCCCTACGAGGAGGTGCCGCACGAGGACGCGGTGCTGCCGGACCGTGTCTTCAACCCGAATTACGAACGCTCGACGCTGCCGCCCGAGCTCTACGTGCCGTCGAAATACTGAGCGCCGCGACGCCGCGCGGTCAGGCCGACTGGGAGCTGAAGACCTTGCGGAAGAGGCCCGGACGCTCGCCCCGCGCGGGTTTTGCCTTGTGGCGGCGCGCATCGAAGCGGATGTCCGAGATCATCGGCGCGACCGTGACCGGGTTGAAGACCCAGCGACCCTTGCGGCGGGAGCGCGCGTCGGCCTCCTGATCGCCCATCCAGCGGACGAAATCGCGGACCTTGTCGAGAGGGCGCTGCGGGTCGGGCAGGTAATAGCCGCAGTTGATCCGCTGGCAGAGCGCGTCGAGCGCCGCGCAGAGCCTGCGGTAAGGCTCGGGCACGGCGTCCTTTTCGAGGTGATTGAAACTGTCGGGCTGGGCGTTCATGAACAGGCTCATGGCAGTCCCGAGGTCGACGCTGCGCTGTGCGGAAATCCAGCTCAGCACGGCCGGCGTCATCGTCGAGCGGTCGAGCCGCCGCGCGAGATCGCACAGGTCCTTCGGCGACAGCGCCTTCAGCATGTCCAGGATCTCGGCCTCGCGATCAGCCTGAACACCCGTGATACTCCGGGGCATCGCCAACTCCAGTCTCATTTCCCGCAATCCCAGATTGCAAAGGTAATCGGTTATTTTTTCGGACAGAATGTGGCGGATTGAGGGCCGACCCGTCGCCCCCCTCCCCCGGGGTGACGCGGAGGTGATGTTTTCCGGATTGGCCGCGCCCGGATAGCGGCCTATGTTCCGCCCATGTTTGCCGATCTGATCTCCCGCCTGACCCAGTCCGAGCCCGACAGCCTTCCCGACAGGGATGCCCGGCTTGCACTCACCGCCCTGCTCGTGCGGATCGCACGCAGCGACGGGCGCTACGACACCGCGGAACGCGGGCGGATCCTGCGGATCGCCCGGGCCCGCTACGCACTCGACGCGCCCGGGGCCGAGGACCTCGTGACCCAGGCCGAGACGCTCGAGGCGCAGGCGCCCGACACCGTGCGCTTCACCCGGTCGATCAAGGACGCGATCCCGCTGTCCGAGCGAATCGGCGTGATCGAGGCGCTGTGGTCCGTGGCGCTCGAGGACGGCGAACGCGACAGCGAGGAGGACGCGATCATGCGCCTCGTCGCCAGCCTTCTCGGCATCACCGATCAGGACAGCAACGCGGCCCGGCTCAGGGTCGCGGAGCGGTGAGCCCCGCGGGCCCGATCGCATCGCTGCCGATGTACGACCGGGCCGAGATCGCCGGCTCCACCAACGCCCTCTGGGGGGCCATTCGCGACGCCCTCCGGCAGGACGGTATCGAGGCGCCCGAGAAACTGACCCGCGCCGGATCGCTCTGGGATCACTGGCGCCACCCCGGCCTGGTGCTGTCGCAGACCTGCGGCCTGCCCTACCGCAAGGCGCTGCACGACAGCGTCACGCTGATCGGCACGCCCGATTACGCGCTGCCGGGCTGCCCGCCGGGGCATTACAATTCCGTCATCCTGATGCGGCCCGACGACGCGCGGACGGACAGCGCCGACTGGCCCGGACTGACGCTGGCGCTCAACGACGCCATCTCGCAATCCGGCTGGGCCGCGGCGCTCGAGACCGCGCGGGCGCATGGCACCCGCTTCGGAAATTACCTCGAGACCGGCGCGCATCGCGCATCGGTCCGGGCGGTGGCCGAGGGCCGGGCCGACATCTGCTTCGTCGATGCGCAGACCTGGCGGCTGATGAGCCTATGGGACAGCCTCGCCCCGAAGGTCACCGAGATCGGCCGGACCGCCCCCTCCCCGGGCCTGCCGCTGATCTCTGCCCGGGGCGCCGAGGCCGAGCGCATCGCCGCCGCCGTGCGCCGCGCGATCGAGCGCATGCCGGCAGCCGACCGCAGGACCATCGGGATCACCGGCCTCACCTGGATCCCGCCCGAGGCCTACCTTGAAAAGGACATCCCCGAACCGCCGCCCGCCTCGTCCCTGCCGCCTGCCTGATTCCGCGGCGGCGCGCGACGTCATCACCCCGCGATCGTTGCATTTCGCCACGATCTGCGCCCTACTCCCCCGAACGCCAACAGCCGGACCAGACCGCCGCAGTGACACAGACCGCCCCCGTCATCGAGATCCGCGAACTCCACAAATCCTACGGCGCGCTGGAAGTGCTCAAGGGGGTCGACCTGATCGCCCGGCAGGGCGAGGTCGTGTCGCTCATCGGCTCCTCCGGCTCGGGCAAGTCCACCCTCTTGCGCTGCGCCAACCTGCTGGAGGACAGCCAGCAGGGCGAGGTGCTCTTCAAGGGCGAGGCGGTGCACTGGAAGGGCGAGGGCATGGCGCGGCGTCCGGGCGACGCGAAGCAGGTGCTGCGGATCCGCACGAACCTCTCGATGGTCTTCCAGCAGTTCAACCTCTGGTCCCACATGACGATCCTGCAGAACGTGATGGAGGCGCCGGTGACGGTGCTGGGCCGCGACCGGGCCGAGGTCGAGGAGCGCGCGCGCCATTACCTGGACAAGGTGGGGATCGCCGACAAGGCCGACGCCTGGCCCGCCCAGCTGTCCGGCGGCCAGCAGCAGCGGGCCGCCATCGCGCGGGCGCTCTGCATGGAGCCCGAGGCGCTGCTCTTCGACGAACCGACCTCGGCGCTCGATCCCGAGCTGGAGCAGGAGGTGGTGAAGGTCATCAAGGACCTCGCCTCCGAGGGGCGCACGATGCTGCTCGTCACCCATGACATGCGCCTTGCCGCGGATGTCTCGGACGGCGTCGTCTTCCTCCACCAGGGCCGGATCATCGAGGAAGGCCCGCCCGATCAGCTGTTCGGGAACCCGCAGACCGAACGCCTGCGCGGCTTCCTGTCGGCCACCGCCCCGGGCTGAGCGCCCGGGCCCGCGGGCCCGGCCCGGGCGGGAATGCGCCCTGACGCATCGTCAGCCCGGCAGGGACCCGGCGTCCGGCTAGAAAAACCTTGTGTTGTCGGCGATATCCGCCAAGTCTCGATCCTCAGAAGCGGCACGAATAGCCGCCCAATTCAACGGGAGTATAGAATATGAAGACCCTGATCCTCTCCACCGCCGCGCTGGCGCTCGGCGCCGGGATGGCGCTTGCGCAGGACACCATCCGCCTCGGGACCGAGGGCGCCTACCCTCCGTTCAACCTGATCGACGACAAGGGCGAGGTCGGCGGCTTCGAGCGCGAGGTCGGCGACGAGCTCTGCAAGCGCGCCGAGCTGACCTGCGAATGGGTCACCAACGACTGGGATTCGATCATTCCGAACCTCGTCTCGGGCAACTACGACGTGATCATCGCGGGCATGTCGATCACCGACGAGCGTGACGAGGTCATCGACTTCACCCAGAACTACTACCCGCCGGCCTCCTCCGCCTATGTCGCGATGGACGAGGGCGTCGACCTGACCGGCGGCGTCGTGGCCGCGCAGACCGCGACGATCCAGGCCGGCCACGTGGCCGAGAGCGGCGCGACGCTGGTCGAGTTCGCCACCCCCGATGAAACCGTCGCGGCCGTCCGCAACGGCGAGGCCGATGCGGTCTTCGCCGACAAGGACTACCTCAAGCCGGTGGTCGAGGAATCGGGCGGCGAGCTGATCTTCGTCGGCGAGGACGTCCAGCTCGGCGGCGGCGTGGGCCTCGGCCTGCGCGAGAGCGACACCGAGCTGAAAGAGAAGTTCAACACGGCCATCACCTCGATGAAGGAGGACGGCTCGCTCAACGAACTGCTGAAGAAGTGGTTCGGCGAAGACACCGTCACCTACTGAGCCGACAGGCGGGGCCCTCCGGGGCCCCGCGACGCATTCCGCCATGTTCGAATTCTGCGCCGATCCGAAGAGCCTCGAGGGCGCCCGCTGGATGGTCTGTTACCTGACCACGGGCAAGCACCTCCTCTTCTATCAGAGCTTCCTTCTCGTGATCGGGCTGATGCTCGTGACGGTGCCCTGCGCGCTGGCCATGGGCTTTCTCGGCGCGCTCGGCGCGCGGTCCTCGATCGCGCCGCTGCGCTGGCTCGGCAAGGGCTACGCGGCGCTGGTGCGCGGCGTGCCGGACATCGCCTTCTTCCTCTTCGTGCCGCTCGCCCTCGACCAGGGGCTGGAGTGGCTCCGCCACCAGGTGAAATGCCCCGACTGGGACGCGCCCGTCCGGCAGGGCAACGATTTCGTCGTCTGCTCGGCCGCGAAACTTCCGCTCTCCTCGTCGCCGCAATGGGTGCACGAGACCTATGGCATCATCCTCGCCGTGGCCGCCTTCGCCTTCGTCTTCGGCGCCTTCGCGAGCCACGTCCTGTCGGGCGCGATGAACGCGGTCCCCCGCGCCCAGCTCGAGACCGCCGAGGCCTATGGCATGACCCCGCGCCAGACCACGTGGCGCATCCTCGTGCCGCAGATGTGGATCTACGCCCTGCCCGGGCTGTCGAACCTCTGGATGGTGCTGATCAAGGCGACGCCGCTGCTGTTCATCCTCGGGATCGAGGACATCGTCTACTGGGGCCGGGAACTCGGCGGGATGAAGACCTCTGCCTACGATTACCCGCATGGCGACTGGCGGCTGTGGTACTTCCTCGCGCTGCTGGTCTTCTACCTGATGCTCACCAGGGTCTCCGAGATCGTGCTGTCCCGGCTGACCCGCCGCCTGTCCCACGGGCAGGCCACCATGGCCGGCGAGGAGATGCGCCGCGCATGACCTGTGTCGAGACCTTCCAGGCCTATGCCCTCCGCTCGATCGGCCTCGGCGAACGCCTGCTGCCGCGGTCGGACTTCACCTTCTGCGATCACGTGGTGCTGATCGGCTCGGGCCTGATCTGGAACCTCTATTTCGCGATCTGCGCGCTCGCGCTCGGCTTCTTCTTCGCCACCGGGATCGCGCTGGCGCGGAATTCCGCGAACCTGCTCCTGCGCAAGCCGGCCGAGTGGTTCACCTTCGTCTTCCGCGGCTCGCCGCTCTTCATCCAGTTCTTCCTGTTCTACGAGGCCTTCACGCTCCTGCCCCGCGCCGGGATCGACCTGAACCTCGGCATCGTCGAGATCAACATCGCGACCTCCTGGATCACCCGCGCCTGGGCCGGGGCGCTGGTCGTGCTGTTCCTGAACACCTCCGCCTATTCGGGCGAGATCTTCTACGGCGCGCTCCGCTCCGTCCCGAAGGGCGATCTGGAGGCGGCCGACGCCTACGGCTTCTCGGGCTGGCGGAAGTTCCGGCGCATCACCTGGCCCACCATGCTGCGGCTTGCCTGGCCCGCCTACACGAACGAGGCGATCTTCCTGTTCCATGCGACGACCCTGGTCTTCTTCTCGTCCTTCCCGGCCTGGCAGCAGAAGGGCGACGCGCTCTATTACGCGAGCTACCTGGCGGACAAGACCTTCAACCCCTTCATCGCCTACCCGGTGCTCGCGGTCTACTTCATGGCGCTGACGCTGATGATCATCTGGATCTTCGGCAGGGTGAACCGCCGGCTCAACAGCCACCTGCCGAGCAACACCCGCGCCCGGATCCGGCCCCGCCTCTTCCCGATGCGCTGACCCCCGGGGGTGGAGGGGGGCCAGCCCCCCGTCGGGCCTGCGGCCCGACTCCCCCCGGGATACATTGACCAGAGGAAGGCAGGAGCGCCGCGGCCCTGCTTCCTCTTGCCACAAATATCCCCGCCGGAGGCAGCGCGATCCGGCCCCCGGCCGGATCGCAAAAGCATCGTGTGCGGCCCGCCTGCGGGCCGCTCCGCTGGATCAGCTGTCCCCGCCCGAAATCAGCCGGCGGCGCAGCCAGCCCGAGAAGGCATCCATGGCGAAGACCATCAGGATCACGAGGATGATGTAATAGGTCACCTCCTCCCAGTCCTTCTGGGTGATCATCGCCTGCGTCAGCAGGAGCCCGATGCCGCCGCCGGTGATCGCGCCGATGATCGTGGCGCTGCGGGTATTGCTCTCGAAGAAGTAGAGCACCTGGCTCAGCAGCACCGGCGTCACCTGCGGGATCACCCCGAAGCGGTAGCGCTGGACCGGCTTCGCGCCCGTCGACTGCACGCCTTCGATCTGCTTGCCGTCGACATTCTCGAGCGCCTCCGAGAACATCTTCCCGAAGCTGCCGGTATCCGTCACCAGGATCGCCAGCGCCCCCGTCAGCGGCCCCGGTCCGAAGGCGCGGGCCAGGATGATCGTCCAGATCAGCGCGTCCACGCCCCGGCAGAAGTCGAAGAGCCGCCGCGCCACCTGACGGACCAGCACCAGCGGCGTGAAGTTCTTCGCCGCGAGGAAGGCCAGCGGCAGCGCCACGAGCGCCGCGCCGAAGGTGCCGAGGAAGGCCATCAGGATCGTCTCGAACAGCGCCCAGGCCACGTCGCCATGCCGCCACATCGGGTTGAACCAGATGTCATGCAGGATCGCGCCGCCCTCGCCCTCCCAGGTCTTCACCGCGAGCTGGGCAAAGCTCAGCCCGTGGTAGGGGCTGTCGAGGGTGAAGAAGAACAGCTCCCAGCCCGTCGCATAGCGGAACGCCTCGGACGCGCGCCGCGTGATCGTCAGCCGGCCGTTCGGCGTGGTGATCGTCACCCGGTTCTTCGAGGCGTTGACGAAGTCCGGCATCGGCCCTTCGGGGAAGGTCGCGTTCACCCCGCCGGCCCCCGGCTCCGCACGGACGATGCCGTAGCCCGGCACGTCGATCGAGACATCCTCGCCGAAGGTCACCACGCTGCCGTCGCCCAGATCGACGGTGGTCGTGTCACCGAACTGCACCCAGTCCGGCCCGGTGCCCTCCGCGTAGGTGCCCTTGCGCTCGCCCTCGATGGCGATCCGCAGGCCGCCGTCGGCATTGTCGCGCGTCACGTGGGTCTTGTAGCTGTAGGTGTCGGCCACCAGCGCCCGCGCATTGTCGAGGCTCGCCCGCCCGAGCAGGCCGGGCACGTCGAAGGCGAAGAAGGCATAGGTCAGGTAGAGCAGCACCAGCGCCGGGATCGCGACCGCCGTCAGCCGCTTGCGGCGGAACAGCGCCTCGGCCCGGGGTTTCATGGTGGCGGGGGTATCGGCGATCATGCTCATGCCAGCATCTCCGAGGCGCGGCCGTGTGCCAGCCGGTTGCGGACCACGGAGGAGACCTGGTCCACCGCGACGATCGTGAGGAACAGCATCAGGAAGATCGCCGCGCTGTCGTCGTACTTCCCCGCCCCCCATGTCATCGCGTTCTTCAGCTCGTAGCCGATCCCGCCCGCGCCGACGAAGCCGAGGATGGCCGAGGCGCGGATGTTGATCTCGAACCGCAGCAGCGCGTAGCTCAGGTAATTCGGCGACACCTGCGGCACCACGCCGAGCGCCATCCGCTGGGACCAGTTGGCACCGACCGAGGCCAGCCCCTCGACGGGCTTGAGCGAGGCGTTCTCGTTCACCTCCGAGAACAGCTTGCCGAGCGCGCCCGAGGTGTGGAAGGCGATGGCGATCATCGCCGGCACCGGCCCGCCGCCGAGGACGAAGATCAGGATCAGCGCGATGACGATCTCGGGCACCGCGCGCATCACGTCCATCAGCCGCCGGAACAGCGGGATCAGGCGCGGCCAGCGGGCCAGGCCGCGGGTCGAGAGCATCGACAGCACGACCGCGATCAGCGTGCCGATCAGGGTCGAGACGGCGGCGATGTTGATCGTCTCGAGCAGCGCGGGGAAGTACTCGACGACATGGGCGGGCAGTTCGGCCCGCTTCTCCCAGGCCTCGGCGATCACGATCTTCGGGAAGACGAAGACATTGGCGATGCCGTCCCAGAACCCGCCCGCGTTGCGGGCGTCCGCGATCATGAAGCCCGAGGCCATCAGCGCCACGAAGAGCGACAGCAGGATGCCGGAATAGAGGCGCTTGCGCCGTGTCAGGGCGAGGTAGTCTTCGCGGATATCGGCGAGACGACCGTCGCTCGAAAGCTCTGCCATGGCGGAAGGGCCCCTTGCAAGATATGGAACGGGCAGGTCCCGAGGGAGACCCGCCCGAAGGTCACGATCAGTTCGACTGCGATTTGCGCGCGGCGATGATCGAGAGATAGGCGTCGTGGTCGATCGGGTCGAAGCCCAGCGATTCACCGGCCGAGATGTTGTAGGTGCATTCCTGGTCCTTGTCGTACATGCCGTCGACGAGGGCCGTCATGGTCGCCTTCACCTCCTGCGGGAGCGCCTTGCGGAGCACCACCGGGCCTTCCGGGATCGGCTTGGAGCGCCAGATCTCGACGAGGTCGTTCATGTCGACGAGGCCCGCGTCCACGGCCTTGCGCAGCGCGCCCGAGTTGTAGCCGTCTTCCCAGTTGCCCTGCCCGTCGGCCCAGGTCACGCCGCCGTCGACGTCGCCGTTGTTGACCGCGACGATGGTCTGCTCGTGGCCGCCGGTGAAGACGACCTCGCCGAAGTAGTCGCCGTTCTCCATCGAGGCGCCGGTCTGTTCGGGGATCTCGATCGAGGGGATCAGGTAGCCGGAGGTCGAGTTCGGGTCACCGAAGCCGAATTTCTTGCCCTGCATGTCCTCGAGCGAGGTGATGCCGCTGTCCTTCCGGGCGAAGCCGATGGAGTGGTAGCCGTGCGAACCGTCGAGGTTGACCTTCACCAGCACCGGCTCCACCGCCTCGGGATCGTCGAGATAGGTCTTGGCGTAGCCGGAGGCGCCCAGCCAGGCCATGTCGATGGTGCCGCCGAGCAGGCCCTGGATGACGCCGTTGTAATCGGCGGGCGCGAAGAGCTTGACCGGAACGCCGAGCGCTTCCTCGGTGTAGCTCTTCAGGCATTCGTGGCTGTTCAGCCGGTCCTGGGCGTTTTCGCCGCCGAGGATGCCGATGCGGAATTCCGAGATCTCCTGGGCGGCCAGCGGCGCGGCCAGGGCGGTCGTCGCCAGGGCGGCTGCGATCAGTGTCTTCATGTCATGTGTCCCTTCTTCGATGGGCCGCCGGGCCTTGCCCGCGCGGCGGTTGGAAGCTCTTCGGTCAGGCCTGCGCCTCGGCCTCGCGGATCTCCGCGATCTGCACCGGGCTCAGGCTTTCGATGGAGGTCGATGTCGCGGCCTCGGAGAAGCCGGCATCGGCGCCGTAGATGTCGCGGGCGGCGCCGGTCGTGAGCTGCCGGGGCGTGCCGTCGAAGACGATCCGCCCGTCGCGCATCCCGATCACCCGGTCGCAGTAGCGCCGCGCGGTGTCGAGCGTGTGGAGGTTGGCGATCACCATCCGGCCGTCCTCCTCGTGGATGCGGCGGAGCGCGTCCATCACCACCTGCGCGTTCATCGGGTCCAGCGAGGCGATCGGCTCGTCGGCGAGGATGATCTTCGGATCCTGCATCAGCGCGCGTGCGATGGCGACGCGCTGCTGCTGGCCGCCCGAAAGCGCCTCGGCCCGTTTCGGCGCGTGCTCGGCGATGCCGAGCCGGTCGAGGATGTCGATGGCGCGGTGAATGTCCTGCGCCGGGTAGAGGTTGAAGAGCGTCGCGAAGGTCGAGCGGCGGTTCAGCGTGCCGTGCAGCACGTTCGAGACCACGTCCATCCGCGGCACGAGGTTGAACTGCTGGAAGATCATCGCACATTCGGCCTGCCACGCCCGCTTCTCGGCCCCCCGCAGCGCGGTGATCTCGCGGCCCTCGAAACGGATGGCGCCGGACGAATGGTCGGTCAGCCGGTTCAGCATCCGCAGGAGGGTGGATTTCCCGGCCCCGGAGCGGCCGATGATGCCGATCATCATCGGGCGGTCGACGTCGATCGTCGCGCGGTCCACGGCCGTGTTCCGGCCGAATTGCTTCGTCAGTTGCTCGATCTGCAGCACAGGTAACCCCCAAGTTCTGGGGGGCGTGCTACGGCTGGCCGGACACGGGGATGTGAAGACGCGGTGAAAGTTTTGTAACGCCGCGCGCGCGGCCCGGCCGAGGCAGCCTGCGTTGATGTTGAAATCGCAGCTGCAGGCGGCATAGTGTCGGCGCTTGGGACGGGGAGCAGCGGTCATGGCGAATTTGCAACGCGGGGGTCTCGTCCGGCAATTGACGCTCCGCCATCTGCGCGTGATCCACGGCCTGGCCGAGCATCGCCTTGTCGCGCGCGTCTCGGCGGAGCTGAATGTCACGCAGCCTGCGGTCTCCAAGCAGATTGCCGAGCTGGAAGAGATCGTCGGCACCCCGATCATCCGGCGCGAGCGGAATCGGCTGCATCTGACCCCGGTCGGGCGGCGGCTGGCGGATCATGCGCGTCAGGTGCTCAACCAGCTGGACCGGGCCGAGTTCGACCTGCAGGCGATGGCGAGCGGCGTTGCAGGCACCGTCAATATCGGCGTGGTCAGTTCCGTGGCGCCGATCGTGCTGCCCCAGGCCATCACCCTGTTCAAGAACGCGGCGCCGAATGCGAGCCTGTCGATCACCGAAGGGCATTTTGTCTCGCTCTATCCGCGGCTGGATGCGGGGCAGTTCGATCTGCTGATTGCCCGGACATGGCAGCCGCAGGATCTGGAGGGGATCGACCAGACGGTCCTGCTGACCGAACCGCTGGTGGTCGTCGCCGGGCGCAATCATCCGCTGGCGAAGATGGCGGAGATCGCCTGGATCGAAGCGGTCCGCTGGCCCTGGATCCTGCCACAGCCGGATTCGGTGGCGCGCCGGGCCGTGGACGCGATGTTTGCCGAACGCGGGGTCACGCCGCCGGGCAATACCATCTCGTCTCTGTCCCTGTCGCTCAACCTCGAGCTTCTGCAGCAGATGCCGACGCTTGGCATGTTCCCGCAGAGCCTTGCCAAAGCCCATGTCGCGCGGGGCGATCTGGTGGTGCTGCCACTGGATACCGGGGATTTCCTGTCCGAAGCGCGATGCTTCTGGAAGACGGGCGGGCAGCAGAACAACAATGCCTTCGCGCTGTTCATGAAATGTCTGGGCCAGGTATCGGAGCACGGACAAACCATTCCGTTTGGTTAAGGTTGCGGGCGAAAAACTCATTATTGTTGCCGAAACCTTCATCATACCTTGACGAGAGTTTCAGGGAGAGGCTGGCGCTCACGCATCGCGAGGGCCGGTTGGAGAGAATATGGACAATGCGACACCGACCGGGCTTTCGGCCCGAATGGTTCTGGCTGCCTTTGCGCGGGGGGAACTGACCCCAAGCACCTATCTCGAGGCCTGCCTTTCGCATATTTCGCGCGTGAACCCCTTCATCAACGCGCTCACCGCCTTCGACACCGAACGGGCCGTGGCCGAAGCTGCCGCGGCCACGGCGCGCTGGCGGGATGGTGCCCCCAGGGGAACGCTCGACGGTCTGCCGCTCGGGGTCAAGGACTTGCAGGACACCGCCGGGTTGCTGACCACCCATGGCAGTCCCCGCGCCGTCGCGAATGTGCCAGGCACCGATCTGCCGATGGTGGCGCGGCTGCGGGCGGCGGGGGCGATCGTGCTGGCCAAGACCAACGTGCCCGAGCTGGGGGCCGGCGGGAACACCCGCAACCCGGTCTGGGGGGCGACCGGCAACCCGTTCAATCCGTCGCTGACCGTCGGCGGCTCCTCGGGGGGGTCGGCGGCCGCACTGGCCGCGGATCTGCTGCCGATCTGCACCGGTTCGGACACCGGCGGATCGCTGCGCCTGCCGGCCGCGATCTGCGGCATCGTCGGCTACAGGCCTTCGGTCGACGTCGTGGCGCATCCGACGCGGCCGCTCGGGTGGTCCGGGATCTCGGTCCTTGGGCCGATGGCGCGGGATGTGGAGGATCTGATCCTGCTGTTGCGCGCGGTGCATGGGGGCCATCCGAACGATCCGCTGTCGATGTCCTATCCCGCGGATCGGTTCGACAGGCTGCCAGAGAGGCCCCTGAACACGCTTCGTCTGGGCTATTCCGAGGATTTCGGCGGTGCCCCCGTCGATCCGGATATCCGTGCGACATTCCGCAATCGCATCGAGGCGATCGCGCCGCATGTGGCCGAGTGCCGCGCAGTCGATATGGCCCTCGGCGGCATGGACCGGGTCTTCGACATCCTGCGCGCCGAAAGCTTCCTGACGGCGTTCGACGGGCCGGCGCGAGAGGCGCCCGAGCTTTTCGGAGCGACGATCCACGCCAATCTCGATCTGGGGCGCCGGTTCACCTTGACCGACCGGGGCTGGGCGCACGCCGAACAGACCCGCATCCTGCGCGCCTTCAACGCACGGATGGAAGGGCTGGATGCGATCCTCACGCCGACAGTTCCCGTCTCGCCCGGGCCCTGGAGCGCGCCGCACGTGACCCATGTCGACGGCGAGGAGATGGATATCTATTACCGCTCGCTGGCGCTGACCTATCGCGGTTCGCTGAGCGGAGGCCCCGCCATCACGCTGCCCGCCGGGCGGGACGGGGCGGGAATGCCGTTCGGGCTTCAGATGCTGGGGGCCGCGCGCGGCGACACCGATCTGCTGGCCGTGGCACGGAGCATGGAAGCCTTCCTCGAGGCCGATCCCGAGACCGCCCGCCCGCGTCCCGACCTGTCGAAGCTGCGGGCCGTGACGCCCGCGCTTCGGTCTATCGTGACGCATCCGCCCGTCCTTCACCCGACACGCACCGGCGCAGACGCGTCCGTGCGCACCGCCGTCTGAGGTCCTCGATCATGTGGTTGCTCCCCGTCCTCTTCGTCCTGCTCCTGATCAGCGGCACGGCCTTCGCCTACCTCATGGGGGCGGTGTCGGTCTTTGCCTTCCTCCTGGCGGGCAAGGCGCAGTTCCTTTCGGTGATGCCGCAGCGGATCTTTGCGCAGCTCGATGTCTTCGCCTTCATGGCCATGCCGCTGTTCATCCTGACAGCCGAGATCATGACCCGGGCCGGCGTGACGCGCAGCCTGATCGACTTTGCCCTGTCCATCGTCGGGCGGCTGCGCGGCGGGCTGGGGCACGTGAACATCCTGACGAGCGTCTTCTTCGCCGGTATCTCGGGCTCTGCCATCGCGGACAGTGCGGCCTTGTCGCGGACCTTCGTGCCCGAGATGGAGGAACGGGGCTACGACCGCTATTACGCAGGCGCGATCACCGCGGCCTCGTCGATGATCGGGCCGATCATTCCGCCGTCGATCATCATGATCATCTACGGCGGTCTGACCGGGGCCTCCGTTGCTGCCCTCTTCACCGCTGGCGTCATTCCCGGCGTGCTTCTGGCCCTGTCCCTCATGGCGCTGAACGCGGTGATCGCGCGGGTGCGCAATCATCCGGGCGGGCCGTCGCCGGATCTGCCCAGGTTCTGGCCCAGCCTGCTGCGCGCAGCCCCGGCGCTGCTGCTGCCGGTGGTGATCCTGGGCAGCCTGGTGCTGGGCCTCGCGACGCCGACCGAAGGCTCTGCGGTGGCCGTGCTCTTTGCGCTGATCGCGGGGCAGTTCTACACCGGGCTGAGCCGCGGGATGATCCTGGACGCGCTTGAGGCGACCGCACGGTTGACCGGCACGATCTTCATCATCCTCGCCGCCATCTCGATCCTCGGGTTCCTGGCGGGCCAGCTGGGCTGGAGCGAGGCCCTGGCCGGCTGGGTCGCGAGCTTTGGCCTGACGGGGACCAAGTACCTGTTCTTCCTGCTCTGCATCTTCCTGGTCGCGGGCATGTTCATGGATACGCCCGTCGCGCTGACGCTGCTGATCCCGCTGTTCGCCCCGCAGGCGCTGGAGCAGGGGATCAACCCGACCCACCTGGGGATCGTGCTGTGCTTCAACCTCTGTGTCGGGCTGATCACACCGCCGCTTGGCAAATGCCTGGTCGTCGTCTCGGCGCTGACCAACCTCAATTACTGGCGACTGGCCTATACCGCGCTGCCCTTCGTGGCGGTGCAGGTCCTGCTGCTCTTCGCACTCGCTTACTGGCCGGAACTCTGCCTCTGGCTGCCGCGCCTTGCCGGCTTTTCCGTCGATTGACACCATTCAGGGAGGACCAAGAATGAAACTGAAACATATTGCGCTGGCCGCGCTCATGGCGACGGCCTCGGCCGCTTCGGCCGAAGTGAAGATCGCGCTCGACGGGGCACCCGATCCGGAGGTTTCGGGCACCTACAACTGGGTCATGGGCTTCAGCGAGGTTCTGGAGAAGGCCGGGATGAAGGTGCGCGAGATGCCGCGGGATTCCGTGGGCAACGAGGCCGAGAAGTTCGATCAGCTCTCGACCGGGCTGCTGGAGTTGTCGCTGTCGGATGTGCGCGCCATCGCGCAGGTCGATCCGTTCATCTACGGGCTGCGCCTGCCCTACATGTTCGACGATGCGGCGCATATGCAGCGCGCGCTTGCGGACGGCAGCATCTTCGACCGCGTGAACGAGGCCGTGGCAGACCAGGACGTCATGCTGCTGGCCATCGTTCCGATCGGCCCCTCCTCGGGCATCATCACCACCGATGCCGCCGTGCGCACGCCGGCGGACATGGCCGATCTGCGGATGCGGGCCCTGGATGACGCGCAGATCGCGCTGTACAAGGCCTGGGGCTCCACCGGGACCGTCGTGCCCTGGGGCGAAGTGCCCGCGGGCCTGCAGACCGGCGTGATCGACGGCTATCTGAATTCGCCCTTCGTGCCGATCTCCTTCGGTCAGACCGATTTCGTCAAGAACTTCTCGGATTCGCGCACGATCATCCCGATCCGGGCCGTGATCGCGTCGAAGATGTGGTACGACGGGCTGTCGGACGCGGAGCGGAGCGCGGTGACCGAAGCCATCGCGGCCGGCAATGCGGCCACGCAGGCCTGGCTTGACGAGGTCTCGAGCACCTCGCTCGAGGCGCTGGAAGAGAAGGGCGTGACCGTGCAGCGCCTGACCGACGAGGAGCGCGGCGCTTTCCGCGAGCGGTCCAAGCAGGTCTACGATTCCGGCCTGATGCCGTCGGATGACGTGAAGGTCTGGACGGACCTGTCCGACGCCACCCGCTGAGCCGATGCCGGGGCGCCGCAACCGGCGCCCCACGACTTTTCTGCAGATCAGACGGAGCTGCACGCCTTGAGCAATATGATCATCAGCCTCAGCAACGGCCTGCACCGTGTCGCCCGCAGCGTCGCCATGTGTGCCGTGGCCGGCATGTTCATCACCGTCATGATCCAGGTCGTGGCGCGCTACGTCTTCTCGTCCCCGCCGATCTGGACCGAGGACGTGGCGCGTTACATGATGGTCTGGACCGGGCTTCTGGGCACGACGCTGTCGTTCAAGGGCCGCTCGGACGCGGTGCTGATGAAGAGCGTGTTCCCGCCGCGCCCGGCCCTCATGGGGCTGGTGTCCGAGGCCATCCGCTCGGCCGCGGTGCTGAGCTTCATCCTGCCGGTCATCTGGTTTTCCTTCATGGGTCTGCGCGGGGGGCTCGCCAAAGGCTATCTGGCGCGGCAGGCGGGGCTGACGGCGGATACCCTGGGCATCGCCATGGTCTGGATCGCCGTGGTCGTGCCCATCGCCATGATCATCATCCTGGTCCACCTCGCCGCGCAATGGGCGGAGGACAGGCTCGAGGCGCCTGACACCACCGATGCCGTCGCCGGCCTGGATTGAGGCCCACCGGGTCATGGTCATGAGGTGACTGCAGCTTGGGTGCGTGAGTGGGCCTCACCGACCCGAAGGCAGAACCTCCCGGCGAAGATCGGCAGTGAGCAGACTCGGGGCCCGGGCTCCGTCGTGCTCCCGGGAGCTGCAATCAAGGCGCAGCGACGATCGCCTGTCCCGTGCCGTGCCCTATGTCATCCCCCCTGCCCCGCTCTGGCGCCCGTGCAGCAGGTGCACCAGTTCGACCTGCCCCGATGCCCCGGTCTTGAGGTAGATTGCGCGCATGTGCGACCGGAGCGTGGACTTGCTGACCCCCAGCATCTCGGAGATCTCGTCGGGCAGGCGGCCCGACTGGATCAGCGTGCAGATCCGGAACTCGGATCGGGTCAGCCCGGCCGGGTTGTTGGACCCCAGGAGCGGGCGGCTCGCCTCTTGCCCGCGTTGCGCGACCGGGAACGGGCGTCCTGCGATGGCCGCTTCGATGCAGCCCGGAGCCCGCTTCTTCCAGCCCTCGGCCAGGATCGGGCCGAGTATCTCCAGCAGGGCGAGATCATGGTCCGGCAGGGGGCGCGACAGGTGCAGCTCGAAGTAGTCGGTGAAATCGGTCTCTGTGTTCAGGACCAGAATGCAGACTTCCTTGAGGCCCATTTCCTCAAGGTTATGCAGGATGTCACGGTCCGGCCGCGCGTCGGTCAGGCGCCATAGGCTGCCCGCCTTCACGTGGTGCGACATGTCGCCGAAGAGCGCCGCACAGAAACTCACGACGGGACGTTCGAAGAGCTTGCCGGCGCTCTGGTCGTGGCGGGCGATCATGCGGGTCTGCGCCGGGTGACGCATCTGCCGGACGATCTGGGCGCCGCTTGCGCCGACCAGGGTTTGAAAGACGGAGAGGACATCGCCGAATGCGGCGCCACTGCCGGTCGCATGCATCCACAGCGCGACGACGTTGAGCGAACCACGGGTCTGTTCCCCGCTGAACTGGGTAATATGCGTATTCAAAATTGGGTGCCTCCAAGCGGCCAAGCCGCCTTTAAGTGCCTGCTGAAAGAATGTTGGCAACTTTGTGGACAAACAAAGGATATTTTCGGAGCCGCGTGCCCGGACCTTGGCGCGGCAGCCGGACGCGCCGGGCAAACCATTGATCCAAATTACATTTTACGCTTCGGAAAGGTGTCGGCCGGTGCGGCTCGCAGTGTTGGCGGATGAGAGACAAGGTTAACCGAATCTTAAGGATTGTCGCATCTCCGTCGCAAATGACCCCGAAACAGTGATTCGCGCGGCGGGACGTAGCGTTCGCTGGAACGTCTAATTTTCTCCTCACCGCCGTTTGTCGACGAAATCAATCGCAGCCCCTGGTTGTAAATTTCGCACTGCGGGCCGATGCCCGGCCGATCTTGGCCGCGTAGGCTGATGGAGATTTTCGGCCGCTGCGGTCGAAATCGATCGGGCGCTGCAGGCGTCATTTAACCAAACACTTAAAGGGCACGGAAAAATGATCAAGTTTATCAAAGGCTTCAAGAAAGACGAATCCGGCGCGGCCATGGTGGAGTACGCCATCGCGCTTTTGGTCGCTGCGGGCATTGGCGTCGCGACCTTCTCCACCATGGGCACCGCAGCGGGCGCAAACGCGACCAAGGCCTGCGGCACGATCAATCCGGCCGGTACGCACGGCACCTGCTGAGCACCGACGTCCGGAAGCCGCCTCCGCGCGGCTTCCGGAAGACCTTTTCGTCCAAGATCTTCTTGCCCGCCAAGCAGTTTGGAGACCTCCCATGCAGTTCAGATCACTCGCCACCATCCTCCTGGGAACCGCGCTGGCCGGTGCCGGCTCATTCGCCGCGATGAACCTTGCGGTCGGGCCGGACAGCGCCACCGCGATGCCGGATGTCGAGATGATCGACGTCGTCGTCGCCCAGGCCGAAATTCCCTTTGGTCAGGCCATCGCGCCGACCATGCTCACCACCCAGTCCTGGCCGCGGTCCGCGATGATGCCGGGCCTCTACACCCGGATCGACGCCGTCACCGGCGCGGCGCCGCGCCGCGCGCTTGGCCGGATCTTCCCCGGCGAACCGATCCTCGCGGCCAAGCTCTCCGCCCCCGGTGAACGGGTCACCATCGTCCAGAAGCTGACGCCCGGCCACCGGGCCATGGCCATCAGCGTCGACGCGGCCACGGCGGTCGGCGGCTTCGTCACGCCCGGAGACCGGGTGGACATCGTGATGACAGAGGGCAACGGCGCCGAGATGCGGGCCGTGACCGTCCTGCAGAACGTCCGCGTGGTCGGCATCGACCAGACCGCGGAGGAACAGCAGGATCAGCCGGTCGTCGCCCGCACGATCACCGTCGAGATCAGCCCGGAAGAGGGGCAGAAACTCGCGCTTGCCCAACGGGCCGGGCGTCTGAGCCTCAGCCTTCGGGAAGCCGATGCGGCGGACCTCGAGCCGCTCGAGCAGATCAACCTCGCGGACCTTTTCGACACCGAGGACCCGGAACCCGAAGCGCTGACCGAGGTCGTGGTCGAGGCAGAACCGGCCGCCGCGCCGCGCCGGCCCAGCATCATCGTGCGCCGTGGCAACGTGGCGGAAGAGGTCTTCCTGAAATGACCTTCCGCCTGCGTCACGACCCGGTCCGGCTCCCCCGCTTCGTGCGGGACGAGGCCGGCAGCGTGATGGTCCTCTGGATTGCTTCGCTTGTCGCGATCCTGGGGCTGGTCGCGCTGGTCTTCGACCTCGGCCGGGTGCAGGTGGCGCAGGGCGACCTGCAGAGCTTCGCCGACAGCGTGGCCCTGGCCGCCGCCGGAGAGCTGGACGGCCGCGCCGACAGCATCACCCGCGCGACCGCCGCCGCCGCGCTCATGATTTCGGACACGCAGGCCTACGGCGGCGACGGGACTCTCTCGGGCGCGGTGGACTACACGCTCACCTTCCTCGACGGGCTGCCGAACGACGACACGGTCGCGCCGACCGCCTTCATCACCACGGACCAGCGCGAGGCGACGATGGCCTGGGTCGTGGCGACGCCCGCGAATATCGACACGCTGTTCCTGCGGGCGACGCGGGCGCTGGTCGGGGCCACCGGGCCCGCGACCGCAACGGTTTCGGCCGAGGCAATCGCCGGCTTCACCATGGAGGCCTGCGACGTCACGCCCCTGATGTTCTGCGTGCCCTCCGGCTGGAGTTCGACCCGGGCGTCGTCCATCGGCGACGGCATCCTGCTGCGCTCGGGCGGCAACGGCGCGGCCTGGGGGCCGGGCGACTTCGGCTTCCTCGACATCTCGGCCAGCGCGGTCGGCGTCACCTGTGCGGGCCTGACCGGCGCGAAGCTGATCGGCTGCCTGATCGGGGCCGAGGGCAACGTCACCCGCTGTTATTCGCAGCGCGGCGTGACGACCGAACCGGGCCAGAAGGTGGGGCTCGAGAATTCGGCTTTCAACACGCGGTTCGACCAGTTCACCGGCATCATGAACAGCTACAGGAACAACCCGAACTACACCGTCGCGCCCAACATCATCTCGGGCCTGGCGCCCGAGGCCAGCGGCTGCTTCAAGGACAACCCGGACGTCTCCACCAACTCCATCGGCCTTCCGCATGACGATTGCTTTGCCGCCGGCACCTGCACCCGGTTCGGCGATGGCACCTGGGATTACGACCTCTACATCGACACCAATTATGGCGACGGCAACGGCGTGCTGGACGCGGGCGAGGATTCCCACCTGACACCGCATGTCCCGGCCGCCTATGCCGGCACGCGCTACGGCGTCTACGTGGCCGAGATCGAATATGCCAGGACGGCGGGCCTGACCGGGGGCGCCATTCTCGACGGCCGGGACGAGACCGGCATCGCCCAGTGTTCGGCCAACGTGTCGAGCGATCCGAAACGCCGGGTGGTGATCGCGGCGGCGGTCGACTGCACCGCGAACCCGATCAACGGCACGACCACGAACGTACCCGTCGAGGAATTCGTCGAGATGTTCATGACCGAGCCGGTCGGGGCCGGGACCGGCTCCCCGGCGACATTCGACCTCTGGGTCGAGGTCATCGGCACGGCCGGCGTGTCGGGCTACGGCTCGGCCGGCGCGGGCGGTGTGTTCCGCGATGTCGTGCAGCTTTACCGGTGACGACGTGCGCTGGTCTCTCGCCCCCCTCCTCAAGCGCTTCCGCCGGTCCGAAGACGGCGCGGCCGTGGTCGAGTTCGTGCTCTGCCTGCCGCTGATGATCCTCTTCTTCGGCATCATGATCGAATTCGGCCGGCTCTACTGGGGCTACCAGTCGACGATCAGCGGCGTTCGCGACGCCAGCCGCTACCTGGCGCGGATCGCGCCGATCGACATCTGCCTGACCGGCGGCAGCCTGAGCGGGTACGAGGCGACGCTGAAGACCATGATCGAAAACGACCGTTCCGGCACGCCTGTCCTGCCGAAACAGATGACGGTGGACACCGTGACCGCCACCTACAGCTGCGTGGCGGGCACCTATCGCACCTCGCCCGCGCCGGTGGCCACGGTCGCCGCGCAGGTCACGCTTCAGTTTCCGCTGGGTTTCGTGCTCGACATCTTCAGCGCCAGGATCACCAAGCTCACGACGACGGTCGCCGACAGCGCACGGATTTACGGCGGATGAGCGTGCGGGCCATCATACACCGGCTCGCCCGGTTCCGGCGCGACGACAGCGGCGCGGCGATGGTCGAATTCTCGATGGTCGTCGGGCTGTTCTTCCTGATGCTGTTCCAGCTCTTCGATTTCGGCATCTTCGCGTCGACCAACCTGATCGCCGAGAAGAGCACCCAGGTCGCGGCGCGCATCGCCACCGTGCGCCCGGCCGCCTGCGCGGGGGTGCCCGACCGGATCACCGTCGGCACCGCCTCGCCGGCGCCGCGCTTCGGCACGAACTGTCGTGCGGTGGCCAATGCCTGCGCGGTGCAGGCGAGCGTGAGCTGCGCGGGGGATGCGGGCAACGCCACCGCCAACGAGATCTGGACCCGGATTTCCCCCGCCCTGCCGGGCGGCACGCAGATCTCGGACCTGACCTTCATCTACACCCAGGACCCGAACCTCGGTTACCTCGGCGGCCCCTACGTGCCGCAGGTGACCGTCGAGCTGACGCTGCCCGCCTTCCGGTTCTCGGCCCCGATCGGCGCCATGGCGACGATGCTGAGCGGCGGGACCGGCGGGTTCACCGGCACGCCGCAGTACCGGACGATCAGCATTTCACTGCCGGGCGAGGACCTCGCCAGCGGGACCGATGGATAGGAGCCCTCTCATGATCCACGCACGCAGCATTTCCAACAGCATCCTCTTCGTCGGCGACGACCGGCGGATGTCGCAATTCGGTGCGATGCCCGTCGTGGCCGCCGGAACGCCCAGCCTCTCGGACCTGGCCAAGGCCGGGCCCGAAACGGTCGCGGGCCACCCGGTCGTGCTGTTTGAAACCGACGGCACACAGAACGAACTGGAGGCGCTGGCCGCGTGTGTCGCCGCTGCGGGGGGACGGACCGTCTTCATCGCCCTGGCCGATGAGAACCTTCCGCTCGCCCGCGCCCGCGCCCTGTCAGAGGCCGGGGCCACCGATGTTCTGCCGGTCGATGTCGACGGCGCGGCGCTGACCGACATCCTGACGGCGCTTCTCGACCGGGGCCGCGACCCCTCGGCCGCCCCCGCACGCAACGGAACCATCCTGGCCGTGGCCCAGTCCCGGGGCGGCGTCGGCGGCACGACCGTGGCCGCGAACCTCGCCGTGGCGCTGGCCGCCGATCACAAGCGGACCGCGCCGCCGCCGCGGGTTGCACTCCTCGACCTCGACCTTCAGTTCGGCAATGCGGGGACGTTTTTCGACCTGGAAGACAATGGCGGGATGCTCGACCTGCTGTCGCTCGACGGCCTGCCCGAGCCCGGACGCATCACGCGCGCCGTGCAGTCGAGCGGCCTGGGCGTCGACGTCATTACCGCGCCGGCGGTCTTCGTTCCGCTGACCTCGATGACGCCCGAACTCGTGACGGCGATCCTCGCCGCGCTGCGCGGCGCCTACGATTACGTCATCATCGACATGCCGCGTGCCACGCTCGACTGGATCGCGCCGGTCATCGAGGCGGCCGACCGCCTGGTCCTGGTCTCCGACGGCTCGGTCCCCTGCATCCGGCAGGCCAAGCGGATCGTCGATCTCTACCGCGAGACCTCGGTCTCGCTGCCGGTGGACCTGGTGATGAACCGCGAAAAGAAGCCGATCTTCGGCTCGGAGATGCTGAAGGATGCCGAAGACCTGCTGGGGCTGAAGGTCGCGTTCTGGAACCACGAGGATCGCCGCGCCGAACGGAGGGCGGTCGACCTCGGCCAACCGAGTGCCAGCCGCCGTGGAAAGTCGCGCAAGGCCTATCGGCGCCTTGCGCGGCTGATCGCGCGTTCGGCAACCGAAAACAAAAAGACCGCAGAGTAAGGGGGCGAGATGTTCAACGAATTCCTCAGCCGGAAGCAGGACGACAGGCCAAAGGTCGTGCCGCTGAAACCGGCGGCCCCCGCAGCCCCCGCGCAGCCCGAGATCGACGTCGCGCTGCAGAACTGGCTCGAACTCAAGAGCAGCCTGCACGAGGCGCTTCTGGACCGGCTGAACCTGGCGATGATCGACAAGGTCGAGGCCGGAGAACTGAAGCGGCAGATTGCGGGCCTCGTCACGCAACTCCTGGCGGAACAGGGGCGCCCGTTGCGGCCGGACGAGATGCAGAAACTGGTCGAGGAGCTGATCTTCGAGGTCACCGGCCTCGGCCCGCTCGAGCCGCTGCTGGCCGATCCGACGATCAACGACATCCTCGTGAACAGCCACGAGAACGTCTACGTCGAACGCTTCGGCATGCTGGAACGCACCCAGGTCCGGTTCCGCGACGAACGCCACTTGCTGCGGATCATCGACAAGATCGTGTCGTCCATCGGCCGGCGGATCGACGAATCCCAGCCATGGGTCGACGCCCGCCTGGCCGATGGCAGCCGGGTCAACGCGATCATCCGTCCCTGCGCGGTCGATGGCCCGTCGATGTCGATCCGCAAGTTCTCGCGCCAGCCCTATTCGCTGGACCGGCTGGTGCAGGCCGGCGCGCTGACGCCCGGGGCCGCCGAGGTGCTGCGCGGCCTGGTGGAGGCGCGGCTGAACGTCCTGATCTCGGGCGGCACCGGGTCGGGGAAGACGACGATGCTGAACGCCATGTCCTCCTTCATCGACATGCGCCAGCGCATCGTGACGATCGAGGACGCGGCCGAGCTGCAATTGCAGCAGGACCATGTCGTCCGCCTGGAGACCCGGCCCCCGAATATCGAGGGCTCCGGCGCGATCACGCAGCGCGACCTCGTGCGCAACGCGCTCAGGATGCGGCCCGACCGGATCATCGTGGGCGAGGTGCGCGGCTCGGAATGCTTCGACATGCTGCAGGCGATGAACACCGGGCACGACGGGTCGATGACCACGGTGCACGCCAATACGGCGCGCGATGCGCTCGGCCGGCTCGAGCAGATGGTGACGATGCTGGGCGCCGACATCCCGATGCGCACGATCCGCGGGCAGATCGCCTCGTCGGTCGACGTGATCGTCCAGCTCTCCCGCCTCAGCGACGGCCGCCGGCGCGTGATGAGCATCTCGGAAGTGACCGGGATGGAGGGCGACGTCGTGACGATGCAGGACATCTTCGCCTTCCGCAAACGCGGCAAGGGCCAGAACGGCGAGGTCCTGGGCGAGATGGTCTACACCGGCATCCGTCCGAAGTTCATGGACAAGCTGGTCGCCAACGGGGTCGAGCTGTCGGCCGACACCTTTGCGCAGGAAGGAATGCCCACATGAGCTTCGCGTTTCTCGATGGCCTGCACCAGTCGGAAGTGGTGCTCTACCTGATGATCCTGCTCGGCGGCCTGATGACGTTCGAGGGCGTGCGCCAGGTGATCAACGGCGAAGCCGGCGCGGCGCGCAGCCGGAACCGCAGGATGCGCATGATCGCGCGCGGCCTCGACGAGGAAAGGATCGTCGAGGCCCTGCTGCGCAACCAGCCCAGGGGCGACAAGCGCGCCCGCGGCCCCGTCGGCGGGCTGCGCAGGTCGCTGGCGCGCGCCAACCTGCCCTTCGGACCGGGCGCGGTTCTGGCGATCTCCGCGGCCCTCGCCTGCGGCATCTTCTTCATCGCCTCGACCTGGACGCCCGCGCCCGCAGCGATGAGCCTGGCCCTCGGCCTCGGCCTCGGCCTGCCCTATGCCATCATCGACCGGATCGCCATCGCCCGGCAGGCCAAGCTGTCGCAACAACTGCCCGACGCGCTCGACATGATGGCGCGGGGGCTGCGGATCGGCCACCCGTTGAACGTCACCCTGCGCCGTGTCGCCCGCGACATGCCCGATCCGGTCGGCAGCGAATTCGGCCTGCTCGAGGACCGCATCCGCCACGGCGTCGACCTCGCGACGGCGTTCCGGGAATTCGCCGAGCGGGTCGACAGCGAGGACGCGCACTACCTGAGCGTCTGTGTCGGCATCCAGCACGGCACCGGCGGCAACCTGGCCCGCGTCTTGACGGTGCTGTCGCGCGTCATCCGCGACCGGTTGAACATGCGCAAGAAGATCCGGGCCATCTCGTCCGAGGGCCGCCTTTCGGGGCTGATCCTGACCATGATGCCCTTCCTCATCTTCGGCACGATCTACAGCTCGACGCCGTCCTTCTTCCTCGACGTGAAGGATCACCCGGTCTTCCTGCCGGTCGCGGCGATCGTGCTCGGCCTCACCGCGCTTCAGGCCGTCATCCTGAACCGGCTGACGAATTTCGATTTCTGAGGACACGTCAATGGACCAGGTCACCACCTATCTCGCCGCTCTCGGGATCCCGTCGGACCCGCGCCTGCTGGTCCAGGTCATGGTCGGCGCCGGGTTGTTCATCGCCGTCCTGGGGATCGGTGCCGCCGTCCGGTCCGGCCCGACACCGCAGCAGCGCCGCATCCGGGCCGCGGCGCCGGACAGCGCGGGCAGCCAGATCGTGCGCCCCTGGGACAACGACCCGACCGGGGCCCTGCGGCTCTTCGTGCCGCGCTCGGGACAGGAACGGGGCAAGATCGCCCTGCGGCTGCGGCAGGCGGGGTATCACGGTGCCGGCGCGGTCCGGACCTACTTCATGGTCCGAACGGCGCTCGCGTTCATTCTGCCCTCGCTCTTCATCTGGGTGGCCTGGTTCGGCGCGGCGCTGCCCTCCGCCGTCGCGCGGCTTGTCGAACCCGCCTCCCGGCTCGAGACCGCACAGGTCTTTCTCGTCGCGGTCGGTTTTGTCGTGGCCGGTTTCTACGGCCCGTCCCTCTGGCTGCGGCAGAAGGTCAAGGACCGCCGCAAGGCGATCCGCCGGGGCATGCCCGGCGCGCTCGACCTGCTGCAGGTCGCGATCGAGGCCGGCCTCGGCTTTGACGCCGCCATGACCCGCGTGGCGCATGAAATCGGCCGCTTCTGCCCCCCGATTGCCGACGAGTTCACGATCCTCCAGCTCGAGATCCACGCCGGCAAGCCCCGCGATCGCGCATTTGCGGAGCTCGAACGCCGGACCGGGGTCGAAGAGATGGCGTCCTTCGCCAACGTGATCCAGCAGGCGACCGAGTTCGGCACCCCGGTGTCCCAGGCGCTCGAGACCTACGCGACCGAGATGCGCACCGACCGCGAGCTCCAGGCCCAGGCCAAGGCCAACCAGCTTCCCGTCAAGATGTCGGGCGTCCTGGCCGGATTCATGATGCCGGTGCTCCTGCTGATCATGCTGACCCCGATCGCGATCCGCTGGGTGACGGTGATGTGAGCCACGCTACGCTGCGACCTCCGCGCAGTGGGCTTTCGAGGCCAAAGCGTGGCCGCGTCCTGCGCACAGCATGAGCCTCCGCTGCTGCGGCGATCCCCGAACGATGCCGCCACGGCTGCCGTCAGGCGCCTCCCCCGGGATCCATGGACCAGAGGAGGGAGGCGGGCGGTCTCAGGCCTTGGCCGGGAAGACGAAGCAGCGGTCGCGGCGCATGGTCAGCCAGAGCGGCTTGCCGGGGCGCGGCAGGAAGACGTTGGGGACGGTGGCGCGGATCAGCGAGCCGTCGTGATCCATGCGGAATTCCACGAGGCTCTCGTTCCCCATGAAACGCGCGCGCTGGACGATGCCGCGGGCGGGGGTGCCGTCCCGCGCCGTCGGCAGCGGGCCGGAGCCGTTGCGATCGAAGTCGATCTTGAGGTGCTGCGGCCGGATCACGATGTCCACGGCGGCCCCGTCGGGCACGCCCGGGGCGAGGAACTGGCCGAAGGGCGTCTCGGTCAGCGCGCCACGCACCACGCCGCGGATCACGTTGATGTCGCTGAAGAAGGCCACCGCCTCGCGGTCCACGGGCGCGTTGTAGATGTTGTAGGGCGCGCCCATCTGCACGATCCGGCCGTCGCGCATCAGCGCGATCTCGTCGGCCATCCGCATCGCCTCTTCGGGCTCGTGGGTGACGAGCAGGACGGCAGTGCCCGCTTCCTTCAGCACGTCCAGCGTCTCGTCCCGGATGCCGTCGCGCAGGCGGTTGTCGAGCCCCGAGAAGGGTTCGTCCATCAGCATGATCCGCGGCCGCGGCGCCAGCGCGCGGGCGAGCGCCACGCGCTGCTGTTCGCCGCCCGAGAGCTCGTGCGGCCAGGCGTCGATGAAACGGCCGAGATCGACCCGGGCAAGCATCTCCTCGACACGGGCGCGGACCTCGGCCCTCGGGCCCTTGAGGCCGAAACCCACGTTGTCGGCCACGCTCAGATGCGGAAAGAGCGCGAAGTCCTGGAACATCAGCCCGATCTGACGCTGTTCGGGCGGCAGGTTCCGGACCCCGTCCGAGATCGGCTGTCCGTCGACCAGAACGACGCCCGAATCCTGCGTCTCGACCCCCGCGATCATCCGCAGCGTCGTCGACTTGCCGCAGCCCGACGGGCCCAGCAGGCAGGTCACCTGCCCCGGCATGACCGAAAGCGACACGTCGTCCACGACCGCGCGCCCGCCGTAGCGGCGGGTGAGGTTGCGGATGTCCAGTCGCGGTGCCTGCCCGGTCACGTCTTGCCCCCTTCCCGGAACGGCTCCGGGGTCGGACCGGGATTACGCAAGCGGAGGGCGGAGCGCAACCGGGCGTCTCAGCCGAGCGCGAAGGGCGCGCGCGCCAGCACCCGGCCGTTCACCTGCACCGCCACGGCGTGGGGACCGGGGCGCAGCCGGAATGTCGTCGCATCCCCCTTCAGCCGGTAGCGCACCTGTGCCGCGACCGGCTGCCCGGGGGCGACCACGGTCTTCTTCAGCTTGAAGACCTTCGGACCGCGGCGGCCGCCACCCGCGGGAAACTCCATCAGCCAGTCGACGAGCACCGGCAGCTCCGTCCCGGCCTCGAGCGTCACGTCGAAGGCCAGCGTGCCGCCGATCGCGGCCTCGGGCGTCAGCATGTCGATCCGGCAGGCGACCTCGGCGCCCGGATCGAAGCCCAGCACGCCGAGCGCGCCGGGATGGCCGGCCTTCACCAGCCCGCGCAGGGCGTGGGAGGTCATCCAGGCCAGCTCGGCCGGGCTCTGGCGCTCGGCCCTGCGCCAGGCCGCGACGCGCGCCAGGGCCGCCTCCGGGTCGATCCGGGCGACGTCGTTGAGATGGTTCGCCACCGAGCGCGTCACGTAGCGCGTCGGATCGCCGTGCAGCGCGTCGAGGATCAACAGGCCGCGGAGGGGGTCGCCCCGCAGCCCGATCCCCCATGGCAATCGCGGGCGCGCGCCCTCGCTCGCCAGCCGCCGGACATGATAGTTCCCGTGCCCGGCCCAGGCCTGCATCCGGGCGAAACCGGCGTCGGGCCAGCGGTTCAGCACCGGGCGGATCGCGTATTCCATCGAGAAGCGCTGCGTGATCGCCTCAAGCAGCTCGAGCAGGCGGTCGCGATGCTCCTCGAGCCCGCGCAGGACCGCTACCTCGCCATAGGGCGCGTAGATGAACTCGCCGAAATCGTTGTCGGTCAGCGCGGGATCGAGCGGGTCGGGCAATGCCGCCTCGATCACCTCGGCCGCGTGGTCGAACCGCGGCGGGAGCATCTCGTCCAGCACCGCGGCGATCCAGGCGATGCGGGCCTTGAGCTCGAGCTCCGGCAGGCGGGCGCAGACCCGCCGCTCGAAGAGCGCGGCGTCGAAAGCCGGCCAGGCGGCGTGTATCTCCCGGCCAAGGCGCGCGACCTTGGCCGGGTTGAAGAGCTGGTCCTTCAGCGAGAAGCCCGCGGCCATCAGAGGGTCGCGTTGAAGGCCCCGCCGTCCAGCAGGATGTTCTGGCCGACCATGAAGCCCACGTATTGCGAGCACATGAAGGCGCAGGTCGCGCCGAATTCCTCGGCGGTGCCGATCCGGCCCGTGGGGTTGGCCGCGTTCCGCTTGGCGACGGCCTCGTCCATGGTGATCCCCTCGCGCTGGCGGGTGCTTTCGGTCAGCGCCTTGATCCGGTCGGTGTCGTGGCTGCCCGGCAGCAGGTTGTTCATGATGACACCCTTGCCGCAGACCTGACGCGAGGTGCCGGCGACATAGCCCGTCAGCCCGGCGCGGGCCGAGTTCGACAGGCCAAGCTGCGCGATCGGCGAACGGACGGAGGCGGAGGTGATGTTGACCACCCGGCCCCAGCCACGGTCGATCATGCCGGGCACCAGCGCCTTGATCAGCGCGATCGGGGTCAGCATGTTGGCATCGAGCGCCGCGATGAAATCCTCGCGCTCCCAGTCTGGCCAGAAGCCCGGGGGCGGACCGCCGGCGTTGTTCACCAGGATGTCGATCTGACCGCAGGCCTCGAGCACCTTCGCGCGCCCCTCCTCGGAGGTGATGTCGGCGGCCACTGCCGTCACCTCGACGCCGTGCGCCGCGCGGATCTCCTCGGCGGTCGCCTCGAGCGCCTCGGCGCCGCGGGCGTTGATGACGAGGTTCACGCCCTCGGCGGCCAGCGCCATCGCGCAGCCGCGGCCCAGCCCCTTGGACGACGCGCAGACCAGCGCCGTCTTGCCTTTGATCCCCAGATCCATATACCGTTCCTTTCGGTTCTTCTCTCTTTTCCCGGCCACGGCAGCGACGGCAAAGTTCCGAAAACTCGCCCGTTTCCCGCCGCATTCGGCCGTTACACCGCGGAGCATAGCGCTCCCGCGCGGGACGAGACAGACAGAATCCGAGCAGACAGAATGATCAGTGCCATCGCCAAACCCGCCGCCTCCATCCCGGTCCACCGGGCCGCCGACTTCACCGTCGAGCACGGCGTCAACATGGGCGACGAACTGAGCTTCGCGGCCGAGCTGATCCCCGACGACATCTACCACATCGCCGAGGATGCCGAACGCATCCGGGTCGAGATCGAGAGCGACGAGAGCGGCGCGATCCGGCTGGGTCCCGCGACCGAGGCGGGCAGCCCCGGCAATGCGCTGCACCTCGACAGCTGCCTCACCTTCATGTCCGACACAGGCGAGACGGCCGAGGTGCTGGTGCTGGTCGAGGTCGACGCCCGCGGCCATGCCGCCCGCGTCTTCGCGCTGCCGCTGGTGCCGCTGCGCCCACGGACCGATTACCGCCTGGTCGGCATCGACACCCGCGGCGCGGCCCGCCGCTTTGCCGAGGTCGCCTGCGTCTCCTTCACCCGCGGCACGCATATCACGATGGGATCGGGCCTGCAGAAGCCGATCGAGGAGCTCGAGGTCGGCGACCGGGTCCTGACCCGCGACGACGGCGTGCAGCAGGTGCGCTGGATCGGCCATTCGACCGTGCGGGCGACCGGGGATTTCGCGCCGGTCCTGATCCGCGCGGGCACGCTGAACAACGACCACGACCTTGTCGTGAGCCCCGACCACCGGCTCTTCGTCTACCAGCGCGAGGACGCGCTCGGCGTGGGCCGGTCCGAGCTTCTCGTGAAGGTCCGGCACCTCCTGAACGGCGAGACGATCACCCGGCTGGATGGCGGGTTCGTGGAATATTACCAGCTGCTCTTCGACCGGCACCAGATCATCTATGCCGAGGGGATCGCGGCCGAGACGCTGCTCGTCGACACCCGAACCCGGGCCGCGCTGCCGCCCGAGATCGACGCGAAGCTCGCGGCGGTGCTGCCGAGCCATGCCAAGGCCGCGCATCTGGATTTCGAGGTGCAGGAAAACGTCCTGAACCGTCCCGACGTCGCCCGCGTGCTGCGCGCGGCCTCGGAGGGCTAGGCGCCCCCTGCCCCGCTCCGGCCCTCACGCCGGGTAGCTCCGCGCGCGGATCAGCCCCCAGAGATCGCGGTTCAGCGCCACAAGCTCCGCGATGGCGCCTTCGATCCGGGCGAGTTCCGCATCGTCCACCGGATCCGTCCGCCCCATCTTCAGCCCGGTCTTGCGGTCCGAGATGCGCATCAGGATCGTGTGAGCATTCCCGCTTTCGGGATCGAACGAATAGATGCAGTGGTTGAAGTGGTTGCGGATGCCCGACAGCCGCGACAGCGCGCGCGACCGCGACAGCACCTCGTCGCGTTCCTCGGCGTCGCGGCGGTCCATCTTGGCCAGACGCTCCACCAGGTCGATGCGCGCCCGGGTGGTGTTGAGGGTCAGGAAGATCACCACCGCGGTTTCCTTGTCGACCCCGGCGAGCCCCGCGATCAGGTGGATCAGCAGGCTCTCGGTGTTGGTCCAGATGTAGTTCATCTCGCCGGTGCGCAGCAGCAGGCGTTCGAACTGACGCCTGGGATCAGCGGAGAGCATTTTGGGACTGGGCCGCGAAATACATGTTCGCCGCGGCGGTGCGGTTCGAGACGCCGAACTTCCCGAACATGTTGTGCATGTGCAGCTTCACGGTGTGTTCGGTGATGCCCAGCTGCCGCGCGATCTGCTTGTTGCTGTTGCCGCTCGAGACCAGCTCGAGGATCTCCTTCTCCCGCCCCGTGAGACGCGAGAGCTTCTCGCAGGTCTCGGCGCCGGTGGCCGCAGGCGCGGGCGGCGCGGCGGTGTCCGGAGCCGGCGTGCCGGGCGGAGCAATGCCCAGCAGACCCTGCGGCAGGAAGTATTCGCCGTGAAACAGCATCCGCATCGAGGACAGCAGCACCTCCATGGGCGCGTTCATCGAGAGATAGCCGATCGGCGCGCCGCCGGCCTCCCGCGTCCGTCCGTAATGGTGCCGCGCGATCTCCACGTCCCGGTAGCCGAGCGCGATCATCGCCGTCCGGTTCAGCGCCCGGTAGGCGTCTGCCCGTTCGAGCAGGTCGTCGGCCAGGTCCTCGTCCACGATCAGCAGCCGCAGGTCGGGATAGTCGGGATAAAGGCTCTCCAGCCTGTCGAGGGAGACCGCCTGGACGCAGCGCGTCCGAAACTCCATCTCCATGTGACTGCATGTCTGGGACGTGCAGAAAAGGGTTCCGCCGATCACCGCTAGTCCGACGCGGCGCGTTTCATCCGCCACGTCCGCCGGCAACGGGACACGTTTGAAATCCATTGTGGCCCCCAGGATCAAATCAATATGTCGCACGCGAAATCCGCGCAAAAAAACCAAAGGCGCATGAGGCGCTGAAAAAGATGTCACCAGGGCACGGATTGGCGGTCGGGACGGCCTGAAATACCGCTTTGAGCCGCAATCCCGTAGGGTGCCCGGGCTCGTCGTGATAGGATTACGCCCTTGGATGGCACCCGACGTCAAGGTTCTAGAACTTTCAGTCTAGACTCGGCCCCGGCGCGGTTTCGCAGGCCTTCCGTTGGCCGGTGATGCTGGCAATTGGTTGAGGTTTCTGCCCCGGACAGGGCCCGGCCCGGACCAGCTGAATTCATAACAATTGATTAATTTCCAGATCGTTATGTTTTCGGAAATCAGATCCTAATCGTCCGGTGAATAGGCACCGAACGGACCTTCCGCCACGATCTTTTCCAGTGCCAGGCAGCTGCGCCGATGGTCCGATCCGGGCCGGTGCACCG
The DNA here is from genome assembly GCF_000688295.1 of Pseudooceanicola nanhaiensis DSM 18065. Lineage (GTDB taxonomy): Bacteria > Pseudomonadota > Alphaproteobacteria > Rhodobacterales > Rhodobacteraceae > Pseudooceanicola > Pseudooceanicola nanhaiensis. The sequence goes on along the minus strand of NZ_JHZF01000011.1, from coordinate 202,484 downwards.
CCTGCAGGATCGGCCAATTTCGGCGCGGTCCGCAGGGAAAGGAGGGCAGCCACAAAGAGAATCGGACCGGCGCGGAAGCGGTCCGTCGCATCCAACTTCCGTGATTCGCACCAAACAGGCCGACCGACATGCCGCGTGAGAGATGACCTGCGGTCCGGTGGCCCATTTTTTCCAAGGAATATGAAAATGAGTAGAGACCGTCAGACAGTGAACGTCGCCGACTTCGAGGAAGTCAACATCGACACGATCGACGCGGACTTCGAGACGACCATCGAGGTCGACGAAGCCGAGGTGAACGCGGACCTGAACGCTCAGGAACAGTCGCAGGACACCAACGTCGACACCACCGACACCAACACGAACGGCCAGGGTCAGGACCAGGGACAAGGCCAGGATCAGGGACAGGGACAGGACCAGGGTCAAGGACAGGACCAGGGCCAGGGTCAGGACCAGGGACAAGGCCAGGACCAGGATCAGGCCCAGTCGGTCGACAACACCAACGGCAACAATGACAACTCGAACGCGAACGAGGTCAACATCGACTTCGGCGGCGGCGAATGGATCCCGCGCGACGACGATTGGGTCGACATCGACCTGAGCGACGACGCGGAATTCGACGGGGACGTCCTGACCGCCAATGGTGATCTCGAGAGCAACCCGGGCGACGACATCGACATGTCGGGCTCGCTCGGCGGCGCCGGCAACGACATGGCGTCGATCAACTTCCAGTCCTCGGAACTGGAAGACAACGACGTGCTGCACCATGCGACCGTCTCCAACAATGCCGACTTCCACCAGAACGGCAGCGCCTACGGCGGCAACGCCAATGCCGCCGAAGGCATCGGTGCGGCGTCCGACGGCGGCGCCTCCGGTGACGGCGGCCGGTCCGAAGGCGGCGCAGGCGAGGGTGCGAACAGCATCGGCGGCATGGGCATGGCCGCGGGCGGCGAAACCGGCGACGCGGCGGCCGATGCCGATGGCGGCACCGGCGGCGACAGCGGCGATGCCGAAGGGCTGGCCCTTGGCGTCGGCCTCTCCGGCGCGTCGACCGACAACGACAGCGACGGCGGCGAAGGGGGCGACAGCACCTCGGATGCCAACAGCGACGCGACGGCCGAAAGCATGGCCGATAACGAGGGCGACGCGGGCGACGGCGGCGATTCCGGGGCGATCGGCCTCGGGCTTGGCGCAGGGCTCTCCGGTGCCGACTCCGCCGGCGAAGCCGATGGCGGCGACAACGAGACCGACAGCAGCAACGACACCGACACCCAGGCCGATGCGGATGCCGACGCCGACGGCGCCGGCGGTGGCGATGCGGGTGCGATCGGGCTGGGCCTGAACGGCGCCATGGGCGACAGCACCACCGATTCCGACGACGTGTCGAGCGGTGACAACGACGCCGATGCCAACGTGGGCAACGCCGCCGACAACGACGCCGACGGCGAAGGCGGCGACAGTGCGGACGGCGGCTTCGGCGGCCTGGTCGAGGCGGCCATCGCGGCGCTCTACGAAGAGCTCTCGAGCGGCGACAGCACGGCCGAGACCGGCGGCGGCGGCAGCTCGTCCGGTGGCGACACCGATGCGGGCGACGGCACCGGCGGCACGGCCGGGGGCGACCAGATGGCCGACGGCAACGGCAACCAGTCGACGGGCGACCCCTCGGTGGCCCAGAACGGCGGCGACGTCGAGACCACGGCCGACAGCGCGCAGGACACGGCGGCGACCGGCGGGGCCGGCGGCTCGAACGCCGCGGACGGCATGGCGGACGGTTCGTCCGAGACGAACTCGGCGGCCGACGGCACCGGCGGCGCAGGCGGCACCATCGACTCGGCGGCCGACTCGGCCGGTTCGGGCACCGGTGAAGCCGATGTCGCAAGCGCCTCGGGCGATGGCGGCTACGCCAGCGTCTTCTCGCAATCCGACACCGACGGCACGGCCGACAGCATGGCGGAAGCGATCGCCGGCTACGGCGGCGCGGCGGACGCGGACGGCGAGGCCAACTCGGCCGGGTCGGGCGACGCGAGCGCCGACAACGACAGCGGCATGGGCGGCGCAGGCGGCTACGCCGACGCCATGGGCGGCACCACCGGCGGTGCGGCAGCGACGGCCTACGGCGGCGATTCCGCCGGCGGCGCCGTGGCTGGCGGCGATGCCGACGGGGCCTACTCGGGGGCCGGTGGCGCCGGTGGCAGCGCCGGGACCTGGGGCTCGAGCAACGGAGACGACGGCTACGTGACCGGCGAATCCTACGCCTCGGCCGCCGCGGTCGTGGACACCTCGGCCTTCAACCAGTCGATCGTCATGGGCGCCAACGTGCTCGGCAACACGGTCGACATGACGATGGTCGGCGGGTCGATGACCTCGTCCTACGCCGGCGACGACTCGGAAGGCTGACGACGCCTGCTCACGGAAAAACAGCGCCCGGGCCTTCGGGCCCGGCGCAGCTTTTGAAAAGAAATCCTTTCCGCCGCATTTCGTGGCACCAGTAGCTGAACGATTGGGTCCGAACATGGTCGCAGACCGGACATCCGACGCCATCGCGCATTTCATCGGCCTCTTCGGCCAGAAGATCGAAGAGCTCCGTCAACGCGAGGCTTACGACACCTTCAAGGCGCTGCGGGACGATGTGGAGCTGGGTCCGCTCCACACCGTCGACGCAGAGGTGGAGCAGAAATTCACGCTGCGCGAAGCCGAAATCAAGCCAATGCCCGTCCCGGACTCGGTCGAGTTCCGGGGCGAGCTTTTCACGCCGCTGCATTCCGTCTCGGTCCCGCAGGATCCGGTGGCGCCGTGGACGCTGGAATTCACCCATGCCGTCCCGCAGGTGCCCCTGGCCGACGGGCTCCGCTGGACGATCGGCGAGAGTGAGATCCTCCGCCCCGACCCGGTGCCGCTGGCCCCGGGCTCGATGATCACCGTGGTCATCCAGTCGGTCCGGCTCTCCGACAACGACCGGCTGGGCGAGGGCACATTCCGCGACCCCGCCCAGCACGCGCGCGAGATGCAGGAGCTGGGCGCCCTCTCGCTGTCCGTGCACGCCCCTGGCGGCTTCGCCCCGGGCGAGGTGCCCGATACGGAAGCGGTGAGCGCGCTGGCCGCCGCACTGGCCGCCTTCGCCCCCGCCGAGGCCGCGGGGTTCGAGACCGTCCTCATGCGCGGCGATCTCATGCCGCTGCGGCTGCTGAACGGCCACGAAGCGGCCACCCTGCCCGCCTGGGATGACCTCCTGCCCGCCCACCACCGCGCCGACAGCGAGGACGGCGGCGCGGCGGCAGCGGTCGCCGCGCGCGACCTGCCCCGGGGGCACAGCCCCGACGACATGCCCGACGGGCACAGCCTCGTCACCGGCGGCAACCTCCTCGTCAACGAGGCGCACCTCTCGATCTCGCTGGTCGACGCCCCGATCATCGCCGTCGGCGGCACGTGGATGAGCCACGACATCATCAGCCAGGTCGCCGCCTACCGGAACCACGACACCGGGACAGGCGCGAGCCCGGCACCGGGCGCCGTCTTCCAGAGCGTGCAGGTCGACACCGCGGCGAGCGCCGCCACCTGGCAGTCGGGCCGCGATCCCGAGGGCGCGGGTCCCAAGTGGATCACGATGGATGTCGTGAAGGGCGACCTCTACATCTCGAGTTACGTCGAACAGATCATCCAGCTGATGGACAACGACATGTTCGGGCTGGCGGTCGGGGCCGCGAATTCCGCCTTCATCCTGGGCGACAACACGCTGGTGAACGCAAGCGCGCTGGTCACCGGCGGCTTCGCCTATGACCTGATCCTGATCACCGGCGACTTCCTTCAGATCGATTCCATCCAGCAGACCCTCGTGCTGCGCGACGATGATCAGATCGACATCGGTCCGGCCGCGGAGACGGTCGCGGCCTCGGGCGGCATGGTGACGGACACCGGCGCCGCCAAGGCCGGCGCGGTGCAAGCCGACAAGGACGTGCTGATCGACGGCAAGCCCGGCCCGGCCGCGGCCCCGCCCGCGACGGCCGTGGCGGGCGACGAGGCCCATGACAGCGCGGCCGACAACCTGCTGATGAACCAGGCCCGGCTGACCACGGCCGGCGTGGACACCCAGGCCGAGCTGTCGGCGTCGCTGGCCGAACTTCTGAGCGATCCGGACATCGGCCTGCGCGAGATGCAGGACCGCCTGATGAGCGACCCGGCGCTCGCCGGGCTGGAACAGGCCCGGGTGCTGAAGATCGAGGGCAACCTGATCCAGTCGAACACGGTCAAGCAGGTCATCATGGCCTCGGACAACGACGACATCGGCATCGCCGGCGCCCCCGCCGGGATGGAGGTCGTCGCCGGATCGAACGCGCTGATGAACGCCGCGACCATCGCCGCCCGGGGCGTCGATTCCCAGGTGATGTCCGAGACCGGGTATTCCGAGCTCCTGATCCACCAGGCCGGGCTGATCGACGAGCCCGAGCTGCCCCAGACCCCGCAGACCGGCCTCGCCAGCGAGGCGGTCGCCTTCCTGATGGAGGACACCAAGGCCGGCATCGCCGAGAAGATGGCCGACAAGTTCGGGCCATCCACCGAGCACGTCGCCGCGGACGCCTATGACCTGATGGCTGGCTCGGTCCTCTGACAACTGGAAATTCCCCATGAATGCACCTGCAAGCAAGTTCCTCGCGCGGTCACTCGATGACCCGCAGCCTCCGTCAGACGATGCCCGGGATCGGGCCGGGGCCGCACGGCCGGTCCTGGTGTTGAAGCACCCGGTCCTTGCACCGGAAGACGCCGATCGGGCCGGTTCCTCTGCGACGGAGACCCCGGCCGCCGGAGCCCCTTCGGGTTCCGAACCTGCCGCCACCGCTGAGCCCGGGCAGACCGCCTCTGCAGAGGCGCCCGCCGCCTCGACGGAAGCCCCCGAGGCAGCGCCCACCCCAGGGGAAGCCCCCCGACCCGAAGCGCGCGAAGCGCCGGCAGAGACCGCCCCGACGGCTCACGCGGACACCGCCGAGGCGCCCCCCTCCGACACCGCGCGTGCCACGCCCGAGGCGCGCGGCCCCGACGCGCCCGCCCGCCCGGTGCCAGGGATGGGCGAGACGGTCGAGGCGAAGGCGAACCAGCCGATGAAGCGCGCACCCGGCTCGGGCGGGCCGGGGGATCCCCGCGATCCCTTCCACCGCCGCCGCGACCCCGAGCGTCACGACCGGATGCTGCGCAAGGCCCGCAACGCGGTGTCGCGCAACCTGCTCGTCGTCTTCGCGCTCACCCTGGCGACCAACGTCCTCGTCCTCGCCATTCCGATCTACCTGTTCCAGATCAGCGACCGGGTGCTGACCAGCCGCTCGACCGACACGCTCGTCATGCTGACCGCGATCATCGTGGGCGCGGTGGTCTTCCAGTCGATCTTCGACGCCATCCGCCGCTACATCCTCATGCGCACCGCGGTCGAGGTCGCCTCGCGCCTCGGCGCACCGGTGCTGCAGGCCGCGGCCCATGCCTCGCTGCACGGAACCGGGCGCGAATACCAGACGCTGGGCGATCTTCAGACGGTGCGGGGCTTCCTCGTCTCGCCCACCCTGCTCGCGCTCCTCGACGTGCCCTTCGCGCCGCTCTTCATCCTCGCGATCTTCCTGATCCACCCCGACCTCGGGATGATCGTGGTGGTCACCGCCGCCCTGCTGGCCGTCATCGCGCTGATCAACCAGCGCGCCACCGCCGCGCTCTTCGGCGAGGCGAACATGGCGCAGGCCAAGGCGAACCAGCACCTCGAGTCCATGGCGCGCAACAGCCAGGTCATCAACGCGATGGCGATGATCCCCGAGGCCGTGCGCATCTGGGGCCGCGACACCGCCGCCTCGCTGACCGCGCAGGTCCGGGCACAGGACCGCAACGTCAGCTTCGCCGCCGTCTCGCGCACCGTGCGCCTGCTGACCCAGGTCGCGATCCTCGGCTGGGGGGCCTACCTCTCGCTCGACGGCTACCTGACCGGAGGCATGGTGATCGCCGCCTCGATCATCGCGGGCCGGGCCTTCTCACCCATCGAGGGCGCGATCGAGGGCTGGAACACCGTCATCATGACCCGGGGCGCGGCCGCGCGGATCGGCACGCTGATGCGCTCCACCGAGAACAAGTTCGAGAAGCTCCGCCTGCCCAACCCCGAGGGCCGGCTGGATGTCGAGCGGCTGCTCTACGTGCCCGGCGGCACGAAGCAGGTCGTGCTGAACGGCATCTCCTTCTCGCTCAACCCCGGCGAGACGCTGGCGGTGATCGGCAATTCCGGCGCCGGGAAGACGACGCTGGGCAAGATGCTCGTGGGCTCGATCCTGCCCACCTCGGGCAATGTCCGGCTGGACCTGATGGACATCCGCAACTGGGACCCGCGGCAGTTCGGCGAAAGCATCGGCTACCTGCCGCAGGACGTGCAGCTCTTTCCCGGTACGATCAAGGACAACATCGCCCGGATGCGGGCCGACGCCACCGACGAGGCGATCCACCACGCCGCGACGCTGGCCGACGTGCACAACATGATCGCCTCGCTGCCGCATGGCTACGAGACCCGGGTGGCCGCCGATGGCGCGCCGCTTTCGGGCGGGCAGAAGCAGCGGATCGCGCTGGCGCGGGCCTTCTACGGCAACCCGCGGCTGGTGGTGCTGGACGAGCCGAACTCGAACCTCGACGTGGCCGGCGACAAGGCGCTGGCGCGCGCCGTCCAGCACGCCCGCGCGCACGGGATCACGGTGGTGGTGATCACCCAGAAGCCCGCGCTGCTGTCGGTCGTGGACAAGATCATGCTGCTGGCCGACGGCGGCATCGCGCTCTTCGGCGCGCGGGAACAGGTGATGGCGAAACTGAACGGTCCCAAGGCTCCGCCCGTCGGCGGATCCGGCGGGACGGGGAGACTTGGCAATGAATGATCTAGCCCTGCAGGATCCCGCCGGGGACTGGTATGGAGAGGTGCCGCGCTCGATCCGGCGCCATGCCGTGATCGGGCTCCTGCTGATGGTCGTGGCCTTCGGCGGCTTCGCATGGTGGTCCTTCACCGCGCCGCTCGCCGCCGCGGTGATCGCGCCGGGCAGCTTCGTGGCGACCGGGCACAACAAGATCGTCCAGCACCTCGAGGGCGGCATCATCGAGAGCATCTTCGTGCAGGAGGGCCAGAAGGTCATGGCCGGGGACGAGCTGCTGACGCTCGACCAGACCTCGGCCGAGGCCAACGAGCGCGAGCTCTTCCTGCGCGAGATGCGGCTTCAGGCGACGTCGGACCGGCTGCTGGCGGAATACGGCGATGTCGACCGGCTGCTGTTCTCGGAGAGCGTGCTGGAGGCCGCCCGCAGCGACGGCGAGATCGCGGCCCTGCTCGACAGCCAGCAGCTCACCTTCGAGATCACCCGCAAGTCGATGCTCAACGACATCGCGCTGCTCGAGCGCAACATCGAGGCGTTGAAGATCCGCGACCGCGGCTACTCCGCCCAGCTCGACTCGCTGGAATTGCGCAGCGCGATCCTGCAGGAGGACATCGACGCGAAATCCGAACTGCTCGCCGGCGGGCTGGTCCGCAAGTCCGAGGTCAATGCCCTGCGCCGCACCCAGGCCGAGGCGAACGGCCAGCTCGCCCGGATGGAATCCGAGGTCGAGGAGGTGCGCCAGATGATCCTGAAGTACGAATCCGAAATCGACCGCGTCCGCTCGGTCCACCGCGAGGCCGCGCTGGACGAGCTGGGCCCGATCGCGGCCGAGCTGGAGAGCGTGCGGGAAAAGTCCCGGAAGGCGCGCAACGTGCTGAACCGCTCCGTGGTGCGCGCGCCGGTGTCGGGGACCGTGGTGCGGCTGCACTACCATACGGAGAACGGCGTGATCGAACCGGGCAAGGCGATCGCCGAGATCCTGCCCGCCGATGCGCCCCTCATCATCGAGACGCAGATCGCCCGGACCGAGATCGACAGCGTCACCCTCGGCCAGGACGCGATCGTGCGGCTTTCGGCGCTCAACCGCCGCACGACGCCGGTGCTGAACGGGGTGGTGGATTACGTCTCGGCCGATGCTCTCCGGGAGGAGATCGCCGGCATCCCGCAGGAGGTCTACCTGGCCCGCGTCACCATCTCTCCCGAGGAGATGGAGCGCGTGCCCGGCATGATCGCCACGCCGGGGATGCCGGTCGAGGTGATGATCCAGACGCAGGAGCGGACGTTCTTCGACTACCTGACGAAACCGATCACCGACAGCTTCTCACGCGCCTTCCGCGAGCAATAGCCATCCCGGCGGGCGCCGCGCGCCCCGCCGGTCCTCCTCAGTCCCGGAGCGCGTCGATCAGCTCGTCCTTCGTCATGTCCGAACGCCCTTCGATCCCGATCTCCTGCGCCCGGTCGTAGAGCTCTTCCTTGGTCCAATCCTCGTAGGGCGGCTGCTTGCCCCCCTTCTTCGAGGGATGCTGGTCCGGGTTCGCCTTGGCGTTGGCGATGCGGGCGGCCTTCTCCTTGGAATAGCCCTCGTCCCGCAGATCCTCGTAGAGCTTGTCGTCCTTGATGCTGTTGGCGTGGTTCTTGGCCATGATCGTTCTCCTCGGCTCACTCCTTGGGAAAACCATCCCGCCCCCGCCGGGGTTCCCATGACGGACCCGGCCGGGCGCCACGCCGCCGCTTGCCGTTTTCCGGCGGCCTGTTATATGCGCCACATGCTCGACACCGCCCAGAACCGCCCCGCCCTGCCGCCCGAAATCGCGCGTCGCCGCACCTTCGCGATCATCTCGCATCCGGATGCGGGCAAGACGACGCTGACCGAGAAGTTCCTGCTCTTCGGCGGCGCGATCCAGATGGCGGGCCAGGTCCGCGCCAAGGGCGAGGCGCGGCGCACGCGGTCGGACTTCATGCAGATGGAGAAGGACCGGGGCATCTCCGTCTCCGCCTCGGCGATGTCCTTCGATTACAAGACGTTCCGCTTCAACCTCGTCGACACGCCCGGCCACTCGGACTTCTCCGAGGACACCTATCGCACGCTCACGGCGGTGGATGCGGCGGTGATGGTCATCGACGGCGCGAAGGGGGTCGAGAGCCAGACCCGCAAGCTGTTCGAGGTCTGCCGCCTGCGCGACCTGCCGATCCTGACCTTCTGCAACAAGATGGACCGGGAAAGCCGCGACACCTTCGACATCATCGACGAGATCCAGGAAAACCTCGCGATCGACGTCACGCCCGCCTCCTGGCCGATCGGGACGGGGTCCGACTTCATCGGCTGCTACGACCTGCTGCGCGACCGGCTGGAACTGATCGACCGCAAGGACCGCAACAAGGTCGCGGATTCGATCGAGATCAACGGGATGGACGACCCGCTGCTCGAAAGGCACGTCCCCGCGCAGCTGCTCGAGAAGCTCCGCGAAGAGGTCGAGATGGCGCGAGAGCTTCTGCCCACCCTCGACCCCCAGGCGGTGCTGGAAGGACACATGACGCCGATCTGGTTCGGCTCCGCGATCAACTCCTTCGGCGTGAAGGAGCTGATGGACGGGATCGGCACCTACGGCCCCGAGCCGCAGATCCAGTCCGCGGAGCCCCGCCAGATCGCGCCGGAAGAGACCAAGGTCTCGGGCTTCGTGTTCAAGGTGCAGGCCAACATGGACCCCAAGCACCGCGACCGGGTGGCCTTCGTCCGCCTCGCCTCGGGCCATTTCACCCGCGGGATGAAGCTGACCCACGTCCGGACCAAGAAGCCGATGACGGTCTCCGCCCCGGTGCTCTTCCTCGCCTCGGACCGGGAACTGGCCGACGAGGGCTGGGCCGGCGACATCATCGGCATCCCGAACCACGGGCAGCTCCGGATCGGAGACACGCTGACGGAAGGCGAGGTGCTGAAGGTGACGGGCATCCCGTCCTTCGCGCCGGAACTGCTGCAGGGGGTGCGGGCGGGCGATCCGCTGAAGGCCAAGCACCTGGAGAAGGCGCTGATGCAATTCGCCGAGGAAGGCGCGGCCAAGGTCTTCAAGCCGATGATCGGCTCGGGCTTCATCGTCGGTGTCGTGGGCGCGCTGCAATTCGAAGTGCTGGGCAGCCGGATCGAGCTGGAATACGGGCTTCCGGTGCGCTTCGAGCCCTCGCAGTTCACCTCGGCCCGGTGGATCAAGGGCGACAAGCAAGCCATTGAGAAGTTTGCCAATATCAACAAGCAGCACATCGCCTACGACAACGACGGCGACCCGGTCTACCTGACCCGGCTGCAATGGGACATCGACCGGGTGGAACGCGACCATCCCGAAATCACGCTGACAGCGACGAAGGAAATGATGGTGTGACGCTCCAGAACCGCGTGCTGCCGACCGGAGAGATCCGGGCCATCCCGGCCCGGGGCACCTTCACCGGCAACCGCGGGGTTCTGCACGACGACCAGCGCCGGCTCGGCACCGCCCGGTGGCGGCACAAGGCCTGGATCACCTGCGCCTTGCAGTTCAAGGATTTCCACCGCGTTCCGATGACGCCCGGACGCTGGACCGAGCTCTTCTTCCTCGACGAGGCGGTCGCGCTCGCGGCCGGTCATCGCCCCTGCGCCTACTGCCGCCGTCCGGCCTTCACCGCCTGGCGCGAGGCTTGGACAAAGGCGACCGGAGTGCGCGCCTTCGCCCCGGACATGGACGCCTGCCTGCACAAAGCGCGCGTTCGCCGCGACCGCAGCCAGGTCCGGCACGCGGCGGCGGCGGACAGCCTGCCCGAGGGTGCCTTCCTCCTCTGGCAGGATCGGCCCCACCTCGTCACCGCGCGCGGCATTCATCCTTACAGCCCGGAGGGTTACGGCGCTCCGCTCACCCGGCCGGAGGGGATGGTGACGGTCCTGACCCCCGAACCCACCATCGCCGCGCTGCGCCACGGGTTCCGCCCCGAGTTGCATCAAAGCGCCACCGGACCCGCCTCCTGAGCCACGGGCCCGAGAGCCGCTTGCGCGGCGGACGGCCAGCCCGCATCTTCCCGCCATGCAGGACCAAGGGCCAAAGCGGCTGACCTATCCGGGCGGCTTCGACGCCGTGCTCGCCCAGATGGAGGGCCGGCGCGACCAGATGACCTTTGCCCCCGGCGAAGCCCTGCCTGCGCCGGGCACCGACCTCACCCCGCTGCGGCGCGCCACCGTCGGAAAGCCCCCGGCGGCGATCCGGCGCTCCACATCAGGTTTTGCCGCCAAGTCACGGGAACTGCACCGAGAATTCGAGGGGCGCCCGGCGATCTGCATGCTGAATGCCATGCTCATCGCGAACCTCCGCCGCCGGGACCAGCCGCCCGGCACCGTCGCGCTTTTCGTCGAGCTCTGGGCCGATCACGCCGGATTCCTGATCGACAACCTCGACGCGCGCTGGCTCGTCTCGTCCGTGACCACCTTCGGCGATCACGGCGTGACGCTGGCGCAGCGGGTCACCGGGACGGCGATGAACGTGCTCTTCAACACGATGAAGCTGCACGAGACCGAGCGGCTGTTCTCGGGCGACGCGCCCGACGTGCCGCATTCCGCGCGGCGGGCCGATGCACCGCTGGCGCTCGGGATGGACGCCTATGCCATCGTCGGGGGCGGGCTCGACGTGAACATGCTGGGCCGCATCTGGCTCGACGCCGCCGAGGACCCGGTGATCGCCCCGCTCGCGCATCACCTGCTCGAGGCGCTGAATGCCGATGACCGGAACGTCTTCCGCCGCCTGCGCCTGATGCGCGAGGCGCGCGAGGCCAAGCGGGCGGGCAAGGCCGCCGCGGCCGCAGCACCCGAGACGCCGCGCCCGGTGCCCGTCGATACCGCGCGGGTCGAAACCGACCCGGCGGCGCTTCGATGGGGCACCGTCACCACCGCCCTTGCCCCCCTGCCCGACCTCGCCCGGTTCGCCGCCTGGCACCTGCAGCTCGGTGCCGCGCGGGTGACGCTCTGCCTCGACGATGCGGACGGCGCCAAGGGCGAATGGCTCGCCCGTCACCCCGCGGTCGAGGTCATCCTCTGCGATGCCGCCCATTGGCAGCGCCTCGGCCGGCGGCCCAAGGCGCACCAGATCCGGCAGGTCGCCAACGCGGGCCATGTCTACGCAGGCTCCGACCTCCACTGGCTCGCGCAGATCGACGTGGACGAATTCATCCTGCCCGATGCGCCTCTGGCCACCAGCCTCGCGGCCGTGGACCCGGGCACCGCCGTGCTCACCCTGCCCTCCGTCGAGCGCCTTGCCGCGACCGATCCGACCGCCCCGGCCCGGTTCAAGACCACGGCGCGGATGGCGGGGCGCGACAGCGCGGTGCTGACCGAGATCTACCCGACCTACGGCGCGCATCTCAGGGGCGGCTACATCAGCCACCTGGAGGGCAAATACCTCGTGCGGACCGGGCTTCCCGATATCCGCCTGGCGATCCACCATCCCCTGTCCCACGGCGCCGCGGTCGCCAACAGCCTGCCGCTCGACGGGGTCCGCCTGGGTCACGCCCACGCGGCAAGCTGGGAGGTCTTCCGCGACAAGATGCGCTTCCGGCTCGACCGCGGCTCCTACCGGAAGAAGGAGGCCGAGGATTTCCGCCTCGCCGATGTGCTTGCCTATCTCGAGGAGACGGAGGGAGAAGCCGGCCTGAGGCATTTCTACGAGGAGGTCTGCACCGCGCGGCCCGCGCTGGTCGCGGCGCTCAAGGCGCGCGGCATGCTGATCACCCGCGAGATGGACCTCGACGCCGCGGTGCTGGCGGAATTCGGCGACCTGCCGCCCGAGGCACCGTGACCCGCTGGGGCCTCGTCACCACGGTGAAGGCGCCCGCGCGCGCGGTGCTGAACTTCGCCGCCTGGCATATCGAGCTGGGCGCGCACCGGCTCTACATCCATCTCGATGCGCCCGACCCGGCGCTTCACGCGCGGCTCAAGGCCCATCCCAGGGTGCGGGTCACACCGACCGGCGCGGGATACTGGGAAAAGCACGGACGGCGGCCCGAGAAGCATCAGGTCCGCCAATCCGTGAACGCGAGCCGCGTGCTGGCGCGCAAGCCGGAGGTCGAATGGCTGGGCCATATCGACGTGGACGAATTCCTGCTGCCCGAGGGCGAGGTGGGCGCCATCCTGGGCGCCCTGCCCGAGACCACCCTCACCGCCCGGATGCGGCCCGTGGAGGCGCTGGCCCCGGCCGGGGACATCGCGCCGCCCGACTGGGCGCTGAAGGCGATGACCATCGACCGACCGACCCGCCGCGCCCAGACCGAACGGCTGTTCCCGACCTATGCCCGCGGGCTCGACGGCGGGTTCCTGAGCCACGTGGCGGGCAAGCTCTTCGTGCGCACGACGCTCTCCGGGGCGGAGTTCCGGATCCACAACCTGCTGCGGGACGGCGCGCGCAACCCGGGCCATGCGGAACTGCCCGGGATCGCGCTCTGCCACATGCATGCGCCCGACGCCGACACCTGGCTCGCGCATTACCGCTTCCGTCTCGCGCGCGGCTCCTACCGGGCCGAGCTGAAGCCCTCGCGCCCCGCCGATGAGGGCGGGCTGACCCTGCACGAGATGCTGGCCGCGATCGAGGCCGAGGCGGGCGAACCCGGCCTGCGCGCCTTCTTCGAGGAGGTCTGCACCGCCCGACCGGCCCTGCTCGAGGCGCTCGCGACCGAAGGGCTGCTCCGCCGGGCGCGCCTCGACCTCGACGCCGCGCGCGCGCGGCAGTTCCCGGACTAGATCAGCAGGCCCGCCGCGCCCTCGTGGCGCAGCAGCGCCACCTTGGTCTCGACCCCGCCCTCGCCCGAGAACCCGCCGAGACCGGAGGCGCCGAGCACCCGGTGGCAGGGAATGATGACCGGGATCGGATTGCCGCCGCAGGCCTGGCCGATCGCCTGCGCGGGCCGGCCGAGCCTCCGCGCGATGTCGCCGTAGGTGACCGTCTCGCCGAAGGGGATCGCCGCCATCTCGGCACAGACCGCGCGCTGCAGCGCGCTCCCCTGCACCGCGAGCGGCAGATCGAAGGTGCGCCGGGTCCCCGCGAAATACGCCGCGAGCTGCCGGGCGGCCTCTTCCAGCACCTCGGAGCGTCCGGCGGGCGCCGCCCCGCGCCACGAGACGCGGGTGATGGCCCCGTCCTCCTCATGAAGGCTGAGCGGTCCGACGGGGGTTTCGACGACCATGACGTTCATCCCCGCATCCTGCGCCCGCAGGGCCCCGGCGGCAAGCGCGAGAGCGCCCCCCGCACGCGATCCGCCGGCCGGGGGGGGCCCGGCCGGCGGAAGTTTCAAGGAGCCGGGGCCCCGGAGGGCCGCGGCGCCCCGGCTCAGTTCTGCCAGGACTTGATCAGCTCGTCATAGGAGACGGTCTCCGGCTCCGGGTCCTCGTTGTCGAGCTTGGGCTTCGGCGCGCCCTCGGCGTCCAGCCATTCCTGCGGGTCCTTCGGCTCGTTCAGCTTCGGCCCCAGATCGCCCTGCACGCCGGCGCGCTCAAGCCGCTCCAGCACCCGTTCCTGCTGCTCGCAGAGCGAATCCAGCGCCTCCTGCGCCGATTTCGCGCCCGAGGAGGCGTCGCCGATGTTCTGCCACCAGAGCTGCGCCAGCTTCGGGTAATCAGGGATGTTGGTGCCCGTGGGCGACCACTGGACACGGGCCGGAGAGCGGTAGAACTCGACCAGCCCGCCCAGCTTCGGCGCGCGTTCGCTGAAGCTGTCGTGCTGGATCGTGCTCTCGCGGATGAAGGTCAGCCCGGTATGGGATTTCTTCACGTCCACCGTCTTCGAGGTCACGAACTGGGCGTAGAGCCATGCGGCCTTGGCCCGGTCCACCGGGGTGCTTTCCATCAGCGTCCAGGAGCCCGCGTCCTGGTAGCCGACCTTCATGCCCTCTTCCCAGTAGGCCCCGTGCGGCGAGGGCGCCATCCGCCATTTCGGCGTGCCGTCCTCGTTCAGCACCGCGGTCGCGCTGTCGGCCACCATGTCGGCGGTGAAGGCGGTGTACCAGAACATCTGCTGCGCGATGTTGCCCTGCGCGGGCACCGGGCCGGCCTCGGAGAAGGTCATGCCCGCCGCGGCCGGTGGCGTGTACTCGTTCAGCCACTTGGTGTATTTCTCGATCGCATAGACCGCCGCCGGAGAGTTCGTCGCCCCGCCGCGGGCCACGCAGGACCCGGTCGGCTGGGAGTTCTCGTTCACCCGGATGCCCCATTCGTCGACCGGCAGGCCGTTCGGTTCGCCCTTGTCGCCCATCCCGGCCATCGACATCCAGGCGTCGGTGAAGCGCCAGCCGAGGCTCGGGTCCTTCTTGCCGTAGTCCATGTTGCCGTAGACGTCCGAGGCGGGTCCGCCCATGTAGGACATGTCGCGCCCGGTGAAGAACTCGGCGATGTCCTCGTAGGCCGACCAGTTGACCGGCACGCCCAGGTCGTAGCCATAGGCCTCCTTGAAATCGGCCATGGTCTTTTCGTCGGTGAACCAGTCGTAGCGGAACCAGTAGAGGTTCGCGAATTGCTGGTCGGGCAGCTGGTAGAGCTTGCCGTCCGGACCGGTGGTGAACTGCAGGCCGATGAAATCCTCCAGATCGAGCGTCGGAGAGGTCACGTCGGCCCCCTCGCCCGCCATCCAGTCGGTCAGGTTGCGCGCCTGCTGGTAGCGCCAGTGGGTGCCGATCAGGTCGCTGTCGTTGATGTAGGCGTCATAGATGTTCTCGCCCGACTGCATCTGCGTCTGCAGCTTCTCGACCACGTCGCCCTCGCCGATCAGGTCGTGGGTGACGTTGATGCCGGTGATCGCGCTGAACGCGGGGGCGAGCACCTTGCTTTCGTATTCATGGGTGGTGATGGTTTCCGAGACCACCTTGATGTCCATCCCGGCGAAGGGCTTGGCCGCGTCGATGAACCATTGCATCTCGGCCTCCTGCTCCTCGCGGGTGAGGCTCGACAGATCGCCGATCTCGCTGTCCAGGAATGCCGTCGCGTCCTCCATCTCCGCGAAGGCGGGTCCGGCGAGCAGCAGGAATATCGCTGTCGTGTTTCTCAAGTTCAGGTTCATTGTGTCCTCCCTGGCTGAACCTTCGTTTCGAGGATGGCTTGTCTCGCGTCCCGGTCTCCTCCTTCCGGGGCGCGCGGGGGCACCTGCATCTAGACCCAGCGGAACACCGCCGCGGCATAGACGAGGCAAAGGATGAGCGCGGCGGGCTGGTAGACGCCGATCAGGCCCAGCCACGCGAGGTTGATGTAGGCGGAGCCCAGAAGGCTGATGAACAGCCGGTCGCCGCGCGTCGTCTCGATCCGGAGCACGCCGGTGCGGGGCGTCTCGGGCGAGCGGATCGCGAGGATCGTGAAGAGGATGAGAAGGGCCGCGATGCAGGCGAAGAAGATCGCCGTCGGCCAGGTCCATGCCATCCATGCCATGTCAGTGGGCCTCCCCGGTTTGGTATTGGCGCTTCGTTCGTGCCGACTGGCCCCGCCGCAGGCCGGGCCGCGCCCTCCCTCCCCCCCGGGAGGGCGCATTGGTATCGTTCAGCACCGACATCCCGGCAGGCGCGTGACGATGCCTCGCGGACCAAAGAGGGTTGGAGCGCCCGCCCGAGGGAGGGCGCAACCCTTCGCTCTGCATCGCGCGCCCCATCACACCCTCCCCAGGGCGAAGCCCTTGGCGATGTAGTTCCGCACGAAGTAGATCACGAGCGCGCCGGGCACGATGGTCAGCACCCCCGCCGCCGCCAGCACGCCCCAGTCGAGCCCCGAGGCCGAGACCGTGCGGGTCATCGTCGCGGCAATGGGTTTGGCCTCCACGCTGGTCAGCGTCCGCGACAGCAAGAGCTCGACCCAGGAGAACATGAAGCAGAAGAATGCCGCGACCCCGATCCCGGACGAGATCAGCGGCATGAAGATCCGCACGAAGAACCGCGGGAAGGAATAGCCGTCGATATAGGCGGTCTCGTCGATCTCCTTCGGCACGCCGCGCATGAAGCCCTCGAGGATCCAGACGGCGAGCGGGACGTTGAAGAGGCAATGCGCCAGCGCCACCGCGATATGGGTGTCGAAGAGCCCGACCGAGGAATAGAGCTGGAAGAACGGCAGCGCGAAGACCGCGGGCGGGGCCATCCGGTTGGTCAGCAGCCAGAAGAAGAAGTGCTTGTCCCCGAGGAAGCGGTAGCGGCTGAAGGCATAGGCCGCCGGAAGCGCCACGAGGACCGAGATCACGGTGTTCATCACCACGAAGATCAGCGAGTTGACGTAGCCCATGTACCACGACGGATCGGTCAGGATCGTCCGGTAATTCGCCAGCGTGGGGTTCTGCGGCCAGAGCGAGAAGGTGCCGAGGATCTCGGCATTGGTCTTCAGGCTCATGTTCACGAGCCAGTAGATCGGCAGCAGCAGGAAGGTGAGGTAGAGCCCCATCACAAGGGCCTTCCCGTTCACCCGGCCACGGGTGCGGCTGGCGGGCGCGTTCACGGCGAGATCGGTCATCAGCGCCCCTCCCGGTCGAGATTGGTCATGACGGTGTAGAACACCCAGGAGATCAGCAGGATCACGAGGAAATACATGATCGAGAAGGCCGCCGCCGGGCCGAGGTCGAACTGACCGAGCGCCATCTTGACGAGGTCGATCGACAGGAATGTCGTCGCGTTGCCGGGGCCGCCGCCGGTGACCACGAAGGGCTCGGTGTAGATCATGAAGCTGTCCATGAACCTGAGCAGGATCGCGATCATCAGCACGCCGGCCATCTTGGGCAGCTGGATGTAGCGGAAGACCTTCCAGCGGCTCGCCTGGTCGATCTTCGCGGCCTGGTAATAGGCGTCGGGGATGGATTGCAGCCCGGCATAGGCCAGCAGCGCCACCAGCGAGGTCCAGTGCCAGACGTCCATCACGATGACGGTGACCCAGGCCGCCACCGCGTCCTGCGTGTAATTGTACTCGATCCCGAGCGCGGCGAGCGTGTGGCCCAGAAGCCCGATGTCCACCCGGCCGAAGATCTGCCAGATCGTGCCGACCACGTTCCACGGGATCAGCAGCGGCAGGGACATCAGCACGAGGCAGAAGCTGGCCCAGAAGCCCCGTTTCGGCATGTTGAGCGCGACGAAGACGCCGAGCGGCACCTCGATCGCGAGGATGATCGCCGAGAAGGCCAGCTGCCGGCCA
Source organism: Pseudooceanicola nanhaiensis DSM 18065 (assembly GCF_000688295.1). Taxonomy (GTDB): domain Bacteria; phylum Pseudomonadota; class Alphaproteobacteria; order Rhodobacterales; family Rhodobacteraceae; genus Pseudooceanicola; species Pseudooceanicola nanhaiensis. Next base: position 184,463 of record NZ_JHZF01000011.1, on the reverse strand, counting down.
AGCGCGTTCCACATCCGTTCGGAATGCAGCATCTCCTCGTACCATTCGAGGCCGACCCAGAAGAACTGGTTGCCGCCGAAGGTGTCCTGCACCGAGTAGTTCACGACCGTCATCAGCGGGATCACCGCCGAGAAGGCCACCAGCACCGCCACCGGCAGGACGAGGAACCACGCCTTGTTGTTCGGTGTCTTGTCCATCACGCGGCCCTCCCCTGCGGCGCGACGCGCCAGTCGTCGGCGTAGACGTTCACGCGCCCGGGATCGAAGCTCACCCGGGTCATGTCCGGGCCGATGGCCTCGTCCTCGCCGGCGATGACGTTGATCTCGTGGCCGAAGAACTCGGCCCGGATGATCTTGTGGCGGCCGACATCCTCGACGCGGCGGACCTTCACGGGCAACCCCTCCGTGCGGGAGAGCCGCGCATATTCGGGCCGGATGCCGATCTCGACCTTGCCGCCGAGCGGACCGTAGCCATGCGCCAGCTCGACGTGGGATCCGTCGATATAGGCCCGGTTCCCCTCGACCCGCGCCGGGATCACGTTCATGCCCGGCGAGCCGATGAAATAGCCGACGAAGGTGTGCTCGGGCCTTTCGAACAGTTCTTCCGGCGTGCCGATCTGGACCACGCGCCCGTCATGCATCACGACGACCTTGTCGGCGAAGGTCAGCGCCTCGGTCTGGTCGTGGGTGACGTAGATCATCGTGTGCCCGAAATCGTCGTGCAGCTTCTTGAGCTGGGTCCGGAGTTCCCATTTCATGTGCGGGTCGATCACCGTCAGCGGCTCGTCGAACAGCAGTGCGTTCACGTCCTTGCGCACCATCCCGCGGCCCAGGCTGATCTTCTGCTTGGCATCCGCCGTCAGACCCCGCGCCTTGCGGTCGAGCATGTCCTCCATGCCGATCATCCGCGCGATTTCCTGAACCCGTTCCGCGACATAGGCTTCGTCCCGACCCCGGTTGCGAAGCGGGAAGGCCAGGTTGTCGCGCACGCTCATCGTGTCGTAGACCACCGGGAACTGGAACACCTGCGCGATGTTGCGCGCGGCCGTCGGCGCCGCGGTGACATCCTTTCCGTCGAAGAGGATGCGTCCCTGCGTGGGCACCAGCAGCCCCGAGATGATGTTCAGCAGCGTGGACTTGCCGCAGCCCGAGGCGCCGAGCAGCGCATAGGCCGCGCCGTCCTCCCAATCGTGGTTCAGCTCCTTCAGCGCGAAATCCGCCTCGCCCTTCGGATGGGGCAGGTAGGAATGCGCGAGGTTGTCGAGTGTGATCTTGGCCATTCTCCCCTCCCCTCAGGCTGCCAGCGCATAGGCGGCGGGCACGATCAGCTCGCCTCCGGCGCCGAAGATGTAGACGTGCCGCGGATCGAGCCAGACCGGGATCTCCTCGCCCAGGGGCAGGTCGTGCACGCCGTGCACCACGCCGACCCAGGGCTCGCCGTGGTGGTCGAGATGCACGAAGGTCTCGGACCCGGTCAGCTCGGTCACGCTCAGCCGCGCGGTGAAGCGCAGCGCCTCGGCGCTGTGCTGGCGGATCTCGAGGTGGTTGGGGCGGAACCCGGCGGTGTAGCGCCCGTCCGGAAGATCAGCCAGCCGGCCGGAGACCGGCGCGCTCTGCCCGTCGCCGAACATCAGACGGGCGCCGGTCTTCGACACCTGCAGGAAGTTCATCGGCGGATCGCTGAAGACGCGCGCGGTGGTCGCATCCACGGGCCGGCGATAGACCTGCGCCGTGGGTCCGAACTGGGTCACCCGGCCCTCCCAGAGCGTGGCGGTGTTGCCGCCGAGAAGGAGCGCCTCCTCGGGCTCGGTCGTGGCATAGACGAAGATCGCGCCCGACGCCTCGAAGATCCGCGGGATCTCGACCCGCAACTCCTCGCGCAGCTTGTAATCGAGGTTCGCGAGCGGCTCGTCGAGCAGCACCAGCCCCGCGTCCTTCACCAGCGCGCGGGCCAGCGCGCAGCGCTGCTGCTGGCCGCCCGACAGCTCCAGCGGCTTGCGGTCGAGCATCGGCGTCAGCTTCAGCATCTCGGCGGTCTCGCGGACCCGGCGGTCGAGGTCGACCCGGTTCACGCCCATCAGCCGCATCGGCGAGGCGATGTTCTCGTAGACGCTCATCGTCGGGTAGTTGATGAACTGCTGGTAGACCATGGCGACGCCACGGTCCTGCACCCGCACGCCGGTCACGTCCGTGCCGTTCCAGAACACCCGGCCTTCCGAGGGCACGTCGAGCCCCGCCATCAGCCGCATCAGCGAGGTCTTGCCCGCAAGCGTCGGCCCGAGCAGCACGTTCATCGTGCCGCCCTCGAGCGTCAGGTCGGTCGGGTGGATGTGGGTCTGCCCCTCCACCGACTTCGCGACACCTTTCAGTTCCAGAGCCATCGGGGTCCTCCTCCCTCGGGCCAGTCGTTCCTATTCCGCCGCCGCCGGCAGCGCCTGCCTCCGGTCCGCCATCCAGGCCTCCAGCCGCGCGACCTCCCCGTCGCTCAGCCGCAGGCCCAGCTTGCTGCGCCGCCAGATCACGTCCTCGGCGGTGCGGGCATATTCATGTGACATGAGCCACTCGATCTCTGCACCCGTCAAGGTTGCACCGAACGCCTCCCCCAGATCGGCGGCGCTCCTGGCATCGCCGAGGAGCCGCCAGGCGTCGGTGCCGTAGGCCCGGATCAGCCGCCGCGCCCAGAAATCCGTCAGGAAGGGATAGTCCTGCCCGAGCCGCGCCATCAGGTCCGCGACCTCGCCGACCGGAAAATCCCCGCCCGGCAGCACGGCGCCCCTGGTCCAGGGGCCGGGCATGCCGGGAAAATGCGCGCCGATCTTCTCCATCGCGCTTTCGGCGAGCCGCCGATAGGTGGTGATCTTGCCGCCGAAGACGTTCAGCACCGGCGCACCGCCCGCCCTGTCCATCGTCAGCGTGTAGTCCCGCGTCGCCGCCGTGGCGCTGGAGGCGCCGTCGTCGTAGAGCGGCCGGACGCCGGAATAGGTCCAGACGATGTCGTCCTCCGAGATCGGATCCCGCAGGTAACGGTTCGCGAAATCGAGCAGGTAGCGCTGTTCCTCGGGCGTGCAGACCGGCGCGCTGTCCGGATCCGCGTGCTCCACATCCGTGGTGCCGATCAGCGTGAAGTCGGTCTCGTAGGGGATCGCGAAGATGATCCGCCCGTCGGCGCCCTGCAGGAAGTAGCACTTGTCGTGCTCGAAGAGCCGCCGGGTCACGATATGCGAGCCGCGCACCAGCCGGACCCCGGCGCTGGCGTTCACCCGGACCTTGTGGCGCAGGACGTCCGCGACCCACGGCCCGCCCGCGTTGACGAGGACCCGCGCGTGATGCGTCCGCCGCGCGCCGGTCTCGGTGTTCTCGGTCTCGATCCGCCAGTGCCCGTCCTCGGGCGCGGCCTCGATCACCCGGGTGCGGGTCATCACATGCGCCCCGCGCGCCGCCGCGTCCCGGGCGTTCAGCACGACAAGCCGGGAATCCTCGACCCAGCAGTCGGAATATTCGAAGGCCTTGTGGAACTCGGGCTTGAGCGGCCGCCCCTCGGGGCTGTCGTCAAGGTCCAGCACCTTCGTCGCGGGCAGGATTTTCCGCCCGCCGAGCGTGTCGTACATCAAGAGCCCGAGCCGGATCAGCCAGTCGGGCCGCCGCCCCTTCATCCAGGGCATCGCCGCGGCCAGCAGCCGCGAGGCCGGCGCCGAGGCATCGAAGCGCATGCCGCGGTGGTAGGGCAGCACGAAACGCATCGGCCAGGAGATATGCGGCATCATGTTCAGCAGCACTTCGCGTTCGATCAGCGCCTCGCGGACCAGCCGGAACTCGAAATACTCGAGGTAGCGCAGACCGCCGTGGAACAGCTTCGTCGAGGCCGAGGAGGTCGCGGAGGCCAGATCGCCCATCTCGGCCAGCCGGACGGAGAGGCCCCGCCCCGCCGCGTCCCGCGCGATGCCGCATCCGTTGATGCCGCCGCCGATGACGAAGATGTCGGTGATGCCGGCCTCGGCCATGTGCACACAGAGCCCCCTGACTCACTCCATTTGCGATTTATCGCAAAGCGCACGCGGTTCGGCAATGGTTTATTTTCGTTTCTGTTCGTTTCGCCGCAAATCCATGAAAGATATGGCCATACCCTTGTTCGCTTCGCACATGCGCGCTGGCGCGACACCCTTCGTTGCCGTGCTGCACCGCAACAGCCGCAGGCCCCCCGCCCCTGCTCCGGGCGGCCAAGCTTGTTCGCAGCGCGCAAACCTGACAGCTTGGCGAAAACACACGAAAGCCCGATGTCGCAGACCTTCCGCCAGCCCGAGATCCTCGAAATCGTCCGCCGCGACGGCAAGGTCACCGTCGAGGGGCTCGCGGCGCATTTCGGCGTGACGCTGCAGACCATCCGCCGCGATCTCACCGAGCTCGCCGATGCCGGTCGGCTCGAGCGGGTCCACGGCGGCGCTGTTTTGCCCTCCGGCACGATCAACATCGGCTACGAGGAGCGCCGCTCGCTCAACCCCGAGGCCAAGGCGGCCATCGCCCGGGCCTGCGCCGCGCGGATCCCCGACGACATCTCGCTCTTCCTCAACATCGGCACCAGCACCGAGGCGGTCGCGCAGGAGCTCGTCCGGCGCCGCAACCTGATGGTCGTGACCAACAACATGAACGTCGCGAACATCCTCGTGGCCAACCCGGATTGCGAGATCTTCGTGACCGGGGGCAACCTGCGGCGCGCCGACGGCGGGCTCGTCGGCAACCTCGCCTCCGAGACGATCCGGCAGTTCAAGTTCGACCTTGCCGTGATCGGCTGCTCCGCACTGGACCGGGACGGAGATTTCCTCGATTTCGACATCCAGGAGGTCGGCGTCAGCCAGGCGATCATCCGGCAGTCGCGGCGGACCTTCCTCGTGGCCGACCATTCCAAGTTCACGCGCTCCGCCCCCGCGCGGATCGCCTCGCTCGCGCAGATCGACACCTTTTTCACCGACCGGCCGCTGACCGCCGAGCTTGCCGCCTCTTGCGAGGAATGGGGCACGCAGGTCGTGGTCGCCTGAGCCTGCCTCGTTGACAATCCCGGGCGAGCTGCCAGCCTCCGGCCGAGCAACCCAGGAGCCCCCATGCCAGAGAGCGCCCACACCACCCACGACGCCGACGAGGACGCGCGGAACCGCGATATCCTGATCTACGTGAACGGCGAACTGGTGCACCGGGACGAGGCCAGGGTCTCGGTCTACGACAGCGGCTTCCTGCTGGGCGACGGCATGTGGGAGGGAATGCGCCTCTATGACGGCGAATGGGCCTTCTTCGACGCGCATATGGACCGGTTCTTCGACAGCTGCCGGAGCGTGAGCCTCGATGTCGGGATGGACCGCGACGGCATCCGTGCCGCCCTGGAGAAGACCGCGCAGGCGAACGGGATGGAAACCGACGTCCACTGCCGCCTGATGCTGACCCGCGGGGTCAAGGCGAAGCCCTTCCAGCACCCGGGCCTCAGCAGGTCGGGGCCGACGCTGGTGATCATCATGGAGCATTCGAAGCCGGTGAACGCGCTCCAGTCCCGCGGCATCCGGCTTGCCACCGTGCCGCAGGTCCGCGGCCTGCCGATGAGCCAGGATCCGAAGCTCAACAGCCATTCCAAGCTGAACTGCGTGATCGCCTGCCTGCAGGCCGAACAGGCGGGCGCCGACGAGGGGCTGATGCTGGACCCGCATGGCTTCGTGAACACGACCAACGCCTGCAACTTCTTCATCGTCCGGCGGGGCGAGGTTTGGACCTCGACGGGCGATTACTGCATGAACGGGGTGACCCGGGCCAACGTGATCCGACTCTGCGAGCAGAACGGCATCCCGATCCACCAGAAGAACTTCTCGCTCTACGAGGCCTACGGCGCCTCCGAGGCCTTCCTGACCGGCACCTTCGGCGCCCAGACCCCGGTGGCCGAGATCGACGGCAAGCCGATCGGCTCGGGCGAACGCCCCGTCACGGCCGAGATCCAGCGGCTCTACAAGGAGATGGTGGCGCAGGACGTGGCGGCCCAGTCGGCCCGCCGGGCGGCCCCGGCGGACAGCCGCACCCAGCCCTGAGCCACGGGCCGGGTCAGGCCGCCTGCGGTGGCACGGCGGGCAGGTCCAGATGGAAGACCGTACCGCCCCCGGGCGCCGGCTCGTAGGCCAGCCGTCCGCCCATGTGCTGGGCCAGCCGGCGCGAGATGTTCATGCCGAGCCCCAGCCCGTCCGCCTTGCGCGTCGAGCCGCGGTCGAGCTGGGTGAAGCGTCCGAAGACCACCTCTTCCGCGCCGGCCGGGATGCCGATGCCCTCGTCCTCGACCGACAGCCGCACCCCGCACTCCGCGAAATCGACGTAGCAGCGGACCCGGCCGCCGGGTTCCGAGAACTTGACCGCGTTCGACAGCATGTTGTCGATGATCTGGCGCAGCCGAAGGCCGTCCACGTGGATCACGTTCTGCGCCGGTCCCGGCACCAGCTCCAGCCGGACGCCCTGCGCGTCGGCAATCACACGGTGCTCCTCGACCGCTTCGGCCATCAGGGCGCGCATGTCCGTGGGCGCGGGGTCGTGGCGCAGCGCGCCGTTCTCGATCGCCTGCAGGTCGAGCAGCGCCTCGATCAGTTCGGACAGCCGGTCGCCGTTGCGCCGCACGAGCTCGAGGATCTGGCGCGCGGTCTCGGGGAACTCGCCCAGAACGCCGCTCAGCAGCAGGTCCACCCCGCCCCGAAGCGAGGTCATCGGCGTGCGCAGCTCGTGGCTGGCCACCGCGATGAACTCGTCCTTCGCCTCGATCGCCGCCTCGGCCTCGGCCAGCGCCTTGCGCAGCGCCTGCGCCTGCCGTTCGCGTTCCGTGATGTCGATGAAGCTGATGCTCCAGCCGAGGATCCGGTCATACCTGCGGATCGGCCCGCGCACCTGCACCGCGCGCGGCTCGAAGATGCGGTTGCCGATCTCGACAATGCCGCCCTTCAGCTCGGACACCGTCTGCGACAGCCCCTCGATAACGTCCAGGACGGGCGCCTGCAGGACGCCCTCCTCGTTTCCCGGTGCCGGCGGCGTGGCGAACAACACCGCCCGGCCCGCCCGATTGCAGGCAACGACACGGCGGTTGGTGTCGGCCACGAGAACCGGCTCGCTCGAGGTATAATAGAGGACGTCACGCCCGAGCGCGGCCTTGTCCATCATCCGGTTGTTTGCCAGCAGCCACGAGAAGACCACCAGCGCCAGCGCGAAGGTCAGCGGCGTCGGGTCGAACCCGGCCACGGTGAAGTCCGCGAAGACATAGGCGGCATTGGCGATGAAGGGGATCAGCGTCACGAGGACCAGCATCGCGAGGAACGGCCAGATGCGCGGCGCGGCGCCCTTGAAGGCCAGCAGCGTCGTGCCGAGCGCGATGAAGACGAAGGGATAGGTGACCACGACCATGAGGTAGAAGAGCGGCCCGTGGTCGTAGTCCACCTGCCCCGTGGCCGGGTCGAGCGTCGAGCCCGGGCTGTAGAACAGGCCGTGCCACGGGTTCGTCAGGGCGAGGGCGCCGGCCAGAAGGGGCACGGTGATCATCACCACGTCGCGCAGCCGCTCCCCGATCCAGGGGCCGCCGCGCAGGTAGGTCGAAACGAAGAAGCACCAGGCGACCGGAACCAGCGCGAGGCCGGGCCAGGAGATGCTGGCCCAGAGCGCCTTGCACTCGACCGCCTGCACCGTGACCTCGCGGCTGCCGGCGAGCAGCCACCAGAGCATCGCGACGAAGGCGATCGCGAAATCGCGCTTTCCATCGAAATCGTTGTACCGGAGCAGCCAGAGCAGAACCAGAACCGCGGAGGCCGCAATGCCGAGGATCGGAAACAGCAGGCGATCACTCTGATACGACAAAAGGCAACTCATTCCAGACCCCGACTGACCGGTGAAAATACTCGCCGAGGCGAAGCAAGACTATCAGGAGCTTTATCAATTTGCGGCGCCGCCACGGTCAAGGGGCTATGGCACGCGGGAAGAGAACAGGCGCCTATGTGTAACACGTTGCAAATGCTGAATGAATCTGGGATGGACAATATGTTTCATGCTTAAAGATTGTTTCCGCACCCCCGCAGGACGGTGACACCGGGGGCGGTCAAATCCGCAGGATCCGCCCGGATTTTGCCCGCAAAAAGAAAAGCACAGGCAAAGCATCTCCGCCATGCCGGGAAACACATCGCCGCCACTGCGCTTTTTGCAGGCCCGTGCCCTGCCCTCCCCGACTGTCCGGCAGTCGGATTGTACAAAACGGCGATCGGATCACGTCATTCCCGATCCGAAACGCATTCATTGCCTGATATATTGCGAGCCCGAAACAAGAAGGGCGGGGTCTCCCCCGCCCTCTTCAATCCGCCATCACGCGCCGCCCGAGGGTCAGCCCAGGGCCTCGTCGCAGCGTCCGCAGACGCCCGGATGCCGGTGCGTGCCGACGTCCGGCAGGATCTTCCAGCAGCGCTGGCACTTCTCGCCGTCGGCCTTCTCGAAGACCACACCGACCCCGGGGACCTCCGGCAGGCGGTAGGCCTCGGCCGGCGCCGGATCGCCGGTCAGCGTGATGTCCGAGGTGATGCAGACATCCTCGAAGGCCACCGATTGCAGCGCCTCGCGCATCGCCGCGTCCTCGACATGGACCACCGGAGCCGCTTCCAGCGAGGCGCCGATGACCTTGTCGGTCCGCTGCACCTCGAGCGCTGCCGTGACCACGCGCCGCGCGGCCCGGACCTGCGCCCATTTCTCCGCCAGCGCCGGGTCGCGCCAGGAAGCGGGCGTCTCGGGCATGTCGGTCAGGTGGACCGAGCTGTCCTCGCCCGGGAAGCGCTCCAGCCAGACCTCCTCCATCGTGAAGACGAGGATCGGCGCGAGCCAGGTCGTGAGCCGGTGGAACAGCAGATCCAGCACCGTGCGCGCGGATTTCGCCCGCAGCGTCTCGCCGTCGCAATAGAGCGCGTCCTTGCGGATATCGAAGTAGAAGGCCGAGAGCTCGATCGTCGCGAAGTTGAAGACCGCCTGGAAGGCGCCCTGGAAATCGTAGCTCTCATAGCCTGTCCGGACCCGCTCATCGAGCTCCGCCAGCCGGTGCAGCACCCAGCGTTCCAGCTCGGGCATGTCCTCGGGCGCGACACGGTCCTCCTCGCGGAAATCGCTCAGGGAGCCCAGCAGGAAGCGCATCGTGTTCCGGAGCCGCCGGTAGCCGTCGGCCACGCCCTTCAGGATTTCCGGCCCGATCCGCTGGTCGGCGGTGAAGTCCGCCTGCGCCACCCAGAGCCGCAGGATGTCCGCGCCGTATTGCTCCACCACCTCCTCGGGGAGGATGGTGTTGCCGAGCGACTTCGACATCTTGTTGCCCTTCTCGTCCAGCGTGAACCCGTGGGTCACGACGGCGCGGTAGGGCGCGTGGCCGGTGGTGCCGACCGATTGCAGGAGCGAGGAATGGAACCAGCCGCGGTGCTGGTCGGTGCCTTCAAGGTAGACGTCCGCGATCCCGTCCTCGGTCCCGTCGGCGCGGTCGCGCAGCACGAAGGCGTGGGTCGAGCCGCTGTCGAACCACACGTCGAGGATGTCGAAGACCTGCTCCCATTCCGCCGGGTCGTGGTCGGCCCCGAGGAACCGCTCCTTGGCCCCCTCGAGATACCACGCATCCGCGCCCTCGGCCTCGAAGGCCTCGGCGATGCGGGCATTGACCGCCTCGTCGCGCAGAAGGAACCCGGGATCGGTCGGCAGCGCCCCCTTCTTCACGAAGCAGGTGAGCGGCACGCCCCAGGCCCGCTGGCGCGAGAGCACCCAGTCGGGCCGCGCCTCCATCATCGAATGCAGGCGGTTGCGGCCCGATTTCGGGGTCCATTCCACCTTGTCGATGCAGGTCAGCGCGCGCTCGCGGATGGTCGTGCCGTTCTCGTCCTGCCCGTCGCCGACCGGCTTGTCGATCGCGGCGAACCATTGCGGCGTGTTGCGGTAGATCACCGGCGCCTTGGAGCGCCAGGAATGCGGATAGGAGTGCTTGATGCGGCCCCGCGCCAGCAGCCCGCCGACCTCGGTCAGCTTGGCGATGACGGCGGCGTTGGCGTCGCCCTCCCAGCTCCCGTTCTTGGCCTTGGCGCGCAGGATGCGCTTGCCGCCGAAGAACGGCAGGTCCGCGCGGAAGGAGCCGTCGTCCATCACGTTGTAGGTGATGACCTGTTCGAGCATCCCGAGGTCGCGGTAGAGCTCGTATTCCTCCATCCCGTGGGACGGCGCGCAATGCACGAAGCCGGTGCCCTCGGTGTCGGTCACGAATTCGGCCGCGCGGAAGTCGCGCAGGTCGTCCCATTCGCCATCGCCGCCCTCGGCGCCGGCGAGCGGGTGGCTCAGGCGCATGCCGGCCAGCTGCGAATGGCGCACGTCGCGGAGGCGGCGGTACTGGCCCTCTTCCAGCCGCGCGCGGCCCATCACCTCGGCGGCGAGGTTGTCGGCCAGGATGAAGCGGTCGCCCACCTCGGCCCAGCATTCCTCGGGCGTGCCGGTGACCTCGTAGAGGCCGTAGGCGATCTCCTCGCCATAGACCACCGCCTTGTTCGACGGGATGGTCCAGGGCGTCGTGGTCCAGATCACCACATGGGCGCCGGTCAGGTCGGCCGACACCTTCTCTTCGGCCGCGGCCACCGCCTCGCGGCTCTCGTCGGTCGCCTCCTCGTCCGACAGGACGATGTCCGGCAGCTCGAACTCGGCGACGCGGAACTTCACCCAGATGGTGGGGCTTTCCTTGTCGTGGTACTCGACCTCGGCCTCGGCCAGCGCGGTCTCCTCGACGGGCGACCACATGACCGGCTTCGAGCCCTGGTAGAGCGTGCCGTTCATCAGGAATTTCATGAATTCCTCGGCGATCACCCGCTCGGCGTGGAAGTTCATCGTCAGGTAGGGTTCGGCCCAGTTGCCGGTGATCCCGAGGCGCTGGAACTCCTCGCGCTGGATATCGACCCAGCCCTCCGCGAACTTGCGGCATTCCTGGCGGAAGTCGACGACGTCGACCTTGTCCTTGTCGAGCCCCTTGGCGCGGTACTGCTCCTCGATCTTCCACTCGATCGGCAGGCCGTGGCAGTCCCAGCCGGGGATGTAGCGCGCGTCATGCCCCATCATCTGGCGGGAGCGGACGATCATGTCCTTGAGGATCTTGTTCAGCGCATGGCCGATGTGGAGGTGGCCGTTGGCATAGGGCGGGCCGTCGTGGAGCGTGAAGGGCGTGCGGCCCTCCTTCTCGCGCAGGCGGTCGTAGACGCCGATCCTCGCCCAGCGGTCGAGCCATTCGGGTTCCCGCTTGGGAAGCCCCGCGCGCATCGGGAAATCGGTTTTCGGCAGGTTGAGCGTGTCTTTGTAGTCGGGTGTCTCGGCGGACATGTCCGGTCCTTCGTCTTGTCGCGATGTGAGGGGGAAAGCGGCGCGGGCGCTCCCATGCGCCTTGTCCCGGCGTCCCGACGAGCTGTCAGGCCGCCGGGCGGCTAATTCGATGGATATGCGCCACGTCCCGGACCATGGGGCGGCTTATACGCGCCGAGGTCACGAGGGTCCAGAGGCGGGAGGTCGCGGCCGCGCCTCGACCGGCATCTCGCGCGTTGCGGGCAACGCAGGGGGGGCCGTATCGCCCGTCCTGCCCCGCCGCGCGCCGGGGATCGAGCGCCCGCCACACCTCGTCTGGCGCCCGACCCGCCCCCGCGCTAGGCTCCCGGGCGGAACCGCCGCGCCCTGTGCCGGTTGACCGCACCCGACCCGAACGAAGGATCCCCCCATGGCCGGTGACTCGAAGCTCGTCATCTACGCGGCACTCGCCGGAAACGCGGCCATCGCGGTCACCAAGTTCATCGCCGCGGCCTATACCGGCTCCTCCGCGATGCTGTCCGAGGCGATCCACTCGGTCGTGGACACCGGCAACCAGGGCCTCCTGCTGCTCGGACTGAGCCGGTCGCGCCGCGCCCCGGACGAGGTCCACCCCTTCGGCTACGGGATGGAGGTCTATTTCTGGTCCTTCGTCGTCGCCATCCTGATCTTCGGCCTGGGCTCCGGCATCTCGTTCTACGAAGGCGTCCAGCACATCCTGCACCCCGAGCCGATCACCAGCTACACGATCAACTACGTGGTTCTCGGCTTCGCGATCCTCTTCGAGGGCGCGGCCTGGATCGTCGCCCTCCGCGCCTTCAACAAGACCCGTGGCGGGCGCTCGCTCTGGCAGGCGATCCGGCGCTCGAAGGACCCGACCACCTTCACCGTGCTCTTCGAGGACAGCGCCGCCCTGCTGGGCCTCGTCATCGCGATGATCGGCCTGCTCCTGTCCCAGCATCTCGGCTGGCACACGGCCGACGGCGCGGCCTCCATCGGAATCGCCGTGGTGCTGGCATTGGCCGCGGCGGGGCTCGCCTACGAGACGCGCAGCCTGCTGATCGGCGAGGCCGCCACCCGCGAGACGCGCCACGCGATCCGCGAAATGATCGGCGAGGAGCCGGGCGTCGCGGGGCTGAACGAGCTGCGGACGATCCACCTCGGGCCGCAGAACGTGCTCGCCAACATCAGCCTCGATTTCCGCGACACCGCCTCGCTTGCCGATGTGGAGGCGACGGTCTCACGGCTCGAGACGCGGATCCGCGAGACCTTCCCCGAAGTCATGCATGTCTTCATCGAGGCGCAGGCGAAGGAGAGCCAGAGCGGCGCGCCCTTCGGCATCGGCGTGCCCCCCGCGGCCCCCGGTCAGCCGAAGGGATCCTCGGGGTAACCCACACCCGCCAGGTAGAGCCCCTGCGGCGGGCAGACCGGCCCGCAGGCCGCACGGTCCGCGGCCTCCAGCGCCGTCTTCACGTCGCCGGGCGCCCAGGCCCCGGCGCCGACGCGCTCCAGCGTGCCGACGATGGAGCGCACCTGGTTGTGCAGGAACGACCGCGCCCGCAGGAAGAACCGCAGCTCGGGGCCCGAGAAGCCCGCGACCTCCTCGATGGTGATCTCGTCCAGCGTCTTCACCGGGCTCGCCGCCTGGCAGATCGAGCTGCGGAAGGTGGTGAAATCGTGCTTGCCGATCAGGTGCGCCGCCGCCTCCCGCATCGGCGCGACGTCCAGCGGCTGCTTCACCTGCCACACGAGCCCCGCGTCATGGGTCGCGGGGGCGCGGCGCATCAACAGGCGGAAGACATACCGCCGCTCCACCGCCGTGAACCGCGCGTGCCAGTCATCGGCCACCCGCGCAGCTGCCACCACGGCCACCGGCTGCGGCTTGAGGTGATAGTTCAGCGCCTCGGACAGCCGGAACGGATCCCACCCCTTCGCAAGGTCGAACGAGGCCACCTGCCCCGTCGCATGCACCCCCGCATCGGTCCGGCCCGCCGCAGCGATCCTGTGCTCCCCGGGCTCAAGCCGCGCAAGCGCCGCCTCCACCGCGCCCTGCACCGAGGGCTGGTCCGCCTGCCTCTGCCATCCGGCGAAGGGGGCTCCGTGGTATTCGATCTTCAGGGCGTAGCGCGGCATCCCAATCGGTTACCGTGCGCCCCCCGCACTGGCAAGTGCCGCCGCCCGCCTCTATCTTGTGCCGAAAGGCACAGGCAGGAACGGGACAGGCACGTGGTGATAGGCGCATTGGCCGAAGGGGTGACCCGCCGGGTCGAGGCTGTCGGGGATTCGATCTCGGGCACCTTCTTCGAACCCGTCATCCGGCTGGGCGTGACGGGCCTCGCGCGGTCGGGCAAGACGGTCTTCATCACCTCGCTGGTCGCGAACCTGATGGACCGCGCGCGGATGACCCAGCTGGTGGCCCAGGCCGACGGCCGGATCGTGACCGCCTACCTGCAGCCCCAGCCCGACGACACGATCCCGCGCTTCGATTACGAGACCCACCTCGCCGCGATCACCGCGGCCGAGCCGTTCTGGCCCGAGAGCACGCGCACCGTCTCGGAGCTGCGGCTGTCACTGAAGGTCCGGCCCACCGGACTGCTCGGCGGATTCTCCGGGCCGCGCACGATCCACCTCGACATCGTGGATTACCCCGGCGAATGGCTGCTCGACCTCGGGCTGCTGGAAAAAAGCTACGCCAAGTGGTCCCGCGACGTGCTCGACTGGGCCGAGAAGCGCGACGAGGCGCGCGACTTCCTCGCCGCCGCCGACGCCGCGCGGGGCCGCGAGACATGGGAAGAACCCGACGCCCGCGCCCTGTCGGACGCCTACAAGGCCTACCTCGTCGCCGCGCGCGAGGCGGGCCATGCCGACATCACCCCGGGCCGGTTCCTGCTGCCGGGCGAGATGGAGGGCTCTCCCGCGCTCACCTTCGCCCCCCTGCCGGTGGAGGAGAACGCCCCCCGCAAGGGCCTCTGGCGCGAGATGGAGCGGCGGTTCGAGGCCTACAAGGACCGGGTGGTCAAGCCGTTCTTCCGCGACCATTTCTCCCGCATCGACCGGCAGGTGGTGCTGGTGGACGCGCTCTCGGCAATCCACGGCGGCCCGCAGGCGGTCGAGGAGCTGCGCCGCGCCATGGCCGACATCCTCGGCGCCTTCCGGCCCGGTCGGAACCGCTTCCTGACGAGCCTCCTGATGGGCAAGCGGGTCGAGAAGATCCTCTTCGCCGCCACCAAGGCCGACCACCTGCATCACACCCAGCACGGACGCCTCACCGCGATCATGGAGGCGCTGCTGCGCGACGCCTCCGACCGCGCGGCCTTCGCCGGGGCCGAGACCGCGGCGATGTCCATCGCCGCCCTCCGCGCCACGGTGGAGGAAACCGTCAGCCACAACGGGGCCGAGGTCGATTGCGTCCGCGGCCGGCTCCTCTCCACCGGGCGGCAGGCCGCGCTCTATCCGGGCGAGCTGCCCGAGGATCCGAAGCGCCTGCTGAACCCCGCCCGGTCGCTGGCCGAACACTGGCTCGACGCCGATTACAACGTGATGGCCTTCGCCCCCGCGCCCCTGCGGCTGAAACCCGGCGAGGGCCCGCCGCACATCCGGCTTGACCGGGCGGCGCAGTTCCTGATCGGGGACCGGCTGTGAGCGAGCTTCTGCTGCGCCCGGCCCGCCCGCTCGACGCGGGGAGCGTCGCGGGGATCCTCTCGGGTTTCATCGACGAGACGGAGTGGATGCCCCGCATCCATTCCCGCGCCGAGGAGGTGGCGTTTGCCGAAACGCTCATCGACCGCGGCTGGACCATCGTGGCGGAACATGCGGGCGCGGTCTCGGGCTTCCTTGCCCGGCAGGGAGAGGAGATCCATGCGCTCTACCTCGCCCGCGGCGCGCGGGGCCGCGGCATCGGCACGCGGCTGATCGCGGCGGCGCAGGCCGAGGCGGACCGCCTTTCACTCTGGTGTTTCCAGGCGAACCGGACCGCGCGCGGCTTCTACCAGGCCCGCGGGTTCCGGGAAGCGGACCGCACCGACGGGCGGGGAAACGACGAGGGATTGCCGGACATCCGGTTCGTCTGGGAAAGGAATGCGCTTCATGGCTGACGAGGAAAGACGCCGCGGCCCGGTCCTGATCGACCTCGACGGCAGCACCGAGGCCCCTGGCCCCGGCGAGGCGCCCCCGGTGCCCGATCCCGCGCCGCGCCCCGAGGGCCGGGCGATGCAGACCGTGGCGGTGCTCGCCGCCCGCAAACCCTCGCGCCTCGCGCGGTGGTTCTGGAGCCTCGCCGGGGCATTGCTCGCGACCTTCATCTCCATCGCCGCCTGGCAGGCGGTCGTGGGGCTGATCGCCGCCTACCCGCTTCTCGGCTATGCCGTCACGCTGCTGATCGCCGTCTTCCTGCTGGTCTGCCTTGCCATCGTCGTGAAGGAGATCGCTGCCTTCTCGCGCCTCTCGCGCATGGACCAGCTCCATTCCGAGGCCGAGGCGGTGCTCGTCGCGGCCGATCTCAAGCGCGCGCGCGCCCTGGCCGGACGCCTCGGCGCGCTCTACGCGGGCCGGGACGAGCTGAAATGGGGGTTGGAACGCTTCCGCGAACGCGAGGGTGAACAATTCGACGCCGCCGCCGTGCTGGGCCTTGCCGAGACCGAGCTTCTGGCCCCCCTCGATGCCGCTGCCCTGCGCGAGGTCGAGGCCGCCGCCCGGCAGGTCGCCACCGTGACCGCCGTGGTGCCCCTGGCGCTGGCGGACGTGGCGACGGCGCTGACCTCGAACCTGCGGATGATCCGCCGGATCGCCGAGATCTACGGCGGCCGCTCCGGCACCCTCGGCTCATGGCGGCTCACCCGCGCGGTGATGACCCATCTCGTCGCCACCGGCGCGGTTGCGGTCGGCGACGACACCATCGGCTCGGTCCTCGGCGGCACGCTGCTCGCCCGCCTCTCCCGCCGCTTCGGCGAGGGGGTGGTGAACGGCGCGCTGACCGCCCGTGTCGGTGTCGCCGCGATGGAGGTCTGCCGCCCCCTGCCCTTCACCGCCAAGCGCCGCCCTTCGGTCGCGGGCATCATCCAGCGGGCGTTGACGGGTCTCTTCGGCCGCAGCGACGGCTGAGGCTTTACGGTCGCGGCCGCCGGGCGGAAAGTCGTCTCTCCTGACCCCGAGACGGGAATTGCAGATGCCGGAGCTTGTGCAGACGCACTGACCGTCCCGCCGGGACGGACACGAGGATCGCCCGCGGCAAACGGCGCGATCCCTGACTTGCATCCACGTGGTTCCAACGGGCGGCTTGTCGCGGAGGATTGCTTCATCCGCGACGGCAGCCTGCCGGTCGACTGCACCCTCAAGCTCGTCGCGAAGCTCCGGCGCCGGCGGCTCACCGGGTCGCGGAACGCGGGGCCCTGCCGGATCACGGCGCCCGGCCGCCGCTCGGTCCGGGCGCAGGCGGACAACAGGGAATGACGGGAGGCGGCATGGCGCGTGGCCCGGCGGCTCCGGGGCGCGCCATCCCGCCGGTGCCATGGCTCCGCCCCCCGGCGGCTCCCGGTTCGTCCCGGGGGCGGTCTCAGGCCGCGCGCGAGCGGGTGCGCGCGGCCCAGAGCTCGCGCGCCGCCTGCTCCGGCCCGGCCACGCCCAGCGTGTCGAGGGCGAGCGCCGCGGTGCCGGTCACCACGGCCTCGGCGAACGCGTCCCGCAGATCGCCCTGCCAGAGCGCCGTCAGCAGGCCCGGGTCTTCCTGGCCGTCGTTGAGCCTTCGCGTGTCCGCCATCAAAGCCGGCGCCGGGGCCTCCCACGCCGCGCTGTCCCGCAGCCCGAACTGCGCGATCTCCTTCGTCGGATGCCGCTCGAACTCGCCGCCGCCGCCCTTGATGACGGTCAGCGCCCGCCAGCCGAGCAGCCGCGCCGCGTCCGATTGCAGCAGCCGGTAGGGCGGATGGAACACCCCCTGCACCGAAGCCGCCGCGCGGGCCGGGTTCAGCATCCGGCAGGTCGTGTTGATGCAGGAGCGCAGCCCGAAGACCGGCCGCAGCCCAAGCAGCCGGAAGATGGCGGGCGACAGCGTCTCGAGCGGCAGATAGGCGATCCGGTCCCGGTCGAGCAGCGCGGGCACGGCCTCGGGCCCTTCGGCCACCGCGATGCCGGCCCGGGCCAGCCCGTCGCGCACCGCCCCGTCCGGCCCGTTCCAGCCGTGGAGCAGCACCCGATGCCCCGCCTCCGCCACCAGCCGGGCCGAGAGCAGGAACCACGGCAGCCCGCGGGTCCGCCCGGCGGCATAGCTCGGCCAGTCGAGGTCCACCGGCCCCAGGTCCGGCAGGGCACCCTGCGCCGCCTCGGTGAAGCCCGCGATCTCCTCCGCCGTCTCGCCCTTCATCCGCAGCAGCATCAGGAGCGCGCCGACCGCCTCGGGCTCGGCCGCGCCCGAGAGCATCAGCGCCATGGCCTCGGCCGCCTCCTCCCGCGTCAGCGAGCGGGAGCGGCCGGGGCCCCTTCCCAGGGTGCGGACGTGGGTGGCAAGGCTCACTCGGCGGCTTCCTTCGTCTGCGCGCGGGCGATCAGGCCCGCGATCTCCGAGCGACAGGATCCACAATTCGTCCCGGCCTGCAACGCCTGCCCCACGGCGTCGACGCTCATCAGCCCCTGCGTCTCGACGGCGGTGAGGATCGTGTTCACCCCCACGCCGAAGCAGGAACAGAGCACCGGCCCCGGGTCCGGCCGGTCGGCCGGGGTGCGCCCGGTCAGCGCCTCGGGCACGGCCGTGCCGGGCAGGGTGACGAGGTAGTCGCGCATCACCGCGACCGGGGCGCGCGAGACGAAGAGCGCCGCGATCAGCCGGTCGCCATCGAGGAAGGCGAGCCGCGCGGAGCCCCGGCGGGCGTCCATGAGCGACTGGAGGGGCGCGTCGGGCAGTCCGAAAAGGCGGCGCGCCTCGGCCTCCCAGTCGGCGACCGGGGCGCGGCCTGCGAGCTCCGCCCGCCAGCCGGCGGGGGTGCGGGCGCGGGCCCAGTACTCGGCCTCCGGCGCGAGCGGCGTGGCGGAGACGGCGAAGCCGTACCACGCCGCGTCGAACCGCTCGACCGCGGCGACGGCGGCCTTGCTTTCGGGCTGGCCCGACACCGGGTCGGTGACGGCGGCGACGAGCGCGTCGATCCGGGCGGAGGGCGCGGTCTCTCCGGTCCAGTGCATCGGCGCGAAGACCTGCCCCGGGGCGACGTCGCGGGTGATCCGGGCGCGCAGGATCGCCTGCCCCTCGGGGCTTTTCACCCGGACGAGGTCGGCGGCGGAGACCTTCAGCCGGGCGGCATCCTCGGGATGGAGGTCGAGGAACGGCTCCGCCAGATGCGCCGAGAGGCGGGGAGAGAGCCCGGTCCGCGTCATCGTGTGCCACTGGTCGCGGATCCGGCCGGTGTTCAGGCGGAACGGATAGCGCCGGCCGACCCTGGCGGCGGGGGGCCGGGCCGTGACGGGGAGCATCCGGGCCTTGCCGCCCGGGTGGAAGAACCGCCCGTCGCCGAAGAAGCGCCCGCCGCTGCGCCCCGGGCTCACCGGCCAGCGGGTCGGCGGCAGCGCGGCATAGCCCGCCTCGTCGAGGGCGCCCAGCCCGGAGATGTCGAAATCGCGCCCCATCTGCGCGGCGATCCCCGAAAGCGCGGCGTATTCCCGGAAGATCTCCGCCGGGCCCGCGTAATCGAAGGCGGCATGGAAGCCCATCCGGCGGCCGACCTCGGCGAGGATCGCCCAGTCGGGACGCGCCGCGCCCGGGGCGGGCAGGACCGCCCGCTGGCGCGAGATCGTGCGGTCGGAATTGGTGACGGTGCCGTCCTTCTCTGCCCAGGCGGTGGCGGGCAGCAGCATGTCGGCCAGCCGCGCCGTGTCGGTCGCGCCGGTCACGTCGCTCACCACGACGAAGTCGCAGCCCGCGATGGCCGCTTTCACCGCGTCGGCGTCGGGCATCGAGACGGCGGGATTGGTGTGGATGATCCAGAGCGCCCTGATGTCGCCCCGCCCCACGGCGCGGAACATCTCGACCGCCTTCAGGCCCGGCGCCTGCGGCAGCGGCCCGCTCTCCCAGAACGCCTGCACGGCGGCGCGGTGCGCGGGGTCCTCCAGCTCGAGATGGCAGGCCAGCGTGTTCGCCAGCCCGCCCACCTCGCGCCCGCCCATGGCATTGGGCTGGCCGGTGACCGAGAAGGGGCCCATGCCGGGCCGCCCGATCCGGCCCGTGGCGAGGTGGCAATTGAGGATCGCGTTGACCTTGTCGCTGCCCTGCGCGCTCTGGTTCACGCCCTGCGAGAACACGGTGACGACGCGCTCCGTCCCCATCCACATCCGGCAGAAGGCGTCGATCTCCTCCGCCGACAGCCCCGTCTTCGCGGGATCGTCCGCGAGCGCCGCCTCCAGCGTGTCGTCGAACCCCTCGACATGCCGCAGGAACCCCTCGTCGAGCGCCCCGCCCTCCCGGAGCGCCACCAGCAGGGCGTTGAAGAGCGCCACGTCGCTGCCGGGGGCCAGCGCGAGGTGCATGTCCGCCTGCTCGCAGCTCGCGGTCCTCCGGGGGTCGATCACGACGATGCTCGTCCCGCGCGCGGCCCGCGCCGCCAGCACCCGCTGGTAGAGCACCGGGTGGCACCAGGCGAGGTTGGAGCCCACGAGCACCACGAGGTCGGCCTCGTCCAGATCCTCGTAGGTCCCGGGCACCGTGTCCGTCCCGAAGGCGCGGCGGTGGCCCGCAACGGTCGAGGCCATGCAGAGGCGGGAATTCGTGTCGATGTTGGCCGAGCCGATGAAGCCCTTCATCAGCTTGTTGGCGACGTAGTAATCCTCGGTCAGGAGCTGGCCCGAGACGTAGAAGGCGACGCTGTCGGGCCCGTGCCGCGCGATCGTGTTTGCAAAGCGGTCGGCGACGGTTTGCAAAGCCGCGTCCCAGCCGATCTCCCGGCCGTGGTGGCGCGGGGCGAGGAGCCGCTCGTCGAGCCCCACGGTCTCGCCGAGCGCGGCGCCCTTGGAACAGAGCCGTCCCCGGTTCGCGGGGTGGTCCGGATCGCCCTGCACGTCGAGCCCGCCGTGCCCGTCGGGGGTCAGCAACACGCCGCAGCCCACGCCGCAATAGGCGCAGGTGGAGCGGGTGGCGGCTCTCACGCGGCGCTCCGGGCGAGCGCGGTGACGTCGAGCAGGATGCGCCCCGCCTCGATCCGGACCGGGAAGGTCTCGATCCGGCCCTCGTCGGCGCCCTGCGCGGCGCCGGTCTCGAGGTCGAAGACCATGTTGTGCAGCGGGCAGGTCACCCGCCTGCCGTGCACGATCCCCTCGTTCAGCGGCCCGCCCTTGTGCGGGCAGGTGTTGGAGGCGGCAAAGACCTCGGCCTCGCCGGTGCGGAAAAGGCCGATGCAGCCCAGCTTCGTCTTGACCAGCCGGGTGCCGCGGAGGGGCACGTCCTCCAGTGCGCCGATGTCGATCCAGCTCATTCCGCGGCCTCCAGAGAAAGGTCGGCGAGCGGCGCATAGGCGGCACGCCGGGTCTGCACGTGATCGGCCCAGGGATCGTGCTGATAGACCGATTGCGAGATGTCGAAGCGCGCGATGAGGCCCGCGCGGACCTCCGGGTCCAGCACCTGCGCCTTCACCCAGTCGAGCCCGACCTTGGCGATCCACCTGTAGGGCCGGTCGAGGTACTTGGCGTTCTCGCGGTAGAGCTGGACGAAGGCCACGACGAGGTCGATCGCCTCGGCCTCGGTCGCCGCCTCGGCAAGACGCTCGACCTCCTTCACGTCCATCCCCGCCGCGCCGCCGACGCCGATCTGGTAGCCCGAGTCGACGCAGACGATCCCGATGTCCTTGCAGGTCGCCTCCGCGCAGTTCCGCGGGCAGCCCGAGACGCCGAGCTTGACCTTGTGCGGCGTCCAGGACCCCCAGAGCCGCTTTTCCAGCCTGATCCCGAGGCCGGTCGAATCCTGCGTCCCGAAACGGCACCAGTCCGATCCGACGCAGGTCTTCACCGTCCGGAGCCCCTTGGAATAGGCGTGCCCCGAGACCATGCCCGCGTCGTTCAGATCGGACCAGATCGCGGGCAGATCCTCTTTCCGGATGCCCAGCAGGTCGATCCGCTGGCCGCCGGTGACCTTCACCGCCGCGCCGTATTTCTCGGCCGCGTCGGCGATGGCGCGCAGCTCGTTGGCGTCGGTCATCCCGCCCCACATCCGGGGCATGACGGAATAGGTGCCGTCCTTCTGGATGTTGGCGTGGTTGCGTTCGTTGACGAAGCGCGATTGCGGATCGTCCCTGTACTCCAGCGGCCAGTCGGCGAGCAGGTAGAAGTTCACCGCCGGGCGGCAGACATGGCAGCCGTTGACCGTCTTCCAGCCCAGCTCCTGCCAGACCGCCGGTTGCGATTTCAGCTCCTTCGCCCTGATCAGGCGGCGGACCTCCTCGTGGGTCAGGTCGCAGCAGCCGCAGACCGGCTGGGCCGCCGGGGCCGCGTAGCCGTCGCCGAGGGTGACGGCCAGAAGCTGCTCCACCAGCCCCGTGCAGGTCCCGCAGGAGGCGCTGGCCTTGGTCTTGGCCCTGAGCGACGGCAGGTCCCCGGCGCCCCCTTCGATGGCCGCCACGATGGTTCCCTTGCACACGCCGTTGCAGCCGCAGATCTCCGCATCATCCGGCAAGGCTGCAACGGCTGAGAGAGGGTCCGCGGAGGCGCCTCCCTGGTAGGCCGGTCCGAAGATCAGCGTGTCGCGCATGCCGGACACGTCGGTGCCGTCCTTGATGAGGCTGAAGAACCAGTTCCCGTCCGCCGTGTCCCCGTACATGACCGCGCCGACCAGCCGGTCGTCCTCCAGCACCAGCCGCTTGTAGACCCCGCGCGCGGGGTCGCGGAAGACGATGTCCTCGCGGCTGTCGCCTTCCGCGAAATCGCCCGCCGAGAAGAGGTCGCAGCCGGTGACCTTGAGCTTGGTGGAGAGCTCCTTGACGGCGAAGGTCTCCTCCTCGTCCAGCAGCGTCTTCGCCAGCACCTTGGCCTGGTCGTAGAGGGGCGCGACGAGGCCGAAGAGATGGCCCTCGAACTCGACGCATTCGCCGACCGCGAAGACGTCCGGGTCCGAGGTCCGCATCTGCGCGTCCACCTGGATCGCGCGGCCGACCGCCAGCCCGGCCTCCTTCGCCAGCTGCACCTGCGGGCGGATGCCCACGGCCATCACCACGATGTCGGCCTCGAGCACCGTGCCGTCCTCCAGCACCACCTGCTCCACCCGGCCCTGCCCCCGGATCTCCTTCGTCGAGGCCTGCGTCATCACGGTGATCCCGCGCCGCTCGAGGTCCTTGCGCAGCAGATAGCCCGCCGCCTCGTCGAGCTGCCGCTCCATCAGGTGGCCCATGAGGTGCAGCACCGTCACCTCCATCCCGCGCAGCCGCAGCGCGGCGGCGGCTTCGAGCCCGAGGAGCCCGCCGCCGATCACCACGGCCTTCGCGCCCGGGCGGGCGGAGGCCTCCGTCATGGCCGAGGTGTCCTCGAGATCGCGGAACGCCACCACGCCCGGCAGGTCATGGCCGGGGCACGGGATGATGAAGGCCGACGAGCCGGTGCCGAAGACGAGCTTGTCATATGGCACCTCGCCGTTCTCGCCGATCACCACCTTGCGGGCGCGGTCCACGGCGACGACCTTCTCGCCGAAGCGGCAGGTCACGTCGTTCCGGCCGTACCACGTGTCATCATGGGTGACGATCTCGCCATAGCTCTTCTCGCCCGAGAGTACGGGGGAGAGCATGATCCGGTTGTAGTTCCCGCGCGGCTCCGCGTTGAAGAGCGTGACCTCGTAGGCGTCCGGGTCCGCCTCGAACAGGTGCTCGAGGACGCGGCCCGAGGCCATTCCGGCGCCGATGACGACCAGTTTCTGCATGACGTCCTCCTCAGACATACCAGGCGACGATGTGGGCGAGTTCTCCGCCCTGATGGAGCGGCAGCGCGACCATCGCGCCGTAGCCCCCGGGAAGGCCGGGCGCAGCGCTTTCCGCCACCGGCAGGCCCGAGCCCAGAACGCGGCCGATCAGCCCCTGCCAGGCGGTGACGCGGCGCGGGTTGTCCTCGTCCCAGAGCGGGCCCTCGCGGGCGCAGATGCCATCCGCGAGCACCGCGCCGCCGTCCTTGCCGACCCGTGAGGCGCGGGCGTCCCAGAGCTCGAACCGCCGGGCGATCGGGGTGCCCTTGGCCGAGAGCAGCGTCAGCACGCAGCTCCGCCCCGAGGGCAGCGGGATCGGAAGGCCGAGTCCGGTGGTGAGCCCCGCCTTCGCCGCGCTGTCGGCCCGGATGAAGCGATAGCCGGAGCCGAGGTCGCGCATCAGGATCGGCGTCCGCGCCGCCCAGACCCCGCCGGGCAGCCCCTGCCCGACCGGGAAATGCGTGTGCTGCGAGACCCATTCGAAATGCTTCGCCGCCCCGTAATAGCCGTCGTCGAGCATCATCAGCCCGTCCGTCTCGGACCAGATCTCGATCGCCCCGGTCCGCGCGTCGTCGTCCCCGCAGAGCACGACGAGCACCGCCTTGAGCACCGCCCCCGCGAAGACCGGGATCGCCACCGCGGCGGTCAGCCCCGCCTCGGCCGCGGCCTCGGTCCGCTTGAAGTACGATCCGTCGAAGCCCTTCAGCACCACGGGCCGCGCCTCGGCCCAGGCCTTGCCGGGCAGGCCCTCGCCCTGCGCGAAGCTCTCGCGCCGCGAGGTCGCCTCGAAGGCGCCGAGCCCGCCGTAATCGCCGCCGCCATGGACCAGGCGGTCGCCCTCGGGGACCCAGATCTCGGCGATCTGGATGAAGGTCTTCTCGGTCGTGTCGGCTGCGACATCCATCATGCGCTCCTTTGCGGTGGTGGCGTGGGTCGGGCGGTTCAGGCGGCCTCGGCCTTGCGCGCGTCCGTTTCGGACTTGCCCTGCTTGCCGTGCTCGTATTCCTCGAGGAAATTCAGCACCTGCTCGCGGTAGAGGTAGTAATCCGGGTGCTCGAGCAGCGCCTTGCGGGTCCGGGGCCGCGGCAGGTCGACGTCGAGGATCTTGCCGATCGTCGCCTGCGGCCCGTTGGTCATCATCACGACGCGGTCCGCGAGCAGGATCGCCTCGTCCACGTCGTGCGTGACGCAGATCGCGGTGACCTTGGTGCGGTCCCAGACCTCCATCAGCACCTCCTGCAGCTCCCAGCGGGTGAGGCTGTCGAGCATGCCGAAGGGCTCGTCCAGCAGCAGCAGCTTCGGGGAGAGCGCGAAGGCCCGCGCGATGCCGACCCGCTGGCGCATCCCGTTCGACAACTCGCTCGCGGGCTTGTCCATCGCCTCGGCGAGCCCCACCCGTTCGAGGTAGTATTCCACCACGTCCTGCCGCTCGGAGAGGCTGGCCCTGGGGTAGACCTTGTCGACACCGACAGCCACGTTCTCCTTCGCCGTCAGCCACGGGAAGAGCGAGGGCGACTGGAAGACCACCGCGCGCTCGGGGTCGGCGCCCTTCACCTCGTAACCGTCGAG
The DNA here is from genome assembly GCF_000688295.1 of Pseudooceanicola nanhaiensis DSM 18065. Taxonomy (GTDB): domain Bacteria; phylum Pseudomonadota; class Alphaproteobacteria; order Rhodobacterales; family Rhodobacteraceae; genus Pseudooceanicola; species Pseudooceanicola nanhaiensis. Next base: position 159,635 of record NZ_JHZF01000011.1, on the reverse strand, counting down.
CTTGATGACCCCCTGGGAGATCGCGTTGAGCCCCGCGGCCATGGTCAGCACGGTGGACTTGCCGCAGCCCGAATGGCCGATCAGCGAGATGAACTCGCCCCGGTCGAGCTTGAGGTTGAAATCCTCGACCACCGTCAGCGGGCCCTTCGGCGTCGGGTAGATCTTGTGGAGCTGCTCGAAGCTCAGGAAGTTCTGCTCGATCATCCCCTGCCGCGCGGCGACCTGCGCCTTTGGCATGCCGTGGATCGGGGTGACCTCGGGCAGGATGCGCGACCCCTCGACCTTGGCCTCGATGCCGACGTCCATGAGGTAGGTCGTCACCTTCGCCCGGAGCGCCTTGAACGCCTCGTCATGGTTCATCGCCGCCCGGTCACGGGGGCGCGGAAGCTCCACCCTGAAGGGCTCCGCCAGCGTCCCGTCGGGGTTCAGCGGGATGATCCGGTCGCCGAGCAGGATCGCCTCGTCCACGTCGTTGGTGATCAGCACGCAGGTCTTGCGGTCGGCCTCCCAGATCCCTTCGATCTCGTCGGCGAGGTTCGCCCGCGTCAGGGCGTCGAGCGCCGAGAGCGGCTCGTCGAGCAGCAGAACCTCCGGCGACATGGCGAGCGCGCGGGCCACGTTGACCCGCTGGCGCATGCCGCCCGACAGCTCCGCCGGACGCCGGCCGGCGGCGTGCGCGAGCCCCACCATCGAGACGTAGTGATCCACCTTCGCCTGCCGCTCGGCCTTCGGAAGCTCGGGGAAGACCGTGTCGACCGCCAGCCGCACGTTGCCGTTCACCGTCAGCCAGGGCATCAGCGAATAGTTCTGGAAGATCACCCCCCGCTCGCGCCCCGGCCCGGTGATGGGCTTGCCCTTGAAGGTCACGCTGCCGGCCGAGGGCTGCTCGAGCCCCGCCATCAGGTTTACGAGCGTCGTCTTGCCCGTGCCGGAGAAACCGAGGAGCACGAGGAACTCGCCCTCCGCGACCTCGAGGTCGATGCCCTTCAGCACCTCGGTCCGGTGAAGGCCCTCGCCGAAGCTCTTGGAGACGTTGTCGAACTTGAGAATACCCATGGTCTTTTCCCTTTGCGCTACCGCTGCGCCGCTTGAGCGCCGCTCACCGGTTGTTCGAGAAGGTGAAGAGGGTCTGGAGCGCGTACATCACCCGGTCGAGCAGGAAGCCGATGATCCCGATGGTGAAGACCGCAACCATGATCCGGGCGAGCGAGGAGGACGATCCGTTCTGGAACTCGTCCCAGACGAATTTCCCCAGGCCCGGGTTCTGCGCCAGCATCTCGGCGGCGATCAGCACCATCCAGCCCACCCCGAGGCTCAGCCGCAGCCCGGTGAAGATCAGCGGCAGCGCCGAGGGCAGCACCAGCTTGGTGATCTTGGTCCGCGTGTTCATCTTCAGCACCCGCGAGACGTTCACCAGATCCCGGTCGATCGAGGCCACCCCCAGCGAGGTGTTGATCAGCGTCGGCCAGAGCGAGCAGAGCGTCACCGTGATGGCCGAGATCAGGAAGCTCTTCGCGAAGATCCCGTCGTTCGTCACGTAGACCGCCGAGACGACCATCGTCACGATCGGCAGCCAGGCCAGCGGGCTCACCGGCTTGAAGATCTGGATCAGCGGGTTCAGCGCCGCGTTGGTCGTCGGCGAAAGCCCCGAGGCGATGCCGAGCGGCACCGCCACCACGGTCGCCAGCAGGAAGCCGAAGAAGACGGTCTGGATCGAGGTCCAGATCTGATCGTAATAGCTGGGCGCGCCGGTATAGGCCACGTCCTTCACCTCGTCCGCGCGCCCCGCGGCGATCAGCTTCTCGTTCCGCCGCTCAACCATCTCCGCGAACTTCGCTTCCTTCGCGGCCTTGGCCTGCGCGTCGCGGTTGAGGTTGACCGCCTCCTCCCAGACCTGTGCCGGTCCCGGCAGCGCCCCGAGCGAGGTCTCGACCTTCGGCGCGAGCAGGCCCCAGGCGGCAATGAAGAGCAGGATGGCGAGCACCGGGATGCCCAGCAGCCGCCAGATCTCCTTCATCTGCGCCCGCGGATTGTCTCCGGCCGCGGCCTTGGCGAGCGGCGTGATCCAGGCGAGGCCGAGGACCTGGAACCATTTGTCGGCCTTGTTGATGCGGGTGAAGAGCCGCGCCCGCCGCGCCGCGCGGTCGGTCGTCTCGGCGAAAGTCTGATCGACGGTGGTCATGGTGCTGTCCCTCGGATGCTCGGGAGGACGGGACGGCGGGCGGGGCGATGCCCGGTCACGGGCGAGCGCCGTCCGCCATCCGCGTGCCTCAGCCCTGGATGTCGTTGCCGACGACGATCTGCGCGCCCTTCAGCCCGATGGGCAGGCTCTCGAGATAGGCGTTCGGCGCCTTCCCGTCGTAGGCGATCCCGTCGATGATGTCGGCGGCGGGCGTCGGCGCCTTGTAGCCGTCGCTGTCCCAGGGGAAATCCGCCTCGTCGGCGAGCCCCTCGTCGACCAGCATCCGCGCCGCCTCGAGGTAGATCTCGGGCTTGTAGACCGACTTCGCGATCTCGTCGTACCAGCTGTCGGGCTTCGCCTCGGCGATCTGGCCCCAGCGGCGCATCTGGGTCAGGTACCAGACCGCGTCCGAATAGAACGGATAGGTCGCGTGATAACGGAAGAAGACGTTGAAATCGGGCACCGCGCGGGTGTCGCCCTTCTCGTATTCGAAGGTTCCGGTCATCGAATTGGCGATCACCTCGGCATCGGCGCCCACGTATTCGGGCCGCGCCAGGATCTCGACCGCCGCCTCGCGGTTGGCGTTGTCGTTCTCGTCCAGCCAGATGGCCGCGCGGATCAGCGCCTTGGTGACGGCGAGCGTGGTGTTGGGGTTCTCTTGCGCGAATTCCGCGGTGATGCCGAAGACCTTCTCGGGGTTGTTCTTCCAGAGCTCGTAATCGGTGATGACCGGCACCCCGATCCCCTTGAAGACCGCCTGCTGGTTCCACGGCTCGCCCACGCAATAGCCGTAGATCGTGCCGGCCTCGAGCGTCGCCGGCATCTGCGGCGGCGGTGTCACGGACAGCAGCACATCCGCCCCGATCTGCCCGGAGATGTTCTCGGGCGAGTAATACCCCGGGTTCAGCCCGCCGGCGGCCAGCCAGTAGCGCAGTTCGTAATTGTGGGTGGAGACCGGGAAGACCATGCCCATGTTGAAGGGCTTGCCTTCCGCCTTGTACTTCTCGACCACCGGCGCCATCGCGGAGGCACTGATCGGGTGTTGCGGCCTGCCGTCGGCATCCGTCGGGATATGGGGCTTCATCTGCTCCCAGATCTCGTTCGAGACCGTGATCCCGTTGCCGTTGAGGTCCATCGAGAAGGGCGTGACGATATGCGCCTCGGTGCCGAAGCCGATGGTCGCGGCCAGGGGCTGCCCCGCCAGCATGTGCGCGCCGTCGAGCGTGCCGCCGATCACGCCGTCGAGCAGCACCTTCCAGTTCGCCTGCGCCTCGAGCGTCACGAAAAGCCCCTCGTCCAGGAAATAGCCCTGCTCGTAGGCGACCGCGAGCGGCGCCATGTCGGTCAGCTTGATGAACCCGAAGGTGAGCTCGTCCTTTTCGAGCTCCAGCATCTGTGCGAAGGCGGGCCCCGTCAGGGTGAGTGCGGTGGTCAGGCCCAGAAGAATGGTCTTCATCGGTAGGTCTCCGTCTCGGTATCCCGGCAGGACCGGGGCAAAACAAAAAAGCCGCTGACACGCTCCGTTTCGGATGAAACGGACGGTCGAGCGGCTTTGCTCAGAATGATCCCGGTCGGTGGGAGGGTCTTGGTCGGTGGGCCCCGTTGCCTGCCGATGTGTCCTGTTTCCCGCAGGCAGAGACGTCAGGCAAAGGTTTTCAGGTGCACCGGGCCCTTTTGGTCCGCTCCGGCCCCGCCCCATGCCGCGACTGCACAAGGGATGGGCAGGTTTCAGCCTTCGGGATCAAAAACCCGGCCATCGAAGAACCCGTCCGGGCGGAGAATCAGCCGCCCCGAGCCCGAGGCGACGGCCGTGTCCCGCGCCAACCCGCCCTCGAGCTTCGAGGACGCCCCCGGCAGATCCGCCGTCGTCCCCGCCAGCGCCTCTCGGTGCAGGTCGCTCCGGAAGACCCCGCGCGCCGCCCGTCCCGCCGCCGCCCGGTCGAGGCCGAGGCGCGCGGCCATCTGCTGGCCGATCCATTCCGCCTGGCTGCGCCAGGGGAAGCTCGCCGCGCCCGCGTGGAACTCCACGAAGCCCGGCACCTCGCGCATGTCGCCGCGCGGAGAGATCACCAGCCGGCCCGACAGCGACCGGTCGAGGATCTCCGGCGCGATGTCGAGGTATTCCGCCCGGCTCAGAAGCTCGGCCGTCAGCGTCCGCGAGGCCGGGTCCGCCAGCCAGCGCCCCGCCCGCCAGACCGCGCGGACCAGCCGGCTCAGCAGCTGCGGCTCGGCCCGCGCCCAGTCGTCGCGCACCGCCAGCACCTTCTCGGGCGCGAAGGCCCAGATCGCGGAGCCCGGCAGCAGGAGCTCTCCCACCCCGTTCTCCACGGCCTTCGACCCCCAGGGCTCGCCCACGCAGAAGGCGTCGATCTCGCCCGCCTCGATGGTCTCGGCCATCAGCGGCGGCGGCACGGTGCGGATGTCGATCCCCTGCGGCGCGGGCAGTCCGAGGGCGGAAAGCCAGTAATAGACCAGCTCCGCGTGCATCGAGAACGGGAACGGCACGCCGATCCTGAGACGGCCGCCGGCGGCGGCGATCAGGGCGCGCCCCGCGGCCTCGGCATCGTCGAAGGCGAAATCGTGGCCCACCTCGCGGAGCCGGTCGGCCAGCGCCCGGCTGACGCCGATTACGTCGCCATTGACCGAAAGCACCGAGACGGCTGCCAGCGCCGCCCCGGCCCCGCCGATCCCGAGCGCCGCGGCCACCGGGACAGGCGCCAGCATATGCGCGGCATCCACCTGCCCGAAACTCAGCATGTCGCGGAGCGACGACCACGAGGGCGCGCGGCGGAGATCGAGCGCGATACCCTCTTCGCTCGCGAAGCCCATCTCCTGCGCGATGATCAGCGGCGCGGCATCCACCAGCGGGATGAAGCCCACCGAAAGCGTCGCGGCTCTCACGACAGGAGCCCCACGGTCGAAACGAGCGCGGCCGCCACGTCGGCCACCCGCCTGTTCTGGTCCATCGCGGCCTTCCGGAGGATGGCGTAGGCCTGGTCTTCGTCCACGCCGCGCGCCTTCATGATCATCCCCTTGGCGCGGTCGATCACCTTGCGCTCCTCCAGCGCCTTCTTCGTCTCGGCGAGCTCGAGCCGCATCCGCTGGAACATCCGGAACCGCGCGATGGCCGCGTCGAGGATCGGCTTCACCCGCGCCGGCTGCATCCCGTCGACCACGTAGGCCGAGACGCCGGCTTCGATCGCCGCGGCCGAGAGCCCTTCGTCCGAGCGGTCCACGAACATCGCGACGGGCCGGTCGAGCGGACCTGAGGCCAGCGCCAGTTCCTCCAGCGAATCCCGCGACGGGTTGGCGATGTCGATCAGCACCACGTCGGGCTGTTTCGTCTGGATCTGGCGGGCAAGGCTCGTCGGCTCGGAAATGACCTGGATATCGAAATCGCCCGCCTCGCGCAGGCTGTCCACGATCTGCATCGCGCGCTCGCGATCAGCTTCCACGACCATGATGGAGAGGGCGTTCGACATGGCCCCACCATCAGCGCGCGCCGCGCTTCGAGTAAAGCGGGAGGCCCTGCCACGTGCCGGTGAGATGCGCGAATTCCGTGCGGTCAGCCCAAAAATGCGGCAGCGCAGCATCCCGCCCGGCAGGATCAGCCGAGCGGATGGATGCAGGCCACGCGGTGCCCCGTCTGCGGTTCGAGCGCGGGCATCGCCCCGGTGCAGGCCTCGGTCGCGCGCGGGCAGCGCGGTGCGAAGGGGCAGCCGGGCGGCGGGTTCAGGGGATCGGGCAGCTCGGTCTCGCGGCCCTCGGGCGCCGAGAGCGGGCGCCCCACCACCGGCGCGCTGTCGGCGAGGAGCTTCGTGTAGGGATGTTTCGGCGCGCGGAAGATGTCCTCCGCCCGCCCGACCTCGACCACCGAGCCGAAGTAGAGCACGGCGACCCGGGTCGAGACCGCCTCCACCACCGCGAGGTCATGCGAGATGAAGAGGTAGGTCAGCCCCAGCTCGCGCTTCAGATCCGCGAGCAGGTTCAGCACCTGCGCCTGCACCGAGACGTCGAGCGCCGAGACCGGCTCGTCGAGGATCAGGATCCGCGCCTGCGCCGCGAGCGCCCGGGCAATCCCGATCCGCTGCGCCTGCCCGCCCGAGAATTCATGCGGGTAGCGGTCGAGGAACTCCTCCCGCAGGTTCACGCTGTCGAAAATCTCGGCGATCCGCCTCTCGCGCGCTGCCCGGTCCATCCCGTGCAACCGCTTCAGCGGCGCCTCCATCACCTGCCGGATGGTCTTGCGCGGGTTCAGCGAGGATATCGGGTCCTGAAAGACATACTGGATGCGCTTGCCGAAGGCCGCCGGATCGGCGGTGTCGAGCGGCTTGCCCTCGATCTCGATGCGCCCGGTTGTCGGCGGCAGGAGCCCCACGAGCATCCGCGCCAGCGTCGATTTCCCGCAGCCCGATTCACCGACGATGCCGAGGGTCTCGCCCGCCTCCACGCTCAGGTCCACGGGCCGGACCGCATGCACGATCCCCTTCGGCTTGCCGAAGAGCCGCTTGCCCACCGGGAACTCCCTCGACAGGCCCTCCAGCCGCAGCGCATCCGTCATTCCGCCGCCTCCCGTTTCAGGTCCGTTTCGGGGAAGAGGCAGCGCACGGCCCGGTTCCCCGCCTGCGCGAGCCCGATCTCGCGGGTCACGCAGACCGCTTCCGTCTTCAGGCAGCGCGGCGCGAAGGCGCAGCCGGGCTCCAGCCGGTCCACCGCCGGGGGCAGGCCCGGGATCGCCTCGAGCCTGCGCCGCCCCGCGCCCAGTTCCGGCACGCAGGCGATGAGCCGCCGGGTGTAGGGATGCGCGGGCGCGTCCAGCACCGCGCGGGTCGGCCCCTCCTCCACGATCCTGCCGGCATACATGACGGCCACCCGGTCGCAGAGCTGCGCCACCACGCCGAAATCATGGGTGATGAAGACGATGGCCAGACCCCGCTCGCGCCTGAGATCGTCGAGCAGCGAGAGGATCTGCGCCTGAACCGTCACGTCGAGCGCCGTTGTCGGCTCGTCCGCGATGATGACGTCCGGATCGTTGGCCAGCGCCATGGCGATGCCGACACGCTGGCGCATGCCGCCGGACATCTCGTGCGGATAGCTCTGCGCCCGGCTCTCGGGGTTAGGGATGCGCACCTGTTTCAGGAGCGCCACCGCACGATCCCAGGCCTCGGCCCGCGGGATCCTGTGATGCACCCGGATCGCCTCCACCAGCTGGTCGCCCACCCGGTAGAGCGGATGCAGCGTCGCCAGCGGGTCCTGGAAGATATAGGCCACCCGGTCGCCCCTCAGCTCTCTGAGCCGGCCGTAGGTCGCGCCGATCAGCTCCGCGTCCCGGAAGCGCACCGAGCCGCCGGTGATCACCCCGGGCGGCGAGGCCACCAGCCCCATCACGGACAGCGCCGTGACGGATTTCCCCGACCCGCTCTCGCCGATCACGCCGAGGCATTCCCCCGGCGCGACATGCAGCGAGACCTTGTTCACTGCCCTGTAGACCCGCGCGCCCACGTGGAACTGCGTCTCCAGATCGGTCATCGTCAGCACCCCTTCCGCACGGGGCGCGGGCACCGGCGCGCGGCGGTCCACCACCGTCGCCGCCCTCGGCCGCGTCAGCGCGCCGGACCGCAGCCGGGGGTCGAGCGCATCCCGCACCCCGTCGCCCAGCAGGTTGATGCTCATGACGATGACCAGGATCATCACCCCCGGCACGATCGAGGTCAGCGGGTTGGTGATCAGCGCGCCGCGCGCCTCGCCCAGCATCGAACCGAGGTCGGCCTGCGGCGGCTGGCTCCCGAGCCCGAGGAACGAGAGCCCGGCGGTCTCGAGGATCATCCAGCCGATGGTCGTCGACATGGCGATGACGATCACCGGGATCACGTTGGGCAGGATCTCGGACAGGATGATCCTGGTGTGCGACAGGCCCGCGAGCCGCGCAGCGTCGACGAATTCCTTGTGCGCGATCCCCACCGTCACGCCGCGGATGTTTCTCGCGAAGAAGGGGATGTTCACCACCGCGACCGCGATCAGCGCGTTGAAGAGCCCGGGCCCCAGGGCCGCCACGATGGCGAGGGCCAGCAGGATGTAGGGAAAGGCCATCAGCATGTCGATGCCGCGCATGATGACGTTGTCCGTGGCGCCCCCGAAATAGCCCGAGACGATCCCGAACCCCGCGCCGATCACCGCGGCGAAGACCGCCGCCGCGAAGCCCACGGCGAGCGACAGCCGCGTCCCCCAGAGGAGCCGCGACAGGAGGTCCCGCCCGAGGTGGTCGGTGCCGAGGAGATGGCCTTCCGCGAAGACCGGCCGGAAGCGGTTGGCGGTGTTCGTCACGTCCGGATCCGCGAGCGGCAGGATCGGCGTCAGGATGGCCAGCAGGACCACGATGCCCAGCACCACCAGACCGGCGGCGGCGAGACGGTTGCGGAAGATCAGTCGAACCGTCTTCATCCCCGGCCCCTCACGTCTTGATCCGCGGGTCGAGCAGCGATTGCGCCACGTCCACCGCGATGTTGAAGAGCACGTAGCAGGCCGCGACGATCACCACGCCGCCCTGCACCAGCAGGATGTCGCGCTTGAGGATCGCGTCCACCAGCATCCGCCCGACGCCGGGCCACTGGAACACCATCTCGATATAGACCGCCCCCGAGAGCACGAACCCCGCCTGGATCCCCAGCACCGGGATGATCGAGACCATCGCCGCCTTCAGCGCATGCCGCCAGACGACGCGCCCCTCGCCCACGCCCTTGGCCCGCGCGGTGCGGATGAAATCCTGCCGCAGCACCTCGAGCATGGCAGACCGCGCGAGCCGTGCCACGACGCCCGTCGCCACGACCGACAGCGCCACGGCGGGCATCACCAGGTGATGGAGCAGGTCCGCCAGGTCGCCCCCGCCATAGATCGCGTACATGCCCGAGACCGGGAACCAGCGCAGGTGGACCGCGAAGATCAGGATCATCATCATGCCGAGGAAGAAGCTGGGGATCGAGATCCCCAGGAGCACCGCGAAGGTGATCCCCCGGTCCGCCCAGCCATATTGCCGCGCGGCCGAGACGACGCCCGCCATGATGCCGAACAGAGCGCAGAGCACGAAGGACGTCCCCGCCAGGATCAGCGTCGCCATGAAGCGCTCCGTCACCTCGTCGAGCACCGGGCGGTTGAGCGAGAAGGACCGCCCGAAATCCCCCTGCAGCATGTTGCCGAGCCAGATGAAATACCGCGCGACAAGCGGCTCGTCGAGCCCGAGGTCCCGGTTCAGCTTCGCCACGTTCTCGGGCGTCGCGTAGCTCCCGAGGATCGCCGTCGCCGGGTCGCCCGGGATCATCGCCATGATCAGGAACACGATCACGGTGATCCCGAGCAGCACCGGGATGGCCGACAAGAGCCGCTTGACGATGTAGCTTCCCATTCGCCCTCCCCCGGGCCGTCCTCGATCAGGGGCGCCGCCCCCGAGCTTCATCTTTCCGGAAATACTCCCGCCGGAGGCACGCGCCGGCCGCAGGCCGGCGCGTCGGTCGGGCCGGCCCTGCCGGCCCGAAACCCCTCAGTTCTTCACCACGTCATCGAGCAGCAGGAAGAAGCTCGGCTGGAGCGCGAAATTCTCGACCGCCTCCGAGGTCACCGCGTTCTGCTTCCAGTTCGCGACGAAGACCCAGGGCGCGTCCTCCTGCACGATCTCCTGCATCCGCTTGTAGAGCTCGGCCCGTTTCTCCTGGTCGGTGGCGACGCGCGCCGCCTCGAGCAGCTTGTCGACCTCGGGGTTCGAGTAATAGCCCGAGTTGAAGCCGCCCTTGTCGGGCCATGCGTCGGTCCGGAGCGCGAGATAGGGCAGCGTGTCGGGATCGTTCGTCATCCACGCCATCTCGGCCATGTCGGCCTTGCCCTCGAGCCCGGGGTTCACCTCGCCCAGGAAGGTGTTCCACTCGTAGGTCTCGATCTCGGTGTCGAAGCCCACGGCGTTCAGGTCCGCCTGGATCGCCGTCCCCATGGCGACCGGATCGAGCATCCCCGAGCCGCCCTCGGTCACGTAGAAGGTGAGCGAGAGGTCATCGACCCCCGCCTCCGCGAGCAGCGCTTTGGCCTTCTCGGGATCGTATGGGTAGGGCTCGAGGCTCTCGTTGTAGGCCCAGGCGAAGGCCGGCGGCGTGGGGCCGGCGGCCACATCCGCGGTGCCTTCCAGCACGTTGTCGACCAGCGCCGTCTTGTTGATCGCGTAATTCGCGGCCTGCCGGACCCGCTTGTCGGCAAAGGGCCCCTCCTTGGCGTTCAGGATCAGGAACCACAGGTGCGGCCCCGCCTGTTCATGCACCGTGAACCCCTCGCCCTGGAATTCCGAAAGCGAGACGGGGGGCACCTCGACCATCAGGTCGATCCCGCCCGCCAGCATCTCGGCCGTCCGGGTGTTGGCGTCGGTGATCGGGCGGAAGACCACGGCGTCGAGCTCCGGCGCGCCGTCCCAGTACTCGGGGTTCTTCTCGACCACCACGGCCTCGTTCGAGCGCCATTCCTTGAAGGTGAAGGGCCCCGTGCCGGAGGGGTTCCGGCCGAAATCCGCCCCGTGCTGCTCGACCGCGGCGGGCGAGACGATCAGCCCGGTCGGATAGGCGAGGTTCGACAGGAAGGGCGCGTAGGGTTCGTTCAGGGTGAACCTGACCGTCAGGTCGTCCACCGCCTCCACGCTCTCGACGGCGGAGAAGAAGAAGGCGAGCGGGAACGGCCCGGTGTCGTGGTAGGGGTGATCCTCGTTCAGCATCCGCTCGAAGTTGAAGACCACCGCCTCGGCGTTGAAGTCGGATCCGTCGTGGAAGCGCACGCCCTCGCGCAGGGTGAAGGTGTATTCGGTGCCGTCCTCGCTGATCTCCCACGCGGTGGCCAGCGCCGGTTCGACCTCGAGCGTGCCGTCCCTGTAGCGCACCAGCCCGTCGTAGACGTTCATCAGGATGCGGAAATCGTTGACGGCCGTCACCGCGGCCGGGTCCAGCGCCTTCGGCTCGGCGATCTGGCCCACGATCAGCACGCCCGGCGGCGTCTGTGCGGTGGCGGGGGCGGTCGCGCCCAGGGCCATCGACATCGCGACCCCGGCGGCGAGCACGCCGCGGCGTGTCCAGTTGAGCATTCCCTGTTGCATCAGCCTCTCTCCTTGGCAGCGGGCGTCGGTCTCGCCCCTTATTCATCATGATAAATTGAAGTTGTGCGAATTGTCATGATAAATTCAAGAGGCAGGTTCGACGGAGGCTTCCATGACCTATTCCATTCTCGCCCGTGACGCGAAAACGGGCATCCTCGGCGGGGCGGCGGCGACAGGCTCGCTCTGCGTCGGCGGCTGGGTGCTGCGCGGGGTGGCCGGGGTCGGCATGTCGGCCAGCCAGGGAACCGCGCCCTCGACCCTCTGGGGCGAGGGTGTGCTGGCGATGATGGGCGACGGGGCGAGCGCGGAAAAGGCCGTCGACGCAATGGTTTCGCCCGACGCGGGGCGCGATTATCGCCAGCTTTCGGCGCTCGACGCGCGGGGCGGGACCGGGGCCTTCACCGGCGCGGCCTCGGTTCCGGCCGCGGGCGCGCGGCAGGGCGACGGTCTGGTGGTGGCCGGCAACCTGCTGACCGGCGAAGAGGTGCTGGAGGCGGCCCGCGATGCCTATCTCGCGAGCACCCTGCCCTTCGCCGAGCGCCTGCTTGCCGCGCTCGACGCCGGCGCCGCGGCGGGCAGTGATTCCCGTGGCCTGCAATCGGCCGCGCTGCTGGTGGTCTCGCCGGATGCGCCGCCGCTGACGCTGCGGGTGGACATGTCCGAGACGCCGCTCGCCGCGCTCCGCGCGCTCTACGAGCGCGCGCAATCGCAGCCCTATGCCGGCTGGTGCGACGTGGTGCCGGTGCTGAACGACCCGCACCGGCGCCCGCGCGCCGAGGAGATGGAGGTGCTGGCGGAGCAGGCCGCCTCGAAGGCGTGAGGTCACCCGCGGAGGGGACTCCAAAAGAGAACAAAAGGTGAATATAATGGCGGCATGTTCGCCGAGCTCTGCATCACCTCGAACTTCACCTTTCTCACCGGGGCGGCGCATCCCGAGGAATACGTCATGCGCGCGGCCGAGCTGGGGATCGCCGCGGTGGCCATCGCGGACGAGAACTCGGTCGCGGGGATCGTCCGCGCCCATCAGGAAGCACGCGAGATCCGCCGCCGGGTCGAGGAGCGCCGGGCCTTCGACGCCGCGCATGGCCTGATCGGTCCGCCCGCGCCCGAGGGGTTTCCCCCGCCACCCGAGATGGTGGTGCCGCGGCTGATTCCCGGCGCCCGGATGCGCTTCGAGGAGGGGGTCGAGGTGACGCTGCTCGCCGCCGACCGGGCGGGCTGGGGCCGGCTCTGCCGCCTGATCTCGCGCGGGCGTCTCCGGGCCGAGAAGGGCAGCTGCCTGGTGCGGCTCGCGGACCTTGCCGAGATCGGAACCGAGGGGCTGGAGGCGCTGCTGCACCCGGTCGAGGCGGGGCGGACGGGGGATGGCGGCGATGGCGCGCCCCCCTCTCACCCTGACGGCCGGGAGATGCCCGCAGCTCGGGCCGGGGCGGCAACAGACCGGCCTCACCCCGACCCTCTCCCCGGCGGGGAGAGGGAACCTGTCGCGCGGGGGGGCTGGAGGGGGGGCTTGCGTGAGCAGCAGGCCCCCGGATCGGGGAGGGTGCGGCCCGCGGAGGTCGGGATTATGCCTGCTCAATCCCCCGCCCCGCCCTGCCCGCAAGCGCAACATCGGATCGCGCCCGGCCCCGAGGGCGGCGTCGAGGGTGGGACCGACAGCCCCCTGAAGCACGATCGGGACGATCGTGGCACCGACATCACCGGCGCGAGCGGATCGGAGCAACGAGGAACAACGGACATTCCCGGCATGGCGGAGGATGAGGGCCCCGGCCTGGAGAGGCAGGAAAGCATCACCCTCCCCGCCTGGCGCCGCCATGCCGCCCGCCTCTCGGCGCTCTTCCCGGGGCGCCTGCACCTCCTGCTCTCCCCCCGCTACGAAGGCGAGGACAGCGCCCGCTTTGCCGCGCTCACGCGCGAGGCGGAGCGGCTCGGCCTGCCCACCCTCGCCTCGGCCCGCCCGGTGATGCATGTCGCCGCCCGCCGCCGGATGGCCGACGTGCTGACCGCGATCCGCCTGCACACCCGGGTCGAGGCGCTCGGCCGCGGGGCGCTGGCCAATGCCGAGCAGCGGCTGCGCCCGGAAGCCGAGATGCGGCGCATCTTCCGCGGCCACGAGGACGCCGTCGACCGGGCCGGGGCCCTGGCCGAACGGCTGACCTTCTCGCTCGACGAGCTGCGCTACGAATACCCCTCCGAGATCGCGGGCGGCGAGACGCCCGCCGACCGGCTCGCCCGGCTCTCCCACGCCGGGATGAAATGGCGCTACCCGCACGGCGCGCCGCAGAAGGTGAAGGACCTGCTGGCCCATGAGCTCGCCCTGATCGGCAAGCTGAAATACGAGCCCTACTTCCTGACCGTCCACGACATCGTGCAATTCGCCCGGTCGCGCGACATCCTCTGCCAGGGCCGGGGGTCGGCGGCCAATTCGGTCGTCTGCTACTGCCTCGGCGTGACCGAGGTCTCTCCGGAAGTCGGCACCATGGTCTTCGAGCGCTTCGTCTCCGAGGCGCGCGACGAGCCCCCCGACATCGACGTGGATTTCGAGCACGAGCGCCGCGAGGAGGTCATCCAGCACATCTACGACCGCTACGGCCGCCACCGGGCGGGCCTCTGCGCGACCGTCATCCACTACCGCGGCAAGCGCGCGATCCGCGAGGTGGGCGCCGCCATGGGGCTCACCCAGGACACCATTTCGGCGATGTCCTCCCAGCTCTGGGGCTTCTTCTCGGCCGACGCGGTGGCCGAGGAGCGCTTCCGCGAGATCGGGCTCGACCCGCGCGATCCGCGGCTGATGCAGACCATGCAGCTCGTGCACGAGATCGAGGGCTTCCCCCGCCACCTCTCCCAGCACGTCGGCGGCTTCGTCATCACCGAAGGCAGGCTGGACGAGCTGGTGCCGATCGAGAACGCGACGATGGAGGACCGCACGGTCATCTGCTGGGACAAGGACGACATCGACACGCTGGGCATCCTCAAGGTCGACGTGCTGGCGCTCGGGATGCTGACCTGCATCCGCAAGGCGTTCGACCTGCTGGCGAGCCACGAGGGGATCGACCACACGCTGGCCTCCATCCCGCCCGAGGATCCGCGGGTCTACGACATGCTCTGCAAGGCCGACACGGTGGGCGTCTTCCAGGTCGAGTCGCGGGCCCAGATGAACTTCCTGCCCCGGATGCGGCCGCGCTGCTTCTACGACCTCGTCATCGAGGTCGCGATCATCCGCCCCGGTCCGATCCAGGGCGACATGGTGCATCCCTACATCCGCCGCCGGAACGGCGAGGAGAAAGTCGAATTCCCCTCGGACGAGCTGGGCCGCGTGCTGTCCAAGACCCTCGGCGTGCCGCTCTTCCAGGAACAGGCGATGCAGATCGCGATCATCGGCGCGGGCTTCACGCCCGAGGAGGCCGACCGCCTGCGCCGGGCGCTTGCCACCTTCAAGAAGCACGGCAACGTCAGCGAGTTCCGGAGCCGCTTCATGCGCGGCATGGCGCGGAACGGCTATGACGCGGATTTCTCGGAACGCTGCTTCTCCCAGATCGAGGGCTTCGGGTCCTACGGCTTCCCCGAAAGCCACGCCGCCTCCTTCGCGCTGCTGGTCTATGCCTCGAGCTGGATCAAGCGCCACCATCCCGGCATCTTCGCCTGCGCGCTGCTGAACTCCCAGCCGATGGGGTTCTACGCGCCCGCCCAGATCGTCCGCGATGCCCGCGAGCACGGGGTGGAGGTGCGGCCCGTGGACATCAACGCCTCCTACTGGGACAACGCGATGGAGCGCACCGGGCGGGGCGATCTCGCGCTGCGCCTCGGCTTCCGCCAGATCAAGGGCATGGCCGAGGAGGAAGCCGCCTGGATCGCCGCCGCCCGCGGCAACGGCTACCGCTCGGTGAGCGACGTCTGGCGGCGGGCCGGGGTCTCGCCCGCGATGCTGGAACGGCTGGCCGAGGCCGATGCCTTCGCCGCGCTCAGGCTGTCGCGGCGCGAGGCGCTCTGGGAGGCCAAGGCGCTGGCCCCGGGCCGGGAGCTGCCGCTGTTCTCGGGCGACATCGACGGCGAGGGGATCGCCGAGCCCGCCGCCCTCCTGCCGCAGATGACGCTGGGCGAGGAGGTGGTGGAGGATTTCGTCGCCCTCCGCCTGTCGCTCAAGGCGCATCCGCTGGCGCTGCTGCGCCCGATGCTGACCCCGGGGATGGAGACGGCCCCCCTGCCCGGCCCGGAGCAGGGGTCGGGATCGGGATCGGGACCGGAGCGCCGCTGACCGGGCGCGCGCCAGTGACCGGAACGGCACGCCGGCGCCGGTGCGCCACGCAGCCAGTTGAACCCCGCGCGGCGGCGCGTCATTCTGGGCGCCACGCCGGGCCACCCGGCCCCACGGCAACGAAGGACCGTCGATGCGCTATCACTACCGGGTCATCCCCGCCCCGACCCGCGGACAGAAGGCCAAGGGGCTGAAGACCCCCGAGGCCCGTTTCGCCCATGCGATCGAGACCGTGATGAACGAGCTTGCCGACGAGGGCTGGGAATACCTGCGCGCCGACACCCTGCCCTCGGAAGAGCGCCAGGGGCTGACCTCGACCAGCCAGGCGTTCCGGACGCTGCTGGTCTTCCGCCGGCCTGCGGAAGAGGGCCTCGACGCCTTCCAGCCGAAGCTGCTCGAGACCGCGCCTGAGCCGGAGGCGCGCGCCGAGACCCGGAGGCCGACCCCGGCCGAGCCGGTGCTCAGCCGGGCGAAACCGGCAGCCGCGCCTGCGCCCGCCGCGGACCCCGAGGCCGGAGCCGGACCAGACGCCCCCGTCCTGCCCGAGGCCGAGGTGCCGGAGAACCCGGCCCCCTCGCCCCGGTCCGAGTGATCAGGCGCCGAGGTCCAGCGCCAGCGCGTGGATCCGGGCCATGAGGTCCGATCCGATCGCCGCATGCACCGCCCGGTGCCGCTGGACCCGGCCCATCCGGCCAAGCGCCTCGGCGCGCATCCTGACCTTGAAGTGGCTCTCGCCGCCTTCCTGATACCCGGCGTGGCCCCGGTGGCTTTCGCTGTCGTCGATCACCTCCAGCTCACGCGGGTCGAAGGCCGCCTCGAGGCGGCCGCGGATCTCTGCCGTTCTGGACATATTTTTCTGTCTCACCCCTTCAATCTCGGTGCCAAGAGCTTAAACTGCACGGCCTGACTCGGAAAGGAAGCGCGATGCCCAAGCCAGATCCCTTCGGATTCGACATGTCCGTATCATCGGCGAAGAAGAAGAACACCCGGGGCCGTCGCGGCATGTCGGGGGCCTCCGAGACCTCGACGCGGCTCTGCGAACATCCCGGCTGCCAGGAAGCTGGCAAGTACCGTGCGCCCAAGGCGCCGGACGTGCTGGACGAATATTACTGGTTCTGCCGCGAGCACGTGCGCGAGTACAACACGAAGTGGAACTTCTTCGACGGCACCACCGAGGCCGAGATCAACGCGCAGCAGTCGAAGGACCGGGTCTGGGACCGGCAGACCAAGCCCATGGGCGATCCGGAGGCGCGGGCCTGGGCGCGGCTCGGCATCGAGGACCCGCACCAGGTGCTGGGCGAGAACGCGACCCGCAACCCCGGCAAGGGCGGCGGCGCGGGGCGGCGGCTGCCGCCGAAGGAGCGCCAGGCGATCGAGATCCTCGAGGCGAAGGACCACTGGACCAAGGCCGAGGTGCGCAAGGCCTACAAGGCGCTGATCAAGGTGCTGCATCCGGACATGAACGGCGGCGACCGGAGCCAGGAGGAGCAGCTCCAGCAGGTGGTCTGGGCCTGGGACCAGATCAAGGACAGCCGGAACTTCAAGTAGGACTGCGAAAGCGGTCGCCGGCCGCGCGCGCGGCCGGCCGCGGAAAGGGGGGCTGTCTGCCCCCCTCTTGGCCTGCGGCCAATTCACCCCCCGAGGATATTTTCGGCAAGAGGAAGCAGGGGCGTCGAAATTCCCGGGGCTCCGCCCGTTCGGCGCCGCGGGCTTCCACTGGAAGCCCGCTCTCCGGCGCCTCACCCCCCCGAGGATAGATTGACCAGAGGAAGGCGGGGGCGCGGTCTGCGGGACGGCGGGCGGGGCGACGTGCCGTCAGGCACGAGCGGCGCGCGTCGGGCTCAGAGGATGACGGAGCGGATCGCGTAGGCGATCAGGCCGAGGACCGAGACGGAGGCCACCCAGAGCGCCACGAACCACAGGAGGCGACGGCTCCACATCAGTGGTAGCCTTTCTCCGGGTCGAGCTTGCCGCGGAAGACCCAGTAGGCATAGCCCGTGTAGCCGAGGATGATCGGCAGCAGCACCAAGGCGCCCACCCCCATGAAGACCTGGCTCTTCTCGGGTGCCGCGGCGTCCCAGATCGTCACGTCGGGCGGGATGACATTGGGCCACATCGAGAGCCCGAGCCCCAGGAAGCACAGCCCGAAGAGCGCGAGGCCCAGCACGAAGGGCAGCCAGTCGCGGCCCTCGTGCAGGAGCGAGCGCGCCAGCAGCAGCGTGATCGCCGCCACCGCGATCGGCACGGGGGCCGCGGCCAGCATCTGCGGCCAGGTGAACCAGCGCTGGTAGTAATCGGCCTCGAGGAACGGCGTCGCCAGCGAGACGGCGGCGATGAAGCCCACCGTCACCAGCCCCAGCACCCGCGCGAGATGGCGGAAGGGCGTCTGGTCCTCGCCCTCGAGCTTCAGCACCAGCCAGCAGGCGCCGAGGAAGGCATAGCCCGCCGCCACCGCCGCCCCGCAGAGCAGCGAGAAGGGCGTCAGCCAGTCCCACCAGCCGCCGGCATAGGCGCGTCCCTCGACCTCGATGCCCTGCAGCAGCGCGCCCAGCGTGATCCCCTGCGCCAGCGCCGCCACCAGCGAGCCGCCGAAGAAGGCCATGTCCCAGAACCGCCGGCCGAAGCGGCTCGTGGTCTTCCAGCGGAACTCGAAGGCCACGCCGCGGAAGACGAGCGCCAGCAGCATCGCCACGATCGGCGGGTAGAGCGCGGGCAGGAGGATCGCGTAGGCCAACGGGAAGGCCGCCATCAGCCCGCCGCCGCCCAGGACCAGCCAGGTCTCGTTGCCGTCCCAGACCGGGGCGACCGCGTTCATCATCAGGTCGCGCGAGCGCTTCTTCGGGAAGAGCGGGTAGAGGATGCCGATCCCCAGGTCGAACCCGTCGAGCACCACGTAGATCCAGACCGCCAGCGCCAGCACCAGCGCCCAGGCCACGGTCAGGTCGAAATCGACGCCCAGTCCCATCACATGCCCTCCTGCTGCGCCGCGCTCATGCCGCCGGTCCGGATCGGTCCCGGCACCTCGTCCGCCTCCGGCTCGCCCGGTTCCGGCGGATGCGCCATCAGCCGCAGCAGGTAGAGCACCCCGGCCCCGAAGACGGCGAAATAGACGCAGATGAAGGCGATGAGCGACATTCCCACGGCCGAGGCGCCGAGCGGCGAGGCGCTGTCGACCGTCCGGAGCAGGCCGTAGATCGTGTAGGGCTGGCGGCCGACCTCGGTCGTGAACCAGCCCGCCGTCACCGCGACGAAGCCCGAGGGCCCCATGACCACCGCCGAGCGCAGCAGCCAGGGCGAATCGTAGAGCCGCCCGCGGAACCGCGCCCAGAGCGCCCACATGCCCACGCCCAGCATCGCGAAGCCGATCCCGACCATGATCCGGAAGGCCCAGAAGACCACCGCCACGGGGGGCTCCTCCTCGGCCGGCACGGTGTCGAGCCCGGCCATGGGCGCGTTCGGGTCATGCTCGAGGATCAGGGAGGAGAGCTTTGGAATCTCGATGGAATAGCGCATCACACCGGCCTCCTGGTCGGGGATGCCGAAGAGGATCAGCGGCGCCCCGTCGGGATGGCTCTCGAAATGTCCCTCCATCGCCATGACCTTCACGGGCTGGTGCTCGTAGGTGTTCAGCCCGTGGGCGTCGCCGATGTAGATCTGCAGCGGCGCGACGACGGCGGCCATGCCCATGGCCATCGAGAACATCCGCCGCACCCCGCGGTTGTCGTGGCTGCCGCGCAGCAGGTGCCAGGCCGCCACCCCGCCGACCACGAAGGCCGTGGTGAGATAGGCCGCGGTCAGCGCATGCGCGAGGCGGTAGGGGAAGGAGGGCGAGAAGATGATCGCGATCCAGTCGGCGGGCAGGAACTGCCCGTTCTCGCCGATGATGTGGCCCTGCGGCGTGTGCATCCAGGAATTGACCGACAGGATCCACGTGGCCGAGATCGCGGTGCCGATGGCGACCAGGGCGGTCGCCATCATGTGCAGCCCGTCCCCCACCTTCTGGCGGCCGAAGAGCATGATCCCGAGGAACCCGGCCTCGAGGAAGAAGGCGGTCATGACCTCGTAGGCCATCAGCGGACCGATGACCGGCCCCGCCAGGTCCGAGAAGACGGACCAGTTGGTGCCGAACTGGTAAGACATGACGATGCCGGATACGACGCCCATGGCGAAGACCACGGCGAAGATCTTGACCCAGTAATTGAAGAGCCGCAGCCAGATCTCGTCGCGCGAGCGCAGCCAGAGCGCGTTCAGCACGGCCAGGTAGGAGGCAAGACCGATCGAGAAGGCCGGGAAGATGAAGTGGAACGCGACGGTGAAGGCGAACTGCATGCGTGCCAGCAGGATCGCGTCAAAGCCCAGAAACGTGTCCATCGCGGAACCCCTCGCAAGGTGAAGGTCTTGCGAGAGGGTAATGCATGTGCGGCGTAAACCAAGTGGGGTGCGACCATTGGGCCGCGCCCCGGGCCGTGCCGTCAGGCGAGGCGCGCGTCCATCGTGATCTCGGCATTCAGCAGCTTGGAGACGGGGCAGCCCGACTTCGCCTTCTCGGCCGCGGCCTGGAAATCCTGCTCCGACATGCCCGGAACGGCGGCGGTCACGTCAAGATGCACCTTGGTGATCGCGAAGCCGTCGTCCTTCTGCTCGAGCGTGACCGAGGCCTTGGTGGCGATCTGATCGGGTGTCACCCCGTCCTCGCCCATGATGTTCGAGAGCGCCATCGAGAAGCAGCCCGCGTGCGCGGCGCCGATCAGTTCCTCGGGGTTGGTGCCGGGGCCGTCCTCGAAACGGGTGTTGAAGCCGTATTGCGCGTCGTCGAGCACACCCGACTGGGACGAGATATGCCCCTTCCCGGTCTTGAGGTCACCTTGCCAGACGGCGGATCCGCTGCGTTTCATCGCTGAAATCTCCCTTGTCCTGCGGCGGCGCGCCCGATGCGCGCCCTGCCGGGATCAACAGGAAGGGTGTCGGGGCGGTTCCGCTCAGGCCGGGACGAATTTCAGCGAAACGCCGTTGATGCAGTGGCGCTTGCCCGTGGGTTGCGGGCCGTCTTCGAAGATGTGCCCGAGGTGCGATCCGCAGCGGCGGCAGTGGCATTCGGTCCGCAGCATGAACAGCTTGCGGTCCTGCTTGGTCTCGATGGCCTCGGGCAGCGCCTTCCAGAAGCTGGGCCAGCCGGTGCCGCTGTCGTACTTGGTGTCGCTCGGGTAGAGCGGCAGGTCGCAGCCCCGGCAGAGATAGGTGCCGGCGCGCTTCTCGTCGGTGAGCGGCGAGGTGCCCGCACGCTCGGTGCCTTCCTGTCGCATGACCCGGTATTCCAGCGGCGACAGCATCGCGCGCCATTCGGCCTCGGTGCGCTGCACCTCGAAACTGCGGGCTGCGGCGGCCGGGGCGCCGCGCGAGATCGCGAGGGGCGCCAGAAGGGCGGCGGCCGAGAAGGTCCTGCGGTTCATGATGTCCTCCCTGGATCGGATCGGCCGGCCCGGGCGCGCGCCTCTTCGCGGCGCCCTGCCGTACCGCCCGAGATGGCGGTGCGGCGACCGGGGTGACAAGAAAAACCGCGGCGGGAGCCCGGGTGGAGGCGTATATACCCCGCCGCGATCCGCGAGCAGCGGACGAGCCGGAAAGAGGAGTATCCGGCCGCCCGTCCGGCTCACATCTGGGGCAGCATCACCGCGTCGATCACGTGCACGACGCCGTTCGACTGGTCGACATCCGCGATGGTGACGGTGGCGGTGTTGCCCGTCTCGTCCTCGAGCATGATGGTGTCACCCTCGTAGGTCGCCTGCAACGTGCAGCCGCCCACGGTCTCGACCGGATGGGTGCCGTTGTGATCGTCGATCATGCCCTTGATGGCGTCCGACATCGCTTCGGCCGCGACAACGTGGCAGGTCAGGATCTTGGCGAGCTGCTCCTTGTTCTCGGGCTTGAGCAGGTCCTCGACCGTGCCCTCGGGCAGCGCCTCGAAAGCCGCGTTGGTCGGCGCGAAGACGGTGAACGGACCTTCGCCCGACAGCGTCTCGACCAGGTCGGCGGCCTGAACGGCGGCAACGAGCGTGGTGTGGTCGGCGGATGCGCTGGCATTCTCGACGATGGTCTTGTCCGGCGACATCTCGGCGCCGCCGACCATCGGATTGCCGTGGCTGGCAGCAAGGGCGCCGGTGGCGATCGCGATGGCGGCGGCGCTGGCGGTCAGGGCGGTTCTGAAAGTCATCTGGTGTTTCCTCCACATTGTCTGGGCCGGGCCTCCTGACCCGGTTGGAGGAGTTACGGGCCGGCACGCGGAGCGGTTTCCTTTTCGATCGCCGCGGGGTTCACACTTGCGTGACGTTGCGTGAGGCCCGGCCCCCGCGATCAGATCGGGACGACCTGCCCCGTCGCCAGCACGTCGCCCGTGGGCGCGCCCGTCGGAGAGCCGCCTTCGGGTTCGTCCGATATGGCGAAGGTGCCGCCCGGCAGCGCGGCGGCGATCGGGGCCGGGAGCACGATCTCCTCGGTCTCCGTGTCGCTGGGCCAGACCATGACCGAAACCGGGGCCTCGTCGCCCGCGATCAGCCAGATCTCGAGCGAGCGTCCCGGCGCCGCCTGCCCCGCCACGCGGGTCAGGCTGAGGCTGCCGCTCTCGTTGTCGAACTCGGCGGTGAAGAGCAGGCTCTGGTCCGCGGCGGCGACCTCGGCGCGGTATTCGGGTGTGGCGCCGGGGCTCAGCAACCCGGCCTGCATCACGGCGAATGCGATCAGCGCGGCGGCGGCCGCGCCCACGAGGATCTGCCCCAGCCCGATCCGCGCCCAGATCGAGCGCTTCTCGCCCGCGTCGAACAGCTCTGACGTGATGCCGTGCCAGACGGAATGCGGCGGCGCGTCCTCGGGGATGTCCGCGGCCAGGGCGGCGAAGTCGTCCTCCCATGCGGCGACGAGCCCGCGCAGGGCGGGTTCGGCGGCGAGCCGGGCCTCGAAGGCCCGCGCGGACGGGGCGTCCATCAGCCCGAGGACGTATTCCCCGGCCTGGACGCTGTCGTCCTCGCGCATGTCGCCTTCGCCGCTCATCGCAGGAGGCACTCCTTCAGTTTCATCAGGCTGCGTCGCAGCCATGTCCGCATCGTGTTGATCGGCACGTCGAAACGCGCCGCGAGGTCCGCATAGGTCTCCCCATGCAGGTAGGCGAGCCGGACCGCCTCGGCCCGGTCATCGGGCAGTTCGGCCAGGCAGGTGACGATCCGGCCGCGCTCGGACTCGGCGATGGCAAGTGCCTCGGGTCCCGGGCCGGCATCGGCCACGAGCTCGGCTTCCTCCATCTGACCGCCGGTGGCGCGCCGCGCCCTGAGCCGGTCGATTGCATGGTTTCGGGCGATCGTGATGAGCCATGTCATCGGGCTGTAGCCGCCCGCCTTGTAGCGGTCGGCATTCCGCCAGATCTTGACGTAAATCTCCTGTAGCGCGTCCTCTGCTTCGGCCCTCGAATTCAACACACGCAGGCAGACGCCGAAGAGTTTCGCCGAGGTCGCGCGATAGAGCGCCGCGAAGGCCTCGCGGTCGCCGAGCGCACAGCGCGCGATGTGCTCCTCGATTTCTTCCCGGCTGCTCATGCGCCCGGACACCTCCCCCTCGTTTCCCGTTCTGACCCGCCCGGGTTATGGTTTTGCGCCCCACACTCTTGTGTCCGCCCTGGATATGAGGCACCACGGGCCGTGCAAATCCGAGTGGGACGAAAAGGACATGGCGAGCATGGCGGACGGATCGAGCGATATCAACGCCAAACCGACTGACGAAGTTTCCGTTCGGGATGTCTTCGGCATCGACAGCGACATGCTGGTGAAGGGCTTCGAGGAACGCACCGACCGGGTGCCCGAGATCGACAGCACCTACAAGTTCGACCCCGACACGACGATGGCGATCCTCGCGGGCTTCGGCCACAATCGCCGCGTCATGATCCAGGGCTACCACGGCACCGGCAAGTCGACCCACATCGAACAGGTCGCGGCCCGGCTGAACTGGCCCTGCGTGCGGGTGAACCTCGACAGCCACATCTCCCGGATCGACCTGATCGGCAAGGACGCGATCAAGCTGCGCGACGGCAAGCAGGTGACGGAGTTCCACGAAGGCATCCTGCCCTGGGCGCTCCGCAACCCCGTCGCCATCGTCTTCGATGAATACGACGCCGGCCGCGCCGACGTGATGTTCGTGATCCAGCGCGTGCTGGAGCATGACGGCAAGCTCACGCTGCTCGACCAGAACGAGATCATCACGCCGAACAAGTATTTCCGGCTGTTTGCGACCTCGAACACCGTGGGTCTCGGCGACACGACCGGGCTCTACCACGGCACCCAGCAGATCAACCAGGCGCAGATGGACCGCTGGTCGCTCGTCGCGACGCTGAACTACCTCAGCATCGACGCCGAGACCGCGATCGTCCTCGCCAAGGCGCCGCATTACAACAACGAGAAGGGCCGCAAGACCGTCAAGCAGATGGTCACCGTCGCGGACCTGACCCGGACCGCCTTCATGAACGGCGACCTCTCGACCGTGATGAGCCCCCGGACCGTCATCACCTGGGCCCAGAACGCCGAGATCTTCCGCTCCATCGGCTATGCCTTCCGGCTGACCTTCCTCAACAAGTGCGACGAGCTCGAACGCCAGACCGTGGCCGAGTTCTACCAGCGCTGCTTCGACGAGGAACTGCCCGAGAGCGCCGCCTCGATGGCCAGCTGAGGGGCCGCCGCCCTTCATCAGAGACCTGCAGACGCCGTCCGGGACCCTGTGACCCGGGCGGCGTTCTGCTGTCGGGCGGAGGTGGCTGTTGAACTTCGCAGCGCCACCGCCTAGATCCCCGGTCCAGAAGCCAGAGGACATTTTCGACATGGATCGCACTTTCGCCGCCTTCGCCCTTCCGCGTCCGCACCGAAAGTCCGTCCATGCCCTCCCTCATCACCCTGTCCGAGCTGTCCCTCACCCGGCCTGACGGCAGCCCGCTTCTCTCCGACATAACCCTCCGCTTCGGCGCCGAACGCTGCGGCCTCGTCGGTCGCAACGGCACCGGGAAATCCACCCTGCTGCGCGTGATCGCGGGCGAGCTCGCGCCCGCGCGCGGGGTCGTCCGGCTCGACGGTCGCATCGGCCTGCTGCGGCAGGAAACCGGCGCCGCCGGCGGGACCATCGCCGACCTCTTCGCCGCCCGCGCGGGGCTGGCGGTGCTGGCGCGGGCCGAGGCCGGCACCGCCTCGCTCGCCGATCTCGAGCGCGCGGACTGGACGCTGGCCGAGCGCATCGCCGCCGCCCTCGCCCGGTTCGACCTCGACATCCCGCCCGAGACACCGCTTGCCGCCCTGTCGGGCGGGCAGCGAACCCGCGCGGGCTTGGCGGCGCTGGTCTTCGATGCGCCCGACCTCCTTCTGCTGGACGAGCCGACCAACAACCTCGACCGCGCGGGCCGCGACGCGGTGGCCGCGCTCCTCGAAAACTGGACCGGGGGCGCCGTCGTCGTCAGCCACGACCGCGCATTGCTCGAACGGATGGACGCCATCGTCGAGCTCTCCGCCCTGGGCGCGATCCGATACGGCGGCAATTACGGCGCCTACCGCGCGCAGAAGGCCGTCGAACTGGAGGCGGCCGAACACGACCTCGCCGAAGCCGCGAAGCGCCGGGACGAGGCCGCGCGGCGCGCCCGGCAGGCGGCCGAGCGCAAGGCCCGGCGCGACGGGGCGGGAAAGCGCAAGCGGGCCAGGGGCGACCAGCCCAAAATCCTGCTCGACGCGATGAAGGAGCGGAGCGAGGCTTCGGGCGGTGCGCATGCCCGGCTCCGCGACGCCCGGCGAGCCGAGAGCGAGGCCGCGCTCGACGCCGCGCGCGAGAAGGTCGAAATCCTGCGCCCGGTGGCGATGGACCTGCCGGCCAGCGGACTGCCGGCCGCGCGCACCGTCCTGCGGGCCGAGGCGCTGACCGGGGGCCATGATCCCGCGGAGCCGCCGGTCCGCCGTCTCGACCTCACCGTGACGGGGCCCGAGCGGCTCGCCGTCACCGGGCCGAACGGCAGCGGCAAGACGACGCTGCTGTCGCTGCTGACGGGTGCGCTGCAGCCCCTGTCGGGCCGGGCGGAGATCCTCGTGCCGCATGCGCGCCTCGACCAGAGCGTGACCCTGCTCGACCCCGGCGCCTCGATCCTCGAGAACGTCCGCAGGCTCGATCCCGGGACCACCGACAATGCCGCCCGTGCCGCGCTGGCGCGGTTCGATTTCCGCGCGGACGACGGGCTGCGGCAGGTCGGCACGCTGAGCGGGGGCGAACGGCTGCGGGCAGGCCTCGCCTGCACCCTGGGCCGCGCCGTGCCGCCGCAGCTGCTGATCCTCGACGAGCCGACCAACCACCTCGATCTCGACGCCCTGACCGCCCTCGAAGCGGCGCTGCTCGGCTACGACGGCGCCCTCGTAATTGTCAGCCACGATAGTTATTTCATGGAACAAATCGGGGTGGACCGGGTGTTGTCCATGGCAGCCACCGCGGGCCCTCGCGGGAGCCACACCCGTTAAAGGT
The DNA here is from genome assembly GCF_000688295.1 of Pseudooceanicola nanhaiensis DSM 18065. Classification (GTDB taxonomy): domain Bacteria; phylum Pseudomonadota; class Alphaproteobacteria; order Rhodobacterales; family Rhodobacteraceae; genus Pseudooceanicola; species Pseudooceanicola nanhaiensis. Next base: position 133,556 of record NZ_JHZF01000011.1, on the reverse strand, counting down.
TTACATTTTGCACGATTGATCGGCGGTCCACATGGCGTATTGTCCAAATCATGAGCGGTTTGCGAACATGTCTGGCCCTCATGGCCCTGTTCCTGCCCATCTCACCGGCGGTGGCCCTTCCCGCGACCGCAGCCAACCCGACCATGGACTTCGCCGCCTGCACGGGGCGCTTGTCGGCGCTCATGGAGCATCAGTGGATCGTCGACCCGCCGGCCTCGGAGCGCACGCGGCAACAGCGCGCCCGGATGATCGACCTTTTGGAGGCCACGATGCACCCCGCGGACGGGCGCGCCGTCCTGAACCGGCGCGTGGAGGCCAAGACGGCGCAGGCGCTCCTGCTCACCCGGGCGCGGAACGGATCGCATCCGCGCGACGCGGCACAGGCCGGTCGGCTGTCCGAACGGGCGCTTTCAGCCTGTCTTTCGCTGCTCTTGTCCTGATACTCGCCAGCACCCTGCCCGCGACCGCCTCTTCCGAGGACGCCGGCCGCTGCGCCGCCCTCTGGTTCGGCGTCGTCGACGCGGGCAAGGTGATACCCGGCTACCTGAGCGAGACCGAGAATTCCGAGGCGCTCGCCCGGCGGTTCGAGAAGATGGCCGGTGCGGGAGGCAAGGCCGTGATCGCGCAGCTGCGCCGCGACATGCAGCTGCTCGCCGAAGCCTATGTCATCGGAGACCCGGAGAGCGTCATGCTCTTCGATCGGCTCGCGATGGAATGCCGGAAACTGGAATAGGGGCTCGTTACGACCGCCCTGGCCGATGCACGCGACAGCGGGCTGGACACCGCCCATGCTGAACGCCGGCAGGCCGGCGGCTGGACGGAGGTCGCGTCCGCCTCGCCCGCACCGCCCGTGTCACCGACGAAGGGCGCGCGCTGCGGGCGGAAACCCGGCGTCACGCCCGCCCCCGGTCATGCAGCGAGGCGCTGCTGACCGGAGACTGACGGAAGGGCTCAGGCCGCTTCGGCGCGGGTTGCGGCGCGGGCGGTCTTCAGCGCGTCGGTCCACCAGTAGAGATCGTCGATCATCGCATTGGTGTTCAGCTTGTCCTCGATCGCGCTGATGTCGTCCTCGACGCCACCCAGCGGGTGGACCCGGACGAATTCGCCCCCGGCGATATGCACCGCGCTCGGCACGTTCACCATGTGCACTTCGACCGCGATAGCGCGCAGATGCTCGACCGCGCGCGCCGCGCCGACGCCACCATAGCCGACCACGGCGGCGGGCTTGCGGTTCCATTCGTTGAAGGCCTGGTCGAAGGCATTCTTCAGCGCGCCGGAGATCGAGTGGTTGTATTCCGCGACGACGAACACAAATCCGTCGTACTGGTCGAGATCCCGCTGCCATTTCACGGCCTGAGGGTTCTGCGACGGCATCCAGCGATTGGAGGCGGGCTCATCGAAGAACGGCAGGTCGTAGGAGGCGATGTCGAGGATATCCGCGCTCATGCGGCCGTCCTGTTCGATCTTGCCCTTGATCCACTCGGCGGGCTTCACGCCCCAGCGGGTCGGGCGGGTGGTGCCGACGATGACGGCGATGCGGGGTTTGGTGGTCATGTCACAATCTCCGGAAGGGATGGTTTCTTTTGGTAACCACGGATAAAATGGAACCCGCCACGAGTCGCAAGGAGGCACCTTTTTGAAACCGTTCGATTCCGCCCTCACTCACCGCACACCGGTTGCGCGGGTGCACACAGAGGCCTCTCCCTGCGAGGAAAGCGTCAAGCGTTTCCATGGCCCCGAGGGCAGCTGCACCGCCGTCTCCGACCTGCTCAGCCGGATCGGGGACAAGTGGACCGTGCTGGTCGTCTCCTACCTCGGCGAGAACTCGATGCGGTTCAACGAGCTGCGCCGCGGGATCGGGAACATCTCGCAGAAGATGCTGACCTCGACCCTGCGCAACCTCGAGCGGGACGGCTTCGTCAGCCGCACGGTCACGCCCTCGCGCCCGCCGCAGGTGGAATACGCGCTGACCGGGCTGGGCCGCGACCTCCTGGTGCCGATCAGCCACCTCGCCTGCTGGACGGTGACGAACATGGACGAGATCAGCGCGGCCCGCGCCGCCTATGATGCCCGGGAGAACGGGTGAGCGGGCTCGGCGACAGCTGGACCCGGCGAACCCCTCTTGCCGATGACACTGGGGAGTGCTTTACCAAACGCATGAGCAAGTCCAGCGACAATCCCGCCGATCCGTTCAAGAAGGCCCTGGCCGAGGCCACCAAGGTCATGGCGCATGACCCCGAGCTGAACGTGACCTATTCGGTCGATCCCTCGGGCAAGACCGCCGACACGGTGCGCCTGCCGCAGGTGAGCCGCCGGATGTCGAAGGAAGAGGTGCTGATGGCGCGCGGCACCGCCGACGCGCTGGCGCTGCACCACCGCTACCACGACGCGAAGACCCACGCGAAATATTCCCCCCCGGGCGAGATGGCGCGCGAGCTTTACGAGGCGATGGAGACCGCCCGCTGCGAGGCCATGGGCGCGCGCGACATGCCCGGCACCGCCAAGAACATCGACGCCAAGATCGGCGCCGAGGCGCGGCGGATGGGCTATGAACAGATCAAGCAGGCCGCCGACGCGCCCCTGCCGGTGGCGGCGGGCTACCTCGTCCGCCACCTCGCCACGGGCCGCGAGATGCCCGAGGGCGCGCAGAACGTCATGGAGCTGTGGCGCGGGTTCATCGAATCCCAGGCCGGCACCACGCTGGAAGACCTGAACGACAAGCTGGCCGACCAGCGTGAATTCGCCCGCTTCGCCCGGCAGATCATCGACGAGCTGGGCTACGGCGACCAGCTGGGCGAGGACCCCGACGGCTCGGACGAGGAGGCCCCGGACGAGGCCACCGAGGACGGTGAGGAAGAGGACCAGCCCGACTCCACCGGCAATGACGAGCAGGAGGACGAGGACGCGGAGGCCAGCCCCGAGCAGTCCCAGGACGAACAGCAGGACCCGACCGAGGCGCAGGTCTCGATGGACGACATGGCCGACGAGGAGATGGGCGAGGAAACCGAGATGCCCGACGGCGAGGCGCCGCTCGAGCCGCCGCCGCCGCCGCCCGCCTCCGAGGCCGATCCGAACTACCTCGTCTATTCCGCCGAGAACGACGAGGAGGTGAATGCCGAGGACCTCGCCGACCCGGTCGAGCTGGAGCGCCTGCGCGCCTATCTCGACCAGCAGCTCGAACCGCTCAAGGGCGCGGTCGGACGGCTGGCGAACAAGCTGCAACGCCGCCTGCAGGCGCAGCAGAACCGGTCCTGGGAATTCGACAAGGAAGAAGGCGTGCTCGACGCGGGCCGCCTCGCACGGGTCGTGGCGAACCCGACGACGCCGCTGTCGTTCAAGGTCGAGAAGGACATGGAGTTCCGCGACACGGTCGTGACGCTCCTCCTCGACAACTCGGGCTCGATGCGGGGCCGCCCGATCTCGATCGCCGCGATCTGTGCCGACGTGCTGGCGCGGACCCTGGAGCGGTGCAGCGTGAAGGTCGAGATCCTCGGCTTCACCACCCGCGCCTGGAAGGGCGGGCAGAGCCGCGAGAAATGGCTGGCCGACGGCCGCCCGCAGCAGCCCGGTCGCCTGAACGACCTGCGCCACATCGTCTACAAGTCCGCCGACGCGCCCTGGCGCCGGGCGCGCCCGAACCTCGGGCTGATGATGAAGGAAGGCCTCCTGAAGGAGAACATCGACGGCGAGGCGCTCGAATGGGCGCACAAGCGGATGATCGGCCGCCGCGAGGCGCGCAAGATCCTGATGGTGATCTCGGACGGGGCGCCGGTGGACGACTCGACCCTTTCGGTCAACCCGGCGAACTACCTCGAGAAGCACCTGCGCGACGTGATCTCCATGGTCGAGAAGCGCAAGGCGGTGGAGCTGCTGGCCATCGGCATCGGCCACGACGTGACCCGCTACTACGACCGCGCGGTGACGATCACCGACGTGGAGCAGCTGGCCGGTGCGATGACCGAACAGCTCGCCGCGCTCTTCGACGCCGACCCCCGGGCCCGCGCCCGTTTCGCGGGGATCCGCAAGGCGTCCTGAGCCGGGCGCAGCCGTCCGGCTGGCATTGCCGCATCGAACGCCTGCGCCGCGATCGTCCCGTCCCGCCACGCTGAACGCCCGGCCGGATGCGCGGGCCGGCTCCGTGGCTCGGGGGCCCGAACACGCGGGCCCCGGCCTTCATCGCCCGGGCCGATCGCCGTGATGCCCCGCCCGAGGCGGCACTGACGTCGCACCGGCGACGCCCGGGGCGCGCGCCCTGCCCTTCCCTCACGCCCCCTTGCGCCCAGGCCGATATGCTGGTCCCTTGCGCCCATCCCCACAGCCGAGAGCCTGCACATGTTCCAGACCTTCGAGACCGCCTCCGAAACCGACAAGGGCGCCGCCCGGCTCGCCGCGCTGCGCGAGGCGATGACGGCAGAGGGGCTGGACGGGTTCATGATCCCCCGTGCGGATCCCCATCAGGGCGAATACGTCGCCGATCACGACGCCCGGCTGGCCTGGCTGACGGGGTTCACCGGCTCGGCCGGCTTCGCCATCGCGCTGAAGGACGTGGCGGGCGTCTTCGTCGACGGCCGCTACCGGGTGCAGGTCAAGGAACAGGTGGACCTCTCTGCCTACACGCCGGTCAACTGGCCCGAGGTCAAGCCGGGCGACTGGCTGAAGGACAAGCTCGGGCGGGGCAGGGTCGGGTTCGACCCGTGGCTGCACGCCGTCTCCGAGGTCGAGGCGCTGCGGACGGCGCTGGACGGCACCGGGATCGAGCTGGTCGCCTGCGACAACCTCGTCGACCGGGTCTGGGACGACCAGCCCGCCCCGCCCATGGGGGAGATATCCCCCTACCCCATCGAATTCGCGGGCGAGGCCCATGGCGAGAAGCGCGCGCGGCTCGCCGCGAAGCTCTCGGACGCCGGGCACCGGGCGGCGGTCATCACCCTGCCCGACAGCATCGCGTGGCTTCTGAACATCCGCGGCGCGGACATCCCGCGCAACCCGGTGCCGCATTGCTTCGCCGTGCTGCATGACGATGCCTCGGTCGACCTGCTGGCCGCCCCCGGCAAGATCGGCGCGGCGCTGCGCGATCACCTCGGCACCGGGGTCCGGCTGCATGGCGTCGAGGAATTCGGCCCGCTGCTGCGCCGCCTCTCGGGTCCCGTGCGGATCGACACCGGGTCCTGCCCGGTCTGGGTGCAGGCCGAACTGGCCGAGGGCGGGGTCGAGACCGCGACGGGCTCCGACCCCTGCATCCTGCCCAAGGCCTGCAAGTCCGAGGCCGAGATCGCGGGCACCCGCGAGGCGCACCTGCGCGATGCCGCCGCCATGTGCCGCCTGCTGGCGTGGTACGAGGCGGCCGAGAAGGCCGGGATGCGCGAGATCGACATCGTCACGGCGCTGGAAGGCTTCCGGGCCGAGACGAATTCGCTGCTCGACATCTCGTTCGACACGATCTGCGGTTCGGGCCCGAACGGCGCGCTGCCGCATTACCGGGTGAGTGAAGCCTCCAACCGGGCGGTCCAGGAGGGCGACCTGATCGTGCTCGACTCGGGCGGGCAGTATTTCGACGGCACCACCGACATCACCCGCACCCTCGTGGTGGGCGACGCGGGGGCCGAGGAAAAGGCCTGCTATACCCGCGTGTTGCAGGGCATGATCGCGATCTCGCGCCTGCGCTTTCCGAAGGGGCTCGCGGGGATGCACCTCGACGCCTTCGCGCGGCGCCCGCTCTGGGAGGCCGGGCTCGATTACGACCACGGCACCGGGCACGGCGTGGGCACCTATCTCTGCGTGCACGAGGGCCCGCAGCGGCTGAGCCGCATCTCGGGGGTGCCGCTGCAGGAAGGGATGATCCTGTCGAACGAACCCGGCTATTACCGCGAAGGCGCCTTCGGCATCCGGATCGAGAACCTCATCGTCGTGCAGCCGGCCGCAGAGCTTGCAGGCGCGGACGACCGCGAGATGCTGGAATTCGAGACCCTGACCTGGGTGCCCATCGAGACCCGGCTGATCGAGCCCGCCCTGCTGACCGAGGCCGAGCGGAGCTGGATCAACGACTACCATGCGCAGGTCCGCAACAAAGTTGCGCCGCGTCTGGACGAAGCCACCGCGATGTGGTTGCATCGCGTCACCGAGCCGATCTGACGCGATCGGCGCACCGGCAAGCGCCGCCGCGTCCTGCGGGGGGCCGACCATCACGACATACGCCTGTTACACCGACAAGGCACGACGCCTTGGAGACGCCGAGGGGAGGGCACAGGAAATGAGCGACATCAGGATACGCAAGGCCGAGGGAACCTGGACCGTGCGCGCCGGCGGCGCCGTGCTCGCCGAAAGCCGCGACGCGCTGGAACTGAGCGAGGGCGATTATCCCTTCGTCATCTACTTCCCGCGCGAGGACGTCGCGATGGCCTTCCTCGACCGGACCGACCATGCCACCCATTGCCCGAAGAAGGGCGACGCCAGCTATTATTCCATCGTCACCAAGAGCTCCGAGCTCACCAACGCCGCCTGGAGCTATGAATCCCCCCTGCCCGAGGCCGAGCGGATCAAGGATCACCTCGCCTTCTACGCCTCCGACAGCGTGACCGTGGAGCGGGTCTGACCATGCCGGCGCGGGGCCTTTCCTGACATGGCCCGCGTCGCGATCGTCGGCGCGGGTATCGTCGGCGCGGTGCTGGCGCATCGTCTCGCCCGCGAGGGGCGGCACGAGATCACGCTGATCGACGCGGCGATGAGCGCGGGACAGGGCGTCTCGGGGCGCTCCTTCGGCTGGCTGACGCAGATCGCCGGCCGCCGCGCGCCCTCGCCCGAGGCGGCGGCGGTGCGCGCCGAAGGCCGCGCCGGTTACGACGTGCTGAACGACGCGCTCGACGGCAAGCTCTTCGTCAGCGGCGAGGGCGCGATCGCGTGGCAGGAGAGCGAGTCCGAGACCGCCGCGATGATCGCCGAGCGCCGCGCGCTCGGGATCGAGGTCGAGGCGCTGGATGCCGCGGACATCGCCCGCCTTGCCCCGCATCTGGACGAGGTGCCCCCGCTCGCCGCCCATGCCCCGCGCGACATCTTCCTGCGCCCCGGCCTCGCCGCCGCCCGGCTGGCGCAGGACGCGGGCGAACATGGCGCATCGCTGCTCTACGGCCATTCGGTGCTGGGGATCGAAACCGCGAACGGGCGCGTCACCGGCCTCCGGACCGCCGAGACGGTTCTGCCCGCCGAGGTCGTCGTCCTTGCCACGGGGACCGGCATCGCGCGGCTCCTGCCCGGCGGCGTCACGGCGCCCGAGATCGGCAGCTCGCCATCCGCGCTCATCACGCTCTATGCCGAGGGGCCCGCGCCGACTCTGGCGCTCTCCGGCCCGGGGCTCGAGATCCGCAAGGACCGGCGGGCGGATCATTTCCTTGTCGCGGCCACGTGGCGGCCCGAGTCGGAGCGCGAGCTCGACGCGCTGGCGGCCGAGAAGATGGCGGTGGCGCAGCGCTGGTTCCCCGACCTGCGCAACTGGCGGATCGCCAGCGCCGGGATCGCCGCGCGGCCGATGCCGCGCACCGCCTCCGGCTGCCTTGCCGAGCCGGCCGGGGGGATCGAGGGGCTCTACCTCGCCTGCGGGCACCCCGGCGTCGCGCTGGCCCCGGTCATCGCGGAGCGGATCGCGGGCCTACTCGACTGAGGCCGCGGCGCGGCGCTGGCGGCGAGAGCGGGTGAGCTGCGGCGTCATCTTCTGCGCGCGGCGGCCGATCAGGGCCATGACCTCCGCGTCGGTCATGTCGCGCCAGCCGGCCCGGCCCGAAACGAAGCCCGCGGCCGCGAGCTCGGCCTCGACCTGCGGGAAGTCGATCTCGCCCAGCCCCATGCGCTTGGCGGTGGTGCCCTCCGGCATCCAGATCCGGCGCAGCGCCTGCACGGCGTGCGGCGCCCGTCCCCCGAAGCTCTCGATGTGCTGTTCGATGAAGTTCGACGCGCTCGAACGGCGCCGCAGGATCACGGCCACCTGCTGGTGCGGGCGGGCGAGCATGGCGAACAGGTGCAGCGCCGAGCCTTCGGCCCCGATCACCTGCCGCGCGGCCTTGTAGCGGGCGATCTGCACCTTCATCGGGTGTTTCTGGGGGTGGAATATCTCGTAGCCCTCCGCGGCGAGATACTCCTCGAGCCGGCTCTCGCCGATCAACCCGCCCCGCCCGGTGCCGAGCGCCGAGCGCGAGACATAGAGCCGCCCGGGCCCCTCCGCTGCGATCCCGGCCCCGAACCTTTCGTGCACCGCGCCGCGGAAGACCCGGGTGCCGCGGATGATCGGGCCCAGCCCGAAGCCCTGCCCCGGCACGACAAGCCGCTCGACCCGCACCGGCGCCGTGGCCACGCGGATCTCCATGTTCGGTGCCATCTGATCCACGAAGGCGCGCTGGAAGCCTGCGACCTGATCGCCCACCCCGGGACGCTTCGGAACGAAGAGGAGGCCCGCCGCCCCGGGCACCTGCGGGATCGCCCAGAACCGCACGGTGCTTTCGGCCAGGAAATGCCCGAAATGCTGCCAGAGCACGCCGCCCCAGATCCATGTCCCGGCGAGGTCCTGCAGATCGCCCGTGGGCGCCGCCGGCGCGGTGGTCAGCGGCCGCCACTTGCGCCAGAGCGCGCCTTCCGCGCAGTAGCGCCCGTCGGCATGCAGCACGCCCGCCTCCTGCACGAAGGCACTTTCGACGGGCGGCACGACCAGCGCGCCGGACAGCTCCAGCAGCGCTTCGGACCAGCCGCCCCCGGGAAGGGGCTGGCCGGCGGGATCGTTCGGATCGGGTGTCTCGTCGCTCATGCCGCCTCCGGCGCTCCGGGCTGTCGCGTCGCCGGCCAGCCTAGCCGCGCCGGTCCGCCCTGCCAATCGCGGCGGCGCCCCTGCGCCCGCGGCGCGCCTTCCCGGCACCGGGGGTCAGGAATGTTCCTCGGCCGCGGTGGCCGCAAGCGCGCCGTTGTAGACCTTCAGCGCGTCGACAAGGAACACCGCGCCCAGAAGCTCGGGCGGCTTTCCCGGGCCCTGCAGGCCGACGACCGGCAGGAAGGGCTCGCCCGAGCGGTCGAAGACGGGCATCGCGGTCTCCAGCGTGGCCGCGGCATCGAGGTAGGTCCCGGCCTCGATCATCTCCCAGCACCGCGCCTCGGGTGCGCCCCGCTCGGATCCGGCCGAACGCATGACCGAGGAGGCGCGGAACATCGACAGCAGGTATTTCTGCGGCCCCGCGGCAAGGTGGATGCCGCGCCGTTCCAGCTGGGTCAGGAAGAAGCTCCGGTCGACCAGCCGGGTGCCGATGGCGGTCGAGATCGAGACGGTCACCAGCACGGCAAGCCCGGTCGCCCAGTCTCCGGTCAGTTCGAAGACGATCATCGTGGTCGAGATCGGGGCGCCCAGCACCGCCGCCGCGACCCCGCCCATGCCCGCCAGCGCATAGAGCGTGACCGAGCCCGAGACCTCGGGGAACAGCCCCGTCGCGATCTGGCCGAAGGCAAGCCCGGTGAGCGCGCCCACCATCAGCGAGGGCGAGAAGACCCCGCCGCCCATCCGTCCGCCGATGGTGATCGCCACCGCCGCGGTCTTGATCGCCGCGAAAACGATGGCCTCGTGCAGCAGCATGTCCCCGGTCAGCGCGCGCGAGGTCGTCTCGTAGCCCACGCCGATGATGTGCGGGAAGGCGATGGCGATGGTCCCCAGCATGGCACCCGCCACCGTCGGCCGCAGCCAGCGCGGCAGGCGGGTGCGCCGCTGGACGTCGCTGGCGAAATCCTCGGCCGCGAAGATCGCCAGCATCACCAGCCCGGCCACCACGCCGCAGATCAGGCCGAGAAGAAGAAAGGCGGGCAGCTCCTCGTAGAAGCGCAGCATGGAATCGGGCGGCAGGATGAATTCCGACACGCCGCCGAACTCCAGCCGGTTGATCACCGTGCCCGCGACCGAGGCGATGACGATGGGGGCGAAGGCATGGATCGCGAAATGCCGCAGCACCACCTCGAGCGCGAAGAGCGCCCCGGCAATCGGCGCGTTGAACGAGGCCGACACAGCCGCGGCCACCGCGCAGCCCAGAAGGTCGCGCCCGGTCACCCCGTCCGCCCGGATCCGGTTCAGCACCCAGGTCGAGATCACCGCCGCCAGGTGCACGACCGGCCCTTCCCGCCCCGAGGAGCCGCCCGAGCTGAGCGTGATGAAGGACGCCGCGGCCGAGGCGATACCGGCCCGCCTCTCGACCCGGCCCTCGCGCAGGGCGGCGCCCTCGATCACGTCGGCGACGGAACGTACGCGCCCGTCCGGGGTGAAGCGGTCGAGGATCAGCCCGACGATCAGCCCGCCGCCGATCGGGATCAGCAGGATCAGGTACCACGGCAGGGTTTCGGCGAAGGAATGCAGCAGGTGCACGTCCTCGGTCCCGTAGAGCGTCTGCTGGAGCAGGTCGATGCCCTTGCGGAAGAGAAGCGCGGCAAAGCCCGCCGCGATCCCGATGGCCAGCGCGATCAGCCAGAACTGGAACTGGCTCGGCCCGCGCTCCATGAGCGTCTGCCAGGCGCGCCGCACATGCGCGAGCGCATGGCCCGACAGCGCCTGGATCAGGCCCCGGGCCGCTCCCGCCGAGTCTTTACCCGCTCTTTCGCCCGGACGCGCCATCCCTTACACATACCCGATCTTAACGCTCCCGGGGAACCGCCACATGGCCTATGACGCCGCCCTGAAAGAACTTTCCGCCCTCTTAGGCGATGCACTGACGCTGTCCAAGTCGGATCTCGACCTGCACGGGCGCAGCGAAAGCCACTTTCCCCCGACGCCCCCGGATGCGGTCGCCTACCCCACGACGACCGGGCAGGTCTCCGAACTGGTCCGCATCTGCGCGCGCCACGGCTGCCCGGTGACCGCCTGGGGCACGGGCACCTCGCTCGAAGGGCAGAGCCAGGCGGTGCGGGGCGGCGTCGTCGTGGACTTCAGCCGGATGAACCGGGTGCTCGAGGTCAACCAGGCCGACATGGACGTGCGCATCCAGCCCGGCATCACCCGCGAGGAACTGAACCGCGAGCTGCGTGCCACGGGGCTGTTCTTCCCGGTCGATCCGGGCGCCAATGCCTCGCTCGGCGGGATGGCGGCGACGCGGGCCTCGGGCACCACGGCGGTGCGCTACGGCACGATGCGGGACAACGTGCTGGGGCTCGAGGTGGTGCTGGCCGACGGCGAGGTGATCCGCACCGGGACGCGCGCGCGCAAGAGCTCGGCCGGCTACGACCTCACGGGGCTCTTCGTCGGCGCCGAGGGCACGCTGGGCCTGATCACCGAGATCACCCTGCGCCTCCAGGGCCAGCCCGAGGCGATCAGCGCGGCGGTCTGCGGCTTCGAGCGGATCGGCGACGCGGTCGCGGCGGTGATCGACACGATCCAGATGGGCATCCCCATGGCGCGGATCGAGTTCATCGACACCGCATCGGTCCGGGCGGTGAACGCCTATGCCGGGATGGAATTTCCCGAAAAGCCGCATCTGCTGGTGGAGTTCCACGGTTCGGACAGCGCGGTGGCGGAACAGGCCGAGGCCTTCGGCGCGATCATCGAGGATCACGGCGGCTCGGGCTACGCCTGGGCGCAGAAGCCCGAGGACCGCTCCGCGCTCTGGACCATGCGACACAACGCCTTCTACGCGATCCTCGCGCTGCGCCCCGGCTGCCGGTCGGTGGTGACGGATGTCTGCGTCCCGATCTCGCGGCTGGCCGAGGCGGTGGAAGCCACCACGGCCGATCTGGAGGCCCACGGGGTCACCGGCCCGATCCTGGGCCATGTGGGCGACGGAAACTTCCACGCGATTCTCATGTTCGACCCGAATGACCCCGAGGAGGAGGCCCGCGCGACCGCCGCCGCCTCCCGCATGGTCGAGCGTGCGCTGAAACTGGGCGGCACGTCGACCGGCGAGCATGGCATCGGCATCGGCAAGCGCGGCTACATGGAACAGGAGCACGGCGCCGCCTGGTCGGTGATGGGGCGACTGAAGAAAGCCATGGATCCGGGCAACATAATGAACCCCGGCAAGCTGGTGCCCGAGCCGGACTGACGCCCCTTCCGGACCGGCGGGACCTGGGCAACGCATGATTTTCGCCACGCGAAACTAGTTTTTCTTGCCAACAAACCGTCGGGTTGGGCAGATTGCCCCCCGAAGGGTACATCAGAATGAACAAGGCGACTGTCACGGGACAGCCGTCCGATGGGGATTGCATCGAAGACAGGATCGTCAGCCGCATCTACGGTGTGGCCCTCGATCCATTGAGCTATGGCGATCTCCTCGACGACTGGGAAGAGCTCATCGCGCCGGTGCGGCAAGGCACCGGGCGCGAGGGCCCCCTGCGCCTGCCCCGGGCCGATCTGGGGCTGCATTTCCGCCGTCTCGCCGATTTCCTCGACCATGCCGAACGTGACGACCGGCCCCGGCCCGAGGACGAGGCGCTTGCGCCCTATCGCCGGGTGGCCGCGTTCTGCGTCACCCGCCTTCTCCAGACGAGCGCCGCGAACGACGTCGCGCGCGAGATCTACGGGCTGGACCGGGGCGTCGCACTGGCCGGGCTGCCGATGGTGGCCGAAGACCTGCAGGAGCTGCGCGAGCGCATTCTCGAGCTCTTCAGCGCAGCCACGGACGAGTCCCGCCTGCTGCGCCTGCATGTCGGTGAACGCGGCGCGCCCGACGAGACGCGGGCGATCCTCTTCCGTCTCCGCCGCGTCACCCCCGACATCGGCGAACCCTTCGTCCTTGTCGTCACCTCGCACCTGCGCTGGCCCGCCGGCCTGTCCGAGGCGTTGGCCCGCAGCTTCGGGCTGACCGCCTCCGAGATCGAGGTGCTCCGCGGCCTGACGCAGAGCCAGTCCCCGCGCGAGATCGCGGACCGGCGGGAGCGGTCGGTCGAGACGGTGCGCGCGCAGATCAAGTCGCTGCTGCAGAAGACCGAGACCCGAAGCCAGGGCGATCTGGTGCGGCTCGCGCTGTCGGCGATGGACGTGGCCGACCCGATTTCCGAGACGCCCGCAACGGTGCCGCGCACCCGCTGGAGCGGCGGCGGCGCGACCCTGAAGCGCCTCCCCTTCCGGACGCTGCGCCGGCCGGACGGACGGCAGGTGGATTACCTGCTGCTCGGCTGTCCGCAGGGCAAACCGGTGGTCTACCTCGGGTCGTTCCTCAACCTGCTGCGCTGGCCTGCCGCGGCCGAGGCCGAGGCGGGCCGCCGGGGGCTGAAGATCATCTCGGTCATCCGGCCCGGATACATGGGCTCGACCCCCCTGCCCGTCGATGCCCCCCGGCTCGAGACGGTGGCGGCCGACATCGCCGCGATCGCCGATGCCGAGGGCGCCCGGCGCTTCCCGATCGTCGTGCTGGGGCAGGATGCGAATTACGCGTCGACGCTGAACGGCCTCTTTCCCGGCCGGATCACCGGCGTCGTCGGCTGCGCCGCCACGCTGCCCGTCGATTACGCGAACGATTTCGAGGGCATGGGTCGCTGGCACCGCTTCATCTATTCCAGCGCACGCTACACGCCGAACCTGCTCCCCTTCATGATCCGCGCGGCGCTCGCCATGGCGCGGCGCACCGACGAGGGGGATTTCCTGCGCACGGTGCTGGCCGAAAGCCCGTGCGATCAGGCCTTGATGCGCGAGACGGAGGTGCTCGAGGCGATCCTGGCCGGAACCGAGGAGATCCTGAAGTGCCCCGCCACCCCGCGCGCGCTCGCCGACGAGTTCCGCTTCCGATACCAGCGCGGTTCGGACCGGCTGATGCAGAACCTGCGCGGGAATTTCCCGGTGCACATGCTGCACGGCGCCGAGGACCTGCATTCCCGTCCGGAAACTGTCGCGCAGCGGGCCAGGGATTACCCCTGGGTCCGTTTCGAGCAGCTCGAGGGCGCGGGCAGTCTCGTCCTCTTCCGGCACTGGGACAGGGTGCTCGATCTTGTAACCGTGTTAACGAAAAAGTGAGCCGTCCCCCATTTGGGTGATGCCCCCGAGCGGCAGGGATTCTAGCTTCGGACCTGTGAACGGTTACAGTGGTCGCGCCTCATCGCGAAGGGCCGAAAGGCTCCGCGAGGCGCAAGTTTTCAAACCGTAAAATGACAAGGGCGGTGCCAACCGCTCACGGTATAGGCACTGGACATTATCTGGTGTCGCAAGGCCCGGGCGGCAGCGCACATGGGGATCAGCCGATCAGGCTGCGCGCCGCTGCCCGGGCCTCTTTCGTCACCTCGTCACCCGAAATCATCCGCGCGATCTCGTCCACGCGGGAATCCGTATCCAGCGGCACCACTGTGGACAGCGTCTGGTCTTGCCTGACGCTCTTCTCGACCCGCCAGTGATGTGCGGCCAGCGCGGCGACCTGCGGGGAATGGGTGACGACCAGCACCTGCCCGCCCTCGGCCAGGGCGCGCAGGCGGCGGCCGACGGCATCCGCCGTCGCCCCGCCGACGCCGCGGTCGATCTCGTCGAAGATCATCGTGACGTCGCGCGCGTCTCCGGCCAGGCAGACCTTGAGGGCCAGCAGGAAGCGCGACAGCTCCCCGCCCGAGGCGATCTTGGCCAGCGGACCGGCCGGCGCGCCGGGGTTGGTCGCGACGGTGAAGGACACCTCGTCGGTGCCCTCCGGCCCGGCCTCGGCCGCGACCACCGCCGTCTCGAAGCGCGCGCGCTCCATCTTGAGGGGCGCGAGCTCCGCCTCCACCGCGGCGTCGAGCGCGCCGGCGGCGGCCCGGCGGGAGGCGGAGAGCCTGCCGGCCGCGGTGTCGTAGGCCGCGCGCGCCGCCCTGGCCGCGGCCTCGAGCGCCGCGATGTCGCGCGCACCGTTGTCGAGCGCCGAGAGCCGGGCCGACAGTGTCGCGGCGAACTCCGCCAGTTCGTCTGGGGCCACGTCATGCTTGCGGGCCAGGCCGCGGATCGCGAAGAGCCGCTCCTCCGTCCGTTCCAGTTCCATCGGGTCGAAATCCAGCGCCTCGAGGCAGCGCTCCACCTCGTCCGCGGCCTCGCCCAGATCCGACAGCGCCCGGCCGAGCGCCTCGAGCGCGGCATCGAGCCGCCCCTCGACGCCGTCCGCCGCGCCTTCCAGCCAGCGCAGCGCGTCGCCCATGGGGCCCTCGGCCCCCTCCGGGCCGAGCGCGGCATGGGCCCGCGCCACGTCCGCGCGCAGCTTCTCGGCGCCCTGCATCAGGCGGCGGCGCGCGTCGAGGGCCTCGTCCTCGCCCGGCTCGGGGGCGAGCTTGTCCAGCTCGCCGACGGCATGGCGGAGAAATTCCTCTTCGGCCTGCACTTCGGAAAGCGCCGCCGTCGCCGCCGCCAGCGCCTTGTCGGCCGCCGCACGGTCGCGCCACGCGGACCGGACCGCGGCGCGCAGGTCGTCATGGCCCGCGAAGGCGTCGAGCAGCGCGCGGTGGCCACGGGGGTTCAGCAGCCCGCGGTCGTCATGCTGGCCATGCAGTTCGACAAGGTGCTCCGACAGCGTGCGCAGCACCTCGCCCGAGACGCGGCGGTCGTTGATCCACGCCGTCTTGCGCCCGTCCGCGGTGTTCACGCGGCGCAGGATCAGCTCGTCCCCCGCGGGGATCCCCGCCTCTTCGAGGACCGACCAGGCCGGATGGCCCTCCGCGAGCTCGAACTCCGCCGTGACCTCGCCCTGCTCCGCGCCCTGGCGCACCAGCTCCGCGCGGCCGCGCCAGCCCAGCACGAAGCCGAGCGAGTCGAGCAGGATCGACTTCCCCGCCCCGGTTTCCCCCGTGAGCGCGTTCAGGCCCGGCCGGAAGTCGAGCTCCAGCCGGTCGATGATGAGCATGTCCCGGATTTCCAGACCGCGCAGCATTGCCGCCCGCTCTCCCCTGATCGTCAGTCCCGCACGCGAAGCTGCGTGCAAGCACGCACCCTACATCCCGGCCGAGGAGTTACAACCACTTGCCCTGAATCATCTGGCGGTAGACCTGGCTCAGCCAGTTGTCGCCCGCAGCCTTCAGTTCCAGCCCGCGACCGGTCAGCAGCTTGTAGCTGTCCTCGTACCAGGAGGTGGAGCGGAAGTTGTAGCCGAGGATCGCGCCCGCGGTCTGCGCCTCGTCCGTCAGGCCAAGGCTCAGATAGGCCTCCACCAGGCGGTGCAGCGCCTCCGCGGTGTGGCTCGTGGTCTGGAAATCCTCGACCACGGCACGGAAGCGGTTGATCGCCGCGGCGTAGTTCTCGCGCTTCAGGTAGTAGCGCCCGATCTCCATCTCCTTCGCGGCGAGATGGTCGAAGGCCAGGTCGAACTTCAGGATCGCCGACCGCGCATATTCGCTGTCGGGATAGCGCTCGATCACCTCGCGCAGCGCCTGCAGCGCCTGATAGGTCAGCCCCTGGTCGCGGCCGATCTCGTCGATCTGGTCGTAATAGCTGAGCGCGAGGAGATATTGCGCATAGGCCGCATCCTCGTCCGCCGGGTAGAGATCGAGGAACCGCTGCGCGGCGCCCCGGCTCTCGGCATACATGCCGCCGCTGTGATAGGCGAAGGCCGTCATGATGAGCGCGCGCCGCGCCCATTCGGAATAGGGATAGAGCCGCTCGACCTCGGCGAAGAAGCCGGCGGCCTCTTCGTAGCGTTTGCGATTCACCTCGAATTCGCCGCGGTCGTAGATCTGTTCTGCGGTGTAGCTCTCGAGAGGCAGATCCTGCGCCGATTTCTCGACGCCGCCGCAGGCCGCGAGACCGATCGTCAGGACCAAAGGGGCTGCCAGCTTCACCCGGAAAGCGCCTGCCATGCTCACCCTCACCTCTTGCCGTTTCTTCCCTGCCCCGGCCGACGGGGGCGGGACGTTGAGGCTCGGTCTAGCACAGAAAATTCCGGTGCAAAACGCCTTAACGCCATGCCCGGAATGGTTTCAGGCGACTGCGGAAATCTCGGCACGGCTGATGCCGCTGCCGGGCAGACGCGCGGAAAGGTCCGCGGTGCAGGTCACCATGCGATAGGCGGACGGGTCCGCGAAAAGCGCATGCAGCAGGCGGTTGGTGACGCCGTGACCGGCGCGCAGGCCGACATAGCGGCCAAGGATCGGCGTCCCGGCCAGTGCGAGATCGCCGAGCGCGTCGAGCATCTTGTGCCGCACCGGTTCATCCGCGTGACGCAGACCGCCCGGCGTGAGCACCTTTTCGCCGTCCACGACGACCGCGTTCTCGGTGGTGCCGCCAAGGGCGAGCCCGCGGGCGCGCATCGCCTCGACATCCGAATTCCGGCAGAAGGTCCGGCTGTCGCAAAGCTCGCGCACGAAGCTGCCATTCGACATGACGAGCGACTTTTCCTGCGTGCCGATGGCCGCGTCGTCGAATTCGATCCGGAAGGCGATCTCGGGATCGGCCGCCGGTTCGAGCCGGGCGCTGGCGCTGCCGACGGTAACCTCGACGGGCCGCAGGATCTGCAGCGCGCGGACCGGGACCGATTGCGCCTGGACGCCGCGGGCGAGGAAGCCGCGCACGAAGGGGGCGGAGGAGCCG
Organism: Pseudooceanicola nanhaiensis DSM 18065; assembly: GCF_000688295.1. GTDB lineage: Bacteria > Pseudomonadota > Alphaproteobacteria > Rhodobacterales > Rhodobacteraceae > Pseudooceanicola > Pseudooceanicola nanhaiensis. The sequence goes on along the minus strand of NZ_JHZF01000011.1, from coordinate 116,089 downwards.
TCGAGGATCGGCAGCTCAGGCCCGTCCACGTCGATCAGCGCGTTGTGGATGCCGCAGCCGGCAAGCGCGGCCATCACGTGTTCGACGGTGCTGACGCTGGCGCCCGCGGCGTTCGAGAGCCGGGTGCAGAGCGTGGTGTCCGAAACGGCGTCCCAGAGCGCGGGGATCATGACGTCGCCCAGGTCGATGTCGGTGCGGCGGAACCAGATGCCATGCTGCGGACCCGCCGGGCGCACGACCATCTTGACGTTGCGCCCGGAATGAAGCGCGACGCCCGAGAAGGTCACTGCGGATTTCAGCGTGTTCTGCACGGCTGGCCTCTTGTCACAAATTCTTCGAAAATCTGGTTTGCCTTAGGTAGGACCGGGCCTATCTCGTCTCAACTCACTCTTTGCAACCGATTGTAATACGTTGCAACGGTGCCGACCGCAGAGTGAGTGAAATTCGCGAAGCCCTTGGAATGAAACAAAAAGGCCGCCTGCCCGGCGGCCTCTTGCATTCACTCGTGACGGAGCGTCACGATTTCCGTGTCAGCCCTCAGTTTGCCTGACGGCGCAGGAATGCGGGGATCTCGATCCGCTCCTGATCGGGGTCGACCTCGCGGGCCTTGGGCTGCTGGCGCGGTTCGGCGGCCTGCACCGGCGGCTGCACGCGGGGCTGGGCCCGTGCCGCCTGCGCCGGGGCGCGCTCCTCACCATGGCCGGTCATCCGGTTGATGAGGGAGTTGATGCCGAAGCGCGAGCGTTCGCCTTCGCTGGCCGCGGGCGCGGGCTGCTCGACCGCACGCGGGGTGCGGTTCACGGCGGCCTGCAGTCGGGCCAGCGCCTCGGGCGAGGGCGTGCCGGGTTTCGGCGCGCGCGGCGCGACGAATTCCTCGGGCGCCGGTTCGGCCCGCATGTCGGGCTCGGGGCGCGGCTGGTAGGCCGGCGGCGGCAGATCGTCACCCGCGACGGCGCGCGGGGCGAACATGTCGCCGGTGGCGGTCGCTTCCTGCTCTTCGAGGTCCTCGAAGAAGGTCGGCTCTTCGGCGCGGGCGGCGACCGGCGCGGCCTCCACCGGCGCGGGGGCGACCTGGGCGACCATGGCGGGCGCCTCTTCGACCTCCTGCGCGACCTCTTCCGGCTGCTTCAGCGGCTGCGAGAGCTTGCGGCGCGGGACCGGAACCTCGTGGGTGTTGTCGGTCGCGTCGATGCCGGTCGCGACCACGGAGACACGCATCATGCCTTCCATGCTGGTGTCGAGCGTCGAGCCCACGATGATGTTGGCATCCGGGTCGACTTCCTCGCGGATGCGGTTCGCGGCTTCGTCGAGCTCGAACAGCGTCAGGTCGTGGCCGCCGGTGATGTTGATCAGCACGCCCTTCGCGCCGCGGAGCGAGATCTCGTCCAGCAGCGGGTTCGCTATGGCCTTCTCGGCCGCCTGGATCGCGCGGTTGTCGCCATCGGCCTCGCCGGTGCCCATCATCGCCTTGCCCATTTCGTCCATCACGGCGCGGACGTCGGCGAAGTCGAGGTTGATGAGGCCGGGGCGGACCATCAGGTCGGTCACGCCCTTGACGCCCTGGTAGAGCACGTCGTCGGCCATCGAGAAGGCCTCGGTGAAGGTCGTCTTCTCGTTGGCGAGCCGGAACAGGTTCTGGTTCGGAATGATGATCAGGGTGTCGACCATCCGCTGCAGCGTCTCGACGCCCTCTTCCGCCTGGCGCATCCGCTTCGCGCCTTCGAACTGGAAGGGTTTCGTCACGACGCCGACGGTCAGCACGCCCAGCTCACGCGCGGCCTGCGCGATGATCGGGGCCGCTCCGGTGCCGGTGCCGCCGCCCATGCCGGCCGTGATGAAGCACATGTGCGCGCCTGCGAGATGATCGACGATCTGCTCGATGCTCTCCTCGGCCGCCGCGGCGCCGATCGAGGCCTTGGCCCCTGCGCCCAGACCCTCGGTCACCTTGACGCCGAGCTGGATGCGGCTTTGGGACTGGCTCTGGGCCAGGGCCTGCGCGTCGGTGTTGGCGACAACGAAGTCGACACCGTCGAGCTGCTTTTCAATCATGTTGTTGACGGCGTTTCCACCTGCACCGCCCACGCCGAACACCGTGATCCGCGGCTTGAGGTCTTCGACCCCCGGCATCGTCAAATTCAATGTCATCGTTGTTTCCGCCTGTTTCTCGTCCGGCCTTGTTGGCAGGTTTTCCGCATAAACTTCACCGAGCATACCGTTGCACGGGCGCTACGTCACCCCGAAAACCACTATATATGGCGGATTCTTGCGTGTTTTTTGGGTCATATCGGCGACTCCACAAGATATTGCGGCGTGACAAAGACATGACAGAGGCAGCTCAGGTCCCCGGGGGGCCGAGACGTTGCCGCGACGGTTGTCCGCGGACGACGTTTTCAAATCAGGGGCGACTGCTCCGCCTGCCGAACGCCCTATTCCGGGCTTGTGGATAAATTAACAGATTCGCTGCCTCATTGTCACCAGCGGCGTCCGGCTTCAAGCCGGATTCCGCCTGTCTTTCATTGGATTAAGCGAAGGTAACAGGGCCGCGGACACGCCCTGCCCCGTCCTCACCAATTATCGCGGAACCAGCGGACGGCGCGTTTCAGCGACCGGGCCGGGTAACGGTCCATGGGAAGGTCGAAATCCCACCATTCGTCCTGCGGATGCGCGGCGAAGAGGCACATGCCCACGGCCGAGGCGAAGGCCGGCCCGGTGGCGGCCTGCGGCAGGCCGTGGACCCGGAGCGGACGGCCCAGACGCACCTGCTGGCCGAGGATGCGGCTGGCCAGACCGTCGAGCCCGGGGATCTGGCTCGCGCCCCCGGTCAGGACGATCTGCTGGCTGGGCATGTGGTCGAAGCCCGCGGCATCCAGACGGTGGCGGACCTCCTCGAGGATCTCCTCGACCCGGGGCCGCATGATGCCGATCAGCTCGGAGCGCGTCACGGTCCGGCGGTCGTGTTCCCAATCGCCGGTGTCGCCGCCGATCTCGATCTTCTCGCGGTCGTCCATGCCGGTCGCCAGCACGCCGCCGAAGATCGTCTTGATCCGCTCGGCGGTCTGCATCGGCACCTGCAGCGCCATCGAGATGTCGCCCGTCACGTGGTCGCCGCCCATCCGGACCGCGTCGGCATAGATCATGTGCTTGCGCCAGAAGACCGAGATGCCGGTCGTGCCGCCGCCCATGTCGATGCAGGCCGAGCCCAGTTCCTGCTCGTCCTCGACCAGCGCCGAGGTGCCCGAGACATAGGCGGAGTTGGCGACACCCGCGAGTTCGAGGTCGCAGCGCTTCACGCAATGGGCAAGGTTCTGGATCGCGGTCGCGTCCACGGTCAGCATGTGCATGTCGGTCGACAGCTCGGTGCCGATCTGGCCGCGCGGATCGTTCATGCCCGAACGATGATCGAGCGCGAAGTTCACCGGCTGGGCGTGCAGCACCTCGCGGCCATCGCCGTAATCCGGCACGTCGCAGGCGGCGAGCACGCGGCTCACGTCCTGTTCGTTGACGACGGGGCCCTCGACCTCCACCTGGCCCGACAGGCCGTAGGAGCGGGGACCTGCGCCCGAGAAGCAGGCGATCACGTGGTCGACGCGGATGTTGGCCATCTTCTGCGCGGCCTGAACGGCGGTGCGGATCGCGCGCTCGGTCTCCTGCATCGCCTCGATCTCACCGAATTTCACGCCCCGCGACCGGGTCGTGGCGGCGCCGATCACCCGGAAGGCGGCCTGCCCGGCAAGCGAGCCGACGCCGTCGCCGCCGATGCGCTGCGCCGAGGTGTCGAACCGGAGCACGAGGCAGGCGATCTTGGAACTGCCGACGTCCAGCACCGCCACCACGCCGCGCTGCATCGCCGCCTTGCGCAGGTTCCGCATCGCCCGCTGCGTCTCGTATAGATCTCTCATTGCCCGTTCGCCTCCGCCACAAAATCCTTGATCTTCCACCAGGTCTTCACCGCGCCCTCGTTCATCCGGATGGTGGGCCGCTGCGCGAGCCGCATGTCCACCGTCACGAGATCGCGGTCGAGCATCTCCTGCGCCTGGTCCAGCGCGATGACCCGTTCCAGCGCCAGCGCCGGCTCGTCTTCCGGCAGCATGATCCGCTGGTCGCGGTCGAGCACGAGGTCCCAGCGACGCTCGCCCACCCGGACCAGCCCGCGCACGCGGTCCGAGATCGGCCGCGCGGCCGAGAAGATCTCCTGCGCCTCGGGCACGACCGTGTCGGCCCCCTTGCCCACCACCAGCGGCAGGTCGGCCCGGCTGCTGCGTTCGGTCACGCCGCCGACGACAACGCCTTCGCGGTCCACCAGGGCCAGCCCGGTCGCGGTGCGCCACAGCACCACCGGGCGGCGTTCGCGGACCAGCACGTCGAGGACGCCGCCGGTGCGCACCCGCAGGCTGGCCGAGGCGACGGCGGGAATGTCGGTGATCGTGGCCTGCAGCCCGGCCAGGTCGAGGTCGAAGGACGAGACCGGGAAGTCGATCTGGGCGACCTCGCGGATGTCCTCCTCGACGCCCGGGGACGCGCCCTCGACCGCCATCAGGTTGACCATGAACTGCGGCCGGGTCTCGAAGGCCTCGCGCCAGGCGACAAGCTGGTCGATCACCGCGTCGCGGCGCGCATCGCTGGCGAGATAGCCGTAGGTGAGCCCGGCAGAGAGGACGAACGGCACCCCGATGCGGACGGCAAGGCGGTAGGTCGGCGTCAGCAGGATCCGCTGCATCCGGTACGACCAGCGCGAGGGCGCCGGGTCGGAACGGGTCACCTTCCGCATGAGGCGTCCTCCACGAGGATCCGGCAGAGTTCCCCGAAGGAGATGCCGAGGGCCTGCGCCTGTTCGGGGATCAGCGACGTCGGCGTCATGCCCGGCTGGGTGTTGGTCTCGAGCAGGATGAGACCGTCCAGCCCCTTCTCCTCGTCCCAGCGGAAATCGGTCCGGCTGACACCCCGGCAACCGAGCGCACGATGGGCGCGGAGCGCGTAGTCGAGGCAGGCGTCGGTGATCTCCTGTGGGACCTTGGCGGGGATCTCGTGGCGGGAGCCGCCGGGCTTGTACTTCGCGTCGTAATCGTACCAGCCGTCGGTGATGATGTCGGTCACGCCGAGCGCGCGGTCTCCGACGACCGAGGTCGTCAGTTCGCGGCCCTTCACGTATTGCTCGACCATCACCGTGTCCGGCATCGTCTCGGCCAGCTTCGGCGGCGTGTTCGCACCCTCCTGAACGATGTAGATGCCGACCGAGGAGCCTTCGTTGTTGGGCTTCACCACATACGGCGGCTCGAGCAGGTGCCGTGCCTCGACCTCGTGGCGTTCGGCCAGAACGCTCCGGACGACGGGCAGGCCGGCCGCGGCGAAGGTTTCCTTCGCCCGGGCCTTGTCCATCGCAAGGGCCGAGGCCAGCACCCCGGAATGGGTGTAGGGAATGCGGAGCCATTCCAGCAGGCCCTGCACGCAGCCGTCCTCGCCCCATCGGCCGTGGAGCCCGTTGAAGACGACATCCGGTCTGATTTCGGCAAGGCGCGCGGGCAGATCGGGGCCTGCATCGACCTCGACCACCTCGTAGCCTTCATCCCGCAGCGCGGCCGCGCATTCGCGTCCTGTCGACAGGGAGACCTCGCGTTCTGCCGAAGGCCCGCCCAATAACACCGCAACTGTCGGGGTTGTCCTGCTCGACGAACCCACTTCGTGCCTCGTTTCCCGGGCCTATTCTCTGGCCCTTTTTCGTTAAATCCGGCCGTGCCTGCGGCCGCGGTCATGCCGTCCCGGTTTTAGCCCGGTTCACCGACGCGCATGATTTCCCATTGTAACTCTATTCCAGAGCTTTGAAAAACCCTTTTTCGGACTTCCTCGCCCAATCCCTCCAGCTCGGCCGCGGTCGCCGCGCCGGTGTTGGTCAGGAAATTGGCGTGTTTCTCGTTCATCACCGCGCCGCCCATCGGAACGCCCTGCATCCCGGCGTCCTGGATCAGCTTCCACGCCTTCAGTTCGTGCGTGTCGTCGGCCCGGCCGGTGCTGGAATAGCCCGCCGGGTTGCGGAAGGTGGAGCCTGCGGTGCGGTCCTTGACCGGCTGGGTCCGGTCGCGCTTGTCGAGCTGGTCCTGCATCCGGGCCGCCAGCTCCTCCGGGTCGCCCGCGGGCCCTTCGAGCACCACCTCGGTGACGATCGTGTCCGGCGCGATCCCGGTCTGACGATAGGCGAAGGCCATGTCGTCGGGGGTCAGTTCGATCACCTCCCCTGCCCGCGTGACGCCGCGGGCCGCGACGAAATGGTCCGCCGTGTAGCTGCCGTAGCAGCCCGCGTTCATCCGCACCGCGCCGCCGATGGAGCCGGGGATGGTGCGCAGGAAGGTCAGGTCGATCCCCGCCTCGGCCGCCTTGCGCGCCACATGCGCATCAAGCGCCGCAGCCCCGGCCGTCACCTGCCCGTCCACGCAGGCGATCCCGTTGAAGCCCCGGCCCAGCCGGACGACGACGCCCCGGATGCCGCCGTCGCGCACGATGAGGTTGGAGCCGACGCCCATCGGAAAGACCGGCACCTCGGGGTCGAGCGCCGCGAGGAAGGCCGACAGGTCCTCGACATCCGCGGGCTGGAACAGCCAGTCCGCCGGGCCGCCGACACGCAGCCATGTCAGCTCTGAAAGGTCCCGGCCGGCGGTCAGGCGGCCGCGGATCTCGATGGCGTCGGGTCTGGGCATGGGGGTCCTCTCTGTGGTGTCGCGGGTCGCAGGCGGCTAGTCGGCCGCCTTGCGGGGCCCGGTCTTCCGCCGCATCCACCGCCCAACATAGATCACAGGCCAGCGCAGGACAGAGCAACCCGCGGCGAGGACGAGCAGCCCGACCAATGCGCCGTGCTGGAGCGTCACGAAGCCGAGGATCGGCACCCCGAAGACGATCAGGATGTAGGCCCGCGTCCAGTGATCGTCCCGGCTGGGGATCATGGCGGCCAGGTTGGCGGCAAGGCCCCAGAGGCAGGCGAGGATCAGAGAGGTGCTCATTCGACGCGTTCCTCCGGGGCGCCGCGCAGGCGGAGCCAGACATGGGCGAGCGGTTTGCGGAACATCGACAGGACACCCGCGAGCGCCAGCCCGGCCCAGCCCCATCCGTGCTGCCAGCCGATGAAGGCCACCAGCACCGGCGCGGCCAGCAAGAGCGCGAGGCCCGGGAGGAGCTGGCGCCGCATCGGCAGCATCGCCACGAGTGTCGCCGCCAGAACCCAGACGCAGCCGAGGACCAGCGCGGTGCTCATGCCGCCATCCCCGGCTTGCGCCGATGCCGTCCGCAGTCGCCGGAGCGACCGGAGAAGATGTCACCGCTCATGTCGTCACGCTGTCCCTGCGGGCGATCTTGTGCCGCCCCGTTGCCGTTCGTCTTCGTTGACTGTCAGACCGAGCGCAGGGCCACCTGCTGTTTCTCCCAGTCCGCCAGCCGCGCGGGCAGGCCATTGGCCCAGCCCGAGATCGTCCCCGCGCCGAGGCAGACCACCATGTCGCCCGGCTTTGCCTGTTCGCGCACCAGCCGCTCGAGATCGTCTTCCGAGACGATCGCGCGGGCATGGCGGTGGCCATGGGCGATCAGCCCTGCGACGAGGTCGTCGCGGCTCGCGCCCTCGATCGGGTCCTCGCCCGCGGAATAGACCTCGGCGATGGCGACCACGTCGGCTTCGTTGAAGCAGGCGCAGAAATCATCGAACAGCGAATGCAGCCGCGAATAGCGGTGCGGCTGGTGCACCGCGATCACCCGGCCCGATGTCGCCTGACGCGCGGCCTTCAGGACCGCCGTGATCTCGACCGGGTGGTGGCCGTAATCGTCGATGATGGCGACACCGTTGACCTCGCCCACCCGGGTGAAGCGCCGGTTCACGCCGCCGAAATTGGCCAGCGCCTCGCGAATCTCCTCGCTCTTCATGCCGAGGTGACGGGCCACGGCCACGGCCGAGAGCGCGTTCGAGACGTTGTGGTCCCCCGGCATCGGCAGGGTGCAATCCTTGATCACCCGGTCCTCGGTCTGGAGCAGCACGTCGAAATGCGCGATCCCGGCTTCGTAGCGCAGGTTCACCGCGCGGATGTCGGCCTGGGCGTTGAACCCGTAGGTCAGGACGCGGCGGTCGGTGATCTTGCCGACCAGCGCCTGAACCTCGGCATGGTCGGTGCAGCAGACCGCGACGCCGTAGAACGGGATGTTCGACACGAAATCGAGGAAGCCCTGCCGCAGCTTGTCGAAATCGCCCCAGTGATCCATGTGCTCGGGGTCGATGTTGGTCACGATGGCGATCGTGGCGGGCAGACGGTTGAAGGTGCCGTCGCTCTCGTCGGCCTCGACCACCATCCATTCGCCCAGACCCACGCGCGCGTTCGAGCCGTAGGCGTGGATGATCCCGCCATTGACGACCGTCGGGTCGAAATCGCCCGCGTCGAGCAGCGTCGCGACCATCGTGGTCGTGGTCGTCTTGCCGTGGGTCCCGGCGACGGCGACGTTGGACTTCAGCCGCATCAGCTCGGCCAGCATCTCGGCCCGGCGCACGACCGGCAGGCCGCGCTTGCGCGCCTCGTCGAGCTCGGGGTTGCCGGGCTTGATCGCCGAGGAGATCACCACGACCTGCGCGTTCTCGAGGTTCTCGGCGCGCTGCCCCTCGAAGACTTGCGCGCCGAGCGATTTCAGCCGGTCGGTGATCTTGGAGGCCTTCAGGTCGCTGCCCTGCACGATGTAGCCGTGGTTCAGGAGCACCTCGGCGATGCCGGACATGCCGATGCCGCCGATGCCCACGAAATGGATCGGGCCAACGTCCTGCGGAAGCTTCGTCGCTGCTGCGTTCATCTCTTATTCTTTCCCTTTGCCTGCCAGACCGTCAACCATGTCCGCCAGTGTCTGCGCCGCCTCGGGCTTGCCCAGCGACAGCGCGGCGCGCGCCATCTGTTCCGCCCCGGCCGGATCCTCCAGCACGAGCGCGATCTGCTCCGCGAGGCTTTCTTCCGAGAACTGGCTCTCGGGCATCAGGATCGCCGCCCCCGCCTCGACGAGGCCGCGGGCGTTCACCGTCTGCTCGTCCCGGATCGACGCCGCGAGCGGCACCAGAATCGAAGGGCGACCGATAACCGTCAGATCGGCGACAGTCGAGGCCCCGGAGCGGGTGATGACCAGCTGCGCCTCGCTCATCCGGCGCGGCACGTCGTGGAAGAAGGTCTCTACGTCCGCGTCAATGCCCTGTCCGGCGTAATGTTCCGCGACACGGGTGATGTCCTCCTCGCGCGCCTGGTGGCTCACGCGGAGGTTGCGGCGGATGGCCTCGGGCAGGCGCGCGACGGCGCCGGGCACCACGTCCGACAGGATCCGCGCGCCCTGCGATCCGCCCATGACGAGGATCGACATCGGGTAGTCGCCCGGCGGGATGTAGCCCGCGCCCGCGCGCTCGCCGACCGCCATGCGGACGGGATTGCCGGTGTGGACCGCCTCGACGCCCTCGGGCAACTCGGTCGGCCATGTGCCGCAGGCCACCCGGCAGACGCGGTTGGCGAATTTCTGGTTCACCCGCCCCAGAACGCCGTTCTGTTCATGGATCATCCGCGGCAGCTTGAGCACCGTCGCCGCCGCCATCGCCGGGATCGCCGGGTAGCCGCCGAAGCCGACGACCACCTTCGGCCGGTCGCGCCGCATCCTCAGGATCATCGACATCACGCCCCCGCCGATCCGAAAGGGCGCGGCCAGCTTCGCCATCGCGCCGCCGCGCGCCGGCGTGGCGCTCGAGACCTGCTCGATCTCGACCGAATGGGGAAAGCCGCTCGTGTAGCGCGCGCCGCGCGCATCGGTCGACAGCTTCACCCGCCAGCCGCGGCGGAGCATGACCTCGGCCAGCGCCTGCGCCGGGAACATGTGCCCGCCCGTGCCGCCCGCCGCGATGATGAGGAGAGGCGCGTTGTCGTTCATCGGCCGCGCCCGAGGATGTCGCCGATCCCGCCCTGCGGCCGGGTCCGGGTGAACGCCAGCAGCATCCCGATGGCGATGCCGCTCGCGATGACCGAGGAGCCGCCGTAGCTCACGAAGGGCAGCGTCATGCCCTTGGCGGGCAGAAGGCGCACCGCGACACCCATGTTGATCATCGCCTGCACGCCGAAGGTGGCGACCAGCCCGGTGCCCGCGAGGCGGATGAACGGATCGCGCTCGCGCATCAGCCGGGTCAGGGAACGCACCACCACGACGGTGTAGAGCGCGATGATGCAGAGCACGAGGAACAGCCCGTATTCCTCGGCCGCCACGGCGATGATGAAGTCGGTATGCGCGTCCGGCAGGTTCATCTTGACCTGCCCCTCGCCCACGCCGACCCCGAAGAAGCCGCCCTCGCGTATCGCGTTGGTGGCATAACCCAGCTGGGTCGTCGGATCGACCTCGGCATTGAGGAAGCCGTCGATGCGGCGCGCGAAGTGTTCCGAGGCGTTGTAGGCCAGCATCCCGCCCAGCGTCACCAGCCCCGCCATGCCCACCATCAGGACCATCGGCGCGCCGGCGACGAAATACATCACGCCCCAGCCGAAGAGCACGAGGCAGGCCTGGCCGAAGTCGGGCTGCATGGCGAGCAGGATCACCAGGATGAAGGTCAGCAGGAAGCTCCACGCCCGGCCCGGCGGGCCGTTCAGGTCCTGGCTCGCCGCCATCATCCAGGCGGCGGTGACCACGAAGACCGGCTTCAGGAACTCCGAGGGCTGAACGCTCGCGAAGCCCAGCGAGAACCAGCGCGTCGCCCCCTTGCCGAAATCGGTGCCGAGGAACGGCAGCAGGCAGAGCGCCACGAAGGCCCCGAGAAAGCCCAGCACCGCAAGGCGCCGCACCATCTGCGGCGTCATCATCGACACCGCGAACATCGCCACGATCGCGAGCCCGCCGAAGAAGGCCTGCCGCTGCACGTAATGGAAGGGAGCGAAGCCGTTGCGCGCCGCCAGCGGCGGCGAGGCCGCGAGCCCCAGAAGAAGACCCACCCCGAAGAGAATGAGCACGCAGGACATCGTCCACTTGTCCAGCGTGCGCCACCATTTGGGAAGAACCGGTTCACCCGTCGAAACGGGAACCGCGCCATGCACCATATCAGTCATGGAGTACCGCCGATATTGCCTCTGCCTCGCCCCTTTTCGGGGTCTACGACAACTCTAGCGGTTTTCGGGCGATGTGACCAGCCGGAAAGCAGACCAGGGAAGACGGAATCGTCAACCGCGAAAGGTTCCCGCCGTGGCGTTTCGATTGCACCGCGTTGCCCGCAGGACACGCGCCCGGCTTTCGTCTTGGCGCCTGCCCGCGAGCGTATAGGATGCGCCACGCCGCGTGACGAGGGCCCGATGACCGCCACCACCTTCTTCAGCCTGCTCGACGTGCTGGGCACCTTCGCCTTCGGGCTCAGCGGCGCCCTTGTCGCGATCCGCCGCAGGCTCGACATCTTCGGCATCCTTGTCCTCGCCGCCGCGACCGGCACCGCGGGCGGGATCGTCCGCGACCTTCTGCTCGGCGACGTGCCGCCCGAGGTGCTGCGCACGATCTGGCCGCTGGCGGTGACCAGCCTCGCCGGCCTCTGCGCCTTCTTCTTCGGGCCGGTGATCGACCGGCTGACGCGCCCGGTGATGCTGCTGGATGCCGCCGGGCTCGGCGTCTTCGCCGTGGCGGGATGCAACAAGGCGCTGGCGGCAGGGCTCGAGTGGCCGGGCGCGGTGCTTCTGGGGATGATCACCGCGATCGGTGGCGGCGTGCTGCGCGACATCATGGCCGCCGAGGTGCCGCGCGTCCTGCACGAGGAGGTCTATGCCCTCGCCGCGCTCGCCGGGGCCGCCGCCTATGCCACCTGCGTCGCCTTCGGCCTGACGGGGGCATGGGCCGCCGGGGGCGCCGTGCTGCTGGCCTTCGCGATCCGCGTGGCGAGCGTCCGCTACGGCTGGACGCTGCCGCGCGCGGGCCGGGACTAGAGCCCGAGCGCGGCGGTCACCCGCGCGGTGAAATCCTCGCCCCGGCGTTCGAAGCTGTCGTACTGGTCGAAGCTGGCGGCTGCGGGTGCGAGCAGCACGGTGTCGCCCGGCTGCGCATCCTCGATGGCGCGGCGGACCGCCGTCTCCATGTCGGTGCAGACCTCGGCCTCGATGCCGCGCAGCTTGACGGCGAAGGCCGCCGCCTCGCGCCCGATCACATAGGCCTTCACCACCGAGCCCGCGGCCTCGATCACGGCGTCGAGCCCGCCCTCCTTCTCGAGCCCGCCGCAGATCCAGCGGATGTTCGGAAAGGCCGAGAGCGCCTTGGCCGCGCTGTCGACGTTGGTGGCCTTGCTGTCGTTCACGTAGCGCACGCCGTCCGCCTCGGCGATCAGCTGGCTGCGATGCGGCAGGCCGGCGAAGCTGTGGAACGCCTGTTCGATGGTCCGGGGCGCGATGCCGAGCGTGCGCAGCGCGGCATAGGCCGCGCAGGCGTTCTGGTGGTTGTGCGCCCCCGGCAGCCCGGCGACCGCGCGCAGGTCGATCGAGCCGACCTGACGCCCCTTGCGCCATTCCGACAGGAAGCCCTTGCGCGCCATCACCTGCCAGCCGGGCCCCGTGGGCTTGCGGCTGGCCGAGATGCGGATCACGCGGTCGTCCGCGGCCCCCTCGCCCAGCTGGTCGGCAATGTAGCGCCCCTCCGGCTCGTCGATGCCGATCACCGCGCGGTCCGGTCCGCCTTCGGCGAAGAGCCTGCGCTTGGCGGCGAAATAGCCTCCGATGCCGCCGTGACGGTCGAGGTGGTCGGGCGAGAAGTTCGTGAAGACCGCCACGTCCGGCGTCAGCGCCCGGGCCAGGTCGGTCTGGTAGGACGAGAGCTCGAGCACCACGACGCCGCCGTCGCCCGGCGGGTCGATGTCCAGCACGCCGCGTCCGATGTTGCCGGCCAGCTGCGCCTCGCGCCCCGCCGCGACAAGGCAGTGATGGATCAGCGCCGAGGTCGTCGACTTCCCGTTCGACCCGGTGATCGCGAAGACCTTGGGCGGGGTGTCGAACTGCTCCCACCCTCCGGCGGCGAGCGAGCGGAAGAAGAGCCCGATGTCGTTGTCGACCGGCACGCCCGCCTCGTAGGCGGCCGCGATGACCGGGTTCGGCGCGGGATAGAGATGCGGGATCCCCGGGCTCACCACCAGCCGGGCAAGATCGTCCATCGCGCCCTGCCGCCCGAGGTCGGCGCAGTCGAAGCCCTCGGCCTCGGCCCGGGCGCGGGCGTCGGGGTTGTCGTCCCAGCACACGGGCACGGCGCCCCCGGCCTTGAGCGCACGGGCGGTCGACAGGCCGGACCGCCCGAGCCCGAGCACCCCGATCCTGGCCCCGCCGAATCCGGTCACGGGTATCATGGCTTGGTCCACTTGGCTGTCGCCGAAAGCGCCTGCAGCGTGCGCAGCGCCGTCTCGGCCATGTCGGCGGGAACGAAGACGTGGTCGTGACGCAGCGCGGCCACGACGTTGCAGGGGATCGCCTTCTCGGTCAGGGCCTGCGCCACCGCGGCGGTCAGCCCGATCCCATCGAGCGCGGAGTTCACGTTCAGCGTGATCTGCCGCATCGGCTGGTCCATCGGCGCACCGAGCGCATTGGCCGCGGCCGCGTCGAGGATCATCGAGACGCCCTCCTTCTCGCGGAAGGTGGCGAGCGCACGGGGCAGGAACGCTGCCTCGCGGCGGGCATCGCAGGCGCAGAAATGCCACGTGCCCGGCACCAGTTCCGGCGCCATCGCGGCGATCATGGCCCGTGTGTCGCTTATCGTCTTCGGCATTTCCGCCCTCAGCGCAGTTTCAGCGTCGCAAGGCCGACCATGGCCAGAATGAGGGAAATGATCCAGAACCGGATGACGATCTGCGGCTCGGACCAGCCCTTCTTCTCGTAGTGATGGTGGATCGGCGCCATCAGGAAGACCCGCTTGCCGGTGCGCTTGAAATAGCCGACCTGGATGATGACCGAGAGCGCCTCGACCACGAAGAGCCCGCCGATGATCGCCAGCACGATCTCGTGCTTGGTGGCCACCGCGATCGCGCCGAGCGCGCCGCCGAGCGCGAGCGAGCCGGTATCGCCCATGAAGACCGCCGCGGGCGGCGCGTTGTACCACAGGAAGCCGAGCCCCCCGCCCACGAGCCCCGCGACGAAGACCGCGATCTCGCCGGTGCCGGGAACGTAATGCACGTCGAGATATTCGGTGAAGTCGACCCGGCCCACGGTATAGGCGATCACCGCCAGCGCGGAGGCCGCGATCATCACCGGCATGATCGCCAGCCCGTCCAGACCGTCGGTCAGGTTCACCGCATTGGCGGAGCCCACGATGACGATCATCGCGAAGGGGATGAACAGGAAGCTCATGTTCACCAGCGCGTCCTTGAACACGGGGAACGCAAGTTGCAGCTGAAGCTCGGGCGGGTGGAACCACGTCGCCCAGGCCGAGGCGAGGGCCGCGATGCAGAACCCCAGCAGGAGCCGGATCTTGCCCGAGACCCCGGCCACGTTCTGCTTGGAGACCTTGGCGTAATCGTCGGCGAAGCCGATCAGCCCGAAGGCGAGCGTCACGAAGAGCACGAGCAGCACGTAGGCGTTGTCGAGCCGCGCCCAGAGCAGGGTGGAGGTGACGAGCGCGCCGACGATCAGCAGCCCGCCCATCGTGGGCGTGCCGGCCTTCGCCAGATGGCCCTCGGGCCCGTCGTTGCGGATCGGCTGGCCCTTGCCCTGCGTGCGGCGCAGGACGTCGATCAGCGGGCGTCCGAAGAAGAATCCGAAGATCAGCGCGGTCATGAAAGCGCCGCCGGCTCGGAAGGTGATATAGCGGAAAAGGTTGAAGAAATCCCCGCCATCCGACAAGGCGGTCAGCCAGTAGAGCATGGTCTAGTCCTGTTCATTTCGTCGCCGGATGGCCCAATTTCCTGAGCGCGTCAACGACAAGGCTCACGCGGCTCGCCTTGGAGCCCTTCACGAGTATGACGTCGCCCGCATCCACCAGCCGGGCGGCGCGGTCGGCGAGCTTGCCGGCGGAGCGCGCGAAGCGGCCGCGCTTGGCCTCGGGCAGCGCCTCGTAGAGCACCTGCATGCGCTCTCCGACGCAGTGGATGACGTCAAGGGAGGCCATCGACGGCAGGCTGGCGAGGCCGAGGTGCATCTCTTCCTCGTCCGGGCCCAGTTCGAGCATCTCGCCCAGCACCGCGACGCGGCGGCCATGGGCATGGCGCCCGACATTGTCGCGCGGCTGCGCGGCGGCCAGCACCTCGAGCGCGGCGGCCATCGAGGTCGGGTTGGCGTTGAAGGCGTCGTCGATCAGTTCGAAGCTCAGCTTCTCGTCGAGCCGGTCGAGCAGCAGCGTCTCGCGCATGCCCCGCCCCGCGGGCGGCGTCCAGCGGCCGAGGTCCGCCACGGCCATCGCCCGGTCGAGCCCCAGCACATGCGCCACCGCCAGCACGCCGAGCGCGTTCAGCGCGAAGTGCCGGCCCGGGGCGCCGATCTTGAACAGGACCGGCGTGCGCCAGGCCCGCGCCTCGACGATGGTCGTCTCGTCGCCCAGGCGGAGGCCCGTCAGGCGATGGTGGCTGCCCGGTTTCTCACCGAATGTCAGCGTCTTGGCGGCCCTTGCTCGCGCGGCCTCCAGCAGGATCGGGGTGGTCTCGAGATCGCCGTTGAGCACGGCCACGCCGCCGGGCTCCAGCCCGTCGAAGATCGCGGCCTTCTCGCGGGCGATGCCGGCCACGTCCTCGAACGCCTCGAGATGCACGGCGGCGACCGTGGTGATCATCGCGACATGCGGGCGGGCCATCATGCTCAGGGGAGAGATCTCGCCCGGATTGCTCATCCCGATCTCGATCACGGCAAGCTCGGTGTCCGCGGGCATCCGCGCCAGCGTCAGGGGCACGCCCCAATGGTTGTTGTAGCTTGCCTCGGCCGCGTGGGTCCGGTGCCGGTGTTCGCAGACGATGCGCAGCATCTCCTTGGTCGAGGTCTTGCCGACCGAGCCCGTCACCGCGACGACCTTGCCCTTCATCCGCGCCCGCCCGGCCCGGCCGAGCGCGCCGAGCGCCTCGAGCACGTCGGGCACGATCAGAAGCGGCGCGTCCTGCGCGACGCCGTCGGGGACATGGGTGACCATGGCCGCCCCGGCGCCCTTCTCGAGCGCCTGTGCCACGAAGTCGTGCCCGTCCCGCGCCGCCTTCAGCGCGACGAAGAGATCGCCCGGCGCGAGGGTGCGGGTGTCGATGGAGACGCCGTTTACGGACCAGTCGCCCTGCAGGGTGCCGCCGGTGGCCTTCGCGGCATCCGCCGCGGTCCAGAGGCTCACGCGAGCCTCCCGTCGAGCGCGGCGACCGCGACCGAGGCCTGTTCCGCGTCATCGAAGGGATAGACGGCGGTGCCCACGATCTGCCCGGTCTCGTGCCCCTTGCCGGCGATCAGCAGCGCATCCCCCGGCCCGAGCGCGTCGACGCCGCGCAGGATCGCCTCGGCCCGGTCGCCGACCTCGATCGCCTCGGGCGCACCCATCAGGACGGCCTGCCGGATCGTCGCCGGATCCTCCGTCCGGGGGTTGTCGTCGGTGACGAAGACGAGGTCCGCGTTCTCGGCCGCCGCCTGCCCCATCAGGGGCCGCTTGGTGGCGTCGCGGTCGCCGCCCGCGCCGACGATGGCCACGAGGCGGCCCATCACATGCGGGCGCAGCGCCTTGAGCGCGGTCGAGACGGCGTCGGGCGTATGGGCGTAATCGACGAAGACCGCCGCCCCGTTCTCGCGCTGCGCGACCAGCTGCATCCGGCCGCGCACCGTGTCGAGGTCGGAGAGCGTCTCGAACACCGCCTCGGGGCTTTCGCCGGTGCCGATGGCAAGGCCCGCGGCGACCAGCACGTTCTCGGCCTGGAAGCCCCCGATCAGCGGCAGGTGGACCTGGTAGTCGCGCCCGTCCCAGCCGAAGCGCAGGATCTGGCCGTCGGATTCGTAGCGGTGGCTTTTCATCCGGAGCTGCGCGCGGTCCGAACGGCCGACGCCCAGCACCTGGATGCCGCGGTCGACCGCGATCTGCGCCATGTCGCCGCCGCGATGGCCGTCGAGGTTCACCACGGCCACGCCCTCGGGCGACAGCAGGCGCCTGAAGAGCCCGGCCTTGGCCTCAAAATACTCCTCGAACGTCGCGTGGTAATCGAGATGGTCCTGGGTGAAGTTGGTGAAGCCCGCGGCGCGCAGCTGCACCCCGTCCAGCCGCCGCTGCGCGAGCCCGTGGCTCGACGCCTCCATGCAGCCATGGGTGACGCCGGCGCGCGCCGCCTCGGCCAGGACACGGTGGAGCGTGATCGGCTCGGGCGTGGTGTGGGAGAGCGGCGCTTCCCAGGCCCCCTCGACGCCGGTGGTGCCGAAATTGCAGGCATCATGGCCGAGCCGGGCCCAGATCTGGCGGGTGAAGGTCGCGACCGAGGTCTTGCCGTTGGTGCCGGTCACCGCCGCCATCACCTCGGGCTGCGCGCCCCACCAGAGCGCCGCGGCATAGGCGAGAACCTGCCGCGGATCCTCTGCCACGATCACCGCGGCAGAGCTTTCTCGCAGAAGCTGTGCGTGCATCCGGGCGCCCTCGGAATCGGTCAGGATCGCCCCGGCCCCGGCCTCCAGCGCCTGCGGGATGAAGCGCCCGCCATGCACCTTGCTGCCCGGCAAGGCCGCGAAAAGATTGCCGTTTTCCACATACCGGCTGTCGACGGTCAGACCCGTGACCCGCGCCGATGCACCGCCCGCGGCGGTCAGTCCAAGCTCGTTCAGGGTCGCCGTCTTGCCCGATGCCCTTGCTGCCGCCATGCCGCCGCCTCCATCCGCTACTGCGATGTCAGCGTTATATCAGCCAGCATTGCGGGTTCAATCTGGGGCCTGAGCCCGAGCAGCGGTGCGACGCGACGGATCATCTCGGCCGCGACCGGAACGGCGGTCCAGCCGGCGGTGCGCCGGGGCTCCTTGCCCGAGGTTTCCACCGGCTCGTCGAGCGAGACGACGAGCACGTATTGCGGATCGTAGGCCGGGAACATCGAGGCGAAGGTGGTGATCACCTTGTCGTCATAATACCCGCCCGTGGGCTTGGGCTTGTCGGCCGTGCCGGTCTTGCCGGCAACCGCGTAGCCTTCGACCTCGCCGAAGCTCGCGGTGCCCTCGGTCACCACCTTGCGCAGCATCGCCTGCGAGCGTTCCGCGGTCGTCGAGGACATCACCCGCCGCCCCGGCTGCGGCGCGCTCTGCTTGAGCAGCGTCGGCCGGACCTCGAGCCCGTCGTTGGCGATGGTGGCATAGGCCGCGGCCAGATGCAGCGGGCTGGCCGACATGCCGTGACCGTAGGAGATCGTCATCGCGGACAATTCGGTCCATTTCGACGGCAGCAGCGGAGACGCCTGCCGCGCCTCCGGCAGCTCGATCGGCGAAGGCGCGGTCAGCCCGAGGTTGCCGAGGAATTCCTTCTGGCGCTCGACGCCCAGCATCTGCGCGATGCGCGCCGTGCCGATGTTGGAGGATTTCACGATGATCTTCTCGACCGTGAGCTCCTTGCCGTAATAGTGGAAATCGCGGATCAGGTGCCGGCCGAAGCGGATCGGGCCGCGAATGTCGATCTCGGTCTGCGGCGCGACGAGGCCGAGGTCCATGGCCTGCGCGACGGCGAAGATCTTGAAGGTCGAGCCCAGTTCGTAGAGCCCCTGCGCCGCACGGTTGAACAGCGGGCTGTCATCGGGATGTCCCTTCGTCGGCAGGGCGGGCCGGTCGTTCGGATCGAAGTCGGGCAGCGACACGAGCGAGATCACCTCGCCGGTGTGGATGTCCATCAGCACCGCCGCGGCACCCTTGGCGTTCATCAGCTTCATGCCGCCGTAGAGCACGCGCTCGGTCGCGGCCTGGACCGACAGGTCGAGCGACAGCTCCAGCGGCTTGTCGCTGAAGGCCGGGTCGCGCAGGTGGCTGTCGAACTGGCGCTCGACGCCGGCGACGCCGATCACCTCGGCCGAGGCGACGCCCTCCTGCCCGTAGCCCGCCCCGCCCAGCACGTGGGCGGCGATCCGACCGTTGGGATAAAGCCGCATCTCGCGCGGGCCGAAGAGCAGCCCGGGCTCGCCGATGTCCATCACCGCCTGCTGCTGCTCGGGCGAGAGGCGCTTCTTGATCCACAGGAACTTCCGCTTGCCGGTGAAATCGCGGAGCAGACGGTCCCGGTCGAGATCGGGGAAGATCTCCATCAGGCTGTCGACCGCGTGCAGCGGGTCGATCATCTGCTGGGGGTGGGCGTAGAGCGCATGGGTCTCCAGGTTGGTCGCGAGGATGCGCCCGTTGCGGTCCACGATGTCGGCCCGGTCGGCGATGATCGCGGAGCCGGCGGCCGAGGCACGCGGCTCGGCCGGCTCGGATCCGGCCATCGCGCCCATCCGGAAGCCGATCACGGTGAAGGCGCAGAAGAACATCGCCCCCAGCACCAGAAGCCGCCCCTCGGCGCGGTTGCGGTCGCGGTCGCGCATCTCCTCGTGGCGCAGGCGCAAGTTCTCGCGCTCGATCGCGTCGGGGTTCTCGCCCTTGGCACGGGCGTCGATGACACGGGCCAGCGGGCGGAGCGGCTTGCGGATCATTCCTCGTCCCTCGCCTGAAGGTCGGGCTCACCGGCGCCGTCGCTGGACACTTCCACCGTCTGCGAGATGACCATCTTCTCCTCGGTCGGATAGGCCACCTGGTCGATCCGGCCGAACTGGTCGGGACGCAGCGGCAGCAGGGCCAGCCCGCCGAAGTTGATCTCGGCCAGATCGCGCAGCCGGTCCGGGCGGTTCAGGTAGGCCCATTCCGCGCGCAGCATGGCGAGCCGCGAGCGGGCGTCGCCGATATCGCGCTGCAGGCGCTCGGCCTGGTTCAGCACGTGCTGCGTCTCGTAATTCTCGCGGTAGGCCCAGAAGGCGAGGCCGATGACGGCCATCGCCGACAGGACATAGAGCAGGCTCTTCATGTCTTTCCCCTGAGTTGCGGCATTCCCAGTGCCTTCCTGTCCACCGGCCCGGCCGGCGCGTCCGTCCTGCGTCCGACACGCAGGCGCGAGGAGCGGGCGCGCGGGTTCACGTCCAGCTCGTCCTCGTCCGGTCCGACGGCCTTCCGGGTCACGATCTCGAAGCGCGGCGCGTCTTCCTCGGTCGCGGGCGCGTAACGGTTCGCCCGCCCCGCCCCGCCCGAGCGGAGCTGGAGGAAGCGCTTCACCATCCGGTCCTCGACCGAATGGAAGGTGACGACGGCGAGCAGCCCTCCGGGCTTCAGCGCGCGTTCGGCGGCCTCGAGCCCCGCGGCAAGCTCGCCGTATTCGTCGTTCACCGCGATGCGGAGCGCCTGGAAGGTGCGCGTCGCCGGATGGGACTGTCCCGGCTTCTGGCGCGGCAGGACCGATTCCACGATCCCCGCCAGCTGCAGGGTCGAGGTGATCGGCGCCTCCGCCCGCGCCTTGCCGATGGCGCGCGCGATGCGGCGGCTGGCCCGGTCCTCGCCGTAGAGGAAGATGATGTCGGCCAGATCCTCTTCCGAGGTCTCCGCGACGAGGTCGGCGGCCGAAGGCCCGTGAGAGCTCATCCGCATGTCGAGCGGCCCGTCGCGCATGAAGGAGAAGCCGCGCTCGGCAAGGTCGAGCTGCATGGAGGAGACGCCGAGGTCCAGAACCACGCCGTCGAGCGGCGCGTCGGAATAGTCGTCCAGCTTCGAGAAGACGCCCTCGACCAGCTCCAGCCGGTCGCCGTAGTCACCGGCCCAGCCCTGCGCCATGTCGAAGACCATCGGATCGCGGTCCACCCCGATCACCTTCGCGGCGCCGGCCCCGAGCAGGCCGCGGGTGTAGCCGCCCGCGCCGAAGGTCCCGTCCAGCCAGACACCCTCCACCGGCGCGACCGCCCGGAGAAGGGGGTTCAGCAGAACCGGGATATGGGGCTGATCGGCGCTCATTCACCCTGCCCCATGGCTCAGTCCCTGCCCTGCATCCGCTGCTCTTCCCGCTTGCGTCGCGCGTCGTTGAGCAGGGATTTCGGATCGAAGTTGGCCGGCTGCGAGGCAAGGAATTCCGACGTGCGCGCGGAGCGGACCGCGCGATGCGTTTCGGGGTTCCACATCTCGAAGGTGTCGCCGCGGCCGCGGGCCAGGATCTCCATGCCGTCCTCCAGCGCGAGTTTCTGGCGCAGCATCTGCGGCAGCACGGCCCGGCCGGTATCGTCGAGCTTGATCTCTTGCGTGGAGGTCAGGAAGTAGTCTTCGGAGAGCTCGCGCTCGGGGCCGTAATCCATGTCGAGAACGATATCCTCGATCTCTTCCTGCGCCTTGACCGTATAGACGGCGAGGCCGCCCTTCAGGTTGTCGCCGTAGTGGATGTACATCCGGGGATTGGCGCCGTCGGTCCAGTCCGGATCGTTCGCTTCGAGGGCACGGCGGAACTCGGCAGGGATCGAGACACGACCCTTGCTGTCCATCTTCAGATGGTGTTCGCCTCTGAACCTCGCGCGGCTCACCGTCTGGTCCGTCCCTCTCCCCCCATGTTGCTGTCTGCCCGTCCCTGAAACGGAAAACGGCGGATAGGTGCTGCTGCCACTGCCCTATCCGCCGCCCTCGTCCCGTGTCCGGGTTTTGGTCCGTTCTGCGCGGTGCCACCTGGGGGGATGTCTGCTCGCCCCGCGCCACGGATCTTTTCTTGGATGAAGAGGGGTTGCCTGTATGAAACACTGCCTCGTGGGAAGTTTTGTTTGGGGTCGTTTGGTGCCCCGTGTTCCCGTCCTCATCTCTGGGATCAGGTATCTCATGGGAATTTGTGGGAGGCAACGGTTATTTTTGGGAAAGACTGGGCTCAGCACGGTCGAGCGCTGCCTGCCAAAGGCCACAATGGCCGGCATTTTAGCCCAATTTGCGCTACGTCAGGCTTGCCCCACTAGATGTAGACAGACCTGCGCCCCAGCTTTCCGTCCCAAAAAGTGGCATCGGTTCCCGGCTGGGGCAAAAATAGCACCCAGCAAAGGGGCGCGGGAGGCCGATTTCGGGGCCCGACCCCCAGAATCACGGTGTGTTGATTCGGTTTTGAAGCCGTCGGCGGGAACCTGCACAGGGCGCACCGCGCCCTGAGTGGTGCAAATTCCCATGCGCGGGCCAAATTCCCGGCCCCGGTCCCATGAAATCCCGGCAGAGCGCCGGTTCCGGCAGGATCCGTCAGGAGAAACGTCAGGACGCGGCCCGGATGTCGCCGGCGGGGACCTCTCCCACCCCGGCGGGCACCGAAGGAGAGGCAGTGTCCCGCCTCGCCTGCGTCGGCGGCGCCGATGCGCCTTCGAGCGGAGCTATAGTATAGAGAGAGCGGACTGGTCCCCCGCCACGGCGCGGCGGAGGACCAGGGCCATCAGGCCATCCCGCCTTTCACCAGCCGGTCGGCCAGCGCGGCATAGGCCTGCGCCATCGGCCCGTCGCCCGTGGCGATCGGCGTGCCGCTGTCCCCGGCGAGCCGCGTGTCGAGGTCGAGGGGCAGTTCGCCCAGGAAGGGCACGCCGATCGCCTCCGCTTCCTTCGCGACACCGCCATGGCCGAAGGGGTGGCTCTCGTGACCGCAGTTCGGGCAGATGAAGGTCGACATGTTCTCGATCAGCCCCAGCACCGGGGTCTTGAGCGTGTTGAACATGTCGATCGCCTTGCGCGCATCCAGAAGCGCCACGTCCTGCGGGGTGGAGACGACGAGCGCGCCCGTCATCGCCGCCCGCTGGCAGAGCGTGAGCTGCACGTCCCCCGTCCCCGGCGGCAGGTCGACGATCAGCACGTCGAGCTCGCCCCAGGCGACCTGCCCCAGCATCTGCTGGAGCGCGCCCATGAGCATCGGCCCGCGCCAGATCACCGCCTTGCCCTCGTCGACCATGAGCCCCACGGACATCATGGTGACGCCATGCGCATGCAGCGGCTCGATCGTCTTGCCGTCCGGCGAGGCGGGGCGTTTGGAGACGCCCATCATCCGGGGCTGGGAGGGTCCGTATATGTCGGCGTCGAGCAGGCCGACCCGCCGGCCCTGCTTCGCCAGCGCCACCGCGAGGTTGGCCGAGACGGTGGATTTGCCGACCCCGCCCTTGCCGGAGGCCACGGCGAGAATCCTGTCGACACCCGCGGGGCGCATCGGTCCGGCCTGCGGCGTCGGATGGCCGCCGAACTTCATGCCCTGGGGCGGCGCCTTCGGCGGGGCCGCGGCGGGGCCATGGGCGGTGAGCGCGACCTGCACCGAACTCACACCCTCGATCTGCTTCACCACGGCCTCGGCGGCCTGGCGCAGCGGTTCCATCTGTCTGGCGATGTCGGGATTCGGGGCCTCGATGACGAATCTCACGTCACCGCCCTCGACTCGCATCGCCCGGACCATGTCGCGCGCGACCAGGTCGCCCCCATCGGGAAGCTTCAGATTCCGTAACGCGGCGTAAATTCTGTCGGCTTCCATTGTCATGCATCCTCAGTGGGCGTTTTGCGGTTCAGGTGGTCAAACACCGGGCGGTTTCCGAACGAAATCGGAAAAATCCAATGTTTTCAACTACCGTTAGGTCAACATTTCATATGCACTTGCTGCATAGCAGCATTGCCAAGGCGGCCATTGTGCAGCTGCAGCATAAGCGTAAATTAGACCCAACAGACGAAGCGATGACACGGACCGCCGCGGCATCGCAAGACGACGAAAGGCACGACGACAATGGCCATGATGACCGACACCCACGCCGGCGCAACCGAAACCCGCGGTTTCTTCGCCCGGCTCGCAGATACCATCGGCGAACGCTTCACCCGCTACGCCGCCTACCGCAAGACGGTTTCCGAGCTCTCCATGCTCTCCGACCGTGAACTGCGCGACTTCGGCGCGAACCGGACCATGATCCGTTCGCTCGCCTACGAGCAGGCTTACCGCTCGATGTGATTACGGGATCAGATGGCCCTCTCCTCCTCCCTGGGCCATCTGTGACTTCGCGGCGACACCTCTCCTCCTCCCTGGTGTCGCCGCAACCTTCTCCCCGAAGCGGGGTTAATGCTCCGAAGTTTCGCCGGTCCTCTCCTCCTCCCTGGGCCGGCGGATGAAAGTCCGGCGGTGCCTCTCCTCCTCCCTGGCACCGCCGGAGACTTTCGACCCCGGCGGCCGGGTCAGGCCGCACCAGTTTCGCCGGCCCTCTCCTCCTCCCTGGGCCGGTGATTATCGCCGACGACGCCTCTCCTCCTCCCTGGCGTCGTCGGCACCTCATCCCCGGGGCAGGGTCACGCCCCGCAGAGTTTCATCGGTCCTCTCCTCCTCCCTGGGCCGATGGATGAAAGTCCGGCGGCGCCTCTCCTCCTCCCTGGCGCCGCCGGGTGCTTTCCCTCCCGAGCGGCCGGGTCATGCCGCACGAGTTTCGCCGGTCCTCTCCTCCTCCCTGGGCCGGCGATTGCAAGACCGGCGGTGCCTCTCCTCCTCCCTGGCACCGCCGGACACTTGCAGACAATCGGTCGCCCTCTCCTCCTCCCTGGGCGGTCGTGAAATGAACGGCGGCGCCTCTCCTCCTCCCTGGCGTCGCCGTTTTTTCTTTTCCGGACATGAGTTTGCGATGCGCAGAGGCGCGCGCGCGCGTCCCGCGGGCGGCGCGACGGTCATCGTCGTCATGGTTAAGTGTGTGCCGTCGGCGGCGCGGTCAGACGGCGCCTTCGGTCCGAACCCGTTCGGCCACCGAGCCGTCGGAGAAGATCGCCCGGCCCTCCCGGAACGTCGCGCGCACATGCCCGACGCCGGTGTCATCCGCCACCACCAGATCCGCCCGCAGGCCCGGCGCGATCTCGCCCCGGTCGAGGAGCCCGAGCGCCCGCGCCGGGTTCGCGCTGGCCAGCCGCACCGCGCCGGCCAGACCGCCCGGATCCGTGCGCCCCAGGATCAGCACCGCCGGCAGGATGGCCGAGGGGTGGTAATCGGAGGCGAGGATGTCGAGCAGCCCCGCCGCATGGGCCTCGCGCGCCGAGAGGTTGCCGGAATAGCTCTCTCCCCGCAGCGCGTTCGGCGCGCCCATGGCGGTCAGGAGGCCCGCCTCCTTCGCGGCCGCCGCGGCCTCGAGCGTCACCGGGAATTCCGAGATCACCGCGCCCATGGCCTGCATCAACGCGACCTTTTCCGCCGTATCGTCGTCATGGCTGGCCAGCGCGATCCCGTGCCGCGCGCAGACTTCCGCGATCTGCGCGATGGTCGCCTCCGTATCGCCGCCCGCCGCGCGCCTCTCGGCAATCCGCTCCTGCACGCGATGCGCGGCGTCGTCGGGCGCAAGGCCTTCGGAGGTGGCGATCTTTGCCGCCAGCGCCTCGATGTCGCGGTATTGCCCCTGCCCCGGCGTGTGGTCGGTGAGCGACAGAAGGTCCACCGTCCCTTCCGCGATCAACGCCTCGACCACGGAAAGGCCGTTGGGATAATTGACCTCGAACCGCGCATGGACCCGGTGATCGACCTTAAGCTCGCCCCCCATCCGCTTGAGCGCGCGGAGCATCTCGCTCGAATGGGCGTGCGAGCGCAGGTGGCCATGCAGCGATTGCGGGTTGAAGCTCACCGCGGCGTAGCCTGTCGTCACGCCCGCCACCTTGAGCCGCCGGTCGAGATCGCGGAGCCCGAGCTCCATCGGCATCTTCACCCCCGGCCGCGGCTCGACCTCGCGCTCGATCATGTCGCCGTGCATGTCGACGAAACCGGGCATCAGAAGCAGGCCGTCGCCCTCGATCTCCGCGCCCGCGACGGGCGTCTCGCGGATCTCGGCGATCCGGCCGCCCTCGACGCGGAGGGCACCGTTCGGGATCACGCGATCGGCGCGCACCACGCGGAAATTGCTGAACCACATCGCGACGTCTCCTTGTCCGGCACGGGCCGCACCATCGCGCTCCGGCGGCGGAAGGTCGAGCGGAAACCGCGACGGCTCCTGCGAAGCTTTGATGACAGGAGGAAAACTACCGCCCCGGCCTGAGCTTTCCTTTCGTGCGGGGCGCGGGGCGCTCTGCTAGATCTGGGGCGTCGCAGAAGGAGACCCGCCATGAGCCTGGACGCCACCGGAGACGCCATCGACATCGGAGCCTTCTGGCGCACGCTCGGCGAGCGCGCGATCGGGGCGACCGTGGTCACCACCGCGGGCGCCGAGGGGCCGAACGGCTTCCTCGGCCTCTCGGCGGCCCATGTCTGCGCGTCCCCTCCCACGATGGTGGTCTCGGTCGACAAGAAGACCTCGGCGCTCGAGGGCATCCTCGAGAGCGGCGGCTTCGCGGTGAATTTCCTGCCCGAAGGGACGGCGGCGCTGGCACGGGCCTTCGGCGGCAAGACCGACGAGGACCGCGCGGCGCGGTTCGTCGAGGGTGAATGGGACACGCTCGCGACCGGGGCGCCGGTCTACGGCGCGGCGCTCGGCGTGTTCGATTGCGAGGTCGACCAGGTCGTCGACCGCGGCAACGTGGCGCTGGTGATCGGGACCGTGAAGGGCGTGAAGGCCGCCGGCGACGGCGCGCCGCTGGTGTTCTTCCGGGGCAAGTTCCTGAGCGATTGAGGTCAGCCGGGCCCCGCACCAGTTCGCATCCCCTTCCACGGCGATACCTGCCGCAGGATGCGCCATTGGCCCACCATCCTCCCCGCAAAGCCGGCGAAGCGCCGGCCCGGCGACCCGGGGTGAGGGTCATCCCGCCGCGCCCCGCCGGTCCAGCAGCCCCGCGAGCCGTGCGCCGATCGCCAGCACCCGCCGGTCCTCGGCCCGCGGGCCGATCACCGAGACGCCCAGAGGCAGGTGGTCCCCCGGACCCATCACCGGCAGGTTCAGCACCGGCACCTGCATCGCCGTCCAGCAGGCGTTGAAGAGCGGGTTCTCGCGCGGCCGGACCCCTTCGACATATTGCGGCGCGTAGCCGGGCGCGGAGGGCGCGAGCACCGCGTCCACTCCCGCCATCCGTTTCTCCAGCGCGATCCGCATCAGGGCGAGCCGGTCGTAGGCTTCGTAGTGCTGACGCTGGGTATAGCCGTTCCGAAGCTCCACCCGGTCGTGGAAATCGTCATGCAGCA
Source organism: Pseudooceanicola nanhaiensis DSM 18065 (assembly GCF_000688295.1). Classification (GTDB taxonomy): domain Bacteria; phylum Pseudomonadota; class Alphaproteobacteria; order Rhodobacterales; family Rhodobacteraceae; genus Pseudooceanicola; species Pseudooceanicola nanhaiensis. The sequence goes on along the minus strand of NZ_JHZF01000011.1, from coordinate 89,077 downwards.
GGGTGCCCCGCGTCCGGACGAGGTTCAGGAACGCCGCCGCCCCCTCGCAATGCATCACGCAGCGGTGGAGCTCGTCGGCCTCCCCGAATCCCTCCGGCGCCTCGAAGGGCACGAGGTCGGCCACGGGGGCCAGCAGACCCTCGAGTTGGTCGAACATCGCCACCGTCTCGGGCTCCGCCCGGTCGAAATAGGGTGTCCGGCAAAGCCCCAGCCGCAGCCGCCCCGGCGCGGCCGCGGGCGCCTCGGGCAGGTTGAAGACGTCGGCCAGCAGCTGGAGGTCCTCCACCGCGCGGGCGAACAGACCCACCGTGTCGAAGCTCACCGCGTAGCGTTTCACCCCTTCGGTCGAGATCAACCCCCATGAGGGTTTCAGCGCCGTCACCCCGCAATAGGCGGCAGGGCGGATCGTCGAGCCTCCGGTCTGCGTCCCCAGGGCCAGGGGCACATGCCCGTCCGCCACCGCCGCGGCGGAGCCCGAGGACGAGCCCCCGGGGATCCGCGTCAGGTCATGCGGGTTCACCGTCGCCGCGTGCCGCCCCCCGGCGGCGAATTCGGAGGTGTCGAGCTTGCCCAGCACCAGCGCCCCCGCGGCCTTGAGGATCTCGACGCAGGGCGCATCGTTGGCGGGGCGGTTGGTCCCGTAGAGCGGCGAGTTGTGCGTGGTCGGCAGCTCCGCCGTCTCGATCATGTCCTTGATCCCCACCGGGATCCCGGCGAGCGGGCGCGGGTCCTCCGCGACGACCGCCGCCGCCTGCGCTTCCACGGCGGGGTTCACGGTGATCCAGGCGCGGACCGCCCGGTCGCGCCCGGCGATCCGGGCGAGGCAGGCCTGCGTCAGGGCCAGAGGCGTCAGCCCCCCGGCGCGGATCTGGCGGCGCGCCTCGCTGGCGGTCAGCGTGGCGGGCGACGGGGAGGCGGCGATGTCCATGCTCATACGGCCGGGCGCAATGCCCGGCCCTGCCCTTCAGGCGGCGACGGAGGCCGCGGCCTCGGCGCGGCTTTGCATCAGCGGCTGGATGCGCTGGCCGAACTGGTCCATCCCGATCACGAAATCGTCGAAGGTCATCATGATGCCCTTCACGCCCGGCACGCTCGCCGCCTCGTCGAGCATCTTCGCGACGCTCTCGTAGGAGCCGACGATGGTCCCCATGTTGAAGTTCACCGCCCCCTCGGGAAGATTGATCGACTTTGCGGTGGAGTTCTCGCCCGCCGATGTATCCGCCGAGCCCTCGACCCCCATGTAGGAGAGCGCCTCCTGGTCGGCATTGTCGTGGTAATCGTGCCATTTCGCCATGGCCGCCTCGTCGGTCTCGTCCGCGATGACCATGAAGAGGACATAGGCCCCCACGTCCCGCCCGGTCGTCTCGGCCGCCGCGACCAGCCGCTCGCAGGTCGGCGCGAAGGCCTTGGGCGTGTTGACGCCCGAGCCCAGAACGAAGGAATAATCCGTGTAGGCGGCGGCGAATTCCATCCCCCGGTCGGACTGGCCGGCGGCCACGATCTCGACCTTGCCCTCGGGCGCGGGGGAGAGCCTGCAATCCTCCATCCGGAAGAACTCGCCCTTGAAGTCGGACGCGCCGTCCGCCCAGAGCTCCTTCATCACCTGCACGTATTCGCTGGCGTAATCGTAGCGGTGGCCGAAGTAATCGTCGCCGGGCCAGATCCCCATCTGGGTGTATTCCCCCTTGGCCCAGCCGGTCACGACGTTGATCCCGAAGCGCCCCGGCGCGACCGAGGAGATGGTCGAGGCCATCCGCGCGACGATCGCCGGCGGCAGGGTCAGGATCGCGGTCGAGGCGAAGAGCTTGATCTTCGTCGTCACCGCGGCCAGCGCCGACATCAGCGTGAAGCTCTCGAGGTTGTGGTCCCAGAACTCCGTCTCGCCGCCGAAGCCGCGCAGCTTGATCATCGAGAGCGCGAAGTCGAGCCCGTAGCCCTCGGCCTTCTGCACGATCAGCTTGTTGAGCTCGAAGCTCGGCATGTATTGCGGGCTGGATTTCGAGATCAGCCAGCCGTTGTTCCCGATCGGGATGAATACGCCCATTTGCATCTGTGGAACTCCCCTTGTGTGGATGGGCCCGGCCGCTCTCAGGGGCGGCCGTGGCGATGGCGCCTACGCGGCGGCGGTGGCAAGCGCGGGTGCGTTGCGGGTCTTCATCAGCGGCTGGATATGCTCGCCGAATTGTTCGATCCCGGCGATGAAATCGTCGAAGATCAGCATGATGCCCTTGATGCCGGGGGTGGAGCCGATCTGGTCGAGCATCTCGGCGACCTTCTCGTAGGAGCCGATCAGCTTGAAGCCGCCGTTCGGCATCGCCTTCGACGGGTCCTTCAGCTGCGCCTCGGCATTGCGCGCGATGCGCCCGGCGGTCGAATTCTCGGCGGCCTTGGTGTCCGCGCCGGACTGGCCCTTGGCCCAGGCGATGGCCTCCATATCGGTGCCCGCGCGGTAATGGTCCCACTTGGCAAAGGCCATCTCGTCGGTCGGCGCGGCGATCACGGTGACGAGGGTATAGGCCCCCACGTCCCGGCCGGTCTTGTCGGCCGCGGCCATCAGGCGGGCGGCGGGATCGCCCGAAAGGTCGACCTGGTTGATCCCCTGCCCGGCGCCGACGAAATTGTAATCGGCGTGCTCGGCCACGAACTGCATGCCGCGGTCCGAGGAGTTGGCCGAGACGATCTCGATCTTGCTCGACGGTTGCGGGCTGAGCTTGCAATCGTCCATCTGGAAGAATTCTCCCCTGAAGTTCGAGACGCCGGTCTCCCAGAGCTCCTTCATGACGGTGACGTATTCGGTCGCGTATTCGTAGCGCTTGGCGAACCACTCATCGCCGGGCCAGAGACCCATCTGCTGGTATTCCTTGGGCTGCCAGCCGGTGACGATGTTCACCCCGAAGCGGCCCGGCGCGATGGAATCGATGGTCGTCGCCATTCGCGCGGCGAGCGCCGGGGGCGTGATCAGCAGCGGGATCGAGGCATAGAGCTTGATCTTCGAGGTCACCGCCGCGATGCCCGCCATCAGGGTGAAGGGCTCGAGGTTGCGGACCCAGTATTCCGAGGGCCCGTCGAAGCCGCGGAACTTCACCATCGCCAGCGCGAAATCCATGCCGTAATGCTCGGCCCGCTGCACGATGGTCTTGTTCAGGTCGAAGGTGGGTTCGGTCTTGGGCGCGGTGGTCGACATGAACCACCCGCGCGACCCGATGGGAACGAAAACACCGATCTTGGTCATCTGTCTCTGCCTTCCATGGCATGGGAGGGACCGCCCGGGGTCCGGGCGGCGGGGGTCACTCGGCCGCCGCCAGCAGCTTCGGCTGGCGCGATCTCATCAGCGGCTGGATGTGTTCGCCGAACTGCTCGATGCCGACGACGAAATCGTCGAAGGTCAGCATGATGCCCTTGAGCCCCGGGGTGCCCGCGATCTCGTCCAGCATCTGGGCGACCTGTTCGTAGGAGCCGATCAGCTTCAAAAGCCCCGTCGGCTGCGGGTTCTGGATACCGCGCTTGAGCCCCGCGGCGGTGGAGCCCTCCTTGGCGACCGTATCGGCACCGGCCTGCATGGCCTGCCATTCCAACGCCTCGATATCGGTGCCGGTCTTGTAGTGCTCCCACTTGGCCCAGGCCATCTCCTCGGTCCGGTCGGCGATCACCATCAGGAGCGTGAAGGCCCCCGTATCGCGGCCGAACTTCTGCGCCGCGGCCTCGACCCGGCCGACGGTCTCGCGCAGCCCGTCCGTCACGTTGATGTCCTTGCCCGGACCGCCCGCGCCCACGAAGTTGAAATCCCCGTGCTTGGCGACGAACTCCATCCCCTTCTCGGACTGCCCCGCCCCCACGATCGGGATATGCGCCGAGGGCTGCGGCGAGAGCTTGCAATCGTCCATCTGGAAGTACCTGCCCTGGAAGTCCGACACGCCCTTCGTCCAGAGGTCCTGCATCACGGTCACGTATTCGGCGGCGTAATCGTAGCGGTTGGCGAAATGCTCCTGGGTGAGCTCGATCCCCATCTGCTGGTATTCCTTCGGCTGCCAGCCGGTCACGATGTTCACCCCGAAGCGGCCCGGCGCGATCGAGTCGATCGTCGTCGCCATCCGGGCGGTCAGCGCCGGCGGCAGGGTCAGGATCGCGGTGGAGGCGAAGAGCTGGATCCGCTTGGTGACGGCGGCGATGCCGGCCATCAGCGTGAAGCTCTCGAGATTGTGGACCCAGTATTCCGACGGGCCGTTGTAGCCGCGCAGCTTGATCATCGAGAGCGCGAAATCGAGCCCGTAATGCTCGGCGCGCTGGACGATGGTCCGGTTGAGATCGAAGCTCGGCATGGTCTTCGGCGAGGTGGTCGAAATCAGCCAGCCCCGGCTTCCGATGGGAATGAAAACGCCGATCTGGGTCATGGGATAGGTCTCCTTGAGGGGGCGGTCCGGGTCGCGCCGAGGGATCAGACGCATGCGCGTCCCGGAGGTCGTGCCGCAGTTCTTGCCGCTTCAGTCTCGGCAGGTCGGCGGCGCGTGGCAAAAGACTAATTCCTGACGCCGGGGTGAGTTTTTCTCATCTCGCCGCGGCGCGGCACGCTCAGGCCCGGGCGGGCTCGGGCTCGGGCGCCTTCGCCGCCACGCGCCCCGCCTCCTGCCCAAGCCGCGCGAGCACCGGGAGAGAGAGCAGCGGGATCACCGCCATGATCAGGAAAACCAAGGAGAAATCGCGCATGGTCAGGGCTTCCGCCCCGCCCGAGACAAGCGCCAGGAAGGCCGCCCCGAGCGAGATGCCGAGCCCCATGGAAAGCTGCTGGAACACCCCCGCCGTGGCCACCGACCGGCTGAGCTCGGGCGCCGGGACGCCGGAATAGGTCAGCGTGTTGACTGCATTGAAATGCATCGTTTTGACCGCGCCCGAGGCCACGACGTAGGGCGCAACGATCAGCCCCGCCATCGCCGGATCGAACAGCGCGAAGCCCGCCAGCAGGAGCGAGCCCGCCACCGCGAGGCAGGAGATCACGGCGGCATAGCCGAAGGTCCGGATCATCCGCCGCAGGAGCGGCTTCGCCGCGAAGGCGCCGAGGGCCGCCGCCGAGGCATAGACCCCCGCCCGGATCGGCGACATGCCCATGCCGAGCTGGAACATCACCGGCAGCAGGAAGGCGAGCGAGTTGAGCCCCACCCGGCCGATCCCGCCCGCGATCACGCCGGTCGCGAAGGGGCGCAGCCGGAAGAGCCTCAGGTCCAGGGCCGGGGACGGATGGCGGCGGGCATGGCGGCGGTAGAGCTGGAAGACCGCCAGCGCCGCGCCCAGCAGGAAGAGCGTACCGAAGGCCCCGGCGAAGAGCGGGTGGCCCAGGTGTTCGACCGCGAGCTGGAAGAGGACAAGCGCGAGGCCCGCGAGCGCGAAACCGCCCCAGTCGAAGCGCCCGGCGCCCGGCGCGGGCTCGTAGGGGATCAGCCAGCGGGTCAGCGCGAGGGTCAGGGCGCAGAGCGGGACGTTGACGAAGAAGATCCAGCGCCAGTCGAAGGAGGTGACGATGATCGCGCCCATCAGGGGCCCGAGGAGCGGGCCGATCAGCACCGGGATCGTGAGCCACGTCATCCCGTCGAGCACCCGATCCGGTCCGAAGGTCCTGAGCACGATGAGCCGGCCCACCGGGGTCATCAGCGCGCCCCCGAACCCCTGCAACAGGCGGGCCGCGACCATGGCCGACAGGGTCGGCGAGAGGCCCGCGAGCACCGAGCCCAGGACGAAGACGGTGATCGCCGCGGCGAAGACCCGGCGGGATCCGAACCGGTCGGCGAACCAGCCCGAGACCGGCATGAAGACGGCGAGGCCCAGCAGGTAGGCCGTTACCGCGAAATGCATCATGAGCGAGGAGACCCCGAGATCCGGCGCGATGGTCGGAATGGCGATGGTCAGGAGGGTCGTGTCGATCCCCTGCATGAGAAAGGCGCAGGCGATCACGCAGGCAATGGCGATCTGGCGTCCGCCGGTGAGGTCCTGGGACATGGGCTCTCCGTCGCTGTCACCGGGGGTATCCGGCAGCGCCTGTTTGCTCGGGCGAGGAGGCGAGGGTCAAAAGAGAAAGGTTTTGGCCGGGCAGGAGGAAATTTCAGCGCCCCGCGGGGTGGTCATGGGGGAAAGACGCTCGACCGCCCCGCCGCTTCGGCCCCTCCCCCTTCCGTGGGCCGGGCTCAGGACCGGCCTACCGTCCCGGACTGGCGGGCGGCGCATGGCAGTGGCATCGCGCGCAGCGTTTCCCTTGGCAGCGTGCTCGCGCACACCATGCCCCCTCCCCACGGGCGCAAGCCGGACAAGCGCCGGCCCGTGGGATGGCGCGGCCGGATCTCCGAGCCTCGCGCTTTATGCCAGCCGTGGCAGCTCTCATGCCGACACTCGGCGCCGACGTCACCGAAGCGCCAGCCCGTGCGGACGGGCCGGCGCTTGTCCGGCGCCCTTCGGGCTTGATTCCGGACATGGCAACAAGCTCAATCGGAAGGACGCCTCGCGCGGAGGGCCCGGCGCCACGTCAAACCCACCGCCCGAGGTGACCTTTTCTCACCCCCCATCCGAATTTTCTGCATTAGGCACGCCGCGGCCCCACCCCCTACGCTCCCCGTGAAACCTTTCAAAAAGGAGACCACCATGGCGCGCGTCTGGGACAAATTCCTCACCGAGGACGACAAGAAGGTCATCGCGAAACGCAACCTCCGCGAGCCGTCAGGCCCGGGCGAGAACATCGCCCTCCTCGTCATCGACATGCAGGTCACCGCCTGCGGCGAGGACATGCCGATCCACGAGCAGCTCGACCGCTATCCCGGCGCCTGCGGGCCCCATGCCTGGAAGGCGATCCCGGTGCAGCAACGCCTCCTCGCCGCCGCGCGCGAGGTCGGGATGCCGGTGATCTACTCCAAGCACATCTTCCATGGATACACCGGCATGGCGCGCGCGAAGGAAGGCGTCTTCTCCGAGACCGACCCCCGTTCCGAGGTCCCGGCCGAGGTCGCCATGCAAGCGGGCGACATCCTGGTCGAGAAACAGACCCCGAGCTGCTTCGCCTACACGAACCTGCCCCTCATCCTGAACGAACTGCAAATCGACGGGCTGATCGTCGTCGGCAATTCCACCTCGGGCTGCGTGCGCGCCACCTGCGTCGACGGCGCGGGCGCGGGCTTCAGGATGAGCGTCGTCGAGGAGGGCGTCTTCGACCGGATCGAGATGAGCCACGCCGCCGCCCTCTTCGACATGCAGTTCAAGATCTGCAACGTGATCGACGAGGCCGAGGCGCTCTCGATCATCGGCGCGCCCGCGCCCGCCAAGCTCGCCACCGCCTGAGCGGCCGCCATGACCAGCCCCTCCCCGATCCGCGCGGCGGCCCTGCAACTCGGCCCCGCCTCCGCCACCATCGCGACGACGGCCGCGCGCATCCTCGACCTGATCGACGCGGCCGCGCGGGACAAGGTCACGCTGGCCGTCCTGCCTGAACTGGCGCTCACCCCCTATTTCGCGGCCGCCGTCCGGCAGGACCTCACGCCCTTCACCTCGGTCCCCGAGAACAAGCAGGCGGTCGAGGCCATCGCGGAACGCGCCGCGGGCCACGGCATGGCCATCGTAATCCCCTTCGCCGAGCAGACGAACGAGGGGCTCTTCAACGCGATGGTCTTCTATGATGACAAAGGCGCCTGCCAGGGCACCTTCCGGAAGATCCACATCCCCGGCAAGGTCGCGCCCGACCCCGACAAGCCGCTCAACATCCTCGAGAAGCGCTACTTCACCCCGGGCGACCTGCCCTTCGCGGCCTTCGACATGGGCGCGGTGAAGGCGGGCGGGCTGATCTGCTACGACCGGCGCTTCCCCGAGAGCTATCGTTCGCTCAGCCTGAACGGGGCCGATCTGATCTGCGTCGGCTACAACACCCCCGTCATGCCCGGCGGCACGCTGAAGGGCGCCCGCCGCGCCTCGGAACTCGCCATCTGCGGCGGCGCCTATTCCACCGCGACCCATGCGATCGCCGCCGGCAAGGCAGGCGTCGAGGGTGGCACGCGGTTCATCGGCGGGTCGTTCATCTGCGGGCCGGACGGCGCGATCCTGACCCGCGCGAAAAGCCAGGGCGACGAGGTCGTCGCGGCCGATCTCGACATGGCCGCACAGGCCCGGCTGCGCGAGAGATGGGATTTCGCCACCAACCGGCGCCCCGACGCCTATGCCCCTGCCCTGACCGCCTGAGCGCTCATGGACGCCCCGAGTCCCGGGAGCCTGCGGCGCGCGGCGCGCACCGACAGGGCGCTCAAGATCCCCGCCTTCCGGCTTTACTTCGCAGGCTCCGTCATCTCGGTCCCGGGCAACTGGATGCAGATGACGGCGCAGGCGTGGCTGGTGCTCGACATGACCGGCTCGCCGCTGATGCTGGCCTGGGTCACGACGATGCAATTCCTGCCGATCATGCTCTTCTCGCTGATCGGGGGCGCGGTGGCGGATCGGTTCAGGCGCCGCGAGCTCCTGATCTGGACCCAGTGCATCGGCGCGGTGCAGGCGGCCGCCCTCGCCCTGATCGTCGCCTCGGGCGCGGTCGAGATGTGGCACATCCTCGCCCTCGCCGCCCTCCTCGGCACGGTGAGCGCGATCGACCAGCCGCTGCGCCAGGCCTTCGTCGCCGACCTTGTCCCGCAGGAGGCGCTGCCGAACGGCATCGCCCTCGGCGCGCTGGCGATGAACATCGGGCGGGTGATCGGCCCGGCCCTCGGGGGCCTCGTCCTCGCCGCCACGGGGCCCGCCGCCGCCTTCACGCTGAACGCGATCACCTTCGTCCTCTTCGCGATCTGCCTCGGCACGATCCGGCCCGGGCACCTCGCCCGGGTCGGCCGCACCGGGCGGACCACCCTCCTCGCCGATGTCCGCGAGGGGCTGGGATTTGCGCTGAATTCCCCGATGATCCAGGTCCTGCTGGTGGCGACCGGCTTCATCGGGCTCTTCGGGCAGAACTTCTCGACCATGGTGCCGATGGTGGCCGAGCTCATCGTGCATGCCACCAGGGCGCAGTTCGGGCTGCTGAACTCCTGCCTCGGCCTCGGCTCGCTCTGCGCGGCCTTCACCGTCTCGCGCTCGGGCCGGCCGACGATGGGGCGCATCCTGTTCGCGGGTCTGGCCTTCGGGATCCTCCTGATCGCCATCGCCCTGACCGAAAGGCTCTGGCTCTCCTGTGCGCTCTTCTTCTGCGTGGGCGCGGCGGCGGTGACCTTCTCGACCTCGATCCAGACCTCCTTCCAGCTCCTGACCCCCGTGCACATGCGGGGCCGCCTCGCCTCGATGGTGACGCTGCTGATCGTGGGCTCCTCGCCGATCGGGGCCATCCTGACCGGCATCATGGCGGAACAGGCGGTCTGGGCGGCGGTGGCGCTCAATGGCGTCATGTGCATCGCGGGAATCGCCCTTGCGACCCGCAAGGCATGGGGTCTGGCCGTGAACCGGCGCCTTCCCGCCATCTGAACGCCCGGCAAACCGGCGCGAAAGATGACAAGCGCATGACGCTTTGCCGCATTAATGGACAATGGCAACTTACTGCCCGCCCGGGCCCCGGCCGGGTTTGCGCGGTCTCGCGCTTCGCCCGCACTATGGACGGAGGGGAGGAAGGTCTGCGGAGACAGTGATGAGAAAAAGAGTCCCTCTCAACGCAATCCGGGCTTTCGAAGCGACAGCACGAAACGGCAGCGTCGCGAAGGCTGCGGATGAGCTATGCGTCACCCCGACGGCGGTCAGCCACCAGATCCGGCTGCTGGAGGATTTCCTTCAGACCCGCCTTTTCAACCGGAAGAACAGCCGGATCGAGCTGACGCCCGAATCCAGCGCCACGGTCGCCAACATCACCAGCGCCCTCGATCTGATCAACGACGCCGTCCTGACCCTTCAGGCACAGGAGGAGGCGCGCACCAAGCTCTCCGTCGCCGCCTCGGCCTCGGTCGCCTCGCTCTGGCTGATGCCGCGCCTGTCGGAGTTCTTCAAGCTCGAGCCCGAGGTCGACGTGAACGTCCGTGCCTTCATGAACCGCCGCGAGGGCGAGACGCTGGAGGCCGAGCTGCGCATCTGCAACTGGCGCTCGCATCTCGACATGCAGGTCGAGCCGCTCCTGGAGGAAGAGATCATCCCGGTCGCCACCCCGGAGCTTGCCGCCCAATACGGCAACGATGCGAAGGAGATCCTCGCCCACGCTCCGCTGATCCACGTCGACCGGATGCAGGACGGGCTGGAGGGCACCTATCCCGACTGGGCACGCTACCTGCGCGAATACGGTGTCAGCCGCGACGACGTCACCCACGGGCCGCGCTTCAACCAGGCCAGCCCCTCGATCGAGGCCGCCCGCTCGAGCTTCGGTGTGATCCTCGGCCGGTCGATCCTGATCGAACGCGCGATGGAACGGGGCGAACTGGTGGCGGTCGGCGAAAGCTACCCGATCCGCAGCCCCTACTACCTGCTCTCGCCATGGAAGGCGGACCGGGCCCGGGTCATCAACCGTTTCAAGGACTGGCTCTTCGACAAGGTCGGCCCGGCGGCGCGCGTGCACCCGACCTGACGCCACCGCCCGGAAGGAAAGGGCCGGAACGATGCCCGGCCCCCTTGGCTGGCTTTCCGCTGGCGTCAGGCCACCAGCTCGTGCTCCGAGGACGCCTCCCACGAGATCGCCGCGCGATCCCCGATCCGGGGCTCCTGCGCGAAATATTCCGCATCGCTCATCACCGCCGTCAGGTCGTCGCCGCTGTCCCCGGCCAGCGAGATCTGCACGAAGGGCCCGTGATACTCGATCATCGTGATCTCGCCCTTCGCCGTGCGCATCCCGGGCTGCGCGCCGATCCGGCAGCGGTCGGCCCGGACGGAAACCGCGCGCCCCTCGCTCACCAGCACGTTGTGCCCGCCAATGAATTTCGCGACGAAGGCGTTCTCGGGCGTCTCGAAGATCTCGCGCGCGGGCGCCGCCTGCATGATCTTCGCGTCGTTCATCACCACCATCATGTCCGACAGCGCCATCGCCTCCTCCTGCGAGTGCGTGACATGCACGAAGGTGATCCCCAGCTCCTTCTGGATCCGCTTCAGCTCGGCCCGCATCCGGGTTCTGAGGAACGGATCGAGCGCCGAGAGCGGCTCGTCCAGCAGCAGGACCTTGGGCCGGGTGATGAGCGAACGCGCCAGCGCCACCCGCTGCTGCTGCCCGCCCGAGAGCTGGTTCGGCAGCCGGTTGGCGAGATTGTCCATCTGCACGAGCTCCAGATATTCCCGCGCCCGTTTCAGCCGCTCCTCCTTCGGCACCTTGCGGACCTTGAGCGAGAAGGCCACGTTCTCGAGCGCCGTCAGGTGCGGGAAGAGCGCGTAGTCCTGGAACATCATCGAGGTGCCGCGCTGGATCGGCGGCAGGGTCGTGATCTCGACATCCTGCACGAGGATCGCGCCCTCGCTGACGCTCTCGTGCCCCGCGAGCATCCGCAGCGTCGTGGACTTGCCGCAGCCCGAGGGCCCCAGCAGGCAGCAATAGGACCCGCGCGGGATGCGCAGAGAGATGTCGTCCACCGCCGTCGTGGTCGCGCTGTAGCGCTTGGTGACCGCGACGAGCTCCACGTCGAAGCGGTGGCCCTTGGTGGCCTGCCGCACCGTGGGCTGCGCGGGGATGGTCGGTGCGTCGGGCGTCTCGGCGATCTTCTTGAGGTGCATGGCGTCAGGCTCCGGCGAGGGGAAAGAGGGGGCGCTCACAGCTCGGACCGAGCGGCCCGGCGGCGGGCCATCCAGCCCATCAGCAGGACCGATCCGAGGATCAGCGCGAACATGAAGAGAGAGGTCAGCGTGCCGATGGCGAAGAGCACCGGCGTGGAGGATCCGGTCAGAAGGCCCGTGACCTCCATCGGCATCGTGTTGCCCAGGCCCACGTTGAGCTGGGTGCGGGCGTTCTCCTCGTAGGAGGAGGTGATGGAGGAGACGAAGATCCCCACGATCCCGGGCAGGATGATCGGCAGGATGATCATCTGGAACCGCTGCCGGGCATTGGCGCCCAGGTCCGTCGCGGCCTCCTCGTAGGCCGGGTTGAAGCGGCCCAGCACGATGAACATGATCAGCAGCCCGAAGGGCAGCGACCACGTCAGCTGCGCGCCGATCCCAGAGGACCACCAGTTGATCGTCCAGCCCATCAGGTTGAAGGTCAGCGCGATGCCGAAGCCGATGAAGATGCCGGGCAGCACCATCGCGGCGATGGCCGAGTAGAACACGAAGTTCGACCCCGGGAACTTCCGGCGATAGGCCATCCCCGCCGAGAGCGCGATCACCGTGGACAGCACCGATACGAAGGCGGCGAGCCGGACCGAGCGGCGGAAGCTGTTCGGCACGTCGCCGATCCCGTGGCCGCCGGTGCCCTCGAAGAGCACCTCGAACCAGTGGAAGGACCAGCCGACCATCGGGAAGCTCATCCCCCCGTCCGGTCCCTGGAAGGACAGGATGTAGACGCAGAGCATCGGCGCGTAGAGGAAGATCAGCAGGAGCGCCATCAGCCCCGCGAGGACGTAGAACGAAAGCGGGCGGCCCCGGGCGGTCATCATCATGGCGGTTACCTCTGAAGCTCCTTGCGGATGTCGACGAAGCGCAGCAGCACCGACACCAGGATCACGACGACCACCAGCAGCATCACCGACTTGGCGGCGGCGGGCGGGTACTGGAAGGCGGCAAGCTCGGTCGCGATCGCGTTGGCGGGCGTGTTGGTCTGGCCGCCGGACATGATCTTGACGATGAAGAAGTCCCCCAGCACGGCGGTGCAGATGAAGATCGTGCCGATGGCGATGCCGGGCTTGCAGAGCGGCAGGATCACCTCGCGGATGATCTGCCATTCGCTCGCGCCCTGGTCCTGCGCCGCCTGGATCAGCGAGCGCGGGATCTTGGCCATCGAATGGGTGATCGGCCCCAGCATGGCGAGGGTCAGCAGGTTGATGTAGGCCAGCACCACGGCGAATTGCGAATAGAGCAGCCAGTCGAGCGGCGCGTCGATCAGGCCCAGGCCCAGAAGCGCCTGGTTCACCAGCCCCTCCTTGCCGAGCAGCGGCACCCAGCTGACCATCCGGATCGGGCCCGGCGTCCAGAACGGGATCGCGGCGGCCGCGAGCAGCGCAAGGCGCATCCCGTTCGAGCGGACATGGAAGACGAGGAAATAGGCCAGCGAGAAGCCGATGGCGAAGGTGATCGTCAGCGTGATCAACAGGAACTTGAAGACGGTCAGGTAGAGGTCGACCGTCAGCCGGGAATAGAGCGCATCCTGCCAGCTCCCCATGTAGATCTCGGGAAAGACCTGGGCGAAATTGTAGTCCAGGAAACTGACCACGAAGATGATCCCCAGCGGGATCAGCACCATCGCGGTGAAGACGAAGGCCATGGGGGCGACCTGCAGCCAGGAGGCAACTTTCGGCGAAACTGTCATGTTCTTCCCGTGGGGCGAGAGGGGACGGCGGCCGCGCATCCGGCGCGGCCGCGCATGTCGTCAGGCGGCGAGGAAGTCCTGCCAGCGGCGCACGAGGTAGCGGTCCTCGTCCATCAGCGTGTTCCAGATGCCGATATTGCCCATCCGGTCCCAGAGCGCGCCGCCGTCGCGCACGACGCCGGCCTCTTCCATGACCTTGCCGAAGGGGTTCAGGACGGCCTCGGTCGCGGGCTTGCCCTCGTACCAGTAGCCGTATTCGTTCTCGGTCATGTGGGACTTCACGTTCTCGGGGACCGAGTTGTAGAAGCCCTGCCGCGAGATGAAGGCGCCGGCCCAGCCCGAGTTGTACCAGTTCATGTACTCGATGGCGCATTCGCGCTTCAGGCCCTCGAGATGCGCCATCGGCATCATCATGATGTACCAGCCTCGGTAGCCTTCCTTCATGCCGTTGTAGACGCATTCGACACCGCGGGTCCGGACCTCGGTCACGGCCGGCGACCACATGGACTGGAGCACCACCTCGCCCGACGCCATCAGCTGCACGGACTGGTCGAAGTTGGTCCAGAAGCTGCGGAAATGGCCGTCGCGCTTGTATTCGATGAGCTTCTCGATGGTCTTGTCGATCTCCTCGCGGGTCATGTTGCCCTTGTCGACATAGGAGACATCGCCCATGGCCTCGAGCGCCATGGCCGCATCCGGCACGCCGACCCCGGTGCCGTCCTGCAGCGCGACCTTGCCCGAGAACTCGGGGTTCAGCAGCTCGGCCCAGCTGTCGATCGGACGCCCGATCAGGTCCGGTCGGATGCCCAGCGTGTCCGCGTTGTAATAGAGCGGCATCCCGACGAGCCACTCGGTCGGCTCGAGCGAATATTCCATCGCATCGGGGCCGGTGTAGTACTGCGCCTTGATCGGCGCGTAGCCCTGCATCGAGGCCTTCTCGCCGCTCGGGTAGGTGCCCGAGGTGAAGAGCGGGACCGTCTTGTCCCAGTACTTGTATTCGCTGACGTTGAGCGGCTGAAGGAAACCGCGGCCGACGTAGTACTTCAGCGTGGTGTTTCCCACATCGGTCACGTCGAGCGATTTCGGCTGCGAGAGCATCCGGTTGACCTGCGTGGTCAGATCCGGCGCGGTCTGCATCTCGACGGTGAAATCGAGGTCCTCGTTGGCCTTCTCGGCGATGTTCGGGATCGTGGAGTAGGATTGTCCCACATGCACGATCTTGATGTCCTTGATGTTCTGCGCCCAGAGCATGGGCGCCGGGAAGGCGGAGGCCGCGGCCGCCGCGGCACCGCTCTTGAGCACGGAGCGCCGGCTGAGGCCGCCCGCCTTCGGCTTTGTCTTGTCGGTCTGGGTCATCGGTCTATCCTTCGGAATGCGACGCGTTCTTGGGTGTTCGACTGGGTTCAGCTTCCGGAACCGCGCCGTTTCCAACAAATGAGGAAATCTCACACCGATCCTGAAGAAAGCTGCGGCGCAGCATCTTTCCGGACGTGCCATCGTGGGGGTCTCATGCCAGAGGAGCATCCGATGTCCGACCCCATGACCGCCACCGCCATCCGCCGCGCCGGGCTCTCCGCCGCCGAGACCGCGGAAACCGTTATTTCCATGATCGAGACGCGCGAGCCCGAGGTGCAGGCGTGGGCGTATTTCGACGCGGCCGAGCTTCGCGCCCAGGCGGCCGGGATCGACGCCCGCCCGGAGCGCGGCCCGCTGCATGGCGTTCCCGTGGGCGTGAAGGACGTGATCCTGACGAAGGATATGCCGACGGGCCACAACAGCGCCCGTTATTTGGGCAGCCGTCCGGGGATCGACGCCGCCTGCGTGGACACGCTCCGCGCGGCGGGCGCGCTGATCGTCGGCAAGACCGTCACGACCGAATTCGCCGCGACCAACCGGGGCGGCAAGACGCGCAACCCGCATGACCCCACGCGCACCCCCGGCGGCTCCTCCTCCGGGTCGGGCGCCGCGGTGGCCGCGGAAATGGCGAGCCTTGCGCTCGGCACCCAGACCGGGGGCTCCACGATCCGCCCGGCTTCGTTCAACGGCATCTTCGGCTGGAAACCCACCTGGAACGCGATCAGCCGCGAGGGACTCAAGATGTATTCGGCCACCTGCGACACGCTGGGCCTCTACGCCCGCGATGCGGATGATTTCGAGCTGCTGGCCGACGTCTTCGGCTTCTTCGAGATGCCCGATCTTCCGGCCACCCTCCCGGGTCTCAGGATCGGCTTCGCCCGCACCCCCACCTGGGACCAGATGGAGCCGGGCGGCGTGCAGGCGATGGAAGAGGCCGTCGCCCGCATGAAGGACGCGGGGGCCGAGGTGAGCGAACTGACCCTCCCGCCCCTCTTCGACGACATCCACGAGGCGCACCGCGCGATCCTCGATTGCGAGGGGCGTTCGGCCTTCCTGTCCGAGGTGATGAACACCCCCGGCATCCACGACGAGTTCGTCGCCAAGACCGAGAACCGGCGCGGCGAGACCCCGGCGAGCCTGCGCTCCGCCTATCGCCTCGCCGACGAATGCCGCGGGCTCTACGACGACATCGCCACCGGCTACGACATCGTCATGACGCCCTCCGCCACCGGCGAGGCGCCCGAGGGGCTCGATCTCACCGGCAACGCCGCGATGAATTCGATGTGGACGCTCCTGCAGGTTCCCGTGGTCTCCGCCCCCGGCCTCACCGGCCCGAACGGAATGCCGATCGGCGTCTCCTTCGTCGCTCGCCGCTACGAGGACCGGCGTGCCATCGCGGTGGCGAAACTGGCCGCGAAGGCCTTCGCCGGCGCACTGGAACCCGTCGCCTGAGCGGCTGAGAAAACCTCATGCCCCCCCGGGACGCTTCGTCATTGGAAGCGCCCGGGCAAGCACCCTAACCTGATCCGTGACCCAGACCCGAAAGACGCAGCCATGAACGACCTCTCGCCCCTTGAGCACGTCACCCGCGAGGCCTTCCGCGAGGGGATGGCGCATCTGCCCGGCGCCGTGAACATCGTCACCACCGACGGCCCCGGCGGCCGCGCGGGGCTCACCGCCTCGGCCGTCTGCTCGGTCACCGACGAGCCGCCGACCCTGCTCGTCTGCGTCAACCGCACCTCCTCGGCCGGGGGCGCCTTCCGCGAGAACTGCGCGGTCTGCGTGAACACCGTCGGCCCGCGGCATCAGGACCTCGCGATGCTCTTCGGCGGCAAGACCCCGATGAACGACCGCTTCGCCCGCGCCGCCTGGACGCAGGGCCCCTCGGGCGCGCCGGTGCTGAGCGAAAGCGTCGTCTCCTTCGACTGCCGCGTCACGCACCGCCACGACGTCGGCACCCACACGGTCCTGTTCTGCGAGGTCGTCGACGTGGTCGTCGCGCCGGGCGAACCCGCGAGCGTCTATTACGCGCGCGCCTTCCACGCGGTCTCCCTGTGATGGAGGACGGTTTCTACCCCGACCGCGCCGAGAGCGCCCCGCTCGACGCCGCGCTCCACGCGCTGGCCACCGGCGGTTTCGTCGTGATCTCGGACACGCCCGACGTCGGCGCGACGATGATCATGGACGCGGCGCAGGTCAGTGACGCCGCGATCAACTTCATGGCCACGCACGGACGCGGGCTGATCGGCGTCGCCGTCACGCCGGGCCGCGCGGCACGGATGGGACTGACGCTCCAGCCCCGCCGCAACCACGACCGCGCGGGCCCGGCCTATACCTATTCGGTCGAGGCCCGCGTCGGCGTCTCGACCGGCATCTCGGCGGCCGACCGGGCGCTGACGATCCGCGTCCTCGCGGATCCGCGCGCGCAGGGCGGGGACCTCGTAACCCCCGGCCACATCTTCCCGCAGATCGCCCTCGGCTCCGAAACCGACGAGGCGCCCTCCTGCGCCGAGCTGGCCGTCGCCCTTCTGCGGGCCGCCGGCTGCCCGCCTGTCGCCGTGACCTGCTCGCTCCTGACAGCCAGCGGTGCGGCCGCCACGCCGCGGGACGCCCGCGCGCTGGCCGAGGCGCACGACCTGCCCTGCATCGGCACCGCCGATCTCGCCGCTTTGCCGCGGAGCATCTGACGCCCGCCGCCGGCCCCGAGCGACCATCGGGCGCACTTCCCTCTTCCCGCCGGGCGGTCTAGGACTCGTCCCATGACGCGCCAGTTCGCCCGGACCATCGTTGCGGCCCTTGCCGCACTGCTGATCGCCACGGTCAGCATCGCGTCCGCGTCGATGATGGCGCCGGACCGTTCGGACGAGGCCGCCTTCGACCAGGCGCTGCTGTTCGGCCTGGACGTCGCCGAGATCTGCGGCGACGAGGGGCATGACGATCACCGCTGCCCGTTCTGCCGCCTGGTCGCCGACCCGCCCGACATGACGCCCGCATCCGTCGCGCGGGATCTCCGCCCGGGCCAGGGCTGGCGCGCGCTCGCGGACCGCACCGCGCGCCCCCTGCCCGGCAACCCCGGCCATGCTCCACGCGCCCCTCCGGCACGGGCCTGATCCGCTTCGCCGCAAGGCACCCGATCAGACCGGCCCCGCGGGGCCACCCCATTCAGAGCGCAGGCAGCGGCAGGTCCGCGCGCGTTCGCACCGGAGAAAACCCATGATCCGCATCACCCTTACCTCGGCCCTGCTGGCCGCCGCCGCCGCCACCTCGGCCCTCGCCCATGCCACGCTGGAACAGAAGACCGCGGCCCCCGGCGAAACCACCAAGATCACCCTGCGCGTGCCGCATGGCTGCGACGGCGAGGCGACCCACACGGTCCGCCTGACCCTGCCCGACGGGTTCTACGCCGCGAAGCCGATGCCCAAGCCCGGCTGGGATCTCTCGACCGAGGACGGCCCCTACGCCACGCCCTACGACAACCACGGGACCGAGATGACCTCGGGCCTGCGCAGCGTCACCTGGTCGAACGGCCATCTCGAGGACGGCTGGTACGACGAATTCACCGTCCGCGGCACCTTCGGCCGTGACCTCGCGCCCGAGAGCGTGATGGTCTTCCCGGCGGTTCAGACCTGTGCCAACGGGACCGCCGACTGGACCGACACCAGCGGCTCGCACGACGTGCCGAACCCGGCGCCGAGCGTCACCCTCGTCGCGGCCACCGATTCGGCGGAGGAACATGCCGGGCATGGCGGTCACGGCGCGACGGATGGCGCGGCGCAGACCGCAGGTGCGCTCGAGATCACCGGCGGCTTCTCGCGCGCCACCCTGCCGAACGCGCCTGTCGGCGGCGGCTTCCTCACCATCGTCAACACCGGCACCGAGGACGACCGCCTCGTTTCGGCCAGCGCTGCGGTCGCGGGCCGCGCCGAGGTCCACGAGATGACGATGGCCGACGGCGTGATGCAGATGCGCCCCCTGCCCGACGGCCTGCCGATTCCCGCAGGCGGGACCGTTGAACTCAGGCCCGGCGGCCATCACCTGATGCTGATGGACCTGAAGGAGGCCCTCGTCGAGGGCGAGACGGTCGAGGTCACGCTGACATTCGAGACCGCCGGAGAGGTCGTCGTCCCGCTGGCCATCGGCGCGCCGAATGCCAGGGGCGCGACGGACCATTCCGGCCACATGAAGAAGGACTGAACTGATGAGGCTCTCCGGAAAACACATCGCCATCGGGGTGCTCTGGGGCGTCGCCCTGGTGGCGCTCGGCTGGTTCGCCTGGGCGCGCCTGATCGCGCCGACCTTCGAACAGAGCATCGCCGACACCATCGGGCCGGGCGACTACCGGCTCGAGACGACCTCCGGCGGGACCTTCACCGAGGCCAGCCTGGAGGGCGGGCCCTCGGCCGTCTTCTTCGGCTTCACCCATTGCCCCGAGGTCTGCCCGACCACGCTCGGCGACATCGCGACCTGGCAGGAAGAGCTTGGCCCGGACGAGAAGCTGCGCGTCTACTTCGTGACGGTGGACCCCGAACGGGACGACATCGACACCCTGCGCGACTACGTCTCCTGGGCGCCGGGCGTGGAGGGCGTGTCCGGCACGCCCGAAGAGGTCGAGAAGGCGCTCAGGGCCTTCCGGATCTACGCCCGCAAGGTGCCGCTCGGCGACGGGGATTACACGATGGACCATTCGGCCAACGTGCTGCTCTTCGACGAGGACGGCGTCTTCTTCGAACCGGTCGGCTACCAGGAAGACTATGACCGCGTGATGGACAAGATCCGCCGCATGCAGGCCGGCTGATCCCGGACCATCCTGGCGGGGTGCAGGACGCCCCGCCCGACCCCGCCTCGACCGGGCCACCGAAGCTGTGGCGCGCGGGCGTGCTTTCCTCTACCATAGGCCATCCTGGGCGCTCATACTTACCCGCAGTGCGGGAGCCGGGCACACAGGTTCAGCCTGTCCGGCCCCGCGCCGGCCGACGTGGTTTCCGGAGGAGAATTCCATGAAGACATGCCTAGCCGCAGCGCTCGCCCTCGCTCTGCCCGCCGCCCCGGCGCTGGCCGAGATCGCGACCGTCGAAGTCACCGCCACCTATGCCGGAGAGGCGCCGATCCCCGAGGGTGCGATCCTCGCGGTCGAGCTCCGGGACGTCTCGAAGGCCGATGCGCCCTCGGTCACGCTGTCGCTCCAGATGCTGACCGTGGCGGGCATGCCGGTGACGGTCGCCCTGCCCTACGAGGACACGCTGATCGACGACCGGATGACCTATGCCGTCGCGGCCAGGCTGCTGTCGGGCGATACCGTCGTCGCCCGGACCACGACCTCCAACATGGTGCTGACCCGGGACGCCGGTGACAGCGTCGAGATCGCGCTGGAGCCGATGCAGACGCGCCAGACGACCACCCCCGAACCGATCCCCGCAAGCGTGACCTGGAACGCCTTCGAGGTGGGCGGCCGCATGCTGATCGTCGACACCCCGCCGACGCTGACCGTGACGGAGGACGGCACGGTCTCGGTCTTCGCGGGCTGCAACCAGTTCACCGGGCAGGCCGAGATGACCGAGGGCGGCTTCGTCGTCAGCCAGCCCATGGCCGGGACCCGCAAGGCCTGCCCGCCGCCGGTGATGGAGCTCGAGGCCGTGGTGATCGACGCGCTCGGCAACACCGCCGGCTACGTGCTGAACGGCGATCTGCTGACGCTGGTGAACGCCTACGGCGTCCCCACCATCCGGTTCAGCAGGGCCGAGGACTGAGCGGCCCCGACCGCAGGATCACGCCGGGACCAGCCGCGGCGTTGCGCTTCGGTTCCGGCTGCCGGGATGCGGTTTCGGCACCGCGGCCAGCAGCTTGCGCGTGTAGGCATGCCGCGGCGCGCGCAGCACCGCGTCGGTCGGTCCGGTCTCCACGATCTCGCCGTCCAGCATGACGGCGATCCGGTGGCTCACGCGCTCGACCACGGCGATGTCGTGGCTGATGAACAGGAACGACACGCCCTCGCTGCGCTGGATCGCGGCCATCAGGTCGGTCACGCGCCGCGCGTTCGACACGTCGAGCGCCGAGACCGCCTCGTCCGCCACGATGATCCGGGGCCGGACGGACAACGCCCGGGCGATGCAGATCCGCTGACGCTGGCCGCCCGAGAACTGGTGCGGGTAGCGGTCTGCGGCATCGGCCGGCAGGCTGACCCGCTCCAGCAGCGCACCCGCCATCGCGCCGCGCTCCCGCGGCTCCACCATGCCGTGCAGGAAGGCCGGTTCGGTCACGAGGTCGCGGATCGTCATCCGCGGATTCAGCGCGGCATAGGGGTCCTGGAACACCATCTGGATCCGGGCCCGGTGCGGTTTCAGCGCGGCGCCGCCCAGGTGGTCGATGCGATCGCCCAGCAACTCCACCTCGCCCGCGGCCGGATCGACGAGCCGCATGATCGACCGCGCCAGCGTGGATTTCCCGCAGCCGGATTCGCCCACGAGCCCCAGGGTCTCGCCCCGTGCGAGGCTGAGCGAGACATCCTTCACCGCCGCCACCGGCGCCCGGCCGGAGAAGAGCCCGCCGCCACCATAGGTCGTCGTCAGGCCCGTCACCTTCAGCACCGTCTCGGCGCTTTCGACCGGCGCGGGCGCGCCCTCGCCCAGCTTCGGCGACGCGGCCATCAATTCACGCGTATAGGCGGCGCGGGGGCTGGCGAAGAGGTCGGCGGTGCGCCCCTCCTCGACCTTCTCGCCGTCCTTGAGCACCACCACGCGGTCGGCGATCTCGGCCACCACGCCGAGGTCGTGGGTGATGAAGAGCACCGCCATGCCCATCTCGCGCTGGAGCGTCGCGATGAGCTTCAGGATCTCCGCCTGCGTCGTCACGTCGAGCGCCGTGGTGGGTTCGTCCGCGATCAGCACCTCGGGTTCGCAGGCAAGCGCCATGGCGATCATCACGCGCTGGCGCAGCCCGCCCGACAGCTCGTGCGGATACTGCTCGAGCCGTCGTTCCGGCTCGGGGATCCGCACCCGTTCCAGCGCCGCGCGTGCCGCCTGGCGTGCCGCGCGACCGCGCAGGCCACGGTGCAGCGCCAGCGTCTCGCAGAGCTGGGCGCCGACCGACATGACCGGGTTGAGCGAGGTCATCGGCTCCTGGAAGATCATCGCGATCCGGTCACCGCGGAGCGCCCTCAGCGCGGCGGGCGACAGGTCCATGATCTCGGCCGGGCGATCCCCGCCC
Source organism: Pseudooceanicola nanhaiensis DSM 18065 (assembly GCF_000688295.1). Lineage (GTDB taxonomy): Bacteria > Pseudomonadota > Alphaproteobacteria > Rhodobacterales > Rhodobacteraceae > Pseudooceanicola > Pseudooceanicola nanhaiensis. The sequence goes on along the minus strand of NZ_JHZF01000011.1, from coordinate 67,098 downwards.
AGCCGGATCGAACCCCCCGCGATCCGCCCGCCCTCGCGTTCGATCAGCCGCAGGACCGCCAGCGCCGTCGCGCTCTTGCCCGAACCGCTCTCGCCCACGAGGGCGAGCGTCTCGCCCCGGTGGATGTCGAAGGAAAGCCCGTGCACCGCCTCCGTCTCGCCGAAGGCGATGCGCAGGTCGCGGACCGAGAGGACGGGCGGATTGGGAGGCGAGAGTATCATTCCGCGGCGAGCTCCGTCACGAAGGGGGCGAGCGGCGGGGTCCAGCGGTGGCGCGCCGGGGTCAGGCGTGCCTCGTAGGGATCGTCGCCGAAGACCTGCCAGTGGACGGTGTCGGAAAGCTCCAGCATCCCCCAGGCACGGGCGGGTTCGCCGCCGGTGGTGAAGCTCTCGGTCAGGCTCTGCTGGGTGATGTGCGGAATGCCGTCGACGGTGGTGACGGTGTTCCAGTGCACATGCCCCGCGACGCAGGCGACGGGCACGCGGGCCTGCGCCAGCGCGGCGCGGGCGCGGTCGGCCTGCGGGTAGGTCGAGACGGAGGCGTTGCGCTGGAAGTAGTAGTTCCCGATCTGGCTGTGGCCCGAGACCGGGACGTGGCTGGCGACGAGCGTGGGCTTCCCGGCCCGCTGCATCGTCTGGGAGAGCCACAGGAGATCGCGCTCGGGCAGGTCGAACCCGGGGCGCGGGACGTTCCGGCGGATCTTCGCATCCGCCCGCCAGAGGGCGAGCTGCCAGTGGCCGAGGTCGAGCACCTCGCTCTCGAGCGACGCGCCGAGGATGGAGGCGTTCTCGGCCACGCTCAGGTGATCCCGGTCGTGGTTGCCGCAGACATGGTGCAGCGGCGCCTCCAGCCCCGAGAGGACCGAGGCGACCTCGCGTTCGAGCTGCGCGTCGGTCTCGGCATCCACGTCCGAGATGCGGTCGCCGAGGTCGAGCACCAGATCGGGCCGCGCCGCGTTGGCCCAGGCGACGAACTCGGCCAGAAGCGCGAGCGCGGTGTCCCCGCGCTTGGTGTGGGAGGGCGCGCCGTGGTGAATGTCGGTGACGATGGCGATCCGGGTCATGGGTCTGGCTCCTGATGGGGGTGGACCGGGCGCCCCATGCGCCCGGCCCGGGGTGTCGTCAGCTGTCGGCGAGCGAGATGCTGCCGGCGCGGAAGTCGAGCACGTAGGGGATATGGCCGGGCAGCGGCGCCCAGTTGACCGAGGTCTTCATCCCCCAGCTTTCGAACGGGCGGTAGAGCGGCAGGACGGCCGGGTCCTCCTTCACCTCTTCCATCAGCTCGGCATAGGCCTCCTTCCGGGTCTCGACGTCGGTCGAGAAGCGGAAGCGCTCCCATTTCTCGGCGTAATCCTCGTCCGTGTTGAAGCGCCCTTCGCTCTGCGAGGGGCCACCCGGCGCCCACATCACGCCGAAGCTGCCGAAGGGGTCCGCGAAATACATCGGGTTCGACCAGTTGCGCGCCATCATCTCGGGGTCGTTGCCCGACCACTGGTCCTGCACCTGCACCTTGCCGTTGATGCCGACCGCGGCCCACATCTCCATGATCGCCTGCGCGGCGAGCAGGCCGTTGGTGTAATAGGTCGGCGCGGTGTCGTAGGTGATCTCGAACCCGTCGTAGCCGGCTTCGTCGAGCAGTTGCTTCGCCCGCTCGGGGTCGTATTCGAAGGTCACGAGGTCGGGCTGGTGCAGCGCGCCCATCTCGACCATCGTGTGCGACGACGGCACCACGGCCTTGCCGGCCCAGAGCGCCTCGTTCAGGGCGTCGCGGTCGATGGCGAGGCTCATCGCCTGCCGGATCCGCGGGTCCTGAAGCTTGGGGTGGTTCTGGTTCATGATCATCACGTGGAAGAGCGCGGTGGCCGAGCCTTCGGTCTTCAGGTTCGGGTCGCTCTCCACCAGCGAGAGCTGGTCGGGCGCGAGGTTGGTGATGATGTCGGCCTCGCCGGTCTTCAGCGCGGTCACGCGCGACGCGGTCTCGGCGATCTGGACGACGTTCACCTTTTCCAGCGGCGCCTTGTCGCCCCAGAAATCGTCGAACCGGGTCCAGACGAGCTTCTCGCCGGGCTGGAAGCTTTCGATCGCGTAGGGGCCGGTGCCGACCGGGGCGAGCGCGAAGGCCTCGAAATCGCTGTCCTCGGCCACGTCCGGATCGCCGGTCAGGGCCTTGGTGTAGGCCTCGGGGATGATCATGATCTGCTGGAGCGAGATCAGCGTCTCCCAGAGCGGTTCCTCGCGCTCGGCGTGGATGCGGATGGTGGTGTCGTCCACCTTCTCGGCTCCGGTGAAGTTGCCCAGCCGGTCCTTGGCGCGCACCACGTAGGGCGGGAAGGTCGCCTGGAACATGCGGTTGAGCGAGAAGACCACGTCATCGGCGGTCATCGGGTCGCCGTTGTGGAACGTGACGCCCTCGCGGAGCTTCAGCTCCATGACCTTCGGCTCGATCAGCTCCCATGAGGTGGCGAGCGCGGGGGTCCATTCGGGCTCAAGCTTGGTGTGGTCGCGGTCGATCAGCGTGTCGAAGCTGTTGTAGTAGAACTGCGAGCCCACGTTGGAATGGTCGCGGCCGGGGTCGAGGTAGGGGGCCATGTTGGCGGCGCCCACGGTGATCTCCTGCGCGCTGGCTGCGAAGGGCAGCGCGGCAAGGGCGGTGGTCAGCATCAGTCGGATCATGTCGGGTCTCCGGGGTTCGGTTGGTGTGAGGAAAGGCCGGTCGTGCGGCTCTTGGTCTTGATTAGCGGTCGCGCAGGCGGACATCGGCGCGGTCACGCAGCCAGTCGCCCAGGGTCTGCACGGAGAAGGTGAGCGCCACGATCAGCGCGGCGGGGGTGAGCACGATCCAGGGCGCCGTCGGCATGTAGTCCCGGCCCAGGCCCACCATCGAGCCGAGGGAGGGCTGCGGCGGCTGGACGCCGAGCCCCAGGAACGAGAGCGTGCTTTCGAGGATGACGATGTTCGACAGCGCCAGGGTGAACTGCACCACCAGCGGCGAGACGAGGTTCGGCAGGATGTGGCGCCGTGCGGTGTAGAGCGGGCCGGCGCCGGCGGTCCGGGCGGCCTCGAGGAACGGCAGCGCCGAGAGCTTGCGGACCTCGGCCCGGACGATGCGGGCGTATTGCTCCCACCCCGCGATGCCGAGGACGAGGACCAGGACCGTGAGGCTCGAGCCCATGAGCGAGAGGATCAGCAGCGCCACGAGCGTGAAGGGGATCGCGATCTGCATGTCGACAAGCGCCATGATCGTGTCCTCGACCCAGCCGCGGCGGAGCCCGGCGATCAGCCCCAGCGTGCCGCCGATCAGCAGGCCGATGACCGCCCCCGCGACGGCCAGCGCCAGGGTCAGGCGCAACCCGTAGAGCGCGCGGGAGAGGACGTCGCGTCCCAGTTCGTCGGTGCCCGCCAGGTGGAGGGGGGCGTAGCGCTCGAAGCCGAGCGGCGGGCGCAGGCGGCTCAGCAGGCTCTGCGCCAGCGGGTCGTATGGCACGATCAGCGGGGCCAGCAGCGCCGCGGCAAAGAGCACGACGGCAATGGCGATGGCCGCCTTCTGGATCGCGTCGGACCGGCTGCGGCGCTTGGCGGGGATCGGGTCGGCGAAGGTGGTCATCTCTCAGCTCCGGGCCAGGCGGATGCGCGGGTCGGCCAGCGCATAGGCGATGTCGGTGAGGGCGTTGATCGCGACCACGGCGACGGCGACGGCGATCACGCCGAACTGCAGCACCGGGTAATCGCGGGTGATGGCGGAGGTGACGAGCAGCTGGCCGATCCCCGGCCAGGAGAAGATCGTCTCGACCACCACGCTGCCGGCGGCGGCCAGACCCGCGATCTGCAGGCCGATGACCGAGATCACGGTGACGCCGGCGTTGCCCAGACCGTGCCGCAGGACCACGCGGGCCTCGGACAGGCCCTTGGCGCGGGCGGTGCGGATGAAGTCCTGCCCCAGCACGTCGAGCATCGCGTTGCGGGTGAACCGGGTCAGCGCCGCGACCAGCACGCCGGACATGGCGATGGTCGGCATGATGTAATGCAGCGGGGTCGCGTTCCCGACCACCGGCAGCCAGTTCAGCCAGTAGGAAAAGGTGAGGATCATCAGGATCGCGAGGATGAAGGACGGCACCGCGTAGCCCGCGAAGGCCACCGTCATCACCGCCGAGCCGATCCAGCTTTTCCGGAAGATGGCGCCCAGCACGCCCAGCGGGATCGAGACGGCGATGGTCAGCGCCACCGCGCAGAGCAGAAGCTGTCCCGAGGGCCAGAGCCTCTCGGCCACCACCTGCGTCACCGGGCGGCGGTCGACGAAGGACAGCCCGAATTCGCCGGACACGACGCCGCGCAGGAAGGCGAGGTATTGCTCCCAGAGCGTCCGGTCGAGCTGGAAGTAGCGGATCAGCTCCTCCCGTCCCTCCGTGGTCAGCCCCTCGCCCAGGAAGGTGTCGATCGGATTGCCGGAAAGCCTTGTGGCGATGAAGGTCACGCTGACGATGGCGAAGAGCGTCACCACCGAGCGGACGAGGACGCGGGCGAGGTAGGCGATCATCGCGTGACGCTCCGTTGCAGGTGCAGGAAGGGGATGCCGGCCGCGGCGGCGGCGCGCCCGTCGGTCGCGGCGTTGTCGCCGACGAAGACCGCCTCGGCCGCGGCCATGCCGCTGCGGGCGAGCGCGGTGGTCAGCATCAGCGGATCGGGCTTGCCGAGGCTGCGCCAGCCGAGCTCCGGGCGGATCGCGCGGAGGGCGGCCAGCAGGGCGCCGGTCTCCGCGACCGGCGCGCCGTCATGGCCGGGATGGGAGAGGTCCTCGTTCGCGACCCAGAGCGCGGCGCCGCTTGCGACCTCGGCCAGCAGCGGGCCCATCGTCTCGACCGTCACGGCGGCGTCGCGGCAGAGCAGGACCGCCTCGGGCCGCGGCGCGTCGATGTCGAGGCCCAGCGTCCTTGCCCGCGCCTGAAGCGCGGGGTCGGCCCAGAGGCGCAGGCGCTCCACCCCGGCATGGGCGAGCTGCTCGAGCGCGACCTCCCCCGCCAGCAGGATGCGCGCGGGCGGGACATGCAGGCCGAGCGGCGCGAGCCGGGCGGAAAGGAGCGCGGCCGTCGTGTCGGAGCGGTTCGAGACGATCCAGAGCCGATCCCCGCAGGCCGCGGCGAAGCGGGGCGCGTCGCCGAAGGCGCGGCCCTCGGAGATCAGGCAGCCGTCGAGGTCGCAGAGCACCACGCCCGCCGTCTCGATGGCGGCAGGGTCGAGCCGCGTCTGGCGGATGGTCTCGGGCCGGAGGGTCGTCGCTGCGTCCAAGTGCTGTCTCCCGTCGGGCGGGACCGGCGGGCCCCGCTGCTTGACCGGAGCAATGGAGCGCCGCTGTGACATGGCCGTAACAAGGCAAGGCTATGCTTTGGGGAAAGCAAACCTGCGCTACGGAGAGAGCCGGATGACCCTGAGTAACGCCCGATTGGACGCCGTGCGGGCCGTGGCCGAGGCCGGGTCCTACGCGGGGGCCGCGCGGCTGATGAATGTCACGCAACCTGCTGTTTCCGCGCAGGTTCGCGGGCTTGAGGCGGAATATGGCGTGCGCCTCTTCCTGCGGGACTCGGGGCGGCTGGTTCCGACGGGGCTGTGCCTGAAGCTCTGCGATTCGGCCGAACGGATGGCCGAGGCGCGGGACGAGGCGGAGCGGCTTCTCCTCAGCCGCTCCTCGCTGCGCGAGGGCAAGATCACCATCGGCCTCGGCAACGCGATGCCGGGCATGGCGGTGATCGCGGCCTTTCACCGGGCCTATCCGGGGGTGACGCTGAAGGTCGAGACCGGATCGCACCAGAAGATCACCCGCGCGGTGCTGACCCATGAATGCGACATCGGCGTGCTGCCGGACGTGCCCGCCGATCCGCGCTTCCGGCGCGAGCCGCTGGCGGGCTCCGAGGTCATCGCGATCGCCCCGCCGGGCCATCCCTTCGCCCGGAAACCGGAGGTCACGGCCGCCGCGCTCGCGCGCGAGCCGCTGATCTTCCGCGCCTCGGGCTCCTCGACGCAGCGGGCGGTGGACCGGATGTTCTCGCGCGCGGGGCTCGATCCGCAGCCCTTCCTGACGCTCGACGCGCGCGACGGGCTCTACGAGGCGGTGGTGAACGGGCTGGGAATCGGCTTTCTCTGGCGCGAGAGCACCAGCCGGACGGACGGGGTCGCCCGCCTCGCCATCGCCGAGATGCGCGGGCTCGGCACCCACGAAACCGTCTTCAGCCTGGCCGAGAGCGAGGGCCGCATCGTCGATGCCTTCTTCGGCATCGCGCGGAGCACGGGCGCCGCGCGGGGTCCGGCGGCGGGCGCCGTTCCCGCCTGAGCGCTAGCCCCGGTCGCTCCGGGGCTTGGCGCCCTTCGGCTTGCCGTATTTCGCCGGGGCGCCCTTGCCCTTGAAGGGCGGCTTGTCCCCGCCGCTGCGCGGCTTGCCCTTGCCCTGGGCCCCGGGCTTGTCCTTCCAGACCGCCTTGGCCTTGCGCGGCTTCGCCGCCCCCTCGCCCGCCTCGGGCGCCGCGCGTTTCGCGGCGGGCGCCTTGTGCGGCTTCTCCGCCGCAGCTTCCGCGCGGGGCTTGTAGGGTTTGGCCGGGCCGGCGCCCTCGGCGCGGGCCTTGTAGGGTTTCGGACCCCCGGCATCCCCGCCGCGCGGCTTGTAGGGTGTCACGACCCCCGGTTCCCGCTTCGGGGCGGCCTCGCTCCGCTCGGCGCGCGGCTTGTAGGGCCGTTCGGCCTTCTCGGCGCGCGGCGCATGGCTGCGCTCGGCCTTCTCGGCGCGCGGCGCGTAGGGCGTGTCGCTGCGCGGTTTGGCCGGCCGGGCCGGTCCGTCGCCGTCCCTGCCCCGGTGCGGTTTGCCCTGTGGTTTCGGCCCGCGTTCCGGCCGGGGGCCGCGCTTCGGCGCCTCGGGCGGCGGGCCCTGATGGCGGCGCACGGTGATGCCGTCCTCGAGCGCGCCATCCTCGCCGATCCGGGCGAGGAACGGCTCGAGCGCCTCCTCCTTCAGCTCGACCGCCGTGGTGTCGTCCTGCACCCGGATCGCGCCGATGTCGTCCTTGGACAGGTCGCCCGCCCGGCAGAGCAGCGGCAGCAGCCAGCGCGGCTCCGCCCCCGAGGCGCGCCCCACGGACAGCGTGACCCAGCCGCTCGGTCCGAAGGCGGCCCGTTCCTCGCGCGGCGCGCGGGCATCGGGCGGCGACAGCTCCTCGGGCGCGCAGAGGTTCGCGCGATAGAGGCGGAGGCAGGCGGCCGCGATCTCCTCGGGGCTGCGCTCGGCCAGCAGGCGGGCGGCGAAATCGGCCTGCTCGGGCGTCATCTCGCCGTCCCAGGCGGCGTCGGTGACCAGCCGCTCCTCGTCGCGGCGCAGGATGTCCTCGGCCGAGGGCGGCACGGTCCATTCCGCTTCGACCTTGGCCCATTTCAGCAGCCGGTCGGCCTTGCGCGAGATCTTCGGCGTGATGACCAGCGCCGAGATCCCCTTGCGCCCCGCGCGTCCCGTCCGGCCGGAGCGGTGCAGCAGGCCCTCGGAATTGGTCGGCAGCTCGGCATGGATCACGAGGTCGAGGTTCGGCAGGTCGATGCCCCGCGCGGCCACGTCGGTCGCCACGCAGACCCGCGCGCGCCCGTCGCGCATCGCCTGCAGCGCATGGGTCCGCTCGGACTGGCTCAGCTCGCCCGACAGGCTCACCACCGGGAAGCCGCGGTTGGCGAAGCGCGCGGTCAGCCGGGCCACCGCGGCGCGGGTGTTGGCGAAAACGATCGCGTTCTCGGCATCGTGGAAGCGCAGCATGTTGATGATCGCGCTCTCGGTGTCCTGATGGGCCACCTGCAGCACCTGATAGGCGATGTCGGTGTGCTGGGTGCCGGGGTTCAGCGTGGTGACGCGGACGGCGTCGCGCTGGAACTGGCCCGCGAGCGAGGCGATCATCGGCGGCACGGTGGCCGAGAAGAGCAGCGTCCGCCGGTCCTCGGGCGCGAGGCCCAGCATGAACTCGAGGTCCTCGCGGAAGCCGAGGTCGAGCATCTCGTCGGCCTCGTCCAGCACCACGGCACGCAGCGCGTCCATCTCGAGCGAGCCGCGCTGGATGTGGTCGCGCAGCCGCCCCGGGGTGCCGACGACGATATGCGCGCCGCGTTCCAGCGCGCGGCGTTCGTCGCGCATGTCCATGCCGCCGACGCAGGACACCACCCGGGCGCCGGCCTTGGCGTAGAGCCAGCCAAGCTCGCGCATCACCTGCAGGGCGAGCTCGCGCGTCGGCGCGATCACCAGCGCCAGCGGCGCGGCGGGCGGGCCGAGCCGGTCCGCCTCGCCCAGAAGCGTCGGCGCGATGGCAAGGCCGAAGCCCACCGTCTTGCCGGATCCGGTCTGGGCCGAGACCAGCAGGTCCTTGTCCTGCAGGTCGGGATCGGTGACGGCCTCCTGCACGGGGGTGAGGGTCTCGTACCCGCGGTCTGCGAGGGCTTCGGAAAGGGTCGTGATCATCGGGGCGCGGTCCACATGTCTCCGGCGCGACATGCACCGGCCTCCGCGCGTCGCGCGGAAAACGGCGCCATACAGGCTGCGGTGGCGGAAGTATACAGGCAAATGGGCACGGGGCGCGGAAAGCTCTGGCTCCGGCGCGGGCGCGCCCGTCCGTTTCGCGGGCAGCGGCGCGGCAAGCGGCCGCCGCGACGGCCCGGTTGGGCGGAGTTACGCCGACGCGCGCCCCGCAGGCCCCATCGCAGGCCCGGCGCGGCTTGCCAGAGCCGCCCCCTTCCGCCCCACTGTCATCATTCTCTGACGTTGGCCCCCTACCAGCGAAGGAGGCGCCGGCCCCCGACCCGGCACGACCGATCATTCTTCGCAGCAGATTCGAGGTGCAGACATGTCCATCATCATTTCCGGGGTCATCGACGGACCGCTCACGGGCGGGATTCCCAAGGCGATCGAGCTGACCGTTCTGGCCGACATCCCGGACCTCTCGGTCTACGGGCTCGAATCCGCGAACAACGGCGGTGGCAGCACGGGGGTGGAGTTCACCCTCCCCGCCGGATCGGCCCGCGCCGGAGACGTGATCTATATCGCCTCGGAGACGGACGGCTTCGCCAGCTATTTCGGCTTCGCGCCGGACTACACCTCCGGTGCCGCGAACATCAACGGCGACGACGCCATCCTGCTCTACGAGAACGGCGTGGTCACGGATGTCTTCGGCGATCCGGACACGGACGGCACCGGCGAGGCCTGGGATTACCTCGACGGCTGGGCCTACCGCGCCCCGGGCAGCACGCCCTCGGCCACGTTCGACCCCGCGGACTGGACCTTCTCCGGCACCAACGCGCTCGACGGCGAGAGCACGAACGCCACCGCCGCGACGCCCTTCCCGGCGGGCAGCTTCGCCCCGGGCGAGACCGGCCCGACCTTCTCCGTCGCCGCGCTGGACGCGGTGCAGTCCGAGGGCGACAGCGGCACCACCGGCTTCACCTTCACCGTCTCCCGCGGCGGCGACACCTCCGAGGCGGGCTCGGTCGACTTCACCGTCTCGGGCGATGTCGACGGGCAGGACTTCGGCGGCGCGCTGCCCTCGGGCACGGTCAGCTTCGCGGCGGGCGAGAGCGAGAAGGTGATCACCCTCGACGTCACCGGCGACACGGATGACGAGGGCGACGAGGATTTCACCGTCACGCTCTCGGCCCCCGTCGGCGGCACGATCGCAGGCGGGACCGCGACCGGCACGATCCGGAACGACGACCTCGGGATCACGCTGATCCACGAGATCCAGGGCAACGCCGCGACATGGGGCGAACAGTTCGGGCGCACCGACGCGACGCCCTTCTTCGGCGCGACGGTCAAGGTCTCGGCCATCGTGGTCGGCGACTTCCAGAACGGCGACGCGGATGACGGGCGCAATTTCGGCGGCTTCTACCTGCAGGAAGAGGATGCGGATGCCGACGGCGACGCCATGACCTCGGAAGGGATCTTCGTCTACGAGGGCGCGGGCAGCTTCATGACCGACGTGAAGGTCGGTGACCGCGTCACCCTGATCGGCACGGCGACGGAATATTTCGGCGAGACCCAGATCAACGCCTCGCAGATCGTCATCGAATCCAGCGGGAATGTCCTGCCGACCGCGGCAGACATCACCTTCCCGATCGCGGACATCCGGACCAACGGCGACGGGCAGGTGATCGCGGACCTCGAAGCCTACGAGGGGATGCTGGTGAACGTGCCGCAGGCGATGACGGTCGCGGACCTCTTCGACTACAGCCGCTACGGCGAGATCGGGCTTTATGCCGACGGGCGCCTCGCGACCTACACGCAGGAGAACGCGCCGGACCAGGCGGGCTTCCAGGCGTATCTGGAGAACGCGGTCCGGAACACGATCACCATCGACGACGGACGGACGGTGCAGAACCCCTTCACCCTGCCCTACCCCGACGGGTCCTACGGCACGGCGGACGGCCTCAGCTCGGGCGACACGGTGACCGGGCTGACCGGCGTGGTGCGCTATTCCCGCAGCTCCGGCGGCAACGGGGACGAGAACTATCGCATCAACCCGACCGAGGCGCCGGTCTTCGAGGACACCAACCCGCGGCAGGAAACCCCGCCCGAGGTCGGTGGCAGCCTGAAGGTCGCCTCCTACAACGTGCTGAACTATTTCAACGGCGACGGCATGGGCGGCGGCTTCCCCACCTCGCGCGGGGCCGACTCCTATGACGAGTTCCTGCGCCAGCAGGAGAAGCTCGTCGCCGCCATCTCGGCCATCGACGCGGATGTCGTCGGCCTGATCGAGATCGAGAACGACGGCTACGGGCCCGAGAGCGCCATCGCCTCGCTGGTCGCGGCGCTGAACGCCGAGATGGGCGCCGGCACCTACGCCTATGTCGATCCCGGTGTCGACCAGCTCGGCTCGGACGCGATTGCCGTGGGCTTCATCTACAAGCCGGGCGAGGTGCAGCTGATCGGCGATGCGGCGATCCTCGACAAGAGCGTGGATGCGCGCTTCGACAGCGACAACCAGCGCCCCTCGCTGGCGCAGAGCTTCCGCGAGATCGACGGCGGCGGCACATTCACTGCGGTCGTCAACCATCTGAAATCCAAGGGATCGCCTGTCGATGGCACGCCCGGTGACGAGGATCAGGGCGACGGCGCGGGCAATGCGAACACCACCCGCACCCTCGCGGCCGAGGCGCTGGCGGACTGGATCGCCTCGGACCCGACCGGGTCGGGCGACAGCGACGTGCTGCTCCTCGGGGACATGAACGCCTACGCGATGGAGGACCCGATCCGCGCCCTTCTCGCGGGCAGCGACGACACCGCCGGGACCGGGGACGATTACGTCAACCTCGCGCCCGAGGCCTACAGCTACGCCTTCCCGCTCGACCTTGCCACCGCCGGGCAGGTTCAGGCCTACGGCTCGCTCGATTACGCCATCGGGTCGGGCAGCCTTGCCGGACAGGTGACCGGCGCGGCGCCTTGGCACATCAATGCCGACGAGCCCGGGCTGATCGACTACAACACCGAGTTCAAGCCCGACAATCCGGACATCTACGCCCCGGACGCCTTCCGCTCGTCGGACCACGACCCGATGATCATCGGGCTGGATCTCACCCCGGACGCAAAGCTCGCCCGGCTCGACTTCGGCGGCGACTTCCCGAAATACCGGCTGTCCTATTCGCTGGACGGAGAGGACGTCTCCTCGCAGCGGGTCAAGCTGATCGACCGCGACATCGACGTGCGCAAGGCCGGCATCAGCATCGAGGCGGACGGACCGGGGCGCCTTCCGGTCTTCCTGACCGGCACCGGCGACGGGCTCGGCATCGCGACGCCGGGCCTGAAGGCGATCCTCGGCGGCACGCTCGACGTGGTGAACGGGCGCGAGGTGATGAGCTTCTCGCTGGACGAGGCCGCGGGGCTCGGCGACGCGCTGTCGGTGATGTTCGAGTTCCGGGATCTCTCGGGCACGGGCGCAGCGGAGATGCGGTTCTACGACGACGGCGCACTGGTCGAGGAACGCTCGGTAAACCCCGTGAACGGCACGGTTTTCGCCGATCTTGCGGGCAGCACCGATTTCGACCGGGTCGAGCTGTCGGCGGCGGGCGATCTGGAATTCGCCGTCTCGGCGGCCGAGTTCCTGCGGATCGAGACCGACGCCTTCCTCTTCGCCTGACGGGCCCCGGCCGGGCGGCTCCCTGCCGCCCGGCCCCGGCGCCTGTCCGGAGGGCGTCGGAAACACGGCAGTTTCGCCCCAGGGGACGCGAAATCGACGCCGCAGCCCCCTCGACCCGTGCAGCGCAATTGCAACGGCGGGATCCACCTCCTATCGTTGCGAAAACATGCATGTGACGGGGCCCGCCGCTCCGCAGGGAGCGCAACCGACATGGCGCCGGAGACCGACGACCGCCGCGACCGCAAGGACTTCTCGCCCGCCCCCGTCATCACGGCCCTGCACACCGCCAATTTCGTGCCGGCGCTGCTGAACGCGGTGAATGCCGTCGTGCCCTTCAACGGCGCGCTTCTGACGCGGATCTACCTCGACCGGCGGCCCGGCCATGTCTACGACACCGTCCGGGCCGAGCGGCGCCAGCTTGTCGTGGACCAGTATCTCGACACGGCCTACCTGCTCGACCCGATCTACAACGCCTTCGTGCAGGGTCTGGGCGACAGCGTGCTCCGGCTGCGCGACGTGGCACCGGACCACTTCCGCCGCTCGACCTATTTCAAGCATTACTACGGCAACATCGACCTCGCCGACGAGCTGGCGGTCCTCGTGCGGCTGCCGGACCGCAGCGCGCTGTTCATGTCGCTCGGCCGGCTGGGCGGCGAGCCGCGGTTCCTGTCGCGCGAGGTCACGGTTCTGCGGCGCGAGCTCGAGGTGATCGCCGCCCTCGTGCGCAAGCATTTCGACCGCCCCGCCCCGCCGCCGCCGCCCCAGCCGGATGTCACCACCTCGATCACCGAGGCGCTCGACACCTTCGGCGAGGGCGTCCTGACGGCGCGCGAGCAGGAGATCGCGACGCTGATCCTGCGCGGCCATTCGACCGCCTCGATCTCGGAGGTGACGGGAACGGCGGTCGGCACGGTGAAGATCCACCGCAAGAATCTCTACCGGAAGCTGCGGATCTCGTCCCAGTCCGAGCTTCTGGCCAGGTTCCTTGGGGCGGTCATGGCCTGAGGGCCTATCCCCTTTGGGGTATTTACGGTCATGCGGCGGACTTCCTAGCCTTCCGATGACGACAACGTGAGGTCCAGGTGCCAGAAACCAGCAACGCGACACAATCCACCCGCAGCGACCGCGCAGCGATCAGCGCGCGCTCTCTCGTGAAGACCTTCGGCGCGGGAGAGAACGCCGTCCACGCCCTGAAGAACGTCGACATCGACATCCGCGAGAACGAGTTCTTCACCCTGCTGGGCCCCTCCGGCTGCGGCAAGACCACGCTCTTGCGGATGATCGCCGGGTTCGAACTGCCGACGAGCGGCACGATCCTTCTCGACGGTCAGGAGATCACCGCGCTGCCGCCCTACAAGCGCCCCGTGAACACGGTCTTCCAGAGCTACGCGCTCTTCCCGCACATGACGGTGGCCGAGAACATCGGCTTCGGTCTGAAGATGCTGGGCCGGCCCGCGGACAACGTGCAGGGACGGGTCGAGAAGATGCTGGCGCTGGTCCAGCTCGAGGCGATGGCGAACCGGCGGACGGACCAGCTGTCGGGCGGCCAGCAGCAACGGGTCGCCCTCGCCCGGGCGCTGGCGCCCGAGCCGAAGGTGCTGCTGCTGGACGAGCCGCTCGCGGCGCTCGACCTGAAGCTGCGCAAGAACATGCAGCTCGAGCTCAAGAGCCTGCAGGCCGAGACCGGGATCACCTTCGTCTTCGTCACCCATGACCAGGAAGAGGCGCTGACCATGTCCGATCGCATCGCGGTGATGCGCTCGGGCGAGATCCTCCAGATCGGCGCGCCGAAGGACATCTACGAACGCCCCACGCACCGCTTCGTCGCGGATTTCATCGGCGACATCAACATCCTCGAGGGGGAGATCGCCGGCGCCGGGGGCGGCACCGCGCAGGTCCGGCTGAAGGACGGCACCACGATCAGCGCCCGCCTCGCCGAGGGCATGGCGCAGACCGGCCCCGCCGCCGTCGCCATCCGCCCCGAGGCCGCCCGGATCGCGGGCCAGGGCGAAACAGCGGACCTCACCGGCACGCTCGAGAACGTGGTCTATTTCGGCGCGGCCAGCTACCTGCACCTGCGGCTCAATTCGGGCGAGGAATTCGTGCTGCGCCAGCCCGGCGGCCTCGACGGGCACGACCTGAGCCGGGGCGCGCGCCTCGGCATCGCGATCCAGCCCGGCCGCGCGAGGGTGCTGGAATGACCGAGACCTCCCTCTCCGCCGCGCACCGCGAGGCCCAGGCGCGCGCCACCCGGACCCGTTACGGGCTGCTCGCCCCCGCGCTGATCATCATCCTCGCGATCTCGATCCTGCCGCTCGGCATCACCGTCGTCTATTCCTTCCTCGAACCCGGCACCTATGGCGGCGTGGTGTGGAACTTCTCGACCGATGCCTATGTCCAGTTCCTGTTCGAGCGCGACATCTTCGACGACACACTGACCTTCGATCCGGCCTATCTGTCGATCTTCATGCGCTCCATCGGGCTGGCCTTCGGGGCGATGATCGGCACGCTGATCCTTGGCTTCCCGACCGCCTATTTCATCGCGACGAAGCCCCGCAACCAGCGCAATTTCTGGCTGTTCCTCATCACCCTGCCGTTCTGGACGAACCTGCTGATCCGCACCTACGCGATGCTGCTGATCATCCGGGACGAGGGCTTCGTGAACATCTCGCTGATGAAGCTGCGGTTGATCGACAGCCCGATCTCCATTCTCTACACCGACACCGCGGTCTTCATCGGGCTGATCTATTCCTACCTGCCCTTCATGGTGCTGCCGCTCTACGCCAGCCTCGAGAAGCTCGACTTCCGGCTGGTCGAGGCGGGCTACGACCTCTACGCCTCGCGCTGGAAGGTGCTGCGCCACGTGATCGCGCCGCTGGCCAAGCCCGGCATCATCGCGGGCTGCATCCTCGTCTTCATCCCCGGGCTCGGCGCCTACATCACGCCGGAGCTCCTGGGCGGCGGCAAGAGCCTGATGATCGGCAACATGATCGCGATCCAGTTCGGATCCTCGCGCAACTGGCCCTTCGGCTCGGCCGCGGCGCTGATCCTGATGATGCTCGTCATCATCGTCCTGCTGATCTACGCGGCCTCCGCCGGCCGAGGGAGGCGCACCCATGGCTGAGGCGATCCGGAAGGGCCCCAGGGCCCGCGACCTCAAGGCGATGCCCGGCTTCAAGACGGTGGCCTGGCTCTGCATCATCGCGCTCTACCTGCCGCTGGCGGTGCTCGTCATCTTCTCGTTCAACGACAACCGCTCGGTGGTGCGCTGGACCGAATTCTCGTTCCGCTGGTACGAGGCGGCGCTGTCGAACGACGGGATCCGCAACGCCACCTGGGTCTCGGTGAAGATCGCCTTCGTGGCCACGGTCGTCGCGACCGCCGCCGCGACCATGGCGGCGCTCGCCACCACCCGCACCGCATCTTTCCGGGGACAGGGCCTCGCCTACGGCATCATCAACCAGCCGCTGATGATCCCCGAGATCGTCACCGCCATCGCCACGCTCTCGCTCTTTGCGCTGATCAAGACCGCGACGGGCGTCACCGGCATCGGCTACCTGATGGCGGCGCACACGGCCTTCTGCATCCCCTTCGCCTTCATGCCGATCCGGGCCCGGCTCGAGGACATGACGCTGGTGCTGGAGCAGGCGGGCGCCGATCTCTACGCGACGCCCTGGCAGACCTTCCGGCACATCACCCTGCCGCTCCTGATGCCCGGGATCGTGGCGGGCGCGATGCTGGCCTTCGTCGTCTCGCTCGACGACGTCATCATCACGCTGATGGTGGCCGGCCCCGGCGAGACCACGCTGCCCATCTACATCCTCGGCGCGATCCGCCGCGGTATCACGCCCGAGATCAATGCCGTCTCGACGATCCTCGTCGGGGTCTCGGTGCTTCTGGTCGTCCTGCTCTTCTTCGTGCAGCGGCGGATGGAAAAATGACGGCCCAACAGGAGAGTAAGACAATGAAAAGAAACACAACCATTGCCGCGGCCTCGGTGCTGGCGCTCACCGCCTCGGCGGCGCTCGCGGAGGGCGAGCTGAACATCTACAACTGGGGGAACTACACGAACCCCGAGATGATAGAGAAGTTCGAGAAGGAATTCGACGTGACCGTCAACCTCGACGGCTACGATTCGAACGAGACCATGCTCGCCAAGGTGCAGGCCGGGAACACCGGCTACGACATCGTCGTGCCGGGCGATTACATGGTGAAGGTGATGATCGAGCAGGACCTGCTCGAAGAGGTGAAGCCGAACGAGATGGAGAACTTCGGCAACGTCGATCCCAAGTGGGTGGACGTCTGGTGGGACGAGGGGCGGAACTACTCGATCCCCTACCAGTGGGGCACGACCTCCTTCACCGTGGACACCGAGGTGTTCGACGGCGACATCGACACCCTCGCCCTCATGTTCGACGCGCCCGAGCCGCTGAAGGGCCGCATCAACATGCTCAACGACATGAACGACGTGATCAACGCGGGGCTGCGGTATCTCGGCTACGGGCGCTGCAACGGCAACCCGGACGAGATGAAGGAGGTGCTGGAGCTGCTGATGAAGGCCAAGGCCGACTGGCGGACGATGGACTACTCGACCATCGAGAAGCTGACCTCGGGCGACGTCGACCTGTCCCAGACCTGGAACGGCGCCGCGATGCGCGCCCGGGCCCAGCGGCCGAGCCTGAAATACGCCTATCCGAAGGAAGGCTTCACCGGCTGGATGGACAACGTGGCCGTGCTGAAGGGCGCGCCGAACCTCGAGAACGCGAAGCTCTTCATCAACTTCATGATGGAGCCTGAGAACGCGGCGATGACCTCGAACTTCGCGCGCTACGCGAACGGCATCAAGGGATCCGAGGAATTCATGGACGCCGAGATGCTCGAGGCGCCCGAGATCGTGATGCCGGCGGACGCGCCCGACCCGGACTTCGTGACCCCCTGCCCGCAGGAGGTCGTGGACCTCTACAACAAGGTCTGGACCCGGCTGAAGCAGTAAGGCCCGACCGGCGCGCGGGGGCCTGCCCCGCGCGCCAAGCCCGATTTCCCCGAAGGACCTGCCATGGCGAACCTGACGCTGCCCCCGAAAGCCGCGCCGAAGACGGCCCGCCAGCTTGGCATCATGGAGGGCTTCCCGCCCCCGCCCGAGAAGCGCCCGACGCTCGAGAACTGGGACCTTGCGCCGTTCAACCGCTGGAGCTTCCAGAACGTCCGCAGCCTGATCCCCACGGTCGAGGTGTTCCGCGGCTTCGGCCCCGTGGCCCGGCTGGAGGAGGCGCCGCAACCGCTCGACGACCTCGCCGTGCCGCTGTCGACCGGGCGGACGACGCTGAGCCGGGTCTTGGCCGACACCTATACCGACGGCTTCCTCGTGATGCATCGCGGCCGGGTCGTCTTCGAACGCTATTTCAACGGCATGGCCCCCGAGACGCTGCACCTGTCGCAATCGGTGGCGAAATCCGTGACCGGCCTGCTCGCCGGCGTGATCCACGGCGAAGGCGCGCTCGACCTGGACGCGCCGCTCGCGACGCTGATCCCCGAACTCGCAGGCTGCGGCTACGGCGACGCGACGCTCGACCAGGTGCTCGACATGCGCTCGGGCGTCCGCTTCACCGAGGATTACAACACCCCCGGCAGCGACATGACCCGGATCGACATCGCCTCGGGCTGGCGGCCCCATGCGCAGGGCGCCGCCCCCACGACGATCCGCGACGTGATCCCCACCCTGCCCCGCATCCGCCCGCACGGCTCGGATTTCGACTACCGCTCGATCGAGACCGACGTGCTTGCCTGGGCGCTGGAACGCGCAAGCGGCAGGGCGCTCGCGCCCCTGCTGTCCGAGCGGATCTGGCAGCGGATCGGCCCGGCCCGGGACGCCTGCTTCACCGTCGACACGGCCGGCACCGCGCTGGCGGACGGCGGCTTCAACGCGACGCTCCGGGATTTCGCCCGGATCGGCCTCCTGGTCCGCAACCGGGGCCGCGCCGGCGAGACGCAGATCGTGCCGGAGGGCTGGATCGACCAGATGCGCGACGGCGACCCTTCGGTCTTCGGCGAGGCGCGCAAGCTCGTCTCGCCCAACGGGGCCTACCGCCGGTTCTGGTGGATCCGCGACGCGGACCGCGGCGACGTCTACGCGGCGGGCGTCTTCGGACAGCTGATCTATGTCGACCCGGAAAGCGATCTGGTGGTGACCAAGCTTTCCACCTGGCCCGATTTCCTGATGCCGGAATTGACCGCCGACACGTTCCGCGCCATCGATGCGATCCGCAGCGCGCTTACCGAAGGACACTGAGACATGCCACAGGCCGACCGGATCATCACCAACGCCAAGGTCCTCACGATGGAGCCCGACGCCCCCCGGGCCGAGGCGGTGGCGATGGCCGGCGACCGCATCCTCGCCGTCGGCAGCACAGCGGAGATCGAGGCGCTGGCCGGCCCCGGGACCGACCGGATCGACGCGCAGGGCGGCACCGTGCTGCCGGGCTTCATCGAAAGCCACCTGCACCTCTTCATCGGCGGTGCGGAGCTGATGAACCTCCAGCTCGACAACCTCGCCGACCCCGACAGGATGCGCGATCTGATCCGCGACTTTGCCGCGGCGCATCCGGACCGGCCGCTCATCACCTGCCAGGCACCGGACTACGGCGTCTTCGGCGACCGCGCGCCCAAGGCGCTGCTGGACGAGATCCTGCCCGACCGCCCGCTGGCGCTGGTCGGTCACGACCATCACACCGTCTGGGCCAACACCGCCGCGCTGGACGCGGCGGGCGTCCTCCATGGCCGCGAGACGGCGCCCGGGCACGAGGTGGTGATGGGCGAGGACGGGCTGGCCACCGGCGCGCTCTACGAGCCCGAAGCCTACGCCCCGGTGCTGGCGCTTGGCGGGCAGGCGCGCATGATGGAGGGGCTGAACACGGGCGGGGAGCCCGACCCCGCCCCGACGGCCGCCGAACGGGAAGAGGACCTGGCCCACATGAAGCGCGGTCTCGACCACGTGGCGCGGCACGGGATCACCTCGATCGTCAACATGGACGGCAATCTCTACACGCTCGAGCTTCTCGACGAGCTCCGCCGCCGCGGAGAGCTCGACGTTCGCGTCCGCGTGCCCTTCCATTTCGTCCCCGACATGGACGAGTCCGAGCTTTCCCGTGCCGAGGAGATGACTGCCCGCTGGAACGACGAATGGCTCGCCTCGGGCTTCGTGAAGTTCTTCATGGACGGCGTGATCGACAGCCGCACCGCCTTCGTGCACAACGATTACCCCGGCCAGCCGGGCTTCCGCTCCACCGGCCGGTTCGAGGCCGACCGCTTCGCCGCGCTCGCCACGAAGATCGACGCCATGGGGCTTCAGATCGCGGTGCATTCCATCGGCGACGCCGCCACGACCCGCGTCCTCGACGGCTTCGAGGCGGCGCGCAGGGCCAACGGCGACAGCGGCATCCGGCACCGGATCGAGCATCTCGAACTGGTGGCGCCGGGCGATTTCGCCCGCCTCGGCCCGCTCGGCATCACCGCCTCGATCCAGCCGCCGCACGCGCCGGGATGCGCCGGTCTGCCGCTGGAGCCGACGCTCACCAACATCGGTCGCGACCGCTGGGAGGACGCCTTCGCCTGGCAGCGGCTGGCCGACAACGGGGCCCATATCGCGCTGGCTTCCGACTGGCCGGTCTCGCCGGTGTCGATCCTGCTGGGGCTCGAATCCGCGACCACACGCGCCGCCTGGACCGATGGCGTGCCCGACCAGCGCTTCACCCTCGAGGCGGCGCTGCGCGGCTACACGATCGGCGGCGCCTATGCCGAGCACACCGAGGCGATCAAGGGCTCGCTCGCGCCCGGCAAGCTGGCCGACATCGTGATCCTCGACGGCGACATCGAGGCGACCGCCCCGACCGCCCTGTCAAAGATGGGGATCCGCATGACGATCTGCGGCGGCCGGACAAGCTATTCCGCGACCTGAGCCTCAGTTCGCCGGCATCGCCGCCACGACGGCCTCCTCGCAGCGCTTCACCCTTTCGACGGCGTCCCGGTTCTGCCGGATCGCATCGTCATACCCTGTCCGGGCCGCCGCGAGCTGGCCGTCGGACGCCTGCTTCCGTTGACGAAGCGCCGGCAGCGTGACGTCCTCGAGCCGCGCCATCTCCCTCGTTTTCGGCACCGGACTCCTGGCGACCTCGTCTTCCGCCGCGAGGATCCGGCCGTTCAGCCGGGCGTTGTCCAGCTGCACGAGGCGCAGCGCGGTCTTCGCATCGTGCAGGTCCTCCCGCGCCCTGTGGTCCTCGTATTGCGCCTCGGCCAGGTCCTCCTCGGCCCGGCGCAGGGTCGCCGCCTGCCGCAGCGCCACCGCATCGGGGGCGCCATCGGCCTCGGCCTTCGCGGCGCGCACCTCGGCCGCCACGGCCTCGGCCCGGGCGCGGGCGACGCCGACCGCGGCCGCGTCGAGGAGTTTCTGCGCCCGCACCAGCGCCTCGTTGGTCCTGAGGTCGCGCCGGCTCGACTTCAGGGCCTCGCGGGCCTTCTCCAGCTCGGCGCGGGCGGTGTCGACCGCCGTCTGCGCCGCCGCTCCGTCAACGCCCGGCGACAGCGCGGATTGCGCGACCGCGGCCTGCGCCAGCGCGTCGACGCGGGCCGCCATCCGGGCCGCGGCCTCTTCCTCGGCCTCCTTCAGCCGGGCGAGCGTCTCTTCCCTCAGGTCCGCATCGTCGGCGAACATCTTCTCGACCGAGGCGACCTCGTCCAGCCACGCCTGTTTCGCCGCCTCGAAATCACCGTCGCCCCTGGCGAGCGCGTCCTTCAGCGTGTTGCCCCTCTCGGCGCGCATCGCCGCGACATTCGTGTCGGAGGCATCGGACGCGGCGGGATCGGCCGCCTCCCTGGCCTCGTCGAGCCGGTTGCGCGCGAAGTCGGCCTTCGCCGCGAGGGTCCGCAACTCGGACAGCTTCGCGTCGCAGGCCGCCACCGCCGCCTGCATCGCCGCCCCCGTGGCCGCCGCCGCCGTGACATGCTCGGCCGAGGCCCCCGCCTTGCGCGCGGCGTCGGCTGCGGCGCCTGCCGCCCTGGTGGCCTCATCGAGCGCCGTCGTCGCCGTCTTGTTCGCCTCCCCCATCTCGTCGACAAGCGTCGTGACACGGTCCAGCCGGGACTGGAGCGTCGCGAGATCCGCCTTGGCGGTCTCCTCCTCCTCCGTCGCGGCCCGCCACGCGATTTCGAGGGCGCGATCCCCGGGGGTGGTGTCATGCGCGAGCTTCGCCGGGCCGACAGCCGTGGTCGCCGCGCTCAGGCGGCTCTCGGCCTCGGTCTTGCGGTCCTCCAGCTCGGTCTTGACCTGCTGCCCGCGCAGCAGCGCGGCCGCCGCGGCGTCGCGCTCGGACCGGGCCGCGGCTTCGGCGCGCGCGGCCTGCTGGAGCGCGCTCAGCTCGGCCACATGGGCGGGATCGGCCATCACCGCGGCGAAGCCGTCGGCCACGCTGTCCTCGGCCGCCTTGCGCGCATTGTCGGCCTCCGAGCGCGCGGTGGTCGCGAGGGTCTCGGCATCCTGCGCCGCCTGCGTCAGGGCGATCATCGGGTCCGGGCCGGGCGCCGCCGGAGGCGTGCTGTTGTCGAGCCGGGTCTGGCGCTGCGGCGCCACCCCGAACTCCGCCGCGACCGACTTCTCGGGGAAGGCCGTGACCGTGCGGAACCCGCCGTCCGGATCGGCAACCATAACGACCTTGGAACTGCGCACCTCGCGGTCGATCATCACCGACTTCGCCCGCGAGTCGATGATCTGTTGCTTGACCAGGTCGCTCTTGGTCGCGTTGGCCGCGGCAGTCGCCTCGGCGGGCGTCAGGGGCCGTCCGAGCTGTTTCTCCTTATCTGCCTGCAACTGCGCCGTGCTCCGGAGCTGTTTCGGCGAAGACAGCGGAGTCCCCGCGTCGTCGACATAGTCGGTGCCGACCTTCTCAAGCTCGACGGCATCGCCCACCACGGGGCCGGTCGCGGGATTCTTGGCGAGCTTCACCAGCTTCGCATTGTCGCCGACCTGGCCCCCGGACCGGGCCGCATGAGCGTCGGACAGCGCGTCCTCGACCATGAAGAGCCCCTCCTCGGCCGAGCCGATCCGGCTGGCCGCGCCGACGCCATGCGGCCCCATCTCGCGCACGTCGGGCACCGTCACGTTCTCGCCCTTCACGGGCGTGCCGCCGGCATCCACCCAGTCGCGCGACAACACCGTGCGCGTGCCGGGCACCGGCCGCGCATCGTCGGGCGCGAAGCCCGTCGCGACGCGGGCGACATGCTCGTCGATCGTGGTCTGCGGCCCGTGCCGCGAGGCGTAATGCGAGAGGCTGTACTGCCCCACTTCGTCCGCCAGCGCCGCGATGGCGCGGTTCTTGCCGTCCCGGGGCGAAGATCCGGGGGTCGCAAGCTGCAGCTGCGCCATCTGGGTCTCGACATAGACGACGGCAGCCTTGGCATGGGCCACCTTCTGCCGGGCGTCCGCGATCGCGTTCTTCTCGGGCTGCGTCATGCCCGAGTCGATCTGCCTTGCCGCAAGCTCTCTTGTCGCGCGGTCCACGGTCGCGATCTTGTCGGTGATCTGTTTGGCGTTCAGCCCGTCCTCGTCCCTGAGAAGGATCTCGGTCAGGTGCTGTGTCTTCCGGCCGGGTGCGAGCTGCTGGTCGCCGCCGCGCCCCGTCGCCTCGAGCTTGGCGCCCAGCTTCGCGGCCGCGGCATCGGCCGCATCGATCGCGGCATTTTCTCCGGCCTTGTCCTCCGGATCGCGCGCGCGCCCGATGTCCGAGGCCCTGATCACGTGCTCTCCGCCCGTGGGCCGGGCCGCAAGCTGCCTGAGTTCCTCCCGCCGCTCGGCGAGCCGCGCCTTCAGGAAGCCGCTTGCGTCGCAATACTTCGCCAGAAAGGTGAGACCTTCATCCGAGAGTGCCATCGCGTTTCCTCCAGCGCAGATTGTACGACCGGGGTAGCACCTTCCCTAGCGTAACTCAATTCCGCTGGCGGGGCTCGCGGGTCGCTTCGGGATCGAGGCGTCACGCTGTTGCGGGGGCGGCGAAGCCCTCCATCCGCGGCATCAGCCATTTCGTCGCGGTCGAGGACCCGAGGTGGAGCGTCCCCTGCGTCCCCGTCTCGCCGAAATCGACGAAGAAGGCCTCGAGCGCGACCCCGCGATGACCCAGCACACCCGCCCCGCCACCCCCGTGGACATCCCGCGCCTCGTCCCGCTCCTCTTGCAGGACGCCGAGGAACGCCACGCGCTGGACCCGGTCCTCTGGCGCATCGCCGCGGATGCGCCCGCCCGGATCGAGGAGGCGCTGCGCTTCGCCCTGACGGCCGAGGACCAGCCGGTCCGGCAATTCTGGCTGGTCGGCGAAAGCGACGGCGCACTCACCGGTGTCATCCACGCCATGCTGCTGCCGGTCCCGCCGATCTACGCGGGCGCCTTCGGACCGCCGGGCCTGATCCTCGCCGACAGCCAGACCGCGGCCGACGCGCCCGCGGGCACCGTCGATGCGCTGGTGGCGGCTGCGGAAGAGGCCATGCGTGCAGCCGGGGCCGAACTGCTCCTGTCGAGCTTCGTCACCGGCGCCACGTGGCAGACGGCCTTCGCGGCGCGCGGATACGACCCGCTGACGCTCTACCTCTCGCGCACCGATCTCGGCGAAGACGGCCGCCCCTCCGGCGTCCGCGCCGCCACCGAGGACGACGTGCCGGGCATCGTCATCCGCAGCGCCGAGAACCGGCAGGTCCTCTCCGGGATCGACGCGTTCTGGGAGCCGCACCCGGAGGCCGACGCGCGCTTCGCCGCCTGGATGACCCGCAGCCTGACGCTGCGCGACCGCGAGATGCTGGTCGCGGGCGATCCGGACCGGCTGGAGGGCTACGTGATCGCCCAGCCCGCCTCACGCATGCATTTCCCGCCCGCGCATGACATCCGCGGCACCGGGGTCGTCGACGATTACTTCCATCCCGACTTCGGCGCCCCCGCAATGCTGGCAGAGGGCGGCGCGGGGGCGACCGCGCTCCTGCGGGCCGCCGAAGCCGCCTTCGCCGCACGCGGCATGGGCGCGGCCTTCGTCGTCTGCCCGGCGGGCTGGACATCGAAGCTCGAGATGCTGGAGGCCGCGGGATACGACGTGGCCATGGTCTGGTCGATCAAACGCCAGGCGGGCGCGGAGAGGGCGCCCTGCGGGCGACAGTCGAGCTAGGCCCTCGCGAAGGTGAACGCGGGACAAACCGTCCACGGCTCCGAGCTACGGCAAGAAGCCGGAGCGACGTCACAGAGATGACCTTGGAAGTGGTGCCCGGGGGCAGCAGCACTCGGCCGAAGGGCTTCGGCGCACGAGAGACGAATTCTGCAACGAAACCAGAAAGATGAGATGCACGCAATCGCCACAGCGCTGCCCACATGATGCCCAAATGTGATACAAAACGTGATACAGTTTCTTGGTAGGATGCAGCCGTGAAGAACCTCTGGCTTCGAGGCAATACGTATTGGTTTCGCATGCGGCGCCCCGACCGCTACGCGTCGGTATACTCGGGCTCTCACGTAAACCAATCGCTGAAGACAGATAGCAGAGCCGAAGCGCTCGCACTTGCTCCGGTCGTGAAGCGGCAATGGCTTGCAGAACTTGACGCTCGGCTGGCTCAAGTGGCCCCAGCGAGCAGTAGAGAGGCCTTCCAGGCGACCCTGGCTGTCGCCAAGGCTCATGGCCGTGGGTTCACGGATGCTCAGGCACTTGCAGATGGGCCACTTCCGCAATTGCTCGAAGCCTTGACCTATGCGCAAGCATCCGACCCCGAGGCGAAATCAGCTGTCTTCGCAGCTGCTCTGGGCGGCTTCGACCTACCAGGAACGACCATCACAGAGCTCTCCGTGGACATGCCTCGGCTGTTAATCTCGGAGACGCTCGCAAAGAACGACCGCCAGCTGCGTGAGTGGAAGAACCGGTATATTCGCGCGTCCGATGCCTTTGTCGCAGCGGTCGGAGACAAGCCGGTCAAGGACGTTACAGTTCAGGACATCTTCGCGGTCCGGCGGCTCTGGAGGAAGCGTGTAGAGGAGAAAGCTGTCGCAACTGGATACGCGAACAAGCACCTCGGTTATCTCGAGGCAATGATCGATGCCTTCTATTCCGATCTCGAAATCGACCTCTTCGAAAATCCATGCCAAGGTATTCGCATCGACGATAAGCAGCCATGGGAGAAGAAGAGCGCGAGATCGAGCAAGAAAGAATTCAAGCCTTCCTGGATCAGGGAGACGATCCTTTCGCCTGGAAAGACAGACAGATTGAACGACGAGGCCAGAGACATCCTGATCGTCATGGCAGAGACCGGTTGTCGGGCGTCAGAGGTATACGACTCTCCTGCGTCCGCAATCCATTTGGATCACGAGATCCCGCACTTGGCTATCGAGGTCGAGATGCCCTCGCCCGGCGACAAAGCTGGGCACCGCCGCGACGTTAAGACCGGCTCGTCGATCCGGAAGGTCCCGCTCGTTGGCGCTGCACTTGAAGCAGTCCAGCGCCACCCCGACGGCTTCCCGCGATACCGCGGCAACGCCAACTTTTCCAACGCGGTCATGAAGTTCTTCAAGGACAACGAACTCCTGCCGTCCCCGGATCACAAGATCAGTAGCTTGCGCCACAGCTATGAGTCTCGGATGCGCCGATTGAACATCGACAACGAAGAGCGCGGCCAACTCATGGGGCACTCCTTGAAACGCATACGCGGACGCGAAGTTTACGGGGACGAAACTGAGCTCAAGCTGCGAGCGTTGTTCGCGGAGATGATCGCTTTCCCCACACAGACGTGGGCTCCGCGCAGCTTTCAGACACTGAACCAAGAAATCAGCAGGATACTCGAAGAGGAAGGCTTCAAACTGCCTGGCTCCAGTTGAAGTGCCTCGCCCAACCGCCGGCCATCAAGAACGCGGACTCGGCTGCACGATAGCCTTGCGACAATTGGAAAGACTTGAACTTATGTCTAATGTCCGCCCGCTTCAGCCGGATAAAACGCTTTGGTGTGTGGGAAACCATTTGGATGTCGCCCATCCACTTCTGCCCGGAAATCAAGGGTCCGGGACACATAGCGATAATTGCGAAGGCCGAAGTCCATAGACCCAACCTCTTGGGCTCGGCCAACATCTCTTCTCAAAGATCCTTTCTAACGAAGATCAAGATAACTTCCTCGCCAACCGTCCGCCGTCGCCGGAACTTAACGGTGCCTCCCATTTGGGTCATCGCAGCCTCGGCGATCGCCAGGCCCAAGCCACTGCCGCCTTCGGGGGCCCCGCTGCCACGGAAGAAGCGCTCGGTGATGCGGGGGCGGTCCGTGTCGGCGATGCCCGGCCCCTCATCCTTGATCGAAAGTCGCACAACATCTGCTGTTGCAGCAGCATGTATCCTGATATCTCCGTTTTCAGGGCTCGCCGCGATCGCGTTTTCGACCACATTCCGCACTGCCATTGTCGCCGTCACCGCACTGCCCGAAACTGCCGGGATCTCTCTCGGCAGATCAATGCGGATCGTGACGCCCTTCGCGTAGGCGACCCGCTCCAGGGTCTCGCCGACACTGCAAGCGACATCCCGGAGATCGAGACGTTCGCCGCTTTCATTCGCGACGGTATCGACCGCGGCCAGTTCCAGTAGCTGCCGCACCATGCGATCCGTGCGGGCTACGCCGCGCTCGATCTGGGTCAGGGCCCGGCGTCGCGTCTCCTCGTTGGGAGCGATGGCAGCGATCTGAGCCTGCGTCTTGATGCCCGAGAGGGGCGTCTTCAGCTCGTGAGCGGCATAGGCGGAGAAGCTCCGCTCGCGGTTACGCGCGGCGGCGACACGTCCGAACAGCGCGTTAAGCGCCGTTCCCATGGGCCGCAGTTCACGCGGCAGCGGGCCGGCGTCGACCGGCTCAAGGTTGTCGGCAGAGCGCTCGGTCAGAGCGCGCGCCATCCGATCGAGCGGGGCAAGCCCCCGCCCGACGCTGAGCCAGATCAATCCCGCCAGAACCGGCAAGATGGCCAGAACCGGCACGAGAAGTCCCCGGGTGACATCGGCCACCAGCTTTTCCCGCACGGTCAGCCTGTCGCCGACCATCACCCGCAGGCCCAGTTCCTCATTCACCTCGGTGTGGACGCGCCAGCGCTCTCCATCCACGACATTCTCGGAGAGGCCACCCTGCATCTCGGCCAGGCGGCCGGCCGGTGCGCTTCCGGAAGCGCCGATCATGGCACCATCGAGGGACCAGATCTGGCAGGAGAGCTGACGCGAGTATTTCGGGCGCGTCAGGTTCGCCGGCGCGTCGACCGCCTCTGCCGCACTGGCAAGCTCGACCCGCCCGTCGGACAGGAGTGACGACACCATCTGCGCCGCTTCCGCGAGCCGGGCATCCAGCACGCGTTCGACCTGAACCCGGGTCGAGTGCTGAATCCACCACACCGCGGAGAACCAGATCGCCCCAGTTGCGAGAAGCAGAATGACGAACAGTCGCGTCCGGATGGAGGTCATGCGCTTTCCTCCGAGACCCGGTAGCCGACGCCACGCACGGTTTCGATGAACTCCGACCCCAGCTTGGCCCGGAGCTTGTGCACATGAACCTCCACCGTGTTGCTCTCGACGCCGTCCTGCCAGCCGTAAAGCCGTTCCTCAAGCCGGTCCTTAGGAACGATGGCGCCCGGTCGTTCGAGCAGCGCCTGCAAGAGCCCGAACTCGCGCCGCGAAAACCGCACCACCTCCCCGGCGATTGACCCGGCCATACGGGCCGGATCGAACTCGAGCCCGTTCCAGTGGATCGTGCCGCTGGCCTGACCCTGAGCACGCCGGGTGATGGCGCGCAGCCGCGCCGCCAACTCGCCCAGATCAAACGGCTTGGCGAGGTAGTCGTCGGCTCCGGCATCCAGCCCGGAAATGCGGTCGCCCACCTCATCGAGAGCGGTCAGGAGCAGCACCGGCAGCCGGTCCCCCTCCGCGCGCCTGGCTGCGAGCAGTTCGGCACCCGAGCCGTCGGGCAGCATTATGTCGAGCACTGCCGCGGAGAAGTCGCCCTGCCCCCAGGCCGCTGTCGCATCGGCGCAGGTGCCCACCAGTTCGGGCATGAATCCCTGCAACCTCAGGCCGATGCACAGCCCGTCAGCCAGAGATGTATCGTCCTCAACCACCAGTATCCGCATCAACGGCTCCTCTTTGTGACGCTCACTCGCTCGCCCGCAAACATTAAGGCAGTGTTAAGGTTGGCGGCCGACTCACACGGCATGACAGTCACGACATCCGCACCGCGCCGCTTCGGCCACCTTCTGCCGCTTGCCTTGTTCGTCCTTGCCCTGGCCTCAGGTCTGAACGGCCCGGTGACGGCCCAGGAGACTCTGTTCGCCTCGACCAAGCCGTTGGCGCCACGCGATGCCTTCGAGCTTTCGGTCGAACTTCAGCCGGACGGAGGCCGCGTTCTCAGCTGGGAAATCGCGGAAGGCTACTACCTATATCGCGATCACCTCGCGGTCGAGACCATCGAGGGAGATGTAGTGCCCCTCGAGACCGCTCCGGGCATCGCCAAGCACGATCCCACGTTCGGTTCGGTCGAAGTGTATTACCACCGCGCCGAGGCGACGTTTTCACAGGCGCCGGGCGCAGTGCGCGTGACCTACCAGGGCTGCCAGGAAAATGGCATCTGCTATCCTCCCGTCACGGATACGCTGCCTGCCGTCGCTCCTGCGAGCGCGGACACCGAGCCGGCGGCAAGCTCTCCAGCCACGTCACCTGGCAGCGGTCCTGGCAAGGTGACGGCCACAGACGGCCTCGCTGACAACGCGACGTCGCGCGTGCAGCTCGCCAAGGACGAGGGGCTGGTGTCGGACCTCATGGATCGTGGCGGCTCGGCCTTGGTTCTGCTGGGCTTCTTCGGCTTCGGCCTGCTGCTTGCGTTCACACCTTGTGTGCTGCCGATGATCCCGATCCTGGGTGGGCTGCTCGCCGGGCAAGGTGCGACACTGACGGCGCGACGCGGGTTCGCACTCAGCGGCACCTACGTGGTCGCCATGTCCTCGGCCCTCGCACTGCTGGGCGTGGCCGCCGCCTTGTCGGGCCGAAACCTTCAGATCGCATTGCAGTCCCCCTGGGCGATCGGCGGCGTGGCGATTCTATTCGCCGCATTGGCGATGTCGATGTTCGGGGTGTTCGAGCTGCGCCTGCCAAACGCATGGAACACCCGCCTGTCCCGGACCGGGACCGGCCGAAGGGGCACCTTCGGCGGGGCAGCTATCCTCGGGTTCACCTCGGCGTTGATCATGGGGCCGTGCGTGACTGCGCCACTTGCCGGTGCATTACTCTACATCGCCCAGACCGGAGACACCGCGCTCGGTGCGGCCGCCCTGTTCTCGCTGGGCCTTGGCGAGGGGGTCCCGCTTCTGTTGTTGGGGATTTTCGGCGCCAGAGCCCTGCCGCGCGCGGGACGCTGGATGCAGACCGTGAACCGCATCTTCGGCTTCATCTTTCTCGGCATGGCAGTCTGGCTCGCGTCCCGGGTTGTTCCGGCTGCGGCGGGACTTGCACTCTGGGCGGGCGCGATGGCGCTGCTCGGGGTCTTCCTCGGAGGCTTCGATCAGTTGGAGGCCACCGCCAGCCCGATCGCCCGGCTCCGCAAGGCCGCAGGTGTGAGCGCACTCTTCGTTGCCACGCTCCTCGGCTTCGGCGCCGCAACCGGGGGCAACGACCCTCTCAGGCCTCTGGCAGGCTTCCGAGCCGCTTCCAGCGCTGTGCCGCCCGAGAAGGAAATCGCCTTCTCTACGATCCGGTCCCTGACCGAGCTCGACGCCGCACTTGCCAAGACGGAGCAGCCCACTCTGATCTATTTTACCGCGGAATGGTGTGTGAGTTGTCGTGTCATCGAACGGCGCGTCTGGCCCGATCCGGGCGTCGAGACGGCGCTTGTCGGCATGCAGCTCCTCGCCGCCGACTTGACCGAGTTCGATGCAGACGGCCAGGCACTGCTTGACCGACTGGGCTCCGTTGGCCCGCCCACGATGATCTTCCTCGATGCCGAGGGGCGCGAAGCGCCGGGCACTCGCCTGATCGGTGAACCGGACCCGAGCGCGGTCGTGGCCTCGGCCAGGGCCGTGCAATGAACGCCGTCTCCCTCGGGCCGCTGGTCCTCTCCCACGAACGCCTTCACGCTTTGATCGCACTGGCGGCCTTCACTGCCGCCATCGAACTGGCGGCCTGGTTCTGGCCGAACCTCGCAAGGTCGACGCGCCGCTGGTCGCTGATAGCCCTGGCAAGCTGGGGCGGTGCAGCGCGGATCGGATACGTGCTCGCCCACCTCGATGCGTTCGCTGGCGATCCGCTCAGCGTTCTTGCGTTCTGGCAAGGCGGTTTCAACCCGGTGGCCGGGACGTTCGGCCTTGCGCTTGCAGGCTTCGCAGCGATCTTGCGCCAGCCGCAGGCGGTGCGACCCGTGATCGCCGCCGCCATCTGCGCGGGCATGGCCTACGCGGTGGCCGTCTGGGCGTTGCCGGTAGAGGCACGCGGTCGCCTTCCGCAAGTCACGCTTCCGGCGACGGACGGCACGGCAATCCCGCTCGCTGATGCCGGCGGGCGGCCCGTGGTTGTGAACCTCTGGGCCAGCTGGTGTCCGCCCTGCCGGCGCGAGATGCCCATGATGATGGACGTGGCAGCATCGAGATCTGATGTCGCA
Source organism: Pseudooceanicola nanhaiensis DSM 18065 (assembly GCF_000688295.1). Lineage (GTDB taxonomy): Bacteria > Pseudomonadota > Alphaproteobacteria > Rhodobacterales > Rhodobacteraceae > Pseudooceanicola > Pseudooceanicola nanhaiensis. The sequence goes on along the minus strand of NZ_JHZF01000011.1, from coordinate 36,293 downwards.
GTCCGCTTTGCAAACCAGGGCGAGACCCGATCCACCATCGTTCGCTACCTCGAAAGCCAGCAGCTTCCCACGAACGGGGTGGTCATGGACCGAAGCGGTGTTCTGATGGGCGGCTTCGGCCTGCTCGGATTGCCCAGCACACTTTTCTTCGCTGCCGACGGCCGGCTGATGGCGGTGCACACCGGCGAGATCTCACGCGCCGAACTGACCCGCCGCATCGATGAACTTTCCCGGGAGACCCGATGAAACGCGCCTGCCAACTGACCGCATGCTGCGGCCTCATGCTCCTGACCGCCTGCGCCCCAGGGCTGTCGAAGCCGGAACGTTCTGATGCGATGGAGGACGCGCTCTACGGCGCCACTGAAGATCATGGCAGGATGATCCCCGCCGTGCCCGAGGCGGCCCTCGGGGACCGCAATCGCCGTCAGGAGGTCGATTACTGGACCGACGAGGCGCCGGGCACCATCATCGTCGACCCCTTCTCGCGCTTCCTGTATCTTGTGCTCGAGAACGACCGGGCCATGCGCTACGGCGTCGCGGTTGGCGAGCAGGGCCGCAGTTTCTCGGGCGAGGCGACCATTCCCTTCAAACGGGAATGGCCGCGCTGGACGCCGACGCCGAACATGCTGAAGCGAGACCCGGACCTTTACGAACCATACCGCAGAGGGATGGAGGGCGGGTTGAAGAACCCTCTCGGGGCGCGTGCGCTCTACCTCTTCCGCGGCGGCCGCGACACGCTTTACCGCATCCACGGCACGAACAATCCCTTCTCGATCGGCAAGGCCGTCTCCTCGGGCTGCATCCGGCTGTTCAACCAGGACATCGTCGACCTTCACGAACGGGTGCGCGCCGGCGCCCGCGTGCGTGTCCTGACCGAGGCGGAAAGCGGCAAGGGAACCGTGCCCCCGATCGCGAAACCGGCAAGCAACTGACACCACAAAAGGAGAAATCCAATGTCCAACATCAGACGCAGAACCCTTCTGGCAGGGGGCGTCCTCACGGCCGCGGCAGGAACCGGGCTGTTGTCGCTCCTCCGCGCTCCGGCCTTCGCCAAGGAAATCACCGTGGAGGAGGTGCTCTTCGATCCGGCGAACCCGGTGCTGGGAAATCCCGAGGGCGATGTGACGATCGTCGAGTTCTTCGACTACCAGTGCCCCTACTGCAAGGCCAACCATCCGGTCCTGACCGAAACCGTCGAGGCCGACGGCAACATCCGGCTGGTCATGAAGGATTGGCCCATATTCGGCGCCCCGTCGGTCAGGGCGAGCCAGCTCGCTCTCGGTGCCGCGACGCTCGGACGTTACGAGGCTGCCAACTCCGCCCTGATGGAAACCGATGGCAAGCTGGATGAAACCCGCATTCACGAGGCGCTGAAGGACGTCGGCTTCGATGTCGCGGCGTTGGACCGCGCCTATCGGGACGAACGCAGCAGGTGGGACGGTCTGATGGGCCGCAACAGTGACCAGGCGACGATGCTGGGGCTCAGGGGCACCCCGGCTTTCATCATCGGCACCACGATCTATCCCGGCGCGATGGATGCCGCTGCCCTGCGCGACGCTGTCGAACTGGCTCGCGCCTGATCACGACTGTCGATCAACCCTGAAGGAGGAACGAAAATGACCGATTCACTCTCGCGCCGCCGCGCGCTTCTGGCCGGTATGGCCGCGCTGGCCACACCCACGGTTCTGAGGGCCGCCGAAGATCCCGCCCGGCGGAACGTCTCCAGCTTCACCACGCACCGCTGGCAGGACCATTTCGACGATTTGGGCGTCGCGACTCTCATCGCCGACACCGCGTCACGGGCGTTGCACTACTGGAACTCCGACGGAACGGACTACCGGGTCTATCCCACCTCGGTGCCCATCTCCGAGGACCTGACCAAGCGCGGTTACACCCGGATCGTGCGAAAGAAGGTAGGACCGGATTGGACGCCCACGCCAAGCCAGGTCGAACGGTTTGGTTGGAAATACATGCCGCCCGGTCCCGACAACCCGCTGGGCACCCATGCAATGTATCTTTCGTGGCCCGCGTATCTGATCCACGGCACCCACGACACGCGCAAGATCGGAAGGCCCTCGTCGGACGGGTGCATCGGTCTCTACAACGCGAAGATCGCCGAGCTCTTCGCGATCACCCCTGTAGGAGCCCAGGTGCGCATCATCTGAACGACCCGGGGATATCGTCGACGACGCGGCCGTAGGTGCACCAATCGGATGCTCAACAGCGCGGCCGTGTCTCAAGCGAACATGTCCCGTTTCTCAGTGAATGTCCTTTGCGATCCTGCATCCGACTGGCCTCGGGACGCCGGGCTCGACGCGCTGATCGAGAGCGGTCCGAATGCAGGGTGTCGCGGACTTCGGATGTGCGGATGCTTGCCGGATGCGGGTCATGCAATGTGCCCCACTGGAACATGACAGCGGCACGGCTCGTTTTCCCCGAAAGGAGGACACGTCTTGACCCTGCGTTTTCAACAGATCCTGGCCGACGGCGTTGCCGAATGTTCCTATCTCCTGGGGGATGATGACGCCCACGTCTGTGCGGTCGTCGATCCGCGACCCGATGTGGACATCTATCTCGAATGCGCCCGCCGGTTCGGCCTTGCCATCACGCATGTCTTCGAGACCCACATCCACGCCGATTTCATGAGCGGCGCGCGCGAGCTGGTTGCCCGGCTGGGCGGGCAGGCAAAGCTCTGCGTCAGTGCCGAGGGCGGTGCCGAATACGGGTTCGACCATGAGCCCGTGCGTGACGGAGACGAATTCACCTTCGGCGGCATGCGGATGCAGGCGCGCTTCACGCCTGGCCACACGCCCGAGCACCTGTCCTACATGCTCTACGACGGCGACAAGAAGACGCCCTGGGGCGTTCTCTCGGGCGATGCCTTCTTCGTCGACAGCGTGGGTCGGCCGGATCTTCTGGGGGATGACCAGACCGAGGAACTCACCGAAAAGCTGTTTCACACGGTGCGCGATGTCTTCATGGCGCTGCCGGACGACGTCATCATCTACCCGTGCCACGGCGCCGGCTCGGCTTGCGGGCCCGATATCGGTGACCGGATGTCCTCCACCATCGGTTACGAGCGACGGTTCAACGATTATGCCCGGATCGAAAGCCTGGATGCGTTCAAGCAAGCCATGCAGGATGATGCGCCGCCCGTTCCGACCCATTACCCGAGATTGAAGAAGGTCAACGCGGAAGGCCCCAAGGTTCTCCACAACCTGCCGAGAGTTCCGCCACAATCCGTAGATGCATTCTCCGCCGCCGCCGAAAGCGGCGCGCAGGTCCTGGACGTGCGCGACATGATGGCCTTTGGTGCAGGTCACGTGAAAGGCGCGATCAATATCGGTGCGCAGCCCGAACTTTCCGTGTGGGCGGGCTGGCTGCTCGATCCCGACCGTCCTATCTGGCTGGTCCTGGGTGAAGATGGCGACCTTCCGGAGGTGCTCAAGCTCCTGTGGCGCACCGGCTTTGCCGATTTCGGCGGCTACCTCGCTGGTGGCATGAGCGCATGGCGTGAGGCGGGTCGGCCCTTCGCACAGATTCCGCAGATGTCGGTTCACGAGCTGAACCAGACCACCGATGTGACGCCCCTCGACGTGCGAAAGACGGACGAATGGGACGGCGGCCATGTGCCCGGCGCCAGGCACGCCTTCCTGGGAGAGCTGCGCGAGCGGATGGAGCACCTCGATCGATCCGCTCCTTACGCAACCTATTGCGCAAGCGGCTTTCGCGCCAGCATCGCTGCCAGCCTGCTGGCGGCAAACGGTTTCCAGAACATCCGCAACGTGCCGGGCAGTTGGAAGGCGTGGACCTCCGCCGGCTACCCCGAAGAAACCCCTAAAAACTCGTGAGGACACCATGACCCAGATCGTTACTATCGACAGCAATCACATTGTCGCCCTGTTTACGCCAGACGAAGCGGCGCTGCGCCAGGCGGCCTCGGCCGGCATGATGAGCGTGGTCAATTTTCGCGCCGCTGGTGAGAACGGTGGCCTGTCTATCCCCGACGAGCGCCGCGTGGCGGAAAAGGCCGGCCTCAACTACCTGCACCATCCTGTGACCGCCACCGAGCTGGATGACGACCACGTGGACAACTTCCGCCGTTCCTTGGACGACCTGCCACAGCCGGTGTTCCTGCATTGCGCCTCCGGCAAGCGGGCTGGCGCGATGGCGCTCATGGCGATCGCCGCCGAGAACGGCTGGGACGGCGCTACCGCACTGGCCGAGGGCCGAGACCGAGGCTTCGACCTTTCGGAGGATGAGATCGGCACGTTCGTCAAAGCATATGCCGACCGGAAGGCCGGGCTCTGATTCGGGCCGAAGCGCATCGAGACAAACGGACGGGGCACACCGCACCCACAAGGAGAGCAAACATGAGCTACACCCATGACCGACTTCTGCACGGCGTGACGATTGATCAGGCAGATGAACGCGTGCGGGCCGCCCTCGCAGATGCCGGTTTCGGCATTCTGACGGAGATCGACGTGCAGGCGACGATGAAGAAGAAAATTGACGCCGACATGGCAGGTTACCGCATCCTCGGAGCCTGCAATCCGAAAATGGCCTACGAAGCGATAGGCCTGGAGCCACGCGTGGGGGCGATGCTTCCGTGCAATGTCATCCTGCGCGAGACCGCGGAGGGGACCGAGGTCAGTGCCATCGACCCGATGGCTTCAATGGCGTCAATCGAAAACGAGGCGCTTCATTCCGTGGCCGGGTCAGTCCGCGATCTGCTGATCGCCGCCGTCGACGCTGCCTGACCCACTGTCGAAATGACCTTCCTCGCGATTGTCTTCGGTGTCGCTCTGGTCAGCGCCACCGGGCTTCTTCACCATGGCGTCCTATATCAACTCGGACGGCTTACCCCTGATCCGAATAGCGGATCGACCCGGACGATCCATCTGACCTTCGTTGGCCTTCTCGTCCTGCGTGTCGCGGAAGTCCTCGTCTTTGCCGTCCCCCAAACAGCTACTTCTCGGCTGGGATCGCATGGGTGGGCCAATCCAAGGGAAGCCACGACTGGGCCGACGCGATTTACCTGACCGGCGTGAATTACGGGCCCGGTTATGTCGAGGTCGCGTTCCGGCGGGTTGCTGAACTTGCCGGCCTCCCAGACGAGGTCGCCGTTGCCGCCGATCAGGTGCGGTCGGGTGTCACGATTGGCCTGGCTGTGCTCAAATGGCACCTTCTCGCTCTGCTGTCGCCGGTCAGGGAACCGGCCTTGCCGTTGAACACGACGAGTCTCGGGATCAGCCCGTTCATCAGTTCGAGCGTGTCCGGGTCACTCTCGCCCACGTCATCGAACCGCTTGTAGTTGCCGTTCTGATCCTTCGGGACGTAGAAGCTGTTCTCCCCGATGTAATACGCGCGGTCGTCTTTCACCGGCTCGCCTTCGTGATCCATCAGCCCATCACGCGGCAGGATCATGATCGCCCCGGACATGCCGCTGACGACGCCGACTGTATGCTCGTCCAAACGAGCGCAAGTCTCTTACACTGGCCGCTCAGACCTAATGCAGATGCAAGCGACCAGCCCGCCGGGCTCAAATAGCAATTTGACCTCGTTGGGAGGCGGTAGGGCACCTCGCCGAAGTAACTGAGTGCCGAAGCCTTCTTGGTCAGGTGAAGAAACCGGCGGGCCGCCGCGTTCTGTCCAGCGGAGACAAAGTGCTCCATCATCCGGGCGATGGTGCCAGTTCACGGCGACCCTGCCATCCGGGACGGAGAGTGCGCCATGCTTTACCGCGTTAGTGGCGAGTTCATGGAAAGCCATTGCGAGTCCTGAGATCGCAGGCTCCGGCACCGGCAGTTGTGGACCATGAATATCGATCGCCTCGTGCGCTGCGCGGAAGGGCATTAGCACACTTTCGAGCAGTTCTTGCACTGTGGCAGAACGGGTCTCGTTGCCGAACATCAGATCGGTCGCTGCTGCCAGCGCTCGAACCCTCCCCAGGAAACCTTCGTATCGGTCGTCTCGAGGCCACGTTTGGGCAGCAATCGCAGCCACCAAAGTCGCCATGTTCTTCAGGCGATGACGCAACTCATGGGTCAACGTCTCGACCCGCTCCTCCTGCCTTGCTTGATCGGTGATATCGAAGACGACCCCGATAGCCCGTTCACGCCCTGTGCAATCTGCCGGTGCCAATGCCGCCCGAAGCATGAACGTGCGTTCCGTTCCGTCTGGAAATACGTGGCGCACAGCTGTCTGTATCTGCGTCTCCCCACGCCTGCGGGCCTCCGCGCCCGCCTGCGCCAGTCGTTCTGCCTCTCCTTGCGCGTATCTGCGCCGGAAGTCATTGGCGGAGGGTCTCGCATCCTCGGGGAAGCGGTAGAGCCTGTTCAGTTCCGCGGACGGTGCCACCGTGTCACTTTCGATATCGAGCTCCCATACCGCCATCCGTGCCGCATCGAGCGCGACTCGAAGACGAGCTTCGCTTTCAACCAGGGCGCGTCGCATGTGCTCCCGCTCCGTGATATCTTCGATCGAGCCGCTGTAGTGGACTGCTTGAGTCCGGCCCTCAACTATTCCGAAAGTCGCAACTCCATTGGCCCTCAGCCAACGTATATCGCCGCTATCGCCGCGCCTGATCCGGTAGACATAGCTTTCGCGGGATCGGATCTCCGGATCGAGAGCGCGGTCAAGCGCAGCGCGCATCTCTACCGCGTCGTCGGGATGGGTCAGGGCCCGGATATCGGCGAGGCAAATCGGCCCTTCGGACGGCAAGCCCAGGACCTTTCGCGCAAGGGGGCACAGGGAAATTGTCCCCGAAGAAAGCTCCCAGTCCCAGACGCCAATTTCCGCAGCCAAGCAGGCGAGCCGGTAGAGTTCGCCCTGCCCCGCGCAGCCGCCCCGCCCCTCAACATCCCCCATCTTTACCCCCGGCGCATAGTTAGAACGGATTCTGATCATGAAAGGGTCGGCAGGCCAAGTGAGAAGCTGCTTAGGGTCTCACGAAAGGCACGTGCGGATCGCGCCGATCCCCAAGAAGCTTCTTCGCAACAACTGCAAGCGACCATTTCTAAGGGGCAGGACGGGATGGTGGTCGGTTCGAACCGACCGGAAAGGTCCCCTGCGACAGCACGTCCCCATCTCGATTGACGATCAATCGCAGTGCTCGTCGGTCGCGAACAAAAGTCAGTCTCCAGCGCCCCTCGTCCCGACCTATCCCAGTCTCCGACCTGACCGTGATCTGTCCCTTCCGCATCTCCTCGCGAACATCATCGGACGAAAGCCTGAATGCACGACCGACAAGCGCAGCATCCACGACAAAGCCTTCTTCCGAAACGGTAACACTACTTATCATTATGGCACCTATCGTTGCACCTGACAGCATGGGCCTGCGCCTGAGAGCTTTCGTCCCCTGCCCCGCTTGAATTGGTATTTACAATACCTATTACAGGGCATACCCCTTGTTGGCAACGACACGCGAGGCCAAGAGATGAACGCACACGAGATGTCCGCCAATGTTCCGTCGATGCGCCCTGCCGTCACAGCCCAAATCCAGGCTGAAACCGGGCTCGACGAAGTTGTTCTTCGAGACCTCGTTCATGCCTTCTACGCAAAGGTGCGTATGGACCCGGACCTTGGACCCATCTTCGCCGATCGCATCTCAAACTGGGGCCCTCACCTGGATCGGATGACGGCCTTCTGGTCCTCTGTCGCCCTGATGACCGGCAAATATCATGGTGCGCCGGTGCAGAAGCATGTGGGACTACCGGTCATCTGGGCACACTTTGATCGCTGGTTGGACCTGTTCCGAGAAACAGCCGGGGAGGTATGCTCGCCGGCTGGAGCAAAGCATGTGACCGAACGGGCTGAAAGGATCGCACGGTCGTTGAACATGGCGGTTCAGGACGCTCGTGAGTCTGGCGTTCCCGACCTATCCTGAAGCCGACCAAGACCAATTGAGTCATCGCCACACACCCCAAAAGTCATTGGTCGACAGGACGAACATCTGGAGGACTTATGTGGAGATCGGCGAATAACTGCAACGAAACGGACAACGTTATGGGTGCAGTCGTGTCGCCGGTGTCGACTTGTTACGCTGCTCAGCAAAAGGCTGGCGCCGAGTCCATATTGTCGCTGTGGAATTTTCGTGAGCGACGAATGACGAGGATCTCGAGATGAGTGACGTTTCGCGCCTGCACACCGTCGTCTGCGACATGCTGGGATGTGAAATTCCCATCCTCCTTGCCGGCATGGGAGGTGTCGCTCGAAGCGAACTGGCCATAGCTGTCGCTCGTGCCGGCGGGTTTCCTACACTTGGCATGGTGCGGGAGCCACCACAGCTGATCGCATCGGAGGTTGCTGCCTACCGTAGCGGAAGCGACCGCCCGTTCGCCGTCAATCTGATCCCCGCTGCGACCGATCGCGATCTTCTCACCGCCCAAATGGAAACCTGTCTGGAGCTTGGCGTAACCATTTTCTCTTTCTTCTGGGACGTGGTCCCCGAAGCAGTTGCCCGTGCCAAGCGGGCAGGTTGCACGGTGCTGCACCAGGTCGGGACGCTGGAGTGCGCACGCGATGCCGAAGCCGCCGGGGCCGATATCCTGATCGCCCAAGGCGTCGAGGCTGGCGGTCATGTGCATGGCCGAACCGGCACCTTCACTCTCGGCGCGGCGTTGATCGGAAAGACCGAGCTGCCCGTGGTGCTGTCCGGAGGCATAACCACCGGCACGCAATTTGCAGAGGCACTCGAATTGGGCGCTTGCGGTATCCAGTGCGGGACCGCCTTCCTCGCGACGCACGAGGCTTTTGCCCACGACTATCACAAGCAGCGCTTGATCGATGCCAGCGCAGAGGACACCGTCCTCACGGACGCCTTCGTCCTGAATTGGCCCGCGGGCGCAGCTGTTCGGGTCCTAAATAACAGTGTGACCAAAGCACTCGGCCCCACACTCATTGGTCACGATCCCAGCGGCATACGTCACGAGATCATCGCGCACGATGAGGGTATCCCACGCCTTCTGCAAAGCACGGACTCTCCACTGCGAACTACCACCGGCGAACTCGAGCGGATGCCTCTCTACGCTGGCATGGGGGTTGGCACGATCAGCGAGATCGGCGACGCGGGCGATCGGCTGCAACAGTTCTGCATCGGGGCCATCGAAGCGTTGAGCGCCCAACCTGAAAGCATCCAATCGAGAAGGAGCATTGCATGGAAATCCTGATGCTGCTCATCCCATTGACCCTGGCGATGGGGTGCGTCGGACTTCTTACGTTTTTCTGGACAGTCCGTTCGGGCCAATATGACGACCCCGAAGGCGATGCCCGGCGAATCCTCCAAGCCGATGATCGCCCCCTGGATTACAGACAGTCGGAACGAAGAGGAGAACGGACGACATGATGCAGCGTCTGACCGGTGCCGAACGCCAGCTTGCCCTGATCATCAGTGTTCTCACCCTACTCAGCGGACTGGCCATGGCCGCTGCCGGCCGCGCCGATCCTCTCGGGATACACGGATGGATTGTCGTTCTCTTCGCAGGAGCCGTCTTCCTCCTCACGCTCGGGTCGATTTATGACCCGGAACCGCGGGAAGATCGCGCGGTCAGCTACTACGACGATCCAACCAAGGTCGGGCTGATCCTGGCTCTGGGATGGGCCGTCGTCGGCATGGGCATGGGTGTCTGGGTCGCGGCCCAACTGGCTTGGCCGGACCTGCGGTTCGACGCCGCTTGGTCGAGCTTCGGGCGCATCCGACCCGTCCATACGTCGGGCGTCATCTTCGGCTTCGGCGGCAACGCCCTGATCGCCACGTCGTTCCACGTCATGCAGCGCACCAGCCGCGCGCGGCTTGCCGGGCATGTCTCACCCTGGTTCGTCCTGCTCGGCTTCAATTTGTTCTGCATCATCGCGGCCAGCGGCTATCTGATGGGGGTCACCCAGTCGAAGGAATACGCCGAGCCGGAATGGTATGCCGACATCTGGCTGGTCATCGTCTGGGTGGTCTATTTCGTCCTCTACATCCGCACGCTCGCCCGCCGGAACGAGCCGCACATCTACGTGGCAAACTGGTATTACCTTGCCTTCATCCTCGTGGTGGCCGTGCTCCACATCGTCAACAACCTCGCCGTTCCGGCCAGCCTGACCGGGGCCAAGAGCTACTCGGCTTTCTCCGGCGTGCAGGATGCAATGACACAGTGGTGGTATGGCCACAACGCGGTGGCCTTCTTCCTGACCGCCGGCTTCCTCGGCATGCTCTACTACTTCCTGCCGAAGCGGGCGGAGCGGCCGATCTATTCCTACCGGCTGTCGATCCTGTCGTTCTGGGGGATCACGTTCTTCTACATCTGGGCCGGCTCGCACCACCTGCACTACACCGCCCTGCCCCAATGGGTTCAGACGCTCGGGATGACCTTCTCGGTCATGCTGCTGGTGCCCAGCTGGGCCAGCGCGGGCAACGCGCTGATGACCCTGAACGGCGCTTGGCACAAGGTGCGGGACGACGCGACGCTGCGGTTCATGATGGTGGCCGCCGTCTTCTACGGGCTCTCCACCTTCGAGGGCTCGTTCATGGCCGTGCGGGCCGTCAACTCCCTTTCGCACTACACCGACTGGACCGTCGGACACGTCCACGCCGGAGCCATGGGCTGGGTCGCGCTGATTTCCTTCGGGTCGATCTACGCGGTGGTGCCCCTGCTCTGGCAGCGCGAGACGATGTATTCCTGGAAATTGGTCGAGTGGCACTTCTGGCTCGCCCTGTCGGGGACCGTGATCTACGTCTTCGCGATGTGGAATAGCGGCATCACCCAGGGGCTGATGTGGCGCACGTATACCGAGAGCGGGACGCTCGCCTACTCCTTCACCGACACGCTCGTCGCGATGCATCCCTATTACGTCGCCCGGGCCGTCGGAGGGGCACTGTTCCTGACCGGCGCGGTGCTCGCCCTCTTCAACGTCGTCATGACCATCCGGCACGCGCCAGAGAAGCGCCCCGAGAGGGATTATCCGACCTCATCCGAAGCCACGGAACCCGCCGTGCCGGCCGCGGAGTAGACCGATGCTGCGAAAACTCGTTTCCCCCTTCGCGCGCCTCTTCGAATTCCAGGCCCGGACACACTACCGGGCCGAGCGGCACTCGATGGCCCTGACCATCGGCATCATCCTTGCGGCGGGGGTCGGCGGCTTCGTCGAGATCGCGCCCCTCTTCACCATCGACGAGACGGTCGAAGAAGCGCCCGACATGCGTCTCTACACGCCGCTGGAGCAGGCCGGACGCGACATCTACATCCGCGAAGGCTGCTATGCCTGCCACAGCCAGATGATCCGCACGCTCCAGGACGAGGTCGACCGCTACGGTCCCTACTCGCTGGCCGTCGAGTCGAAGTATGATCACCCCATGCTCTGGGGTTCGAAGCGGACGGGGCCCGATCTGGCCCGCGTGGGCGAGAAATACTCCGACGACTGGCAGGTCCAGCACCTGATCGATCCGCGCGCCGTGGTGCCGGAGTCCGTGATGCCGCAATACGCCTTCCTGCTGAACGCGGAGCTCGACACCGAGAACCTGCCGGACCGGCTGGCCGCGCTGCGCGCGGTCGGGGTGCCCTACACGGATGAGCAGATCGAGAATGCCTCGGCCGACGCACGAGGCCAGGCGATGCCCGAGACCGATGGCGCCGACGGCCTGGTCGAGCGCTTCGGGGACGAGACGAACGTCCGCTTCTTCGACGGACGCCGCGACCGGGTCACCGAGATGGATGCCCTGGTCGCCTACCTGCAAATCCTCGGCGGTCTGACGGACCTGCCGGCGGAAACGCAACCGGCAAGGGAGGAATGACGCAATGACCCACGAACTGACCTCGGCGATCGCCAAATCCTTTGGGCTTTTCTACCTGCTGGCCCTGTCGATCGGGATAACCGTCTATGCTTTCTGGCCTTCGCTGGGGAAACGCTTCGACAAGGCCGCCAACAGCATTCTGGACGACGAGGACGGCCCATGTCGGTAAAGGAACGCGACCCGCTAACCGGCCACCAGACGACCGGCCACGAATGGAACGGGATCACCGAGCTGAACACCCGCGTCCCCCGCGCCATCTGGCTCTTCATCGCGATCACCCATGTCTGGGCGCTGGTCTACTGGGTGCTGATGCCGGCCTGGCCGCTGGTGAACACCTACACCAAGGGCCTGCTCGGACGGAACCAGCAGGAGCAGGTGGAGGAACGCCTGGCAGCCGCAAGCGCCGCGCGCGGTGAATGGGTCGACCAGGTCGCCGCCCTCACGCCAGACGAGATCAGGGCGGACGACGACTTGATGCGCCATGTCTCCCGGACTGCGCCCACGCTGTTCGGCGACAATTGCGCGGCATGCCACGGCAGCGGCGCGCAGGGTGGACCCGGATACCCCTCGCTGGTCGACGACGCCTGGCTCTGGGGCGGTGACGACGAGACGATCCTCGAGACGCTGCGCGTCGGGATCAACGCGCCGCATCCGGAAAGCCGCTACGCGGAAATGCTGGCCTTCGGCCGGGACGGGCTGCTCGATCGCGCCCAGATCGAAACGGTCGTCGCCTACGTGCGGTCCCTTTCCGGGATTGGATCAGGCCTCACGCCGGCCGCCATGGAGGAAGGCGCAACCATCTTCGCCGACAATTGCGCAAGCTGTCATGGCGAAGATGCCGCCGGATCGCAGGATCTTGGCGCGCCCAACCTGACCGACGACTTCTGGATCTACGGCAGCGACCACGACACGATGTTCGAAACCGTCTACAATGGTCGTCGGGGCTGGATGCCCGCGTGGGAGGAACGGCTGCCGCTGGCCGACCGCAAGATGCTGACGATCTATCTCTCGTCGCTGAAGGAGGAGGGAGAACATGCGGATTGAGCGCCATCGCATGTATATCGGCGCCAGCGCGCTCCTGATTCTCGGCGCATTTGCTGCCGCGAATTTCCATCTCGTCAGCGTGTCGCTGTCCTCCCAGCCCGCTTGCGTCCACGAGGAAGGGGCCACGCCTTACCGCGCGGCAAGACCATCATGCTGAACGACAGAAACGGCCCGCCGCCGCCCGACAACCCGCACGCCGCCGGCGTCATACCCAAGGTCGTCCCACCCCTGCCGACGGAGCGCCCCCTCGCGAAGGACCTGCCATGGCGCACGGCGCAAACCTGGCTGAAGGCCGGATGGTCTGATCTCTGGACCAATCCGGTCCCGAGCCTGCTTTACGGATTTGCCGTCTTCCTTCTGTCCGCGCTCGTCGTCTGGTGGCTGTTCCGGCTGGAATTCGACTATGCGCTGTTTCCTGCCCTTGCGGGCTTCATGGTCGTCGGCCCCCTTATCGCCAACGGTCTCTACGAGAAGAGCCGCCGGCTCGAGACCGGAGAGCGGACCACCTTTGCGCAGATGGTCCTTGTGCATCCTCGGTCCGGTCGGGCAGGTCTCATGACCGGTGTGCTGATGCTCGGGCTTTTCCTGCTCTGGATGCGTGCCGCCGTGCTGATCTATGCCCTCTTCTTCGGCATGGTGCCGTTCCCGGGAACGGGCGAGATCGTGCCGATGCTCCTGCTGACCCCGACCGGTTGGGGTCTCCTGCTGGTAGGGTGTGCCGTGGGCGCCCTGTTCGCCGCCTTCGCGTTCGCGATCAGCGTGTTCGCCTTCCCGATGCTGCTGGCCGAGAAGACCGATGCCATGTCGGCCCTCGGCATCAGCATGGCAATGGTCTGGCACAATCGAAGGGTGATGATCGCCTGGGGCGCCATTGTCACCGCGCTCTTCGCCCTGTCCATCCTGACGCTGGGCCTGGGACTGATCGTGATCTTTCCACTCCTGGGACATGCGACCTGGCACTGCTACCGCGAAGTTCGCGGCCCGGATGTGGAGAAGCACGAGGATGACCGGATGTTCCTGCGACCGGCGTGAAGCCCGCAGGCTTCACGAGGTAATGGCGTCATAGACCGACAGCAATGCCCAATCGCTATGATCAGCGGCGTATGGGAACCTTGGAAGGATTGTCGCGAATGCGCCGTTGCCCAGGACCGGCGGCAGCCGGGCCCCTAAGAGGGCACCGGGCATCGCGCGCCCATTGTCCTGCATCATGTTCAAACCCGCAAGTTCTCCTGACGGCCGAAGTCTCCCGGCAATCGAGCCGGCCGTAGACCGACAGCGGAAGTCGCGTTGGTCGCCAGGCGTTGGAAGTCCGGCGGTCGACAAGAGCGGGGCCCCCGAAGACCGAGGCGCCGGCAGCGTTGGTATTGACGGAAACACCTGCCGTTACAGCAAGTGGAGCGCGATGAGGAACCATCCGCAGATGGTTCCTTCGACCGCCAGCACGCACTCCCTGGCAGATTTCAAGCCGTTGCTGCGTTCAGTGACTTGCGCAGTTTCTTGCGCTCCTCGAACTCCGCGGTGACATCGCGCATGATCGCCGCGATGGCAGAGATCTCATCGTTCTCACCCCTGATCGGCATGATGGAAAACTGGACCGAGATCTGCGCTCCGTCCTTTCTGATCGCAGGGACGGACAGGAGATCTCCTGAGCCATACCTCGTCTCGCCAGTCGACATCGTGTGGCGGTATCCGCCCCAATGCCGCTTTCGAAGGCGTTCGGGCGTGATGATGTCGAGTGTCTCCCCGATCGCTTCCTCTGTGGAAAAACCGAAGATCCGCTCGGCGCCTCCGTTCCAGAGGCAGATGATGCCCTCCCGATCTGAAACGACCAAGGCATCCGGTAGATCTTCGAGAAGTGCCTGTGCGATTTGTTCCTTGTGCATGTCACTGGGTCCTTTCGTATTCGATGCCTTGCTCCGTCAGGATGACGTCCAGAGCGATGTCGTGGGGTTGCGGGAAAATGGTTGCGAGGCGCGCCGAGGACAGACCGATTCCGATGCTATGGGGGCGAGGTGAGAGGCCGGCCAATGTGCGGTCAAAGTAGCCACCGCCATATCCCAGTCGATAGCCTCGCTTGTCCCACCCGAGGAGCGGCGCCAGAACTATGTCCGGCGGGAGTGCACCCGAAGTCGATGGCGGGACAGGTATGCCCCAATTCCCGCGTATCATCCGTGTCTGGGGTGTCCAAAGTCTGAAGACCAGCGGCGCGGCCCTCTGCTCCACCACCGACAGAACCACTTGAAACGCCCGGCTATGCAACGCGGTCATCAGCGGACGCAGGTCCGGTTCATCCTTGATCGGCCAGTAGAGCGCGACCGTCTTAGCTTCGTCGCATTGCCTGCGATCTATGATGCTCTGCACACCAGTCATGATCGCCGCCGAAATATTCCTGCGTTCACCTGCATTCAATGACGCGCGCGCCTGTCTCAGCCTGGTGCGTTCAGCCCTTCGCCACCGTGCGACATCAATTCTCTGCTGAGGATCTACGGAATTCGGCTCGAAGTAGTCGGGGGCCATCTCACTCGCCAGACACGGGGGCGAAGAGAAGCCGCTCCGGCACCTGAAGCTGTCGAAATCGGCGACCATTGCTGCCCTCCCCGGTGAAGCTGGAAAAGTCTGTCGAGATCGGGATATTCCCCTCGCACGACCACCTTGCTCTTCCTATATTGCCATATGCCCCCTAATAAGCACTACGAATACCTATTCATGGATGCGAAATGCGCCTGACCTCCTTCACAGATTACGGTCTTCGCATGCTGATGCGGATGGGCAGTGCGCCTGAGCGTGCCTTCTCGACCGCAGAGCTTGCAGAAGAGTTCAATCTTTCGCGCAACCACCTGACCAAGATCATGCAGCGCCTGGCAAGGGCTGGCCTGGTGCAGACCCGTCGCGGTGGAGGTGGCGGAGCCATCCTCGCAGTGGCGCCCGAGGAAATCCGGCTCGGTGATGTGGTCCGCATGTTGGAAGATGGACAGGCCTTAGTGGAATGCTTCGGTTCCGGTGGCGGAGAGTGCACCATCGACGGAAGGTGTCGTCTGAAATCAAGGCTTCGGGTCGCCGAGATGGCCTTCATCGATAACCTGAACCGATCCACAATCGCCGACGTGGCACTCGCGCGCACGCACGCTTAGGAACCTGTCCAAAGCGGGAGCCCCTCCGCCCCTTGAAGCATTCGCCGGCACCGCGGTTGACGCCGGGTTGCAATCTTTCAGGCCTTCTTGGATCAAGGACACGATCCTCTCGTCTGGAAAGACAGACAGATTGAACGACGGGGCCAGAGGATCGTTATGGCAGAGACCGCTTGTCGGGCCTCGGAAGTCTATGACGCCCCTGCATCTGCGATCCGATCGGATCACGGCTCCTCCAACTGGCTATCGAGGTCGAAATGCCCTCGCCCGGAAACACGGCGGGGCACCGTCGCGACTTCAAAACTGGATCGTCGATCCGGAAGGCGCCGCTCGTGGTGCCGCACTTGAAGCAATCAAGCGCCACGCCGACGGTTTCCCGCGATAGTGTGGCAACGCCAACTTTTCGAACGGGGTCATGAAATTCTTGGGGGTGTCCGCAAACCGCTTTGGTCAAATATTCGGGCTTTGCAACCGTTTCACTATCGGGGGGTCATTTCATTGGCGCGAAGTTTCGGCTTTGGCAACGCTGGGGGCTGGTGTCGGTCTTGACACCAGGCGGTCGCTGCACCATTTATTATACAAAGTATAAATAAAGGTGTAAAATGATCACGGGACATGTATTCATCGCTACCAGTCTGGACGGCTTTATCGCTCGAAGCGACGGCGATATCGCCTGGCTTCTGGAACGTGACGACCCCGATGAAGACCATGGCTACGATGCCTTCCTTGCGGACATCGACATCATTCTGATGGGCCGCGAAACGTTCGAGAAAATGCGAACCGTAATGCCCTGGCCCTACAGTCGTCCTGTGGTCGTCCTGTCGTCGAAGATGGCTCAGACTGATCTGCCGGACGACCTGACCAAAAAGGTCCGGATCGTGAACAAGGCACCCGAAGAGGCGATGCGAATGCTGGAGATCGAAGGACATCGGAAGGTTTACGTCGATGGCGGCCTTCTCATTCAGTCCTTCCTTCGGGCCGGTTTGATCTCCGACATGGTGATCACGAGCGTTCCGGTGCTCCTGGGTGATGGACGCCGGTTGTTCGGCAAGGTCCGCGCGGACATTTCGCTGCGCCTCGAGGAGACGAAGCGCTTTCCCTCCGGACTTGTCCAATCCCGCTACCGGGTCGACGCATGAAGCGGCCCCGGGGGCGGCCGCCCCGGGCGGAAGCTGCTGTCTCGCGCGACGACATGGTCGTGGCTGCCCTCGATCTTCTGGATAACGATGGGGCAGACGCCTTGACGATGAGAGCGCTGGCGAAGCGTCTCGGCATCAACCCGATGACGATCCATCATCACTTTGGCGGACGAGATGGCTTGATCGGCGCAATGTCAGACGCGGTCTATGCGCAGGTAAAGGCTGTTGAGAACGCCACGCCAGTCGATCGGATTGGCGAGCTACTGAAGGCCTACCATGGCCAGGTGCTTCGCCACCCGGCCCTGACCATGCTGATCTTCAGCCGGCCGACCGTTTTTCCGCAGCAGGCAGAACGGATCACCAACGAGATCTCTACTCTTCTGGCGGAAGTCGGCCTGCCGGGTGACCGGACGGCGCTGTGGCGCGATATACTCGTGGACTTCACCCATGGCTCTGCCTTGGCGATTGCGATGAGCGCCCGGGGCCTGGACTGTGACCCAGAAGAAGATCAAGACTTCACCATGGCCCTGACAGAACTCTTGACGGGCCTGATAAGGGCACCTGACCGGTAAGCGCTCGCGGATGCCTCTGACACTGCACCAGCTTCACAAGGCTTGGATGCGCCATTCTGTGGACCAACGGATCACGCCAACACGAATTGCGGACAGCCGGCAAGCCCGGCGCTGCCAATGCAGCGGTCTCAATTGTTCCATCGGGTAGCGCCGAAACCGGGGAGATCGGGAAGATCATCATGAAGGGGGCCTATAAGGCCCGGTCTCCCCCAGAGAAAATTGTCGGAAAGGTGCAGGCCGCCGACTCCCCGAATTTCAATATGCACGGCCACACCATGCTCTGGAAGGAACTGGACGCCAAGAACCCCGCCAAAGGCTACAGGTGCCAAGGCGACAATTAAGGGACAGGGGTATGGTTCGATCGATGTGTCGATTGGATCATCGAGCATTGCGATCAGGAAGACGAAAGATATCAATGAAGTTCACGAAGTTGCGCGGCGCCCACCATATGAAACTTCGTAGGCCTGCCAGACCTGCGGCGCCCAGCCATCCACGAAATCGACGGCCTCCACAACCTGCCGCTCCGGAGAGCCGCAAAGCGTCTTCACCCGGGTTTCGCGTCAAGCATGGACATCGCCCAGCTTTCCAAGCAGAATTCGCGGCCGGCATGACGATATGAGCACGCGAAATGATGCCAGAGCTCGTCGCCGAGGACTTCGACGTGGTCGGTTGCAAGCACGGCGTCGAGAAAGTTGAGGATTACGGGGACGGTCATTTGTCCTGATCTGCATCGTCACCATCGCCCGGCCGACTCCGACTGTTCGCATCGTCTCGCGTCAAACGCTCAGATGCCGGCAGGCGACAAGCGAACCTGCGGCTGATGCGCTCAATCGCAGCTCGCAGTCGATGCGCCTCGGCCTCAAGTTCTGCGCGCTCTGCGGCGAAAGCCACGGCTGCACTGATATCGGTCTCTTTCAGCTCTGGATACTCGGCAAGGATCTCCGCCTCGTTCATTCCCGACGACAGCCAACCGAGAACGTCACCCACTGTGATCCGCATGCTGCGGATCACCGGTCGCCCACCGCGCAGGCCCGGAACCACGGTGACAATGCCCTCCCAAGCAGGCGCGCTGGTCGTCGATGTCGAGGGTGTTTCCATTTCAGCAGGTTGCTGCCGCACTCGACGCCGCAGTTCTTCAGCCGATTTCTGCGCGACCTGATCGCTTGCGCGGCCTTCGTCGAGCATGGCGCGCAGGGCCTGCCGGTCTTTCTCGCGGTCTTCGTTTGCCATGACGTGAGTATACTTGATCATGTAGCGTGGCGCATCACCCGAGCTGCGGAGGGCGCGGCGCCACGATGACAGCCACGAGCGCATTACCCCTGCCCTCGACCGCCCAGTCCCCGAGGTGTAGCCGTTCAGCTTGCTTGCAGCCGGCCGTGTAAGCCGCACGCAGCATCTCGGAGAGGTCGGGTGAGCGGTTGCCGATGATCCGCATGCGCTCGTGGGCTGGGAGCTGAGAGATGTCGAGGCTTCGGATCTCGCCATCGCGGAGCGGGGTTGTTCAGTCGCAGGAAGCGCAATCCACACTCCGCCGTCGACATCCGCTCTGGATCCTCTGAGATCAGAGCGCGTATCGTAGTAACTACGCTTGAGCCGTGACCGCCACGCCCTCCAGCTCATATCAAACCTGTGGTCGTTCGTCCCATCCTCATGCCTATCTGTCTTTCGGCATTGGAATGGACATGCGCCCGACGCGTGGCGCAAAAATACGATGTCGGAGGAAGATCACAGACATGCTCAGACCGACCGCTCAGGAGCTTTTCGAAGTTGAACCGCGGCTCCACCGGCTTGTCGAGATGTGCATGGTGGAACTCGCTGCCGAGGAGGTCTGGCTCTTTGGCAGCCGCTCGCGAGGTGATCCCCGACCAGGCAGCGATTGGGATGTCCTGGTGGTCATCTCAGATTACGCGCCGTCGGCCGTAGATGCGGCGCCAAACGTCTGGCAGGTGAAACGCACGTCCGGGTTGCCTGTCGACCTGCTGACAGTGCGAGCAAGCGAGTTCGCAGCGAGTAAGTTGACCGTCAATACCCTCAGCCATGCGGCAGCTACGGCGGGTGTTAAGCTCGATGCATGAACTCGAATAATCGCGTGCAGACTGATATTGATGAGGCGAAGGCGAGGTCTGTCAGGACTCATCGAAGCTGCGGAACGGGGCGAAGCTTGTGCGCGGGGCCGTAATTCGTCGAAGGTTTCGGGCGCCTTTCCGCATACCTTGGCTTCAGGAATCTTCGTCTGGGTCGATCTCGGCACTGATGCGATATCGCGAGTGTTCGAAAGCGCGCCGGAACTGCTCGTCGTTAGCTTCTCGACCGATCTTGAGCATCGCCCTCTGCCACACTGCATCGACCTCAGCATCGCTCGCGCCGGGCATCGAAATTCCGATCCGATTAGGACTGCCCGTGCCGACTATTCCTCGGTCAGCGCCGACATCGTAGAGTGCGTCGAGCAGCTCATCGAGCGTAATCTCCGGCCGGGGGTATGATCGATCAGCCACGGCGGGGGTGCTCGCGGGCATACGCGACGGCAGCTTCGATCAGATCATGGGTCAAGCTCGGATAGTCCTTCAGGATCTGCTCTATGGGCTCGGCCGCGGCCAGATCTGAGACTTCGTAGACGCCACATCGAGTTCCGGCCAGCGTTGGAATGCCGCCGCGGATTTCCGGGTCAGATACGACATGCTCTGCGAGGCACTGAACTTCGACGCGGCGATATGATGCGACGACATCAGCGCCGGGGGCAGCACACAGGAGAATATGTTCAGGCAGCCCGTTCTTGTCACCGCGCGTCGACATCCCGGTGATAAACGGTCCGCGCCCGCGTTCTGCGATCAGACGCTCGATGATGGCGACCAGCTGTTCGCGCGACATGTCATTGAGCTCAGTCATCTCATCCGATCCATTTCATCAAGTTCCGCACGCAGTGCGGCGCGACTGATCTCACCCCGGATATGGCGTTCCTGGAGCGCCTGATATTCCTCCGAGATGGTTCCGCCCTCGATCCTGACCGATGCATTCGCCTGGCGCCACGACTCGCGGCGCCTATTCTGTTCTTCTTCAGAAATCATCGTCGAAGGCATCCTGAGGGGGCTCGTCCGCGGTCGGCCAGCGCGGGGGCGGGTCCAATACTATCGGCGGCCCGAACTCCTCGCCATTGAGTGCAGCTTTGATCCGAGCGATCATCGATACTTTAGCATGCGCAGACAGGCCATTTCGACGGGCTGCGCTTACAGAATAGACGTCGCCGCCCGTTGGAACAAACTCGTAGCCGAGCGCAGTGAGACACCTTTTGCCTTCGGCACGGAGCATCCGGCGAAGTTCGGGTTCGTCGCACTGCACGAGCAGACCTGACAGCAAGGTTTCGTCGTGTGCGTAGTTCACGGCAGCCAAGACCTCACCGAGCATACCGCCTTCGAGGATATCAAGCCAAACCGCAACGTCGCGAAGATCGAGTGGGAGTTCTCGTGCACTGGCCATGTCACTTGCGCGGCTTGCCGCCCTTCTTCGCGTCGTTTTCGAGTGGCTGTTTCCAATGGAGAAGGCGCGGCTGTGCCACTTTCTGATTATTGCGCACCGAGTCCGTCATGGCGGACTCGCTCGGTCGCAAGCGTAAAGCGGGCAGACTCCATTCATATTACTTGCCCGACCTACAAACTTCATCAGAGCCACTCCTGATTAGGGCGAACGCACCAACGACTTTCTCTCGGAAATGTTCAGGAAACATGTCCGAGATGCCGACCCAGCCTCCGGCAATCCCTGGAGTAGAAGCAAACCAAGCGCTGTCCCAGTCCTGTGCCGCCAGGACCAGACCGAGTTGCTTCGTTGTTTCATCTGTGAACGAATGATCTGAAAGGTCTGTTAAATGGCGTCCGCGCACGGTGATGTCGACGATCTCACCTGCGTTTTGCCTCCATGAAATGACACCGTTTCGGATTCCTTCCCCGACCCAGTCGTTCGGCAGCCAGCCGGACAGCCGGAGGCGGAAGGTTTCGCGCCACCCCGGCTCCAACCATCTCACATCGGCGTAAAACATATCCATGGTCGACCTCGCTATACTCCCAATTTGGGAGTATTCCCTAACCTACGTATCAGTGCCTGTCCACTCCGAAAACCGCACATGGCAGGCACGCTTCACTCGCAAGAATACAAGGATGTCGTCACCGAGCTCGTAAGGGTTCGGAAGGCTGCCGGTCTGTCGCAAGCCGCGTTGGCGGAGCTTCTCGGACGGCCACCGTCATATGTCGCCAAAGTTGAACTCTGCGAGCGGCGGCTTGACGTAGTTGAATTTTTCGTTTGGCTATCGGTGATTTCCGATGATCCGGGCAAGTTAATTACTGAGATTATGGGCAAATTGCCAAAACGACTCCCGCACTGATGGCGCGAGTCTTGGGTTGCGATAGGATATTATTGTCGCAACCACGAAGACTCTTACCCGGCCGATGCACTCCCGGAGAAACACAGAAACCTCTGTCGGACTGCGACAAAAAGCGTTTAGCCTACCGTAACAGACTGACGATCACGGCTTGACGGCTCCGACTTTTGAAGTGACCGGAGGCCCGCCTCTCCTCCGGATTTCCGGAGAGTCCACGGGTTGATCCACTGCTCCCCGACCCTGGACCGCCGGAAGCTGGATTTTCCCGGCTGTTGCACTGCTCGAAACAATCGAATGCGCGTCGTATGCAATGCTCTTCGTGCACGCGACAAGTTACCGCGGAGACGATCTTCCGACAGCTTGGAATAGCTACGGCGCCAGGATCGCGGATCTGGCTTCCGAGCATCGCCAGACAATGCTTGCCATGCAGGTTTCGCCTGACGACTTATCTCGCGTCCCTGCGCCCACAGGCGGTCACCAAGCCTTCGAGCTCCAGGGATCAGGCCCGGGAACTCGAAGGCCGGTCTTGAAGCCATCTCTCATACTTTAACCGGTCGAGCGTCTACCCAACTGCGTTTTGACAGGCGCCGCTGAGCCAGCCGGTCTGTATCAGATCCTCGGCAACCCCGGCCTATCTCGGACACGCCCTACTAAGGACCGAACTTATCATCGCCTGTTCCGTTTCCATCCGGCGGGCCGCATCGACCGATGCCACCGGAGTCGACCCGCCGATCGCGGCCGCAAGCGCCTCGTCGAATCCGATCTCCCCGCTGCAAACCTGCCGGGCCACGTCGTGAAGGATGGCGTGGGCCTTCAGACGCCCGAACCTCTCGGCCAGCCTCATCATCGTCGTTTCGGAGTAGATGAGACCGTTCGTCCGCTCGAGGTTTCGCAACATGCTCGCCGTGTCCACCTCGAGTCCCGCAATCAACTCGCGCGCCAGCGAAATGGCGCCGGAGAGCGACAGGATCGCATCGCAGATCACCGCGCGCTCGCGGTAGCCGTGACCAAGACCCCGCTCATGCTCCTGCAACATCGCGTCGAGCACCACGCCCGAGGCGCCCTGGACGCTGCGCGCCGCCTCGACGATTGCCTCGCACATCACCGGGTTCCGCTTCTGCGGCATCGTCGACGAGGCGCCCCGCCCCTCGGCCGCCGGTTCGCGCAGTTCGCCCACCTCGGTGGACATCATATGCGCGATGTCGAGCGCCATCTTCCCCAATGCGGCCAGCATGGTGGCCACCGCCGAAGTGAGCGCCGCCATCCGGTCGCGGCTCACGTGCCAGGAAATGTCGGGCTCGGCCAGGTCGAGCGCGGCGGCAAGCCGGCGCCGGACCTCGAGTCCTGACTGTGGCAGGGAAGAGAGCGTTCCGATCGCGCCACCGAACTGGAGCACCGAGGCACTGTCGAGGGCGCCGGCCAGTGCAAGGCGGCATCGGTGGACCTGGTCGAGCCAGAGCGCGACCTTGTAGCCGAAGGACATCGGCACCGCATGCTGAAGCTTCGAACGCCCCGCCATCGGGGTCTCGCGATGCCGCTCCGCCAAGTCCGCGAGCGCAGGTTCCAACGCGGCCGCCTGGTCCAGCGCCGGCCCGAGCGCATCGCGGATCTGGAGCACCTGCGCCGTGTCCATCACGTCCTGCGTGGTGGCGCCGTAATGCACCCATTCCCCGTGCTCTCCGGCCAGCTCCGCCAGCATCGTCACGAGCGGGACGACGGGATAGCCCACGCGCGCCGCCCGCGCCCGCAGCGTGTCCATGTCGAGCGCGTCGAGGCGGCAGGCCTTCGCAATGGCCCCCGCCGCCTCGGCCGGGATCACGCCGAGATCGCCCTGGGCCCTTGCCAGGGCGATCTCGAACCTGAGGTAGGCATCGACCGTTCCGGCCTCGCCGAAGATCGCGGCGGCGCGGCGGTAGCCAGCCGTCTCGGACAGCAGACCGGGCGCGGTCGATGCAAGGCTCATGGGCTCAGTTCTTCCCGGCAGGGGCGATGGCGTCCGGGATCTCGACCCCGAGCTCCTGGTAGTAGCGCGCGGCGCCGGGATGGAGCGGGATGAAGGTGTCCTTCAGGATGTTCTCCGCCAGAATCCCCTTCGCCGCCGAATGGGTCGAGACCATCCGGTCGTTGCCTTCGAGCACGGCCTTCGTGATCTCGTAGGCCAGGTCGTCCGACATCGAGGCGTCGGCGACGACGAAGTTCCACATCGCGACGGTGGCGAGGTCGCCCTCGGGCGTCTTGTAAGTGCCCTTGGGAATGGTGAATTCCACTGCGTAGGGATTGGCCTCCATGATGCCCTCGAGGGTCTCGTCGGACATGCCGAAGATCGTCACGTCCTGGGTGTTCTCGAGTTCCGAGAGCGACGGGTGCGGGATGCCGCCCGCGGTGACGATGGCGTCGAGCCTGCCATCGGCAAGCTGGCTGGCCTGGTCGCCGATCCCGCCGTATTGCAGGCTGGCGTCGATCCCCATGTTCCCGAGCCACCGGGTCCAGTAGGTGCCACCGGTCCCCGCGCGCGGGCCCGCGCCGACGCGCTTGCCGTCGAGCTGGTCGAGCGCGGTGATCCCGCTGCTCTCAAGCGCGATCATCTGGAACGGCGTGGGATACATCGCGAAGAGCACGCGCAGGTCGCCATACGTGTCACCGGGGGCGAGCTCGAGCTTGCCTTCCATCGCCTCGAAAGCCGGTCCCGAGGTGGTCATCGCCAGTTCGGTCTGCGCGCCCTTCAGCAGGACCAGGTTCTGCGCCGGCCCCTGGGTCTGCCGCGTCGAGGTCGGGATGCCGACGACGTCCGAGACGAGCTGCGCCACGCCCTCGCCGTAGATCGCGTAGACGCCGCCGGGCGAGGCCGTCGAGATCGTCATCGACGCCGGGCGGTCCTGTGCGGACGCCGGCAGGGCCGTTGCCGCGGCAAGCGCCGCCGCCGTGATGAAACGTGTGGTGATGGTCATGGAGTTCCTCCTCTGTCTGACTCTCATGGGTGGTTTCTGTCGCCGGCGAGCGGCGCTGTCGCCCGGCCGGACCTGTGCCAGGCCCAGCCCAGCAGGATGGCGGCGAGGGCGAGTCCGGCGATGTCGGTGGCGAGGCTCGACCAGAGCAGGAGCAGCGCGGCGACAGCCGCCACGATCCGCTCGGCCGGGTTCGCACGGCCGAAGAGCTGCCCCTCGCCGGCGACGGCGATCAGGTAGATCGCGACCAGCGCGGTGACGAAGACATGGGCCGTCTCGGTCCAGTCTCCCTGCAACAGGATCTCGGGGCTGGTGTAGAACATGAACGGCAGGACGAAGGCCGCGATGCCGTAGCGCATCGCCTTGATCGAGGTCGGCCACGGCTTGCCGCCGGCGATCGCGGCGCCCGCGAAGGCGGCGATGGCGACCGGCGGGGTGATCGCCGAGATCACCGCGCAGTAGAAGACGAAGAGGTGCGCGGCGAGCGCCGACACCCCCATCTGCTGAAGCGCAGGCGCCACCACGGCGGCCGCGATGGCATAGGCCGCGGTCGTCGGCATCCCCATGCCGAGCACGATCGAGATCAGCATGGCGAGGATGAAGGCCAGCGCCTGGCTCTCGCCCGCCGCCGACAGCAACACCGACGAGAAGCGGCCGCCCAGCCCGGTGAGCCCGAGCACGCCCACCACGATCCCCGCGCAGGCCATCACGGAGATGAGTTGCAGCGACTTCCGCGCCGTCTCGGCAAGGCCGGTGAAGGTCGTGCGGGACATCGTGGCGAGCACCCCGGGAAGTCTGGTAGCCTGCCCCCGGACCAATGCCAGCACGAGCATCAACCCCGCGCTCGCAGCGGTCGCTATGGCGCCCGCGAAGTTCACCTGCATCCCCGTCAGCGGCAGCGCCACGAAGAGGCAGAGCGGCAGGGCCAGCACCCGGGACCGGAAGCCCAGCTCCCGGCAGAGCAGCACCAGCAGCGTGGCGGCGAGCCCCCAGGTTCCCGCGGCGATGATCGAGTAGCCGGAGAGCAGCAGATAGAGCAGCACGGCAAGCGGCAGGAGCAGGAAGACGTCTCCGGCCAGTTCCCTGGGCTTCGGCAGCTCGGACCGCGGGATGCCATGCAGGCCCAGGCGGCGCGCCTCGAGGTCCACGGTCAGGTAGATCGCCGTGTAGAACAGCAGGCAGGGCAGGATGGCGGCGACGACGATCTCGGAATAGGGAATGCCGGTGATCTCGGCCATGATGAAGGCCCCTGCCCCCATCACCGGCGGCGCGAGCTGGCCTCCGGAGGAGGAGGCGGCCTCGATCCCGCCCGCGTTCTCGCGGGGATAGCCGACCCGGCGCATCATCGGAATGGTGAAGGTGCCGGACGCCACCACGTTCGCGACGGCCGAACCCGAAACGGTGCCGAAGAGCAGCCCGGAGAAGACCGAGACCTTCCCCGGCCCGCCCCGTGCGGCCCCGAAGAGCATCATCGCGAGCCGCATGAAATACTCGCCCGCGCCCGAAGCCTCGAGGAACACGGCGAAGGCCACGAAGAGGATGATGTAGCGCGATGACGCAGCGACCGTCATGCCGAAGATCGCGTCCTGGCTGTAGAGGAACGAGAAGAAGTTGTCCGTCTCGAACCCCGAATGCCGCAGGATCCCGGGCAGCCACTGGCCGACGAAGACATAGGCCACGAAGACCAGCGCGATGATCGGCAGGACCGGCCCCGCGACCCGCCGCGCGAATTCGAGCACCACGATCGTGCCGACGACTCCGCAGAGGAAATCCAGCGGCGTCGTCATGACACCGGTGCGCATGATGAGCATGTCGAGGTTGGCCGCGACGTAGACGCTGCACCAGACCGCCCCGGCGATCAGCAGCAGGTCGGGCAGCGCGACCCAGCCACGTTCCCCGCGCCAGGCCCGAATCCCGACGAATGCCAGGACGGCCCCCATGTTCACGTGGATCACCCGGTAGACCCATTCGTCGATCGACCAGAAGTTGAGGACGGTGAGGTGGAAGACGGCATAGAGCGCCGAGGCGATCAGGAGGCCCGTCGCGAGACCGCGCGGCAGGTTTCGGTCGATCCCCTCCGCATCGAGGTCGGCTGCCTCCTGCACCTGCCGGCCTTCGGTCTGGGCCATGTCCGCCATCGTCATCCCTCCCCTGGCATCGCCAAACTTATTCGAATAAGTTGACTTATGCGGATATGCTTGGGCATAATTTCCCTGCCGTCAAGATGCCTTGGCGCGCACCCGCGTAAGCCATTGAAAGGGATATAAAATGAAGAAGAGATACCCGGAAGTGGCCGCGCGAATCATGGCCGACCTGCGCTCCGGCGCGTTCAAGGTCGGAGACGCGATGCCGAGCGAAACGGCGCTCTGCGCAAAGTTCGAGGTCGGTCGGTCAACCGTGCGGAGCGCGATTGCCGAACTCGAGAGGCTCGGCCTGGTCGAACGCCGCCAGGGCGCCGCGACGCGGGTCCGCTCGATCGAACCGCCGCCGACCTACGTCCATTCCATGTCCGCAAGCGGGGATCTCATGCAGTTCGCAGGCCCATCCTGGCGAGAGGTCCGCGACATCTTCCCGGTCGTCGCGGACGAGACACTGGCGATCGCCCTCGACGACCGTCCCGGGCGGCGCTGGACGCTTATCCGTCAGACCCGGCACATCGGGGATCAGGCGACACCCGTGGGCTGGACGGACGTCTACCTGAACGAGGCGTTTCAGGACATGGCAGAGGACATCCGGGACTATGCCGGTCTTGTCTACACGTTGCTGGAAGAGCGGCACAACGTGGTCATCCGAGAGATCCACCAGTCGATCCGGGCGGCGCCGGTTCCTGTCGACATCTCACGGACCCTGAAGGTCGAAGCAGGGAGTGCGGCCCTCGAGCTTCGGCGAACCTACCTTGACGGTGAGGGGACACCCCAGATCATCACCCTCAGTGTCCTCCCGGCCGAGAGCTACCGCTACGAAATCGTGCTGCGCCGCCAAGCGTAAAGTGGGTTTTCGTCGTTGCTATGAACACCTTCAGGGCAGGCAGAAAGCCAACCAAGGTCAGTGGCTGCTGGACTTCTGCTTGCGCCCGTATCTGCCTGCCTCAGCGGACTAAGAACCTTTGTCGAGCGATAGACCAGTTGGATGGTTCCGATCAGCTTTCGGCGTGGCAAGCCAGGGGCTGAGACGCAAAGCGAGAATTGCGTGGGGTCGGGACTTTCGCCTGCCGCATCACGCGGTCGATCAGAGACAGCAGCTCGTCCCCCGGCAATCGACGTCCCTTTCGAAGCGCGTCAGCCAGAACCGGACCGCATAGGAATTGCCATCGCTTCCCAGCTCCTGCAAGCGGATATCCGGTGCCGGTTCGGTCTGGATCAGGCGCGCCTCGCCCACCGCCTTCAGGATCATTTCCTTGGCGGCGTCCAAGGGAACTTCATGCGCAAGCTTCAGAGACAGCTGCGCGCGATACTGCGGTTTCGGGGCGGAGTAGTTGATGATGCGTCGGCGCGCGACCTGGCTGTTCGGTAGGATCATGAAGATCGAGTCCAGCGTCAGCAACCGTGTCGAGCGCCAGCCAATTTCGATGACCTTGCCTCGTGCGACTTACTCAATATCGACCCAATGCAATTGACTTTGGGAACGGCTCCCACCATCGGAAAGGCCCCAGGGGGACAGGCAGCGACAGCGAGGTAAGTCGCGCTCGCGCCGGAATTCGACGTAACACGCTGGCCCGGCAAGATCATTACGACACGGGAAGTGCCTACTGTCAAATGGGCTCCGCTTGTCTGGAAGTGCTTAAATGCGGCCAAACAACTTCCCGCGTTGGCTTGGCGCCAGCTTGTATAGCACTGACATATCCCGGCGAACCGGTGCGAGATACACCGATCTCATAATGTCACTTCCCAGGCTTGTTGCCTTCCTCTTCTTCGAGGGGTTTTTTCCAAGATCCTGGGACCGGATAGCCTTGCACAATGAAAGTCTGTTTCATCCTCCCACCTTAGCACAATGACTTAGCCGGCGATACTGCTTGGAAGGGGTCTGCCGAAGTTGCGCAGCGAACTTACCGGCTCATGCCTGCGTGATTAGCGTGAAGAGTGGGACGCAAGCTCAAGACCTCCTATTGTCTGCACGAAGTAAGCTCTCATGACCATAGACTTGCCGGCTGCATGCTGCACTGCCGCCATATTCTGACGCTTTACGATGTGGATGTCCGCTCCCCTCCAGTGCTCACAGATCCGCCCCCGCGCACGGTGCCAACAATGCCGGAAACGCTTCGACCTGAAACGGCGGAACAAGAAATTCTGTTCTGCAAAGTGTAGAAAACAGCACTGGCAAGTCTCGGATCGTGCATCCCACCGGCAGAACTCGAGCAACAGCAAGTCGAAGCGGCGAGACAACTACGAGTTGTTCGACTCCATTCTCTTTCTGACGGAGCGCTATCGGTTCACGCCGACTGTAGAACGCGAAGCTTTCATCGAAGACCTGATCCGAAGCGCGCGCCAAGGGGCTCCACGGCTCCGGGCCGCCTTTACGAACCCGTTCTTCCTACAAACGGAACCTGGTGACCTCTTCCGAAAGGTCCTCCGCCGGAACCATCTCGACGAGTCCATCGTCAACATCGCCGACCGGTATTGCCGTAAAAAGCACGGGTCAAGCCTCAGGCAGGTGTGCCTCATAAAAACAAATTAAATTCAATGACTTGACGGCAAGTTATCAGCTTCACAAAGCGTCGTCACCATTCTTCCCATATATGGGCGCTCCGCGCCCGTGTGCCGACGGCAAGTGCCGGAGCACGGTTGGTCACCCCTGCCCGGGCCCGTTCCTCCGCGGACGGTCCGGACGAGGCGTGCCTGAGAGAAGGCATGTAGGTCGAACGGATCGTTCGTTTCACTTGAAATGGAGCGAACATGCGACCGACGCGACGCGGAGCCACAACGTCTGGAACTCAAGCAGGTGGCTACGCCCGACTTGTGGAGCTCCGCGACTACGTCAAGCTGGGTATTCGGACGAGACCGGACGGTGAGCGTTACCTGCCGCTCTTCGTGCGTCTTGAGGACGAGATCCGGCAACTCGAGGCAACGTCGGCGAGACTCGCGGAAATCCGATCCGCGGCGCTCGCTTGATCGGTCGATGCCGAGCCCGGGCCTCAGCCGGGGCCCGGGCTGGCGAAGTGCCCTCCGCACGCCCCAACAAAGGCGCACGGAGAAAAACCTTCGGGACGGTTACCGAAGGTAGCTTCACGGACCCAGTTCCCTCGAAAGAAGGAATTGGACATGAAATCGAAAGCACCCGGATCAGCCACCGTCAGCGAGATCGCCCGACACTGGGCACTGTCGCGTGAGACGACGCAGAAGTTGCTCGACGTCGGTAACATCGCACCCGTGGAATCCGGCCCCCGCCGATACGATTGGCGCGATGTCTGGTGCCTTGAGGGCGCGGCCTACGTCCCATCCGAGGAGATGTCGGCTTTCAAGAAGCCGCTCTTGAAACCCGCCGAGGCGCAGGCCGAATACCTGAGAAAGCTGCGGCCGCGCACAATCTCGGACCAGGCGAAAAAAGGTAAACTGCCGGGTATCAAGCTGGGCACCGAATGGCGGTTTCGCGAACGCGATGTGAAACGTCTGGAGGGGTCTGCGAATGCTTGAACGATCGCACCTCCAGCCGCTTGTTGCCGCAAACCGGCAGGTTGGCGGCGAAAGCGCCCATACCGCCGGGGATCCAGCCGACCACCGGCCAACATACCCGGGATGTATGTTGCCAGGTGTCTGGCTGGAACGTGCCAAAATTCGGACGAATTGCTGGAAACCGGCTGGTTTGCGGCATGTCTTCCTACCGGTCGTGATCGGCTGGCGGGAGGTCTTTCGGTGAACCTCCCCTCCCCCCGAACAACTCCGGAAGGACCGCGAAAATGATGATGACCATGGAAACGCTCGCGGATCTCGTTCCGACACTCGGCTATTCTGACAAGCACGGCCGTAACGTCGCTGGCTCGGTGCGGACCAGTGCCAAAGTCTATCAGACTGAACTCGGTCGGATCGAGGCGGACCTGGCGGACTTCGACGCGAGGTGGGGTTTTGGACGCATATCACGCTATCCGAGCTACTTCGACACTGCCGACCAGTTTCGCACTTGGCGCAAGAATGTCCGCGCCGCCATTCGCAGAGCACACGGGCATCAGCAACCCACCACTCTAAGCGAAGAGTGGCAGGCGCTCCTGGCGTGCGTGCGCGAGAACCAAGGTAAGAGCAGGCCGCTGGGACCCAATTCGGATCTGACGATCGGCGTGGTGGCACGTGTGGCATCAGCCGCGGGTATTGCTCCGCATCAGTTGACGAGCGCATGGATCGATGAGAGCGCGCGAATGCTCCCGAGCGAACCACGGAAATCGTTTTGCCGCGGAATCGAGGGGGTCAACCGCGTGTTAGAACGCGTGCCCTTTGCATTCTCGGGCTTCCGGTTGCCGAACGGTCCTCTGCCTGTGCCGGCAGCTCTTCGAACGCGCCCGACCTCATGGACGCGGGCGGCCAAGAATCCGGAGGCCACTCTGGTCTGGGCAGACTTCGACAGGATCATGGAAATCCGGAAATTCGGAGAAGAGAACCCTCAGATCGAAGGCACACCTTCGGGTTACAAGGACTCCTCAGTCAAGAGCATGAAGGAATCCGTGCAATGGCTGCTCGGATGCCTTGGCGCTATCGATCTCCTGCAACCTGGTATGGATCTTAGTGAGGCGATCACGCACGCGAACCTCGTTGCTGCAATCAACCACTGGATCGCGAAGCGGAAAGCCCGTGGACTTCAGTCAGACAAGACCACGCTCCATGTGCACACGAGCCGCCTTGTCCAGATGGCACTCGAACACTTCGATCCGTCATCCAAGGAAGCGGCGCGACTACGCAAGTTGCGCAAGGCGCCGGCCATCAAGACGAAATCGGTCGGCCGCATGTCTGTTGCCCGCGAAGAGTGGATCAAGGAGTTTGATCGGGACATTGCGTCGCAGGCGAAAGTCCATCAGTTGCCCGAGACTCTAATGCAGCGAGCCATTCCGGTCCTCGATCGCTATGATCGCGGGCTCGCGGTTCAGAAGTCCAAGCTGATGATGGCGCTTCGCCTCGGGGTCGCAGCGGCCCAGACCGCAATCTTGTTCCGGGCTTCGCCGATCCGAGCAACGAATCTTCGCACTCTCAGGATGCGCGGAACGGGAGCGGAGTTGCTCTGCTTCGATCTCGTTGACGACAGTCGTCTGCGAGAATTGCGTCTCAAGTTGCCCGGAGCAGCTGTGAAGAACGGTGCGGACATCGACGAAGTCGCCGATGACGATCTTGCACCGATCCTACGATGGTATCTCACGAATATCCGGTCGCGGCTGATCAAGGCGCACCCTTTCGGCAAGAACTGCCGGGACAGTGACTATCTCTTTCCGTCAACGTCCACGTCCGCCTCAGAGGCCAGCACCTTCAATCGAAACTTCAGGGAGGGCCTTCTGGAAGTCGGCATCGACATGCAGATGCACCAGGCCAGACACGTGACGGCCTACTTCATCCTGTCTGTCGATCCGAACGGCTGGGACGATGCAGCCGCCGTCCTGAACATCGACGTCGATACCGTGCGCAAGCACTACGGCTGGCTTGATCGCAGGAAAGCCTCGGAGGCGGGTAGAGAGAAGTTGCGTCAGGCTCGAACCATAGCCGCGCGCCACCGGAAAGGGCACTTTGCAGAATGACGGAATTTTTGAGTCACGCGCAGCTTCAACCTGCGCAGCAGCGCATGTTGGAGCGCTGGCACGATCACCTGCGCCATCGTGGCGTTGACGTTCCGAGACCTGAGGACTTTCTGTCTTTCGGAGGCATATCCACGCTCGAGAGGCTGCGAACCGTCCTGTCCGGCGTCGATGAACGCAGTGCCTCCGCGATACGTCCGGCGCTGCGGGAACTCAGGTCGAAGAAGTGGCGGAGGGTGAAGCCGACGCCAGAAACATCCCAGACACGCACGCCGCGAACAAAGGCAACGCTATCAGTTCCCGAGGCCGAACTCCCGAGCCTCTGGCGCAAGCGAATCCGTGAGATGCGACGCTTGCGTGACGTGCAGGATCAAGGCCTGCTGGACCTGGATGATCGTCAACCGCCCGCCACGTCCGTAATTCGAAACTTGGTTAGCACTCTGCGTCAACTGGCGAAGAGCTGCGCTAACCGCCAATTGCCAGCGGCGATGACCAAAGACGCGGTGACAGCATGGCGGGAGGATTGCCATGGCCGCTGCATGAAACCCGTCTCGATGGCAGCGCGATTGAAAGAGCTGTGTATTTTCGCTGATTGGTGCGACGAGGACGATGACATGCTCGAGCATCTGCACAAGACGCGCGGCCGCTACTTACGGGCGGCCACAGGTGACATGAAGCTCAAGGACGCCTGGGCGCTCGAAAACCCAGTCAACATCGGTGACGTCTGGGTGCGGGCTGAGGATCTGCTTGCCGCCAGCCATGGCGAGATGGCCGGCTCAGCGGCTCGAGCCCAGGCGATCCTGGATGCGGCATGTCTCGCTCTCAGCGTGGTCTGTCCCTTGAGGTGCGGCGACTTGCACCGCATTCGTTTCGGCACGCATCTGCGCCGTCACGCCACCGGATGGTCGTTGCGGATTACTACATCCAAGACTGAGACGGAGTATGACCGGCCCTCGCTCTGGCCTGAGCTGACGCCCTTCCTGGATGCGCTGTTGATGCTCGATACAGCCCAAGCCGATCTCTGGCGTGCCTACGACGAGAAGAGTGGCCAGCCGATCTTCTCGCATGATTTCGGAGAGACGGAGCCCTATGTCGAGTGGCCGTCACGGTGCTGGCGCAGACACTTCGGCACCGGAGAGCACATCGTTCGTAGCCTCTGGCACAGCATGATG
The DNA here is from genome assembly GCF_000688295.1 of Pseudooceanicola nanhaiensis DSM 18065. GTDB lineage: Bacteria > Pseudomonadota > Alphaproteobacteria > Rhodobacterales > Rhodobacteraceae > Pseudooceanicola > Pseudooceanicola nanhaiensis. The sequence goes on along the minus strand of NZ_JHZF01000011.1, from coordinate 2,443 downwards.
TTTGAAAGCGAAACCGACGAGCAGTGGATAGCGCTTGCCCTATGCGGCCAAGGGAACGGCCGCACCGCCCAGGCCTACATCCTGGCCGGCGCGAGGAGCCGGGCGAGTCGCCGAGGAAGAGCCAAAGTTCGCGAGCATCGGATGCGCACGACAGCGCAGTGAGCATCACGCACTTTTTCTGTGTCAAGGCTTCCCATCCGCCGGCAGTGGCTAATATTGCTGTCGGTTGCGAGAAGGTTGAAGCGATGGCCGTTGCCCCCCGAGACGATCCGGTCCTGACTTCACTGATGGGTGGATAGCAACCTGCACGAGGCAAGTTGGGGGGGGCCAGATACTTCTTCCGCATCGGTCACCAGATATCCATTTCCTGTCCTGATCAAGCATGAAAGGCCAAGATCATGTCACTTTCTCCCGCCCACCACGAAGTCATGGAACTCGTTAATACTGGCGACCTACTCCTCGCCCACGAACCAGAAGGGATCCGGTTCTACCTTCGCGACAAGCAAATCACGATGACTGGCCGCCTAATCATTCGGCCCGACTGGAACGAGGGTCCGGACGACCGGCCCGGATTGATGCCTGTTATCCAGAAACTTGAAGACGGCGACACAGGTTACTGCGAGGCAGGCTGCGAGCCTGCCATCGAAGGGCTTTCGAGGATCTATGACGCTCTTCGCACCCGGCTTGCCCCCAGCAGGCTCTTCCGTCGCCAAAACGGCCGCTGGATGCTTACGGCACATGCCTAATGGGGTGGTTGTGCGGGAGTATCTACCCGCCGCCGTTGGCAAGCTCAAACTTGAGCGACGAGACCGTTCTTTTGGGCCATTTCGAGGAGCGTCATGACATAAGCCAGCGATTCGCCACCGCTGTCCGAACCCTCCAAGGTTCTTCCGCCTGGTGCCGAGGGGAGCATGGCGCGCTCGGCCTCGTTGTGGTCGATACCGACCCTGCCATCTTCGAGGAACAACTCGAAGGTGGCCAGCGGCTGGCACTTTAGCGGAAGGCCTCGGCGAAATCGCTGAATAGCCCCGCGTTTCTTAGACGCTTTCGTGTCTCAGTTTCTGCTGACGCTCGAAGGCGACGGGTGACGCCAGAGTTTGGTTGTGACTAACGGCCCACAGCGGCCGCTCAACATCCTACCACCACTCTGCGCAGCAGCCCGTCATTCCGGACATTCGCTGCATATGTAGCCAAGCGCTCACTCGGCCACATCTTCGGCATTGCAGCGGCAAACCCATATGCTTCATATTGTGGTGGGGCTGACTAAGCCCACTACAGGCTGATGCTGCCTGCGCACGCACAAGAGGTTTCCCATGGACGAGTTGAGTCAAGAATGGTTCGAACTGCGAGACCATCGCCGCAGGTTGTATTCTCGTGCCGTCTGGGTCCCGGTCTACGGCACAATTCTTCCTCTCGAACGTGGACGTTACCCTGAAGTTGGGCATGTCGAGGAGACACTCGCCGTTGGGTCAGCAGTTATCTTCAACGACAAGCGCGAGAAAGCAGAGGAGTTAGATTGGCATTATTGGTCCCTCGACAACACGACCCCTTACCTGGACGGAGATGGACAATATTTTGAGGCCGAGTCTTTCTACGACGATCCCGATGGGCGCCTCGGGCTGAGGCTTGTCCTTACGCGTTATCTTAATTCTACTCACCCACGGCACGTTTTCATCAATCAAGACTTCGTAATGGCCTACGGGCTTCTTGAAGAAGGCGACTACTGGCTGCGCCCCGAAGAGGGGTATGAACAAGTAGTCCGACTAACTCGTAAGGAAGATGGAACCGTTGTATTCGTTGAAATTCGAGCGGAATACCTAAAGGACTATTTAGCTGCGCGGAACGCGGCGCTTCGCCTCTACTATTACCGTCAGCGCCGAGCAATCCTTCAGCACGATCCAAAGTTCGACTGGCCTGAAGACTTCTCGCTCGTTTCTGAGCCGAATGACAGCCTCGAAGTGCGGTGCCACGAGATAGACGCATCAGGGGACTTCCCCGGCACTACTTGGGCGGTGTTCAAAGCGTGGAGAACTGACGTTGACGCGGACGAGGAGGTTCCGGACTTTTCCCTCCACGACGATGAAGCCACCAAGACGGGCTCTGTTGCACAAATCGTGTGAGGGATTCATCTCGTGAATCCAGCGTGGTAGCTGGGATGCATGAGCAGACCTACACCCCCAACCTACAGAACCAGGAACTGGCCAGCCTACAATGAAGCGCTCAAGCGCCGGGGCTCGCTGACGATCTGGTTCGACCCTGAGATGAGCTGGGATGGCGCGCCGACAGGCCGGCGTGGCCGACAGCAAACCTACAGCGATGCCGCTATCCAGACCTGCCTTTCAATGAAGGTCTTGTTCGGCATGGCGCTCCGGCAGACGACCGGGTTCGTCGAAAGTCTGCTGCGACTGGTTGGCCTCGACTGGACGGTGCCCGACTTCAGCAC
>NZ_JHZF01000010.1 GCF_000688295.1 Pseudooceanicola nanhaiensis DSM 18065 | reverse complement strand
CCCGCCGTTTGTTGCAAACGAGAAGGGGCGGTCTCCTTGGAAGAACATCTATGCTGATTTTCTTGAGAAGGCATTGACGCATGTAGGTAGGGAAGGCGGCGTCCACTTTATTGTGCCACTTTCGGTCGCCTTCAGCCGTGACTACAGCGCCTTGCGCACAATGATTACGGATACTCGCGGAACCGTCTGCCTATCAAATTTCGACAACATCCCGGACACACTGTTCAAATCTGGGAAGCCAAGCCACACGAACACCAACAAAGCGAACAGCCAGCGTTGTACGATCCTCACAGTGCTGCCTGGGAAGCCAAGGAAGCTTTTGGCAACGCCTCTGCTTCGGTGGAGCAAGAAAGATCGCGCCGATCTGCTCAGTCGATCGCCTGAGTACGTTGATGTGTCAGACTATAGCTTCGACCGTCAGTTTCCTCGACCAGAGAGCCAAGCTGTTATGGACTACCTCGACCTCGCAGCGGGAAGCCCTACGCTTGGTTCAATCGTGTCGAAGAACGGCAAATACAAGCTGTTTGTTGCAGGAGTGGCGCGCAACTACGTCAGCCTTCGAGAGGGTCCAGCGAATGGCGTTCATGGCTTAGGGTTTGAAAATGAAGATGATTTCCTCTTGGGCTTGGGCGTGCTGAGTTCTGATCTCTTCTTGTCCTATTGGTTGTCGATCGGCGATGGATTTCACCTGACGAAGGGGAACATCTTCAACTTTCCCTTGCACGACACTCTTCTTCGGGAGTGCCAACGTAACGCTCCAGCGCTCCGCTTGACCTGGAAGGCACGTCAGCGCTTTCAGAAGGGAAAGCTCAACTCTGGTCGAATGACAAAGTCCTTCGACCTAAGAGACGCTGTCCCATCTCTAGTAGGGCCATGATCCCAAAGCAAAATCATATGGTCACGCCAAACCGCTGCGACTAGTGTCTTTCGGAAGGCACTTAAGCACCGGAAAGATTTGATGGCTACGCAATCTCGCCCGAATGGGGAACTATACGATGGGCCTGAGCCTGATCGTGCAACGGCAGATCAGTGGGAAGACATCCTGAATCGATCCTTGGGTTCCCTTGGCTGGACCGTAAACTTAACAAGGCACGATCCACCTCCCCGATCAAGCTACGTCAGATTCACTGCTGAAGTCAGCAAAGCAGGTGAAGCCCTGACGCTAGAGATTTACCCATTCCGGAACCTAAACTGGCGAAACCGAGGCGCAGACGAGAAAGGCATCCAACTAAACAGAGACTACGCAGAACATGCGGATCATTTTCAGCTAGGAAAGAACGGAAACCACCGGTGCTTGCTCCTGGGAGTGTACAACGGGACCGGAAACGATCCTGTCATCTGTGCCTGGGACACTTCCGCTTATTTGAACCATGCCAATCCGAACACTTGCTACACAAATGTGAATGCAATTGCAGATGCCTATAAAACTGGCTTTGGGCGATATTTTGACCGAGTAAACAACAGATACTCTTGCTGCTTCCAACCTGAGTTTATCCATTACTATATCGCGAATATGGATACGCTCCATGTACCCCCTGGGGCTGTCGATCACCAAGAAGATGCCGTCAATCCTGAAGCCGTGACAGGCGCTGAAAACCTGATCTTTTATGGTGCTCCAGGAACAGGCAAGACCCATGCAGTCAATGAGCGCATTGGTGACAAGCGCAGCATTCGGACAGTCTTCCACCCCGATCTTCAGAACGGCGATTTTGTCGGAGCGCTCAAGCCCGTCACTCGCGCGGGAGACGTAACCTACGAGTTTTCTCCAGGCCCTTTCGCGCACGCTCTCAGGGCTGCCATTCTCCGACCGAACGAAGAGGTCTTCTTGGTCATAGAAGAACTTAACCGCGCCCCAGCCGCTGCTGTTTTTGGAGACCTTTTCCTTTTGCTGGACCGGGATGCGACGGGCCTGGGAAAGTACGATGCAGACTTTCCAACCGACGAATTCAAAGCCTGGTTGTGTGCGGAGTGCGATCAGGAGATTGAGAAGCTCAGATTGCCCGCAAATCTCTGGCTACTAGCCACCATGAACAGCGCGGACCAGGGCGTTTTCCCCCTAGATACGGCCTTCCGCCGCCGCTGGAAACAAGAGTACATCAATATTGATTACGCGATCTCGCCTGCAGGGCGTTTCAATGTGGTCAAAGCCGATGGCAATCAGGCCTCGATCGCTTGGGCGGACTTTTCTCGCGTCTTGAACGACTATCTGACTGATCACCTTTCAATCGCTGAAGATCGCCTTTTGGGGCCTTGGTTTGTGTCGGATGTCGAACTTGCTTCAAGCGACTTCGTGCCAGGGAAAGTGCTGATCTACCTTTGGGACGATCTGCTTCGCCATCATGGGCGCGATATCGTCTTCAATACCGCTATCGTCAAAACCTACGGGGCCTTGTCTCACCGCGTATTTCAAAGCGAACAGGTCTTTTCTGAAGGTTTCTTGGGTGCCCTAGATGCGGCACTTGAGGAAGTTGCAGGCGATGCCTGACGAGCCTCGTGTCCTTCAAGACCGGGTGGCTGTTCGTTTTCTTGAAGAACGATACCAAAAGCTGACGTCAGAACTTCGTCGCCAAGACCAAGGCAAGACGCTTCAAAAGGAAACCGTCCATTTCTGTGGGCTAGCATGCACAAGTTCCTCAGAGAGCTATGTCTTCGTGCCTCGTAAGACACTCGGAGATTCAGCAACCGAAAACCAACGCATAGCCAGAACAACGATGCGGGTACTGGCAAAGTACGGCCAAGATACTCGCGACCGGCAGGGTCTCTCTTCAGCGGAAGATGGGAACGTGGGTTTGATCTCCACAGTTCAAGATTTGGCCGATGATTTTCGACGGTATGGAGTCTTCGCTGAACGAGTACGCTACGCCACAAAGAACTCTGGGAAGGCCAATTGGCCGCGCACCGCAGCACGCGAACTTGCCATGGTCTCGGGCAACGGAAACATCGTCTACCCCAACATTCGCACAAGTCGGACCTCAAACGCACATGAAAGCGTTCTAGCGCGTGTCCAAGTTGCTGTTCTTTTGGAGATTGTTGAGCATCACGGATGGTGGTTGGACGGCCTGCAAGGTCGAGAGGCAGAACTCAAGGCCTTTGCCTCACCCGACTTTCCCCGGCTTCTATGGTCCCAGAAACTGAGATCATTGCTGCCAAACTTGTTCGCGCAAAGGGCAATCAGACTAGCGCACTCCTTGATCTCGTACCTTGACGAAGACCCACGCCAGAATGACGGCATCACCTTATACGGTATCGACGACTTCCACGCCGTCTGGGAACGAATGCTACGAGAAGTCCTGCCGGGTGTCGAAGGCGGATGGAACTCCCGGCTCCCTAAACCTGCCTTCAGACAAGCCTCCAATGGACAACTCCTAGTCCAAGAGCGAGGGATGCAGACTGATATCGTGATACGCGATGGCACAACACTGAAAGTGCTAGACGCCAAGTACTACGATGCAACGTCGTTATCGAACTCGCCCGGCTGGCCCGACATTGTAAAGCAACTCTTCTACCATCTCGCTCTAAATTCTGTCGTCGGTGACGAGGTACGCACCGGAAGTTTTGTTTTTCCGTAACCGGCCGGTTGATACCGTCGCCTGATCCTACGACTTCCAGTTCCACGGGAGCAGTTCGTCGAGGCGGTTGATCTTGTGATCGTGGATACG
>NZ_JHZF01000009.1 GCF_000688295.1 Pseudooceanicola nanhaiensis DSM 18065 | reverse complement strand
GTTCTGTAGGTTGGGGGTGTAGGTCTGCTCATGCATCCCAGCTACCACGCTGGATTCACGAGATGAATCCCTCACACGATTTGTGCAACAGAGCCTCGACCCAGCGGAATCTGCTCAGGTTAAGCCGCTAATCTGAATTCCTCGGCTGGCTGTCGCATGGCAAGCGCCTGACGTGGGCGGCGGTTGTTGTAGAAACTGATCCAGTTTCCAATGACTCGCGCCGCGTGCTGGATGCTCAAAGCGATGGCGGTGAACGCATTGCTCCTTGAGGGTCCGGATGACGCGCTCGACCATGCCGTTCTGCTGGGGGCAGTGAGACGTGATGAACTCCTGCTTCAGGCCGTAGCTTCGGACCAGCGCCCGTGAAGTGGCGGCTGGTGAAGACCAGACCGTAGCACGTCGGGAACATGCGCTGTCGACAGGTTATGGCCACGCGCGCAGTTTCCAGATGGCGCAGCGTGTGGCCATAACCTGGTCTCAGGTCTCAACAATGGTTTTGCTGAACGACACCGTTGAGGAGACCGGCTATGACCGCCACGCACTCTATCGCGCCGACCCTGCTCGTAGCCATCGATACCCCATGACTTGCTGGCCTAAGCGGCCAGATTTTCCCGGCATAGGACGTTGTCGGACCTCAGCTGGAACGGCGCCTCGACGCGGCCGAGCGTCCTGAACCTGGCGATGAGCGCGTGCTCGAGGGCTGCGTTGGCAGTGCGTGCCTTGCCGGAGCGCGACAGGTGCCAGCCCCAGCAACTCGCGCGTATGGCGTTCGATCACGAGCGCATCCAAGCCGTTCCGTCCGTCACCACGGCCCCGAACGAGCGCTGGTCCACGGACATCGCCCGCATCTGGGCCGGCAGGGCCGGCTGGGCCCCGCTGGCGCTACACCCCTTCAGAGGGAACTCGAATGGTTGCGGATGGATTGGGAGACAGATAGAGAAGGATGCTGAGAAGTGTTCGCACCAAACTCTCAGAAACTCCGCAGACAAGGTCCTCTCTGTTTGATTAGGATTACGTCGTTGGTATCTTTGGCTGATCTGGTTCTAGGATTAGGAAAATTTGAATAACTCACTTTACTTCCGGGAGGTCCAGTTTGATCCTGTCGTTTACGAAAGGGTGCTCCAGAAGCCCGCTGCGGATTTACGTTACGTAATCTACTTTACGCCCCGCTCTGGTTCTTCATGGCTGACGGACGTTCTTTCTCAGACTCGGCGGCTGAGCGAGGCCAACGAAGCGTTCAATCCGAATTTCATCCCGAACATCGCCCAGGTTTGTAACGCTTCGAACCTGGAACAATATATCAACGTTTTGATCCGCCGGCACAATTATCATGGGGTATATGGCTTCGAGATTACCATGCATCAGTTGGAAGCGGTCTTCCCGCGAGCTGCGCTTTTCCTCGAACATTTCGGCAGCGGCCCCTGCTTCTGGTTGATCCGCCGGGACATCGTCGCGCAAGCTATTTCCTTGGCCAAGATGGTCTCTACGAACGTAGCTCACACGGCTCATGCCAGCGAGGAGGAACGCCAAGCGTCAGACCAGAGCTTCGCTTATGATGCCAAACTCATCCGTCGCTGGCTGCTTCATATTCTCAGCGCGGAGCGCAAGAACGAGGAGTTCTTTGAGCGCCATGGGCTGGAGCCGCTGCGGATGTGCTACGAGCAGACAACGCTCCTGAGCGCACAACAGATGGTGAACGTGGTCACTCGCCACCTTCGCTTGCCAGATCTTCCTCCGATGGAGTTCAAGAGTAGCCATGGCAAGTTGGGCACCTCCCGGAACACTGAATTCGCTGAGCGTTTCCGCATGGATGAGGCGACATTCATGGCCGCGGTAGATGCCGAGCGGGCGCCGTGGCTAGCGCGGCTGCATGACATCGTTGAGACGAGTTACTGATCTGGGCGCAGTTTGCGTGACAGGATGTGCTCTAGCTTTTTCGTTTAACGGGATAGCGTCGGATGCCCATATGGTACTCGTGCTGGGCGATCGCCTCCTCAATGTTCTCGAAAAGTGTGAGCTTCCCGTTCTCCAGTACTGCGCCGCGATCACAGATCTGCCGGATCAATCCCATTGAATGCGACACCACGACGGCACTGGAATTTTCGAGTCGAGCCTTGAGGACTGCATTGCTCTTGTCGCGAAAGCTCGCGTCCCCGACCGCCGCCACCTCGTCGATCAGATAGGTGTCGAAGTCCACGGCCATGGACACGCCGAAAGCGAGGCGCGCTCGCATGCCGGAGGAGTAGTTCCGCACCGGCAAGTAAAAATTGTCGTCGAGCTCTGAAAATTCTCGTACGAAGTCGACCATATCAGCAGTTTCGGCACCGTAGACGCGAGCGATAAAACGTGCGTTCTGTGCTCCTGTCAGGTCCGGGTGGAAGGCACCTGCGAACCCAACCGGCCAGGAGATGGTGCCATCTGACAGAATTTGGCCGTAGGTGGGTTCCATTGCACCGGAAATCATCTGCAACAAAGTGGATTTTCCAGCGCCGTTGCGTCCCAAGAGGGCAAGCGATCCGCCAGTCGGTATTGTCAGGGTGACATGGTCAACGGCGGTCTTCGGTCCTCGGTCAGTGTGGAAAATCTTGGTCAAGTTCTCAAGATGGATCATTGAACCCTACCTGCGGTCCTTCAAGGAGTAGCTAACGAGTACAACAGTAGCCCAAAGCAGGAAGGAAAAGATCACAACGAGGCTTAGCTGAAGCGGACGGTCCGGGAACTCTGATTTTTGGGCTATGGTTGGCGTGATGTGGGCGGCAAGGTAACGGCTCTGTCTTCGAGCTTCCGCCTGAGCGGCGTCGTAGGCCGAAAGAGCCAGACGATAAGATTCTTCAGCGAACTGTCGGTCAACTGCCAGTGTCTCATAGGTCCCGAGCAATTCAGCATATGCCTCCTCGCCATTGTCATTCCCTGCAGCTGGCCCGTTGCCAAGTTTGCGCCGCTCCTGATCAATACGGTTCTCGATCACCTCGATTCGGCGCCGGGCTTGCTGGATCCGAGGGTCGTTCGATGAGGCAGAGCCTTGCAGCATGTCCAGTTCAATCAGCGCGCTGGCCAACTCGTTTTGGAGAGTAGTGATCAGCCCCACCTGGCCTTGTATGCTGGCCTCCGGATCGACGATCCGGTAGGTGTTGCGGAACTCGGTCAGGATCCGTCGCTTCTCTTTGAGACGCTCGACGGCCTCCTCCAATTCGTCACGCGCGTATCGCATCGCATCCTCTCGGGCGATGGCGGACAAATCGTTGATCTTCTTGGAGCTTTCGTCAAAGATCTCTTCGGCGATGGCGTGAGCATCATCCGGCGTGAAAGCGAGTACACGCAGGTCTATCAGTCCAGACCCCTCATCATAGTACACCTTCACTTTTCGAAGCCAGTGTTCAGTGAGATCCTCAATCGTGCCCGGGGGCTCGTAGGTGAACAGGCTTGGAGGATGATAAGTGAAAACAGGATCTTGATGGGGGCCGGGTTTCGACCAGATCTCGCGCAGGTCCAGCACGGCGTCGATCCGACGTACGATCTCCTGGCTCTGCAAGAACTTGTAGAGGATGTCCGTATCGGAGGAACTGGATCCCGATAGCTCGGTGATACCGCCGAGCAATTCGACTGCCGAACTCACCTCCTCCTTCCGAACTGAGAAGCCGACATAGGACGCATATTGATCTGCGGCCCGGGTCCAAAGATACCAGCCAGTCACCGCGGAGGGCAGGATCACCATGATAAGGAAGCTGAGAAGAACGATCCCGTGCCGCCGTCGCGGCCGGGCCCGCGACGCTGGGCCGCGCACCTTGGACGGCGTCTGTTCTGCTTGCTCCGGAGCGAAAGCCGCTGTCGACGGGACCGGGTTGGGCTCGGGACGGTTTTCGGCATCGCTCTGGGATGCCGGGGCACTCTCCGGTTTTATCTGCTTCGGGGGAGATGACGTCAAAATTGGCCTCTTGCACAGGTTCGCCTGCGATGAATAGGGTGTCACCCGGTGCGACTTCCATAGGCTTCTGAACGGTAGATTTGATGAGTTCTCCCGCTTCGGCCGGGACTATGTCCCCTAACCTACGGCCTGTCCAGCGGCCACGCAGCTTCGGAACATTTCGGGCAGTGATGGCGCTTGCGCTGCGCGAGATGGAGACCACCTATGGCCGCTCGCCCGGTGGCTACATCTGGCTTGTGCTGGAGCCGGTGCTGGGAATCACGCTTCTAACCTTCGTTTTCTCCCTTGCATTCCGCGCGCCTGCGCTCGGCTCAGAATTCGCTCCTTTTTATGCCTCGGGTGTGGTGCCCTTTCTGCTCTACACAGACGTCAGTATTAAGGTCGCGGCATCTCTCACCTTTTCGCAGCAGCTCCTCGCTTATCCAAGCGTCACCTACATGGACGCAATCTTCGCTCGGATGTTGGTCAATGTATTCAGTCAGTTGCTGGTTGCGTATGTTGTCTTCACCGGCATCCTTCTGATCTACGACACTCAAGGTGCGATTGATCTGCTCCGGATCATCCAGTCTTTCTGCATGGTGATAGCTCTCTCTTTCGGAGTGGGCGTGATAAACTGCTTTCTTCGTCTGCGGTTTCCGATCTGGGCGACAATTTGGGCCATCCTGAATCGGCCAATGTTCCTGATCTCCTGCATCTTCTTCCTGTTCGAAACGGTGCCCCAGCCTTATCAGGATTTCCTTTGGTACAACCCACTGATCCATGTCGTCGGAGAAATGCGGGCCGGGTTCTACAGCAACTATGATGCGCCTTACGTTTCACAGCTCTACGTCTACGGACTTTCGCTTGGTCTCGCGGTGATCGGGCTTATTCTGCTTCGACGCTTCCACCGAGAGCTTCTGGAGCGCTGATCGTTCGGAGCTCTCGGGCCGCCGAGAGCACCGTGGCGGCGAGGATTTCCGGGGACATCTTCTCTTGAGGGAGGTGCAGCAAAACACCATTCGGTGCCTCACGCACAGCTTCTCCTTGGGCGCCAAGATCAAAGGCCAGCACCGGCAGGCCCGTCGCCACAGCCTCGTGTACCGCATAGCAGAAGGTTTCGGGCCAGACCGACGGCACCAGCCATGCGGTCACGCCGTAACGTGCGGCCAAGTCCTGCAGGTCGGCAAGAGCATAGGTGCCGGTAACGGGCGTGCCAGGGGCAAGAGGGAAGGCCGGATCGATATTGCCGATCAGTACCAGCTCCCCTGGACGCACCTTTCGGGATAGAGCAGAAATCACCGCCGCCCCCTTCTGCGGTGCGATGTTGCCAAGCACGGCGAGGACCAAGGGCGCCTCGGGCGATGGTGGGACGAGACGGGGAACATCCTCCCGCAGCCGATGCGGATGCACCGCGATCCGCGCCTCGGGCCACACCGCGGCCACTAGATCACGGCTC
>NZ_JHZF01000008.1:2500-5439 GCF_000688295.1 Pseudooceanicola nanhaiensis DSM 18065 | reverse complement strand
GGGTCTTTTCTAGGTCTGGCGGCGACTTACTCTCCCACGTCTTGAGACGCAGTACCATCAGCGCGACGGCACTTAACGGCTGGGTTCGGGATGGGACCAGGTGTTTTGCTCGTGCTATGACCACCAGACCAAGAAAAGACCCAAGTTGTCCAAGTCATGTACGACTGTATGTAGTGTACGCTTTCTGTCTTGTAGGGACGGGCGTTGGCCTGTCTTCTACTGGATCAAATCAAGCCTATCGGGCAATTAGTACCGGTCAACTGAACGCCTTGCAGCGCTTACATCTCCGGCCTATCGACGTGGTGGTCTACCACGGCCCTCAGGGATACCTTGTTTTGAGGGGGGCTTCCCGCTTAGATGCCTTCAGCGGTTATCCTGTCCGGACATAGCTACCCTGCACTGCCGTTGGCACGACAACAGGTCCACCAGTGGTCCGTTCACCCCGGTCCTCTCGTACTAGGGGCAACTCCTCTCAAGTATCCTACACCCACGGCAGATAGGGACCGAACTGTCTCACGACGTTCTAAACCCAGCTCACGTACCTCTTTAAACGGCGAACAGCCGTACCCTTGGGACCTGCTCCAGCCCCAGGATGAGATGAGCCGACATCGAGGTGCCAAACACTGCCGTCGATATGGACTCTTGGGCAGTATCAGCCTGTTATCCCCGGCGTACCTTTTATCCGTTGAGCGATGGCCCTCCCACTTGGGACCACCGGATCACTATGGCCGTCTTTCGACTCTGCTCGACTTGTCAGTCTCGCAGTCAGGCTGGCTTCTGCCATTGCACTCAACGAGCGATTTCCGACCGCTCTGAGCCAACCTTCGCGCGCCTCCGTTACGCTTTAGGAGGCGACCGCCCCAGTCAAACTACCCGCCACACAGGGTCCCGGAACCCGATAAGGGATCGCGGTTAGACATCAAGCGATGCAAGGGTGGTATCTCAAGGGAGGCTCCACAGAGACTGGCGTCCCTGCTTCGAAGCCTACCACCTATCCTGCACATGCATGGCCTGATGCCAGTGTGAAGCTGTAGTAAAGGTGCACGGGGTCTTTCCGTCTAACCGCGGGAAGCCTGCATCTTGACAGGCAATTCAATTTCGCTGAGTCGATGTTGGAGACAGCGGGGAAGTCGTTACGCCATTCGTGCAGGTCGGAACTTACCCGACAAGGAATTTCGCTACCTTAGGACCGTTATAGTTACGGCCGCCGTTTACCGGGGCTTCAATTCGGAGCTTGCACCCCTCCTTTTAACCTTCCGGCACCGGGCAGGCGTCAGACCCTATACGTCGTCTTGCGACTTCGCAGAGCCCTGTGTTTTTAGTAAACAGTCGCCACCCCCTGGTTTGTGCCCCCAGCCCTCAGTTGCCTAAGAACCGGGCTCCCTTCTCGCGAACTTACGGGAGTATTTTGCCGAGTTCCTTCAACATCGTTCTCTCAAGCGCCTTGGTATGCTCTACCAGTCCACCTGTGTCGGTTTAGGGTACGGTCTGGTGTAGGGCTATTTCCAGGAACCACTCAGCAGCCCGGTCAATCCGTTAAGACCGAACTACACCTGCGATCCGTCACATCCTACTGGCCACGGAATATTAACCGTGTTCCCATCGACTACGCCTTTCGGCCTCGCCTTAGGGGCCGGCTTACCCTGCTCAGATTAGCTTTAAGCAGGAACCCTTGGACTTTCGGCGAGAGTGTCTCTCACACTCTTTGTCGCTACTCATGTCATCATTCTCGCTAGTGATCTCTCCACCGGATGGCTCACGCCCCGGCTTCACAGAAAGCTCCTTGTCTCCAATGCAGGCGAACCTGCTAAGGAGACAGTGAACTATGTCACACTACGCTCCGCTACCATGCACTATGTGCATCCTCAGCTTCGGCTCATGGCTTGAGCCCCGTTACATCTTCGCCGCAGGACAACTTGATTAGACCAGTGAGCTGTTACGCTATCTTTAAAGGATGGCTGCTTCTAAGCCAACCTCCTGGTTGTTTTGGTCGTCCCACCTGCTTTCCCACTTAGCCATGAATTGGGGGCCTTAGCTGGAGGTCAGGGTTGTTTCCCTCTCCACGACGGACGTTAGCATCCGCCGTGTGTCTGCCATCTAGTACTCCCGGGTATTCGGAGTTTGGTTAGGATCAGTAAGCCTGTGGGGCCCCATTACCCATCCAGTGCTCTACCCCCCGGGGTATTCGGATGACGCTCTACCTAAATAGATTTCGCGGAGAACCAGCTATCTCCGAGTTTGATTGGCCTTTCACCCCTAGGCACAACTCATCCCGACCTTTTTCAACAGGTGTGGGTTCGGACCTCCAGTAAGTGTTACCTTACCTTCATCCTGGTCATGCCTAGATCACTCGGTTTCGGGTCTGATCCCACGAACTCATTCGCCCTATTAAGACTCGCTTTCGCTGCGCCTACACCTAACGGCTTAAGCTTGCACGTGAGACCAAGTCGATGACCCATTATACAAAAGGTACGCCGTCAGGACTCGAGGTCCCTCCGACTGATTGTAGGCGTTCGGTTTCAGGTACTGTTTCACTCCCCTCGTCGGGGTGCTTTTCACCTTTCCCTCACGGTACTGGTTCGCTATCGGTCAGCAAGGAGTACTTAGCCTTCGAAGGTGGTCCTCCGATCTTCAGACAGGATTACACGTGTCCCGCCCTACTTAATACGTCCGATCGAGCTTCGAATACGGGGCTGTCACCCGCTATGGCCAATCATTCCAGATTGTTCTTCTCACTCTCACGGCTCGGCTGGTCCCCGTTCGCTCGCCACTACTAGGGGAGTATCATATTGATTTCCTTTCCTCCGGGTACTTAGATGTTTCAGTTCCCCGGGTTTGCTCTTAAAACCCTATGTGTTCAGGTTAAAAGTACCTGGTTCAGCCAGATATAAGCAGTCCGAAGACTATTATATCAAACTGTCAGGTGGGTTGCCCCATTC
>NZ_JHZF01000007.1 GCF_000688295.1 Pseudooceanicola nanhaiensis DSM 18065 | reverse complement strand
ACACCGCGCTCGGCATACCCGTCACGGAAGCTGTGGGATAAGTCTGTCCGGGGAAAGGGGAACCTCGGCGTTCAGCCGATTTGTGCAACAGAGCCTCTGCATCGCCATCGTGGACCGCTTCAACGCCACCGTCACCGTAGAGATCGTCCGCGTAACCTAAACTCAGCGGGCTAAGGGGGCCGTCACGCCTCAGGCCGGAGTAATGCAGCAACGCCTTTCTCTGACATAGTTCTCGCAGCAGTCGTCATCTACTGGCTATGAGTCCTATTCCTAGCTATGGGTGCTTCCGAATTGCGTGCTTCTTCGATGACCTCGGCCATAAGGAAAAGCGCCTCAGCGACGCAAGATGCAGGATCAAGGCGGCGGGCTTCAAACGCATTGTCATAGCGCTTTTCGAAGTCTTCTGCTTCGGCGACGGCTTTCTGGAAGCCGGAGACGATTGATTCCACCGTCATATCGACGGGGACCAGATTTCGATTCTGATCGGAAAGCCACAAGTCATCCCTGAGGTCAGTGCGGTTTGTGACCGTTGTTAAACCATAAGCAGCCATCTGAAAGTGAACAATCCCCGGATGAGGCGTCGTGATGACTGAGACCCCGACGTCACCCGAGAGCAAGAAGTCCTCATAATCAGCTTTAGGCATCTTCGGAAGCATACGCAATTTGCTTGAGCCATTCAGATCAATCGCCTCTTTGAACGCCAAAGACCCGATGGAATAGAACTCCCAATCTTCATCCAAGAAGATCCCGCGTCGGGTCGCCTGTCGCAAAGCGAATACAAGCGTTGCAAAGTGATTCCTTGCGGCGTGCCCTTCAGGACGCCCATACATTATCAGACGGCGCGTCGTCTTGTTTCTTTGCTTCTTTAGAAAATTTTCTCGGTTCACCGGGAGCGGGGATATTGGGTTTTCGATGCTCGCGTAGCGGTACTCGTCTCCTGCGACTTCAAATACTGAGGTTTTTACGCGAAAATACTCAACAAGTTTCGCCGAGTTGTACACCGCGATGTGAGGAAGGAGAAAGGAGCGTTCCGTGAAGCTTCGCAAATCATTGTTTGAGTGGAAATCGGATTCCTCTTCTTGTATAAAGAAAACAGGCTCGCGTCCTAGCCGACGGGATATCCGTGAAGCGATTGGGTGAAGCTCCGCGCAGTAGGACATCACCAAAAAGTTCTCAGGCACCTCTACCCGTCTTTTGGCTGGGTCAAGCTTCTGAAATCTTGAGAATAGCCCGAAAATGTTTGGGGCCTTCAACCTCATGCGGAGCAGGTTGTTTGTGTATACCCCAGAATCCCCTTGATTTACAACGAGCAGATGCAACTCTGCTCCGGTCCGTTCACGGAGTTTGGCAAGGAAGTCGTAGAATGCCATGTACCCGCCAAACAAGATCTCTGGGAGGAAATGTGGAACTAGGACTAGTATGCCGCCAGATTCTGTTGATGGCGAGATTACTGCATCCACGCTGCTGTCAAAAAACTCCAAAGCGTTAAGCATGTCCAAGCCCGTTAGATGAGTAATGCCTGGTAAACTCGCCTCGAGTGCAATGTGGGAGGCCCTTGCCGCTTCCGCCTCTCTTCTATCTTGCAGTTCCGCTAGATATGCGTTATGCGTTATAACGGATCGCATTTCGCGCCCTCGAGTTCTCAAGAAGTGATCAAAAGCCGAGTAGAGGTCACCGTTCTTCAGTACATCAGAGACATCTTTATTGTGGTCTAAGTACCCCGCTTCCGAGAAGTCCGCTGAGGGAGAAATGGCGTCCTGCCGAGCTCGGTCAAAGTAATAGTCGGAAACATCAATATATGATTGAGACTTGTCCCCGTAGGTATTTTTTATGAATTCTCGATCTAGTGCTAGGTATATTGTTCGTATACGTCGCGCATCTTCTGCGGTAAAAGATATGCGGTTGCTCTCGCCTATGCCGTATTCAATAAAGTGTTTAAAGGCGAACTCCGCGGAATCCGTCATAAGTTTTTTCTTCACATCTTCATTTGCTGCCCTGTAGAGGATCTCTGAGAATTCGTCATTGGGGTCGTGTCCGATTCTCGCCCCTCGGCGAACATAGAAGTCCAAGAGTGACTCATGT
Organism: Pseudooceanicola nanhaiensis DSM 18065; assembly: GCF_000688295.1. Classification (GTDB taxonomy): domain Bacteria; phylum Pseudomonadota; class Alphaproteobacteria; order Rhodobacterales; family Rhodobacteraceae; genus Pseudooceanicola; species Pseudooceanicola nanhaiensis. The sequence goes on along the minus strand of NZ_JHZF01000007.1, from coordinate 3,457 downwards.
TTCTTTTTTTCCTGCATGATGGAGTGAGTGTATGTCTTTTCGTACCACTCTTCATCAAATGACAGCTCTAGTGACTTAATAAACTCCCGCGGGTTCTTCGCCATTTCGCCCCTCGCCATTCGGTCTCTGTTTCTTGAGGTTCTGAGCATTGTCATTCTTCTCGTTTTTGCGATTGACTGTTCCCAGGATAATGGCTCCGCCATACTGAAAACTGATATTATAGACTTGCGTCGTTTTGGCTTTTTCGGTGAAGCTCCCGCCACTCCGTTCCCTCTCACATATGTATGGACCGTCTCCCGTGCTGATTCGGCTTTGTGAGGTACGCGCGACATCTGAGCGGAATCGGCACAGCTCCAACATCAGAAGCTCAAGCGTATCTCTGATGGTGTTAGAGTGCCTGCTAGGGGCCCAGTCACGCCACCCAGAGCGACGTATTTTCTATTCTTCCTGCAGTGTCCAACGGCTCCGCAATGATCTCCATCCCGTATCATCGTTTGGTTTGAGGTTGAACCCTCTCTAGCGAGGAGACGAAGTGCGACTATTCAAGACGGATCGCCAGGCGGCCGATGAATTCTCAGGCGTTTTTCAGTAAAAACTCGGTAAAGTAGGCGCTCTCAGTGGTTTTCCCAAACATCGTCATGTGGCGCTCTAGAACCTGCGCGGCCTCACGATACTTGCCACCTCGGCTCAGGCAACGGATCTTCGTGATCCCACCCATGTCCGTTTCAGGTAAGATGTCGCACTCACCCGCAAGTAGGCCAGAGTCTACAGCCTGAGCGAGGACACCAAGCAAAGTCTCTTGCCGATAGTGACCCGAGAGCACAGCCCTAATCGCGTCTCGCACGGCACCAGTGTGCTTGGAGGTTCGCGCAAAACGTACTCGCGCAAGTGCTGCGGGGCCGATTGCGGAGCCGAGTGACGGGGGTACGACCTCAGAATCTACCAGTTCCGAAAGCAGAGTCACCAGCGTTTTAATTGGCCCCGGAGGGAGATCGAAAAACGCAGGATGCGTTTCTTGATTCTCAGTGCGCATGGAGTGCGTGCACAATACGCTGCCGGCAAGCGCCATATTGGGAAAATGGAGAAACCGTTCGGGCATCTCCATGAAGATCCGCTCAGGTTCAACTAGCCGAACGAGCGCCTCGTCAACCGCAGTACTATAACAGAACACAACCTCGCGGAAATCACTCGTGTAGGCCGGAATGAGGTGATCTGAAAATGAAGTGCCAAAACAGAGGACTCGACCGCCGTGCGCTCGCGGGTTCATGTAGATCGAGATGCGACCGTTATTCATGACGTTGTTGCAATACAGGTGTATAAAGTGAGGGGCCCGACTCTGGGATTGCAGGATTCTCTTCTTCTTGATCGCTGCAGCCGCGTCTCCAGTCATAAGATCAGCAGATTCTCGATCTATACTGGGCGTGTAGGGCGGTGTAAAATTGCCCTCAAGCCCATGGGATAAGCGCACAGCCTTGTAGCATGCGATCGCTGCATGCTCAGTGTAATGAGAATCCCGTCCAGTGTAGACGGGTATTCCTTCGGAACGGAGCGCCATCAATTGATCAATGGGATAAATGATCGGCTCATTCAGGGCGGTTAGGAGACTATTAATCGGCCTATTCTCAACGACCCTGAAATTGTCGGGAAGGAGATCGCCATAAACAACGTGAGCTTCAGGAATAATTAATGTACTGTAGGGCGCTCCAGTGCGCTCCAGTGCCCGAAAGTTGTGCCGGTGAATATTCACTGCGCTGGTTGAGATCTTCTTTTCACCAGAGAAGTATTTCGCGATGCTATTGGAGTCGGGCCCGCCAAGAAAAAGGAAGCCGTCCTTTCCTAAAATAGCTTTGTCAGAAATATTTGCTTGAGGGTCAAGCTTCTGAGAGATCGCGGCTGCTAATTCTTGATGATGTTCTTCGGATCGAACTGGATCCTGTGCGAGTGCGTCGGCAATTTTGGGTGCGAGCGACGTCATAAGTGACCGGCGCTCGTCGCTTGCCTCGGCGAATAGTTTCTCCCACATGTTCCAAAAGAGCTTCTGCGATGTTTCGCTGGGCCCGCGCGAAACATCAACAAATTCTTCATTTTCCGCACGGTCGCGTGACAAGTATGTAAAAGATTCTCCGAATGCCTCAACAGCACAGGCGTTGTCTTTGGCGAAAATTTCCTGAGCCTCTTCTACATTCTTTTTGGAAAGGATCAGCTGCGGCCTATTTTTCATAAGGCTGAACTCCGGAATCCGCATGCAGATGTCCAGAACCAATGCATTCTCATTTCGACCCAGCGCGCTTCTGTTAATAGAATACAGTAGCGTCAGAGCTTCGCCATTGAGGCTTGGATTAACTTCCGACTCAGTCTTGATGCACGGCGAGCGTGTGCCGGCGATCCTGTCAGTGTGTGCTAGAAAATCTGCTGTGATGTCATCTTCAAAAAGATTCGAACGGTTGTATAGTGCGATTACTGAGTTTTTGATCGGGAGTTTGCTCTGGATCTTATGATAAGCCATCGCAGACAGGTAGGGCTCTTTGCTCATGTAGCGGACGCAATTGGCGAGAGTCGGGCGTGAGCCGCTCTTTATAAACTGACCGAGCGCCGAGCTTATCTGGTCTACTTGCGGGCGAAAATACGTGACTGTAGATATGTCTCTTCTCGTCTGGGCCAAAAACTCGACAAGCCAAAGCCATTCCGCCTCGCTAAGGTTGGAAAACCACTCGGTCGACAGCAGAACAACCTCATCCCTGTCAGCGTCTTTGATTATAGACAGAAGCGCTTCGGCGTCTTGAAAGAATCTTTCCTCCGGAATACCGGAGGCGGTCGCGCGATTACGCTTGGAAGCGGCCATTGCCAATTCATACGCATTGCCCATAATTGGATCGGCGAATCTGGCACTCGGATTTCGGAGCTGCGGGTAGTACAGGCCCGCCTCCCGTAACCGATCGACATTCTTGCTCAACGTGTGCTGCAGCGCACTTGAACCCGTTTTGGGACCACCGCAATGGATGATAATGTCTGGCAATTGGACCTCCTGTTGGGCGGATCAGGCGCACTCATCATTCCTATATAGACATCAGAGCCGGGCGGGAACTATTCATGTTCTTGAACATCGCGGAAGCTATGCCAGTCTCTGGGCTCCTGCAAGGGCTCCCTTCGACGGCTTCCGTGCAGTGCTGTGCAGGACGAAGGCACAAGCATCTCGGGCCGCGAATGCTGTGGGTCGTGAGGCCGCCGACCCCCCCTAGGTCTCCTAAAGCTTGATGATCACGCCGCAGTGTTTGATTGGATCCGTGTAGCGTGGACGCCTTCTTCGCTATTTGGGAGGCAAGGAGGCATGAATAGCCTTGAGTTTTTTAGACGCCCTTCTGGGCTCTGTTGCACAAATCGGCTGAACGCCGAGGTTCCCCTTTCCCCGGACAGACTTATCCCACAGCTTCCGTGACGGGTATGCCGAGCGCGGTGT
>NZ_JHZF01000006.1 GCF_000688295.1 Pseudooceanicola nanhaiensis DSM 18065 | reverse complement strand
CCTCCGAATAAAACACGTGCATAACGACGTCGTTATGCACGTGTCTTACCTCGGAACCCCAGCCTCAGGCAGGCGGCCACAATCGGTCGGTTACGTTTTTCCTGCTCGTAACCACGGGGAAGGCCCATTCACACAAGTGTCTGTGGTTAGGGCAGACCAGGAGCCAGCCGATGGCTTCCCGGGAATCAACTGCATGTACTTGAGCGTCATTGAGGTAATGGGAGCTTACCTAGGAAGACGGAAACTTCAGGTAGAGATACCTTAGTTTCGTGCGCTCTACGCCCTTCGTACCGTTCGCTCGCTGACCTTGAACAGTCGCGCGATCTCTGGGATTGCGCGATGTTCCTCGTCACGCATGCGGCGAACTTCTACTTTCTGGGCTGCCGAAAGGGCAGGGGGTCTCCCACCTATCCGCCCACGCTTGCGCGCAGATGCCAAGCCCTCTCTGGTCCTCTCTGAAATCCGCTCCCGTTCAAACTGGGCGATGGACGCGAAGACGTGAAACACCAGGCGGCCTGCCGACGTCGTCGTGTCGATATCCTCAGCCAGGGACCGGAAGCCGGCACCTCGCTCCCGGATCGCCTCTACGATCTCCAAGAGGTCCTTCAGAGACCGCGCCAGGCGGTCATACTTTGTGACAGTCACAACGTCGCCGTCGCGGAGTTGATCCAGCATCTTATCCAGTTCTGGCCTTGCGCGCCTCGTTCCACTGATCCGGTCTGCGAAAACCTTCTCAGCACCGGCTGCTGATAGTGCGTCGGTCTGTGAATCCAGGCTCTGGTCGTCAGTGCTGACGCGTGCATATCCAATGATCATACTTCAGTGTGACAAAAACCTGCCAAAACCGCAAAGGTTTTGCCGCGGGTTTTTGTCCTGGCTAAGCGATTGATCTTGGGCAGGGTAGGGCGCGTGGCCAAAAACGACCGTTTTTGTCTCGTCTATTTAGGCTGAAGGGTAGCTATGCGGGAACGAGACAAGCTTGTGCAACGCATCGCAGCGTCAGGACCAATAACGCTACAAACTGCGGATAACAGTTCATTTGGCACACGCATGCGAGCCTTCTGCAATGCATCAAGTAAAGCAGCCGCTTGGCCGCTCTCACCCAAGATGCGCTTGACTGGATCGCAAAGCAGTAGTCCAGCAGTCGAAACAACCATCAGTTCGGGGTAGTTCTCTGAACATAGAAGCCGTGCTTTTCGCTCGTCTATCAAAGCCACCCCAGAAAGTTCGACAGCACATCCGATTGTCGCGGCCTCGCCATCGTCAAGAGTGCGCAACGTCGAGCCATCGACCAAGCTCTCATAAACTTCTAATGCGGCGGTCCCGAGACCAACACACCGGACGTTACCATCCAGACACAGTTCCTCAAGTACATCGGCATCTCGATATCCGTTCCGACGCCCATTCTCCAGCTCGGCAGAAACGTTTTCTGGAACAACAAATTGGCACGGAAGACCTCCAAAAACATCGGCAGTTCTCCCCGTCGCATTCAAGCTTATGAGAACGCTCGTATCGGCAACGAAGACAGCATCAGGGTCAGCGAGGTAGTTTAACCAGGTCATCTTCCTCGCCTTCTTCGGCCGCTGCACTGTCAAGCAAGGCGCGAACGCTATATCGATCCAGATGTAGAAGGCGCACCAACTGGCCTTCGCTATAGATGCCGCGTTTCCACGCCTCACCGGCCAAAAGGGCGAGCCGGGGCGGCAACTGGACACCCGTTTCAGAGGCTGAAAAGTGCCTCGATGGAATGTCGCCCAAAACCTGGCGCGCTTGCTCGTCGGTAATTCCACCGTTTGCCTGAAACCAGTCCCACGTTCCTCTTCTTGCAAGCCCAAGTTCTTCTAGGCGACGCACCATTGCTTCTCTAGCCACACCGAAAGCGTGCGCTAACAGAATGATATGGCGACGGGTCAAGTGGGAATGCCCCGCAGTGATATCTTGGAATCGCTGACGAACAGCACGAGATGGCGTCAAGAACCCTCGGGAGAAACTGTTGGCATAACGCTCCTCACGGGAGACAAAAAGTGAGCTCTCAGTAAGCACTTCCGGCTCGGTCCGAGAGGAAATGAAATGCCCAAGTTCGTGGGCGGCAGTAGTCATGAGCCGCGAGCGAGGATGCAACGCATTCAAGAGCATGCAGGCTCCAGCTCTAGGATCGTAAGCGAATAGACCAGAAATTTTGGAGTTCAGCGGACATAGATAGACACGAATACCTAGCTGAAGGTCCAATACAGAAACGATATCGCCGATTGGCCCTGGCCCGATCCCTAACCAGTCGCGCAGGTCCTGAGCGTCCGCCTCGGCTTGCGAGACAACCGCGCGATTGTCGCCGGGCAAGATAGGGCGTTCTGGCGGGTATCGCCGCTCCCGATGAATGCCAAGTGCGTTCTCTAGTTCCAGCTCAGCCGTAACCAGATCGTTCAGCAATCGACTGGACGTTCCGACCGCGTCGTCTTCACTCTCGCTTAGCCTCCTGAATTGAGGGGCAAGGCTAAGCTGAACGGCTTCCCGTCGAAGTATTGCGTTCGCAGACGTGCCGTAAGCGGCTGCAAGCTTCTGGAGTTCATCAATGCGAATCCGACGCTGACCCTTTTCGATGGCAACGACAGTCGTTCTGGCTGCGCCGATAACACTGGCCGCGTCTGCTTGAGTCTTTCCGGCTTCCTCTCGAGCAAGCTTCAGGCGCTCGCCGACTTCCCGATCAGATAGCCTTTCTGCTGCAGCGTTCATAACTTGCCACTTCGCCTTTCCGCCAGGAAAGAGCAGCCTCCCAAACTATCCATGAAGTTCTCCCATTCAGTCTTGTGTTGTTTGAGCAAGTTTCGAAGATTGCTTTCCGTCTCCTCGACTGCTGCCCCAATCGCCCGCCCGAGTTGAAACGCATGAGCACGGACCTCGGAACGAGCCGCGTCATCAGCCAAATCTGCGAGATGATCCAGATGCAGGAATCCGGCGTGTGCATACTCCGCAAACGACTTCCCAGCATGTCGGAACCCCGGTTCGACCGCCTCCGCCATGCTGGGTGCTGACAAATTGGTCGCGACATATACATCGGGAGCTTCTTGCAGCCCGGCTGCGTGAACGCTCATTCGTCTGAGCATGCAGGCAGCACAGACGCCACATTGACGCCACGTACCAGAGATTGACACCCAACGACTACCACGCCAGCAAGAACGGGTATCCCACCAGTCATTGCCCTGAGCTAGGGACGCATACTCTCGAAGGGTTTGCCCCTTCGTATGCCAAAGACGAGGGAACCGAAACCGAATGTCACGCTCGAACAAGGCCCGAAAATACCGCTCCATCTTGCCCGTAAATGAAGGGTGATTGCGATAGTCTGGATAAGCATGCGCCACACCGACCAATGCAGGCCCAATAGCACCTTGGCCGCTCTCTGGAATGATGATCTCGGATGCACCGCATAGATATGCGGCGACACCGGCAATCGACGCAAACTTGAAACCTCTATTTCGAGCCGTCGATTCCTTATTCGAACCAATGTTCGATAGTTCATATGGCACACCAGCGAAGGGCACTGGTTGGGCCACTCCCCTCCTTCGTTTGGGCGTCATGGTGCCGAGCCGAACCTTCACAAGTCGATGGCCCAACTCCTCATTTAACAGTCCGGCAACGGCTCTGGAATCCATGCCATCGCTATAGGCAATCACCGCACCAGTATCAGGCGACAGATTGAATTGCGCCGACTGAACCGCAATTGGAGCCGAAGTCTTTTGGTAGAAATCGAAAGTCCAATCATCTCCGGTCAGAAAGCCAACCGCATCAATCAAGGCACTCCGCACTTCATCAGCTTGCCACCGGGATGCATCGTAAACAGGAAGGCGCATAGAGAACGAACGGCGCCAGCCATGGCTCGGGCGTCGAACGGTACGGTCAGCATATTCGACAGAAGCCGCAACAAGCATCGCATCGAAAACAACCGGATCACTGCCTGCAAACGAATACGACTCAAGAGATGCGGTTGAAAAACCAATGGCATCGATTGGCAGACCTCGATGTCCAGCAAGAGCAGTTCCGCCAGCTTCGAGAACGTCAATAGCGACTTCGGGAACCGCAAGCACGGCAGACTTACTCATAGCGGCATCGCCGGGCCGTCATCTAGGCCAGCCCTCCGCGAAAGCCCAGAAGTCCGCGCCTCCTTTGAGGAAGACTGGCTATGACGAAGGGCAATGCTACTGAAGTCACACCGACTTCCTACAGCGGCAAGGCGATCACGCATATGACGCGCACTACGGTCACCGGCTTTACGCTGATAGTGCTCTTCAATGCTACGGCTATGACTCTTAAAAGTGCGCTCAAGAGCATGCTCTAACGCACACTTACATGCCTCGCCCCCAGCCAAACCCTCCAGAACGGCCTGAATTGCACCGTCAATAGCGGCATTTCCAATCGCCGAACCTCGACACTCAATCCGAGCATGGTCCAGTTCGTTCAAGACGGCCTCGTGATCGCCTCCGAACAATGACACCTCTGGCCCAACGCCGAGGATGCGCTGCAAAGACTGCACGGGAGCTTCCCCAAGGTCACGTTCAAGTGCGTGACAAGTCGCCTCCACCACGTCTTCAACAGACCATGCATCTTTGGAAGACCGCTCCGCGACAGTCTTCCAACGCCGCTTCAGCGGCAAACTCCTATGGGGACCATCACTCATGGCGCTCTCCTCAATGAGCCAATATGAGGTCGCGACCTGACATTGTCAATATTACGTAGAATCAAACCTGACATTTGGAGTGAGTCGAGACTGAGGAGTGCGGGATATCCGGGCATCTTATGCCCGTCCGCGCGAAGCGCCGGGCCTGTCGGCGGGTGGCCTTCAGGTTGCCCGCCGACAGGTCACCCTGAAACCGCCGACCATCCCGATCATGCCATAATGCAGAAAGGCCCCCGCCTGCGTACGGGGGCCTCGATCATTTCAGAGATGCGGGCTGTTACTCGGCGGCCATCCTGTCCGCCTGCGCGGTGCGCTCCATGATGAAGTCCACGGCCTTCTGCGCCTCAGAAGCGGCGCGGAATATCGCGCGGCTGTCTTCCTTCATCGCCTCAAGCCATCCTTCGACATACGCCGCGCTCTGGTCGAATTCGGGCTCTACCCCGATCTGCGCGCAAAGCATGCAGTTGCCAATCTCCGCGACCAGCTCCTCGAACGCGTAGGCCTTGCGGTCATTAAACCGGCCCAGACGGTCCAGTCGCTTTGTCGCCCCTGTCCAGTGGGTCAGCTCATGCGCCAAGGTGCCGTAATATCCTGCGGCCCTGTGAAAGGTCGCGATCGGCGGCATGTGGATGCGGTCGGTCTTGATATTGTAATAGGCGCGCGGTTCCTCGGTGCTGTCGATCTGCGCGCCGGACGCGGCAAAGAATGCCTCCAGCGCGGGGTCGGCTACGGTGCCCAGATCACGGGGCGGATCGGGCAGAATGTAGAATTCAGCGGGCAAACCCTCGATCTGGTCAGCATTGAACACGCGGTAGGCCTTGGCATAGGGGATCTGGCGTTCCTCGCCGTGTTCGTCCTCGCGCTCGACGGTGCCGTATTTCACGACAGTTGCGGATTTCTCGCCCTTGCGGACATGGCCCCCAAGCTGCTTGGCCTGATTGAACGTCATCCAGCGGGCTGAACTGTAATCCTTGGCCATCGCCGTGGCCCAAAGCATCAGGATATTGATGCCCCGATAGGCCTCGCCGTTGAACCGTTCCGGCAAGCTGACCGATGCCCCGCTGCCGGTCCACGGCTTGCGCCAGGGCGGCGTTCCCGCCTCGATCTGTGCGATGATCTGATTGGTGACATGGGAATAAACGTCAAACTTCTCTGCGGTCATTTGTGACCCTCCTTGCGTGACGCGGTCCGGGTCTCTTCCCCTTTCCGCCAATGGGCGGGCCTTCCTGTTCTGATCTTTGGAATGCCCATGCATTCCGAAGGGCAGAGCAGGTAAGGGCAAAGCCCGTCCTGCGGCCTGGCGGGGCCGTGACAACCGGGTGGAGGGCGTGAATTTGGGAGGGAACCGCGCGCCTGCGCGTGGGAGGAACCGGAATTCTCGGCCGGAACCGACGCCAACGGCGGCGCTTGCCGGTTTTCTCGGACCTGACAGGATGGCAGGCGGATCAAGAGGATTTGGAAACTGTCAGGGTTGGGGTGAGCGGGCGTCAGCCCGTCGATGCCCGGCTCTGTCTATCGCTCAAAGCGAGACCGGCTCACTGCCGGGATCACAGTTGAAGACAGCCCCCGAAAGTATCTCATGGCCGATGGCCTTCAGGACCGGTTTGATCGTGCTTTGGTTATATCTGCGGATACGGATTTGAATGAAGCCGTGAACCTTACAAAGGCAGAAGCTGCAGGTAAACAAATCGACCTTGTCGCCCCACCAAAGCGCAAAGGGCGCAACTCAGTCGCTTTGTTCGAGGTGACGGTGGGCCGCGTGCGGCGCTCTCTTCTGCCCCATCAACTTGTTCTGGCGGGTAAAACCATCACCCGCCCAACTGAATACGATCCACCAGCAACCTGATCAAACAACCCCTTCAAGCTGATCCCAGTGAACCCTGATCTCGGTTTTACCTCCCCACTTGAGCGAGCCGCGATCTACCATCCTGCCTGCGATCTCGAATTCTTCGTTGATTTTCACGACGAACAGCTTGCTGAAGTTTCCTGCTGAACTGATCGTCACAAAGTCTCGTGCCTTGAACGGCGTGATCGTCTTGACCTCGATGAAGTCGTTCCCGAGCCTGCCATCCGATCCTTGGGCGTAGTTTCTATGCAGCTTCACGCCGTGGGTGATTGCAGCAAACAGTTCTCCAATGTCGCCATAGACCTGCAGGTGCAGGCCTGTTTGCAAATGGTAAGCTTCCGCGAGCGACAATAAGTCTTCGAAGATGGGGATCAGCGCCCGATCTGCGTTCGGATATTTCGCGCCCCATTCCTTATATTGTAGCTGCCGGTTGATGTCGTCCCAGCTTACCCATTCGCCATCATCCCAAATGGCGTTGTCAGGCCCAAGCATCTAGTGAACTGACTCTGGCAAGCTGTCGAACAAGATCACGCGTCCATCGCCTTCGTCAGGATCGTTGACCAGGACAAACGGCACTTCTGCTCCGTCCTTCTCATAGAGACAGCGGTACTTCATCTTGCCATCGAGCGGATCGCGCACCTGGTCGTAGCGATAGCTGTACGGGATGCCCTTCTCAATCCAGCCTTCAACACCTGCGGGCGTCACAAGCGATAACGGTTTTCCGTCCAGCAAGATCGTCTTGCCCACGTTGAATACTTCATACATTCAATCTGTCTCCTCTGTCGTTTCACCGGGTTGCGTCACAGGCTGTGACCTTCGCCACGATCCCTGTCCCGCGTGGTTTCATTCTCGTCGTCACCGCGTTCCTGTTCGCGCTCGTCCTCGATCTCCAGCTTTTCACGCGGCTTGTTCAACACGTCCTTCAGGCGCTCGTTGACGGATGGCTTGCGCGCCGCGCGCCCTGTGCCCTCGCCCAGATCATACTCGCTGTGACCGTCCAGCTTGTGAACCGCCGCCTGACCATCACGGCCTGCGTCCTTCTCCATGATCTCTTTGAGCCGCTCCCGCGCATAATTGCGGCCTTCTGGCTTCGACGCGTCGTCCTGGTCCAGTGACCGGTCCACGACGCGCGCCAGCCGCTCCCGGAAGTCCTTCGGATTGCGATCTGCGCTACGGTCTTTCGCCGTAGCAGCCCTGAGCGCGGCAAGACCGGCAGAGACACGCCCCTGCCCCGCCTCGCGTTCGGCCCCATAAGTCTCCCGCGCGATGTCGAGACGTTCGCGCATTTCGCGGAACGCGGCGCGGGCCTGGCGGGCGGCATGGACCACGGCCCCACGCTCAGTGACCGGCACATATTCCCGGCCCTGGCGCTCAGCCATCACCTTCGCGCGCCGTTCCATGGAATTGGCCGCCGGTCCCAGCTTCAGCTCAGGGTCGCGGTCCAGCTCCTCCGCCGTCAGCTCGTCACCCCGTTCCAGCGCCGCCTCGCGCTGCGCCTCAAGCGACCGGTGATCGACACGCTCCACCTCCCCTGCCCGCTCCAGCGCGCGGTTCTGCAACTCGGCCCAGAGGCCGCGCATCTGCTCGATCTCGACGCCGCCGGTTTTCGCGGAATCGAGCACTCGGGTTTTGGCCGTGAAGCCCTCCGCTTCCAGCTTGCGGGTGGAGGTCAGCACATGGGCGTGATGGTTCCGCTGATCACCCTCGCGATGCGGTGCGTGGATCGCAACATCGACGGCCACGCCGTAGCGGTTGACCAGCTCCTGGGCGAAGTCGCGGGTGATCTGTGACCGGTCCTCGGCACTGATCTCGGACGGCAGGGCCAGCTCCCACTCGCGGGCAGTGACGGAGTTGCGGCGGGTCTCGCTGGCCTCGACCTCATTCCAGAGGCGGGACCGATCCGTGGCCCAGTCCGGGGCGTCCTTCGGGGTCAGGATGAAGGTCTCTTCGACGCCCTGCTTGCGGGTATAGTCGTGGACGCGGCCTTCACGCTGGCACTCGATGCGCTCCCCGACACGGTAGGCCGCAGCTGCCGTGGCAGAGCGCCCGGCACTGCGTTTGATCGTCTTCACAGAGAGGTGGTAGCTCGCCATGCGCCCTCCTCTCTCAAAGGCGATAGTTGCCGCCGTGGCAGAGCGCCCGGCTCTTGGCTCGTGACAAGAGCTGAGGTGTTGGTGCAGAGTGGGGATGAAGCCCAACCTCTTCCGGTTCCCTTGGGAAAGGGCTTCGTCCTCCCTGTTGGGCGTAAGACGGTGGTTTTGGAGATCAGTGATCCAAGACCGCCGCAGCTTTGCGCAACCGTCTTTTCCCCTGAGGCCCGCGCCCCAAATCGCAGTGCGCGTTCGCACCGCTGGGGCTGGAGGGGAAAAGACAGCCCGCCCGAAGTGAGCCTCTGGCTCTCTGAGGCGCGGGCTTGCCAGTGATCTGCCCCCAGATCCCCAGCCTCATGGGGGGCGGGATATGGGGGCAGATCACTGGCGGTTTGCCGGGGGCAAACCCGGTATCGCGAAGGGGCGTCAGCACCTGGGCGCGATACCTCCCGCAAGGGAGACGCCAGCGACAGACCGGCCCCCACCGTGGGGCATCGGGCGAGACGGTGGCACGACATTGCGGGACGCGATCCAACCGCCGAGGTTGGTTCTGGAGGGTTTGGGAGGGCGAAGGCAGCTCCCATTCCGGCGCGCATCGCGTCGGACGGAGTTCGCCATCGGCTGAGGCCCCGCCTCAAGGAGATCGCACGCAAAGCTCGGAACCGCAGGTGGAGAGTTTGCATAAGTGCGCCCTTGTCCTTTACAGGCCTACGGGTAAGCGCTATCGCTGGTTGTGGCAAGCCCAACCTTTACACCTGCCTTCTTTGAAGTGGATTCCCGAATTGGCCGATACTGAGCTTGAACGCGCCGAGAAACGCTATGCCCAAGCCAAGGCCCGCCTGCAGGCCCTGAAGAACCGGGAAGCCACCAGACAGCGCAAGCTGGATACGCGGCGCAAAGTGATCCTGGGCGGAGCGCTCATGGACCTGGCGGAACGGGATTCCAATGCTGCCGCGATGCTCGACCGGCTGATCCGCAACCTCTCCCGTGAACAGGATCGCAAAGCCTTCGCGGAATGGGAGGCCCCCTCCCCTGCCACAAGCGATGAGGGCGCGCCCTGATGCGGCGCGTGATGCTCGTCTTCGGGGGGCTGTTCCGCTTCTTCGGTCGGTTGATCTTCACACCCATCCTTCTGGGCTGGATGATCGGCGCGGTCCTGTTTGGGGCGATGCTTGGAACGCTTGTGGCCACGCCGTTCATCTTTGCCTTCTTCGATCAGCCGCCCGGTGAAAGCGCCTGGCAATGGCTGGTCTTCGGTCCCTTCATGCTCATTGGCGCTGTCTTCGGGTTTCAGTACTGGCGCATGGCCTCCGGTGCGGATGCCTACTTCGGTCTGACCGGCGACAGCCACGGCTCGGCGCGGTTTGCCAACCGCAAGGAGCTGAAGAAGCTTCAGCGGGAAGACGGCCTTCTGATCGGGCGCAATCCGCACACTGGGCGGTTGCTGCACTATGACGGCCCGGCTCATCTGATCACCCTCGCCCCGACACGGGCCGGGAAAGGCGTCGGCACCGTGATCCCAAACCTGCTGGCGGCTGAACGCTCGGTTCTGGTGATCGACCCCAAGGGCGAGAACGCGCGGATCGCGGGCGAGGCCCGGCGGCGCTTCGGGACGGTCCACGTCCTCGATCCGTTTGAAGTGAGCGGCCATCCTTCGGCTTGCTACAACCCGCTCGACCGGCTGACGCCGGACAGCCTCGATCTGGGCGAGGATGCTGCCTCCCTAACAGAGGCGCTGGTCATGGACCCGCCGGGACAGGTGACGGAAGCGCACTGGAACGAAGAAGCCAAGGCCATCCTCGGCGGGCTGATCATGTTCTGCGTCTGCCATGAGGATCGCGACCGCCGGTCCCTCGCCACCGTCCGGGAATATCTGACCCTGCCCCCGGAGAAACTCCGGGCGCTGTTGGAGCTGATGCAGGACAGCGACGAGGCAGGCGGGCTGATTGCCCGCGCCGCCAACCGCTTCCTCGGCAAGGCGGATCGCGAAGCCGCCTCGGTCCTGTCCAACGCGCAGCGGCACACACATTTTCTGGACTCGCCCAGGATCGCGAAGTGTCTGGCGCGCTCGGACTTTGCTTTCTCCGATTTGCGGCACCGGACTACCTCCGTCTTCCTGGTGCTTCCCCCAAACAGGATGGACGCCTACAGTCGCTGGCTGCGCCTTCTGGTCTCTCAGGCCCTTCAGGACATCGCCCGGGACGCTGAACGGCCTCAGAGCGCGTCAGAGGGCCATTCTGAGCGCCTCAAGACCCCTTCCCTCTTCCTCCTCGATGAATTCGCCGCTCTGGGCCGTCTGGAGGCTGTAGAGCGCGCCATGGGGCTGATGGCAGGCTACGGGCTTCAGCTCTGGCCGATCCTGCAGGACATGAGCCAGCTCAAGGACCTCTATGGCGAACGCGCTGGCACCTTCATCGCCAATGCCGGGGTGCAACAGGTCTTCGGGGTGAATGACTTTGAGACAGCCAAGTGGCTGAGCCAGATGATCGGCCAGGAAACTGCCGGGTTCCAGACCGACAGCTTCAAGCCCGGCGATGGACCCAGCTTCTCGAACAACCTCACGGGCCGCGATCTGCTGACCCCCGATGAAATCATGCAGCTTCCTCCGGATCGCCAGCTCCTGCGCGTCCAGGGGCAGGCCACCGCCGTCGCGCAAAAGCTGCGTTACTACGCTGATCCTGAATTTGCCGGGCTGTTCACGCCCGACGCCCGATAACCTGAAAGCAATCCGCCATGTCTGAAGATGCCCCCTCCCCTGCCCCGCTCTCGGACGATGATCTGCGCGAAACGCTTGATCTCCTCGCCACGGCTGTCGCTAGCATTTCGGATCGGGTGGATGATCAGGCGCGCGTACTCGACCGCGTGAACAAGACGGCGACGGAAGCCCGCTCTGCCGCTTTCGCTGCCCGCAAACAGACGGACCCGGAAAACTACGGTGAGATTGTCGGCGCGACCATTGACGGCAGGATCGGTGATACCCTGGACCGCGTTGGCCAGATGGCGGGTGATTTGCTCCGGGCGTCCAACCACACCCAGGAGGTTCTCAGGAAGGTCGAGGATGCCAGATCAGACACCATGCGTCAGCTTTGGGAACGGGAACAGAAGCTGGATCGCTTCAAAAGCCGTCTTCCATGGTTCGGTCTGGGTGCTGTCGTTCTGGCTCTTGTCCTGACGGTGACGCTTCCTCGTTTCTTAGCCAGCAACGCTTCCATGTGCGCTGTTCTTGGGGCGTCCTGGACGACGACAACCACAGGTGTCGATGCCTGCGTGTTCTATCAGCGGTGAGCGGTGATGTGCTGATGGTGGTCAGGTCTGGCTCAGAAGCTGGGTGTTATATTTGTGTTAGAATCTGTGTTACGCATTTCCAGAACCGGTGTAGAGATCTGTAAAATAACAATTTTCTTTGAGGGTCGGTAACTAATAACACGAATCTCGGTAACTGAAATCCTGCTTTTGGTAACTAAAAACACGAATCTTGACTGCGGTAACTAAAACCACGAATGTGGACTCATGGTAACTGATAACACGAATGCCCTCGCCCCGCTCCTGCCGGATCGCCATCCGCAGCATGATTTGTTCATCTGTGATGTGGCTGACGCTGTCCTGAAGGACGTGATGCAACACATGGAGCATCCGTTTTATTCCCTCTCAAAGAAGCCTGAGACGACGATCAAGCGCTATGAGAATGGCGACAAGTGGCTGCAGATTACGCCGAGCGTCAAGGGTCTGGCGACGATCTACGACAAGGACATTCTGATCTACTGCATCAGTCAGATCATGGCGAAGCTGAAGGAGGGCGAAGCCGTTTCGCCCCGTGTCCGGATTAACTCCAGAGAACTGCTTATCTTCACCAATCGGGGTACAAGTGGTCGGGAATATCAGTCCCTGCTCGACGCCCTTGATCGACTCGAAGGGACGCGGATCAGGACAAACATTGTCACCGGAGACGAAGAACAAGTTGATGGCTTTGGCCTGATCGACGCGTCGTCGATCCGCCGCAAGCATGGCCTCGATGGCCGTCTTCTCTGGTGTGAAGTGAAGCTGTCAGACTGGGTTTTCAACGCAATCCGTAACGAAGAGGTACTGACCCTCCACCGGGACTACTTCCGCCTGCGCAAGCCCATTGAAAGACGGGTGTACGAGATCGCCCGGAAGCATTGCGGGCAGCAGAAAACCTGGCGCATCACGCTGGCTAAGTTGCTGCTTAAGACTGGGTCGCAAAGCCCACAGAAGCGCTTTCGGCAGATGATCCGGCAACTCGCAGAGCATGACCACTTGCCGGATTACCATGTTACCTTTGAAGATGAAGCTGACATGGTGGTGTTCACTAATCGCGGCACGATGTCCCCTGCCCAGCTTGTCGAAGGCAGTATTCCACCGCTGCAGTCCGACACCTACGAAGAAGCGCGCCATGCAGCGCCCGGTTGGGACGTTCGTTTCCTGGAGCGTGAGTGGCGCGACTGGTGTGTTGAGCCGCCTCGCAGTGCCGACCGGGCCTTTATTGGGTTCTGCCGAAAGTGGTTCGAGAAGCGAGGTAGACCATAAGATGAAAAACCGGTAACGGAAATAAAACCGGTAACAGGTTTAATTTCGGTATTGGATTTATTACCGGTGTAAGATATAAATCCGGTAACAACAAACTGGCAGGATCGAGCAATGCCCGTCATCGTCATGGCAAGCCCCAAAGGTGGGGTTGGGAAGTCCACATGCGCTGTAATTCTGGCGTCCCAGTTCGCTCGCATGGGTGCGGATGTCACGGTGCTTGACTGCGACCCCAACAAGTCCCTGACCAGATGGGCGTCGCATGGCACTCCTGCAGGCGTCACGCTCAGGAGCGAGGTTGGGCGTTCAGAAATCGTCCCGACTATTCGGAGCGCAGATGGTGATGGCAAGATTGTCATTGTGGACTTGGAGGGTGTCGCATCTCAGCTGGTCAGCCGCGCCATCTCCCAAGCGGACCTGGTGATAGTCCCGATGCAGCCGACAGCGCTCGATGCAGAGATCGGCTCGGAAGCATTGGCGTTGGTTCGTGAAGAAGAAGAAGCGCTTGGGCGGTCAATAAGGCATGCTGTGGTGCTGACCAAGACAAGCGCAGCCGTCAAGAGCCGTGTCCAAAAGGAATTGGAAGAACAACTGAGTGGGGCAGGGATCGATGTAATCGAACCGTCCTTAGTAGCCCGCGCGGCGTTCTCTGAACTGTTCGCATATGGCGGTGATCTGACTGCGATGATGAACGACCCCGAAATGGTTACGGGCGGAAAAGTTGATAAGGCACTGATTAACGCTCAGGCATTCACGGAGGCTGTCTATGAACGGCTCAAATAGACTGGGAGGCCTGAAAGCGCGCCCAAAGGCTACTTCACCCGAAGAAGTGCGGCGCGTAGACGAGGTGGGAGAGGCGAGGGGGTTTTTAGATCGAACTCCACGCAAGAAGCCGGGCCGAAAGCCGAGCCCTCGAACGCATCAGCTGCACCCCAAAGTTTTTCCAGAGATAGGTGAAGCGATTGCTGCGGAAGCGGAACGCTTGGGTATCACACAAGGGCAGTTAGTTGAGCATATGTGGGATCTGTATCAAGCCAACGCCACTCACAAGAACAAGAAGGAAGGGGTCTAACCAGTGGTCAAAGGAGTAAGCATTTTCTCAGGGGCAGGGGGTCTCGATGTTGGTGCACATCAAGCTGGTGTGGATATAGTTGCATGTATCGAGAATGACCCTGATGCAGCACAGACATTGCGCATTAACAATGGCTTGCTTGGTGCAGACGTACTCGAGAAGGATATCAAGGAAGTTGACTTCCGGGTGTGGTCGAACACTGAACCAAGTGTGCTAATCGGCGGACCACCCTGTCAGCCCTTTTCGAAGAACGGTTACTGGGTCAAGAACGACAATCGGCTGATCGAGCATGACCCCAGAAACATGCTTGGTCAGTTCGTGCGCGCGCTCGGTGAAATGCTACCCACAGGTTTTCTGTTTGAGAACGTTGAAAGCATACTCCATCCGACGAACAAGAGTACCTTTGAGGCTTTCGTCAAAGAGGCCGAAGCGCACGGCTATGCTTGTACGGTTTTCCGTACGAATTCCGCTGATTTTGGCGTCCCGCAGAAGCGGAAGCGCGTCTTCGTCTTCGGCGTAAAGGGCGGCGGAACAGCGATACCCTGCCCAGTGGGGCGATATGCAGACCCAAAGAAACCGCACCAGATGAACGGTCATGCACCATACGTCGGAGTGGGAGACTTTATCGCCCCCTATGCGGGGCAGGAGTTCTCTGAACCACAAGAGGATGCAAGTGGCGGGACTTACTACCAGGAACTTCTCAATGTGCCCTCTGGAAGAAATTACATCGGGCTGCGAGATGTTGAAGGCTACAGCGGTCGCACCTTCAGGTCAGGGGGCCGCTTCTGGAACTTCCTATACAAGCTGCACCCGGACGAACCCTCAATCACGATTGCCGCACAGCCTGGGCCTTGGGTCGGCCCTTTCCATTGGGACAGCCGACGGCTGAGAGTTCCAGAAATCGCAGCAATTCAAACCTTTCCTAAAGATTATCAGTTCTATGGTACTCGCAGGTCGGTTCAGAAGCAGATTGGCAACGCGGTGCCATGCTTGCTCGGCCAGGAGATGGTTGCTCACTTGATGAACCATTTGCCCTGATGCGCATGAGCGAGGCGGGAGATAAAAACTTGAGAAGCACCTACTACGGTCAGAATGACGACTCTGAAGCGGTCGGTAGATTTGCGCGCTTTCAATCGGCTCGGGTTACGCACATAGAAGCCGTTCAACGGCATTCTGAAGAGGCTGAAGAGAAGCTTTCATACATCTCCGAATGCAAATCTGAGCATGAGCGCAAGAAGCTTGGATCGTACTACACTCCGACTGACGTAGCAGACTTCTTCTGGAGAGAACTCTTCGCTCAGAACAATGTACTGGACGAGGAGGATGCGCTTTCCTTTTTGCGCAAGCATCATTTTGTTGAACCCGCTGCCGGGGCAGGGGCCTTGATCTTCGCGCTCTTCAAGAGGTTTCTGACGCTTGGTGTGGCAGCCGAACAGCTAGCTGAGATCGAACTATCCATTGTTGATGTGAACACCAGCGCTCTCGCCTTCATTGAAAAACAGTTGGAAGTTCTGGCTGGCGCTTGGGATGTATCCTTCAGCAGAGTTCGGCTTGTCCGCGACGACTTCCTCTCGGCTGATCTGAGCAGTGGTTTCAAACCCTACTTCTTCTTCGGAA
>NZ_JHZF01000005.1 GCF_000688295.1 Pseudooceanicola nanhaiensis DSM 18065 | reverse complement strand
TAGGCTCAGGACCCATTGATTTCAGCCGAAGGGCATGATTCAGCGTTCGGAAAACGAGCGGTGACATGTCTGATCTTTTCTGGCTGAGCGACGCGCAGATGGCGCGGTTGGAGCCCTACTTCCCGAAGTCCCACGGCAAGCCGCGTGTCGACGACCGGCGCGTCCTGAGCGGGATTATATTCATAAACCGCAATGGCTTGCGCTGGAGGGATGCGCCGAAGGAGTATGGTCCTCACAAGACGCTTTATAACCGTTGGAAGCGCTGGAGCGACAAAGGCATCTTCGCGCTGATGCTGGCGGGGTTGGCAGCCGGGCATGGCGAGAAGAAGACAGTGATGATCGATGCGACCTACCTGAAGGCACATCGTACTGCGTCCAGTCTGGGCGTGAAAAAAGGGGGCGTGGTCGGCTGATCGGTCGCACGAAGGGTGGCATGAACACCAAGCTGCACGCCCTCTGCGATAGTAAAGGCCGCCCGATCAACTTCTTCGTCTCCGCGGGGCAGGTCAGCGATTACATCGGTGCGCGTGCGCTGCTCAGCAGCCTACCGAACGTCGATTGGCTGCTCGGGGATCGGGGCTACGACGCTGATTGGTTCCGAGAAGCCCTGCAAGACAAGGGGATCCGCGCCTGCATCCCAGGCCGGAGCCAACGCAAGACCCCGGTCAAATACGACAAGCGGCGTTACAAACGCCGCAACCGCATTGAGATCATGTTCGGCAGGCTCAAGGACTGGAGGCGTGTGGCAACCAGGTACGACAGATGCCCAAAGGCATTCTTCTCTGCCATCGCTCTCGCTGCAATCGTCATCTATTGGCTGTGAAACTCAATGAGTCCAGAGCCTAGTCCTTGGTCACCTCAAAAAGGGTCAGGAAGATCATGACCGGCGCGATGCCGATTAGAAGAGCAATCATGAGCCGTGAGGCTACAACAATGAACGCCGCCAAGCCACCGAGGATCGAGAGCAGCAGTACCCCAAGCGTGTCGAGCAAGGCGCCGGCCATCCAGTTCAACTCAGATCCCGCAGCATTCAGATAGTCCCCGAGGGCTGCGATCAGATCGTCGAATTCCTCTGCAAAGGTACCGGACGGACCTGGTGATCCGCCGCCAACAGAAGCAACAAGGGCCCCGGCAATGCTGTCGATCCCATTCAGTATCGCTGAGGCAAGCGCATTGAACTGGACCCAATTGGCCGCGAAGACTCCTATCAGCCCGACCTTCACGGCCAGCCAAAAGGCAGTTCGGCCGTCCATGGCGCGATACTGGTAGATCATGTTGATGAAGACCAGAATGACAACCAGTGTTGTGCCCAGAACCAGCAACGTGCCCACCGTTGCTGCGACCGCGCCAAACTGTGTCTCGGCAGCGGTATCGAGATAACCTTCAGCTGTTTCCACGAAGTAGGTGACGACGCTCATGGATTACTACCAGTTGCCAGCGGCTTCGCAGATTGGCATGGCGGCACGGCGCAGTTCATTTGCTTGTCGCCTGTACGCGGACGTCGCTTCGACGACGTCCCAGTATTCAGATGAAGCGAAGCGCTCGACGTAGACGCGTTCGGCTGCCTCCCAAGACGGAAACCGCGTGGGACAGTCACAGTTTTGCGCGTCAACGATGCTTTGCATGCTTTCATCTCGGTAGATCTGTTGGATCAAGAGGCGCTTGTAGGATTCGCGCACATCGATGTTCTGCATCCACTCCGGCTCGGGAGGCTGGTCCGGGCAAACATCTGGGTGGTTGTCGAGCGTCGGGACCAGGTTCCGCTCGGCCACACCAGCGGTTGCGCAAAAGATCACGAGCAGACCAGCGACTGCAACAGCCTGTATCATTCCGATGCCCCCTTCGTAGCACCAGTCTCACGCTTCAAGAACGTGGTGTAGCCGTAGTCGCCGGCCTCAGCGGTGATGACCTCCCACCCTTCCGCGCCGCGCTCATTCAGGACCCTTCGCATCTCGCCGTAGTCCTTTTGCTTCTTCACCTGGAAAAACAGAATGTCGTATTCAAAGGTCTTCATTGGGAAGCTCCGATCTCAGTTGCGCCGGGGAGGTAGAATTCGGTGATGCCGCGTTTGCCGTCATGCCGACCGGCCTGGATGATCACGTCGATGGAGTTCTCGATGTACTGGATCATGTCGGTATAGGTCATCGGTATCTCGGTCTTTAGTGCTGCGATCGCGAGGCGCTGCACGGCCAGTTGCGGGGTTTCGGCATGCAGCGTGGTCATCGAGCCGCCATGGCCGGTGTTGATGGCTTCCAGAAAGGTCATGGCCTCCTTGCCGCGCACCTCGCCCAGGATGATCCGGTCGGGGCGCATGCGCAGCGTGGCGGTGAGAAGCACATCGGCGGTCTGGAATTCCGCGTCACGATTGGCGATGAGGGTCACGGCATTTGGCTGGGTCGGCAGAAGCTCGGCCGCTTCTTCGATGGTCACGATGCGTTCCTCGGATGGCACATGAGAGAGGATTTTGCGCGCGGCGACGGTCTTGCCGGTGGAGGTGCCCCCCGAGACGATCATGTTGAGTTTGTTCTCGACGCAGAAGGCCAGTGCATCATCGATCAAACCCGCGGCCACCACGTCGCGCAAGGCGCGCTTCTTTTCCACGCGCAGGTCTTCGAGCTTTCGCTCCTTTCCGTAGAGGAAATCGAGCGCAATGCCCTCGAGTGGCAGGCTCGAGAAGAACCGCAGGCTGATCGACATGGCCGAGAGCACGGCGGGCGGGGTGATGACCTGTGCGCGGATCGGGCGACCCTTGTAGGTTATCGAAACCGAGACGATGGGGCGGTCCTTGCTCATCGTAGTATTGGCGGAGGAGGCGATCTGGTTGCCGAGGTCTGTGACTTCTGTTGCGGTCAGCGCCTGTTCCAGCTGCCGCATGAAATGATCGCCCTGGAATTCTCCCCAGCAGGAGCCGTCGGGGTTGATGCAGATCTCGATGACATCGTCGCGGGCGGCGGCTTCGATCCGGTCGAGGGAGGTTTCGAGATAGCTCAGCGACATGGGCTCAGAATAGCTCCAGATCGCGGTCGACCATGACAGTGACGCGCGCGCCTTGGTCGACATAGATGACGGGGCCGATGGAGAGGTAATCGCCTATGACGCTGTCCGTGGCATCTGCCAGATCATCGCCAACGTCTTCGAGAACGTCGGCGGCAGTCTCATCCTGGACCTCGGAGGCGGCGGCACCAGGTGCTGCCGAAATCAGCGAGATCAGGGCGGCCGACCCGAAACGCTCGGCAAAGCGCGTGTCCACGAAACCTGTGACACCGGAGCGGCCGAGTTCGTCGCCCCCGAAGGAGCTGATCTGGACGGTCTGGTTGTCGGGAAGGATAATCCGGTCCCAGGCGATCGTGACCCGGCGCTGCGCGATATCAACGCCGGCGCGGTAGCGCCCGATGAGACGGGATCCGCGCGGGATCAAAAGGCGCGTGCCATCGACGCTGTAGACATCCTCGGATACCACGGCACGGGTCTGACCGGGCAGGGAGCTGTCGAGGGCGGTTTCCATGACGGCCTGGATCATGGTGCCCTGGATGATGGTGTTGGAGGGATTGGCGATCACCTCGGCTTGCGTCACCGTCGAGGGCAGCGCACCGTTCAGCACGAAATCTGTCACCTCGCCAAAGGTGCGTTCGGTGAGAGCCGTTTCATTCGCACCAGAGGTGCCACCAAAAGCGATGGTGGGCGAGGTGATGCGGCGCTCCTGAAACGCACGTTCCTCAGCAGCGCGGCGTTCAAGTTCCGCGAGCCGTCGTGCTTCTTCCTCGCGGCGCAGCCGTTCTTCTTCCCGCGCGCGCAACTCGTCCTCCGAGGGACCAATTGGTGCGGGGAGGGGGCGGTTGGCCTCGAGCTGTGCAAGTTCGAGGTCCATGCGGAGTTGTTCCAGCTCGCGATCGCGCGCCGTGAGTTCATCGCGAAACTGCTGTTGCGCGGATTCTGAGGCCGCTTGCAGCGCCGCGATTTGCGCAGTCAGCGCATCGATGGCTTCGGCGGCAGCCGTGTCTTCCTCGACGACGGGTTCGGGCGCGTTGCGCAATTCTTCGATCTGGGCCTGAAGGGCTGCGAGTTGTGCGAGAAGCTCGGCGTTGGGTTCCACCGGCTCGGGTGCGACCAAAACCACTTCGGGCTCAGGCGGCGGCAGGGTTTCGATGGCGCCGAAGCCGTCGCCTTCGTTCTGGAACACGTCCGGCGTGGCCGTGGGCAGGGCTTGTTCTTCCTCGGGCTGAGACATGAGATAGAGCAATGCACCGCCCGCGCCGATCACGAGGACGACAACCAAAGCGAGCAGCGGTGAGCGCCGTGGGGCAGGGGGCGAACTTGCGCCCTTGCCTTGTTCGAGAGCGGCGAGGCGTTTCTCGAGGTCTGCGTTTCCGGTGTCGCTCATGAGCCCACCCCCGCAGGCGCTGTTGCTTCAATGCAGACCACCTCGTCATCGATCCGCAGAACCCATTGCCGGTTCACACCCGAGACCCGGATTACGCCTTCTTCGGTGGCTTGGGTGTTGACCGTCCGTTCACGCCCATTGGCGTAACGGAAGATCGCCGGCACCGGTGCGTTCCGAGGGAATTCGAAATACGTGAACGTCCCGTCATCCCAGACGCGGGTCGGGGTGAATTCGGTGCGCGCGCTGGCACCGTAATTATAGTTTGGGGCTTGGGCTGCGATGGCACGCGTGGGCCGTGCATTGTCTTCGGGGTAGCGGAACTGGACCACGTAGAAGGTTGGGCTGCGGGTTTCCTGGACGTTGAAGTAGTAGCTGCGCCGGTTCGTGTAGACGGTCACGTTGGTATGGACACCGCGCGCCACAGGCTTGATCGCGAAGGCCTGACCGCCCGGAACGCCGTCGATCTCGAAGCCCTCGGTGTCGCCCGCGATGATCGAGCGGATGCTTTCGCCCTCGCCGAACTCGATGGTCGTCACATGGGTGAGGGAGACATTGAGACGATAGACCTGACCCTCCTGGTAGGTGGCCAAGCGCACCCGGCTGTCGTTGGGACCGCCACGCGGGGTGGCTTCGGCAGAGGCGAGGCCGGGCAAAAGGGCAATGACAAAAATAAGCGATCTTATAAACAACAACGTCAGTTCTCCAATCTGTCGGAGCGGATAGAATATTCGAGGACGGTGAAGCCGAATGGATTGGTCCAGACCTCATCGATGGAGCGGCGGGTCTCCGGGCGGAACTCGAAGAGAAGCGTCGCAGTGAAGAGGCCGGTCTGGGTGCCGTTAATGGACGTCAGGCGCTTGCGCAGGCGGACCGTCGCGCGGTTGGTTCCGATCCGGTTGATGCTGAGGATTTCCACGTCGAGCCGAGCATTGGGGCCATAGACCGTCGGCGGGTAATTCTCGTTGGCGCTGTTCCAGATCTGGCGCAGCCCGCTCTCGGCAGCCCCGTCAGAGCGACGCAGTACGCTTCGGATGCGCAGATCATTGTCGAGCTGGTTATAGACCTCGCGGTCGGTCAAGTAGCGGAAGACCTCCGCCTCGATGATCGCCTGGTTGGCGGTCACCGAGGAAGCGCCCACCGAGGCTTCGGGGAGTGCAAAGCCAGTGGCGGGATCATAGGGGACAACGACGGGGGGCGGATCGACATCGAGGATCGAGACAGCTGCCGCGCTCAGACAGCCGATGATACCGAAGACAAGGCCTATCAGGCCAAGACGCTGCCAAAGCCGTTCACGGCGCAGGGCACCGTAGACCAGCTCTTCCTCGATGATCTCTTGTTCACTCGCCACGCGTCACACCCCGCACTCACTCGGCCCGCAGCTCGGGCAGCGTGAAATCCATGAAGCGCTGCTCCTCGGCGATGGTGGCGGCATCGATCACGCCGCCGGTGCCATCGCCCACGGTTTGAATCGCTTCCAGCTGCCACATCGCCACGAGGGCGATGGCCAATTCAGCTGTCACGCGCGTGTTGAGATCGATACTTTCCTTGAGTTCGTCCATGTCGTCGATGAGCCCGACAAGGCGGTCGACCCGCTCGAGCGATTGGCCGGCATCCTCATAGCTGTTCTGGGCGGCGGCTGAGACGAGTGCGCCGGTTGTTGCCTGCGTGGCCACACGGTTGGCCCCGGGATTGCCGCTGGTGGCCATTTCCGAGAGCGTGTCTTCATCGAAGCCGAGATCGGCCAGCACCCGGTCCATCTGGGTTTCGATTTCGCCTGCGCCGGAGCCCGAGAGGCCCGAGAAATCCCCCGTCTTGATCGCCTCAATCGTGGCGAGGATGTCGCCGAACTCCTGGTCGAGCAGACCATTCAACTCGTCTTCCATTTCCGTCCGGATGATCTCCGGCAGTTCGGCAAGGCGGGTGAGGGCCTCGTAGGTTCGTTGCAGCTCCGCGAGTTGGTCCGTGAGAAGGCCGAGCTGTTCGCGGAGCTGCGTCAGCTGCTCGTTTTGCAGAATCTCGTCCTCGATCATCTGCCGCAGCTGCTGGATGTTTTGCGCGATGTTCTGGGTATCGACGACGGGCACGCCTTGCGCGAGGACGGGGGATAGGGCGCCAAGATGCAGACCAACCCCAAGTGTCGTGGCCAAAGCTGTCCTCAAGAGCAGATGTCCCATCATTCAATCTCCCTGATCGTAAAATCCATGAACGCGCCTTCGGCCATGCGGGCGCTGGCCTGGGCCAGCTCTTCGGCGGAGAGCACGCGGGTGCGGGCGGCCTGAAGCCGGATGCGGGCGGCCACGAGACGCACGAGTTCGGCGCGGGCATAAGTGTTGAGCGCAACGCTCTCCTGCACATCCTCGGTCTCGGAAATCCGTTCGACGATATCCGCAATACGCAGGGCGGCTTGCCTGATCGCGGCGGGTGAGTTGTTGCCATAGAAGGCCGCGCCGTGCCCAGTGAGCGAGAGGTTGGCATTGGCCAGAAGCGCGGGGTCGATCGTGCCAAGCGCTTCGATCCCGCCGATACGGGTCAAATAGAGGTTATAGCGTTCGGGGATCACCTGGACATAGTGCTGGGTCTCGCGAAAGGGCGGAACGCCGCCATACTCGAAGACCCGGCCGGGTCCGGCGTTATAGGCCGCGAGGGCGTTGATGATGTTGCCATCGAATGTGTTGAGCTGGGTCGCGAGATAGCGCGCGCCGCCATGCACCTGCAGGTAAGGGCTGTCATAGTATTCCGGATTGATACCCAGATCGCTGGCGGTACCGGGCATGATCTGGGTGAGGCCAAAGGCGCCGACGGGAGACCGTGCCCCAATCGTAAACCGGCTTTCCTGCCAGATCAGCGCTTGCAGCAACGCGCGCCACTGGACGGGCGAGAGGCCTGCGCGGCCAACACCCGCAAAGCCGCTGGTCTCCTGGGCGACCCGGATGATGAGTTGCTCGATGGTCTCAGACGCATCCCCAAACATCTGCGCACCGCCGGGATTGGGATCTATCTCGCCCGTGCCATAGACGGCTTCCACGGCGCGGTCGGGATCGCCGCTGCCGCTTTCCAGCCCCGAGACCATGGCGGGCAGGCCCTGACCGCCGAAGCTGGTCTGGGCATCGAGGATGCGTCGGAGGGTTTCCAGCTGCTCCCGTTCGATCTCCGCGATGAGTTCGCGCACTGCAAGCTTGTCCGCCTGAACGGCCAAGTCTGCCTCGCGATCGCCGGTCTCGACGATGTCACGCGCGGTCAGCCCACTGTCATTGGTCGGCACGCCTTGGGCGATGCCGAGACCGGGCAGCAGGCAAAACGCCAGGATATGAGGCAGGCTAGACTTCAATGTCGCCCTCCGGGGTGCCAAGGGGCGTGAAGTGGCAATCAGGCGCGACGGGTGCCGTGGACGCAAGGAATGTGAAGCAGTTCGCCTGCGGCTCCCGGTACTGGGTGCAGGAGGCCAGCGCGCCGAGCGCAGCCAAAGCGACAAGAATACGGATCATGAAAGCCTCCAAAAATCTGGGCGGTCGCGGTAATCGGCGCCGACAAGCGCTTCTCCCTTTTCCATGCCGCCAAGGATCGTGAGATTGGGCCCAAGGGCGCTCAGATCGGCATCGACGACGATTGAGCCCTGATCGTCGCGGATCAGTGCGAGGCGGCTGTTGCTGCCCGTGTTGAGAAGGACGTCGAGCTCCTTCTCTGTGAGGTTCAACATGGCGTAATCCGCAGGCTGCGCGCGGATATTGGGCAGAAGGATCTGCGTCGGCACGGCCTCGACGATGGTCTTGCCGGTCCGGGTGCGCTCGAGCTGGCTCGCGTATTGCGTCATCATCACCGCGACGGTGTTCTGCTTGCGCGCAGTCACGAGCCAGTTCGACAACCGCTCGGCGAAATACGCGTTATCGAGGGCCTTCCAGGCCTCGTCGATCACGATGATGGTGGGGCGGCGGTCCTCGATCTCGCGTTCGACCCGGCGGAAGAGATAGGAGAGGACCGCCATCCGTTCCTTGTCGGCCTCGCTGTCGAGAATGCCGGTCAGATCGAAGCCCACCACATCGCCCTTGAGCGAGAACGTGTCCTCGAGGCTCTGCCCGAAGATCCAGCCATAGCGGCCGTCCTCGGTCCATTCGAGCAGGCGCTGGTGCAGATCGCCGCCATCGTCGGTGGACACAAAAAGCGATGCGAAATCCCGCCAGTTCCGCAGGGCCGGATTGGTGGCCTGGGCGTTCTGGCGCACGACCTCCTGGATGCGGTTGGTCTGTGCCGGGGTCAGGGGCTTGTCGGCGCGGTAAAGCAGTGTTGTGAGCCAGTCCGAGAGCCAGGCGGTGCCGCGCGCATCGGTCTCTGTCCAGAGCGGGTTGAGGCCCGTGGGCTGACCGGCGTTCAGAGACGCGTAGCGCCCGCCATTGGCGCGGACCGCCATCTCCATGCCAAGACGGTAATCGAAGACGAAGATCCGCGCCCCTGCGCGACGGACCTGGGTCATCAGGAAGGCCGAGAGCACCGATTTGCCCGACCCGGGCCGTCCCATGATCAGGGTATGCCCGCTGGTCGGTTCTTTGTCGGGCGCGCCCTGCTCGTGATAGGAAAACCGGTAGGCGCTCTGCTCCGGCGTGGGAAAATATGTGACGACCCGGCCCCAGGGGGTAAGTGCTGCAGGTTTGCCGAGCTGTGTCCGGTGGAAGGCCGCAAAATCCGCGAAGTTGCGGTTGGTGACGGCGCTGGCGCGGACGCGCTTGGGCTGGTTGCCGGGATGCTGGCTGAGGTAATGCGCCTTGGCCGCGACCCGCTCGCCGATCATCTTCACGCCTTCGGTTGCGGCGGCGTTCACGATCTCCGCGCTGAGGGTCTGCAGTTCTTCGAGCGTGTCGCAAAAGAGCGTCACGACCATGTGATGCTCGCCGAAGCTTTGGCGCTTGGCCTCGAGATCATCGGCGGCGATGTCGAGGGCTTCCAGGAGGGAGAGGGCCGCATCCTGGCTGGCCTGCATCTGGCGCTTTTGCCGCTTGATGCGGCCCGCCATGAGGTTCGAATTGATCGGCGTAAAGGAGTGCGTCACGATCATGTCGACCGGCAGGTTCAGCATGTCGAACATGGTGCAGGAGGTGCCTTCCGAGTATTCTCCGATGGTGAAGCTCTTGCCGTAGCGGTGGCCCACGACGCCCTCGGAAAGCTCGAAATGATCGCCGTGAAACGTCACGCGGGTATTGGCGACGTTGAAGGACAGAAATCCGTAGGTGTTGGCCGGGTAGAGCGGCAGCTCGGTGCCCGTGTTGAGCGCGCCCAAAAATCCCACCAACTCTCCCGATCCGGCTGACAGCAGGCGCGGCTTGAGCTCGGTAAGCCCCGAGAGGAAGACGTTCACGGCCTCACCGAGGCGCTGCAGGCGTTTGCGGGTTTCCTCTCTCAGGCGGTCCGGTGCGCTGCGGCTGAGGAACGGCAGGAGGCTTTTCGGGGGTGGGCGGTGAATGACGGTGAGCGTCAGCGTCTTGTCGCGGAGCCCACTGGTCTCGAGTTTCGCGCGCCAGCGCCGGTCCACCTCGCCTGCGAAGCTGTCCTCACGGATGGGGTCGAGATCAGGTTTGATGGCCTTGGAGACCTTGTGGACGTAATAGCTGAATTCCGGCCCAAGCTGCGCGACGATGCGGGCAAAAAGCGCCGTCACCTTGTTGAGATAGGCATCGTCCGTCGTGTAGCTGTTGATCCCCTCGAGCCGAATGCACCGGAAGAGCTCGTTGACCCGGGTGCGCACCGTCTGGTCGTCGACGAGGCTCACATAGGGCAGCATATGCGCGAGGCGGGTCTCGCGCGCATACCACTCCGGCGTCATCGTGCGGGGATCGATCGCTGCATCAGGGGCGTCATCACGGGGCATAGCTGTCCCCGCCATGGATGCTGCGGTTGCGCGTGGGCGGTGTCTCCTGCAGGGCCGTCATCATCACATCTATGAAGCGCGGGTCCCAATCTGCGGCCTTCCAAAGCACCGGATAGAGCAAGGCGGCGAAACCCAGCACCGCGATGTGCTGGACCCAGACGAACAGGAGCACCGATCCGAAGAGCCAGACCATCGCGTACATGATGGGCAGGCCCAGAAGCTTCGGCGGGCGCACGAGCCCGAGAAAAAGGGGCGAGCGCTCAGCCACCGGCAAAGACCGCGGCAACGATGGTGGGGGCGGCGGCAACACCGGCGATGCCGACCAGGACCCAAAGCGCTTGGCGCAGGTCGATGATGTTGAAGAACCAGCTCAAGAAAACGCCGAGGACCGCGAGTGTGGCGATGACCACACCAAGAGGTCCGGTCAGCGCATCGACAATGCCCTGCAGCAAGCTCTGGATCGGGGAGAGATCGATGCTCTGTGCAAGGGCGGGCTCGGCAATCAGCAGGAATAGCGCCAGCGAGGCGACAAAGAGGTTTGAAATCTGTTTCATGAATTTGATCCTTCCAATCGTGCCACAACGGCCATGACGCGGGCCACGTGGTTCTGGGTTTCTCGGTAGGGGGGGACGCCGCCATACTGGCGGACCGCATCGGGTCCGGCGTTGTAGGCAGCCAGCGCCAGGTGCGGATCGCCGAACATCTCCAGCATCATCGCGAGGTAGCGGGCGGAGCCGTCGAGGTTCTGCAGCGGATCGCGCGGGTCGACGCCCAGATCACGCGCCGTCGCAGGCATCAATTGACCAAGGCCAATAGCACCTGCATTTGAAATCGCATCCTGCCGGTAGGCGCTCTCAACCTCGATATTGGCCCGAAAGAGAGCCAGCCAATCCGTCACGGAAAGCCCCGCGCGACGCAGGCCGGGATGGCCGGCATAGCGCAAGGCCGTGGTCTGAATCCCGGAGAGGACATCGGCGCGGGGCAGGGGAGTTGGGCGGGCAAGGGCCGCGACTTGGACGCCCTCTTGCTCGGCCTCTACCTCGCCGAAGATCGCGATCCCATCGGAGGCCGAACCCTGACCAATCCCGTCATTGTAGTTTCGGGCAAAGCTGCTTTGGGAGCGGGACGGGATCAGGGAGCCGTCGCTCTCCATGACCAGGACCATCTGTGCGGAGGCAGGTGCTGCGACCAGCCAGAGACAGACGAGGCTAGGTGTCAGCGCCCTTGTCTGATGGGACTTTGTCTGGCGGGGCGAATTTGTGCGTACGGCTTGTCCCCGCCTCAAGCGGCAGGTCGACATGCGCAAAGCCAAGGCCAATGAAGAATGACACCACGCCGGAGATCGTCTTGAACTCGCGGATCTTGATATCGTTGTAGGTCGTCCGCGTACGGGCGGTGACGAGGAGCTTTTCCACGCCATCATCAGAGACAACGCGCATGATCCAGACCCCGTAATAGCTGGGGCCTTTCTTGTGTGCCGACGCTTGGCACAGGATTTCTGCGCTATAGCCGCTTTCCACGAGTTCGCGGAACCTGGCTTCCGTAACCACATTTGGTGCTTCGATATCCCAGTTCATGGCCCGGCTCACGCTTTCTCCAATGGCGCGACCCCAGGCATTCCTACTTGAAGCCCAGAGTTACGATAGTATATTATCAACCGCAAGATGTAATATCGTGCTTTTGCTGTAGTTTGGTTACGCAAACACTAGTCACGGCCAGTGTCCGCGATCAAGGAGATAACAGGTTTGAGAAACCCAAGGTTGATATGCCTGCTCCCATTGCAAGCTATGGCCCTTCTGATCTGCGTTCCCGGGCCGGTTTTGGCGGAATCCTGCTTTGCGCCATCCCGTCCTTTCCTGCCAAGCGATTCGCAGGCCGCGCGGGACTATGCGGATATCATCCGCGGGGACTTCGAAGACTATATCCAGGATATCCAGAGCTACTTCCGTTGCCTCGACAGCGAACGCGCCCGCGCCTTCGAGGAAGCGCGCGAAGTCAGCGAGGACTATGGCCGGTTCCTGCAATTGGTAGGGGATTGATGGGCAACCTCGGGAGCATCAGACTTGCAGCCCATGGAAACCAGACGCCGATAACACCCTCATATATCTACTTTTTAGATAACAGATTTCATCCGCTAGCGACGTCACAAAAGGTATGTGACGCGTGGCAAAGACAATCAGAACAAATGGCCAGTTGGCGCTCGTCCGTGCGTTGGTTGATGCACGTCAGAATGCGGGTCTCAGCCAGCAGCAGTTGGCGGCGAAGCTCAAACGCCACCAGTCGTTTGTGGCACGTCTCGAAAGTGGCGAGCGTCGTATCGACGTCGTGGAGTTTACAGTTCTGGCGAGGGTCATTGGTTTTGACAAAGATGAAGTCCTGTCGATTGTCGAAGCCGCCACGGAGCCCGACCACAGGATTTGAAGCCAATGAATTGTTGAGAACGCGGGAACCCATTTTCTCGGTCTGATGATCATTCCCTCATCGAGGACCAGGTAGCCAAAATCAACGAAGTCCGGCGCGCGGTCGTAGTGAACGCTCTGCAACCTCACACCGCAGTTTGCAGCGCCACAGTGCAGGAAGTTAGTAAACAGTGAACGATGATAGGGGTGAGGGCGTCGCGATCGCCAATCTGATCGGGACCGATGGGTGCAGTGTTGTTGGTTGGGTTTATCGCTGGAGTACAGGCTCACATGCGGTGATGTGGGACGTCCAAGGGCCCCAGCCGGTATCGGAAACCCGGCCGGATATAAGTGACGAACAGAAGCAAGAAATCGACTTCGATGCGCTCACGCGGATTCGAAAAAGTGACAGTGGATAGGATTCTCACGCAGCCGCCAGTTCATATTGATGGAAAGGGTCTGCGAGCGTACCGGTCATTTGAGCTGATGGCAGCGAAGGTCTCGAAGGAGCCCAGAGTGAGCGATGCTGCGCGCTCCACCAATGTCAGTTTTGGTGGTGATCGGCGAAATTGTGTATTTTTGGAAGCACCGCCAAAAGCTCTACAAAGTGTTCGCGGTGCGCGGTATCACGGGAACCCCGCACGCATGTATGCGATGATTTTCCAGATTTCTTCTTCAGTCAGCGCTTCCCTGAAGGCTGGCATTTCTGTTCCGAAGCGCTGACCGCCCTCAGAAATTGCCCAGAGCAGATACTCGTCTCCCGACATCGGCATCTGAACAAACCATCTAAGGAGAGCCGGAGAAGGCACGAGAGACCGACCGGCCTCACCATCCCCGAGACCCTCGGCTCCATGACAACTTGCGCAGTTCGCTGTGTATAGCGTCTGGCCTTCCGCGATAACTTCAGGCGTCGCGCGAATAGTGCTCCGAGCCACCCGATGAGCCGCGGGCACGCACTCGTTCATGTAAGTCCAATGTCGTTGCATGCGCTATTGCTGGCCCGGACCCATGTTGCCGTGTCCCCAGCCAGGCATGCGTTCAGACCACATGTGGTTCGGTCCCATTGGCCCGTGACCCCACCCAATCGCCTCGCTGCTGCTGTGCGAAGGCTACAGTAGCAGAGATCATACACACCGCAACCTTACCAAAATAGCGTGATTTATGCTGCTTCATAGTCTTCTCCTTATGGTTTCCGATCAATGAAATTGCCGTCAGGCTGCTTCGTAACTCGTGAACACTTCGGTGTTACCGTCGCGCCGGATCAGAAATACATCGTAGGCTTCACGCTGATCTTCTGGCCCCATTCCGTGTGATCCATAGGGCATGCCGGGAACGGCGAGACCGACTGCGTCTCGGCGTTCGTCCAGAAGGCGACGAATGTCTGCTGCGGGCACATGGCCCTCGATCATATAGCCTTCGATCTCGCCTGTGTGGCACGATATCATCTCTTGGGGGATGCCATTGTCCAACTTGTGTCGGACCAGCAGTGTTCCAAAGCTGCGCTCCTCGGTCACACGGAAGCCTTCAGCCCGAAGAATATCAGCCCAAACCCGGCAACAGCTGCAATTCGGGTCCTTAAGAACGTGAATCGACGGAGCTCCCTGCGCAATCGCGGCGAAGGGTGCAATGCTGGTAAGACCTACAGCGGCTATAATAATTTGACGGCGCGTTACATCAATATCAGTCGTCCTTTAGCTCTGTCCTAGTCTATTTCATCGCTTAGTGGCTGCTTATCTCCCGCGATAGTTGTCGCAGGCCTCAACGCCCCCTGCGACCACATCGAGAAGTGCGTCCACATCGCTCAACAGCGTTGCGATACGTGCGCTACTGATACGGTAGCGGATGAAGCGCCCATCTCGGTCGCTGTTAACTAGCCCGCACTCCAACAAGCATCGCAAGTGGTTGGATACGTTTGGTTGTGATAGTCCCGTACGCTCGACGAGTTCGTGAACAACCAGCGGCTCCCCGCACAGCGCGCCGAGAATAGACAAGCGGCTTGGGTCGGCAAAGCCGCGAAATAGTTTTGCGCGTTGTTCAATGGTACCGACCTTGCGGTCCACAACGATCTGCGTCATATCATTGCTCACTGATATATTATCCTTTGATCCACTTTAGCAGGAGAACTGCGATCATGGCCAACGCTGATAGCACCGGTTCGGCGGCAGATATCCCATCCTTCCGTTACCGCGTTTCCGGTATGGATTGCGCCAAGGATGCCGCCCAGATCGAGCGGGCGGCGCAATCTGCAGGTATCGCGCCTGACGCCGTGAAAGTGTCTACTGCAACGCACATAATGACTTTGACAGCTCCCGAAGCGCGCTTGCCGGAAATTGAAAAAGCCGTCGAGACAACAGGGTATGGGTTTGACCGCATCGAGAGCGACGAAGATATTCAGCAAGGTGCGGCCCATCAGGACCCTGGCTATCGCCGCGCGCTCTGGATCGTTGTGATCCTGAATGTTGGTTATGGCGTTCTTGAAATGATCGGCGGGTTCATTGCCGGGTCACAGGCCGTGAAGGCCGACGCGTTGGATTTCATCGGCGACGGCGCAATCACCTTCCTCGGCCTGTTGGCCATCGGCTGGAGCCTCGCTTGGCGAGCGCGGTCGGCTCTGATCCAGGGCATCTTCCTCGGCCTGCTTGGTCTTGGAGTCTTTGGCACGACCATCATAAGGGCATTCGAGCCGACAACCCCAGACGCCACTTTGATGGGGATTCTGGGCCTGATTGCTCTTGTGATAAATGTCATCTCCGTGCTGCCGTTGCTGCGGTACCGCAAGGGCGACGCGAACATGCGCGCTGTCTGGCTGTTCTCGCGCAACGACGCCATCGGCAACGCCGCAGTCGTTATCGCCGCCGGGCTGGTGGTTTGGCTAGGCAGCGCATGGCCCGATCTCATCGTAGCCTTCGGGATCGCCGGACTGTTCCTGCACTCGTCATGGGCGATCATCCGCGACGCGCGGGCCGATCTGAAGGCGGTGGCATGAACAGCCGCGTTCTCGGTGGGCTTTGCGCCATCGCCGCGTTTGGTGTTGATCAGGGCACCAAGGCTCTTGCCCTGAACTCCCCGGCGCTTGAGAACGGGGTCGAGGTTCTGCCCTTTCTCAACCTCGTGCGGGTTTTGAACGATGGGGTCAGCTTCGGTATGCTCGGCGGGGTCGTACCCTGGTGGGGTCTGGTCGCACTTGCTGCCGTGGTCGTGGCATGGCTGCTGATCTGGCTGTGGAAGGCTCCGGACAGGCTGACAGGTGCGGCGCTCGGTCTGATCATCGGAGGCGCGCTTGGCAATATCCTTGACCGTCTGCGCTATCAGGCCGTCCCTGACTTTCTCGACTTCCATTACAGGTCATACCACTGGCCGTCCTTCAACTTGGCTGACGTGGCGATCTTTTGTGGGGCAGCATTGCTGTTCTGGGACAGCTTTCGCACCTCGAAAGTTAGGCCGGAAAATCGGGAACAAGACAATCGCAAGGGAGATGTCACGGGGGGATAACAGCTAACAGGCAAAGAACTTTGGGAGGGAATTCGGCTTGAGATTTTTGGATTGGATTGACCGTGGCATTCGCGGCATCGGCGTCGTGACTGCGTGGCTGACAGTTGTTTCGATTGCTGCTTATGGCGCGCTTCAGATGCTGGATCGCAAGCTACAACTTGGCGTGTCGAGCTATTTGCCGGACCTGTCCACGTCACTGCTGTTCATCCTAATTTTCTTGACCTTTGGGTATACCTATCTGCGCGACGGTCACGTGCGCGTTGATGTTCTTCGCAGACATTGGTCCGCCCGCCGCATTGCTTGGATCGAACTGATTGGCGGCCTTTTTGTCCTTCTGCCGCTCGCCGCCATCCTGACCTACTACGGATGGGACGGTTTGATGCGCACCACGAAATACGCGGAAACCCAGTTGTGGGCACAACGCATCACCGGGGTCATCGGCCCCATCTTGCTGGCTCTTGCCGGGATGATCGTAGCCCTTCGCAACATCGCCTTTCTGACAGGGAGACGTGCGCAAGGTGCACCGGAACAAGCAAGCGGCCTGCACAATGGTGAATGAGGTCCTCACGGTTGCCATGCTTGTCGTGATGGCGATTGGGGTTTTCAGTGGCTTTCCGGTGGCGCTGGTGCTCGCGGGGACAGGCTTCTTGGGGTTTGTCGCTGCGGTTTGGGTGGGGATCACTGATTTTCAGCATCTGGGGCTGATCTACCTGCGGGCCCGTGGTGTACTGACCAATGAATCAGTCCAATTCACCAGCGTTCCAATGTTGATTTTTCTTGGCCTGATCCTGAATGCCAGCGGGATTGCCGAAACCATGTTTCGCTTGCTGGGGCGTCTTCTGACAGGCGTTCCCGGTCGCTACGCCATTGCGACTTTGCTGATCGGCCTCGTTCTTGCGCCCGCCGCCGGGGTGATCGGTGCTTCCGTCATAACTGTGGCGTTGGTGGCCTATGCCCCGATGATGGCGTCGGGCTACGCACCGCGAACCGCAGGAGGCGCTGTCGCAGCTTCTGGAGCATTGGGTGTCGTGTTCCCGCCAGCCGTGATGCTGTTCTTCATCTCGAACGTGTTCTATCGTAACCGGCCGGTTGATACCGTCGCCTGATCCTACGACTTCCAGTTCCACGGGAGCAGTTCGTCGAGGCGGTTGATCTTGTGATCGTGGATACGGTCGAGGACATCAGCAAGCCACGCTTGCGGGTCCAGCCCGCTCATCTTCGCCGTCTCGATCAGGGTCATGGCCCGGGCGAGGGTTTCCCCGCCGCTGTCGGAGCCAGCGAAGAGCCAGTTGCGGCGGCCAACGCCGATCGGGCGCATGGCGCGCTCGGCCGGGTTGTTATCGATCCCGATGCGACCATCCTCGAGGA
>NZ_JHZF01000004.1 GCF_000688295.1 Pseudooceanicola nanhaiensis DSM 18065 | reverse complement strand
ACCCAGAAGACGACCTGCACCGGCGTGGAAATGTTCCGCAAGCTGCTGGACCGCGGGGAAGCCGGCGACAACATCGGCGCGCTGCTGCGTGGCATCGACCGTGACGCCGTCGAGCGGGGCCAGGTGCTCTGCAAGCCGGGCTCGGTGAAGCCGCACACGAAGTTCGAGGCCGAAGCCTACATCCTGACCAAGGACGAAGGCGGCCGCCACACGCCGTTCTTCGCGAACTACCGCCCGCAGTTCTACTTCCGGACCACCGACGTGACCGGGACCGTGCAGCTGGCCGAAGGCACCGAGATGGTGATGCCCGGGGACAACATCTCCTTCACCGTCGAGCTGATCGCCCCGATCGCGATGGAAGAGAAGCTCCGCTTCGCCATCCGTGAAGGCGGCCGGACCGTCGGTTCGGGCGTGGTCTCCAAGATCATCGAGTAAGGCACGGCTCGCGTAGCGAACGCGCCTGGTTGAGAAGAGAGCGCCACGGGTCCTGCCCGTGGCGCTTTTCCTTTGCCCCCGTTTCGGGGGCAACCCCGCCCTGCGCCACCCCCTCCGACGGCCCTGCCGACTTTTCCTCTGGCCCGCCCCCGGTCGCCATCCTAGTTTCCCCGCATGACTGGCTGCATCCGTTTCTCCTATGCGCTCGACGGCCCCGAAGCGGGCCATCGCCTCTCTGCGGAACGCACACCCGACGTGCTGCGCGACGACACCCTGGGCTGGGTGCATCTCGTGGCCGATCACCCCGAGACCCCGGCGTGGATCGCCCGCAACCTCGACTACCTCGACCCGTCCGCACAGGAGGCGCTGACGATGCCCGCCACGCGGTCCCGGGCGACGCGGATCGGCGACGGGATCCTCGTGATCCTGCGCGGGGTGAACACGAACGAGGGGCGCGATCCCGAGGACATGGTGTCGGTCCGGGTCTGGGCCGATGCGAATCGCATCGTCACCCTGTCGCGCCAGAATGTCGTCGCGCTGGGCGACATCGCGGATGCGCTGGAAGCGGGGCAGGGGCCCGAGGATGCGGGCGCCTTCCTCGCCTCGCTCGCGGCGCGGCTGAACGCACGACTCGAGCCGCTGGTTGCCGATCTCGACATGGAGACGGATTCGCTGGAGACAGAGGTCATCGGCACGCCCGACCAGAAGCTCCGGCACCGAATCGTCACCATGCGCCTGCAGGTGATCGAACTCTACCGCCACACCGCGCCGCAGGTCTCGGCGCTGAGCGATCTTGAACACGCCATGCTCCCGTTCCTCGACGAGGCTGACCGGCTCCATATCTCCGAGACGCGGCAGAGCCTCACCCGGCAGACCGAGAACCTCGTCGAGATGCGCGAGAGCCTTGCCGTCCTGCGCGAGGAATTGTCGGGCCAGATCTCGGACAGACTGAACCGCCACATGTACATCCTCGCCGTGATCTCGGCGATCTGCCTGCCGCTCGGCATCCTCACGGGGCTGTTCGGCATCAACGTGGGCGGGATGCCGGGGGCGGACCATCCCCATGCGTTCTGGATCTTCTCCGGAATACTCGTGCTGATCATCTGCCTGCAACTCCTGATCCTCAGGATGGTCCGCTGGATGTAGGTGACGCGGGAAAACCGCGTTCGGCCGCATCCGCCCCCTTGATCTTGCCGCAGCAAACCAATATCGGGTGCGAACGGCCTAGGGGTATAGCTCAGTTGGTAGAGCATCGGTCTCCAAAACCGAGGGTCGCGGGTTCGAGTCCTGCTGCCCCTGCCATTTTTCCGATACAGACGTTGCGAAAATGAGCGCGCCTTCGGCGCGCACATGATGTCTTGCGATTTGGCGGGGCCAAATCGCGGTTGCCTCCGGCGGGGATACATGGACCAGAGGAAGGGGCGGACGCGTTCCTGGCTTCCTCTTGCCGGAAATATCCTGGGGGGAGCTCGAGGGGGGCAAGGCCCCCCTCGTCAGCCAGAATGGATCGTGTGCGCCGCAGGCGCGCCTCTGGATCGCGCCCGCGTCAGAGGCGCGCCAGCAACGCGCGCGAGGGTTCGCCCGTGACCGCCATCCCGTTGGCCCGCTGGTAGGCGGAAATCGCGGCCTCGGTCTTCTTGCCCAGCACGCCGTCGGGCGTGCCGGCATCGTAGCCCGCCGCGGTCAGCCGTTCCTGCAGGCGCCGCCGGTCCTCGATCGAGAGACCGTAGCGGTCGGGCGGGAAACTGGCCGAGAGCGCAGGACCGCCGGCGATCCGGTCCGAGAGATGCCCGACGCCGATCGCGTATTTCTCGGCGTTGTTGTAGCGCAGGATCACGCGGAAGTTCGGCAGGACCAGGAAGGCGGGCCCCGCCGCGCCCGCGGGCTGGATCAGCCGCGCCGAGGTGCCGCCCGCGAGCCGCCCGCCATCCGTGCGCTGCAGCCCCGCCGCGCCCCAGGCCGAGAGCGAGCGGGTCGCGCCGATGGCCGCGCCCGCGGGCAGCCGCACCTCGTGGCCCCAGGGCTCGCCCCGGCGCCAGCCGCTCTTCGACAGGTAGGCCGCCGCGGAGGCGAGCCCGTCGGTCGGGTCGTCGGACCAGATGTCGCGCCGCCCGTCGCCGCGGAAATCCACCGCATAGGCCTCGAAGGTGGTCGGGATGAACTGGGTGTGGCCCATGGCCCCGGCCCAGCTGCCGGTCAGGCCCGAGGGCGCCACATCGCCGCGCTGGAGGATCCGGAGCGCGGCCATCAGCTGCTTCTCGAAGAAGTCGCCGCGCCGCCCGTCATAGGCCAGCGTCGAGGTGGCCGAGATCACCGGCACGG
The DNA here is from genome assembly GCF_000688295.1 of Pseudooceanicola nanhaiensis DSM 18065. GTDB lineage: Bacteria > Pseudomonadota > Alphaproteobacteria > Rhodobacterales > Rhodobacteraceae > Pseudooceanicola > Pseudooceanicola nanhaiensis. The sequence continues at coordinate 19,836 of NZ_JHZF01000004.1, read as the reverse complement.
TCCCGCGGCGGGTGCCGTAATTGCTCTCCATCCCCCAGATCGCCGCGACCACATGGGCGGGCACGCCGTAGCGCGATTCGAGCTGGTTCAGCAGGGATTGCTGGCGGGCGAAGGCCGCCCGGCCGTCGCGGACCTTGGTCGGGTTCGCGGTGATGGCGAGGTAATCCTCGAGGCTGCGGCTGGTCTCGGTCTGGTTGCGGTCGCGTTCGACCACCCCGGGCAGGTAGCCCGCGTCGCGGAAGGCGGCCGAGAGCGTCGCGTCCGAGATGCCGCGCTCCGCCGCCCGCCCGCGGAAGGCCGCGACCCAGCGGTCGTAGTCCGGGTTCGCCGCCGGCCGCATCACAGGTTCGCCGGCCATCGGGGCGGAGATCATCCCGCCGCCGCCGCCCGCGCAGCCCGCGAGCATCATTGCCGTGCCTGAGAGAATGAAATGTCGCCGGGTCGCCTGCATGCGCCTGTCCTCCTTGTCTGCCTCGGGGCCAGTGTGGAAGGGCGCGGCGCCGCTGGCAAGCGGTGCCGCCGCGCGATCGGCGGGCGGGCGCCCGCGAGGGCAGGCGCCGCGGGCCTTGAAATCGCCACCTGCTCCGCGTATGTGCCCCTGAACCCCGCGCGGGCACAGCTGTGCCCTGTCGGGACCGACGCAGCACCGATCCGGAATTTCGACACATGGCCAACCCCGTCCAGTTCATCAACCAGACCCGCGCCGAGATCGCGAAGGTCGTCTGGCCGACGCGCCGCGAGGTGCTGCTGACCACCGTGATGGTCTTCATCATGGCCACGCTGACGGCGGTGTTCTTCTTTCTCGTCGACCTGCTGATCCGGACCGGCCTGCAGGGCGTCCTGGAGATGTTCGGCTCCTAGGCTCCAGGCGTCGAAATCCGGCGTCCCGAGCCGGCCGGCCACCGCCCTTTCCGCGGCGGTCCGGGAATGGCCGGGCCGCCGGACCGCGCAGCCCGGTGGCGGCACCATCCTTCGATGGCGCGCCCCGGCTCCCTTTCCACGAAGCAGCACCGCAGCACGACCCGGCAGCGACATGCGGCGCAGGCCCCGAGCGGCGTCTCGGCATCCCGAAGGGGCCGCAGGGCCGCGAGGCCCGGGGCGGCGCGGGCGCAGGGGGGTTGAATTCCCCGGGTTCCGGGGATAAACGCCTCTCCAATTCCCGGGAAATGGCGTGCGGCGAGTCGAGTTGCACGCCGCTTTTTATTGGGGAGGGCGCATCGACGCCCGTGATCGACGGAATTTCCGGCCCGCGGGCCGGTGTGCAAGGAACGGCTGACAGATGGCGAAACGGTGGTATTCGGTAAGCGTCCTCTCGAACTTCGAGAAGAAGGTCGCCGAGCAGATCCGGCAGACCGCCGCGGACGAGGGGCTTGAGGACCAGATCGACGAGGTCCTCGTTCCAACCGAGGAAGTGATCGAGATCCGCCGGGGCAAGAAGGTCTCGACCGAGCGCCGCTTCATGCCGGGTTACGTGCTGGTGCACATGGAGATGTCGGACGAGGGCTATCACCTGATCAACTCGATCAACCGGGTGACCGGCTTCCTGGGTCCGCAGGGCCGCCCGATGCCGATGCGCGACGCCGAGGTGAACCAGATCCTCAACCGCGTCCAGGAGGGCGAGGAAACGCCGCGCACCCTGATCTCGTTCGAGGTCGGCGAGCGCGTGAAGGTCAACGACGGGCCGTTCGAGGATTTCGACGGCATGGTCGAGGAAGTGGACGACGACAACCAGCGCCTGAAGGTGATGGTGTCGATCTTCGGCCGGGAGACCCCGGTCGAGCTGGAATTCACGCAGGTCTCCAAGCAGGCCTGAGTGCGCGGGGGCGCCAGGGCGCTCCCATCCCCCGGGTGACCGGGGTCGTTCGTGGGAGGCTCAGGGCTCGCGTGCCCGGCCGCACCACGCTAACCACCGCGCCGGAACGCGTTCCGGTCCGTAGGGTGCGTGATCTCGCGCACCGATGACAAAGGAGAGGCCTCATGGCCAAGAAACTTATCGGCAGCCTCAAGCTGCAAGTGAAGGCCGGTCAGGCCAACCCGAGCCCGCCGGTCGGCCCCGCACTGGGTCAGCGCGGCATCAACATCATGGAATTCTGCAAGGCGTTCAACGCCAAGACGCAGGACATGGAGCCCGGCGCGCCGTGCCCGACCGTGATCTCCTACTACCAGGACAAGTCCTTCACGATGGAAATCAAGACGCCGCCCGCGTCTTATTACCTGAAGAAGGCCGCCAAGCTCTCGTCCGGCTCCAAGACCCCGGGCCGTGCCACCGCAGGGTCGGTGACCGTCGCCCAGGTCAAGGAAATCGCCGAGGCGAAGATGAAGGACCTGAACGCGAACTCCGTCGAGGGCGCGATGCAGATCATCCTGGGCTCCGCCCGCTCCATGGGCATCGAGGTGAAGTAAGATGGCGAAACTCGGAAAACGCACCCGCGCCGCCCGCGAAGCCTTCGCCGGCAAGGAAAACCTCACCGTCGAGGACGCGATCGAACTGATCAAGGCGAATGCCTCGGCCAAGTTCGACGAGACCGTCGAGATCTCGATGAACCTCGGCGTCGACCCGCGCCACGCCGACCAGATGGTTCGCGGCGTCGTCGGCCTGCCGAACGGCACCGGCAAGACCGTCCGCGTGGCCGTCTTCGCCCGCGGCGCCAAGGCTGACGAAGCCAAGGAAGCCGGTGCGGACATCGTCGGGGCAGAGGACCTGATGGAAACCATCCAGGGCGGCACGATCGACTTCGACCGCTGCATTGCCACGCCGGACATGATGGCCGTCGTCGGCCGTCTCGGCAAGGTGCTGGGCCCGCGGAACCTGATGCCGAACCCCCGTGTCGGCACGGTGACCATGGATGTCGCGCAGGCGGTCAAGGACGCCAAGGGCGGCCAGGTCCAGTTCAAGGCCGAGAAGGCGGGCGTCGTGCACGCCGGCGTCGGCAAGGCCTCGTTCGACAAGGACAAGCTGATCGAGAACGTGCGCGCCTTCGTGGACGCCGTCTCCAAGGCCAAGCCGTCCGGTGCCAAGGGCACCTACATGCAGAAGGTCTCGCTCAGCTCCACGATGGGCCCGGGCGTTTCGGTCAGCGTGGAAAGCGCGACCGGGAACTGATCGCAGGATCGGTTCGAGGGACAGGAAGGCGGGCTTCGGCCCGCCTTTTCTTTTGCGCTCAGGCCGGTTCCGCGGGGTCCGGGATGAGCGCGGCCACCGCCGCCGGATAGGCCTGCACTCCGATCCGCGCCTGTCCGAGCCGCGGGTGCAGCCGGGTGGCGAGGCCCCAGGCCCCGAGAAGCGCCGCCCCGCCCGCAAGGAAGACGCCGCTGACGGGGGCCGCCAGCAGCACGACCCAGGCGACGCCGGGCGTGAGGATGCCCGAGACGTCGCGGTAGCTCGAGTAGATCGCCGACATCTCGGTCCGCTCCGAGGGCTTCACCGCCAGCAGGAAGGGCAGGCCGGCGCTCACGTCGAGCAGGATCAGGAAGACCGCGCCGCACATCAGGCAGAGGACGGCCACGGCGGGGATGTCGCCCGACAGGCCCGCCAGCAGGAACAGGCTCCCCGAGGCGAGGAAGCCCGTGCGCACCGCCGTCCGGACCGAGGTCCGCTGCATGAAGCGCAGCATCAGCGGCGCGAGGAAGAGGGAGCCGTTGGCCAGCGACAGGGCAATGCCGCCGAGGCGGTCTCCCAGCCCGTTCTGCACGGCGAAGATCGGCAGGTAGACGACGTAGATCCACCACCCGCAGGAGCGGATCACGGCGAAGAGCCAGCCGGTGATCAACCGGGACTGGGCGAGGAACCGGCGGACATAGGCGAAGGGGTTGGCCACCGGGGCGCGGCTCCGCGCGATCAGCCGCCCGTTGCCGAGCCGCATGACGAGGAACACCGCCAGCATCCCGTAGGCCGCAACCGCCGCGATGAGGAAGGGCGCCGCGGGCCACCAGCCATAGAGGAAGACGCCCGAGGCCGGACCGGCCGTCCAGCCGAGGGCCGAGTAGAAGAGCCGCGAGGTCTCGAGCCGGCCGAGCTCGATCTTCGCGATGTGGTCGAGCACATAGGCGTTGAAGCAGACGAAGGTGGTGACGACCGCCACGGTGAAGAGCGCGAGCCCGGCGATCGCCGTCTCGGGCCGGCCGACCGTCATCAGGAGCGCGCCCCCCGCATACATCTGCGTGCCCGCGACATAGACCCAGCGGCGCGGGACGAAGCGCACGAGCGACGGGATCATGAGCCCCGTGAGAAGCGAGGCGAGGCCGATCAGGAAATAGACCATCGACACGCTCCGGGCGTCCTGGAGCGCGTGGTACATCACGAGCGGGAAGACCGAGACGAGGGTGCCGCGCGCAACCGCCTCGGTGCCGGCGAGGATGGCGAAGCCCCGGACGCTCGGGGCGGGGGCATGGCGGAGCCATTCCGGTATGCGTCGGTCGTGCATTCTGCCTGCTCGTCTTGCTGACCCCCATCAACCGCGCTTCGCCGCGGGTTTCCCTCCCGATTGCGACCTCAGGCTGGCGATTTCGGAGCGGGCGGCCCGAAGGCCCCCCGTCGCGGCGGGGCCTCGCCGACCGGCGGGGTCCGAGAGGGGCAGGGAGGCAAAGGTGCCGGTTTCAATCGCCCGCGCGACATGGTAGACTTGTCGCCATGCGCCGGACCGCCCTGCGGCTGTGTCTCGGCCCGGACCCGCCGGGGCGCGACTTTTCTCGCGGCCCCCTCTTCACATTCCCTGCGAAACCCTTTAACAGCCGCCTCTGTCGGGACGGTTGCGCTATCGCTACCGTCCCGGCGATTCGTCCGAGACGGTGGGTGGCTGCGATCCAGCAGCCATAATTCCTGCCAGAGACGGGAAATGACATAGGTTTCTTCGGACCTGGCCTCTCGCCTTGTCCGGGGGATGTGCAGGACCCGTAAGGACTTGATTGTCGCGGCGCGAGCTGCGGCGAAACGAGCCGGAGGGTCACACCTCCCCAACTGGAGTGAAACTGTGGATAGAGCCCAGAAAGAGAAAGTGGTCGAGGAACTCGGCCAGATCTTCGAAAGCTCTGGCGTCGTTGTGGTGGCACACTACACCGGCCTCACGGTTGCCGAGATGCAGACTCTGCGCGCCAAAGCCCGTGAGGCAGGTTCGTCGGTCCGCGTCGCCAAGAACAGGCTCGCCAAGATCGCCCTTCAGGGTAAACCCTGCGAAAGCATCAGTGACCTGATGTCGGGCATGACGGTTCTCACCTATTCCGAAGACCCCGTGGCAGCTGCCAAGGTGGTCGAGGACTTCGCCAAGGACAACAAGAAGTTTGAAATCCTTGGTGGGGCCATGGGCGAGTCCGCTCTGGACCGGGCCGGTGTCGAGGCCGTGTCGAAAATGCCGTCGCGCGACGAGCTCATCGCTCAGATCGCAGGCATGCTTGGCGCGCCCGCTTCGAACATCGCCGGTGCGATCGGCGCACCTGCTTCCAATATCGCTTCGATCCTCTCGACCATCGAGGAAAAGGCCGAAGCGGCGTAAGGCACCACGTGAAGCCGGGGTTGCATACCTCGACGTTGGAACACATCTAGATACGGAAAGAGCTGAAAATGGCTGATCTGAAGAAACTGGCTGAAGAGATCGTTGGTCTGACGCTTCTCGAAGCGCAAGAACTGAAAACCATCCTGAAAGACGAGTACGGCATCGAGCCCGCAGCGGGCGGCGCCGTCATGATGGCAGGCCCGGCAGCAGGCGGCGACGCCGCACCGGCCGAAGAGCAAACCGAATTCGACGTCATCCTGAAGTCGGCCGGCGCCTCGAAAATCAACGTCATCAAAGAAGTCCGCGGCATCACCGGCCTGGGCCTCAAGGAAGCCAAAGAGCTGGTCGAAGCCGGCGGCAAGGCTGTCAAAGAGCAGGTTTCGAAAGCCGAAGCCGACGAGATCAAGGCGAAGCTGGAAGCAGCCGGCGCCGAAGTCGAGCTCAAGTAATCCGGGCCGGACGCTGTCGTCCGGACCACGGAACGCAAGGCTGGTCCCGGAAATCCGGGTCCAGCCGAACCTGTCTCAGAGAGGGCTTTCGCGTCAAAGCGTTCTCTAAGGCGAGGTTGAAGGATCGGGAGGCGGCCCTTGGGAAGGCAGCCAGGCATGGATCCGAACCCCCTGTCTCGTATGGTCGCAGCGCCGAAGCCCGGCGGCGCGCGCGCCCGAAGAGAAACGAAAGGTGACATCCGTCATGGCTCAGACCTACCTCGGTCAGAAACGTCTTCGTAAATATTACGGCAAAATCCGCGAAGTGCTGGAGATGCCGAACCTTATTGAGGTCCAGAAAAGCTCTTACGAACTCTTCCTGAAATCCGGCGACCAGCCCGACCCGACCGACGGCGAAGGCATCAAGGGCGTCTTCCAGTCGGTCTTCCCGATCAAGGATTTCAACGAAACCGCCCACCTTGAATTCGTCAAGTACGAGCTCGAAGAGCCCAAGTACGACGTCGAGGAATGCATGCAGCGCGACATGACCTACAGCGCCCCGCTGAAGGTCACGCTGCGCCTCATCGTTTTCGATACCGACGAGGACACCGGCGCCAAGTCTGTCAAGGACATCAAGGAACAGGACGTCTTCATGGGCGACATGCCCCTGATGACCCCGAACGGGACGTTCATCGTGAACGGCACCGAGCGCGTGATCGTGTCCCAGATGCACCGCTCGCCCGGCGTGTTCTTCGACCATGACAAGGGCAAGACCCATTCCTCGGGCAAGCTCCTGTTCGCCTGCCGCATCATTCCCTACCGCGGCTCCTGGCTGGACTTCGAGTTCGACGCCAAGGACATCGTCTTCGCCCGGATCGACCGCCGCCGGAAACTGCCGGTGACGACCCTGCTCTATGCCCTCGGCATGGATCAGGAAGCGATCATGGACGCCTATTACACGACGGTGGACTACAAGCTCCGCAAGGGGCAGGGCTGGGTCACGAAGTTCTTCCCGGAACGCGTCCGCGGCACCCGTCCGACCTATGACCTGGTCGACGCCGATTCCGGCGAAGTGATCGCCGAGGCCGGCAAGAAGATCACCCCGCGCGCGGTCAAGAAGCTGATCGACGAAGGCACGGTGAAGAACCTGCTGGTGCCCTTCGACCGCCTCGTCGGCAAATACGCCGCGAAGGACATCATCAACGAAGAGAACGGCGCGATCTATGTCGAGGCCGGTGACGAGCTCACCGCCGAATACGACAAGGAAGGCGAGTTCATCGGCGGCTCCATCAAGGAACTGCTGGACGCGGGCATCACCGAGATCCCCGTGCTCGACATCGACAACGTGTCGGTCGGCCCGTACATGCGCAACACCATGGCGACGGACAAGAACATGAGCCGCGAGACCGCGCTCATGGACATCTACCGCGTCATGCGCCCGGGCGAGCCGCCGACGGTCGAGGCCGCCTCGGCGCTCTTCGACACCCTGTTCTTCGACAGCGAGCGCTACGACCTCTCGGCCGTGGGCCGCGTGAAGATGAACATGCGCCTGAACCTCGACGCCGAGGACACCGTCCGCACCCTCCGCAAGGAGGACATCGTCGCCTGCATCAAGGCGCTGGTGGACCTGCGTGACGGCCGCGGCGAGATCGACGACATCGACCACCTCGGCAACCGCCGGGTCCGGTCCGTCGGCGAGCTGATGGAGAACCAGTACCGCGTCGGGCTTCTCCGCATGGAGCGCGCGATCAAGGAACGCATGTCGTCGGTCGAGATCGACACCGTCATGCCGCAGGACCTGATCAACGCGAAACCGGCGGCGGCTGCCGTCCGCGAATTCTTCGGCTCCTCGCAGCTGTCGCAGTTCATGGACCAGACCAACCCGCTGTCCGAAGTGACGCACAAGCGGCGCCTTTCGGCCCTCGGGCCGGGCGGTCTGACCCGTGAGCGCGCGGGCTTCGAGGTGCGCGACGTGCACCCGACCCACTACGGCCGGATGTGCCCGATCGAGACGCCGGAAGGCCCGAACATCGGTCTGATCAACTCCCTCGCGACCTTCGCGCGGGTCAACAAGTACGGCTTCATCGAGACCCCCTACCGGAAGGTGAAGGACGGTCAGGTGACGGACGAAGTGAAATACATGTCCGCCACCGAAGAGATGCGCCACACCGTGGCGCAGGCCAACGCGAACCTCGACGAGGGCGGCAAGTTCGTGAACGACCTCGTGAACACCCGGAAATCGGGTGAATACACGCTGTCGCCGAACGAGATGGTCGACCTGATCGACGTCTCGCCGAAGCAGCTCGTCTCGGTCGCGGCCTCGCTGATCCCGTTCCTCGAGAACGACGACGCGAACCGCGCCCTCATGGGGTCGAACATGCAGCGTCAGGCGGTTCCGCTCCTGCGGGCCGAGGCGCCGCTGGTCGGCACCGGGATCGAGGAAATCGTCGCACGCGACTCCGGCGCGGCCATCATGGCCAAGCGGGCGGGCATCATCGACCAGGTCGACGCGCAGCGGATCGTGATCCGCGCGACCGAGGACCTCAAGGTCGGTGACGCGGGCGTCGACATCTACCGGATGCGCAAGTTCCAGCGTTCGAACCAGAACACCTGCATCAACCAGCGTCCGCTGGTGAAGGTGGGTGACACGGTCGTGAAGGGCGAGGTCATCGCGGACGGTCCGTCGACGGACATGGGGGAACTGGCGCTCGGCAAGAACGTCATCGTCGCCTTCATGCCCTGGAACGGCTACAACTACGAGGACTCCATCCTGATCTCCGAGCGGATCGCGCGGGACGACGTCTACACCTCGATCCACATCGAGGAATTCGAAGTCGCCGCCCGTGACACGAAGCTCGGGCCGGAAGAGATCACCCGCGACATCCCGAACGTCGGCGAGGAAGCGCTCCGCAACCTCGACGAGGCGGGGATCGTCTATATCGGCGCCGACGTGGAGCCGGGCGACATTCTCGTGGGCAAGATCACTCCGAAGGGCGAAAGCCCGATGACGCCGGAAGAGAAGCTCCTCCGCGCCATCTTCGGCGAAAAGGCCTCGGATGTCCGTGACACCTCGCTTCGCGTGAAGCCGGGCGATTACGGCACCGTCGTGGAGGTCCGTGTCTTCAACCGTCACGGCGTCGAGAAGGACGAACGTGCGCTCCAGATCGAGCGGGAAGAGGTCGAACGGCTGTCGCGCGACCGCGACGACGAGCTGGCGATCCTCGACCGCAACATCTACGCGCGTCTGAAGTCCATGCTTCTCGGCAAGACCGCCGTGAAGGGGCCGAAGGGCATCAAGGCGAACTCGGAGATCAACGAGGAGCTGCTCTCCTCGCTGCCGCGCAGCCAGTGGTGGATGCTCGCCCTCGGCGACGATTCCGAGGCGCAGCACGTCGAGGCCCTGAACGAGCAGTACGAGGCGCAGAAACGCGCGCTCGACGCCCGGTTCGAGGACAAGGTCGAGAAGGTCCGCCGCGGCGACGATCTGCCCCCGGGCGTGATGAAGATGGTCAAGGTCTTCGTGGCCGTGAAGCGCAAGCTTCAGCCCGGCGACAAGATGGCCGGTCGTCACGGCAACAAGGGCGTCGTTTCGCGCGTGGTGCCGATGGAGGACATGCCGTTCCTGCAGGACGGCACTCCGGTCGACTTCTGCCTCAACCCGCTCGGCGTGCCGTCGCGGATGAACGTCGGTCAGATCCTCGAGACCCACATGGGCTGGGCCGCGCGCGGCCTGGGCGTCAACATCGACGAAGCGCTCGGCGAATACCGCCGGTCGGGGGACCTTACCCCGGTGCGCGAGGCGATGAAGCTGGCCTATGGCGAGGACGTCTATTCCGAGGGCATCGAGGCGATGGACGAGGACCGTCTGGTCGAGGCGGCGGGCAACGTGACCCGCGGTGTTCCGATCGCGACGCCGGTCTTCGACGGCGCCAAGGAGCCTGACGTGAACGACGCGCTGAAGCGTGCCGGGTTCAACGAGAGCGGCCAGTCGGTGCTCTACGACGGTCGGACGGGCGAGCAATTCGCACGGCCGGTCACCGTGGGCGTCAAGTACCTGCTCAAGCTGCACCACCTTGTCGACGACAAGATCCACGCGCGTTCCACGGGCCCGTACTCCCTCGTCACCCAGCAGCCGCTCGGTGGTAAGGCGCAGTTCGGTGGCCAGCGTTTCGGGGAGATGGAGGTCTGGGCCCTGGAAGCCTATGGCGCCGCCTACACCCTGCAGGAAATGCTGACCGTGAAGTCGGACGACGTGGCCGGCCGGACCAAGGTCTACGAAAGCATCGTCAAGGGCGAGGACAACTTCGAGGCGGGCGTTCCCGAGAGCTTCAACGTGCTCGTGAAGGAAGTCCGCGGCCTCGGCCTGAACATGGAACTCCTGGACGAGGAGGGCGAGGAATAACGGCGTTCCGCGCCCGTGGGGTGGGCCATGTTGCCCACCCTGCCTCCTCCCCTCCGCGCCCTGTCATTAGGAAAACGACATGAACCAGGAACTGACGAACAACCCGTTCAACCCGCTCACGCCGCAGAAGGTCTTCGACGAGATCAAGGTCTCGCTGGCCTCGCCGGAGCGGATCCTCTCTTGGTCCTACGGTGAGATCAAGAAGCCCGAGACGATCAACTACCGGACCTACAAGCCCGAGCGGGACGGCCTGTTCTGCGCCCGTATCTTCGGGCCGATCAAGGATTACGAGTGCCTCTGCGGCAAGTACAAGCGCATGAAGTACCGCGGCGTCGTCTGCGAGAAATGCGGTGTCGAGGTGACGCTCCAGAAGGTGCGCCGCGAGCGGATGGGCCATATCGAGCTCGCCGCGCCGGTCGCACATATCTGGTTCCTGAAGTCGCTCCCGTCCCGCATCGGCCTGATGCTGGACATGACGCTGCGTGATCTGGAACGCGTGCTCTACTTCGAGAACTACGTGGTCATCGAGCCGGGTCTGACCGACCTGCAATACGGCCAGATGCTCACCGAAGAAGAGTTCATGGACGCCCAGGACACCTACGGCATGGACGCCTTCACGGCGAACATCGGCGCCGAGGCGATCCGCGAGATGCTGGCGAACATCGACCTCGAATCCGAGGCCGAGACGCTGCGCGCGGATCTCGCCGAGGCCACGGGTGAACTGAAGCCCAAGAAGATCATCAAGCGTCTGAAGGTCGTCGAGTCCTTCCTCGAGTCGGGCAACCGGCCCGAGTGGATGGTCATGACCGTCATTCCGGTCATCCCGCCGGAACTGCGCCCGCTGGTCCCGCTGGACGGCGGCCGCTTCGCGACGTCGGACCTGAACGACCTCTACCGCCGGGTGATCAACCGGAACAACCGCCTCAAGCGGCTGATCGAGCTGCGCGCACCGGACATCATCGTCCGGAACGAGAAGCGGATGCTCCAGGAGTCGGTTGACGCCCTGTTCGACAACGGCCGTCGCGGCCGCGTCATCACGGGCGCCAACAAGCGCCCGCTGAAGTCGCTGTCCGACATGCTCAAGGGCAAGCACGGCCGCTTCCGCCAGAACCTTCTGGGCAAGCGCGTCGACTTCTCGGGCCGGTCCGTCATCGTGACCGGGCCGGAGCTGAAGCTGCACCAGTGCGGCCTGCCGAAGAAGATGGCGCTCGAGCTCTTCAAGCCGTTCATCTACTCGCGGCTCGAGGCGAAGGGTCTGTCCTCGACCGTGAAGCAGGCGAAGAAGCTCGTCGAAAAGGAACGTCCCGAGGTCTGGGACATCCTCGACGAGGTGATCCGCGAGCACCCCGTGCTGCTGAACCGTGCGCCCACGCTGCACCGTCTCGGCATCCAGGCGTTCGAGCCGATCCTGATCGAAGGCAAGGCGATCCAGCTGCACCCGCTCGTCTGCTCGGCGTTCAACGCCGACTTCGACGGCGACCAGATGGCCGTGCACGTGCCGCTCTCGCTGGAAGCCCAGCTGGAAGCGCGTGTCCTGATGATGTCGACGAACAACGTCCTGTCGCCCGCCAACGGCGCACCGATCATCGTTCCGTCGCAGGACATGATCCTCGGCCTCTACTACACGACGATCGAACGCGAGGGGATGAAGGGCGAAGGCATGGTCTTCTCCTCCATCGAAGAGGTGCAATACGCGCTGGATACCGGCGCCGTTCACCTGCACGCCAAGATCGAGGCCCGCGTCAAGCAGATCGACGAGGAAGGCAACGAGATCACCAAGCGCTACACCACGACCCCCGGTCGTGTGCGGCTCGGTGCGCTCCTGCCGATGAACGCCAAGGCGCCGTTCGAACTGGTCAACCGTCTGCTGCGGAAGAAAGAGGTGCAGCAGGTCATCGACACCGTCTACCGCTACTGCGGTCAGAAGGAATCGGTCATCTTCTGCGACCAGATCATGTCCATGGGCTTCAAGGAGGCCTTCAAGGCCGGCATCTCCTTCGGCAAGGACGACATGGTCATCCCGGACTCGAAGTGGCCGATCGTGGAAGAGACCCGCGAGCAGGTGAAGGACTTCGAACAGCAGTACATGGACGGCCTGATCACCCAGGGTGAGAAGTACAACAAGGTCGTCGATGCCTGGTCGAAGTGCAACGACAAGGTCACCGAGGCGATGATGTCGACCATCTCGGCCAACCGCCGGGACGAGAACGGGGCCGAAGCGGAACCGAACTCGGTCTACATGATGGCCCACTCCGGTGCCCGGGGCTCGGTCACCCAGATGAAACAGCTGGGCGGGATGCGCGGCCTGATGGCGAAGCCGAACGGCGACATCATCGAGACGCCGATCATCTCGAACTTCAAGGAAGGTCTGACCGTGCTCGAGTACTTCAACTCGACCCACGGCGCCCGGAAGGGTCTGTCGGACACCGCCCTGAAGACCGCGAACTCCGGTTACCTGACCCGTCGTCTCGTCGACGTGGCGCAGGACTGCATCGTGCGCGAGCCCGATTGCGGCACCGAGAACGCGATCACCATCGAGGCCGCCGTCAACGACGGTGAAGTCGTGGCGACCATCGGCGAGCGTGCGCTCGGTCGTGTCGCGGCGGACGATGTCGTCCGTCCCGGCACCGACGAGGTCGTCATCTCGAAGGGCCAGCTGATCGACGAACGCGCCGCGGACTCGATCGAGGAGGCCGGCATCCAGTCGATGCGGATCCGCTCGCCGCTGACCTGTGAAAGCGACGACGGCGTCTGCGCCGCCTGCTACGGGCGCGACCTCGCGCGCGGCACGCAGGTCAACATCGGCGAGGCTGTCGGCATCATCGCCGCGCAGTCGATCGGTGAACCCGGCACCCAGCTGACGATGCGGACCTTCCACATCGGCGGCGTGGCGCAGGGTGGCCAGCAGTCGTTCCTCGAGGCCTCGCAGGAAGGCACCATCGCCTTCGAGAACGCGCAGACCCTCGAGAACTCGAGCGGCGAAGTGCTGACCCTGGGCCGGAACATGAAGCTCCGGATCATGGACGGCAACGGCGAGGAACGGGCGAGCCACAAGCTCGGCTACGGCACCAAGCTCTTCGTCAAGGAAGGCGACAAGGTGGCCCGGGGCGACAAGCTCTTCGAATGGGACCCCTACACCCTGCCGATCATCGCCGAGAAGGCGGGCTCGATCCGCTATGTCGACCTCGTGACCGGCATCGCCGTCCGCGAGGAGACCGACGATGCCACCGGCATGACGCAGAAGATCGTCTCGGACTGGCGCGCGGCCCCCAAGGGCAACGAGCTGAAGCCCGAGCTGCTGATCGTCGGCGAGGATGGCGAGCCGGTCCGCAACGAGGCGGGCAACCCGGTGACCTATCCGATGTCGGTGGACGCCATCCTCTCGGTCGAGGACGGGCAGGACGTCAAGGTCGGTGACATCGTCGCGCGTATTCCGCGCGAGGGTGCGAAGACGAAGGACATCACCGGCGGTCTGCCGCGTGTGGCCGAACTCTTCGAGGCGCGTCGTCCCAAGGACCACGCCATCATCGCCGAGATCGACGGCTACGTCCGCTTCGGGCGCGACTACAAGAACAAGCGCCGGATCGCGATCGAGCCCGCGGATGAGACCCTCGAGCCCGTGGAATACATGGTCCCCAAGGGCAAGCACATCCCGGTGCAGGAAGGCGACTACGTCCAGAAGGGCGACTACATCATGGACGGCAACCCCGCGCCGCATGACATCCTGTCGATCATGGGTGTCGAGGCGCTGGCGAACTACATGATCAACGAGGTCCAGGACGTCTACCGGCTGCAGGGCGTGAAGATCAACGACAAGCACATCGAGGTGATCGTTCGCCAGATGCTGCAGAAGTGGGAGATCACCGACAGCGGCCAGACCACACTGCTGAAGGGCGAGCACGTCGACAAGATCGAGTTCGACGAAGCCAATGCGAAGGCGGAGGCCCATGGCCTGCGTCCCGCGGCGGGCGAGCCGATCCTGCTCGGGATCACCAAGGCCTCGCTGCAGACCCGCTCGTTCATCTCGGCGGCGTCCTTCCAGGAGACCACCCGCGTGCTCACCGAGGCCTCGGTCCAGGGCAAGCGCGACAAGCTGGTGGGTCTGAAGGAGAACGTCATCGTCGGCCGCCTGATCCCCGCGGGGACCGGCGGGGCGACGCAGCGCGTCCGCCGGATCGCGGGCGACCGCGACAACGTGGTCATCGAGGCCCGCCGCGAGGAGGCCGAAGCGGCCGCCGCGCTGGCGGCGCCGATCGAGGATTACGAGGACGCGACCGAGGCGGACAACCTGGTGGAAACCCCGGAAAGCCGCGACTGATCCACGGCACATGTGACAGGAAAGGCCCTCCGCGACAGCGGGGGGCCTTTTCGCATGGGGCGCGCGCGCGCGGGACCTTGCGGCGCGCGGCGTTGCCGCGCACACGACAGCTTGCGCGCGGCGGGGCCGCGCGCGGGGGAGGGGGGCGCTGCCCCGGGGGGGCCAATTCACCCCCCGGGATACGGAACCAGGGGAGGGGAGGGGCGGCGTGCCCAGGGGGCTGTCGGGGAAATTCCTGCCGTGGCCGCGCGACCCGGGGCTTTCCATTTCCGCGGCGCTGGTATCTTGTGCGCCGCGACGAACACTGGACCCCGCAATGACCGACAATACCCGCGGCGCGATGCTGATGATGGCGTCGATGGCGCTCTTCACGCTCAACGACACCTTCACCAAGATGCTGGCCGGCGAGGTGCCGCTCGCGCAGGTGATCACGCTGCGCGGGCTCTTCACCTCGGTCGCCACCGCGGCCATCGCCTGGCGGCTCGGCGCCTTCTCGAAGCCGGTCGCGGTCCGGGACCGCCGGCTCATCCTGCTGCGGGTCGTGGCCGAGGTGGGGGCCGCCTATTTCTTCCTGACCGCGCTCTTCAACATGCCCCTGGCCAATGTCACCGCGGTCCTGCAATCGGCGCCGCTGGTGGTGACGCTGGCGGCCGCGCTCTTCCTGGGCGAATCCGTGGGCTGGCGCCGGCTGGGCGCGATCCTCGTGGGCTTCGTGGGCGTGCTGCTGATCGTGCGGCCGGGGCCGGAGGGGTTCAACCTTTACGCGGGCTATGCGCTCGTGTCGGTGGGCTTCGTCACGCTCCGGGACATCACGACGCGGCGGCTGTCGCGCGAGGTGCCCTCGATGCTGGTCTCCTTCGGCACCGCCGTCGGGGTGACGCTGGCCTTCGCCGTCGGCGGGGTCTGGGGCGCCGATTGGGTGGCGCTCGACACCCGCTCGGGCGGGCTGATCCTGGCCGCGGGGATCGCGGTGCTCGGGGCCTATCTCTGTTCGGTGGGGGCGATGCGGTCGGGCGAGATCTCCTTCGTCTCGCCGTTCCGCTACACCGGGCTGCTCTGGGCCCTGGTGCTGGGGCTGATCGCCTTCGGGCAGTTCCCGGAATGGCCGACGCTCCTGGGCGCGGGGATCGTGGTTGCCTCGGGGCTCTTCACCCTCTATCGGGAAAGGCGGCTGGGCCTAAGGCCGACCGCGCCGCAGGGCAGCCCCCGGGCGTGAGGCGGACGCGACGTCCTGATGGGCGGTGCGGTGCCAAACGCCGCCGGGCTCTGTTGACATCCCCCGCGACTCTTTCTATACGCGCGCCTAGCCAGGCATGGGGGTCGCCCCGCCGCCTTTCAGAACCGAAGTGGTCACGATCCGGTCCGATGGGGCCCGATCCTCTGGAATACCGCCGCGTCGTTCCCCGTGAACGAGGGGACGCATGCGGTTTTTTACGTTGCGTGGACGCACGGGACGTACGAGTCGAAACCGCGGGATGTCCCGCAACACATGTGTTGAGAGAATAACGGGGAACGATAACCCAATGCCTACGATCCAGCAGCTGATCCGGAAGCCCCGGCAGCCCAAAGTCAAACGGTCCAAGTCGATGCACCTGGAGCAATGCCCGCAGAAGCGCGGCGTCTGCACCCGCGTCTACACGACCACGCCGAAGAAGCCGAACTCCGCAATGCGGAAAGTTGCGAAGGTCCGCCTGACCAACGGCTACGAGGTGATTTCCTACATTCCGGGTGAAAGCCACAACCTTCAGGAACACTCCGTTGTCCTGATCCGTGGCGGCCGGGTGAAAGACCTTCCGGGCGTTCGCTACCACATCCTGCGCGGTGTCCTCGACACCCAGGGCGTCAAGGATCGTAAGCAACGCCGTTCGAAATACGGCGCGAAGCGTCCGAAGTAAGAGGAACAACAGATGTCCCGTCGTCACGCTGCAGAGAAGCGCGAAGTCCTGCCCGACGCCAAGTATGGCGACCGGGTTCTGACGAAATTCATGAACAACCTGATGGTCGACGGCAAGAAATCCGTCGCCGAGAAGATCGTCTACAACGCGCTCGACCGGATCGAAGAGAAAGTGAAGCGCGCGCCGGTGGAGATCTTCCACGAAGCGCTCGACAACATCAAACCGGCGGTCGAGGTTCGCTCCCGTCGTGTTGGTGGTGCGACCTACCAGGTCCCCGTCGAGGTCCGCCCCGAGCGCCGCGAAGCCCTTGCGATCCGCTGGCTGATCAACGCCTCGCGCGCCCGCAACGAGAACACGATGGAAGAGCGCCTCGCGGGCGAGCTGCTCGATGCCGTGAACTCGCGCGGGTCTGCGGTGAAGAAACGCGAAGACACCCACAAGATGGCCGACGCCAACAAGGCGTTCAGCCACTACCGCTGGTAATATCCGAAAGGCAGGCCCCCCATGGCACGCGTCTATCCGCTCACGCGCTATCGCAACTTCGGCATCATGGCCCACATCGATGCCGGCAAGACCACGACGACCGAGCGTATCCTCTACTACACCGGCCGCTCCCACAAGATTGGTGAGGTGCATGACGGCGCCGCCACCATGGACTGGATGGAGCAGGAGCAGGAACGCGGGATCACGATCACCTCGGCTGCGACCACGACCTTCTGGCAGTGGCAGGAAGACCCGACCCCGGAAGGGACCGATGACACGAAGTTCCGCTTCAACATCATCGACACCCCCGGCCACGTCGACTTCACCATCGAGGTGGAACGTTCGCTCGCCGTTCTCGACGGCGCGATCTGCCTGCTCGACGGCAACGCCGGTGTCGAGCCGCAGACCGAGACCGTCTGGCGCCAGGCCGACCGGTACAAGGTTCCGCGCATCGTCTTCGTCAACAAGATGGACAAGATCGGCGCCGACTTCTTCAACTGCGTGAAGATGATCAAGGACCGCACCGGCGCGACCCCGGTTCCCGTGGCGATGCCGATCGGGGCCGAGGACAAGCTGGAAGGCACGATCGACCTCATCACCATGGAAGAATGGGTGTGGAAGGGCGACGACCTCGGTGCCGGCTGGATCCGTCAGCCGATCCGTGACGAGCTCAAGGAGCTCGCCGAGGAATGGCGCGCCAACATGATCGAGAACGCCGTCGAAATGGACGACGACGCGATGGAAGCCTACCTGGAAGGCGAAGAGCCCGACGTGCCGACCCTGCGGAAACTGATCCGCAAGGGCTGCCTGTCGCTGTCCTTCGTGCCGGTCCTCGGCGGCTCCGCGTTCAAGAACAAGGGCGTGCAGCCCCTCCTGAACGCCGTGATCGACTTCCTGCCCGGCCCGCTCGACGTGCCCGCCTATACCGGCTTCTCGCCGGACGACGAGACCGAGACCCGGAACATCGAGCGTCATGCCTCGGACGAGGAGCCCTTCTCGGGCCTCGCGTTCAAGATCATGAACGACCCCTTCGTCGGTTCGCTGACCTTCACCCGGATCTACTCCGGCACGGTGAAGAAGGGCGATCAGATGATGAACTCGACCAAGGGCAAGCGCGAGCGCGTCGGCCGGATGATGATGATGCACTCGAACGATCGCGAAGAGATCGACGAGGCATTCGCCGGCGACATCATCGCCCTGGCCGGTCTGAAAGAGACCACCACGGGTGACACGCTCTGCGATCCGCAGAAGCAGGTGGTCCTCGAGACCATGACCTTCCCGGATCCGGTGATCGAGATCGCCATCGAGCCGAAGACGAAGAACGACCAGGAGAAGATGTCCCAGGGCCTGCAGCGTCTGGCTGCCGAGGACCCGTCCTTCCGCGTCGAGACCGACCTCGAGTCCGGTCAGACGATCATGAAGGGCATGGGCGAACTTCACCTCGACATTCTCGTCGATCGCCTGAAGCGCGAGTTCAAGGTCGAGGCGAACATCGGTGCCCCGCAGGTGGCCTACCGCGAGACCATCGGTCACGAGGTCGAGCACACCTACACCCACAAGAAGCAGTCGGGTGGTTCGGGTCAGTTCGCAGAGGTCAAGCTGGTCATCACCCCGACCGAGCCGGGCGAAGGCTATTCCTTCGAATCCCGCATCGTCGGTGGTTCGGTGCCGAAGGAATACATCCCCGGCGTCGAGAAGGGCATCAAGTCGGTCATGGACTCCGGTCCGCTGGCAGGCTTCCCGGTGATCGACTTCAAGGTCGCGCTGATCGACGGCAAGTTCCACGACGTGGACTCCTCGGTCCTGGCCTTCGAGATCGCGTCGCGGATGTGCATGCGTGAAGGTCTGCGCAAGGCCGGTGCGAAGCTGCTCGAGCCGATGATGAAGGTCGAGGTGGTCACGCCGGAGGAATACACCGGTTCGATCATCGGTGACCTGACCTCCCGCCGGGGCCAGGTCTCGGGTCAGGAACCGCGCGGCAATGCCGTGGCGATCCAGGCCTTCGTGCCGCTGGCCTCGATGTTCGGCTACATCAACACCCTGCGTTCGATGTCCTCGGGCCGCGCGCAGTTCACGATGCAGTTCGATCACTACGACCCGGTGCCGTCGAACATCTCGGAAGAGATCCAGAAGAAATACGCATAACGGGATGGCGGGGATAACCCCGCCCTACCCATCACCCGTAGGGTGCCGGAAGGCACCACCCGACAAAGGAGGCCATCATGGCAAAGGAAAAGTTCGCGCGGACGAAACCGCACTGCAACATCGGCACGATCGGTCACGTTGACCACGGCAAGACGACGCTGACGGCGGCGATCACCAAGTTCTTCGGTGAATTCCGCGCCTACGACCAGATCGACGGCGCGCCCGAAGAGAAGGCCCGCGGCATCACGATCTCGACCGCGCACGTGGAGTACGAGACCGAGGCGCGTCACTACGCCCACGTCGACTGCCCCGGCCACGCCGACTACGTGAAGAACATGATCACCGGTGCTGCCCAGATGGACGGCGCGATCCTGGTGGTGAACGCGGCCGACGGCCCGATGCCCCAGACGCGCGAGCACATCCTGCTCGGCCGCCAGGTGGGCATCCCCGCCATGGTCGTCTTCCTGAACAAGGTCGACCAGGTGGACGACGAGGAGCTGCTCGAGCTCGTCGAGATGGAAGTCCGCGAACTGCTGACCGAATACGACTACCCGGGCGACGATATCCCGATCATCGCGGGTTCGGCCCTGGCCGCCCTCGAAGGCCGTGACGAAGCGATCGGCGAGAACAAGATCCGCGAACTGATGGCGGCCGTGGACGAGTACATCCCGCAGCC
>NZ_JHZF01000003.1 GCF_000688295.1 Pseudooceanicola nanhaiensis DSM 18065 | reverse complement strand
AACTTCGGCAGCCGCCTTCACCGCTCTGCCCCATGACTCCTGCCAAGATTTCAATGGAAGCGGAGTGCCATCGGGTTGCCGTGCAGCATGAGCTTTGTCGTCCTGCGGTGGAAGGGGCGGGCCGCGAAAGACCCCGTCGGAGTCGAGCAGCGTGTAGCTGGGGGAGATCGGTAGGAAATCGTGGAATTCGACATTGAGCGGCCGATCCCGGGCCAAGTCGATCAACAAATCAGGGACCGAGACCGGCTCGGGATCCCCGACGGCACAAGCATACACCACACGCCGGCGATGCAGTCGATGGACCAGATCGAGAAGAACTTCCCGCTCTGCGGTTGCCCCCGCTATCGCCTCTTGCCCGTGCACTACGAGTTCGAGCCGGTAGCGCAAGGACCCGCCCAGGCGGAGAACCACTGCCACGGGCAGATCCTTGAGCCGGTCTTGCAGGTATAATTCTACTCCGCCCCCCATCGAATGGACGACAAAGACCGGCACCTCCTCGACGTCCGACAAGCTGTTGGCCCAAGCCAAGGCCAAGGCCAACCGCGGCGTCAGCAGCGGATCCTCGCTGATGAAGTTCTGCACTGCACGGTCATAACCTGGATAGCGGCGCTCGATCACCGCGTTGTTTCGTTGGACCAATCGAAGCTTTTCCTCTGAGCCGAAGCTTTCACCGCCCCGATGCTCGACGAAAAGACCTGGCAACCCGAGATGACGTCCCCCGAGAGCGGCAGCGCGACGGCACCAATCCACCTCTTCTCCATACCCGCGCCCGAAAGCCGTGTCGAAGTCAGGGATTTTTTCCAGAAAAGCTGGATTTACAGCCATGCAGAAACCAACGCCCGTCGGTGCCTCTGCTGGCGACAGCGCGGCGGGCAGCTGACGAGCTGCCGCATCAATCGCATCCCCCTGCCCCGGCTCCAGCACAGTGCGCCGGCAGATCGATGGAACCGAATAGATTTCGGCATCATTCGACATCGGCGTCACGGTGGCGACCTGCGGATCACCAAGTATCGGAGCCACGAGTCTCGAGGCCCACGCGGCAGGAACAAAGGCATCGGAGTTCAGCAGAACGACTGGATCCTCGGGATGCTCTCGAGCCAATGCAAAACCCTTGTTCACACTGCGGATGAAGCCCAGATTCTCGTCATTTTCCAGGAGTATCACCTCAGCGCCGGCTTCCCGCAGCGCCGAAACCTCCTGGCAAAGCCAAGGGCGGACGCGCGGATCCGACGAGGCGTCCTCAATCAGCAACAGACGGTAGCGCAGGTCGGTGTTCTGCACCACTCTCCCAAGTACCTCGGGCAGCAGGTCATAGGCGTTGTAGACCGGCAGGATGATCGTGATCCGCTGCTCGCTTGGAGCGGATTTTGGCGGGCCTTCGGACGATATCAGCCCCGGAGAAAGTGCGACCACTTCGTGGACGATACCGAGACCCAAGGCGTCACGTACTTGTCCCCGTGCCCAAGGGTCTTGCGTGAAGAGCGCTTGGATACCAACCGGAAGGACCGGCAGCACATCACGCAGAAATCGTGCCATCAGCTTCAAATCAGCCTTCAGCCTTGGGAGCCAGCCGGGCAGTGGCAAGGAAAGCGAATACCGCTGTCCCTCTACATGGAGTTCCAGAGCGATTGAGGACCCGAAGCGAGTGGGCCCCGGCAACCGAAAGAAGAACCCAGCCGCCCTTTCGAGACCGAGCTTCTGCGTGACGTCGCTCCGGACCATATCCGGAACCAGAGAGACCTTGATCCCGTGGTTCTCCGCCTCCACCACATCAGCCACTGTCCAGCCGGTGATCTCGACCCTGTTGCGACGCAACTCAATCCTGTCCGCGTAGCCGAGAAGTAGCCCATCAGGGGTATGCAGCGCGTGCGGGCCAGTAGTGATCACGCGATGACGTTCTGCGTAGCGAAGGTAGAGATGGCGAAGATGGTTAAGCATTCAGTGGTCAAGCCGGTCCATCATTATGGCGCAGCAACGACATCAGTTGCCGACCGTAATCATTCTTGCCGAAGCGATGCGCGGTCTCCGCGAGGCGGGCAGCATCGATCCAGCCTTGGGCATAGGCGATCTCATCAGGGGAGCCTGTCTGGAGGCCCTGCCGGGTCTGCAGCGTGCGAACGAAGTTTGCGGCATCGAGCAGGCTGGTATGAGTGCCGGTGTCGAGCCAAGCATAACCCCGCCCCATCCGTCGAATGTCGAGGCGCCCCTCTGCGAGATAACTCTCCAGCAACGAGGTGATTTCAAGTTCGCCGCGGTCGGAGGGAGTGAGCCGGGCAGCCCGTTCAGGCGCCGTGCCATCAAGAAAATAGAGCCCGGTTACCGCGTAGTTCGAGGGCGGTACCTCGGGTTTCTCGATGATGGCTCGCACTTTGTCGTTCTCATCGAAGCTCGCCACCCCGTACCGCTCCGGATCCGAAACGTGGTAACCAAAGACCGTGGCCCGATCGGCAACCTCGCCAGCCTCTCGCAGCATTTTCGGCAAGCTGTGGCCGAAGAAGATGTTGTCCCCCAGCACCATGGCGGAAGCCGCCCCGGCCAGGAAATCCTCGGCCAGCAGGTACGCTTGGGCCAGCCCGTCCGGGTTCGGTTGCTCGATCCAGGTGAAGTCCAAGCCCCATTGCGAGCCGTCATTGAGCAGACGACGAAATTGGTCCTGGTCCTGCGGCGTGGTGATGATTGCGATCTCCCGAATGCCCGCCAACATCAGTACCGATAGCGGGTAGTAGATCATCGGCTTGTCGTAGACCGGCAGGAGCTGCTTCGACACGCCCATCGTGATCGGGTAGAGCCTTGTGCCCGAGCCTCCGGCCAGAATGATCCCCTTGCGTGCCGTCATGTGTTCAGTTCCCTCAGTACGGCGGAAAGGCCGCTCTTCCAATCTGGTGCGGTGATACCGAAATCCCGTTCAATCTTAGCGCAGTCGAGTCGGGAGTTCAGTGGTCGTGTTGCCGGTGTGGGATAGGCTGACGTCGGAACGCCTGTGACCGTTACCTTCCGCTTGGCCTGAGCAAATGTTTCGCGCGCGAAACATGCCCAACTGACAGCTGGATGACCGGCAAAGTGATAGGTCCCACCGGTCTGCCCTGCCGCCATGGCTCGGGCCATGACCAACAGCGCTGCGGCAATATCTGCCGCGGGAGTTGGGCCGCCAATCTGGTCATCAACCACCGAGAGGCTATCCCGGCTATCCGCGAGGCGCAGCATGGTCTTCACGAAGTTTGACCCATGTGCGGAAAAGACCCAGGACGTGCGCATAATAACATGAGGACCGCCCGCTGCTCTTACCGCTTCCTCCCCAGCAAGTTTCGAGCGCCCGTAGGCATTCGGAGGTGCCACCGGCTCCTCCGGGCTCCAAGGGGCGGAGCCACTTCCAGGAAAGACATAATCGGTGGAAACGTGCAGAAAGGGTAATCCGCGGGCGGCACAGGCGCGAGCCATAGCCCCTGGGGCCTCTCCATTAATCTTTAACGCCAGCGCCTCCTCCGTCTCGGCCTGATCGACAGCAGTGAAGGCCGCGGCATTGATAACAGCCTGGGCATCACAGCCCGCGATGGCGGCTTCACAGGTCAGGGGATCGGTCAGGTCTGCCACGGTGCGGTCCAGCGCGATCAACCCCGGCCCACCTTGCCGCCTCAGTTCTGTAGCGACCTGCCCACTATATCCGAAAACCAGGAGCTTCATGCAGTTCCAAGCCTCCGCCCTACCCCGTCACGCTCCTGCAGTGCTCGCCACCAATCTTCGTTCTCAAGATACCAGCGCACGGTGCGCTCCAACCCTTCGTCCAGCGTGACCGAGGGGCGCCAGCCCAGCTCCTCTCGAATCCGTGTCGGATCGATCGCGTAGCGCAGATCGTGACCGGGACGGTCAGACACATGCTGGATAAGAGTGGAATAGGGCCGGCTCCATGGCTTCAGCCGGTCGAGGATGGCGCACAGCTTATGCACCAGTTCAAGGTTGGTCGCTTCGTTCTCACCTCCGATGTTGTAAGACCGTCCCGCCCTGCCCCGCTCCAGCACCGTCAGCAAGGCCTCAGCATGGTCTTCGACATAGAGCCAGTCTCGTACGTTCTCGCCACTGCCATAGACCGGGATCTCCCGGCCTGCCAGCGCATTCAAAATCACCACCGGGATTAACTTTTCGGGGAAATGATAGGGTCCGTAGTTGTTGGAGCAATTGCTCATCACCACCGGCAAGCCGTAGGTCTCGTGCCAAGCTCGGACCAAATGATCCGAGGCAGCTTTCGACGCTGAATAAGGCGAATTGGGTGCATAGGGTGTCTCTTCGGTGAACTTCCCCGTGGTCCCCAGGGAACCGAAGACCTCATCGGTCGAGACGTGGTGAAAGCGGAACTCTGCTGGTCGGCCCAAACGCTCCCAGTGGGCGCGGGCGGACTGCAGCAGGTTGTAGGTGCCGGTCACGTTCGTCTCGACAAAGATTCCAGGGCCGTCGATCGAGCGGTCGACATGACTTTCGGCCGCGAGATGCATCACTGCCGTTGGTCGATGGCGTTCGAATATCCGGGCAAGTGCCTCCGGATCGCGGATATCGCTGTTCTCGAAAGTGTAGAGGGGGCTCTCGGCCACTTCAACAAGGTTCTCGAGGCAGGCGGCATAGGTGAGCGCATCGAGGTTTACCACCCGCCGCCCCTGCGACACTGCCAACCTGACCACTGCAGATCCAATGAACCCGGCACCGCCGGTGACGAGCAGGGTCATTCTGGCGCCTCCCAAGCAAAAGGCGTCTCTGTTTCGCGCAGGAGCGGTGCCGCGGCATCCTTGTCCGAGAGCACCGCCGTCTTGGGATCGATCCCCCAGTCGATGCCGAGGTCGGGATCGTCAAAGCGCACCGACCCCTCCGCTTCGCGTGCGTAGAAGTCGGAGCACTTGTAAGCCACCGCCGTGTCCGGCGCACGGGTTACGAAGCCGTGCAGGAAGCCGGCAGGGATCAAAAGCTGACACCGGTTCTCGGCCGAAAGCACTGCCCCGGCCCAGTGCCCGAAAGTTGGTGAGCCCTTACGAAAATCTACCGCGACATCAAGAATCTCACCCGCCAGAACACGCACCAGCTTGGCTTGGGCATGGGGGGGCGCCTGATAGTGCAGCCCGCGCACGGTGCCCGGCAGGTGCGAAACGGACTGGTTGTCCTGCACGAAGGTTGTGCTGATGCCAAGCGCCTTGAATTGACGGAGGTTCCAGCTTTCCCAGAACAATCCTCGATCGTCGGCGAAGGCTCGAGGCGTGAGAATTACCACCCCATCGAGCGTTGTCTTTTCCAATTCCAAATCTCAGTCCTCTCGTTCACAGCCCTTGTATCCGAGCCCTAGAGTCTTGTCGTTGTTGCGGCGATCCCGGCTTTGGCTAGCGGCGCAGTCGTCCCAGCAGTCCGCCCCTGCGGCTCGGCGCGGGGGCGGCATGAACCGAGAACAGCTCGTAGACCCGCAGCGCGAGCGGGTCGTGGGAGAGCCGTAAAGGTTCCGGCGGCTCCAGAGCAACCTTGCGCATGTCCTCCTGCAGCGAACTCAGACCCGCGGCGCGGAAATAGCCGAAGAGTTCGGGTGCGGTGATCCGGTTCAGCTCCTCGTAGCGCGCGAACATCCATTCCGCACTGCCCGGCCCCTCTGGCTTGCCCTCGCCCGCCGCCAGCACCCGCGCGCGCAGATGGTGATGCGGCAACATGAGATGCGCCCAAGGTTCATCAAGGAAGGCCCGCAGGTGTGAACCAAAGGGCGAATAGTAGAGCGGTGCGATCTGGCTGATGACGAGTCCGCCGGGCGTCAGCGCGGCTCCCATGTCGGCGACCACCTCAGGCAGGATTTCGCGGTCCACATGTTCCAGCACCGACCAGCTGAAGATCACGTCGGCCTGCAGCCGCTCGGCCAGTCGATCGCCGGGCTCGATCTGCTCGTAGCGCAGGTTCGCGGGCCATACGCCCTCGAGATGTGCATTCGCGAAATCTCGAGCGTGCTGGAAGGCGCGGGTGATGTCGAGACCCACCACTTCGGCGCCGGGATAGGCATTGGCCAACGCCAGCGTCTTGATGCCGCGACCACAGCCGAAATCAACGATGACTTGGGGATCTCTCCCCGCATGGGCGGTGATCGCGTCCCGGATCTGGGCCGGGCTAGCGATGTAATGAGCGCGGAACTGCGGATCTGATGCGGGGGAGTTATTCATCGCCCGACCTTGCCGCGCCGCGGCGGAGACGGCAAGTGGCATCAGATATGCCCCAGCTGCGCCGCGAAGTGCAGCATCCGCGTCCCCAGCCTGCTCTGCCGGGTCAGCCCCAGCTGGCGAAAGGCGGCGACCCGGGCGCCGCCGCGGACGCCATCCAACGCGCGGTAGCCTGCAAGGCAGGTGCGGGCCTCCTGGGTCAATAGCGGCGCACACGCCTCCAAAGCCGCCACGTTCGAGGCGACCCATCCCTGAGCCTTTCGGTCGCGCATCAGGACGTAACGGGCGACGAAAGCGCGCAGGCCCCAGCGGGCCCCGTAATGGTTGTCAGCATGCTGGCGGTAAAGCAGCAGCGGTTCTGGGTCGAGATGAATTTCCGCCCCTGCCCCGGCCAGAAGCTGGTAAATCCACCAATCGTGATGCGGCACTGGCTGACGCCCGGCCTGACGGATCAATGACAGCGCAGCAGGATTCAACGTCGTCGTGTGACCAGACATGATGTTTTGCACGAGCGCATTCCCGAAGGAGGGTCCGCGGGGCCACCCTTTCGAGACCCGCCGTCGGCCTATCGTCTCATCTGTTATGAAGAACCGTGCCGCCCATCCTTGAGGGGGTGCCTCGGCCGCTCCGTCGAGTGCTCTCGCGGCTCGAGCTAGCTTATCAGGCAGCCAAACATCATCCTGGTCGGACAGTGCCGTAAGGCCCTCGACCGGTAACTCCGGATGGCACAGCAGCGACAGGAAATTTGCAGCACTCCCCTGTCTCGGCCCCTCGAGGATCCGTTCGACCCGGCCAGGGTTGGCTTCGGCAAAATCTTCAAGGATTTCTCGGGTGCCGTCGGTGGATCCGTCGTCACTGACCCAGAGTGACCAATCGGTGTGGGTTTGGGTGTAGAAGGACTGGAGCTGTGCGCTCAGCCAACGGGCGCCGTTGTAGGTGCCAAGCAGAATACGAACGTGGCGCGAGGCCATGGGGAGGCTCCTTGCCGTCATCCAATCCTGCCAGATGTCTTGCCTGATCCCCGCATGGCGGGCAACCACCGCCCTGCCCTTAGGATGTTTCGCGTTGGAGCCGACCCTCGGCCCACGCCAAGAAAGCGCGGTCAGGCGCCGTAAGTCGGGGCTGACCGGAACTTTCCCAAAAGCCCAGCCATTCTGCCTCAAGCGCGTGCACATCGTGCCCCGGAGCCAATTCGCGTAGCCGATCCAGCGCTTCGGCTGAAACAGCGGGTCGACTGCCCGGCGCAACTTCGGGACGCAGTCGGGTCACCCGGATAACGTCGCCCGGCTCTTCGGTCAGCCGGTAGTCGGGCAGGTTGTCGTCTTCGATCATCCGACGTAACGCGGCGCGAAACACCCGGATCGGGGAGGTGGATCCGGTCTTCTTGTGCAACGTGGCGAGCGAGATGCGCCATTCCGGCTGCCGGCCGCAGTGTTTACGCGCCAACTCGTACACGCGCCGCTCAAGCGGCTTGCGCAGGCGGAAGTAGTCCCGCGAAAGGGTAAGTACCGACTTAGCCAAGACTGCGCGGTACAGCCATTCGCTGAGCGTCACGGTGACGCTGATCATCCGGCCACCGCGCGACCGGCGAACGATCTCCCAAGCTTCGATCAGGCCAAAGCCGCGGGTGGCCTCGATGCCGCCAGTCTCCATGTTGGTTGTGATCCGTGTCCCGGCCAATCGCTCGAATGCTTCGCGCAGTCGAGTGTAGCCATCCCCACTAGTATCACGGTTGGTCGCCACCAACAGGTCATGCGCCTTGAGTTGGAGCGTGCGGCTCACTGCACGCCCAGCGTTCACCGCAGCCATCAACTGGCTGATACAGTAGATCAGGATGTCCTTGTCATGGATCGTCGCCCGCCCCCGAACGGAAGGGGTTACCTCAACGCTGGTACCATTGTGAACGTAGCTCAGAATCCGCCGGTCAGGCCGCGTGGAGAGGGAAAAGATTGGATGCTCCATCGTGCCCAGGTCATCCTTCGGCGCGGCATCGAAGATGTCACACACGAAGAAGTCCGCCGTCGGATGGCGATCAGGCAGCAACCCGCGCGCACCCGGGTTGGTCACTTCCGAAGCCCCGTCCCGCCCCTGCATCTTGTCCCGTTCTTTCGCACCCGAGGGTAGCCTGCTGCTGTTGCATCCGGCCGGTTCGCCGGGCTGTCCCCCGTTTCGGGGTTTCAGTGACACCCTAGTCTTGTCCACAGCACCCGTCCAGCGAGAGACCAGCAGCTTTCGGGGGATCAGAGTCGCTCATTCCGTGGGATCAGAGTCGGGCCATCGTGGGATCAGAGTCACCTCTGACCTGGCCGGAGAACCATATATCACTGTATTTAGTGGACTATTCGTGCGCACTTAGAAGCTCTCAGAGACCGTAACTTATACTAACATCTTACTAACTAAGAGATTTGGCCCATCGAGCATTCAGAAGCGCTTCTCGCGCCCCTATCAGCATCGCCCAAGACGCGAATCTGCGAAGAAAAGCTGAGCGGTTTGGCTCTTTGTTTTCAAACTTCTTTCGTGTAGCGTCTTTTGTAGTATCCTATCAAAAACAACGCACATAGAGCGTGGGGCTTAAGCAAGGGCAGGCCATGAAAGCTGATAGAAGCGACGAGCTTCCTCCTTATTTCCGCATCGATCCAGATCAGGCTGCTCGCGCTTTGGGAGCTCCAATGGAAACCAACGGCTTCGCGTCCATTGCCGCAGCATGCGCGGAAGGGCGCGATGACCTAGCCGGCCGGGGACTTCAGGAAAATGGACGCCGGTCACTTCGGCTGTTCTCCACTTGGGAGATCACGCGCTATCTGATCCCGGTGGCCCAAGGCCATTTCAGACGGGTTCTGAAGCAGAACCCTGCACTGCCTCAAGGCCGCTCTGAGACCGAAGGGGGCGCGAAATGGTTCACCCTCGATGAAGTACTGCGGTTGCGGGCCCATTTCGCTGCTGAGGGCTCCAAGACAAAGAACTACCGGCCCTACCGGCCTGAAGGGTTGCCCGCGAAAATCATGGCTGTCGCGAACTTCAAGGGTGGCGTTGGCAAGACTTCGACCGCAGCGCACTTGGCAATGTCTGCAGCGCTCGATGGCTACCGGGTTCTAGTCATCGATCTGGATAGCCAAGGCTCCATGACCTCGATCTTCGGGGGTAAGGTCGACGACGAGTGGCAAACCATCTTCCCCCTCTTCGCCCGCCACTACGGCAGTCACCTGCGTATTGAGAACCAGCGCCGGCTTGATCGAGGGGATCCCCCCCTGCCCTTCGATGACACTTTGGCGGAGGCGATGGAGATCCGTGCGCCCGATCTCGTCCAAGCGACCCATTGGCCCAACATCGATCTGATCGGCGCCCAGTTGAACCTCTACTGGGCAGAATTTCAGGTGCCGGTCTGGCGTATGCAGAGCCGAGGTTGGAAGCTCTGGGAGACGCTAAGTGACACTTTGGCCTCAGACGGAATCCTCGATTCCTACGATCTCGTTATCCTCGATACACCTCCCGCCCTCGGCTACCTGACCATCAACGGATTGGCCGCTGCAGATATCCTGCTGGTGCCACTTGGCGCGTCGTTCCTCGAGTTCGACTCGACGGGGCGTTTCTTTGACATGCTGCACACGACCTTCAATTCGATTGAAGAAGGCGAGAACCTTGCTGCACGCGCACTCGGGCGCGAGGCAATATACTTCAAGTGGGACGCCGTTCGTGCCGTGCTCACTCGTTACGATGGCACGCAGCAAGCCGAACTCGCGGCTCTGATGCAGGCCTATTTGGGCACTACCCTTTCTCCACACCGCCAAGGCTTCACGGCACTGATTGGTCAAGCAGGAGAGCAGGTGCAGGGGATCTACGAGGCCGATTATCGCGACTTCAACCGCGAGACCTATGCGCGTGGCCGGGAGACATTCGATGCCACCTGGGCAGCTGTGAAGTCGCTGGTGATTGGCGCATGGCGGCGAGACGAGCTAGCCGCGCTGACTGCGGAGGAGGCGTGATGTTTCGCGCGCGAAACATGGCGAGTGGACGGGCAGGGGGCTTACTAAGCCGAACGCAGAAGGCGACGGTTTTGAGGAGGATGGAACATGGCCAAGCGTAAGAGGCTTTCCCCGGACCCAATGATGGGGGGTGTGGCAGCTACGCAAGAAGGCAAGCCAGCCTTCCCCATGAGCATGCCAGCGCATCGGCCACGGCCTCCAATCGCGGGTGTGGCGGGGGACAGCGCCTCAGCTGCAGCGGCGGAAGAACTGGCAGACGCCCTGCGACGGGCCCGCGAAGATGGGCGCATGGTGATGGAGTTGCCGCTCGAGGCGGTGCAACTCGACTACCTTATGCGGGATCGTATCACTGCGGACCCGGAGGAGATGAGAACGCTGACCGAAAGCTTGCGACTGCGCGGTCAGCAGACGCCAGTAGAGGTTGCCGACCTGGGCGGCGGACGCTTTGGGTTGATTTCGGGCTGGAGGCGCCTCAACGCGCTGAAGGGGCTAGCAGCGGAGACTGGCGACGCTCGTTTTGGCACTGTTCTGGCCCTGGTACGACGCCCGGGTGAGGCGTCCGAAGCCTATCTCGCGATGGTCGAAGAGAACGAGATCCGAGTGGGTCTCTCCTACTACGAGCGCGCCCGTATAGCGGGGCGCACTGTAGGGCAGGGCGTCTACCCGGATGCTGGCACCGCGCTTCGTGAACTTTTCCGCTCAGCCAGCAGGGCGAAGCGGTCCAAGATCCGTTCCTTCTTGACGGTGGTCGATGCCCTCGATGGCACGCTACATTTTCCGGAAGCGCTTGGGGAACGTTTGGGCTTGGCGCTCGCCAAGGCTCTGGAGGCGGATCCGTCTCTGGCCGGCCGCATTGCGGAGGCGCTCAAGGCCGCGACCCCTGACAATGCCGAGAGTGAACAAGCGACGATCTCTGCCGTCATGCAAGGGCCGAAGCAGGGCAGGGCGGTAGTGGCCCCTACTCGCGAGAGGATTGCCGAGGGAGTGGATCTCGCGACCGGCTCCGACGGCACTCTCACGTTGCGGGGTAAGAGGGTCGACGCCGAGCTGCGCGCAGCGCTGATCACTTGGCTCAAGCAACGGGATAGGACAGCGAGATGAACTCATGACCGCGGCTCCGCGTTCGCGCCGCCTGGCGGCCAAGTACGCCCGACTTCTGAAGTACGTCGTTGTCGCGCCCGCTACAGCAATCGTGCTGAAACACACCACATGGCTGGATGGCAAGGATGGGGCTCCACCCGTCGTGCTGAACTACGCGGCGGATGGAGATTTCGTGCAGCAAGGCACCAATCTGGCCAAGGCCATCGCGAGGGAAGTGCCCTTGGACGACAGGACTCGATGGCTCGATATCGGTTGCGGCATCGGTCGCCTGGCCTGCGGAGTGAAACGGACCCGGAATGTCGGACTCTATGCCGGCTTTGATGTGGTCCGCTATGGTATCCTTTGGTGTCGCAAGGCGATCGACGATCCGCGCTTTCACTTTGAACACGCTGATATCCGCAACAGCTTCTACAACCCTTTCGGACGGATCCGTCCGGAAGATTTCACCTTTCCCTACGCGGACGAAAACTTTGATCTGGCTGTCGCAATATCGGTCTTCACTCATCTGCCTGAAGCGCAGTGCCGTCGCTACTTTGCTGAAGCGATGCGCTGTCTCGCCCCCGGTGGTCGAGCATATTTCACCACCTTCCTGCCAGAGCGCGCTGCGCCAGGCTCGGACTACAGCCTGACCCACGTCATAGGAGCAGCACGGCTCGAGCGGCTCGAGGAGCCTGATCTCGCTGTCGGCTATTCTCGGAACTTCTGGGAAGCGCTAGCAGCAGAGCACGGAGCTGTCGTGGAGATGGTTCTTCCGGGAAGTTGGGCCGGAACGCGAAACCTGCCGGACTATCAAGACGTGATAATTTTCAGAAAACTCATAGCTGCTGACACTGATCAAAGCTGTGGAAGCGGATCCTTCTCTTGCGCGCAGCGCTGATCGGCTGGTTGAAGACACGGGAGGCGGCGGCAAAACTGTTACCTACGTTAGCGTCAGGTGGGCCCCATCCACGACTGCGGAAATGTATCAGTTTTTGGATGTATCTTGTTCCGGGGCAGCGGGCTACGGTAGCGTAGGTTCGCTGCCTGCCGTTGTTCGGCCCCGCTTTGACGTTCGCCTGGTCATCGGTCTTTGCGGGAAAAGAGTGAAGAGTTGAAACCTTTGCAGGACCTGAAAACATCCCAATGACCAAAACTTCTGACGACTTGGACGCCCCTGCATCGTCGCGTGAGTTGCAGCAACATGCTATCGCGGAACTGGGACAGAGAGCACTCGGTGACTGCACCTTTGAAGAACTGTGCGAGCAGGCTCTGGACGACCTCACGCGTTGTCTCAACCTCCGCTATGTGAAGCTGCTCGAGTTAAGCCCCGGGGGCGAGTATCTCACGATGGTGGCCGGCCGCGGCTGGAGGCCCGGTCTCGTCGGCCGCGTAAAGGTGCCGAAGGATAGTGGTTCCCAGGCAGGGTTTTCACTTCAAACCGCCGAGACTGTGGTTGTTCAGGACTTCGACACGGAGACGCGCTTCGCTCCCCCCAAGCTTCTCAGCGACCATGGTATTCGATGCGGTGCGAGCGTCATCATTGGCCCGGTTTCCAATCCTTGGGGCGTGCTCGGCGTGCATGAATCCGAATTGGGCCGCTGCTCTTACGACAGATATGATATCGATTTTGTGCGCTCGATCGCCAATATCCTTTGGCTGTTCGTCAAGAACGCGGCCGACCGGGCAAAGGCAGAGACGGAGCGGCAGGCCCTCCGTTCCCTTGCGGATGCCATGCCCATTCTGTTTGCCGTGGTGAATCGACAGGAGCGTTATGAGTTCGTGAACGACGCCTACCGCGTCTTTGGTGAGCCAAGCCGGCTTATTGGCAAGCGGGTTCGTGATGTCATCGGCGCCAAGGTGTATGAAACGGTAGTACCCTACGTCGAGCGGGCGCTCAGGGGTGAAGTTACACGCTTCGAGACGCGCTTGCCGCTGCAGGGTGAGAGGGAGCGCGATGTGCTTGTGACCTACGCTCCTCGCTGGAGAGGGGAGGGCAAGGTCGACGGTTTCTATGCCGTCGTCGTGGACATCAGCGATCAGAAGGAGCGCCAACGAGAGATCCTTGAGCGCACCCAGCACTATCAGGCTATTGCGGATTCAATCCCATATGGCATCTGGACCTGCGATGCGGCAGGTAAGCTGACTTATGTGAGCGGATCCTTCCTAGAGCTGATTGGAATGACGTTCGATGAAGCCCGTGACTTCGGCTGGGTCTCGCGCTTGCTGCCTGAAGAAGCCGAGGAAATCGAGGCCGCCTGGAAGGCCTGTGTGGCGGCTAGACAGGACTGGAAGCGAGAACACCGGGTCTTAGGAGGCGATGGCCGTACCTATGACATTCTCGCCATTGCACGCCCTGTCATCGACAGCGAAGGCCGGTTGACCAGCTATGTCGGACTGAACCTCGATATGACCGAGTGGAAGCAACGCGAGGACACCCTCAAGCTGCTGGCCCGGGAGCTGGATCATCGCGTCAAGAACGTGTTCTCGCTGGTGCTGACGATCGCCCGCATGGCGTCGCGAACAGCGAATGACGTGGAGGCATTCCGCACGGCCTTCGAGGGGCGGATCCAGTCGCTCTCCGTTGCTCATGAACTTATCGCTGAGGCTGATTGGAGAGGGATGTCTCTTCGTCAGCTCTTCGAGGCTGAACTCGCACCCTACGACGTGGGAAACATCTCCGTAGAGGGGGGGGATGTCTTCGTCGCCGTAGAAGCAGTCCAGCCCCTGGCACTTGCAGTTCATGAGCTGGCGACGAACGCCGCCAAATATGGAGCGCTAAGTCGCGCCTCTGGAAAACTCAAGGTTATCCTGAGAGGTGACGTGTCAGGGGGCGTGTCGGTTGACTGGCTCGAGAGTGGTCTCGTTAACGTGCCAGCTCCAGCACATAGCGGCTTTGGAACCAAGGTGCTCGAACGGGTGTTGGCCATACAGCTTGGCGCGGTGGTTGAAAAAGACTTCCGGAGCAAAGGGCTTCACGTAAAGATTTTGCTTCCCGAAACCTGCTTGGGCGGGAGCAGGTGAATCGAGGTCACTTGTTGAACATACTGATTGTGGAAGACGAAGTTCTCCTCGCGTACGATCTGGCTGACCTGCTGGAAGACTTGGGTCATCGGATTGTGGGCCCGGGTATGTCGGCGGCTGCGGCATTGGGCCTGATCGCAGATCATACAGTCGATTTGGCAGTCTTGGATTTCAACCTCAGGGAGGAGACCAGTGCACCGGTCGCGGACGCCTTGGCTGAGAGGGGTATCCCCTTCTTTTTCCTGACGGGCTATCGCAGAGATGCACTTCCGGACCGCTTCTCGGATCGCGTTGTTCTGGCCAAGCCTGTCCGGACTTCGGAGCTCAGCTCGGCGCTGCGGGTGGTCGCGCCGCAATAACGCCCGGCACCAATACGGCTCGGAACTGGAGGACTGGATCCACGTCTTCTCCTCGATCGGCATGTATGTTCTGGCCGCCTTCGCTGGCATGGCGACCATCTTGATGGCCTCACCGGTCCAGGAATAACCTTCGTTGAATCAACAGCCCCGGTAGGTGGAAGCGCCGTCGCCTCGTCGTGGGACAGGTGTAGCGACGGCGCTTCTCTGGACGCCTCTGTGGGGAAAAAGGCGGCGTCCGCGGCCGGCCGACATGTGGCAGCACGTCAGCGCGGGCCGCCGGAGGTTGTCGTCGAGACACTGGAATGACAATGCGGCCATGCTCCTCATAGATGCCGCGTTGCGAATATACCTCGCTTTCAGCTGAAACGGAGGGAACCTGCTGCGCCGGGGGCAGGTGGCCAGCTACGCTTGCAAGAGCGCCAGTGGGTTTTGGGAGGCGAGGGGGGGCAGGTCACTCGGGATGTGTACGAACGGGGGATGCCACATTGCTGCCCCGAATTGGTGGCACTGACCTCAACCCACGCGTGTCATGTGAGTTCTTGTGAGCGGTAAGAAGGAGTACATCTGTGGAACGGACCGCCGAATTTCTCCGAGCCAAGCGTATCACCGCCGCTGCTGCTTTCACCGTGCTGGGTATACTGAGTGTCGTCATCATCCGCCAAGACAGTTTGCGACACCTGGACAAGGTCCGCGATCACGTGGCTGCAGATGCCAATGAGGTCGCGCACGGACTGGAAGACAAGCTCTTCTTTCTAGAATTGTTCGCTGACCGATTGGGAATAGTGGCAGGCATCTCCGGTGATGTCTCTCCGGAGATGTTGGAAAGGACGGCCGACGAGATCCTCCAATATTACCCAGATATAGTCACCGTCTCCATCGCACCTGATTTGAAGATCACGCATGTTGCGCCGCGTCAGGGGAACGAGAAGGCGCTCGGTCTGGACTACAGAGAGACCCCGGGTCAGTTTGCTTCGGTGTCGGAAGCCATTCGCACAGGCTCTACCACCTTGAGCGCGCCGACAGAGCTTGTCCAAGGGGGACGCAGCTACATCCTCCGGCATCCGGTGTTCGTCCCCGGAAACGAGGGGGCAAGGGGCGATCTGTGGGGTGTGGTCTCCATCGCGATCCCCGAAGACAAGCTGGTGCACCCTCTCGCATCTGACAATCAGCATGGCGCCATCGGCCCACTGGAGATCGCGTTCAAATCCCTTTCCGGTGATGGTCGCATATTGGGGAACCCGGAGGTCTACGCGAAGGATCCAGTTCTTCAGGGGGCCGAATTTCTCAACAAGAGATGGGAGGTCGCAGCAGCACCCTCGAACGGATGGCCCAGCACCTCGCCAAATCTGCTTCCCATTGTGGCTGCCCTGCTGGTGTTGACGGTGATCATGACGGCCATGTCCGCGTGGATTCAGAGACTTTCCAAGCAACGTGAGAGGGCGCTCAAGTTGCTGACGAATGCTGTCGACGCGTTGAACGCGGGCTTCGTGCTCTACGACGAGGACGACAGACTCGTGATTTGCAACGATAGGTTCGCGGCTCCTTTTGGCTTGACCAAAGCCGAGATGCGGCCGGGCATGAGATATGCTACCCTGATCCGCCTGACGGCGCCGTTTCGAGCTCCTGAAGACCAGAGCCAATCGGAAGAGGACTGGATCGGGGAACGGCTCCACCGCCATAGTTGTGGCCAGGAATTCGTGGTGAGGGAGCCGGATGGGACCTGGGTCAAAGTGTCCGAGAGGCGCACGGCAGATGGGTTCTCGGTAACCGTGGTCTCCGATATCACCGAGCAGAAGGACGCACAGCTGGCAGCGGAAGCTGCCAACCGCGAAAAAACCGAGTTCCTGAGCAACGTGACGCATGAACTTCGCACGCCGCTCACCGTGATCAACGGCTTCGCTCAGCTGCTGGCGACAGACACGTTGCTTCCTCAAAGAGGCCAGTTCCGCGCGAGCTTGGCGGAGCCTGCTCCCAGGTTCTCGAGAGTGCGCGAGGCTGGTCTGGCTCTGGACGCCGCGGTGGCACAGTATGGCCACAGGATTGCGGGGTCCGCGCAACACATGCTGACAATGGTGAACGACCTTCTCGACTGGGCGGAAGTGGAGAGAGGAAGGCTCCACTTGGAGCCCCGCGATGTGTCAGCCGAAAACGTGGTGAACCAGGTGCTCGACGACTTGCGTTCCCAAGCCGAAGGGAAGGGGTTGGCCCTGTCGGCAGACTGCGAGGGGCAAGTGATCCATGCGGACCCCAAGCGACTTCAGCAAGTGCTCTACAACCTGATTGGAAACGCCATCAAGTTCACCGACTCCGGCTCGATCATGGTGGGCGTGCGCCTCATCGAAGACGCTGCCGTCTTCGTCGTGGAGGATACGGGATGCGGGATCCCGGCCGAGCATATTGAGCGTATCTTCGAGCGCTTCCATCAGGTCGATAACTCTTCGACCCGTTCCTACGGAGGCTTCGGTCTGGGGTTGGCCATTGCCAACGAAATCGTCTCGGCTCACGGTGGTCGACTGTGGGCGACCAGCATCCCGAACAAAGGGAGCCGCTTCTTCTTCACACTGCCGCAGGGGAAAGCCGTAACAGCGATGGCAGCCTGACATTCTAGGGGGGCAGGTGTTGTTTTTTCCGGGCCGCAATACTGCTTCTGCCACCAGCTGCTTTTGCTGCCGTGTGGGTCTACGCCACCCGCTAGATGACGATGCGCATGCTCTGATCTTAACCTAGGGACTGCCCTGGCTCAAAGTTTGTGGCTCGGTGAGCCAGGGCACTGCAACGCTTTTGAGATGCCGCAGCGTTGCAGTTTGACTACTCTGGATGGGTTCCACGCGGAGATCAATTGTCTTTGCAACAGGGTCACTAGTTTTCAGCTGCAAGCCAGCAGGCCGTCACGGGCGAGGGTTGGAATGTCGCTGCTTCCTCATGGAGTGATGTGAGCAGCGGCGAAAGCGGGCGGAGCCCGAGCGCATCGCCGCTGCGGTGATCACAGGAGAGAGCCAGGCAAGATCATCCTCTCGCTCTCGACTTGGCTCAAGCCCTGGTCTTTTGCGGGGAGCCAGACAGCATGGAATGGGTAGCTAAGATCCTCGTTCACCCTCTTGAACCAGGCGGGTGACATCGAAGATGCTGAACCAGAGAAGGAGTGTGAGAGCCTTTTCTCCACGCGCGATCGGGACACTACACTTCAGTAAACCTAAACCCTAGCCACTTGAGCCAGCCGAGAAGAGCTACAGGGCGTGGAGGTGTATCAGCTCGGCCCGAAGGCTTGTTTCGCGAAGCCTGCGAACCAAGGGCTGCCACGTGGCGACGATGATGTTGCGGTGATGGGGAGGGGCGAGGATACGAGAGCACCTCAAGCGCCTGAATCTCTAGGTACCCCGACGCGCACCCCACTGTTGCCGACAACGTCGGCAACAGTGGTTAAAGGCTTGTTCATCTACATACCTATTATAACCTACTTAGTCTCTAAGAACCCGTCAACTCCTTCTAACTGTTTCATGCACCTTTAGCTCCAAACTAGGGACTCTTCGGATCCCTGCTACGCTACGCTACGCAGGGATCCTCGGCCCCTAGTTTGGAGCTGAGGTTCTGAGGTGAGAGATCCCAGAAGGAAGGTGCGGTCGTCTCTACTGCACGCGCGAGGCTTGGGGTTCTGCTGGCTCCCTCTGGCTCTGCATTGCTACCGCGGGAACCAGGGGCGATGCCGCGGAGGTCGCCTGACGCGGTTCCCGGCGCCTTTGGAGAAGGGCGTCTTCGCCACGCCCCCAGAGGGCGTCTCTGAGGGCCATCTCGTGGCTAGGCATCCCAACTACCAAAAGAGAGAACATGCCCACTCAGAGGCCGTTTCTCGGGCTCCTGAGGGCCATCTAGGGCTCGATAGGTATTCCGCTGGTTCCCGAGTGACAGGAGATGCCCCATTTTGGTCGGCTTGTTGATGTCGCCGGATCCGTTCGGGCCTGAACTTTTTTCCATCTTCGTAGGGCATCGCGCTGTATACGAAACCTATACCCTGATCCGCGGACGGATGCGAGCTCCGCAAGGAAGGCATTGGCACAAAATGCACATAAGAATCCTTACACGTAATCTCCTGGTATGCTTGCCCAAGCCCTGCCCCCGGCACTCAGAGGTGCTAGAGTCGGTCTCGCTTGTCCAGCACGATCAGCACGATGAACACCATCCCGAAGACCAGCGTGAACACTCCGAAGAAGTGGGTGATGATCGCTGCCATCGAGAGGAGATCGGCCAGGAAGAGCATCGCGATCGAGAATGTGAGCAGGCAGGCTGTGATGAAGAGCATCAGGGGATCTCTCTAGATACTGGAGGTTTGTCTGGGTCTCGAGGCCGGTAAGAGATGAGCCCGGCATCTGAGGACGCGGAGTTCCCTTCTCGAGAACGGAGGGCCAGCGAGCGTTGCTGAGAAGTTCAACTCCTAAAGGCTGGGAGTTGAAGGCAGGAGTTAACTTCCGAATGCGTCCGCCAACTGCTGCTCAGGGGAGTTAGGAGCTAGGGCGTTATAGGCCATCTTCTCGCGGTAGGCGCCTTGCAGGTCGTAGCCGTAGGCGCCGGCGTAGTCGAAGATGCGGATCAGGGTGTCGGCGAGCTCGACTTCGGCCATGCGGCGGTGCGGGAGCTTGTCGTCCATGAGGCCCTTCCGCTCACCCTCCATCGCCTCCGAGAGCTCCGAGTGCATCAGGCAGATCAGCTCGCCCTTGTTGCGCTCGATCGGCTCGCCGGTGTGGATGTCGAGCCACCATTTGCGGTTGGCCTCGGGTTGATCTTTCCCAAGTGTGATGAAAATTTCGGCGAAACCCCGCAGAGGCGTCCCATTGAACATCCTGAAATCACTTGGTCCAGCGGTTGCCCGCGTTTCAGCTGCGGAGGCACTGCGGGCGGGGCTTGGCGCCCTGATAGGATTGGGGCTGACCGGCCTGTTCCTGTTGTCCCCCATCGTCGATCTGGACCTTGGCCTCTATCTGGTCGCGCCTTTTGGCGCTTCCTCGGTCCTGCTGTTCGCAGTTCCAAACAGCCCTCTAGCGCAGCCCTGGTCGGCGATCGTCGGCAATACAGTCGCTGCTCTTGTCGGGGTGGCGGTGTGCCTTCTGGTGACGGACCCCGCCTTACGCATCGCGCTTGCCGTCGGGCTCGCCATCACGGCAACCATCCTGTGCCGCGCGGTCCATCCGCCCGCAGGAGCTGTCGCGATGACCGCGGCCATGTCGCCGGACGCCATCGCGCATCTTGGTTTCTGGTTTGCCCTGACGCCGATCGGGGTCGGAACGGTGTCGCTGGTTCTGCTTGCAACCCTCTATGCGCGGCTCACAGGACGCCACTACCCGTTCCGGCAGTTTGATGATCCGAGCAATCACGGGACGAATGATCGCAATCCGATGGAGCGTCTGGGGCTCTCAGAAGAGGCGCTGACAGGGATTCTTGAGCGCTATCGCCAGTCGTTCAACCTCGGTGTCGAAGACTTGGCCCGGCTGATCGGAGCTGCCGAGTTGCAGGCTGCGACGCAATCCTCGGGACCTTTGACTGCGGAGGACATCATGTCCCGCGGCCTTGTCACAGTCGCCCCTGAAACCCCGCTGGGCGAGATCGCGGATCTGTTCCGGCGACATCGCTTCACGGCGCTCCCGGTCGTCGGCGCGGATCAGTCTTTTCTTGGCGTGATCTTCCAGATACACCTCATCAGCCAAGCCCGCGAGGACGCGCTGCGCCTTGATCGTGGCTTTGCTGCCGCGTTCCGACGCCTTCTGGATGGGAACCGGGAAAGGCCGATAACTGCAGCCGACGTCATGAGCGTTGCCGGTCCTCGTGCCAGCACCAATACCCCCATTGCCGCATTGTTGCCGATGATGTCCGAGGGGGATACGGATGCTGTTCCTGTGCTGGAATACGCAAGGATCGTCGGAATAGTGACGCGAACTGATCTCATTGCCGCGTTGGCGCGAAGCGCTGCTCGCGCCGGGACCGGCTGACTGCCTCGCAGGCGATGGCCAAAAGGTCCGCAACGCCAACCACCCCAGGTCGCGACCTCCTCGCAAAAAAATCCCCACCGTTTGAGATGGGGATAGGTGGAAGTCATGTGTACCGGGGAGCCATCACGGGTGAGATGACCCCACTGGACAGGAAGTAGCTTGATGGGCGCAGGAAGAAAGGCAAGCTGCTTCGACGATCTTTCACCTGCTTGGCTGGCCCGACAGTTAGGACCTAGGAAGTCCTAGGGTCGTTGGGGGGTCTTGGGCGCTGGTCAGGGTTTAGGAGTTGAAAAACCCCTACGGCCCAGTTTCTTGTCGTTCACGCCGCGGCTGAGGGGTTCGGAAACCCCCTTTCCAAAAGTTGAAGCCTAAACCCTAAAGCTGCTGGCGAAGTTGGACGGCAGGCGATGCTCGGGTATTGCGACCCGCGGTCGGAATGGTGGACGAGCCCCGTGCTCTTGACCGGGCGACGAACTGGACAGCCAGCTTAGTCGCGCACAAGATGAGTGTGGAGTGATGACGAGCCTGAGCGCTCTGCTTATGCTGCGCGCTGTCTCCATCTCAAAAAGGCGACCATCGCCAGCATCTTCTCGAGGTAGCTTTGTTCTCCGCTTTTCCGTGGCAAATCTCCACTTTCGATCCAGAGGTTCGATTTCGGGAGGACGATTTTTCCCTTCAGTTCTCGGTCATGGGAGATGACCGAGTATTTCTTCGCTTCGAAAAAGCCTCTCGCGGAGGTGAGGTTTGGATAAGCGACTTGGTCTATCGGCCTGAGGCAAGGGACCAGATGTTGAAGGCTTTCGATGTGGCTGCGGCTGAGTTCAAGACGACGATTGCCGGAAAGGTCGTCAGAATGACGAGCATCGCGTCTGGCTCCTCCGGCAACAGCGAAGTGGTCGATGCCTACGACACGCAGAGTACGAAACTGAAAGCTATCGTGGCTGCATTGGGGCGCAGTTACAAAGATTGCTTCCTGGACACCAGTCGGCCGGGAAGGTTTGACCTTGTCATGAAGGTGCTTTGATCGAGAAGGATATAGCTGCGCACTTAATCCGTGGTATCCAATCAGATTACATGCGATACCGCTGGTTCATGAATCCTCCCTGACACCCAAGGAATAAGTGATGACGGAAATCAATCTGCGCGGACTGGATAAGAACGAACTCCTACAGCTTCAGAAGGATGTCGCAAAAGAGCTGAAAGAGTACGATGAACGCAGCCGTAAAGAAGCCCGGGCCAAGCTAGAGGCTGAGGCAGCCGCTCTCGGTTTTACTCTAGAAGAACTGACCGGAAAAAAACCTATCAAGAAGGCGAACCCGCCGAAGTATGCTCATCCGGAGAACCCCACAATGACTTGGTCCGGCCGCGGGCGCCAGCCGGCTTGGATCAAGGAGCACCTTGAAGCTGGAAAATCCCTGGATGACCTGCAGATTAGAAAGTGACGCCGAGCATCCTGTAATCACCACGGTGTTTCGAGTGTCTGTGTGATCACGGTCAGGAACCGACATGGTGGCGAGGCCAGGTGTTTGGGTGGAGGTCAGCCTTTCGCACCTTGGTTACGGGCATAGACATCCTCGTATCGAAGGATGTCGTCCTCCCCGAGATATGCGCCGGTTTGCACTTCAATTAGGACCATGGGCACCTTGCCCGGGTTCTCTAACCGATGCACAGCGCCGAGAGGCACGTAGACTGACTGGTTCTCAGATATCAGCTTCACTTCGTCGCTAATGGTCACCCGGGCGGTGCCTTCGACAACGATCCAATGTTCTGATCGATGGTGGTGGCTCTGGAGGCTCAGAATGCCTCCGGGCTTCACCACGATCCGCTTGACCTGGAAGCGAGGGCCGAGCGCCAAGGTTTCAAATCGGCCCCAGGGACGAGCGTCCCAGGGGAAGGATTCGGCTTGGGGCGCTTCACGAGCACGCAGCGCGGCCACGGCATCTTTGACGTCTTGTGCCCGCGAGCGATCGGCAACCAACACTGCGTCCCGGGTCGCGACGACAAGTGCGTTTTCGAGGCCTAAGCCCACGACCTCGAGACCCGTGTCTTCCGATCTCAGCAGGCTACCCTGACAGTCGATTGCGGTAACGTTGCCTTTTAGTGCGTTGCCGCCATCATCCTGAGTCATTTCGCGGGCCACCGCGTCCCAGTCGCCGAGGTCTGACCAGGTTGCAGTGAAGGGGACGGTAGTAATGTTGTCAGCCTTCTCCATGATGGCGTGGTCGATCGAGATGTCAGGCAAATCGCTCCAAGCCGAAGCATCTAGCCTGTGAAAGTCGAGGTCGGCCTTTGCGCCCTCGACTGAAGCGCGTACCGGGGCAATCATTGCAGGGGCGTGCTGTTCAAAGGCGGAGATGATCGCCCTGGCAGAGAACAGGAAGATCCCAGCGTTCCAGAGGAAGGTTCCAGCCGCCAGCATCTTCGCAGCGCTGGCGGCATCAGGTTTCTCGATGAAGCGCTTTACTGGAGCCGGGCCGAGGCAGTCTGTCTGCCCAGAAACTTCGATGTACCCGTAGCCTGTCTCCGCCCGCGTCGGCTTGATGCCAAAGGTGACCAGTTCGCCGGCCTCGGCCGCGGATCGTCCTGCCTCGACGCAGGCGATAAAGGCAGCTGTATCGGGGATCGCGTGATCAGAGGGCGCCACCAGCATCAGTGCATCGGGGTCGTTGCGGGTCAGCCAAAGTGCCGCTGCCAGCACCGCCGGAGCGGTGCTGCGCGGTGAAGGTTCGATCAGAACATCGCCAGATGGTAGCCCCTCCTCGGCAATCTGCTCAGTTACTATGAAGCGGAAATCTGCGCCGGTAACTACCAAGGGGGGTGCGAAGCTAGGCCCCGCCACTCGTCGGGTAGAAGCTTGGAACAGGCTCTCATCCGAAATCAGTGGCGAAAACTGCTTGGGAAAGCTCTTTCGAGAGAGTGGCCAGAGGCGTGTACCGGCACCACCGGCAAGAAGAACGGGAACGATTGTCATCTTGTAACCTTACTGCGCACGGGCATCTGCCTTTGCTTATAGGGCCTGACTGTAGAGAAGGAGGAGACAGAAGCTCGGCAGCTCCCTACACAGCATCCCTTTCCGCAATCCTCGGACGTCCGATGCCATCGTAGGCGACGAACCCAGCTTCGGCAGCGGCCTCCGCGGAGTAGATGTTGCGGAGATCTGCCATGCGCGGCACTGCCATAGAGCTAGCAATGCGCGAGAGTTCGAGCGCGCGGAACTCGTTCCACTGGGTCAAGGTGACCAAAAGGTCAGCCCCCTCGGCCGCGGTGTAGACATCGCTCACCCATTCCACGCCAGGCAGCAGAGCCTCGCCCTCTTGGCGGCCTTGCGGATCAATCACGCGCACCTTGGCTCCCCCGCCGACCATTGCGGGTATGATGGTTAGCGCAGGAGCATCACGCATGTCATCGGTGTTGGGCTTGAAGGTTACTCCAAGCACCAGCACGGTCTTGCCGTTGAAGCTGCCGTCGCAGAGATCGAGCAGCTTATCGATCATCCGCCGCTTCACCTCCTCATTGACCTTCACAACCGCCTCCACGATCTGGAGGGGGCTCGCATGCTCTTGGCCGATGCGCGCCAGGGCACGAGTGTCTTTGGGGAAACAGGACCCCCCGTAGCCGGGGCCGGCGTGCAGAAACTTGTTCCCGATCCGTCCATCCATGCCGATCCCCTTGGCCACCTGCTTCACGTCGGCGCCAACCTTCTCACAGAGCGCTGCAATTTCATTGATGAAGGTGATCTTGGTGGCGAGGAAGGCGTTTGCTGCGTACTTGATCATCTCCGCACTCTCGAGGTCGGTGGTGACGATCGGAAAGTCACGCAGGTAAAGGGGGCGATAGATCTCGGCCATCACCTTACGGGCGCGCTCGGTCTCAACGCCGACGACTACCCTATCGGGCATCATGAAGTCGTTGATGGCGGAGCCTTCGCGAAGGAACTCCGGGTTCGAGACCACATCGAATTCAAGGTTGGGATTGGCTTCGGCGATGGCCGCTTGCACCTTGCGGTTGGTGCTCACGGGTACGGTCGATTTGGTGACCACGACGATGTAGCCGGTGGCGGCGGCGGCGATCTCTTGGGCAGCAGCCATGACATACGATAGGTCGGCATGGTGGTCGCCGCGCCGAGAAGGCGTACCTACCGCGATGAAGACCGCGTCTGCCCCATCGACCGCCTGCGCCAGGTCGCCCGAGAAGCTCAGCCGTCCGGCGGTGACGTTACGGGCCATCACTGCGTCGAGGCCAGGCTCGTAGATCGGGACACGGCCGGCCTCAAGCATTGCGATCTTGTCAGGGTTCTTGTCGACGCAGATCACGTTGTGACCGAAGTCCG
The DNA here is from genome assembly GCF_000688295.1 of Pseudooceanicola nanhaiensis DSM 18065. Taxonomy (GTDB): domain Bacteria; phylum Pseudomonadota; class Alphaproteobacteria; order Rhodobacterales; family Rhodobacteraceae; genus Pseudooceanicola; species Pseudooceanicola nanhaiensis. The sequence goes on along the minus strand of NZ_JHZF01000003.1, from coordinate 919 downwards.
AGAAGCAGACGCCCGACACTAGGCCGACATAGCCGGTTCCGATCATGGCGATTTTCATAAGGATGTATCTCTCTGCTCTGGCTGTTGCAGGTTGGCGGGGCTGGCGTCGGCTGGCTACCCGGTGCGGCGTGGCCTTGAGGTGCGAAGCAAGGGGATCAGCGGGGCGTGGCCGGACAGCCCATCAAGATGAAAAGACGTCATTTGTGCAAACAAGCCTTGCGAGCAAATAGATGTGCTTTTCGGATCGTTAGTCGCTTTGTCCTGACCTATCAACCGGAACTCCCGCGCACAGGACAGGCGTTGCAGACGATGCCTACTGTCAGGTCACTCCGGGGGCTGTTCATTCGGGCAGGCTGTCGGTGTCGCGGTGGTTGGATTCCAGCGCCCGATAAACTGTCATGCGGGACACGCCAAGGTCACGAGCAACTTGAGCCTTGGAAATACCCTGGGAGACGAGGCTGCGGATTGCCGCGTCATCCACCCGCTTCTGTCGCCCTTTATAGACCCCACGGCTCCTCGCGGCCTTGATCCCGGCGCGTTGCCGGTCACGGATGAATTTCAGCTCCATGTCGGCAACCATACCGAGCACTGTGATAACCATCCGCCCCATATCGCCGGCGGTCGTGATCTCTGGCTCAAGAACCCTGAGCGAGGCCCCCTTACCATCCAGCTCATGGATGAGGTTCAGAACGTCGCGGGTTGAGCGGCCGAGCCGGTCCAGCCGGTGCACGACCAGCTCGTCCCCGGAGCGCAAGAACTCCAGGACGGTGTCCAGTTCGGTGCGGTTGTCGCGAGACGCACCCGAGGCGGTCTCGGCGCGGACAATCTCGCACCCGGCCTCCGGCTCTGTTGCACAAATCGTGTGAGGGATTCATCTCGTGAATCCAGCGTGGTAGCTGGGATGCATGAGCAGACCTAC
>NZ_JHZF01000002.1 GCF_000688295.1 Pseudooceanicola nanhaiensis DSM 18065 | reverse complement strand
CGCGATCCGGCGACCATAGGCCCTTCTTCTTCAGATCACGCCGCCAGCCGTAGATCTGGGACCGCGTGATCTCGTGGCGCTGCGCGACCTGCGTCACCGACACCCCGCCGACGCCGACTTCCGACAGGATCTCCAGCTTCTCATCTTCGCTCCACCGTCGGCGCCGTTCGACACCCAGAACCTCGCCCAGCATGGCTCCTCCGAATAAAACACGTGCATAACGACGTCGTTATGCACGTGTCTTACCTCGGAACCCCAGCCTCAGGCAGGCGGCCACAATCGGTCGGTTACGCTGGGACGACCGCCTAGCGCAGACAGCCAAAGCATTCTGCGTGATCTTGGTTTTAACGATGAGCGGATCGCTGCCCTATGTGAGGCTGGGCTCGTAAGATTGGAGGGAGGGCGCGCGCTATGACATTTCGATTGACCGCCGACCAACAAGAGATTCGCGACCAGATTCTGCGGATTTGCGCAGGGTTCGACGACGACTATTGGCTGGATCGGGATCGCAACGGTGGTTTTCCCCATGATCTGCACAGGGCAATGGCCGATGGCGGCTGGCTAGGTATCGCCATGCCAGAAGCTGTCGGCGGCGCGGGTCTGGGGATCACCGAGGCGACCGTAATGATGCAGGCAATTGCCGAGTCGGGGGCCGGCGCAAGCGGAGCCTCGGCCATCCACATGAACATTTTCGGGCTCAACCCGGTGGTGAAGTTTGGGACCGATGAGCAGCGCGCGCGTATGCTTGGCCCTCTAATAGCAGGCGATGAAAAGGCCTGTTTCGCCGTAACCGAACCGACGACCGGGTTAGACACCACAAAGCTGAAGACCATGGCGGTGCGGCAGGGGGACAGATATGTCGTGCACGGACAAAAAGTCTGGATTTCTACCGCGCAGGTGGCGGACAAGATGTTGCTTCTGGCCAGAACAACGCGGCTAGAGGATGTGAGCAGCTCGACCGAAGGGCTGAGCCTGTTCTATACAGATCTCGACCGAAATTTCGTTGACGTGCGAGAGATCGAAAAGATGGGTCGAAAGGCTGTCGATTCGAACGAAGTCTTCATCGATGGATTGCCGATTCCGGCTGAGGACCTGATCGGGGAGGAGGGCAAAGGCTTTAGGCAAATTTTGCACGGGTTGAATCCCGAACGCATCCTGGTGGCCGGTGAATGCATCGGTATTGCGCGCAACGCACTGGCGCGAGCGGCGCATTATGCAAACGAACGTGTGATTTTTGACCGCCCGATCGGCCAAAATCAGGGTGTTCAGCATCCACTCGCCAAAGCCTGGGCGCGAGTGGAATCTGCCAATCTCATGGTGATGCACGCTGCAGCCCTCTACGATGCGGGAGAACCCTGCGGCGTCGAGGCGAACGCCGCCAAGCTTTTGGCCGCCGACGCCGCGGTCGAGGCGACCGAAGCCGCGCAAATTACGTTTGGCGGATTCGGATATGCTAAGGAATATCACGTGGAGCGACTGGTACGTGAAGCTCTGCTGTTCCGCATCGTACCGGTGACACCGCAGATGCTTCTGTCGTTCATAGCAGAAAAAGCCCTTGGACTTCCAAAGTCTTACTGATCGGAGATAACGGGCGGGGCTGGTGGGAAAAGTTGTCTTGACCAATTTTCTAACACCCGTTAGATTACTGGCAGCTGCCCTTAATGGGAATGGGAGGAGGCGTCATGAATAAGACGCAGTTTGGGTCTTCGAGGGAGGACCTATCAAAACGTGCAACCGTTTACGCAAGCGGTTTATTCACCGGCAAAGTCGTTGTGGTGACCGGGGCCGGAGGCGGATTGGGGCTGGCAATTGCGACCTTGTTCGCAAGGCTCGGGGCCAATCTGGCGATCAATGGACGCAACGAAGAGAAACTGGCTTTGGCCAAGGAGTTCCTTGAAAGTTTCGGGGGCGAAGTTTTCGCTGTGCCTATGACCATCCGGGAGCCTGAGCAGGTCGAGGATTTTGTCGCCAAGACGAACCAGGAGTTCGGGGCGATTGACGTATTGGTGAACAATGCTGGGGGTCAGTTTCCGCAAGCAGCGTTGGAGTTTAGTCCAAAGGGCTGGAATGCGGTCATAGACACCAACCTGAACGGCACGTGGTGGATGATGCAATCCACGGCGCGCCACTGGGTTGCCAACAAGCAATCGGGCTCCATCGTCAACATCGTGGCCGATATCTGGCGCGGCATGCCCGGCATCGCGCATACCTGTGCGGCCCGGGCAGGAGTAGTTTACCTGTCCAAGTCGGTTGCGGTGGAGTGGGCCCCGCACGGTATCCGAGTGAACTGCGTGGCGCCGGGTTGCTGCGAAAGCAACGGTTTCGGGAACTACCCTCCGGAGGGTTCTGCGACCTTTCAGGACTCCAACCCGATGCGGCACGCCGGGGACGAATGGGATGTCGCTGAAGGGGTTGTCTATATGGCGGCGAATTCAGGGAAATTCGTAACCGGAGAAGTTCTGAACATCGACGGTGGGCAGCAATTGTGGGGGGATCCATGGCCAACGGGGCGGCCGGACTACTTCCGGATTACCTGATGTTGGCCGTGAACCTTAGGGGGACAATGATATCTAGATGACGACTAAGATTAAAACAGCAATCGGAGCCGATGATGGGGCGATACTGGAGTGCAGCGGGGTCGAGCGACGGTTCGGCGGCATCGTCGCTGTCACCGGTGTGGACCTCGTCATTCGGCAGGGGGAAATCTTTGGACTTGTCGGCCCGAACGGCAGCGGCAAGACAACACTGACGAACGCAATTACCGGGTTCTACCCACCGAATGTGGGGACTGTGCGGTTGGCAGGAAAGGAAATCACGGGTACGGCACCTCACAAGGTTGCCAAGCTCGGCGTCGCCCGGACGTTCCAGAATCTTGCCTTGTTCAACGGGATGAGCGTTCTGGACAACATCCTGCTGGGGCGGCACATCCACATGAAACCGGGCGTTCTGCGCACCGCGCTTTACTGGTGGGCAGCACAGCGTGAAGAAATCGAAAACCGCAAGATCGTCGAAGAGGTGATCGAGTTTCTACAACTCGAGAGCATCCGGCATGAGTTGGTCGATGGCCTTCCGATCGGGTTGAAAAAACGGGTCGAGCTGGCGCGGGCATTGGTGGCCGAGCCACAGATGCTGATTCTCGATGAACCGATGGCCGGCATGAACCAGGAAGAGAAAGGGTATATGTCCCGTTTCATTCTGGATGCCCGTGCCGAACGCGGCGTCAGCGTTCTGCTGATCGAACACCATATGGATGTCATCACCGGCATTTGTGATCGGATGCTGGCCCTGAATTATGGTGAAATGATCGCCAGTGGCATCCCCAAGGAGGTTGTGAAGGACCCGCGGGTCATCGAGGCATATATCGGAGGGTCGCATGACTGATTTGACGAAGAAACAGTCTTCGGGCGGCGACACGATCGGCGCAATTCTGGCGCGGAACGCCTCGAAACACGGTTCGGAAATCGCGCTTCGCGAAAAAGAGCGTGGGATCTGGAAGGAAACCACATGGGCGGAATACGCCGAAGAGGTGCTGGCCTGCGCGGCCGGGCTTGAGAAAATCGGCGTAACACCGGGCAAGGCGGTGCTTATCCTGGGCGACAACCGGGCGCGGCTGTATGGCGGAATGCTGGCTATTTCGTTGCTGGGTGCCTATGCAATGCCTGCCTATCCCGGCGCGACGCTCGAAGAACTCCGGCACTTTCTTGGCGAAGTCGAAATCGTCGCGGCCATCGCCGAAGATCAGGAACAGGTTGACAAGATCCTGGAACTGAAGGACGCGGGCGCCGAGGGCATCGACCACATCATTTATGATGAAGCGCGCGGTCTTGGCTTCTACGAGGTTGAAGGGCTGTTGTCCTGGGATCACCTGATCGAAGTTGGTCAGCACGATCTGAACGAAACCCCGGGCCTGAGTGAGGAACTGCTTAGTCGTGCGAAGCCGGAAGATCCGGCCATTTTTCTGCACTCCTCCGGAACGACGGGCGCGCCGAAGGGCATCGTACTGAGTCAGAAGAACGTTCTTGCTGCTGCTCGGAATGGACATGCGGCGGGTGCCTTCGGCGAAAATGAGGAGATCCTCGCGTACTTGCCGATGGCCTGGGTGGGAGACTACGCCATAACCGTTGCCGCGGCACTCCTTTGGCGTTTCACCGTGAATGTGCCTGAGCGCCAGGAAACGGTCGTGCGCGACATGCGCGAGATCGCTCCGACATTCTATCTGGCGGCGCCAAGAAGCTGGGACCAGATGCTGACGACAATCCAGGTTGGTATCGAAAATTCGACCCCTTTAAAGAAATGGCTGTACCATTTTTTCATGGATCGGGCCATCGCGGCGGAAACGCGCAAGCTGAATGGCAAAAGCGGCGGTGTTCTTGAGCCATTGGGCCGGCTTCTGGGCGAGGCGATTGTTTTCGGTCCGATCAAGGACCAGTTCGGGATGAGCCGCCTCAAGAATGCGTTCACCGGCGGTGAAGCGATCGGGGAAGACACCTTTGTGTTCTACCGCGCCCTGGGGATCAAGTTGCGTCAGCTCTACGGCCAGACCGAGAACAGCGCGATCAACGCGATTCAGGCTCCGGGCGAGGTCCGTCTTCATACGGTTGGCAAACCCGCGCCTGGCGTCGAGGTCAGCATTGCCGAAGACGGTGAGATCCTGGTGCGCTCGGACAGCGTGTTTGAAGGGTACTTCAACAAACCCGAAGCGACCGCCGAAGCCCTTGACGGCGGGTGGCTGCATACAGGTGATGCCGGCTATCTGGAGGACGACGGACACCTGGTTGTTCTTGGGCGTGTATCCGAGGTCATGCACACCGCCGACGGTGAACGTTACGTTCCAAACTACATCGAGAACCGGTTGAAATTCAGCCCGTATATCAAGGATGCGGCCGTGATTGGCGCCGGGCTGAAGGAACTGACGGCGATGGTCTGCGTGGATTTCGAGGCCGTGGGGCACTGGGCCGAAGTGAACGGCGTACCTTACGTGTCATATGCCGATCTTTCTCAGCGTGAAGAGGTCGCGACGTTGCTTCGCGAGGCGTTCCAACGGGTCAACAAGGCCGTCACCGAGCCATTGCGCCTGCAACGCTTTGTCAGTCTGCCGAAAGAATTCGACCCGGACGATGGTGAAATCACACGGACACGAAAACTGCGGCGCAAGGTCGTTCAGGAACGCTATGCTGACGTGATCGCGGCGCTCTACGACGGTTCAAAAGAGGTCCACGTAAGCGCGCAGGTGACTTACGAGACCGGGGAAGTAGGGAAGGTCGAAAGAAGCCTTCCCGTCAGGGAGGTATAAATGGACTGGGTCTTTCTATCAGAGCTTGCGATCAACGGAGCCTTGACGGGTCTGTTATATTCGCTTTTCGCCATCGGCCTCGTGCTGATTTACAAAGCGTCCTCGGTGCCCAATCTGGCGCAGGGCGGGCTGACCATGGTGGGTGCCTATGTGGTCCTGGCGCTGGCGCGCGATGTGGGTTTGCCCTTGTGGCTGGCCATTCCTCTGGCTGCGGTTGTCATGTTCGGCCTTGGGTTCGGCATCGAGCGTGTTGCCCTGCGTCGTCTCGCGGGTCGCCCGGTCGTCATGATCCTGATGCTGACACTTGGCCTCGACATATTCCTGCGGGGTACGACACTTGCCATCTGGGGCGGAACGTCGCGTTCGATGGAACTGGGCGTCAGCTATGATCCGCTGTTCCTGGGCGACATCTTCATCAGCCGCATCCATCTGGTCGGTGCCGGTGTCGCGCTTGCCTTGTTTGTCGGCTTCATGCTGTTCTTCCAAACCCGGACCGGGATCAAGTTGCGGGCGATCGCGGATGATTACATGGCTTCGTGGTCGGTAGGTATCTCGGTTGAGCGCGGCGTTGGGTTATCCTGGGCATTGGCATCCGTTGTTGCCGTCGCCGCTGGCGTCATCTGGGGTGAGATTCAGGGTGTCGATCAGGCGCTGTCGCTGTTGCTTCTCAAAGGTCTGACGGTTGCCGTTCTCGGTGGTCTCGACAGTATCCTTGGCGCCGTGATCGCAGGCATCATCCTGGGCGTCGTCGAAAACGTTGGCGCTGATTTCCTCGATCCGCTTGTCGGAGGCGGAAGCCGTGAGCTTATCGTCGCTGCCGTGCTCATTCTTACCGTCATGATCCGTCCGCACGGGCTGTTCGGTCGTCACGACATCGAAAGGGTGTAAGGCATGTTTTACAGACTTTCCGGCGTCCATCACGCCGACTACGTTTCGGACAGCCGTATCTTCAAGGTGCCTGCCGACAGAAATCTGACAGCTTTCATCTTTCTGATCGGCCTTGCCGCGCCATTCATCATCCCGTCGCTTTATCTGAACAGCTACATGCTTCCCTGGCTGATCTGGACGGCCGCCGCTTTGGGGCTGAACCTGGTGACAGGTTGGGCCGGCCAACTGCACTTGGGCTATGCTGCGGTCATGGCCGTCGGAGCGTATTCGTCTATCCATGCCGCGCGTTTCGGGGTGCCGTGGGAATTCGCCCTGATCATTGGCGGGTTGACGTCATCCGTGATCGGCAGCCTGTTCGCTTTTGCCGCTTTGCGGGTCAAGGGCCTCTATCTCGCCCTTACCACTCTTGCGATGCAGTTCGTGATGGACTGGGTTCTGACCCACTCGCCGGCGATCTCGGGGGGCTCACACGCATCGCTCCAGTCGCCGACGCTGGCGTTGTTGGGGCAAGAGATTACCACTGATACTGGCTTCTACTATGTCGCCTTCGGCTGGTGTGTGTTGGTGACGATCTTCATGCTTAATCTCAAGCGTACTGGACTCGGTCGCGCCTTGGTCGCTGTCCGGGAAAAAGACTTTGCCGCCGCGATCCTGGGTGTGAACAGTTTCTACTACAAAATCCTCGCATTCGCGACTTCTTCGTTCATCGCAGGCGTCAGCGGTGCGTTGCTTGTTGCCACCTTTTTCTTTCTCGCCGCACCCGAGCAATTCTCGGTTGCCGTTTCGATCCAGGTTCTTGCGATGGTGATTGTTGGCGGCCTTGGCAGCATTATCGGTTCCTATTTCGGTGTTGCCCTGATCCTTCTTGTTCCGGGTATCGTGAACGGTCTCGTCGTCACGCTGAGTGACGGGCTTGGCATGCAGATCAACGTTGAAACGCTCGCCCACATCCCCAACGCGGTCTATGGCGCGCTGATCGTCATTATCCTTCTGATCGAACCGCTTGGTTTGGGAAAACTCTACGGCAACATCAGAGACTACCTGATGGTCTGGCCCTTCGATCAGTTCAAGAAATAAGGGAAATGCCGATGCAAGAAAAAGTTGAAGCCCAGAACATTCTGTCCATGAACAGTGTCGAGGTGCTGTACGACAATGTAATGCTGGCGATCAAAGGTGTATCGGTCCAGGTTCCAAAAGGCGAGATGATCGCGCTTTTGGGGTCGAACGGAGCGGGAAAAAGCACCACGTTGAAAGCGATCAGCGGTCTTTTGAAAGCCGAGCGCGGACGCATCAGCCGAGGTGAGATAACGTTCCAAGGAACGGACATTACCGAAGCGCTCGCGCAAAAACGCGTCGAGATGGGCATCTGTCATGTCATCGAAGGGCGGCGGGTCTTTGAACATCTGACCCCCGACGAGAACCTGACCGCCGCCGCGCCGCGCGGAATGTCCCGATCGACGCTGAATGCGGAAAAGGACAAGATTTACGCCTATTTTCCACGGCTTGCCGAACGCAAAAATTCGCAAGCAGGCTATTTGTCGGGTGGTGAGCAACAGATGCTTGCCATTGGGCGGGCCCTCGTGACCCAGCCGAAGCTTTTGATGCTTGATGAACCAAGTCTCGGGCTTGCTCCGTTCCTGGTCGAGGAAATCTTCGGCATCCTGCAAAAGATCAATAACGATGAGGGGCTGTCCGTCCTGCTGGTGGAACAGAACGCCCTGGCAGCTCTGGAGATCGTTTCGCAAGGGTATCTTATCGAAAACGGCCGCGTCGTTATGCACGGCACGGCCGAGGCGCTCAAATCCAACTCCGACATTCAGGAGTTCTATCTAGGCGGCGGAGAGACCGATTTTCACAACGTCAAGCACTACAGCCGACGCAAACGTTGGCTGAGCTAACGTACTATTCGAAAACTGTTCAGGGAGGAAAAAATGAAGAAACTTACCAAAGCGCTGGCTGTATTTTCAATGGTTGGCGGGGCGCTGTTCGGCACCCAGGCGCTGGCCGAGCCATTCAAGATCGGCATCTGCTACGATCTCAGCAAGGCCTATACCTTTGCCACGCCGCAGGTTTCGCAGGCCGCGATGGACCTTGCCAAGCTCATCAACATGAAGGGCGGCATCGGTGGGGAACCGGTCGAAGTCATCGTGCGTGACCACGGGAACGAACCGCAGCGCGGAATCGAGTGCTACTCGAAACTCAGCCGCGAGGGCGTCTTTGTTTTCGATACCCTGTCCACTCCGGTGTCTCTGGCTATCCTGCCGCGGGCCATGGAAGACGGGCGTATCCTGATGCAGTCGCTTGTCGGGCGCGGCGATGCCGTTGATGGCACCGTCTTCGATTGGGTCTATCCGATCGGGCCGACCTATTGGGGACAGGCCGCCAACGATGTCGCCTACATCAAGCAATTGCATGACGGCGATCTGTCAGATGTGAAGGTCGGGTTTGTGTATTTCGATTATCCCTTCGGGCAGGAGCCGATCGAGATCCTGGAAACCCTGTCCGAGAAAGAGGGTTTCGAGCTTGAACTGTACCCCGTGCCACTGCCTGGCAGCGACCAGGCCGGTGTGTGGTCCAAGGTGCGCCGGGACAACCCAGATCATGTGATTGTCTGGATGCTGGGCGGTGCCCATGTGGTTGCCTCGAAAGAGATGCAGCGCAATCGCATTCCGATGGACAAATACATCTCGGTCAACTGGCTGAACGAAGTCGATATCGCCAACATCGGTAAAGAGGCCGCCAAAGGTATCAAGCGCGGGACCAATGTCGTGGGCGGTCAGGATATTGCCCTGTATCAGGAAATCATGGCCGAGCTTTATGACAAGGGCGAGGGATCCGGCCCGATCGAGAAGACGCAGGACGTTTTCTACAACACCGGGCTGGCCATGTATTCGATCATGTTCGAAGCCGCGCGCAAGGCGGCGGAAGCCGAGGGGCTGCCGATCACTCCGACATCCTACAAGGCCGGACTGGAGTCGCTTGAGGGATTCGACGCGAACGGGCTGATGGCCCCCATTACGGTGACGGCCGAAGATCATGGCGGCGGTGGCAAGACCCGGATCGAGATGTGGGACGGGGAGACTTGGGTGCCGCAAACCGACTGGATCTCTGAGTACACGGACGTCGTGTGGGACGTGGTGAAAAAAAGTTCCTCAAAATACGAGCAGTGAAAGACTGGTAGCAGGAAGGGCGACGCTACGCGGGGCGGCAGCGGCGTTTGCAAAGCGGTATCACAGCCCCAAACCAAACCAAACCAACGGGAGTGAGAGAACATGAAAGTCAAACAGCACATAAGGGCGGTGGCACTGACTGCCGCGCTGGCAGCAAGCGCGACTGTGGCCGCAGCGCAGGACAAGGAGCCGATCCGCTTCGGACTCTGCTTCGACCTTAGCAAATCCTACACTTTCATTTCGCCGCAGGTGGCTCAGGCCGCCCAGGATCTGGCGATGTACACCAACGAAAATGGCGGTATCGAAGGTCATCCGGTTGAAATCATCATTCGCGATCATGGCAACGAACCCCAGCGTGGTGTGGAATGCTATGAGCAGCTCAAGCGCGAAGGTGTGTTCCTATTCAATTTTCTGTCCACGCCGGTCACGAACGCGGTTCTGCCGCGTGCGATGAAGGACGGGAACTTGTTGATGCAGTCTTTTGTTGGCCGCGGAGACGCGGTGGACGGCGAAGTGTTCGAATGGGTTTTCCCGGTCGGTCCGACGTACTGGCAGCAGGCGGCAAATGACGTTGCCTTCATCAAGGGTCAGATGGGCGGTGACTTGAGCAAGGCGAAGATCGGGTTCATCTATCTGGATTACCCCTTTGGCCAGGAACCGATCGAGATCCTGAAAACGCTTTCCGAAAAGGAAGGGTTCGAGTTGGAGCTGTATCCCGTACCGCTTCCCGGGTCGGATCAGGCCGGCGCATGGAGCAAAATCCGCCGCGACAAGCCTGACTACGTGATCAGCTGGCTGCTGGCGGGCGGGCATGTGGTCGCCTCGAAGGAAATGCGCCGCAACCGTTTCCCGATCGACCGCTATCTGTCGGTGAACTGGCTGAACGAAGTCGATATCGCCAATATCGGCGCACAAGAGGCGAAAGGCATCCTGCGCGGGACCAACGTGGCCGGTGGCCAGGAAGTTCCGATCGTCAAGACGATGCTGGACACCTACTATGCCAATGGCAAGGGCAGCGGTCCCGAGAGCCTGGTGCGCGACGTGTACTACAACACGGGCATGGCGATCTACTCGGCCGGTTTCGAAGCCGCGCGGATCGCAATTACTGAAAACGGTTGGCCGATCACACCGGAAAGCATGAAGAATGCCTATGAATCGATCGAGAACTTCGATGGAAACGGCATCATGGCCCCGGTTACACTGACCGACAAAGACCACGGTGGTGGCGGCAAGACCCGGGTCGAGCAGTGGAATGGCGAAACCTGGGTTCCGCTGACCGACTGGAGCGCCGACTATCTTGACGTTGTTTGGGATGTCATCAAGCACAGCTCCGCGACGTTCACCGTCGAATAAGACAGAGCTTCCCCGCGGCAGACATGTCGCGGGGAAGCTTTCCGCAGTTAGATTGTCCCGAGAAAGCGAAGCAGGTATCATGAGCCCCATTGACGTGAAGATCGAAGACGGAATTGCGACCGTCTGTATCAACCGGCCAGAACGTAAAAACGCGCTTTCCGTGGCGGCGACGAACGGGCTGACCGACGCTTGGGAGAAGATCGAGGCGGATGACAGCGTTCGTGTGGCCATTCTGACTTCTGCCGATTGCGGCGTTTTCAGCGCCGGACTGGATCTGAAGGAAGCCACACAAATCGCACGCGACGAGGGTGTCGATATTCTGACCAAGATGCGCGACCCGTTTCACGAGACCATGCGCGCCTGCAAGAAACCGATCATCGCGGCGATGACAGGGTCGCTGATGGCGGGCGGCATGATGCTGACCTTGAATTGCGATCTGCGGGTCGGTCTCAAGGGGACCAAGGTCGGTATCACCGAAGTAAAGATCGGTCGTGGATCGCCCTGGGCATCGCCGGCACTGTCCATGCTACCGCAGCCCATCCTTATGGAAATCGTTCTGACCGGCGACTTGATGCCGATCGAGCGCCTGCACGAATACGGGTTCACCAACTATATCGAAGACACTCCCGATGCTGTCCGCGCAAGGGCATTTGACCTTGCCAAACGCATTGCCAGCGCGGCCCCGCTGTCGGTTGTTGCCGCGAAAGGCGGCGTTCGCGCGACCATGGACCTGGGCTGTGCGGGTGGCCTGAAAGAGGGCAAGCGCCTTCACGAGGTGGTTTACGCCAGCAACGACGCGATTGAAGGCCCAAAGGCCTTTGCTGAAAAGCGGGCACCCGTCTGGACCGGGACCTGATGGAGACTTGAATGACTGAGCTTATTCGCCTGGACAGGGAAGGCCCTGTCGGAATCCTGCGTTTTCTTCAGCCGACAAAACGCAACCCTTACAGCATCGGGTTCGTCGAAGAACTGGTGGCGCTTCTGCGCGAAGCCGAACGGGACGCTACGATCCGTGTCGTTGTTATGACCGGTGGCAATCATTTCAGCAGCGGCGGCGATCTTGTCGGGTTTCAGTCCGAGATCGCCAAAGGCGCGCGGGCGACGTCGGAAATGGTGGACCTGGTTCACGATGGCGGACGCGCGGCCTATCTGTTTCGCAAACCTCTGATTTCCGCGGTATGCGGCGTGGCTTTTGGCGCGGGCCTCAGCCTGGCCTTGTCGGCGGACATTGTCGTTGCCGCCGAAGATGCCCGGCTGTGCGAAGTATTTGCACGCGTCGGCGGTTGTCCCGACACGGGATCAAGCTGGCTGCTTCAGCAGCGCGCCGGTGCGGGCGTTGCCCGGATGCTTGTGCTCACGGGCCGTGAAATCGACGGGCGCACCGCCAGGGACCTGCGCGTTGTCGAAGAATGCGTGCCGGCCAACCAGGTCGAGGTACGGGCGCTGGAAATTGCCCGCGAGATTGCAACGCACCCGATGTTTGGCGTTCAGACCGCCAAGCGTGTGATGCGCGCCGCAGCCGAGTGCAGCTATCTCGAGGCGCTGGATATCGAGCGCGATGCCCAAAGCGTTTTGCTGTGCGCGCATGACTTTCCTGAGGCCATGAAAGCGTTTTCGGAAAAAAGAACTCCAGAATTCAAAGACCGTTAGCTCGGTTGAAACCTTATCGCAAAACTCAAGGAGACCACGCCAATGAAGGTACTCGTGCCTGTGAAACGCGTGATCGACTACAACGTGAAGGTTCGTGTCAAAGCGGACGGAAGCGGTGTCGATCTGGCCAACGTTAAGATGTCGATGAACCCTTTCGACGAAATCGCCGTCGAAGAGGCGATACGCCTGAAAGAGGCCGGCAAGGCCGAAGAGGTGGTCGCGGTATCCATCGGCGTCAAACAGGCGCAGGAAACCCTGCGCACCGCACTGGCCATGGGTGCCGACCGCGCCATTCTGGTCGTTGCAGCGGATGACGTGCACCATGATATCGAGCCGCTGGCAGTGGCCAAAATCCTTGCCAAGGTCGTGGAAGAGGAACAGCCTGGTCTGATTCTCTGCGGCAAGCAGGCGATCGACAACGACATGAATGCCACCGGCCAGATGCTGTCAGCCCTGCTGGGCTGGTCGCAGGGTACCTTTGCCTCGGAACTGGACATCGACGGTGACAGTGCCGTCGTGACCCGGGAAGTTGACGGCGGCCTGCAGACCATCAAGGTCAAGATGCCCGCGATCGTCACCGTGGACCTGCGCCTGAACGAGCCGCGCTATGCGTCGCTGCCCAACATTATGAAGGCCAAGAAAAAGCCGCTGGATGAGAAAACCGCCGATGATTACGGCGTTGATGTCACGCCGCGTCTGGAAATCGTCAAAACCTCCGAGCCCGTGGCACGCGCGGCCGGTATCATGGTCGGCTCGGTGGACGAGCTGGTCGCAAAACTCAAAGAAGCGGGGGCTGTATAATGGCTGTTCTTCTTCTCGCAGAAGTCACCGATGGTGAACTGGCAATCGACGCAACCGCCAAGGCCGTGACCGCGGCCAAGGCCCTGGGCGATGTGACCGTTCTGTGCGCGGGCGCCTCTGCTGCTGCCGCAGGCGACGCCGCCGCCAAGATCGACGGTGTGGCCAAGGTTCTGGTCGCCGAAGACGCATCGCTGGGTCACCGCCTGGCCGAACCGACCGCCGCGCTGATCGCATCGCTGGCCGGTGATTATGAACATATCGTCGCCCCGGCCACCACGGACGCCAAGAACGTCATGCCGCGCGTTGCCGCGCTGCTGGACGTGATGGTCCTGTCGGACGTGTCCGGCGTTGTCGATGGCAAAACGTTCGAGCGCCCGATCTATGCCGGGAACGCGATTCAAACCGTCAAATCGTCGGATGCGAAAAAGGTCATCACCTTCCGCACCTCGACCTTTGATGCCGCTGGCGAAGGCGGGTCTGCCTCGGTCGAAAGCATCGGTGCCGGGGACAACCCCGGCCTGTCGGAATGGGTCGAAGACAAGGTCGCCGCATCGGATCGTCCCGAACTGACCTCGGCCGGTGTGGTCGTGTCCGGTGGGCGCGGCGTCGGCTCCGAAGAGAACTTTGCCCTGATCGAGAAACTGGCCGACAAGCTGGGCGCCGCCGTTGGCGCATCCCGCGCCGCCGTCGACTCGGGCTTTGCACCGAACGACTGGCAGGTTGGCCAGACCGGCAAGGTGGTCGCGCCTGACCTGTATATCGCCGTTGGCATCTCGGGTGCGATCCAACACCTGGCCGGCATGAAGGACAGCAAGATCATCGTCGCGATCAACAAGGACGAAGAAGCCCCGATCTTCCAGGTTGCCGATTACGGTCTGGTTGCCGACCTGTTCGACGCCGTGCCCGAACTGACCGACAGGCTGTAAGTCATTGCGAAAAAATTACAAAAAGGCCCGCCTGTTTTGGCGGGCCTTTTTTGTACGAGCCGAATGGGCGGCGCGTGATTGGATAAATCCGGATGCGCACGGTCCGAAGCCTTGTGACGCCCCGTCAGAACGCCTCGGGTTCATTGCCAGGAAATAAAACACTTGTTAGATTTCTTCAATGCAAGCATGAACCGATAGGAATAAAACATGTCTCTGATCAAGAACTCCCCGAGTTGGGCAGTGGATGAACACAAGATGTTCGCCGATAGTACACGCAGGCTTTTCGATGCAGAGATGGCTCCGAAGATTGAAAAATGGGCGGAGCAGGGAATTGTTGACCGCGACTTCTGGAAAACAGTCGGTCAGCAGGGTGTCATGGGTGGCTCGATTGCCGAAGAATATGGTGGGTTCGGTGGCGGCATCGGGTTCGACGCGATTACCGTCTACGAGCAGGGGCGCACCGGTGATACGGGTTGGGGCTATGGGATTCAGTCCATCGTAATCCATTATCTCAACGCATATGGCAGTGAGGAACAGAAGAAAAAGTGGTTGCCGAAACTGGTCAGCGGCGACAGCGTTGCGGCGATTGCCATGACCGAGCCTGGAACGGGCTCTGACCTCCAGAACGTACAAACCTACGCGGAAAAGGATGGCAACCACTACAAGATCAACGGTTCGAAGATCTTTATCACAAACGGGCACACGGCGGATCTCGTTGTTATCGTGGCAAAGACCGATCGCAACGCCGGCGCCAAGGGCGTTTCGTTGATCGTTCTGGAAACCGAGGGCGCCGAGGGCTTTCGCCGGGGACGGAACCTGAAGAAACTGGGTATGAAAGGTTCGGATACTGCTGAGCTGTTCTTCGAGGATGTGCGCGTGCCCACGGCGAACCTGCTTGGTCCGGAAGAGGGGCAGGGGTTCTACCAGCTGATGAAGCAGCTGCCTTGGGAGCGGCTGATGATCGGCATTACCGCGCTCGGTTTTATTGATTTTGCGATCGATGAAACGGTGAAATATGTTCAGGACCGCAAGGCATTTGGAAGCCGGATCATGGACTTCCAGAATACACGCTTCAAACTGGCGGAATGCAAAACCAAGGCCGAATTGCTACGTTCCTTCGTAAATGACGGGCTCGCGCGTCTTGAAGCGGGCGAACTTGATGCGGCCACGGCTTCGATGGTGAAATGGTGGGGCAGCCAGACGCAGAACGAGGTCATGCATGAATGCCTGCAACTGCACGGCGGTTACGGTTTCATGATGGAATACCCCATCGCGCGACTTTATGCCGACAGCAGGGTCCAGATGATCTATGGCGGCACCAACGAGATCATGAAGGAACTGATCGCACGCTCGATGGATGTTTGATCCGTCCGGTGCCGGGTGGGGCTACTCCCTGCCCGGCCCCAGAATTTCGTCGCTGTGTTCCCCAAGTCGCGGGGCCGGGCGATGATCATGTCGCGCAGGGGTCGCCGAAAATCGAGCCGGCGGGCGTGTCGTCCAGATCGCACCTTCGGTCGGGTGATCAATCCGTTGAAAGAACCCGGTTGCGGCAAGATGGGGATCGTTCGGCAAATCTGACAGGTTGCGCACTGGCATGGCGGGTATGTCGGCCTGCTCCATGAGGTCAAGCCACTCATCCGTGGTCCGGGTCAGCGCAATCTGCGCCACCATATCGTATACTGCGCCGATGTTGCGGCTTCGGGCATCCATGTCAGTGACCCAGACATGGTCGATCATGTCGTCGCGCCCGACCGCCTGAAAGAACCGCGCCCATTGCACGTTGGTGTAGGGCAGAATGGTGATGTAGCCATCTGCGGTCTGAACCGGACGCCGGTGCGGAACCAGCATGCGGGCATAGCCGAAATCCTGCGGAGTCTCCTCGAAGGTGGCGCCATCCATGTGTTCGGCCAGCAGGAAGGCGGCCAGCGTCTCAAACATCGGAACTTCGACATGCTGGGCCTGTCCCGTACGCTCGCGGTGGAACAGGGCGCCCATCACGGCATAGGCGGCGGTCACGCCGCCAAGCTTGTCGGCCAGAATTGTCGGGGCATAAGCGGGCGGTGCCTCGGGGTCGCGCAAGGTTGCCAGGCTGGCCAATCCCGACACCGACTGGACGGAATCGTCGAATGCAGGCTTGGCGGCATAGGGCCCGTCCTGCCCGAAACCGGTGGCGGATACCGTGATCAGGTTCGGGTTTTCCTGGCGTAGAGTTTCGGGATCCAAAGACAATCTGGCCAGCGCCGCAGGCCGGATGCTCGAAATCATCACATCGGCATCGATGAGCAGTTTGCGCAACTGATCGCGACCAGTTTGTGTTTTGAGGTCGAGTACGACACTGCGCTTGTTACGGTTGGTCCCCAGAAAAGCGGCCCCCATCAGCTTGTTGCGCGATGGCTGGACCTGGCGAAGAAGATCGCCCTCGGGGCCTTCCACCTTGATCACATCGGCCCCCAGATCGCCCAGCATCTGCGTCGCCAAAGGTCCGAAAACCACAGAAGTCAGATCGACGATCTTCACGCCTTGAAGGATCGCCGGTTTGTTCTCAGCGGTCATTTGATTGTCCACCGTTTTCATGAACGGGGTCCGAATTCGGCGCGAATGGCTTTACCTTGCGCATCGAAGGCCGGGCAGGGGCGCAGTGTCGTTTCGCCGACGCTGCGCCGGATCGGGGGTGTCGGGACGTTGATCTCGCCCGAGGGTGTGCCTATCACGGATCGGTCAAGCTGGGGGTGACCGGACAGGGTCGCCACGTCGTTCACCGCGCCCGAGGCAATGCCCGCAGCGTCAAGCCGCTTCAGCATCTCGGCGCGGTCATGCGAGGCGAACACGGCCTTGATGAGCACTTCGAGCGCGGGTTTGTTGTTGATGCGCGATGTGTTGTCCTGAAAACGGGGGTCGGTTGCCAGAGCCGCGTCGCCCAGTATGTGTTCACAGAACCTTTGCCATTCGCCGCTGTGCTGCACGGTAATGACGACAAGCTGACCGTCCTTGCATTCATAGGCCCCGTACGGGCAGATGACCGTGTGGTTCAGTCCGACACGGGGTGTCGGCTTGCCAAGGTAATCGTGATATAGCAGCGGAACCGACATCCAGTCGGCCATCACATCAAACATTGCCACGGAAACGCCGCTGCCCTTGCCGGTGCGATCTCGCCCGACCAGTGCTTCGCAGATTCCGGCATGGGCTGTCATACCGGTTGCGATATCGCAGACCGACACTCCAACCCGTCCCGGTCCGTCCGCAGTGCCGGTCACTGATGCCAGACCGCTCTCGCATTGCACCAGAAGGTCATAGGCCTTGGCGTTGCGCATCGGGCCGTCTTCGCCATATCCGGTGATGTCGCAGGTCACGAGACGCGGGAACCTCTCTCGCAGACTTGCGGAATCGAGCCCGAGCTTGGCCAGCGCGCCCGGCAGCAGGTTCTGAATAAACACATCCGCGTTTTCCAGCATCCTGAGCAGGATTTCACGGTCTTCGTCGGCTTTAATGTCCAGCGCCACCGATTCCTTTCCCCGGTTCAACCATGTGAAATAGGCGCTTTCGCCGTTGGCGGCGGTATCGTAGGCGCGGGCGAAATCGCCGGCTCCCTTGCGTTCGATCTTAATCA
Organism: Pseudooceanicola nanhaiensis DSM 18065; assembly: GCF_000688295.1. Lineage (GTDB taxonomy): Bacteria > Pseudomonadota > Alphaproteobacteria > Rhodobacterales > Rhodobacteraceae > Pseudooceanicola > Pseudooceanicola nanhaiensis. The sequence continues at coordinate 9,674 of NZ_JHZF01000002.1, read as the reverse complement.
CACGCGCGCCGGCATCGGCCAGCCGCGAGGAGCAAAAAGGCGCGGCGACTGCCTGTTCCAACGCAACGACGAGTTTGCCGGAAAGGGGGGCTAAGTCTGAACCTGACATGAGTTTCTCTCAATTGATCCTGAAAGGTTGACTAAATCTAACAATTGTTAGAAACATAATCAATACGATTAGACAAAGACTGGATCGCTTGAAGGAGAACGCCGGTGCAGGACGCCAAACGACCAGACCAGTTTTTCCAACGCGCGCTGGCAGAGGGAGAGATCCTGCTGCCCAAGTGCGATGATTGCGGGGCATATCACTTTTTCCCGAGAGTCCTGTGTCCCCATTGTCATGGCAGCGCGATTTCTTGGAAGAAGGCTAGCGGCAAGGGACGGGTCCACACCACAACAGTTGTGCGCCGAAAGCCCGAACGGGGCGGCGATTACAACGTATGCGTCGTCGAGCTGGATGAGGGTGTCCGGATGATGAGCCGGGTCGAGGGCATTGCTCCGGGTGAGGTCGCCATCGACATGCCCGTAACCGCCTTCGTGGGCGAGGCCGAGGGTGTTCCGGCCGTGCTTTTCAAGCCGTCGGAGGGATAAGCCATGACCACTGAACTTCGGGGAAAATCCGCCATCGTGGGAACCGGTCATGCCGGTTTCGGAGAAGCCCATGGCCTGACGGCCTATGATGTCATGGCGCAATCCGCGCTTGCGGCGCTTGGCGATGCCGGGCTGAACCTGTCCGACGTCGACGGGCTGTTTTGCACCATGATGGAAGACAGCATGCCGGCGCTTATGGCGGCGGAGTATCTGGGCATCCAGCCCCGTTTCATTGATGGCACAATGTCGGGCGGTTCGTCCTTCGTAAACTACCTGACGTCCGCGACCATGGCCCTTGATGCCGGTCTGTGTGATGTCGCGCTGATTGTTTATGGCTCCAACCAGCGCACCGCATCGGGCAGACTGGTGACCGCTTCACGTCCGCCGGCCTACGAGGCGCCGTATAATCCGCGCTATCCGATCTCGGCCTACGCGATGGCCGCGGCGCGGCACATGCATGAATACGGCACCACCCGCGAACAGCTGGCCGACGTGGCCGTTGCCGCGCGGGCCTGGGCGCAGCGCAACCCCGAAGCGTTCGAGCGCGGCCCGCTGACCCGCGAGGACGTGCTGGGTGCGCGCATGGTGGGCGATCCATTGACCGTGCGCGACTGTTGTCTTGTCACCGACGGTGGCGGCGCGATCGTAATGGTCCACGCGGACCGCGCCCGGGATTTCCCGAAGGCGCCTGTCTATGTGCTGGGCAGTGCTGCGGAAAGCTCGCACCGGCAGATTTCGCAAATGAAGGATTTCACCGTGACCGCCGCCCGCGCCTCGGGCGCGCGCGCTTTTGCTGCGGCCGGCGTGACCCCTGCGGTCATCCAGGCGGTCGAGCTTTATGATGCCTTCACCATCAATACCATCCTGTTTCTTGAAGATCTGGGGTTCTGCGCCAAGGGCGAGGGAGGGGCCTTTGTCGAGGGCGGACGCATCGCGCCTGGCGGCGTCTTGCCGGTGAACACGAATGGCGGCGGCCTGTCCTGTGTGCACCCCGGGATGTACGGCATCTTCACAGTGATCGAGGCTGCCCGCCAGATCCGTGGCGACGCGCCAGGCATTCAGTTGAAGGATATTGATCTGGCGCTGGCGCATGGCAACGGCGGTGTGCTGTCCAGTCAGGTCACGGCCATACTTGGATCTCAAAACACGCTCTGACGGCAACTAAGGGAGGAAAGCAAATGCCATTGGATTTCGATGCACTGTCGAACTGGGACTTTGAGGAAATCGAACAGACGCTAACCGAGCGGGATACCATCCTGTATGCACTCGGCCTTGGGTTCGGTGAGGATCCGACCGACAAAAAGGAGCTGGCCTATGTCTATGAAGACGGGCTGAAGGCAGTTCCCTCGATGGCGGTTATTTTGGGGTATCCCGGCTTCTGGCTGCGCGATCCCAAGACCGGCGTAAACTGGCAGAAAGTGCTGCACGGCGAACAGTGGCTCGACATCTACAAGCCGCTGCCGACACATGCCCGGCTTGTCGGCCGTAGCAAGATCGACTTCATCGCCGACAAGGGCGAGGGCAAGGGAGCCGTCATTTACCAAAGCCGCGATATTATCGACGCGGACAGCGGCGAAAAACTAGCGCGCGTGGCGATGTCGGCTTTCTGTCGCGGTGATGGGGGGTTTGGCGGTGAAAACCAGGCGGGTCCGGCACCCGCAGTGCTGCCTGATCGGGCGCCTGATCATATATGTGATATCGATACCCTGCCGCGCCAAGCCCTTATTTATCGTCTCAGCGGTGATTTCAATCCGCTTCACGCTGACCCGGATGTGGCCCGTTCTGTCGGGTTCGACCGCCCGATCCTGCATGGTCTGGCGACCTATGGGCTGGCGGCCCGGGCGATTCTAAAGACGTTGCTTGACTATGATTCTGCCCGGCTTGTCGGTCTGGATGTTCGGTTCTCAGCTCCGGTCTATCCCGGCGAAACCGTGCGGTTCGAAATCTGGGAAGAGGACGGCGAGGCCCGGTTTCGAGCATCTATTCCGGCACGCGACGTGGTTGTTCTGAACAACGGCGCGGCGCGCTTCGCCTGAGGCAGTGAAGATGGCTCAACCGCTCAAGGATATCCTGGTGCTGGATTTCAGCACACTTCTTCCCGGTCCGATGGCGACGCTCATGCTGTCCGAGGCTGGCGCCGAAGTGATCAAGTTCGAGCGTCCCGGAGTCGGCGAGGACGCGCGCCAAACCGAGCCCAAGATCGACGGAGAGAGCATCGGATTTGCCGTGTTGAACCACGGCAAGCGATCGGTGGCCATCGACCTCAAGTCAAGGGGCGCAGTGGAACGTCTGCGCCCCTTGATCGAGAGGGCCGATGTTCTGGTAGAGCAGTTCCGTCCCGGCGTGATGGACCGGCTGGGGCTTGGTTATGAAGCGGTGCGAAAGATCAATCCCGGTCTCATCTATTGTTCGATCACCGGCTATGGCCAGACCGGACCAAAGGCCAGCGCCGCCGGCCACGATCTCAACTACGTCGGTGATGCGGGTATCCTGTCGCTCAGTCGCGGACCGGATGACCAGCCAACGGCCCCGTTCGGGCTGGTCGCCGATATCGGAGGCGGAACCTATCCTGCGGTGATGAATATCCTGCTGGCCCTGATTGCGCGCCAGGCAAGCGGGCAGGGGACGCATCTGGATATCGCAATGGCCGAGGGGGCGTTCGCCTTTGCCTATTGGGCCCATGCCGAAGGTGTGATTGCCGGGCAGAACATCGAAAGCGGTGGCAGCCGTCTGACGGGTGGCCTGGCCCGGTATCGGCTTTATTCGGCTGCGGATGGGCGTCAGATCGCCGTCGGCGCGTTGGAAGAAAAGTTTTGGCAGTTGTTCTGCGATGTCATTGGTTTGCCGGTGGCCCTTCGCGATGACTGGTCCGATCCAAATGCCTGTGCCGCGGAGGTTGCACGTCGTCTGAGGGAACATCCCTCGACCCATTGGGAGCCTTTGCTGGCAGCGGCAGATTGCTGCTGTTCGGTCGTGAAAACGCCCGCCGAGGCGGCACATGACCCGCATTTCAAAGCGCGTGACGTGTTCGGGCGGACAGTAAAAATCTCCGGCCGGGACGCGCCTGCTTTGCCGCTGCCAATTGCGCCGGAGTTCCGTTCTTCCGGAAATTCGGTCGGAGTTGCAGCCACTCTGGGCGAAGACAATACGCGTTATGGCGTGGACCAACCAAAGACAGAGTAAATCCCGTTGACGGGCAGGTTTTGAATCGGTAATCTAACATTTGTTAGAAAAAAGGAGGGACCAATGGACAAGTCTGACGATGACCTGCCGACTGAAGCTGAGCGTTATGTCATGCCATCGCGCTTTGTGGAAAGCGATAGCTTGGAAGTGCAGGGTTTCGTGACATCGGCTTTGCGTGATCTCCCTGTGGGCGCAACCAATCGCGACAAGGCGATCCGCCTGTTCGAAGCGGTGCGCGACGATATTCGCTATGATCCCTATTGTTTTGCGCTGGATGAGGACTCTTACCGTGCCAGCCGTATCGCTGGGGCGGAAGCGGCGTTTTGCGTTCCCAAGGCAATTCTTCTGGCGGCTTGTTTGCGTGCTGTGGGTATCCCCGCCGCTCTGGGGTTCGCGGATGTGCGCAACCACCTGAATACACCCAAGTTGCAGGAGTTGATGGGGACCGATCTCTTTATCTACCACGGCTATGTTCAGCTGTGGTTGGGGAATGAGGCCTACAAGGTGACACCTGCATTCAACATGGAACTGTGTGAAAGATTCGGGGTCAAACCCCTGGTCTTCGACGGCTATCACGACGCGCTCTTTCATGAGTTCGACGAACAGAATCACCGGCACATGGAATATGTGAACGACCGTGGTCTCTATTTCGACGCGCCGATGGGTGAGTTCCTGGTGGCGTTCAAGGAAACCTATCCGAAGCTGGAAGAATTCAACCGCATCCGGATATCCAAGGATGCGAGCGGATACGATGACGGTTTCGCAAAGGAGGGTGCCTCTTGAGGTATCTGGAAGACTTCTCGCCGGGCCAAGTCTATCGCTTTCGCAGCGCTCCGATGAGCGCGGATTCAATAAAGGCCTTTGCCAAGGAATGGGATCCGCAGCGGCTGCACACCGATGAAGACTATGCAACCGCCATACATGGCAGCCTGATCGCCTCGGGCTTTCAGACCATGCTTGAGGTGTTCAAGCCGGTCATGACCGAGATGATGGTCGATGTTGCCAATATCGGCGGCATGGGCTTTGACAATTTGCGCTGGCTGCGGCCTGTGCACCCGAACGAACCCCTTGATGTCGAACTGACGGTCAACTCGGTCACACCGTCAAAAAGCAAGCCCGACAGAGGTGTTTTGCACTATACGCTCAGCGCCAAAAACCCCGAGGGCGAGGTCGTTTTTTCGACCGACACCCCCGTGATGATCCAGCGAAAACAAAATGACACAAACTGATATCCTTTCCAGCGAACAAGAAGACCTTCGCCTGTTGCGCGAGAGCGCGCGCACGTTGTTTGAACGGGCGGGCGGAAGTGACAGAGCCCGAAAACTTCGTGATGCCAGGGGCGGTTTCGATGCGGAGATGGTCCGGGAACTCGCCGAGGCCGGTGTTTTCGGCGTGGCGGTGCCCGAAGATCAGGGCGGGCTTGGCATGGGCCTAGCCGCCGGGGGTGTCATCGCCGAGGAAGTCGGCCGTGTGATTGCCCCGGAACCGGTCGTGTCGACGATCGGTCTGAGCCTCGGCCTTCTGCGCCGCCTTTGTCCGGATCATCCGAAGATGGCACAGCTCATCGGCGGCGAAATTTCATTGGCGGTTGCCTGGCAGGAACGCGGCCCCGACGGGGCGCCTGCCGATGCGACCTGCCGATACGCGGACGGAAAGCTGACCGGTGGCAAGGCCTGGGTCGTCGGTGCGATCGGTTCGCACGGGTTCCTTGTCGTGGCCGAACAGGATGATGGTCCGGTTCTGGTTCTGGCTGAGGCAGACGCGCAGGGGCTTGTCATCGACAAGCAGACGCAGGCGGATGGCAGCTCTCTGGGCGAGCTTTCGTTTTCGGGAACTCCGGCCGCGGAATTGGCCAGCAGCGGTGCGGTTCTCACTGCACTGGCCGAGGCTGTCGCCGATGCAACGGCGCTTGCCGCGGCCGAGCTTGTCGGCCTGAGCGAGCGCGCCTTCGAGATCACGCTCGACTACATCAAGACGCGGGAGCAGTTCGACAAGCCGATCGGATCATTCCAGGTCATCCAGCACCGTGCCGTCGACCTCAACGTGATGTGCGAGGTCGCGCAGGCCGGAGTGCGGGAGGCGCTTGCGCAGATGGACAGCGAAACCGATCCGAAGGTTCGGGCCCCGATTGCCAGCCGCGCCAAAGCGCGCGCCGTCACGGCCGCCAAGAAAATCACCCGCGACGCCATCCAGCTGCACGGGGCCGTCGGGTACACGGATGAGTTCGATATCGGGCTCTACCTGAACCGGGCGCTGGTGCTGTCGGCCTGGTTGGGCGACGATGCCTATCACAGGCGGATATGGTTCGAGGCACGCGAAGCAGAGGGGGCAGCACAATGACCGACTGGAGCGCTATGACCGATGCAGAGTTCCGCAAAGAAGTGCGCCAGTTCTTCGAGGCGGAATATCCCGAGGAGCTGCGTCACCTGCCGCACCGACCGAAGTTCGCCGAGATCGAACATTGGCACCGCAAGCTTCACGCCAAGGGCTGGGTCGCGCCAGCCTGGCCCGCTGAATTCGGCGGTATGGGGCTGAACGCCGCCAAGTTGCTGATCTTTTACGAAGAGCAGCAGCGCTGGGGCGTCAATCGCGGCCGCGACATGGGCGTGCAGATGGTCGGGCCGCTGATCATCAAATTCGGCACCCAGGAACAAAAAGATTACTGGCTGCCGCGTATCCTGAGTTGCGAAGATATCTGGTGTCAGGGCTATTCGGAACCCGGCGCCGGGTCCGATCTGGCGAACCTACGCACACGCGCAGAGATTGACGGCGACGACTTTGTCATCAACGGACAGAAGATCTGGACCACGATGGCGCATGACGCCACGCATATTTTCATGCTGGTGCGCACCGATCCCGATGCGCCGAAGAAACAGCAGGGCATCAGTTTCCTGCTCGCTCCGATGGATCAACCCGGAGTCGAGGTGCGCACCATCACGACCCTGTCGGGCGAGACCGAGTTTTGCGAGGTCTTCTTTGACAATGCACGGACGCCCCGCGAGAACCTCGTGGGCGAGCTGAACAAGGGTTGGACGATGGCCAAGGCTCTCTTGAGCTTCGAACGCATTTTCATCGGTTCGCCAAGTCTGGCCCAGAACGCTCTGGGACAGCTTGAAAGCTTTGCCCGTGGCCGTGGCGCGTTTGACGATCCGGTGTTCCGTGACCGCTTTGCCCAGGCGGCACTGGATGTGGAAGATCATGCCGCGCTTTATGCCCGTTTTGCAGATCAGCTCAAACGTGGCGAGACGCTCGGTGCGGATGTGTCCATGCTGAAGATTTGGGTGACTGAATGCTTCCAGCGCATCACCGAGCTGATGATCGAAGCAGCCGGTCCCGATGGCGGCTCCATCGGGCCGCTTCAGGTCGGCAACGTAAGTGTCGATGTTCTGGCGAGTTTCTACAAGGCCAGACCTACCACGATCTACGGTGGATCGAACGAAATCCAAAGAAACATCCTGTCCAAGGCCGTCCTGGGACTGCCTGGCTGACTCAATACCCCACGGAGGAAATAGAACCATGTCGGATCGTTATGCAAAATACGATAAACTGAAATTTGACTACCCGGCGGATCGCGTCCTGCGCATCACGTTCGACCGGCCCGAGACATTCAACTCGGTCGATGCCGAAACCCACACCCAGATGACGGACATGTGGATCGATATCGACCGTGACCCAGACATCAATTCGGTCATCGTGACCGGTGCGGGCAAGGCATTTTCCGCCGGGGGTGATTTCAGCCTGATCGAAAACATGATTGGCAATTCGCACGAGATCATGAAGACGTGGAAAGAAGCCAAGGATCTCGTCTATAACATCATCAACTGCAACAAGCCGATCATTTCCGCGATCAATGGCCCTGCGGCCGGCGCAGGCCTTGTGGTTGCCATCCTGGCCGACATCTCGATCGCCGGAAAGAAGGCCAAGATTGTCGATGGTCATCCCCGCCTTGGTGTTGCCGCCGGTGACGTCGCGGCGATTATCTGGCCGCTGCTGACCTCGATGGCCAAGGCGAAATACTATCTGATGACCTGCAAGCCGGTGTCGGGCGAAGAGGCCGAGCGTATCGGTCTGGTATCAATGTGCGTCGAGGATGACGAGCTGCAGCAGATCGCGCTGGATACAGCCGTCGAACTGGCCAACGGCTCGCAAAGCGCGATTCGCTGGACCAAGTATTCGCTGAACAACTGGCTGCGCCAGGCCGGGCCGATCTTTGATGCGTCGACCGCGCTGGAGATGCTTGGCTTCATGAGCGAGGACGTCAAGGAAGGTGTGTTGTCGCACCGCGAGAAGCGCGCGCCGAACTTCCGTAAGGACTGCCCGCTTTAACACCAGATTGGACGAGGAGGCATGGAAATGTCTGATGATATCTACAAAGATATAGCTCAAGCCTATGCCGCTGCGGCCGAAAAAGCTCCTGGCCTGAAATCGCGATTTACGGCTGCCGGATTCGATCCGGCAGCTGTCACATCGGTGGCGGACCTCTCGCGTCTTCCAGTGATGAAAAAAGAAGAGCTTCTGAAGATCCAGCGCGAGAACCCGCCCTTTGGCGGGTTCCTGGCCTCGGATCTGAAGGATGTCGGGCGGATCTACGTGTCCCCCGGCCCGATTTTCGAACCGGCCCTTTCGGACGGTGGCGGCCACGGCCTTGACCGGCTGTTCAAGGCGGCAGGCGTGGGGCCGGGGGATATCATCCTGAACACCTGGATGTATCATCTGGTGCCCGCGGGGCTTTTGTTCGACGAAGCGGCACAGGCCGCAGGCGCCACGGTGATCCCCGGAGGCGTCGGCAATACGGAGCTTCAGGCACAGATCATCGCCGAAACCGGCGTGACTTCGATCTGCGCTTCGACCGCGTTTTTCCTGACGCTGGCGGACAAGGTGATCGAAACCTATGGCCGCGACGCATGGAAGGTGAAGACAGCCTTCCTCGGCGGTGAGATGGGCGACTGGATGGCCAAGCGCCGCCGGATCGAGGCCGAATACGGCGTGTCCACCTGGGCCGCCTATGCCACCGCCGATCTGGGCCTTGTCGCCTATGAGGATGGCGGCGAAGGCTACCTGGTTCATCCCGACCGCGTGGTGCAGATCTGCGATCCGGTCAGCGGCGAACAGGTCGCTCATGGCGATCCTGGCGAGGTTGTCGTGACCGCGCGCGATTCCACCTGGCCGATGATCCGGTTCGGCACCGGCGACAGCGCCTTTGCCCTGGAAAGCAACGCGGATGGCACCGTCAGCCGGATTTCAGCATTGCAGGGACGGGTCGGGGCAGCGGTCAAAGTGCGCGAGATTTTCGTTTATCCGCGCGTGGTTGAAGAAGTTGTCATCGGCACGCCGGGCGCAAAGGCCGCGCAGGCCGTGGTAACGCGCGAGAACGATCGCGACATGATCCGCCTCTCGCTTGTGCTGGAAGACGGTGCCGACGCTTCCGCCGCAGAAGCAGCCGCCGCTGATACCTTCAAACTGCATGCACGAATTCGTGCTGACGAGGTGAACATTGTTTCGGAACTACCCGAAAATGCAGAACTGATCGTCAACCAAAAAGACCGCTGAGATCGGGTTCTGTGCGCTTTGCCTGAATCCGACCTTTTAGCGTAACCGGCCGGTTGATACCGTCGCCTGATCCTACGACTTCCAGTTCCACGGGAGCAGTTCGTCGAGGCGGTTGATCTTGTGATCGTGGATACGGTCGAGGACATCAGCAAGCCACGCTTGCGGGTCCAGCCCGCTCATCTTCGCCGTCTCGATCAGGGTCATGGCCCGGGCGAGGGTTTCCCCGCCGCTGTCGGAGCCAGCGAAGAGCCAGTTGCGGCGGCCAACGCCGATCGGGCGCATGGCGCGCTCGGCCGGGTTGTTATCGATCCCGATGCGACCATCCTCGAGGAACAGTTCGAATGAGGGCC
>NZ_JHZF01000001.1 GCF_000688295.1 Pseudooceanicola nanhaiensis DSM 18065 | reverse complement strand
CCGCCGGGACCGCGGAACATGTGCGCGAGGCCTTCTCCATCGCGAAGGGCTACACCCCGACCCTCACCCGTTACGAGCGCCAGCAGATCCTGCTGAACGTCGCGCGGATCATCCGCGACCGGACGGCGGAGCTGGCGCCGATCATCACCGCGGAGCTCGGGATCTCGCTGGCCGATGCGCGCTATGAATGCGGGCGGGCCCGTGACGTCTACACGCTGGCGGGCCAGCTCTGCATCCAGGACGACGGAGAGGTCTTTTCCTGCGACCTGACCCCGCAGGGCAAGGCGCGCAAGATCTTCACCATGCGGGAACCGCTGCGCGCGATCTCGGCCATCACCCCGTTCAACCACCCGCTCAACATGGTGAGCCACAAGATCGCGCCCGCCATCGCGACCAACAATTGCGTGGTGCTGAAACCGACCGAGCTGACGCCGCTGACCGCGCTGTGGCTGGCCGATGCGCTCTACGAGGCGGGGCTGCCGGGCGAGATGCTCTCGGTCGTCACCGGCTGGCCGGGGGACCTGGGCGAGGAGATGATCACCAACCCCGATTTCGACCTCATCACCTTCACCGGCGGCGTGCCCGTCGGCAAGATGATCGCGGCGAAGGCGGTCTACAAGCGGCAGGTGCTGGAGCTGGGCGGGAACGATCCGCTGATCGTCTGCAGCGACCTGTCCGACGCCGACCTCGCCAGGGCCGCCGATCTGGCCGTGGCGGGGGCCACGAAGAACTCCGGGCAGCGCTGCACTGCAGTGAAACGCATCCTCTGCCAGGAGAGCGTCGCCGACCGTTTCGTGCCCCTGGTGCGCGAACGGGCGGCGGCGCTGGTATACGGCGATCCGATGGATCCGGCGACCGAGCTCGGCACCGTGGTGCACGAAAAGGCCGCCGCGCTCTTCGAGGAACGGGTCTGGCAGGCCGAGGGGCAGGGGGCGCAGGTGCTCTATCACCCCGGGCGCAAGGGGGCGCTGCTGCCGCCGATCGTGCTGGACCACGTCCCGCACGAGAGCGCGCTGGTGATGGAGGAGACCTTCGGCCCGGTCGTTCCGGTGGTCCGCGTGCCCGACGACGACGCGGCGACCATCGCGCTGTCGAACTCCACGGCCTTCGGGCTGTCCTCGGGGGTCTGCACAAACGACTTCCGCCGGATGCAGCATTACATCCGGGACCTTCAGGTCGGCACGGTGAACATCTGGGAGGTGCCCGGCTACCGGACCGAGATGTCGCCCTTCGGCGGCATCAAGGACAGCGGCAACGGCACCAAGGAAGGCGTGATCGAGGCGATGAAGAGCTTCACCAACGTCAAGACCTTCTCGCTGCCCTGGGACTAGGACGGCCCGCCGGGGGCCGCCCGTGCCGGGATCAGAGCCCGCGGATCATCCCGCCGTCGACCCGCACCATGGAGCCCGTGACATAGCCCGCCTGCGTCGAGCAGAGGAAGGCGACGACCGCACCGAACTCCTCGGGCGTGCCGTAGCGGCCGGCGGGGATGGTCTTGCGGCTGGCCTCCTGCACGGCGTCGAGCGTGGCGCCCGTCTTGTCCGCCTTGATCCCGTCGAGCTGCGCCACCCGGTCCGTCGCGATCCGGCCGGGCAGGACCATGTTGACCGTGATCCCGTGGGGCGCGACCTCTTCGGCGAGGGTCTTGGACCAGCCCGCCACCGCGCCGCGCACGCCGTTCGACAGCGCGAGGTTCGGGATCGGCTGGAGGATGCCCGAGGAACCGATGGTCACGACCCGGCCCCAGCCCCGGGCGATCATGCCGGGCAGGGCGGCGTCGGTGATGCGGAAGACGGGGGCCGCCATGGCGTCGAAGGCGGCCTGCCATGCGGCGGCGCTCTGGCCCTGCGCGGGACCGGCCGCCGGGCCGCCGCAATTGTTGACCAGGATGTCGACGGGATCGCTTTTCAGTCTCTCGACAAGGGCATCGACGCTGTCCGCGTCCGACAGGTCCAGCGTCAGCCCCTCCATCCCCTCGGCGGGGGCGGTGCCGCTGCGCGAGGCGGCGATCACGCGCGCGCCCTCCCTGGCCAGCAGGGTGGCGCTCGCGGCGCCGAGGCCGCGGCTGGCGCCCAGCACGAGCGCGGTCTTTCCGGTCAGTCCGAAATCCATCAGTTCAGCTCCTTCAGCCGTTTCTCCTGCCGGGCGATCAGGCGCTCGACCTCGGCCACCGTCTCGGGCGGCAGCGGTGCGCCGGGGGCCCGCAGCGCGGCCGAGGCGATGGCGCCGCGTTTCGCCAGCACGTATTTGCGCACCGCGAGGCCCGCGCCCGGCTGCTGTTCGTAGCGGACGAGCGGCAGGTAGGCGTCGAAGAGGTCCTGCGCCCGGTCCATGTCGCCCGCGGAGGCGAGGCGCACCACGTCGGTCAGCATCTCGGGGAAGCCGAAGCCGGTCATCGCGCCGTCGGCGCCGCGGGCGACCTCCTCGGGCAGGAAGACGCCGCCGTTGCCGCAGAGGATCGAGATGCGGCGCCGGCCCTCGGCCTCGGCCTTGCGGATCTTCGTGATCTTGGCGAGGCCGGGCCAGTCCTCGTGTTTCAGCATGACGACCTCGGGCACGTCGTCGATGATCCGGCCCAGCACCTCGTCCGAGATGTTCACACCGGTGGTCAGGGGGAAATCCTGCAGGACGATCGGCACGCCGGCGCCGAGGGTCCGGGCGACCTGCGCGAAATAGGCGTGGATCTGCGGATCGGTCTTCAGGCTGCCGGGCGTCGTGACCATGCAGCCCGCCGCGCCCATGTCCATGACGGCCTTCCCGAGCTCGCCGATCGCGGCAAGACCCGGGGCCGAGACGCCCACCACCACGGGCCGGTCGCCCGCCCGCCGGATCACCCGCTCGGCGACGGCGCGGCTTTCGGCCTGCGTGAGCTTCGGCGCCTCGCCCATCATCCCGAGGATGGTGAGCCCGTCGGCGCCCTTCTCGAAGTAGAAATCGACCACGCGGTCGAGGCTGTCCCAGTCTATCTCACCGGTGTCGGTGAAGGGGGTGACGGCGATGACATAGACGCCGCGGGCGTCGGAGGTGAGCAGGGGCATTGGAAGGGTCCTCGGTCGGGGAAAGGGGTCTCAGGCGGGGGCGAGGGCGGCCGCCCGGCGGGTGGCGATGTATTGCGCGCGCAGCTCGCGGGTCAGCGCGCCGGGAGTGCCGTCGCCGATCTGCGCGCCGTCGATGCGGACCACCGGGACGACGAAATTGGTGGCCGAGGTGATGAAGGCCTCGCGCGCGGCGCGGGCCTCGTCCGGGGTGAAGGCGCGTTCCTCGACCGTCACCCCGTGGCGGGCGGCAAGATCGAGGATCGCGCTCCGCGTCACGCCCGGCAGCAGGGCGTGGGAGAGATCCCGCGTGACCAGCGTGCCCGCGGCGGTGACGATATGGGCGGTGGCGGCGCTCGCCTCGGTGACGAAGCCGTCCTCGTGCAGCCAGGCGTCGTCGGCGCCCTGCGCCTTGGCCTCCATCTTCGCCATCGAGGGGTAGAGAAGCTGCACCGTCTTGATGTCGCGCCGGCCCCAGCGGAGGTCGGGGACCAGGGCGACGGAGATGCCGGTCTCGGCGGCGGGGTTGACCAGAACGTCCTTGGCTTGGGTGAACATCACCAGCGTCGGTTCGGTGCCCGCGGGCGGGTAGGCGAAATCGCGTTCGGCCACGCCCCGGCTGAGCTGGAGATAGATCATGCCGCTTTCCATCCCGTTGCGGGCGACGATCTCGTGATGGGCGGCCAGCAGGGCGTCGTCGTCGAGCGGCAGGGTCAGCCCCAGCTCGGCGGCGGAGCGGCGCAGGCGGGCGGCGTGGCCCGGGTAGTCGAGCAGCATGCCGTCGAGCACGCAGGTGACCTCGTAGATCGCATCGCCCATCAGGAAGGCGCGGTCGAAGATCGACACCTTCGCCTCGTCTTCGGGCAGCCACTGGCCGTTGAGGTAGACAATTCGGGACATGGGTCAGGCTCTTCCGGGGGTGACGAAGGGGGCGATGGTGACGCCGTTCTCTTCCAGCGCCTTGCGCAGGGCGGCGGCGATCCGGGGCGCGCCCTCGGTGTCGCCGTGGATGCAGAGCGTCGCGGGGTCGACCGGCAGCCGCTTGCCGCCGGTGGTGGGGATGTGGTGGTTCAGCACCATCTCGAGCACCTGATCGGTGCTCTGCGCGATGTCGTGGATCACCGCGCCGGGCTGGCTGCGGGGGGTCAGCTCGCCCGCGTCGGTGTAGCTGCGGTCGGCGTAGATCTCGCAGGCGACGGTCAGGCCGGCCTTCTCGGCGGCCTTGTAGGTTTCGGAATAGGGCAGGGAGACGTAGACCAGCGCGGGGTCCACCGCGGCGACGGCGCGGACGCAGAGCGCCGCCAGCTCGGGGTCCGTGGCGGCCATGTTGCCAAGCGCGCCATGGGTCTTCACATGGGTCATCGGGTGGCCCTCGACGGCGGCCATGCCCTGCATGGCGGCGATCTGGTAGATCAGCTGCGCCTCGAGGTCCTCGGGCCGCTCGCCGGAGATGCGCCGCCGGCCGAAGCCGTAGAGGTCCATGAACGAGGGATGCGCCCCGACCGCGACGCCCGCCGCCCTGGCAAGCTGGATCGTGCGGCGCATGACGACCGGATCGCCCGCGTGGAAGCCGCAGGCGACGTTCGCGGTAGTCACCGTTTCGAGCATCGCGGCGTCATCGCCTATGGAATAGGCGCCGAAACTCTCGCCCATGTCGCAGTTTAGGTCCAAGGTGACTGCCATGTGCTCACTCCCGAGGATGACCGGACCGGATCCGGTGTTTGCCTGTTTGCATTACGGATACAGCTGGTATACTGAAAATGCAAGGAAGGTTTGAGACAGGTTCCGATGACCACGCGACCACAGACAGAGCATGACGCACCGGACAGCGCTCCGGCCTTTCTGCCCGTGGGCGAGTCGGCCCTGTCGGTGCAGTTCGGCGAGGCTGTCGACCCGGAGGTGAACCGCCGGGTCATCGCGCTGGCGCAGAGCCTGGCGGACAGGCCGGTCGCGGGGGTGCTCGAATCCGTGCCGACCTACCGCTCGCTGCTGGTGAACTACGATCCCGCGCAGGTGCGGGGCGCGGCGCTCGAGGCGCTGCTGGCGGAGCGGATCGCCACGCTGGAAACGGGTGAGCAGGCGACGCGGCTCTGGCGCGTGCCGGTGGTCTATGGCGGCGAGGTCGGCATGGATCTCGAGGCGCTGGCGGAAGAGAAGGGGCTCAGCCCCGACGAGCTGATCGCGCTGCATTCGGGTGCGGAGTACCGCGTCTACATGATCGGTTTCGCGCCGGGCTTCGCCTATCTCGGCGGGCTGCCGGAGAAGCTCCATACGCCGCGGCTGGCGAAACCGCGGCAGTCGATCGTGGCCGGGGCCATCGGGATCGGCGGGCAGCAGGGCAGCATCAACTCGGTGACCGGCCCCTCGGGCTGGCGCTTCGTCGGCTGGACGCCGTGGCGGACCTTCGACGCGGCACGGGCCGAGCCCTTCCTCTTCGCCGCCGGAGACCGGCTGCGCTTCGTGCCGGTGAGCGCGGAGGAGGCGGCCGCCATCGCCGCCGGAGAGATGCCGGAGCCGGAGGCCACGCGATGACGCTGGAGGTGCTCGGCACCGGGCCGATGCTGTCGGTCCAGGATCGCGGACGGCATGGCCGCAAGCGCTTCGGCGTGCCGGTTGCGGGGGCGATGGACGGCCCGGCGATGGAGCTCGCCAACGCGCTCTGCGGCAATCCTGCCGACGCGGCGGCGCTGGAGTTCACCGGGATCGGCGGCAGCTTCCGTGCGGGCCGGGCGCTGCGCTTCGCGGTGACCGGGGGCGATTGCGCGATCCATGTGGGCGAGCGGCTGGTGCCGGTCGGCGAGAGCCACAACGTGGAGGCCGGCGAGGTCGTGAAGATCGGCGCGCTGCGGGGCGCGACCTGGGGCTATATCGCTGTCGCGGGCGGGATCGCAGTGCCGGAGGTGCTGGGCGCCCGCGCCACGCATCTGCGCTTCGCGCTCGGCGGGGTCGAGGGCCGCGCGCTCCGCGCGGGCGACGTGCTTGCCCTGGGCGAGGCGGGTGAGGGGGGCGTCTGTCTGCGGGCGCCCGAGGCCCTTGCGCCGTCCGGCGGCAAACCGATCCGCATCGTTCCGGGGCCGCAGGACGATTACTTCGACCCGGAGGTGCTGGCGCGGCTCGGCTCCGACACGTTCCGCGTCTCGCCGCAGCGTGACCGGATGGCGATGGTGCTGGAGGGACCGGAGCTGCCCGCCGCGCGGGGCCATGACATCGTCTCGGACGGGATCGTCCCCGGCGCGATCCAGGTGCCCGCCTCGGGCCAGCCGATGGTGCTGATGGCGGATTCCCAGACCACCGGCGGCTATCCCAAGATCGCCACGGTCATCACCGCCGACCTGCCGCGCCTCGCGCAGATGCCGACCGGGGCGGAGCTGCGCTTCGAGCTCGTCACCCGCGACGCGGCCGAGGAGATCCTGCTGGCCGACCGCAAGCGGCGCGCCGAGCTGCTGGCCGGGCTGGTGCCCGCGACGGGCGGGCGGCTGAGCTCGGCCTTTCTGCTGTCGTGCAACCTCGCGGGCGGTATTGTTGCGCCCGAGGCGGTGATGGGCCGCGATCTGGACCAATCGGAGGGGAGGGGAGCATGAGCGGCAGAAACCTTGCGGCGACCGCCTATCGGGAGCTGATCCGGCGCATCCTCGAGGGCGAGCTGAAGCCCGGCGACACCTTGCAGGAGACCCGGCTCTGCGCCGATCTCGCCATGTCCCGCACGCCGGTCCGCGAAGCCATCGCCCGGATCCGGAGCGAGGGGCTCGCCGAGCAGGAGGGCCGCTTCGTGCGCGTCCGCCGGATCAGCCTGGAGGAGGTGGAGGAGATCTTCTTCCTCCGCCGGACGCTCGAACCGGGCGCGATCCGCGCCGCCACCGGGCGGCTGACGCCGGAGCAGATCGACACGCTGGAGGCCGACATTCGCGGGCTGGTGCAGAAGGGCCCGGGTGAGGACGACCTGCAATGGCATGTCGACCAGAGCTTCCATGCGACCATCGCCGTCGCCGCCGGGAATGCCGCCGCCGCCAAGGTGATCCAGGACCTGCACATGCGGACCTGCATCTTCGACCACCGGGTCGTGCCGGAACGCTTCCTGCGCGGCTGCGAGGAACACCTCGCCATGCTCTCCGCGATGCGCGACGGGCGGCGCGACGCGGCGGCGGAGCTCATGGGCGCGCATCTCGATCACGCCCGCGACGCGATCTTCGAGCACCTCGGAGAGGTGCAGACATCCCCGGCCGAAAGGGTCCTGTGAGCCATGAAATGCCTGATCGTCCAGCCGATGCATGAAGACGGGCTCGCCCTGCTGCGGCGCCACGGGATCGAGCCGGTGGCCTGCTCGGGCACCGATGCCGACAGCATCGCCCGTTCGGTCCGAGGCTGCGACGCCGCGATCACCCGCGATGCCGGTTTCCCGCGCGCGGCCTTCGAGGCCGCGGACCGCCTGCGCGCCGTCGTGGTGCACGGCACAGGGCACAACGCGGTCGACAAGGAGGCCGCCGCGGAGCGCGGCGTGATGGTCGCCAACACGCCGGGCGCCAATGCGCAATCGGTGGCGGAGCTGACCCTGGGCCTCGCGCTGGCGCTGGCGCGCGGCGTCACGGGCGCGGATCGCTGGGAACGCGAAGGGCGGCCGGGCTTCCGCGAGTCGCTCAGTTTCCGCGAGCTCTCGGGCAAGACGGCGCTCGTCGTGGGCTGGGGCGCGATCGGCAGCCGCTTCGGGCAGATGGCGGCGACCGCCTTCGGGATGCGGGTGCTGGTGCATTCGCCGCGCGCGCGCGAGGTCGGGGCCTTCTCCCGCGTGGCAGCGCTGGAGGAGGGGCTGGCCGAGGCCGACCTGGTGACGCTGCACACGCCTCTTCGGCCCGAGACGCATCACCTGATGAACGCCGCCCGCCTTGCCGCGATGAAGCCCGGCGCGCATCTGGTGAACGTGGCGCGGGCCGAGCTGATCGACGAGGCGGCGCTGGCCGGGGCGCTGGAGCGCGGGGCTCTGGGAGGCGTGGCGCTCGACGTCTACAGCCACGGGGCGGCGACGGGGCCGCTGGCCGCGTTCTCCAACGTGATCTTCACGCCGCATCTGGGCGGCACGACGGAAGAGGCGCTGCGCCGGGTGGCGCTTGGCGCGGCGGGCCACGTGGTGACCGCCTTGAGCGGCGGGGTGCCCGAGACCGTGCTGACGCCGCCCCGGACCGAGGAGCTGCGCGCATGACCGAGACGCTTGTGACCGTGCCGCGGGAGTTGATCGCCGACACCATCGCGCGGGTGCTCGCCCGTGTGAACGCGATCACCTCGGGCGGGCCGGGCTGGACGCGGCCCTCCTACAGCCCGCTTGAAAGCGCGGCCCATGCGGTGATCGAGGAGGAGGCCCGCGCCCTGGGCTGCGAGATCCGGCGCGACGCGGCGGGCAACATGTTCGCCACGCTGCCGGGGCAGGACCGGGGGGCGACGGCGCTCCATATCGGCTCGCATCTCGACACGGTGAGCCAGGGCGGCGCCTATGACGGGCAGGCCGGCGTCGTCGGCGCGCTGGCGGTGATCGCCGCGCTGCGGGCCGAGGGCGTGACGCCCGCGACGGATGTCGTGCTGACGGTGACGCGGGCGGAGGAAAGCGTCTGGTTCCCCGTCTCCTATGCCGGGTCGCGCGCGGGCCTCGGCCGTCTGACCCCGCAGGAGTTCGACGCGAAACGCTCCGACACCGGCCGGACGCTGGCCGAGCACATGCGGGACGAGGGCTTCGACCCGGACGCGGTCCGGTCCATCGAGCCGCCCGCCCCGGCGCGGTTCCTCGAGTTCCATATCGAGCAGGGGCCGGTCCTCGATGACGCGGGCGAACCCTATGCCATCGTCGACGCGGTGCGCGGCGGGCTGCGCTACCGCGAGGCGCAGGTGCATGGCGTCTGGGCCCATTCCGGCGGCGCGCCGCGGGGGGCCCGGGCCGACGCGGTGGTGGCGATGGCGGAGCTGATCCTCGCCATGGACGCGGTCTGGGCGCGACTGCTGGACGCCGGGCATGACCTGACGGTGACCTTCGGCAAGCTCGACGCCGCCTCGCCGCAGCACGCCATGGCGAAGGTGCCGGGCCATGCGGGCTTCTGCCTCGACCTGCGCTCGGACGATGTCGCCGTTCTGGAAGAGGCCGACGCCGCGCTGAAGGCCGAGATCGCCCGGATCGAGGCCGCCCGGCCGGGCATCCGCTTCGAGCTGGGCGCGCAGAGCCGCTCCGCCCCGGCGCGCCTTTCGGAAACCATGGCAGAGTTCGTGGCCACCGGCGCCCGGGCGCAGGGCGACAGCCCGCGCCGGATGCTCTCGGGCGGGGGCCACGACGCCGCGGCCTTCGGCGCGGCGGGCTGGGACAGCGTGATGGTCTTCATCCGCAACTGGAACGGCAGCCATTGCCCGGAAGAGGCGATGGACGAGGCCGACCTGGCCCGCGCCGTCGGGGCGGTCTTCCTCGGCATCGTCGCGGAGCGCGGCCGATGAGCGGCGGGACCCTCTCCGACACCGCCTATGAGCGGCTGCGCGACGACATCGTCGCGGGTCGGATCGCGGCCGAGACGGTGCTTTCCGAACGCGCGCTGACCGAGACGCTGGGCCTGTCGCGGACACCCCTGCGCGCGGCGCTCTCGCGGCTGGAGAGCGAGGGGATCGTGGACCGGCTGAGCAACGGCGTCGTGCTGGTGCGCTCGGTCACGGTGGAGCAGCTGCTCCAGATCGTGCAGCTCCGGCAGAAGCTGGAGGCCGCGGCCGCGGCCCGTGCGGCGGAGCATGGGGCGGGGGCGGAGCTGCTGGCGATCCGCGCACGGATGCAGGAGATCGTGGACGGCGCGCCCGTCACCTTCGACCAGTTCTGGCTGGAGGACGGCGCCTTTCACCGCGCCATCGCGCGGGCGGCCCGGCTGGAGCTCCTGCCCGCGATCATCGACGAACAGCGGAGCGTGGCGCGGCGCTGCTCGGTCACCCGGACCTATGACACCTTCGTCGACCAGGCCGGTGAGCATGTCGACATCATCGACGCCGTCGCCGCGCATGACGCGCAACTCGCCTCGGCCCGCATGGCCGGCCATTTCGATCACGTCCGGGCGCGCTTCCTCGGCACGTTCGACGCTTCCTGAGGACCCCATGACCCAGATACGCCAGACCCCCGCCGCGCTCGCGGGCAGCGCCGCCGTCTTCCCGCCGGAAGAGTTCCGCGCCCGTGCCGCCGCGTTGCAGGACCGGATCCGGCGGGAGGGGGCGGACGCGCTGCTGCTGACCGGGCCCGAGAACGTCTTCTGGACCGCCGGTCGCCAGACCGCCGGGTATTTCGCCTTCCAGGCGCTCCTGATGCCTGCCGAAGGAGAGCCGGTCCTGCTGGTGCGCCAGCTGGAGGAGACCGGCGCACGGGCGGATGCCTGGTTCGCCGACATCCGCACATGGCAGGACGGGACGGATCCGGCGGCGGCGCTGGCCGAGCTGGTGCGGGGGCAGGGGGTGCAGCGTCTTGCCGTCGAGCGCACCGGATGGTTCGTCAGCCCCGACATGATGGCGCGGATCGAGGCGGCGCTGAGCGGCGTCTCGCTTTGCGACGGCTCCGGCTGGACCGAGTCGCTCCGCGCCGTGAAATCCCCGCGCGAGCTGGCGGCGCTGCGGCTGGCGGCGGGCTATGCCGAGGCCGGGATGACAGCGGCGATCGAGACCTGCCGCGCCGGCGCCAGCGAGAACGACGTCGCCGCCGCGATGATGTCCGCCGCGATCAGCGCCGGATCCGAGGCGATGGCGATGGAGCCGCTGGTCAGCTCGGGCCCGCGTTCGGGGATCCCGCACGCCACCTGGCGGCGGCGCAGGCTGGAGGCGGGCGACGGCGTCTTCCTCGAACTCGCCGCGAGCCACGACCGCTACCACGCGGCGCTGATGCGCTCGGTCTGGATCGGCACGCCGCCCGAGACCGCGCAGCGCATGATGGACACGAGCCTCCGCGCGCTCGACGCCGCGCTTGCCGCGATGCGCCCCGGCGCGCCCTGCTCCGCCCCGCACGAGGCGGCCCAGCGGGAGATCGACGCCGCGGGCTTCACCGCCGCCTTCCGCAAGCGCGCGGGCTATTCGATGGGCGCGGCCTTTGCCCCGGACTGGGGCGAGGGCGCGATCCTGTCGCTCTTCACCGGCGTGGACACCCCGCTCGCGCCCGGCATGGTGTTCCACCTGCCGATTACGCTGCGCGATTACGGCCGCTTCACGGTGGGTGTTTCGGAAACGGTGATCCTCACCGAGACCGGAGCGGACCCGCTGTCGTCGCTGCCGCGCCAGATCACCCTTCGCTGAGACCAGACAAGAAAGGACCAGACGATGAAATCCCTCTTCCACCTCGCCATCCACGTCAAAGACCTTGACGAGACGCGCGCCTTCTACGGCGACGTGCTCGGCTGCAAGGAAGGCCGCTCGACCGACACCTGGGTCGATTTCGACTTCTTCGGCCACCAGCTTTCGATGCACCTGGGCGAACCCTTCCCGGTGACGCGCACCGGCAAGGTCGGCGATCACATGGTGATGATGCCCCACATGGGCGCGGCGATGCAGCTCGACGACTGGAAGGCGCTGGCGGACCGGCTCGAGGCGAAGGGCGTCGCGTTCGACATCCCGCCGGTGATCCGTTTCGAGGGCGAGCCCGGCGAACAGCGGACGATGTTCTTCTTCGATCCCTCGGGCAACCCGATCGAGATCAAGGGCTTCGCCGATTTCGACGGCCTCTTCGCCGCCTGATCCCGCCCCGCCCCGTGAAAAAGCAGAAGCCCCCGGCGGGATCGCCGGGGGCTTCTTCGTGCCAGGTCGATGCGTCAACGGGGGAGCTCAATTCCGCATCATGTCCGGCACGATACTCACGATCTGCGGGAAGACCGCGATCAGGAAGACGAAGGCGGCCATGATCAGGAAGAAGGGCATGGTCGCGCGGGTGATCCGCCCGATGCTGTCGCCGGTCAGGCGCTGGAGCACGGTCAGGTTGAAGCCCACGGGCGGCGAGATCTGCGCCATCTCGACGACGATCACGATGAAGACGCCGAACCAGACCTTGTCGTAGCCCGCCGCCTCGACCAGCGGCAGGGTGATCGGCAGGGTCATCACGATGATCGCGAGCCCCTCCATCACCATGCCGAGCAGGATGTAGAACACCAGCAGCACCGCGATCAGCGCCAGCGGCGAGAGGCCCCAGCCGTTGATGACACCGGCGATGTAGCGCGGCAGGCCGAGATAGCCGATCGCCGTCGACAGGAACATCGCACCGACCATGATGAGGCCGATCATCGCGCTGTTCTCGGCCGCCTGCCGCGCGGCGGCGAGCAGGCCGGGCAGGTCGAGCTTGCGCTGCGCGAAGCCGATCACCATGGCGCCGATGACGCCGGCCGCTGCCGCCTCGGTGGGCGAGGCGATGCCGCCGTACATCGAGCCGATGACGAAGAGGATCAGCAGCAGGAGCGGGCCGAGATCGGCCAGCGCGCCCAGCTTGTGCATCATGGAAGAGGGGGGCGGCGCCTCGCCGATGGCGTCGGGCGAGAGGAGGGCGCGGATGCCGATATAGCCCATGTAGGCGGCGGCCAGCAGGGCACCGGGCAGGATGCCCGCCATGAAGAGCCGCAGGATCGATTCCTCGGCCATCACCCCGTAGATGATCATGATCGTGGAGGGCGGGATCAGGAAGCCGAGCGTCCCGGCGCCCGCCAGCGAGCCGATGACGAGGTCGCGGTCGTAACCGCGTTTCAGCAGCTCCCCCGCGGTGATCCGCCCGACGGTGACCGTCGTCGCGGCCGAGGAACCGCAGACCGAGGCAAAGAGCGTGCAGCCCATCACGTTGATATGCGTGAGCCGCCCCGGCACCCGCCGCAGCCAGGGCGTCAGCCCGGTGAAGAGCGAGGCGGAGATGTTGGTGCGGAAGAGCACCTCGGCCATCAGGATGAAGAGCGGCAGGGCCAGCAGCTCGGGCGAGGAGAGCACGTTCCAGGATTGCTGGGCGAGCAGCTTGATGAAGGGCATCTGCGGCCGGAAGAGCGCCAGCATCGCCGCGCCGGTGGCGACGAGGCCGAGGCCGATCCACATGCCGGAGCCCAGCAGGACGACCATGATCCCGACGAGGGAGGTTGCAACTTGCGTCATCGCGGGGCCTTTCGGGGGATCTGGGGGGAGGCGGCGTTCATTCGATCGCGGCGCCTTCGGCGAGCCGTTCGCCGCGGGCGAGCCGCAGGATCTGCGCCGCGCATTGCAGGGTGAGGATGATGGCGCCGAGCGCGGTCAGCCCCTGCGGCCAGGCGAGCGGCGTGCGCATCACCGTGGCCGAGGTCGATCCACGCTGGAACGAAAGCCACGCCATCTCGGTCAGGGCCCATGCAAGCGCGGCGCAGGCGGCCAGTCCGACCAGGCAGGCGCCGAACTCCAGCACCCGCGACAGCCGGTAGGGCACCGCTTCCAGCACCGCGGACACCCGGACATGCGCGCCCCGGCGCAGCGCGTCGGCCGAGGCCATCATGAAGGCCGTGCCCATGGCATAGGCCGAGTAATCCCACGAGAACGGCAGCGAGCGCCCCATCAGGTTGCGCGAGACGATTTCGGCCGTGATCATCACGAGGATCGCAAGCAGGGCGAGGCCGGCGACGATGTTGCCGGCCCGGGTCACCGCGTCGATCGGCGCGATGATCGCCCCGAACCGTCCGGAAGATGCCGGGGCGCCGCCCCGCTCCACGCTGCTGTCCATCGTCGTCACGTCCTTGCTGCCGTCTGTCGCGGGGCTGAGAGGACCGGGCCCCGCGGAAGGGCCCGGCCCGAGGGATCATTCCCCGCGGACGGCGAGGTAGTTGTCGATCACCGGGGCGGCTTCCGGCACCCGGGTCTTGAACTCTTCCCAGAGCGGCTTCGCCTTTTCGACGAGCGCGGCGCGCAGCTCTTCCGAAGGGGCGGTGACGGTCATGCCGTTTTCCTTCAGCGTGGCGATCTTCGCCGCGTCCTCGTTGGCGGAGTTCATCCAGAAATCACCTTCGAGCGCGGCCGCGACCTCTTCGATCGCCTTCTGGTCCTCGGGGTCGAGCGCGTTCCACGAATCGAGGTTCACGGTGACGATGTTCGACGAGGCCTGCCAGTTGAAGGTGTTCATGTTGTCCATGAACTCCCAGAACGCGCCGTCCACGCCCGAGGAGGACGAGGTGGTCACACCCTTGATCGTGCCGGCGGCCAGCGAGGGCACGACCTCGCCCCAGGGCATCTGCAGCGGCGCGGCGCCGAGCGCGTTGAAGAAGGCGTCGCCGTTCGCGTCCACGACGCGGATGGTCAGCCCCTCGAGGTCGGCGAGCGTCTCGATCTTGTTCGGCGAATAGACCGCCTGGCCCGGCCAGGGCACCATGTAGAGCAGCTTCTGGTTCATGTCCTCGGCGATGCTCTCGACCATCGGGCGGTAGAACTTGTGCAGCAGCGCGAGGTCCGGAAGCGTCGGTGCGAGGTAGGGCAGCGTCTCGACGCCGAGCGCCGGGTTCTCGCCGACCTGCTGGCTCATCAGGATGTCGGCGATCGGGACCAGCCCGTCGCGCACCGCGGCCATGCCTTCGGGGCCCTTGATGCCGAGCGCGCCGCCCGAATGCACCGTGATCTGCACCTCGCCGTCGGTGGCCTCGCTCACCTGTTCGGCGAAGGTCATCGCGTTCTGGGTGTGGAAGTTGCCTTCCGGCCAGACGACCGACATGTCCCAGCTGGTCTGTGCCGCGGCGGCAGAGCCGAGCGCCATGCCCAGCGTGACGATGCCGATCCCAATTCCGTATTTCATCTGTCGATTCCCTGTTGGTGTCATCAGAACGGCCGCGTGGCGACCTGCCCGACTTTCAGTATACCACCTGTATCCTATAGAAAGGCCCACGGGCAAGAAACCTGTTCCCAGACATCACATGCTCGAATATTAGGCAGTTCCGCCGGCGACGGGATCAAAAACTGACGGGATTGAATCGCCTGCGACCGTCCAGGCCGGGGCCGGTGCCGCTGCGTAGGACGCAGCGGGTTCGGGCGGGACGTCACACGGGGAGGGTCGGCGGGGCCGACGGTTCTAGAGCTGGCTTTCCCAGCTTCGCGACAGGCGCATGGCGCCGTTGATGATGCCCACCATGGAATAGGTCTGCGGGAAGTTGCCCCAGCCCGCATTGGTCTCGAACGAGGTGTCCTCGGACATCAGGCCCAGCCCGTTGCGCGCGCCGAGCAGTTCCTCGTAATACTCGCGCGCCTCCTCGACCCGGCCGATCCGGGCCAGCGCATCGACCCGCCAGAAGGCGCAGATGTTGAAGCCGACCTCGGGGACACCGAAATCGTCCGCCTCCTCGTAGCGCAGCATGTGCGGGCCGCGCCCGAGGGTGCGCGACAGGGCGTCCACCGTCGCGCCGAAGCGCGGGTCGGTCGACGGCAGGAAGTTGACCTCGCCCATGAGCAGGACGCTGGCGTCGAGCGTCCGGCCGCCGAAGCTCTCGACGAAGGCCTGCCGTTCCTCGCTCCAGGCGCCTTCGAGGATCTTGCGGTGGATGACGTCGGCCCGCCCGCGCCAGTAGCCGGCGCGGTCCCTCAGCCCGAGCCGGGCGGCGATGCGGGCCAGCCGGTCGCAGGCGGCCCAGCACATCAGAGACGATGAGGTGTGGATCCGGGCCCGGCTGCGCAGTTCCCAGATCCCGGCGTCGGGCTGATCGTGCAAGGCCCAGGCCTGTTCGCCGAGGTCCTCGAGCAGGCGGAAGGCGTGTTCGCCCGCGGTCATCTGCAGGCGCTGGTCGAAGAAGGCCGGCGCGGCGCCGAGGATGACGTGGCCATAGGTGTCGTGCTGGAAATGCTCATGCGCCTGGTTGCCGACGCGGACCGGCCCCATGCCGTGATAGCCCGGCAGGTTCTCGGCCTGCCATTCCCGCAGGTCGGTTTCCAGCCCGATGCCCAGCACCGGCTGGATGTGGCCGCCCCGCGCGTCCGCCACCAGGTTCATCAGCCACTGGAAGTAGTTCTCCATCGTGCGCGTCGCGGCGAGGCTGTTCAGCGCCCGCACGGTGAAGAAGGCGTCGCGCACCCAGCAGTAGCGGTAATCCCAGTTGCGCTCGCTTCCCGGCGCCTCGGGCAGGGAGGTGGTGACCGCCGCGACGATGCCGCCGGTCTGTTCGTAGTTGCAGAGCTTCAGCGTGATGGCGGCGCGGATCACCGCGTCCTGCCAGTCGAACGGCACGGCGAGCCGTTGCGACCAGCGCTGCCAGTACCGCTGGGTGTCGAGCATGAAACGCTCGCCGATCTCGGCCGGGCCCTCCTGCAGCGTCTCGTCCGGACCGATGACGAAGGTGCAGGGCCGGTCGAGCGTCACGAGCCGTTCCGACAGAACGTGATCGACCGGCGCATCGGTGGTCATGCGGACGACCTCGCGGCTGCCGACGAACCGCACGTGGTTCGAGCCATAGGTCACCTTTGGCTCCGTCTTGCCCCAGTCGAAGCGCGGGCGGACCTTGACCCGGATCCGGGGCCAGCCCTCGACGGGCCGGATGCGGCGGATGATCATGCGCGGGCGGAAGGCGCGGTCGCGGGCCTCGAACCGGGGGCAGAAATCGGTGACCTCGACCACGCCGCCCTCGGCGTGGAGCAGCGTGCGCAGGATCGGCGTGTTCGGGATGTAGGCCTGTTCGGCCGACTTGAAGCCCTCGACCTCGATCGAGAAGGCGCCGTCATCGGGGTTCTTCGTGCCGGAGCCCAGCAGGGAATGGAACACGGGATCGCCGTCGAACCGCGGCAGGCAGAACCAGTTGATGGTGGCGTGCGGGTCGACGAGCGCCGCAACAGAGCAATTGCCGATCAGGCCCAGTTCCATGGTCGATATGTCCCGTCCGTTCCGTTTCTGGGGGAGGGGCGCCCGGACAGGGCGCCGCCGTCCCGGCCACACAATAGCGCAGCCTCCGGTGGTGGCCACCTGCACGTCATCCAGCAGATCTGACGACGGCCCGCGCGGGCCTGCCCGTCAGCCCGCGATCGCCCGCGGGAGCCATGTCACCAGCTCCGGGAAGACGAAGAGCAGCACGATCGCCACCATCTGCAGCCCGACGAAGGGAATGATGCCGCGGTAGATCGCCGAGGTCGGCATGTCGTCCGGCGCCACCCCGCGCAGGTAGAAGAGCGCGAAGCCGAAGGGCGGGGTCAGGAACGAGGTCTGCAGGTTCACCCCCACGATCACCCCCAGCCAGACCGGGTCCACGTCCAGCGCCAGCAGGACCGGCGCCGTCACCGGGATGACGATGAAGATGATCTCGAACGTGTCGAGGATGAAGCCGAGGAAGAACATGATGATCATGACCACGGCCACGGCCGCGAGACGTCCGCCCGGCAGGCTGCCGAGGAATTCGTGCACCAGGTTGTCGCCGCCCATCATCCGGAACACGACCGAGAAGACCGAGGCGCCGAGCAGGATCACGAAGACCATGCTGGTGATCGTGGCGGTCGAGATCACGGTCGCCTGCAGCACCCCGAAGCTGAGCCTCAGCCGCAGCGCGGCGAGGATCATCGCGCCGACCGCGCCGACCGAGGCCGCCTCGGTCGGGGTGGCGATACCGCCGAGGATGGAGCCGAGGACCGCGAGAATCAGCAGCAGCGGCGGCAGCAGCGCGATCAGGACCTCGCGGCCGAGCGCGCCCTTCTCTTCGGCGGGCACCGGCGTGGCGGGGCAGGAGGCGGGATCCGTCAGCGCCTTGAAGATCACCCAGGCCAGATAGAGCACCACCAGCAGCACGCCGGGCAGCAGCGCGCCCGCGAAGAGATCGCCGACCGAGACCGGCACCGGCGCGAAGTTGCCCTTGGCCATCTGGACCTGGCTGTTGATGCCCGAGAGCATGTCGCCCATGAAGATCAGCACGGTCGAGGGCGGCACGATCTGCCCGAGCGTCCCGCTGGCGCAGATCACGC
The DNA here is from genome assembly GCF_000688295.1 of Pseudooceanicola nanhaiensis DSM 18065. Taxonomy (GTDB): domain Bacteria; phylum Pseudomonadota; class Alphaproteobacteria; order Rhodobacterales; family Rhodobacteraceae; genus Pseudooceanicola; species Pseudooceanicola nanhaiensis. Next base: position 58,049 of record NZ_JHZF01000001.1, on the reverse strand, counting down.
CGGTGGCGAGCTTGGGGTCATAGCCCGCCCGCAGCATCGCGGGGAGCGAGATCAGCCCCATCGTCACCACGGTCGCCCCGACCACCCCGGTGGAGGCGGCCAGCATCGCGCCGACCAGGATGACCGAGATCCCGAGCCCCCCGCGCAGGTTGCCGAAGAGCTTGCCCATCGTCAGCAGAAGCTGCTCGGCGATCTGGCTGCGCTCCAGCATCACGCCCATGAAGATGAAGAGCGGGACGGCGACGAGCACCTCGTTGGTCATGAAGCCGATGTAGCGGTTCGGCAGGGAGCCGAAGTTGCTCGGATCGAAGACGCCGAGCCAGAGACCCGCGGCGCCGAACAGGAGCGACACCCCGGCGAGGGTGAAGGCGACGGGGAAGCCGATCAGCAGGAAGCCGATCACGCCGAAGAACATGAGCGCGGCGAGAAGCTCGCCGATCAGGACCGGATCCATCAGGCGGCCTCCTCGTGCGACCCGACGGGGGTCTTGTCCGGCGAATAGCGCATCATGGCCGGGACCAGCTCGGGCCGTCCGGCAAGGATCAGGATCGACCGGATCGCCATGGCCACGCCCTGCAGCGCCATCAGCACGGCGAAGGCGATGACGAAGGATTTCAGGATGAAGAGGCCCGGCATCCCGCCGACATTGGCGGAGGCCTCGAAATAGCCCCAGGCACGGGCCACGAAGGGCATGGAATAGGTGTAGACGATCCAGCAGAACGGAAGCAGGAAGACCACCACCCCGGCAAGGTCCGCGATCGCGCGGGTGCGCATCCGGGCCGGGCGGTAGAAGATGTCGACCCGCACGTGGTCATCCCTGAGCAGGGCAAAGCCCGCCACGGCCGTGAACATGGCACCGTTCATCCAGATATAGAGGTCCTGCATCCAGACGTAGCTGGTTGCGAAGAGGTAGCGCTGCACGACGACCGTGAAGCAGACGAGGACGATCCCCAGGGCGAGCCATGAAAAGACCCGGCCGATCACGTAGTTGAGGCCGCAGATCGCGGCGGCCACCCAGGCGAGTATGCGCATCCAGCTTCCCTTTCCCTCGGAACCGCGGGGCCGTGCCTTTCTTACGGGTATGGCCCGGGCGGTGCGGCCCGGGCCATTCCGTGGCGAAGGTCAGGCCTCAGAGCGTGAAGTACTTCTCACGCGCCTGGACGAAGGCGCCGTCGGTGTCGCGCGACCGCGTCCGCACGATGTTGAGCGACTCGATGAAGCTCTCGGCGGTCTTCTTGACCAGCGGATCGTCCGACTCGCGCAGCCCGGTCATGATCTCCTTCGCGGCTTCGGCGCCGGCCTGGAGGATCTCTTCGGGGAACTGCATCACGTTGACGCCGTGGTCGTTGATCAGGGTCTGCAGCGCCCGCGGATCGTTGGCATAGAAGTCCGATGCGACCTGGTCGTATTCGGCCTGGCTGATGTCCTTGATCAGCGCCTGCAGGTCATCGGGCAGGGCCTGGTACTTGGCCTTGTCGACGACCAGCTCAGTCGCGAGGCCGGGTTCCACGAAGGAGGGGAAGTAGTAGTTCTTCGCCACCTGGTAGAAGCCGAGCGCGAGGTCGTTGTAGGGGCCGACGAATTCGGCCGCGTCCAGCGTGCCCGACTGGAGCGCCTGGAAGATCTCGCCCGCCGCCATGTTGGTCACGGTGGCGCCCAGCTTCTCCCAGACACGGCCGCCGAGGCCGGGGGTGCGGAAGCGCAGGCCCTGCACGTCCGACACGCCGGTCAGCTCGTTGCGGAACCAGCCGCCGGCCTGGGTGCCGGTGTCGCCGGACAGGAAGCCCTGGACGCCGAACTGGTCATAGATCTCGTCCCAGATCTCCTGACCGCCCATGTAGCGGATCCATGCGGTCAGCTCGCGCGAGGTCATGCCGTAGGGCACGCCGGTGAAGAACGACAGCGCGGGCGACTTGTTCTGCCAGTAATAGGCGGCGCCGTGGCTCATCTCGGCGGTGCCGTCGATCACGGCGTCGAGCGACTGGAGCGGCGGCACCAGTTCGCCGGCCGAGAAGACCTGCACGGTCAGGCGGCCGCCCGACGCGGCGGTGATGCGGTCGGCAAGCCGCTGCGCCCCGACCCCGAGGCCGGGGAAGTTCTTGGGCCAGGTGGTGACCATGCGCCAGGTGATGTTGCCCTGCGCGATGGCCGGTGCCGCGAGGCCGGCGGTGGCCGCAGCCGCCCCCATGGTGCCCGCGGTGCGGATGAACGAACGACGATCCAAGGTGTCCTCCCATGAATTTCCAGATGGAGTGGGGGTCGCATCTCGCAGCGGCCCTCCATCCCTACGTTAAGTAGTCTCTCGTGGGGCGGAATGTCCATGCAGCAACGTGCAATCCCGGGTGGAAGATTGTGTGGCGCAGCACGTTTCTGCTCCTCGGGGCGATCGGCGGCGCAGGATGGCCCCGCAAGCGCGGCGGATCGTGCGGGTGTGGCGCGCTGGTGACATAATCCGACTTATGCCGCTCGCGGAGTCGCAGGGGGGCCGGGCCGTCCTATCCTCTCCATGCCACGGCGGATCCGGGTCGCCGCCATTCAGAGGCTTCCGGCCCGGCGCAACAGGCACTACCGTGCAAATCCCGGTCGCGGGCGTTGCGCGATGTGGAACAGACAGCGGGGCCCGGTCCGCCGGAACGGGCAAGAAGGCAGGACCATGGACGATCACGACGACAGCCCCGAGACATCCCCCACGCTCGAAGAGCGCATGGAACAGGCCGAACGCGAGGCGCGCCGGGCCTCCCGCCAGTCGCGCGAACAGACCCCGACCGAGACCGAACGCTCGCTGACGCCGCATGAACGCGAGGCGGTGAGCGACAACGGCCGGCTCTCGGCGCTGACGGTCTATGCCATCATCCTGCGCGAGGGCGAGGAAGAGCTGCACCGCCCCAAGACCTCGCTCTGGTGGTCGGGGGTGGCGGCGGGCATCGGCATCTCGGCCTCGGTGCTGGGCCTCGGCATCTTCCGCGCCGGGCTCGGGCCCGACTTCCCCTATCTCTGGCTGGTCGGCAGTCTGGGCTACACGGTGGGCTTCGTTCTGGTGATCCTCTGCCGCATGCAGCTGTTCACCGAGAACACGATCACCGTCGTCCTGCCGCTGCTGGCCAATCCGGACCGTGGCCGCCTGTACAGCACGTTGCGTCTCTGGGGGCTCGTCTTCGCGGCCAACATGGTCGGAACCTTCCTGACGGCGGCCATCACGATCCACGGCGGCATCCTGTCCGACGACATCATGCTGGCGGTGCTCGACGTGTCGCGCCACGTGGCCGCGCTGTCCCCTTCGACCTCCCTTCTGCACGGCATCCCGGCGGGGTTCTTCATCGCGGCGCTGGTCTGGATGCTGCCCTCGTCCAAGGGGTCCGAGGTCATCGTCATCGTCCTCTTCACCTGGCTCATCGCCGCGGGCGGGTTCACCCACGTCGTCGCCGGATCGAACGAGATCTTCTGCCTCGTGATGAACGGCGAACTCGGGATCGTCACCGCCTTCACGCACCACATCTTCCCGGTGCTCGTCGGCAACATCATCGGCGGCACCGGGCTCTTCGCGATGCTCGCCTACGGTCAGATCAGTCAGGAGATGTGAGGCGGATCACCCCTGCGCCGCGGGCCGGTCGAGCGCGGTGAGCGCGGTCGAGGTGACGAGCAGCCAGACCGCGACCAGCTTCAGCGCGCAGGGCAGCACGGCATAGAGCAGGGTCAGCATCAGCAGCGCGCCGTCGCCCGCCGGCTGATCCGCCGAGAGCCCGGCGAGCTCCAGCGCCGGAAGGACGGTCACCGCGGCGAAGGCCAGCGTGAGCTTCGAGACGAAGTTCCACAGCCCGAAGGCCTGCCCCGGATTGCCCTGCCCCGAGGCCACGTGCGACGAGAAGGCGGCCGGCAGCAGCGTCATGTCCGCCCCGAGCGCCGCGCCCGAGGCGACGCAGACCAGCGCGAAGGGGATCACGTCGCCCGCGCCCAGGAAGGCCGCGAAGGTGAAGGTCACGATCGCCAGCACCATGCCCGCCAGCAGCGAGCTGCGCAGCCCGTTGCGCGCGGCCGCGCGGCCCCAGAACGGCGCGCTGATCGCGGCCGAGACGAAGAAGAGCAAGAGGAGCGGGCCCTCCATCCCCGGCGCCTGGAGCCGGTAGTCCACGAAGAACAGGAACAGCGTCGAGGTCACCGCCACCGGCGCGGCATTGGCGAAGGCGATCCACAGCAGGCGGCGCGCCCCGGGGTCGCGGAGGATCGCCTCGAAGGCGGGCCGGGTGTCCGCCCCCGTCGGGCGCCATTCGCGGCGCATCGCGACGACGGCCACGAGCGTCGCCGCCGCGAAGAGCCATGCGAAGAGCGTGAAGGGTGCGGCCGAGACGAGGCCCAGCAGGGTCGGTGCCACCGCCGCGAGGCAGACGCCGATCAGCGCCCCGGTCTCGCGCCAGGTCGCGACGCGGACATGGCCCAGCCCCGGCGCGCGACCGGCCTTTTCGACGCCCTGCGCGTAGAAGGTGATCGACAGGAAGCTGAACGCCGTGAAGAGCGCGCCGAGGGTCAGCGCAAACCACGCCAGCGGCGCGACGGGCGGCGTGACGGCGAAGACGCCGACCATCGCGGCCGCCATCGCCACGCCGACCAGCGCGACGACGGCCCGGCGGCGCCGCTCCAGCACGCCCGAGGCCCAGCCGAGCACCGGGTCCTGGATCACGTCGAAGAGCCGCAGCGCAAAGAGGACCGAGCCGAGCGTGCCCAGCCCGACGCCGTACTGGTCGAAGAAGAACTTCGGCGCATGCAGGTAGATCGGCAGCCCCGCCGCCGCGAGCACACCCGCGAACAATGCATAGGCCGACAACCGGTCCTTGTTCCCCTGGGCTGATCTCACCTGCCACTCCCTCGACCCCGGGCGCATCTGCGGCGCCTGTCCCTGTCTACGTTCGGGACCGGCCCCGCGGACCACTCCGGCCGGAAGATCGTGAGGGGTCTGCCGGCGCCGTCAGCTGCGCGAGAGGCTGTCGGTGCGGTCGGCGGCGGCGTTGGCCGCGGGCATGTCGAGCGCCCGCATGTTGAGGATGATCCGGTCAAGCGCTGCCCGCAGAATGGCAAGATCCGCCTCGGGGATCCCGCGGGTCAGCGCGGCCTCGTGGGCCTCGGCCTCCTCCGTCAGCTCCTTCAGCACGCGGCTGCCGTGCCCGGTCAGGCGCACGGCCTTCGATCGCCGGTCGTCGGGCGCCGGGTCGCGTCGGACGATCCTGTCCCGTTCCAGCTGGTCGAGGATCGCGACGAGGCTCGACCGGCGCAGGCCGACCGCCTCGGCCAGCGAGGACTGGTTGGAGCCCGGATTCGCCCCGATGATCATGAGCAACCCGAGGTAGCGCGGCGCCTTGCCGTAGCCCGTCACCCGCTCCTCGAAGGCGCGGTAGGCCGCGATCTGCGCCAGCCGCAGCTTGTAGGCGATCTGGCTTTCGCCGTCCCCGGCCGTCAGGGTCTCGGCCCCGTCCCTGTCGCTTGCGTCCTGCATCGCGTGCTCCGTTCTGTCTGTCCGTGCACAGGCCGATTGACAGGTGGCACGGATCTCATGTTAGTTCGGGGTCGAACAATTCGCTTCCGACCACAATTCTAATCGTGGCATGTGGCGCGGTCCATCGGTTTCAGGGAGGAGACATGGGCCAGACGACCAAGGCGCATCTCGCGCCCTCCGATCGCGGACCGCGGCTGGAGGCGCTCACCCTGGGCGGGCTGCTCGACCGGCAGGCGGCGCGTCACGGCGCGCGCCCGGCGCTGATCTTCGAGAGCTTCGGCGTGGAGTGGAGCTATGACGACCTGCGCGACAGGGCCGACCGGCTGGCCCGCGGGCTGATCGGGTGGGGCGTCGCGGCGCAGGACCGGGTGGCGGTCCTTTCGCCCAATGCGCCCGAGTGGATCCTGCTCGAGCTTGCGCTGGCCAAGGTCGGCGCTGTGCTCGTCACCGTGAACCCGGCGCTGCGGGCGAACGAACTCGGGTACCTGCTGCGCCAGAGCCGGGCCTCGACGCTGGTCACCACCTGCAGCTACCGCGGCTACGACACCGGGGCCGCCATCGCCGGGCTGGCAGGGGGCCTGCCGGATCTCCGAAGACTCGCGACCCTCGGTGCAGGGGCGATTCCGGGCGCGGCCACGCTGGCCGAGGTCACGGACCTCGCCGACCGCGTGACGGAGGAAGAGCTTGCCGCGCGGCAGGCGTCGGTCGGCAGCGGGGACGTGGCGCAGATCCAGTACACCTCGGGCACGACCGGGGCGCCCAAGGGGGCGATGCTGACGCATCATTCCACCGTCAACAACGCGCGGCTGATGGCCGACCGGGCGGGCTTCCACGCCGGGGACCGGCTGGTCAGCGCGATGCCCTTCTTCCACACGGCGGGCTGCGTCTGCAACGTCATGGGCATGCTCGCCGCGGGCGGCTGCCTCGTCGCGCTGGAAAACTTCGAGGCGGCCGCGATGCTCGACCAGATCGAGCGGCACCGGGGGACCGTGACCAATGCCGTGCCGACGATGATGATCCGCATGCTGGAGGACCCGGGCTTCGCCGTGCGGGACCTGTCCTCGTGGCGGATCGCCTTCACCGGCGGCACCGACATCCCGGCCAGCCTGATGCGGCGCATCCGCGACGAGGTGGGGGCCGAACCGATGATCATCATGGGGATGACGGAATGTTCGCCGATCATCACCCAGACCGACCCGTCGGACGATTTCGAGACCCGGATCGCCACGGCGGGCACCCCCCTGCCCCACACCGAGATCCGCGTCGTCTCGCCCGAGACCGGAGAGGTCGTCGGCCTCGGCGAGACCGGAGAGCTGCAGATCCGCGGCTACCTCACGACCGCGGGCTATTTCGACATGCCCGAGAAGACGGCCGAGACGCTGCTGCCCGACGGCTGGCTGCGCTCCGGCGACCTCGCCGTGGTCGACGGGAACCGTCATGTCCGCATCGTGGGGCGCATCAAGGACATGCTGATCCGTGGCGGAGAGAACATCTACCCGGCCGAGATCGAGGCCTTCCTGCTGACCCATCCGGAGATCTCGGACGCGCAGGTGGTGGGCGTGCCGGACCCCGAGATGGGCGAGGAGGTTTTCGCCTTCGTCATCCCCCGCCCCGGCACGACGCCGGAGGCGGAGGCGCTGCGCGCCTTCTGCCGCGCGGGGCTCGCCCGGCACAAGCTGCCGCGCTTCGTCGAGATGGTGGAGGCCTTTCCGATGACCCCGAACGGCAAGGTGCGCAAGGTGGAGCTGCGCGAGATGGCCGCGCGCCGCGTCGCGGAGGTGACGACATGAGCGCGCTCCTGAGCCGCGCCGAGGGGCCGGTCCTGATCCTGACGATGAACCGTCCGCAGGCGATGAACGCGATCTCGCCCGAGATGGCCTGCCGCCTCGCCGACGCCTTCACCGCCTTCGACCGGGACGATGCGCTCCGCGTCTGCGTGCTGACCGGCGCGGGCGACCGGGCCTTCTGCTCGGGCGGGGATCTCGCGACGATGCTGCCGCTTCTCACCGGGGCGCGCACGGCCGAGACGGAGTGGGACCGTCGCGTCCTGGAAGAGCCCGAGGTGATGGACCGCAGCGCGCTCCGCCGGTTCCGGCTGGAGAAGCCGGTGATCTCGGCGATCAACGGACATTGCCTCGCCGGCGGGTTCGAGACGATGCTGGCGACCGACATCCGTCTCTCGGTGCCCGGCGCGCGCTTCGGCCTGCCGGAAGCGCGCCATGCGCTGATCCCTTTCGCCGGCGCGCTCGTGCGTCTGCCGCGCGAGCTGCCGCGGCCGCTGGCTATGGAGCTTCTGCTCGCGGGCGGGACGATCACCGCCGACCGCGCCGCCGGCATGGGGCTGGTGAACCGCATCCTGCCGCCCGAGGAGCTGATGCCCGAGGCGATGCGCCTTGCCTCCCGGATCGCCGCCAACGGGCCGCTGGCCGTGCGCGCGATCAAGCGGACGGTTCTGGGCAGCTCGGGGCTGACGCTCGACGAGGGATACGATCTGGAGGACGCCGCCAGGGCGGAGGTCCTCGGCTCGGAGGACGCGCGGGAAGGACCGCGCGCCTTCATGGAGAAGCGCAGCCCCGTCTACGAGGGGCGCTGAGAAACCGGCGGTCGCGGGCAGAGGAGAGACCCGCGCCGCCGCAACGGACCACAGGGAGGACCGACAATGACCAAGACCAAGGGACTGAAGAGAGTACTCGCCGCCACCGCGCTCGCCGCGCTGTCCGCGGGCCAGGCGGCCGCGCAGGACGTGACCTTCCGGCTGGCGCACTGGCTGCCGCCGACCCACCCGGTGCAGACCATGGGAATGACCGAATGGATGGATGCGATCAAGGCGGCCTCGGACGGCCGGATCGACTTCCAGGTCTTCCCGGCACAGCAGCTCGGCGCGGCGCCCGACCATTACGACATGACGCGCGACGGGATCGCCGACATCGGCTACGTGAACCCCGGCTACCAGGCGGGACGCTTCCCGATCTACTCGCTGGTCGAGATCCCCTTCCACATGGACAACGCGCCCCGCGGCGCGAAGGCGATGCACGAATGGTACGCCCCGATCGCGGAGGAGGAGATGTCGGACGTCAAGTTCTGCCTCGCCAACCCGCATGATCCGGGCACGATCCACTCGAAGACCGAGGTGAAGCTGCCCGCCGACATCCAGGGCAAGTCGGTCCGCCCCGCCCACGCCACCATGGCGCGTTTCGTGTCGATGCTGGGCGGCGCGCCGGTGCAGGTGCCCGCCCCCGAGGCGCGCGAGGCGATCGCCAACGGCACGGCCGATGCGATCACCTTCCCCTGGGGGTCGATCTACATCTTCGGGATCGATTCCGAGACGAAGCATCACCTCGACATGCCGTTCTACATCTCGGCCCAGCTGATGCTGCTGAACAAGGCCAAGTACGACGGGCTGCCCGACGACCTGAAGAAGGTGATCGACGACCATTGCACCCCGGAATGGTCGCAGAAGTTCTCGGAGGGCTGGGCCGCCGAAGAGGCCTCGGGCCGTGACAAGATGATCGAGAGCGGCGAGCATACCCTCTACGCGCCGACCGAGGAGGAGGTGCAGGCCTGGCGGGACGCCGCCGCGCCGCTTCTCGAGCAGTGGACGTCCGACGTCGGCGAGGGGGCCGACGGCTATTACCAGGGCTATGTCGACGCGCTCGAAGCCAACGACGCGAAGTTCTGAGACAGGAGGCGGGGCGCGCCGCACCGCGCGCGCGCGCGCCCCGCATCGCCGGAGGGGAGTTCATGCTGAAACTGCAACGGGCGCTCGACCGCCTCGCGCGCGCCATCGAGAAGGTGGCGGGCGTGCTCATGGGCGTGGTGACGGTGCTGGTGGTGGCCTCGGCGGCGGGGCGATACCTCTTCGCCTTCCCGCTGCCCGACGCCTTCGACCTCTCGCGCCTTCTGCTGGCCGCGGCCATCGCCTGGGGCTTCGCCTCGGTCGGCTACCGCGGCTCGCACATCAAGGTCGACATCGTGGCCGAGGTGCTGCCCGAGCGCGCCCGCCGCCGGATCGACGCCTTCGCCTGGAGCGTGCTCCTCTTCTTCACCGTCCTGCTCGTCTGGATGATGCTCGCCCGGGTCCGCAGCGCGGGGCTGAGCGGCGAGGCGACGATGGACCTCCGCCTGCCCGCATGGCCCTTCATGGCGCTGATCTGGGCGGGGTTCCTCGTCTCGATCCCCGCGATCCTCGCCCGGCTGATCCTCGTCGTCACCGGGCGCGGCACGCTCGACCAGTTCGACCCCGCCGAGACGCCGGAGTGAGGCAGGCATGATCCCGATCGACCTGCTCGCGCCCCTCGGCTTCGCGGCGCTCTTCGCGATGATGATCCTGCGGGTGCCCGTCGGCATCGCCATGGGCCTTGTCGGCGTCTTCGGCTTTGCGGGCGTCGCCGGGCTGAAGCCGGCGCTGAACCTGCTGGCGCAATCGCCGATCCGCACGATCACCGACTTCAACCTCTCGCTGATCCCCTTCTTCATCCTGATGGGGGTGCTCGCCACCAACTCGGGCATGTCGCGCGAGCTGTTCCAGGCCGGGCGCAAGTGGTTCGGCCACCTGCGCGGGGGCATGGCGATTTCCACCATCGGCGCCTGCGCGGGCTTCGCCGCGATCTGCGGCTCCTCGGTCGCGACGGCGGCCACGATGACGAAGATCGCCCTGCCCGAGATGAAGCGCGCGGGCTATCCCGACGAGGTCTCGACCGGCGTGGTGGCGGCGGGCGGGACGCTGGGCATCCTGATCCCGCCCTCCGTCGTGCTCGCCGTCTACGGCTTCATCACCGAACAGGACATCGGCAAGCTCTTCATCGCGGGCATGGTCCCCGGCCTGCTGGCGGTGCTGATGTACATGGGCACGGTCCGGATCGCCCATGGCCGCCGCCTGCCCGCGGGCGACCGCTTCGTCCTGCGCGAGGCGCTGATCTCGCTGCGGGGGATCTGGGCGGTGATGCTGCTCTTCCTCGCCATCATCGGCTCGATCTACTTCGGCTTCGCCACCGCGACGGAGGCCGCCGCCGTCGGATCCTTCCTCACCGCCGCCATCGGCTTCGCCCGCGGACGGCTGACGCCCCGCGGCCTGCTCGACGCGCTGGTCGAGGCGCTCCGGACCTCGGTCGCGATCTACACGATCCTGATCGGGGCGATCCTCTTCGGCTATTTCCTCGCCGTCACCCAGTCGCCGCAGAAGATCACCGCCTGGCTGGTGGCGCTCGACCTCGGCGCCTACGGCACGCTGGCGCTGATCCTCGTCTTCTTCGTCCTGATGGGCTGCATCCTCGACGCGATGGCGATGATCATCCTGCTCGTCCCGATCGTCTTCCCGGTCATCACCCAGCTCGGCTTCGATCCGATCTGGTTCGGCGTGATCATCGTCATGACGGTGGAGCTGGGGCTCATCACGCCCCCGGTGGGCATGAACGTCTTCGTCATCAACTCCATCGCCCGGACGATCCCGATCACGACGATCTTCCGGGGCGTGTTGCCCTTCGTGATCGCCGACGTGCTGCGGCTGGTCCTGCTGGTGGCGGTCCCGTGGATCGTGCTCTGGCTGCCCACGACGATGCGGTGACCGGACAAGCGTCCCCTACCCCTTCACCCCGCTCATGGTGATGCCGCGGATGAAGGCCCGGCGCGCGAAGAGGAAGACGATGAGCATCGGGATCGTGACCACGGTCGCGGCGGCGAAGGTGCGGCCGTAGTTGATGTCGAACTCGGAGCGGTACTGCATCATCGAGAGCGAGGCGGTCATCTTCTCCTGGCTCTGGACCACGATCAGCGGCCAGTAGAGGTCGTTCCAATGCGCGACGAAGGAGAAGACCGAGAAGGCCGCCACCGCCGGGACCGCCGCCGGAACGATCAGGCGCAGGACGATCTCGATCTCGGAGAAGCCGTCGACCCGGGCCGCCTGGATGATCGAATCCGGGTAGGCGCGGAAGAACTGCCGGAACAGGAAGATGGCGAAGACCGAGACGAGGAAGGGCAGCATCATCGACAGGTAGGTGTCGAGCAGCCCCGCCTTCACCACGCCCAGGTAGAGCGGGATCGAGGTCACGTTGATCGGGATCGTCAGGCAGGCCACCACCGTGCCAAGCAGGATCGTCTGACCCCGGAAACGCAGCTTGGCCAGCGCGTAGGCGGCGGGGATCGCGGTGACGAGCTGGGCGGCGAGGATGCCGCCGCAGACGATCAGGCTGTTCAGCAGGAACGTCGGATAGGGCTGGCCGACCAGCACGTCCCAATAGTTCTGCACGCCCGCGAAGGTCCTGGGCCAGATGGTGAAATCGGCGTCATAGACCTCGTCCGTGGGCTTGAGGCTCGACGAGATCATCCAGATGTAGGGGAACACCACCACCCAGGCGCCGAGCGCGAGGATGACGAAGCCCAGGACGCGGCCGGGGCTGATCCTGGCCAGCCGGATCCGGGCGGGGGCGATTGCGGTCATGTCGGTCATCGGCGGCCTCAGTGATGCGTGGTGCGGTCGGCCAGCAGGGTCTGGACCAGCGCGAAGAGGAAGATCACCCCGAGGAAGACCACCGACAGCGCGGCGGAATAGCCCATGTTGAAGTACTCGAACCCCTCGAGGAAGGTGAGGTAGAGGAAGACCTCCGAGGCGTGGGCGGGCTTGCCCTGGGTGAGGATCGCCACGACGTCGAAGAGCTTGAACGCGGTGATCGAGGAGGTGACCGCCACGAAGACCGAGGTCGGCGCGAGCATCGGCCATGTCACCTTGAAGAAGCGGTCGACGGGATGGCTCGCGCCGTCGATCTCGGCGGCGTCGTAGAGGCTCGACGGGATCGCGGTCAGCCCGGCGAGGAACAGCACCATGTTGAACCCGATGATGGACCACAGCGTGATGCCCGCCAGCGAATAGAGCACCACGTCGGGACTGCCGAGGAAGTTGATCGCGGGCAGCCCGGCCGAGGTCAGCACGTTGTTGAGGATCCCCTGGCGGCTGTCCATCAGCGCCGACCAGACCAGCGCCATGGCGGTCAGGGTCGAGGTGACGGGCAGGAAGTAGACGATCTCGAAGACCGAGCGGAAGCGCTTCTGCGACTGGATCGCGATGGCGAGGAACAGCGGGACGAAGAAGGCGCCCGGCAGGAACACGAGCGCGTAGACCAGCGTGTTGCGGAGCGCGTTGCCGAACTGCTCGTCCTCCGCCATGTGCCGGTAGTTCTCGAGCCCGATCCAGTCGAAGCCGTTGCTGACGAGCGAATAGTCGGTGAACGAGGTCAGCACCACGAGCACCATCGGGATCACGTAGATCACGAGTATCAGCAGCACGGCCGGCGCGACCAGCGCGAAGGCCAGCCGTCTCTGGCGCCGCGCCAGCCGCTCCGCGCCGCCGATCATTGCGCACCCGCCATCTGCACCGGGGCGGGATCGCGCAGGCGCTGTCCCTCCGCGTCGAACATCAGCAGCGCGGAGAGCGGGGCCTCGGCGGTGAGATGGTCCGGCAGAGGCACGGGGCCGGTGCGCTCCAGCGTCTTCTGGCTGCGCATCCGGACGGCGAGATCGGGGAAGTCGCGCAGGCGGGCGTGGATCACCACCTCCGCGCCCAGATCCTCCACCGCCTCGACGGCGAGCTCCAGCCGAAGGCGGGGCCCGCGGCCCCCGGGCGATTGCAGCGCAGGCATGCCGACGGGGGCCAGCGCCTCGGGCCGCAAGCCGACGATCACGTCGCGGCCGGAGGTCAGGCCATGGGCGCAGGGCGCCAGCACGGTGCCGATGCGCAACCCGCCGGGCTCCGCGACGGCGGGCAGCAGGCTGATCTCGGGCGTGCCGACGAAGCGCGCGACCTCGACGCTGGCCGGATCGGCATAGAGCGTGCCGGGCGCTGCCACCTGAAGAAGACGGCCGTCGCGCAGCAACGCGACCCGGTCCGACATCGTCATCGCCTCGGTCTGGTCGTGGGTCACGTAGACGAAGGTCAGGCCGGAGGCGCGGTGCAGCTCGACGATCTCGCGCCGGACCTCGACCCGCAGCTTCGCGTCGAGGTTCGACAGCGGCTCGTCCATCAGGAAGAGCGAGGGATCGCGCACCAGCGCCCGGCCAAGCGCCACCCGCTGGCGCTGCCCGCCGGAGAGCTGCGCGGGCCGGCGGTCGAGAAGATGGTCGATGCGGAGCTGCCTGGCCACCCGCTCCACCTGCGCCGCGACCCCGCTGCGGGTGCCGCGGTGGTTCGGCGTCAGCCAGCGCGCGCCGGGCAGCCGGGCATACATCGGCAGGCGCGCCATGATGAGCGGCATCGCCATGTTCTGCGCCACGCTCATGTGGGGATAGAGGGCGTAATCCTGGAACACCATCGCCACGCCGCGTTCCTTGGGCGTCGCGCTGCCCACGTCGCGCCCGTCGAGCGCGATCTTCCCCGCATCCGGGCTCTCGAGCCCCGAGATGATGCGCAGCAGGGTGGACTTGCCGCAGCCCGAGGCGCCGACCAGCGACAGGAATTCGCCATCCGCGACGGTCAGGTCGATGCCGCGCAGCACCTCGGTGCCGCCATAGGATTTCCGGATGTCGGTCAGCGTGAGCCGGGCCATGGGTGTTCCGTTCGTCTCTTGGGGAAATGCCGGGGGCCGCGCGGGCCCCCGGCGATGGTCTCTGCGCCGGGGGCTCAGCGCGTCATCAGGTCTTCGGCGGCCGTCTTCAGCTGCGCCGCGCCATCCTCGGGCGTGGTCTCGCCCAGCATGACCGCGCGGATGATGCTGCGCTGCTCGCGCCAGATCTTCTCGGACTGGGTGCCGGGGTAGCCGTACCAGGCGCCCGCCCGGTCGTACTGGCTGGAGGGCGTCGCGAAATACGGGTTCTCGGCATAATAGGCGCCGAGGTATTCATCCTTGAGCGCGGCCTTGTTGGTGGGCAGGTAGCCGGTGTTCTTCGCGGTGATCTCCTGGCCCTTCGGACCGGTCAGGAACTTGAAGTATTCCCAGACGGCCTTCTGCTTGGCCTCGTCCTGCGTCAGCATGATCGCGGCGTTGCCGCCGGTCGGCAGGGTGCCGTTGGCATCGTCCCAGACGGTGAACTTCACCGAGCGGAGGTCGAATGCCCCGCCGACGCGTTCCTGCAGCAGCTTGGCCGAGGCGGGCGAGTTGGCGTAGATCCCGAGCTTGCCCTCGGTGAAGGCGGTGGTCTGCGTCTCGAGGTCGGTGGCCGGGTCGTAGCCGCCCTCTTCGACGATGCGGCGGGCGATCTCCATCGCCTTCAGGCCGCGATCATCCTCGTCGAAGGCCACCGCGTCGCCCGCATCGTTCAGCATCGCGCCGCCCTGCTGCTCGATCAGCACCTGGAAGGGCCAGTCGTCGCCCCATTGGTCGACCGCGTAGGAGATCCCCTCGATGTCGTCGCCGAGCGCGTCGATCTTCGCGGCCAGCGCCAGAACGCCGTCCCAGTCGGTCGGGAAGTCCTCGACCGAGGTGCCGGCCTGTTCCAGCAGGTCCGCGTTGACATACCACTGGATCACCGAAGCGTTGAACGGCATCCCGTATTGGGTGCCGTCCACCTGTCCGAGTTTCAGCATCTGCTCGGAGTAATTGTCGGCGACCCAGTCGCCGCCCTCGGTCTCCATGAACTGGCCGAGGTCGATGATCTGGCCGCGCTCGGCCAGCGCCCGGGCGAGCGAGGGCAGCTGGTTGTAGGCCTCGAAGGCGCAATCGGGCAGCGTGTTCGTGGCCGAGGCACGGAACAGCTTGAGGTGCGTGTCGGCGTAGTTCTGGGCCGGCGCGGCATAGGTGACGCGGACCTCGTCCTGCATCTCGTTGAACATCTGGGCCAGCGGCTCGTGCTGGCGCGACAGGTGGCCTGCGTTGGTCAGGCAGGTGATCTCGACCTGCGCCTGCGCGGCGCCTGCGGAAACAAGGGCGGCCGCGATGGCCGCAATACGGATGGACATGAGAGTTCCCCTCGTGGTGTCGGTGCCGCCGCGTCCGGGACGCCGGATGGCGCCGCGGCGGTTGGCGCGAGGGGTAGCCCCCGGGACATGACGATTTGCCGACACTCCGACGACAGCTGCGTGATACCTGCGTGAAGATTTGCCCACGGTGCCGTTTTTTGCCCACCCCGGCCCCGGCCGTCATGCAGCCGTCATGTCGAGAGGGCAGGACCGCGCGCAGCTAGAAGGAAGGCCCGGCATGAAGATCCTGCACGTCACCGACACCCACATCGTCCCCGAGGGCGAGACGCTCCACGCGCTCGACCCCGCCGAACGGCTGGAGGCGGTGCTCTCCCACGCCCGCGGGCACCACGCGGATGCGGACCTCATGGTCCTCACCGGCGACCTGACCGACCGGGGCGATGCGGCCTCCTACGCGCGGCTGAAGCGGATGCTGGGCGACCTGCCCTTCCCGGTGCGGCTGCTGCTCGGCAACCACGACAACCGCGAGTCCTTCTGCGCGGCCTTCCCCGACGAGCCCCGCGACGATGGAGGCTTCGTCCAGTCGCTGATGGAGATCCCGGGAACGGATGACCGGCTGCTCTTCCTCGACACCAACCAGACGGGCCTGAACGGCGGACGGTTTTGCGAAACGCGGCGCGACTGGCTGCGCCGGACCCTCGCGGCCGCGGCGGACAGCCCGGTGACGGTCTTCCTGCACCACCCGCCGGTCGATCACGTGATGGCGCATTTCGACAATATCGGCCTGACCGACCGCCAGGCCCTGATGGAGATCCTGCGCGCGCATCCGGGCGGGATCCGGCACATCTTCTTCGGCCATATCCACATCCCGCTGACCGGCACCCTCGCCGGCGGGATCGGCTACACCGCCGGGCGCGGACCGGCGCACCAGTTCCGGCAGGACTTCGGCAACCCGGCGCCGGACTGGATCGTCGGCCGGCCGAACTACGCGGTGATCCTCCTGGAGCCGGAGTCGGTCTCCTGCTACGGCGTCGACACGATCGAGGCCGAGCTGGCCGCGACCACGACACCCTGCGCGGGCCCGTAGGATCAGGCCGCGGGACCGTCCACGATCATCATCGGACAGCCGCGCGAACACCGCTCGACCCGGCTGTCGATGCCGTAAAGCTGGCGGATGAGGTCGGGCGTCAGCACCTCGAGCGTGGGACCGGTCGCGAGGATGCGGCCCCCGGCCAGCGCGATGGTCGTCGTGCAGGCCCGCATCACCTGGTTGAGGTCGTGCAGGGCCAGCACCACCACGGCCCCGGTCTCGGCCGCGTAGCGGCGCAGCGCCTCGAGGATCTCGAACTGCCGGTAGAGATCCAGCGCCGAGGTCGGTTCGTCCATCAGCACCACCTTCGGGCGCGAGACCAGCGTCTGCGCGATCGACACCGACTGGCGCTGCCCGCCCGAAAGCTCGGGCAATTGCCGCTCGGCCAGATGCGCGATGCCGAAGCGGTGCAGCACCTCGTCCACCGCCGCCAGCTCGCTTGCGGTCAGCCGCCAGCCGCCGCCGCCCTGCTTCAGCGCGAGGATCACCGATTCATAGACCGTCAGCGCCGCCGTCATCGCCGTGTCCTGCGGCATGTAGCGGATGTCACCTGCCCCGGCCTCGTCCAGACGCACGGCCCCTGCCCCGCGCAGCTGGCCGGCCATCCGGCGGAACAGCGTCGACTTGCCGGCCGCGTTCGCCCCGACCAGCGCGGTCAGCGTCCCGCCCGCGATCCAGGGCGTCGTCGCCTCGGCGATGATCTCGCGCCGGCCGTAGCGCGCGCCCAGCCCCTCGAGTGCCAGCTTCACCATCCCTTGCGTCCTTTCGTCAGGATCAGCGCCACGAAGAACGGCACGCCCACGAGCGCCGTGATGATCCCGATGGGCAGCACCGCGCCCGGCAGCAGCGCCTTCGAGATGACCGAGGTCGCCGACAGGATCACCGCGCCCGACAGCATCGCGCCCGGCAGGAAGAAGCGCTGATCCTCGCCCAGCAACAGCCGCGCCACATGCGGTCCGACGATGCCGATGAAGCCGATCGTGCCGACGAAGGAGACCGGCACCGCGGCCAAGAGCGCCACGAGGAACAGCGCCTCGAGCCGCAGCCGCTTGACCGGCACGCCCATGGCCGCGGCCCGCGTCTCGCCCAGCCGGATCGCGGTCAGCTCCCAGGCCCGGCGGGCGAAGAGCGGCGTGCAGATGGCGAGGATGGCGGCGGTGATCGCGACCTTGCCCCATGTCGCCTTCGTCAGGCTGCCCATGGTCCAGAACACCACCGCCGACAGCGCCTGTTCCGAGGCGAAGTATTGCAGCAGTGCGAGCGCCGCGTTGAAGGTGAAGACCAGCGCGATGCCCAGAAGGACGATGGTCTCGACCGTCACGCCGCGCATCGTCGACAGGCCGAAGATCAGGAGCGAGGCCGCCATCGCCATGGCGAAGGCGTTGATCGGCACCATCAGTCCGACCGCCGCCGGAAAGACCGCCACGCCCAGCACCATGGCCAGCGCCGCGCCGAAGCTTGCGGCGGCCGACAGGCCCAGCGTGAAGGGGCTCGCGAGCGGGTTGGCGAGGATCGTCTGCATCTGCGCGCCCGCCAGCGACAGGCTCGCGCCCACCGTCACGGCGAGCAGGGCCATCGGCATCCGGATGTCCCAGACCACCACCCGCATCTGCAGATCGGCCGAACCCGGCGCAAAGAGCGTCTTCAGCACGTCCGGCAGGGCATAGCGCGCGGGGCCCAGCGAGACGTCCGTCGCCACCGACAGGACCAGCAGCGCGACCAGACCGGCGAGGATGAGGATCCGGCGCGCGACCAGTCCCCGGTAATTCAGCGCCTGCGCGGCGGGTTCGGTGGTGACGCTCGACATGATGCCCCTCGTGCAGAGGGCGGCCCGAAGGCCGCCCGTCGCGTTCAGTTGGTTTCGTCGCCGCTCAGCGAGACCCAGTAGCCGGGGCGGTAGTCGACCGGCAGGAAGCGCGCGTGCAATTCCTTCAGCGTCGCCTCGGGATCGAGGTCGGGGAAGAGCTCCGGATGGATCCACCTGGCCAGCTGCTGGACCGCGACGAAGCTGTAGGGCGCGTTGTAGAACTGGTGCCAGATCGCGTGGACCTGCCCGGTCTCGACGGCCTTCACCCCGGTGAAGCCCGGCCGCTCCATCAGCGCGGCCAGCTTGCGGCGCGCCTCGTCCTCGTCCGCGCCGGGGCCGACGCCGATCCAGTCGCCACCGGGGACATAGGCCTCCCAGTTGCCGCCCGTCGCGATGATCTGGTCGGGATCCGAGGCGATGATCTGCTCGGCGTTCACCGTGCCGAAGGTGCCGGGGATGAACGGGCTCGCCATGTTCTCGCCGCCTGCCAGCTCCACGAAGCGGCCGAAGTTGGCGTCGCCGAAGGACATGCAGCAATCCTCGGAATAGCCCGCCGCGCGTTCCACGAAGGTCAGCGGCCGCTCGAGGTTCTCCTGCGCCTCGATCACGTCCGTCACCCGCGCCATCTGCTCGGCATAGAAGGTGTTGAACTCGGCCGCGCGGTCCTCCTCGCCGAAGAGCTTGCCGATGATCTCCATCGAGGCGGGCGTGTGCTCGAAGGGCTTCTCGCGGAAATCGACATAGACGATCGGGATGCCGACCTTGGCGAGCTTCTCCTCGTAGCCGGCCTCCTCGGTCGCCTGCTTCGATTCGAGGTTCATCAGCATGACATCGGGCTGGAGCGAGACCGCCTGCTCGATGTCGAAGGTGCCGTCCTTGAAGCCGCCGAAGGTCGGGATATCGGCCAGCTCGGGGAACTTCTCCGCATAGGCCTCGTAGCTCTCGGGCGAGGCCTGGCGCAGGTCGTCGCGCCATCCGACGACGCGGGCGAAGGGGTTGTCGCCATCCAGCACGGCGGTGAAGAAGACCTGCCGCCCCTCGCCGAGGATCACGCGGTCCACCGGCGCGTCGACCGTGACCTCGCGACCGGCGATGTCGGTCAGGGTGATGGGGTCGGCTTGCGCGAGGCTGGCGGCGATCAGGCTCAGCGCCGAGGCGCCGAGGACGGAACGAAGGGTCATGAAGGGGTCCTCATTTGGATCAGACATGGCCCCCCTACGGTTTCCGACTGATTTCGTCAAGAATGCCGGTTGACACCTCCGCGCGATAGGCCGAAGCCAGCCGGCAAAAGACGGACAGCACGATGACCCTGACAAACCGCGATCTGCGCGACGATATCCGCGACTACTGGTCCGACCGGGCCGCCACCTTCGACGACGACCCCGGCCACCGTATCGCCGAGGGCGCCGAGATGGCGGCGTGGCGGGCGCTCTTCGCACGTCACCTCGGCCCGGCCGGGGGGCGGCGGCTGCTCGACCTCGCCTCCGGCACCGGAGAGATCGCGCGCCTCTGCCATGACATGGGGTTCGAGGTCACCGGGCTCGACTGGGCGGAGCCGATGCTGGACCGCGCCCGCGCCAAGCTGCCCGGCGTGACCTTCCTGCAAGCGGATGCCGAGCGCACGATGCTGCCCGACGGCTGCATGGAGATCATCGTGACCCGCCACCTCGTCTGGACGCTGGTCGATCCCGCCGCCGCTTTCGCGGAATGGCACCGCGTTCTCGCACCGGGCGGGCAGGTGCTGGTGGTGGATGGCGACTTCGTCTCGCGCGGATGGCTGTCGCGGATGCTGGCGCGGCGTGCGCCCGCGAAACCGCATGGCGACGGCACGCGGCACGCCGACATCCTCTCGCGCGTGCATTTCTCGCACGGGGCGCGGGCCGACGCGGTGGCGGCGCTGATGCGCGCCGCGGGCTTCCGCGATCTGCGCATCGACACGAGGCTGGGCGCGATCCACCGCGCGCAGGCGGCGCAATTCGGATGGCGGAAATCCCTGCTGCGGCGGTCCGAACATCGCTACGCGATCAGCGCGCGCCGCGCCTGACGGCCTTCAGTCGTTGGCGACGAGCGCGGGCGCCGGCGCGTCGAGGTCGATGCGCACCCGCTCCAGCGCCTCCTGCGTCAGCGGGATCCGGGCGAGGTATTCGGGCAGGTATCGGCGCAGGTAGGTGACGGCGCAGGCGGTCGCCTCGGCGCGATATTCCTCGGTGATGACGCCGTGATAGCCGTAGGAGAGCGACCAGATCCCGTCCATCGCCGCCGCCGACATCTCGAGCCAGTGCGGCAGGTCGGGCATGTTCTGGATGTCGAAATAGGCCTCGAACATCCGCGCGCGGCTGCGGGCCAGCCGGGCGTTCCCGGTGAAATCCGCGCTGCGGACCGCGGCCGAGACGCCGGCGCCGAGAAAGAGGCGGAGCGCGGCGGGGCGGCTGTTCTGGAACTCGGCGGCCGCCTTGTGCTTGCGCTCCAGCAACTCCTGCCAGGTTTGCGGCTCGGGGTCGGTCAGCGGGCGGATGGAGCGGTCATAGATCTCCTCGTTGAACCGCAGGGCGAGGGCCACGTAGACGGAATTGCGGTTCGGGAAGAAGTAATAGACCGAGGCGAGCGAGATCTCGGCCTGCTCGGCGATCTGGGCGAGGCTGATGTCCTCGTCGCCGCTGCCCGACAGCAGCTCTTCGGTCGCGTCGAGGATGCGGTGGTAGCGTTCGATCCCCCGGCGCCGCATCGGCCGGTTCTGGGTCAGTTCGGCCAGCAAGTCTCGTGATGTGGTCAAGGTTCGGCTCCCTGCGGACGCGGCGCCAATCTAGAGGGCATGGCCGCATGCCACAAGTTTGCAATCCCGTGGCGCCGGGGGCGGACGGGGCCGCCCCCGGGCCGGTCTGTCACTGGAGAAGCCAGTTCGTCCAGCGCTCGCGCAGCTCGTCGCGGTTCGCGCCGATCCATTCGAAGTCTGGATCGACGAGGACCTCGTAGTTCGCCGGGTAGGTGGCGTAGAGCTTCTGTTCGTCCTCGGGCAGCTGGCTCAGGCCGATCGTCGACGAGGTCGCGTAGCCGACCGCCTGGATGAAGCCCGGATGCCCGTCGGCCGCCCCGTAGAAGAAGTTGATGAAGTTCATCGCCCCCTCGGGATTCGGCGCCCCCTTCAGCACGGCAAGATAGCCCGTGTCGCGGATCGCCCCGTCCCAGGCCATCGCGAAGGGAGAGCCGTCCTGGATCACCTTCAGCGCGCGGCCGGAATAGGCCATGGTCATCGCGACCTCGTTGTCGCGCATGATCTGCTGGACCTGGTTGCCGGTCTTCCACCACACCGCGATATGCGGGCGGATTTCCTCGAGCTTCGCGTAGGCGCGGTCGAGGTCGAGCGGATAGAGATCCTCCTTCGCCACCCCGTCGGCCAGCAGCGCGACGGTCGGCAGCCACCAGTCGCGGTCGCCGGTGTCGGGCAGGCCGCGCGGGCCGGGGTAGGTCTCGACATCCCAGAAATCGGCCCAGGACTCCGGCGGGTTATCGGCGTAGGTCTCGGTGTTGTAGGTCAGGACCATGCCGCCCGTGGTCCGGGCGATCCCCTTCGGCTGGCAGGCGCCCGGCAGGGCGTATTCCTTGACGTTCTCCAGCGTGTCGCAGGGGATGTCCATCAGCATCTCGGCCTTGTCGACAAGGTCCGGACCGGTCGCGGTGACGATGTCAAACTCGACATTGCCGGTGCGGATCATCCCTTCGGCCCGGGCCCACTGGTCGGGAACCTCGATGTCGAAGGGGATCACCTCGGTCCCGGTCTCTTCGGTGAAGGGCAGGTAGAACCACTTCTCCATCTCGTTGCGCATCAGCCCGCCGGTGGTGGCGATCACCAGCTCGTCGGCGCGCGCCGCCGTTCCGGCCGCCAGCATCGCCAGGGCCAGCAGCCCGGCCCGTTTCATCGTCTTCATGTCAACCTCCTTGTCGTTGCCTTGGTGGACCGGATCACCCCTCTTCCGCGGGGATGCTCCGGGATTGGGCCATGCGCCGCAGGACCGCGGCACAGACCAGAACGAGGATCGAGACGCCGGTGAGCAGGACGGCAATCGCCGGGATCACCGGGGTGAGGTTCTGTTCGATGTTGTCGAACATCATGCGCGGCAGGGTCTTGTCCCGGATGCCGGCGAGGAAGAACGAGATCACCGGTTCGTCGAAGGACAGGATGAAGGCGAAGAGCGCCCCCGACAGCACGTTGGGCAGGATCAGCGGCAGCGTCACCAGCCGGAAGGCATCGAACCGCGAGGCGCCGCAGCTCATCGCCGCGTCCTCGAGCGTCGCGTCCACCGAACTGAGCGCGGCGGCCACGGTGAAGACCACGAAGGGCATGGCGATGATCGCATGCGCCATGACATATCCGGTGACGGTGCCCGAAAGCCCGGTCTGCCGGAAGAACAGGTAGAGCGCGACCGCCAGCGCGATATGCGGCACCACGATGGGCGCGATCAGCAACCCCTGGAACAGGGTGCCGAGCCGCCCCGCCCCGCGCATCAGCGCATAGGTCGCCATGGTGCCGACCACCACCGTCACGATCGAGGTCAGGACGGCGATCTTCAGCGAGAAGACCGAGGCGTCCATCCAGCGCGCATTGCCGAAGAAGGCGCCGAACCACTTGAAGGTGAAGCCCTCGGGCGGGAAGGTCAGGTAATCGGGCTCGCTGAAGGCCATCGGCAGGATGACCACGATCGGCGCCAGCACGAAGATCAGCACGAGATAGACATAGGCCATCAGCATCAGGCGGCCGGGGGTGAGTTTGCCGCTCATACCTGGCCCCCCAGCATCCGGTCGAAGCGGAACACCCGGCTGAAGAGCAGCGTGATCGCGGTGACGAAGAGGGTCAGCACACCGACGAGCGCGGCGGCGAAGGGCCAGTCGAGGAACTCGCGCAGCTGCTGCGAGATCAGCGTGGCGATCATCATCTCCTGCGGGGAACCGAGCAGCGCGGGGGTGATGAAATAGCCGAGCGCGGTCAGGAAGACGAGGATGAAGCCGCCCAGGACGCCGGGCATGGCGAGCGGCAGGGTCACCTCGAAGAAGCTGCGGAGGGGCCCCGCCCCGCAGATCGCGGCGGCGCGGCCGTAATCCGGCGGGATGTTCCTGAGCGCGCCGTAGATCGGCAGCACCATGAAGGGCATCAGCACGTGGGTCATCGCGACCACGACGGCGCCCTGCGTGTAGAGCAGCCTGACCGGCGCGTCGATGATCCCGATCGCCTGCAGCAGGTCGTTGACGATCCCGTTGCGCTGCAACAGGACCGCCCAGGCGGCGGTGCGCACCAGCACCGAGGACCAGAAGGGCAAGAGGATGCAGGCGGTGATGAAGACCGCCATCGCGCCGGAGGACGAGACCATCGCCATCGCCACCGGGAAGGCGAGGAAGAGCGACAGGATCGACACCAGCAGCGCGATCCACAGCGTCCGCAGAAGGACCTTGCCGTAGACCGGCGTGTCGAGGATCCGCTCGTAGTTCTGCAGCCCGGTCTGCGGCTCGGTGACCGAGATCGAGAGCAGGCTGAGCAGCGGGTAGAGGAAGGCGAAGCCGATCAGCAGGAAGAAGGGCGCCATCAGCAGCAGGATCCCCGCCTTCGAGAGGTTCCGCCCGTCGGGCTGGAGGAAGCCGGCCATGCTCATGCCGCCGCCTCGCCGTAGACCAGCAGCGCGTCGGGATCGAAGGTCAGCCCGATCCGCTCGCCCTCGGCCAGCCGCGGCAGCCCGGCAGAGGGGACGCGGGCGCGGATCTCGGTCCCGTCCGCGAGGCGGGCGATCAGCAGCGTGCCGGCCCCGGCATAGACGACCTCCTCCAGCGTGGCGGCGAGGGCCCCGGGCGCGTCGGGCGCCGAGACCCGCAGCCGTTCCGGCCGGATCGCGAGCGTGGCCACGCCCGACGGCACCGCACCGATCAGCGCGGCCTCGGGCGGCGCCAGCCGGTCGCCCTGCGCCAGCATCAGCCCGCTGCCGTCCCATTGCGCGGGGATCATGTTCATCTCGCCGATGAACCCTGCCGAGAACAGGTTCGCCGGGCGTTCGTAAAGCTCGCGCGCGGCCGAGATCTGCTGGATCCGCCCGCCGCGCAGGATCGCGACGCGGTCGGCCATGGTCAGCGCCTCGCCCTGGTCGTGGGTGACGAAGACGACGGTCACGCCCAGTTCGGAGTGCAGGCGCTTGATCTCGAGCTGCATCTCCTCGCGCAGGTTCTTGTCGAGCGCCGAGAGCGGTTCGTCCATCAGCAGAAGCCGGGGCTGATACACGATCGCCCGCGCCAGCGCCACGCGCTGCCGCTGCCCGCCGGAGAGCTGCGAGGGCATCCGGTCGCCGTAGCCCTCGAGCCGCACGACCTCGAGCGCCTCGGCGGCGCGGCGGCGCCGGTCGGCCCGGGACGCGCCGCGCATCTTCAGCGGGAAGGCGACGTTGTCGATGACCGAGAGATGCGGGAACAGCGAATAATGCTGGAACACCATGCCGATGTTGCGCTTCTGCGGCGTCAGCCGGGTGCAGTCGCGCCCGTCGATGGTGATCGCCCCGGCGGTCGGCACCTCGAACCCGGCGAGCATCATCAGCACCGTCGACTTGCCGGACCCCGAGGGGCCGAGCAGCGCCAGGAATTCTCCGCTGGGGATGTCGAGCGACAGATCGTCCACGGCCTTGAGCTGACCGAATTTCTTCTCCAGCCCGCGCACCGTGATCTCGGCCCCCGCGGTGGTCTGCGCGCCATTCGCCATGTGGTCCCCACTTCGATTCTTGCTCACGTCGTGGTGAGAATCATAGGCATGATATAGCAGATGTGACAATTGATTTCAGCTTGGGGTGCTCGGATGAGGTGCAGTCATAGGGTTTCCGGGCGGAGTTTTGAGGCTTTTTCGGCCGGCTTCTTCGCACCATCGGAGACTCTGGTGCGGGACAAAAGCCCTATATTCCGGGAAAATACGCCGAATTTCCAAAGATCGAGCGCCGTCGGCGAGGGCCTGCGTATTCCTGAATAATCTCCATCTAAATGAGAAGTACGTCTTGACGAAGCCCCTCAGACTCGGATTTTTGGTATATCGAATAACGGCGCCCGCCCGAGCCCGGCACGCGCACATGACCAGAGACGGAGCCACGGATGACCGACGCAAGCCCAGACCTGCCGAACAGCCTGGACGCACAGCTGCGCCGGCGGGCGGCCTCCGTGATCCCCGGCGGCATGTGGGGCCACATGCGCGCCGCCGCGGTGCCCGAGGGCTATCCGCAGTTCTTCGCGGGCGGCGAGGGCGCGCGGGTGCGGGACGTGGACGGGCGCGACTACATCGACTTCATGTGCTCCTGGGGGCCGATCATCCTCGGCCACCGGCACCCCGAGGTCGAAGCCGCGGCGCGCGAGCAGCTCGACCGGGGCGACTGCCTCGACGGGCCGACCGAGCACGCGGTGCGGCTGGCCGAGAAGATGGTCGCGCTGATCCCCCATGCGGACTGGGCGCTCTTCCAGAAGAACGGTTCGGACGCGATGACCACCTGCGTGACGCTCGCCCGCGCGGGCACGGCCAGGCGCAAGGTGCTGGTCGCGAAGGGCGCCTATCACGGCGCGGTGCCCTGGTGCTCGCCCTCGGTGCTGGGCGTCACCGCCGAGGACCGGGCGCACCTGATCTACTACACCTACAACGACGTCGAGAGCCTCGATGCCGCCGTGGCCGAGGCGGGCGACGACCTTGCCGCCATCGTGGCCTCCGCCTTCAAGCATGACCTCGCCATCCGCCAGCAGCTGCCCGACGCGGCCTTCGCCCGGGCGGCCCGCGCGCATTGCGACCGGACCGGCGCGGCGCTGGTGCTCGACGACGTGCGCGCCGGGTTCCGCCTGAACCTCGGCGGAAGCTGGGAGAACGTCGGCATCCGGCCCGACCTTGCCGGCTATTCCAAGGCGATCGCCAATGGCTACCCGCTCTCGGCCGTGACCGGGAACGACCGTTTCCGCCCCGCCGCCGAGCAGGTCTTCGTCACCGGCTCCTTCTGGTATTCCGGCGCGCCGATGGCCGCCGCGGTCAAGACGCTCGAGATCCTCGAACGCGAGGACGGCCCGGCCCGGCTGGCCGCCGCCGGAGAGCGGTTCTGCACCGGCCTCACCGAGGCGGCCGCGCGGCACGGGTTCGAGGTGACGATGTCCGGCCCGCCGGCGATCCCGCTGATGCACTTCGCCGACGACCCGGACGCGAAGCTGGGCGAGGCCTTCTGCCAGCAGGCCCTCGCCCGCGGCGTCTACCTGCACAACAAGCACAACATGTTCCTGTCGCTCGCGCATACCGACGCGGTCGTCGATGAGGCGCTCTCGGCCATCGACGACGCCTTCGCAGCGCTTGCACGGGACCGGAGCGCGGACGCATGATCCCTGTCGTCCGCGCTCCGCGCCCGACCTGACCACCCCCCGGCATAGGGAGCCGCCGCCATGACCCGTTCGAAATTCCGTTTCCCCGAAACCGGCCCCCATGCCGTCGCGCCCTGGGGCGTGCGGAAGGGCTACGGCGACGAGCACTTCCTGTCGGACTACCGCTTCCAGGCGCCGCGCGAGGATCCCGAGCTGGCCGAGGTCTTCGTCTACACGCCCCGGATGTCCTACGACCCGGGCGAGACGGTCGAGTTCCACGGCTCGACCACGGCGGACAGATGGACGCTCCAGATCTACCGGGACGGCCATGCGCCCGAGATGGCGCACGAAGCCTTCGACCTGCCCGGGACCTTCACCCGAACCTCCGAGACCGCCTACATGGACGGCTGCGACTGGCCGGTCCTGCATTCCTGGACGATCCCCGAGGGGCAGCGCCCGGGTTTCTACCGCGTGGTGTCGACCTGCATGCGCAAGGACGGGGAGCGCTTCGTCCAGCACCATTTCTTCGTCGTCCGCCCGACGCCCGAGACGCGGCAGGGCAGGATCCTCTTCATGCTCGCGACGGGCACATGGACCGCCTACAACGACTGGGGCGGCGCGAACCATTACTTCGGGACATGGGGGCCGAACGGGAACGAGGGCTCGCCGCATCTCAGCCTGCACCGGCCCTGGACGCGCGGGATGCTCTGGCTGCCCAAGGGCGCCGCGCGGATCGCGCAGAACCGCATCCCCGAGATGAACGACCTGCCCGGCTACCCGTCGAAGGAATGGGGCTATTCGCACGGCTTCGGCCAGTATTACGCCGCCGCCGGCTGGGCCCAGTTCGACCGGCATTTCGCCGTCTGGGCCGAACGGCAGGGCTACGGCTTCGACATCATCACCCAGACCGACCTGCACCTGCGGCCCGGGATCCTCGACGATTACACCTGCCTCGTGACCGTGGGGCATGACGAATACTGGTCCTGGGACATGCGGAAGACGGTCGAGGATTTCGTCGAGCGGGGCGGCAACTTCTCGCGCTTCGGCGGCAACTTCCTGTGGCAGATCCGGCTGGAGGAGGACGGCGCCCGGCAGGTCTGCTGGAAGACCAAGGCGCCCAAGATGGACCCGGTGCGCGACGACCCCGAACAAAAGCACCTGCTCACCGCCTCGTGGGAAAGCGGCGGGGTGAACTGGCCCGGCGCCTCGACCGTGGGGGTGAACGGCTGCCACGGCATGTACGGAAGCTGGGGCGGCTTCGCGCCGCGCGGCTCGCGCGGGTTCACCGTCTATCGTCCCGAACACTGGGTCTTCGAGGGCACCGACCTGCGCTATGCCGATGTCTTCGGCGCCGAGGCCGGGATCTTCGGCTACGAGGTCGACGGGCTGAACTACACCTTCGAGCGCGGGTTGCCCTACCCCGTCGCCGATCCGGGCGTGCCCGAAGGGATCGACATCCTCGCCATGAGCCCGGCCGTGCTGTTCGAATACGAACACGAAGGCCCGGGCTACCGCTACTACGTGCGGGATTCCGATCTCGTCGGGCTGGCGGAGCTGGCCGCCGAGGAGACGCCCGTCGCCCGGCGGAACTACCAGTACGGTTCGGGCATGGTAACGAGCATGAAGCGCGGCAAGGGCGAGGTGCTGACCGCCGGGTCCTGCGAATGGATCATGGGCCTGACCCGCCGCGACCCCTTCACCGAGGCGATCACCCGCAACGCGCTCGACCGGTTCGGCGGCGAGGCATGACGATGGGCGCGATGCACAGCGACGGGGACGGCAGGCCATGAGCCCGGCCTACGGCATCCTCTCGGACGATTTCACCGGCGGGCTGCTGGTCGCCTCCTATTTCGAGGAGGCCGGGATCGAATGTCCGGTCTTCTTCGACACGGACGCGGCAGGCGAGGCCGACACGGAGGCGCCGATCGTCGTCATCGCCGCGCGCACGCGGCTGACCCCGGTCGAAGAGGCGAAGGCCGAGATCGCCCGCGCCCTCGATGCGCTCGACGCGCTCGGCTGCGGCACCGTCGCCTACAAGGCCTGCGCCAGTTTCGATTCGACCGAAGAGGGCAACATCGGCCCCGCCGCCGACATGCTGGCCGAGCGCTACGGCGACCTGCCGGTGCTCTTCAGCGCGGGCTTCCCGGAGTTCCGCTGCACCGTCCACCAGGGCCACCTGTTCTATCAGGGCATGCTGGTGAACGAGTCGGTGAAGCGCTTCGACCCGGTCACGCCGATGCCCGACCCGAACCTCGTGCGGTTCCTGTCGCGGCAGACCGCCACGCCGCTCGGCCTTGTCACGCATCTCGACCTGCTGGACGAGACCACGGCGCGCGACACGCTCGCCGCGCATGTGAAGGCCGGGCACCGGCATGTCCTGCTCGACTGTTCCGACGCGGGCGATGTCGAGATGAGCACCACGCTCGCCCTCGACCGCCGCTGCATCGTGGCGAGCGATCCGCTGGTGATCTCGCTGGGCCTCGCGCTCGGCCGAGGTCACGCGGGGACCGCCGCCGCGCCGCGCCATGCGCAGGGGCCCGCCGTGGTGCTGGGCGGCAGCGTCGGCCCGGTGGCCGAGGCGCAGCTGGCCGCCTTCGAGGCGAAACACCCGGTGCTGCGGCTGGACCTTCTGGCCGGCGACGAAGCGGCGCTGACCGGACAGGCGCTCGACTGGGCCACGGACCGGATCGGGACGCCGTTCGGGATCACCACCTGCGCCGACGAGTCCGGCGTCAAGGCCGCGCAGGCCGCGCTTGGCCGGCTCGGCGCGGCCCGGCTGGCGGAGCGCATCCTCGCACGGGTCGCGCAGGGGCTGCACGCGAGCGGCGTCCGGCGCTTCGTCGTGGCCGGAGGCGAGACCTCGGGCTCCATCGTCACCGCGCTCGGCATCCGCTCCGTCCGCCCCTTTCCGCGCGGGCCGAACGGCGGCGGGTTCTGCGTCTCGGAAGGGCCGGACCCGGTGTCGTTCTTCCTGAAATCCGGCAAGCTCGGCGCGACGGATGTCCTGCTCCGCGCGCTCGAGGAAATCGAAGAGGGAAGCCGATGAAAACCGAAGCAGAGATCCGCGCGGCGCTCGTGCATTACAGCCGCGAGTCCGTGACACGCGGCCTCTCGAACGCCACCGCCGGGAACCTCTCGGTCCGCTTCGGCGAGGGGATGCTGATCACCCCCTCCGGCATCGCGCCGGACCGCATGACCGAGGACCAGATCGCCGAGGTCGCCTTCGACGGCAGCTTCAGGGGCGACTGGAAGCCCTCCAGCGAATGGGCGCTACACGCCGCGCTCTACCGCAACCGGCCCGAGGCGCAGGGGATCGTGCACGCCCACCCGACCTATTGCGTCGCGCTCTCGGTCCTGCGCGAGCCGATGCCCGCGTTCCACTACATGGTCGCCTCCTTCGGCGGGAACGAGGTGCCCTGCGCCCCCTACCGCACCTTCGGCGGCCCGGAGCTGGCCGAGGCGGTGGCCGAGACCATGGGCACGACCTACCGCGCCTGCCTGATGGCGAACCACGGGATGATCGCGCTCGCCGGCAGCCTCGGCGCGGCCTTCGACCTGACCGAAAAGCTCGAGGTGCTGGCGCGCCAGTACCAGCTCGCCCGGACCATGGGCGCGGTGACATTGCTGAGCGGCGCGGAGATGGACGAGGTCCACGCGGCCTACAAATCCTACGGCTACGGAAAGCCCGGCACGGCGAAGGGCTGAGACCTCACTCCGGGTGGCGCGGTGTCCGCAGCCCTGCCGTCTCGCCCCCGTCGACCGGAAGGACCGCGCCGTTCACATAGGACGACCGCTCCGACAGAAGCCAGGCGATCACATCGCCCACCTCCTCCGGCCGGGCGATGCGGCCCGCGGGGATCCGCAGCTCCAGCTCCTGCCGCCGCCGGTCGTCCGACAGCACCCGCCCCATCATCCGCGTCCCGATCTGGCCCGGGCAGACCGCGTTGAACCGCACGAGGTGCCCCAGCTCCAGCGCCAGCGCCTGCGTCAGCCCGATGACCGCGGCCTTCGAGGCGGTGTAGATCGCCAGTTCCTCCTCGCCCGCCTTCCCGGCGATGGAGGCGACATTGACCACCGCCCCCTGCCCCGCCACCAGCCCGTCGAGCGCGAGCCGCGTCATCAGATAGACGCTGCGGGCATTCACGGCCATGACCTCGTCCCAGTCGGCAAGGGTCGTCTCGGCAAAGACGTGGCGGCGTCCGATCCCGGCATTGTTCACCAGCCCGGCGATCTTCCCGCCGCCCAGGTCCATCGCGCGGTCCACCAGCGCCCGGCACTCGGCCTCGACCGACACGTCGGTCCTGTGGAAATGCAGCCGCTCATGCGCCGCGGCCAGCGCCTCTCCGGTTGCGGCGTCGCGGCCCGCGATCAGCACCTCGCGCCCCTCCGCCAGAAGGATCCCGGCCGCCGCGCGCCCGATGCCGTGGGTCCCGCCCGTCACGATGATCATGCCCTGCCTCCCGGAGAATGGCCGCGCCTAGCGTCGGCGGCGCGTCCCGGCCTGCGCCGCCGCGGCGGCTTCGTACTCCATCAGGTGCTGGCGCAGGTTGCGCCCGCCCTCCATCAGGTCCATCCGGATCGCCTCGCGCAGGGCATAGGCGTCGCGGGCGCGCAGCGCGTCGAGCACGTTCAGGTGCTGGTGCCGCTCGGAATAGGTCGGATGCGCGTCCGGGTAGAGCTCGCTCAGGAGCGGGCCGATCCGGATCCAGAGCCCCTCCAGCACCTCGGTCAGGGTCGGCATGCCGGACCGCGTGTAGAGGCCGAAATGAAAGTCGAAATTGCTCTGCAGCGCCGTCTGCCAGTCGCCGCGCGCCTCGGCCGCGACGAGCGCGTCGTGGGTCGCGGCCAGCGCGTCGATGGCGGCATCGTCGATATGTGGCAGGGCGCGTTCCGCGGCCAGCGGTTCGAGCTGCAGGCGGATGTCGCGCACCTCGGTATATTCGGCCAGCGTCAGACGCCGCACCCGGATGTAATAGCGCGGCCGGATCTCGATCGCGCCCTCGTGCGCCAGCTGGAACAGCGCCTCGCGCACGGGTGTCTCGGAGGTTCCCATCTTCTGGGCGAGGTCGCGGACCTTGAGCCGTTCATGCGGTTTCAGCTCGGCCCGCATCAGCGCGCGCCGCAGCTTCGCATAGACGATCTCGGACAGCGGCAGGGACTTGTCCCCGGTCTCCGATTCGACCGTCACCTCGTTCATGAGCACTCCGCCATCTCTGTCTGCACCGGGCCTCTTCGCCGCATCGCGCACCCGGACCGACCTTGCAAGCCCCCACCATGGGAGGGCGGTGTGGTGATATATCACAAATGGCGGGAATGACAGAAAAATATGACCGCATCGCGTGAAAATGGCCGAAGCACTGCGAGAATGCTTGATCGGACTGCACGGCTGATATATCAGAAAGGCGTCAAGAAACGAGGAGACAGGGCGCCGATGACTCACCGCTCCAACGTGAACTATGCCGTCCTCGAGGACCGGGCGAAGTTCATCCGCACCGAAACCGTCCGGCTGACGCGGATCGCCGGGGCGGGGCATTATTCCTCGACCTTCTCCTGCGCCGAGATCCTCGCGGCGCTCTATTACGCCCAGATGCGGATCGAGCCGTCGGACCCGAAATGGCCCGACCGCGACCGCTTCATCATGTCGAAGGGACACGCCGCCATCGGGCTCTACCCGGTGCTCGCCGATCTCGGCTATTTCGACCCGTCCGAGCTTGACACCTACACCCGGCTCGGGTCGAACTACGGCGACCATCCGGACATGAAGAAGGTCCGCGGGCTCGACTTCTCCTCCGGCTCGCTCGGCCACGGCCTGTCGGTCGGCGTCGGCATGGCGCTGGCGGGGCGGATGCAGGGCCGCGACTACCGCACCTACGTGATGCTGGGCGACGGCGAGATCTCGGAAGGCCAGATCTGGGAGGCGGTGATCTCGGCCGGGCATTTCCAGCTCGGCCACCTGGTGATCCTGCTCGACCGGAACGGCCTCAGCATCGACGGCCATACCGAGGACATCATGGGGATCGAGCCGGTGCACGACCGTTTCGCCGCCTTCGGCTGGGACGTGCAGCGCGTCGACGGCCACGACCTTCCCTCCGTCATGGGCGCCTTCGAGACCCTGCCCGAGGGCACCACCGGCAAGCCGCAGGCGATCGTCTTCGACACGGTGAAGGGCCGCGGCGTGAAGCGGATGGAGATGTCGCTCGACTGGCATGTCGGGAACCTCGTCGGCGAGGATTACGACGAGGTCATGGCCGAACTGGAAGCCGGGCTTCAGCCCTATGAACCGGAGCCCGCGGAATGAGCACCGAAATGCAGAACGAGGCGGAGATCTTCCGCGGCACGACCGAGGGCGCGACCCGGTTCAAGGACCACCGCTCGGTCCGGGGCACGCCCAGGGCGGGCATGCCGGCCTTCGTGCTGGGCGAGGAGCTGGCGGAGCTGGCGAAGACCGACGACCGGATCGTCGTCGCCACCGCCGACCTCGCCTCGGCCAACCGGACGAACGACTTCAAGGACGTCCACCCCGAGCGGTTCTTCGACTTCGGCATCGCCGAGAAGAACATGATCACCGCCGCCGCCGGCATGGCGGCCTGCGGCCTCGTCCCCTACGTCGCCACCTTCGCGAGCTTCGCCGCCATCCTGGGCGCCGAGCAGATCCGCACCGACTGCGCCTATCCGAAGATGCCGGTGCGGGTGATCGGGACGCATTCGGGCATGTCCATGGGCTTCTACGGCTCGTCTCACCACGCGCTCGAGGACCTCGGGATGCTGCGGGTGATGGCCGACCTGACGGTGATCTGCGCGACCGACGCGAACCACCTGCGCGCGGTGCTGCGCAAGTCGGTCGATCATCCGGGGGCGATGTACATCCGGCTCGGCCGGGGCCGCGACCCGGAGGTCTATGCCGAGGTGCCCGAGCTCGAGATCGGCAAGGCGATCCGCCTGCGCGAGGGCTCCGACCTGACCCTCGTCGCCACCGGCAGCCAGGTGCGGGCGTCGCTCGACGCGGCCGAGGCGCTGGCGGCGGACGGCGTCTCGGTCCGCGTGGTCGACATGCACACGATCAGCCCGCTCGACCGGGCCGAGATCGAATCGGCCGCCCGCGAAACCGGCGCGATCATGACGGTGGAAGAGCACAACATCACCGGCGGCCTCGGCAGCGCGGTGGCCGAGGTGCTGGTCGACCTGCCCCGCCTGCCCTTCCTCAAGCACGGCGTGCCCGACCGCTACGTCGAGGTCGGCCCCCCCGCCGCGCTCTACGACGCCTACCGGCTCGACGCGCCCGGCGTGACCGCCGTCGCGCGGGAGTTCCTGAAGGCCCGGGGCTGAAGCGTCTCGGGCTCTCGCCCGAGATAGCTGAATAATCTATGTTAAACTTCGGGCGGCGGCAGCCGCCCGGATGTCCGTGGTGCCGCGGCGTGAAGCCCGCCGCTTCTGGCGCGCATTCGCGTCACTTAACTCAATTTTCGGGCAGGTTTCGGATACCGGGCGAAAGTCTGGAAGTTTTCAGTTGCAGCATGAAATTTCCGTCTCTACGCTTCCTTTAACTAGAGATAATTCAGGGAAACGGCGATCGCCATGTGGAGCAATGCCAAGGACCGCGCCCTGCGCGACCGCGCAGCCCAGGTCATCCCGGGCGGGATGTACGGCCACCAGTCCACCGTCCTCATGCCCGAGGGCTTCCCGCAGTTCTTCACCCGCTCGGACGGCACCAGGATCACCGACGCCGATGGCAACACCTACATCGACTTCATGTGCGCCTACGGCCCGAACCTGCTGGGCTACCAGCACCCCCGGGTCATGGCCGCCATCGAACGCCAGCAGGCGCTGAGCGACACCTCCACCGGCCCCTCGCCGCTGATCGTGGACCTCGCCGAGGCGCTGGTCGGGATGATCTCCCACGCCGATTGGGCGATGTTCTGCAAGAACGGATCGGACGCCACGACCATGGCGCTGATGACGGCGCGGGCCTATCGCGGCAAGCGCAAGGTGCTGGTGGCGACCGGCGCCTATCACGGCTCGCTGCCTTGGAGCACGCCGCGCCCCGGCGGCGTGGTGGCCGAGGATCGCGCGCACCTGATCTATTACACCTACAACGACCCGCAGGCGCTGGCCGACGCGGTGAAGCAGGCGGGCGACGACCTCGCCGGGATCTTCGCCACGCCCTTCCGGCACGACACGTTCCACGACCAGACCCTGCCCGATGCCGAATACGCCCGCGCCGCGCGGCGGCTGGCCGACGAACACGACGCGCTGCTCGTCGTGGATGACGTCCGCGCCGGGTTCCGGATGTCCCGCGACTGCTCGTGGGAGACGATCGGCGTCCGCCCCGACCTCTCGGCCTGGGGCAAGGTGCTGGGCAACGGCCAGCCGATCTCGGCGCTGCTCGGCAACGACCGGGCGCGCGAGGCGGCGGCGAACATCTTCGTCACCGGCTCCTACTGGTTCTCCGCCGTGCCCATGGCCGCCGCGCTCGAGACGCTGCGGATCGTGCGCGAGACCGATTACCTCGAACACATGCAGATCATCGGAGAGCTCTTCCGTTCCGCCCTGACCGGACAGGCGACGGGCTACGGCTTCACGCTCCGCCACACCGGGCCCGAGACCCTGCCGATGGTGCTGTTCGAAGAGGACCCCGACTTCCGCCTCGGCTACGCCTTCTGCGCGGCGGCGATGAAGCGCGGCGTCTACCTCTCCCCCTACCACAACATGTTCATCAATGCGGCGATGACCGAAGCGGACATCGCCGAGACCCTCGAGGCGACAGGCGCCGCCTTCGAGGAGATCAAGCAGAACCGTGACACGCTCCAGCCATCGCAGGTCCTGATGGCCCTCATGGAGGCATAAGCGGTCTACAACCATGCGCCGACAGGGAACCCCGCAATGACCTACCACCCCCGAAAGGGCCTCGCGGCCCTCATGCTCGCCGGAAGCGCGCTGATCGCGCCGCCGGCCCTCGCGCAGGACAGCGACACGCTGGTGATCGCGCGCTCGATGGACGTGAACTCGCTCGATCCGAGCCGCGCCTTCTGCGACACCTGCCAGTTCTACCTGACGGCGGTCTACGAGACGCTCGTGACGCTTGCGCCGGACAACCAGTCGCTGGTGCCGAACCTCGCCGAAAGCTGGGAGGTCAACGAGGACTTCACCGAATTCACCTTCAAGCTGAAGGACGCGACCTTCGCCGACGGCTCTCCGGTCGAGGCCTCGGACGTGATCTGGACCTTCAACCGGCTGAAGAACGTGAAGGGCTCGCCCTCGTTCCTGATGGACGGGCTGACCTCGGCCGAAGCGGTGGACGCGAAGACGGTCAAATTCACCGTGGACGCGCCCAACTCGGAATTCCTGAACAAGGTCTCCGCCCCCTACACCGGCATCATCAACGCCGAGGTGGCCGAGGCGAACGGCGCCGTCTCGGACGACACGGCGGCCGAGGCCGACAAGGCGGAATCCTGGTTCCTCGCCAATTCCGCGGGCTCCGGCCCCTTCCAGCTGGCGAGCTATTCGCCCGAGGCCGAGCTGCGTCTGAGCCGCAACGAGTCCTACCACGGAGAGGCCCCGGCCTTCGCCGAGGTCGTCGTGACCCAGATCCAGGATGCCGTTAGCCAGGCGCAGGCGCTGGAGACCGGACAGGTCGACATCGCCATGCAGATCGACCCTGACACGGCGCAATCGATCCGCTCGCCCGAGGTGACGACCGAGGTGATCCCCTCCTACAACTTCGTCTACATCGGCTTCATCCCCGGCGCGAAGGGCATGGACGGCAAGCTGACCGCCGAGGTCCGCGACGCCCTCGCCTCGGCCATCGACTACGACGGGATGCTCGACTTCACCGTCGGCGGCAACGGCGAGAAGCAGGCCGCCCCGATCCCGAACGGCTTCCCGGGCACCGCGGGCCTGACCCCGCGCAGCCAGGATGTCGAGAAGGCCAAGCAGGTGCTGGCGGATGCCGGGCTCTCGGATCTGAAGCTGGTCGCGGGCTATCCGAACGACAACATCTACGGCGTCGACTTCAACATCATGATGCAGAAGGTCCAGCAGGACTTCGCCGCCATCGGGGTCGAGCTTGAGCTGAAGCCGCTGACCTGGGCCGTCTGGCGCGATGAGCTCGGCACCGGCGAATGGCCGGTGACGGCGATCTACTACGCGCCCGACTACTACGGCTCGGGCCAGTATGTCGCCTATTTCGGCATGATCGAGGGCTTCCCCTGGGTCGGCCGCGCGGGCGTCGGCAATGACGAACTGGTGGTGAACCCGGCCGAATCCGACCTCTACGCCCAGGCACTCGCCTCCGCCGGCGACGAGGCCGACGCGGCCTACCAGAAGCTCGGCGAAGAGATGATGAAGGATGCGATCATCATCCCGCTCGTCTCGCCGAACCTCGTGCTCGCCTACCGGAACGACATCGAGGGCGTACGCTACTCCGCCTGCTGCAACCTGCCGCTGGCCGAAATCTCGCGGAACTGAGGACGGATGCTCGCCTATATCGTCAGACGGCTGATCGCGATCCCGTTCCTGCTGCTTGGCGTGGCGAGCGTCTCCTTCGTCCTCGCGCAAATGACCAAGGGCGACCCGCTGGCCGCCCTTGTTCCCGAACGGATGATGTCGAACCCCGAGATCGTCAACGCGGTGAAGGCCGAATGGGGCCTCGATCAGCCGCTGCCCCTGCGCTACGTGACCTATATCGGCAACCTGCTGCAGGGCGATCTGGGGACCTCCTTCACCACCCGCCGCCCGGTGTCCACCGACATCGCCGAACGCCTGCCCGCGACGCTTGAGCTCGTCATCGCCGCTATGATCATCGGCACGGCGCTCGGCCTGTCGCTGGGGCTGCTCTCCGCCCGCTTCCGGGGCACGGCGACCGACGGGCTCGCGCGCGTCTTCGCGCTTATCGGATCCTCGCTGCCGATCTTCTGGTCGGGCCTGATCCTGCTCTACATCTTCTCGGTCCGCTTCAGCATCGTGCCCGGCACCGGGCGCCTGCCGCCGCGGGTCACGCCGCCACCCGACGTCACCGGCTTCTACACGATCGACGCGCTCATCGCCGGGGACCTGCCGCTCTTCACGCAGGCGCTGGCGCATCTCGCGCTGCCGGCCTTCGTGCTCGGCTGGGCCGTCACGGGGATCATCACCCGGATCGTCCGCTCGTCCCTGATCGAGGGGCTCAGCCAGGACTACGCCCGCACCGCCCGCGCCAAGGGCGCGCCCGAGCGCAGGGTCCTGATCGGCCACGCGCTGCCGAACGCGATGATCCCGCTGCTGACGATCCTCGGCTTCACCTTCGCCTATCTCATCACCGGCGCCGTCCTGACCGAGGCGATATTCGCCTGGCCCGGCATCGGCTCCTACGCCGTCCGCGCGGCCGCCTCGCTCGATTACCCGGCGATCGGGGGGGTGACCATCGTCGGCTCCGTCGCCTTCCTGCTGGCGAACCTGCTGACCGACATCGCCTATGCCTGGGCGAACCCCCGGATCAAGGTGCACTGACATGGCGATGACCTCTCCCGACACCGCCGGCCTCCCGCCCCGCCGCCGCTTCGCCGGCAGCCGCGACCTCTGGCGCCGCCTGCCCGTGACCGCCAAGATCGGCGCGCTGATGCTGCTCTTCTGGGTCCTCACCGTGCTGACCGTCAGCCTCTGGCCCCTCGCCGACCCGCTCGCCATGGTGGGCCGCCGCCTTCAGCCCCCGTCGGGGGAGCACTGGCTCGGCACCGACGCGCTCGGCCGCGACGTCTTTGCCCGGACGATGTACGGCGCGATCTGGTCGATCCCGATCGCCTTCGTCGTGGTGGCCTGCGCGGTCGTCATCGGCTCCACCCTCGGGGCGCTCGCGGGCTTCTTCGGCGGCTGGAACGACAGCATCATCATGCGGCTCGTCGACGTCACCGTCTCCTTCCCGCCGATCCTGCTCGCGATGGCGGTGGCCGCGGTGCTCGGGCCGGGGCTGGCCAACGCCTCGATCGCGATGGTCATCGTCTGGTGGCCGATCTACGCCCGCCTGATGCGCGCCCAGGTGCTGGAAAAGCGCGAGAACGAACATGTCGAGGCCGCCGTCGCGGGCGGCGCCGGGCGTCTCCGGGTCCTCGGCGTGCATATCCTGCCGCTCTGCTGGGCGCCCACGCTCATCAACGCCACGATGGATTTCGGCCAGGTCGTGCTGCTCGCCGCCTCGCTCAGCTTCATCGGCCTCGGCGCCACGCCCCCGTCGCCCGAATGGGGCTCGATGATCTCGGAAGGGGCGACGAAGTTCTACTCGTGGTGGATCGCCTTCGGCCCCGGCATGGCGATCCTGTCGGTGGTGCTGGCGACCTCGTTCCTGGGCGACGGCCTCCGCGACCTCTTCGACCGGAGGAGCGCATGACCGCCCCGCTTCTCGACATCCGCGACCTGCGCATCTCGTTCCAGGCCCGCGACGGACAATGGGCCGAGGCGCTCTGCGGCATCGACCTCTCGCTCGAGCCCGGCAAGGTGCTGGGCATCGTCGGGGAAAGCGGCTCGGGCAAATCCATCGCGATGATGGCCTTCCTCCAGCTCCTGCCCCGCGGCACCCGCGTCGAGGGCAGCGCGAAATTCCGCGGCGAAGA
Organism: Pseudooceanicola nanhaiensis DSM 18065; assembly: GCF_000688295.1. Taxonomy (GTDB): domain Bacteria; phylum Pseudomonadota; class Alphaproteobacteria; order Rhodobacterales; family Rhodobacteraceae; genus Pseudooceanicola; species Pseudooceanicola nanhaiensis. The sequence goes on along the minus strand of NZ_JHZF01000001.1, from coordinate 18,899 downwards.
GCTGATCGGCATGGCCCCCGCCCGCATCCGCAAGATCCGCGGCAAGGCGATCGGCTGCATCTTCCAGGACCCGCTGTCGGCCTTCAACCCGGTGAAGACCCTGGGCCAGCAGGTGGTCGAGGCGATCCGCCTGCACGATCGCACGATCTCGAAACGCGACGCGCTGAAAGAGGCCGAGCGCCTGTTCGAGCTGGTCGCCATCCCGCAGCCCGCCCGCCGCGTCCGGCAATATCCGCACGAGTTCTCGGGCGGGATGCGGCAGCGGGCGATGATCGCCATGGCGCTCGCCAACAAGCCCGACCTGCTGATCGCGGACGAGCCGACCACCGCGCTCGACGTCACCGTGCAGGCCCAGATCCTCGACCTGCTGGGCGAGCTGCGCGAGGAGCTCGGGATCGGCATGGTGCTGATCACCCACGACCTCGGCGTGGTGGCCGGGATCGCCGACGAGATCGCGGTGATGTACGGCGGCAGCGTGGTCGAACGCGGCGCGACCGAACCCGTCTTCTACGAGACCGCCCATCCCTACACCGCCGGGCTGATCGGCGCCGTCCCGACGCTCGACGGCACCGGGGCGCTGCGCCAGATCGAGGGCACGCCGCCCTCGATCTTCTCGCGCCCGCCGGGCTGCGCCTTCCACCCCCGCTGCGGCCGCGCGGGCGCGCCCTGCCCGGTCGACACGCCGCGCCTTCTCGACCGGGGCGGCACCGCCTGCGCCTGCCACTTCCCGCTGACCGAAACGGCGGAGGCGGTGCGCCCCGCCCGCGTCCTCGACGGGGATCCCGCATGACCATGGCCCAGACCCAGACCCAGCCCGTGACGGCCCCCAGCGTCCTGTCGGTGCGCGACCTGACCAAGGAATTCCCGCTGCGCAGCGGCATCCTCGGGCGGGCGACCGGCGCGGTGCAGGCGGTTTCGGGCGTGAGCTTCGACATCCGACCCGGAGAGACCTTCGGCCTCGTCGGCGAATCGGGCTGCGGCAAGTCCACCCTCGGCCGTTCCATCCTGCGGCTGATCGAGCCGACCTCGGGCCAGGTCACGCTCGCGGGCCGGGACGTGACCGGGGCCGATGCGGCCGGGCTGCGTCAGCTGCGGCGCGACATGCAGATCGTGTTCCAGGACCCGATGGCCTCGCTCCATCCGCGGATGACGATCCGCCAGATCCTCGCCGAGGGTCTGCGCCTGGCCGCGCTCGACCGCCCGGCACTCGACGCCCGGATCCGCGAATTGATCGAGATGGTCCGCCTGCCTGCCGACACCGCAGACCGCTATCCGTTCGAACTCTCCGGCGGGCAGCGCCAGCGCATCGGGATCGCCCGCGCCCTGTCGCTCCGCCCGAAGCTCGTGGTGCTCGACGAACCGGTCTCGGCGCTCGACGTGTCGATCCAGGCGGGCGTGCTGAACCTCCTGGAAGAGCTGCAGGCCGAGCTCGGCTGCGCCTATCTCTTCATCGCCCACGACCTCGGCGTGGTGCGCCACATCTCGCACCGCGTGGCGGTGATGTACCTCGGCAAGATCGTCGAACAGGCGCCGGTGGACAGGCTCTTCTCGCGCCCGCTGCACCCCTATACGCGGTCGCTCCTCTCGGCGATCCCGCGCCCCGATCCGCGGGCCGAGCGCAGCCGCCGGCGCATCGTGCTGAAGGGCGACCTGCCGTCGCCGCTCGACCCGCCGCCGGGCTGCCGGTTCCACACCCGCTGCCCCGCCGCGACCGACATCTGCCGCCGCGTCGAACCGCCGCTCGAACCCAAGGACGGGGGCAGCGGCACCGTGGCCTGCCACCACCCCGGCGCGCAGATCTGAGCCCCCGGCCTCAGCCGTGGCCCAGCAGGGTCAGCACCACCGGGATCGTCAGCACCGCGGCGAGCGTCTGGAACGTCACCAGACCCGCCATCAGCGTGCCGTCCCCGCCCAGCTGACGGGTCAGCACATAGGCGGTCGGCGCCGTCGGCATGGCCGAGAACACCACCAGCACCAGCGCCGCCGGCCCCTCGAGCCCGAAGAGCAGCGCCACCCCGGCCGCGAGGACCGGCATCGCCAGCAGCCGGAGCGCGCCGTTCCCGGCCAGCGTCACGATGTCCTGCCGCAGGGCCCTGGGCTGCAGCGCCGCGCCGACGCAGAGCAGGCCGAGCGGCAGGCTCCCCTGCCCCACGAGCGACAGGAACCGTCCCGTGCCCCATGGCAGCCCGATGCCGCTCAGCGCCAGCGCCATCCCGGCGAGGCAGGCGAGGATCAGCGGATTGCGCAGCACCGTCCGCACCAGCCCGCCGATCCCCGCGTTCCCGCCGGTCAGCGCCATGATCGAGAGCACGTTCACCAGCGGCACCGCAACGGCAAGGTAGACCGCCGCCCGCTCGACCCCGGTGCTGCCCGCAAGGCTCGTGGTGATGGCAAGCCCCAGGTAGGTGTTGAACCGGATCAGCCCCTGCAGCGCCGGGCCGAACCGCGCCGCCGGGGTGCCGCGCGCCCGCCGGGCCAGCGCCAGCAGCGCCGAGGCCACGAGGATCGTCACGATCGCCGCCCCGCCAAGCCGCAGGATCTCGGGATCGCGCAGCGGCGCGTCGGCCAGGCTCGACACCAGGAGCGCCGGGAAGAGGATGAAGTAGTTGATCCGCTCCGCCGCCGGCCAGAAGCCCGCGTCCGGAAAGCCCCTGCGCGCGAGCAGGAAGCCCAGGCAGATCAGCGCGAAGAGCGGCCAGATGGTGAAGAACAGCACGCGTTACCCCGGCGCCCGCCCGGCGAGCATGTCGAAGAAGGCCGCCGCGAAATGATCCAGCGGGGCCGCGTCGCGCTCGAGCTTGGCGCGCAGCACCGCGCCCTCCCAGCCCAGCCAGAACACCTGCGCCAGCCGGGCGCAATCGGCGTCCGGGGCGATCTCGCCCGCCTCCCGCGCGGCTGTCAGGCAGGCGGCGGTGCGCGCCTCCCAGCCCTCGAAGACCTCGACCAGCCGGGCGCGGAACGGCTCGGGCAGCGCGCCGACCTCCTGGCCCAGGTTGCCGGCCAGACAGCCCCGGGTGAAGGCGTGCCGCGCCATGCCCGCCCGCGCGTCCGCGACGAAGCCCCGCAGCCGGTCCAGCGGCGCAAGGGCCGCGTCCCCGAACCAGCGGTCGAGCTTGGCGGTGAAATAGCCGTCGTAGCTGTCGATCAGCGCCAGCCCGAACTCGGTTTTCGACCCGAAGTAGTGGTAGAACGACCCCTTCGGCACGCCGACGGCGCCCAGCACCTCCTCCAGACCGACGGCACCGAACCCGCGTTCCGTCAGCCGCGCCACCCCCGCGCGCAACAACCGCTCGCGCGAGGCCGCCATCTGCCCCGCCGCGCGCGGCGGACGGCCGCGGCGCCGCGGAGCCGTGTCCGGCGCGGGTCCGCTCACTCCCGCGCCATGCTGTAGAACTCGGCGTTCGGGCGCATCGAGGTCACGTTGGCCATCCGGTTCGACAGGCCGAAGAAGGCGGCGATCCCGGCAATGTCCCAGATGTCCTCCTGGTCGAAGCCTTCGGCCTTCAGCGCATCGAAATCCGCCTCGCCCACCTCCTGCGCCGCCTGCGAGACCTTCACGGCGAAATCCAGCATCGCCTTCTGACGCGGCGTGATGTCCGCCTTGCGGTAGTTGATCGCCACCTGGTCCGCGATCAGCGGATCCTTGGCCCGGATCCGCAGGATCGCGCCATGGGCGATCACGCAATACTGGCACTGGTTCAGGTTCGAGGTCGCCACCACGATCATCTCGCGCTCGGCCTTGGTCAGGTTGCCGGGCTTGTCCATCAGCGCGTCATGATAGGCGAAGAAGGCGCGGAACTCGTCCGGACGATGCGCCAGCACGAGGAAGACGTTCGGGATGAAGCCCGACTTTTCCTGCACCGCCTCGATCCGGGTGCGGATGTCCTCGGGCATGTCGGCCAGGTCGGGGACGGGAAAGCGGCTGATCGGCTGCTCGGCTGCACTCATGGGATCTTCCTCCTTGGGGGCCGGGATTAATAGACCGGCTGTCTCGGAATGAATGACCCGACGCGGCGGCAAGTGCAACCCGCCACGTCCGGCCCTTGTCCGGCGGAGGTGCCGGGGACGCTGACGCGCCGATGGCGCAGAACCGGCTAACGATGGCTCACGATCTTGACTAACGATGCCTCACGACTTATGTTTATTCCGATACAGGAGGCAGGATCATGGCCCAACTCGGTTTCACCCAGGCCCTCGGCCGTCAGCGCGCCGCGCGGCTGCGTCGTGACGTGCAGGTGATCGACCGCGCGCTTGGCGATGCGGAGCTGTCGTCCCTGGCGGAAACGGCCCTGCATCTCGCTGCGGAAATCCTCGAGCGGGCGGGCGGGGCCGAGGCGCCTGCCCCCCTGTCCCCGGATGAAACCGACACCTTGGCGCGGTTCGGCATCGACACGTCCGACCCGATGCCGGCCGAGGCGCTGTTGCGCAGCCGTCCCGCGATCCAGGGCATGGGGCTGCATGCCGAACTCATCGCCTCCGCCGTGCCGATCGCCGAAGCGGCGGCCCGGCTGGGTGTCGACCCGAGCCGCCTCCGCCAGCGCATCCGGGAAGGCACGCTCCTCGCCCTCCGCCGCCCGCATGGCCGCGGCTGGCTGATCCCCGCCTTCCAGCTGACCCCCGAGGGCGAACTGCCGCATCTCGCCGCCCTGCTCGGCGCCGCGCAGCGCCACCTTTCCGTTCTCGCCGCCGCGCGGGCCTTCACGCTGCCGGATGACGACCTCGGGGGCGTCTCTCCGCGGGACTGGCTGATCTCCGGGGGCGATCCCGCGCCCGTGGAGCGGATCGTCGCAGCTCTCTGACCCCGACCGATGGCCGAGACCCTGCCCCCCTCGCCCGGTGCCGCGGCGCTGGTCGCGATCCCGCCGCAGCTGCATGTGTTGCCGGCGGGCGCGCCTCTCCTCCGCATCTGGTTCACCACCTCTCCGCACCCGGCGGGGTTCGCGCGGTTCCGCACCTTCGGCCCGACCGCCTCGCGTTTCGATCATCACCTGCCCGGACCGGGCGCCCTGCCCGCCGAGAGCGACCGCGGGATCCTCTACGCGGTCGAGGAACATCCCCTCGCCTTCACCACGGCCCTCGCCGAGGTCTTCCAGCACCAGCGCCTGATCGACCTGCGCCACGAGAGCCCCGCGGTCAGCGTCTTCCGCACCACCCGCGCCCTGACGCTGCTCGACCTGACCGGCCACTGGACGACCCGCGCCGGCGCCTCGGCCGCGCTCGCCTCGGGCCCGCGCGACATCGCCCGCGGCTGGAGCCGGGATTTCCACGCCGCCTACCCCGCCATCGACGGGCTGCGCTACCGCTCCTCGATGTCGGGCGGCAGCGGCATCGCGCTGGCGCTCTACGAGCGCGCGGAGGATGCGATGCCCGACACCGCGCTGACCACGCAGCCGCTTGCCCATCCCGAGATGCGGCGCAGCCTCGCCGAGGCGGCAGAGCGGCTCGGATACGCCCTCGTCCCCTGACTTGCCACTTGGCAAGACCGTGGAAAACCACGCGCCATCAATGGTTTGTCAGATCGGATTGCTTTCGGCGTAGCGCCGGAAGAAGGCAAGGAAGGCGCGGTCCGGATCGGCGGGCGGCTCTTTCCCGGCCGCCCAGCTCCGCCATTCGCCTTCGACGAAATAGATGTCATAGCCCGGGTAGCGCAGCCGCGCCGTCTCGTAGGTCTGCGTCTTCAGCGCCGCCCCGCTCCGGTCGAGCCATGCCGGCCGCGCCTTGAGCGGCCGCGCCTCGGGCGCCAGTTCCTCGGCCCGGCCCTCGGCCCGCGCCTTGCGGCCCGGCGAGGCGAATTGCAGCGCCCTCTCGGCCTTGTCCGTCGCCTCGCCGTCCTTGCGCCACCAGCGCAGCTCCACATGGGTCACGCTGCGCCCGGTCTTGATCGGCTGGATCTCGACCACGTAATCCGACAGGGCCGAGACCTCCGCGACCGCCGGATCGATCGCCCGCAGCCGCAGGTTCGACCACGAGGTGAGCTTGCCCTTGGGCACGCCCAGCACCCCGCGCAGGGCATCGAGGGTGAACTTCTCGGAGGACCGCCAGCGCAGGTTTCCCCGCTTCTGCACCATCTCGTAGAGGGTCAGCGCGTATTTCGAGCTGAGCGCGAACATCACCTCGCGCTGAAGCCGGGCGAAAACGGTCGAGTTCGAGATGATCTTCCGCAGCCGCGGCGGGATCTCGTATTCGAACAGCCCGTCCGCCCGCGACATCTCGAGGTTGCCACCCAGAAGCTGCACACGCTCCACGGCGGGCTTGCCGTCCCAGACCGCCTCCACCTTCACGATGGCCGACATCAGCCGCTCGATCGACTCGCCGATGCGGTCGTTGGAATTGTGCGAGCCCCGGAGGTCGGCCTTGGCGATGACATGCAGGACCGGCTTGTCGATCGCCTCCCAGGCGTTCTCGAGCAGCTGGTTGTAGATGCGCCGGTCGGTCAGCGTCAGCGGCGTGACCTCGATCAGGTCCACCAGCTCGCCGGGCTTCACCAGGGAGTCGCGACTCGGCCGCGCGTCCATGGTACGATATCTTGTGGTCGGCTTGGCCATGACTGCTCGGGCCCATTACCTGCTTTTCTTACATTTGTATCGCGAGGCATGTAAGCTGACAAGCCCGGAGGTGAAATGGCCCGCACCCGAAATGTAAGCTCATGAGACGGCGCGCGACCCATGAGCGAATCGCAGGGCCCTGCTTTTCAAGGGCTTTCCGACTCGCCCGATTCGACCTTCGGGAGCCGTCCCGAAATGTAAGTTCTGCGCCCTCCGGAATGTAAGCCCAGACCTCCCCATCCGTAAGGCCAGCCCACCCGGAAGGTAAGCGAACCCATCCCGGAATGTAGTCTGAACCGGGCCGAAACGCCTGCCAGCAAGGGACGCGGAGACCCTGAACAGATGAATCCTAGAATCCAGAAGCAGAGTGGTTTTGTATATTTGGATTCGGCGTTTTTCGGCACCAGGACCGCCGGTTTCGCCCCTGGTCGTCCGATCGGCAACATTTCGGGAGCAGCGCCCTGCGAAGACGACCTGCCTTCCGCACCCCGGACCGCTTCCGCTCAACTTCCGCATTCCGAGGCTTCGGCACCTCACTATCGGATTTTCGGCCACCACCCCTGAAACTTCGCACTTGAGGCAGGACGGCCCACGCGGCATGCTGAGACACAATAACCAGAATGATATGAGGATGGCAGTGGTGCAGGATTATCCGGTGACACTGGAGGAGATCGACGCGCTCGCGCGGCGGGCGGACACGGTGATCCAGCGGCTGCGGGACCGGGTGTTCTCGCCCGGCACGCAGAAGACGCTCGGCCTGCGGTTCAGCGTCAAGAACGCCTCCGACATGGTAGGACGGACCGAGAAGGCGATCCGCGATGCCGAAGCGGACGGCCGCCTGCCGGAGCCCGAGAAGGACCCGGCGACGGGGCGGCGGACGGGCTATCGGCTCGAGGACGTGAACCGCATGCGCGAGGTCTTCGGAACCCTGCCGCGGCGGGGGCCTGAGGATCCCGCGACGGTGCTGGCCGTGCAGAACTTCAAGGGCGGTGTCGGAAAGTCGACGGTGCTGGTCCATCTCGCGCAATATCTCGCGCTGCAGGGCTACCGTGTCTGCGTGATCGATTGCGACAGCCAGGGCTCCACGACCTCGATCTTCGGGCTGAACCCGGACGTGGATGTCGACGAGGACGAGGACACGCTCTACCCGTTCTTCCGCCATGGCGGGCCGGCCTCGCTGCATTATGCGCTCCGGGCGACCTACTGGCCGGGCGTCGCGCTGATCCCCGCGAACCTAGGGCTCTATGACGCGGAATACGAGTTCGCGGCGCGGATGCTGCGCGAGCAGAGCTTCGTGCTGGACCGCCTTCGCCAAGGCATAGAGACGATTTCCGACCAGTTCGACGTGATCCTGCTGGACCCGCCGCCGGCGCTCGGGATGATCTCGCTCTCGGTGCTGCGGGCGGCGAATGCGCTCCTGATCCCGGCGCCGCCGAACAACATCGACTTCGGGTCGACCGCGCATTTCCTGAAGATGATGGGCGCCACCCTGAACGAGCTGGCCGAGCATGGCGGCGCGCGGGGTTATCACTTCGTCAAGATCCTCGCGACCAAGATGAACGACCAGAAGAGCGCGCACCAGGCGATCAAGCGGGTGATGGAGGCGGTGTTCCCGATGGACATGATGCAGAGCGTCCTCAAGGATTCGGCCGAGATCGACAATGCGACCGCCAACCTGATGAGCGTCTACGAGATCACCGGCCCGGCCACCCGGACCGACACGCACAAGCGCTGCCGCGTCTATCTCGACGCGATCGGGCGCGAGGTCGAAACCCTGATCCGCAAGACATGGCCCAGCCATCACGCGGCGCTGAGGAAGGAGGGCATCCTGTGAGCAAACGTCACGATGCAGTATTCGACGACGTCCTGAAGGATTTGGGGGAAGAGGCGCAACCCCGCGACCGGGGCGGCGCGCGGTTCCTGAAGCGGTCGAACACGATGGCCGAGCAGGCCGGGGGCCAGCGGCAGGAAAAGGTGCTCCGCCTGGTCGATCCCGCCACCTGCGTGATGTGGGAGCGGCACAACCGCGCCTACGAATTGCTGACCGAGGAGAATTGCCGCGACCTGATCGACGGCATCCTCAGCCAGGGCCAGCAGGAGTTTCCGGCCATCGTCCGCCGGCTCCGGCCCGCCCATTCCGGCGACGGCCCGGAGTTCGAGGTGATCTGCGGGGCGCGCCGGCATTTCGCGATCTCGTGGCTCAGGGCGAACAATTATCCGAAATTCCAGTACCTCGTGGAAGAGCGCGAACTGACCGACGAGGAGGCCTTCCGCCTTGCCGATATCGAGAACCGCGACCGCGAGGATATTTCGGATTACGAGCGGGCCTGCGACTACGCCAAGGCGCTCGGGCATTATTACGACGGGCGGCAATCCGTGATGGCCGAGCGGCTGAAGGTGCAGGAACAATGGCTGTCCCGCTTCCTCGACATGGCGAAGCTCGAGCCGCGGGTCGTCGCCGCGTTTCCGTCGCTGCATGCGGTGAAGGAGCTGCATTCGCGGACGCTCAAACCGCTGATGAAGACCGACGCGGGGCGCGCGGCGATCCTGGCCGAGGCCGATGTGATCGCGGCCGAGCAGGCGAAGGCGCGGGACGGGCAGGGGGCGCCGGTGCCCGCGGCGAAGGTCGTCGCCCGGCTCAAGACGGTTGCGCAGCCGCCGAAGACGCGCGCCGCCGTCGACAAGGTGTACCGGCGTCATCCGGAAGAACGCGGGGTGCAGATGCGCCGCAAGGGCTCGCGGGTTCAGCTGGAGTTCGAGAAGGACGTCCCGGACGCGGCACTGCGCCGGGCGCTCGAGGACTTCCTGAAGGACAGGAGCGCCGGCAAGAGCTAGTTGCCAATTGGCAAGAGATGGAAAAACATATATATTACAGGTGCTTGCGAATGCGAGGCCCGGCATGGCAAGCGGCGGCGGGGCAGCGGCACGGAACGGCACCGACGCCTTTGCGCCGATGCATGCCGTCACGGAAGGGGCGCGGCTTGCGCCCGGCCCGGAACTCGTCCATTGCCCGCCTCATTGACCCCGGGCCGACGAATCCGTCGCGGAGGAATGCGGCCCGGACCGCGTGAGGGACGCGCCGTCCTCGCCCCGGGGCGAGGGCGGGTGTCCGGTGACCTGGGCGAGCCCGAGGCGGGACCTAGACGGGCGGATCCCAGCGGTCGCGCCGAGACGGAAGACGTGAAGATGAAACGCATGCACCTCCGCCCCCGGCTTCCCGACTGGCTGCGCGAGATGGGTCCGGGCGATCTGCGCGCCGATCTGATGGCGGGGCTGACCAATGCCGCGGTGGTGCTGCCGCAGGGCATCGCCTTTGCCATCATCGCGGGGCTGCCGCCGGAATACGGGCTTTACACCTCGATGATCTCGGCGGCGGTCGCGGCGCTTCTGGGTTCGTCCATGGTGATGGTCTCGGGCGCGACGACGGCGCTCTCGGCGCTGCTCTTCTCGACGATCTCGAACCTCGCGCCGCTCGGCTCGGCGACCTATATCAACTTCGTGCTCGTCACGACGATCCTCGTGGGGGTCTTCCAGCTGGCCGCGGGTGTCACCCGGCTGGGGCGGCTGGTGAGCTTCGTGTCGCATTCGGTGCTCGTGGGCTTCACCGCGGTGGCGGCGATCCTGATCGGGATCAGCCAGATCTCGGGCGCCGCCGGGATCGAGGTGACGCCCGGCGGCACGGTGGTCGAACGGCTGTTCCGGGTGGGCGAGAACATCGGCGCCTACAACCCGGCGGCGCTGTCGATCGCCGCGGTGACGCTGGCGGTGCTGATCCTCTTCGCGAGATTCGCGCCCCGGGCGCCGGGCTTCATCATCGCGCTCTGCGCGGGCACCGGCTTTGCCTGGGCGATCGGCGGGCCCGCGCAGGGCGTGGCGATGATCCCGCCGCTCTCGGCCCCGCTGCCGGAATTCACGCTGCCCGATTTCTCCTTCGCCAACATCTCGCTCCTGGCGCCGGGGGCGGCGGCCATCGCGCTGCTCGGCCTGCTCGAGGCGATCACGATCGGCCGCTCCTTCGCCTTCCGGCGGGGCGAGGGGTTCGACCCGAACCGCGAGATCATGGGGCAGGGCACCTCGAACCTGATCGGCGGGCTCTTCCAGTGCTATGCGAGCTCGGGGTCCTTCACCCGCAGCGGCGTGAACTTCGAGGCGGGCGCGCGGACGCCGCTCGCCGCGGTGATCGCAAGCGCGGTGATGGGGCTTCTGCTGGTCTTCTTCTCGCCGGCGATCACCTACATCCCCTATCCGGCGATTGCGGGGCTGATCCTCTACGTCTCGTGGCGGCTGATCCAGTTCTCCGAGATCAAGCACATCCTCGAGAGCAGCCCCTCGGAATCCGTGGTGCTGGGCATGACCGTGGGCGCGGGGCTGATGATCTCGCTCGAAAGCTCGGTCTATGCGGGGGTGATCGCCAGCTTCGCGGGCTTCCTGTGGCAATCGGCGCGGCCCGAGGTGGTGGTGACGGTGCCGACCACGATGGAGAACGGGCGGCGCAAGTTCCGCAACGCCCGCGCGCACGGGCTGCCGGAATGTCCGCAGCTGGTGACGCTGCGGCTGGACGGGCCGCTCTATTTCGGCTCGGTCGAGCATGTCGAGGCGGCGATCCGGCGGATCGAGGCGGCGCGGCGGCATCACCCGCATGTCATCATGGTGCTGAAGGGCGGCGGCAGCATCGACCTGGCCGGGGCTGACATGCTGATCCGCGAGATCCGGCAGGCCCATGCGCGGGGGCGGCAGTACCTGATCGTCGCGCTCTATCCGCCGCTGATCCGGGCGCTCTATCGCTATCACGTCATCGACGAGCTGGGCGAGGACAAGCTGCACGTGTCGAAGGGCGACGCGGTCGAGGCGGCGATGGCCGGGATGGTGCCCGAGATCTGCGCCACCTGCCGGACCCGGGTCTTCGCCGAATGCGACCGGATGCCGGCCCCGCCCGAGGAGGTGGTGGTCGAGGTGCCCTCGGGACGCAGGGCGCCGGCGCCGTTCTAGGCTCTAACCCGGGCGATCCAGCATCCAGGCGATGCCGCGGGCGAGGCTTTCGTCGGTGTCCTGCGGGAGCTTGCCGTCGGGCTGCGAGGCGCGCATCGCCGTCATGCCGCGGCCAAGCGCCCAGACCGCGACGGCGCAATCGGCGCGGGTGCCCTCGGGTAGGCGCGCGTCGGCGGTGACAGATTCGAGATAGACCGCGAAGGCCTCCTGCTCGGCCGCCCGGAGATCCGCGTGACGCGACATCAGGCGCGTGTCGAACATCAGCGCGAATAGCGCGCCGCGGTCGGCCGCGAAGCTGAGATAGGCGCGCGCGGTGCGCCGCATCGGGCCGGTGGCGATGTCTTCGCGCGCCCGGGCCTGCAGCAGGTCGCCGCGCAGCTCGGCAAAGCCGCGCAAGGCGAGCCGGAGCAGCAGCGCCTCCTTGTTCTCGAAATGCGAATAGATCGTGGCCAGCCCGATGTCCGCCCGCGCGGCGAGGCAGCGGAGCGAGAAATCGTCGGTCCCGGTTTCCTCGAGCAGGTCGCCCGCCGCGGCGAGGATGCGGGACCGGACGCTGCCGATTCCGATGTCGCTGGCCAGTCCTGCCTCCGGTCGCGCGCGCGGGCCGTCTTTCATGCGGTGCCGTCCCTGAAACGGGCCCGACCGCACGCGGCTCCTCCACCGGCGGTCCGGCCTCCTCCTGCCGGAGAGACTAGAGCGGATCGGGTGCTGCGCAAACGCTCAGTGCTGGCTTTCAGGTAGATGGACGGTGATCCCGCTCAGGCCCGGGCCCACCGAGATCTGGCAGCCGAGGCGGGAATTGTCGGTCACGCTGTCGGCGAATTCGAGCATCGCGCGCTCCATGTCGGACTGCGGGTCGAGCCGGGCCAGCCAGGCGTCGGGCACCTGGACATGGCAGGTGGCGCAGGCGCAGGAGCCGCCGCAATCGCCGTCGATCCCGGGGATGGCGTTCTGCACCGCGCCCTGCATGACGCTCGTGCCCTCGGCCACGTCGACCTCGTGCCGGTCGCCCTGGGCGGTGATGTAGATGATGCTGGGCATGGGCTCTCCTCCTCTTTCCGGCAAGCAGGGAAGGGGGTCGAACGCTGTTCGGGAACCTTTTCTTTGCGCCGGGCGAGAAAGCTTGCCGAACGCTGTTCGGCCGCCTCTGCTGGGATCCTGACCGAAGCTCAGGGAGGGAGCGACGTGAAAGATCTTCTCGATCCGGACATGGAGCGCGCACGCGCCGAGGCGGCGGCGGCGCCGCTCGACAACCTGAACGTGGCGGTGCGGGAGCGATTCGCCACCGACACGATGTGGCCGTGGTTCGAACGGCTCAGGGCCGAGGACCCGGTCCACTGGTGCGACACGGGCGATTTCATCCCGCACTGGTCGATCAGCCGCTACAAGGACATCATGGCGGTGGACAGCGATTTCCGGACGTTCTCGAGCGCCGAGGGCATCACGCTGCAGACGCCCGAGAGCCTGGACTTCGCGCAGAACCGGCGGAAGTCGAAGAACAGCTTCATCGCGATGGACCCGCCCGAGCACGACGTGCAGCGCAAGGCGGTGAGCCCGGCGGTCGCGCCGCCGAACCTGAAGCGGCTGGAGCCGATCCTGCGGGAGCGCGCGGTCGAGCTGCTCGAGAGCCTGCCGATCGGCGAGGAATTCGACTGGGTCGACCGGGTGTCGAAGGAATTCGTGTCGATGACGCTGGCGACGCTGTTCGATTTCCCGTTCGAGGACCGGCGGATGCTGACCTATTGGTCCGACATCTTCACCAACGTGCCGGGCCACGGGCCGGTGACGAGCTGGGACCAGAAGCTGGAAGAGACCAACAGGTGCTTCGACGCCTTCACCGGGCTCTGGAACCAGCGGGTGAACTCGGCCGAGCCGGGCTTCGACCTGGTGTCGATGCTGGCCAACAATCCGGCGACCCGGCACATGGACCAGGCGGAATTCCACGGCAACGTGACGCTGCTGGTGATCGGCGGGAACGACACGACGCGGAACACGCTTTCGGGGTCGGTCTACGCGCTGCACAAGAACCCCGACCAGTTCGAGAAGCTGCGCGCGAACCCGGCGCTCATCCCCTCGATGGTGTCCGAGACGATCCGCTGGCAGACGCCCCTGGCGCACATGGCCCGGGTCGCGACGCGCGATGTCGAGATGCACGGCAGGACCATCCGGAAAGGCGACTGGGTGGTGATGTGGTATGTCTCGGGCAACCGCGATACCGACCATTTCGAGGATCCGGACGCCTATGTCATCGACCGCCCCAACGTGCGCAACCATGTCAGCTTCGGCTTCGGCATCCACCGCTGCGTGGGCAACCGGCTGGCCGAGCTGCAGCTGCGCATCCTCTGGGAGGAGATGCTGCAGCGCTTCCCCCGGATCGAGGTGGTCGGAGAGCCCGAGCGCACCTTCTCGTGCTTCGTGAAGGGCTACGAGACCCTTCCGGTGGTGATTCCCGGAAGGCTGTGACCGGCGCGGGCCGCGGAGGAGGAGCCGCGGCCCGCCGCCTTTCCGGGGTCCGGAAGGGCCCTGTCAACGCGGAGGAGACCATGAAGACCATTGCCACGGCGGCGGTTGCCGCCACCCTGTGCCTGTCCGCCCTGCCGGCGCGGGCGATCGAGCTGACCTACGGCTCCTACACCTCGCCCACGCATACGACCAACCGGCTGGGCATCTTCCCCACGATGGAGCGGATCGAGGCGGATTCGAACGGCGAGATCACCTTCGAGCCCTTCACCGGCGGTGCCATGGGCGGGCCGAAGGAGCTGCTCGGCAACGTCTCGAACAGCGTGCTGGACAGCGCCTCGGTGGTCGACATCTACGTGAAGTCCTCGCTGCCCGTCTCGGCGATGATCTCGTCGATGATGGCGATCGGCGGCGATCACCGGGTGATGGCGGGCGCGATGAACGAGATGCAGCTGCTGAACTGTCCCGCCTGCGAGGAAGAGCGCGCGGCGAACAACGTGGTGGGTCTTTCGTGGTCCGCGATCTCTCCGGTCCACATCATCTGCCGCCAGGAGGCGGGCGATCTGGCCGGGCTTCAGGCGCGCAAGATCATGGCGCCCTCGGGGCTGGGGCCGCTGGTGCAGGCGATCGGGATGACGCCGGTGTCGATCACCACCGCCGAGATGTACGAGGCGCTGAACCGCGGGCAGCTCGATTGTGCCGTCGGCTCGCGCGCCTGGCTCGACACCTACAACCTCAAGGACGTGGCGGCAGAGGTGATGACCGTGCCGCTCGGATCCTATTTCGGGGTGATGAACTGGACCATCAACCGCGATGTCTGGGACGCGTTGAGCCCCGGGCAGCAGCAGGCCTTCAAGGGCAACATGGCGCAGAACATCGGCGACATCGTCTGGGCCTACGAGGCCGACGACGAGGCGGCGATCAAGGCCTTCGAGGAGAACGGCGGCAAGGTCGTCGACCCGGGGCAGGCGTTCGTCGACGCCTGGGCCGAGCAGCAGGAGGCGACGGTCGCCCTGACCATCGAGAAGGGGCAGGCCGACGGGATCGAGGATGCCGAGGCCATCGTGACCACCTTCCTCGGGCTGGTCGACAAGTGGACCGGGATCGTGGCGGATGCCGAGGGGTCCAAGGAGGCCTATATCAAGGCGCTTCAGACCGAGGTTTTCGACAAGATCTGACCGGGCGCGTCCGGTGCCCGCCGGGGGCGCCGGGCCGTCAGCCGGTGGCCTCCCCGGCCACGGCGAGGAAGGCGCTGACAAGCGCCCCCCTGCGGCGTTCGCGCAGGCAGATCAGCGCCTCTTCCATCACCATGCCCGCCTCGTCCTCGAGCGGGATGCGCACCAGCCGCGTGTCCTCGCCGAACTCGGCCGCCGAGACGAAGCCGACCCCGGCGCCCGAGGCCACGATCTCGCGCACCGCCTCGCGCCCCTCGGCGACGATGGCCGGTGAGAGCGCGACGCCCGCCGCCTCGGCCGCCTGTTCGAGCTTCATGCGGGTCTTCGAGCCGCGTTCGCGCAGCACCAGCGGGACCGTCTCCAGCTCGGCGAAGCGGATCACCGCGCGGGTGGCGAGCGGGTGCGTCTTCGCGACGAAGGCCGAGATCGGGGTGGCGTTCAGCAGGAGCGTCGTGAAGTCGCGCGAGGCGGGCACCTCGCCGATGACGCCGATGTCGGCGCGGTAGCTGTAGAGGCTCTCGATCACCTCGGCGCTGTTGCCCGCGCCGATCTCGATCGCGACGCCGGGATAGCGGTCGCGGAACCGCGCGAGGATGGCGATCAGGTGAAGCGGGCTGTCGGCCATGATGCGCAACCGCCCCGCCCGCAGCGTTCGGGTCTCGGACAGGAGCTGGCGGGCCTGATCCTCGCTGTCGAACAGGCGCCGGGTGATCGCGAGAAGCGCTTCGCCCTCGGGGGTCAGGCGCACCTGCCGCTTGTGGCGGTTGAAGAGAAGGACGTCGTAGTCTTCCTCGAGCTTGCGGACCTGGTCCGAGATGGCGGGCTGGGTCAGCAGCAGCTCTTCTGCAGCGCGGGAGAAGCCGCCGCAGATCGCGACGTGGTGGAAGGCGCGCAGCTGGACGTAGCGCATGGTGGTCCTTTCGGCGGGTCGCGCCACGTATAAGTGAAATCGTTGGAAGCATCTAGATTAACGATTTTACGGATTGCCGCGTGACGTGGGACATGGGGACAGGCCCCGATGGAGTTCCCGATGTCCGACCAAGCGCTGCCCGCTCCCGAGATGGGCGAACCCTATCTTCTGACACCCGGCCCGCTCACCACCGCCTTCAGCACCAGGCAGGCCATGCTGCGGGACTGGGGGTCCTGGGACGGGGATTTCCGGGCGATGACCCGGATGCTCTGCGACCAGCTGGTCGCGATGGCGGGGGACCGGGAGGGGGCCTTCGCCTGCGTGCCGATGCAGGGCTCGGGCAGCTTCGCGGTCGAGGCGATGCTGGGCAGTTTCGTGCCGCGCGACGGCAAGGTGCTGGTGCTGGCGAACGGGGCCTACGGGCTGCGCGCCGCCGAGACGATGCGCTATCTCGGCCGGGCGCACACGGTGATCGACAAGGGCGATTACATGCCGCCGCGCGGGGACGAGGTGGGCGCGGCGCTCGATGCCGATCCGGAGATCACGCATGTGTTCGTCGTGCAATGCGAGACCTCGTCGGGGATCCTGAACCCGGTCGCCGAGATCTCGGAGGCGGTTTATGCCCGGGGCCGGAAGCTGCTGGTCGACAGCATGAGCGCCTTCGGGGCGCTGGAGCTCGACGTCAGCAGGATCCGCTACGAGGCGATGGTCTCCTCGGCCAACAAATGCATCGAGGGCGTGCCGGGCTTCGGCTTCGTCATCGCCCGGACGGAGGCGCTGGAGGCGGCGCAGGGCAACAGCCATTCGCTGGCGCTTGACGTCCATGCCCAGTGGGCGGCGATGCAGAAGACCGGGCAATGGCGTTACACCCCGCCGACCCACGTGGTCGCCGCGTTTCTCGAGGCGTTGCGCCTGCATGCGGCGGAGGGCGGCGTCGCCGGGCGGGGCGCGCGCTACACCCGGAACCGCGACGTAATGGTCGCGGGGATGCGGGCGCTCGGCTTCGAGACGCTGCTGAAGGACCGCTGGCTGTCGCCGATCATAGTGACCTTCTTCTGCCCGGCCGATCCGAATTTCGACTTCCCGCGCTTCTACGCCGCGATGAAGGCGCGTGGCTTCATCATCTATCCGGGCAAGCTGACGGTCGTGGACTCGTTCCGCATCGGCTGCATCGGCCAGCTCGACGAACACGTCATGCGCCGCGTCGTCTCCGCCGCCGGAGAGGCGCTGGCCGAGATGGGCGTCGACAGTGCCGCGCCCCCGGATGCCGCCATCGCCGAGCGCGCCAGGCTCGCCGCTTGATCCGCCGCCCGATCCAATGCCGCCGAAAGGACCCGAGATGAAAGACACCGAGCACAGCGACGTCACCGTGAACGGCCGCGATTACCCCTGGCCCAAGGTGCCGGCGATCGCGATCTGCCTCGACGGCTGCGAACCGGCCTACCTGGATGCGGCGATTGCCGCGGGGCTGATGCCGACGCTGAAGCGGATCCGCGAGACCGGGACCGACCGGCTGGCCCATTCGGTGATCCCGTCCTTCACCAACCCGAACAACCTTTCGATTGCCACGGGCCGGCCGCCGGCGGTGCACGGGATCTGCGGCAACTACCTCTACGAGCCCGAGACCGGCGAGGAGGTGATGATGAACGACGTCCGCTTCCTGCGCGCGCCGACAATCTTCGGGGCGTTCTACGAGGCGGGGGCCCGGGTCGCCATCGTGACGGCGAAGGACAAGCTGCGGGCGCTTCTGGGCGCCGGGCTGCGGTTCGACGAGGACCGGGCGAGGTGCTTCTCGGCGGAGAGATCGGCCAGTTCCACCGCGGCGGAGCACGGGCAGGAGAAGGCCTCGGACTGGCTCGGGCTGCCGCAGCCCGAGGTCTATTCGGCGGATCTGTCGGAATTCGTCTTCGCCGCCGGCGTGAAGCTCCTGAAGGAATGGCAGCCCGACGTGATGTACCTGACGACGACCGATTACGTGCAGCACAAATACGCGCCCGAGCAGCCGGAGGCGCAGGACTTCTACCGCATGTTCGACACCTATCTCACCGAATTGGACGCGCTCGGCGCGGCCATCGTGGTGACGGCCGACCACGGGATGAAGCCCAAGCATAACGCGGACGGCTCGCCGAAGGTGGTCTACGTGCAGGACCTGCTGGATCTTTGGCTGGGCGAGGCCGCCGCGCGGGTGATCCTGCCGATCACCGACCCCTACGTGGTGCACCACGGGGCGCTCGGCTCCTTCGCGACCGCCTACCTGCCCGAGGGCGCGGACCGGGCGGAGATCATCGCGCGGCTGGAAGCGGTCGAGGGGATCATGGTCGTGGTCGACAAGGAGGAGGCGATCCGACGGTTCGAGCTGCCCGGCGACCGGATCGGGGACGTCGTGATGATCTCGACCGAGACCATGACCATCGGCACGTCGGAGGACCGCCATGACCTCGCCGCGCTGAACGAGCCGCTCAGGAGCCACGGCGGGCTGACCGAGCAGGAGGTGCCCTTCATCGTCAACCGGGTGATGCCGGATCTGCCGTCCGCGCCCGAGCTGCGCAATTTCGACGCCTTCCGCTATGCCTGCATGGCGGCGGCGCAGTGATGGACAAGCGCGTGACGCGGCCCCCGATCGCCATGCGGCACGAGGCGATGCGGATCGCCGGCCGCAAGGTCGACACGGTGGACCGGGTGCCGGTGGAATATCCCTATACCGGCGAGGTCATCGGCACGGTCCCCGCCGGGACCGCGGAACATGTGCGCGAGGCCTTCTCCATCGCGAAGGGCTACACCCCGACCCTCACCCGTTACGAGCGCCAGCAGATCCTGCTG